>NZ_CP109821.1:0-3651544 GCF_038723655.1 Burkholderia arboris
ATGTACGAACGTTCGAAGCTGAACCCCGTGCTCACGTTCGACAACTTCGTGACCGGCAAGGCGAACCAGCTCGCGCGCGCCGCCGCGATCCAGGTCGCGGACAACCCGGGCATCTCGTACAACCCGCTGTTCCTGTACGGCGGCGTCGGCCTCGGCAAGACCCACCTGATCCACGCGATCGGCAACCAGCTGCTGCTCGACAAGGCCGGTGCGCGGATCCGCTACATCCACGCGGAACAGTACGTGTCCGACGTGGTGAAGGCGTACCAGCGCAAGGCGTTCGACGACTTCAAGCGCTACTACCATTCGCTCGACCTGCTGCTGATCGACGATATTCAGTTCTTCTCCGGCAAGTCGCGCACGCAAGAGGAATTCTTCTACGCGTTCGAGGCGCTGGTCGCGAACAAGGCGCAGGTGATCATCACCAGCGACACGTATCCGAAGGAGATCTCGGGTATCGACGATCGCCTGATCTCGCGCTTCGACTCCGGCCTCACCGTCGCGATCGAGCCGCCCGAGCTGGAAATGCGCGTCGCGATCCTGATGCGCAAGGCGCAGTCGGAGGGCGTGAACCTGTCGGAAGACGTCGCGTTCTTCGTCGCGAAGCACCTGCGCTCGAACGTGCGCGAACTCGAAGGCGCGCTGCGCAAGATCCTCGCGTATTCGAAGTTCCACGGCCGCGAGATCTCGATCGAGCTGACCAAGGAAGCGCTGAAGGACCTGCTGACCGTGCAGAACCGGCAGATTTCGGTCGAGAACATCCAGAAGACCGTCGCCGACTTCTACAACATCAAGGTCGCCGACATGTATTCGAAGAAGCGCCCCGCGAACATCGCGCGGCCGCGGCAGATCGCGATGTATCTCGCGAAGGAACTCACGCAGAAGAGCCTGCCGGAAATCGGCGAGCTGTTCGGCGGGCGCGATCACACCACCGTGCTGCACGCGGTGCGCAAGATCGCCGACGAGCGCAGCAAGGACGCGCAGCTCAACCACGAGCTGCACGTGCTGGAACAGACGCTGAAGGGCTGAGCGCGCGGCGCGCTTGATAATTCGGCCTCCGCCCCAATTTAAGGGGGGCGGTTCGGTTTTGAGGCACAATACTGGTTTGACCGCCCCGGTGGTGGCGGGCCAAGAGCCCGGCCGGCGGGGCGCTGCGAGGCTGCTGCGCTGCAGGCCGTTACTCAACGAAGGAACTCTATGCAACTGGTCAAGACCGAACGAGACACCCTCCTCAGGCCGCTGCAAACGGTCAGCGGCATCGTCGAACGCCGCCATACGTTGCCGATCCTTGCCAACCTGCTGATCACCAAGAACGGCCCGGACGTTTCGTTCCTGTCGACCGACCTGGAGCTGCAGATCACCACGCGCGCCGATTTCGGCGTCGGCGGCGACCAGATCGCGACCACCGTCGCGGCGCGCAAGCTGCTCGACATCCTGCGCGCGATGCCTGACGGCCAGGTCACGCTGTCGCTCGCCGACAAGCGCCTCACCGTTCAATCGGGCAAGAGCCGTTTCGCACTGCAGACGCTGGCGGCCGACGAGTTCCCGACCGTCGCGCAGGCGAAGGATTTCGGCGCGACCCTGACCGTCCCGCAGAAGTCGTTCCGCCAGCTGCTCGGCATGGTGCACTTCGCGATGGCGCAGCAGGACATCCGCTACTACCTGAACGGCATGCTGCTCGTCGTCGACGGCGACCAGCTGATGGCCGTGGCCACCGACGGCCACCGCCTCGCGTTCTCGTCGATGAAGCTCGAAGGCGGCACGTTCGGCCGCCAGGAAGTCATCGTGCCGCGCAAGACGATTCTCGAGCTGCAGCGCCTGCTCGAAGACATCGACGACACCGTCACCATCGACATCGCGCAAACCCAGGCCAAGTTCACGTTCGGCCAGGTCGAGCTCGTGTCGAAACTCGTCGAGGGCAAGTTCCCCGACTTCCAGCGTGTGATCCCGAAGGCGCACAAGAACACGTTCGAGATCGGCCGTGAAGAACTGCAGCGTTCGCTGCAGCGCGCGGCGATCCTGACCTCGGACAAGTTCAAGGGCGTGCGCTGCATCATCGCGCCGGGCCAGTTGAAGATCATGTCGACCAACGCCGATCAGGAAGAGGCGCAGGAAGAACTGGAAATCGCCTACCAGGGCGACACCGTCGACATCGGCTTCAACGTCACGTATCTGCTCGACGTGCTCGCGAACCTGAAGGTCGACACCGTGCAGGTGAGCCTCGGCGACGCCAGCTCGAGCGCGCTGATCACGGTGCCCGAGAACGAAGAGTTCAAGTATGTCGTGATGCCGATGCGCATCTGACGCGCGCGACATCAAGACACACACCAGGGGGCGGCAAGCCCCTTTGGCGTTTTTATGGCGAACCGACAACCCGTCCTTTCGGTGCCTGACCGGCACCGTGGACGAGCCAGGAAACTGGAGCGGCCCGGCGATTTCTCGCTGAAACGCACCGCGCCGCCACTAGAGTGGCCTCGCAGAACCGGAAGATATCCATGAGTGAACAGCACAATTCGCAACCCGATAACAGCAGCTACGGCGCCTCGTCGATCCAGATCCTCGAAGGTCTGGAAGCGGTGCGCAAGCGCCCCGGGATGTACATCGGCGACACGTCGGACGGCACCGGTCTGCACCACCTCGTGTTCGAGGTGCTCGACAACTCGATCGACGAAGCGCTGGCCGGGTACTGCAACGACATCCACGTGACGATTCACGCCGACAACTCGATTTCCGTGACCGACAACGGCCGCGGGATTCCGACCGACGTGAAGATGAACGACAAGCACGAGCCGAAGCGTAGCGCGGCTGAAATCGTGATGACGGAGCTGCATGCCGGCGGCAAGTTCGACCAGAACAGCTACAAGGTGTCGGGCGGCCTGCACGGCGTGGGCGTGTCGTGCGTGAACGCGCTGTCGAGCTGGCTGCGCCTCACCGTGCGCCGCGGCGGCAAGAAGCGTTTCATGGAGTTCCACCGCGGCGTCGCGCAGGATCGCGTGCTCGAGATGGTCGATGGCGTGGAAGTGTCGCCGATGCTCGTGACGGGTGACACCGAGAACCGCGGCACCGAGGTGCACTTCATGGCCGATCCGACCATTTTCGGCACGGTCGAGTATCACTACGACATCCTCGCGAAGCGGATGCGCGAACTCTCGTTCCTGAACAACGGCGTGCGGATTCGTTTGACCGACCTGCGTTCGGGCAAGGAAGACGATTTCGCGTTCGCCGGCGGTGTGAAGGGCTTCGTCGAGTACATCAACAAGACGAAGACCAACCTGCACCCGACGGTGTTCTTCGCCAACGGCGAGAAGGACGGCGTGGGCGTCGAAGTCGCGATGCAGTGGAACGACAGCTACAACGAAAACGTGCTGTGCTTCACGAACAACATTCCGCAGCGCGACGGCGGCACGCACCTGACCGGCCTGCGGGCCGCGATGACGCGCGTCATCAACAAGTACATCACCGATAACGAGATCGCGAAGAAGGCGAAGGTCGAGACGACCGGCGACGACATGCGCGAAGGGTTGTCGTGCGTGCTTTCCGTGAAGGTGCCGGAGCCGAAGTTCAGCTCGCAGACGAAGGACAAGCTGGTTTCTTCCGAGGTTCGTGCACCGGTTGAAGAAGTCGTCGCGAAGGCGCTGGAAGAGTTCCTGCTCGAAACGCCGATCGACGCGAAGATCATTTGCGGGAAGATTGTTGAAGCTGCTCGGGCGCGTGATGCTGCTCGGAAGGCGCGCGAGATGACGCGCCGCAAGGGCGTGCTCGACGGCGTCGGCCTGCCGGGCAAGCTCGCGGACTGCCAGGAGAAAGACCCGGCGAAGTGCGAAATCTACATCGTCGAGGGCGACTCCGCAGGTGGCTCGGCGAAGCAAGGGCGTGATCGCAAGTTCCAGGCGATCCTGCCGCTGCGCGGCAAGGTGCTGAACGTCGAGAAGGCGCGTTACGACAAGCTGCTGTCGTCGGAACAGATCGTCACGCTCGTGACCGCGCTTGGGTGCGGGATCGGCAAGGAAGACTACAACCTCGATAAGCTGCGCTACCACCGCATCATCATCATGACCGACGCGGACGTGGACGGTGCGCACATCCGCACGCTGCTGCTCACGTTCCTCTATCGTCAGATGCCGGACATGATCGAGCGCGGGTACGTGTATATCGCGCAGCCGCCGCTTTACAAGATCAAGGCTGGCAAGGACGAGCGGTATCTGAAGGATGATGTCGAGCTCAACGCGCACATGCTGCGGTTGGCGCTGCAAGGCTCGGAGCTGGTGCCGGGTGAGAATGCGGCAGCGATTTCGGGCGATGCGCTTGGGGAGCTGGCGCGGTCGTATCTGCTGTCGAAGAGCGTGATCGAGCGGTTGAGCCGGTTGTATGATCCGGCCGCGCTGGAAGCGGTCATGGATGGGGTGGTGATCGATCTTTCCAACGAGGCTTCGACGGAGGCTTCGGCAAAGGCTTTGCACGCTGCGTTGCATGACGAGGCTTTGAAGAACGAAGTTCGTGTCGTGCCTTCGTATGACCCGGTTCGCGAACAGCGAGCGCTGCATGTCGAGCGTACGCATCACGGCAACGTGCGGGTTTCGGTCATCGACCAGGAATTCCAGCACACGGCGGATTATCAGCAGCTCGTGACCACCGCGAATACGTTCAAGGGGCTTATTGGGGAAGGCGCGGTCATCAAGCGCGGTGAGCGCAGCATGGCCGTGGCGGACTTCAAGAGCGCGATGAAGTGGCTGCTGGCGGATGCCGAGCGGAACGTGTCGAAGCAGCGGTATAAGGGGCTGGGGGAGATGAACCCCGGGCAGCTGTGGGAAACGACGATGGATCCGACGGTGCGGCGTCTGCTGCGTGTGCAGATCGAAGACGCGATTGCGGCGGATGGGATCTTTACTACCCTCATGGGGGATGATGTCGAGCCGCGGCGGGCGTTTATTGAGTCGAATGCGTTGCGGGCGGGGAATATTGACGTTTAACTCATATCCGTTGCGGGGAAACGCGGAATTTGCTGGGGGGGCGAAAAGCCGTCGAGTAACAGCCCTCTTCAGAGTTTTCGAGCCACTTGCTCAAAGCGTCAGCCTCGCAGTTGAGTTGTAATCGTCAGGTGGCGGGTGCGAGTCTGCAGCCGGCACCAAACACCTATCCGAGGGCATCCTCGGAAATCCTGAAACCCGTGATTGCACAAGGCTTCACGGGTTTCTTTATTCCGATGTTGTCCAACGGTGCCCGTCTGAATCCGAGGGTATGTGGGAGCACCACCGCGAGAATCTGAGCAATCAAGCCGGCCATTCATAAACCACGTCCGGCATTCTTGAGATGATGTCAGGCAACCACTCAAGGTGGGCCACCGCATTCGCCCCCCGTAGCCCGCATTCCCAAATTATAATTACCGACCAGCCAGCAGCTCGTAACGCTTCGAGATTCTTCGTGTCCCGAGACACGTTCGCCTCGAACTTCGTTTGCCAGCTCTGTTCGTTAGACCGCGGGGTGGTTGTGTACCTGCATCCTGGATGGCGATGCCAGAAACAGCCGTGGACGAAGATGGCAGTCCGGTACTTCGGCAGTGCAAGATCCGGCCTCCCAGGCAGTTTCTTGTCGTGCAGCGTGTACCTGAATCCGCGCCGGTGCAAAAATCGACGCACGGTCATCTCCGGCTTCGTATCCTTGGATGGGATTCCTGCCATCATCCGGGAACGCGTGGCCTTGTCGACGACATCCATATCCTGGTATCCTGGCTGGCGAAGAAACTAACCCAGAAAGAAATGAGCCTCATCAGCCACATTCCAATCGTCGACCTGTTCGCAGGTCCCGGAGGCCTAGGGGAGGGATTTTCTTCCGCCGAGGGGCAACCGTTTCGCATTGCCGTATCCGCCGAAATGGAGCAATCCGCCCACGCGACGCTGCGGCTGCGTGCGTTCTACCGGATCTTGAAGAGGAGAGGCGAAAGCGCGCTCGCTCCATATTACCGCTTTTGCAACGGTGAAGCGGAAGTGCCATACGATGTAGCCACTCTCGATGCGTGGGAAGAGGCAGGCAGAGAAGCGCTGCAGCTCACGCTCGGCGAGTCGAAGGACAACAGAATTCTGGACGAAAACATCCGGCAGAGCGGTATCGGACCGGACGTCTTCTGGGTGCTGATTGGTGGCCCGCCCTGTCAGGCCTACTCGCTGGTCGGGCGGGCACGCAATCGAGGCAAGAAAGATTACCGGCCAGAAAATGATCACCGCCACTTCCTTTACCGCGAATACCTGCGCATCATCCAGCGTTACCGTCCATCGGTATTTGTGATGGAAAACGTGAAAGGCATCCTTTCGTCGTCCGTAAACGGACAGAAGATATTTCACAGCATTCTGAGCGACTTGGCGCGCGTTGGCTATCGCATCCACTCCCTGTCAAGCGATACCCATTACAGCCGTAACATGAATCCGGACGAGATCGACGCCCGCGATTTCATTGTCCGTGCCGAAGAACATGGTATTCCGCAGGCCCGGCACCGCGTGATCCTTGTTGGCGTCCGGGACGACCTTGACGTGTGGCCCCGCCCCCTTGACCAAGTACCGAAGTCAAGACGATCGACCGTCTCCCAAGCGATCGAGATGCTGCCGAAACTTCGCAGCCGAATAAGCAAGGGACAGGACGATGACGAGACTTGGCTGGCGCTCCTCTCGGACCATCTCAAGCACTTGGCGAAAGAGGCCGCCAAGGACGGCCAGCTGCGTCCGCTGTCAAGGGAGCTTGGCCAGCATGGACGTTCATTAATCGCGGAACTTTCGACCGGAGGACTGAGGACGGGCAAGTACACGAGCGCATCATGCACGGTTCCTGAACTTCAGAAATGGTACGGTGCCAGTAAGCAGCTCAAGGTCTGGCTGAATCACGAGGCTCGAGGCCACATGCGAGAGGACCTTCTTCGGTACGTCTATGCCGCCGCGTTTGCGGAGAAGTATGATTACTCACCGAAGGGCCATGAGCAGTTCAGCTTGCCGGGATTGAAACCGAACCATGAAAACTGGGAGACCGGCAAGTTTGCGGACCGCTTCCGCGTCCAAATCGCAAGCGGCTCAGCGACGACCGTGACCAGCCACATTGCAAAGGATGGTCACTACTTCATCCACTACGACCCCAAGCAGTGCCGCAGTCTGACGGTACGGGAAGCGGCACGGCTGCAGACCTTCCCGGATGACTACTTCTTTCAGGGGAATCGGACGCAGCAGTACCACCAAGTGGGGAATGCGGTCCCGCCTCTTTTGGCAAAGAAGATTGCAGACGCGATTGTCGCCGCAATTAACAAACAATGCGTGAAGTCGGCGGCGTAGAAGAGCTCCTGCCAATCGGACTGATTGGCTCCGACTTGCGCTGCGTTGCTATCAGTTGGCACCATCAAAGATGCTGCGGATCTCGACAAGCCTGAGAGCCTGCTTTTCTGTGGGTATCTTTCTCGGCATGGCGCAGGCGATATCCAGAATCGTCAGATCAGACGGCCTCAGATCGACGCTTTCCCCGGCCCAGCGGCGGACGTTTTTCCAGTAACCCGAACCGGCGTTCACCACGCTGATGTAGGCTTCAGCCTCGCTGAGGCCTTTCTGCTCCAATCTCGCGTCCTTCGTGTCTGCGAGTTCACCGCCACGCTCCTTGAGCTGCTGCACGAACGCGCTGGACAGAGAAAACCGCACCTCCTGCGCCGCATCCCAGCACGCTTTCCGCTTGCACCATTCCGTAACGTTGATGACGTTGTTTCTTGCCGCTCCGCCGATGATTTCTTGCTGTGCCAGCCGGCAAGACTCCAAGAGCTCGTCCTCGAACGCTTCGTTGAGCCCCTGCTCACGCCAGATGCGCTGTAGGTCCAGCTCCAGCTTCATCTCCTGCACCTTCCGAACGAGCATTGCGATTCCATACGTGACGGTCTGGGCGCGATAGCCTTGCGCATACCACGAAGCCCGCAGCACCAGTGACTCTGCTCGCCTGAATATGATGGCTTCCGCCACAGCACGCTTGAACCAGAGTTCGTTGAAGTCATGCTGGCTATGTTCCCAAGCCGCTCCAATGTACTCGGCGAACTTGGCGAAGTTCTTTTGCCCGCCCAAGCTGACGTCGTGCGGCAGACAGCGGAATGTCTGCACGCACTTTGCAAGGTCGGTCTTGTCGATGACCTGGCTCTTGGGGTTCCTAGTCAGGAATTCGCGCTTCTTCGCCTCCGATAAGTATGAGACGGCATTGACGTATTGGCCTTTCGCGCGCTCGTAGAACCAGTGGGTGAGTATCTGGGAACCGTCCTTCGCCGGCGCAGAAAGGCGACGGGAAAGGTTCTCGATGACGACATGGAAAGGGTGATTGGAGAAAAAGTCCGAGTCGCTTATCCGGTTCTGGCTGTTGGCGAACCGGGAAATCTTGGGCACCAGCTCCGATGCGATATCGGGGGGTACAACGGACAGCTTCATCTGCACGCTGACCTGCTCGATCGGTGCTCCCTTGTCCTTCTTGAATGCATTGAAGATTGAGGCGGTGGTCTGCCCACCGTTGACGATCTGTAGGTTTTTCACCTTTTGCAGATAGGTCACGCCGCCATGCCGCTCCTCAGACACTTCTTCCGCAGTAGCCGAGATGCCGTTATTGTAGGGAAAAAAGCGTGTCGGCTCGTCGAGTATGGTCTTTCGAATTCCCTTATTGACCTTGCCGCGTGCTTGCAGAAAGGTTCGCACGTTCTGCTCGAGCAGTCGACTTCCGTAGTCGTCGTAGATGCGTGCCAGCCAATCTGCCGGAATCACCGCAAGGAAGCACCGCACTTCGCCGTTGCCGTCGTCGGCAGGAAGGCAGACCAGCGCCTGTCCAAAACGCTCTTCGAAATCGACGACGATTTCTTCCGGCTTCCCAGTGCCAATTGTGCGTGCGAGCCGTTCCAAGTCCCAAATGCGGTACGACCATTCCCGGCTACTCTCCTGGCGGGAAGGAAGCTCCTTCACACTTCCAGTCAGTTGCGCATTCGTCAGGAGATAGAACCTGACGCGCTGAATCTGGTCACCCTGCTCGAGTATTGTCCTGGCAAGACCGTACGCCGGGTGCGCGGCTTCCATCTGTTCGACGAATGACGCCGTGCAAGCCTTTTCGAAGAACGTCTCGGCGCGTTTGAAGCCTTGGGTCATTTCCGCTTTCGTCATCCGCTCGACTTTGTTGCCGGGTCGGCAGTCGACAACGTAGAGCTCAAGCAGACCGTCTTCCCAGTTGAGTGAGTACCCGTCAACGCGCACGCCGCGATGGATGTACTTGCATGGCATGAAGTCCTCGATGGAACCGGCCTCCGCAAGGTACTCGGCTACGACCTCGGCAAACGCGTCGTCGGTGAAATTTTCGGACGTATCGGCGCGGACGAGGACGTCTTGGGCCAGTTCTTCGCGAAACGCGTCAAGATCCACTGCTTGCTCCCATGGTTATCCAATCAGGCTCGCTCTCAAATGGCAGACAGGCTTGCAGCTCAAGGACATACTGCACGCTTCGCACCCCAACCGGAACTTGCTCGGCAACTATACGAGGGAATCCCTCCCTCACTTCAAAGAACCTCGCCGGAGAAATGGCAAAGAATCGATTTGCATATTCGGGGCGGTCCACGTAACCCGCCTGGAGCAGGCGGTCCTCAAATGCGTCGCGTGCTTCAGCGTTGGTTAGGCAAGCCCGAATGTCATCGACGAGGGCCGCTGGCGATCGTGCAGCATCTCCTAGGGCGGCAGCGTCGCCTATCCCATAGCACACGAGATGCAACGCCCCCCCCAATGGCCACAGCTGCGGTGCCGACGATACAGTGACTGCAGCCGGTCCGCCTACCAGCCTTGTCTTCACTTCGAACGCTGCCGTACCTACAGTGAAGTCCTGAGGAGCTCCGGACGGCCCGTTCCAGAACAGCACTGCCGAGTGCCCGAACCGCGCAATGAGCTCCGACTGGAGAAAGGAGAGTTCGCCGAAGAGTCCGCGCAGCTCTTGGTCGCCAAGAAGTCCGGCATTCGACTTGCCGAAGAAACGTTGCCACTTATCCACGTGGGACAGCACGGCATCCTGTACCAGTGTGGCCGACGGAACGCGTCTTGTACGCTCAAGCAAACTGTGACAGAGCGCAGTGAAGATATCTTCCGTGCTAGCGTCCATCAGCCGCAATATCAGCCGGTCGGAAGTCTGCTCCACCGCAACGCCCTTCAGATTGGGTGTCGGGCAATCGGTATCCAGTTCTGCTCCGCGGTACAAAAACAACTTGCGTCCCTTTGCATCAAGCGCCCAGAAGAAGTCGTACGGATGCGTGGCATCGGCACGGCGTGCACGGAGCTCCCCGAGCTTGGGCGCCGCTTCGATACCGGACCACGGGTTAGTTGCCGACAGCATCGGCGACCTCGTCGTCCTCGTCTTCAATCTGTTCCTGATACTGCTCTTGCCACCAGACGGTATTCACCATGTATTCCACTTCCGCTCCGCGCCCCTTTTCCTTGCTTCCCGGGAAGCTGATGCCCCAAGCACAAACCAATTTCGCCAAGGAAGCCTTATTCTCGTCGCCCTGGCGGAACAGATTGAGGACATGCAGCATAAGGAGCGGCCTTGTCCGTCGGCTCCGATAGGCAGCGTCCGGCACATTTGCGTTTCCGGCTTTTTCCGCGACTGCATCGATCTGGTCCGGCGTCAGTCCGACTCGTTCTGCGCCACGGGAAGCGACTCTCATCTTGGCGCCGCCAATCTGGTAGCAGCCGCCCTTGACCGCACATGCACGTTCCTGCGGCACGACGTGTAAGGGACCCACCGGCTCCTTCTCGCCTTTCCTCAGCGTGTACAGGCAGACGTCCCATTCACCGAGATTTTCCGGGTCAGCCTTGATGAACTCGATAATGGGACGGGACTGGGTGATGGCGCTTGCATCGTCATGGTTTTCGAAGGACTGCAGGAACTGGCAAACATCATCTGCCTTGATCTGAGACCATAGGTACCCAAGGTCCGATTTAACGTCGTATTGCACCGCCTTCTCGGCCTCCAGCGCTTCGACAAATGCCCCCAACTTCCTGAAGTTGCCATCAATCGCCGACGACGCCGACTTCAGGAAGACCGTTTCGACCAGTCGCCCGGCCAGCGAAACGGAATGGACGACTTTGCGCCCGGTTCGCATCTTGTTGCGCGCCGTGACGATGAGGGAATCTGGATGGGTTCTGACTTTCAAACCGAATTCTTCCGGCTTGCGTCCCTGCTGTTCCATCAATCTGAACTCGGCCCTGAGCTCGTCGATTGCCATCGAGATGTGCGAATACCAGCCGACCGCTTCGTCGGTCATGTAGATGCTGCATAGGTCGAGGTAGCCGTCCCGGTAGCCGAACCAACGGCCCATCTGCAGCAGCGTGTCGTACATGATGGAGTTGCGGATGAAATAGCTCGTGGTCAATCCTTCGAGGGTGAAGCCACGGGAGAGGCTGAGGCCACCAACTGCAACCACATGCAGGCCATTTTCACGGTAGTTTCGGTAATCGAGACGATCGGGAGATGAGTTGTTGATCGTCCTAACCACAACCGCGCCAGCGCCGTTTGCGAGCACGTGCTTGACTTTTTGCCAAGTCTCGCCGTGGGACGATGGGTACCGGTCCCATGTTTCCTTTAATGCGTGCATGGTGGGGTCGCGCAGGGCCATCTCGTCGGGCAGCGACGCATGGAGCTTGACCGCATTCAGCACTTCTTCGAGATAATTTGTGAGCAGCGCTGTGACCTGTCGCTGCACCGAATTGAACCTCGAGACATTCACCAGCATCGACGAATGGTCCTGTCCTCGCCCGCGAAGAATGCGTACTGCACGGCCCAGCACGAAGCGGCGCACCGCTTCAAGCAAACTGGAAGGGAGTGTCTCGACCTTTTGTTCAATCTTGTGCCGCTCCGGAAAGCACGCGACATGGTCGGAGACCGACTCGACCAGATGTGCGAGGTCGCCGTTCTCACCAAAGATGCGGGCAGCACTGACGTAGTTGTCCGGCGCATCCAGGTTGACGATGAAGTCCTTGGGAAAGAGGTCATCTTCCAGCATCGCATGACTGGAATCAGGGTCGATGAAGATGTTGGCGAACGGCGTCGCCGTATAGCCGACATAACTGTTCTGCTCGAACAGCGCGAGCAGCTTCCGAATCAACCCATTAATCTTCGTCGGATCGCCCTCGCCCTTGGCCACGTTCACCGACGCGTTGTCGGCCTCGTCGTCGATGAGCAGCATCGGAATGTCCTGAATCTTCCCGCCCTTGATGTCATTCAGGCTAAGAAACCACTCGTGAAGATTCTGCAGGACGGTTGCCTGCTTCTTGACGACGAATACAACCGGCTCGCTGATCGCTTTGAGTGAAAACGTGGCGGCCTTTGCAGAATCCTTCCGGAAGTCGTGTTCGCGCGACGTCAGACTGAACGGCAGGCGGGTGACATCGGAAATGCGGCCAACACCAGTCTTGATGTCCTTGAGCGGCAGATTTCGGTCTTTCTTGTCGGTGTCGACGCCAATGAAGGCTTCCTCCACCCGCTGCTGGGTCTGGCTACGCAGGTTATTGTGCACGCCGGCGAGAAGAATGATGACCTTGTAGCCGTAATCCGCACTCTTGCAAACGACGCCGTTGTAGTTGGCAGTCTTCCCGGACTGTACATGGCCTACGACGAGGCCGCGCCTCTTCCAAGGCCCGCTCTTCTCGGGATTTTCGAGCAGACCTACGATCTTGTCGGTATCGCGGCCGATGGTGCCGACCACCTCCTTGGCAAATCCGGACTGCAGAAGCCAGTCACGATAGCGGTTCCAGTAGAACAGGTCAGTGTCGGCGCGACGCTCTGGAAGCCACTCCTTGAATGGCAGCTTCACCACGGAAGCATCCGGCATCGACAGGTCGAGCTTTTCCTCGATGGAACGCGCTATCTGCTCGACGAACAAGTCCTCGCTTTCGAACTGGGGAGCGTCGTCCCCCTGAATCCGCAGGGTGAGCCGGACCACGCTGCGAATCAGGTCCGGTGTCACCGACGTGCGATTGTTCAGGTTGCTTCTGACCTGGTTCTCGAACTCCTGTGGACTCACTCTCAGCTCTCCTTTGCGTGAAGACGTTTAATGTACTGGGCAACGAATTCGGGCGCCGAGCAGAAAGGCTCGGTAATCTTCATGACCCTTTCGATCTCTGCCGGAGCGGTCCCGCCTTCGCCATACAGCAGCTCTGCAAGGGCCTCCAGCGCCTCCGTGGTCTCGCTTGACGTATCGGTCTCATTGGGGCGAGAAGCCATGTCGTTAAACAGGGTTGCGAAGGGCAGGGTTGCGCCGATGACTGCCATGATCCCGTCAAAGCGAGGTCGCATCGTCGTTGGCAGATCCGAGCGGAACTCGTCGACCAGTGGGTGCTCGAGGTTCGGCGCATAGGAGATACGCTCGTTGTGGTGCCTCCGGAGCCAGACGGGCTGTCTGGCTGAATTGAGCGCTGCCGTACCCCGGTGCGTGTAGGGCCGCTTCGCGCTGTCCCGGATGCGGTCCAGAATGCCACGCAGGCGCCGACGGACCGCTTCGGGCGGCTGGGCCCGCGACTTGCGAACGTCTATCGTCCAGAGATGGTCCAGCGTGTTCGGAATGTCGACCTGGACCCGTGCCAGTTTCGTAATCTCGTCCTGCCGTGCCATGCGGAACCAGGTGCCGTGGATGATGAGACGGCGGTTGCGGTAGATGTAGAAGCCTTGGCCGCGGAGATAACCTTCCTTGCCGCCCAGCGCCTTGTATTCGGATGCACTGACCTTGCTGTGGTGCGGCAGGATGTACGGACACAGCGTCACAGTCTTGCCTTCGATTTCCAGCACCTCTTCTCCGAGATGCATGGTGGCCGGGTGCCGGGAATTGAACGGATCGTAGCCTTCAATGGCCGAGCCGTTAACACGGAAGGCGATCTTCGGCTTGCCCGGCTCGCCGGTAATGAACCGGTGGAAAACGAGGGCCACGTGGTCGCAGATGGTCGCGATGCGCTCGTTCATCACTTGGTGGTGATGCTTTGGGTCCGTACCCAAATCCAGACGGTCGAGCTGACGCCAGAGCACGATCGTACCCGAGGAGCCGAGTTCGGCGATATCGACCGGAAACCCCGCAATCTCTGATGCCCCCGGACGGCGCAATACCCAGTGGTTGCACTTCCTGACCAAATCCAGATTCCACTGCCGGCACGCAAGAGGACCGTCTTGGCGGCTAATGACGGTCAGCTCCCGGCACTGCGAAAAGGAAGCGGTCTTCAGGCCGAGGCCGAATCGCCCGAGGTCGTCGGCCCTCCGCTTGCCGAGTGGATCCTTTCCGCCAGGGCGCATGGCTTCGACCAGTTCGGTTTCACTCATGCCCTTGCCATCATCGATGATGGCAATCCACGGCTGATGGTTATCGCCCCACCCGAACCGGATGTTGATGTGGCGGGCCGAAGCGGATATGGAGTTGTCGATAATGTCAGCAGCAGCCGACTTGAGCGAATAGCCGATGTCACGGAGCGCCTCGACGAGATTCGAAGCCGCAGGTTCGACGATGTCGAAATCTTCTTCCAGATTTTCTTTGTTGTGCGAGTTCATTTGGCCAAGCAGTAGGCCGAAGGCAGACCTGCAGGCACGAGCGAAGGCTCCGAAGCGCAGCAGTGCCCGGCATCGGGACACCCAAGGCGTCGTCAGCACCTGTTGCAACAAGCACAACCGAGCCCCGTACACTAAAAGTAACACTTTTTTACATAGCTGTCCGCTTAAACAGACGGCACGCACCCGAGAGGCAAAGAGGTGTAGTGAATTGTAATGGTTGAAAATCCGCTCATGGCCGGTCTCGGTCAAATGCCCATCGCGAAACTTCGGCCGCCTCTGGTCGACCGTGGGCGGATCAGCACGCTCTACCCGAAGCCCATTGAACAGATGATGGGATACCAATACGCAATGCTAAGACCAGTGATTTTGGACGCGATCGCTGTACGAAACAAAATCTTCCATGGCCAGCTAACTGACCGTTGCCTGCAACGAAAAGACCTCGTCGAGTTGGCAGCCGAGATTCGGCGCTGGTGCATGCTTCTCGCTGACGTAGCAATGCGCGAACTAGGCCACGACGGTTTTGGCCGCGGCTCTTTTCGAAAGAGTCCGGCAGAGGTCGCAAGAAACCTTCTAGTTCAAATAGGGCGTACGGTGGAATAGGGCGACTTCTCACGGCAATATGTGCGGCGTGGTTGATAAATTTAATCTGGACGCCTATTAGAGTCCAAGGTTAAAAATTGCTGCTTCACATCACTCGCCCGGGCGAACTGTACAGGCGCAGATCCCGTACTAAACAAGGGGAGCGGGTCACCGGGCGTGTGCACCCGGCTAAGCGAACATGACACTCGTAAATGCCTCAGTAAAGCCCGAGATGCGCTGCCCGACTCTTGCTTTGAACGGCACCGCCCACATATCTGGAATGGCGGAGGCCGGCGAAATTTACCCTCAGAAGGCCATCACAGGCCATTGAACCTCATCGAGTAGAGCGTCGCTAAGCGCCCGATGAAGCGGGTGTAATGATAGTCGTCCGTGTCAGGCAGTATGGTGTTGCTCGTGGGCGATACAGAAACCGGAGTTCGGCCATCGTTGCGGCAATCAATCAAAATAGCACCAATGCCATCGAAGCCCGTATCGTTTGTGGTGGATCGCCGCTGCAACTCCCTCAACCCCTCCAATACCAGCAGGGCATTCTTCGGCTGAACATGATGCGAGATTTCGGGAGTTCTTGCTGAAAGATCAAACTTGTTAATATCCGGCGAAATGAACTCGTCCGAGGTGTTGACCATTACCAACCCAGCAGCAATGGCATGTGCGCTGTCGCCGTGTATCGTCTGAAAGCTGGAAGTCAGTTCGTCCTTGAGCCGGGGTCTCGCCTTCGAAAAGGCAGTCATTGCTGCTTTTGCCTCGATTGCGAGAAGAACAGATGAGACATTGGCGATCGGCAGCGTCGGAAGCTCCGCCAATGCATCCCTCTCTGCTGGGGCCAACCTGATGTCATAGCTACCAACAAGTTCGGCGAAATTTACGGCAGCTTTTTTGCCGCTCTTGGAGCTCCCCGCCGATCCTTGGGTCGTGTATCGACAGAGCACGAGGTCCAAATTCTTCTTCTTATGGTTTCGATAGTCGCTCATCTCATGATTGATACCCAACCCAACCTTGCCCTCGCGAACGTGCTTGCGGAGCAACGGACACGCCAGCAACAAGTCGAGCATAGCACCCCAGCATGCCACTTTGGAGTGCCTGTCCGACCGCGAATGGTATTGCCAACTGTTCCCGTAGGCGAAACCTTTTCCTGAACCAAACGTGGGAATGGAAAGAGTTCTTGCCAAGATATCAGGACAGTACATTGTTATATGCAAACCACGTAACTATGAAAGCGTAAGTGTAGCTCACTTAGCTTGAAGGACCTCCTTTCATTCGAATCTTCTGCCGCTCACCATACCTATACGTCACCAAACACACATCATTTGATCACTCAAAATGTATCGGTAGATTGGGCGATGTCACGGAAGTTGGCAGACCATGCCCTAGCCGGCGAGCGGCGGAGTACAAAAAACTCCACTAAACCGCTCAAGGTTGTCGTCGATTGTTCTAGTGATATCCGACACCCCAACTGAGACCCCTCGTACCTGCAAAGAAGCAGTGCGGTTCGCCGAAGTGTTGCTCGGCACGAAAACTGGCCCTTTTTTGAGAGGCCTTGATGGCCATTGGGTGGGCTCGAGTTTTCTTGACGTCCATGCTACGATTCAACGTTTGCTTGAACCTGCTGGAGTATGCATGCCCAAATCGCTAGAAATCACTGCCATTTTTGGGGGTATTGGTGGCTTGGAACTCGGACTCCACCGGAGCGGGCACCGGACCTCGCTTTTCTGCGAGTGCGACCCCGAAGCAACGACGGTGCTCCAGCACCAGTTTGCAGGCGTGCCAATCGTTTCAGACATCAAGCAAACGGACGAGGTACTGGCCAAGATCTCTCCCGCGTCGAACCTCTTGACTGCGGGCTTCCCTTGTACCGACCTCTCACAGGCCGGACGGACTCGGGGATTCGCTGGCGGACGGTCGAGCTTGATTCGCGAGACGATTGAACTGCTTCGTCGCCGCCCCTTCGCAAACGTCTTAATCGAAAATGTCCCCAACTGGCGGCACCTGCACAAAGGTGAGTACATGGCGGAGGTTCTCTCCGCTCTGGAGGGCCTTGGTTATCGATGGGCATACCGGACGATCGACGCGCTTGCGTTTGGTCTTCCGCAGCGCCGAAACCGTATCTTCGTGTTCGCAACGTTGGAGGGCGATCCGCGCCGAGTACTCTTCCATGGGAACCACGCCCCAGTTGAGGGTGAAAAGAGTCTGACGGAATCCGCACACGGTTTCTACTGGACCGAAGGCACCAGGGGGCTCGGATGGGGTGAAGACTGCATTCCAACAATGAAGGGGGGCTCTGCGATGGGCATACCCTCTCCACCGGCGATTCTGCTGCCTGACTTGTCAGTCATCACTCCGTCCGCCAACGACGCCGAACGACTCCAAGGCTTCCCTGACGGTTGGACCGATTTTGAGGGTGTCGTCGATGAAAACGGACACGTGTTCAACAAGCGTCGCCGGTGGATGCTCATAGGTAACGCCGTGAACGTCGCCGTGTCGACGTGGCTGGGCGAACAGCTTGCGACTCAGCGCCCTTACGAAGGGGAGCCGGGAACACCGTTGGTGGAGGGCAAGTCTTGGCCTGCCGCCGCTTGGTTCGATGGAAAGGTACGATATGAAGTTCCGATCGGGACTTGGCCTGTGAACGAAGACCGCCAACCATTGGCGCGCTTTCTCAATCACTCTGGCGCCCCCCTCTCGCTTCGAGCCACTGCCGGTTTCTACAAACGCATCTGCGAAAGCACGCTTCGATTCAAGCCCGGATTTAAGGAGGCAATTGCTGCCCACCTCAAGAGGATGGAGGCTTTCACGATCATAGCTACGCCGAAGGCGCCCAAGAAACCGGCGGTGGAAAGCGTAGAAATGGCCTAATGGAAATCGCATGGCGCGTATGCAAGTACCAACCGATCAAATCATGTCGGAGCGGATGAAAAGGTACGTCGTCGCCATACCAAGCCTGAAGTCAAACTCCGCAAGCTGCTTTGGTCCTGAAGTCTACGATATCGTTGCAATTTTGCAGGGTTGCCTGGCAGTTCAGACTTGGTCAATCGACGTGAAGGCTGGACGATCTTCGTAAACGGCTGCTTCTAGCGCGGCCACCAAGGCTGCAAGCGGATCAGGTCTTGTACCTCGGCCGGCGTCATCGGCCCCCTGACCAACTGGTCCAGCAGTTCCTTGGGCAGTTCAGGCAGCGGCCCGAGGGCCGCTGCCTAGGATGTTACCGTTCTTCGCTTCTTCTTCATCGGCATATCCATGACTTTTACCTCTCATGATATGCCCCGCCCACAAAATGACGGATAGGTGCGGCCGCACGCAATAGCAGCCGGCCTCGTCAGCACCAGCCTTCAGCTACTCATCCCTCAACCGCTCTCGATAACGAGCGTCCCTCGCTCGAATCGAATCGAGCCATTCTGCCCATTCCTCTTCGCTCAGATAAGCGCGAGCTGATGATCGCCGTCTATCGATAAAAGCCTCCTGTTCGGCCAAACTCAGACTCTTCCAATACCGATCCCACACATTCTCATACCAATACTGCGCATCGCCCTGCAGGTTGTATATCAACGACCCGAGTTCGTACCACGCAAGCCATGGCGGTGGCGGATTGAATCCGGCTGCCGAAACCGAGCGAACAAGCTCGACATCGTTCGTCAGCAAACTAACCTGCTTTCCAGAGTAGCGATCGACACCCGAAAAGAAAGCGTGAATCGATCCATCTCGCACAAACTGGCATGACCTTACTCGCTCCCTGCCGGCGACCACAAGATTGACGTAGACCGGGAACTGCTCGACTTCGACATCCTGCGTCAGGCAGAACGCTTTGACGCCAAGGTTCCCCATCCATACCGCCCCGGGATAGTCAGGAATCGACTCCGATTGAAGTGCCTCCGGCGTTCCTGCAAACGTCTCGCGTAAGTACGTCAGATCCGCCTCGAAAAGCTCCTCAATCGCCATCTGTTGCTGCTCGAACAGCTCTCGCGACGCACGCCTGCCCTGGCGCCCATCCATGAAGTCGCCAAACATTCTCTTCAAGATCGACACATCAACTCCCGTCATTTCCCGACGATCTCGTCAGCAGCAAGCCCGCCTCCGAAGTACCCGATGGACCCGAAGACCAGGCCACCGACAAGTCCCGTGATCACGGCGCCCGGTCCCGTCTCAATGCCGACCAGTGCTCCGGCAGCTGCTCCCATCTTCCAGCCAGCAATGGCACCACCCCACCCGCCCATCTGACGAATCACCTCTTTCTCAATCGGCTTCATGGACTTTGCCTCGAACGACTCGTTGGTGGCAACGACAAGATCGTAAGCGGTGAATCCAATTCCAATGACTTGAACCACCCGCGCGAATTTGACCAGACCGAGTGTGACTGCCAGCCCGCGCGTGGTGTAAATTCCGGACGGAGGAACCATCGGATTCGGTTTGACGAGCACCTCTTTGTCGAGCCCTTCCGCATAGCTCTTGATACGGGCAATTCTGTTTTTGAGGTGAGGGTACTCCGCCGCGTATCTATCCAACTCCAGCCGGATCTCCTGCGTCGTTACAAGCTTCGCGCCTGCTCGCTTGGCTTGTGCGATGTCGACGTAAAGCACCTTGCCCTTGAAGCGATCAGCTCCTTCTGGAAAATCGCTGCTAGTGGAGATGTAGCTCGTCAGCTTGTCGTAGCCCATCACGTGCTCGGCGATACTCGCGCTTGAGCCTGGCCCCTTGGGCCACAACCCGTATTTTTCCGGGTGCACTTCCCGCATGGCCTCGAGCGGCCCCAGGCGAAGTGCCTGCAAGTATGGATCGTGAATGGTCGTGTAGCAGCGCCGAACGAGAAACCCGTCTTTGCCCGGCTCATCTACCACCACAAGCACGAACACGCGCGCGGGCATCAAATGTCCGAGGACGTCGTATTGTGATCCCGATCGATCGTTTGTCGGCGCTCGATAAATGTAATCGCTCATTGCTCCCACCTTTCCAGAGCTTGAATGCCTACCGCGATGTCGAGCTGCTGAGGGTTGTCTGTATAGACGCGAGGACAGTAACCCTGGCTATCGGTTAGCCCTTCGTATGTGGCACCCGTTGCTGAACGAATGTGATACGGCACGCCGGATATTGGATTCCCCGCACTATCCACAACTCGCACCTGCTCGTCGTACGATTCGCGACGAGACGCTGGGAGCTGATTTCCTGCAGGGGAGAAACCCATCTGGGCAAGCTCTCTTGCCGTGAACTCCTGAGAGGCCGTATCTTGAGAAGCCAGCATCACGGGACTGGGATGGCAACGACAAGCACACCGGTCGCCATCCAACGCAGCTTGCTTGTCCATGATCAAATGTTGCCACCTCGGCCCATCAGCGACGATGACGCCTGTCGAGTCACATGCCGGACAGGAAACTTCGGCCCCCAGAAATGTCACCGGCGTGCCGTGATGCAGGAAGAGATCCATGCCTTCCAAAACAACGCCACCGCTCGATGACTGGTCTCCTTTTTTAAGATAGAACCGCTTCATTCTTCTTCGCCTTATTTTATTAGGTATGCGAAGTCATATCATGCAGATCATCACAAAACTATTGGACAGGTACGAAACCCTATCTACGGACAGCGCAGATCAACTCGTCACATCTACCGATCGGCTAATCCGCACGTCACGGTGATTTATGAGACGCGGCAGGCACTAAACTGGCCATACGCACTGAATGACGTATCCACCCCGCACCTCTTCGACCGCTCGACTACACCTATGGCTTTTTCGGATCGACTCGCAACCTTTCGCAAGCAGAGAGGGTTCACCCAACAGCAAATGGCCGATCGCGCAAAGGTTCACATGGTGCAGATCAATCGATATGAAGCCGGGCTGACTCGTCCGAATCTCGACGTGATGAAACGCCTTGCAATCGCTTTGCGTGTAAGCACCGATTCGTTGCTATTTGATTCGTGCGAGTTTCGACTGGACGAGGACTTCCGCCCGATTTTTGAAGGCTTGCGGGCACTCGGTCCCGAGGAAAAGCTCGTCGCTAAATCGGTACTTGAGGCCTTGCTTCTCAAGCATCGAATGTCTGTCGGCGGGCCAGTCGCGCCAGCAGTGGGAAAGATCGTATCTCTCGGAAACTTGAATTCAACGAAAGACTGAAGAGAGCAAAGCAGTAGAAGCGCGGGCCGCATGGGCTGCCACCCATACGACCCGCTAACCACAACCAACTCATCATCGGAGTCGGAAATGGCTAACGCCAATCATAAGTCACGCCCCGTCGTAACGGAACGCTTCGTCAAGATTCAAGAGTCAGCACGCCATCACTCCTTGTCTAGAGTCCTCCGTGCCATCAGAGCACATCGGAAACTGAACACGACGTATTACCCGTGGATAAAATTGGCTGGAGTATGGCTTGAGGATGCGGGATTCGAGGCCGGAGAACGCGTCCGGATTACTGTCGAGGACAAGCGACTCATCATCACGCCGATGTGATCGGCGCGTTGCCCATGGTAGGCGTCGCACGTCACTATCCGCGCGGAGGCGCGGTGCCCGATACTCCGCACCGTTAGTAACTGTGACAAGCGACGATTGTTCTGCAAGTGCAGCGGGCCGACCACTCAGGTCCGCTGTCGTGTAGCGCATCAACAAGAAAGCGACCCATACCAGGCGCACCACACATTTCCATCGCCGAAATGCAAAAACCCCCGCCTTTCGGGCGGGGGTTTCTGGCTTAGGGAGCCTGACGATTACCTACTTTCACACGGGAATCCGCACTATCATCGGCGTAGAGTCGTTTCACGGTCCTGTTCGGGATGGGAAGGGGTGGGACCGACTCGCTATGGTCATCAGGCAAAGAGGGTTGTTGCGCTGCTTCGCAGCACAACCAATCTTGGAAGAAGCAGTAATTTGGTTGGGTTGTGAGGTTGTATCTCACACATATGCGGTACTTCAACCGCTGTACGTCGAGTGCGCTGCACTCGACGCTCGACATCCGTAAGCGCTGAAGCGCTAACGGCTGTCGAGACAGACTTGTTATAGGATCAAGCCTTACGGGCAATTAGTATCAGTTAGCTGAACGCATTACTGCGCTTACACACCTGACCTATCAACGTCCTGGTCTCGAACGACCCTTCAAGGGGATCTAGTCCCCAGGGATATCTCATCTTAAGGCGAGTTTCCCGCTTAGATGCTTTCAGCGGTTATCTCTTCCGAACATAGCTACCCGGCGATGCCACTGGCGTGACAACCGGTACACCAGAGGTTCGTCCACTCCGGTCCTCTCGTACTAGGAGCAGCCCCCTTCAAATATCCAACGCCCACGGCAGATAGGGACCAAACTGTCTCACGACGTTTTAAACCCAGCTCACGTACCTCTTTAAATGGCGAACAGCCATACCCTTGGGACCGGCTACAGCCCCAGGATGAGATGAGCCGACATCGAGGTGCCAAACACCGCCGTCGATATGAACTCTTGGGCGGTATCAGCCTGTTATCCCCAGAGTACCTTTTATCCGTTGAGCGATGGCCCTTCCATACAGAACCACCGGATCACTATGACCTGCTTTCGCACCTGCTCGACTTGTCGGTCTCGCAGTTAAGCACGCTTATGCCATTGCACTATCAGCACGATTTCCGACCGTACCTAGCGTACCTTCGTACTCCTCCGTTACGCTTTGGGAGGAGACCGCCCCAGTCAAACTGCCTACCATGCACTGTCCCCGACCCGGATCACGGGCCAAGGTTAGAACCTCAAACAAACCAGGGTGGTATTTCAAGGACGGCTCCACCGAAACTAGCGTTCCGGTTTCATAGCCTCCCACCTATCCTACACAGATCGGTTCAAAGTCCAATGCAAAGCTACAGTAAAGGTTCATGGGGTCTTTCCGTCTAGCCGCGGGTAGATTGCATCATCACAAACACTTCAACTTCGCTGAGTCTCGGGAGGAGACAGTGTGGCCATCGTTACGCCATTCGTGCAGGTCGGAACTTACCCGACAAGGAATTTCGCTACCTTAGGACCGTTATAGTTACGGCCGCCGTTTACCGGGACTTCAATCAAGAGCTTGCACCCCATCATTTAATCTTCCGGCACCGGGCAGGCGTCACACCCTATACGTCCACTTTCGTGTTTGCAGAGTGCTGTGTTTTTATTAAACAGTCGCAGCCACCAGTTTATTGCAACCCCTTCACCCTTTGCCCGCAGGGGCATCAAGCTACAAGGGCGTACCTTATCCCGAAGTTACGGTACCAATTTGCCGAGTTCCTTCTCCCGAGTTCTCTCAAGCGCCTTAGAATACTCATCTCGCCCACCTGTGTCGGTTTGCGGTACGGTCATCGTTAGACTGAAGCTTAGAGGCTTTTCTTGGAACCACTTCCAATTGCTTCGCTCCCTAAGGAGCTCGCGCCACACCCTTGAATTCCGCGCCCGGATTTGCCTAAGCGCCTTCTCCAATGCAGCGACCGGGACTTCCAACACCCGGACAACCTTCCGCGATCCGTCCCCCCATCGCATCTAACAATGGTGCAGGAATATTGACCTGCTTCCCATCAGCTACGCATTTCTGCCTCGCCTTAGGGGCCGACTCACCCTACGCCGATGAACGTTGCGTAGGAAACCTTGGGCTTACGGCGAGGGGGCCTTTCACCCCCTTTATCGCTACTCATGTCAGCATTCGCACTTCCGATACCTCCAGCACGCTTTTCAACGCACCTTCGCAGGCTTACGGAACGCTCTCCTACCATGCGTGCAAAGCACGCATCCGCAGCTTCGGTATATAGCTTAGCCCCGTTACATCTTCCGCGCAGGACGACTCGATCAGTGAGCTATTACGCTTTCTTTAAAGGGTGGCTGCTTCTAAGCCAACCTCCTGACTGTTTTAGCCTTCCCACTTCGTTTCCCACTTAGCTATATTTGGGGACCTTAGCTGGCGGTCTGGGTTGTTTCCCTCTTGACACCGGACGTTAGCACCCGATGTCTGTCTCCCGTGATTGCACTCTTCGGTATTCGGAGTTTGCTATGGCGGGGTAATCTGCAATAGACCCCCCAACCATGACAGTGCTCTACCCCCGAAGGTGAGACACGAGGCACTACCTAAATAGTTTTCGGAGAGAACCAGCTATTTCCAAGTTTGTTTAGCCTTTCACCCCTATCCACAGCTCATCCCCTAACTTTTCAACGTTAGTGGGTTCGGACCTCCAGTACGTGTTACCGCACCTTCATCCTGGCCATGGATAGATCACTTGGTTTCGGGTCTACGCCCAGCAACTGAACGCCCTATTCGGACTCGCTTTCGCTACGCCTGCCCTATACGGTTAAGCTTGCTACTGAACGTAAGTCGCTGACCCATTATACAAAAGGTACGCCGTCACCCCTTACGAGGCTCCGACTGTTTGTATGCATGCGGTTTCAGGATCTATTTCACTCCCCTCCCGGGGTTCTTTTCGCCTTTCCCTCACGGTACTGGTTCACTATCGGTCGATCACGAGTATTTAGCCTTGGAGGATGGTCCCCCCATCTTCAGACAGGATTTCACGTGTCCCGCCCTACTTGTCGCACACCTAGTTCTTTCATACTGTTTTCGCCTACGGGGCTATCACCCGCTATGGCCGCACTTTCCAGAGCGTTCGGCTAACAATACAAATAAAGAGTGCAAGGCTCATCCCATTTCGCTCGCCACTACTTTGGGAATCTCGGTTGATTTCTTTTCCTGCGGTTACTTAGATGTTTCAGTTCACCGCGTTCGCTTCGCATGGCCTATGTATTCAGCCATGGATACTCCAAAAGGAGTGGGTTTCCCCATTCGGACATCTACGGATCAAAGCTCGTTTGCCAGCTCCCCGTAGCTTTTCGCAGGCTACCGCGTCCTTCATCGCCTGTGATCGCCAAGGCATCCACCACATGCACTTGTTCGCTTGACCCTATAACGAGTCTGTCTCGTCGACAGTCGCTACAGGTTGAGTTCTCGCGTTGTGCCGTATTCCAATTGAGTCAAACATAGAGTTCGAATCATCTTGAGATACATCGATACAATCACAACCCGGATAGTTTCCACGTCCATCTCAAGACGCTTCCGCTATCCAAATTACTTACTTCTTCCAGATTGTTAAAGAACGACAGCCGATATCTGTTGATATCCTCTGACTGGCTCAATCGCCAATGAGAAAAACTCGAACCAAACTTCATTCGAATGTTTGTCATTGAAGATTATTGAATGCGGCCGGCATTTTAACCGGTTTAACCGCAGACAGCTAGTCTGTCTTAATCAACAGCCGATAAGCGTGAGCGCTCAACTTTGCGAGAAGCTCTAGAAAGGAGGTGATCCAGCCGCACCTTCCGATACGGCTACCTTGTTACGACTTCACCCCAGTCATGAATCCTACCGTGGTGACCGTCCTCCTTGCGGTTAGACTAGCCACTTCTGGTAAAACCCACTCCCATGGTGTGACGGGCGGTGTGTACAAGACCCGGGAACGTATTCACCGCGGCATGCTGATCCGCGATTACTAGCGATTCCAGCTTCATGCACTCGAGTTGCAGAGTGCAATCCGGACTACGATCGGTTTTCTGGGATTAGCTCCCCCTCGCGGGTTGGCAACCCTCTGTTCCGACCATTGTATGACGTGTGAAGCCCTACCCATAAGGGCCATGAGGACTTGACGTCATCCCCACCTTCCTCCGGTTTGTCACCGGCAGTCTCCTTAGAGTGCTCTTGCGTAGCAACTAAGGACAAGGGTTGCGCTCGTTGCGGGACTTAACCCAACATCTCACGACACGAGCTGACGACAGCCATGCAGCACCTGTGCGCCGGTTCTCTTTCGAGCACTCCCACCTCTCAGCAGGATTCCGACCATGTCAAGGGTAGGTAAGGTTTTTCGCGTTGCATCGAATTAATCCACATCATCCACCGCTTGTGCGGGTCCCCGTCAATTCCTTTGAGTTTTAATCTTGCGACCGTACTCCCCAGGCGGTCAACTTCACGCGTTAGCTACGTTACTAAGGAAATGAATCCCCAACAACTAGTTGACATCGTTTAGGGCGTGGACTACCAGGGTATCTAATCCTGTTTGCTCCCCACGCTTTCGTGCATGAGCGTCAGTATTGGCCCAGGGGGCTGCCTTCGCCATCGGTATTCCTCCACATCTCTACGCATTTCACTGCTACACGTGGAATTCTACCCCCCTCTGCCATACTCTAGCCTGCCAGTCACCAATGCAGTTCCCAGGTTGAGCCCGGGGATTTCACATCGGTCTTAGCAAACCGCCTGCGCACGCTTTACGCCCAGTAATTCCGATTAACGCTCGCACCCTACGTATTACCGCGGCTGCTGGCACGTAGTTAGCCGGTGCTTATTCTTCCGGTACCGTCATCCCCCGACCGTATTAGGGCCAAGGATTTCTTTCCGGACAAAAGTGCTTTACAACCCGAAGGCCTTCTTCACACACGCGGCATTGCTGGATCAGGCTTTCGCCCATTGTCCAAAATTCCCCACTGCTGCCTCCCGTAGGAGTCTGGGCCGTGTCTCAGTCCCAGTGTGGCTGGTCGTCCTCTCAGACCAGCTACTGATCGTCGCCTTGGTAGGCCTTTACCCCACCAACTAGCTAATCAGCCATCGGCCAACCCTATAGCGCGAGGCCCGAAGGTCCCCCGCTTTCATCCGTAGATCGTATGCGGTATTAATCCGGCTTTCGCCGGGCTATCCCCCACTACAGGACATGTTCCGATGTATTACTCACCCGTTCGCCACTCGCCACCAGGTGCAAGCACCCGTGCTGCCGTTCGACTTGCATGTGTAAGGCATGCCGCCAGCGTTCAATCTGAGCCAGGATCAAACTCTTCAGTTTAAACCTGTTACTGTTTTCGGTTCAGTTAAGAACCGGTCGCTCACTCAAAGCTGACAGGAATATGAATCACTTCATAAACCTGACTTACTTTAGTGTGAGACTCTTGATACTTTCGCTATCTGATCCGAGGATCAGCTCGCTTCCATCAAGCGCCCACACTTATCGGCTGTTAATTTTTAAAGAGCATTCTGCGAGGAACTTCGTGCTTCTCAGCAGCGCTGCGTTTTCAGCAGCAGAGAAGCGAGATTATCAACCGTTTTTTAAAACTCGTCAACAACTTTTTTAACTACTTCGTTGCGACGACTGCGGTTTAATTTCGTGTGCACTGAAGTTGTTAAAACCAACTTCAACAGCACCGCTTCCCTTCTTTCCCCCGCGCTGCGTTTCCGTTAGCGCGAAAGAGGCGTGATTCTAAGCACCTGCCTCCATCTCCGCAACCCCCTTTGTGAAATATTTTTGACATGCCGTGCCGGGGGCCGCTGAGCCTCCCTCGGTGCTCATATATAGGCGGCACGGCGGAAGCCGCCTCGGTCACCCGTGAACAGCCCCCGCCGCCGCGAACGCAATCTTGCGTCGATCACCGCCCCACCATCGCCCTCACCACGCCGTCCCGCCGAATCAGCCCGTGATACAGCGCCGCCGCAAAGTGCGCGAGGAACGTCAGGAAGAACAGATAGGCCAGCACGCGATGCGCAACCCTGAGCCGGGCGAACGTGACCGGATCAGCCGAAACGATCGCCGGCAGCTGCACGCCACCGCCCAGCGTCACCGGATAGCCGCCCGCCGACAGCATCGCCCACCCGATCAGCGGCATCGCCACCATCAGCGCATACAGCACGAGATGCGACCCGTGCGCGGCCACCTTCTGCCACCACGGCAGATCCTCGGGCAGCGCCGGCGGCTTCGACAGCACCCGCACCACGATCCGCATGCACACGAGCACCAGCACGGCCACGCCCAGCGGCTTGTGAATCGCCACCAGGATCTCGTGCCGCCCGGAAACGGACGCCACCATCCCCACCCCGATGAACAGCATCGCGAGGATCATCGCCGCCATCACCCAGTGCAGCACCCGCGCCGGCAAGCTAAACGTCGTCGAAGCTTTCATCATCGCCCCTCCCCACTCAATCGCGCCACGCCGGCCACTCCGGCCTCTTCGCTCGTGCGTCGCAGATACGAATCCGCATACGCCGCCGACCGCGCCGCCAGCAACGGATCGCCCGACACCTGAATCCCCTGCGGCAGCACCGTCGGGTCGTAATTCACGTCACGGCACGGCCCGCTGTCCTGCGCCTCCACGCGGTCGAGCACCAGCGTGCCCGCATCGATCGTCGTGCGCTGCGCGGGCCAGATTTTCGTCGCGTCGTCCACCGGGTCGCCGGGCTCCGCCAGCGTGACCAGCAGCTTCCACTTCTGCGCACCGGCCGCGATGCGCTGCGTCACGTCCTGCTGAAGCACGTTCGGATCCCCGGCCGTCGCGATGTCGCCGGCGCCGGCCGTCTGCTCCGGCACGACGCGCCACCGCACCGCCTGGCGCGTGCCGGCCGCGTCGACGAAGTAGAACGCGTTCAACCCGTAATAGCTTTCGGTGACGTAGCTCGCGCTCGGCTTCGCACCCTTCACCCATTGCAGGAACGCGGCCGCCTCCGGATGCGCGCCGAAAAACGCCTTCACCTTCGCCGGATCGGGCTTGCCCGACTTCGGATCGGGCCGGGTCGCGAGCGTCTGCTGGTAGAACGCCTGCGGCGTCGCCACCGGAAACACCGGCATCGCGTTCATCCCGGTCCGCCATTGCTCGCCGTCCGGCGCGGTGAGCTCCAGCGCAAGACTGCGGATCGGCACGCTGCTGTCGGGCGCATACGGATTCCCGCCCGGCAACGCGAAGCGCCCGACCACCGGCGTGCGTACCGCCTTGAAGAACGGCGCGACCGAATACGCGCTCGCGGCGCCGTTGCCTTCGAAATAACCGGTCACGCACACGCCCTTCGCGTGATTGCGCCGGAAGCCGGGATGGATGCCGCTGTTGGTCTGCAGCGCGTCGACGAGCCGCTGCGGGGTCAGACGCGCCGGCGCAAGCCAGCCGCCCGCGTAGCCGAACGCGACGGCCACGCCGGCCACCGCGCCGCCGATCACGGCCCAGCGCCACCACCCGCGCCCAGGCTCGCGCTGCGGCGAAGAAGAGGAAGATTGCTTCATGAATGCGCTCCCGATCGTCAGATCATTGTCGAACGCGCGTAGGACGCCACCCGCGCCGCTTTATTCCACGGAAATTTTTTTCGTATGCTGGAGGGAATAATCGGCGCCGCCCGGCGTCCTACGCGGCATCTCGACCCATTCGGCAACCGGCCCGGCCATGCCCTCCACCGCCCTCGACGACGACGCACTGCGCGAACTCATCCCCAGGCTGCGACGCTTCGCCCTCTGGCTGGCGCGCGACGTCCACGCGGCCGACGATCTCGTCCAGTCGACGCTCGAGCGCGCGCTGTCGCGCTGGACGAGCCGTCGCGACGACGCGTCGCTGCGCAGCTGGCTCTTCACGATCCTGTACCGGCAGTTTCTCGACGGGAAGCGCAGCGCGAAGCGCTACAACTGGCTGCTCGGCCGGATCCGCGACGACGACGAAGCGCACTGGCCGTCCGCCGAACGCGAATTCACGGCGCGCGCGACGCTCGAAGCGTTCGGCCGGCTCTCCGACGAGCAACGCAGCCTGCTGCTGCTCGTCGCCGTCGAGGGCTTCACCTATCAGGAAGTCGCCGACCTGCTCGAGGTGCCGATCGGCACCGTGATGTCGCGGCTCTCCCGCGCGCGACAGGCGCTGCGCCAGCTCAGCGACGGCGAGCTTCCTGCTCCTTCTCTCCGGTTGATGAAGAAATGAACACGCCTCCGAACGAACACGACCTTCAGGCCTACGTCGACGGCCAGCTCGACGACGCGGCGCGCACCGCAGTCGAGCGCTATCTCGCGCTGCATCCGGAGCGCGCCGAACAGGTGAAGCAATGGCAGCAGGATGCGCAGCGGTTGCGGGCCGCGCTGGAGAGCGTGCGGATGCCGGCCGATAACCCCGCGCTGGATCCGGCGGCGATTCGCGGCCGGCGGGCGGAACGCTCGCGGATGCGGTTCGCGGTCGCGGCTTCGTTCGTGTTCTGCGTCGGGCTGGGGACGCTGGGCGGGTGGCAGGCGCGCGGCTGGAACGCCGCGCCGCCCATCGCGCCGATGAGCGATGCAATCCAGGCTTACCGGATGATGGTGGTCGATCAGACGGCCAAGGTCGATTACCGGCCGACCGGTGCGGGCGATCTGCAGGGGTGGCTCACCAAACGCGTGGGCGCCTCGGCGAGGCTGCCGGATTTGAGCGCGGCGGGGTTCAGGCCGGTTGGCGGGCGGCTGTTCACGACGGACAGCGGGGCCACGGCTGCGATGGTGCTCTATGAAGACGAGGCCGGGCGGACGCTGAGCTTCTATCTCCGTCCCGCGGAATCGGAACATCGGCTGCTGCCGGCCGGGCAACGCGTGGATGGCGCGTTGCTGGCGCGGTATGGATCGGTGAACGGGCTCAACTATGCCGTGGTCGGGCCGGCCGGGAGTCTTGGGGAGAAGGCAGTCGCGCAGGCGCTCGATCAGCAGACTTGAGTGGTACGATGCGCGCCCGGCTGGCGGTCGATGGTAGCCGCCAGTGCCCGGAAGGATGCGGCTTTGCTGGTTGGGCGCGCTCACGCTCACCATTCGCCTGCACAGCGTTTCGACTGACTTCTCTGAACGGTTGTCCACACCGGAACGGGCTCTGCGCCCTCACCCTTGAAATCACAGGGTTTCCAGTCGCCTCGGAACGAGATATCCACATCGATCACGACGGTCGCCACGCGCTGCCATCGCCCGAATCGCTCACCGTGGTCGGGCACAGCGATGCGAGTCGTTCGGGAGCCGGATATCCACAAGCCGCCATGCCGACCGCGCTCGAACAACAATCGGACTGGCGCATGCACGCGAATCCGCTTACGCAAACGACCAGCCGCCCCTGCACACAGCAGCATTTTCATCACGATGGCCGGTGCGTTCCTGCACCGTTCGAAGTGCGCCCCACACATCGTCGCGTCCTCGATCCAGACGGCTGATGTCGACACTCATGGCACGCACTGAATGTCGGAATCGTTCACCTTCGCCGTATTGCCCTGCGGTGCCCGCATCTCCGGAAACAGTCGCGCAACCGGCTGTTGCGAGGCCACCCAGTCCGGATAATCGGCCTGCATGTCCTGCAACAGCCGGGCGCGGTTGTCTTCGCTATAAGACGCCCGGATCAACGCGAGCGTCGAATAAGGTGCCTTCATGGGCATCTCGAAAGCAGGCAGCTCGCCGAACGCATCCAGCCGGCTCCCGACCACCGCCACTGCGTTCAACGGCGGCAACCCGGACGATCTGGCCTTCATGCGCCGCCAGCTACAGACCTGTTCGACACGCGTCGGGTGTTCCGACAGCGGCACCTCATCGGCCGGCGCCGCCTCCGCTTGCGGCAATTCGACCGCGTAAACGTACGCGGGCTGCGCCTTCCAGGGGTGGGGTCTCTCGGACCACATCCGCCAGTCCCAAAGCGGAAGGTAATCCTCCGGCCAGGTATAGCGGAGTCCCATCCGGTCGCCCCACTTCACAGGTACGCCAATGTTTCCCGGATAGTCGTCACCGAGCACACGCGGCCTAGCGTCGTCATTGCTCACGATCAGATAGAGAACGCCATGCCGGACGAGGATGACAGGAATCGGAAGACGCGGCCCCGGAGACCAGTTACCTACCGAGTATTTGATCGGCGGCAGTATCACGCCGCGCTTGAGAAAGTGCCGGCCGCCATCCTGCGAAAGAAACACATTGACCAGCGGACAGGGAATGTTGCCGGACCACTCGCCATTACATCGGCGACTACGGAACACCCCGCCGAGCAATACGATCGTCTCAGGATCGTCCGTCCGAAAGGTGGTGTACTGCAAGTCGCTTTCGTCGGGAAAAAACGTCGAAATGTGGCGCGCGTCATCGACAAAGCGCCACTCGGCACGCTCGGAGAAGTTGGTGCGTGGAATCAGGATCGGCGCAAGCTCCAACGAGCGATGTGCATCGAACTGCACCCAGGGATAGTAAGGGCCGACGATGATTCTGGGGTCGTTCGTGACCGCCTGCGCACCGGTGCCGATCGTGGCCGCCAGAAGCAGCGTCGACAACCGCATTGAAAACGGCTTGCGCTTCGCGCTCAGGAACGGCAATTTCGTCGCGCCCCGCATTCGCGCAAGCAATCCGTGCATGGTCTTCCCGCCTCTTTGATTGGTGTTATCTGGCTATGAACCGGCCTCTCGAGCTGCCATCGTATCAGCAGACCGGTGCAGCCCTCCCGGATCGGCATGTCGCAGCCCGGTATCGGAACCACCGCGCATGTCGCCGAAGACGCGCCCCCCCACCGCTCGACTGCACAGCATTTCGAGTCGGATGAGAGCGGGATGTCCACACGCGACTGCCGCACACCATTCCCGCCATTCCGATCTCGCTCACCCGTGGTTTGCACAGCGTTTCGAGTGTGCTGCGGAGTGGTTGTCCACAATCGCACGCCTTTTGCATCGATGGTTTGCGAGGACTCGGCGTTCCACGCAGATGCCCACCGACGCATCCTCCTCCGTTCACCGCTGTTTGCGGATCCGTTATTCACATGCCAGGCGGATGCTGCGCGCGTATCGAACGATATCGGCTATCGAGTCATTTCATCCCGAATACCCCGAGGACGTCACCCGTTTCCGGCGAGATGGCGTATTCGATCGACTTCCCAAGCCGGTTCGCGTTGCCCAGTCCGCGCATGCGTGGAATCAGCTTAACCGGGAATGCGTCGGTGAAGACGGCGTCGTCGGGCTCCGGGTCCGCCATCGATGCCCTTCTGTCCTCGATGCAGATCTCGACGTTGGGCAGACCCTGCCCGGCCTTCGCAAAATCCTCATGGGAGAGCTTCAGGCCGAGCACCGTCGCGGTATTGAGCTGGACGGAATATCGTTCGATCGTGCCGAAACTCAGCTTGCTCATCGTGCTCTCCACGCATCACGGATTCATGCTGGTCTGCGGCGCTTGCCGCGGCTCGCGTGATTCAGTCATGCCGTTCGATGACGTATTGCGCCGGCCCGCGCCATGCAACCGTACGGTACCCGCTTCGAACCACGCCGATCTCGCGGTAATACTCGACGAGCGCCTGCGGGCTCCAGTCGCGGCCCGCCGAGAACAGTGCATCGAGGTCGATGAGCGCAGCTACGAGCGCCTAGCGGTCGTCATCGTCTGCGATCGCACGTTCCCAGCGATCGGAATGCCGAGCAAAGCCCAACCGGATCAGCCCATCTGCGGCAGCCGAGACGTCGGTCACAACAACGGCAACGTGGCCGGCAACGTCCGTCACCAGCATCTCATCGACAGGTGCATTCATCGCGCGCTTCGTCCAGTGTCATCCGCTGTGATCACCCTGCCTCCTTCGTGAGCCATCTAACGATCTCTGCGACGTCCTCGCCGGACAGCTTGCCGACACGATCAACAGACACCCCATAGTCGAGATCGAACTTCACGTTGAACCGCTCGCCCTTGTAGCGGCAATACAGAACGTCGGCTTCCGGGATCGACACGCGTTGCTCGAACACGATGTCGCCCGGATGTTGCTGCATCCGGTACACGACTGTGTCGATATCGAGCGCGTCGAGTTGGGTCAACGAAGAATCGGTCATGTGCCGTGAGCCGGTCCACCGGGCCTTTGCATCCTGGATGCCGGCGATTCTACAGACATGACGGCTCACGCATCACCCACGCGCTTCACAGCTTCCCGATTCGTTCCTCTGTTCGCCGCACGCCGTGCATATCCTGCACGGATCACAGTCGACGGACTGTGCTTATCCAAAGGTGTTAACAGGGTTCGTATATATACGTAGTGATAGTTAACAAGCGCTGTGCCCCACAGTGGATAACCTCCGTAACGCACTGAATTTTCAACACGAAGCGGGATGCATAACCATGGGTGTGGCACGTGAACAGCTCCGCGCAGCACAGAACAACTTTTCGTCGATTCACAGACTCGCCGACATATCCTCAATCGTTCCACTGTGAATCCAGAGGCTTGCCGGACGGTTATCCAGAGGGCAATGTGGATAACATCACCCCACCTCGACACGTTTTGCTGTGATGTGAAGCGGTGAAGGCAACGTGTCCGGCATCGCCAGGCACCATCGATCGTCAGCGTCCGCACGTGCCGATTCAAAAAATTTTCACGAAGGGGCTTGTGCTCCTCCAAAACCCTCTCTATAATTCGCGGCTTCTTAGGCTCGTAGCTCAGTTGGTTAGAGCACCACCTTGACATGGTGGGGGTCGTTGGTTCGAATCCAATCGAGCCTACCAACGAACAAAATGAAGGGGTCCGGCAGCACAACTTGCCTACAGGCAATGCGGCTCGCCAAACATACAAACGCCACGCGGCAACATCGCGTGGCGTTTTTCTTTTCCGGTCCGAAACAGCGCAGGGTGCCCCGATGCGTTGCGCGACACACGGCCCGGCCTCGCATCGTCACCGACATCCCGACCCGCCATACAACCGCCATTGCGCGGCGAGTAGAATCGTGTGCATGTCGAAGCGGCTGCACCTCGCGTCGCCCGATTTCCACCGCATCAAAACAACAACGCGCGCGCCGCGCAACCGAGAGCACACGACCATGTCCGAGGTCACGACCGCCGCATCGTCCGCGAGCAACGACGAAGTCACCGCATACGTCGGCAAGAACGCCGGCTGGTTCGAACGGAAATGGGCAATCGCCGAATCGCGCAAGAGCCGGCAGTCGTGGAACTGGGCCGCGTGCTTCCTGGGCCCGGTCTGGATGGCCTATCGATGCATGTACTGGCAGGCGGCCGCCGTGTTGGGCGTCACGCTCGGTATCACGCTGGTCGAGCTGCTGTACTTCCCGAGATACCTCGAATCGAGCACGCTCGACCCGGTCACGATCGGGATCGCGGTGTCGCTCGGCTGGTACGGGAACGGCATCTACAAGACGCACGTCGAACGCAGGATCGAGAAGCTGCGCCCGAACGCGACCTCCCGCGAGTCGTTTCTCGCGTTGCTGGAGGCGCAGGGTGGCACGAACTGGCTGGCGGCGACGGGCTTCGCGGTCGCCACGCCGGTGCTCGGCTTCCTGATGATCTTCATGCGCAACGTTATCGTCGCGATGCAGTAACCGGCGACCGGCAAAGCAGGGCGGCGAAAGCAGGAAGGCGCGAGTGGAGGGCGGCCACGCCGTGCTGGCGCACGGCATGCCGCACTCAATGCAGATGCTTCAACTTGTCAGGATTCCGCACGACATAGATCGCGACGATCTTCCCGTCGTCGATCTCGAGCGCAGTGGTCTGCAGCTCGCCGTCCGCTTCCAGCGTGACGAACCCCGGCAGCCCGTTGATGAACCCGGCCCGCACGAGTTTCGACGCATGCGTCGCGAACAGCCCGGCCAGGTACTCGTGCACCTTCATCACCGGTTCGAAGCCGAACACCGGCTTGCCGGCCGCCGTGCGCTTGCCGCCGCCATCGGAATGCAGGCTCACGTCCTCGGCGAGCATCGCGCCGAGCGTGCGCATGTCGCCGCTGCGTGACGCCGCGAAGAACGCCTCGGCCAGTTCGATCCCGCGCTGCTTCTCGACATGAAACCGCGGCCGCGCCTCGCGCACGTGCATACGTGCCCGCGCGGCGAGCTGCCGACACGCGGCCGCATCGCGCTGGATCGTCGTGGCCACTTCGTCGAACTCGAGGCCGAACACGTCGTGCAGCAGGAACGCCGCGCGTTCGAGCGGCGAGAGCCGTTCGAGCGCGAGCAGCAGCGGCAGCGTGACGTCTTCCTGTTCATCTTCCTCGACGACCGGCTCGGGCAGCCACGGGCCGATATAGGTCTCGCGCTGATGCCGCGCGGACTTCAGCTGATCGAGGCACATGCGCATCACCATGCGGCGCAGGAACGCCTCGGGCACGCGCACCTCGGTACGGTCGACGTCCATCCAGCGGATGAACGCGTCCTGCACCATGTCCTCGGCATCCGCGACGGAACCGAGCATCCGGTATGCGACGCGGATCAGCGTGCGACGCAGCGGGTCGAAGCTCGCCGCCGCGTCGGCCCGTGCTTCGGCGCTGCCCTTGGCCGGGTCGAGGTTCGTCATCAGGCCACCATCTTCGCGGCGGCGGCCTTCGCGTCGGCCGGCTCGATCCACAGCCCGAAGCCGACGGCGAGCCGGTTCCAGCCATTGATCACGTTGATCATCAGCGTGAGTTTCACCTGTTCCTCCTGGCTGAAATGGTCGTTCAGCGCCGAGTAGGCCGCTTCGTGCGCCGCGTGGCCTTCCGACAGCCGCGTGAGCGCCTCGGTCCAGCCGAGCGCCGCGCGTTCGCGGTCGGTGTAGCAGGGCGCTTCGCGCCACGCGGCGAGCAGGTAGATGCGCTGCTCGGTCTCGCCTTGCTCGCGCGCCTCGGCGGTGTGCATGTTAATGCAGTTCGCGCACGCGTTGATCTGCGATGCGCGGATCTTGACCAGCTCGATCAGCGTCGGCTCGAGGCTCCCGGCAGCGGCGACCGACACGGTCATCCAGCTCTTCATCAGTGCGGGGGCGGCGGCAAACGGATTGAGTTTCGCAGTCATGGTTCCTTCTCCTTTCGTGTGGGTTCCGGTGATATGACGAGCGAGCCCCCCGCATGTGTGACATCGGCACAAAAAATTCTTGAAGCGCGTGTGGATGCGGATCGCAAGTGAAGGGCGGAGCGGTTCGACACCATGCCGATGACCGCGCACGACAGCGTTCATCAGACAAACTCGCGCGCCGCGCGGCTGTCATGGGCCGTCAGTAGCCACCCGCGCAGGCCGGCACGCGGCAAAGCCCGCCCGGACAGCCATCCCCGCGTCGTCACGCCTCCGACACATGCGAAACCGACACTTTCATTTTTCTTTCGATCGTGTTTCGCCGGCATCCCGATTCGCAGCATTCACATTTCTGGCCCATACTGTTCTGCACGGGCAGATGAAGTGACGCCGCATCTGCGGCCCGGCGCGCGCGCCGGCTGCCCGTCGACGCAGCAGCAGGTCGCACGTCAGCCGCGCGCATCACGCGCAAGGCTTTCCCTTTTCCGGCAACGCAACGCAGCGAATCGCGACGTGGACGGTAAACCGATGAGCCTCCTTGCATCACAGCTTCAGCGCCGTTACCAGGACGTGCGCACCCATAGCGTCGCGTTGACCGCGACGCTGTCCGCCGAAGACCAGGCCGTGCAGTCGATGCCCGACGCGAGTCCGACGAAATGGCATCTCGCGCATACGACCTGGTTCTTCGAAACCGTCGTGCTGATGCGCCGCGTGCCCGGCTACGCGCCGTTCGACGACGCGTTCCAGTTCCTCTTCAATTCCTATTACGAAGCGCTCGGCCCGCGCCATCCGCGGCCGCAGCGCGGGCTGCTCACGCGCCCGTCGCTCGACGAGGTGCATGCGTACCGGCAATACGTCGACGACGCGATGCTGCGCGCGCTGGCCGGCGCCGATGCGGCGCTGCTCGATGCGATCGCGCCCGAGGTCGTGCTCGGCCTGCACCACGAGCAGCAGCACCAGGAACTGATCGTCACCGACATGCTGCATGCGTTCTCGTGCAATCCGCTGAAGCCGGCGTTCCGGCCGCGCAACGGGATGGACGGCGACGCAATGGCCGCGGGTGACGCCGGCGCGCAGCGCTGGCTGCATCAGCCGGGCGGGCTCGTCGAGATCGGCCACGACGGCGACGCGTTCTCGTTCGACAACGAACGGCCGCGCCACACGGCACTCGTGCGGCCGTACGAGATCGCGAACCGTCTCGTGACGAATGCGGAATTCGCGGCATTCGTCGCCGACGGCGGCTATGTGCGCCCCGAGTTCTGGCTGTCGGACGGCTGGGCCACGGTGCAGCGGGAAGGGTGGCAAGGGCCCGCGTACTGGATGCCCGACGACGACGATGCGGCCGCCTCGCGCGTGCGGCGCACGTTCGGCCTGCACGGCGTCGAACCGCTCGCGCCCGATGCACCGGTGTGCCACGTGAGCTTCTACGAAGCGGCCGCGTATGCGGAATGGGCCGGCGCGCGGCTGCCGACCGAATTCGAATGGGAAACCGCGTTCCCTGCCGAAGGCATCCAGCAGATGCTCGGGCACGTATGGCAGTGGACGCGTTCGTCCTACGAGCCGTATCCGGGCTTTCGGCCGCTCGCGGGCGTCGCGGCCGAATACAACGGCAAGTTCATGGTCGGCCAGCAGGTCCTGCGCGGCAGCAGCATCGCGACGCCGCCGGGGCACGAACGGCCGACGTACCGCAATTTCTTTCCGCCGGCGGCACGCTGGCAATTCACGGGGGTGCGACTTGCGCGAGACGTCTGACCAGACGGCCACGAGCGGTGGCCAGCAACCCGCCCGCGATTCGCGGCCGAGCGCGTTCGAGCGCGACCTGATCGACGGACTGTCGCGCACGCCGCGCAGCATTTCGCCGAAATACTTCTACGATACGGCCGGCTCCGCGCTGTTCGATCGCATCTGCGAACTGCCCGAGTACTATCCGACGCGCACCGAGCTCGGCATCCTGCGCGATCGCGCGGCCGAGATCGTGCGGCGCGTCGGCCCGCATGCGGACATCGTCGAATTCGGCGCCGGCTCGCTCGAGAAGATCCGCGTGCTGCTCGACGCGTTCGCGGGCAACTATGCGAACGCGCCGGCACGCTACGTGCCGGTCGACATCTCGGCCGATTACCTGCACGGCGCGGCCGCGCGGCTGCGATCGGCCTATCCGTGGCTCGACGTCGCGCCGCTCGCGGCCGACTACACGAAGGCCGAGCAGCTGGCCGAGCTGACCGAGACGCCGAGGCGGCGGATCGGCTTCTTTCCCGGCTCGACGATCGGCAACTTCTCGCCGGAAGAAGCCGACGCGTTCCTGCGCGATGCCGCGCGGCTGCTGCGCGGCGGCGGCCTGCTGGTGGGCGCCGATCTCGTGAAGGACGAGCGCACGCTGCACGACGCGTACAACGATGCGCAGGGCGTCACCGCGCAGTTCAACCTGAACCTGCTGGTGCGTGCGAACGCGGAGCTTGGCGCGGATTTCGACGTCGATGCGTTCTCGCATTGCGCGTTCTACGATCGCGAGCGGCAGCGCATCGAAATGCATCTCGTCAGCGACATCGCGCAAACGGTGCATGTGCGCGGCCACGCATTCCGCTTCGAAGCCGGCGAGCGCATCCACACGGAGAACTCGCACAAGTTCACGATCGACGGCTTCCACGCGATCGCGCGCCGTGCTGGATTCGAGCCCGATACCGTGTGGACCGACGCGGACAACCTGTTCAGCCTGCATTGGCTGCGCAGCGTCGACGATATCCGCGCGTAACGCCTGCTGTTGCGAACCGCTCGTGCCGCACGGCGCGGGCGGTTCACTTTCCGCGCATGCCGGCGAGCCCGATCGAATCGCCCGGTTTCGTGCCGGAATTTCCTTTCTGACCGGCTCGAAGCGCCGCCGCAACGGTGTTCGAGTACGGCCTCTCCCTTGTCCCGCAAGGCTTTGCGGGCATCCGTAAACGTCCGTTACCTGTCTCGCATACCCGTTTCACCTGTGTCTGTGTCCGGTGCCTAGACTCCGAACCGTATTCACATGACGCACGACACGTGCAGGGAGTCGCGAGATGAGCAAGAAACTTATTCTCGGTGCAGTTCTCGGTGTAGCGGCGCTGGCAGCTTCGGGCGTCGCATCGGCCCACGTCGACCTGTCGGTCGGCATCGGCGTGCCGGGCGTCTACGCGGCGCCCGCACCGGTCTACGTCGCGCCGCCGCCGCCCGTCATGTACGCGCCGGTCGGCTATCGCGAAGACGGCTGGCGCGGCGATGGCTGGCGTCAGCGCGAATGGCGCGAACACGAGTGGCGCCGCCGTGAATGGCGCGAGCACGAGTGGCGCGACCGCGGCGGCTGGCGCGGCGGCCGCTGGGACTAAGCGGCCCGACTGATCACCACAAGAGGAGCGTGACAACATGATGCCCATTCGACACATCAGGCTGTGCGCCGCCGCCGCTGTCGTTGCGCTCGCAACGATCGGCAGCGCGCACGCGGCGGGCTGCATGAAGGGTGCGGTGGTCGGCGGGGTCGCCGGCCACTACGCGGGGCACCACGCGGTCGTCGGCGCGGTCGGCGGCTGTATCGTCGGCCACCACATGGCGAAGAAGCAGGCGCAGGAGCAGGCCGCGCAGCACAAGGCCGCCGTGCAGGGCATGCAGCCGGCGCAGTAAGCACTTCATCACCGGGGCGGCGCTGCGGCGCCGCCACCGCCTGCCTCGTTCCCCGTTCATGCAAGACCCGGATTGATCCGACGAATGCGCGGCGCGCGCATCGTTACGATCATTTACAACGTCGTGTGGCGCGGATTTTGCGCGTTCATAGAATGCAGTCACACGAACGCGCTCCAGGGAGCACAAGATGAAACAGCAACGAACTCTGTCCGTACTGATGGCCGCGCTATTCGCGCTCGGCTCGGTGTCCGCCTACGCGGCGGTCGGCGGCAACGGCGGCGGTCATGGCGCAGGCGGCTCGGGCGGCAACGCGGGCGGCATGTCCGGCGGCCACATGAGTGGCCAGGCGCCGAGCAGCTCGAACGGCATGCACGCGGGCGACCGCGACAAGGGCCTGTCGCGCGCGGCCGACCGCTCGGACACGATCGCCGATCGCGCCGGCGTGCAGCCGGGCCGCGGTCACACGCACGGGCATGCGCATGGCCATACCGCGCATGCGTCGACGTCCACGCATCATTCGCATCACAACGCATTCGGCCGCACGCTGTAAGCACGGCGTACGCATGCGATGAAAGGGCGCTTCGGCGCCCTTTTTTCATGGCGGAAACGCAACGCGGCTGCCGCGCGGAAACGTCGTGCCGACCCGATTTGCAACCAGCCGTAACCGCGCTGCGTTCAGGCAAGAATACGGTTAGCTTTCGCGTGGACGACAGACGAGAAATCGGCGCGTGAAGAGCGCGCCGCGACGGTGTCTGGCAGGCCCGATCAACGTTAAAAAAAGGGCGGCTCATCGCCGCCCCTTCGTCTTACCGCCCGGCGCTCGCCAGCGGCACCGCAGGCTCGAACAACGCGTCGGCCTGGCGCACGCGCACGAAGCGCGCCGCGCCGTCGCCATCGACCAGCGCACGGAAATGCGCTTCGCCGCACGCGAGCTTCGCGCGCTCGTGTTCGCTCGGCACGGGGCCGTCCGTATTCGGCGTATCGACGACGAAATACAGCCGCTCGCCGCCGTCTTGTTCCGCAAGTACGGCCCAGTCCGGATGATAGCTGCCGAGCGGCGTCTGCACGCGGAACCACGCGGGCAGCTTCGCGTACAGCTTCACGCCGTCGTGCGCTTCGAGCGCATCGGCGAATACACGCTCCGCGTCCGTCTCGCACACCACCGCTTCGTGAATCGACTTCTGCGCGTCGGGCCGCAGGTTGCGCAGGTAACCGGTCAGCGCTTCGCTCTCGAACGATTCGAGCGCATGCACGTGGCGCTCGCCGAGCTTGCGGTACGCGATGCCCGCGACCAGCGCGTGGCGCTTGCAGCGGTTGATCGCATCGGCCGCGACCGTGATGAACTGCTGCGGATTCACGCGGAAATCGTCGAGCCGGCCGCTGTCGGCCAGGATCGTCGCAAGCGAACGGCGCGTGAGCTGCGTGCGGTCCTGCAGCTCGGTGAGCAGGTCGGGCAGCGGCAGCTCGCCTTCGTCGATCAGCACGGTGCCGGCGCCGGCCACCTCGATCGCCTCGATGCCGGCCTTGCCGATGTCGATCTCGGCCTTGCGCCACTGCAGCCGCGCACGCGCGATGTCCGGCGCGTCGTGCAGCGCGGCCGTGCAGTCGCGCACGAGCTTCGCGTTGTCGAACTCGACGCGATACACGGTGCGATGGCGGATCCGGTCCCACAGCGCGCGGAACTCGTCGCCGAACACGACGGCCTTGCCCGACGCATCGCGCCGCAACGCGATCGCGCGGCGCTCGTCGGCGTTGCGCACCGCGAAGCGGCCCGACAGCTTGCGCAGCGTCGCGACGATCGGCGCGCGCAGCATCTCGAACGCATCGGGCAGCACCAGCGCGCTCTGGCGCAGCGCATCCTTCAGCCGGTCGAGCACCTTGCCTTGCGCGTCGACGTAGCCCTGCTCGTGCAGGTGATTCCACAGCACGCACGACAGCTCGATGCCGAGCGCATGCGCGGGCCCGTCGCCTTCCTGCACGGGCAGCGCCGCGAACTGGTGTTCCTCGACGATGCCGAAACGGATGCCCGTATCGGCCTCGATTTCCTTCTGCAGGTTCTCCGCGAACGACTCGTAGCGCTCGGTCGCGATCACGGTGAGCGTGTTCACGCCGGCGTCGCGCACGCGTTCGCCGTCCTGGTCGACGGCGAGGCGCAGCCCGCGGCCGAGCGTCTGGCGGCGCTCGCGCTCGGTCTGGATGTCGCGCAGCGTGCAGATCTGGAACACGTTCGGGTTGTCCCAGCCTTCCTTCAGCGCCGAGTGCGAGAAGATGAACTTCAGCGGCGTGTCGAACGACAGCAGCGCTTCCTTCTCGCGCATGATCAGGCCGTACGCACGCTCCGCGTTCTCGCGCGCCGCCGCGCTGCTTTCGCTCGTGTCGGTCCAGCCGCCCTTGCGGTCGATCGAGAAGTAGCCGTTGTGTGCGCGCCCGACTTCGAGCGCGACGTCGACGCCGTCGAACAGCGCACGGTAGGCCGGCACGCGCGCCGCGCGCGCATATTCCTCTTCGAAGATCAGCGCGTAGTCGCCCTTCACGGGCATGCCGTTCTCATCGTAGCGGCGATAGCGTTCGACCGAATCGACGAAGAACAGCGACAGCACCTTCACGCCTCGCTCCGCGAGGCGCAGCTCCTTGTCGAGATGCTCGCGGATCGTGCGGCGGATCATCTCGCGCTGCACGGCGAGCGTGTCGATGTCGCCGAACGCCTCGCCGAGCGACAGGAATGCCTCGCCCTCCGGATGGCGCAGCTCGACGTACTCGGCGCCCTTCACCGCATGCACTTCGCCGATCCGCAGCCCCGCATACAGCGCGCGCCTGGTCAGGCGTTCGAGATCGTCGCCGTCGGTGGCCGTCACGATCTGGCGCTTCACGCCGGCCGTCGTCGCGACATCCAGCTCGACGCGCGCGCTGATCGCGCCGCGCCGGTTCGACACGCCGACAAGCCGCAGGTACGGCTTGTTGTGCGCATCCTCGACGATCGCCGACGCAATCTCGATCTGCTTGACGAGCTTGCGCTCGTACGCGTCGACCGCGTCGAGCCGGTACACCATGTGGTGACGGTCGACGTGCGTGGCCGAATAGCGCAGCGTGCAGAGCGGCGCCATCGCGGCGAGCGCTTCGCGGCCGCGGCCTTCGAGGCCGCCGTCGACACTTTGCGGCTCGTCGACGATCACGATCGGCCGCGTCGCGCGGATCAGGTCGATCGGCTTCTCGCCGCCGGTCTTCTCGCTGTCCTTGTAGAGGTTGTTGATTTCCTTCTTGTTGATCGCGGCCACCGTCATCACCATGACCTGGATCGCCGCGCTCGCCGCGAAGTGGCGCACCTGGCCGAGCTTCGCGGAGTCGTACAGGAAGTAGTCGTACGGCACGCCCGCGTACAGCGCGCGGAAATGATCCTCGGTGATGGACAGCGTCTTGTGCACGCCTTCCTTGATCGCGATCGACGGCACGACGATCACGAACTTCGTGAAGCCGTAGCGGCGGTTCAGCTCGAAGATCGTGCGCAGGTACACGTAGGTCTTGCCGGTGCCGGTCTCCATCTCGACGGTGAAGTCGCGCGAGCCGGGCTGGCCGGACGGCGGCAGCCCGCCGCGCAGCTGCACGTCGGCGAGATTGCGCGCGAGCGCGTCGTCGGTCAGCGACAGCCGGTTGCCGACGCCCTGTTCCGACACCGCGAAGCCGAGCGAGCCTTGCGCGGCGGCCGTCGTGCCGGGCGCGGCGTTCGCGAGCACGCTGAAGTCGCCGCGATACGATTCCTGCCCGCGAAACAGGTCGCAGACGGCGTCGATCGCCTCGCGCTGGTAGTCGAGATCCGCTTCGAAATGCAGCCGCATCACAGGCTCCGCACGCGCTTCACGCCGTGCTGTTCGAGCAGCGCGGCGAGATTGAGCTTCGCGACGTCGTCGACGAAGCCGCTGTCGCGGAACAGGCACGTGACGTCGCGCGTGGCGCCGGTCGCGTCGAGCAGGTCGACGATGCCGTCGGCGAGCGGGCCCGCGTCGTCGCGCGCGATGCGCGCATCGAAGCACGCGACGATCGAGCGGCCGATCAGGTGCACGGTCTTGCCCGCCACCTGGTGATGCTCGACCGGCGTGCACAGGTCGAGGCCGAGCTTCAGCGTCAGCTCGGCGAGCAGGTCGTCCTCGGTGCGGCCGGTCTTCACGTGTTCGACGGACGCGAACAGCGCGTGGTCGAAATCGTCGCGGCGGGGATCCCACTCGATCACGTTGGTCGTGTCGAGCCGGTACACGCGGAAGCCGAGGTCGCCATAGCTTTCCGGATAGTCGCGCGCGACCTGCTGCGCGGTGCGGCGCAGGCGTTCCTTGGTGATTTCGGCGAGCGTCAGCGGCTTTTTCAGCTTCGCGCAGAAGTCGGCGGCCGCCAGTTGCGTCTTGTCGCGGCGATCGAGCGCTTCGGGCAACTGCACGAGGATGTAGCGGCGCGCGCCGCCGTCGGTCGCGTTCACCTGCATCACCGCGTGGCCGGTCGAGCCGGAGCCCGCGAAGCAGTCGAGCACGATGTCGTCGCCGCGCGTGCACCAGCCGATCACGGCCGCCGCGAAGTCGACCGGCTTCGGCAGGTCGAACGGGATGCCGAGCGTCTTCAGCAGCGCGTCGTCGGAGCCGGCGAACGGCAGCACCGACGGCACGTTCTCGTACATGTTCTCGTCGAGATAGTAGATCCGCTGCGGCTGCGTGCTTTCATCCGCGCCGAATTCGATCTGGCCGCGCTCGATCAGCGCCTGCATCGTCGCGGGCGGGTTGCGCCAGCCGCGCGCCGGCATCGCGCACGGCTTGCCGGTGACCGGGTGGATCAGCGGCGTGAAATATTCTTCCGGCGCCTTCTTCTTGTTCGGCCAGGCCATCGACACGAGGCGGTACACGCGGCCTTCTTCCGACAGCCGGTCGTACATCACCTCGCCGCCGGACAGGTTGGTCTGCGCCTTCATCCACGCGCGGTAGGCCTTCTGCGCGTCCTTTGCGTTGCCGCTGCGGTACACCGCGTCGTGCGCGGCGTCGAGCATGCGCTGGGCATTGCGCTTCGGGCGCTTGAGCGGCGCCTGTTCGAGCAGCGTCTCGGCGTTGCGCGCGAACAGCACCAGCGATTCGTGCTGGTACGCGACGCCGCGCGCATCGCCCTTCGGGTTGCGCTTGTCCCACACGGCCACGCCGAGCTCGTTCTCCTCGCCGAAGATCTCGCGCAGCATCAGCACGAGCGCATGCACTTCGTGCTCGTCGATGTGCACGGCGATCAGCCCTTCGTCGGACAGCAGCGCGTGCGCGAGCTTCAGGCGCGGATACATCATGTTCAGCCAGTCGGTGTGGAACCGGCCGTTCGCCTCGGTATTGGTGCTGCGCTTCACGCCGCCCTGGGTCTGCCCGGTCATCGCCAGGTAGTGGCGGATGCTGTCGCTGAAGTCGTCCGGATAGACGAAATCGCTGCCGGTGTTGTACGGCGGGTCGATGTAGACGAGCTTCACCTTGCCTGCGTAACTCTTGTGCAGCAGCTTCATCACGTCGAGGTTGTCGCCCTCGATCACGAGATGGCGCGTGTCGTCCCACGCGACGCTGTCGTCGGGGCAGGGCCGCAGCGTGCCCGTCGACGGCGTGAGCGCGGCCTGGCGCGCGCTGCGCTTGCCGTGCCAGTGGAAGCCGTAGCGCTCGTCGGCGTCGCCGACCGTGCGTTCGCCGATCAGCGCCTTCAGCACGTCGACGTCGACCGACGCGCCGTCCGGGCCTTCGGTCACGAGTTCGGGGAACAGCGCCTTCAGGCGCGCGACGTTGTCGGCGGTGAAATCCGTCGACATCGCCTGCGGGCTGGCCGCATCGAGTTTCTGCATCGTCTTTTCCATCGGAGCCCGGCCGCGCGCGCCAGGACGTCGGGCGTGCTCACGGCACCGGCGGCAATGGCCGCCCGGGCAAACCCGAAACGCTATCGAGTCGGTCGGCGCAGGTCAAGCGCGGATGTGAGCCGATCGTGCGGGCATCGGCCGCGATCGCCCGCCGGACGGGCCGCAAGCGGTTTCGGGCCGGTTGTCGCACGGTGCCGCCGGCGGCACCGGGAACAGGACGAAAAAAAGGGCACGGTCGGCATCAAGCGCCGGCGTGCCCGCATGGAGAATCCCGGATGGAGGGTGCGGCGGGGCCCGAAGGGCCCCGCTGAAGGTCAGAAGCGCGTACGGATGCCCGACGTCAGTTCGAGCTGGTTCTTCGCGCCGAACGTCGACGACACCGTGTAGCCGCCATGCAGCTTCATGTAGTCGCCGGCCAGATACACCTCGGTGCGCTTGCTCAGGTGATAGAACACCGACCCGTAGATCGTTTCCTTGAAGCCGTTGGCGACGCCGTTGGTCAGGCTGAACGCGCCGAGGTTCGCGTTCGGCGTGAAGCCGTCCGCGTTGTTCGCGGCGTTCTTGACGCGCATCTGCTGGTAGCCGAGCTCGTAGTCGAGCGCGCCCTTCGGCGCGATCTTCATCGACACCGTCCACGAATCGTCGTGGCGCTGGCCGAGCGAACCCTGGTCGCCGTTGTAGCGGAAGTAGCCCGCATTCAGGCGCACGATGCTGAACGTGTAGTTGCCGCCGACCGAGAACGTCTGGTTCGTGAAGCCGCCGTTGTTCACGTGGTTGTAGAAGCCCGACACGTTGAACGGGCCGCCGTTGTAGCCGAGCGCGACCTGGTACGCGGAGCCGGTCGCGAACTGCGTCGAGTTGCTGAACTGGTAGCCGGCGCTCGCGAAGATGCCGTTGCTGAACAGCTTCTTCCACGCGATGCCGTTGTTGTAGCGCGTGCCGGTCGGGCCGGCCGCGTAGAAGATCATCTGCTTGAAGTTGTTCGAGTTGGTCCAGCCGCCTTCCTCGGTCGACAGCTTCGCGGAGCCGTACGGGTCGCCGTAGATCGCGGCCGCGTCACGCGCGATCGTGTTCTGGAAGCCGGCCGTCAGCTTGCCGAAGCGCTCGTCCTCGACACCCACCCACGCGTCGCGGTCGAAGATCTGGCCGCTGTCTTCCATCTGGCCGTTCGCGACCACGAATTCGCTTTCGAGGCGGAAGATGATCTTCGTGCCGCCACCGATGTCTTCTGCACCGCGCAGGCCCCAGCGGCTGCCGCTGAACCACGGCTCGCCTTCGTTGCCCATGCCGATCACGTGATTGCCGTTCGCGTCGGCGTGGGTCCGGTAGGTCGGAAAGCTCAGGTCCATCAGGCCGTAGAGCTGCACGCTCGATTGCGCATGCGCCTGGGTGCCGGCACACAGGCCAGCCGCCGCGATGGAAAGGGCAAGGGTTTTTCGTTTCAAGATCGTCTCCTCCGAGCTGCCGCATTGAAATCTGGTCGTTGGCAGTACGTAATGTATGCCGACTCTTGCCGGCCACAGCGAGAGGGCCGACGCGTAGCATCGTAGAGCGTGCAATCCTTCACGACGCTTTCCCGGACGCAAGAATCGGATCGGTGAAAACACCGAACGCGCAACAATCACGGATCGGGCAGGCGTGCGAAAGCGGGCCTGGCGGGCATCCGGCTGGCCTGGGCGACCTTTCGTGCTACGAATCGACGTTCCGTGCGACGGGAACGTGCCCGTCAGTCCTGCGTGCTCTTCATGCGCAGGATGTAACCGAGCCCGCGCAGCGTGATGATTTCGGCCGTGCTGCCCGCGAGATGCTTGCGCAGCCGGTGAATGTAGATGTCGATCGCGTCGGCGCTCGGCTCGTCGTCGAGCGCGAACACGCTGTCCATCAGCCGCGCCTTCGATACCGTCTTGTTCTGCTGCAACATCAGCGTTTCGAGGATCGCATGCTCGCGGCGCCGCAGCGCCAGCACCGTTTCGCCGCAGCGGAATTCGCGCGTGCCGAATGCATAGACGAGATCGCCGCACACGAGCTGCGTCGTGCCGACACCGGCCTGCCGGCGGATCAGCGCGCGGATTCTTGCGACGAGTTCGCGCGACTCGAACGGCTTCACGACGTAGTCGTCGGCGCCCGCACCGAAGCAGTCGACCTTGTCGTCGACCGAGCCGTGCGCGGTCAGCATCAGCACCGGCACGTTATCGTTGCGGCGCCGAAGCCGGGCGAGCACCTCCTTGCCGCTGATGCCGGGCAACCGCATGTCGAGCAGCACGGCGTCGTAGCGTTCGGTCTTCAGCACGGTATCGGCGCGTTCGCCGTCGCCGACGCAGTCGACCGCGAAATCCTCGCCGCGCAGCAGGTTCACGATCCAGTGCGCGAGTTCGGCGTTGTCTTCGACCAGCAGGAGTTTCATGACGGCTTTCTCTTCAATCGTAGGCGGGCAGCCGTACGGTCACGACGATACCGCGATTGCCGGCCCCCGGCGCGAGCGACGCGCCGCCGCCATGCGCCTGCGCGATCTCGCGGACGATCGCGAGGCCCAGGCCCGAGCCTTCGGTGTCGGCCGACACGCGGTAGAACCGCTTGAACACATGCGGCCGCGCTTCGGCCGGGATGCCGGGGCCGTTGTCGACCACGTCGAGCACGATCGTGTCGCCTTCGCGCCGCGCGCAGACGGTCACGCAGCCACCCGGCTGCGTGTAGCGCACCGCGTTGTCGACGAGGTTCATCACCAGCGCGGTCAGCAGGCTGTCGCTGCCCGCGACGTCGAGCCGCTCGCCGAGATCGGCGCCGAGGTCGATGTCGCGCCGCTGCGCGAGCACGATCGTCTCCTCCAGCACGCTCGACACCACGGCCGCGAGGTCGACGCGATGGGTCAGCAGCGTCGACGGCGTCGCTTCCGCATGCGCGAGCAGCAGCAGCTTGTCGGTCACGTCGGCCATCTTGCGGCTGCTGCGCTGCATGCTGTCGAGCACCGTCGCGAGCTCCGGATCGTCGTGCCCGCGCCGCTGCGCGTACTGGATCTGCGTGTCGAGCACCGCGATCGGCGTGCGCAACTGGTGTGCGGCGTCGGCGATGAAGCGGCGCTGCGTGGCCGTGTGCGTGTTGAGCCGCGCGATGCACTGGTTGATCGCGTCGACGATCGGCCGCAGTTCGTGCTGAAGCCGCTCGGGGCGGATCGGCTCGAGTTCCATCGGCCCGCGGTCGGCGACGTCGTCCTTCAGCTTCATCAGCGGGCGCAGCTCCAGCGTCAGCCCGAGATAGACCAGCACCACCGCGAGCACCAGCATCAGCGACAGGCGCACGAGCTGCGGCCGCCAGATCGTCGCGACCATCGCGCCGTACGAGCGCGTCGTCTTCGCGACGACCACCGTGACGGTTTCGACCTGGCCCTCGTCGTACAGCTGGCGGTCGTAGGCCACCGCGCGCAGCGGCACGCTGTCGAGCGACGTGTCGTACAGCGTCGGCTCGACGCCGTGCCGCGCGGGCAGGTCGAGCGCCGGATTGCCGGCGAGCAGGCGGGCGTGGCCGTCGATCACCTTGTAGAACACCGAATCGCCCGACGGCGACTCGAAGATCTCCAGCGCGGCCGGCGGCACGTCGGCGACCGGCAGGCCGTTGCGCCATTCGATGTCCTCGCCGATCGTGCGCGCGGACGCGACGAGCGCGCTGTCCTGCACGAGCCCGGCCGTGGTCCGCGCGGTGTCGTACGACATCGCGCCCGCGATCAGCACGAATACCGCGAGCGGCAGCAGCAGCCACCACAGCAGCCGCCCGCGCAGGCTGTGCGCCATCCTGTTGCGCTCCTTCTCCGAAATGCCGAACCGCGCCGGGGTCGCCGGCGCGGTCGGGAGTGTCATGTCAGGCGTCCGCCGGCGGCGCTCAGAACGCCGCGGGCCGCCACTTCAACAGCCGCTTCTCGAGCCAGGTCAGCAGGTAGTCGGCGGCCAGCGCGACCACGGCCAGCACGATCATCGCCGCGAACACGCCGCTCGCGTTGAACGCGCCCTGGGCGGTGGAGATTAGCAGCCCGATACCCTGCTTGGAACCCAGGAATTCGCCGACCACCGCACCGACCAGCGCGAAGCCGAAGCTCACGTGCAGGCTCGCGAGAATCCAGCTCAGTGCGGACGGGATCACGACGGCCGTGGTGATCTGCCGGCGCGATGCGCCGAGGATCTGCGCATTCGCGATCAGGTAGCGGTCGGCTTCGCGCACGCCCTGGAACGCGTTGCCGAACACGACGAAGAACACCATCACGACGGCCAGCGCGATCTTCGACGCCATCCCGAGGCCGAGCGCGATCACGAAGATCGAGCCGAGCACGACGCGCGGAATCGAGTTCGCGATCTGGATGTACAGGCCGAACACGTCGGCCATCAGCTTGTTGCGGCCAAGCACGATCCCGCAAATCACGCCGGCGACCGAGCCGATCACGAAGCCGATCCCGGTTTCCTCGAGCGTGACCCACACCTGCGTGAGCAGCGGGCCCTGCGACGTGCCGTTCACGAACCAGTCCTGGATCTGGTCGAAGATCAGCGACGGCATCGAGAAGAAGAACGGATCGATCCACTTGAGCCGGGCGGCGAGTTCCCACCCGCCCAGTACGATCACCAGCACGGCGATCCGCAGCGTGACGATCAAGTTGCGCCGGCGGCGCAGCCGGCGTTGTGCGGCGCGCTCGTCGTCCTCGAGCGTTGTCGCCGGAATGGCGGTGGGGGGAAGCGTCATGTCGGTCATGCTCCTGTCCTTGCTGTCCTTGCCGTGCGGCGTATGCGTCAGCCGATCTGCACTTCTTCGCGCAGGTCGTGCCAGATGTCCTTGGAAATTTCGATGAAGCGCGCGTCGTAGCGGATCTCCGACGTGACGCGCGGGCGCGGCAAGTCGATCTCGTACACGCGCTTGAGCGTCGCGGGGCGCGCGGTCAGCACGAACACGCGGTCGGCAAGCGCGATCGCCTCTTCGAGATCGTGCGTGACGAACACGACCGAGCCCTTGTTCGCGGACCAGAGCTGCAGCAGCTCGTCCTGCATCAGCGTGCGGGTCTGCATGTCGAGCGCGGAGAACGGCTCGTCCATCAGCAGGATTTCCGGCTGGTTGATGAAGGTCTGCGCGAGCGCGACGCGCTTCCTCATCCCGCCGGACAGCTGGTGCGGGTAGTGCTTCGTGAACTTGTCGAGGCCGACCTTGCGGATCCATTCCTCGGCCTGCGCATACGCGACGTCCTTCGAGCGGCCGCGAAACAGCGGGCCCGCCGCGACGTTGTCGATCACGTTGCGCCACGGGAACACCGCGTCGGCCTGGAACACGAAGCCGATGCGCGGATCGATCCCGTCGACCGGGCGGCCCATCACGCGCACTTCGCCCGACACGGGCTTGAGCAGCCCGGTGATCAGGTTCAGCGTCGTCGACTTGCCGCAGCCGGTCGGCCCGACGATCGCGATGAATTCGCCGCGCGCGACGCTCATGCTGAAGTCGCGCAGCGCGACGGTGGCTTTGCCTTCCGGCGAAATGAAGCGGCACGACACGTTGCGAAACTCGATCGCCGGTGTGCTCGGGGAGACTGCCTGGTTCATCGCATGGATCCTGCGGGTGAAGAGGGCGTCGCATCGTGGCGACGCCGGGCCGGCCAGCCGGACCGGAACGGGGAACGCACGGCGGCGGGATCGCCGCCGCCGGCGCCGCTCGTTACTTCGCGTTCACGAAATCGTTCGTGAAGGTGCGCGCCAGGTCGATGTGCTTGCCCTTCACCGACGGGTTGAACGCCGACAGCACCTTCAGCACGGTCGCCGGACCGTCGGCCGGCATCTTCGCGTCGGCCGTGTACATCGGCAGCGACGCCTTCAGGGCGGACACGTACAGCGCCTTGTCCTTCTGGTAGTCGGCCGGCATCTTCGCGGCGATCTCCTCGGCGCTGTGCGCATGGATGAACTGCATCGTCTTCGCGAACGCATGCGCGAGCCTGGTCGCTTCCGCCTTGTGCGAATCGGCCCACGCCGACTGCACGTACAGGCTCGCGGCCGGGTAGGTGCCGCCGAGCGCGGCGCGCGTGCCGTCGACGGTGCGCATGTCGACCAGCACCTTCGCGTCGCCCATCTTCTCGAGCGCGGACACCGTCGGCTCGGTCGTCATGCCGGCATCGATGCGGCCCTGCTTGATCGCGGCGATGAAGCTCGCGTCGGCGCCGACCGGCAGCATCGTGTACTGCGTGGACGGCACGCCGTGCTGCAGCGCGAGGTATTGGGTGAGGAAGCTCGTCGACGAGCCGAGGCCCGTCACGCCGAGCGTCTTGCCCTTCGCGTCGGCCATCGACTTGAACGTCGGCGCGGCCTTGGTCGACACCATTTCGACTTCGCCCGGCACCTGGCCGAACACGGCGATCGCCTTCACGTCCTTGCCCTTGCTCTGCAGGTCGATCGTATGGTCGTAGAAGCCGACGACGCCCTGCACGGCACCCGCGAGCAGCTCGTTCTCGGCGTCGACGCCGGCCGGCTGCGACAGCAGCTCGACATCGAGCCCTTCGGCCTTGAAGTAGCCGAGTTCCTGCGTGAGCCGCGCGGGCAGGTAGATCAGCTTCGCGATCCCGCCGACCATGATCGTGATCTTGCCGCCGTCGTCGGCAAAAGCGGGGTGAGCGGCAAGCGCGCAGCTCAGGCTGGCTGCCACGGCGAGGGTGCGCAGGATGGGTCGCATCGGGTCGTCTCCGTTCGTTGTATTCGTGTGGCGCGATGCGTGCTGCATCGTCACAACGAGTATAGGGACGCGAAACCTTCCGCTACCTTTCGCGGGCCGGCGATTCCTTTAGGGGTTTTCCAGCAACGGGGGGCGAACGGGGCCGGATGCGGCTAGCGCCAGCCGATCAGCACCCGCCCCATCGTGTCGAGCCCCATGTCGAACAGGTGCGACACGAACGGCACGAGGTTCGGGATCATCAGTTGCACGAGCAACAGCCCGACGAGCATCGTGACGGGAAAGCCGATCTGGAACACGCCGATCTGCGGCGCCGCGCGGTTCAGGATGCCGAGCGCGAGGTTAGCGATCAGGAGCGCCGCCACCACCGGCAGCGCAAGCAGCAGCCCCATCTCGAACACGGTCGCGCCGAACGCGGCGAGCGTGCGCCAGCCCGGCGCGTGCAGCAGGTCGGCCGACACCGGCAGCGACTGGAACGACGCGGCGAGCGCGGCAAATACCTGCAGGTGGCCATCCACCGCGAGGAACGCGAGCATCGCGACCGCGTTCAGGAAGCGGCCCATCACGGGCGTCGCGCCGCTCGTGTGCGGATCGAAGAACGTCGCAAAACCGAGGCCCATCGACAGCCCGATGAAGTCGCCGGCCGCCTCGACGGCCGCGAACACGACCTGCATCGTGAAGCCCATCGCGGCGCCGATCAGGAACTGCGTGACGAGGATCCAGATGCCCTGCGCGGAGAACACGGTGACGTCCGGCATCGCGCCGAGCGTCGGCGCGACGACCAGCGCCATGAACGCGGCCAGGCCGATCTTCGCGCGCACGGGCACCGACGCGTGGCCGACGACGGGCGCCGTCGCGACGAGCGCGAGCATCCGCACGAACGGCCACAGGAACGCCGTGAGCCAGCCGTTGAGCTGCGCGTAGGTAACCGAGAACATTGCCGCCGGGTGCTGCGCGCGGCTCAGCCGACGCCGAGCGTCGCGACGTGCAGCAGCGTCTGCCGCAGGTAGTCGAGCATCGTCGTCAGCATCCACGGGCCGGCGATCACGAGCGTCGCGGCAACCGCGAGCAGCTTCGGGATGAACGACAGCGTCGCCTCGTTGATCTGCGTCGCGGCCTGGAACAGGCTCACGACGAGGCCGACCGCGAGCGCGACCAGCAGCAGCGGGGCCGCGAGCAGCAGGCCGACCATCATCGCCTGGTGGGCGAGGGTCATCACTTGTTCGGGCGTCATCGTGCGTGTTCCTCCGCGGCTTACGTGAAGCTCTGCGCGAGCGAGCCGATCAGCAGCTGCCAGCCGTCGACCAGCACGAACAGCATCAGCTTGAACGGCAGCGACACGGTGGACGGCGACACCATCATCATCCCCATCGACATCAGTACGCTCGCGACGACCATGTCGATGATCAGGAACGGGATGAAGACCGTGAAGCCGATCTGGAAGCCCGTCTTCAGCTCGCTCGTGACGAACGCGGGCACCAGCAGCGACAGCGGCACGTCCTCGGGGCCCTGCATCGGCGCGGCCTTCGAGATCTTCGCGAACAGCGCGAGATCGGTCTCGCGGGTCTGCTTCAGCATGAAGGTCTTGAACGGCGCGACGCCGCGCTGCACGGCCTGCTCCATCGGCATCGAGCCGTCGGAGAACGGCTTGTAGCCGTCGTTGTACGCACGGTCGAGCACCGGCGACATCACGAAGAAGGTGAGGAACATCGCGAGGCCGACGAGCACCTGGTTCGGCGGCGTCGTCGCGGTGCCGAGCGCCTGGCGCAGCAGCGACAGCACGATGATGATGCGCGTGAAGCTCGTCATCATCAGCAGCATCGCCGGCAGGAACGACAGCATCGTGAGCAGCAGCATCGTCTGCACGCTCAGCGAATAGGTGGTGCCGCCGTGCGGGCCCGGGCTCGCGTTGAACGCGGGCAGGCCGTTCGCCTGCGCATGGGCGAGCGCCGGCGCGAGGCAGAGGATCAGCACGGGCGCGACGCGCGCCGCGCGACGCAGGAATTCGTGTTTCATTGGAATGCGGGGTCGGAAAGAGGGCGCGGCGCCATGTCAGCGGTCCTTGCCGCGACCGAGGCGCTTCGCGGCTTCGCCCGCGAGCGCGTCGCGGAACCGCGAGCCGAACGTGCCGGGCAGGCTGCCGTCGGACGGGGCGCCGCCGGCGGCGGCATCGGCCGGGGCCGAGCCCGCCGTCGCGGTGGCCGCCGCCGAACCGGCCGGCAGCGTATGCAGCAGGCGCACGTTGCCCGGCGCGACGCCGAGCACGAGCCAGGTGCCGCCGATCTCGACGATCGTCGCGCTTTCCTTCGTGCCGACCGCGACGCTCGACACGACCTTCAGCGGGCCGCCGCGCCGCGCGGGCTGGAAGCCGAAGCGGCGCGCGAGCCAAGCGCATGCGAACACGAGGCCGATCACGACCGCGAGCCCGACGAGCGTTTGCAGCACTGCGCCGATGCCGAGCGACGGCGCGGCCGAACCGACCATCACGCTCGACGCGATCGCACCGGCGTGGTTCACCGCGTTCATGTCGGCGGCGCCGGCCGGCGCGCACGCGAGCGATGCGACGACGGCTGGCGCCGCCGCTGCAAGCGCGTTGCACACGCGGTGGCCGGGCTTCACGACTGTCATCGATTCAGTTTCCGGATGCGTTCGGCCGGCGTGATGATGTCGGTCAGGCGGATGCCGAACTTGTCGTTCACGACCACGACCTCGCCCTGCGCGATCAGGCAGCCGTTCACGAGCACGTCCATCGGCTCGCCGGCGAGGCCGTCGAGCTCGACGACCGACCCCTGCGCGAGCTGCAGCAGGTTGCGGATCGCGATCTTCGTGCGGCCAAGCTCCACGGTCATCTTGACCGGGATGTCGAGGATCATCTCGATATCGTTGTGCGTCGAGGTCGACGCGGCCTTCGACAGCGGCTGGAACACGCCGGCGCCCGTTGCGCCGGCCTGCACCGGCTGCTGGTTCTGCTCGGCGAGCGCGGCCGCCCAGTCGTCCATGCCCGGATCTTCCTCCGCCGCGGCCGGCGCCGCCTGCGCGTCGGCGGCCGAAGCCGCGAGGGCCGCGTCGGCCATCGCCTGGATGTCGTCGTCGGGCGTCTGGTTCAGCTCACTCATATCCACCTTCCTTCATCGTATCGCCCGCGCTGATCATCTTCTGCACGCGCAACGCATATTGACCATTGAAAATTCCGTAGCCGCACTCCATCACCGGCACGCCGTCAACCTTCGCGGTGATCGTGTCCTCGATCTCCAGCGGCAGCACGTCGCCCGCGCGCAGGTTCAGGATCTTCTCGAAGGTCGACGAGATCTCGGCGAGATTCGCGGTCAGCTCGACCTCGGCGGCCTGCACCTGCTGCGACAGCACGCGCACCCAGCGGCGGTCGACTTCGAGCGCCTCGCCCTGGATCGGCGAACTGAGCACGTCGCGGATCGGCTCGATCATCGAGTACGGCATGCAGATGTGCAGCGTGCCGCCCGTCGGCCCGAACTCGATCGAGAACTGCGTGACGATCACGATTTCGTTCGGCGTCGCGACGTTCGCGAACTGCGTGTGCATCTCCGAACGCACGAATTCGAACTGCAGCGGCCGCACGCTCTTCCATGCGGTCGCGTAGTGCTCGAACACGAGGTTCAGCAGCTTGCCGATGATCCGCTGCTCGGTGGCCGTGAAATCGCGGCCTTCGACGCGCGTGTGAAAGCGCCCGTCGCCGCCGAACAGGTTGTCGACGACGAAGAACACGAGGTTCGGGTCGAACACGAACAGCGACGTGCCGCGCAGCGGCTTCACGTGCACCAGGTTCAGGTTCGTCGGGATCGGCAGGTTGCGGGTGAACTCGCTGTACTTCTGCACCTTCACCTGGCTGACGGAGATTTCCGCCGTGCGCCGCATGAAGTTGAAGATGCCGATCCGCAGCAGGCGCGCGAAACGGTCGTTGATGATCTCGAGGCCGGGCATCCGGCCGCGGACGATCCGCTCCTGCGTCGCGATGTTGTAGGGGCGGACGCCCGATGTGTCGCGCTGCTCGTCGACTGCATCGGTTTCGCCCGTGACGCCCTTGAGGAGGGCATCGACCTCCTCCTGGGACATGAACTCCTGGTGACCCATACGCGCTCCTTTCGCGGCCGCGTTACTGGACGACGAACTCGGTGAACAGCACGTCGTCGACCTTCGCGCGCTGGTTGCCCGGTTGCGTCGGCTGCTCGATCAGGTCCCGCAGTTCCTTCGCGAGCGAACGTTTGCCGTCCGGTGTCGCGAGTTCCTCGGGATGCTTGTTCGACAGCGCGAGCAGGATCCGGCTGCGGATCTCCGGCATCCGCGCGGTCAGCTGCTCCTGCGCCTTCGGGTCGGTGAGCTTCAGCGACAGGCCGACGCGCAGGTAGTGCTGCGCGCCGTCGTCCGACTGCAGGTTCACGGTCAGCGGATCGAGCGGGAAGAACACCGGCGCGGCAAGCGGCGCCGGCTCGGCGGGCGTGCTCGCATGGCCGACGCCTTCCTTGCTCAGGAACACGTACATGCCGCCGGCTGCGGCGGCGGCCGCGCCCAGCGCGACGATGGCGATGAGTGCGATGCGCTTGAACTTGCCGGACGAAGCCGGCTTGTCGGCGGTCGGGTTTGCGGTCGTGGAGGCCATGTGAATGCGTGCGTGATGTCTCGTAGCATGCATTGTTCGGCATCCGGGCCGCGGCCGATGGGTGGAAAAGAGGGGGGATTTGCGGCTATCTCAGCCGATTGTCGGCCGGGCGTCGGCCGGATGCAGGGTAACGGGGCCAGGAGAACGCCGCGGGGCGGCATGCCGGGCGGGCGTCGGCCGCCCGGCGCGGGGGTGTCAGATCGGCAGCAGCGTCAGCAGCGGTGCGATCAGCACCATCGCGACGCCCGCGATCATCATCGTCAGGCTCGACACGACGCCTTCCTCGCTGCCGATCTCGCGCGCCTTCGCGGTGCCCACACCGTGGGCCGCCGCGCCGAACAGCGCGCCGCGCGCGAGCCGCGTGCGCATCGGCACCAGCGCGAGCACGAGTTCGCCGAGCAGCATTCCGCAGATGCCGGTCGCGATCACGAACAGCGCCGTGAGATCCTTCGGCGCGTGGATCTTGTCCGATACGGCGAGCGCGAACGGCGTCGACACCGAGCGCGTCATCAGCGAGCGCTGCAGTTCGGGCGACAGGTGCAGCAGCTTCGCGAGCAGCAGCGACCCGCACACGCCTGCGGCGATCCCGACCGCGACGCCGACCGACAGCGACAGCCAGTGCCGGCGGATCAGGTCGCGATACTCATAGATCGGCACCGCGAACGCGATCGTCGCCGGGCCGAGCAGCCACATCAGCCAGCGCGTATCGCGGAAGTAGACCGAATACGGGATGCCGGTCACCAGCACGAGCAGCACCAGCACACCCGGCACGAACACGAGCGGCGAGAACAGCAGCGTCTTCTTGTACGCATAGAGCCGCTTCGACGCGAAATACAGCACGACCGTCAGCACGAAGCAACCGAGGGAGATCGCGGTATTCGCCTGGTCGGCGGACAGGTTCGATAGCGCAGCCAGCATGGTCAGCTCCGGCTCAGTGCGCGGACACGGCGCTCAGGCGCGTGCGGCGGCGTTCGGCGAACACGCGCTGCGCGGCGAGCCGGCGTTCGAGCTTCGCGGCGAGATCGACCGCGACGGCTACCGCGACCATCACGAACGCGGTACCGGCGAGCATCACCAGCGCGATGCGCCAGCCGTCCTCGCGGAACAGCCCGCCGTACTGCACGGCCGCGACGGCGGCCGGCACGAAGAACAGCAGCATGTCGGACAGCAGCCAGTTCGCGCCGTCCTTCACCCACGCGGGCGCGACGCGGCCCGAGAACAGCAGCGCGAGCAGCACCGCGAGGCCGATCACGCCGGACGGAATCGGCAGCCCGACCTTGCGCACGGCCCAGTCGACGGCCATCCACAGCGCGCCGAGCGCGGCGGCCTGCAGCACGATCCGGCCCGTATGCGCGAGGCTGCCCGAAGCGGCAGGGCGGGCGGCGGCGGCGATCGGCTTGGTCATGACGGGCTCCATACGGATAGTGCGTTGATGGTGTGAGTATAGGGTTTCCCCTAACCATAAATAAAATGACTTGTCTCTATCCTTGTCATTCCAATTCGGAATTCGCTTGTGATTGCCGCACCAATTTGGGGAGACACCGATGGAATTGCGCGCACTGCGGTACTTCGTCGAGGTGGTTCGCCAGCAGAGCTTCACGGCGGCCGCCGACAAGCTGTTCGTGACGCAGCCGACCATCAGCAAGATGGTGAAGGCGCTCGAGGACGAGATCGGTTCGCCGCTGCTGCTGCGCGACGGCCGGCAGATGGTGCTGACCGATGCGGGGCGGATCGTGTTCCAGCGCGGCCAGGACGTGCTCGCCGCGCAGGCGCAGCTGCAGTCGGAGCTGAACGATCTCGGCACGCTCGGCCGCGGCGAGCTGACGATCGGGATCCCGCCGCTCGGCGGCTCGCTGTTCACGCCGATCATCGCCGCCTACAAGCAGCGCTACCCGAACATCGAGCTGAAGCTGTTCGAGCAGGGCGCGCGGATGATCGAGGCCGCGCTGACGTCGGGCGAACTGGAGCTCGGCGGGCTGCTGGAGCCGGTCGATCCCGGCACGTTCGAGCGGCTGCCGATGGTGCGCGCGCCGCTGTGGCTCGTCGCGCCGCGCGAATCGCGCTGGGAGGATCACGCGGCCGTGCCGCTCGCCGATCTCGCGCGCGAATCGTTCGTGTTCTATGCGGAAAGCCTCGCGCTGCACGACGCGGTGCTCGATGCGTGCCGGCAGGTCGGCTTCACGCCGTCGATCGTGAGCCGCAGCGGCCACTGGGATTTCATGGCCGCGCTCGTCCATGCGGGCGTCGGCATCGCGCTGCTGCCCGAGCCGTATTGCCGGCGGCTCGACGCGGGCCAGTTCACGTGCCGGCCGATCGTCGAGCCGGAAATCACGTGGGCGATCGCGCTCGGCTGGCTGAAGAAGGGCTACCTGTCGCACGCGGCGCGCGCGTGGCTCGATGTCGCGCGGGCGACGCTGCCGATCGCGCCCGGCGACGATCTCGCATTCGGCGGGTTGCGGGCGAGGGCGTGACGGCAGCGCGGCGGAGCGCGGAAGCGGGCCGTGAAACAAAAAGGGCGGCCGTCGTGGCCGCCCCTTTCACGCTCAATGCCCCATCGCGGGCCCCGCACCCTTCCTCGGCTTCGTGATCCACACGAGCGCCGCGAGCGCGATGAACATCCCCGCCGACAGGTGGAAGAAGTCGTTGGTCGCCATCATGAAGCCCTGCTGCGTGACGAGCTGATTCAGCTGCGCATTGGCCGTCTGCCCGACGATGCCGAGCTGCGCGAGCGCGCCCTGGTAATCGGTCGTGTTCTGCGCGTAGATGCTCACCGATTCCGACAGCCGCGCATGGTGGTAGATCGCGTCGTTCTCCCAGAATGTCGAACTCGCCGCGGTGCCGATCGCGCCGGACAGCGTGCGCAGGAAGTTCGACAGCCCCGACGCGCTCGCGAGCCGCTCGTCGGAAATGCTCGACAGCGTGATCGTCGTCATCGGCACGAAGAAGCATGCAACGCCGATCCCCTGCACGAGCCGCGGCAGGATCACGTGGTTGAACGGCACGTCGAGCGTGAACGTCGCGTTCCACAGCGACACGCCCGCGAACACGATGAACGCGAAGCTCGCGACCATCCGCAGGTCGAGCCGGTGCATGTTGCGGCCGATCAGCGGCGACAGCACGAGCGCGAGCAGCCCGACCGGCGCGGTCGCGAGGCCGGCCTTGCCGGCCGTGTAGCCCATCACCGTCTGCAGCCACAGCGGGAAGATCACGACCGAGCCGAAGAACGCCATGAAGCCGAACGAGATGATCATCGCGCCGAGCGCGAAGTTGCGGTCCTTGAACAGCGACAGGTCGACCACCGGCTCCTTTTCGGTCGCCTCCCACACGAGCATGAACGCCAGCGACACGACCGCGATCAGCGCGAGCGCGACGATGAACGACGAGTTGAACCAGTCGCGGTCCTTGCCGAGGTCGAGCATCATCTGCAGGCACGACACGCCGATCACGAGCAGCGCGAGGCCGATCGCGTCGATCCGCTGCTTCGACGTCTTCGTCTCGCGGCCGCGCAGCAGGAAATACGCGCAGGCCGCGGAGAAGATGCCGATCGGCAAATTGATGTAGAAGATCCACGGCCATGTGTAGTTGTCGCTGATCCAGCCGCCCAGCAGCGGGCCGAAGATCGGCGCGACGATCACCGTCATCGCCCATAGCCCGAGCGCGAGCCCGCGCTTCGCGGGTGGATAGCTGCGCATCAGGATCGTCTGCGACAGCGGCACCATCGGCCCCGACACGAGGCCCTGCAGCAGCCGGAACGCGATCAGCGTCTCGAAGTTGGTCGCGAAGCCGCACAGCGCCGACGCGACCGTGAACGCGAGCACCGACAGCGTGAACAGCCGCACCTCGCCGACCCGCCGCGCGAGCCAGCCGGTGAGCGGCACCGCGATCGCGGACGCGACCGAATACGACGAGATCACCCAGGTGCCTTCGCTGGTCGCGACACCGAGGCTGCCCGAGATGGTCGGCACCGCGACGTTCGCGATCGACGTGTCGAGCACTTCCATGAAGGTGCCGAGCGCGAGCCCGATGGTGAGCAGCGCGAGCGTCCCGCCGGACAGCGGCGCGGGTTCGGCGGCGGGGGAGGCGGCGGATGCCGGGGTGGCGGACATCGGAATCTCCTAGATGCGGCGCGCGCAACGCGCCGGCACAACGCACGGGCGTGCGACGCAGCGCGGCCCGGCCGGGTGGAACGAAAAAGGGAAAAAGCGGAGCACGTGTCCTGTCATTTTCTGCCCAGACAGATAAATAAGCGAATGCTTAACCTAGACATGGGGCCGCCGCGCGCATCAGGCGTCTTCGTCGGGCTTCGGGCAGCCGGGCGTGCCGGGCCCGTTGGCGATGAAGCGCTGCAGCAGGCCGGTGAGCGTCGCGAGTTCGTCGGCCGAGAAGCCTTCGAGCTGCGCGTTGAGCGCGGTCGCGACCAGCGACGGCAGCGCGCGGGCTGCTTCGGCGCCGCGCTCGGTCAGCGTCAGCTCGATCATCCGGCGGTCCTGCTCGCTGCGCGAACGTGCGATCAGCCCCTTGCGTTCGAGCCGGTCCAGCATGCGCGTCATCGAGCCGCTGTCGTAGGACATCTTGCGCGACAACTCGAACGGCGTGCGCGCGTAGCCGCGCGACAACAGCAGGATCACGCCGATCTGCTGCGCGGTGAGGTCGAGCGGCTCGAGCGCACGGTCCATCCGCTCGACGAGCGCCTGCTTCGCCTTCGACAGGTAATAGCCGAGGCTCGTTTCCAGCGCGATGTTCTCGGGATCGTAAAGGCCGCCGGTCATACGATTGCGCGCGCAGCAATAGTGCGTTTCAGGTTAAAACGCGCCCAGTATCTTGAAAAATGATTGCTTAGTCAATATTATTTGAGGCAACCAGTTACGACGTGCATGTTGCACTGCCGGAGACGATGTTCTGACCGATTCGCCCGCGCTGCCGGGCACCCCTAGGATGTTCGCGATGCTGTCCCTGAAAAATGCCGCCGGCGCGCTGCGCCGCAACCTGACCGATACCGCTCATCATGTGTTTTCCGGGCCGCACCGCGGCTGGAAGATCGCGCTGTACGTGACGATGCTGGTCGTGCCGGGCGGCTCGCTCGCGGCGCTCGGGTTCGCCTGGTTCGATCATCGCCGGCAACGCAACGCGAAGGGCGGCGCACGCCGCACGAGCCAGCCGGCCGCCACGGAGCCGTCGACATGGCGGTCCGCCGCCGACCCCATCCCGGTGCCGGTGCGCTGCCACTGACGCCGCACCGCTCCCGCTTCCCCGTCTGATCCGGCCGGGCGCCGGCAGCATTGCTGCGCGGCCGTCGTCGCACGCCCGTTTTCCCGCAAGCGATCCGTAATGGCCGGTAAACCGGCCGGCTGCGCCGGTAACACATTCCGGCCTTCGCGCACCGTACCCTTAGGGCTGCGCAGCTTCCCCGCCGTCAGTTACCATTTGTCCGCCAGCGGCATGACGACCGCATCGCGCGGCGCCGCTCGCCGGCCGTCACGCCCAGACAGGAAAACCACGATGCCGTACGCCTCCCTCCCGCGCGCCCTTCGCCCGCTGAGCGCCGCCGTCGCCGTTGCGACGGCCGTGCTGCTCGCCGGCTGCGCCGTCGGGCCCGACTATCACCGGCCCGACACGTCGATCCCCGCCGCGTTCAAGGAAGCGCCGGCCGGCTGGAAAGTCGCGCAACCGGCCGACCGCACCGATCGCGGCCCGTGGTGGACGGTCTACAACGATCCGCAGCTCGATGCGCTGATCGGCAGGCTCAACGCATCGAACCAGACCATCGCGCAATCGGCGGCCGCCTACCGGCAGGCGCGCGCGCTCGTCACCGAGGCGCGCGCCGCGTATTTCCCGACCGTCGGGCTGACCGCGTCGGGCTCGCGTGCCCGCACGCCGCGTACGTCGGTGTCGTCGGGCTCGTCGTCGAGTTTCGGCAGCGGCTCGTCCGGGTCGATCAACAACAGCTACAGCGTCGGCCTCGATGCCAGCTGGGAACCGGACCTGTGGGGCAAGGTGAGCCGCACCGTCAGCGCGCAGCGCGCCGGCGAAGCCGCGGCGGCGGCCGATCTCGCGAACGCGCGGCTGTCGCAGCAGGCGCTGCTCGCGCAAACCTATTTCCAGTTGCGCACGTCCGATGCGCTGCAAAAGCTGCTCGACGACACCGTGAAGTCGTACGAACAGTCGCTGAAGCTCACGCAGAACCAGTACGCCCAGGGCGTCGCCGCGCGTGCGGACGTGATCCAGGCGCAGACGCAGCTGCAGAGCGCGCAAGCCGCGCAGATCGACAACGGTGTGGCGCGTGCGCAGTACGAGCATGCGATCGCGACGCTGATCGGCGAACCGGCGTCGACCTTCTCGCTGCCGCCGGCCCCGCTCGCGGCCGAGCCGCCGATCACGCCGGTCGACGTGCCGTCCGCGATCCTCGAGCGCCGGCCCGACATCGCGGCGGCCGAGCGCCGCGCGGCGGCCGCGAACGAGCAGATCGGCGTCGCGATTGCCGCGTTCTTTCCCACGCTTACGCTGTCGGCCACCGGCGGCTTCCAGAGCTCGGTGTGGTCGCAGCTGTTCACGTTGCCGGCGCGTTTCTGGACGGTCGGCCCGCAGCTCGCGGCCACGCTGTTCGATGCAGGGCTGCGCGCCGCGCAGACCGACGCCGCGCGCGCGACCTACGACCAGGACGTCGCCGCGTATCGCCTCGCGGTGCTCACCGCGTTCCAGGACGTCGAGGACAACCTCGCGTCGCAGCGCATCCTCGCGCAGGAAATTGACGTGCAACGGCAGGCCGTCGACAGCGCCGAGCACTCGCTCGCGATCGTCACGAACCAGTACAAGGCCGGCACGGTCGCGTACCTGAACGTGCTGACCGCGCAGACCACCGCGTTCACCGCGCAGCAGAAGCTCGCGACGATCGCCGGCCAGCGGATGGTGTCGTCGGTCGGACTCGTGAAGGCGCTCGGCGGCGGCTGGGATGCTTCGGACATGGCGCGCGAGAACGGCGACATGGCGGCGCCGGCCCCCGTGCCGGCGTCCGGTGCAGCCGCGCCTGCCGCCACCGCGCCATCAGCCGCTACGCCGCTCGCGCAGAAGTAAGGAAAACGGGCGACGCGCGCGTCAGCGCTGCGCGTCGCCGAAGATCAGCGACACCTCGTTGTTTCCGATCGGGTGGCCGAGCAGGTTCAGCAGCCCCGCGAGGTTCGCCTGCTGTTCGGGCGCCGCATGCGCGGTGCCGCGGAACGATCCCTGCCCAGGGCCGAAGTTGCCGTGCCCGTCGAGGAACAGCGGGCCCTGCGTCGTCGACAGGTCGAGATCGGCGCCCGCGCCCTTCGCCTGCAGCACCGCGCGGTACGAACCGAGCGGCTTCACGCGCGACACGCGCGAACTCATCGAGTCGATCGTCACCGTCAGCTGGCCGAATGCGTTGTTGCCGAACAGGCGCCAGTCGCTCCAGCCGATCCGCACGTCGCCCTGCAGGTCGAGCGTGTTGAACGGCGTGCCGAGCCCCGCGAGCAGCGAAGCGGGCACGGCCATCGTGCCCGCCGACAGCACCGCGCCGCGCCACGTCGCATCGAGCGTGACGGCATCGGGCATCGCCTCGGTCTGCCGCATGCGCATCTGCACGCGGCCGGTCAGCAGCGGCCAGAAGTGCGTGGTCCATTCGACCCGGCCCGGCAGCAGCGTCGCCGCGCTCTGGTCGGCGCCCGGCGCGAGCATCAGCGTGCCCGAGCCGTGCCACAGCGACCCGTCCGGATCGACGAGATTCACGTGTCCGCCGGTCGCGCGCGCGAACTGCGGCGCGATCCACGCGGCCGGCGCCAGCGCGACGAGCGTCACCGCCGTCGCCAGGCCACCTGCCAGTACCCACGGCAATACCGTGACGAGCCGCTTCGCCCACGGCCTCATCGGCCGACCCGCGTTTGCATCATCCGCTGCCGTCATCTATTTCTGGACGGAAGGTTGCATCACGGCCGTCAGGTCGACCTGGCCGTCGTCCTTCAGCGCGGTCGCGTGCGCCTCGCCGACCTGCACCTTGAACTGCCGGCGCGCATCGTCGAGCCACTGGGTCCACGCCGGGAACGACACGTTCTTCATCTGCACCTGCACGCCGTTGCCGACGATCTGCACCTGCGCCCCCTGCAGCCCGTGATCGGACAGCGACGCGGTCAGTGCGTCCTTCAGCGCGAGGCCGGTCGGCGCGACGCCTTGCGCGGCGGCCGTCAGCGACTTCGCCTCGTTCGCCTGGGCGGTCATCTGCGCAAGCTCGTGACGCATCGTCGGCAGCTCGCGCTGGATCCGTGCGCGGCCTTCCTGCGCGGGCGACCACAGCACCGAATACGCAATCGCGACCGCCAGAACGGCGCCGCCCCAGCCGAGCAGCGTCTTCTCGCGCGGCGAGCGTTCGCCCCAGAACTGGGCCAGCGTCTGGTTCAGTTGTTCCGTTTTCATGAGCGGCTCCGGATCGTCCATTTGCCCGTGTTGCTGTCGACTTCGCCGGACAGTCCGTTGCGCGCGAGGCGCTGCGTGAAATCGGGATCGACCTTGACCTCCGGCTTGAAGCCGACGTCGAGCCGCCGGTCGTGATAGTCGAGCGACGCGATGCCGTTCAGCGGCAGCGCGCCCATCGACCGCGACAGCCCGCTCGACAGCGCGAGGAAATCGTTCGGCGACAACTCGCCGGCCGCCAGGCGAAGCTGGTCGAGCTGGCGCTGCATCTGCGCGGGCGGATCGAGCACCGTCGTCGTCTTCGGGAACGCGGACAAGAGCGTCTCGGTGATCTGCGCGGACAGCGCATCGCGTTCGCGCGACAGCTTCCACCAGTGCAGGTTCATCCCGATCACCGCGACGCCGAGCGTCGCCGCGACGAGCGCGAGCGGCACGCGCAGGCGTTTCACCGTCGCGCGGTCGAAACGCCAGGGCTGCGACTCGAATTCGAACTGGCACAGATCGAACTTCTCGGTCAGCGCGCGACGCGCGAACGTGTCGAACGGCAGCGGCGCGGCGCCTGGCAACAGCGTCGCGTCAGGCCGGCCGACCGACGCGAGCCGCGGCTCCGCACCCGGTTCGCCGAGCTCGTACAGTTCGACGTCGCCGCCACGCGCGAGCGCGGTCAGCGTGCCGGCCGCGCGCGCCGCAGGCGCCGCGAAGCCTTCGCCGAGCGCACCGCGCGCCACGGCGAGTTCGAGGCGCGGCGCACCGGCCGCGGCCGGCAGCGCGCCGGCGTCGACCAGCACCGGCTCGACCGACGTCGCGAGCCCGAGCACCGCGGCGACCGTCGCCGGGCGGGCAGGCGGCTCGGCGGCGTCCGCGGCAAGCGCGGCGGCGTCGGTAGTCTCACCGTCGGCCGGCGCGGTCGATGCCGTTTCGGCCGACGCACGCGGCGCCGGCAGGCAGCGGGTGGCGGGCACCGCGCTCAGGTGCCGGTGGCCGGCCGACGTGAACGCTTCGCAGATCGTGCGGAACCACGCGCGATCGACGACGGCCAGCACGCGGCGCCCGTCGGGCAGCGCGGCCGGATCGAGCGCGATGTGACAGCCGAGCGGATCCTGGATCAGCTGATCCTCGACGATGTTGGGCAGCGCCTGGCGCAGCTTCGGCCCCTTCAGCGGCGGCACGGTCGCGGCCAGCAGCAGCACGTCGCGCGCGGCGACGATCAGCACCGTCGCATTCGCGCGCGGCAGCAGCGCGAGCGCGGCGCGGCCCGCGCGCTGCACCTGGCCGGCCTTGTCGACGAGCGTGAACGGCAGCTCGGGCCACTGCCATTCCTGCAACGGCACGGCAGGCTCGCGCGGCGGCAAAGAAACAATCAACGTGCTCACAAGAGCTCCTCTCCCGATTGGCGTCGTTATAGCTGGTCGCGGATACGCACGACCCGCGTCGAGTGCGTGGTCGGATCACGATACACGAGCGAGGTGCGGTCGACCTCCGCGCGATCGTGCTGGATCCGGCCGTGCACGATGAAATAGCTCGAATTGACATCGACGAGGCTCGAGTCGATCGTCACGTTCGGCGGCGCGCCGGCCCCGCGCAGCGCGAGCTGCACGTCGCCGACGTTCCGGAAAAACACGGTCTCGCGGCGCGACACGAGCGCCTGCGCGGACGACACGCTCATCCCCGGCACCAGCGCGGCGATCACTTCGGCCGGCGCGGTGTTCATGTTCACGGGCGTCGTGGTCGGCAGCACGGTGACGAACGGGCGCAGCCGCGCAACCATTTCGGGCGTCACGCCGTCGACGTCGAGCAGGCTGTCGACGCTCGTCATCATCAGCGGCGCGGGCCCGCGATCGCCACCGGAGAGCCCCGGATCGTCGGTGAAGCCGCTACCCTGCATGTCGCCGCTGGTCACCGGCGCGGTCGCGGCGTTCGCCGCGGTGCCGCCGCCGCCGGGCAGGTTCGGCATCTGGAAGCGCGTCGCCGAATGCAGCAGGCCCGCGCGCACCTGCAGCGCAATGCGCTTCGCGAACGCACCGTCGTAGCCGAGCGTCGTCAGCAGGCGCTGGAACGCCTGGAGCTGCGTGACGTTCAGCTGCAGCACGCCGGGCGCCGGCGACGACACGAGGTTGCGCAGGTTGAACTTCGCCTGCGCGTCCTCGATCGAGCCGGAGATATAGGTGTCCTCGCCGCCGTTGTCGTTGGGTGCACCGATCCGGCCGAGGAAATCCGACAGCTTCGTCTTCGCGATCGGCACGCCCCAGATCCCGCCGAGATAGGTGATGCCGGGCGCCGTGTCGCCTTCGGAGCGCAGGATCATCCGCGTCCAGTCGAGCGCGCCGCGCGCGACCCACTGCGCCTGCGCGATCACGCGCTGGTTTTCGATGCGGCGGATCTGCACCTGCTGGCGCCACAGCATCCCCGACACGAGGATCGCCGACAGCGCGACGACGAGCAGCGCGGTGATGATCGCGGCGCCGCGCTGGCGGCCGCGTGCTCGCACGCGTGCGGCGGCGCGGCTGCGGGAGGATGGACGGGAAGGGCGCACGCGCATCGTCATTCCCCGACGAGGAAGATGCGCGTGACCGGCACGCGCAGCGACGTCGCGCCGATGCTGACCTGCAGCCCCGTCACCGCGCGCGTCGGCGGCGCGTTGCCGATCTGCGGCACCTTGAGCGCGTCGTTGTTCTGCGCGAGTGCTTCATCGGCCGTCTGCAGGTTGGTGGTCCAGCCCACGCGCGGCACGTACAGCTTCGCGTCGATCGCGCCGACGCCGCCCATCAACGCGACCCAGCTCCAGCCTTCGACGCTGCTGTCCTTCAGCACGGTCCGCAGCCGGTTCGCGTCGTCGATCGGCGGCGATGCGTAGCGCACGACACGCCCGCCGGCGATCCGGTAGCGAACCACCTGCAGCCGCGGCGCCGCGCCCGGCACCTCGAGCTCGCGCACGATCTGCAGCGTATTGCCGGCGACGCCGATCGCCGGCTGGCCGGCCTCGTCGTCAGTCGCGGCGAGCCGCGCGTCGATGCGCATCTGGTCGAACATCTGCGCGAACACGCGTTCGTCTTCCATCGCGGCCGCCACCTTGTCGCGGCCGCGCATGATCTGGTCGAGCCCGCGCCACGCGAGGATCGCGACCACCGCGAGGATCGCGATCGCGATCATCAGCTCGATCAGCGTGAAGCCACGGGCGGGGCGGGCGAACGGGCGTCGCATCGGCGCGTCAGAGCGGACGGCTGGTTTCATTCGCGACCACCGTCACCATTTGCGCGAGCACGCCGGAATGGCCGGGCATGCTCACCGAAATCCGGACGCGCCGGAACACCGGGTTCGGCGTGGTGCTCACGCGCTGCGTGCAGACGAGCTGCACGTTGCCTTGCGAGCAGTCGAAACTCTGTTCGCCGACCTCCGGCCATGCATGCGTGAGCCGCAACTGCGCAAGCGCGTTGTCGGCGCTCCAGCCCGCGAGCAGCCGGCGATGCAGGTCGGACGCGTTGGTCGCCATCGTGCCGACCGCACGGATCGACGCGGCGAGCGCGACCGCGATGATCGCGAGGGCGACCAGCACCTCGATCATCGTGAAGCCTCGGGATGAAGAAGCGGAACCGGGCAGGCGACGACGCATCGTCATTGCACCTCGTAGCGGCCGTTGCCGGTGCCGACGATCGTCGCGCTGCCGACAGCCGAATGCAACGTCACGCGCACCGGCGTGTCGATGCTTTCGGTGCCGAACACGACGCGATTCGCGTGCGTGTCGGACCCCGGATAGTCGATGTCGGCGCCCGTGACGCCGCCGTCCCAGTCGCGCGGGCGCAGCAGGTCGTCGCGCAGCGTGCGCCAGCCGTCGGGCGAGCTCACGTCGAACCGGAAACCGTGCTCGGTCGGCTGCCATGCGATCGGCCGCGCGCGCACCTGCGCTTCGTCGCCGGCCGTCTCGAACAGCAGCGCGACGCGCTGCGCTTCTTCACGCAGGTCGGTGCGCGGATTGCGCGTCAGCGACAGCGACGCGAGCGACACGAGCAGCCCCGCGATCACGAGCACGACCAGCATTTCGAGCAGCGTGAAGCCGCGTGCGCGGCGATGCCGCGCGCCGCGCTTCATCCGCCCGCCATCGGCACGCGCCGGTACGGACGACACCGCGCCGCGACGCACACGGCAATCGCGGCCGCAGCGGAAGGTCGTGCGAATGGCGAGCATGAAGAACGGGATTGAAACGTCGGGGCGATCAGTGCCGGCTTATTGCCACGAACCGATGTCGGTATCGTTGCCTTCGCCGCCTTCCTTGCCGTCGGCGCCGTAGCTGAACACGTCGATTTCGCCGTGCACGCCCGGGTTCAGGTACTTGTACCCGTTACCCCACGGGTCGTTCGGCAGGCGCTCGAGGTAGCCGCCGTCCTTCCAGTTGTTCGGGATCGGATCGGTGGTCGGCTTCTGGATCAGCGAATTCAGGCCCTGCTCCTGGGTCGGATAGCGGCCGTTGTCGAGACGGTACAGTTTGAGCGCCTGCATGATCGTGCCGATGTCCTGCTTCGCGGCGATGCGGCGTGCCTCGTCCGGGCGGCTCATGATCTTCGGCACGATCAGCGCCGCCAGGATCCCGAGGATCGCGACCACCACCATGATCTCGATCAGCGTGAAACCGCGCTGACGACGCACGGCCGCGTTGCGGCGAGTGATCCACGTTTGCATGAGTGACTACCTCTTTCCAAAAAATGTCGTCGATTGAGTGACGCACCCGGCGCACCGGACAATTGCCTGACAGCAAGCTTCCGAACCCGCGGGCGCGGAGCACGCATTGTAAGGCGCGCATCGCCGAGGGCTTTCACCCAACGCAAATTTCATATACATCCGTACAATAGCGCGCATGAACGCGCTCTCGATCCGGATCCTCTCCCTAGCCCTCTTCGCGGGTTTGTGCGCGACGGCCACCTATTGGGTCGTCACGCTGTCTGCCCGCGAAGCGCCGCTGCCCGCCGCCGCCGCGCGGCTGCCGATCCGCACCGAGGACGCCGCGGCGCTCTTCGGCGGTCAGCTCGACAAGAATCCCGTCCAGGACATCCACCTGTTCGGCATCCTGTCGCTCGACCGCGGCGCCGCCGCGATCGTCGGCGTCGGCGGCGAACCGCCCCGCGCCGTGTCGCTCGGCGCGGACGTCACGTCCGGCGCGAAACTCGCCGAAGTCCGCCCGCGCTCGATCGTGATCGACCGCAACGGCGCCCGCGCCGAAATCCAGCTCCCGGCGAACACGCCGTCCCCCGCGATCTACATGCGCTGAACGTCGGCGGCCTGACACGCAGGCCGCCACGTCACTGCACCATGTTGTTCAGCTCGATGATCGGCAGCATCACCGCCAGCACGATCACGAGCACGATCCCGCCCATCGCCAGGATCAGCAGCGGCTCCAGCAGGCTCGTCAGGAACATCGTGCGGCGTTCGAGCTCGCGCGCTTCGCCTTCGGCCGCGCGATCCAGCATCGTCGTCACGTCGCCCGTCGCTTCGCCCGAACGGATCAGGTGCACGAGCACCGGCGGAAACGTCTTCACGTTGTTCAGCGCGCGCGACAGCGCGGAGCCTTCGCGCACGCGCACGATCGCATCGTCGATGTTCGCGCGCATCGCGCGGTTCGACAGCGTCTCGCCGGCCGCCTGCAATGCGCGCAGGATCGGCACGCCCGCCGCTGTGAGGATGCCGAGCGTGCTCGCGAAGCGCACCGTGTTGTAACCGCGCACGAGCTTGCCCGCGAGCGGGGCGGTCAGCACCCAGCGGTCGAACGCGAGCCTGGGCCCGTCACGCGACAGCGTCGCCTTCACGAACCACACGACGAGCACGAACGCGATCAGGATCGCCCACCACCAGTGCCGCACGAATTCCGACAGCGCCATCATCACGACCGTGAGGATCGGCAGCTGCTGTTTCGTACTCGCGAACACGTTGACGACCTGCGGCACGACGTAGCTCAGCAGGAACGTGACGATGCCGAATGCGATCAGCGTGACGATGCCCGGATACGTGAATGCGAGCAGGATCTTCTGCTTCAGCGCGTTGCTTTGCTCGATGTAGTCGGCGAGGCGCGACAGCACGATGCCGAGCTTGCCGGTGTGTTCGCCCGCCGCGACGAGCGCGCGGTAGATTTCCGGAAAATCGCGCGGATGCTGGCCCAGCGCATTCGCGAGCGAATGGCCGCCGAGCACCTCGGCGCGGATCGCGGCCATCAGTTCGCGGATGTAGTCGCGCTCGGCCTGCTCGGTCAGCACGCCGAGCGCCTCGTCGAGCGGCAGCCCCGCGATCAGCAGGCTCGCGAGCTGGCGCGTGAGGATCGCCTGTTCGCGCTGCGACAGCTTGCGGCCGAACGCGAGCCGCTGCGAACGCGCCCCGCGCGTCGCGCTGGCGGCCGGCTCGACGACGAGCGGCGTGAGCCCCTGCGTACGCAGCTGGCCGCGCGCGGCACGCGCGCTGTCGGCATCGATGACGCCTTTCTGCGCGCGTCCCGCCGAATCGATTGCTTCGAAACGGAATGCCGGCATCGCGCTATGCGCCTCCCGTCACGCGCAGCACTTCCTCGAGCGACGTCGCGCCGGACGCGAGCCAGCGCTCGGCGTCGTCGCGCAACGTGCGCATCCCATCCGCACGGCCGGCGGCGAGAATCTCCGCGTCGGCTGCGTTGCGGTGGATCAGCGAGCGGATCGACTCGTCGACCAGCAGCAGTTCGTACACCCCGCGCCGGCCCGCATAGCCCGAATGGCCGCACTTGTCGCAGCCGACCGGATGCCACACGGTGCGGCCGTCCTCGTGCCGCTCTTCCTTGCAGGCGGAGCAGAGCTGGCGCACGAGACGCTGCGCGAGCACGCCGAGCAGCGACGACGCGAGCAGGTACGGCTCGACGCCCATGTCGGTCAGACGCGTGACGGCGGAAGCCGCATCGTTCGTGTGCAGCGTCGCGAGCACGAGGTGGCCCGTCAGCGACGCCTGCACCGCGATCTGCGCGGTTTCGAGGTCGCGGATTTCGCCGATCATGATCACGTCCGGATCCTGGCGCAGGATCGAGCGCAGCGCACGGGCAAAAGTCATCCCGATCCGCTCGTTCACCTGCGTCTGGCCGATGCCGCCGAGGTCGTATTCGATCGGATCCTCGACGGTCATGATGTTGGTCGTCGCGGTTTCGAGCCGCGACATCGACGCATACAGCGTCGTCGTCTTGCCCGAACCGGTCGGGCCCGTGACGAGCACGATGCCGTGCGGACGCGCGATCAGCTTGTCGAACTGGACGAGCGTGTCGCGGCCCATCCCGAGCGCTTCGAGGTTCAGGCGCTGCGCATCCTTTTCCAGGAGACGCAGCACCGCGCGCTCGCCGTGCCCGGTCGGCAGCGTCGACACGCGCACGTCGACCGGCCGGCCGCCGACGCGCAGCGTGATGCGGCCGTCCTGCGGCAGGCGTTTCTCCGCGATGTCGAGCTGCGCCATGATCTTGATCCGCGAGATCAGCGCGCCGTGCAACGCCTTCTTCGGCCGCACGACGTCGCGCAGCGTGCCGTCGACGCGAAAGCGCACGACCGATGCATTCTCGAACGGCTCGATGTGAATGTCCGACGCCTGTTCGCGCGCCGCTTGCGTGAGCAGCGCGTTGATCATCCGGATGATCGGCGCGTCGTCTTCCGACTCGAGCAGATCCTCGACTTCGGGGATGTCCTGCATCAGCCGCGACAGATCGACTTCGCCTTCGACCTCGCCGACCACCTGCGCGGCGCTGCCGTCCTGGCGCGCGTAGGCCTGGTTGATCGCCTGCGCGAGCTCGTCGGCCGGCACGCGATGCACGGCGATCGAACCGAAGTTGCGGGCGATTTCCGCGAGTGCAGCATCGCTCGTGCGTTCGCTGATCCACACCTCGAGCGTGTCGTCGAGCTGGTGCGCGATCAGCACCTGGCCGCTCTTCGCGAAGCCGTACGGCAACAGCCGCGCGGCGAGCGGCGACGGCGGCTGGCGTTCGCCCGGCGCGCCGTCGTGGGCGGAAGACGCGAGCACGTCGCTCACTGCGAGGCTCCCGGCGTGGCGGTCAGCGGCTGTTGCGGCACGCTTTGCGGCTGCGCGGGCGTCGCCTCCGGCAACGGCTGGGCCGGCACCGGCACTACCTGGCGCTGTACCTGCTGGCGACGCATCTTGTCGAGATCGAACAGGTTGCCGGCGGCCGTGCCGCCCTGGCTCGGGCCGATCGGCATCGGCGGGACGATCGGGTCGTCCTTGTCGCGCATCACGTTGTTGTCCGACTTGTACGCGCCCGTCACGCCCTGGATGTAGTCGTAACGGTTCGCCGTGACTTCCTGCGCGGTATTGCGGTCGGAGATGATCACCGGGCGCAGGAACACCATCAGGTTGGTTTTCGCGCGCACCTTCGATTCCGAACGGAACAGCTGGCCGATCCACGGAATGTCGCCGAGCAGCGGCACCTTGCTGTTCGTTACCTGGTAGTTGTCCTGCATCAAGCCGCCGAGCACGATGATCTCGCCGTTGTCGGCCAGGATCGTCGACTGGATCGACCGTTTCGTGAAGGTCGGGCCGGTCTGCGCGCTGGTCGTGCCGGCGACGACCGCCGAATCCTCGGTATAGAGCTGCAGCTTCAGGATCCCGCCGTCGGTGATCTGCGGCTTCACGTGCAGCGTCAGGCCGACGTCGCGACGGTCGTAGGTATTGAATGCATTGCTCGTCGTGCCGCTCGTCAGGTTCGAATACGAGCCGGTCGCGATCGGCACGTTCTGGCCGACGACGATCTTCGCTTCCTCGTTGTCGAGCGTGATCAGGTTAGGCGTCGACAGCACGTTCGCGTCGCTCACGCCCGCGAAATACTGCAGCAGTGCGCCGAGCCCCTGCACGCCGAACATGTTGTGCAGCCAGCCGATGTTGAGCCCTTGGGACAACTGCCCGAGATTGGAGGCAAGCCCGCCGCCGGTGATCCCGCCGGCGGCGTTGGCCACACCGCCGGCCGTCAGGTTGATGATGCTGTTGCCCAGGCCGAGCCCGGGGTTCAGGTTCGTGCCGCCGAGAAACTGGCCGCTCGCCACCTGCCACTGGATGCCGAGGTTGCCCTGCGACGTCGAGTTCAGCTCGACGATCAGCGCTTCGATGTAGACCTGCGCACGCCGCGCATCGAGCTGGTCGATCACCGAGCGCAGGTTGCGGTAAACCGGATCGGACGCGGTGATGATCAGCGAGTTCGTCGCCGCGTCGGCCTGGATCATCCCGCCCGGCTGGTTGTCGTCGCCCTTGTCCTTGTCGCCGCCGAGCAGGCCGCCCGAACCGAGACCGCCGCCACTGGACGAGCCGCCGTACGACGATGAAGACGAAGACGAGCCGCCGAGGCCGCCCGACGGCAGCGGCGGGGTGCCGGACGAGCCGGTCGAGAAGTTGCCGCTCGACGACGAGCCGCCGTTCTGGTTGAAGCTGTTCGCATCGTTGGACGACGCCGACGAGCCGCTGTCGTTGCCGCCCTTGCCGAGCATCCCGCGCAGCGTCTTCGCGAGCTTCACCGCATCGGCATTGCGCAGCGGCACCACGTGCATGTTGCCGGGCACCGCGCTCGGCGCGTCGAGCTGCTGCGCGAGACGTTTCGCGGCCGCGAGGCGCGAACCGTTCGACGCGCGCAGCAGCAGCGAGTTGGTACGCGGGTCGGCCGTGACCGACACCTTCAGCGTCGCATCGCTGTTGCCGATCGCACCGGGGTCGAGCATCTTCTGCATCTGCGCGGCGAGGTCGATCGCGTTCGCGTTGCGCAGCGTCACGACCTGCACCTGCGAGCCCGCGGCACTGTCGACGCCCGAGATGATCTGCGCGATGCGGCGCACGTTGTCCGCATAGTCGGTCACGACGATCGTGTTGTTCGCCGGGTAGGCCGTCACCGTGTTGTTCGGCGAGATCAGCGGCCGCAGCACGGGCAGCAGGTTGTTCGCCGATTCATTGTGCAGCTCGAACACCTGCGTGATCACCTGGTCGCCGCGTGCCTGCGGCGCATTGCCGACATAGGTCGGCACGCCCTGCAGCTTCGCGTCGGCTTCCGGCACGACCTTCAGCACGCCGTGATCCTGCACGAGTGCGAAGCCCTGCATGCGCAGTGCCGACTGCAGCGTCTTCAACGCCTGGTCTTCCGGCACCGGCCGTTCGGCCACGAGATTGAGCTGCCCCTTCACGCGGGGGTCGACGATGATGGTCTTGCCGGTCGCGGCGCCGATCGCTTTCGCGACCTGGTCGATATCCGCATTCACGAAATTGAGCGTGACCTGAGCGTAGGCGGCCTGCGAAGCGATGATGCCGGCCACGAGCAGAGTCGTGGCAACGCGCCGCATAACGAAGCGATTTCTTGTCATGGATGAATGGGTCGATGCCGGCTCAGGCCACTTCCGGCGGTAGTGCTGGGATCCAAGTCCGAAAGAGGCGACATTAGCAGTTTTTCATGTCCGAAATATCACATTGATCCGAGGACTGTCTCACATACGACATGTGTCCGGTGAATCGTATGCAATATGTAAGGATCGGCGTGGCCCTCCGCATGCCGGCCATCGCCCCCGTTTCACGATGAACCGACACATCAATCCGGTATAACCGGGTTGCCGTATTCCTGCCTGTCGCAATCTGACGGTCTGCCGGTATGATACGGGCGACGCGTTTCTCGTCGCACTAATAACAGGCACGGGTTTTCCCGAGCTTCGCGAAATTCCTTTTCGTTTCCGCACGATGAACAGACGACGGTTCGCTTCGATCGCGTTGATCGCCGCTGGCGCGTGGTTCGCCAGCGCAAACGCTCGTGCGGATTGTTTCGACGAAGCGGCTAAATATCAGCAGGTCAATCCGCTGATCCTGCGCGCGATCGCCTGGCAGGAGTCGCGCAACCGGCCCGACGCGCTGAACAAGAATACGAACGGCTCGGTCGACTACGGCCTGATGCAGATCAATTCGATTCATCTGCCTGCACTGTCGCGCTTCGGGATCGGCCGCGACACGCTGATGGAGCCGTGCAAGAACGTGTACATCGCCGCGTGGCATCTGAAGCAGAAGATGAACCGCTACGGCAACACGTGGCAGGCCGTCGGCGCCTATCATTCGGAAACGCCGTCGCTGCGCGACAAGTACGCGCGGCAGATCGCCGGCATCCTGACGCAATGGAAGCTGCTGCCGCCCGTGCAATGACGTTGCGCCGCATCGCGGCCTGACGCCGTGCCGGCCGGCCGGCGCGCGTTTGATGCACAATGCGGATCTCACGCCGCAACTTCGCCCGTCCGCGGGCCGATCGCGCCCCGGAAGGGCGCCGCGGCCGCTTTTTCATCTTTACCGTTGGTGCATATCATCATGAATCCGGCAATGAACCAGCCGTTGCCCGTCACCGTGCTGTCGGGCTTCCTCGGCGCCGGCAAGACCACGCTGCTCAACCACGTCCTCGCGAACCGCGCGGGCCTGAAAGTCGCCGTGATCGTCAACGATCTCGCGGCGGTCAACATCGACGCGTCGCTCGTGCGCGATGCGCAGGCACTGTCGCACGTCGAGGAACGCCTCGTCGAAATGTCGAACGGCTGCATCTGCTGCACGCTGCGCGACGACCTGCTCGTCGAGATCCGCAACCTCGCATCCGAAGGCCGCTTCGACGCGATCATGATCGAATCGACCGGTATCGCGGAGCCGATGCCGATCGCCGAGACCTTCACGTTCGTCGACGACGACGGCACGTCGCTGTCGGCCGTCGCGCGGCTCGATACGCTCGTCACCGTGGTCGACGCGTACAACTTCCTGCGCGACTACGGCTCCGACGACGCGCTCGCGACGCGCGGCATCGCCGCGTCGGAAGAAGACGACCGCACGCTCGTCGAGCTGCTGATCGAGCAGATCGAATTCTGCGACGTGCTGGTGATCAACAAGGCCGACCTCGTCAGCGCCGACGATCTCGCGCGGCTGCAGCACATCCTCGCGCGGCTCAACCCGCGCGCGCACCAGGTCGTGTCGACGTTCGGCAACGTGCCGCTCGACGAAGTGCTGAACACCGGCCGCTTCGATTTCGACGAAGCCGCGAACGCACCCGGCTGGCTCGCGTCGCTCGATCACGATCACACGCATTGCGACGACCCCGATTGCCATGACGCACATCATGCGCACGTGCACGGCGAAGCCGACGAATTCGGCATCGGCAATTTTGTTTACCGCGCGCGCCGGCCGTTTCACCCGGCACGACTCTGGGCGCTGCTGCATCAGGAGTGGCCGGGCGTGCTGCGCAGCAAGGGCTTCTTCTGGCTCGCGACGCGCAACGATATCGCCGGTTCGCTGTCGCAGGCAGGCGGCGTATGCCGGCATGGCCCGGCGGGTCTGTGGTGGGCCGCGCAGGATCGCGCGGAATGGCCGGACGACGACGAGCTGCTCGACGAAATCCGCGCCGAATGGCTGGGCGATCTCGACGATCGCGCGGTGGGCGATCGCCGGCAGGAACTCGTGCTGATCGGCATCGCGCTCGACGCCGACGCGTGGCGTACGAAACTCGATGCGTGCCTGCTGACCGATGCGGAATTCGCACTCGGCGCGGCGGGATGGGCCGCGTTCGACGATCCGTTCCCGGCGTGGGATGTCGATTCGCACGACGACGACGATCACGGCGACACGCAGATCGTGCACGCGTGACCCCGTGGTAACGGCTTGTAAAAGTAACCGTTAACTTTTGCAAGAGCGGCGCGGACTGTGGCGAAAATGCCGCGCGCGCCCAACAAAAAACCCGCCGAGAGGCGGGTTTTTCTTGGAACAGGCGCTGGTTTAACGCTTGTTGACGGCGTCCTTGAACGCCTTGCCAGCCGTGAACTTGACCGTCTTGGCTGCCGGGATCTTGATGGTTTCGCCCGTCTTCGGGTTGCGGCCCGTACGTGCTGCGCGCTTGCCCGAACCGAAGCTGCCGAAGCCGATCAGCTGAACCGCATCACCCTTCGACACGGCCTTCTTGATGACTTCGAGCAGCGTGTCCAGCGTTTCGCCGGTTTGAGCCTTGCTGGCGCCCGTTTGGGCGGCGACGGCGTCGATCAGTTCCTGTTTGTTCATTAAGGTTCCTTTATCAGGTTAGGTTGACACGAACAGCGCGAACGCGCCGATTATACGTGCGCGAACCGTGCCGTCGAGAGTCAGACTCCGACGACACAGCGCCGAATCCTGGCCCGCGCGACGCGCCCTCCGGTTTGCCGGCGGCCACCCCGCGGTACGGCGTTGCTATGATAGCGCAGCGCAAACCCAATAACGACAAGGGTTTCAAAGATTTTCATCGGTATTTCGCCGAATGAATCGTCGATTGCCCATTTTTTGACCTGCGCCAACCGGACCGGATACACAGCGCGGTCCGCCCGTGCGCCGCGCCGTTGCCCATTTCCAACGGCCGCGCGGACGGCTCCGCGCAATCCCTTGCCAGGCTTGGCTGCCACGTTTTTTGTTTCGCATGCCCGACCGACTTGTTCCCGCCTCGCTCGCCCTTCGCGACGACGGCACGCTCGTCTCGCCCGAGTTCGGCGAGCTTCATCGCAGCGCGTCAGGCGCGCTCGCGCATCACGCGTTCGTCGCGGGAAACGGGCTGCCGGCGCGCTGGCAGCAACGCCGCACGTTCACGATCGTCGCGACGGCATTCGGCGCCGGCGCCGGCTTCCTCGCGACCTGGGCCGCTTGGCGCGACGACCCCGCGCGCTGCGAGCGGCTGCATTACGTCGCGGTCGAACCGCATCCGTTCTCGCGTGAAGACCTCCGCAGTGCAGTTGCCCATATGGTTGCTAACACAACCATTTCGGCGGATGTCGATGGATTGATCGACGCATGGCCGATGCTCGTGCCGGGCCTGCACCGGCTCGAATTCGACGAAGGGCGCGTGGTGCTCACGCTTGCGTTCGGCGATGCGCTCGACACGTTGAAGAAGCTTGTCGTGCGCGCCGATGCGTTCTATCTCGAAGGCGCCGCGGCATCGAACGACGCGGTCCGCGCACTCGCGAAGATGGCCGGTGACGATGCAACGTTTGCGGCACATGCAAGTTCCGGCGACATGAAGCATGCCCTCGGCGAAACAGGTTTCACGTTCCGCGAAGTCGACGGTCGTCTCGTCGGCGACTATGCGCCGCGCTGGCGCGCGCGCCGGCACGAACCGCCGCGTGCGCTGCCCGTTGCGACGCGCCGCGCGATCGTGATCGGCGCGGGCCTCGCCGGTTGCGCCGTCGTCGAACGCCTGGCAGCGCGCGGCTGGGACGTGACATTGATCGAGCGGCACGAACGGATCGCGAGCGAGGCATCCGGCAATCCTGCCGGCGTATTCCATCCACTGATGACACGCGACGACAACGTCGCGAGCCGCCTCACACGCAGTGGCTTCCTGCACGCGCTCACGCGCTGGCGCACACTCGAACGCGCGGGTCATGCATTCGCACGCAGCACGCACGGGATGATTCATCTCGCCGAATCGGCCGACGACTTCGCGCGGATGCGCGATGCATTCGATGCGTTCGGCGCGCCGTCCGACTACGTGACGTTGCTCGATGCCGATGCCGCGCGTGCGCATCTGAATCTGCCGGTCGCGCATGGCGGCCTGCTGTTTCCGCACGGTGGCGCCGTCTGGCCGGCCGCGCTGTGTGCCGCGCAATGCGCGGCGGCCGGCGAGCGCGTACGCCTGCTTGCATCGACCGGCGTCGCGCGGCTCGAGCGGCGCGGCGATGGATGGCACGCGCTCGACGACACGGGCGCGACGCTCGCCGAAGCGCCCGTCGTCGTGCTCGCGAACGCGGGCGACGCTGCGCGTCTTGCCGGGTTGCAGCATGTCGCGCTGCAACCGGTACGCGGCCAGCTCACGCTGCTGCCGCCGGGCACCACGGCGACGCTGCCGTGCCCGACGATCGGCGACGGTTACGCGGTGCCGCTCGACGACGGCACGCTGCTGATCGGCGCCACGTTCGAACCCGACGACATCGATCCCGCGATGCGCGTGGCCGGCCACGTCGAAAACCTCGATCGTGTGCGGCACCTGCTGCCGGGCCTGATCGGCGACCTGCCGGAGCCTGCCACGCTGCGCGGCCGCGTCGCGTTCCGCTGGGTCGTCGGCGACCGCCTGCCGCTCTTCGGCCCGCTCGCCGACGAAGCGCAAGCACTCGCGAACGCACGCGCGCTGGGTGGCGCGCAGGCGCGCGACTTGCCGCGCATGCCCGGCCTCTACGGCGCATTCGGCTTCGGCTCGCGCGGCCTCGTATGGGCCGCGCTCGGTGCCGAACTGATCGCGTCGCAACTCGAAGGCGAACCGTGGCCGCTCGAGCGCGAACTCGCCGACGCCGTCGACCCCGCACGCTTCCTGATCCGTGCCTTGCGCGCACGCCGCGTCGGTTCCGCCGGCTGACCGGCACGTAATCGCTCACAGTCTCCCGATTTCTTCGCGCAAGGTTATCCACGCAACGCTGTGGATAACCGCGCGAAATCCGCGCGCACTTCGTGTGCAATCACAGTGGACGTAAACTGGGCAACTCGGCACAGCTGTGCAGCGGCCCGAAAGTTGCTCAACTCAAATGTCTGTGCACGAACAGCCTGTGCAACCGGTTATGGTTTCGCCAAGGCCTTGATCCATCAGCGTAAACCGAAGTTATCCACAGAACTGTGCGGCCTTTGTTAACTTCTACTATGTATATATACAAGTAAACCTTTGAAACCAAAGACCTGCGGTGCCGCACAGCGCCGCGAGTCGATTCAATCGGTTCCAGAGCGAAAAAGCTGTGGCACAATCGGTTTCCTTCGCGTTCGTTCGGCCAGGCGCCGGACATGCTTCAATGGAACGGTCGGCACGATTTCGAATCTGAATCTTCGAGACTGCGCTGTCCGTTCACACACCAGGCCGACAATCCAGATCGGCAACCTGAACGACGTTCCGCCCTGTGGCGGAACAGGCGGATCCCACGTACCGCCGTCGTCGACCACAACAATCACATTCGGGGCGATACCCAGCCGGCGCGCATCCATTTCTGACGCTTGACCCCGCGTCGCTGGCGGTTGCTTCCAAAGGAGAAGTCACCACGATGAAGTCGGCGTTCTCATTCCTGCCCAACTGGCCGCTCGCGCCGGATGCCGTGTTCTGGGCCGGGCTCGCGTTGTTCGCGGCCGGCCTGTGTGGCGAGCTGTGCTATCGCGCGTGGCGTCTGCCACGCATCACAGGCTATGCCGTGATCGGCCTGATCGCCGGTTCGTTCGGATTCGGCGTGATCGACGCCAGCACCGACGAAACGTCGCGGCTGCTGATGGACGTCGCGCTCGGTCTGCTGCTGTTCGAACTCGGCAGCCGCCTCGATTTGCGCTGGATCCGGCGCAATCCGTGGCTCGTCGCGTCGAGCCTCGCGGAAGCCACGCTGACGTTCGTGCTCGTGCTGTTCGTGATGCTCGCGCTCGGCGTGTCGGGGATGGTCGCGCTCGTGCTGTCGGCGATCGCGATCGCGACGTCACCGTCGATGGTGATCCAGCTGAAGACCGAACTGCGCGCGGAAGGGCAGGTGTCGCAACGCCTCATCACGCTCACCGCACTCAACAGCGTGTACGCGATCGTGCTGACCAAGCTCGTGACGAGCTGGCTTCACCAGGAAGCGTACGGCAACGTGTTCGCGACGGTCCTGCAACCGCTCTACCTGATCGCCGGTTCGTTCATCGTCGCGTATCTCGTTGCGCGTTCGTGCAACTACCTGTTCCGCCACATGACCGCGACGATGCGCGACGAGCATTCGTTCGTCGCGCTGTTCGGGCTCGTGATGCTCGCGATCGCGGTCGCACAGGCATTGAAGCTGTCGACGCTGCTCACGCTGCTGCTCGCCGGCATCATCGTGAAGAACCTCGAAGCGCGGCCGCAGCTGTGGCCCGAGCATTTCGGCACGGCCGGCTGGCTGCTGACGGTGGTCCTGTTCGTGCTGACACTCACGTCGTTCACGTGGGGCGACATCGCGCTCGGCGGGCTGCTCGCGATCGTGCTGATCGTCACGCGGCTCGCCGCGAAGCTGGCCGGCGTCGTCGCGTTCGCGAAGCCGAGCGGCCTCGGGATGAAGCAGGGCATTGCGCTCGGCATCGCGCTGACACCGATGTCCGCGCTGTCGTACCTGCTCGTCGACGATACCTACCAGCTCTACCCGAATTTCGACCCGCACCTGCGCGCGATCGTGATGTGTTCGATCGTGATCCTGCAGCTCGTCAGCCCGTTCGTCGTCTACCGCTGCCTGTCGGCGGTCGGTGAACGCAGCGACAGCAACTGATTCCGGAACCTGCCATGGCACTCGAAACCTTCGTCAATTCCGAACCGTTCACGTTCGGCGTCGAACTGGAGATCCAGGTCGTCAACACGCACAACTACGACCTGACCAAAGCGGCATCCGACCTGATGCGCCTGATCCAGGGCGAGACCTTTCCGGGCAACATCACGCCGGAAATCACCGAGAGCATGATCGAGCTGTCGACCGGCATCTGCCATTCGCACGAGCAGGCCGTCAGCGAGCTGCATGCGATCCGCGACGTGCTCGTGAAGGCGGCCGACCAGCTCAACGTCGGGCTGGCCGGCGGCGGCACGCATGCGTTCCAGCAATGGAGCGACCGGCAGATCTACGATGCGCCGCGCTTCCAGTACATCTCCGAGCTGTACGGTTATCTCGCGAAGCAGTTCACCGTGTTCGGCCAGCACGTGCACATCGGCTGTCCCGATCCGGACAGCGCGCTGTTCCTGCTGCACTCGATGTCGCGCTTCATTCCGCACTTCATCGCGCTGTCCGCGTCGTCGCCGTTCGTGCAGAACGTCGACACGGGCTTCCATTCGGCACGCCTGAATTCGGTGTTCGCGTTCCCGCTGTCGGGCCGCGCGCCGTTCGTGCTGACCTGGGACAGCTTCGAGGAGTACTTCACGAAGATGGTGAACACGGGTGTCGTCAACTCGATGAAGGACTTCTACTGGGACATCCGCCCGAAGCCCGGCTACGGCACGATCGAGGTGCGCGTGATGGACACGCCGCTGTCGGTCGACCGCGCGGCGGCGATCGCCTGCTACATCCAGACGCTCGCGCGCTACCTGCTGACCGACCGGCCGCTGAAGCTGTCGGAGGATGACTACCTCGTCTACACGTTCAACCGTTTCGAAGCGTGCCGCTTCGGGCTCGAGGGCACCTGCGTGAATCCTCAGACGGGTGAACGCCGTACGATCGCGGAAGACATCCTCGACACGCTCGACCGGATCGCGCCGCATGCGGCCGCACTCGGTTCGCGCGCGGCGCTCGACGAGATCGGCGCGCTCGCGAAAGCACGCGTGAACGACGCATCGTGGTTGAGAACCGTTTTCAAACAGGAAAAATCGCTGAACGAGACGGTCCGGCAGCAGTGCTTACGTTGGCGCGAATGAAAAAATGTTTTGCAGATTGCAGGCTCGACCGCATCGCGATTCGCTGAACGGCGGTCGGCGCCATTTCGGGCCGAAATCGTTGCCAGTCGTCCTGAAAATCTGTGGATAACCCGATATTCCGCTGCAAAGTCAACGACCTGTGCGCGGGATAACCCGGTGGATCAAATCCATCCGACCGATGGCCGATCCGAACAGGAAAATGCTGGCGCGCCCCGTTCCGCGGGCGCGCGGCATTGCAGGCACAACGAAAAATTTCAGTTATCCAGCGATTTTCCACAGAATGCAGGGGATAACTTAGCTGTGCGATTTTCCGCTCTCGCTTAGAATGTCGGCTTTGCGGACACCGGAACGACGCGTGTCTCTCCGGTCGCCGCGAACGCGACCGCCGCGTGTGCCTCGCGACGGCCGTGCTGACGCACTCGAGAGAGCGCGTCTGTTTTGAGATAGACATTCGATCTCCACACTACGGCCGCTCGGCAACCCGGGCGGCGGCAAAGCGAAAAGACTATGAGCGAAGGCGTTTACGGGAACCAGGCTTCGGGACGTGTGACCCACAGCCTGCTGCGGTTGAGTACGGCCATGCGAAGCCAGGCATGGGATTGGGCGGAAGGCGCTGGCCTCACGCCGACGCAGGGCGAGATTCTCGTGCTGCTGCTGCAGCGCAAGGGCCCGATGCGGCTCGGCGAGATCGCGCGCGAGACGCAGCTCACCGCGGCAACCACGAGCGATGCGGTCAGCACGCTCGAGACGAAGGGGCTCGTCGAGAAGCGCCGTGCGCTGGACGACGGCCGTGCATTGGCCGTGCGTCTGTCGGCGCGTGGCCGTACGGCCGCGAAGAAGGCGCTGCAATGGCCTGAATTCCTGACGAAAGCGGTCGGCAAGCTCGGCGCGGACGAGCAGGGCGCGCTGTACCGCGCGCTGCTGAAGACGCTGCGCGAGCTGCAGGTGGCCGGTGCGACGCCGCCGCAGCGCATGTGCGTGACGTGCGCCCACTTCCAGCCGGGCAAGTTGTCGAAGAAGACCGTGCATCACTGCGCGGCGCTCGACATCTCGATGTCGGACAGCGATCTGCGTCTCGACTGCTCGGTGCAGGAAGAAGCCGACGCGGCAACGCAGAAGAAGACCTGGAAGATTTTCGCAGGCTGACGTCCGTCGATCGACCGGGAGGCCGATGATGAACGCTGAAGTCGTGGCGATCCGCCATGTGCATTTCGAGGATCTCGGGAGCTTCGAGCAGGTGCTCGGCGAACGGGGGAGGCGGGTGCGCTACGTCGACGTCGGATCGTCGCGGGTCGAGGTGCTCGACGTGCTCGAGCCGTCGCTGTTCGTCGTACTCGGCGGGCCGATCAGCGTGTACGACGATGCGCAGTATCCGACGATCGCGCCGCTTCTTGCGCTCGTGCGCCAGCGTATCGACGCGGGGCTGCCGATCCTCGGCATCTGCCTTGGCTCGCAGTTCATCGCCCGTGCGCTCGGTGCGCGCGTCTATCCGGCTGCGCAGCACGAACTCGGCTGGGCGCCGCTGACGCTTACCGACGCCGGCCGTGCGTCGGCGCTGCGTCATCTCGATGGCGCGGCGACGTCGATGCTCCACTGGCACGGCGATACGTTCGACCTGCCGGGCGGGGCGATCCATCTCGCGTCGACGCCGGCCTGCCGCCACCAGGCATTCGCTTGGGGGCAGCACGTGCTGGCGCTGCAATGCCATCCGGAAATCCGCACCGACCGCTTCGAACCGTGGCTGATCGCGAACGCCGGCGAAATCGCGGCGACGCCCGGCATCGACGCCCGCCAGTTGCGCGCCGATACCGTGCAGCACGGCCCCGCACTCGAAACGGCCGCGCGGCGCATGTTCGCGGAGTGGCTCGACAGCGTCGGGTTGTAACTCGGCGGGCGGCCCCGCCCGCCGCGAAGATTTGGCCCGGCCTGCATCCGTTGCAGGCCGGCGCACTGCTGTACGCCACGCATTTTCCGCATGGCCGGCACGTTGCCGCCGGCCGTACCTGACCATCCGCTTACTGCCGGTTGCGCCGTCTGCACGCTTCAAGCCTGCGTGCTACGCTCGTCCGCTCTTTCCCTTTCCAGGCGAGCGGCCTCCATGACTGCGCTGTTTTCTCCGTTCACGCTGCGCGGCGTGACCCTTCCGAACCGGATCGTGATTTCCCCGATGTGCCAGTACTCGGCCGAACGCGGTGAGGCCACCGACTGGCACATGATTCACCTCGGCCATCTCGCGCTGTCGGGCGCGGGGCTGCTCTGCATCGAGGCGACGGCAGTGGAGCCCGACGGGCGCATCACGCACGGCGACCTCGGCCTCTGGGACGACGTGACCGAAGCTGCGCTGAAGCCCGTACTGGCCGCGATCCGCAAGCATTCGCCGGTTCGCATCGCGATGCAGCTGTCGCATGCGGGGCGCAAGGCATCGAGCGCCGCGCCGTGGGAGGGAGGCCAGCTGGTATCGGTTGCCGATGGCGGCTGGTTGCCGCACGGGCCGTCGGCCGTGCCGCACAAGGACGGCGAGACGCCGCCGCTCGCACTCGATGCCGCGGGCCTGAACCGGATCCGCGAAGCCTTTGCCGCGTCGGCGAAGCGTGCCGCGCGGCTCGGGATCGACGCGATCGAAGTGCATGCGGCGCACGGCTACCTGCTGCACCAGTTCCTGTCGCCGCTCGCGAACCAGCGCACCGACGAATACGGCGGCTCGCTCGAAAACCGGATGCGTTTTCCGCTCGAGATCTTCGAGATCGTGCGCGCGGCGTTTCCGGCGGACCGGCCGGTCGGCGTGCGCGTGTCCGCGACCGACTGGGTCGAAGGCGGCTGGGAGCTCGACGATACGATCGCGTTCGCGCACGAGCTGAAGCGGCGCGGTTGCGACTGGATCGACGTGTCGTCCGGCGGCGTGTCGCCGCTGCAGAAGATTCCGCTGTCGCCCGGTTACCAGGTGCCGTTCGCGCAGGCCGTGAAGCGTGCGGTCGGCATGCCGACGATGGCGGTCGGCCTGATCAACGAGCCCGAGCATGCGAACCGGCTGATCGAATCCGGCGATGCCGACTTCGTCGCGATGGCGCGCGCAATGCTGTACGACCCGCGCTGGCCGTGGCATGCGGCGGCCGCGCTCGGCGCGCAGGTGACGGCGCCGCCGCAATACTGGCGTTCGCAGCCGCGCGAGCACAAGGCGTTGTTCGGCGACATCGCATTCGGCCAGCGTTGAGCGTCCGGCGTGCAATATTGCGCGCGATGTTGAACGAAGCAATCGTGAACGTGTAGGATGCGGGTGATTCGCCGCATGCCCCGACGCGGCACCAACTGGTGCCGCGTTTTCGTTTGGTGCGACGGCGGGCCGCGATCGCGGCCGCTTCCATTCAAGTCGTCTTCACAAGGATTCGTTCGATGAGTTCACGCAGGATCGCGGTGCGCCGCTCGGGAGTACACGGCAAGGGCGTGTTCGCCGTGGCGCCGATCAAGGCCGGCGAGCGCGTAGTGGAATACAAGGGCGAGCGAATTTCGTGGAAGGAAGCGTTGCGCCGCCACCCGCACGACCCGAGCGAGCCGAACCATACGTTCTACTTCGCACTCGACGAAGGCGGCGTGATCGACGGCAAGATCGATGGCAACAGTGCGCGCTGGATCAATCATTCGTGCGCGCCGAACTGCGAAGCCGAGGAAGTCAAAGGCCGCGTGTTCATCCATGCGCTGCGCGACATCGGGCCGGAAGAGGAGCTGTTCTACGACTACGGCCTCGTGATCGACGCGAAGCTGACGAAGACGCTCAAGCGCGAATACGCGTGCCATTGCGGCGCGCCGTCGTGCCGCGGCACGCTGCTCGCGACGTCGGATGAAGGCGGGAAGAAGAAAAAGAAGAAGGACAAGAAGGACGGCAAGTCCGAGCCCAGGTCGAAAGACAAGAAGAGCAAGAAGTAACGCAGACGGCGGCGCACCATGCGCCGCCGTTGTTGTTTTGGCGGACGGTTGCCGCGTCGCGATCGTCCTTCCTGCCTCCCGTATCCGGCGCGCGGCCCGCCCGGCGGACCGGCGGTTGCCCGCCGCGACTCGTTCAGCCCAAGCTCAGTGCGTCGACGCCGCGGCCGGCGTTTCGCTGGCCGGCTTTTCCGTATGCGCGGCGAGCGGCACCCGCACCACGAAGCGCGACCCCCCCTCCGATGCATCCTCGTACGACACGGTGCCGCCATGCATCGCGATGATGTCGTGCACGATCGCCAGGCCCAGCCCGGCACCCGTCTCGACGCCGTTGCCGCTTTGCGCGTCGCCGCGGAAGAAGCGCTTGAACAGGTCGGCCTGCTGGTTCGCGGGCACGCCTGGGCCGTTGTCCTCGACGACGATCTCGGCGGCCGGCTGGCCGTCTTCGAGCGCGCCGCGCGCAACGTTCACCGTGATCCGTGCGCCGTCCGGCCGTGCGAGCGGCACGTATTTCAACGCATTGTCGAGCAGGTTCGCGATCACCTCGCGCAGCAGCACGGGGTTGCCGCGCACGGTCAGCTTTTCGTCGTCGTCCGCGCCGTCGGTGCGCTGGAAGCCGAGGTCGACATGCGACGCGAGCGCGCGCGGCACCCATTCGGCACCGGTCTCGAACGCCATCGCCGCAAGGTCGACGTCGACGAAGCGTGCGGCCTGTTCGCCCGGCTCCGCACGGGCAAGCGACAGCAGCTGGTTCGACAGCCGCACCGCGCGGTCGGCGGCCGCGCGCAGCTCGCGCACCGCGGCGAAGGTCTGGTGCGGATCGCGCGCGACGGCGGCCTGTTCGGCGTGCAGCTTCACGGCCGTGAGCGGCGTGCGCAGCTGGTGCGCGGCATCGGCGATGAACTTGCGCTGCGCGTCGAGCGCGGTCTTCAGGCGGCCGAGCAGCGCGTTCATCGCGCTCGTCAGCGGCCGGATCTCAAGCGGCACGTCGGTTTCGTCGACCGGTTCCAGCGACGTGTGGGTCTGCCGGTTCAGCGAATCGGCGAGATGCGTGAGCGGGCCGAGCTGCTGGTTCACGACGCGCCACACGATGCCCCAGCCCGCGAGCAGCAGCAGCAGCAGCGGCATCATGATCGCGACGAGGAATTCGGCCGCGATCCGGTAGCGGTGCCGCACCGGCTGCGCGACTTCGACGACCATCGGCTTGCCGCCCTCGACGTCGTCGACGCGCACCTGCGCGACGCGCACCGCGCGGTTGTCGTACTCGGCCTCGAACACGTACGCGTGATGCATGCGGCGGACGTTGATGCCCTGCAGCGGCAGTTTCGGATCGCCGGCGAGTTCCTGTTCGCCGTCGCTGATCCGGTAGATCAGCGCTTCGGCGGGATCGGAGAACATCGCCTGCGCGAGCGGCGGCACCGTGAACGGCGCGTCGGGGCCGGCGATCTGGATCTGTTTGGAGATGGCGGTGGCGAGATCGGCGAGCGAGCGGTCGATCACGTGCTGCGTGTATTGCCACGCGAGCCAGTAGGCGATCAGGCCGCTCATCAGCGCGAGCATCGACAGCGGGGCGGCGAGGCGCCGGAGCAGCGAGCGGCGCAGGCTGGTGGTCACAGCCGGATCAGGAGACATTTCGACGGGCAAATGGATAAGCGCCGCTCACGGGGAGCGGCGCGGTCGTACGCCGGGCGGCGAAACGGAGCGGGGCGCGCACGCCGGCGGCACGCGGCCGGCCGGCGCGTGGCCCGGCTCAGACGCTCGCGGTCTGGCGGATTTCCTGCAGCAGGTAGCCGAAGCCGCGCACCGTGACGATTTCGACACGGCACTGCTCGAGTTTCTTGCGCACCCGGTGCACGTAGACTTCGATCGCGGTGTCGCCGAGATCGCCGCCGAAGTGCGTGAGGTGATCCTGCAGCTGGGCCTTGCTGACGACGCGGCCGTGACGCAGCAGCAGCATTTCGAGCACCGCGAATTCGCGCGGCGACAGTTCGAGCGGCTTGTCGTCGTTGAAGATGCGGCGGTCGACGCCCGACAGGCGGACGCCGCCGAGCGACACTTCCGGACGCGGCATGTCGCTGTGCGGGCCGCTGCGGCGCATCACCGCGCGGATGCGTGCTTCGAGCTCGGCCGGCTCGAACGGCTTGAGCATGTAGTCGTCGGCGCCCGAGTTCAGGCCCTGGATCCGGTCGTTCAGCTCGTCGCGTGCGGTCAGCACGATCACGGGCGTGTGGCGGTTGGTCTGGCGGAAGCGCGTGAGCAGCGTCATCCCGTCGATGCCCGGCAGGCCGAGGTCGAGGATCACGAGTTCGTGGCGGTTCTGTGCCAGCGCCTGTTCGGCAAAAATGCCGTCATGCACCATGTCGACGGTGAAGCCAGCCTGCTCGAGGCTGCTCTGGATACCGCGTGCGATGGGGCGGTCGTCTTCGATCAGAAGGAGTCGCATGAAGTTCGCTCAAGTACAATGGGTTGGCGGTTCAGGCACGCGGACAGCACGACGCCGTTTCCACAGGGGCGCCGCTTCGCCTGACATCAAGCATGGCGGCCAGCGAACGATTAAATCCAATCATGTCCGATATTTCGATCCACGACCTAGAAGCCGCGATCAATTTCTGGCGCGCCCGCTCGCCGTCGAGCGGCGACGAACTCAAACTCTGCGAAGAGGCCAGCGCGCTCTCCAAGCCGTATGCGCTGCTGATTGTACAGCGCGAAGGCGCGCTGCAACTGGAAGGTTTGGACCCCAAGGCGCGGAAAGCGTACGAGACTTACGTGCGCCTTAAGGATGGCTTGGAAAGCTGAAGGCTTTCGCTCACTACATCCTAGAAAACGTTCATCGAAATGAAAAGTTGACGCGCCGCGCATCGAAAGATGCGCGGCGGTAGAGGCGGGACTCAGGCGGCCGGTTGCGCGTGTGCGCCGGCGCGGTCGATGAACAGCGCGAGTTCGATGTCGCGTTCGGTCAGGCCGTCGGCGTCGTGGGTCGACAGCGTGACGTCGACGCGGTTGTACACGTTGAACCATTCCGGATGGTGGTTCATTTCCTGCGCCTTGATCGCGACGCGCGTCATGAAGCCGAAGGCTTCGTTGAAATCGGCGAACCGCAGGCTGCGCTGGATTGCGTCGCGGCCCGGCATGGCCGTCCAGAGCGGCAGGCCTTCGAGCCGGGTCTTGCGTTCTTCTGATGTGAGCTTGTGGATCATCTTGCACCTCTCGTTCGGTAACGGCACCCGCGCACGGCTGCGCCGCGCGGCGAAGCCGGCACCGTTCATTGTTTCATAGTTGCGGAAAGGGTGACCGGCGGCGGGCGGCCGGCTGCGGCACCCGGCATGTCACGCGTCGGCGTCGGCGTCGGCGGGCCAGCCTTCGCCCGTGCCGCGATGCAGCACGCGATCGGTATCCAGCACCGTGCCGGCCGCGAATTCGGGCAGCGCCGCGAGCCGGTCGGCCAGTGCACGGCCGTCGACGTCGGCGAGCGCGAACAGCTGCGCGAAATCGTCGATCACGAAGTAGGTCTTCTGGAACGTGTCGATCCGGTACTTCGTGCGCATCACGCGCTCGAGCTCGAAACCGAGCCGGTTCGGCGCCGCGCTTTCGAGGCTGTACAGGCTCTCGCCCTTGCTCGACACGATTCCGGCGCCATAGATCGACAGCCCGTTGGTGCCGCGCGGGTCGCGGATCAGTCCGAATTCCACCGTATACCAGTAGAGCCGTGCGAGTCGCGCCAGCGCCGCTTCGTCGTCGGCGACCGCGAGCGCGGTGCGGCCGTACGCCTGCATGTAGTCGGCGAACACCGGGTCGATCAGCAGCGGCACGTGGCCGAACAGGTCGTGGAAGCAGTCGGGTTCCTGCAGGTAGTCGAGCTGGTCGGGGCGGCGCATCCACCAGGTGACCGGGAAACGCCGGTTCGCGAGGTGCTCGAAGAACACGCGATCGGGCACAAGGCCCGGCACCGCGACGATCTCCCAGCCGGTCGCGGGTTTCAGCTGGCGGTTCACGTCGGCGAACGACGGCACGCGGTCGGCCGGCAGGTCGATCTTGCCGAGGCCCGCGACGAACGCGTCGCAGGCACGCCCGCGCAGCAGCGCCGACTGGCGCGCATAGAGCTGCTTCCACACCGCGTGGTCGACCTGGCCGTAGCGCTGCAGCGGCTGGTCGATGGTGAAATCTGCGCGGGTTTCGAGGCCCGCGTCGAACTGCTCCTGCAGTTTCGCGGTGACGACGGTGGACATGATGAGGCTCTGCACGCTGTGGTTGGGAACCATGCAAGTGTAGAGCGGGCGGCGCGCGGAATGGGCGCATAGTTGGCGCTGATTCGCCTGTTGATGCGATAATTACGCATCAAATTACGAATCAATGCGGAGAATGCTCATGCTGGAACTCGATCATTTCGATCTCGCGCTGCTGGACGTGTTGCAGCGCTTTGGTCGCGCGACGCATCAGCAGCTCGGCGAGGAGGTGCCGCTGTCGCCGTCGCAGATCGGCCGGCGGCTGCAGCGGCTCGAGGCGGCTGGCGTGATCGAAGGCTACCGCGTGATGCTGCGCCCGGAGAAGCTCGGGCTCGGCGTCACCGCGTTCACGAGCCTGAAGCTCAAGCACCACGGCGATTCGATCATCGAGCAGTTCCAGCAGCAGATCGACGTGCTGCCCGAGGTGCTCGAATGCCATGCGGTGGTGGGCGATGCCGACTACCTGTTGCGGATCGTCGCGCCGGACCTGAACGCGCTGTCGCAGTTCGTGATGAAGAAGCTGATGCGCGTGCCGGGCGTCGACAGCGTGCGCTCGAACATCGTGCTGACGACCTTCAAGCGCAACGGCGCGCTGCCGCTCGCGCATCTGGCGCCCGGCGCCGCATAAAGCAGTGACGGGGCGGCGGCCGCGCTGAAGGCGGCACGCGCTGCGCGGCCGCCGCCGGTGGGGCCGGATCAGGCCGCTTCGTGTTGCGTGTCGGCGTTCAGCAGGTCGACATACGCGACCGCGACGAGATCGTCCTGCGCCACGCCGAGCTTCGCGAACACGTCGTGCGCTTCGGCTTCGCCGCCGGCTTCGTCGTCGTCAGGGCCGAGCACGACTTCCAGTTCGATGAAATCGCCGAGGCCGTCGACGCGGTCGAGATGGATGCGCGTGCGGCCCGCGAGGTACACGTGCCGTTCCTTCGTCACGATCCCGCGCGTGGTCAGCGCGGTCGCGAGCAGCGCGTGCATCGCGTCGGGGTTCGTCACGGGGCTGCGCGTGTAGTACGACGCCTTCGGGCCGTCGCGGTCGTCACGCTGATAGAAGATCAGTTCGGCCGGCGTGCCGTCCTCGAAGCGGCGCAGCTTCAGCCGGCCGCGCGGCACGTCGTAGAAGAAATCCTGCTGGCGGTAGAACAGCGGCGCTTCGGTCGCGAGCTTGGCAGCCTGTTCGCGCAGCCGGTCGAATTCGCGGGCGCGGGCTTTGATCTCGATGTTGCGGGCCATGCGGGTCTCCTTCAATCGGGGTCTCGCGGTGTGCGAACGCACAATCTAGCAAAAACGCGGAGACGGTGGCGTGACGGCCGGTGTGGCGCGATGACGCGTCCGCATGCGAACGCCGCGTCATCAGCGCCGCTCATATCGCCCACTGCGTCTCGATCAGCCGCAGCGCGGCCGCGATCGCCGGCTCGTCGCGGCGCTCGGCGAGCGTCACGAACGTCAGTTCGGTCGGCACCGTCACACGTTCGACGATCGTCAGTGCATGCGCGTGCGCTTCGGCCAGCGCGGTCGAGTCGCGCGCGAGCGTCAATCCGATCCCCGATTTGACGAGGTCGAGCATCGACTGCTCCTGGTCGACCTCGGCGACCTTCACGGGTTGCGCGCCGGCGTCCGCGAAACGCCGCGACAGCAGCCGGTGGTGCGCGGACGCCGGCGGCGTCCAGATCCACGGCAGCGCGGCGAGCGCGCGCCAGTCATGCGCGCGCTGCACGCGCTCCTTCCAGCCGGCCGGCGCGAGCACGCGGTACTGGAAATGCGTGAGCGTGACGGTGTGGAACAGCGCGCCGTCGAGCGGATCGTCCTCACCCGGCCGGCCGATGTAGTAGCCGACGTCGAGCGCCTGCGCGCGCACCTGTTCGATCACCCAGCCCGACATTCCGTGCCGCAGCGCCGTCTCGATCTGCGGGTGGGTTTCGACCAGCGCGCGCAGGAAGCCGCCGAGCCGCAGGAAGCCCGGATCGAGGATCGTGCCGATCCGCAGCCGGCCGCGCACCTCGTGCCGCAGCGCAGCAGCGGCGCGCTGCACGTCGGCAGCCGCGGCGAGCGCGCGCTCCGCATGCGGCAGCAGCGTCTGGCCGTCGCGCGTGAGCGCGAGCCCGCGCGACGTGCGCGTGAACAGCGTGACGCCGAGCGTTTCCTGCAGATGCTTGATCTGCAGGCTGACGGCCGGCTGCGTCAGGTGCAGCTGCGCGGCGGCGCGCGTCAGGTTGCCTTCGCGCGCGACCGTCGCGAAGGCGCGGAGCAGGGTGAGATCCATCGTCGTGATATGAGCGCAGCTTATAACGCAGTTCAGCATAACTCATTGGATCGGCGGCCGGCTGCGGGAGTACGCTTCCTCGGGTCGTGGCGCGCGCGGCCGCCAGCGCGGCCCGCGACGCACTATGCTGAAAATGCGCGCGGCATCGCGCCGCGCGGCGCACAACAAGGAAGAAGGGGACACGCCGTGAGTACTCAACGTACGCTCGAAGGCGAATTCGATTACGTGATCGTCGGCGCGGGCACCGCGGGCTGCGTGCTCGCGAACCGCCTGACCGAGGATCCCGACATCCGCGTCCTGCTGCTCGAAGCGGGCGGCAAGGACGACTATCACTGGATCCATATCCCGGTCGGCTATCTGTATTGCATCGGCAACCCGCGCACCGACTGGCTGTACAAGACGCAACCCGAAGCGGCGCTCAACGGCCGCGCGCTGTCGTATCCGCGCGGCCGCGTGCTCGGCGGCTGCTCGTCGATCAACGGGATGATCTACATGCGCGGCCAGCGGGAGGATTACGACAGCTGGGCGGATGCCACCGGCGACGCCGGCTGGTCGTGGGACAGCGTGCTGCCGATCTTCAAGCGCAGCGAGGATCACCATGCGGGCGCGAGCGACGCGCACGGCGCGGGCGGCTGCTGGCGCGTCGAGAAGCAGCGGCTGCGCTGGGAGATCCTCGAATCGTTCGCGCAGGCAGCGCAGCAGACAGGCATCCCCGCCACCGACGATTTCAACCGCGGCGACAATACCGGGGTCGGCTATTTCGAGGTGAACCAGAAGCGCGGCGTGCGCTGGAATACGTCGAAGGCGTTCCTGCGGCCCGCGATGGCGCGGCCGAACCTGACCGTGATCACCGGCGCGCAGGCGCAGCGCGTGATCTTCGAAGGGCGCCGCGCCGTCGGCGTCGAGTATCACGGCGGCGGCACCGATTACGTCGCGCGGGCGCGCTCGGAAGTGCTGCTGACGTCCGGCGCGGTGAATTCGCCGCAGCTGCTCGAACTGTCGGGAATCGGCGACGGCCGGCGGCTGCAGGCGCTCGGCATCGACGTCGTGCAGGATCTGCCGGGCGTCGGCGAAAACCTGCAGGATCACCTGCAGTTGCGGATGGCGTATCGCGTCGAAGGCGTGCGCACGCTCAACACGCTGTCCGCGCACTGGTGGGGCAAGCTGATGATCGGCGCCGAATATGCGTTGCTGCAACGCGGGCCGATGTCGATGGCGCCGTCGCAGCTCGGCGCATTCGCGAAATCCGATCCGGACGATCCCGCGCTCACGCGCCCCGATCTCGAATACCACGTGCAGCCGCTGTCGCTCGAACGCTTCGGCGAGCCGCTGCACAGCTTCAATGCATTTACGGCGTCGGTGTGCCATCTGCGGCCGACATCGCGCGGCAGCGTGCACGTCACGAGCGCCGATCCGGGCGTCGCGCCGGCGATCGCGCCGAACTATCTGTCGACCGACCACGATCGGCATGTCGCCGCGAACGCGCTGCGCCTGACGCGCCGGATCGCGTCCGCGCCGGCGCTCGCGCGCTATCGTCCCGCGGAAATCCTGCCGGGTACGCAATATCGCAGCGAGGCCGAGCTGATCGAGGCGGCCGGCGCGGTCGGCACGACGATCTTCCACCCGGTCGGCACCTGCCGGATGGGGCGTGCCGACGACGAACGCGCGGTGGTCGACAGCCGGTTGCGCGTGCGCGGCATCGCCGGGCTGCGGATCGTCGATGCATCGGTGATGCCGTTCATTACATCGGGCAACACCAATTCGCCGACGCTGATGATTGCCGAGCGCGCGAGCGACATGATCCGCGCCGATCGCCGCGCGGCGCGCGAAGCGACCCCGGTGCGAACCGACGCTGCGGTGACGGTTGCGTGACGGCACGCTGACACGCGCGACAGCGGGCCGTCATGAAAGCGCCCGCTGATTCGCTATGCGAAACAAGCTGTCGTCGCGTTTGTTCGAACGGCACGATCCATGCAGGCAGCGCAGTCGCGCGGCTTTTTTCATCGCGTGCGTGCCGGGCATGCAGGAAGGTCAACGCGCGATGATGCACGTGTCAAAAAAACAGCGCGAAAAATCGTGCTCAGCCGCGTGCGATATAGCGGTCGGCCCTATAAGTGCAAATCCCGATGATTGCACTGCACCAACGGCGCGACAATGTTGCGCAATGTGCATACGCGTCGGCGCGGGAGACCAACCCTCGAGGCGTAACACGGCGCCCGGGGGCAGCCCGCTGATCCGCTGACCTGTTCGCGGTCGCTCGCGCCAGGCTTCCCGGTGCTTCGCCTGACTTCGTACGGAAGGGAACATGATTCTCGGCGACACGATTCTGGAAACACGCGGACTGACAAAAGAATTCAGGGGCTTCACCGCCGTGAACGGCGTCAACCTGCGTGTGCGCCGCGGCGCGATTCATGCGCTGATCGGGCCGAACGGCGCGGGCAAGACCACCTGCTTCAACCTCCTCACCAAGTTCCTGACGCCGACGGCTGGCCAGATCGTCTTCAACGGCATCGACATCACCGACGAGCGGCCCGCGCAGGTTGCGCGGCGCGGCATCATCCGTTCGTTCCAGATCTCGGCCGTGTTCCCGCACCTGACGGCGCTGCAGAACGTGCGCATCGGCCTGCAGCGCGCGCTCGGCACGGAATTCCATTTCTGGCGCAGCGAACGCACGCTGAAACGGCTCGACGATCGCGCGATGGACCTGCTCACGCAGGTCGGCCTCACCGATTTCGCGCACGTGCCGACCGTCGAACTGGCATACGGCCGCAAGCGCGCGCTCGAGATCGCGACGACGCTCGCGATGGAACCCGAACTGATGCTGCTCGACGAGCCCACGCAGGGGATGGGCCACGAGGACGTCGACCGTGTGACCGCGCTGATCAAGAAGGTCGCGAGCGGCCGCACGATCCTGATGGTGGAGCACAACATGAACGTGATCGCGGGCATCTCCGACACGATCACCGTCCTGCAACGCGGCGAGGTGCTGGCCGAAGGCTCGTATGCGGAGGTGTCGAAGAATCCGCTCGTCATCGAGGCCTACATGGGCAGTGCCGACGCGGCGCTCGCGGGGGCGCACGCATGAAGCACAGCGAACGGGAGGAACGCGAATTGAGCGGCGTCGAGAGCGGTACGCCCGCGCTGGAGATCACGGGCCTGGAGGCCTGGTACGGGGAATCCCACATATTGCACGGTGTCGACCTGACGGTGCATCGCGGCGAGGTCGTCACGCTGCTCGGCCGCAACGGCGCGGGCCGCACGACGACGCTGCGCGCGATCATGGGCCTCACGGGCCGCCGCAGCGGGTCGATCAAGGTCGCGGGCAACGAGACGATCGGCCTCGCGACGCACCGCATCGCACATTTCGGCATCGGTTACTGCCCGGAGGAGCGCGGGATCTTCTCGAGCCTGTCGTGCGAGGAGAACCTGATGCTGCCGCCGCTGATCGGGCCGCGCGAGCATGCGATGTCGCTCGACGAGATCTACGCGATGTTTCCGAACCTCGCGTCGCGCCGGCAGAGCCAGGGCACGCGGCTGTCCGGCGGCGAGCAGCAAATGCTCGCGGTCGCGCGGATTTTGCGCACCGGCGCGAACCTGCTGCTGCTCGACGAGATTTCCGAAGGCCTCGCACCGGTGATCGTGCAGTCGCTTGCACGGATGATCGTCGCGCTGAAGGCGCGCGGCTACACGATCGTGATGGTCGAACAGAATTTCCGCTTCGCCGCGCCGCTCGCCGACCGCTTCTACGTGATGGAGCACGGCAGCATCGTCGAGCATTTTCAGGCGGCCGAACTGGAAAGCAAGATGCCGACCCTGCACGACCTGCTTGGGGTGTGACGCCGCCCCGTTTCCCTAGCCGCTAGCCGTGGCGGCCCTCGAACAACCACAACGCATCAGAACAACAGGAGACGTCAATGAAAATGAAGACCCTCGCACAGGCCTGTCTCGCGCTCGCGACCGCCGCGCTCACCGCCGGCGCCGCACACGCGGCGGATACCGTGAAGATCGGCTTCATCACCGACATGTCGGGGCTTTACGCGGACATCGACGGGCAGGGCGGTCTCGAGGCGATCCGCATGGCGGTCGCCGATTTCGGCGGCAAGGTGCTCGGCAAGCCGATCGAGGTCGTCTACGCCGATCACCAGAACAAGGCCGACATCGCCGCATCGAAGGCGCGCGAATGGATGGACCGCGGCGGGCTCGACCTGCTGGTCGGCGGCACGAATTCGGCCACCGCGCTGTCGATGAACCAGGTCGCGGCCGAGAAGAAGAAGGTCTACATCAACATCGGCGCGGGCGCCGACACGCTGACCAACGAGCAGTGCACGCCGTACACGGTCCACTACGCGTACGACACGATGGCGCTCGCGAAGGGCACCGGTTCGGCGGTGGTCAAGCAGGGCGGCAAGTCGTGGTTCTTCCTGACGGCCGACTACGCGTTCGGCAAGGCGCTCGAGAAGAACACGTCGGATGTCGTGAAGGCGAACGGCGGCCAGGTGCTCGGCGCGGTGCGCCACCCGCTGTCCGCGTCGGATTTCTCGTCGTTCCTGCTGCAGGCGCAGGCGTCGAAGGCGCAGATCCTCGGCCTCGCGAACGCGGGCGGCGACACGATCAACTCGATCAAGGCCGCGAAGGAATTCGGCATCACGAAGACGATGAAGCTCGCCGCGCTGCTGATGTTCATCGACGACGTGCACAGCCTCGGCCTCGAGACGACGCAGGGCCTCGTGCTGACCGACAGCTGGTACTGGAACCGCGACACCGCATCGCGCCAGTGGGCGCAGCGCTACTTCGGCAAGATGAAGAAGATGCCGTCGAGCCTGCAGGCGGCCGACTACTCGTCGGTGACGACCTACCTGAAGGCCGTGCAGGCCGCCGGGACGACCGACTCCGACAAGGTGATGGCCGAGCTGAAGAAGATCAAGATCAACGACTTCTACGCGAAGGGCTACATCCGCCAGGACGGCAGCATGATCCACGACATGTACCTGATGGAAGTGAAGAAGCCGTCGGAATCGAAGGAGCCGTGGGACTACTACAAGGTGCTCGCGACGATTCCGGGCGAACAGGCGTTCGGGACCAAGCAGGAATCGCGCTGCGCGGCCTGGAAGTAAGCAGGGCGTAGCGGCGCGCACGGGCGCGCCGCTCGGTGGCGGCTGCAGCGATGTGCCCGCTGCGCCGCCCGCGCGTGCAACGCGAAAAAGTTGCGCGCGCAACGAAACTCATTCTGACGGCTAAGTCGATGGAAATCTTTGGCATTCCGTTGCCGGCGATGCTGAGCCAGTTGCTGCTCGGGCTCGTCAACGGCTCGTTCTACGCGATCCTGAGTCTCGGGCTCGCGGTGATCTTCGGGCTGCTCAACGTGATCAACTTCGCGCACGGCGCGCTGTTCATGCTGGGTGCGATGCTCGCGTGGATGGGCCTGTCGTACTTCGGGCTCCCGTACTGGGCGATGCTCGTGCTGGCACCGCTGGTGGTCGGCGCGTTCGGGATCGCGATCGAGCGCTCGATGCTGCGCTGGCTGTACAAGCTCGATCACCTGTACGGGCTGCTGCTCACGTTCGGCCTCACGCTGGTCGTCGAAGGCGTGTTCCGGTCGATCTACGGATCGTCGGGCCAGCCGTACGACGTGCCGTCGCAGCTGTCCGGCGCGACCAACCTCGGCTTCATGTTCCTGCCGAACTATCGCGCGTGGGTCGTCGTCGCATCGCTCGCGGTGTGTCTCGTGACGTGGTTCGTGATCGAGAAGACGCGCCTCGGCGCGTACCTGCGGGCGGGCACCGAGAATCCGAAACTCGTCGAGGCGTTCGGCGTGAACGTGCCGATGATGATCACGCTCACCTATGGCTTCGGTGTCGCGCTCGCCGCGTTCGCGGGCGTGCTGGCCGCGCCGGTGATCCAGGTGTCGCCGCTGATGGGCCAGCCGATGATCATCACCGTGTTCGCGGTGGTCGTGATCGGCGGGATGGGCTCGATCCTCGGCTCGATCGTCACGGGCCTGCTGCTCGGCGTGATCGAGGGCTTCACGCGCGTGTTCTATCCCGAAGCGTCGGCGACCGTCGTGTTCGTGATCATGGCGATCGTGCTGCTGTTCCGCCCGGCGGGCCTCTTCGGCAAGGAAAAATGATGCAGAGAAAAGTGCTCTACGGCGTGCTGCTCGCCGCACTGCTCGCCGCGCCGTTCATCGGTGCGTATCCGGTGTTCGTGATGAAGGTGCTGACGTTCGCGCTGTTCGCAGCTGCGTTCAACCTGCTGATCGGCTATACGGGGCTGCTGTCGTTCGGCCATGCGATGTTCCTCGCGACGGCCGGTTATGCGACCGGCTATTCGATGCAGACGCTCGGTTTCACGCCGGAACTCGGCGTGCTGGCCGGCACCGTCGCCGCGACGCTGCTCGGGCTCGTCGTCGGGCTGTTCGCGATCCGCCGGCAGGGCATCTACTTCGCGATGATCACGCTCGCGTTCGCGCAGATGGTCTACTTCATCTATCTGCAGGCACCGTTCACGCACGGCGAGGACGGCTTGCAGGGCGTGCCGCGCGGCCACCTGTTCGGGCTGCTGGACCTGTCGAACGACGTCGCGCTGTACTACGTCGTGCTCGCCGTGGTCGTCGCCGCATGCGCGTTCATCGTGCGGGTCGTCCATTCGCCGTTCGGCCAGGTGCTCGTCGCGATCAAGGAGAACGAAGCGCGCGCCATTTCGCTCGGCTACGACACCGACCGCTTCAAGCTGCTCGCGTTCATCCTGTCGGCCGGGCTCGCGGGGCTGGCCGGCTCGCTGAAGGTGCTCGTGCTCGGCTTCGAGACGCTGTCGGATGCGTACTGGACGATGTCGGGCCTCGTCGTGCTGATGACGCTGGTCGGCGGGATGGGCACGCTGTTCGGGCCGCTGCTGGGCGCGGCGCTGATCGTCGCGCTGGAAGACCGGCTCGGCGACATCGGCGAATGGCTCGCGTCGACGACGGGCGTCGCGTGGTTCCATTCGCTCGGCGAATCGGCGACGATCGTCACCGGGCTGATCTTCATCGCCTGCGTGCTTGCGTTCCGGCGCGGCATAGTCGGCGAGATGGTTGCGCGGATCAAGCCGCTCAGGGCGTCTTGAATGCGTGCAGCGCGCGTCACCGGGCGTTGATGCGAAGCACCATCCGGCATGCTCCGGAAGGGCGTCGCAGCGGGCTCGGGCCGGCGCCGCGCGGCAGGCTGGTGCCCCATTTTCGTGCGGCGATGCACCATAGGGGTAAATGCTAAGTTGTCGCAGTATGAAAGGTCCTTTAATCTTCGTCTTAGTTCTGATGCACCGCGAAACGAATTTGCAGGTGGAGAACGAGGAGACAATCGAGGCACAAAGTGCCCGGACCCCAAAGCGCTGTTGGACGGAATCCAACAGCGCTTTTTCATTTGCGTGCACGGATTGCCACCGATGGTGCATCGGCCGGCGCGATCATCCTGTCGCGCCTGCATTCGCACCGCCTCTCTTCCGCGCTTCGCGTCGTCCCTCCGTTTTTCCTGTTCCCGTGATTCGTTTGCAGACGGCGCGCCATTGCGCACGCGCTGTCCGGGCTTACCCGGTTGGCGTGCGCGAAACGCGTCCGTTACACTCAGCTTTCGCCGACCGCGCGGTCGGGAAAACGGGCGGCAGTTCTCCTACAAGCAGAATGCAGAAGAGGGAGTGCGGTTGGATGAGCAGCGCAGGACGATGGTTCGGGGCAGGAGGGGCGGCTGGCGGCGCTCGTTCGTCGCGAGGTGCGGGACAGGTCTTCGCGGCTTTCCCGAGCCGTTCTGCGGCCTGTATGCGCGTTGCGACGCCATCGCGGGTCGTTGCGCTTGCATCCGTATCCGCATCCTCATGACCCGCCGGTTTTCCGACGTTTCACCGTTCGCCGGCCCGGCCCCGTCCGGCCGGATCGGCATGCCTTCCCGCCATCGTTGCGCCCGCATCGATCTCCCGCACGATCCTGCATTTCTTCGCCTGCTTCATCCTGACGACACCGCTGTTGCGCATCGTGACGGTCGAACGACCGTTTCGGCCGGCATGCGGCGCATGGGTGCGGCGTTTCACGGGAAAACGAGCATGGGCGCGGCTGGGCGAGATAATTAAGATATTAACTTGTTTGGGGACCGGGAGCCGCCCGAGCGACCCGTGGCTTTTTCGAGCAGCGTTTGGAGACAACGTAAATGAAGATGAATCGATGGATGGAGGCCGTGCTTGCCGCGGGCCTCGTGTGCGCGGCGGCAACGGCGTCGGCGCAGGTGAAGATCGGTGTGACGCTATCGGCCACCGGGCCGGCCGCGTCGCTCGGGATTCCGGAAAAGAACACGATCGCGCTGCTGCCGAAGGAAATCGCGGGCAAGAGCGTCCAGTACATCGTGCTGGATGACGCCTCCGACACGAGCCGCGCGGTGCAGAACGTGCGCAAGCTGATCGACGAAGACCACGTCGACGCGATCATCGGCTCGTCCGTCACGCCGAACTCGCTCGCGATGCTCGACCCGGTATCGCAGGGCAAGACGCCGACGATCTCGCTCGCGGCGAGCGCGCAGATCATCGCGCCGATGGACGCGAAGCGCGCGTGGATGTTCAAGGTGCCGCAGAACGACCAGCTGATGGCCGACGCGATCGCCGGCTACATGGCGAAGCACGGCGTGAAGACGGTCGGCTTCATCGGTTTCGCGGATGCGTACGGCGACAGCTGGTACAACACGTTCAACGCGGCGGCCGCGAAGAACGGCCTGAAGGTCGTGTCGAACGAGCGCTTCAACCGCACCGACGCGTCGGTGATGGGGCAGGTGCTGAAGCTGATGGGCTCGAACCCGGATGCGGTGCTGATCGCGGGCTCCGGCACGCCGGCGGCGCTGCCGGCGAAGACGCTGAAGGAGCGCGGCTACAAGGGCAAGGTGTACCAGACGCACGGCGTCGCGAACAACGACTTCCTGCGCGTGTGCGGCAAGGATTGCGAAGGCGAGATCCTGCCGGCCGGCCCGGTGCTCGTGACCGACCAGCTGCCCGATTCGAACCCGGTGAAGAAGCCGGCGCTCGGCTACAAGGCTGCGTACGAGAAGGCCTACGGCGCGGGTTCGCTGGCGACGTTCGGCGGCCATGCGTGGGATGCGGGGCTGTTGCTGCAGCGCGCGATTCCGGAAGCGCTGAAGAAGGGCCAGCCGGGCACCGAGGCGTTCCGCGAGGCGCTGCGCGCGTCGATCGAAAGCGTGAAGGACCTGCCCGTGTCGCACGGCGTGATCAACATGACGGCGACCGATCACAACGGCTTCGATACGCGTGCACGCGTGATGGTGCAGATCGTCGACGGCAAGTGGAAGCTGCAGGCCGAGTAAGCACCACGTGAAACCGGCGTGCGCGGCGCGAACGGTGCCGTGCCCGCCGGCGGCAGGGCGCCGGGCCTGACAGGCCGCGCCCGTGCCGCCTGGAACCAGCGGGGCCCGCCGCGTGGCGCCTGACGCGCCTGTCGTGTCGTCCGCGCCCCGGCCGTTCCCGTCTTTCGTTTCTCCGCAGCATTCTCGATACACGAAACGTATGGATCTCTCGATTGCGGCGATCCTCGCGCAAGACGGCATCACGACCGGCGCCATTTATGCATTGCTGTCTCTGGCGCTCGTGCTGGTGTTTTCCGTCACGCGGGTGATCTTCATTCCCCAGGGCGAATTCGTCGCCTACGGTGCGCTGACGCTTGCCGCGTTACAGGCGCAGAAATTTCCCGCCACCTGCTGGCTGCTGTTCGTGATGGGCATCGCGTGTTTCCTGCTCGAAGTCGGCGGCCTGATCCGGCATCGCGAACGCCGCCATCAGCTCGGCCGCACGCTCGCGACGCTCGGCAGCCGCTACATCCTGCTGCCGCTCGCGGTGTTCGCGATCACGCGCAGCTTTGCCGCGCAGCCGATGCCGATGCTCGCGCAGATCGCGCTGACGCTCGCGATCGTCGTGCCGATGGGGCCGTTCGTTTACCGGCTCGTGTACCAGCCGATCGCCGAAGGCACGACGCTGCTGCTGCTGATCGTGTCGGTCGCCGTCCACTTCGCAATGGTCGGCCTCGGGCTCGTGATGTTCGGCGCGGAAGGCTCGCGCACCAACGGCTTCTCGGATGCGTCGATCGCGATCGGCAGCATGACGGTGTCGGTGCAGAGCATCCTGGTCGTCGTCACGGCGCTCGTGCTGATCGGTGCGCTCTACGTGTACTTCGGCCGCACGATCGCCGGCAAGGCGCTGCGCGCGACGTCGGTGAACCGGCTCGGCGCGCGGCTCGTGGGCATCGGCACGACGGAAGCGGGGCGGCTCGCGTTCACGTTCGCGGCGGGGCTCGGCGTGCTGTCCGGGATCCTCGTCGGCCCGCTGACGACGATCTACTACGACTCGGGTTTCCTGATCGGCCTGAAGGGCTTCGTCGGCGCGATCATCGGCGGGCTCGTCAGCTATCCGCTCGCGGCCGCCGGCTCGCTGCTGGTCGGTGTGCTCGAATCGTATTCGTCGTTCTGGGCGAGTGCCTACAAGGAGGTGATCGTGTTCACGCTGATCATTCCGGTGCTGCTGTGGCGGAGCTTCGTGACGCCGCATGCGGAAGAGGAAGAGGAGTGACGCGATGAAGACGATGGTACGCAACAAGACCTTCTGGGTGTTTCTCGTGGTGCTGTTCGCGTTGCCGGTACTGCCCGGCGCGCTGCAGGTGCCCGAGTACTGGATTACGCTGCTGAACTACATCGGCCTCTATGCGATCGTCGCGATCGGGCTCGTGCTGCTGACGGGCGTCGGCGGGATGACGAGCTTCGGGCAGGCCGCGTTCGTCGGTATCGGCGCGTATGCAACCGCGTTCCTGACGACGCGCTATGGCGTGTCGCCGTGGCTCGCGCTGATCGTCGGCGTCGTGCTGACGGCGCTCGTCGCGCTCGTGCTGGGCGCGGTCACGATGCGGCTGTCCGGGCACTTCCTGCCGCTCGGCACGATCGCGTGGGGCCTCGCGTTGTTCTACCTGTTCGGCAACCTCGAACTGCTCGGCAAGTACGACGGGATCAACGGGATTCCGGCGCTGAACCTGTTCGGCATCACGCTCGAAAGCGGCCGCAGCCTGTACTTCCTGATCTGGGCCGTGGTGCTGGCCGCGATCGTGTCGGTGCAGAACCTGCTGAACAGCCGCCCGGGGCGCGCGATCCGCGCACTGCGCGGCGGCGGCGTGATGGCCGAGGCGATGGGCGTGAACACCGCGTGGATGCGCGTGGTGATCTTCGTCTACGCAGCGGTGCTGGCCGCCGTGTCGGGCTTCCTGTACGCGCACTTGCAGCGTGCGGTGAACCCGACCCCGTTCGGCCTGAACCACGGGATCGAATTCCTGTTCATGGCCGTGGTGGGTGGCGTGTCGCACGTGTGGGGCGCGGTGCTCGGTGCGGCGATTCTCACCGTGCTGCAGGACTACCTGCAGACGCTGCTGCCGAAGCTGCTCGGTTCGGAAGGCAACTTCGAGATCATCGTGTTCGGCGTGCTGATGGTGCTGCTGCTGCAGTACGCGCGCCAGGGCGTGTGGCCGTTCGTTGCGAGGCTGTTCCCGCGCGGGCCGCGTGCCCACGTGCCCGAGCAGGCCGATCCGCTGCCGCAGCGTGCGAAGCCGGCGGCCGGCGAGCCGCTGCTCGTCGTCGACAACGCACGCAAGCAGTTCGGCGGGCTCGTCGCCGTCAACGACGTCAGCTTCGACGTGAAAGCGGGGCAGATCATCGGACTGATCGGCCCTAACGGCGCTGGCAAGTCGACCACGTTCAACCTCGTGACGGGCGTGCTGAAGCCGACGGGCGGCACGATCACGTTCCGTGGCGAGCGTATCGACGGGCTCACGTCGCGCCAGATCGTTCGCCGCGGCATCGGCCGTACGTTCCAGCACGTGAAGTTGCTGCCGGCGATGACGGTGCTCGAGAACGTCGCGATCGGTGCGCATCTGCGCGGCCATACGGGCGTGTGGCGCAGCATCGCGCGGCTCAATGCGCATGAGGAAGCGCAACTGCTGGCTGAAGCCGCACGCCAGATCCGCCGCGTGGGGCTCGAGAAGCACATGTACGACGAAGCGGGCAGCCTCGCGCTCGGCCAGCAGCGGATTCTCGAAATCGCACGCGCGCTGTGCTGCGATCCGACGCTGCTGCTGCTCGACGAACCGGCGGCCGGGCTGCGCTACCAGGAGAAGCAGCAACTCGCCGACCTGCTGCGACGGTTGAAGGCCGAAGGCATGAGCGTGTTGCTCGTGGAACATGACATGGATTTCGTGATGAATCTCACCGACCGGCTGGTGGTGATGGAGTTCGGCACGCGGATCGCGGAAGGGCTGCCGCAGGATGTGCAGCAGGACCCGGCGGTGCTCGAAGCGTATCTGGGCGGGGTGGAGTGATGACGGACACGACGATGCCGATTCTCGAAGTGCGCGGGCTGGCGGTCCGGTACGGGAAGGTGGAGGCGCTGCACGGCGCGGCGATCAAGGTCGGTGCGGGGCAGATTGTCAGCGTGATCGGCCCGAACGGTGCCGGCAAGTCGACGCTGCTGAACGCGATCATGGGTGCATTGCCGGTAACAGGGCATGCGTCGGGCGCGGTCGTGTATCGCGGCAACGACGTCGGCGCGTTGCCGGTCGAGCAGCGTGTCGCGCGCGGGATGTGCCTCGTGCCGGAAAAGCGTGAGCTGTTCAGCACGATGACGGTCGAGGACAACCTCGTGCTGGGTGCGTATCGCCGCAAGCAGGCTGGCGAATCGAACTTCCTCGACCAGCTCGATCACGTGTTCGCGCTGTTCCCGCGGCTGAAGGAGCGCCGCAAGCAGGCAGCCGGCACGCTGTCCGGCGGCGAGCGGCAGATGCTCGCGGTCGGCCGTGCGCTGATGGGTAAGCCCGATCTGCTGATGCTCGACGAACCGAGCCTCGGGCTGGCGCCGCTGATCGTGAAGGAGATTTTTCATATCATCAGCGCGTTGCGCGGGACGGGCGTGGCGACGCTGCTGATCGAGCAGAACGCGCGGGCGGCATTGCAGATCTCGGACTACGGTTATGTGCTGGAGACCGGTGAGTTTGCGCTGGAAGGGCCGGCTGCCGAGCTTGCGCAGAACCCGCGTGTGATCGAAACGTACCTGGGGTTGGCGAAGAAGACGGCTTGATGGCTTGGGTAGTTGGCGGGAAACGGGCGGCGTGTTTCACGTGAAACACGCCGTTTTTGTTTGTGGGCGAGGTTTCGATGGCACACGGTCGGGGGATAAGTGGCGGGGGAATAGTCTCAAGTCCTGTGCGGGGGCGGTTCGCTCCACAGACCGGCGATGCGTGGAACCGCAGTGGACAAGTATTGGGGCAACCGGCAGAAATGCTGTGAGGAGGAGGGTGGGCACAGCGTGCCGCGTCTGTTTTGTCTCGCGGGTCACAGATATCGATCGGGTTATGTGCTCGTCGTGGCCAAGTTTTTGCACGGACACAACGATGTACGGTGTACCGTCCACAGCCATTGCCAGAGCGGGTCCGACACCCTGGATTCACCTGTTCACAGCCAAAAATCGACGAAATGCACAGACCCTACCATTCGGACGGCATTCGGGTGAAAAGCGAACCCGCTATAATTCGGCCCATACATTTCTCTGATAGGTTCGTGCGCAGCTCTGCGTGCGGAATCCACCATGCTTTTTCCCACAGAATTTGACGTCATCGTCGTCGGTGGCGGTCATGCCGGCACGGAAGCCGCGCTGGCGTCCGCCCGTATGGGCGCGAAGACGCTGCTGCTGACCCACAACATCGAAACGCTCGGGCAGATGAGCTGCAATCCGTCGATCGGCGGCATTGGCAAGGGCCATCTGGTCAAGGAAGTCGACGCGCTGGGCGGCGCAATGGCCGCCGCGACGGACGAGAGCGGCATTCAGTTCCGGATCCTCAATTCGTCGAAGGGTCCGGCCGTGCGGGCGACGCGCGCGCAGGCTGACCGCATCCTGTACAAGGCGGCGATCCGCCACCGGCTCGAGAACCAGCCGAACCTGTGGCTGTTCCAGCAGGCCGTCGACGACCTGATGGTCGAAGGCGACCGCGTAGTGGGCGCCGTCACGCAGATCGGCATCCGTTTCCGCTCCCGTGCAGTCGTGCTGACCGCCGGCACGTTCCTCGACGGCAAGATCCACGTGGGCCTGAACAACTACACGGGCGGCCGTGCAGGCGATCCGGCGGCCGTGTCGCTATCGTCGCGCCTGAAGGAGCTGAAGCTGCCGCAGGGCCGCCTGAAGACGGGTACGCCGCCGCGTATCGACGGCCGGACGATCGATTTCTCGAAGCTCGACGAGCAGCCGGGCGACCTCGATCCGATCCCCGTGTTCTCGTTCCTGGGCCGCGCGGAGCAGCATCCGCAGCAACTGCCGTGCTGGGTCACGCACACGAACGAGCGCACGCACGACATCATTCGCGGCGGTCTCGACCGTTCGCCTATGTATACAGGCGTGATCGAAGGCGTTGGCCCGCGCTATTGCCCGTCGATCGAGGACAAGATCCATCGGTTCGCATCGAAGGAATCGCACCAGATCTTCCTCGAGCCGGAAGGGCTGACGACCAACGAGTTCTACCCGAACGGAATCTCGACGAGCCTGCCGTTCGACGTCCAGCTCGATCTCGTGCACTCGATGCGCGGCCTCGAGAACGCGCACATCCTTCGCCCCGGCTATGCGATCGAGTACGACTACTTCGACCCACGCGCGCTGAAGGCGTCGCTCGAGACGAAGGCGATCAACGGGCTGTTCTTTGCGGGCCAGATCAACGGCACGACCGGCTACGAAGAGGCGGCCGCACAGGGCCTGCTGGCCGGCCTGAATGCAGGCCGCTACGTGCAGGAGAAGGACGCATGGTGCCCGCGCCGTGACCAGGCTTACCTGGGCGTGCTGGTCGACGATCTCGTGACGCGCGGGGTGGCCGAGCCGTACCGGATGTTCACGAGCCGCGCCGAATATCGGCTGAGCCTGCGTGAAGATAATGCCGACATGCGTCTGACCGAGGTCGGCCGCGAACTGGGTCTCGTCGACGACGCCCGCTGGGATGCATTCAGCCGGAAGCGCGACGCTGTTTCACGTGAAACCGAACGCCTGAAGTCGACGTGGGTCACGCCGAAGACGCTGCCGCCGGAAGAGGCGACTGCGCTGCTGGGCAAGGCGATCGATCACGAGTACAGCCTCGCCGAGCTGCTGCGCCGCCCGGGCATCAGCTACGACGGCGTGTGCGGCCTGAAGGGTGGCGAATGCGGCCCTGCGGAGCCGCTGGCCGACGATCCGGTGCTGCTCGAGCAGATCAAGGAGCAGGTCGAGATCGGCATCAAGTATCAGGGCTATATCGAGCGCCAGGCATCCGAGATCGAACGCAACGACGCGAACGAAAACACGCGTTTGCCGGATGGCATCGATTACCGCGAAGTGCGTGGGCTGTCGTTCGAAGTGAGCCAGAAGCTGAACGAGTTCCGGCCGGAAACGATCGGGCAGGCGTCGCGCATCTCGGGCGTCACGCCGGCGGCGATCTCGCTGTTGATGGTGCACCTGAAGCGCCGCGGCCTCGGCCGTCGTAACGGCACGGCCGCCGAGGCAACGGAGCAGGGGGACGGTACCGTCCCGACGCAACAATGACGGCGCGTCGCGCGCCGGCGGTTAATCGGGACGTACTGGAACAGATGCTCGTCGAAGGCACGACGGCGCTTGGCCTCACGCTGACGGATGCACAACGCAACCAGCTGCTCGACTACGTCGCGCTGCTCGGCAAGTGGAACGCGGTCTACAACCTGACCGCGATCCGCGACCCGAAGCAGATGCTGATCCAGCACATCCTCGATTCGCTTTCGATCGTCCCGCATCTGCGCGGCCGTGCATCGGCACGCGTGCTTGACGTCGGCTCGGGCGGCGGGCTGCCCGGTATCGTGCTGGCAATCGTCGAGCCGGACTGGCAGGTCACGCTGAACGATATCGTGCAGAAGAAGTCTGCATTCCAGACGCAGATGCGTGCGGAGCTGAAGCTGGCGAACCTGTCGGTGGTCACCGGCCGAGTCGAATCGCTGCAGCCGGGTGTCGAAGTGCCGGAAAAATTCGACATGATCGTATCCCGCGCTTTCGCGGATCTATCCGACTTCGTTAAACTTGCTCGACATCTGGTTGCGCCGGGCGGATCGATCTGGGCAATGAAGGGCGTCCATCCGGATGACGAAATTGCGCGCTTGCCGGAAGGCAGCCGCGTGAAGCAGACGATACGGCTGGCGGTGCCGCTGCTCGATGCCGAACGGCATCTGTTCGAAGTGGCCGTCGACGACGCGATTTGAAGGCACGCGGTAGCGTGCCGTTTGTTTGAAGGTAAAGGGAACACACCAACGATGGCAAAGATCTTCTGCGTTGCGAACCAGAAGGGGGGCGTCGGCAAGACGACGACATCGGTCAATCTCGCCGCAAGCCTTGCAGCGCAGGAGCAACGAGTCCTGCTGATCGATCTCGACCCGCAGGGCAATGCGACGATGGGCAGCGGGATCGACAAGGCCTCCTGCGAAGCGACCGTGTACGAAGTGCTGGTGGACGGTGTGTCGGTGACCGACGCGCGCATCCGCCCGGACGGCGTCACCTATGACGTGCTGCCTGCGAACCGCGAGCTGTCCGGTGCCGAGATCGAACTGATCAGCATCGACAACCGCGAACGCCGGCTGAAGGCCGCGCTCGAGCACGTGGCCGACGACTACGATTTCGTGCTGATCGATTGCCCGCCGACGCTGTCGCTGCTGACGCTGAACGGGCTGTGCGCGGCGCATGGTGTCGTGATCCCGATGCAGTGCGAGTACTTCGCGCTGGAAGGGTTGTCGGACCTCGTCAACACGATCAAGCAGGTTCACGCGAACATGAACCGCGACCTGAAGATCATCGGCTTGCTGCGCGTGATGTTCGATCCGCGCATCACGCTGCAGCAGCAAGTTTCCGATCAACTGAAAGCGCACTTCGGCGACAAGGTGTTCGACGCGGTGATTCCGCGCAACGTGCGCCTGGCGGAAGCGCCGAGTTACGGGTTGCCGGGCGTCGTGTTCGACCGCAGCTCGCGCGGTGCGCAGGCCTATCTCCAGTTCGGTGCCGAGATGATCGAACGCGTGCGCGCGTTCGAGGTGTCGTGAGCCGGACATGAGCGAAGCGAGGAAGAAAGACATGAACGCGGTACCAAAGAAGAAGGGCTTGGGACGTGGCCTCGAAGCGCTGCTCGGCGGCAGTGCCGATATCACCGAAGCGGTGAAGATCGAAGGGGCGCCGAACACGCTCGCGCTCGGCAAACTGCAGGCCGGCAAGTACCAGCCGCGGACGCGGATGGACGAGGGCAGCCTGCAGGAGCTCGCGGCAAGCATCCGCGCACAGGGCGTGATGCAGCCGATCCTGGTACGGCCCATTTCGCCAGACAAATACGAAATCATCGCAGGTGAGCGGCGTTTCCGCGCGGCGCGCCTGGCCGGCCTCGATGAAGTGCCGGTACTCGTGAAGGACGTGTCCGATCAGGCTGCCGCCGCAATGGCGCTGATCGAGAACATCCAGCGCGAGGATCTGAATCCGCTTGAAGAAGCACACGGTATCCAGCGTCTGCTCGACGAGTTCGGTTTCACGCACGAACAGGCGGCTGAATCGGTCGGCCGTTCGCGCAGTGCAGTGTCGAACCTGCTGCGTCTGCTGAACCTCGCGTCGCCGGTGCAGACGATGCTGCTGGCCGGCGATCTCGACATGGGGCACGCGCGCGCGCTGCTCGCCGTCGATGCGGCGACGCAGATCACGCTCGCGCATCAGGTCGTCAACAAGCGCATGTCGGTACGCGAGACCGAGAAGCTGGTGTCGCATACGACGAAGGAAGCGCCGACCGTGAAGGCGCGCGCGAAAGACGATGGCGGCCGCGATACGCGCCGTCTCGAGGAGGAGTTGTCCGACCTGCTCGCGTCGACGGTGAAGATCAAGCTCGGCCGCCGTGGGCGTGGGCAGGTGTTGATCGACTTCGGCAATCTCGACGCGCTCGAGGGCATCCTCGTGCGGCTGCGCGGCAACGTCGCGACCGAAGAGTAACAGGTTGCCGATGGAGGAGACGGGCGCACCTGCGCCGCGCCGTTGGCTCGGATGGCTTGCGCAGGAACCGGTTCTGTCGGTGCTTGCGCTTGGCCTGATCGTGCTGCAATGGGTGCGTCCGCAACCATTTGCGATACTCGCCGGTCGCGTCGACTGGCAGACCGTCGCGACGCTCGCGGGCCTGCTGATGCTGACCAAGGCGCTCGAGTTGTCCGGCTGCCTGATGTGGCTCGCCCACCGTATCGTCCATCACGTGCATTCCGAACGCGGGCTCGCGATGCTGCTGGTCGGGTTCGCCGCGGTGCTGTCGATGTGGCTCACCAACGACGTCGCGCTGTTCGTCGTCGTGCCGTTGATGGTGTCGCTGCGTGCTCTGACACCGTTGCCGTTCCGGCGCCTCGTGATCGTCGTCGCGCTGGCCGTCAACGCGGGGTCCGTCGCGACACCGCTCGGCAATCCCCAGAATCTTTTCCTGTGGCAATTGAGCGGCGTGTCGTTCGGCCGCTTCGTGGTCACGCTCGGGCCGCTCGCGCTTGCGCTGATGGCGTTGCTGCTCGTGCTGACCGCATGCCTGTTTCGCGCGAAGCCGCTCGACCTGTCCGGCGATGCCGTCGCATTGCCCGTACAGCGCATGCATGCGCTGATCGCGGCGGTACTGTTCGCCGCGTTCGTGCTGCTCGCGGATGCGCACCATCCGCTGCCGGGCCTCGTCGGCGTCGCCATCGTGCTGCTCGCCGTCAAACGCAATGCAGTCCTAAAGATCGACTGGCTGCTGTTGCTGATCTTCGTACTGATGTTCGTCGTGCTGCGCACCGCGGCTGCGCTGCCCGTCGTGCACGACACGATTGCGAATGCGCAACTCGATTCGCCGCTGCGCGTCTATGCCGCCGGCGCGCTACTGTCACAGGCGATCAGCAATGTGCCGGCCGCGATCCTGCTGTCGGAATTCACGCACGACTGGCGTGCGCTGGCATTCGGCGTATCGGTCGGCGGCTTCGGTTTCGCGATCGGCTCGCTCGCGAACCTGATCGCGGTGCGTCTCGCGAAGGAGCCGCGCATGTGGCTGCCGTTTCATCTGGTGTCGATTCCGTTCGCGCTCGCGAGCGGGGCGCTCGGCGCGTGGCTGCTCGCGCACGGTTGAGCGAGGCCGGTGCGTGTGGCACAGGCGTACCGCCGGATTGGCGGGCAGGGCGCACAGCGTTCGGGGTGATTAGAGGTTGTTGATAAGTCCCGCAACCCACAGTCGAACTTCTGTGGCGGCGCGACAACTGATTGGACGTATCGATGCACGAGCATCCGGTCGAAATTCGCGCGTGGCGCGCGGTCGACCGGCCACAGCGTTTCGTGTGTTCCGGGCCGTCGCGCCGAGTCATTCCGGGCGACTGTTTCACTGCACGTTCCCCGCAGCGATCGTGCCACCTCTTGCGGGCCCGTATCGGGCATCGTTTCCCCGCCATTTCCCCATCGCCGGACTTTTTTCGTGCAAGAAATACCGGTGCAAGAAACCGACCTTACAACTGTCGTCGTACGTCGTCGAATCGCGCGTTTTTTCACATGATGAGGCGTCGTTTTACGCAGGTTTTTGTCGCGTCTAAAGCCTTGAATCACTTGCAACTATCGCTTACAATCGCCCGGATTTGTTAGCTAGGCACCCCTGAAAGCTTTCAGAAAGCTTGGGGTCGGGTTCAAGGACTTTGCGGAAGATTGCGATGGCGGGTCAGGCGCCGGACGACAGGCACGATGATCAGCGCACGCAACGCCCCGCTTCGGCGGCCGGCGAGTGGCGCGAATCCGACGACTGGGATGTCGAGCAGCAAGATAACAACATCGTTCCGCTTACACGGACGGAAGCCGAGAGGCTGTTCGGTCCGAACGTGAGCAAGCCCTCGCGCGTGACCCCCTACAAGGTGGTGTTCGCGCAAGTGGCCCTGTCCCTGGTTGCAACGCTGGCGTGGTGGCTGTTTTCGAAGTCGCCGGGCGCCGCTGCGCAATCCGCGTTTCTGGGCGGAGCGATTGGCTGGGTGCCCAGTGCGGTATTCGTGGCACGACTGAAGGCAGGTGGCTCGGCCACCGTGATGAGCTGGGTGATGGGCGAAGCCCTGAAACTCGCTCTGACGATCGGGATGTTCACCGCAGTGGCGTTCGGCTGGGCCGGCGTGCACTGGGTGCCGTTCCTCGTCACGTACCTCGTCGTGCTGAAGACGTACTGGATCGCGCTGGCCTGGCGGTAAAGAACAAGCAGCGTGCGGTTTCGACAACGAACCGCACCGGCCCGTTCCCGCAATAGCGTGTTGCGGAACAGGCAAAACGATTTTCGACAATTTGGGTGGCATTAACGATATGGCAGCTAGCGAAGGCACGCGCGGTCCGGATCCGTCCGAGTACATTGCGCACCACTTGCAGAATTTCTCCACCTCGCATCAGACGTCGATTTTCGACATCCACGTCTGGAATCTCGACACGCTGTTCTGGTCGATCGTGTGCGGCATCGTGACGATCCTCGTGCTGCGTCTGGCCGCCCGCAAGGCGACGTCGGGCGTGCCGGGCCGTTTCCAGTGCGCAATCGAGATGCTCGTCGAAATGGTCGAAGACCAGTCGAAGGCCATCGTCCACGGCAATCGTACCTTCATCGCGCCGCTCGCCCTCACGGTGTTCGTGTGGGTTGCGCTGATGAACTCCCTCGACTTTCTCCCGGTCGACCTGCCGGGCCGCGTGATCGGCCTGCTCGGTCTGTCGGACGTGATTTCCCACCATCGCATCGTTCCGACGGCCGACCTGAACGGCACGCTCGGCATCGCGCTCGGCGTGTTCGTCCTGATGATCTACTACAGCATCAAGATCAAGGGTGCGGGCGGCTTCGTGCACGAGCTGCTGTCGGCACCGTTCGGCGCACACCCGCTGCTGTGGATCCCGAACCTCGCGCTCAACATTGTCGAATATCTCGCGAAGACCGTCTCTCTCGGTATGCGGCTGTTCGGCAACATGTACGCGGGTGAGCTGTTGTTCCTGTTGATCGCCCTGCTCGGCAGCATGTGGAGCTTCGGTGGCGACGCAACGTTCCTCGGCTTCGTTGGTCACGTGATCGCGGGTAGCGTCTGGGCAATCTTCCACATCCTGATTGTTCTGTTGCAGGCATTCATTTTCATGATGCTGACGCTGGTGTATCTCGGCCAGGCGCACGACAAGCACTAAGCGCGGCGTGCAAGAAAGAGTTTCCGTTTTAGTTTTTTAAATCTCAGTTCCAAGTCTTTTCACAAAGGAGTGATCATGCAAGCTTACATCGCCAACATCCAGGGTCTGACCGCCATCGGTATCGGCATCATCATCGGCCTGGGTGCAATCGGCGCCTGTATCGGTATCGCGCTGATGGGTGGCAAGTACATCGAAGCCTGCGCACGTCAGCCGGAACTCATCAACCCGCTGCAAACGAAGATGTTCCTGCTGGCTGGTCTGATCGACGCTGCATTCCTGATCGGCGTTGGTGTCGCAATGCTGTTCGCGTTCGCGAACCCGCTCCTGTCGAAGCTCGCAGGCTAAGGTTCCTCGGAAATTTGCGTCCGGCGCAAGCCGGCGCAGGGCGGAACGGAGACTTGGGGCGCTGATCGAATGCAACTCGATGAGCGCCTTACCGTTTCATTTTTCCGGAATAGCAGATAAGGAAACACCGTGAATCTCAACGCAACTCTGTTTGCGCAAATGGTCGTGTTCCTGGTCCTCGCGTGGTTCACGATGAAATTCGTGTGGCCGCCGTTGATCAACGCCCTCGACGAACGTTCGAAGAAGATCGCCGACGGCCTCGCCGCCGCCGAGAAGGGCAAAGCGGAACTCGACGCAGCGCACAAGCGCGTGGACCAGGAACTCGCGCAGGCCCGCAATGACGGCCAGCAGCGCATCGCCGACGCCGAAAAGCGTGCCCAGGCGGTCGCCGAGGAAATCAAGGCCAACGCCCAGGCTGAAGCCGCCCGCATCGTCGCTCAGGCGAAGGCGGAAGCAGAACAGCAAATCGTGAAGGCGCGCGAAGCGCTGCGTGGCGAAGTCGCCTCGCTGGCCGTGAAGGGCGCCGAGCAGATCCTGAAGCGCGAAGTCGATCAAACGGCCCACGCCCAACTGCTGAATCAACTGAAAGCCGAGCTCTGATCATGGCCGAACTTGCAACCATCGCCCGCCCTTACGCAGAAGCGCTGTTCCGCGTGGCCGAGGGCGGTGACATCGCCGCCTGGTCCACGCTCGTGCAAGAGCTGGCCCAGGTTGCGCGTCTGCCGGAAGTGCTGTCGGTCGCGTCGAGCCCGAAGGTGACGCGCACGCAAGTAGCCGAGTTGCTGCTTGCTGCGGTGAAGTCGCCGCTCGGGGCTGGCGCCGAAGCGAAGAACTTCGTGCAGATGCTGGTCGACAATCATCGCATCGCGCTGCTGCCGGAAATTGCCGAGCAGTTCGAGGCGCTCAAGAACGAACGTGAAGGTGCAGCCGACGCCGAGATCGTGAGCGCGTTCCCGCTGAACGGCGCGGATCTCGACAGTCTCGTCTCGGGCCTCGAACGCAAGTTCAAGCGCAAGCTGAAACCGACGGTCGAAGTCGATTCGTCGCTGATCGGCGGCGTGCGCGTGACGGTCGGCGACGAAGTGCTCGACACCTCGGTTCGCGCGCGCCTCGCATCGATGCAGGCTGCCTTGACCGCCTGAGCGCCACGCCGGCACGCAACAGAATTGACTATCAGGAGCGAATAATGCAACTCAATCCCTCTGAGATCAGCGAGCTGATCAAGAGCCGGATCCAGGGCCTTGAAGCGAGCGCAGACGTTCGCAACCAGGGCACCGTGATCTCCGTGACCGACGGTATCGTGCGTATCCACGGCCTGTCGGACGTGATGCAGGGCGAAATGCTCGAGTTTCCGGGCAACACGTTCGGTCTCGCGCTGAACCTCGAGCGCGACTCGGTCGGCGCGGTGATTCTCGGCGAATACGAACACATCTCGGAAGGCGACATCGTCAAGACGACGGGCCGCATTCTCGAAGTCCCGGTTGGTCCGGAACTCGTCGGCCGCGTGGTCGATGCGCTCGGCAACCCGATCGACGGCAAGGGCCCGGTCAACGCCAAGCTGACCGACGCGATCGAAAAGATCGCCCCGGGCGTGATCTGGCGTAAGTCGGTGTCGCAGCCGGTGCAGACGGGCATCAAGTCGATCGACGCGATGGTGCCGATCGGCCGTGGCCAGCGTGAGCTGATCATCGGCGACCGTCAGTGCGGCAAGACCGCAGTGGCGCTCGACGCGATCATCAACCAGAAGGGCAAGGACCTGATCTGTATCTACGTCGCGATCGGCCAGAAGGCTTCGTCGATCATGAACGTGGTTCGCAAGCTCGAAGAAACGGGCGCGATGGAATACACGATCGTCGTCGCTGCTTCGGCATCGGATTCGGCTGCGATGCAGTACCTCGCACCGTACGCCGGCTGCACGATGGGCGAATACTTCCGCGACCGTGGCCAAGACGCGCTGATCATTTATGACGACTTGACCAAGCAAGCCTGGGCATACCGTCAGATCTCGCTGCTGCTGCGCCGCCCGCCGGGCCGTGAAGCGTACCCGGGCGACGTGTTCTATCTGCACTCGCGTCTGCTGGAGCGTGCGGCTCGCGTGTCGGAAGAGTACGTCGAGAAGTTCACGAACGGTGAAGTGAAGGGCAAGAGCGGTTCGCTGACGGCACTGCCGGTCATCGAAACGCAGGCTGGCGACGTGACCGCGTTCGTTCCGACGAACGTGATCTCGATTACCGACGGCCAGATCTTCCTGGAAACCGACCTGTTCAACGCAGGCATCCGCCCGGCAATCAACGCCGGCGTGTCGGTGTCGCGAGTCGGTGGCGCCGCTCAGACGAAGGTCGTGAAGAAGCTGTCGGGCGGTATCCGTACCGACCTCGCGCAGTACCGTGAACTGGCCGCATTCGCGCAGTTCGCATCGGACCTCGACGAAGCGACCCGCAAGCAGCTCGAGCGCGGCCGCCGCGTGACGGAACTGCTGAAGCAGCCGCAGTACCAGCCGCTGCAGGTCTGGGAACTGGCCGTGTCGCTGTACGCCGCGAACAACGGCTACCTCGACGACCTCGACGTCAAGCAAGTGCTGTCGTTCGAGAAGGGCCTGCGCGAAAACCTGAAGACCAGCCACGCTGACCTCATCAAGCGCATCGAAGACACCAAGGATCTCTCGAAGGACGACGAAGGCGCACTGCGCTCGGCGATCGAATCCTTCAAGAAGTCCGGTGCCTATTGATCCGCGAGTGACACACTGAGGCCGCGCGGGTGCTGAGGCGCCCGCGCCGCTTCGGTGAGCGATGCATGAGCCCCGAGTAAGCGCTAAAGCGCTAACTCGGGGCGCAAAGGAGCAAGCTATGGCTGGAATGAAGGAAATTCGCGGCAAGATCAAGAGCGTGCAGAACACGCGCAAGATCACGAAGGCGATGGAGATGGTGGCCGCATCGAAGATGCGTCGCGCGCAGGAACGCATGCGCGCCGCTCGTCCGTATGCAGACAAGGTCCGTGCCATCGCCGCGCACATGAGCCGTGCGAACCCGGAGTACCGCCACCCGTTCATGGTGGCAAACGACGGCGCGAACACGGCCGGCATCATTCTCGTCACGACGGACAAGGGTCTGTGCGGCGGTTTGAACACCAACGTGCTGCGTGCGACGATTCAGAAGTTCAAGGAGCTGGAAGAGAAGGGCCAGAAGGTCGAAGCCACCGCGATCGGTAGCAAGGGCCTCGGGTTCCTGAACCGCTTCGGCGCGAAGGTGCTGTCGCAGGTCGTGCACCTCGGCGACACCCCGCATCTGGACAAGCTGATCGGCGCCGTGAAGACGCAGCTCGATCTGTACTCGGAAGGCAAGCTGTCGGCGGTTTATATCGCTTACACGCGCTTCGTCAACACGATGAAGCAGGAAGCCGTGATCGAGCAGCTGTTGCCGCTGTCGTCGGAACACTTCGAAGCCGATGACGGTACGCCGGCCACGTCGTGGGACTACATCTACGAGCCGGACGCGCAGGCAGTCGTCGACGAACTGCTCGTGCGTTACGTCGAGGCGCTGGTGTACCAGGCCGTCGCGGAAAACATGGCGTCCGAGCAATCGGCGCGCATGGTCGCGATGAAGGCCGCGTCCGACAACGCGAAGACGGTGATCAGCGAACTGCAGCTCGTGTACAACAAGAGCCGTCAGGCCGCGATCACGAAAGAACTGTCGGAGATCGTCGGCGGCGCAGCCGCTGTTTAAGCGCGCGCCCGGGACGACAACTGCGCCTTTGCGCGAGTAAAGAATCAGGTATTTAAAGGAAAAGCGATGAGTACTGCTGCTTTGGTAGAAGGCAAGATCGTACAGTGCATCGGCGCCGTTATCGACGTGGAATTCCCGCGCGACAGCATGCCGAAGATCTACGACGCGCTTATTCTCGATGGCTCGGAACTGACGCTCGAAGTCCAGCAGCAGCTGGGCGACGGCGTGGTCCGTACCATTTGTCTGGGTGCATCCGACGGCCTGCGCCGCGGCCTGACCGTGAAGAACACGGCAAAGCCGATCTCGGTGCCGGTCGGCAAGCCGACCCTCGGCCGGATCATGGACGTCCTCGGCCGTCCGATCGATGAAGCGGGCCCGATCGAAAGCGATGTGACGCGTTCGATCCACCAGAAGGCTCCGGCGTTCGACGAACTGTCGCCGTCGACCGAACTGCTCGAAACGGGTATCAAGGTTATCGACCTGATCTGCCCGTTCGCAAAGGGCGGCAAGGTTGGCCTGTTCGGCGGTGCTGGCGTGGGCAAGACCGTCAACATGATGGAGCTCATCAACAACATCGCGAAGGAACACGGCGGTTACTCCGTGTTCGCGGGCGTGGGCGAGCGTACCCGTGAAGGGAACGACTTCTATCACGAAATGAAGGACTCGAACGTCCTCGACAAGGTCGCGCTGGTGTACGGCCAGATGAACGAGCCGCCGGGCAACCGTCTGCGCGTCGCGCTGACCGGCCTGACGATGGCCGAGCACTTCCGTGACGAAGGCCTCGACGTGCTGTTCTTCGTCGACAACATCTACCGTTTCACGCTGGCCGGTACCGAAGTGTCGGCACTGCTCGGCCGTATGCCGTCGGCAGTGGGCTATCAGCCGACGCTGGCTGAAGAAATGGGCAAGCTGCAAGAGCGCATCACGTCGACCAAGAAGGGCTCGATTACGTCGGTTCAGGCCGTGTACGTCCCTGCGGATGACTTGACCGACCCGTCGCCGGCTACGACCTTCGGCCACCTGGACGCAACCGTCGTTCTGTCGCGTGACATCGCTTCGCTGGGTATCTACCCGGCGGTCGACCCGCTCGACTCGACGTCGCGCCAGATCGACCCGAACGTGATCGGCGAAGAGCACTACTCGATCACCCGTCGCGTTCAGCAGACGCTGCAGCGCTACAAGGAACTGCGCGACATCATCGCGATTCTGGGCATGGACGAACTGTCGCCGGAAGACAAGCTGTCGGTCGCGCGCGCACGTAAGATCCAGCGTTTCCTGTCGCAGCCGTTCCACGTTGCTGAAGTGTTCACGGGCTCGCCGGGCAAGTACGTGCCGCTGAAGGAAACGATCCGCGGCTTCAAGATGATCGTCGACGGCGAGTGCGACCACCTGCCGGAACAGGCGTTCTACATGGTCGGCACGATCGACGAAGCCTTCGAAAAGGCCAAGAAGATCCAGTAAGGGTCACGGGATCGGAGTAAGCGCTGAAGCGCTTGCTCCCGTCGACCGCCGCAGGGCAAGAGTAAGCGCCGAAGCGCTAACGCTTGCCAACTGCGGCATGGGGCGGGAGCAAGTGCCAAAGCACTCACTCCCGCCGACAGGAGTCCATATGGCAACCATCAAAGTAGACGTCGTCAGCGCGGAAGAGCAGATCTTCTCGGGCGAGGCGAAATTCGTCGCGCTGCCGGGCGAAACGGGTGAGCTGGGTATTCTGCCGGGCCACACGCCGCTGATCACGCGGATTCGTCCGGGTGCGGTGCGCATCGAAGTCGAGGGCGGCAACGACGAATTCGTGTTCGTCGCGGGCGGCATTCTCGAAGTGCAGCCGGGCGCCGTGACGGTGCTCGCCGATACCGCGATCCGCGGCAAGGACCTCGACGCGGCGAAAGCCGAGGAAGCGCGCAAGCGTGCCGAGGAAACGCTGCAGAACGCGAAGTCGGATCTCGACCTCGCGAAGGCGCAATCCGAGCTCGCGACCGCGATGGCGCAGCTCGAAGCGATCCAGCGTCTGGCGAAGATCCGCAGCCGGCACTAAGCCGCGCCGCGTATCCCGCGAAAGAAAGCAGCCTTCGGGCTGCTTTTTTTTCGTCTGCGGATTGCGGGCCGGATCATTGCGTCCGGTCGTGCTATTTCATCCGTCCGCCGCGAATTGATGTCAGAGTGTCGTCAGCGGAGCGCGGCATCATCCGCGGTGAGGCTGTCCGTCGCGATCAGGCGGCGGAGGCGGGCGCAGCAGGCGCGCGCGGGCCGATCAGACAAAAAAGGACGGAGACATTCATGGCAGCAGACCTTGGCGTGGGCGCGCTGATCGCGCCCGAGAACGGCTTGTCGTACGTGCGTGGCGCGACCGACGTGCCGCTATCCGAAGCGACGATCGGCCGGTTCCTGCTCGACACGGCCGGCCGCTTTCCGGATCGTCCGGCCGTCGTGTTCCGCGAACAGCAGGTGCGCTGGACCTGGCGCGAGTTCGCGAACGAGATCGACGTGCTCGCGGCCGGGCTGGCCGCGCTCGGCATCGTGAAGGGCGACCGCGTCGGCATCTGGTCGCCGAATCGCAGCGAATGGCTGCTCACGCAGTTCGCGACCGCGCGGATCGGCGCGGTGCTCGTGAACCTGAATCCGGCCTACCGGCTCGCCGAGCTCGAATACGCGCTGAACAAGGTCGGCTGCAAGGCCGTGATCACGGCCGAACGCTTCAAGTCGTCGGCCTACGTCGAAATGCTGCAGACCATCGCGCCGGAGCTGGCGGGCGCGACGCCGGGCGACCTGCATGCGGCACGCGTGCCGAGCCTGCGCACGGTCGTGTCGATGGGCGACGTCGCGCCGGCCGGCATGTTCCGCTTCGCGGACGTGATGACGCGCGGCCGCCAGGCGGTCGATCCCGCGTTGCTCGATGCGATCGGCGCGACGCTCACGGCCAACGACCCGATCAACATCCAGTTCACGAGCGGCACGACGGGCAGCCCGAAGGGCGCGACGCTCACGCACCGCAACGTCGTCAACAACGGGCGCTCGATCGCGACCGCGATGCGCTTCACCGAGCAGGACACGCTGTGCATTCCCGTGCCGCTGTATCACTGCTTCGGGATGGTGCTGGCCGTGCTCGCGTGCGTGTCGAAGGGCGCGGCGATGGTGTTCCCGGGCGAGGCGTTCGACCCGGTCGCCACGCTCGCGGCCGTGGCCGGCGAGCGCTGCACCGCGCTGCACGGCGTACCGACGATGTTCATCGCGGAGCTCGATCATCCGGAGTTTTCGAAGTTCGACCTGTCGACGCTGCGCACCGGGATCATGGCCGGTTCGCCGTGCCCGATCGAGACGATGAAGCGCGTCGTGTCGCAGATGCATCTGTCGGAGATCACGATCGCGTACGGGATGACGGAGACGAGCCCCGTGTCGTTCCAGAGTTCGACCGACGATCCGCTCGAGAAGCGCACGACGACGGTCGGCCGCATCCAGCCGCACCTGGAAGTGAAGATCGTCGATGCGAGCGGCGACATCGCACCGGTCGGCGCGACGGGCGAGCTGTGCACGAAGGGCTATTCGGTGATGCTCGGCTACTGGGACGACGACGCGAAGACGCGCGAGGTGCTGGTCGACGGCTGGATGCACACCGGCGACCTCGCGACGCTCGATGCGGACGGCTACTGCAACATCGTCGGCCGCCTGAAGGACATGGTGATTCGCGGCGGCGAAAACGTCTATCCGCGCGAGATCGAGGAATTCCTGTTCCGGCATCCGAAGATCCAGAGTGCGCAGGTCTTCGGCGTGCCCGATGCGAAGTACGGCGAGGAGCTGTGCGCGTGGATCGTGCTGCGCGCGGACGAGCAGATGACCGAAGACGACGTGCGCGCGTTTTGCAGCGGGCAGATCGCGCACTACAAGATTCCGCGCTACATCCGCTTCGTCGACGAGTTGCCGATGACGGTGACGGGCAAGGTGCAGAAGTTCGTGATGCGCGACCGGATGATCGAGGAGCTGAAGCTCGACGTGCAGAAGACCGCTTGAAGCGGCATTGCGGCGGGAAAAACGTGGCGGCCTGCGGGCCGTTACGCTTTCGATGGACGAAAAAAAGCGGGCTTATTAGCCCGCTAAAAACCACACGCTACGGGGTTAGCGCGAGGAGACCAAAGATGAAACCGGATCCGGCGGGGGGCCGGAAACGACTCCAACAGGGATGCCCCTCGGAAGGGCTTCGGTACGTGACCGACTGGCTCGCAGCGCTTCGCGTCCGCTCACACTTGGCACACGAGACCGCATCCGTGTTGAAACCGTTGAGGCCATTGTGGGCGAATTAATGACCCGTCGCGGTAACAAAGTGTTTCAGGTTGTAACGCCCGCCAGATAAGGCTTTCCGGGATTTTTTGCTGTTTTCGGGATCCTGAAAAAGGTCATTTTTACTCATATTTTCCGCAGCGTTTTCAGGGTATGCGCGCGATGCGTTTTTCATGCGTATCGGGCGCGATGAATTGCCGATTTTCACGCGAGAAAGTGCGCGGCATGACCGATACCGTGCATGGCGATTCATTCGTCAGAAAGATTTTGAAACGTGATCGGACTGCGCGGAAGTCGGCCGATCGGCCGATTCGGTGGTCTGGAGCCGGTTGCGGGCTGCGGTGGCGCGATGGCGAGATGTAACGGCGGCGCAAACGCAGCCGTCGCGTGACGATTGCGGCCCGCGGCGGCCACGGGGTCGGTGCCCGTTATCGGCTGCCGCGCGCGGGCCTGCTTACTTCAGCCACTTGTCCGAGATCGCCCGGTATTCGCCGGTCGACAGCGCGAGATGGAGCCACTGGTCGACGTATTGCTGGAACACGACATCGCCGCGCGGCACCATGTACGCCTTCTCGCCGAACTGGAACGGCTTGTCCGGATGCACCGAGCACAGCCCCGGATTCAGCTTTTGCTGCAGCTGCGTCTCGGATGCATCCGTCACCATCACGTCGGCCTTGCCCGCGAGGATCTGCTTGAAGATCGTCACGTTGTCCGGATAGACGGTCAGGTTCGCATGCGTGAAGAACTGCTTCGCGAACCGCTCGTTGGTGCCGCCCGGATTCACGATCACACGCGTCTCGGGCCGGTCGATCTGTGCGATGGTCTGGTACTTGTCGGCGTCCGCGCAGCGCACGATCGGCGTCTTGCCGTCGACGACGTACGGCTGCGTGAAGAACACGCGCTTCTGGCGCTCGAGCGTCGTCGACACGCCGCCCACCGCGATGTCACATTTCGCGACGAAATCGGCGGTCAGGTTCGGCCAGCTCGTCTTCACGAAGTCGGTTTTCACGCCGAGCGACTTCGCGAGCGATTCGGCCATGTCGATGTCGATGCCCTCGAAACGGCTATCCGGGCGGTAGTACGAATACGGCTTGTAGTCGCCCGTCGTGCACACGCGCAGCGTGCCGCGTGCGAGCACGTCGTCGAGTCGCGAACCGGCGCCCGGCGCGGCCGTGGCGGCGCCCGCGGCGGTCTGCGCGTGCGCGGTGGCGCAGCAGAGCAGCGCGGCCGCGGCGAGCGTGGCGAGTGTCTTCATCGGTCTCCTCCTTCGTTTCGTTCGATATGAGCGTCCGATCATAACGGAGCCATCGCGCGCGTCATATGGCCGCCATCGCGTCGGCATGCGCAGCCTGAGGGCGGCAGTCCGGTAAAATGCCGCTTTGCCTTCGCATCGTCGCTCCTACCGTGGCCCATAACCTGCTCAACGACACCTTCCTGCGTGCGCTTCTGCGCGAGCCGACCGACTACACGCCGATCTGGCTGATGCGCCAGGCCGGCCGCTACCTGCCCGAATACAACGCGACGCGTGCGCGCGCCGGCAGCTTCCTCGGTCTCGCGAAGAATCCCGACTACGCGACCGAGGTGACGCTGCAGCCGCTCGAGCGCTTCCCGCTCGACGCCGCGATCCTGTTCTCGGACATCCTGACGATTCCGGACGCGATGGGGCTCGGCCTCGATTTCCAGGTCGGCGAAGGGCCGAAGTTCGCGCATCCGGTGCGCACCGAGGCCGACGTCGCGAAGCTCGCGGTGCCGGACATCGAGGAGACGCTCGGCTACGTGACGGGCGCCGTGCGCGAGATCCGCCGCGCACTCACCGACGGCCAGGGTCGCCAGCGCGTGCCGCTGATCGGCTTTTCGGGCAGCCCGTGGACGCTCGCGTGCTACATGGTCGAAGGCGGCGGGTCGGACGATTTCCGCACGGTGAAGTCGATGGCGTATTCGCGCCCCGACCTGATGCACCGGATCCTCGACGTGAACGCGCAGTCGGTGGCGGCGTACCTGAACGCGCAGATCGAAGCGGGCGCGCAGGCCGTGATGATCTTCGACACGTGGGGCGGCGCGCTGGCCGACGGCGCGTACCAGCGCTTCTCGCTCGACTACATCCGCCGCGTGGTGTCGCAGCTCAAGCGCGAGCACGACGGCGAGCGCGTGCCGGTGATCACGTTCACGAAGGGCGGCGGGCTGTGGCTCGAAGAGATCGCGGCGACGGGCGTCGACGCGGTCGGGCTCGACTGGACCGTCAACCTCGGCGCCGCGCGCGAGCGCGTGGCCGGGAGTGTCGCGCTGCAGGGCAACCTCGACCCGACGATCCTGTTTGCGCCGCCGGCCGCGGTGCGCGAACAGGCGCGTGCGGTGCTCGACAGCTACGGCAACCATCCGGGCCACGTATTCAACCTCGGGCATGGCATCTCGCAGTTCACGTCGCCCGATCACGTCGCCGAACTCGTCGACGAAGTACATAGCCACAGCCGCGCGATCCGTAGCGGCGCCGCCGGCTGAACGCAAGCGCTGTCATGCTGCATTGCGGGGTGACAGCGTTTCGTTGCGCGCACTAAACAGGGCGCAACCCCGCACCGGTTGCCGATTCGGTGCTTGTCAAGACTTGACTTATACACATTTTCCACGTTGCAGCGCGGTAGAGCCCCGTATCGGTCAAATTGTCTCGCTATGGTTTGGTAATTTGAATAGCAGCCTTATGGAATAAGGCTCCGCGGGGCGCTGCAGCAAGCGGCGAAAAACAGCGGAAAGCACGGCCCCGCGCGCGTTGCGGCCATTGGGCGGCGAGTTCTCAACAAAGTTATCCACAGGCTGGGCAGGGTATACGGCGATTCCTAATGCGAATCCAAAACTTAGCGCCGAATCTGACGTTTTACTTTAAGTTCGCCGCCGCGATGCGGGCGCGGATGCAAGCCGCCTGTACTTCGCGTACCGCTGCCGCCGGAGCGCCGCAATGAGCGGCACCTACCTGCGCGTCGCGCTCGACCATCCGCTCGCGACCCTGTTCGACTACCGCTGCGATGCGCAGCCGACACCCGTGCCCGGCACGCTCGTGCAGGTGCCGTTCGGCAAGCGGCAGGCCGTCGGGCTCGTCTGCGAAGTCACGACTCACACCGATGTCCCGCCGTCGCGGCTGCGCGCGGTCGATGCGATCTGCGCCGACCTGCCGCCGCTGTCGGCCGACTGGCTCGCGCTCGTGTCGTTCGCTGCCGACTACTATCAGCGCGGGCGCGGCGAGGTCGCATTGCCGGCGTTGCCGCAGGCGCTGCGCGATGCCGGGCGCTGGGGGCGCCTGCTCGCGCCCGAAGTGCGCTACCGGCCGACCGAAGCCGGCCGTGCGGCGCTGCCCGATGCGTTGCCCGCACGCGGCGCGGCGCTGCGGCGGCTCGCGCAGGCGCTCGTCGATACCGGCTCGCTGACGCTGCCCGACGCGCGCGCGCTCCACCCGAAGGCGGCCGCGACGCTCGACGACTGGGCGGCGCGCGGCTGGGTCGATATCGAGGAAATTGGCTGGGCCGATGCGCCTGTGCCCAAAGCTGTGGATAACCTGTCGACAACCGGTGGACGAACTGTGCCGCCGGCGCTGACCGACCAGCAGGCCGAGGCGCTCGACGGGATCCGCGCGGCGGAGGGCTTCGCGCCGTTCCTGCTGCACGGCGTGACGGGCAGCGGCAAGACCGAGGTTTATCTGCATGCGCTTGCGTCGCTGCTCGACGCGCGGCCCGACGCGCAGGCGCTCGTGCTCGTTCCCGAAATCAACCTGACGCCGCAGTTCGAGGCGGCGTTTCGCGCGCGCTTCGCGGGCGCGCTCGCCGACGATGCAATCGTCACGCTGCACAGCGGGCTCGCCGAGGGCGAGCGGGCGCGCAACTGGCTGGCCGCGCACACGGGCCGCGCGCGGATCGTGCTCGGCACGCGGCTCGCGGTGCTTGCGTCGATGCCGACGCTCGCGCTGATCGTCGTCGACGAGGAGCACGAGCCCGCGTACAAGCAGCAGGAAGGGCTGCGCTATTCGGCGCGCGATCTGGCCGTGTGGCGCGCGAAGCAGCTCGGCATCACGGTCGTGCTCGGCTCGGCCACGCCGTCGCTCGAAAGCTGGTGGCAGGCCGAGCAGGGGCGCTACACGCGGCTCACGCTGTCGCGCCGCGCGGTGGCCGACGCGACGCTGCCGACCGTGCGGCTGATCGATCTCGAAGAGGAGCGGCGGCGCGGCCGCGCGTCGATGGGCGGGCTGTCGGGGCCGCTCGTCGCGGCGCTGAAGGCGAGGCTCGAACGCGGCGAGCAGAGCCTCGTGTTCCTGAACCGGCGCGGCTATGCCCCGCAGCTCGCGTGCGACGCATGCGGCTGGGTCGCCGGCTGCCCGCGCTGCAGCGCGTATGTCGTGCTGCACAAGCCCGAGCATGCGCTGCGCTGCCATCACTGCGGCTGGGAATCGCGCATTCCGCGGTCGTGCCCCGAGTGCGGGAACGTCGACATCGCGCCGCTCGGGCGCGGCACCCAGCGTATCGAGGAAGCGCTGGCCGAGGCCGTGCCGGGCGCGCGCGTGCTGCGGATCGACGCGGACAGCACGCGCCGCAAGGGCAGCGCGCAGGCGCTGTTCTCCGACGTGCACGCGGGCGAGGTCGACATCCTGGTCGGCACGCAGATGATCGCGAAGGGGCACGACTTCCAGCGCGTGTCGCTCGTCGGCGTGCTCAACGCCGACACCGCGCTGTTCTCGCACGACTTCCGCGCGAGCGAGCGGCTGTTCGCGCAGCTGATGCAGGTGAGCGGCCGCGCAGGCCGCGCCGGGCTGCCGGGCGAGGTGATGGTGCAGACGCGCTACCCGCGTCACGCGCTGTACCACGCGCTCGGGCGGCAGGATTACGTCGGCTTCGCGAATTCGACGCTCGGCGAGCGCCGCGACGCGCACCTGCCGCCGTTCGTCTATCAGGCGCTGCTGCGCGCCGAAGGGCGCACGCTCGACGCGGCGCTCGCGTTTCTGCTGCAGGCCGCGGCGGCGTTGCCCGGCCTGCCGGGCGCCGATCGCGTGACCGTCTACGACGCGGTGCCGATGACGATCGTCAAGGTCGCGAACGTCCATCGCGCGCAGTTGCTGCTCGAAAGCGCGTCGCGGGCGGCGCTGCAGCATGCGCTGCGGGCCTGGCAGCCGGAGCTGCGCGCGCTGAAGGGCGTGCTGCGATGGAGCGTCGAAGTCGATCCGCTGGATATCTGAGCGGCGCGCTGCCGTATTGAAGACGCCCGGCCCGCCAGGCGCCACCCAACTGTCTGTCGTCCCACCCGAACCGGGCGCCGCACCCGCGTCTCTCCCCCAGTGCAACCCGTTTTCGGCCGCTTCCGCGCGCGCCGAAGGTTGCACACGCGTGCCGAATCGGCCCGATCAGGGAAAACACCGATCCTCCGACCACGGGCAACCCCTAGGTTGCAACCGCATAAGTGGCTGATTATATTGACTAACCTGAAGGTGCAACCTATCTCGCAATTTGGTTGCACCTTTTTATTGCGTGCCGTAGGATTTCGCGCATCCTCTCACACCCTATTGCCGGGCTCGCACCGGCGCACGAACCCACCATGGCAAGCACGACTCTCGGCGTCAAAGTCGACGACCTTCTCCGCTCGCGCCTCAAGGACGCCGCCGCGCGTCTCGAGCGCACTCCCCACTGGCTGATCAAGCAGGCGATCTTCGCGTACCTCGAGCGGATCGAGCACGGCCAGCTGCCGCCCGAGCTGTCGGGCCACAGCGGCGTGACGGAGCTCGCCGACGGTCAGGCGGCGGACGGCGACGACGACAACTCGCCGCATCCGTTCCTCGAGTTCGCGCAGAACGTGCAGCCGCAATCGGTGCTGCGTGCGGCGATCACGGCCGCGTACCGCCGCCCCGAACCGGAATGCGTGCCGTTCCTGCTCGGCCAGGCGCGCCTGCCGGCCAACCTGCAGGCTGACGTGCAGGCGCTCGCGACGAAGCTCGTCGAGGCGCTGCGCGAGAAGAGCTCGGGCGGCGGCGTCGAAGGGCTGATTCACGAGTTCTCGCTGTCGAGCCAGGAAGGCGTCGCGCTGATGTGCCTCGCCGAAGCGCTGCTGCGCATTCCCGATCGCGCGACGCGCGATGCGCTGATCCGCGACAAGATCAGCAAGGGCGACTGGCGCTCGCACGTCGGCCACGCACCGTCGCTGTTCGTGAACGCGGCGACCTGGGGGCTGATGATCACCGGCAAGCTCGTGACGACCAACAGCGAAGCGGGCCTGTCGTCGGCGCTCACGCGCCTGATCGGCCGCGGCGGCGAGCCGCTGATCCGCAAGGGCGTCGACATGGCGATGCGCCTGATGGGCGAGCAGTTCGTCACCGGCGAGACGATTTCCGAAGCGCTCGCGAACAGCCGCAAGTACGAAGCGCGCGGCTTCCGCTACTCGTACGACATGCTCGGCGAAGCGGCGACGACCGAAGAGGACGCGCAGCGCTACTACGCGTCGTACGAACAGGCGATCCACGCGATCGGCAAGGCGGCCGGCGGCCGCGGCATCTACGAAGGCCCGGGCATCTCGATCAAGCTGTCGGCGCTGCACGCGCGCTACTCGCGCTCGCAGCAGGACCGCACGATGAGCGAGCTGCTGCCGCGCGTGCGCGCCCTTGCGCTGCTCGCGCGCCGCTACGACATCGGCCTGAACATCGACGCGGAAGAAGCCGACCGTCTCGAACTGTCGCTCGACCTGCTCGAGGCGCTGTGCTTCGATCCGGATCTCGCGGGCTGGAACGGCATCGGCTTCGTCGTGCAGGGCTACCAGAAGCGCTGCCCGTTCGTGATCGACTACCTGATCGATCTCGCGCGCCGCAGCCGTCACCGCCTGATGATCCGCCTCGTGAAGGGCGCGTACTGGGATACCGAGATCAAGCGTGCGCAGGTCGACGGCCTCGAAGGCTATCCGGTCTATACGCGCAAGATCTACACGGACGTGTCGTACCTCGCGTGCGCGAAGAAGCTGCTCGCGGCGCCGGATGCCGTCTATCCGCAGTTCGCGACGCACAACGCGCACACGCTGGCCGCGATCTACCAGCTCGCGGGCCAGAACTACTACCCGGGCCAGTACGAATTCCAGTGCCTGCACGGGATGGGCGAGCCGCTGTACGAGGAAGTCACCGGCCGCGACAAGCTGAACCGCCCGTGCCGCGTGTATGCGCCGGTCGGCACGCACGAGACGCTGCTCGCGTACCTGGTGCGCCGCCTGCTGGAGAACGGCGCGAACACGTCGTTCGTGAACCGCATCGCCGATAAGGCGGTGCCGGTGAAGGAACTGGTCGCCGATCCGGTCGACGAAGCGTCGAAGGTCGTGCCGCTCGGCGCGCCGCACGCGAAGATCCCGCTGCCGCGCAACCTGTACGGCGACGAGCGTCCCAACTCGATGGGCCTCGACCTGTCGAACGAACACCGCCTCGCATCGCTGTCGTCCGCGCTGCTCGCGAGCGCGCACTTCCCGTGGCGCGCGGCGCCGATGCTCGACGACGACACGCTCGCCGACGCACCGGCACGCGACGTGCGCAACCCGGCCGACCAGCGCGACCTGGTCGGCACGGTCAGCGAAGCGACGGCCGAACACGTGAGCGCGGCGCTCGCGCATGCGGTGGCCGCCGCGCCGATCTGGCAGGCGACGCCGGTGGACGCGCGCGCCGACTGCCTGGTGCGCGCAGCCGACCTGCTCGAAGCGCAGATGCACACGCTGATGGGCCTGATCGTGCGCGAAGCCGGCAAGTCGCTGCCGAACGCGATCGCCGAGATCCGCGAAGCGGTCGACTTCCTGCGCTACTACGCAGCGCAGATCCGCGACGAATTCTCGAACGACACGCACCGTCCGCTCGGGCCGGTGGTCTGTATCAGCCCGTGGAACTTCCCGCTGGCGATCTTCATGGGCCAGGTGGCCGCGGCGCTGGCAGCAGGCAACACGGTGCTCGCGAAGCCGGCCGAACAGACGCCGCTGATCGCCGCCCAGGCCGTGCGCCTGCTGCGCGAGGCCGGCGTGCCGGCCGGTGCGGTGCAACTGCTGCCGGGCGACGGCGAGACCGTCGGCGCGGCGCTGGTCGCCGATCCGCGCACGCGTGCGGTGATGTTCACCGGTTCGACCGAAGTCGCGCGCCTGATCAACAAAACGCTGTCCGCGCGCCTCGACCCGGACGGCAAGCCGATTCCGCTGATCGCGGAAACGGGCGGCCAGAACGCGATGATCGTCGACTCGTCGGCGCTCGCGGAGCAGGTCGTCGCGGACGTGATGCAGTCGTCGTTCGATTCGGCCGGTCAACGGTGTTCGGCGCTGCGCGTTCTGTGTCTGCAGGACGATGTCGCGGACCGCACGCTGACGATGCTGAAGGGCGCGATGCACGAGCTGGCGCTCGGCAACCCGGACCGGCTGTCGACGGACGTCGGCCCGGTGATCGACGGCGAAGCGAAGCAGACGATCGACACGCACGTCGCGACGATGAAGGACAAGGGCCACGCGGTCACGCAACTGCCGTCGCCGGAAGCCTGCGCGCACGGCACGTTCGTGCCGCCGACGCTGATCGAGATCGGCACCATCGACGAGCTGAAGCGTGAAGTGTTCGGCCCCGTGCTGCACGTGGTGCGCTACCGCCGCAGCCAGCTCGACAAGCTGCTCGAGCAGATCCGTGCAACGGGTTACGGGCTGACGCTCGGCATCCACACGCGGATCGACGAGACGATCGCGCACGTGATTTCGAATGCGCACGTCGGCAACATCTACGTGAACCGCAACGTGATCGGCGCGGTGGTCGGCGTGCAGCCGTTCGGTGGCGAAGGGTTGTCGGGCACGGGCCCGAAGGCCGGCGGCGCGCTGTACCTGCAGCGCCTGCTCGCGACGCGTCCGTCGGGCCTGCCGCGCTCGCTCGCGCAGACGCTGATCGCGGACGGTGCGGTTGAAGGCGATGCGCGCGGCAATCCGGCGGCGGCACTCACGACGCTGCGCGACTGGCTGATCGAGCAGCGCGAGCCGGCACTGGCGGCACGTTGCGACGGCTATCTGGCACAGGTGCCGGCTGGCGCGACCGCCGTGCTGACCGGGCCGACGGGCGAGCGAAACACGTATACACTCGGCCCGCGCGGCACGGTGCTGTGTGTCGCGGCGACGCCAAGCGGCGCGCGTGCGCAGTTCGCGGCGGTGCTGGCGACCGGCAACCGTGCGCTGTTCGCCGGCGCGGCCGGCGAGGCGCTGGTCGCCGCGCTGCCCGCGTCGCTGAAGGCGCAGGCAACCGTGCGCAAGCAGGCCGACGTGCCGTTCGACGCGGTGCTGTTCGAAGGCGACAGCGACGAGCTGCAGACGCTGGTCAAGGACGTCGCGCAGCGGCCGGGCCCGATCGTGTCGGTGCAGGGCGTGTCGGTGGGCGCGTTCGAGAACGGCGATGCGGAAGATTACGCGCTGGAACGGCTGTTGACGGAGCGCTCGGTGAGCGTGAACACGGCGGCGGCCGGCGGCAATGCGAATTTGATGACGATCGGCTGATCATCCTTGCCGTTCGGATCAAACAAAGGAAGCGGCAAGGCGATCCCGAAGCCGCTCCATTTACCCTGGTACCAAGGAGATGCTATGCAACACACGATGAAAAAGCTGGCAGGCGCGACGTTCGTCGCGGTCATGTCGCTGGCGGGGACGGCCCATGCGGATGACGTGAAGATCGGTTACGCAGGGCCGATGACGGGCGCGCAGGCGCACTACGGCAAGGATATGCAGAACGGGATCGTGCTCGCGCTGGAAGACTTCAACGCGACGAACCCGAAGATCGGCGGCAAGCCGGTGAAGTTCGTGCTGAACACGCAGGACGACCAGGCTGACCCGCGCACGGGCACGACGGTCGCGCAGAAGCTCGTCGACGACGGCATCAAGGGCATGCTCGGCCACTTCAACTCGGGCACGACGATCCCGGCTTCGCGCATCTACGCGAACGCGGGCATTCCGGAAATCGCGATGGCGACGGCACCGGAATACACGCAGCAGGGCTACAAGACGACCTTCCGCATGATGACGTCCGACACGCAGCAGGGCTCGGTGGCCGGTACGTTCGCGTCGAAGGATCTCGGCATGAAGAAGATCGCGATCGTCGACGACCGCACGGCCTACGGCCAGGGTCTTGCCGACCAGTTCGAGAAGGCCGCGAAGGCTGGCGGTGCGACGATCGTCGACCGTGAATTCACGAACGACAAGGCAGTCGACTTCAAGGCGATTCTGACCAAGATCAAGTCGACGAAGCCGGACCTCGTCTACTACGGCGGCGCGGATTCGCAGGCAGCGCCGATGGTCAAGCAGATGAAGACGCTCGGCATCGCCGCACCGCTGATGAGCGGCGAAATGGTGAAGACGCCGACGTTCCTGAAGATCGCCGGCAACGCGGCCGACGGTACGATCGCTTCGCTGGCCGGCCTCCCGCTGGAAGAAATGCCGGGCGGCAAGACCTACGCCGACAAGTACAAGAAGCGCTTCGGCGAAGACGTGCAGACGTACTCGCCGTACGCGTACGACGGCGCGATGGCGATGCTGAACGCGATGAAGAAGGCCGATTCGACCGATCCGGCGAAGTACCTGCCGGTGCTCGCGAAGTCCGACATGGCGGGCGTGACGTCGACGCACGTCGCGTATGACGCGAAGGGCGACCTGAAGAACGGCGGCATCACGATGTACAAGGTCGAGAAGGGCGAGTGGAAGCCGCTGAAGAGCATCGGCGGCAAGTAAGCAGCCCGTCGTGATGTTTTGACGCGCGGGCGGCGGCGAAGGTCGCTGCCCGGTCGCTCATGACAAAAAGCCACCGGGCCGTTGAGGCCGGGTGGCTTTTTCATTGGCGTGTGCAGGCGTCAGTCCCGGCGCACGCGCAGCAGGAATTTCTGCAGCTTGCCGGTCGGCGTGCGCGGCAGCGCCTGCGCGAACGTGAACTCGCGCGGGACCTTGTACGCAGCGAGCCGCTCGCCGCAGAACGCGCGCAGCGCATCCGCGTCGGGCGCCGCGTTCGCGCGCAGCACGACGTGCGCGACGACCGTCTCGCCCCAGTCGGGATGCGGGGCGCCGACGACGGCCGCCTCGGCGATGTCCGGGTGCGCGCCGAGCACGTCCTCCACTTCCTTCGAATAGACGTTCTCGCCGCCCGTGACGATCATGTCCTTCAGCCGGTCGACGATGAACAGATAGCCATCCTGATCGATCCGCGCGATGTCGCCGGTACGATACCAGCCGTCCGGCGCGAACGCGGCGCGCGTCGCGGCCGCGTCGTCGAGATAGCCGAGCATCATGCAGTCGGTCTTCAGCCAGATCTCGCCGGTCTCGCCCGGCCGCGCATCGGCGCCGTCCATCCGCACGACGCGCAGGTCGACGCCCGGGCCGCCCTGGCGGCCGATCGAGCCGGCCTTCGCGATCTGCTCGTCCGGATACAGCGTCGTGCCGGCCGGGCCCGTTTCGGTCATCCCGTACACCTGGAAGAACGCGTGGCTGCGATACGCATGTGCGAGCCGTTCGGCCTGCGCGGCGCCGATCGGCCCGCCGCCGTACAGCCACGCGCGCACGCTCGACAGGTCGAACGCCGCGAAACCGTCGATCGTGTCGAGCGGCAGCGTGTACGACACCGGCGCGCCGAAATACATCGTCACGCGCTCGCGCTCGATGGCCTGCAGGAAGCGCAGCGGATGGTATTCGCGCAGCAGCACGACGGTGCCGCCCGCGAGCAGCGTGCCGCCGAACCAGTTGTTCAGCGGCGACGAATGCCAGATCGGCATCGCCATCAGCGTGCGCTCGTTGCGGCCGATGCCGGTCGCGAGCGCCGCCTGCATCGCCGCGAGCGTCACGGTGCGATGACTGTGCACGCAGCCTTTCGGGCGGCCGGTCGTGCCGGACGTGTAGAGGATCTGCGCGATGTCGCCGTCGGCCGGCTCGATGCCCGCGAGGCCGTCCCGCGTCGCGCACATCGTGTCGAAGTTCGGCACGCCGTCGAGCTCGCCCTCGGTCACGATCCGCCGCGCCGGATGCACGAGGCGCTCGACCACCGGCGCGAGCGCCACGTCGAACAGCAGTGCCTTGCTGCGGCTGTGTTCGAGCACGTAGTCGACTTCCGGCGCCTGCAGCTTGTGGTTGATCGGCACGAACGCCGCGCCGAGCCGCCAGGCGCCGAACATCAGGTCGACGAAGGCCGGCGTGTTGAAGCACATCGCGGCGACGCGGTCGCCGGCCGCGACGCCGAGCGCGCTCAGCACGGCCGCCGCGCGGTGCGAGCGCTCGCGTGCGGCGGCATACGTGATCGTCGCGGATTCGCTGACGAGGAACGGCTTGTCGGGCGTCGCACGGGCGGCGCGGTCGAGGGCGGCGACGAGGTTCATCGAGGCTCCGGGCAGGACGGGGGGCGGCGCCGATCAGGCCGGGTACGCGCGCTGCAGCAGCGCGGCGACGTCGATCGCATGCGGGTCGAAGCCGCCCGCAACGCGGCCCCAGTCGGGCGCGGCGAGCCGCGTCGCGACGAACGCGTCGGCGACGGCCGCCGGTGCATCGCGGCGCAGCAGGCAGGCCTGCGCGACGAGCGCGAGCCGCTGCGCGAACACGCGGCCCGATGCTTCGAGCGTGTCGGCCGGCGCCGCGAGCATCGCGCGCAGCGCGTCGAGCGCCGCACGGATGCGCGGCTCGCCCGCGCCGAGGCCGGCGAGTTCGTCGAACAGCGCGGCGGCCGCGTCGGGCTCGCGCGATATCGCGCGCAGCACGTCGAGGCACATCACGTTGCCCGAGCCTTCCCAGATCGAGTTGACGGGCGCTTCGCGGAACAGCCGCGCGATCGGGCCGTCGTCGACGTAGCCGTTGCCGCCGAATACTTCCATCACCTCGCCGGTCAGCTCGACCGCGCGCTTGCAGACCCAGAATTTCGCGGCGGGCGTGACGATCCGCTTCCATGCGCGTTCGCGCGGCGAGTCGTCGCGTTCGAACGCGTCGGCGAGGCGCATCGCGAGCGACAGCGCGGCTTCGCTTTCGAGCGCGAGATCGGCGAGCACGGTGCGCATCAGCGGCTGTTCGGCGAGCGCGCGGCCGAACGCGTGGCGCTGGCGCGTGTACGCGATCGCCTGCACGACGCCCTGGCGCAGCATCGCCGCGCTGCCGAGCACGCAGTTCAGCCGCGTGTAGGTGGCCATCTCGATGATGGTCGGAATGCCGCGGCCTTCGTCGCCGAGCATGATGCCCCACGCGTCGTTCAGTTCGATTTCGCTGCTGGAGTTGCTGCGGTTGCCGACCTTGTTCTTCAGCCGCTGGATCTCGACCGCGTTCTTCGTGCCGTCGGGCCGCCAGCGCGGCACGTAGAAGCACGACGGGCCGCCGGCTTCGGTGCGTGCGACGACGAGGTGCGCGTCGCACATCGGCGCGGAGAAGAACCACTTGTGGCCGCGCAGCCGGTATTCGCCGCCGCGCCCGCCCGCGCCGACCGGCGTGGCGAGCGTCGTGTTCGCGCGCACGTCGGAGCCGCCCTGTTTCTCGGTCATCCCCATGCCGAACCAGATCGCGCGCTTGTCGGCGACCGGGACGTCGCGGGGATCGTAATCGTCGCTGTAGAGCTTGTCGCGCAGCAGGTCCCACAGTGCCGGCTCCTTCTGCAGCACGGGGATCGCGGCCTGCGTCATCGTGGCCGGGCACAGCGTGCCGGCCTCGATCTGGCCATGCAGGTAGAAGCCCGCGGCGGTCGCGGCCCAGCGGCCGCGGCGAGACTCGCGGAACGCGAGCGACACGAAGCCTTCGTGGCGATACTGGCCGAGCAGCGCGTGCCATGCGGGGTGGAAGTCGACGCGGTCGATGCGCCGGCCGCGCCGGTCGAACGTGTTCAGTTCCGGCGCATGGTGGTTCGCTTCGTCGGCGAGCCGCGCGGTGTCGGCGCTGCCGAGCCGCGCGCCGTATGCGTCGAGCTGCGGCACGGCCCACTCGGCGCCTGCCCGGGCGAGCGCGTCGCGCAGCGCGAGATCCGTCGCGAAGAGGTTATAGTCGACGAGTTCGTCGAACTGGTTCGCGACGGCGTGAGTCGATTCGGTCATCGAGCGTGTCTCCGGTCTCAGGCTTCGCGGGCAGCCGGCGTCATGCCGTACGGACGGCGCGTCGGCGCGGGTTCCGGCGCCCGGTAAAACGTATTCCCTGCTGATTTCAGAGTAGCAAATATGCCGCCGCGACATGTTCAGGTTCCGGCGCCGCCCGGCCAGCCGGCGGCGCAACCCGCGCCCGCCTTGCGCCGCCGGCCGCGCCAGTCGCGCGCGCAGGCGAGTTCCGACGCGCTGCAGCAGGCCTTCGTTCAGCTTTTGCTCGAACGCGGCTATGCAAAGGCGACGATCCGCGAGATCGCGGCCGTCGCGGGCGTCAGCATCGGCACCTTCTACGAGTATTTCGGCGACAAGCAGAGCCTTGCCGCGCTCTGCATCCACCGCCGCGTGCTGGCGCTGGCCGACCGGCTGCGCGACACGGTGCAGCGGTTGCGCGGCGTGCCGCGGGCCGAACTGGCCGCCGCGCTCGTCGATCTGCAGGTCGACGCGATCGCCGCCGACGCGGCGCTGTGGGGCGCGCTGTTCGTGCTGGAGCGGCAGGTGTCGCCGCTGGCCGCGTATCGCCGGCATTACGACGCGTATGTCGCGCTGTGGCGCGACGCACTGGCCCATACGGCCGATCCGCCGCCGGCCGGGCGGCTCGACGGGCTCGCACGCATGGCTCACGCGATCTGCTACGGCGGCCTGTCGCAGGCGTTGCTGACGCTCGGGCCTGCGCTCGATTTCGCCGCGCAACGCCGCGAACTGCGGGCCGTGCTGCTCGCGTACCTGGCAGCGGCGGATGCGTAGCATTCCGTAGGGGAAATGCCTGATTCGCATGTCAGGCCCGTCGGTCTGCCTTGTCGCTGCGTGCTTCTCTCCTTGAGCCATGAGAAAAATGCATGGCCGCCATGACGAACTTTCGATTGTCCGCCGATATTGGCTGGGGCTAAATCATGCGGCAGATGCAGGGCCGCACACGCCGCGCGGCCCCGCCCGAAGGACATCAGAAGGAGGAGTCATGCGAAGCGCCACCGCGCCCCGTTCGAAACTGCCCGACGTCGGCACGACGATCTTCACGGTGATCGGCCAGCTGGCCGCTCAACACGATGCGTTGAACCTGTCGCAGGGCGCGCCGAATTTCGCGCCCGATCCGGCGCTCGTCGAAGGCGTTGCGCGCGCGATGCGCGACGGGCACAACCAGTACGCGCCGATGGCGGGCGTCATGGCGCTGCGCGAGCGGCTCGCCGAGAAGACGGAAGCGTTGTACGGCGCACGCTATGACCCCGCGACCGAAATCACGGTGATCGCGAGCGCGAGCGAAGGGCTGTACGCGGCAATCAGCGCGCTCGTGCATCCGGGCGACGAGGTGATCCATTTCGAGCCGTCGTTCGACAGCTATGCGCCGATCGTGCGGCTGCAGGGCGCGACGCCGGTCGCGATCAAGCTGTCGCCCGGGCATTTCCGCGTGAACTGGGATGAGGTCGCCGCCGCGATCACGCCGCGCACGCGGATGATCATCGTCAACACGCCGCACAACCCGACCGCGACGGTGTTCTCGGCCGACGATCTCGAGCGGCTCGCGCAGCTCACGCGCGACACGGGCATCGTCGTGCTGTCCGACGAGGTCTACGAGCACGTCGTGTTCGACGGCGCGCAGCACCAGAGCGTCGCGCGCCACCGCGAGCTGGCCGAGCGCAGCGTGATCGTGTCGTCGTTCGGCAAGTCGTTCCACGTGACCGGCTGGCGGGTCGGCCATTGCCTCGCGCCGGCCGAACTGATGGACGAGATTCGCAAGGTGCACCAGTTCATGGTGTTCTCGGCCGACACGCCGATGCAGTTCGCGTTCGCCGAGATCCTCGCGCGGCCGGACAGCTATCTCGGCCTGTCGGCGTTCTACCAGGCCAAGCGCGACCTGCTCGCGCGCGAGCTGGCCGATTCGCGTTTCGAGCTGCTGCCGAGCGAAGGCTCGTTCTTCATGCTCGCGCGTTTCCGCCACTTCTCGGACGAAAGCGACAGCGATTTCGTGCTGCGCCTGATCCGCGACGCGCGGGTCGCGACGATTCCGCTGTCGGCGTTCTATACCGACGGCACCGACGCCGGCGTGATCCGGCTCAGTTTTTCGAAGGACGACGCGACGCTGGTCGAAGGCGCGCGGCGGCTGCGTTCGCTGTAAGAAACCGGCGACGGGCACCCGGCGACGGGCATGTCGCATCGACCAGTCACAGGAGATCACGATGAAGCACACGGCCACCCTGAAACTCGCGTTTGCGCTCGCATGCGCAATCGGCTCCGGCGCCGCGCTCGCCGATACGCAGACGCTGCGTTTCGGCCTCGAAGCGCAATACCCGCCGTTCGAATCGAAAGCGCCGAACGGCGACCTGCAAGGCTTCGACATCGACGTCGGCAATGCCGTCTGCCGGACGGCGAAGTTGTCGTGCAAATGGGTCGAGACGTCGTTCGACGGGCTGATTCCCGCGCTGAAGGGCCGCAAGTTCGACGCGATCAACTCGGCGATGAACGCGACCGAGCAGCGGCGCCAGGCGATCGACTTTACGACGATCGTCTATCGCGTGCCGACCCAGCTGATCGCGCGCACCGGCAGCGGCCTGCTGCCGACGCCCGAATCGCTGAAGGGCAAGCGCGTCGGCGTGCTGCAGGCGTCGATCCAGGAAACCTTCGCGAAGGCGCACTGGGAACCGGCCGGCGTCGCGATCGTCGCGTACCAGGACCAGAACCAGGCGTATGCGGACCTTGTAGCGGGCCGCCTCGACGCGACGCTCGTGCTCGCACCGTCCGGCCAGCGCGGCTTCCTGTCGCGCCCGGACGGCAAGGGCTTCTCGTTCGTCGGCCAGCCGTTGCACGACGACAAGATCCTCGGCAGCGGCATCGCATTCGGCCTGCGCAAGGGCGACGACGCGCTGAAGGCGAAGCTCGACGCGGCGATCGACAAGCTGAAGGCGGACGGCACGGTGAAGTCGCTCGGCCTGAAGTATTTCGGCGATATCGACATTTCGACGAAGTAAGCGGGGCCGCGATGCAGAACCGGGAGACGGTTGCCGCGGGCGGCGAGGCGCGCGGCGATGCGCAGCCGGGCGAGGCGCTCGACGCCGTGCTCGTTGCCGAACTGGGCGACGCGCTCGTCACCCGTGCCGCCGACATCGATCCGCGGTACTTCACCGCGTACAACGAGCCGGCCGGCGTGCGGCCGCGTGCGCTGGTGCGCCCGCGCAGCGTCGACGACGTGTCGCGCACGCTCGCGCTGTGCGCGCGGCTCGGGCAGCCGGTCGTGCCGCAGGGCGGGCTGACGGGGCTCGCGCGTGGCGCAGTCGCGCTCGGCGGCGAGGTCGTGCTGTCGATGGAGCGCTTGGCCGGTATCGAAGCGATCGACGCGGCGGCCGGCACGATGACCGTGCGCGCGGGGACGCCGCTGCAGACGGTGCAGGAAGCCGCGGAAGCGGCGGGGTTCACGTTCGGCGTCGATCTCGGCGCGCGCGGCTCGTGCCAGATCGGCGGCATGCTCGCGACCAATGCGGGCGGCACGCGCGCGATCCGCTACGGGATGATGCGCGAGCAGGTGCTCGGGCTCGAGGCGGTGCTCGCGGACGGCACGGTCGTGTCGTCGATGAACCGGATGCTGAAGAACAACGCGGGCTACGACCTGAAGCAGTTGTTCATCGGCAGCGAGGGGACGCTCGGCGTCGTCACGCGCGCGGTGTTGCGGCTGCATCCGCTGCTCGCCGCGCCGGCCACGGCGCTCTGCCGTGTGCGCGACTACGGCGCGGTGGTCGCGCTGTGGAACCGCGTGCGCACGCTGCCGGAAGTCGTCAGTTTCGAGGCGATGTGGCCGGCGTTCTACGACTACGTCGCGCGTCATACGCCGGGTGTCTCGGCGCCGTTTGTCGGCGAGGAGGGTTTCGCGGTACTGATCGAATGCGCGACGAGCGCACCGGGCGGCGACGCGCCCCAGTCGCTGGAAACCGGTCTCGCGGCGGGGTTCGACGCAGGGCTCGTGGACGACGCGGTGCTCGCGGCATCGGAGCGGCAGGCGCGCGACCTGTGGACGCTGCGCGAAGGTCTCGCGATCGATGCGCTGCCGCATCTCTTCAACTTCGACGTGAGTTTGCCGACCGGCGAACTCGGCGCGTTCGCCGAACGCTGCGAGGCGGCGTTGCGGGCGCGCTGGCCGGACGTCACGTGCCTGTTCTTCGGCCATGTCGGCGACGGCAACGTGCATATCGGCGTGTCGCTGGCCGGGATGACCGACGCGGACCTCGATGCGCTCGATCACGGCGTGTACGCAGTGGTGCGCGACATGGGCGGCTCGGTGTCCGCCGAGCACGGGATCGGCGTGCTCAAGCGTCCTTATCTCGCGCATACGCGCAGCGACGCGGAAATCGGGCTGATGCGGCGCCTGAAGGCCGCGCTGGACCCGCGCGGCATTCTCAATCCCGGCAAGGTGCTTTGACAGCGCCGATTCCCGTGCGTGCGGGAATCGACCTGCCTGATGCTTCAGCCGTCCACCCAGCGCAGCGCGCCGATCTTCAGGTGTTCGACGACGCTGCGTGCCCAATCCAGCTCCGCATTGAGCAGCACCAGCGCATGTTCGTTCTGCAGCAGGAACAGGCGCGGCACCTGGTCGGCTTGCGCGGTGGCGCGCAGCGCTTCCAGCCGTTCGCGTTCGGCGTCGAGCCGCGCAATCCGCAGTTCGAGCTGGTGACGGGCATCTTCGGCGTCGAGCAGCGGCAGGAACGCGAGACCGGCGCCGAACACCGGGAATTCACGTGCGGGCTCCGCGAGCAGCGCATGCAGCCACGCCTGCCCCGCCGTATGCCCGGCTTCGGTCAGCGCATACAGCGTGCGCTCCGGAAACGCGCCGTCGCGCTCGGTGTCGTGCACGGCGATCATCCCGTCGCGCAGCAGCCGGTCGATCGTCTGGTAGAGGCTCGTGCGCTGCCGCACGTTGACGACTTCGTCGTATCCGCGGGCCTTCAGTTGCTGCAACATCCCATACGGATGCATGGGCGTTTCGGTGAGCGTCGCGAGGACGGCCAGCGCAAGCGGGGACGGGCGGCTCGTAGGCATGAATAGTTAGAATATATCTAGTAAGAATATAACTATTCTCAATCAGACTATCTTATTTCACAAGGGTTTCAGCCGAGGTGCGAACGCTTCGCGGCCGGTGCGACGGTTTCCATCGTCGCGAGACCATGCACGATTCCGCAATCCTCGACCGAATGCTCGCCGACGCACTGGCGGCGCAATTCGGTGAGCTGGTCGCGCAGATGCGTGAGTTCCGCCAGGCGCGCATCGACGTGTCCGATGTGATCGTCGAGCAGCGAATTGATCGAATCGCAGCGGTCGGCCGGCGTGTCGGTGAGCTGCAGCAACGCGCGGATTTCGTCGTGCGCCATGTCGAGCGCGCGGCAGTTGCGGATGAAGCGCAGCCGTTCGACGTGCACGTCGGTGTAGTTGCGGTAGTTCGAGTCGGTGCGCTCCGCATCCGGCATCAGACCCTCTTTCTCGTAGAAACGGATCGTCTCGGGGGTGCAGCGGGCCGCTTTGGCCAGTTCGCCGATCTTCATGCCTTTCTCCCGTGTAAGGGTTGACCTTGTAGTGGCTTCAGGGTGTTAACTCTACACCGTCAAGCCACAAAGGAGGTTGTCATGACCGACGCCAAGCGTACCCACGACCCACGACACCGTCATGCCGGCGGCGCCGATGCGTGCTGCGCCGACCCGCGCGACACGCAGACGGCGACCGTTGCCGACGCGGCGCCGGCGGCCGGCGAGCGCGCGCACGGCGAGGCTGCATCGCGCGGCCGCGACCATGATCACGATCATTCGCACGACGACGGGCATCGGCACGGCGCGACGGGCGCGCACGATCATGCGGCGCACGACGAAGCGGGTCATGATCACGACCACGATCGTTCACCTGGCGATGCGCATGTACACGGCGCGGCGTGCTCGCACGGCCACGCCGCGCACGACCACGCCGGTCACGACCACGACCACGACCACGACCACGACCACGACCACGACCACGACCACGGCCACGGCCACGACCACGCGGCCGGCGACTGCTGCGCGCCCGCCGCGCTGACGCTCGCGCCGCTGCCGGTCGCGCAGGCGACCGCGTCGGGTCACGTGCGCTCGGCGTTCCGGATCATGCAGATGGACTGCCCGACCGAGGAAACGCTGATCCGCAAGAAGCTCGGCGGGATGAACGAAGTGTCGGCGCTCGAATTCAACCTGATGCAGCGGATGCTGACCGTCGAGCACGTGCCCGGCGCGCAGCCGGCGATCGAAAGCGCGATCCGCACGCTCGGGATGACGCCCGAGGCCGCGACGGCCGGCGCACCGGCGGCGCGTGTCGCGGACGCGCCCGCGAAGCCGTGGTGGCCGCTGGCGCTCGCCGGCGTCGCCGCGATCGCGTCCGAAGGGGCGACGTGGGCCGGGCTGCCGGTGTGGCTGTCGGCGGCGCTCGCGCTCGCCGCGGTGCTCGCATGCGGGCTCACCACGTACAAGAAGGGGTGGATCGCGATCCGCAACGGCAACCTGAACATCAACGCGCTGATGAGCATCGCGGTGACGGGCGCGATGGCGATCGGCCAGTGGCCGGAAGCCGCGATGGTGATGGTGCTGTTCACGATCGCCGAATTGATCGAAGCGAAGTCGCTCGACCGCGCGCGCAATGCGATCCAGGGCCTGATGCAGCTCGCGCCGGATACCGCGACCGTGCAGGACGCGGACGGCTCGTGGCGCACGATCGAGGCCGCGCAGGTCGCGCTCGGCGCGGTCGTCCGCGTGAAGCCGGGCGAACGGATCGGGCTGGACGGCGAAGTCGTCGCGGGCCGCTCGACGGTCAACCAGGCGCCGATCACCGGCGAGAGCCTGCCCGTCGAAAAGACGGCCGGCGACGCCGTGTATGCGGGCACGATCAACGAATCGGGCTCGTTCGAATATCGCGTGACGGCCGTCGCGGCGAACTCGACGCTCGCGCGGATCATCCACGCGGTCGAGGAAGCACAGGGTGCGAAGGCGCCGACGCAGCGCTTCGTCGACCAGTTCGCGCGCGTGTACACGCCGATCGTGTTCGCGGTCGCATTGCTGGTCGCGGTGGTGCCGCCGGTCGTGATGGGCGGCGCATGGCACGACTGGATCTATCGCGCGCTGGTGCTGCTCGTGATCGCATGCCCGTGTGCGCTGGTGATCTCGACGCCGGTGACGATCGTGTCGGGTCTCGCGGCCGCGGCGCGGCGCGGGATTCTGGTGAAGGGCGGCGTCTACCTGGAAGAAGGGCGCAAGCTTGCCTGGCTCGCACTCGACAAGACCGGCACGATCACGCACGGCAAGCCGGTGCAGACCGACTTCGACGTGCATGCGGACGGCGCCGATGCGGCACGCGTGCGGCATCTCGGCGCGAGCCTCGCGGCGCGCTCCGATCACCCGGTGTCGCAGGCGATTGCTGCCGCGTCCCGCGATGCCGGCACGACGGCATTCGCCGATGTGCAGGACTTCGAAGCGATCGTCGGGCGCGGCGTGCGCGGTACGATCGACGGCACGCGCTACTGGCTCGGCAACCACCGGCTCGTCGAGGAGCTCGAGCGCTGCTCGACGGCGCTCGAAGCGAAGCTCGACGCGCTGGAGCGGCAGGGCAAGAGCGTCGTGGTGCTGGTCGACGAAGCGCGCGTGCTGGGCATCTTCGCGGTGGCCGACACGATCAAGGACACGAGCCGTGAAGCGATCGCCGATCTGCACGCGCTCGGCATCCGCACCGCGATGCTGACGGGCGACAACCCGCATACCGCGCAGGCGATCGCGAAGCAGGCCGGCATCGACGACGCACGCGGAAACCAGTTGCCGGAAGACAAGCTCGCGGCGGTCGAGGAGCTGTCGGCCGGCGGCGCGGGCGCGGTCGGGATGGTCGGCGACGGGATCAACGATGCCCCGGCGCTTGCGCGTGCCGACATCGGTTTCGCGATGGGCGCGATGGGCACCGACACGGCGATCGAGACGGCCGACGTCGCGCTGATGGACGACGACCTGCGCAAGATTCCCGCGTTCGTGCGGCTGTCGCGTGCGACGCACCGCGTGCTGGTGCAGAACATCGGCTTCGCGCTCGGCGTGAAGGTCGTGTTCCTCGGTCTCACGGTCGCGGGGCTCGGCACGATGTGGATGGCAGTCTTCGCCGACGCGGGCGCGAGCCTGATCGTCGTGGCCAACGGCTTGCGGCTGCTGTCGTCCTCCGGGGCGTTCGGCGGTGCACAGGCCAAGCGTTGAGGAGCGGGCGATGAGCTTTCTGAAACGGATCCTGGGCGGCCACGGCGGTGGCCATGGCAGCGGGCACGGCAGCGGGCACGGCAACGGCGGGAGCGGTAGCCACGGCGGCGGGCATCACGGCGGGCAGCGCCGCGACGCGCACGGCGGCCACGACGCACGCGGCCGCGATCGCTACGGCTGGGGCTGGCAGGCGCCGGCCGACGCCAGTGCCGGGCACGGCGGCAACGTGCCGCTGAGCCAGCTTGCGTGCGCGGGCTGCGGCGCGCTCAACGCGGCCGATGCGCGCTTCTGCGCGCAGTGCGGCGCGGCGCAACGCAGCCGGGCCTGCAGCCGTTGCCACACGGCGCTGGCGGCCGACGCGCGCTTCTGTCCCGGGTGCGGGACGCAGGCGGCGTAACAGGCATGCCGCTCATTCGCGCCGGCCGGGCATGACCATCGGCCGGCGCGTGTCGTTTCACGGCCGGCGCACCGGCTCGTCGCTCAGCGCAGCGGCAGGTGAATCTCGGTGCGCAGGTCGGCCGGCGCCGTGTCCATCGGCGTATTGAGGTACAGCTCGAACGGCGGCGCGTCCGCCGCTTCGCGGCCCGAGTGGCGCAGCCAGTCGCCGTAGAGCCACTGGTAGGCCGTCTTCAGGTCCGCATACGGCCCCGTATGCAGCAGCACGGCGTACTCGCCGCCCGCCACCGACGCGCGCTCCACCGGCGGCACGGGTTCGACGTCCGGCGCGCCGTCGGCCGGCATGAAGCAGGCTTTCGCGCGCAACTGCGCTTCAGGCGTGGTGTCCGGATCGTCGTAAAAAATGCCGATCATCTTCGCGCCGGGGCCGATCAGCCCATGCTGCCCGACCCACGCGCCGATCCGCCCGAACGCATCGCCGACTTTCATGTACGCGCCGGTATGCGCGACCGCGTAGCCGCTCAGTTCCGGCAGGCGCCGGATCTCGACCTCATGCTTGAACATGTCTTCCTCTCCTCGCTGCAGTGGATAAACCGGCCGGTGCGTGCCCGTGCGCCGGTGCTGCGCGGGCGGCACGCCATAAGCATCGCGAAATGCCCGCGCGAACGCGTGCGTCGAACCGTAACCCGCACGCCGCGCGATCTCGTCGATCGGCCGCGCCGTGCACACAAGATCCTCGGACGCGCGCACGATCCGCATCCGCCGCACCGTCAACACGATCGACTCGCCGTACAGCGCGCGGTAGACGCGCTGCCAGTGATACGGCGACAGGCACGCGACTTCGGCGAGCCGGTTCAGGTCGAGCGGGCCGTCGAGATGCGCGCGGATGTATTCGTGAACGCGCGCCACGCTCGCCGCATAGCGGACCCACGCGGGTTTGTCGGGTTTCGTTTCGGCTGTCATCGACGTGTCCGGGCAAGAACCGACGCCACGGTAGCACGGCCCGAATGAACAAATCTTGCGGAAATACGTAGCCGCCATAAATCCGTCCCTTTTTTATATTGCCGAAATGGGGTCTTGTCCCTCTGCGATCAATGACTAAAGTTAAAGACGGTGAAATCGGGTGATCGCGTCATTTTTCTCGGGTAAGTTGCTCGGACGGGGCAGCACGCTTTTCGAAGTACGCAGGTAGTTCGTCGATGTTCAATCGCAACACCACGTTTTTCGGGAGAAGAAGACATGGATGCTTCCAGCTTCATCACGTCGCTGCAGACCACGCTAGGCGGATACTTGCCCAAGATCGCCGGCGCGATCGGCATCCTGGTGATCGGCTGGCTGATCGCCGTGGCGGTGCGGGCCGGTGCGCTGCGCCTGCTCAACGCGCTGAAGGTCGATCAGCGGATCACCGACAGTACCGGCCAGGGCGCCTGCGTCGAGCGCATCATCGCCGGCGGCCTGTTCTGGCTCGTGCTGCTCGTCACCGCGGTGGGCATCTTCAACGTGCTCAACCTGTATGCGGTCTCCAATCCGTTCTCGCTGCTCGTCACGCACATCGTCAACTACCTGCCGAACCTGATCGGCGGCGCGGCGCTGACGCTGATCGCGTGGCTGATCGCGTCGCTGCTGCGCAGCCTCGCGAACCGTGCGCTGAAGGCCAGCAAGATCGACGACAAGCTGTCCGAAGGCGCCGGCATGCAGCCGATGAGCGGCTATCTCGGCGACGTGCTGTTCTGGCTCGTGATCCTGATGTTCCTGCCGGCGATCCTCGCGTCGTTCGCGCTGTCGGGCCTGCTGTCGCCGGTGCAGGGGATGGTCGACAAGCTGCTCGCGATCGTGCCGAACCTGTTCGCGGCCGCGGTGATCGGCTTCGTCGGCTGGGTCGTCGCACGCGTGCTGCGCGGCCTCGTGACGAACCTGCTGATCGCCGCCGGCGCCGACCGCCTCACGCAGGGCATCGACAGCCCGACGCCCGTGCGCGTGTCGAGCCTGGTCGGCACGATCGTCTACGTGTTCGTGTTCGTGCCGACGCTGATCTCCGCGCTCGACGCGCTGAAGATCGACGCGATCTCGATTCCCGCGACCAACATGCTGAACCAGTTCCTCGGCGCGGTGCCGGACATCTTCGCGGCGATCGTGATCGTGCTCGTCACGTTCTATTTCGCGCGCTTCGTCGCGTCGCTCGCGCAGAAGCTGCTGGAAGCCGCCGGCGCCGACGGGCTGCCGGCCGTACTCGGCGTCGAGCGCGTGTTCTCGGGCATCCTGCAGCCGTCGGTGCTGGTCGCGCGGTTGATCGTGTTTTTCGCGATGCTGTTCGCGTCGGTCGAAGCCGCGAACCGGCTCGGCTTCTCGCAGGTGCGTGACGTCGTCACGCTGTTCATCGAGTTCGGCGGCCACGTGCTGATGGGCGGCGTGATCCTCGTGATCGGCGTGTGGCTCGCGGGCCTGGCGCGCCGCGTGATCGAGCAGGCCGATCGCGAGCACAGCGTGCTGTTCGCGCGGATCGCGCAATTCGCGATCCTCGGCCTCGTGTTCGCGATGGGGCTGCGCGCGATGGGCATCGCGAACGAGATCGTCCAGCTCGCGTTCGGCCTCGTGCTCGGCGCGATCGCGGTGGCCGTCGCACTGTCGTTCGGCCTCGGCGGCCGTGAAGCGGCCGGCAAGCTGCTCGACCGCTGGTTCAACCAGCGCGGCGGCAGCCAGTAAGTGCCGCCGATCCGGCCGTTTCGTGCGGCCGGATCGCCGTCGCAACGAACGCGGCCGGCGTTTTCGCAAGCGAAACGTCAGCCGCGATCTTTGCCGAATTTCGATAACACGTCGTTTAATGACTCTCTAGCATCGATTCTCAGTCGCGCTGGCCGGCAGGCCCGGCGCCTTTGAGGAGAGAGTCCGATGAAAGCAGAGTCGAATGGCCGGCCCGCCGCCGGCGCCAAGTCGTCCGGCCAGCCCGCGCTGCAGCAGACGCTCGGGACCTGGCAACTGTGGGGCATCGCGGTCGGCCTCGTGATTTCCGGCGAATACTTCGGCTGGAGCTACGGCTGGGCGAGTGCCGGTACGCTGGGCTTCGTCGTCACCGCGCTGTTCGTCGCGGCGATGTACACGACCTTCATCTTCAGTTTCACCGAGCTGACGACGTCGATCCCGCACGCGGGCGGCCCGTTCGCGTATGCGCGCCGAGCGTTCGGCCCGACCGGCGGCTATCTCGCCGGCGCCGCGACGCTCGTCGAGTTCGTGTTCGCCCCCCCCGCGATCGCGCTGGCGATCGGTGCGTACCTGCACGTGCAGTTCCCGGGCCTCGAGCCGAAGCATGCGGCGATGGGTGCGTATCTCGTGTTCATGGCGCTGAACATCGTCGGCGTGCAGATCGCGGCGACCTTCGAGCTCGTCGTCACGCTGTTCGCGATCTTCGAGCTGCTGGTGTTCATGGGCGTCGTGTCGCCGGGCTTCGCGTGGAGCAACTTCATGAAGGGTGGCTGGTCGGGCGCCGATCATTTCAGCGTGGGCGCGTTCCACGGGATGTTCGCGGCGATCCCGTTCGCGATCTGGTTCTTCCTCGCGATCGAAGGCGTCGCGATGGCCGCCGAGGAAGCGAAGAACCCGAAGCGCTCGATTCCGATCGCGTACGTGGCCGGGATCCTGACCCTCGTTGCGCTCGCGATCGGCGTGATGGTGTTCGCCGGCGGCGCTGGCGACTGGACCAAGCTCGCGAACATCAACGATCCGCTGCCGCAGGCAATGAAGTACATCGTCGGCGCGAACAGCGGCTGGATGCACATGCTCGTGTGGCTCGGGCTGTTCGGGCTCGTCGCGTCGTTCCACGGGATCATCCTCGGTTATTCGCGCCAGATCTTCGCGCTGGCCCGCGAAGGCTACCTGCCCGAATGGCTCGCGAAGGTGCATCCGCGTTTCAAGACGCCTTACCGCGCAATCATCGCGGGCGGCGTGGTCGGCATCGCGGCGATCTACAGCGACGAGCTGATCCAGTTCGGCGGGCAGACGCTGACCGCGAATATCGTGACGATGTCGGTATTCGGTGCGATCGTGATGTATATCGTGAGCATGGCGTCGCTGTTCAAGCTGCGCCGCTCGCAGCCGAACATGGCGCGGCCGTTCCGCGCGCCGCTGTACCCGGTTTTCCCGGCCTTCGCGATCCTGGCGGCGTTCATCTGTCTCGGTACGATGGTGTACTTCAACGGGCTGGTCGCGCTGGTGTTCGTCGGCTTCCTCGCGCTCGGCTACGCGTACTTCCTCGCGACGCGTTCGCAGCGCGCGAGTGCGCCCGGCGACGCGCTGCTGGAGGAGTGGGCGGGGTGAAGGTGAAGGTGAAAGTGGCAGGCCGTTTCTGACGGCATCCGGCGCGCCCCGTCGAACGGGCGCGCCGTCGGCTTTTGGTTTGGATGGGCAAGGAGGCTCGCACGATGTCCTATACGGAGACGATCGGTCCGCGCACGTACCGCTTCGCGGATCTGAAGACGCTGCTCGCGAAGGCGAGCCCGCTGCGTTCCGGCGACCAGCTCGCCGGTGTCGCGGCGGCGAGCGAGGAGGAGCGCGTGGCCGCGAAGATCGCGCTCGCGGGCGTGCCGCTGAAGGCGTTCCTGAACGAAGCGGTGATCCCGTACGAAGACGACGAGGTCACGCGCCTGATCATCGACGATCACGACGCGCAGGCGTTCGCGGAAATCTCGCACCTCACCGTCGGCGATTTCCGCAACTGGCTGCTGTCGCCCGCGGCCGACGGCGCGGCGCTCGAACGGATCGCGCCGGGCCTCACGCCCGAGATGGTCGCGGCCGTGTCGAAGCTGATGCGCAACCAGGACCTGATCGCGGCCGCCCGCAAGCGCCGTGTCGTCACGCGCTTTCGCAACACGGTCGGGCTCGCCGGCCGGATGTCGGTGCGGCTGCAGCCGAACCACCCGACCGACGACGTGAAGGGCATCGCCGCATCGATGCTCGACGGGCTGATGTACGGCTGCGGCGACGCGATGATCGGCATCAACCCGGCCACCGACAGCCTCGCGGCGATTGTGAAACTGCTCGCGATGATCGACGGGTTCCGCGAACGCTACGGCGTGCCGACGCAGTCGTGCGTGCTCACGCACGTGACCAACACGATCGCGGCGATCGAGAAGGGCGCGCCGGTCGACCTCGTGTTCCAGTCGATCGCGGGCACCGAGAAGGCGAACGCGAGCTTCGGGATCTCGCTCGCGCTGCTCGGCGAGGCGCACGAGGCGGCGTTGTCGCTGCGGCGCGGCACCGTCGGCAACAATCTCATGTACTTCGAGACGGGCCAGGGCAGCGCGCTGTCGGCGAACGCGCACTTCGGCGTCGACCAGCAGACCTGCGAAGTGCGCGCGTATGCGGTCGCGCGCAAGTTCGAGCCGTTCCTCGTGAACACGGTGGTCGGCTTCATCGGCCCCGAATATCTTTACGACGGCAAGCAGATCATCCGCGCGGGGCTCGAGGATCACTTCTGCGGGAAGCTGCTCGGCGTGCCGATGGGCTGCGACATCTGCTACACGAACCATGCGGAAGCCGACCAGGACGACATGGATACGCTGCTGACGCTGCTCGGTGCGGCCGGCATCAACTTCATCATGGGGATCCCGGGCGCGGACGACGTGATGCTGAACTACCAGAGCACGTCGTTCCACGACCAGCTCTACGTGCGCGAGGTGCTCGGGTTGCGCCGCGCACCGGAATTCGAGGAGTGGCTGGAGACGATGGAGATCGCCGACGCGCATGGCGCGCTGCGCGCGGCGACGTCGCGCGTGCCGCTGCTCGCAGGCGCGAACGACTGGATGGGGATTTCGGCATGAGCGACGCCGTCGAAAAGAACCCGTGGGCGCAGCTGAAGTCGTTCACGAATGCGCGGATCGCGCTCGGTCGCGCAGGCAACAGCCTGCCGACCGCGCCGCTGCTCGCGTTCAACCTGTCGCATGCGCAGGCGCGCGATGCGGTACACCAGCCGCTCGATAGCGACGCGCTGCGACGCGCGCTCGATGCGGCCGGTTTCGCGACGCTCGGCGTGCAGAGCGCGGCGCCCGACCGTCAGCATTACCTGCGCCGGCCCGATCTCGGCCGCAAGCTGTCCGACGAAGGGCGCGCGCTGCTGGCCGGCCACGGTGCGGCGCTCGACGATGCGCCCGACGTCGTGTTCGTGGTTGGCGACGGGCTGTCGGCGTTCGCGGCCGCGAAGCAGGCATTGCCGTTGCTGCAGGCCGTGCGGCCGCGGCTCGACGCGGACGGCTGGCGGATCGGCCCGGTGGTGGTCGCGACGCAGGCGCGCGTCGCGCTCGGCGACGAGATCGGCGAGCTGCTGCGCGCGAAGGTCGTCGCGATGCTGATCGGCGAACGGCCGGGGCTCAGCTCGCCGGACAGCCTTGGCGTGTACCTGACGTGGGCGCCGAAGGTCGGCTGTCACGACGCGCTGCGCAACTGCATCTCGAACGTGCGGCCCGAAGGGCTGCCGCACGCGGCCGCCGCGCACAAGCTGCATTACCTGATGACGCATGCGCGCAGGCTTCAGCTGACGGGCGTCGGGCTGAAGGACGACAGCGATGCGTTGCTGCCGCCGGCGGAAGCGGAGCGGATCGGGACGACGTGATTACCTGAACAGCCGTTCGCACAGGAAATCGACGAACACGCGCAGCTTCGGCGACAGCTGCCGGCTCGACGGCCACACGATCGAGAACTGCCCCGGCGCGATCCGGTAATCGTCGAGCACGGTGACGAGCGCGCCCTGTTCGAGCGCGTCGCGCGCGAGGAAGTCGGGCATGTAGCCGATGCCGAGCCCCGCGAGCACGGTGCCGCGCAGCGCCTCCATGTTGTTGCAGGTCATCGCGGTGCGCAGCTTCAGCGGCGTGCCGTCGTCGGCTGCGAGCGCCCAGTCCTGCAGCTTGCCGGTGGTCGGGAAGCAGTAGCGCACGCAGTCGTGCGCTTCGAGATCGTGCGGCGTGCGCGGCGTGCCGGCCTGCGCGAGATAGGCGGGCGTTGCACACAGCACGAACGCGAACGGGCCGAGCCGCCGCGACATCAGGCTCGAATCGGTCAGCGGCCCGCTGCGGATCACCGCGTCGAACCCGCCTTCGACGACGTCGACCATCCGGTCGTTGAAATCGAGATCGAGCTCGACGTCCGGATAGCGCTGCCGGAATTCGGGCAGTACCGGCAGCAGGAAGCGGTAGCCGATCACCGGCAGGCTCACGCGCAGCTTGCCGCGCGGGCGCTGCGCCGACGCCGTCACGGTCGCTTCCGCATCGCGGAAATCCTCGAGGATCCGCTGGCAGCGTTCGTAAAAGTGCCGGCCCTCTTCGGTGAGCGTGACGCGTCGCGTCGTGCGGTTGAACAGGCGCACGCCGAGCGACTGTTCGAGCTTCGCGATCGTCTTGCCGACCGCCGACGCCGAGATGCCGAGCGCGCGGCCGGCCGCGACGAAGCTCAGCGCGTCGGCGGTGCGGACGAAGGCGACGATGCCGGACAGGTTTTCCATCGAATCGAAGAACGTGCGCCGACGCACGCGATTGAGTCAATTGCGGAATTTTAGTCCGTTATATGCGGAACTTTGCGTGGTTTTTCGCGAATTGAATCGGATTTATCTTCTGTCGCTCTGACGGTGCATCCGCGCCGGCTTTTCGAGGAGCGATGATGGATCACCCCGTTTCAGCCGTTTCAGCCCGGTCGGCACGCCGGCGTGCATGGGTGCTGGCCGCCGTGTGCATGGCCGCCGTCGCACTGCCGCTGTCGTTTTCGGGCGGCGCGGTCGCGACGCCGGCGATCGGCCGCGACCTGCACGGCAGCCCGGTCGCGATGAACTGGATCACCAACGCGTTCATGCTCGCGTTCGGCAGTTTCCTGATGGCATCGGGCGCGCTCGCCGATCAGTTCGGCCGCAAGCGCCTGTTCGCGATCGGCGTCGGCGGTTTCACGCTGATGTCGGTCGCGCTTGCGTTCGCGCCGTCGATGCTCGCGGTCGACCTGCTGCGCGCCGCGCAAGGACTCGCGGCGGCCGCGGCGCTCGCCGGCGGCACGGCCGCGCTCGCGCAGGAGTTCGACGGCGCGGCGCGTACGCGTGCGTTCAGCCTGCTCGGCACGACCTTCGGCATCGGGCTCGCGTTCGGGCCCGTGCTCGCCGGCGGCCTGATCGGACACTACGGCTGGCGCGCGATCTTCGTGACGAGCGCGGTGGCCGGCGTGCTGTCGCTGGTGGTCGGGCTGCCGCGCATGCACGAGTCGCGCGACCCGCATGCGACGGGGCTCGACTGGCCCGGCACGGCCGCGTTCACCACCGCGCTGACGCTGTTCACGTTCGGCGTGATCGAGGCGCCCGCGCGCGGCTGGTCGAGTGCGCTCGTGATCGTGCTGCTGGCCGGCGCCGCGCTGGGCGCGGGCGCATTCGTGATGATCGAGACGCGCGTCGCGCGGCCGATGCTCGACCTGTCGCTGTTCCGCATCGCGCGCTTCGTCGGCGTGCAGGTGCTGCCGGTGTCGACCTGCTGCTGCTACATCGTGCTGCTCGTCGTGCTGCCGCTGCGCTTCATCGGCATCGACGGCTTCAGCGAGATCGACGCCGGCTGGCTGATGCTCGCGATTTCCGCGCCGATGCTGGTCGTGCCCTTCGTCGCGGCGACGCTCACGCGCGGGCTGTCGGCCGGCGTGATTTCCGCCGTCGGGCTCGTGATCGCGGCGGCGGGGCTCGTGTGGCTGAGCGTCGCATTGCGCGGCGGCGCGGGGCCCGCGGCGATCGCGCCGATGCTTGCGATCGGCGTCGGCGCCGGCATGCCGTGGGGGCTGATGGACGGGCTGTCGGTGAGCGTCGTGCCGAAGGAGCGCGCCGGGATGGCGACCGGCATCTTCAGCACGACGCGGGTGGCGGGTGAGGGCATCGCGCTCGCGATCGCCGGCGCGGTGCTCGCGACGCTCGCGCAGGCGGGGCTGCGCGCAGCGTCCGTGGCGGGCGCGACGCCAGAGGCTATCGTCCGTGCGTCCGCCCGGCTCGCGACCGGCGACCTTGGCGGCGCCGCCGCGGTGTGGCCGCAGGCCGGGCGCGCGGTGTTGCAGCAAAGCTACGCGCAGGCGTTCGACCATCTGCTGATCGGGCTGGCCGTCGTCACGTTGCTGTGCGCGGCAGTCGTGTTCGTGTTTCTCGGCGGGCGGCGTGGCGTGGAGTCCGGCGATGCATGCGCGCGGCGAGCCTGACTGACGGGCCGCTGCTCGCGAGCCGACGCGTCGTGCCGGCACCGGCGGCGCGGCGCGTCGCTCGACCGCTGCGCATCGTCGCATTCGCAACTTTCGCTTGATTTTCCTGCATCTGCTCCGAAACTCTAAGACGACCGCGCCACGTACACATCGATCTTTCGGTGAAGGGGATACGCAGCGTCTCGAAGCGCCGTAGAAAGCCACAGGAGAATCGGAATGAATGAGCAAGTCAGTGACGACGTCGTTCAAAACACCATCAACTTCGCGATTTTTCGTGCCAGAGGAGGCGAGGGGGACATCGTGGAGCAGGTGCGCCGCGCATTTCGATCGTTGCAGTTGCTCCGTCGTACGGACAGCCCGAATGACATCAATCTCGCCGCCGCCGAGCACTACATGTACGCCCGGTTCCTGGCGGGGGCGACGGGCGACCCGTTGGTCAAGGCAACGCCGGCGCTTTACGGGGCGAAGAAACGGGTCTATTTCGCGCTCGGCATTCAGGACAGGATGGCGACCAGCGCTGGCAATCCCGTGTTGGCCCCGAACAGGTCGGTCGAACGTTGGGGACTCAAGGGGGCAACGGACGGTTTGCGCGACTACTCGACCGTCAACGACGGACAACGCGCCAACCGTTTCGGCGCGTCGCTCAGCTCGTTGAGCGGGGAAGCATTGCGATACAAGCGAGGCTGATGCGCCATGTGCCGCACGCCGCTGTCCCGAATTGGCACAGCATGACGCGTGCGAACCGCTCAGGGTGTTCCGAATCTGCGCATTCGCCGGGATGGCGCGCGCGCGGCGCGCGCGTGGGCGAGGCCGTGCAAGATGGCACGCATGTTGCGTAGACGGGTGCAGCGCATTCCAACCGGCGCTGTACTCACACAAGCACGATGAACAGGAGACATGTATGAACCCGTTTGACCTGAAGCAACTGGGCCTCGACGTCGAATACCCGTACCGTCAGCAGTACGACAACTACATCGGCGGCAAGTGGGTGGCGCCGGTGAAGGGCGAGTATTTCGAGAACGTGTCGCCGATCAACGGTCAGCCGTTCTGTCGCGTGCCGCGCTCGGGCGCCGACGACATCGAGCTGGCGCTCGACGCCGCGCATGCCGCGCGCCGCAAGTGGGGCAAGACGTCCGTGGCCGAGCGTGCGAACCTGCTGCTCGCCGCCGCCGAGCGGATGGAAAAGAACCTGAAGCTGCTGGCCGTGGCCGAGACGATCGACAACGGCAAGCCGCTGCGCGAGACGATGGCAGCCGACCTGCCGCTCGCGATCGACCACTTCCGCTACTTCGCGGGCTGCATCCGCGCGCAGGAAGGCGGTATCTCCGAAATCGACGACAACACCGTCGCGTACCACTTCCACGAGCCGCTCGGCGTGGTCGGCCAGATCATCCCGTGGAACTTCCCGCTGCTGATGGCCGCATGGAAGCTCGCACCGGCGCTCGCGGCCGGCTGCTGCGTCGTGATGAAGCCGGCCGAGCAGACGCCCGCGTCGGTGCTGGTGCTGATGGAGCTGATCGGCGACCTGTTCCCGGCCGGCACGATCAACATCGTGAACGGCTTCGGCAAGGAAGCGGGCGAGGCGCTCGCGACCAGCAAGCGGATCGCGAAGATCGCGTTCACGGGCTCGACGCCGGTCGGCAAGCACATCCTGCGCGCGGCGGCCGACAGCCTGATCCCGTCGACGGTCGAGCTGGGCGGCAAGAGCCCGAACATCTTCTTCGCCGACGTGCTCGACCAGGACGACGCGTTCCTCGACAAGGCGCTCGAAGGGCTCGCGATGTTCGCGCTGAACCAGGGCGAAGTGTGCACGTGCCCGTCGCGGATCCTGATCCAGGAATCGATCTACGAACGTTTCATCGAGAAGGCCGTCGCGCGGGTCGAACGCATCAAGGCCGGCCACCCGCTCGACCTGCAGACGATGATCGGCGCGCAGGCGTCGCAGCAGCAGCTCGACAAGATCCTGTCGTACATCGACATCGGCCGCGGCGAAGGCGCGCAATGCCTGACGGGCGGCGAGCGCACGGCGCCGGCTGCCGAACTCGGCACGGGCTACTACGTGAAGCCGACGATGCTGCTCGGCAACAACAAGATGCGCGTGTTCCAGGAAGAGATCTTCGGGCCGGTCGCGTCGGTGATGACGTTCAAGGACGAGGCGGACGCGATCGAACTCGCGAACGATACGTTCTACGGGCTCGGCGCAGGCGTGTGGACGCGCAACGGCACGCGTGCGTACCGGATGGGCCGCGAGGTCGAGGCCGGCCGCGTGTGGACCAACTGCTACCACCTGTACCCCGCGCACGCGGCGTTCGGCGGCTACAAGCAGTCGGGGATCGGCCGCGAGACGCACAAGATGGCGCTGTCGAACTATCAGCAGACGAAGTGCCTGCTGGTCAGCTACCAGGCCGAGGCGCTCGGGTTCTTCTGATCGCCGACGCGGGGGCGAAGCGCCGGGGCCGGTGGGGCCCGGCATTTCGCCCCGTTCGATTTCGACATTCGACGCAGGCTGCGCTTGTTGCAGCCTGCGCCGGAAACGATACCGGCAGCCGCGTGCGCGCGGCGGCACGGTGCGCCGATGCGTGCGACCACCCCCAGCATGGCTGAGCAGCCCCGATCCTTTCCGCGCCGTCCCGTCTTTCACGCGGGCGAACTCCGAACTCGATTCGCAGCGCCGCTTCGGCGTGGCCGACGATGCCAAGCGGATGCGTGACGTCGTGACGACGCGCCTGAACATCGGCGTGCGGCAGTTCGTCGAGTCGCAGCCGTTCATGTTCGCCGGCACCGCAAGCGGCGCACGCGCATCCGTGACCTGCGACATCGTGCAGAGCCTGCGCGACGCGAACGGCGATCTGCTGCCGGTGGTGCGCGTGATCGACACGAAGACGCTGCGGTTCGCGTTGCCCGCGCATGGCGGCGACGGTGGCCGCATCGACGCGGCCGCGTGCGACGGCAGCGGTATCGGGTTGCTGTTCGTCGATTTCGTGCGCGGGATCCGCTACCGGATCAACGGCCGCGCGACGCTGCGGGCCGATCTGCCGGACGCGGATGCGCAGCCGTGGGCGGCGGGCAGCGCGATCGTGGCGCTGGCGATCGCGCTGGCGTACGGCAACTGCGGCACACGGGGTGCGCGGCCGAAGCCGGCCGGGTAGCCGGTATCCGGGGGCCATCCGCCCGCGGCGGCACATGCGCGGTTGCAGCGCGGCTCGCACCGGCGGCGTGCGCGGCACGCCGCCTTCGGGTGCGCCCGCATGGCGCGCGCCGGCCGGGCAGCGTGGCATGGCGGGCGGTTCGCGGGGCCGGGTGGTTCGGCACGGGACTTGCGTGACAGGCGCGGTTCCGCGCAGGTGAGGGAGGACACGATGGATCAACACGTGGCGTGTATTGAAGAACCGACCGCCGAAGACACGCGGCGCAACGCGCAGGGCGACGACGCACAGGCCGGGCAGGCCGTCGTCAGCGTCGCGCACGATGCCGACGAGCAGGCGCGCAACCTGATCGGCTGGCGGCAGACCTACGACCAGCTCGCGGCCGGCCGCTTCGTCGGCACGCTGACCGAGCTGCCACTCGACACGATGAAGCTGTTTCGAGAATCGACGAGCCACCTGCTGCGCCAGGCGTGCGAAGTCCGCGGCGATGCGTACTGGTTCGGCATCCCGCTCGTGTGCGACGGCACCGCGCGCGTCGATGCGTGTCGCATCGGGCCCGGCGCCCTCGCATTCCGGCCCGGCAACGTCGAATTCGAACTGGTGACGCCCGCGCAGTTCTCGATCTACGGCGTCGTCGTGCGCGGCGACGTGCTGCGCCGCTATGCCGACGAAGTCGAGCGCCGTGCGCTCGACGAGCGGCTCTTCACACAGCGCGTGATGCAGGTCGGCGATGCGCGGCTCGCGCGCCTGTGCGCGCTGCTCGGCCGCCGCCTCGACGGCGCGGTGGCGGCGGCCGGTCCGCTGCCCGATGCGCAGCGCGACGACCTGCAGGCCGACGTGCTGGCCGCGCTGTTCGATGCGTGCGCGCAACCGGGTGACGACGGCGGCGGCGCCGCGCCGTCGACGCGCCGCTGGATCGTCGAGCAGGCGCGCGACTACGTGCTTGCGCACCGCACGCGCCCGGTCGGCGTGCCGGAGCTGTGCGAGCAGCTGCTCGTGAGCCGGCGGACGCTGCAGTACTGCTTCCAGGACGTGCTCGGGATGGCGCCCGCGACCTACCTGCGCACGCTGCGTCTGAACGGCGCGCGGCGCGATCTGTGCGGCCGCGCGGCCGGTTCGGTGCAGGATGTGGCCGAGGCGTGGGGCTTCTGGCACCTGAGCCAGTTTGCGACCGATTACCGGCGGCTGTTCGGCAAGCGGCCGTCGGAGACGCTGCGCGATCGTGCGGTGCGGGTCGCGGCGGGGTGAGGCGGGTCGCCGGAGGCGGCGCCGCGTCGGCGCTGGCTGCGTGCGCGGCTACGTGTTCGAGCGCTTGGCGGACGGCCGTATCGGGTTTGCTCAGCGGGCCGTCGCCGTTGCCGTCGCCGTCACGTCGCGCGGTGCGGGCCACGCCAGCGCGTCCCAGTCGACTGCGCGGTAAGCCGCTTCAACGGCAGCCAGATCGTCCGGCCGCTCGCTGCGATGGAGTCCGCGCAATTCGGCGGGCAAATCGAGCGCGACCGGCACGCAATGCGGATAGTCGCGCACGCGCAGCGCTGGCGCGATCGTCGTGAAGCATGCGAGCGTCGGCACGTCGAAACCGTCGGCGAGATGCAATGCCGCCGTGTCCGGCGCGAACAGCAGGCTGGCGCCCTTGACCCAGGCGATGAAGCGCGCGGTGTCGGTCGCGTCGCTGCTCACGTCGACGTAAGCGGGATGCGCGACCGGGCCGAAGCCGACCACCGGCAACCCGTAGCGCTGCACGAGCCTTTCCACGAACTCCGCGCGCAGCACAGGCGGCACGCTGCGCACCGCGGTGCTCGCGTTCGGGCAGAACAGCACGTATGGCCGCTGCCACGCGGCCGGCAGCGCCGGCAGCGGCAGCCGCGCGAGCCAGCGGTTGCGCTTCGCGGCGGCCGGCACGGCGGCCGGGTCGACGCCGAGCGCGGCGAGGAAGAAATCGATCATCGGCAGCCGCGAGAACGCGGGCCAGTACAGGTGATTGCCAACGTCGATGCACGGTGCATCGGCGGGCAGCGCTGCCACGGGACACGGCAGCGTGAGCGACGGCGCGACGACGTCGGCCGCGAGCGCATACAACGCGTCAACATAGCGCGGCGCGCGGGTTGGCCGGTACAGCGTGAAGCGCAGGCCCGGATGGGCCGCTCGCAGCGCGGCGAGGGCGGTCAGCCCGATCGCCGAATCGCCGAGCGTGACGCCCATCCCGTTGATCACATGCACATGCCGCGCATCGTCGTAGTCGAGCCGGAACGGCCTGTGTGCGGCATGCAGCAGGCCGAGTGCGGGCGCAGCCGGCACGTGGCCGTCGGCCCGCCCGCCACCGTGCTCGACGTCGTACGGCGCGACGAGCGTGCCGTCCGGCGCGAGCAGCGTGCCGGGGCAGGCCAGCGCATCCTCGTGCGACAGCGCGACGTCAGCCGGCGCGGTGTGCGTATCCACCGCTATCCGCCGCGCGCGCGGCGGCCCTGCTCGCGGATCTGCTCGAGCGTCGCGGCCGGCGTGCTGGCGTCCTGCGGGATGCGGATCTCGATCACCGCAGGCAGCCCGCAAGTCAGCGCGCGTTCGAGCGCGGGCGCGAAATCGGCGGTGCGCTCGACCGTCTCGCCATGCGCGCCGAACGCACGCGCATACGCGGCGAAATCGGGGTTCGTGAGCCCCGTGCCGTGCACGCGGCCCGGGTAGTTGCGCTCCTGATGCATGCGGATCGTGCCGAAATGGCCGTTGTTGACGACGATCGCGACGATGTTCAGCCCGTACTGCATCGCGGTCGCAAGCTCGTTGCCGGCCATCATGAAGCAGCCGTCGCCCGCGAGCGCGACGACCGCGCGCGACGGGTACAGCGATTTCGCGGCGAGCGCGGCCGGCAGCCCGTAGCCCATCGCGCCGCTGGTCGGGGCGAGCTGCGAACGGAAGTGCCGGTACGCGAAGTGGCGATGCAGCCAGATCGCATAGTTGCCGGCGCCGTTGGTCAGGATCGCATCGTGCGGCAGGCGTTCGCGCAACTGCACCATCACGTCGCCGAGCTGCACGTCGCCGGGCATCGGCAGCGGCGCATGCCATTCGCGGTACGCGCGGTGCGCATCGGCGGCCGCGCCGGCCCAGACGGGACGGTCGGGCGGTTCGAGCGCGGCAAGCGGCGCGGCGATCTCGGGCATTCCCGACACGATCGGCAGGTCGGCCGCATACACGCGGCCGAGTTCATCGGCGCCCTGGTGCACGTGGATCAGCGTCTGGCGCGTCTTCGGGATGTCGAGCAGCGTGTAGCCGCCGGTCGTCGCTTCGCCGAGGCGCGGCCCGATCACGAGCAGCAGGTCGGCGTCGCGGATGCGTTTCGCGAGCGCGGGATTGATCCCGAGCCCGACGTCGCCCGCGTAGTTCGGGTGCGCGTTGTCGATCGTGTCCTGGAAGCGGAAGGCGCACGCGACCGGCAGTTGCCAGCGTTCGACGAAGGTGCGCAGGTTCGCGCAGGCGTCGGGCGTCCAGCCGCTGCCGCCGACGATCGCGAACGGCCGTTCCGCGCGTGCGAGCCGCTCGCGCAGTTCGTCGATCTGCGCGGCCGACGGCGCGGCCGCGATGCGTTTCGCGGCCGGAACGACGGGCTGCGCCGCGCACGCTTCGGACAGCACGTCCTCCGGCAGCGCGAGCACGACCGGGCCGGGGCGGCCGGACGTCGCGACGTGGAACGCATGGCTCAGGTATTCGGGGATACGGCGCGGGTCGTCGATCTGCGCGACCCATTTCGCCATCTGGCCGAACATCCGGCGGTAGTCGATTTCCTGGAAGGCTTCGCGGTCGAGGTGCTCGCGGGCGCACTGGCCGACGAACAGGATCATCGGCGTCGAATCCTGGAACGCGGTGTGCACGCCGATCGACGCATGGGTCGCGCCGGGCCCGCGCGTGACGAAGGCGACGCCGGGGCGGCCCGTCAGCTTGCCGACCGCTTCGGCCATGTTCGCGGCGGCCGCCTCGTGACGGCAGACGACCGTCTGGATGCGCGCGGTGTCGTCCGCCAGCGCATCGAGTACGGCGAGGAAACTCTCGCCCGGCACGCAGAACACGCGTTCGACGTGATTGGCGAGCAACGCATCGACGAGCAGTCGCGCACCGGTGGTGGCGCGCGGCTCGAGATCCTTGGAATGCGACATGGGCTGCCGTCTCCCTGGGTAGCGGGACGTACAGCTTACGCCCGTTGGCGGGGCGCTGAAAAGTGTCGGAACGCTGGGTGGTTCGGGGCACGCGCCAGAACTTCGGTTGGCCGGACGGCCAGCTTGTGCGTGTACGCCCAATGGTGAAAAGTGAGCGCTATGGATGTCGAGCGCGAATCTCCGCCTGCTCACCCGGGCGCAGGCGGGGCAGTGTCCGGAACTGAAAGACTGCGGGGCGGCGCTCACATGAGAATCGATATCCGGGTGGTGCACGATGTACACACATGGATTTACATTGCCCGCTGCATAGTATGATGTACATCCATCGTACATCCGATTGTGGGAGATCGACGTGCATACCACCAGGGTATTTCGGAACGGTAACTCGCAGGCCGTGCGGATTCCTGCGGACCTTGCCTATGAGCGCAGCGACATGGAACTCGAAATCGAGCGGGTGGGCGACGAAATCCGTATTCGGCCCACTCGGAGACCTTTGACCCACGTACTCGAGAAGTTCGCGAACTTCGGGCCGGATTTCATGGCCGAGGGGCGCGGCGATCAGGAGCAGGCCGAGCGCGAGGGCTTGTGATGCCGCGTTACATGCTCGACACCAACATGTGCATCTATCTGATCAAGAATCAGCCGGAGCAGGTCGCGAGACGGTTCGCGCAGTGTTACAGCGGAGATGTCGTGATGTCGGCGATCACCCATGCCGAACTCGAGTACGGTGTCGCGGCGTGCGCGAATCCTGTCCGCGAGCGTCGCAATCTTGCTGCGCTGATCGAGGACATCCCCGTTGCTCCGTTCGACACGGCGGCCGCGCAAGCATACGGCCCGGTTCGGGAAGCGACGCGCGAGCGGAAGAAGGATCATCTCGACAAACTGATCGCCGCGCATGCGGTGTCGCTCGATGTGGTCCTGGTGACCAACAACGAACGGGATTTTGCGAGTTATCCGGGATTGCGGCTGGAGAACTGGTTGAACGATTGATTCGTGCCAGCCGCCGTCAGGCGGTCATGCGGGACTTCGGAGTGTCCCGCATGGCCGCCGGGTCCGGCATCAGCACTCGACGATATTGACGGCCAGCCCGCCGCGCGACGTTTCCTTGTACTTCGTCTTCATGTCGGCGCCCGTCTCGCGCATCGTCTTGATCACGGAGTCGAGCGACACGTAGTGCGAGCCGTCGCCGCGCAGCGCCATGCGCGCCGCGTTGACGGCCTTCACCGACGCCATCGCGTTGCGCTCGATGCACGGGATCTGCACCATCCCGCCGACCGGGTCGCAGGTGAGGCCGAGGTTGTGTTCCATCCCGATTTCGGCTGCGTTCTCGACCTGCTGCGGCGTGCCGCCGAGCACGGCGGCGAGCGCGCCGGCCGCCATCGAGCACGCGACGCCCACTTCGCCCTGGCAGCCGACTTCCGCGCCCGAGATCGAGGCGTTGAGCTTGTAAAGAATGCCGATCGCGGCGGCCGTCAGCAGGAAGTCGATCACGCCCTGTTCGTTCGCACCGGGCGTGAAGCGCGTGTAGTAGTGCAGCACGGCGGGGATGATGCCGGCCGCACCGTTGGTCGGCGCGGTGACGACGCGGCCGCCGGCGGCGTTTTCCTCGTTGACCGCGATCGCGTACAGGTTGATCCAGTCGATCATCGACAGCGGATCCTGCAGCGCGCGCTCGGGGCTGCCCGTCAGCGTGCGGTACAGCTGCGGCGCGCGGCGCTTGACCTGGAACGGGCCGGGCAGGTTGCCGTCGGCATCGGGGTTGCCGATCCCGCAACCGCGCGACACGCACGACTGCATCACGGCCCAGATCTTCAGCAGCCCGTCGCGCGTTTCCTCCTCGGTGTGCCACGCGCGCTCGTTGTCCCACATCAACTGCGCGATCGACTTGCCGGTCGATTCGGTCAGCGCGAGCAGCTCCGCGCCGGTGCGGAACGGGTGCGTCATCTGCTCGGCCGCGCTCAGCACCTTCGTGTTCGGCGCGCCGGCCGTCACGACGAAGCCGCCGCCGACCGACAGGTAGGTGCGCTCGATCAGTACCTCGCCGTTCGCGTCGGATGCGCGCAGTTTCATCCCGTTCGGATGCTCGGGCAGCGCCTGGCGGTAGAACGCGATGTTCTCCTTCAGCACGAACGGCACCGGATGCGTGCCCAGCAGCGCGAGTTTCTTCGACTTGCGGACTTCTTCGAGCCGCGCGTCGATGGTTTCGGGATCGACGGTGTCGGGCGCGTCGCCGAGCAGCCCGAGCATCACGCCGCGGTCGGTGCCGTGGCCCTTGCCGGTGGCGCCGAGCGAGCCGTACAGCTCGACCTTCACGTGCGCCGTCGCATCGAGCTGCCCGTCGCGCTCGAGGCCCTGGACGAACATCAGCGCCGCGCGCATCGGTCCGACCGTGTGCGAGCTGGACGGACCGATGCCGATCTTGAAGAGGTCAAATACGCTGACTGCCATTTCGATACCTGCCTTGCTATAAGAATAATGCTAGCGCGCCTGCAATGGCAGGCACGCGGCGAGCCATGCGGGTGGCGTTGGGGAAAGCTGCTGCGCGACGCGGGCATAGCGCCCGTCGAGCCGCGCGGCCAGATGAAAGAGTTCGGTGGCGTTTTTCGGGTCCCACTGCCCCGTGTAGCCCGGCAAGCCGGCCTCGCGGCGCTTCGCGTCGAACGGCACCGGCGAATTCACGAATTCCTCGTGCGTCTTCTCGCCGAGTGCATACGGCACGAGCCAGTCGAGCGCGGCCGCAAGCGTCGCGCCGTTCGCGCCGCGTTCGCGCAGCCAGTTGCGGTTGAAGCGGCGCGCGGCGAGCGCAGCCGTCACCAGCGGCTGCAGATCGTAGACCGCGTAATGCAGCGCATCGCGTTCCTCGAAGTCCCACGTCTTGCCGTCCGGGCCGATGTTGTCGGCGAGATGCTCGACGAACAGCCGCTGCGCGGCGTTCATCATCTTGCGGTCACCGAGCGTGAACGCGGACAGCGCGATCAGCTTGATCCGGTGGCTCTGCCAGTTGTTGCGCCAGGTGCCGGCGAGCGGGCGCTTCTGCGCATCGATCTGCGCGACATAGCCGGCGCCGAGCTTCGCGATGAACGCGGCCGTCGCGTTGCGGGTCTTCACCGGCAGTGCGCTCGCGGTCATGTCGTACGCGATGATCAGGCTGTCGAAGCGCGTCTCGTCGATCGGGTTGAAACTCGGCTGGTAGGTCGCGACCCACGCGGACAGGAAGCGGTCGACGAGCTGCAGGTAGCGCGGCGCGTTCGTCACGCGCCACGCCAGCGCCGCGTCGCGCATCAGGTCGAGATCCTTCAGCGCGGCCGCGCTCTGGTCGTAGATCCCTTCGTGCGGCAGCGTGCCCTCGGTGTGCACGCGCGCCATTGCCTTCGGCTGCTCGCCGATGCGCGCGTCGACACTGCGGATCAGCGCCTGCACGCCCGGTTCGGCCTGCGTCGTCTCGCTCGCCTGCAGCGCCGGCGCCGCGCAGAAATTCATCGCGGCGCGCACATGGCCGGATGCGCCGAGGCCGGCGGCGGCCAGCGACAGCGAGGCGACGAGCATCGGCACGAACCGGCCTGCGCGCGTGCGCGGCCGCCACTTGACTGCACCATGGCCCGGAAACATCGGACGCACCATGCGGAACTCCTTCATTGGCTGGATCGCGTGTGATGTTAGCCGGATTGGCGGGGGAACGTGAACCGGTTCGCCCGGCGAACGCAAAAACCGCACGCAACCCCGGGTTGCGTGCGGTGCGGTCACCATCGGGCGGCTCCGGGCCTGGCGTGCGTTATGCGTATTCCGACATCGGCACGCACGAGCAGAACAGGTTGCGGTCGCCGTACACGTTGTCCGCGCGGCCGACCGGCGGCCAGTACTTGTTCGTGCCGAGCGATGCGACCGGGTACGCAGCCTGCTCGCGCGAGTACGCGTGCGGCCATTCGTTCGCGGTGACGACAGCCGCCGTGTGCGGTGCGTGACGCAGCGGGTTGTCCTCGCGATCGGCGCGGCCTTCCTCGACTGCACGGATTTCGTCGCGGATCGCGATCATCGCGGCGATGAAGCGGTCGAGTTCTTCCTGCGATTCCGATTCGGTCGGCTCGACCATCAGCGTGCCCGGCACCGGGAAGCTCATCGTCGGCGCGTGGAAGCCGTAGTCCATCAGGCGCTTCGCGACGTCGTCGACGCTGATGCCGCTCGATTCCTTGATCGGACGCAGGTCGAGAATGCACTCGTGCGCGACCAGCCCGCCCGGGCCCGAATACAGCACCGGGTAGTGCGGCGCGAGGCGCTTCGCGATGTAGTTCGCGTTGAGGATCGCGGTTTCCGTCGCGGCGGTCAGGTTCTTCGCGCCCATCATCGCGATGTACATCCACGAGATCGGCAGGATCGACGCCGAGCCGTACGGGGCGGCCGACACCGCGCCGATGCCGTTTTCGTCGCGCGAGTAGCCGGTCGAACGCTGGTTCGGCAGGAACTTCGCGAGGTGCGCGCCGACCGCGACCGGGCCGACGCCCGGGCCGCCACCGCCGTGCGGGATGCAGAAGGTCTTGTGCAGGTTCAGGTGCGACACGTCGCCGCCGAACTGGCCCGGTGCGGTCAGGCCGACCATCGCGTTCATGTTCGCGCCGTCGACGTACACCTGGCCGCCGTGCGCATGGACGATCTCGCAGATCTCGCGGACGTTCTGCTCGAACACGCCGTGCGTCGACGGATACGTGATCATGATCGCCGCGAGGTCCTTCGCGTGCTCGTCGGCCTTCGCCTTCAGATCGGCGATGTCGACGTTGCCCTGTGCGTCGCACGCGACGACCACGACCTTCATGCCGGCCATGTGCGCGGACGCCGGGTTCGTGCCGTGCGCGGATGCCGGGATCAGGCACACGTCGCGATGCGCTTCGCCGCGCGATGCGTGGTAGGCGTGAATGATCAGCAGGCCCGCGTACTCGCCCTGCGAGCCGGCGTTCGGCTGCAGCGACACGGCCGCGTAGCCGGTGGCCGCGACGAGCATCTGCTCGAGCTGGTCGATCATCTCGCGGTAGCCGACGGTCTGCTCGGCCGGTGCGAACGGGTGGATGCCGCCGAACTCGGGCCACGTGACCGGCAGCATTTCCGACGTCGCGTTCAGCTTCATCGTGCACGAGCCGAGCGGGATCATCGAGCGGTCGAGCGCGAGATCCTTGTCCGACAGGCTGCGCAGGTAGCGCAGCATTTCGGTTTCGGAATGGTGGCGGTTGAACACGTGGTGCGTCAGGTACGCGCTCGTGCGCTCGAGGCCGGCCGGCAGCGCGGCGACGCCGGCAAGGCCTGCGTCCAGCGCGTCGACGGCCGGTGCGGTGCCGCCCGCGGCCTGCGCGAACACGGCGAGCAGATCGGCGAGGTCATCGCGCGTCGTCGTTTCGTCGACCGATACGCCGACTTGCGTGTCGCTCACGCGGCGCAGGTTGATGCGCTTGGCCTTCGCGAATTCATGGACCTGCGCGGTGCGCGCGCCGGTGTCGATCGTCAGCGTGTCGAAGAACGTGTCGTTGGCGGTCGTGAAGCCGAGCTGCTTCACGCCGGCGGCGAGCAGCGCCGCGATGCGGTTCACGCGCAGCGCGATCGTCTTCAGGCCGTGCGGGCCGTGGTAGACCGCGTACATGCTGGCCATGATCGCGAGCAGCGCCTGCGCGGTACACACGTTCGACGTCGCCTTTTCGCGGCGGATATGCTGTTCGCGCGTCTGCAGCGCGAGGCGCAGCGCGGGCTTGCCCTGCGCGTCGACCGTCACGCCGACGAGGCGGCCCGGCATCTGGCGCTTGAATTCGTCACGCACCGCGAGATACGCGGCGTGCGGGCCGCCGAAGCCCATCGGCACGCCGAAGCGCTGCGTGTTGCCGATCGCGACGTCCGCGCCCCATTCGCCGGGCGGCGTCAGCACGGTGAGCGCGAGCAGGTCGGCCGCGACGACCACGTGGCCGCCGGCCGCGTGGATCGCCTCGGTGAGCGCGCGGTAGTCGCGCACGTCGCCGTTCACGCCCGGGTATTGCAGCAGCACGCCGAATGCGTTTGCCTGCGCGGCGTCGGCGGCCGGGCCCGTCTTGACCTCGATGCCGACCGGCAGCGCGCGCGTGCGGATCACTTCGAGCGTTTGCGGCAGCACGTCGTCGGCGACGTAGAACACGTTCGACGCCGGCTTGCCGGTACGCTGCAGCAGCGTCATCGCTTCGGCCGCGGCGGTTGCTTCGTCGAGCAGCGACGCGTTCGAGATCGCGAGGCCCGTCAGGTCGGCGACCATCTGCTGGAAGTTCAGGAGCGCCTCGAGGCGGCCCTGGGAAATTTCAGGCTGGTACGGCGTGTAGGCCGTGTACCACGCCGGGTTTTCGAGCACGTTGCGCAGGATGACGGCCGGCGTGTGCGTGTCGTTGTAACCCTGGCCGATGTACGAGCGGAACACCTGGTTCTTGTCCGCGAGAACCCGCAGCGCGGCGAGGGCTTCGGCCTCGCTCTTCGGCTGCGCGAACGGGCCGAGCGGCAGCGTTTCGGCGCGGCGGATCGAGGCCGGGATCACGGCGTCCATCAGGGCGGCGCGCGACGCAAAGCCGAGCGTGTCAAGCATGGCCTGCTGGCTGGCGGCGTCGGGGCCGATGTGGCGTTCGGCGAACGCGTCGTGCGTTTCGAGCGCGGCGAGCGAGAGGGGCGTGCGGTTCATCAGGCGGTCCGGGTGTTCGAGCTTCATGGCGTGACTCTGGTCCCGCGCGGGACGGGGCGGCTGACCGGCCCCGCGCGGTTCGGGTAAGGAAATTAGTCGATCAGCTTGGAGTAGGCGGCAGCGTCGAGCAGGCTGTCGGTCGATGCGCCGGCCGCGAGCTTGATCTTGAACAGCCACGTGTCGTACGCGTCGCTGTTCACCTCTTCCGGCGTGTCGACTGCGTCCGCGTTGATCGCGACCACCTCGCCCGACACCGGCGAATAGATGTCCGACGCGGCTTTCACGGATTCGACGACGCCGATCGCGTCGCCTGCCTTCACCTGCTTGCCGACGGGCGGCAGTTCGAGGAAAACGATGTCGCCGAGCGTGTTCTGCGCGTGATCGGTGATGCCGATCGTCAGCGTGCCGTCGGCTTCAGTGCGGATCCACTCGTGTTCGTCGGTGTACTTCAGATCGGCCGGGACGTTGCTCATCGGATGCTCCTGATAAAAAGGGTTTGTTCGTTTTGCTGGCACGCCGCCGGGGCGCGCCGGATGTGGTTGCGCCGGGCGCCATCTCCCGGCTTACCGGGAGGGGCCCCCCGGCCGTTACGCAGCGAGGACCTTGCCGTTGCGCACGAACGGCAGTTTTACCACGCGCGCGGGAAGATTCTTGTCTCGAATTTGCACCTGGATCAGGTCGCCGATCTGGACGGCGGCCGGCACGCGGGCGAACGCGATCGATTCCTGCATCGACGGCGAGAACGTGCCGCTCGTGATCTCGCCTTCGCCGTGCGGCGTGATGACCTTCTGGTGCGCGCGCAGCACGCCGCCCGCCTTGCCGTTTTCCTTCTGCAGGATCAGGCCGACGAACGCGGCGCGCGTACCGTTGGCTTCCAGGGCGGCGCGGCCGACGAAGTCGCGCGGCGCAGTGAGGTCGATCGTCCATGCGAGGCCCGCGTCGAGCGGGGAGACGGTGTCGTCCATGTCCTGGCCGTACAGGTTCATGCCGGCCTCGAGGCGCAGCGTGTCGCGCGCGCCGAGCCCGCACGGGCGCACGCCGTTTTGCTGCAGCGCGGTCCACAGCGCTTCGACGTGCACGGCCGGGACGATCACTTCGAAACCGTCTTCACCGGTATAGCCGGTGCGCGCGACGGTGAGATCGCCGAACGGCGTGGCGGCGACCTGCGCGGCGTTGAACGGCTTCAGCTCGCTGGTGGCGGCGCGTGCGGAAGGCACCGTGGCCCACACCTTTTCGCGGGCGTTCGGGCCCTGTACGGCGACGATCGCGAAATCGCGGCGCGGCGCGATCGTGAGGTCGTAGCCGCCTTGCTCGTTCAGCTGGTTGAACCACGCGATGTCTTTCTCGGCGGTGCCGGCGTTGACGACCACGCGGAAGAATTCTTCGGTGAAGTAATAGACGATCAGATCGTCGATGACGCCGCCCTGCGGGTTGAGCAGGCACGAGTAGAGTGCCTTGCCGGGCGTCTTGAGCTTGCCGACGTTGTTCGCGATCGCATGCTCGAAGAATGCGCGCACGCGGCTGCCGGTGAAGTCGACCACGCACATGTGCGACACGTCGAACATGCCGGCGTCGGTGCGCACGGCTGCGTGTTCTTCGATCTGCGAGCCGTAGTTGACGGGCATGTCCCAGCCGCCGAAGTCGACCATGCGGGCATTGAGCGCGCGGTGCGCGGCGTTGAGCGGGGTGTGATTCAGTGCAGTCATCGAGGCCTCAGGCAAGGCGCTTGCGCGCGGATCAGAACGGCCATGTGCCGACCGCCGCGGCCGATGGCCTCAAGCGATCCGGTACATGCCCCTCTGTCCTCGATACCTGAGAGATTGCGCTGCGGGCAAAGCCCGGCGAACGCGCGCCCCTTCGGTGGGCAGCTTGCCCGCGCAGCCAATGCGCTGCGGGCTACTGCCGCTCTCCAGAGTGCGGGGAGTGTGTGGCCCGCGCAATGCGCGGACGCAATTCCCCGACGCGGTCGGTCCTTTTGCCTGAGAGTTTGCGGGTGTGCCCCTTCGGCGGCGCAACCGGTGGCGAAACCACCCGGTCACACGCTCTCCCGACGCGTGCGGGCGACTGTACGCGAGCAGGTGGGCCTTGTCAATTTGGGCAAAAGAATGTCGCTTCGCGACAAGCGGCGGCAGCCGGTGCCGCCGCTTTTCTCCGCGCCGGCCGGCGCGGGCACCGGCGCGTTACTCGCCGATCGCGCGTGCGGCCGTGTCGAGTTCCTGGTTCAGCACGCGCTGCTCGTCGCCGGACAGGCCGCCGTTGTGCTGGGCCGACATGTCGCTCGCTTCCTGGCGGATCACGTCGAGGCGGTGGTGCAGCTGTGCGCCGTACGGCGGCGGGTAGTAGCCGCCGTTCACGCGCGCGTCGATGCGGCGGTGCAGGTTGTCGATCCGGCCCTGGACCTCCTGCATGCGGTCGTTCGCGACGACCTGCGGATTCGGTCGCGGCGGGGGCGGAGGCGCCTGTCGGACCGGCCGCTGCGGCTGCACGATACAGGCCGCGAGCGAGGAAACCAGGACGCAGCATGCTGCTGCGCGAATCAACCGTTGCATCACATTCTCCTGACGGATTGGTGTCGGATCGACTTTTTGAGAAACGCATCAGACCGGGCGACCGCTGACTTTCGTTCCCGCACCATTTGTAACGGAATGTTCGGGACCGTGCCGGCGCGGCGGCTGACGCAGGGCCGCTGCCCGCGTGCGGCGCGGGATGGCGGCAGTGGCCGGGTCGGCACCGACCCGGCCGGCGGCCATCATACGGTGCGGCGCACGAACGGCAGCCGGCGGCCGTCGTGCTCGCTCTGCGCAGCGAGCTCGATGATCGTCATCACGTCGACGGCATCCTGCGCGGTGACCGGGAACGGCGCGCCGTCGCGGATCGACGCGGCGAGCGCGCGGTAGAACTCCGCGTACTGGCCGTCGAGCGTCGGTACCGGGCGTTCGACCTCGACGTCGCCGTCGAGCACGCGCAGCAGGCCGGGCGGGTTGCCGCCGCCGAATTCGACGTCGTCCGCGGTGAGGCCGGCCTTCAGCTGGTCTTCCTGCGTGTCGAGTCCGAACTTCTGGTAGCTGCCGCGGGTGCCGTGCAGCGTGAAGCGCGCGGGCTCGATCGCCGACAGCGCGCTCGCATGCAGCGCGACGTCCTTGTCCGGATAGCCGAGCAGCAGGTGGACGAAATCGGGCGCCGTGCCGTTGTCGCGGCGCGTCTTGACGGTGGCGCTCACCGTTTCCGGCAGGCCGAACAGCGCGAGCGCCTGGTCGATCAGGTGCGGGCCGAGGTCGAGCAGCAGGCCGCCGCCGCGGGCCGGTTCCTCGCGCCAGCGCGTGCGCGGCGTCGGCCGGAAGCGGTCGAAGTGCGACGCGAAGTAGGTGAGGCGGCCGAGTTCGCCCGATTTGACGATGTTGCGCACGGTGAGGAAGTCGCCGTCCCAGCGGCGGTTGTGGAACGGCGCAAACAGCCGGCTGCGCGCGTTCGCGAGGCGTGAGAGCGCGAGCGCCTCGTCGGCGGTGAGCGTGACGGGCTTGTCGACGACCACGTGGCGGCCGGCTTCGAGCACCTGGCGCGCGAGCGTGAAGTGCGTGTCGTTCGGCGTGGCGATCACCACGCACTCGATGTCGTCGAGGCCGAGCAGCGTGTCGAGATCGGGGACGACGCGCGCGCCCGGATACGCGGCCTGCGCGCGATCGGGCTGACCCGTCGCGATCGCGGCGACTTCAGTGCGGCCGCTTGTGGCGATCACCGGCGCGTGGAACGTCGCGCCGGCGAAACCGAAACCCATCAAACCAATCCTGAGCAATGACGACATGGCAATCCCTGGCTGCGAAGGAAACTAAAGGATGGCGCGCCGAAACGGCGCGAAGACGACCGGCTATTTTGGCATGGCGCCGCCGCTTGCACAGACGCGTTGGGCGAAACGCGCGATGCGATGCGGCGCTTGCGCAAGGAACGGCGGCGTTTTGCGCAGGCCCGCGCACCGTGCCCGATATGGCCGCCTGCCCGGGGGCGGACGAACGACCGGCGCGCGGCCATCGAGCCGCGATCGAGCCGCGTCATCCAGCCGCCCGCTGCCGCACGGACGCCGCGACCTGCGCGGCCCACGTCGCGCATGCGGATGCGCCGGGATGAAAGCCGTCGGCGGCCATCAGGTGGCGCTCGAGCGGCAGGTCGACCCGCAGGAACGTGCAATGCGGCTGCGCGCCCGCCCAGCCGGCGAGTGCCGCGTTGAGCCGCTTCGCGCGCAGCCCGAGGTACCACGCGAGCGGCTGCGGCAGCGCCGGGAAGCGCTCCATCGGCGGCACTGCCGACAGGATCGCGTGCCCGACCCGGAAGCGTGCGGCAAGCAGGCGGACCAGCTCGGCCTGCTGCGCCAGCCAGCGTGCCGGCGGCACGCCGCCCGTTACGTCGTTGACGCCGAGCGACGTGACGGCCACGTCGAACGGTTCGGCCGGTTCGGCGGCGAGCCAGTCGACGAGTTCCCGCGTGGTCAGGCCCGTGCGTGCGAGCAGCTTCCAGCTCACGCGGTGCGTGGCCGCCAGCGCGTTCACCAGTTGCCCGGACAGCGCGTCGCGTTGCGTGGCGACGCCGACGCCCGCGGCGGCCGAATCGCCGACCACCAGTACGCGCAGCGGCGGGCCGTCGCCGGCTACGCCGTCACGCGGGCCAGCCGCCTCGGGCAACCGCGGCGTGACGCGGCGCACGTAGCGGCCTTGCGCGAACAGCAGCGGGCCGAGGGCGGCGGTGGCGAACGGGTATCCCATGAGGTCGATCCGGTAGTGGTTCAGGCGAATGAAATCGGGCCGGAGCGGGCGGCGCCGGGGGAAACATATTGTGGCCGATCGGTGCGCGAACGGGGCCGGATTGGCCGGACGGACAGGGCGCGCCCGGCCGGTCGGCCTGCGCGGCCCCGTCCGGCGGCGCTCCCGAAATACGCGCCGCCGACGTGTTAACATGCGCGTCCTGCCCGCGTGTCCGCCTGCTTCGCCAGCCTGCCGCGCACGGCATCCTCCCGGCGCTCCGCCGTCAACCGCAACACCATCCGCCATCATGTCAGCAGGCCTCAATCCCGCTCAGAACGAAGCGGTGCGCTACCTCGACGGTCCCTGTCTCGTGCTCGCCGGCGCGGGCAGCGGCAAGACCCGCGTGATCACGCAGAAGATCGCGCACCTGATCGAAGCCAAAGGCTTCGAGCCGCGCCACATCGCGGCCGTCACGTTCACGAACAAGGCGGCCGCCGAAATGCGCGAGCGCGTGTCGAAGCTGCTCGAGGGCAAGACGCTCACCACGCCCGGCAAGGAAGGCCGCAAGGTGCCCGTCAACCAGCTCACCGTCTGCACGTTCCATTCGCTGGGCGTGCAGATCCTGCGGCAGGAGGCCGAGCACGTCGGGCTGAAGCCGCAGTTCTCGATCATGGATTCGGACGACTGCTTCGGGATGATCCAGGAGCAGCTCGGTACGACCGACAAGGGGCTGATCCGCAAGATCCAGAGCATCATCTCGCTGTGGAAGAACGGTCTGATCATGCCCGACGAGGCGATGGCGATCGCGGCCAACGAGGACGAGCACCAGGCTGCGATCGTCTACCGCAACTACGTCGCGACGCTGCATGCGTACCAGGCGGTCGACTTCGACGACCTGATCCGCCTGCCGGCCGAGCTGTTCGCGAAGAACGAGCAGGTGCGCGACCGCTGGCAGAACAAGCTGCGCTACCTGCTGATCGACGAGTACCAGGACACCAACGCGTGCCAGTACGAGCTGGTGAAGCTGCTCGCAGGCCCGCGCGCCGCGTTCACGGCGGTCGGCGACGACGACCAGGCGATCTACGGCTGGCGCGGCGCGACGCTCGAGAACCTCGCGCAGCTCGGCAAGGATTTCCCGAAGCTGCACTTGATCAAGCTCGAGCAGAACTACCGGTCGACGGTGCGGATCCTGACCGCCGCGAACAACGTGATCGCGAACAACCCGAAGCTGTTCGAGAAGAAGCTGTGGTCCGAGCACGGGATGGGCGATTCGATCACCGTCACGCCGTGCAACGACGAGGAGCACGAGGCCGAATCGGTCGTGTTCCGGCTGTCCGCGCACAAGTTCGAGCGGCGCGCGCAGTTCCGCGACTACGCGATCCTGTATCGCGGCAACTTCCAGGCGCGCATCTTCGAGCAGGTGCTGCGGCGCGAGCGGATCCCGTACGTGCTGTCGGGCGGCCAGTCGTTCTTCGACAAGGCCGAGATCAAGGATCTGTGCGCGTATCTGCGGCTGATCGCGAACGCCGACGACGATCCCGCGTTCATCCGCGCGATCACGACGCCGCGTCGCGGGATCGGCAACACGACGCTCGAGGCGCTCGGCTCGTTCGCCGGGCAGGCGAAGGTGTCGCTGTTCGAGGCCGTGTACATGGGCGGGATCGAGGCGCGGCTGTCGGCGCGCCAGGTCGAGCCGCTGCGGATGTTCTGCGATTTCATCCAGCGCCTGACCGAGCGCGCCGACAAGGAGCCCGCGACCGTCGTGCTCGACGACATGATGGAGGCGATCCACTACGAGGCGTACCTGTACGACGCGTTCGACGAGCGGCAGGCGCAGTCGAAGTGGCAGAACGTGCTCGAATTCCTCGAATGGCTGAAGCGCAAGGGCACCAAGCCCGACACGGAGGCCGTCGACGGCGAGGCCGAAGGCTTCCACAACGCGGACGGGCTCGCCGATACGGGCAAGAACCTGCTCGGCCTGATCCAGACCGTCGCGCTGATGTCGATGCTCGAGGGCAAGGAAGAGGATCCGGACGCCGTGCGGCTGTCGACCGTCCATGCGTCGAAGGGGCTCGAGTATCCGCACGTGTTCCTGGTCGGCGTCGAGGAGGGCATCATGCCGCACCGCGGCGGCAGCGAGGACGACGGCCCGATCGACAGCGAGCGGATCGAGGAAGAGCGCCGGCTGATGTACGTCGCGATCACGCGCGCGCAGCGCAGCCTGCACCTGAACTGGTGCAAGAAGCGCAAGCGGGCGCGCGAGACGGTGGTGTGCGAGCCGTCGCGTTTCATCCCGGAGATGGGGCTCGACGAAGCGCCGCCGCCGACGCCGGAAGAGGCGCCGATGTCGCCGAAGGACCGGCTCGCGAGCCTGAAGGCACTGCTGCAGAAGTGATGCGGCGGTCCGGTGGACCGGAAAGACAAAACCCCCGCGATGCGCGTGCGTCGCGGGGGTTTTTTACGGATGGCCCGGCGCGGCTACTTCGACGCGTTGACCATGTAGTCGACGGCCGCCTTCACGTCGGCGTCCGACGCGTTCGACCCGCCCTTCGGCGGCATTGCGCCCTTGCCGTGCAGCGCATAGTTGTAGACCGAATCCATCGAGTCCTTCAGGCGCGGCGCCCAGTCCTCCTTGCTGCCGAACTTCGGTGCGCCGAGTACGCCGGCCCCGTGACAGGCCACGCAGGTCGACGAATACAGCGCCTTGCCGGCCGTTGCCGCATCGGCGGCCGGAGCGGCGGCGGGCTTTTCGCCGGCCTTCGGGATCGCGGCGATCGCGGCCATTGCAGCGGCAGCCTGCGCGTTCGACGCGTCGGCGCCCGATGCGGCGGCGCCGGCGGCGGGCGCTGCATTGGCGGCCGGCGCGGCCGGTTCGGGGAAGTTCGCGCCGTCGTTGTTCGCCATGTAGACGATCGCGCGGGCGATTTCATAGTCGCTGACGTCGTCGGGGCTCGTGCCGCCGCGCGGCGGCATCGCGCCCTTGCCCGCGAGGGCCGTCTTCAGCAGCGTGTCGAAGCCTTGCGAGATGCGCGGTGCCCAGTCGTCCTTGTTGCCGAACTTCGGTGCGCCAGCGGCACCCGTGCCGTGACAGGTCACGCAGACAGCCTTGTAGACGTCCTCGCCGGTCTTGTACGTGCGGGGCGCGTTGGCGTCCTTCACGTCGACCTTCGCGAATGGCGCGATCCGCGCGGCGACCTGCTCGTCGGATAGCGCGTCCGTGCCGGCGCCGGAACGGAACGCATGGTTCGCATAGTTGGCGAACAGGACGATCAGGATGATCGGAATCGCGAACGACGCGATGATGACGGCAATCAGCTGCCCGGGTGTTTTGACGGGGGATTCGTGGGGTGCTTCGCTCATGCTTGCCTCGTCTCCATGAATAGGAATTGTGAGCGCGGTGCAACGGCAAAATGGCAGTCCAATGAAGCACGGACGATTATAGACGGAACGTTTACATCACGGCGAGCGGTCCGATGGCGCGTGTTTACCCGCACGCAGCATGGCCCGGCGGCGATTCGTCGGGCAAGGTGGACGCGTCTTGGGAAACCGGGTATCCTTGCCGTCTTGCCAATCGTGGGCGGCCTGTAATATGGGGTCGCTTCACTGTCTCACGCGCCCGTAGCTCAATGGATAGAGTACTGCCCTCCGAAGGCAGGGGTTGCTGGTTCGATCCCAGCCGGGCGCGCCAAGCCTGATCAGGTTTTCAGCGGTTTTCCCCCATCGTCTTGCAGCACCGTTGCAGCTAAATTGCAGCCGGGATCGGCATCGGCTCGGCCGTCAGCGGCGCGACCCATTGCGCCAGATGATCGGCCGACAGGTGCGCGTACCGCTGCACCATTTCCATCGTTTCCCATCCGCCCAGTTCCTTCAACACCTGCAGCGGCGTGCCGCGCTGCACGTGCCAGCTCGCCCAGGTGTGGCGCAGGTCGTGCCAGCGGAAGTCGTGCAGGCCGGCGCGCTGCAGCGCCTTGGCCCAGGCGGCCGTGGCCGTCTGGTGAACCGGCTTGCCGCGATAGACGAACACGCTGTCCGTGCAGTCCGGCGCCCGCGGGGTCGCGCGCTGACGATGCAGCACGGCGATCGCGGTGTCCGACAGCGGCACCGTGATCGCCTTCCTGGCCTTGGCCTGATCGGGATGGATCCAGGCGACGCGCCGCGCGAGGTCGACCTGCGACCACTGCAGCCCGGTCACGTTGGCGCGGCGCAAGCCGGTCTCGAGACTGAAGCGCGCCATGTCGGCGAGGTGCGCGGGCAGTTCGGCGAGCAACCGCTCCGCCTCGGCCGGCGTCAGCCAGCGGATGCGTTTCGAGACGACCTTCGCGCGTTTGGTGACCGGCGCGCGCGCCAGCCATTCCCATTCGACGGCCGCGTTCAGGACGGCTTTCAGCACGCCGATCACGCGGCGCACGGTGGCGTCGCTGACGGGCCGGCCGGTCTCGACGACACCGTGGCGCGTGCGCACCGTGCGCGGCTCGCGACGCTTGGCGAGCGCAATCGCATCGACGTGGCTCCGGTCGATATCGGCCAGCGCGACGCCGGACAGGTGCCGGTCGAGCCAGCGCAGATGGATCTTCGACGTCTCCAGGCTCGCGAGGCCCGAGCGCTCGCCCACGTAACGGACGACCGCATCGTTCCACGAATGGCGCGGCTTCGTGCCGAGCCGCGCCTGGTTCCACAGGTCGACCTTCAGCCGGTCGTGGAATTCCTGGGCCTGCGCTTTGTCGCGGGTGCCAGTGCTTCCCTGTATCGGCGTTCCGCCGCCAGGGGGGTACAGCTTGTATTGCCAGTTCGGGCTGGTTGTTCGTTTGTAGAGCGACATGGGCGGGTTTCCTGTTGCGGTTGCCGATCGTCCTGCGCGGCGCTCGGGAGCCATTCCCCGGCGAGGTAGCGCTGCAGGGCCATGATGGAAAAGATCCAGCGCTTGCCGACCTTGCGGCCCGGCAGCATGCCGGCCCGGGCCTTCAGGCGCACCGTTTCGGGATGTGCGCCGAGCAGGGCCGCGGCGCCGGGCAAGTCGACGGTCGCCGCGTTCGCGTCGTCGGCAGGCCGTGCGCCGGGCTGGCACGCAGCGCAACTCGTGGAATGATGGATGGCGTGTGAAGTGCGCATAACACGTTGATATTCAAGAGATTTGATTGCCATCGGTTGCCATCATTCACGCGTGGCGGCCGCGCCGGACCCGTGGCGCGAAACGGCGGCATCGATCGCGACCGATGGCAGCGCGCGCCCGACTCGTGGTGTGCGATGGCGGCCGGTTGCTGCGGCTTCCGCGTCCTCTTTCTTCTTTTCTTTCAATACTTTGAAGAGAGAAGAAAAGGAGGCCGCCGCGGCCCGCGGGTCAGCCGGACTCATGGCAAAAGCGGTGTGACTCGTGGCGATTGCCGTGCAACGCAAGGCGGCAGTTCCCTCGACAATCAAGGACTTGCGAGCATCGACCGCCGAAATCCACGACTCGCATGCGCTGCCTGCCGGCTCCCCGTCGCATCCGGAGCCCGCCAGCCGGGTTGCCGGGGCGCGGGTCATGCGCGGCCTCCTTGCAGCGCGTCGGTCGCCAGGTCCTCGCGAACCGACACGTGCAGGCCGAATGCGGCCAGGCGCTCGAGCGACACCGGCGTCAGATACGGCACGCGGCGCATGTAGATGCGGCGCTCGACCTCCTTCTCGCCGACCACGACACCGGCGTGCTTGAGCTGCGCCTTGAACACGCGGTCGGACTTCACGGGCAGGCCGTTCCATTTGTCGCGTAGCGCGCTCGTGTGCGCGAGGTGATCCATCACGTGCCCGGTGCGCAGCAGCAGGCAGAACTCGCCGTCGACGGTGTCGAACGTGTACGGATGCTTGTAGTTGCCGCCGTCGATTTCGGACAGCACCGTCTCCATGATCCAGACCCACGGTTCGCGGTCGGCGCTCGTTTCCGCGACGTGGCCGTTCATCTCGGCGATCAGGTCGCGCGGGAAATCGCCTTCGCTCGGGTCCATGCCGGCGAACTCGCACAGGTAGCGCCATGCGAGTCCGACCGCCGCGTAGTTGCCGGCCATGCGCCGCGCGCCGTCGTCCTCGCCGCTGGCGCGGCAGCCGGCGAGCGCCTTGTCGCGCAGCGTCGCGTATTGATCCAGCGCCGCACGCCGGTCGAGCCCGGTCAGGAAGTCGAGCCATTGCCGGACCGGGAAGCGCGGCAGGTCGTCGGGCAGCAGCGGCCCGCGCTTGCCGGTCAGCGTCGTGCGCACGAGCTTGCCGAGCAGGCTGCGCACCGGCACGTCCTCGCCGGCGAGCATCACGGGCGCGCACAGCAGGTATTCGGTCATGTCGGTGCCGCGCCGCGTCACCGTGTACTGGTAGTTCTCCTGCAGCAGCCCGACCGCCTTGTCGATCACGTCCTGCCGGCGGGCCGACAGCTCTTCCCAGCCGACCGGGTGGCTCGTGTGGCTGATGCTGGTCAGCAGCCGGAACTCGGTCTGCAGCGACTGCCCCGAGAACATCGTGAACGCGAGCGAGCGCTCGAGCCGCTTGATGAGCGTCGACTTGCCCGCGCCCTTGTTCGCCTGGATCGTGAGGTGCGGCCAGAAGCCGAGCAGCGCCTTCAGATGGCCGCCGAGCGCCCACACGAGCGGGATCGTCGCGGCGTTCTGCCGGAACGTCGTCTGGTAGGCCGAGATCACGCGGCGTGCATCGCTCACCGGGCCGCCCGGGAACGTCAGGTTGTGGTACGGGCACTGCTTGTCCGCTTCGGTGAAGTAGCAGTCGGGGCCTTCGTTGACGATCAGCCGGCCGTCGCGCCACGCGAGCCCGACGAAGTTCGCGGCGCGGCGCGCGCCCAGGTCGGCGCCGCGCTCCAGGATGTTCACCATCCGCTTGAACGGCGCAGGCGCCCAGATCGGGCCGAACTTGCCCCACTGGTCGACGTTGTGCAGCTGGTCGTCGAGCATCACGCGGCGGATCAGCTGCGCGCCGTGCCGCGGCGCCTGCACCGACACCGCAAAGTAGACGGTGGGCGCCTGGTCGGCGTCGCCCGTCATCGTCGAGGTGGCGCTCGCGACGGCCACGCGGCTGATGCCGGCGATGCGAAAGCCGCACAGATCCGTCGTCACGGGCGTGTCGACGCCCGATTCCTCGTTGCGATCCATCTTGGTGATGTAGCTCGTGAAATCCGGCCGCACGCGAAACCGCCAGTACTGCGCGAAGTCGTGCGGCGGCAGGAAGATGCGCGGCCGGCCGCGGCGCGACGCGTCGCCGGGCAGGCCGGCGACCAGCCAGGGTTCGAGCTGGTCGAGCGCGCGCGCCAGGCCGGCCGGGCCGCGCAGTTGCAGGTAGTCGTTCACGTCGTTGATCGGCGTGCGTGCGGCGTCGCCGTCCGCCAGATCCGCGAGCCAGTCCGACTGGTCGACCAGCACGGCGCTGATGTCGAGTGCCGTCAGCCGTTCGTGAAGAGCCCACGCGGCCTCCGGGCCGGGGCGCTGCCCGGCGCGCGGGTGGCCGTCCGCGAACGGCTCGTCGTTGTCCAGGCAGATCGTGACCTGCTTGCCGCGCAGGAACGTGAAGTCGATGCGCTCGACGTTCGCCAGGCCGCGCAGCGCGAGCGCGGCCGTGCCGGGCAGCGCGCAGGTGTCGATCGACAGCGCGTTGATCGCGCTCTCGACGACGACCACGCGCTTCGCGCGGTCGAGCCGGCGCGCGTCGGCGGTCCACGCGTAGCCGGCCTTGTCGCCCTGGGTCTGCGTCTTGACGTCACCGTTGAGGGCGGGATCGACGTAGCGCATGTCGACGGCGACGACGCGTGCGTCTCCTGGTGCGCGCACGATGAAGGCGGCCGCAGGGCCGCCGTGGCCGACTTCGCCGGCGGCGATCTTCGGGCTTGTCCACGAATTGAAGCCGAGGGTGCGCGCGGCAAGTGCCGCGTCGATCGCCGCGGCGGCAATGCCGCGGCCGCCGAGGTAGTCGCGCACGCGCTCGCGCTCGGCCGCGCACCGGTCGGCGATGTACTCGACGGTCGATTTCTCGCGACGCTCCGCCGGTGCCGGCCGCTCGGACGGGAGGCCGTACGTGTCGTGGAGATAGCGGACGGCGTCGGCGACGGTGCCGCCGCGCGCGTGGATCACCAGGTCGATGCAGGATCCGCCGGCATCGGCGCTGTGGTCGCGCCAGCCGGTGCCGTACTTCGGGTGGTTCGCATAGATCGACAGCGACGGGCTGCGGTCCGCGTGCTGCGGCGAGTGGTAGAGCGCGCGGTCGCCGCCGCGGCCGCGCTTCAGGCCGAGACGGCCCGCCAGGTCGTGCAGGTCGATGTGTCGTTTCAGTTCGTCGATCGAAGCCATCGTCGTCATTGCTGCCGTTCGGGTTGCGGTTGTGCGGGGTGCGCGGGATTGCCCGTCGTGGCCGGTGACGCGGCGAGCGCGCGCAGCGCGGCGGCGGATTGCGGGAAGCCGAGCGCGAGGCGATCGGCGAGCGCCGACACGAAGCGGCCGAGCGTGCGCTGACGCGTGACGCTGCCGGGCGCGTGATCGAAGCACAGCGTGTCGGCGGCCGCCGCGATCGCGGCCCGGAGCGCAACGTCGTGCGGTGCGGGTTCGGCGTGGCGGTTCATGCCGGGTGCCTCCGGGCCGCGGCCCGCGCGGTTCGAGATCATGAGGAATCCTTTCAATGGCAAAAGCGATCCCTCGCGCCGTACAGGCACGATGCGAGGGAAGCGGAAGAGGGTGACGGGTTAGGGCGTCAGACGGGCAGCTCGAGCTGCGCGGCGAGGCGTTCGCGCACGTGCGGCGAGAGCGGCAACTGCAACGACAGGTTCGGGATCGCAGACGGCGACAGCGTGCGCGCGAATTCCATGTTGACGACGTACGTGTGGCCGCACTCCGGATTCGAGCACTGGAACGTGATTTCGCGGAAGGTCAGCGACATTTCACGGCTGCTGCGTGCGGTGGCGCGCGTGCGGCAGTGCGGGCAGCGGTTCAGGATGCGCATGAGGGCTCACTCCGGGCGGGAGACCGCGCACGGCCGGTCCGGTCGCGGGGCGTGCGGCCGGCCAGGCTGCAGCGTTGGCCGGACGGCGGATGGATGCGGGCGCTCGCGCAGCTCACAATCGACGCTGCGGGCGCGGACGGTCGGGTGCATTCGAAAGCAGCGGACATGAAGGCGTTCCGGCTCAGTGGCGCGCGCCGCGGGAGCGGGGTGCCGCGATCGCGCGCAGATGGCTGGCGCCGATGCGGATCAGTTCGCGCGCCATGCTCGAGATCGAGCGGTTGCGCTGCGCCGCGAGCTGCTCGAGCTCGCCGCGCTCGACGGGCGTCAGCCCCACGTAGACGGGCTTGTCCGACATCGTGCCGCGCGGCGAACGGCGTGGGCCTTTGGAAGTGGTCATGGTCGGTATACTTTGCGGAGTTAGTCTTGCGTTACGGTGAGGCTAGTCTAATGAGCAAAAAACAGCGCGTCAATTGTTAATGGGTAATTTATGACACAAATCGGGAGTCGCTTGCGGGACGAGCGCTTGCGGATCGGGCTCAGCCAGGACGAGTTTGCGACCGTGGGCGGTGTCGCGAGACGCTCGCAATCGGCGTACGAGTCGGATGAGCGCGCTCCCGACGCGACCTATCTGCTGGCCGTCCGCGCGATCGGCGTCGATATCGGTTACGTGCTGACCGGCGAGCGGCTCGTTGCCGGCGAGGCGGCGACGGAGGCGGGCACCCGTGACGCGGACGAAGCCGACGTGCTCGCGATGTACCGGCAGCTCAACGACGCCGGCAAGGCATCGCTGCACGCGTTCCTCGCGAGCTGCATCAGCACGGGCGCGATGGTGCAGGCCGCGGCGCCACGGCGTGCGAAGCGCGTGCCGGAGAAGCGCCGCGCGGCGCTCGATCAGCGCACGGCGGAAAACGTCGATCGTGCGATGGCCGAAATCGAACGGCTGAAGGCCGAACGCGCGACGAAGCAACCGAAGAAGTAACGCGGCGGCGTGGCGACGCCCCGCAACGCCATCAGGCACGCGTGCACGCGGCGCGACACGCGCGGCCGGCCCCTACCCGATCAATCCGTTGCATGTACGACGGCAGCGGCGATCCATCTCCCCGTTTCTCGATGCCGCGGCGGCGCCCTCGGCGCACCGCGCAAGGGCATCGGATAAAATCGGACGAAACACTGTATATCCATACAGTATTGGTTTAGCATTCTGAAAGCCGGTGAGCTGGCGGCGGGGCGTTCCGAGGCGCGTCGTCGTGTCAGGCGGCCCCCGGTTGATGACTGAGTTTGCGGAGACCGGAAAAATGGACACCAACAGGAAGCACGACAACGGGACGATCGGCGCGTCGGCGCATGCCGACCATCGCGCGGACGCGCGTGGATTGACGATGGGCCCGCCGCGATATCGTTCGGACCTGACCGACGACGAGCGGGCCGACGCGCACGCCGCGATCGACAACGCGATGCTGTCGGTCGGGCAGGTGCTCGAGGCCGCGCTGCAGGCGATGGCCAATCTGCGCGATGCGCGTGCCACCTTGCAGCAATGCGGCGACGCGCGCGACGTGCGCATGACACTCGGCGGGCGTCAGCAATCGAGCTGAACCGCGACCACCCCTGATCCTCGCAGGCCGGCATTCGCTCCGGCCGCCGCAGCGAATCCGAGCCGCGCCTCCCGCGCGTTGCCTCGCCTCCCATCCCGCCGAAATCCCGAATGCGCCGCCGCGATCGACGACGTGCGATCGCGCATGGCGGCCGTTCCGCCGCCGGCCCGCCGGTCAGCGCTTGCCGGAGCGGGACTTTTTCTTCGGCGCGTCGCGCACTTCGAGTTCGAGCGCGGTCGTGAACCCGCCTTCGCCGATCGTATGCGTCGCTTTCTTCACCAGCCACGGTGTGTTGTCGATGTCCGGCTTGAACCCCGTCACGGTGACGGGCATCTCGGGAAACAGCTCGGGCCGGCCGAGCGCGAGCGTATAGCTCAGCGTCGACTGGCCGCGCTGCGTGCGCGCATAGTCGGCCTGCGCGGCCGCGCGGGCCTCGGCCTCGGTCGCGTAATCCTCGGGCAGTACCTTGGCGTTCTTGCCTTTGGCATCGCCGACGACCACCGACAGTCGCTTGGCGCTGCCGTTCGAGTGATAGTGCGCGCGCACCGACGTGTAGCTGTCGCGCTGCGCGACGTGATAGCGATGCTGGTCGCCGCTCGCGCGCGTGATCGCCAGCACGTCGAGCGATTTGCCGCTGGCCGTCTTGCCGCTGCCGATCGGCGTGAACAGCAGGTGCTTGTCCTTCACCGTCATCACCGCGTCGTAACGCCTGGCGAGGCGCGTCAGGAACGACATGTCGGACTCCTGCGTCTGGTCCACATGGTCGATCCGCGTCGCGGCGAGGGTCGCGTCGACGGCGGCCGTGAGCCCATAGCGTGCGGCGATGGTTCGCACGATTGCGCCGATCGTCTGCCGGTGCCAGCTTTTTTCGCGGCGTTCGTGCATGTCGTTCGTCATCGATGCCGAGCGTGCGCGGATCGTGATGACGTCCGGTGCGCCGCTGTGCTCGACTTCGTCGACCGTGAACGCGCCCTTGTCGACGAGCGGTTCGCCGACCCATCCGATCGACAGCTTGATGCTGGCGCCGCGATTCGGAATCGCGAACGCGCCCTGTGCATCGTCGAGCACCAGGTCGAGCATGTCGGCCTCGTCCGCGCGCGATTCCGACAGCGACAGGCTGATGAGGTTGGGCGCGATCAGGCGCGACAGGTCGCGGCCGTCGAGCGTGATGCGATAGTCGGCCTGCGGCTGCACGCGGCCCGCGCGGGCCTGCGCGTCGCCCGGCTTGCGTTCCTGCGTGCTCATTGCTCGGCTGCTCCGCTTTCGTCGTCCTGTTGCGCTTCGGCGAGCACGCCGTCGTCGACGCGCTTCAGCGTCAGCGTGAACGCGATCTTGCGCGGAATGCCTTCCTTCGTGTGATACGTGGCCGTTTCGTTGAGGCTGTCGATGACGTATGCGCCGTACACGTTGCCGTTGCCGTCGACGAGCACGTACGCGTCGCCGGCGTCGCCCATGCGGGCGAGCGCGTCGATCGACGCGATCTCGCCGATGCCGTTGTCGGGCGCGACGATGCCGGTGAGCGTGATCGTGTCGTCGCCGGCGCCGGTGAACTGGCTCGCGTCGCGCACGCCGATGCGCGAGCTGGTGCGGTGCTTCCAGTTGCGCTGGCGCTGAAGCTCCTGGTAAGGCGTGGTCGCCAGGCTGAAAACGAACTGGTCGAGCGACATCATCATGGGCGGGTTTCCTTCAACGAACGATCAATCGGACAGGCGCGAGCCGGCGCGCGACGCCTTCGCGCGTTCGGCGCGTTCGAGCTCGGCGCGCACCATGCGCGCGATCTCGGCCGCATCGGCGCCCGGCGGCGGCGCGATGTTGATGGTGACGGGGCCGGCCGCGGGGGCGGCGCTGCTGGCAGCGGCGGCCGGCGTCGTGAGCGGCGGGCGGTAGTCGAGCGACACGCTGTAGCGCGCGAGCGGGGCGGCAGCGGCGATCGCCGGGCTCGCGGCGAACGCGGGCGGGCCGACCAGCGCGGCGGTGGTCGTGAGCGCGGCGGCGGTGCGGGTCATGAGCGACGGGGCGCCGGCGGCTGCGCCTGCCGTGCCGTCGTCGGGCGTGGTCGAAGCCTGCATGCCGAGTTTTTCCTTGACCCAGCCGAGCATCGAACTGCCCAGGCCGCCGACCGTCTCCTTCAGCGCGGCGAAGCGGCTCTTGATGCCGTCGACGAGCCCAGACACCAGGCTGGCGCCGATTTCCTGGAAGCGCGTGCCGAGGTCGCCGAACCAGTCGCCGATGCCGCCGAGCGCGGTCTTCACCCACTCGACGGTGGCGTCCCATTTTGCGGTGATCCGGTCGCTGGCCGCGCCGAACGCGTCCTTGATGGTTTCCCACAGCGCGAGGAACTTCGGGCCGAGCGTGTCCCAGTTCTGCCAGATATAGACGGCGGCCATCGCGATCAGGCTGATCACGAACATCAGCGGATTCGCCAGCGCGAGCCGGCCGAGCAGCATGAATGCCTGCCCGACGAGCCTGAGCGCGCCGACCATCGACGTTGCGAAGCGGAGCACGTTCACCGACCCGAGCACGTTGCCGAAGACGCTTGCCAGCGTGCCGGCGACGGTGAGGACGCCGCTCAGCCCTGCGAAGGCCGTGACGAGGATGCGGGTGGCCGTGCCGTGTTCGCGCACGAACTTCACGATCTTCCCGAGCACGGTGGCCGTGACGTCCAGCGCCGCGTTGTACATCGGCGTGATCTTCTCGCCGATCTCGAGCTTCAGGTCGCGCAACTGCGCGAGCACGGCGAGCTCGCGGCCCGCGGTCGAATCCGCGGCCTTCGCCCGCATTCCGGTGATGCCGTCGGCGGCGGCGCTTTGCCGCTCGGTGTCGTGGATCTGCTCGCGCTGGTCGTACATCGTCGTGAGCAGGTTCCCCGCGGCCTTGTCGGGAAACAGTTTCGCCAGCTCGGCCTTTACCTTGTCGGGGCGCGTGATCCCCTTGGCGGCCAGCTTCGGCAGCAGCACCTTTTCGAGCCACTCGAACGGGGACGCCTGCAGCATGTCGCTGCCTGCCAGCGCGCCCGGCTTGAGCCCGCCGATCGCACCGTTCTTCCGGTGCGTGAGCCCTTTCGGATCGACCAGGCCGAGTGCCGCCAGCCGTTGCGCGGCGAGCGCGGTCGCCTTGCCCTCGAGCGCGCTGCCGGACAGCGCGGCCAGGCCTGCGCCGGCCGACTTGCCGCCAAGCTTCTCGATGAGCGGCTGCATCTGGTAATAGAACGCGTCCGTGCGCAACTTCTTCGCCGCGTTACCGCCCGATTCGGCGAAGTTGTTCCACTCGTCGCCGCTGACCTTGCCGCCGGTCGCCGTCTGCATCTTCTGCACGATGTTCGCTTCGGCGCCGAACGCCGCTTCGCTCTTCGTGCCGCCGCGCAGGTCGATCACCTTCAGCATGCTCATGAACTTGTCGACGTTCGCTTTCGCGTCGTCCTTGCCGTACAGCGCCTCGTTCGCAAATTTCATCGAGGACATGAGCGGCAGCGCGACCCGCGCATGCTGTTCGTCGCCGCCGAGCGCGGTCAGCGATTCGCGCATCAGCGCCAGGTTGTCGATGGTCGACTGACCCCGGGCCTGCTGCGCGCGCGCGAACTTCACGGCGTCGGCCGATGCGCCTTGCGCACGCATGCGCAGCGTTTCGCTTTCGGCCTGCTTCGCGGCGTCGAGCGGATCGGACAGCATGCCGAGCATGTTCTTGCCGACGCTTTTGACCGACTCGCCGCGCTTCGCCCACTTCTCGCCGATGCCGCTCAGCGCGTCGATCTTCGCGCGCCTGGCTTCGGCGCGCTTGCGGCGCGCGTCGTCGAACGCGTCCGTGTCGGCCGTCATCTTCGACCTGCGTCGCGCGCTGTTCGTGGCCAGCGCGAATTCGTGCTGGTCGAGATGGCGCGTGTCGATGCCCGCGCCGACGAGCTGGGTGCGCAGTTCGCGGATGCGCGAGACCTGCCTGCCTTGCGTGGCCGTCAGATCCGTGGCGGTGCGTTGTACCCTGGCGAAGTCGTCGATCATCTGGCGCGACGGTGGACCGAACTCGCGCAGCGACACGCGCAGCTCCCCGGCGCGCATCTTCGCCGCCTTGAGGTCGGTCGCCGTTCGCGCCACACCGCTGCGCAGGTCGCGAAACTCGCTGATGCGCTTCTGCGTCTTCGCCATGTCGTCCAGCTCGCGGCGGGTGGCCCGCAGCGAATCGGCCAGCCCCCGGTTGCCGGTCAGCATCATTTGCAGGGGCTTCGTCATGTTGTCGACCATGTCGAACATGACGCGCAGTTTCGTGGTGTTGTCCATCGTCGATCGTTTCGCTCATTGGGCGCCGGCACGCACTCGCGCGCGCTCGCGCCAGTCCATCAGCTCGGCCAGGCTGAAGGCGTCCATCACGGGCGGTGTCCAGCCGAACACCGTCGCGATGTCCGCCATCGGGTCTTCTATGCGGTCTGGGAGGCCAGTCGGGATTTCACGGCCTTCGGCATCAAAAAACCGGCGAAGATGCCTCCCAGTTGCACGAGGTCGGCCGGGTCGATGTTGGCGACGTCGGCTTCGGTCAGCATCGGCGAGCTGATGCGCGGCAGCACCTTCGACAGGGCAGCCACGTCGAGGCTGACGAGGTCGGACAGCGACACGCCGCGCAGTTCGCCCGATTTCGGCTTGCGCAGCGAGATCGACGTGATCGTCTGGTTGCCGCGCACGAGCGGCGTATCGAGCGTGTGGGTGGCCGGATCGTCCTGTTCGGGCGTCGCGGTGGCGGCCACGGCGGGCGCATCGGCCTGCAGGTCGTTCGCGGCGGCGTCGGGTTGCATCGGATTCATGGTGGTCCTGTGTGTGATCTGTCGGGGGGGAGGGCGCGGGCCGGCCCGGCCGGCGTAACCGGCCGGGCGGCGGATTACAGCCCGATCGCGTTGCGCAGCGCCGCGAACAGGTCGTTGCCGTTGACCTTCTCGATCATGTTGACGAAGTCGATCTCGATCACGTCCTGGCCGTTCACGGACAGCTTGTAATAGCTGGCGACCGTCGTGACCTTGAACGCGGTGTCTTCCTTCGACTTCGCGGTGCCCGGGTCGATTTCGCTATGGCGGCCGCGGATCACGATCTCGATCGCGTCGACCTGGGTCGAATCCTCGGATTGATAGCCGCCGGCGAAGCGCAGCAGCACGCCGTCGTGCTTCGTGATCGCGTATTGACCGAGCACGGAGCGCATGAAGCCGCCGCAGGTCCATTCGAGCTGGATCCCTTCCTGCCCGAAGTCGATCTTGATCGGACCGCTCATGCCGCCGCCCTGGTAGTCCTCCATCTTGCGCGTGAGCTTCGGCAGCGTGACTTCGACAACCTGGCCGACGAAGTTCTCGCCGTTCTGGAACAGGTTGAATCCCTTGAGTTTGCGAGGCATACCCATCGTGTTTGACTCCTGGTGAGGCCGGTCGTTACGCGCTCACGCGCGCGGCGAAATCGGCGAGATAACGGTCGGTGATGCGCTGGCGCAGCATCAGGTTTTCGAGCGGCGGAACCGGCGTGTATTCGTAGTCGAGATACGCCTTGCCGGACTTCAGCACGTCCGTCGTGTTCGGCTCCGGGTCGTACCAGGCCGAGCCGCCGATCAGGTAGCCCTGCGAGATCCATTCGCGGAACTTGGCGTTGATCGTTTCGATGATGTCGCGCGGCAGCGACGGGTTGAGCGGGCCGTCGATGATGGCCATCTGCGCTTCGGCGATCGAATCGGCGATGACCTGCGCGGTGCGCGTGTAGTTCTCGAACGCGAACAGCGGATCGTCCGAGCACGTGCGCGAACCCCAGAAGCGGAAACCGTTGCGGTTCACGAGCGTCGTCACGTCCTGCTCGTTCAGGAAGCCCGCGTCCGTCGCCGGATCCTGCAGGTCCCAGGACACGTCGGCGCTGATGCCGGTGACGCCGTTCACGCCGACGTTCGACAGCGTCTTGTGCCAGCCCGTGTCGTTGTCGATCTTCGCGCGCAGGCCGGCCGCATACGCGGTGGCCGGCACGACGACGGTCTTGTTGGTCGCGTCGTCCCACGCGAGGAAGTCCGGCCAGACCACCATCAGCTCGCGCTGGCTGAACTGCTTGCGATAGGCGACGGCTTCCTCCTTCGTCTTGGCGCCGTTGGCCGAGACATACGCGAACGCGCGCAGCGATTGCGCGATCGACGCCAGTGCGGCGGCGACGGGTTGCGTGTCGAGGCCCGGCGTCGCGAGGATGCGCGGCTTCACGCCGAAGCGCGCCTGCGCGCCGAGCAGCGCCTTCATCCCGGTGTACTTGCCGTCGGCGGTGACGGCGCCGATCACGTTGGTCGTCGTTTCCGCGGCGTCCTTGCCTTCGGCGACGCGCACGACGATCGTGACGGGCTTGGTCTGCCGGCCGATCGCGTCGAGGGTGCGGCGCAGCGTGCCTTTGGTGCCGGCCTTGCCGAGTGCGGCAACGACGTTGGTCAGAAGAACCGGCGTGTCGAGCGGGAATGCGGTGGCGTCGGCGTCGGACGCCGTGCAGACGATGCCGACGACAGCCGTCGACACGGTGCGGATCGGGCGCGAGCCCTCGTTGATTTCGATGACGCGTACGCCGTGGTGATAATCCTGCGGCATGGTGTGTGGCTCCTGTGTGTGCAGATGAAAGAGAACGGGAGGAATCCCGTGCGGATCAGGCCGCGGGGTCCGCGACCGGAGCTGCAGGTGCGCTTGGCTCGTCCGGCTGGGGCTTCGGCTCCGGCGTCGGCGTCGGCTCCGGTTTCGGCTCGGGCTCGGGCTCGGGCTTCGGCTTCGGCGTCGGCTCCGGTTTCGGCTCGGGCTGCGGAGGCGGTACGTACGGCGAGGGCGTTGCCGGCCACGTCACCGCATCGGGGAACGTGTCGGCCTGGATGACCGAAACGAGCGCCATCTGGTAGGCCGACCAGGCTTTGAAGTAGTAGATGCCTTCGTCGTCGAGCAGGCCTGCCGCGTAGGCATCGGCCTTGCCGGCGTTGGCCTTGCGCGCGGCGTCCAGCCGGCGCTCGAACTCGGCCATCGCGGCGTCGCGTTTCTCGCGCTCGAGCAGCGCAGCGGGGATGACCCACGCGCCGTTGATCCACGCATGGCGAGGCGACGGCTGCGCTTCGGTCGTCAGGCCGAGCTCGTCGGGCGTCTTGCCGGCGGTCGCGATTTCGACGGCTTCACCGGTGTCGGTGCGATAGCAGATCCGGCCGCGGAAGTCAGGCCGCAGCGCCCACGCGCCGTCGCGGTAGAACGGCCAGGTCGTCGGCGTGCGCGCCGGCGGCTCGTCGAACGTGGCCCATGACGGAACGAGCCAGCGTTCGGCGTTGCGCGGATCGGCGTCGGGCTGGCTGCTGCTCAGGTATTCGCCGGTCTGTGAGTTGTAGTGGTGAATCAACATAGGTTGAAGTCCGAGAGTTAGTAAGCGCGGATCATCGCGAGCAGCGCGATATTGCGCGGCCGTGCTTCGTTCCCGCCGTCCGCGTTGACGGTGATGGCGTGGCTGTGATTGCCGGCGCCGCCGATGCCGACGTTGTGGCCGTGATTGCCGGCGCCTTCCGTGTTGAATTCGTGGCTGTGACCGCCAGCCGGACTCGTCATCCCCCACACGTTGTCGCCGTCGCTGCTGCCGGAGCCCGTGTTGTTGGCCGCGCCCCAGGTTCCCCATGGCGGGCGGTAGACGGAGACGCTTTCGCCCCACGGCGACACGTGCTGGTGATCGCCCACGCCGGCCGTCCAGCCGTGGTGGCCGTGCCAGCCCTGTGCATCGGTCCATGCGGAGTGCGCGTGGTCGCCGACCGCGGCCGCGCTCGCGCCGTGCGCATGCGATCGGTTCTGGGGGGCCTGATACGTACCGATGGCGCGTTGCGGGTCGATGTCGTCGCGGCCGTCGGCCCAGCAGCGGATGAATTCGCCGCGCAGTTCCGGAAGGCGGAACGTCGTCGAGCCGTCGCCGGTGGAGAAGCAGCCCCAGCGCTCGTTGCGCCATTCGTCGTCCGAGACGAGCGTGCCGCTGGCCTCCGCATACGCCCACAGGGCCGGATAGTCCGCACGATTGACGAGGGTGCCGTTGGCTTTCAGGAAGCCGGCGCGCGGCAGCGTGCGCGGCTCGAATACGATCTGGCCGACCGTCGCCTTCGAGAGGGCGGCCAGCACCCATTCGGTCGTGGCGAGCGAGGTCGAGCGGTCGCCTGCCGCGGGTGTCGGGCCCTTCACGGGCGTCTGGAAGGTCGTTCCGCCCGGCGTGAACGAAACCTGCGGAATGCCGTTGCACGTGACGCCGAACGAACCGTCGTTGATGTGGTACAGGCCGGTGTCCGGCGCGCCGTCGTTGATGAAGGTGAGCGACGGTGCCTGCGCACTGCCTTCGGACAGGTAGATCCGTTTGCCCGGATCGAACCAGAGATCGCCCGACATCGTGCCGCCCTTCGTGCGATCGAGCGGCGTCAGGTTGCCCGAGTGCCATACCGGATTGCCGTTGATGCGGAAGGTGTGATCGTCCAGGATGTACTGGAACGAGTCTGCTTGACCCCACCAGCCGACCGAATGGGCGTTGGCGTAGAAGTGACCGTCGACCGGCCCCAGCCGGATGTGCCCTTCGTTCGTATTCCTGCCAATGGCGAGATCGCCGCCGATGTTCGTCAAGGCCCCGCTGTCGCTGATGCGGACGATCCCGTCGGCGAGCGACCACGCGAACGGGCGGAAATCGTTCCACTGACCTTCCGGATTGCCCTTGTTCGTCGACAGCAGATACACGTTCGTGCCGTCGTTGCGCAGGAAGGCGCCGTAGTCGTTGGAGATCGCACGGAAATGGGCGCCGTTCACGTCCATTTCGCGTGTGGTCAACCCGCCCTTGAAGGCTGCGTTTCCGCCGACCTGGAGCGCGTTCTTGCCGTCGTCGCCGACATCGCCGACGGTCAGACGCTTCGCGACCGAAAACGTCTGGGTGCCGCGGTCGACGCGGAACGCGGAGAACTGCGTGGCGCCGTCGTCCGCAAACGCGTTCAGTCCGAAGTTGTTGCCGCCGTTGCCGCCCGTTGCGACGCCATCGCGCTTGAACAGCGACCAGCGGATCTTGCCGCCGTCGGTAAAGAACAGCGTGGAGAAGTTGCCGGCACCGCCGTCGATCGACGCCGCCTTCGCATAGCTCGTGCCTTCGGCCGCAATATCGCCGCCGACCCGCAGGCGCGAATTCCCGTCGTCGTTCCTGACGTCGCCCACCAGCACGCGGCCGCCGTAGGCGATGCGCAGGGCGCGCGCCTGGTTCGCGTCGACCTGGTTATCGTTGCCGGTACGGTTGAGCCACAGGTCCACGTACTCGCGGCCCCAGGCGCCGTTGTCGAAGCCGGAGCGGATCGTGGCGATCAGGCGCGTCCCGGTATCGGCGTGGTTGCCGCCGAACGTGCCATGCAGGCGCACACGGCTTTCGCGGCCGTTCTTGCCCGACGGAGGGCGAACCAACACATGCGCGGTTTCCGGACCCGCATCGAAATCGGTGATGACCGGGCCGGTGAATGTCGCGCCGCTCAACGCCGCGTATCGTGTCGCGGCCGTCTTCGGCGTGACTGCGCGCGTGTCGTCGCCGCCCGCGTTCACTTCCGCCTGCGTCGCCAGCTCGACCACGCCTTGCCGCTCGGTGGTCGCAGGCGGATTGAGGAACGATGCGTCGCCGAACACGAGTTTCGTTGCGTCGATCGCCGTGAACTGCATGTCGGACGACAGCAGCAGCAACGCGGCCGGCGACTTCTCCATGATCGGCGTCGCCTGGCCATACGCGGCCAGCAGCACGCCGTTCTCGAGGTAGAGGCCGAACCCGTAGAGCGAGTACTGGTCCGCGGAGTCGTCCTTCAGCGTCGTGTGGATCGTGTCCGGCGCGACGTTGGCGCCGCCGAAGGACTTGATCCGCTTGAGCTCGTTCGGCAGCTTCGTGAGCCCCTTGTCGGCGACGAACGGCGCGTTCGCCAGGCCGATTTCCACGACCTGGTGGGCATTCGTGCCGCCGTTGCCGGCGGCGACGAGCGCGGCACGGCCGGCGTCGGTGATGATGATCTGGGTTGCCATGTGCGATCAGTAGTCGGTGAGGTTCAGGCGGCGATAGGCCGCCACGCGCGCGGCAGCGCCGACCGGTTGTCGGCACCGCATCTCGAAGCCCTGCGTGAACGTGTAGTGCGCCCGGACCGGCTTGGTCCGGTCGATTTCCGCGAGGATGTCGGCAACGTACGCGGCGGTCGGCGGCTCGCCTTCCTGTGCGCTGACCGTCATCACGAGGTCGAACGTGCCGGGCGGGCCCGGCGGGCGCTGCTCGAACCATTCGCGCAGGACGATGTTTCCGCCGAAGGTCGCGACGACTTCGCGCACCGAAGCCGCGGTGCCCTTGCGGCGGGCGATCGGAATCGCCTGGCCGACGCGGGCACGCTTCACGTACTCGGGCCAGTAGTCCTTCCACGCATCGACGCCGAGGTGCCAGGCGAGCCACGGCAGCAGGTCGGACCGGATCGCGTCCGGACTCGTTAGCGTCGCGAGCGGCGTCGGCACGTCGTCGATCCGGGCGTTCGTCGCGGCGAGCCGGCGCTCGAGCCGCGTCGCGTTCGGCGGCAGGATGTCAATCATTGCTGTACACCCCGCCATCGATCAGTTCGATCCCGGTGCAGTAGGGCGCCTGCTGCTTGCTCGCGGGCAGGCCGGCGAGCGGGCTTTCGAGGATCACCTTCTGCACGCCGGCCGCGCGGGCGGCCGCGTAGATCCCGTCGAGCGTGACTTCCATCCCGAGGCGGTGCATCGATTCGGTGTATTGCTTCATCGCGCGGTTGGCTTGCGCGAGCGCCACCGTGCGGTCCGGACCGGCGAAGAACACCAGCCGCGCGCGGACCTGGTAGCGCAGGATTTCGGCGCCGCGCACCGTGACCTTGTCGGTCAGCGGCCGCACGTCGTCGGCCTGCAGCGCCGACGCCACGGCGTCGATCAACGCCGGAGCCGCCGTGCCGTCGCCATCGCGCGCCAGCACCGTGACGAGGACTTCGCACGGGGCCGGGCTGATCGCCGAGGCGTCGAGCACACGGCCGTCCGCATTGCGCGCGTGCGAGACATACGCGCCTTCGGGGCCGGCAACGGAGAAGCTCTGCGGTGCGAGCTGCGTGCGGGCGCGCAGGTCGGTGTCGCTTTCCATCACCGCTGCGAGATCGTGTTCCGGATCGGCGGGCGAGATCGTCAGGCGCCGGATGCCGAACAGCGCCGCGAGGTGGTCGAGGTCCGTGCCGATCGCATACGCGAGCATCACCGCACGCGCGGCGTCGTTCACGCGCTGCCGCAGCACGATCTCGCGATACGCGCTTTCCTGCAGGAGCTTGACGAGCGGCTCCGACTCGAGCGCGAGCGTCGCGGCGATTTCGGCCTGTTCGGCAGCCGGGTAGAGCGACACGAGCCGGGCCTTGCGTGCGGCGAGCAACGTCTCGTAGTCGATCGTGTCGACGACGTCGGGCGACGGCAGCTGGGAGAGGTCGATCGGCGTCACGCTCATGCCGCGCTCCCGTTCGCGACCGGCACGCGGGTCGACACGGCGGTGCCGCTTTCGTTGGTCCAGCCTTCGATGTCGAGATAGAGCGAGCCGGCAGCCGCGTTCGCGTCGTCCGCGGCGAGGACGACGCGGGTCAGTGTCAGGCGCGGCTCCCAGCGCATGAGCGCCGTGGCGACGGCTGCATACAGCCGCGTGCGCACGGTGCCGTTGCCTGGTGCGTCGATCAGGTCGGGCAGCTCGGAGCCGAATGTGCGGCGCTTCACGCACGACGCGAGCGGCGTCGTCACGATTTTGCCGATCGACTGGTAGAAATGGTCCAGGCCCGAGATCGAGCGGCCGGTGTTCGCGTTCATGCCTTTCATTGCGGTGCGCTCACGAGTTGTCCATCGCCTTGTTCGCGATGCGTGTGATGCGGGAGGCTGATGCCCTGGGATTTCACTTCGCGGGTAAAGGTGGCCGCGCCGTCGATCTGCATCGTGGCGCCGCCGCCGGCGCCGCCCGTGCCGGTCATGCCCGATTCGAACGCGAACGGGCCCTTGACCGTCATCGCACCGGTGCAGGTCGTCTGCCGTGCGTCGAGCGTGATGCGCTCGGCCTGCACGGTTGCGTCCCGGGTCTGTACGACGACCGATCCCGGCGCGACGATGCGCAGGGTCGCGCCGGCGGGCAGCTCGGCGGTGAGCGCATGCGCGGCGTGGTCGTACGTGATGCTTGCGCCGTCGGGGTAGACGCGCGCATGGGTATCCGGGCTCGAGGCCGGCGCCGGTGCGGCGTTCGAATAGACGCCGCGCAGCGCGACACCTTGTGCCGGGTCGCCCATCGGGCAGAGCAGCACGACCTGTTCGCCGGGCGTCGGCGGCAGCCAGTCGCGGGTTCCGCCGGCGGTGCCGGCGACCCACGGAATCCAGTTGGTCTGCAGTCCGCTGCCGTCGGATTCGGCGTCGCCGACCGAGACGCGGCACAACGCTGCCGCATGGTCGACCGTGAGGATCGTTCCCTTGCGCACCGCGTTGCGTGCCTGCCGTTGAATTTCATTAGCGTCCATGCATTCATGGTGCCGACCGGGCGCTCGCGGCGCGAGCGATCGCCTGTGTCGTCGCGACGAAGACAGCACGCACCGGATGCCGGCACGAAGACGAGCGTCGACAATCGCAGCACCGGTTTGCGTGAGGATGGAGTCGTGCGTGCCGGCGAGACTGCCGAGAGGCGGGAATGCGTGAGCCGATCGAAGCGGGAACGGAAGGACGTGGCGCGGTGGTCCGGCGGATTGCGTGGACGCGCAGCGCCGACGGATGGTCGGGACGCGCGCCGCATGGCGACGGTGTCGTGGACGTCGCCGTCGGCGACAGGCGCGCCGTCGACGCGGGCTGATTCGCAGGGGAAGCGCGACCGGACGATCGGCGTCTTGATCGCGGCGTGCCGCTCCGTCGCCTCGGGCGAAGCGGCCGGCTGCGACGCGCGGTGGCCGCGGCGGCGAAAGGCGACGCGTGCGCGATTTGCGGCAGGAAGGCGGGCCGGCGCCCGCCGGGCTCATCGGATCTGCGGCAGCGCGACCCAGGTGAGGGTATTGGCCGGATCGACCCGTGTGTCGTCGACGTGCGCGATCACGTGTCGGCCGTCCGGCCCGGTCGTCACGGCGACGCTTTCCGTCAGCGCCAGCCGGATCGACAGGTCGAGCGCCGCCGGGTCGCGGATGCCGACCTCGAAGGTGATGCCGCTTGCCCGCGCGGCCGGGTTCGTCACGAGATCCGGCTGGTTCGCGCGCACCCACTCGACCAGTGCGACGAATACGGGATCGGTGTCGCCGGAGAAGTTCGTCGCGAGGACGTGCGCCGTATACCGGTATTCGAACGACGGCGTCAGCGTGCCGGTCGTCGCGATCGACCCTTGCTCGACGAGCACGGTCAGCGCGCCCGGTTCGGCGGCGAGCGACGGGATGGCGGCGACGAGGGCCCGCCGCAGGCTGTCGGGCTTAATCATGCGGATGCGCTCCGTGGTCGGGAATGGACGTGCCGGCCTGGCACGCCGCGATCATGTCGACGGTTGCCGCGCACGCCGCCCAGGCCGCCTTGGCGAGCGTGAGCGCGCCGTCGAGCTCACCGTTGGTGCGGGGCGCGAGCATCGGCAGCGTGCACGGTGTCACCGTCTGGCACGTGTTCGACATAATCGTCGGCGCCGGTGAGAGCGGGATTGGCTTGCAGGCGGACAACGACATCAGGCAAAGGAGTGTCAGCCCAGGCGCGAAGCGCGGCGTTTTCATCGGTCAATCTCCGGTTTTCAAGTCGAATGGCGTCGAGCTTTGACGCGATCGCGGTGTGTGAGCGGTCGAGCCGCGCCTGCTGCTGCGCGCGGGCGGCGGCATCCTGCTGCAGGCGCGCAATGACGCCGTCGCGCGCGGCGAGCGCCTGTTGCGCATCGACGCGTCGCCGTTGCGCGGTCGCCAGGTCCGCGCGCAACGCATGCAGGTACAGCGCCGCGACGGCGCACGCGGCCAGCGCGACGCCGCCGGCGGCGAATTTCGCGGCGAGTCCGTTCATGCAAGGCGCGCGGCGCCGGCCGGCCCGGGTGCGGCCTGCGTCGGCGTAGCCGGTTGCGACGCATAGCGGTCGAAGGCGCGCGCGAGCTTGACGTCGTAGAGGTTCGCCGCGTAGTCGGGCCCGTTGTACGCGCGTGCGAATGCGGCCCACTGGCGTGCGCCGAGTGCGCGGCGCAGCGCGTCGTCGGCCGCGATGTAGCGGACGAATGCGTCGAGGTGCTGCGCTTCGCCGCTTTCCATGCAGGCGACGAATTCGTCGATGCCCGCATAGCCGAGGCGTGCCCAGTGATAACCCATCACCTGGAACGATCCCCAGCTCGCGGATTCCCACGCGGCGCCGGCATCGATCGACTCGGCCGCGGCGAGGCGCGTGTATTCCGCGGCACCGCCGCGATAGCCGCCGCGTGTGCGCGACACGATGTCCGGCTGCCGGGCCGCGAACGGCGCAGGGTCGATGCCGCGCGCCTGCAGCCGCTTCCAGAACACATGACGTTCGAACAGGATGACGGGCCGGCCGTCGGTCAGGAAGCCGGCGCCGCGCGACTCGACCTCGTTGACCGCGCGAATGCACGCGAGCGGCACGTCGAGCGTGCGCGCGGCGCGTTCGAGGTCGGCCAGTGCCAGGTGTTTCGGATCGCGCACGCCGGTCGCCAGCGCGGCATAGGTCTTCGGGCCGGCGATGCCGTCGTCGACGAGGCCGGTCTTGCGTTGCAGCATGATGACGGCGGCTTCGGTCGCCGTGTCATAGAGGTGCGTGACCGGCACCGCATAGCCGGCGCGGAGCAGCCGGCGTTGCAGCAGGCCCACGTCGTCGCCGTGGTCGCCGAGTCGGCGGGTTTTCATGATTCATTCACTCCTCAGGAGGCGCGCGACGTTGCCGCGCGTGCCGCAGACGAACATCGCCAGGAATACCGAGGTGGCCGCGTCGAAGAAGCCGACGGAGCCGGTGTGCAGCAGCAACTCGATCGACGCGCCGCCGGCGGCGGCGACGAGCAGCCACGCGAACCACGATGCGTGGCGCCGGTGCCGCGCGCCGTTGCGTCGATAGGTGAGCACCCGCACGAGCACCGCGACGTGTGCGCAGAGGGCGATCAGCGCGAACGGGAGATGCATGTCATCCCCCTTTGCGGAACAGCGCGAGCAGGTCCAGCGTCTTGATCCGCTCGATCAGCTGCAGCGTGACGGTGATCACGAGCGCGGCCGCGAAGAACGCGGCGACGCCGGTCGAGCGGATCGGCGTGGCGCCGACGATTTCGGGCGCGGCGAGATAGCCCATCACGAGCGAGATCAGCAGGTAGGCGGCACGCCGTGCGACGCCGATCTCCTGCGAGGTGACGACCACGAGCGCGGCGCCCGTGAACGCGCCGATCAACGCGTTGCCGTCGATGCCGGGCGCGAGCCCGGCGACGCCGATCGCGGCGGACAGCATGGCGGCGGTGGTGAGGTTCGGTTCGGCCATGACGGCGATTCCAGGGTCAGTCAAACAGTTGCAGCAACGGCCGTGCGCTCGTCACGGTGTCGAACGGCGGAAGGTAGACGGGCGTGCCGGCGGGCAGCACGACGCCGAGGCTGGCGAGCGCGGTGTTGGCCTCGAGCACGGTCTCGACGGTGCCGTCGGTCCGGCCGTAGTGACGCCAGCACAGCGCGTCGACCGTGTCGCCCTGCAATGCGCGCGCGATCATGGCTGGACCCTCCGGTGCGGGAGGGGCTGGTTGCCGGCGGCGATGCCGGCCGGCGCGCCGCGAAGGCGTGTCGAAGTCGTGCTGCTTGCCATGGCGAGGTCTCGAGCCGTGAGGCGGTGAAGAGGGTTCTCATGGTCGAGCTTCGCGAGGCGGGGTTCAACGAGGCGCGTGCGTGGTTCGCCCGGACACGCAGCGCGGCGCGTGGCGCGACGCGCATCGCGCTTTACGCTTGACGGACTGGCGCGTGATGCTCGCGGGCGGGTGCCATGCGTGCCGTGCAGCGGAATTGCAGCCTGGGTGAGCCGGGGCGGCCTTGATCGATCTTGCGCAGCCTTGGTTTTGCCGTGCGCGTGGCCTGCGGGGCCTTGCCGGGCAAGGGGCGGGCAGGCGTAGGTAAAACTCCGAAGGCAGGGGTTGCTGGTTCGATCCCAGCCGGGCCGTTGCCGCCACGTGAGGGTTCGGCGCGGGCATGCCGGCGTACTTGCCGCTGTGCGAGAATCCCCGTAACGACCACTCCAAGCGTCGATCGCGGCGGCCGTCCGCGCATCGCGCCGACTCCCGATGGCTGCCATTCCGACACCCTCGACCGCAGTCGATGCCTGCGCGCTGACCGATGCGCAGCAGGCGCTGCTCGCGCGTCTGCACGCGTATTCCCCCGACGATCCCGACGCGCCGCTGCCGTACAGCCGGCGCCTCGCCGAAGCCGAAGGCTGGGCGCACGACCACGTGCTCGCCGTGATCGACGAATACAAGCGCTTCGCGTTTCTCGCGCAGGCGGCCGGGCATCCGGTCACGCCGTCGGTCGCGGTCGATGCCGCGTGGCATTTCCACCTGCAATACACGCTCGAATACTGGGATGTCTTCTGCGCCGGCGTGCTGCGTGCGCGGCTGCATCACATGCCCGGCACGGGCGCGCCGGACGAGGGCAGCGTGTACGCGCAGCGCTATCGCGACACGCTCGACAGTTATCGCCGGCTGTTCGGCAGCGAGCCGCCGGCATCGATCTGGCCGCGCCCCGCCGACCGGCCGGCCGAGGCCGGAGCACGGCAGGCCGACGCGGATACCGCGGCGGTCGCGGCGCCGCGCCGCGCGTGGCGCAACCTGCTGCCGAAATGCGTGTGGCCGGCGGCTGCCGCGAGCGTCGCCGCGACCTGCGCGTCGGCGCAGGACCTCGACGTGCTGAACTACACGGGCCCGCAGTTTCTCGCGTTCTACGTGCCGGCCTGCGTCGTCGCATTGCTGCTGATCGTCGTGCTCCAGGCCGTCGAATTTCGCGTCCGCCGCTGGGGCCGGCGTACGCGCAAGGGCGCGTCCGACCTGAGCGCCGATGAAGTCGCCTATCTCACCGGCGGTGAAGCACGGGTCGCGCAGGTCGTGACGATGTCGCTCGCGCATGCGGGCGCGGTCGATCTGTGGACCGTTCCGCGGCAGGGCGGCTACGTGAAGATCGCGGATCCGGACCGGGCGGGCCGGCACGACGACCACTGCGCGTGGCTCAAGGAGCAACCGTCCGGCACCGTCCGCTACGGCGTGTTTCGCGAGCGGCTTGCCAGGTACGCGCAGGAGGTCGCCGACGGGATGCGTGCGCAGGGCTGGCTCTGGGCGCCCGGCGAGTTGCGCGTGTCGCGCCTGGCCGCGCGCGCGATCGTGCTGCTCGTGCTCGGCACCGGTGCGGCAAAGCTGGCGGTCGGCCTGAGCCGCGGGCGGCCCGTGCTGCTGCTCGTCATCTGCATGGCCGTGTTCGCGATCGCGTACCGGATCGTTGCGCGGCGGCTGACCGGCTTCGGGCGGGGCGGCGCAACGGCGGCCGGGCGCGCCGCGCTGCTCGCGCGCCGGATCGCGCACGATCCGCGGGCCGGGCGCGATCCGCAGCCGGCACGCGACGCGGAGGGAACCCACGGGGCACGTCGTGCCGAGCGCGACGATCCGGACCCGTTGCTCTGGACCGCCGCGCTGTTCGGCGCGGGCGCGCTGGCCGGCACCGCGTGGTCGGCGTATTCGGGCACGGTGCTGGCCGCATCGCGGATGTCGTCGCTCGCCGCGGCGAAAGCGGGCGGCGGTTCGTTCGACGGGTCCGACAGCAGTTGCTCGTCGTCGAGCTGCAGTTCGTCGAGTTCGTGCAGTTCCAGCTCGTGCAGTTCGAGCAGTTGCGGAGGGTGCTCGAGCAACTGACGCCGAGCGAACGGGACGCGGCGCCGTCGATGCGGAAGGCCGGCGGCACGGGGGCGTGGCGCATGCCGCCCGCCGATGCGCGACCGTGCCGGGCCGATCGGCGGAACAGAAGTCAGAACGCCGCTCTTATCCGTTGTCGATCGTTCCCGCGCGCTTTCTATACTGCATCGTCCACGATCGCGGCCGATGCGCTGCGTCGTCTCCCAATCCTGTCCCGGGCGGTCTCGGCATCGAGCCGCTGCGCCGGCAAACCTGCGACCGCATATGAACGTTACGACCTCCGACGACTGTACTGGCGTGCTGTCCGACCATCCGTGGGCGAAGCAATTCATCGTGCTGGGCTACCGGGACGGCGCCTTTTCGGCGATTCCGAACAATTTTTTCCGTAACTGGCTCGATGAGGAGGCGCAGGTCGGTACGTTTCATATCGGCCGGTGCTCGAGCCTCGGCGTGGGCTCGATCGTGAAGTACGACCAGGGGTATCAGAAGCTCGTGGTCGGCAACAACGTGGCTGGCGGCATGCGCCTGCGGTTCCTGCTGAACGGCCAGCACGAGACCCGGACCATTTCCACGACCCTGTTCAGCCTCTACGGGAACGGCCTCACCAATGTGTCGATGCCGCAGTATGCGGATACCGTGATCCACAACGACGTCTGGATCGGCGACGAAGCGTTGTTCCTCGGCGGCAGCCAGATCGAGAACGGCTGCGTGGTCGGCGCGCGGTCCGTCATTCCGCCGAACTTCCGTACCGAAGCCTATGGAATCTATGCAGGGTCGCCGGCGCGCCTGATCCGCTTCCGCTTCACGGAAAAAGTGCGCGAACGGCTGTTGCAGCTCGCGTGGTGGGACATGCCGCTCGACTGGATCAAGCAGCACAACGACGCGTTTCTCGTCGATCTCGCGGCCGACGAAGGGCATGCGCTCGACACGCTCGCCGCACTCCAGGAGGCCAAGGACCGTGCCACGGGCAAGTCCGGCCGCCCGGCCGTCAATCCGGCGGCCGTCTGACCGTCCGTTTGCGGTGCGCGCCGCGCATCGCCGCATGACATGACACCTGCCTCAGACGAAACCGCGCGCGCTCAACACGCCGCGACCCTGTGCCAGAACGGACAGTTTGACGCCGCGTTGTCGCACGTCGCGCCGCTGCTCGACCGGCCGGCGCCGGCCGTTGCGGCGCTGCATGTCGCGGCCGTGTGCGCGCTCGGCCTGAACCGGCTGGCCGACGCGGAAGCGTGGTGGCGGCGCGCGATCGACGCGATGCCGGCGTTCGATCCGCCGTACGAGGGCCTTGGCGCGCTGCTCATGTCGCAGGGGCGGCTGCCCGAAGCTGACGCGATCGTCCGCCGGCAATTGGCGGCCGTCGCGCCGCTGCGGGCGTCGCATCATCACCGGTCCGGCAAGGTGCTCGAAGCGCTCGGCCGGCTCGACGAGGCGGAACAGGCGTACGGGCAGGCGCTGCTGATCGAGCCGCAGTCCGCCGACGTGCTGAACGATCTCGGCAACGTGTTGCGTGTTCTCGGCCGGCCGGCCGAGGCGGAACTCGCGTACCGGCTCGCGATCGCCGTTCGCGCCGACCACACGCTTGCACACGCGAATCTCGGCGCGGTCCTCGTCGACCTGCAGCGGTTGCCGGAAGCGGAAGCGGCCAGCCGGCAGGCGCTCGCGCTGTGTCCGGACCATCCGGAGGCACACTACAACCTCGGCGTCGCGCTGCAGAATCTCGATCGCCTGCCCGAAGCGGAAGCCGCCTATCGCGAAGCGATCCGCTGTCGTCCCGGCCTGCCGCAGCCGCGCAACAACCTGGGCTGCGTGCTGCGCGCACAGGGCCGCCACGACGAAGCGGCGGCCGCGTTTACCGATGCGCTCGCGCTCGCGCCGGACATGGCCGAGGTGCACTACAACCTCGGCACGACCTTCGCGCATGCGGGCCGCCTCGAGGACGCCGAACGCGCATACCGCCGCGCGCTCGACCTGCGTGCCGACTACGACGACGCGCGGTTCGGGCTGGCGACGCTGCTGCTCGGGCTCGGCCGGTTCGAGGAAGGCTGGCGGCGCTACGAATCCCGCTACGAGCAGTCGACCTTCGTGCACCGCCGGACCCGCGAGGTGCTGCGGTGCGCGCAGTGGCAAGGCGAGCCGCTGGCCGGCAAGACGCTGCTCGTCTGGCAGGAGGACGGCCTTGGCGACATGCTGCAGTTCAGCCGCTATTTCACGGCGTTTCGGGCGCGACAGCCCGCGCGCGTGGTCTTTGCGTGCCAGCCTGCGCTGCATCGGCTGATGGAGACGGTCGACGGCGTCGACGCGGTGCTCGACCACGAGACAGCCACGGCGCAGGCCGCGCAGTTCGATTACTGGACGAGCCTGTTGAGCGCGCCGATGCACGCGGGCACGACGCTCGACACGATCCCGCCGCCGGCGCGGTTCGCCCCCGACCCGGCGCGCGTTGCGCACTGGGGCACGCGCCTCGATGCGCTGCCGGCCGGCCCGCGCGTCGGCCTCGTATGGAAAGGCAATCCGAAGCATCACAACGATGCGCACCGCTCGCTGCCGTCGCTCGCGTTGCTGACGCCGCTCTGGAGCGTGCCGGGCGTGAATTTCGTGAGCCTGCAGAAGGGGCAGGGCGAGGACGAGGCGCGCCAGCCGCCGGGCGGGCTGCCGTTGCTGCACCTGGGTTCGGAGCTGGACGATTTCGCCGATACGGCCGCGATCGTCGCGCAACTCGATCTCGTGGTGTGCGTCGACACGTCGACCGCACATCTGGCCGCATCGCTCGGCAAGCCTTGCTGGGTACTGTTGCCGAATCAGGACGTGGACTGGCGCTGGATGCACGGCCGCGAGGATTCACCCTGGTATCCGGGCACGGTGCGGCTGTTCCGGCGCGGGCGCGACGACAGCTGGATCCGGCTGGCCGAGCGCGTGCGGGTGGCGTTTGCCGCGCAGTTTGCCGCCGGTTGCGTGACGGCGGACGATACGGCGCGTACCGTCTGACCTGACGGCGCACGCCGCGCGGGTGCGGCGACACGGCATACTGCGGGGAACGCGGCGATGCCGCCCCTGCTTTTCAGATCAATCGAGGCCCTCGTGGAAAACATCGTCATCGTCGGCTCGTCCGGTCACGCCAAGGTCGTGATCGACATCGTCGAACAGGCCGGCCGGTACCGGATCGCCGGGCTGATCGATTCGTTCCGGCCCCGCGGCGAGGAAACGCTCGGCTACGCGGTGCTGGGCGCCGAGCGCGATTTGCCGGATCTGGTCGATGCGCATGGCATCGCCGGGCTGCTGGTCGCCATCGGCGACAACCACGCGCGCGAGAACGTGACGGCCGCCCTCGCGACGCTCGTGCCGGGCCTGCCGTGCGTATCGGCGGTGCATCCGGGCGCGCGCGTCGGCAACGCATCGACGATCGGCGCGGGCTCGGTCGTGATGGCCGGCGCGGTGATCAACCCGTGCTGCACGATCGGCGAAGGATGCATCGTGAACACGCAGGCATCGCTCGACCACGACGGCGTGATGGCGGACTTCTCGAGCCTCGCGCCGGGCGTCGTCACGGGCGGCAACTGCCGGATCGGCCACGGCGCGGCGATTGGCCTCGGCGCGATGCTGCGGCACCGGATCGTGGTCGGCGAGCACAGCGTCGTCGGTGCGGGCGCGGTCGTGCTGCACGACGTCGAGCCGTACACGGTCGCGTACGGCAACCCCGCGCGCCGGATCCGCGCGCGCGCGGCCGGCGAGCGCTACCTGTAGGCGCCGCGCGTCAGGCGGCGATCAGCCCGACGATGCGGCGCACCATGTCGTCGGTGAGCGCCGGATAGATCGGCAGGCACAGCACCTTGCGCGCCGCCTCGGTCGCGACGGGCAGGTTGTCGCGGCTCGCGGACGGCAGCCCGCGGTACATCGGGAAATCCGAAATCAGCGGATGGAAGTAGCGGCGCGCGTACACGTCGTAGTCGCGCAGCTTCTGGTACAGCGCGTCGCGGTCGAGCGGATAGTCTTCGTCGACGAGGATCGCGAAATACGCATGGTTCGCGACGGTCTGGCCGCCGAGCGGCACGCAGCGGATGCCGCGCACGTCGGCCAGCAGCGTGCGGTACAGCGTGTCGATTTCGCGGCGGCGCGCGAGTGCGCCGTCGATGTGCTGCAACTGCAGCATCCCGAACGCGGCGTTGATTTCGCTCATCTTGCCGTTGATGCCGGGCGCGACGACCGTGACTTCGTCGACGAAACCGAAGTTCTTCAGGTGATCGATCCGCTGCTTGGTCTTCGCGTCGGGGCAGATGATCGCGCCGCCCTCGAACGTGTTGAACACCTTCGTCGCGTGAAAGCTCAGCACCGACAGGTCGCCGTGGGTCAGCACGCTGCCGGTGGCGTTGCGCACGCCGAACGCATGTGCGGCGTCGTAGATCACGCGCAGGTTGTAGTTGTCGGCGATCTTCTGGATCGCGTCGACGTCGCACGGATTGCCGTAGCAGTGCACGGGCATGATCGCCGTGGTTTGCGGCGTGATCGCCGCCTCGATGCGTGCCGGGTCGAGATTGAGCGTGCCGGGCGCGACGTCGACGAAGACCGGCTTGATGCCGTTCCACAGCAGCGAATGCGCGGTCGCGACGAACGAGTACGGCGTCGTGATGACCTCGCCGGTGATGCGCAGCGCCTGCAGCGCGGTGACGAGCGCCAGCGTGCCGTTCGCGAACAGCGACAGGTGCGGCACGCCGAGGTACTCGCACAGCGCGCGCTCGAACTGCTGGTGGAACGGGCCGCCGTTGGTCAGCGTGCGGCTTTCCCAGATTTTCTCGAGGTACGGCACGAATTCCTCGAGCGGCGGCAGATGCGGTTGCGTGACGTAGATGCGTTCGTGCGGGAGTTGCGCGACGGACGACGCGGGCAGGCTGGCGGTCATGGTGGTTTCTCTCGATCTGGCGTGGCGTTCAGGCCTCGGCCGCGGCCTGTGCGGTGGCCGTGTCGTCGAACAGCGGCGTGTCGAATGCGGTGACCGGTTCGTTCGCGCACCAGCGGGCCCACATCGTGCGCAGCGCCGACGACAGCCCGGCCGCGACCACGTCTGGCCGGAACGCGGCCGATTGCGCGCAGCGCGCGCGCAGGCCCGTGCGCAGTGCCTGCAGCGCGGCGGTGTCGTGCCCGAGCGCCAGCGCCTTCGCAACGAAATCGTCCTCGTCCGTCGCGATGTACGCATCGAGCCCGACGTGCTGCAGCCAGCCCGCGCTGCCGCGCCCGGCCATCGTCGCGCCGGGGATCGTCACGGTCGGCACGCCCATCCACAGCCCGTTCAGCGTGGTCGTCGAACCGGTATACGGGAACGTGTCGAGGCAGAGGTCGACACCGTGATGCTGCTGCATGTAGACCGGAATGTTCGAGCGCCGGTGGAACGTCAGGCGATCGACACCGATGCCCGCGGCGGCGAACCATTCGGTCAGCGCGGCCTGATCGCGGTCGTTGCTGATCGCGCCGAGCGCCATGCGCGCGGTCGGGTCGGCATGCAGCACGCGCGCCCAGACCTCGATCACGTGCGGGCTCAGCTTGTTCAGGCGGTTGAAGCTGGCGTAGGTCGTGTAGCCGTTGTGCAGCGCCGGCAGCACGTTGACGGGCGGGCAATTGGGCGGCGGCATGAACGGCGCGATCGCGGGCAGCCGCACGATCTGCTCGACGAACTGGTCGTCGAATGCGCCGTGCGGCGCGACGAAGCGATCCGTCAGGTAGTAGTCCATCTCGGCGAGGCCGGTCGTGGCCGGATAGCCGATCCAGGATGCCTGCACCGGCGCCGCCCGCTGCGCCAGCGCGACGAGGCGGTTGCGGCCCGTATGGCCCGACAGGTCGATCACGATGTCGATCCGGTCGTTGCGCACACGCTCGAGGAAGGCCTGGTCGCTCATGCCGGCGACGTTGCGCCAGGTCGTCGCGTGGGACTTGAAGCGTTCCGACGTGTGATCTTCTTCGAAGTGATTGTGATAGAAGTGCATCGCGATGCCGGGATCGGTCGCGAGCTGCTCGATCACGGGCACCGCGTAGGAGGCGACTGCGTGGCTGAACAGGTCGCCCGATACGAAGCCGATCTGCAGCTTGCGCGCCGGGTCGCGCGAGTTCGAGAACACGGCCGCGCGCTTGCGCTTGTGGTTGTCGTAGCGCTGGCCGAACTTGCGATGTTCGGCGACGAGCGCCTGCGGATCGAAGTCGCTGCTGTGCGCGATGCAGAACAGCATGCTGCTGTGCGTCACGCTGTCGGTCGGGTCGATTTCGATCGCGCGCTTCAACCAGCCCACCGCTTCCTCCGTGGCGCCCTGTTCGAGCAGCACGAAGCCGAGCGTGCTCATCGGGGCGGCCGCGCCCGGCGCGAGTTCGACCGCGCGCCGGCAGGTCGCGAGCCCTTCTTCGATGCGGCGCATCGCGAACAGCACGAGGCCGTGGATCCGCAGTCCCTCGGTGTGATCGGGCTGGAGCTCGAGCAGCCGGCGGCATTGGACGTCGGCTTCCGCGAGCCGGTTGACGGCCCGCAACGTATCGGCGAGCAGGATGCGCACGAGCACTTCGTCCGGCAGCAATTCGACCGTGCGAAAGCCGGCTTCGATCATCTCCGCGAAGCGGCCTTCCCGGTGATGCGACGCGGCCAGCGTACGCCAGCAGGCGCCGTCTTCCGGGTAGTCGGCGACCAGTTGCTTCGCGAGCGCGGTGGCTTCCGCATGCTTGTTCTTGTTGAACAGGGCGGCGTGCTTTTGCAGCAGGGCCTGGTTCGGGCGTCGAACCGGCTTGCCGGCGTCGTTCCGCACGACGGCGGCAGAAGCGGCTTCCAGGACGATCGCCGTTCCGATGCTGCTCGTGGCGACGGGCACCGCCGCGGTCGCAAGCACGATGTCGGGCGATGCCATCTGCCCGATCAGCCCTTCGAGCGCGGGGCCGCGGATGCCGCGCTGCTGCGCGATCTCGACGGCGATCCACGCGGCGGCCGTCTGTCCGCTGCGATGCAGCGCGTGGATGTAGCTGACCCAGTAATAGCCGTTGGCCGGGTTCGCGCCGATGGCGGCTTCGAAATGCGGCACCGCGCCGGCCGGACGGCCCGTATCCACCATCAGCACCGCGAGGTTGTAGTGCGCGTCGGCATGTGCCGGTACCGCGTCGAGAATGGCCTCGTACAGGGCCTGCGCGTCGTCGAATGCGCCGCTGCGCTGGCGCTCGAGCGCGTTGTCCATGACGAGCGCAATGTCCTGCGCAAGCTGCTGTTCGGGCGTGAGCGTGGCGGGGGCGGACAGTTCGAACGAGGGCATGATGAAATCTGCGGAAAGTCGGTCGATACCATTATGGGTAGCGTGCCGCTGCGCCGATGCCGCGAGATGACGGTAAAAGCCCGGTCAGTTTGGGCGATTGAACGGGCGGTCGCGACGCGACCGGCCGCGCGCAAAAAAACGCCCGCACGAGGCGGGCGGAGGCGAACGAGCACGCCCTCACATCAGCGTGTAGTTCTTGTTGTCGGGTGGGCGCGCGCTTGCGGCGGCGCCAGGGACGGATCAGCGGTTCGCGATGCTCTGGTACTGGCCGACGGCCTGCACGCGGCTCATGGCCGCCTGGTATTCGTCGGTCAGGTCCTGCTGCGCGCGTTGCGCGTCGGCGAAAATGCGGTCGTTGCTGGTCTGCATGCGGCGGATCGCGGCGATGCCGGCCGGCGGCTGGTCGGCCGCGAGCGACGCGACGAGGGTCCAGCGCGCATCGACGAGGCGCACCGCCTCGGTCCAGTCGGCCATCGAGGCTGCGTGCTCGATCGCGTCGGTGAGCGCGTCGAGCTGCGCAATCAGTTCGGTCTGTTCCATCTGGACTCTCCTGTCCGGCTAGCGGTCAGCTCTTGTTGTTCGACATTGCGCCGGCGCTGTTCGCGCCGCCGAACAACTGCGTCAGGTACTGCGAGTTGCTGTTCATCGTCGCCATCAGCGTGTTGAGCGCGGTGAACTGCGCCTGGTACTGGGTGGTCAGCTGTGCGACATAGTTCGACAGGTTCGACTGCTGCTGCGAGACGTTCTTCAGGTCGTTGCTGAGCGCCGTCGTGCGCGCGGCGATCAGCCCGTTCGTCTTCGTGTAGTTCGTGATGTTCGTCGTCAGCTGCTCGCCGATCCCGTTCGTCGAGTTGAACAGCGATGCGACGCCCGTCGGGTTGTTCTGCAGCGCGCCGTTGAGCGCCGTGTTGTCGACCTGCAGCGTGCCGTCGGCCTGCAGCGTGACGCCGATCGACGCGAGGTTGACCGTCGAGCCGTTGCCGTTCACGCCGCTTGCGACGATCGACGCGAGCGCGTTCTTGATCGTGTTCAGCGTGGAGTCGCCGAGCAGCGGGCCTTGCGACGACGCGCCGGACGTGAAGCTCGACAGCGAGCCCATCGTCGTGACGAGCGTGTTGTAGAGCGTCGCGAAGTTGTTGATCGCGGCGGCCTGGGTTTTCGTGTCGGTGGCGACCGTCAACGTTTGCGGCTGCGTTCCGCTGACGGCGGCGCTGGTCAGGTTCAGCGTGACGCCGGTGATCGCGCTCGTCACGGTGTTGCTCGCGCTCGTGCCGGCGATGCCGTTGATCGTGAACGCGGCGTCCTGCGCGGCGGTGCTTTGCTTCCATGCGGCGCTGCCGTTCGCGGACGTGAACGTCGACTGCCCGCCCGTCGTGCTGGGCGTCGACGTGACGCCGAGGCTGGACAGGCCGTTGTCGCCGGCGACGTTGCTGAGCGCGACGCTGATCGTGTTCGCCGCGCCGGTCGGCGTCGAGCTGAGCACGAGGTGCGCGCCGTCGCTGCCGTTGACGACCGACGCGACGATGCCCGGGTTGCCGGCCGTGTTGTTGATCGCGGCGGCGATGCCGGACAGCGTGTTGTTGGTACCGTTCACGTCGACCGTGAACGACTTGCTGCCGAGCGACAGCGTCATCGTGCCGGTGCCGAGCGCCGTCGACGAACCGAACGCGGCCGACGACAGCGACTGCGACGTCGCGATCTGCGTGACGCCGACCGAATAGCTGCCGGCCACCGCGCCGGCGCCCGCGGTCGCGGTGAGGCCGGTGCCGCTCGCGGTCGCGGTGAAGGTGTTCTGCAGCGAGCCGTTCGACAGCGTCGTGATGCTGGCCTGCAGTGCGCTCAGCGCGGCCGAAAGGGCGCCGAACGCGGAAATCTGGGTGTTGTCGCTGCTTTGCTGCGCGCTGAGCGCGGCAGCCTGACCGGCGGTCTTCGCATTGACGAGTGCCGTCACGAGCGAGTTGACGTCCATCGACGAGTTGCCGGTCGAACCGCTGATGATCGATTGGGCAGCCTGCTGCAGCTGGCTGTTGGCCGAGGCGGTGGCGGAATTGACGGCGGAATTGATCGTCGACATCGTGTTGCTCCGTGCGGCGGATGATCCGTGAGATTCTGGATGAAGACCTGGCTGCGGGGCAAGGCCCCGCGCGCCAAGTGCCTGCGGCCGGGCCGCGCGTTACGCGGAGCCCGGCCGTGGGTTGCTACGCGATTACTGCAGGAGCTTCAGGACCTGCTGCGGCAGCGAGTTCGCCTGTGCGAGCACCGAGATGCCTGCTTGCTGCAGCACCTGGTTCTTCGACATGTTCGCGGTTTCCTGCGCGAAGTTCGCGTCGGTGATCTGCGACTGTGCCGACGACAGGTCGGTCGATTCCGCTTGCTGCGCCGTGGCGATTGCCGTGAAACGGTTTTGCGCCGCGCCGAGTGCTGCCTGCAGGTTGTTCACCGTCTGCAGCGCGTTGTCGATCGACACCATCGCGACGTTCGCACCGCTGACCGTGCTGATGTCGAGGGTCGACACGGTGGACGGCTTGTTGACGGCGTTGATCTGCGCAACGGCGTTCGAGATCGCGGTGAGCGATGCTGCCGACATGCTGGAGCTGGTCGCGCCCGCGCTGATCGAGATCTGCGTGACGGCCTGGCCGTTGGACGCGGTACCTGCCGACGTCGTGAAGACTGCCGATGCTGCGGTGCTCGACAGCGTCGAACCGTTCTGGTCGGTGAACGTGAAGCCGCCCTTGCCGTCCGACGTCACGTTGATGGCCGTGATCGTTGCGCCCGACGACGTGTATGCGCCGCTTGCGTTGAGGCTCAGGCCCGTGATCGTGCCGACCGTCTGGCCCGTCTGAACGACGCCGCCGCCGATCTGGGCTGCCGACATGCTTTGGCTCAGGTCCAGCGAGATCGTCTGGCCGACGTTTGCGCCGACCTGGAACGACACGATGCCTGCGTTGCCGTTCAGGATGTTCGTGCCGTTGTACGTCGTTTGCGACGAGATACGGTTCACTTCCTGGATCTGCTGCGCAACTTCCTGTTGCAGTGCGGCCTGGTCGGTCGTGGACATCGTGCCCGTCGACGCCTGGACGGCCAGCTGGCGGATACGTTGCAGGCTGTTCGTCAGCGACGACAGTGCGCTCGATGCCGTTTGGATCATCGACACGCCGTCGTTCGCGTTCGACACGCCCTGGTTCAGACCGTTGATCTGCGTCTGCATCCGGGTCGAGATCGCGAGGCCTGCTGCGTCGTCTGCTGCGCTGTTGATGCGCTTGCCCGACGACAGGCGCGTGATGGCCTGCGACAGGGCGTTTTGCGAGCCGCTGAGGTTCTGCTGTGCAACCAGCGAGTTGATGTTGCTGTTAATTCCGAGCATGGAAATTCTCCTGTTTAAGCCGAAAGCCCTGGAAAGCCGTTTTGGCGTCGGCGGAAGCACTCGTTCATTGCTGGCCGCCTCAGAGCAGGATTTCGGCGCACCAAAACAAAACTTGAGGGGCGCGTTGAGATTCGGCCCGATTTTTTATCCATATTTGTCATTTCAAACGGGCGCGACGCGATGCCGGCATTAACGGGGGCAGAGACCGGCCCGGGCACGCAGTCGTAACGCTGTGCACACGCGACCGACAAAGGGGTGGTTTTGTCTGTGATTCCCTGCTATGATGGCGGGCTGAATTGAGATTTCTGTCAAGCCTCTGCCGTTTTCGGCATGTCTGCTGGCAGTCAAACGCGGCGCTGCACGCGGCTTGTGAAGCGTACTCGCGGTGCTTTCCGCCTCTCATTTCCGGCCTCCGAGGCCGTATTTCCGCTCGTTTCGCCTGTTGTTGGGGGACGCTCGGATGGCCGGTGCGTGGCGCTTGGCCGCTACGTTTTTGACCGTTTAAGCAATTTAGGAACGACATGACGACGATTCTTCTGAAAGAAAACGAGCCGTTCGAAGTGGCGATTCGCCGCTTTCGCCGTGCTATCGAAAAAAATGGCCTGATCGCTGAACTGCGTGAGCGCCAGTCTTACGAAAAGCCGACCGCAGTCCGCAAGCGCAAGAAGGCAGCAGCCGTCAAGCGCCTGCACAAGCGCCTGCGCAGCCAGATGCTGCCGAAGAAGCTCCACTAAGAGCGTCTGACGGTTCGCCGCGAAACGGCGGAGTGTGCCTCGCAAGAGGCCACTCCGCCGTTTTGCTTGTGGGGTCCAGGAAAATCCCGAGGCCGCCGCGGTGCGGCTTTGGCGGGCGTTCCGACTGATCGCCGGCGGCCGCCAACCGCCGGCGCGGCGCTCAGAAGTCGATTTTCGCGCTCAGGCTCACCGTGCGCGGGTCGCCCGGTTTGACGTAGTCCGCGTACTGGTATTCCCAGTAGCGGCGGTTCAGCACGTTGTCGATCGACGCGCGCAGCGTCACGTCGTGGCGGCCGACCCGCGTCAGGTAGCGCGCGCCTGCGTTGACGACCAGAAAACCCGGCGCATCGAGGCCGCCGGCCGCGCGCAGCGGCGTCGCGCCGGTGAATTTCGCGTCGACGCCGAGCGTCAGCCCCGGCACGCCCGGCACCGCATAACCGAGGTCGCCGGCCAGCACGAAGCGCGGCGCGCCTGCAACACGGTTGCCGTTGTTGCCGATCCCGTTCGCGTACCACGCGTCGAGCAGCATCGCGTCGACCCCCGCGTTCCAGTGCGCGCCGAATTTCGCGCGCGCACCGACCTCGATGCCCTGGATGATCGATTCGCCGTCCTGCACGTAGACGTTCGCGGCGTTCGCATATTCGGCGCTGCGCTCGATGCGGAACAGCGCGGCCGTCGCGCTCCCGCGCGCGTGCTCGCTCTTGATCCCGAGCTCGTATTGCTTGCTGCGCAACGGCTTGAGCACCTGGCCCGCGTTCGCGTAGACGTCGTTCACGCGGCTGCCCGGCTCGAGCGATTCGGCGTAGCTTGCGTAGGCCGTGGTCGTCGGCGCGAGCTTGAACATCACGGCGAAGGTCGGCGTCACCACGCCGTTCTGGCGATAGCCGGGGTCCTCGGCGCCGCTCGCCTGGAACGAGCGCTGCTCGTAATTCATGTAACGCACGCCGGCGAGCACCGACCAGCGCCCGGTGAGCTGCACGGTGTCGCTCGCGAACAGCGATTTCTGCACGATCTCGCTCGTGCGGTACTGGATGAAGCCGTGCGGGCTTTCATAGCGGTACGGATTCGGCGCGTAGAGGTTGCCGGCGCCGAGCGGCACGAACACGCTGTTCGCCGAGTAGTCGTTCGCCTGCTTCTGCCACGATGCGCCGAGCACGATCTGGTGGCTGAACGGGCCCGTGCGCACCTTGCCCTCGACCATCGCGCGCCATTGGCTGAAGCGGTGATCCTCCATGCCGACGTAGCGGCTGTCGGTGTAGTTCCCGGCTGCGTCCTGCAGGTACAGCGTGCTTTCGTTGCGGCGGCGCGTCGCCTTGCTGTAGCTGTACGCGACGTCGAGCTGCCAGTCGGGCGCGAGCTGGTATTGCAACCCGGCCGTATAGAGCTGCAGGTTCGTGTTCAGGTACTGGTCCTTGCCGCCGAGGTTCGTCGACCCGCCGCTGATCGTCGCGGGCAGCGCGCCGCCCGGATAGCTGCCGGTAAAGATCGACGGCGTCTGGCCGGTCGTGCGGCGGTCCTGGTACAGCGCGCCGAACGATACCGACAGGTCGCGCGTCAGGTTCGCCTGCAGCGCGAGCGATACGCTGTCGCGGCGGATGTTGCCGTCGTTGTACGTCTTGCCTTCCTCGTGCGTCGCGTTCAGCCGCGCGCCGAACATGTTGTTCGGCCCGAAGCGCTGGCCGAGATCGACGTGTTCGGTCCACACGTTGGTGCTGCGGTAGCCGACGTCGACGCTGCGCACGGGCTCGGCGCCCGGCTGCTTCGTCACGTAGTTCACGACGCCGCCCGGCGTCACGAAGCCGTACAGGAAGCCGCCGAGCCCCTTCAGCAGCTCGACGCGCTCGAGCTGCTCGTACGGCATCGTGATCCCGTACGTGACGAACGGCAGCCCGTCGATCTTGAAGCCGTTCTGCCAGTCGAGCTGCATGCCGCGCACGGTCATGTAGCTTGCCCATGCGCCGTACGCGCCGCTGTTGTCGGACACCGCTGCGTCGTTCGCGAACACGTCGCCGAGCTTGTATGGCTGGCGCGCCTCGAGCTCTTCCTGCGTGACGATCGTCGTCGAGAACGGCGTGTCGAGCTGGCGGCGCGTGCCGAGTGCGCCGGTCGAGATCGTGTCGGTCAGGTGTTGCGGCGAATCGTGCGCGGCCGTGATGTTGAGGGCCGGCAGCACCGCGGCGTCGCCGGGTGAATCGTCCGCGTGCGCGAGCGAGGCGGCAAGGCAGGCGAGGGCGGCGGCCACACGGCGTGGACGGACGGGAGGACGGGCGAGGCTGGCGATCATGACGGGTGAGCAAAAATGCAAGTAAGAATCATTCGCATTGAGTTAAAATGTTGCGCATCGTATCAAAACCCGCCGACCGCGCAACATTTCCACGCCGCGCACAAGGGCATCCGGCCTCGCCTGGGCGCGGCCGGACGGCGCTTGCGCGGCGTTTGACATCACATGACCTGTCTTCCGTCGAACCGGGGCCGCCGCATCTGCCGGCCCGCCTTCCTGTCGCTGCGCACGCGATGAATGCGTTCCTGCGACCGTTTTTCGTCCGCCTGCATCGCTGGTTCGGGCTCGCCATCGCGCTGTTCCTGTTCGTCGCGGGGCTCACCGGCGCGCTGATTGCGTGGGACCACGAGCTCGACGCGGCGCTGAATCCGGATTTCTACGCCGCGCGCAGCGGCGCCGCGCCGCTTGCACCGCTCGAACTCGCGGCGCGCATCGAGGCCGCCGATCCGCGTGTGCAGGTGACTTATCTGCCGCTCGCGGTCGAACCGGGCCACACGCTGCAGGCGAGCGTGATGCCGCGTACCGATCCGGCGACCGGCCAGCCGTACGCGCTCGGCTTCAGCCAGATCGCCGTCGATCCCGCGACCGGCGTGGTGCAGGGCCGCCGCGAATGGGGCGCGCTGTCGCTCGCGCGGCTCGACCTGATGCCGTTCATCTACCGGCTGCACTACTCGCTGTTCCTGCCCGAGTACCGCGGGATCGACTTCGGGTTCTGGGCGATGGGTGTCGTCGGCATCGTGTGGGCGGCCGACTGCCTGATCGCGCTGGTGCTCGCGTTTCCGAACCTGAAAAGCTGGCGCAAGTCGTTCGCGTTCCGCGTGCGGCGCGGCGGATATCCGCTCGTGTTCGACCTGCACCGCTCGGGCGGCGTGTGGGTGTGGGGGCTGCTGCTGGTCGTTGCGGTCACATCGATCTCGATGAACCTCGCCGTTCCGGTCGTGCGCCCGCTGGTCTCGCAGGTTTCGCCGCTCGCCGAGACGCCGTATACGAATCCCGAACATTTCCCGCCGGCCCCGCCGGGCAGCCAGGTGCTGTCGCGCGAGCGGATCGTCGAGATCGCGCGCTCGGCCGGGCGCGACGCGGGGATCACCGCGCCGCCCGGCGCGCTGCTGTTCGCCCCGGCGATGAACGCCTATGCGGTCGGGTTCTTCACGCCCGGCAACGACCACGGCGACGTCGGGCTCGGTAACGCGTGGCTGTACTGGAGTGCGGTGACCGGCAAGCCCGTCGCGGCCCTGGTGCCGGGCCGCGGTTCGGCCGGCGACCTGTTCATGCAGGCGCAGTTTCCGCTGCACTCGGGGCGGATTGCCGGTGTGGCGGGACGGATCGCGGTGAGCGTGCTCGGCGTCGTGATCGCGATGCTGAGCGTGACCGGGATCTGCATCTGGGTGAAGAAGCGCAGCGCGCGCGCGCGGGCCGCGCGAAGCGCGCGGCCGGTCGTACCGGCGTCATCGCGCGCCGCGCGGTAAGCGGGCGGCGCCCCACTGCCGCGAGGCAGCCGTGCCGGATGGGCCCCCGGCTTGCGCCGGCGCCCTCAGCCCGCGTTGCGCTTCCGTGCCGGCTGCTTGCCGCCGAGCGCCGCGCATGGCGCGTGGCACGGGCAGTCGACCTCGTGGTCGTTGACCATGCCGGTCGCCTGCATCAGCGCATAGCAGATCGTCGAACCCACGAACTTGCAGCCGTATGCCTTCAGCGCCTTGCTGAGCGCGTCGGACTGCTCGGTCGACGCGGGCGCGTCGCGGTATGACTGCCACGCATTCTGGACCGGCGTGTTGCCGACGAACGACCACAGGAACGCGGCGAGCGACCCGTGCTCCTCGCGGATGCGCTGCACGGCGCGAGCGTTGGTCACCGCCGATTCGACCTTCGCGCGGTTGCGCACGATGCCCGGATTCTCCAGCAGCTTCTCGATGCGCTTCGGCGTGAAGCGCGCGACGGCGTCGACGTCGAAATCCGCGAACGCTTCGCGATAGCCCGAACGCTTGTTCAGGATCGTCGACCACGACAGCCCGGCCTGTGCACCCTCCAGGATCAGCATTTCGAACAGGTGGCGATCGTCGTGCGACGGCACGCCCCACTCGGTATCGTGATAGTGAGCGTCCGCTTCCGTCTTCACCCAGTTGCACCGCTGCGACATCGTCTACCTCGTTTTCAGTGTCGATTCGATCGCGCCAGCATAGCGGAAGCCCTTTTCGCGGGATAGCAGGCCGAACGGCAGATGGGCGCGCGGCGCCGATCCGGTTAAGCTTGGCGCCTGTTCGAATCAGCAGGATGAAGGCATGGCGGCATTACTTTTTGCGATCGGCATCGACGGCGGCGGCACGGGTACGCGCGCGGTGCTGGCCGACCGGCACGGGCGCGAGCTCGCTCAGGGGCGCGGCGGCCCGTCGGGTCTCGGCCTCGGCATCGAGCGCGCATGGGCGTCGATCGGCGCCGCGTGCGCGGATGCGTTCACGCAGGCCGGCTTCGCGTTCAACTGGCCGCAGTGCGCGCTCGGCTGCGGGCTCGCGGGCGTCAACAACGCGGCGTGGCTGGCCGCGTTCCGCGCGCAGGCGCCGCTCGGCGCGCTCGCGATCGAGAGCGACGCATATACGACCGTCGTCGGTGCGCACGGCGGCGCGCCGGGGCTCATCGTCGCGCTCGGCACCGGCAGCATCGCGGCGGCGCTCGACGCGGCCGGCGCGTGCCGGATCGCGGGCGGCTTCGGCTTTCCGTCCGGCGACGAGGCGAGCGGCGCGTGGCTCGGCGTGCGCGCGCTCGCGTACGCGCAACAGGCGCTCGACGGCCGCGTGCCGCGCGACGCGTTTGCCGATGCGCTGCTCGCGGAAACGGGCGCGCAGGATCGCGACGCGCTCGTCCAGTGGTCGTGCGATGCGAACCAGACAATCTACGCGCGCCTCGCGCCGATCGTATTCGCGCATCGCACGCATCCGGTCGCCGGCGCGCTGATCGCGCAGGCCGGCGACGAGATCGGCAAGATGATCGATGCGCTCGATCCGCAGCAGGCGCTCCCGGTCGCGCTGTGCGGCGGGCTGGCCGACGCGCTCGCACCGGTCGTGCCGGCGCGTCACGCCGCCCGGCTGCGCGCGCCGCTCGACGATTCGGCGCATGGCGCGCTGCGGCTCGCGCTGCAGGCGCTGCGGGCGGCGGAAGGCGGCTGAAGCCGGGATGGGGCGGGGTGGCGGCGCGTCGCAGCAGCCTCGAAGGCGGCACCTGGCGGGGAACCGTCCGGCGCGCCGCCGGGCACGACGTTAAAATGGCGATTCCGCAGAGCCCTGAGCGCCATTCTCCCGTCCCATGTACAAAGTTATCGCCACCGATCTCGACGGTACGCTGCTGAACAGCGACCACCAGCTCGACCCGTACACGATCGACACCGTCCGCCGGCTCGACCGCGACGGCCTGCAGTTCGTGATCGCGACGGGGCGCCATTATGCGGACGTCGCCGGCATTCGCGACGTGCTCGGCATCCGGCCGTACCTGATCACGTCGAACGGCGCGCGCGTGCACGCGCCGGACGACACGACGATCCACGCGCAGGACATCGATCCCGCGATCGTGCGCGGCCTCGTGCAGCCGGACGTCAGCGGCGCGCACGGCCGCGTGATCGTCAACCTGTTCACCAACGACGGCTGGCTGATCGACCGCGATGCGCCGCACCTGCTCGATTTCCACCAGGATTCGGGCTTCCGGTACGACGTGATCGACATGGCCGCGCATGACGGCGCCGATATCGCGAAGGTGCTGTATATCGGCGAGCCGGCCGATCTGGCCGTGGTCGCCGAGCAGATGCGCGTGCGTTTCGGCGATGCGCTGTACGTCACGTACTCGCTGCCCGACTGTCTCGAAGTGATGACCGCGAACGTGTCGAAAGGCCGCGCGCTGCGTACGGTGCTCGCGCGGCTCGGCGTCGATACCGGCCACTGCATCGCGTTCGGCGACAACATGAACGACATCGACCTGCTCGAAACCGCCGGTCACGCGTTCATGATGAACAACGCGAACCCCGACCTGGTCGCGCGGCTGCCGCACATCCCGCGGATCGGCAACAACTTCGATGCGGGCGTTGCCCGCCACCTGCGCACGCTGTTCTCGCTCGAGGGCAACGTCGCCGCTTCCTGAGCGCCCGGCCCCGCGCGCGTTTCCCGAGCGGAAATGAAAAACGGGCGCCAGGGGCGCCCGTCGAAATTGCCTGCCTCGATGTTCTTGGACAGCGTGAGGCTCGCTGCTCTGCTCGCTTGACCCCGTAGTGTTTTATTCGCTTGTGCGAGCCGATGCCGGCAGCAGGTCGACGGCGTCGTCACGCCCGGCGACCAGCGGGTAAATGATCCCGGCGAGTACCGCGCCGATCAGCGGCGCCACCCAGAACAGCCAGAGCTGGCCGATCGCGTCGCCGCCGACGAACAGCGCCGGGCCGGTCGAGCGCGCCGGGTTCACCGACGTGTTGGTGACCGGGATCGAGATCAGGTGAATCAGCGTCAGGCACAGGCCGATCGCGATCGGCGCAAAGCCGGCCGGCACACCGCGCTTGTCGGTCGCGCCGAGGATCACGAACAGGAAGAAGCCCGTCATCACGACTTCGCAGATGAACGATGCGGTCAGCGAGTAGTGGCCGGGCGAGCGATCGCCGAAGCCGTTCGTCGCAAAGCCGCTGCCGACGACGTCGAAGCCCGGCTTGCCGGTCGCGATCAGGTACAGCACGAACGCGCCGAGCGTCGCGCCAACGACCTGCGCGACGATGTACGGCGCGAGATCGCGTGCCGGGAAGCGGCCGGCGACCGTCAGACCGACGCTCACCGCCGGATTCAGGTGGCAACCCGAGATGTGGCCGATTGCGAATGCCATCGTCAGCACGGTCAGGCCGAAGGCAAGTGCGACGCCGGCAAAGCCGATGCCGAGGCCCGGAAAGGCGGCGGCCAGCACGGCGCTTCCGCACCCGCCGAGCACCAGCCAGAACGTGCCGAATACCTCTGCAGCGAGACGCTGAGAAAGATTCATGTAAGGACCTCGTCCAAGTGGGTTGAAGACCGCCGGACGACACTGCGGATTTATTCCATCGCCCGGAATTGGTCTGGATTATAGGAAATGAATCGGGTCCGGGAGGGTCAACGATTGTTAAATTTGAATGGCTGACGAATGCCTTTTATTAGAATAAGTCCGCATTCTCGATATAGACGATTCGGTTAAAGATGACAGCATTTATTTCGAAGGGCAGGGCGGCAGTGCGGATGGCGTAACGGATGTTGGTGTCCCGGCCGGATTCGCCGGGGCCGCATCATCGAAAAGGGGAGTCGAAAAATGTCTCAATACGCGAAACTCAAGGCGCAGATCGCCGATCTGCAGGCCCAGGCGGACGACGTACGCCGCCAGGAAGTGGCGGCGGTGATTGCCGACGTCCAGCGAATGATTGCCGAATACGGCCTGACGGCCCAGGACCTGGGGTTCGCGGAGCGGGCACGGCGCGGGCGCCCCCCGAAGAAGGCGCCGCTGCCGCCGAAGTACCGCGATCCGAAGTCGGGTGCAACCTGGAGCGGGCGCGGCAAGCCGCCGAATTGGATCGTCGGGAAAAACCGCGAGCGTTTCGCGATCGAATGACTGAAAGCCAGATAGAAAGAGCCGCATCGACGATGCGGCTCTTTTGTTTTGCGCGCCGATTTCGGCGCGGATTTTACCGAATATTTCGGCGCGGATTTCCGTATCAGGCGCCCGCGACCCGGCGCAATACCGGTTGCTTGGTCGCCGTGCAAAGCGATTCGTAAGTTTCCACATAACGCTGCGCCATTGCCTTCGAGCTGAAACGCGTGTCGAAACGCTGGCGGATCGCGGTGCGCGACAGCGTGTCGATCCGGTGCAGCGCACCGACCGCGCCCTGCACGTCCTCGACGATGAAGCCGGTCACGCCGTCCTCGATCACTTCCGGCACCGAGCCGCGATTGAACGCGACGACCGGCGTGCCGCAGGCCATCGCCTCGATCATCACCAGGCCGAACGGCTCCGGCCAGTCGATCGGGAACAGCAGCGCCTTCGCGCCGGACAGGAACGCAGGTTTCTGCGCCTCGTTGATCTCGCCGATGAACTCGACGTGCGCCTCGCCGAGCAGCGGTTCGATCACTTCCTTGAAATAGTCGGCGTCGGCCTTGTCGACCTTCGCGGCGATCTTCAGCGGCAGCCCGCTTTGCGCGGCGATCCGGATCGCGGTGTCGACCCGCTTTTCGGGGCAGATCCGGCCGAGGAACGCGAGGTATTCGGGCTTCACGCCCGGCTGCGGCTTGAGCAGCGTGTCGGGCAGCCCGTGATACACGGTGCCGGCCCACGCGGCCTGCGGCAGCGGCTTGCGCTGGTTGTTCGAGATCGACACGACCGGCGCGTCCGGGAACGCGTCGAACACCGGCTGCAGCTCCGGCAGGTCGAGGCGGCCGTGCAGCGTCGTCACGTACGGCGTATCGAGGCGCGACATCAGCGGGAACGGCAGGTAGTCGAGGTGGAAGTGCAGCACGTCGAATTCGTGCGCGACCCGGGCGACCTGCTCGAGGAGCCGCATGTGGGGCGCCATCGAATCGCGGATCGACGGGTCGAGCCGCAGTGCGCGCGGCCACGCCGCCTCGAGACGGGCCGACGTGACGGAGTCGCCGCTGGCGAACAGCGTCACGTCATGGCCGAGTTCGACGAGCGCCTCGGTGAGGTAGGACACGACACGCTCGGTGCCGCCGTAGAGTTTCGGCGGAACGGCTTCGTAAAGCGGCGCGATCTGGGCAATTCGCATGGGTGTTCTCCGGTTTCGATCCGTGGGCGCCGTGGCGCCGCTGTGGATCCCATCCAACGTTGCGGAACTCGCCGACGCCCGCGTTTGGCGGTACGTGGCCGGGCCCTGGGCGGGGTGCGCGGGGCGCCGGACGGCAAGCTGCGGGGCGGGCCGGCACGGCTCGCGCCGCCGCCCATTGGAGTCCATTATCGATATCGCCCTGAGGGGTTCGAGTGTTTTTTCAAACACTTAAGGCTTGTTACACGATGAAATACGCGAAAACCCCGAGAAAAAGGGCGCGGAATCGTGAAGCGAGATGGCCGCAACTATTGTTGCGCTATCGTGAAAAAGCACTATAATTTTTACCGATCCGATTGTCGGCAGCCTTGCCGGCAAGCCTTCCGCCACCGCGCGGCGGCCATCGGGCGCCTCGCAACCGAAACCGCGTTGCAACCCGTTTTTCCGATTGCTCCTTTCAATTCGCTTTGTCGGAAAAATTCCTACACGGTTTACAGACAAATCCTGCATGGCATACGCCACTTCGCTGATACCGGCATAAATGCCGTTTGGCCAAAATTCGCCCTGTAAGACTATAAACGAGCCGACCGAGCGCCAAGAGCGCTCCGAACGAGCAAACGTTTTCATAACACGAATGGCCAAAGCAAAGCTCTTTAACGGGGGAATCATGAGCGCTACCAGCGAAATGCTCAGTGAGATCAAAGAGGTCAACCTGTCGTACCTCCTCCTCGCGCAACGACTGCTGCGGGAAGACAAGGCGATGGGCATGTTCCGCATGGGCATTTCCCAGGAACTCGCCGACGTGCTCGCCAACCTCACGCTCGCACAGACCGTGAAGCTGGCTGCGTCGAACCAGATGCTGTGCCGTTTCCGCTTCGATGATCACGCGCTGCTGTCGTCGCTCGCCGACAAGGGCCGCAGCGATGTCGTCGCGCACGCCCACTCGGCCATCCTGATGGCCGGGCAGCAGGTCGAAGGCGTCCGCTGATCCATCCCGCCTTGCGTTGTGTCCCGGCGTGCCGCGCCGGCAGGCAGCGTATTGGCCATCCATCCGAACAACGTCAAGCGGACGGTTATCACCATGGCAAGCAAAAGCGTCGTGATCGAGGTGAAGGAAATCACCCTCGCCATCGAACTGATCGAACTGGGCGCCCGGCTGCAGCTGCTGGAAGCGGAGACGAGCCTGTCGCGGGACCGTCTGATCAAGCTGTACAAGGAACTGAAGGGCGTATCGCCGCCGAAGGGGATGCTGCCGTTCTCGACCGACTGGTTCATGACGTGGCAGCCGAACATCCACTCGTCGCTGTTCTACAACATCTACCGGTTCATGCAGGACCACGGCCGTTGCGAGCCGATCCAGTCGATCGTGAAGGCGTACCGGCTCTATCTGGAGCACGTGAACCTGTCCGGCGACGAGGCCGCGCTGAGCCTCACGCGCGCATGGACGCTCGTGCGCTTCTTCGATTCGGGGATGCTGCAGATGACCCCGTGCACGCGCTGCGGCGGCCACTTCGTCGCGCATGCGCATGATCCGCATCAAGGTTTCGTGTGCGGCCTGTGCCAGCCGCCGTCGCGCGCGGGCAAGACCCGCAAGGCTGCCGCCGCACGCGCCGAACTGGCTGCTGCCGCGGCCTGAGCGCCGCCGGGCGGGGCGCTCAGGCGCCCGCGGGCCGCGCGAATCGTCTGCGAATTGCTGGTAAACACCGTCGGGCCGCCGCCGGGCGGCCGCGAAAGTTTTCCTGCCGACTGCCGTAAACCTGTTTAACGGCGGTCTTCCCGCCGGTCTATCGTGAGGGACAGGCAGTGCTGATTATCGTGGGAACTCTCGTGACGCTGTTGTCCGTCTTCGGCGGTTATGCGCTGGCAGGCGGGCATCTGGGCGCCTTGATCCAGCCCGTCGAGATCCTGATGATCGCGGGCGCCGGCGTCGGCGCGTTCATCCTCGGCAACGGCGGCAAGACCATCAAGGCGACGCTGCGCGTGCTGCCGACGCTCTTCAAGGGCTCGAAGTACACGAAGGACGTCTACATGGAGCTGATGGCGCTGCTCTACGTGCTGCTCGCGAAGGCACGCAAGGAAGGCACGCTGACGCTCGAGGCCGACATCGACGATCCGCAAAAGAGCCCGATCTTCACGCAATACCCGAAGATCCTCGCCGATCATCACATCGTCGAATTCCTGACCGACTACCTGCGCCTGATGGTGGGCGGCAACATGAACGCGTTCGAGATCGAGAGCCTGATGGACGAGGAGATCGAGACGCACCACGCGGAAGGCGAAGGCCCGGCGCACGCGCTGATGCGCGTCGGCGACGCGATGCCGGCGTTCGGGATCGTCGCGGCCGTGATGGGCGTCGTGCACACGATGGCCTCGGCCGACAAGCCGCCCGCGGTGCTCGGCGCGATGATCGCGCAGGCGCTGGTCGGCACGTTCCTCGGGATCCTGCTGTCGTACGGGCTGATCGGGCCGCTCGCGAGCCTCGCGGAGCAGCGCGTCGCCGAGTCGACCAAGATGTTCCAGTGCATCAAGGTGACGATCCTCGCGACGCTGAACGGCTATGCGCCGGCGATTGCGGTCGAGTTCGGTCGCAAGGTGCTGTTCTCGACCGAGCGCCCGTCGTTCTCGGAGCTCGAAGAGCACGTGCGCCGCGTGAAGGCGAAGTGACGCGGAGCGCCCGATGAGCAAGAGCAAGGATCGCGCGATCGTCGTCAAGCGGGTGGCCCCGGCGAAGAAGGGCCATCACGGCGGCGCATGGAAGCTCGCGTATGCGGACTTCATGACCGCGATGATGGCGTTCTTCCTGCTGATGTGGCTGCTGAGCTCGGTCACGCCGGTGCAGCTGAAGGGGATCGCCGAATACTTCAACACGCCGCTGAAGGCCGCGCTGCTCGGCAGCGGCGACCGCAATTCGCAGGACTCCAGCATCCTCAACGCCGGCGGTCGCGACCTGTCGAGCGCCGATGCCGGCACGCTGCGCCGCACTGACGGCACGACGCAGCTCGCCGATCGCATCGCGAAGACCGGCGACAACAACACGCGCTCGCAGGCGCAGGGCGCGCAGGACCGGCTCGAGCAGACGCGCCTGCACGACCTGCAGATCAAGCTGATGGCGGCGATCGAGGCCAACCCGACGCTGCGCCAGTTCAAGCAGCAGATCCGCATCGATTCGACGCTGATGGGGCTGCGCATCGAGATCGTCGATACACAGAAGCGGCCGATGTTCGCGATGTCGAGCGACCGCGTCGAGCCGTACATGCGCGACATCCTGCGCGAGATCGGCAAGACGCTGAACGACGTGCCGAACCGGATCATCGTCCAGGGCCATACCGACGCCGTGCCGTACGCGGGCGGCGAGGGCGGCTACAGCAACTGGGAGCTGTCGGCCGACCGCGCGAACGCGTCGCGCCGCGAGCTGATTTCCGGCGGCATGGACGAGGCGAAAGTGCTGCGCGTGCTCGGCCTCGCGTCGACGCAGAACCTGAACAAGGCCGATCCGCTCGATCCGGAAAACCGCCGGATCAGCGTGATCGTGTTGAACCGTAAATCCGAAGAGGCGCTGATGCGCGACGACGCAACGACCACGACGCTGTCGGCCGACGCGGCCGGCTCGAAGCAGCTCGCGCAGCAGCTCGGCAGCGCGGCGCCGGCCGTGCGCCCCGCGCTCGCGGCATCCGCCGTCGCCGTACCGAAACCCTGACATCGACAAGACCAGCTTCCGAGACAGACATGATCCGAACCATTCTCGCCATCGACGACTCCGCGACCATGCGCGCACTGCTGCAGGCGACGCTTGCACAGGCCGGCTATGACGTGACGGTGGCGCCGGACGGCGAAGCCGGCTTCGACATGGCCGCAACCGCGCCGTACGACCTGGTGCTGACCGACCAGAACATGCCGCGCAAGAACGGGCTCGAGGTGATCGCCGCGCTGCGCAAGCTGACCGCGTATGCGGACACGCCGATCCTCGTGCTGACGACCGAGGGCAGCGATGCCTTCAAGGACGCCGCGCGCGACGCGGGCGCGACCGGCTGGATCGAAAAGCCGATCGACCCGGCCGTGCTGGTCGACCTGGTCGCGACGCTGTCCGAGCCGGCCGCCTCCTGACATGAACGCGACGAATTCAACCGGTGACCGGGCATGACTCTCGACATCACTCAGTTCTACCAGACCTTTTTCGACGAAGCGGACGAGTTGCTCGCGCAGATGGAGCAGCTGCTGCTGAACCTCGACGTCGACTCGCCCGACCCCGAAGACCTGGCCGCGATCTTTCGCGCCGCGCATTCGATCAAGGGCGGCGCGGCGACGTTCGGCTTTTCCGCGCTGACCGATACGACGCACATCCTCGAATCGCTGCTCGACCGCGCGCGCAACCATGAGCTGACGCTGACCAAGGACATGGTCGACGCGTTCCTGGAAACCAAGGACGTGCTGTCCGACCAGCTCGCGGACTACCGCGCGAGCGCCGAACCGGACGCGGCCGCCGCCGCGACGATGTGCGCGAAGCTCGAGCGGCTGAAGGCCGAGAGCGGCGCGGGGGCGCCGGCGGCGGTCGCCGCGCCCGCGCCTGCCGCGCCGGTCGCCGCGGCCGTGGAACCTGCTGCCGGCAGCGACCGCGCGCCCGACCATGTGGTCGAGCAGGCCGTCGCGGCCGCGCATCCGGCGGATGACGCCGGCGGCCCGCACCTGAAGATCACGCTGGTGGGCGTCGACGCGAAGGACCAGGCGCTGCTTACCGAAGAGCTCGGCAACCTCGGCCGAATCGTCGGCCGCGAGGAAGCGGGCGCCGACCTGTCGCTGTGGGTCGAGTCGGACGTGCCGTCCGACGACATCGTCGCCGTGTGCTGTTTCGTGATCGACGAAAGCCAGATCCGCGTTGCGCACGGCACGGCGCCGGCCGCACCGGCGGCACCGGCCGCCGCGCAGGACGCCGCGGCCGTGGCTGCGGAACCGCCCGCCGCCGCGCAACCCGCGCGCGTCGAGGTGTTCGCGCCGCCGGCCGCCGCGCCGCAGCCGGCCGCACCGGCACCGGCCGAGCCGGCCGCCGCCGCCGCCGCGCAGCCGCAGCAACACGCTCAACCGCAGCCGGCCGAACACGCCGCACCGGCCGCCGCGCATCACGACGACAAGCGTGCGCGTCCGGCCGCCGCGGCCGCATCGGGCGCCGAAGGCAGCTCGATCCGCGTCGGCGTCGAGAAGGTCGACCAGCTGATCAACCTCGTCGGCGAACTCGTGATCACGCAGGCGATGCTCGCGGAGACCGCGAGCGCGTTCGATCCGGCGCTGCACGACCGCCTGTTCAACGGGATGGCGCAGCTCGAGCGCAACGCGCGCGACCTGCAGGAAGCCGTGATGTCGATCCGCATGATGCCGATGGACTACGTGTTCAGCCGCTTCCCGCGCCTCGTGCGCGACCTCGCCGGCAAGCTCGGCAAGCAGGTCGAGCTCGTCACGTTCGGCCAGGCGACCGAGCTCGACAAGAGCCTGATCGAACGGATCATCGATCCGCTCACGCACCTCGTGCGCAACAGCCTCGACCACGGGATCGAAACCGTCGACAGGCGCGTCGCCGCCGGCAAGGACGCGGTCGGCCAGCTCGTGCTGTCGGCCGCGCATCACGGCGGCAACATCGTGATCGAGGTGAGCGACGACGGCGCAGGCCTGAACCGCGAGCGGATCCTCGCGAAGGCCGCGAAGCAGGGGATGCAGGTGTCCGACAACATCAGCGACGACGAAGTCTGGCAACTGATCTTCGCGCCGGGCTTCTCGACCGCCGAGACGGTGACCGACGTGTCGGGCCGCGGTGTCGGGATGGACGTCGTGAAGCGCAACATCCAGTCGATGGGCGGCCACGTCGAGATCACGTCGCTGGCCGGCCGCGGCACGACCACGCGGATCGTGCTGCCGCTCACGCTCGCGATCCTCGACGGGATGTCGGTGAAGGTCGGCAACGAGATCTTCATCCTGCCGCTGAACTTCGTGATGGAGTCGCTGCAGCCGTCGACCGACGACATCTACACGGTCGGCAACGGCGAGCGCGTGGTGCGCGTGCGCGGCGAATACCTGCCGCTCGTCGCGCTGCACGAGGTGTTCTCGGTGGAGGACGCGCGCACCGACCCGACGCAGGGGATCGTCACGATCATGGAAACCGAGGGACGCCGCTTCGCGATGCTGATCGACGAACTGGTTGGCCAGCAGCAGGTGGTCGTGAAGAACCTCGAAACCAACTACCGCAAGGTGCACGGCATCTCGGCGGCGACCATTCTCGGCGACGGCAGCGTCGCGCTGATCGTCGACGTCGCGGCGCTGAACCGTGAAACCCGTGCGACGCACGGCGCCCGTGCCGGCGCCGAGCTCGCGATGTTCTGACTCTCGCCATCAACCGATTGGGGGCAACCGTGTCTGCTGAAGTCCAAATGATCAATCCGGCCGCGGCGAACGCGGCAACCAGCCGCCGCGACGCGGCGCAAGGCGACGCGACGGGCCAGGAATTCCTCGTGTTCACGCTCGGCGACGAGGAATACGGGATCGACATCCTGAAGGTGCAGGAGATCCGCGGCTACGACAGCGTCACGCGCATCGCGAACGCGCCGGAGTTCATCAAGGGCGTGATCAACCTGCGCGGGATCATCGTGCCGATCGTCGACATGCGGATCAAGTTCCATCTCGGCCGCGTCGAGTACGACCACCAGACCGTCGTGATCATCCTGAACGTGTCGAACCGCGTGGTCGGGATGGTGGTCGACGGCGTGTCGGACGTGCTGACGCTGCAGACCGACCAGATCATGCCGGCGCCGGAATTCGGCGCGACGCTGACGACCGAGTACCTGACGGGTCTTGGCACGGTCGACGGCCGGATGCTGATCCTGATGGACATCGAGAAGCTGATGTCGAGCCGTGAAATGGCGCTGATCGAGACGCTCGGCGGGTAAGCGCGCCGCGCGCGCAGTAATTTCGGGAGAAGCTGCAATGTTGCATAACTGGTCGATTCGCACGACGCTCACGGCGGTCGGACTCATCCTCGTGTGCCTGGCCGCCGCGGTCGGCGGGCTCGGCCTCTACGCGCTGAATCACGCGAGCCGCTCGCTCGACGAGATTGCGCACGTCGACCTGCCGGCGATCCATACGCTCGACGATACGTCGTCGTACCTGCTGCGCGCACGCGTGTCGCTCGACCGCTTCCGCTCGCTGACGGAAGCCGGCAACACGGCCGAAGCGGCCAAGGTGCTCGACCGTGCGCAGGAGCTGTACACGAAGTCGAACCAGAACTGGCAGGCGTTCCAGTCGACGCCGAAGCTCGGCGTCGAGCAGGGGCTCGTCGACGAGCTCACCGCACGCTATACGACGATCGTGAAGGAAGGCGTCGAGCCCGAGTTCGCGGCCGCGCGCGCGGGCGACATGGCCGGGTACCACGCGATCGCCGACACCAAGATCAGCCCGATGTTCGTTGCGTACGACCAGGCCGCGTCGGCCGTGGTCGCGTCGCTGCAGAAGCGCGCGGAAGAGCGCCAGGCCACGACGCAGTCGCAGATCTCGCTGATGGTCGCGCTGATCGCGGCCGGCATCGCGATCGCGTTCGTCGTCGTGATCGCGATCCGCTTCGCGCTGCGCGGGCTGATCGTGCAGCCGCTCGAGGACGCGATCGCGCACTTCGAGCGCATCGCCGGCGGCGACCTCACGCAGCCGGTGAACGTGTTCAGCACGAACGAGATCGGCCGCCTGTTCGGCGGCATCAAGCGGATGCAGGACGCCGTCACGACGATGGTGCAGGCCGTGCATCGCGGCACCGAGTCGATCGACGTCGGCGCGCGCGAGATCGCGACCGGCAACATCGACCTGTCGCAGCGTACCGAGGAGCAGGCCGCGTCGCTGCAGGAAACCGCGTCGAGCATGGAGCAGCTGACGGGCACCGTGCGGCAGAACGCGGAGAACGCGCGGCAGGCGAGCCAGCTTGCGGTGAATGCGTCGGACATCGCGACGCAGGGCGGCGACGTGGTCGGCCAGGTCGTGTCGACGATGCAGGACATCGCGGCGAGCTCGGGCAAGGTCGTCGACATCATCGGCACGATCGAGGGCATCGCGTTCCAGACCAACATCCTCGCGCTGAACGCGGCGGTCGAAGCCGCGCGCGCGGGTGAACAGGGCCGCGGCTTCGCGGTCGTCGCGGGCGAGGTGCGTTCGCTTGCGCAGCGCAGCGCGAGCGCCGCGAAGGAAATCAAGCAGCTGATCGGCGATTCGGCCGGGAAGGTCGAAAGCGGGTCGGCACTCGTGTCGCGCGCGGGCTCGACGATGGACGAGATCGTGCAGGCCGTGCGCCGCGTGACCGACATCATGGGCGAGATCAGCGCCGCGTCGGACGAGCAGTCGACCGGCATCGAGCAGGTCAACCGCGCGGTCGGCCAGATGGATTCGGTCACGCAGCAGAACGCGGCGCTCGTCGAGCAGGCGGCCGCCGCGGCCGCGTCGCTCGAGGAGCAGACGCGCCAGATGAAGGCGATCGTGTCGGGCTGGCGTGTCGCGGGCGGCATCGTGCTCGCGCCGGCGCGCAGTGTCGCGCGGCCGGTCGCGCACGAACCGGCGGCCGCGCCCGCGTTGCCGCTGGAGCCGCGTTACGACGCGGCGCCCGTCGCCGCGCTGCCTGCCCCGCAGGCGGCGGCACAGCCGGCACGCCGCGCCGCGCCGGCCTCGCGTGCCGCTGCATCGGGCGCCAGCCACGAACCGAAGCGCGCGGCCGACACCGCCGCACGCACGCAGAAGGACGCTCCGGCTTCCCGTGGCGCTGCCGCGGGCGGCTATGGCCCGCGCCTCACGAAGTCGGCCGCACCGGCGGACAAGCCGGCGGCGAAGCCCGCGCTCGTGCGCCCGGCGCTGAACGGCGAGAAGCCGGCGCTGGCGGCAGCCGGCACGTCCGACGACGACTGGGAGACCTTCTAAACCATGCCGCACGCGCGCGCGCCGTTTCGACCCGATGCACCGGATGCCTCGCCCCGCGCGGGCGAGCCGGGGCGCGACTTCGCGTTCACGGGCGCGGATTTCGCACGCATCCGCGCGCTGATCCATCAACGCGCGGGGATCTCGCTGTCCGAGCACAAGCGCGACATGGCGTACAGCCGTCTCGCCCGGCGGCTGCGTGCGCGCGGCCTCGACACGTTCCGCGACTACCTCGACCTGCTCGAGCAGGAAGACGATCCGCTCGAGTGGGAAGCGTTCACCAACGCGCTGACGACGAACCTGACCGCGTTCTTCCGCGAGTCGCACCATTTCCCGATCCTGTCGGATTTCGTGAAAGGGCGGCCGGCGCCGGTGTCGGTCTGGTGCTCGGCGGCGTCGACCGGCGAGGAGCCGTATTCGATCGCGATCACGCTGATCGAGGCGCTCGGCGACTCGGCGGCACGCGGCGCATCGATCCTCGCGACCGATCTCGACACGCAGGTGCTCGCGAAGGCGGAAGCCGGCATCTATACGTACGACCAGGTCAAGCACCTGTCGCCGGAGCGGCTCAAGCGCTTCTTCCTGAAGGGCACGGGCCCGCAGGCCGGCCGCGTGAAGGTGCGCCCCGAGCTGCGCGCGATGATCCGTTTCGAGCAACTGAACCTGACCGATGCGGACTACGGGATCGCGAAGCCGTTCGACGCGATCTTCTGCCGCAACGTGATGATCTATTTCGACAAGCCGACGCAGGGGCAGGTGCTGTCGCGCTTCGAGCCGCTCGTGAAGCCGGGCGGGCTGCTGTTCGCCGGCCATTCGGAAAACTTCACGTATGTGACGCAGGCGTTCCGGCTGCGCGGACAGACGGTGTACGAACTGACACGCGACGCCGCGCAGGGCATGCGGCCCCGTGTCGCGCAGGCACCTGCGGCGGCCGCGATGCCGTCGCCCGTGCATGCGCGGGCTGCGGGCGCTGCGCCCGCCTATGGAGATCGCGGATGAGCGCACTGCCGATCGCGACCAATCGCTACTTCGACAACCACTTCGGCCTTCCCGGCGTGAAGCTGCTGCCGAACGAGTTCTACACGACGGGCGAGGACATGGTGCTGATGACCGTGCTCGGCTCGTGCGTCGCCGCGTGCCTGCACGATCCGTATGCGCGCATCGGCGGGATGAACCACTTCATGCTGCCCGACGACGGCGCCGATCCGGGCGCGGCCGCGTCGGAATCGATGCGCTACGGTGCATATGCGATGGAAGTGCTGATCAACGAGCTGATCAAGGCCGGCGGGCGGCGCGAGCGCATCGAGGCCAAGGTGTTCGGCGGCGCGGCCGTGCTGGCCGGGATGACGACGATCAACATCGGCGATCGCAACGCGGATTTCGTGCGCCGCTACCTCGCGCTGGAACGCATCCGCATCACGGCGGAAGACCTGCAGGGCGTGCATCCGCGCAAGGTCGCGTTCATGCCGAACAGCGGGCGCGCGATGGTGAAGAAGCTGCGGCTGCAGGTGCCGGGCGTCACCGAGCGCGAAGCCGCGCTTGCCCGCGAGGCCGATCGCGCCCGCGCGGCACGGCCGCGTCCGCAAGTCGAGCTGTTCACGGCGAAGCGGGCGGCGGCGCCCCAGCCGGCGCGACCGCGCATCGAGCTGTTCGGCGCGCGCGGCGCGGCGCCGGCCGGCGGCGTGCGGGCGGCGAGCCCGTATGCCGGGAGCCCGGGCGCGGCGAACCTATCAAGAAAGCAGGAGGCATGACCGCTGTGCAGAAGATCAAAGTATTGTGCGTCGACGATTCGGCGCTGATTCGCAGCCTGATGACCGAGATCATCAACAGCCAGCCCGACATGACGGTGTGCGCGACCGCGCCCGATCCGCTCGTCGCGCGCGAGCTCATCAAGCAGCACAACCCCGACGTGCTCACGCTCGACGTCGAAATGCCGCGCATGGACGGCCTCGACTTCCTCGAGAAGCTGATGCGCCTGCGGCCGATGCCGGTCGTGATGGTGTCGTCGCTGACCGAGCGCGGCTCGGAAATCACGCTGCGCGCGCTCGAACTCGGCGCGGTGGACTTCGTCACGAAGCCGCGCGTCGGGATTCGCGACGGGATGCTCGACTACGCGGAAAAGCTCGCCGACAAGATCCGCGCGGCGTCGCGCGCGCGCGTGCGCCAGGCGCCGCAGCCGCAGGCCGTCGCGCGTGCGGCGGACAGCCCCGCGGCCGCGCCGATGATCAACAACCCGCTCGTCAGTACCGAGAAGCTGATCATCATCGGCGCGTCGACGGGCGGTACCGAGGCGATCCGCGAAGTGCTGACGCCGCTGCCGCCGGATGCGCCGGCCGTGCTGATCGCGCAGCACATGCCGCCGGGCTTCACGAAATCGTTCGCGCAGCGGCTGAACGGCCTGTGCCGGATCGCGGTGAAGGAAGCCGAGCACGGCGAGCGCGTGCTGCCGGGCCACGCGTATATCGCGCCGGGCCACGCGCACCTGTTGCTTGCGAGGAGCGGGGCGAACTATATTGCGCAACTGTCGGACGAGCCGCCGGTGAACCGGCACCGCCCGTCGGTCGACGTGCTGTTCCGCTCGGCGGCGACGCATGCGGGCAAGAACGCGATCGGCGTGATTCTCACCGGGATGGGCCGCGACGGTGCGGCCGGCCTGCTGGAAATGAAACGCGCGGGCGCCCACACGTTCGCGCAGGACGAAGCAAGCTGCATCGTGTTCGGGATGCCGCGCGAGGCGATCGCGCTCGGCGGCGCGGACGAGATCGCGCCGCTCGCCGACATGAGCCGCCGCGTGATGGCGCGCCTGGCGACGATGGGCGACCGCGTGCAGCGCGTTTGAATGGAATGTCACGGGGCGCGTGCCACGATACGCGTCCCGATGGAAACGAATCTGGAAAGGAACGACGATGGACAAGAGCATGAAAATCCTGGTGGTGGACGATTTCCCGACGATGCGCCGGATCGTCCGCAACCTGCTCAAGGAACTGGGCTATTCGAACGTCGACGAGGCCGAGGACGGCCTGGCCGGCCTCGCGCGGCTGCGCGGCGGCGGCTACGACTTCGTGATCTCGGACTGGAACATGCCGAACCTCGACGGCCTCGCGATGCTGAAGGAAATCCGCGCGGACGCGACGCTCACGCACCTGCCGGTGCTGATGGTCACGGCCGAGTCGAAGAAGGAGAACATCATCGCGGCCGCGCAAGCCGGCGCGAGCGGCTACGTCGTGAAACCGTTCACGGCCGCGACGCTCGACGAGAAGCTGAACAAGATCATCGACAAGATGGCGAAAGCCGGGAGCTGACGTGAACGAGCCGATCCATGCGGCGCTCGCCGGCGCGGGGTTCAGCGCCGACAGCCACCCAGAAGGCGCCGATTTCCCGAGCGACCGCATCCTCGCCCGCATCGGCCACGTTACGCGCACGCTGCGCGATTCGATGCGCGAGCTCGGGCTCGACAAGCATGTCGAGCGCGCGGCGGAGGCCGTGCCCGATGCGCGCGACCGGCTGCGCTACGTCGCGACGATGACCGAGCAGGCCGCCGTGCGCGTGCTGAATGCGATCGAGATCGCGAAGCCGATGCAGGAGCGCGTCCAGAACGAGGCCGAGGCGCTCGACGCGCGCTGGGCGCAGTGGTACGCGGCGCCGATCGAGCACGCGGAAGTGCGCGAACTGATGGACGATACGCGCAAGTTCCTGCGCGCGCTGCCGGAGTCGACGTCGGCGACCAGCGCGCAGTTGCTCGAGATCATGCTCGCGCAGGATTTCCAGGATCTCACCGGGCAGGTGATCAAGAAGATCATGGACATGGTCTACCTGATCGAGCAGCAGCTCCTCACCGTGCTCGTCGAGAACATCGCGCCCGAGCGGCGCGAACAGTTCGCGGCGACCGCGGCCGCGCTCGCGGCCGAGCAGATGAGCCCGACCGGCAGCCCCGAGTCGCTGTTGAACGGCCCGCAGATCGCGCCGGAAGGCAAATCCGACGTGGTCCAGGACCAGGGGCAGGTCGACGATCTGCTCGCGAGCCTCGGCTTCTGACCCTGCCGCAATGCATCGGCGCGCCCCGTCCCGCGGGGTTCCCGATGCGCCCAATTCCCGTTCCCGTCCGGTTTCCCCGTGCGCGCCGCGTCCCGGCGGCGCGGCGCGATCCTGCGCCGGATTGACACTTCGCCACACTCAGCAGGCATACTACGCGTCAGCAGCAACGTAGCGTCATTCGTACGATTCATAAGTTGGCTGACGGCGCGGACCCGACGGCGGCGCCGCCGGCAACGAAGCCAGTCCCTTGGGGGGGAACGTGAAGCTGAAACGCTTGGGCTGGACCGTCGCGCATGCGACGGCTGCAATGGGTGTGCTGTGGGCCGTCCACGCACACGCGGAACTGGGTGGCGCACCGATGTCGCCGCCGGCGGACGACCAGGGCGCAACCGTGCGCGCGCTGCAGCGCGCGATGCGGTCGGCAGACGGCGTGCAGGCGAGCACCGCCAGCTATACCGTCCGCGAAATCACGCTCGGATCGGGCACCGTCATCCACGAATACACGTCGGCCGCCGGCAGCGTGTTCGGCCTCGCGTGGCGCGGGCCGACGATGCCGGACCTCGCGTCGCTGCTCGGCAGCTATTTCCCGCAATACACAGCCGGCGTTCAGGCCGCCCACAAGGCGCGCGGCTGGCGCGCGCCGGTGGCCGTCGACACGAGCGGCCTCGTGATCCGGACGGGCGGCCACATGGGCGCCTTCTCGGGCCAGGCATGGCTGCCGGCGGCGCTGCCTGCCGGCCTGGCCGGCACCGACATCCAGTGACAGCGGGAGAGCGATCTTGAGCATTCATCGTACATTCAAGCGCTGGCTCGGCGTGCTGGGCCTCGCAGCGGCGACGGCCGTGCTCGTGACGGCCTGCGGCGGCGGCGACGGCGGCAGCGGCAACAACAACAACTCGGGCAACAACGGCAACAGCGGATCCGACGGCAACAGCGGGAACACGGCCGTCATCACGGTCGGCACCGGCGTCGCGAACGTGATCAACATCCCGACCATCAGCGTGAAGGTCTGCGCGCCGGGCACGTCGAACTGCCAGGTGGTCAGCAACGTGCTCGTCGATACCGCGTCGTACGGGCTGCGGCTCGTCGGCAGCGCGGTGTCGGGCGTGCTCGGCAACCTGCCGCAGGTGACGAGCGGCGGCGCACCGGTGGCCGAGTGCGGCAAGTTCGTGTCGAGCTACACGTGGGGGTCGGTGCGCACGGTCGATCTGTCGATCGGCACCGAGCAGGCGACGTCGCTGCCCGTGCAGATCATCGGCGACCTCGGGACGACGAACGTGCCGAGCTCGTGCACGAACGGCGGCGCGTCGGCCAACTCGGCGAGCGCGCTCGGCGCGAACGGGATCCTCGGCATCGGGCCGGCACCGTACGACTGCGGCACGACCTGCGCGACGTCGACGTCGTCGAGCAACAACTACTATGCGTGCCCGAACGGCAGCAACGCGAATTGCGCCGTCACGCTCGTGCCGCTGGCGCAGCAGGTGGCCAACCCGGTGCATCGTTTGGCGAACAGCGACGGCGTGAGCGTGCAGATGCCTGACATTTCGCCCAATGGGCAGGCGAATGCGACCGGCACGCTGACGTTCGGTCTGCCGAACCTGAGCGGGAAGACGGTGATGACGTCGACCACGACGGGCGACGTCAGCGCGACGTTCCAGGGGCGCAACGTGACCGCGTTCTTCGATACGGGCTCGAACGCGTATTTCTTCAACGATTCGGCGCAGACGGTCTGTTCGCGGAACACGGAGTTCTACTGCCCGGCGTCCGCGACGACCTATTCGGCGACGCTGAGCGGCCAGAACGGCGTGTCGGGCGTCGTATCGATGCCGGTCGCGAACGCCGATTCGCTGTTCTCGAACCCGTCGACGTTCGCGTTCAGCAACATCGCGGGCCCGTTCGGTTCGTCGAGCTGGCTCGACATCGGCATGCCGCACTTCTACGGCAAGACGATCTACTTCGGGATGGACAAGACCGCGAGCGGCGGTGCACAGCCGTTCGTCGCGTTCTGACGACGCGGCGCGGCCGCAGGCAGGAACAAAGGGGGCGATCGATCGCCCCCTTTTTTTATCCGGCCGCCGTGCGTGCGCCTCGAGCGGATTGCCGCCATGCGCCGGCGCAGCGCCTACGATGTAAGACCGGCACCGGTGCCGGCACGATATCGAGGAGACAGCGCCATGAGCCCGCGCATACAACGCATCACGCCGTTCCTGTGGTTCGACAGCGACGCCGAGGCCGCGGCCGGTTTCTACGTGTCGGTGTTCGACAACGCACGCATCGTGCACGTGGCGCGCTACGGCAAGGCCGGCGCGCATGCGTCCGGGAACGCCGAGGGCGCGGTGATGACCGTCGCGTTCGAGCTTGACGGGCAGGCGTTCGTCGCGCTGAACGGTGGCCCGGTGTTCCAGATCACGCCGGCCGTCTCGTTCGTCGTCAACTGCCGCGACCAGGACGAGATCGACCGCTACTGGGCGCGCCTGTCCGAAGGCGGCGACGAGCGCGCGCAGCAGTGCGGCTGGCTGCGCGACCGTTTCGGCGTGTCGTGGCAGGTCGTGCCCGCGCAGATGGCCGAACTGATGACCGGCGACGCGGCGCGCGCCGAGCGCGTGATGGCGCAGGTCATGACGATGAAGAAGCTCGATCTCGCCGCACTGCAGCGGGCGGCGGCCGGCTAGGCGCCGGCCGGGGCTGGCCGGCGCGCGTCAGGCCGCGCGAACCCGTTCCGGCGGTTCGCCGCGCGTCTCGGCCCAGCGGAACGGGCGAACGACGGAGCCGCGCGGGATCCGGTGGCGATCGGGAATGGCGCAGGGTGGCGCGCCGCGCGCATGGGCGCATTGCCGCATTGCCGGCCAGTTAATCGAATGCCGTGCGCTCGCGGCGATTATCGCCGGTGCCGGTTTTCATTCGGTTGTAATCAAACGCTGGATTATCGAGGTCGCGGTTTCTGTCAGGTCTTCAAGATTATTAAAATGACGTGGCATGCAAGCCTGCAGCGCTGCATTATGCTGCAGCAGTCTTTCCCGCGTCGCGCCGGCGTGCCGTGCGAACGGCCTCGCGCGTCGGCCCGCACGCGAAAAGAATTGGAATCCGGGGAAATTCAAACATATAATTCCGGCGTTGTTTCCGGGGTGCCAATATAAAACAGGAGGGTAATAAGATGGGTTTTTCCGAAGCCGTTCGTACCGTACTCAATAAATACGCGACATTCGAAGGCCGTGCGCGTCGTGCCGAATACTGGTATTTCACGCTGCTGAGCGTCATTCTTTCGATCGTGGCCCAGGTCATCGGCGCGGGTGGCCGTGATGGGGGGCTGATCACGCTGCTGCTGCTCGGCATCCTCTGCCTGGTTTCGCTGGCGCTGCTCATTCCGGGCATCGCGGTCAGCGTCCGCCGCCTGCACGATACGGGCCGCTCGGGCTGGTTCCTGCTGATTGCGCTGATTCCGATCGTCGGCGGCATCCTGCTGCTCGTGTGGATGTGCTCGCGCGGCACCGAAGGCCCGAACCGCTTCGGCGCGGATCCGATCCCGGCGGCCTGACCGACGCCTGCCCCGGCGCGCGGCCGTCGCGCCGGGGCCTGAACGTCCCGCCTGTCGTTTCACCGTTTCTCCGCCTCCCGCCGTCGCCGTCCCGCCCGGGACCGACACCTCGCCATTGCGCCGACCGGCACGTTTTTCCGCCGCGCCGCGCGTCGTTCCGCCCCCGATCCAGCCGCGTTTGCGGCGGCTCGCCCGATTCCCCGAAATACCCCCCTTTCCCGGCTTTGCTCGACCGATCGGCGTTTGACGCCTCCATGAATAATCGGTGTCACTGGAAAGCGGCATTCCGCCGTACCCGACTGGAGGCCCCGTGGCAGACGAGAGCGATCTCGACAAGACCGAAGCCGCCACTCCCAGGCGCCGCGAGAAGGCGCGCGAGGAGGGGCAGGTCGCGCGTTCGCGCGAGCTGGCTTCGTTCGCGCTGCTCGCGGCCGGGTTCTACGGCGCATGGCTGCTCGCGGGCCCGTCGGGCGCACATCTGCAGGCGATGCTGCGCGGCGCGTTCACGTTCGATCGTGCGACCGCGTTCGACACGAACCGGATGCTGTCGGCCGCCGGCAGCGCGAGCCTCGAAGGCTTCGCCGCGCTGATGCCGATTCTCGCGCTCACCGGCGTCGCCGCCCTGCTCGCGCCGATGGCGCTTGGCGGCTGGCTGATTTCGCAAAAGACGTTCGAGCTGAAGTTCGACCGCCTGAACCCGATCTCGGGGCTCGGCCGGATCTTCTCGATCCAGGGGCCGATCCAGCTCGGGATGGCGCTCGCGAAGACGCTGGTCGTCGGTCTGGTCGGCGGCATCGCGATCTGGCGCAGCAAGGACGAACTGCTCGGCCTCGCGACGCAGCCGCTCGGCGCCGCGCTGCCCGATGCGCTGCATCTGGTCGCCGTGTGCTGCGGCACGACGGTCGCCGGGATGCTGGTGGTCGCCGCGCTCGATGTGCCTTACCAAATCTGGCAGTACAACAAGAAGTTGCGCATGACGAAGGAAGAAGTGAAGCGCGAGCATCGCGAGAACGAAGGCGATCCGCACGTAAAGGGACGGATCCGCCAGCAGCAGCGCGCGATCGCGCGCCGCCGGATGATGGCGGCCGTGCCGAAGGCCGACGTGGTCGTCACGAACCCGACGCACTTCGCCGTCGCGCTGCAATACACGGACGGCGAGATGCGCGCGCCGAAGGTCGTCGCGAAGGGCGTGAACCTCGTCGCCGCGCGCATCCGCGAACTCGCGGCCGAACACAACGTGCCGCTGCTCGAAGCGCCGCCGCTCGCGCGTGCGCTGTATCACAACGTCGAACTCGAGCGCGAGATCCCCGGCACGCTGTACTCGGCCGTCGCCGAAGTGCTCGCGTGGGTCTACCAGCTCAAGCGCTTCCGTTCGGAAGGCGGCGCGTTCCCGGCGGTGCCGGTCGATCTCGACGTGCCGGCCGAACTCGACAAGGGCACGTCGGTGGCCGCCGAAGACGAACGCGAAGAAGCCGAAGACACGCTCGGCAAGCAAGGAGCCTCCCGGTGATTAGCCCCCACGCTCACATGCTTGGCATGGGACCGGAGTACGCGCTGAAGCGCTACGCCGGATCGACACGTTCGCGGCTGTCCGAGGGGGCGGCTGCCGTCCACGGCCGGCTTTGCAAAGCCGGCCGGCTGCGCGGGCGCGGAGCGATGCTCCGCGAATTCCCCGCTACGCCCCTTGGGTCGGCCCGGCGGGAGGCGGCATGAGCACCCCGACCGGCCTGTTCGCGAAGCGCCCGAACCTGCTGGCAGGCACGAACCTGCGCGCGCTCGCGGGCCCGATCCTCATCTGCATGATCCTGGGGATGATGATCCTGCCGCTGCCGCCGCTGCTGCTGGATCTGTTGTTCACGTTCAACATCGCGCTGTCGGTGATGGTGCTGCTCGTCAGCATGTACACGATGAAGCCGCTCGACTTCGCGGCGTTCCCGAGCGTGCTGCTGTTCTCGACGCTGCTGCGCCTGTCGCTGAACGTCGCGTCGACGCGCGTCGTGCTGCTCGAAGGCCACACGGGCCCCGATGCGGCCGGCCAGGTGATCGAGGCGTTCGGCCACTTCCTCGTCGGCGGCAACTTCGCGGTCGGCATCGTCGTGTTCGTGATCCTGATGATCATCAACTTCATGGTGATCACGAAGGGCGCGGGGCGGATCGCCGAAGTGTCCGCGCGCTTCACGCTCGATGCGATGCCCGGCAAGCAGATGGCGATCGACGCCGACCTGAACGCGGGCCTCATCAACGAGGAACAGGCCCGCAAGCGCCGCCAGGCCGTGTCGCAGGAGGCCGAGTTCTACGGGTCGATGGACGGCGCGTCGAAGTTCGTGCGCGGCGACGCGATCGCCGGCCTGATCATCATGGCGATCAACGTGATCGGCGGGCTGATCGTCGGGATGGTCCAGCACGACATGAGCTTCGCGGCGGCCGGCACGAACTACACGCTGCTGACGATCGGCGACGGCCTCGTCGCACAGATCCCGTCGCTCGTGATCTCGACCGCGGCCGGCGTGATCGTGTCGCGCGTCGCGACCGACGAGGACATCGGCACGCAGATCACCGGCCAGCTGTTCACGAACCCGCGCGTGCTGGCGATCACCGGCGTGATCATCGTGATCATGGGGCTGATCCCCGGGATGCCGCATTTCGCGTTCCTCGGGCTCGGCGGCGGCGCGATCTGGCTGGCCCGCACGCAGACCAAGCGCGCGGCGGCCCGCAAGGCGGCCGGCGACGTGAGCGACATCGCACCGCCCGCCGTGCTGCCGTCCGACAGCCACGAGGCGACCTGGGACGACGTGCAGCTGATCGACCCGCTCGGCCTCGAAGTCGGCTACCGGCTGATCCCGCTCGTCGACAAGAACAGCGACGGCGAGCTGCTCAAGCGGATCAAGAGCATCCGCAAGAAATTCGCGCAGGAAATCGGCTTCCTGCCGCCGGTGATCCATATCCGCGACAACCTCGAACTGCGGCCGAACGCATACCGGATCGCGCTGAAGGGCGTCGAGATCGGCGTCGGCGAAGTGTTCCCGGGCCAGTGGCTCGCGATCAACCCGGGCCAGGTGACGGCCGCGCTGCCGGGCGCCGTCACGCAGGATCCCGCGTTCGGGCTGCCGGCCGTGTGGATCGACGTCGCGCTGCGCGAGCAGGCGCAGGTGTACGGCTACACGGTGGTCGACGCGAGCACGGTCGTCGCGACGCACCTGAACCATCTCGTCGTCCAGCACGCGGCCGAGCTGCTCGGCCGCCAGGAAGTGCAGGCGCTCGTCGAGCGCACCGGCAAGGACGCACCGTCGCTCGTCGAGGACCTCGTGCCGAAGACGATCTCGCTGACGACGCTGCAGAAGGTGCTGCAGAACCTGCTCGAGGAAGGCGTGCCGATCCGCGACATGCGCACGATTCTCGAGGCCGTGTCCGAGCATGCGGGCCGCGGCGATGCGTTCGAGATCACGGCCGCCGTGCGGCTCGCGCTCGGCCGTGCGATCACGCAGCAGTGGTATCCGGGCGCCGGCGAAATGCAGGTGATGGGCCTCGACGCGAATCTGGAACGCGTGCTGTCGCAGGCGCTCGCCACCGGCGCGAACCCGGGCCTCGAACCCGGCCTCGCGCACAACCTTCTGACCGGCACGCAGCAAGCGATGCTGCGTCAACAAAATCTTGGGCTGCCGCCCGTGCTGCTCGTGCAGCACGCGCTGCGCGCGATGCTCGCGCGTTTCCTGCGCCGCAGCCTGCCGCAATTGAAAGTGCTGTCGTATGCCGAAGTGCCGGACACACGCACGATCAAAGTCGTTAACGTCATCGGGGGTTCCGCTTGAACATTCGCAAATTCACCGGCGCAACGAGCCGCGACGCACTTCGTCTCGTGCGCGAGGCACTCGGCGCCGACGCGGTCGTGCTGTCGAACCGCACGCTCGATGACGGCAGCGTCGAAATCGTTGCACTCGCCGATTCGGACCTCGCCGCGGTGGCGCCCCCCGCCGCCCGCCCGCGCCTCGCCACGCCGCGCCTGCCGGAATCCGTGCCGGCGGCCGCCGTGCCGGGCATCGTGTCGCGCCCGGGCGCCGTCCCGGCTCGCCCGGCCATCAATCCGTACGCGGCCGGCGAAGGCGGGCTGCCGGACGTGTTCTCGTCCGTGTTCGGCGCGAGCGCTGACGCGGAAGAGCTGGACGTGCATCCTTCGCTGCCCGACGCGGACGCGGCATCGCCGTCGATCGCCGCGCCGGCCGCCGGAGCGCCGGCCGCCGCTTCCGAACCCGCGCCGTGGCTGGTCGAGCACGCGAAGCGCCTGACGCAGCAGCGCGACGCGCTGATCGCGCGTGCGCAGGCGCCTGCCGCGCCGCAGCCCGCACCCGCGCCGCAGGCCGCCGCCAGCACGACGCCGCCCGACTGGGCGCGCGACATCGTGCGCGACGCCGAGCGCCGGATCCCGGCCGCCGCGACTCGCACGCCCGACACGGGCGCCACGTCCGCTGCCAAGGCGGCCGAACGCGCGCGCCTGTCCGCCGATGCGGCCGCCGCGGTGGCCGATGCGGTGAAGTCGCGCATCGAGCGGATCGTCAACGACACGGTGATGCAGGAGCTCGGCGCGCTGCGCGGGATGATGGAAGAGCAGTTCGACAGCCTGAGGTGGCACGACCGCCAGCGTCGCAGCGCCGTGCATGGCGCGCTGACGAAGCACCTGTTTGCGGCCGGCTTCTCCGCGCAGCTCGTGCGGATGCTGGTCGACAACCTGCCGTCCGGCGACGGCGCGCAGACTTTCGAGCAGGCTGCCGAATGGGCGCAGTCGGTGCTCGCGTCGAACCTGCCGGTGCTCGACAGCGAGGATGCGCTGATGGAGCGCGGCGGCGTGTTCGCGCTGATGGGGCCGACGGGCGTCGGCAAGACGACGACCACGGCGAAGCTGGCCGCGCGCTGCGTGATGCGCTTCGGCGCGAGCAAGGTCGCGCTGCTGACCACCGACAGCTACCGGATCGGCGGCCACGAGCAGCTGCGCATCTTCGGCAAGATCCTCGGCGTTCCGGTCCACGCGGTGAAGGATGCGGGCGATCTCGCGCTCGCGCTGTCCGAACTGCGCAACAAGCACATCGTGCTGATCGACACGATCGGGATGAGCCAGCGCGATCGCGCGGTGTCCGACCAGATCGCGATGCTGCACGGCGCGAACACTCCGGTGCAGCGCCTGCTGCTGCTGAACGCGACGAGCCACGGCGACACGCTCAACGAAGTCGTGCAGGCGTACCGCAGCGCGGGCGAGCATCCGCATGCGGCATCCCCGGACCTCGCCGGCTGCATCCTCACGAAGCTCGACGAGGCGACCCACCTCGGCGGCGTGCTCGATACGGTGATCCGCTACAAGCTGCCGATCCACTACGTGTCGACCGGCCAGAAGGTGCCGGAGAACCTGTACGTCGCGTCGACCAAATTCCTGCTGAAGAGCGCGTTCTGTGTGCCGCGCGACGGCTCGCCCTTCGTGCCGCAGGACGAGGACATGCCGACGCTGCTGTCCGCATTGACCGCACGTTCCACTGCCGAGCTGCACGAGGTGCGATTTGGATAAACGGATCATCGATCAGGCCGAAGGGCTGCGGCGCCTGCTCGCCGGGCGCGCGTCGCGCATCGTCGCGGTGACGGGCGGGCCGGCGGGTGTCGGCTGCACGTCCACCATCGTGAACCTCGCGGCGGCGCTCGCATCGCTCGGCAAGGACGTGCTCGTCGTCGACGAACGTGCCGACGTGCACTCGGCCAGCGCGACGCTGGCCGGCGCATGGCTGCGCGACGGCGAGCGCACGCGGGTGGCGGCCGGCTTCGGCCTGTGCGCCGCCGCGCGGCTCGCGCGGGCCGGCTACAGCGACGCGCAGCTGAGCGATTTCATCGACGGCCCGGCCGATATCGTCCTCGTCGACGCGCAGCTCGGCGCCGACGGTTCGTTCTCGGCGCTCGCCCGCGAAGCGCACGACGTGCTGGTCGTCACGCGGGTCGCCGCGCAGGCGATCACCGAGGCGTACGCGTGCATGAAGCGGCTGCATTTCGCGCATGCGTTCGCGCAGTTCCGCGTGCTGACCAATCACGTCGGCAGCCATGCGGACGCGAAGACCGCCTTCGACAACCTCGCGGGCGTCGCGAGCCGCTACCTGACCGTGTCGATCGCCGACGCGGGTTGCGTGAGCGCCGATCCGCTCGTCGAGCATGCGCGCGAACTGACGCATGCGGTGGTCGATGCGTTCCCGTCGTCGGCCGCCGCGCGCGACTACCGGCAGATTGCCGCGGACCTGCTGTACTGGCCGATGCGCCCGCGTTCGGGTGCGGGTCGCGCCGTCCACGCGGGTGGCAAGCCGTCGTATGAGGCGGGCGCGGCACACGCCGCGTGAGCGCCTAAGGAGAGAGCCATGATGTACAACGCTCAAGGAAAGATGTCCCAGGCCGACGTGCTCGCGCAATACGCGCCGCTCGTGCGCCGCCTCGGGCTGCAGCTCGTCGCGAAGATGCCGGCGAGCGTCGATCTCGACGACCTGATCCAGGCTGGCATGATCGGCCTGATGGACGCGGCCGGCCGCTACAAGGAAGACCAGGGCGCGCAGTTCGAGACCTACGCGACGCAGCGCATCCGCGGCGCGATGCTCGACGAGCTGCGCAGCAACGACTGGCTGCCGCGCAGCCTGCGCAAGACGTCGCGCGAGGTCGAGCACGCGGTGCACCAGGTCGAGCAGCATCTCGGCCGCTCGGCGAGCGAGACCGAGATCGCGGAACACCTGAACATGCCGCTCGACGAATACCAGGGGATGCTGCAGGACCTGCACGGTAGCCAGCTCATCTACTACGAGGATTTCGACCGCGCGGCCGACGACGAGCCGTTCCTCGACCGTTATCGTGTCGATCACGCCGATCCGCTGTCGGCGCTGCTCGACGAGCACCTGCGCGAGGCCCTCGTCGAGGCGATCGAGCGGCTGCCGGAGCGCGAGAAGCTGCTGATGTCGCTGTACTACGAACGGGGTCTGAATCTGCGCGAGATCGGCGCGGTGCTCGAAGTGAGCGAGTCGCGCGTGTGCCAGCTGCACAGCCAGGCCGTCGCGCGCCTGCGTGCGCGGCTGCGCGAACAGGCGTGGGTCGGCGCGGAATCCTGACCCTTTGCTGACGGCCGCGCGCGCCGACGCCGCGCGCTCGTGCCAGGGTTGCGCGGTGCTTGCGCATTCCGCGCGCCGATTTGCTACAATCCCCTCCGTTTTCCGAGGAGCGTTGCGACGGACATCTGTGTCCGCCAGGCTCGGAAGGCTTCACCAAGCAGCCGTGCGGCGATGTCGCGCCGGCCCCGCTTCCTGAACGGCGCTCACGTCACCAATCTAGAAACTTTTTAGAAAGGAGGGCGTGATGAACGCCATTATCGATTCCAAGGCTTCCCACGATTACGTCGTCGCCGACATGGCGCTGGCCGGCTGGGGCCGCAAGGAACTCAACATCGCCGAGACCGAAATGCCGGGCCTCGTGCAGATCCGCGACGAATACAAGGCAGAGCAGCCGCTGAAGGGTGCGCGCATTGCCGGTTCGCTGCACATGACGATCCAGACGGGCGTGCTGATCGAGACGCTGAAGGCGCTCGGCGCGGACGTCCGCTGGGCGTCGTGCAACATCTTCTCGACGCAGGATCACGCTGCGGCCGCGATCGTCGAAGCCGGCACGCCGGTGTTCGCGTTCAAGGGCGAATCGCTCGACGAATACTGGGAGTTCTCGCACCGCATCTTCGAATGGCCGAACGGCGAATTCGCGAACATGATCCTGGACGACGGCGGCGACGCAACGCTGCTGCTGATCCTCGGCTCGAAGGCCGAGAAGGACCGTTCGGTGATCGCGAAGCCGACCAACGAGGAAGAAGTCGCGCTGTACAAGTCGATCGCGAAGCACCTCGACATCGACGCGACCTGGTACTCGAAGCGCCTCGCGCACATCAAGGGCGTGACCGAGGAAACCACGACCGGCGTGCACCGCCTGTACCAGATGGAAAAGGACGGCCGCCTGCCGTTCCCGGCGTTCAACGTGAACGATTCGGTCACGAAGTCGAAGTTCGACAACCTGTACGGCTGCCGCGAGTCGCTGGTCGACGGCATCAAGCGCGCGACCGACGTGATGATCGCGGGCAAGGTCGCGGTCGTCGCGGGCTACGGCGACGTGGGCAAGGGCTGCGCGCAGTCGCTGCGCGGCCTCGGCGCGACCGTGTGGGTCACCGAAATCGATCCGATCTGCGCGCTGCAGGCGGCGATGGAAGGCTACCGCGTCGTGACGATGGAATACGCAGCCGACAAGGCCGACATCTTCGTGACGGCCACCGGCAACTTCCACGTGATCGGCCATGACCACATGAAGGCGATGCGCCACAACGCGATCGTCTGCAACATCGGTCACTTCGATTCGGAAATCGACGTTGCGTCGACTCGCCAGTACCAGTGGGAAAACATCAAGCCGCAGGTCGACCACATCATTTTCCCGGACGGCAAGCGCGTGATCCTGCTGGCGGAAGGCCGCCTCGTGAACCTCGGCTGCGCGACCGGCCACCCGTCGTTCGTGATGTCGAACTCGTTCGCGAACCAGACGCTCGCGCAGATCGAGCTGTTCGTGCGCGGCAACGAGTACGAGAACAAGGTGTACGTGCTGCCGAAGCATCTCGATGAAAAGGTCGCGCGCCTGCACCTCGCGCGCATCGGCGCGAACCTGTCCGTGCTGTCGGACGAGCAGGCTTCGTACATCGGCGTGCAGAAGGACGGCCCGTTCAAGCCGAACCACTACCGCTACTGATGTACGGCCGCCGCCGTGCCGTGCACGCCCCGCTGCGGGGCGTGCGGCGCGGCGGCGGCGATTGATCGTACCGATCGACCACCGAACCGGAGCACTCCATGAGCGTCATCCTCACCTGGGTCATCAACGCGCTCGCGCTGCTGATCATCACGTACCTCGTGCCGTCGATCCACATCAAGAGCTTCGGCACCGCGCTGATCATCGCGGTCGTGCTCGGGCTGATCAACACGGTGATCCGCCCGGTGCTGATCCTGCTGACGCTGCCCGTCACGATCGTCACGCTCGGGGTGTTCATCCTCGTCGTGAACGCGTTGTGCTTCTGGTTCGCGTCGTCGCTGCTGAAGGGCTTCGAGGTGTCGGGGTTCTGGTCCGCGTTCTTCGGTTCGATCCTGTACAGCATCGTGTCGTGGCTGCTGTCCGCCCTGATCTTCGGCCAGCGCGACATCGGCTGAGGGCGGGCGGGCGCAGGCCCAACCCCATCGAATCATGAAACCGATCGAACTCTCGTTTGAATTCTTCCCGCCGAAGACGGCGGACGGTGTCGAAAAGCTGCGCGCGACCCGTGCGCAGCTGCTGCCGCTGAAGCCGAAATTCGTCTCCGTGACGTTCGGCGCCGGCGGTTCGACGCAGCAGGGCACGCTCGATACCGTGCTCGACATGCAAAAGGACGGCCTCGAGGCCGCGCCGCACCTGTCGTGCATCGGCTCGTCGCGCGACAGCCTGCGTGCGATCCTCGACCAGTATCGCTCGCACGGCATCCGGCACATCGTCGCGCTGCGCGGCGACCTGCCGTCGGGGATGGGCGAGGTGGGCGAGCTGCGCTATGCGTCCGAGCTCGTCAGCTTCATCCGCGCCGAGCATGGCGACTGGTTCCACATCGAAGTCGCCGGCTATCCGGAGTACCACCCGCAATCGCGCTCGCCGAAGGCCGATCTCGAGAATTTCGCGCGCAAGGTGAAAGCCGGCGCGAATTCCGCGATCACGCAGTATTTCTTCAACGCGGACGCGTATTTCCGCTTCGTCGACGATGCGCGCAAGCTGGGCGTGGACGTGCCGATCGTGCCGGGCATCATGCCGATCACGAACTTCTCGCAGCTGATGCGCTTCTCCGAGATGTGCGGCGCCGAAGTGCCGCGCTGGGTCGCGCGCCGGCTCGAAAGCTTCGGCGACGATCGCGAGTCGATCCGCGCGTTCGGCGCGGACGTCGTCACGGGCCTGTGCCAGCGCCTGATCGATGCGGGCGTGCCGGGTCTGCACTTCTATACGCTGAACGCAGCGACCGCCACGCGGACGATCTGCGAACGGCTCGTCGTGTAAGCGCGGTCACGCGGTTGCATGCGCAAAAGCCCCGCCGGGTTCGCCGGCGGGGCTTTTTTATCGTGACGCGTGACGCGTGACGCGTGGTGCGTGGTGCGTGGTGCGTGGCGCAGGCGCGTGCGCGCGTCAGCGCTGCGCCTGCATCAGCGGCGGGCGGCGGTCGAACCACGGCCGCGCTTGTTCGAGCTGCCGTGCAAGCCTGAGCAGCAGCGCTTCGTCGGCATGACGCGCAGCGAACTGCACGCCGATCGGCAGCCCGCGCGCATTCCAGTAGAGCGGCACCGACATCGCCGGCTGGCCGGTCAGGTTGAACAGCTCGGTGCAGCCGGCCCACGCGAACGCCTTCTCCGACGACCTCGCGAGCATTTCCTTCAGCAGCGGCTTCACCGGCAACGCGGCGAGCAGCTTCATCTGCGCGGATTCGAACGGCGTCGGCTGCAGCTCGCCGATCTTCACCGGCGGCGCCGCGAGCGACGCGCACAGGATCGCGTCGTAGCGCGACACGAGGCCGGAAACCTGCACGGTCAGCTGACGCTGCCATTCGAGTACGTCCGGCAGGCGCGTGCGCGCGAGGCGCCGGCCGACCACCGCCATTGCCCAGGTCGCGGCCTCGAATTCGCCGCGTCGCGGCGTGCGGCCGGTCAGTTCGCGTGCGCCGAGCACCATTTCCTCGGCGATCGTCGCCCACAGCGTGAGGAAGGTTTCGGCCGCGCGCGCGTAGTCGACATGCAGCGTCGCCGGTTCGACGTGATGGCCGAGCGATTCGAGCAGTGCGGCCGCATCGTCGAGCGCCGCGCGCGTGTCGTCGGCGAGTGCCGGCGCGAGCATCGGATCGACGACGAGGCCGATCCGCAGCGGGCCGGGCGGCGTGTCGAGTGCGCCGAGGAACGTGCCGGGCGCGCCGTGCGGCAGCGTCTGGCCGGTTGTCACGTCGAGCAGCAGCGCGCTGTCGCGCACGCTGCGCGATACCGCATGCTGGACGACGAGCTCGCCGTTCGACGGCAGGTCGACGAGCACCGGGTTGCGGCTCGGTTTCAGGCCGAACAGCCCGCAGCACGATGCGGGGATGCGGATCGAGCCGCCGCCGTCGGACGCATGCGCGAGCGGCACGATGCCGGCCGCGACGGCTGCCGCCGCGCCGCCGCTCGAGCCGCCGGGTGTGTGGTCTAGATTCCACGGGTTGCGGCACGCGCCGAACAGCTCGGGTTCGGTGTACGGCATCTGGCCGATTTCCGACGTGTTGGTCTTGCCGAACACGTTCAGGCCCGCCGCGCGGCTGCGCGCGATCACCGGCGAATCGTCGGCCGGCACGAAGTAGCGGTAGTGCCGGCTGCCCATCGACAGCGGCAGCCCGGCCACCGCCGCGCCGAGATCCTTGACGAGATACGGGACGCCCGCGAACGGCGCATCGGCGCCGGATTCCGTTGCGGCGGTCGCGCGCTGGCGCGCGGCTTCGTAGTCCTGCAGCACGATCGCGTTGATCGCGCTATTGACCGCCTCGGCCTGGCCGATCGCGGCGTCGAGCAGTTCGCGCGGGCTCGCCTGGCGGTCGCGCACGAGCGCCGCGAGGCCGATCGCGTCATGCGCGAGATAGTCCGAGTGCATCGCAGTCACCCCCGTTGTGACGCGTGGCGATGATGGGAGCATAACGCGGACCCGGCGCACCGGGCCCGCAGCCGGGCGCTTTTTACAGGTGCTCGGCGAGGAACGTCAGCGTGCGGCCGTGTGCGAGCGCCGCTGCGCGCTGGTGGTACGACGCGCGGTCCGTGCAGTTGAAGCCGTGCTCGGCGCCCGGATAAACGTGGAAGGACGCGTGGCCGTGGCCGGCGAACGCGGCCTTCACCTGGTCGACGGCCGTGAGCGGGATCCCGTGGTCGTTTTCCGCGTAGTGGAACAGGATCGGCTGCGTGACCTTGTCGGCGAGGTCGAGTGCATTCTGGATGCCGCCGCCGTAATAGGACACCGCCGCGTCGAGCTTGCCGGTCGCGGCCGCACGGTACGCGAGCTGGCCGCCGAAGCAGTAGCCGATCGCGGCGACCTTGCCGGCCACTTCGGGGCGGGCACGCAACGCGTCGGCTGCCGCGCCGATGTCGGCCACCGCGAGACCCACGTCGGTCTTCTTCATCAGTTCGATGCCCTTGTCGCGATCCGCGCCTTCGTAGGTCAGCTCGACGCGCGGCTGCGTGCGCCAGAACACGTCCGGCGCGAGCGCGACGAAGCCGTCGGACGCGTACTGGTCGGCGACCGCACGGATGTGCGAGTTCACGCCGAAGATCTCCTGGATGATGATGACGGCTGGGCCCGTGCCGCGCTTGGGCAGCGCGAGATAGCCGCCGAAGCTGTCGTTACCGGTCGGGATGTCGATCCATTGGGCAGTCACGTTCTGAACTCCTGGCGAACGGGATGCGCGATGCGCACCCCGGGGTGAAAGAGGGCGGCCTAGTGTGCCACCAATCGTCGGGTGATGCAGGGCGCGCGCCCGCTTCTCGCGCAGCGATCGTTTCGATCTCGATTATTCATTTTTCGGCGCTGCGCCGCTTCGATAGAGTCAATGTGTTGGCCTTTACAAAGCGCTTTCGCGCATCGTCATCGAAGGATTCGCCATGTCTGCCCGTCAGTTTTCCACCCCCTTTTCCGAACGCTTCGGCCTGCGCCTGCCGCTCGTGCAGGCGCCGATGGTCGGCGCGACCACGACCGCGATGGTCGCCGCCGCATCGAACGCCGGCGCGCTCGGCAGCCTCGGCGCCGCCGCCTTCGCGCCCGAGCGCCTCGCCACCGAAGTCGACGCCATTCGCGCGGCGACCGATCGCCCGTTCGCGGTCAACCTGTTCGTGCTGCCGGACGCCGCGCCCGATGCGGCGACCGTCGCGCGCGCATTGGCGGCGATCGACCCGCTGAACGCGGCGCTCGGCTTGCCGCCGGGCACGGCGCCTGCCCGCTACGCGCCCGATTTTCGCGCGCAGCTCGATGCACTCGTCGCATTGCGCGTGCCGGTCGCGAGCTTCACGTTCGGCGTGCTCGACGCGGCCGACGTCGCGCGGCTGAAGGCGGCCGGCACCTATGTGATCGGCACCGCGACGCACGTGGCCGAAGGGCTCGCGTGGCAGGCGGCCGGCGCCGACGCGCTGTCCGCGCAGGGTGCCGAGGCGGGCGGCCATCGCGGCACGTTCATCGGTTCCGCCGACGATGCGCTGATCGGCACGCTCGCGCTCGTGCCGCAGCTCGTCGATGCGACCGGCCTGCCCGTGCTCGCCGCGGGCGGCATCATGGACGGCCGCGGGATCGCGGCCGCGCTCGCGCTCGGCGCGCAGGGCGCCCAGCTCGGCACCGCGTTTCTCACCTGTGCGGAAAGCGCGATCGCGGCAGACTGGAAGGCGCGCCTGCTCGCGAGCACCGATACGTCGACGCAGGTCACGCGTGCGATCACCGGCCGCCATGCGCGCGGGCTGCGCAACACGCTGATGGCGCGGCTCGGCCAACACGTGGCCGACGTCGCACCGTACCCGGTGCAGAACGCGCTGACCCAGCCGCTGCGCCAGGCCGCCGCGCGTGCGAACGACGGCGACTACCTGTCGCTGTGGGCCGGGCAGGGCGCGCCGCTCGCGCGGCGGCGCGGCGATGCGCTGACGACGTCGCAACTCGTCGCCGCGCTCGATGCCGAATGGCGCGCAACGGCCGCTTGAATCGTTCATATCGGACGACGAAACGCGCGTGTTGTCACGCGCGTTTCATTCAATGATCCCGGGCACAAAATACCGAATCGAAATGCCCCGGGAATCTTTTAAAACGACCTTTCGGCGGGTCGCCCTGAATTAGCGGAAACCCTTATCCGGCGGGGCTTGCGGCGATATTCGAGTGGTTGCTCCAAAGTGCGCATATCAGTAGTGTTACCACTACCCCAAAAAAGTCCCACAAATTAATTTGATCACCTACACTTGCGCGCAAGTACGGACGGGTGGCTGCTAAAAGCGGCTGTTTTCACGTGCTTGAGGCCAAGTGCATGAACGATGCAACCGGCGAATCGTCCAGTGATTGCAAACACAGGGATGGCAGCGGGGCACCGGGCGATGGCGTTTATTGGGACCGAAACTGGAGACTTACATGAATATCAAGATGCAAAAGCTGTTGCCGATCACCGCCGCGGCGATGCTGTGCGTTGCAGCTGCAAGCAACGCGGCCGCCGATCAAGTCGTCAAGATCGGCCACGTCGCGCCCTTGACGGGCGGTATTGCACACCTGGGCAAGGACAACGAAAACGGCGCACGTCTCGCAGTCGAGGAGATCAACGCGAAGGGTCTCACGGTCGGCGGCCAGAAGATCACGCTGCAACTCGACCCGCAGGATGACGCCGCCGACCCGCGGCAGGCCACGCAGGTTGCGCAGAAGCTCGTCGACGACAAGGTCGTCGCGGTGGTCGGCCACCTGAACTCGGGCACGTCGATCCCGGCCTCGAAGATCTACAGCGATGCGGGCATCGTACAGATCTCGCCGTCGGCGACCAACCCGGCGTACACGCAGCAAGGCTTCAAGACCACGTACCGCGTGGTCGCGACCGATGCGCAGCAGGGCCCGGCACTGGCGAACTACGCGCACTCGAAGGGCATCAAGAGCGTGGCGGTGGTCGACGATTCGACCGCCTACGGCCAGGGTCTCGCGAACGAGTTCGAGAAGAAGGCGAAGGCGCTCGGCCTGAAGGTGATGTCGCATGACGCGACGAACGACAAGGCGGTCGACTTCCGCGCGATTCTGACCAAGATCAAGGGCGAGAATCCGGACGCGATCATGTACGGCGGCATGGACGCCACCGGCGGCCCGTTCGCGAAACAGGCGAAGCAGCTCGGCCTGCGCGCGAAGATCTTCGCAGGCGACGGCGTGTGCACGGAAAAGCTGGCCGACCTGGCTGGCGATGCGACCGACAACGTCGTGTGCTCGGAAGCCGGTGCGTCGCTCGAGAAGATGCCGGGCGGCGGCGCGTTCAAGGCGAAGTACGAGAAGCGCTTCGGCCAGCCGATCCAGATCTACGCACCGTTCACGTATGACGCCGTGTACATCATCGCCGATGCGATGAAGCGCGCGAACTCGACGGACCCGGCGAAGATCCTCGCGGCCATGCCGGCGACGAACTACACGGGCGTGATCGGCACGACGACCTTCGACTCGAAGGGCGACCTGCAGCACGGCGTGATCTCGCTGTACAACTACAAGGGCGGCAAGAAGTCGCTGCTCGACGAAGTGAAGATGTAACGCAACAAGCGGTCAACAGAAGGGGTGAAAGCGCGCATGCGGCAACGCATGCGCGCTTTCTTTTTGGCCGTTCGGGCCGGCGTGGGCCGGGTGGTCAGATCTTCAGGTGCGCGAGCACCTTCGGCGCGATGGCCGCAACGAGCGCCGCGCACAGCGCGACGACCGACAGGCCGATCGTCAGGTTCGCGGCCTGCGCGACCGCACCGATCACGACCGGACCGAACAGCAGTCCGAAATACGCGAGCCCGGCCACGTGCGCGAGCCCTTCGGCCGCGTGGATGCCCTTCACGCGCGCGGCGGCCGCGAACAGCACGGGCATCATGTTGGCCAGGCCGAGGCCCATCAGCGTGAAGCCGGTCAGCACCGCGACCGGATTCGGCAGCAGCAGCGCGCCGATCATCCCCGCGCATGCGAGCGACGCGCTCGCGAACACGAGCTGCGGCGCGCCGAAGCGCGCACGCACGGCGTCGCCCGCGAAGCGGGCGATGGCCATCCCGCCCGAGAACGCCGCATACGCGGCGCTCGCGAGCGCAGGGCTCGCCGCAACGACGTCGCGCATGTAGACCGTCGCCCAGTCGTACATCGCGCCTTCGGCGATCAGTGCAATCAGCGCGATGCCGCCGAGCATCCACAGTGCGGGCGAGCGCCAGCGGTTGCCGCCGCCGTGCGCCTGTTCGTGGTGCGGCACATGCGGCAGCACGGCCGGGCCTGCGGCCACGAGCACCGCGGCGCTCACCGCCGCCGCGAGCGCGAGATGCGCGGCCGGCGCCATGCCGGCCGACAGCAGCGCGCCGCCGGCCGCTGCGCCCGACATCCCGCCGATGCTGAACATCCCGTGCAGCGACGACATGATCGGCTTGCCGAGCGCGATCTCGACCGCGCTGGCCTCGGCGTTCATCGCGACGTCGAGCGTCGCCATCGAAAAGCCGAACAGCGCGAGCACCGCGAGCAGCATCCAGTAGTCGGGCACGACGAGGATCAGCGCCGCGCACGCGGACATCACGAGCCCGCCGGCGAGGCACGCGGTGCGCGAGCCGACGCGGGCGATCCAGCGCGCGATGGTCAGCATCGCGGCGATCGAGCCGCCGGCGACCGCGAACAGCGCGATCGACAGCAGGCCGGGGCTCAGCGCGAACTTGTCGCGCACGGTCGGTACATGCACGCCCCATGACGCGTACATCATGCCGGCGACGAAGAACAGCGCCATCGACGCGGTGCGCGCCCGCTGGCGGGCCGGCAGCGGCAGCACGCGGTGCGCGTCGGGCGGCGCGGCGAACGGGGACGACGATTCGGGAGAGGAGGATTCGGACACGGGAAGGCTCGTCAAAAAATGCACGGGCGCGCGCGGCGCCCGCCGGAATCGTCCGATTCTATCGAACCGCTTACGATCCTGCCGGACGCCGGACGCCGGACGCCGGACGCCGGACGCCGGACGCCGACCGTTCGGCCGATGCGCGGCGCGTTGCGCCAGCGGGTAACATCGAAGCGCGCACGGCAAGCCCGGCGTACCGCCCTTCGACCGCAGGAGTCCTCTTGAACATCGATCCCGCCCTTGCCCTGCATCTGCTGCACCGCTGCGCGCTCGGCACGCTCGCCACCCATGCGCGCGATCCGCAGGGTTTCCCGTATCCGACGGTCGTTCCGTTTGCACCCGATGCAAGCCATCGGCCCGTCATCCTCGTGAGCGGCCTGGCCGAGCACACCCGCAACCTTGCCGCCGATCCGCGCGCGGGCTTCCTCGTCGTCGATGCGACCGATGGCGACGTCCTGAACGCCGAGCGCGCAACGCTGCTCGGCCGGTTCGTGCCGCTGGGAGACGATCCGCACGTCGCGGCGCGCTATCTGCGCTACGAACCGGACGCCGCGCGCTATCTCGCCCTCGGCGATTTCGCGTTCTGGGCGCTCGATGTCGAACGGCTGCGCTATATCGGCGGTTTCGGGCGGATGGGCTGGGTCGACGGCACGCATCTCGATGCACTGCCGTCGCTTGCGTTCGACGACGAACAGGCGCTGTGGGAGGCCTACGACGGGGGCGCGGCACGTCGCGACGGGCTCGATTTGCTCGGTGTCGATCGCCACGGCGCCGACTGGCGTTGCGACGGCCGCCGCGTGCGCACGCCATTCGACGCGCCGTCGGCCGATACCGGGGCGCTGCGCGACCGGCTGATGGCATGCGCACGGGATGTGACGTGACGTCGCGGGTCAGTGATTTGTCCGTTTAGCAAACCGCGTCATGTGGTTTTTGCAAAGCTGTCGTCCGATGAAAGCTTCGATTTTCCCGAATAGAGGGTAATTGCGTATGTTGATAGCCCGAATAGGCAATCACTAATGTCCTAATCTCTGTGTACGCGCGTAAAAATTTGAGAAAAGGCCGCAGCCGGTCAAAATGACATGCGCGAATTACAATGGGTCTCGGGATTTTCATGAATCTCTCTTCTATCAAATCTTTTTTGTGCTAATCTCTGCCTTCGAAAATCCGAGGCACATATATTTCATGAATGGTGAGCTGGCTGCAGACCGGCGCCATTGGTCAGATAGAAAGGGAAACTATGTCTTCTTACAAGGACCTGCTGGCCCAGCGGGAGAAGCTGGAGAAGCAAATCGAAGAAGCAAAGTCGCGTGAATACGCTGAAGTGCTGAATGACGTGAAGCAGAAAATTGCCGACTATGGCTTTTCGCTCGCCGAACTCGGTCTCAGCCGCGCGAAGGCAGGTAAGGTTGGCCGTCCGCGCGCAGGCGTGGCCGCGAAGTACCGCGATCCGGAAACGGGCGCAACGTGGTCGGGCCGCGGCAAGCCGCCGCGCTGGATTGCCGGCAAGAACCGCGAACAGTTTGCGATTTAAACGTTTGTTTAAGTCGCCTGTGCTTCAAAAAAGCCGCGTGTCCGTTCAGGAGCGCGGCTTTTTTGTTTCCGGGCACCGCCGGCGCGCAAACATTGTCATAAAAATGTAAGAATCCGGCGTGAATGAAAATGCGACACGTTCGTATAAGCGGTTGATTTAAATGAGAAATTTGTGGGTATTGGAAGGGGTTGCGGAGCGCTTTTGATAGAATTGCGTATCGCACACCGATATCTCATATTTCATGTCCACCTTTTCCGGCGACGCGCAGAGCGCGGATAAGCACGCCGTTGCGCGCAAGAGCACGCTTGTCAGTATTGTTCTGAATGTCGTCCTGGCGACATTTCAGATCGCCGTTGGTGTGATTGCGCATTCGCAGGCATTGATTGCTGACGGTGTGCATTCGATATCCGATTTGATCTCGGATTTTGTCGTGCTGGTTGCGAATCGCCATAGCGGCGCATCGCCGGATGCCGACCACAATTACGGCCATAGCCGCTACGAGACGGTCGCGTCATTGTTTCTCGGCGCGATCCTGATTGCGGTCGGGATCGGCATGCTCTGGCGCGCCGGCGACCGCCTCGTTAATCTCGAAAACATCCCGGCCGTGCATTTTTCCGCGCTGATTGTTGCGTTGACCGTGCTCGTGTCGAAGGAGGCGCTGTTTCGCTACATGCTGCGCGAGGCGCGGCGCGTGCGCTCGGCGATGCTTGTCGCGAACGCCTGGCATGCGCGTTCGGATGCCGCGTCGTCACTCGTGGTCGCGATCGGTATCGTCGGCAGCCTGGCCGGCGTGCGGTTGCTCGACCCGATCGCCGCGGCGATCGTCGGCTTCATGGTCGCGCGCATGGGCTGGACGTTCGGCTATGACGCGTTGCAGGACCTCTCGGATCGCGCGCTCGATACGGCCGACACGGCCGAGATCCGCGCGCTGCTCGCCGCGACACCCGGCGTGCGCGATGTGCACGACCTGCGGACGCGCAAGATGGGCGATGCCGCGCTCGTCGATGCGCACATTCTCGTCGATCCGAAGATCTCCGTCTCCGAAGGGCATTACATCGCCGAGACCGCGCGGGCGCGCGTCCTGTCCGACCCGCGCGTGCTCGATGCGCTGATCCATGTCGACCCCGAGAACGACGCGGCGCGCCGTCCGGCGCTCGCGCTGCCGCCGCGCGGCGAGATTGCCGCACGGCTCGAGGCCGCGCTCGCGCGGCGCGGGCTGCGTGCGGCGACGATCAACCTGCATTACCTGAGTACGGGGCTCGAGATCGACGTGACGCTCGCCAGCGATCCGCGCGATACCGACGCGACGCTGGCCGGCCGGATCGACGTCGGCGCGCTGGAGCGCGAGTTCGGCGCACGCCGGATCGGCTTTACGCGCGCGATGCCCGCGCAGGTGTAACCCGCGGCCGGTAACTGCGAACGCGGCGAACCGGCCGTGCCGGCCCGTGCGTTACAGCGGCAGTTGCGTGTCGAACTTGATTTCGCGCAGCACGACGCTCGTGCGCACCTGCGACACGGCCGGGATCTTGAAGATCCGTTCGTGCAGGAACACGTCGTAGGCCTTGATGTCCGGTGCGACGATCTTGAGGATGTAATCGGCTTCGCCGGTCGTGCTGTAGCACTCGGTGACTTCCGGGCAGGTCGCGATCTCGCGCTCGAACTGCTCGACGCCGCCTTCGTTGTGGCGCGTCAGGTGCACGTGCGCGAGCGCGCAGACGTGCAGCCCGAGCTTCTCGCGATCGAGCAGCGCCGTGTAGCGCTGGATCACGCCCGACTGTTCCATGTCCTTGATGCGGCGCCAGCACGGCGTGCTCGACAGGCCGACCTGGTCGGAGATTTCCTGTACGGAACGGCGCGCGTCGAGCTGCAACAGGCGAAGGATTTTTTGCGAAAAGGAATCGAGCGTCACCTGCGCCTCCATGCGGCAGCAACAACATGCTGAATGTTAGAGGGCCGGGAAAGGAAACGCAATCTGGTGTGGCGCTGCTGAGCGAGATTCGCTAATTTGCCCGCGGATCCGTGGGATTTTGCCCCGCCCCCGCGTTTTCCGACTGATCGGTGTCCGACACGGCGAGGCCCGCGAGCGCGGCCTGCTGCCGGCGCAGGTCGGCGAGCATGTTGCAGAACAGCGCGCCTTGTTCGATCGCGTCGTCGAGCGCGACGTGCGTATGCGGATGGTCGTCGAACCAGTGCTTCGGAAAGCGCGGCTTGATCGCCTTGCGGTACGGCAGGCCGGTCATCGCGAACGCGAGCGTCTTGATGTCGAGTGCCGACCACGAGAACGGGCAGCGTCCCGCGAAGCGCATCATGTACCAGAACATGAACGTGAAATCGAAGCCGGCCGGCATGGCGACGAACACCGGCTTGCCGGGCAGCGCCTCGACCCAGTCGACGTATGCGACCAGCGCCGCCTCCGGCGCCTGCAGGTCGCGCCGGCACGCGGCCCAGGCTTCGGGCTCGGTTTTCCACCAGGCTTCCTGCACCGGGTGCGCCTGCGCGCCGGGCAGCGTCTCGAGGTTCGCCGAGAAGGTCGCGATCAACTGCTTGTCCTCGGTGTAGGCGGCCGATGCGAAGCTCAGCATCGAGTGCGGGCCGGGGATCGGGCCGTCGGCCTCGACGTCGGTGCTGACGTAGATTTCCGGGATGGCAGTCTGGTTCATCCGAACACCTTGTCGGACACGAACGGGTTCGTGCGGCGCTCGTCGCCGAACGTCGACACCGGGCCGTGGCCCGGCACGAACGTGACGTCGTCACCGAGCGGCCACAGCTTTTCCTTGATCGAACGGACGAGATCCTCGTGATTGCCGCGCGGGAAATCGGTCCGGCCGATCGAGCCGGCGAACAGCACGTCGCCGACGATCGCGACGCGATGCTCGCGGCTGAAGAACACGACGTGGCCGGGCGTGTGGCCCGGGCAGTGATAGACCTCGAGCGTCTCGTCGCCGAACTGTACGGTGTCGCCGTCGTTCAGCCACTGGTCGGGCTCGAAGGTGTCGGCGGCCGGGAAACCGAAGCGTTCGCTCTGCATCGGCAGCTTCTCGATCCAGAAGCGTTCTTCTTCCTGCGGCCCCTCGATCGGCACGCCGTAGTGCGTCGCGAGCGTCTTCGCGCCCGCACAGTGATCGATGTGCCCGTGCGTGAGCAGCACCTTCTCGACCTGCACGTTTTGCCGCGCGACTTCCTGCTGGATCCGGTCGAGATCGCCGCCCGGATCGACGACGGCGGCACGGCCCGTTTTCTCGCAGACGAGCAGCGAGCAGTTCTGCTGGAACGGCGTGACCGGAATGAGCGTGACTTTCATGAGGGCACCGGCGGCTAAAAGGAGCGATTGTACCGGTCGCGCGCGCCGCCTGCCGCTCGTGCGCCGCGTGCCGAGGCGTGCGGACGAGGGCATTCCCGGGGCATGTCGATTGTTACAGCCATAGTGAGAATCAATGGTCCGCCGGGGGTGCTTTTCGGGACAACGTTTTGATTTATGTATAATGCGCTCCATTGCGCGTGAATTTCACGCCATTCGCTGGTGTTTCGGCCCCGTTAAAAGAGGCGTCCGATTCACCGTCAAGCATCAGCCGCCGGGGAGTCCGGCGGTGTATCCAGCACCGAACATTCGGTGCTCACGTCTTGTCCGGCCGGGTGCTGCGCGCCCGCCTTGCGGCCCTGCTGCCGCGCCGCCGGATGAGGCCTGTGCCGCCGTTCCTGTGCGTTGGTCGTATCGACGCGCGCGAACGTGAAGCCATGTTCGATGGCGGCATGTGGGGTCTGGTCAGGCTGTTGGGGACAGGTTGCGCCAGACGTGAAAACTAATCAGGACGGTTGCGGCATAGACGAAAGCCGCGCCCATGCTAGCCGCCTGCTCGCATCCGAGCGGGGCGTGCACGCATTTGCCGTCCGGGCCGCGTGTCTGCGCAGTAGCGCAGCGTTGTGAAGGAGCGGCCCGAACCAGAAGGCGACACGTCGATGAATTTACGTTTTCCGAGTCGATTCGGGACCATTGCATTGTTTTTTGCGCTGACGGGCTGTGCGGTGCCACCCAGCCAGACCACCAGCAGCGCGAACCAGAAGAAGGCGGTCGACAAGACGGCCGCTGCCGCGAAGGCGGACGACGACAAGCAGCAACTCAATTTCGATTCCGCGCTGGCATCGATGCCGGCGACGGACAGCAAGGACGCGAAGAAATCGTCGCTGGCCGACGCCGAGCCGATCGACGGCAAGGATGTGTCCGACTTCCGCCAGACGGGCCGCGCTTCGTGGTACGGGCGGGATTTCCACGGCCGCCGCACCGCGAACGGCGAGCGCTTCAACATGAACGCGTTCACCGCCGCGCACCGCACGCTGCCGCTGTCGTCGTACATCAAGGTGACGAACTCGTCGACCGGCAAGTGGGTCGTCGTGAAGGTCAACGATCGCGGGCCGTTCAAGCGCGGCCGTGTGCTCGACCTGTCGTATGCGGCTGCCAAGGTGATCGGCCTCGTGCACGCCGGCACGGGCCGCGTGAAGATCGAAGGGCTGTCGCCGCAGGAAGCGCGCGAGGCCCGTGACGAAATGTTCGCGTCGATCTCGGCGAAGTAACGCGGCGGTTCGTCCGCACACGCATCAGGTATCGAGCATCAAGTACAAAGGGCTGCCTTCCGGCAGCCCTTTGTCGTTCCGGCGCGGCGTCGTCCCGCGTCAGCCTTCCTTCAGCGCGAGCGCACGCGCATACAGCGTGTTGCGCGATGCGCCCGTCAGCGCGGCCGCGAGCTTCGCGGCACTCTTCACCGGCACTTCTTCCAGCAGCAGCCTGAGCAGCGCGTCGTGCGCGGTGTCGTCGGCTTCGCCGCTGGCCGCCGGCGCGCCTTCGACGACCAGCACGAATTCGCCGCGCTGACGGTTCGCATCACCGGCAAGCCAGGTCTGTCCTTCGGCCAGGGTGCCCTGGAACAGCTGCTCGTGTAGTTTGGTGAGTTCGCGCGCAATCAGCAGCCGGCGCGCGGGGCCGAACGCATCGGCGAGCGCGGCGACGGTTTCGGCGATCCGGTGCGGCGCTTCGTAAAACACCAGCGCATACGGGTGCGACACCAGCGCCTGCAGCGCGGTTGCGCGCTGCTTGGCCTTCGGCGGCAGGAAGCCCGCGAACGTGAACGCGCCGGCCCAGCCGCCGGCCACGCTCAGCGCGGTCACGGCCGCGCTCGCGCCCGGCAGCGGGATCACCGCGAAGCCGGCGTCGCGCACCGCGTCGACGAGCCGCGCGCCGGGGTCCGAGATGCCGGGCGTGCCGGCGTCCGAGACGTAGGCCACGCGTTCGCCGCCACGCAGCAGCTCGATCACGCGCTGCGCGGCTTCGCGTTCGTTGTGCTCGTGCACGGCCAGGAGCGGCTTCGAGATCCCGTAGCGGGCGAGCAGCTGGCCCGTGTTGCGGGTGTCTTCGGCCGCGATGCGGTCGGCGAGGCCGAGCACGTGCAGCGCGCGCAGCGTGATGTCGGCGGTGTTGCCGATCGGCGTGGCGACCACGTAAAGCGCGGCGTCCGGGTAGTGCTGCGTATGCGCGAGTTCGAGGAGGGCAGTCATGGCAGGCAATGCACGCAATCGCGGCGCAAGCGGAACAAGGTCGGCATTGTGCCACGCGGCGCCGGCCGGCCCGGGCGACGGGCGCGGTTTGCCGCGCGCGGGCGACAACTTTTCCGGCGCGGCGCGATCCAAACCGGTCGGCGCGGCGTTCGAGCAGCGCGCGCGGCAGTTTCTCGAGCGCCGCGGCCTCGGGTTCGTCGCGGCGAACGTGACGATGCGCGGCGGCGAGCTCGATCTCGTGATGCGCGAGCCCGACGGCATGCTCGTGTTCGTCGAAGTGCGTGCACGGCGCAGTGTCCGGCACGGCGGCGCGGCCGCGAGCGTCGGCTGGCGCAAGCGGCGGCGTCTCGTCGCGGCGGCGTTGCAGTTCTGGGCGCGACACGGTGCCGGTGCCGCGTGCCGGTTCGACGTCGTCGCGTTCGAGGCCGGGCGGCTTGCGTGGCTGCGCGACGCATTTCGTACCGACGATGCGTAGCCGCGAGCTGTGACGAGATGTAAAGAGTTCTTGCCGGACCCCCGGAGTGGGTGCCGGAGTACGGTAAACTCGCCGCACCCACGATGTCGCGCGACATGTGCCACGCGCCCAGTTCACCAGGAATCGATGTCAGTCGAACGTATTCAGCAACAATTCCACGACAGCGCCGCGCTTCACGCCGAAGCAGCCGACGCGCTGGCGTTGCCGATCGCAGCCGCGGTCGATGCGATGTTCGCCGCGCTGGCGAACGGCAACAAGATCGTCGCGTGCGGTGACGGCCCGTCGGCCGCCGCCGCGCAGTACCTCGCCGCGTCGCTCGTCGGCGGTTTCGAGCGCGAGCGTCCGGGCCTGCCCGCGATCGCGCTGGCCACCGATGCGTCGCAGGCCGGTCTCATGGGTGCGATGGCCGCCGAGCAACTGTTCGCGCAGCAGGTGCGCGTGCTCGGCCAGACCGGTGACATCCTGCTGGTGCTCGATTCGGGCGGCGCGTCGTCGCGCGTGCTGGCGGCGATCGAAGCGGCGCACGAGCGCGAGATGACCGTCGTCGCACTGACGGGCGGCAATGGCCATGCAGTCGCGGCCGCGTTGTCCGATACCGATATTCCGATCAGCGTGCACGCCGTTCGCGCGGCACGCGTCCACGAAGTCCATCTGCTGACCATCCACTGCCTGTGCGACGGCATCGACGCGATGCTGCTGGGTGAGGATTGAACGAAGGAGAGCCGTCGATGAATCAAAGCCGCGTCAAACAGACGCTCGTCAGAACCACGCTGCTCGCCGCGCTGACGGCGGGCCTCGCCGTGTCGCTGCAGGGTTGTGTGCTCGGGGTCGTGGGCGCAGCGGCCGGCGGCGGCGCGCTGATCGCGACCGATCGCCGTACGCTCGGCGCGCAGACGGAAGATCGCGAGATCCAGGTCAAGTCGCTCACGCAGATCAACAACGGGCTGCCCGACCAGTCGCACGTGAACGTGACGGTGTACAACCGCCGCGTGCTGCTGACGGGCGAGGTGCCGAACGATGCGTCGAAGCAGCGCGCCGAGGAAATCGTGCGCGGCATCAACAACGTGAACGGCATCGTCAACGAGCTGTCGGTCGAGCCGGCGTCGTCGCTGTCGTCGCGTGCGAACGACTCGTACCTCGAAGGGCGCGTGAAGTCGGAACTGATCGCGACGAAGGGCATCTCGGCGAACTACTACAAGGTCGTCAGCGAGCGCGGCAACCTTTACCTGATGGGCCTCGTGACGGTGGACGAAGGCAATCGCGGTGCGGAAGCCGCGAGCCAGGTGCCGGGCGTCGAGAAGGTCGTGAAGGTGTTCCAGTACGTGAAGCCGCAGGACGCGCAGGCGCTGCAGGACGCATCGCCCGCGAGCGGCGCATCCGGCGCGCAGGCTGCCGCCGCGCCGGCGGACAGCGCGACGGTCGGCGCCGTGCCGGACGCGTCGGTGCAGTCCACGCCGCTGCAATCGCCCGCACCGATCTCGAATTCGTCGAGCGTGCATCCGGGCAACCCGAAGGCGAAGGCGCAATGAAGGCCGTGAAGATGACGCAGATGAAACGATGGATCGCGCAGGGCGCCACGGCGGTTGCGCTCGTGGCCGGCACGCTGGGCGCGGCGCACGCGGACGTCGGCGACGGCCTGAAGGTGGCGCGCAGCAACGCATGCATGGGCTGTCACGCGGTCGACCGCAAGCTCGTCGGCCCGTCGTTCAAGGATATCGCCGCCCGCTACAAGTCCGATCCGCAGGCCGTCGCGAAGCTGTCGAAGAAGGTGAAGGACGGCGGCTCGGGCGCCTGGGGCGCGATTCCGATGCCCGCGCATCCGCGCATGAGCGACGCCGACGTCCGTTCGGTGGTCGAATGGGTGCTGGCCGGCGCGCCGTCAAAGTGACGCTTCAGGGGGCACGTAACCCCTATTGCCAAGCGCAGAAATGCGTGTGTATGATGATTGACTGATGGGGCGGTAGCTCAGCTGGGAGAGCGTCGCGTTCGCAATGCGAAGGTCGGGAGTTCGATCCTCCTCCGCTCCACCAACGGAATTCGAAAGGCCCGATCGCAAGATCGGGCCTTTTTGTTTTCTGCGGGCCCATAGTCCGGCGGACTAGGTCGCCAACTCGTAGATCACCCTGATCGCCGGCACCGACAACACGGCGAACGCCACCGTGATGGCCGCAAGGATCGCGATCCTCTTCCGCAGCAGCGCGAAGAGGGCGATCGACAGTCCGTAGAACACGCAGGTCAGAATGATGATCCACCAGAGCGCCGCGTAGCCTGCACCGCCTTCGAAATTCGATACGTTCTGCGTGATCCGGGTCGCGGCATAACCCGCAACGGTCATGCTCGCGGGCAGGCACAGCACCGAATACAGGACGAAGACGATGATCTGCCGCGGTGTCGGGTCGGGAGACGTCATGACGAGCGCTTTTCCTTCGGGTGAACGGGGCGCCGAGCCGCCCGCCACGCGGGCCGGCTCAGGCAGCCGGCAGGATGCGGGCGTTTTCCGCGTTTGGCAACAACCGCCCGCCGCCTGCCGCGCTATCACCCGCGCCCGAAACTCGGCCGCTTCGGATCGTACGTCCACCCCGGCACCAGATAGCGCATCGCGATCGCGTCATCGCGCGCGGTGCCGCCCACCGCGTTGTACAGCGCATGCGCGGCCTCGACCTGTGCCATGTCGATCTCGATCCCGAGCCCCGGCCGTTCCGGCACGGCCACCTTGCCGCCGACGATCGCGAGCGGTTCGCGCGTGAGCCGCGCGTCGCCTTCCTGCCAGATCCAGTGCGTGTCGATCGCGGTGATCGTGCCGGGCGCGGCCGCGGCCGCATGCGTGAACATCGCGAGCGACACGTCGAAGTGGTTGTTCGAGTGCGAGCCCCATGTGAGCCCCCAGTCGCGACACAGCTGCGCGAGCCGCACCGAGCCCTGCATCGTCCAGAAATGCGGATCGGCGAGCGGGATGTCGACCGCCTGCAGTCGCACGGCGTGATCCATCTGCCGCCAGTCGGTTGCGATCATGTTGGTCGCGGTCGGGATCCCCGTCGCACGGCGGAATTCGGCCATCACCTCGCGGCCCGAATAGCCGCCTTCCGGCCCGCACGGATCTTCCGCATACGCGAGCAGCTGGCCTTGCCCGCGGCACAGTGCGACGGCTTCGTCGAGCGACCACGCGCCGTTCGGGTCGAGCGTCGCGCGCGCGTCGGGAAAGCGCGCCTTGATCGCGGCGATCGCTTCCATCTCGTCGGCACCCGCCATCACGCCGCCCTTCAGCTTGAAATCGGCGAACCCGTAGCGCTCGACCGCGGCCTCGGCCTGCCGCGCGATGTCGGCCGGCGTGAGCGCCGCCTCGTTGCGCAGCCGGAACCACGCATCCACTGCGCGCGTCTCGTCGCGATACGGCAGGTCGGTGCGACGCCGCTCGCCGATGTAGAACAGGTACGCGAGCATCGGCACCGCGTCGCGCTGCTGGCCTTCGCCGAGCAGCGCCGCGACCGGCACGTCGAGATACTGGCCGAGCAGGTCGAGCAGCGCGGCCTCGATCGCGGTGATCACGTTGTCGAGCCGCAGGTTGATCTCGTGCGGCTGGCGCAGCACCGCAGCCTCGCCAGCCGATGTCACTTCGTGCCGGATCGTGCGGCCCGCACCCGCGTCCGCACCGGACAGCGCCGCGCGCACCGCGTTGAGCGTCGCCTGGTAGCGCCCGATCGGCTGGCCGACCACGCGATCCGTCATGCGCTCGAGCGCGTGGCGGATGCCTTCGCCGCCCGGCACTTCGCCGACGCCCGTATGCCCGCTGCTGTCGTCGAGGATCACGAGGTTGCGCGTGAAATACGGCGCATGCGCGCCGCACAGGTTGAGCAGCATGCTGTCGCGGCCGGCGACGGGAATCACCTGCATGCGCGTGACGCGCGGCGTGCCGGCACGGCTGGGTTCGGACATCGGTTCGCTCCTGGTTCCGGTGGCGCGCGGGCCGCCGGACGCGCCGGCGCGGCCCGCGCCGTTCATTGAAGCTCGACGCGGCGGATCTCGCCGACGACGAACAGGTAGCAGATCACGGCGACGAGCGCGTGCGCGACGACATAGACGAGCGCGCCGTTGAACGAGCCGCTGCGGTCGACGATATAGCCGATCGCGATCGGCGTCGTGATGCTGGAGAGGTTGCCGCACGTGTTGAGCAGCGCGCCGCTCAGCCCCGCGATCTGGCGCGGCGCGGTGTCGGCGTTGACGGCCCAGCCGAGCGCGCCGAGCCCCTTGCCGAAGAACGACAGCGCCATGAACAGCACGACGAGCACGTGCGAATCGGTGTAGTTGCAGACGATCATCGACATCGACAGCAACATGCCGAACACGATCGGCACCTTGCGTGCGACCGACAGCGACCGGCCCTGCTTGAGCAGCGCGTCGGACACGACGCCGCCGAGTATCCCGCCGAGGAATCCGCACACGGCCGGGATCGACGCGACGAGCCCCGCGTTGAGGATCGACATCCCGCGCGCCTGCACGAGATAGACGGGGAACCACGTGATGAAGAAATAGGTGAGCGCGTTGATGCAGTACTGCGCGACGTACACGCCGATCAGCATCCGGTTCCTCAGCAGCGCCTTCACGTGATGCATCGACGGGCCGCCGTCGCGTCCGCCGGTCGCCTGGTCGATGTTGACGAGCGCGCCGCCTTCGGCGAGGTAGTCGAGTTCCGCACGGTTGATGTTCGGGTGGTCCTTCGGGTCGTACATCGTGCGGTTCCACACCAGGACGAACGCGAAGCCGAGCACGCCCATCACCGCAAACACCGACTGCCAGCCGAACGCGTGCACGAGCCAGCCCATCAGCGGCGCGAACACGACGGTCGCCGCGTACTGCGCGGCGTTGAAGATCGCCGACGCGGTGCCGCGCTCGGCGGCCGGGAACCACGCGGACACGATCCGGCTGTTGGCCGGGAACGACGGCGCCTCGGCCGCGCCGACCAGGAAGCGCAGCCCGAACAGCAGCGCGAACGCGGCCGCGCCGCCGAAGAAGCCGATCGAGCCCTGCAGCAGCGTGAACAGCGACCAGAAGAAGATGCTGAACGCATAGACGATGCGCGACCCGTAGCGGTCGAGCAGCCAGCCGCCCGGCAGTTGCGCGACCACGTACGACCAGCCGAACGCGGAGAAGATGAAGCCGATCTGCACGTGGCTCAGGTGCAGCGCGCGGGCGAGGCTCGGGCCGGCGATCGCGATCGCCGCGCGATCCGCGTAGTTGATCGTCGTGACCGCGAACAGGACGGTCAGCACGAGCCAGCGCACGCGCGTGCGCCGGGCCGTTGCCGACGCGGACGCCGGCAGCGCGTGAAGCGGATTCATGACTTGTCTCCTCCGAAGGGCGGAAGGTGCCGTCGTGCGGCAGGCGCGTCGATGCGCGCGTTGTGTGCGTGGGTGCCGCCGGTTCGAGGCCGGGCACCGGACGCCGATGCAGGCAGGGCGTCCGGACCATTCTGTCATGTCGAAATTTGCGCTTTCATGCCAATTGCTGACTTGATCGATTCAGCATTTGAATCGATCGGCGAGTCGATCGGTCAGGCGTGCGCGTCGTCCGCGCCGGCACCGTGATGGCGCGCCACGTGTTGCGCGAGAAACTCGACGGCGGCGCGCACGCCGGGCAACTGGCCGCGCCGGTGCGGCATCAGCAGCGTTGTCGTGACGGTGCCCGCGCGCCAGCCGGGCAGCACGCGCACGAGCGCACCGGAGGCGAGCGCGGCGCCGGCGATCCAGTCGGGCAGGCAGGCGATGCCGAGGCCGGCTGTCGCAGCCTGCAGCAGCAGCGTCGATTCGTCGGCCTGCAGGCGGATGCGCGGCGCCACGTCGACGGTGTCGCCCCCGCGCTGCAGCCGCCACGGCTGCTGGCCCGGATGCAGCCCGTCATGCCGCGCGAGATCGGCAGGCTCGTCCGGGATGCCGGCACGCGCGAGATAGGCCGGCGACGCCACGGCGATGATCGGCGAGGCCGCGAGCGGCCGTTGCACGAGCGCGGAATCGGGCAGCGGCGCGAAATGGCTGCGCACCGCGATGTCGAAGCCTTCCTGCGCGATGTCGACGAGGCGGTCGCTCGCATGAATCTGCAGCAGCAGCTTCGGGTGCGCGATCGCCAGCGCCGGCAGGCACGGCGCGAGGATGTGCTGCGCGACCGGCACCGAGCTCGTGATCCGCACGATGCCGGCCGGCTCGGCGGCCTGCCGCAGCACCGCGTCGCGTGCGCTGTCGGCCTCGATCACGGCCGCACGCGCATGCTCGAAGAATTCGGTGCCGACCGGCGTGAGCCGGAAGCTGCGCGACGTGCGATGCACGAGCCGCGCGCCGAGCGTGCGCTCGAGCTCGGCCACGCGCTTGCTGACCGTCGATTTCGGCAGGTCGAGCCGGCGCGCCGCCGCCGACATGCTGCCGGCGTCGACTGCCTGCACGAACAGGTAGAGATCGTTCAGATTCACTTTCAACGTCCACATGAGGAAACGACGGGTTTCAATTTTAGCGGCTACTGCGTCATCGTTCGTCATGGGAGCATGATCGCTCGTTCAACTTATGCGGAATCCTCCGATGTCTCCCATCCTTCTCTACGGCATTCCCGCCGGCTGCTCGTTCGGCTCGATCGTCGCGCTCGAATGGATCGGCCGCCCGTACCGTCTGTCGCGCATCGCGATGCCGAGCGTCGCGACGAGCGACGCGTATCTCGCGCTGAACCCGGTCGCCGAAACGCCGGCATTCGTGACCGCGAATGGCGACGTGCTGACCGAAAGCCTCGCGATCCTCGGCCACATCGGCGCGCAGGCGCTCGACAACGGCCTCGCCTTTCGCCAGGGCAGCACGGATTTCGACCGGCTGAACCGGATGCTGGCGTGGCTGAACACGACGTTCTTCAACGCGTTCGGCGCGCTCTGGTATGTGTATGAACACGACACCGAGGGCGCCGAGAAAGCGGCGCTGCAGGCGTACGGCCGCGGCAAGGTGCTGAAGGCGCACCGCCAGCTCGAAGCGATGCTCGAGCGCAGCGAAGGCCCGTGGCTGCTGGGCGCGCGGCGCACGCTGGCCGATGCCTACTTCTCCGGGATCGCACGCTGGGCCGACTATCACGCGGTGTTCGAACGCGATGCGTTCCCGCATATCGCCGCGCTGCGCGCACGGCTCGCCGACGATGCGGGCGTGGAGTTCGCGCACGCGATCGAGAAAGAGCTGCCACTGCCGGCGTCGCTGGCGTTCGAAGGGCATGTGTCGCTCGACGACGCGCTGGCAAGCGCACGTGACCTCGCGTTTCCGGCCCGGGTGCTCTGACCGGCGTCGTGGTCGCCCGACGGGGCGGAAGACGGCAACGACAATTTTTACCCGGATAATATTGACATCCAATTAATACCCGGATAAAAATAGCGTCATTCCGATTCCTGCCCACGGGCGACCACGATGACAACTTCTACGCTTTTTCCTTCATACACGGCCTTCGACGGCCACCGGCGGCTCGCGTCAGGCCCGCTCGCGACGGTCGCGCTCGCGGTCCGGCAGGCTGCCGGCGACGCGATGCCCGGCACGATCCTGATCTTCGACGATGCGACGGGCCGCTCGATCGACCTCGACCTGCGCGGCACGGCGGACGACATCCGCACGCGCTACGCGCCGCCGGGCGACGCGCCCGGGGCCGCCGGCGAGCCGGCCGGCGCGGGTGAACAGCGCGGCCGCGGCCGGCCGAAACTCGGCGTCGTGTCGCGCGAAGTCACGTTGCTGCCGCGTCACTGGGAATGGCTCGGCGCGCAGCCGGGCGGCGCGTCGGTTGCACTGCGCAAGCTCGTCGAGGACGCACGGCGCACGCATGCGGCGGCCGACCGGCACCGCGATGCGCAAACCCGCGCCTACCACTTCATGTCGGCGATGGCGGGCGACTTGCCCGGTTTCGAGGAAGCTGCGCGGGCGCTGTATGCGAACGACGCGGCGCGGCTGGCCGAGCTGGTTGCCGGCTGGCCGGACGACGTGCGCGACCATGCGCTTGCCCTGGCGCGCGGCGACCTGCCGACGACTGCTGACGGAGCCCCGACGCAATGACCGTATTCGACCTGAACCGCGGCGCGCTCGCGCCGGTCGCCGACGAAACCGATGTCGTCGATCTGCGCGTGACCGGCGCCATTCCGCGCGAACTCGACGGCACGTTGCTGCGCAACGGCCCGAATCCGCCGGGTGGCCGCTTCGAAGGGAACGACATGCTGTCGTGGTGGCCGGAAGCCGCGATGCTGCATGCGATCGCGTTCGACGACGGCCGCGCGACCGGCTACCGGAACCGCTGGGCACGCACGCAGCGCTGGGCCGTCGTGCATGCGCCTGAGCAGGTGCCGCATCTGCCCGACACCAATCCGAACGTGAACGTGGTGCAGCATGCAGGCGAATTGCTCGCGCTGGCCGAGGGCGGGGCGCCGCTCGCGATCACCGCCGCGCTCGATACGCTCGGCGCGCCGGCGCGGCACGCGGGCTTCGGCGGCGGGATGACCGCGCATCCGAAGGTCGACCCGGTGACCGGCGAGCTGATCGCGTTCCGCGCGGACTGGCGCGTGCCGTGGCTGCGCTACGGCGTGGCGGATGCGCAGGGCGTGCAACGTGTCGACGTCGAGATCGGCCTGAGCGCGCCGTCGATGATGCACGACCTCGCGATCACCGAAACCCGCAGCCTGCTGCTCGACCTGAACGTCGGCTACGACTTCTCGCTGCTGAAACAGGGCCACCGGATGCCGCTGCGCTGGCACGACGACCGGCCGGCGCGCATCGGGGTGATCGCGCGCCACGGCGGCGACGTGCGCTGGTTCGACGTCGAGCCGTGCTTCATCCAGCACGTCGTGAACGCCTACGACTGCGACGCGTCGTGCATCGTGCTCGATGCGGTGCGCTATCCGTCGTTCCTGCGGCTCGACGCGCGCACGGGCCGCTTCGCCGACAACCCGGTCGGCGAGCTGTGGCGCTACGTGATCGACACGGCGAACAGGCTGATCGACGAAGGGCCGCTCGCCGACGGCGGTATCGAGTTGCCGCGCATCAACGAAATCCGGACGGGGCGCCGCTACCGCTATCTGTATGCGGTCGAGCAGCCGAACAACGCGGAAATGCGCGGCGTGATGCGCTTCGATCACGTGCGCGGCACGACGATGCACTACGCGGTGCCGGCCGGAGACCAGAACGGCGAGCCGGTGTTCGTGCCGCGTCCGGGCGGCACCGACGAGGACGACGGCTGGCTGCTGGTGGTGGTCTATCGTGCGGCGACCGATACGAGCGACGTCGTGATCCTCGATGCGCGGGCGATCGATGCGGGGCCGGTCGCGACCGTGCATCTGCCGCGTCGCGTGCCCGCCGGGTTCCACGGCGCGTGGGTGCCGCGCGCACGCTGAGTCGGGCTGGCCGGCTGGAGGCTTACGAGCCTTGCCGCGTCTTTTCCTGGATCTGGCGCCGGATGACTTCGCAGTAGTTGTCCCAGCTTTGACGGTCGTGGGCCAGATTCAGAAGGTCCAGTGCTCCGGACAGGTTGCCTTGGACCATCTGGTGCCTTGCCTCGTCGGCATAGAACACCGGGTTGCTACTACCCGCGTCGATTTTGGCCATTCGAAGTACGGAGGCTTCCGGGCCGCGCCCCAGTCTTTCGAGGGTATGGATCCGCATGGCGTCGGAGTAGTCGTCCGCGCACTGGCGATCGCCGGCAAGGTCCAGCAACCTCAATGCTTCAGGAGCGTTGTCGTGGTCGAGCTGATACTTGGCTTCGTCGTTATAGAACACGGGGTCGCGGGTGTCGCTGGCAATCGCCTGCTGACGCTGGCGCGACGCTTCGTGTGCGTTGCCGACGAGGCTCAGGCAATCGGCCCGGATGTGATCAACGTGCCCGTCAACCGCCTGCGGATGACGCTTCTGGTGCTCATCGAACCGGCGCAGAAAAGCTTCCGCGCCAGGTTTGCCGCGAGAGAGCAACGCTTTGCCGAGATTGGCCAGATAGGGCGGGAATCCGGGGTGCAGTTCCAGCGCCCGTTCGAAAGCCTGTAACGCTTCGTCGCATGCGTCGCCGCTGGTTACTCGCAGGCATTCTCCGAGAAAACGCAGCGCCTTGTGTTCGCGCGGGTGGATATTGACCAGCAGTTGCAGCACCTCCTGCTGACGGGCGATCGACTCCCCACCGTCACGCCGGCGATGATAAATGGCCCACAGTGCTTCATTGCTCCAGCCGATTTCCTTGCCGGTCAGATGGCCGATCCATTCCTCCATTGCGCCGAGCTCGTTGGCGCAGAGCAGGTGGTAAAAGGCTTCGTTGGCTCGCTGGAAGTTGATCTCTTCCCTCTGGCGGCCGATCTGGCGCTGCCAGCAGCGCGCGATCAATACATGCATATCGGCGACGGCCGGGTCGATGGCATCGGCGTAGTCGATGGCGAGCCCCGAGTCGCGCAGCCCCATTTGCGTCTGGCGCACCCAACTGGCGATGAAGCCGTGCAGGTAGTGATCCCTGTTGTTGTCGAGCGGAAGGAGACCGCGCCCACGCAGCTTTTGCCAGGCATCCTGGACACCGATGCCGTCTTCGAGTCCGTCGGCATGGTCCTGTGGAATCGCCCGGCGGTAAAGCGCAATGACTTTCAGCAGCTTGCGCTCGGCCGTTCCGAGGACCTCGTTGTGCAGGATCCCGAGCAGCCGTTCGTCGAGGCGGTCAATGAGCTCCTTGCGCAGATTCCGATAGACCTGCATGGGCGTGCTGCCCTGCTCTCTGGCGACAGTGGCGAGCAACTCGGCAGCCAGCGTATGGGCCGCGCCTCCATGCCCGCCACCCAGCCACTGGAAGAGGGCCTTGAGATCGGAGCCGGCATATGTCCAGTCGGCCTTCCGATCCGGCGGCGCACTGTTTGCAAGGAGTTCCGCGAGGCCGGCCTTGTCGAGCCCGGGGATTTCGAATGCGGGTGATTCGCTGCCGAAGCTCCCGTCGGCGGGCTTGTCGTTGAACTCGTAGACCCACTTCCAGTTCGGGAAGGCCGCGGACATTGCACGCAGCAGGACTCGAAGCTCCGGGTTGCACCATTGCGCGCCGCTCATCAGCAGGTGCGCGTCGTCGATCCAGACGAACGCTGGCTGGGCATTCGGGTATTGCCGTCTCAGCTCGGCGATCTGCTCCTCGAGCTTGCCGCTGGGCGGGGACGGATCTTCGCGCCGATTCTGCAGCACCCCCAGGAATCTGCGGAAAAACTCGCCGACCACGATCTGGCGGCTGCCGTGCACATCGACGAATTGCATGCCCTGGAATGGCGCGTGCCCGTGCAGTGCCTTGATCAGCGTGGTCTTGCCATTGCCGCTCAGGCCGTGCAGCACCAGGCCGGATTTGTCCTTGAGTCGGGCGACGAGCTGGCCAAGCAGTTTGTCGCGCCCGTACAGCGCTTCTCCGGCCGGACCTGCCGCTTGAGTTGGCGTGGCCGGCGATTGCGAACCGGTCCGGTCCGTGCCTGGCGGCGCGGCGACGAGGTCCGGCGTCAGTCGCACTGACGATTGGAATGGCCACTGCGCCGTCGGCGCATGTTTGGGGACGGGCTGGATCATCCAGCCGCGGTTGTAGCCGAACAGGTGAACCTTGCCTTTGCCGCTCCTCGGATCGAGGTGCACCAGATTGATGCCGAACTGGTCCGGCGTATCGGCGCCTACTGCGCCGGCCGCCAGTTGCGTACAGGCTTCGCTCGTGCGAACCCATGCGGTATGCGTGTGTCCATGCAGCAGGAAATGCAATCCGGTGCTGGCATTCGCATCGGCGTCGTGCTGTTCGGCCGAGTTCAGCCAGTCGAACGGATGATGAATGAGTCCGATCTTCAGGCCGGCGTCGCGCAGCCCTTCGGCCATATGGTTGAACTGCCACTTGCTGGCCAGCCAGATGTGACGATCGTCTTCGTCACCGGCACAGCTCCATGCCGAGTTGAAGCCCGCAATGCCGACACGATATCCGTTCACCTCGAGCGTATGGGCGTACAGATGGAGATCTTCGCGATGCAGTTCGGGGCGGTATTCCTTCACGAACGCACCGTAGTCCTTCAAGCGCTCCATCGCGGAGCGATGGTCCCGAGTGCGATCGGCGAAACGCTGATTGATCGCGTCGACATGAGCGAGCGGGTTGGTCTGCGCCATTTCGAAAAGGCGCGCTTGCTGATCACCCGATATTTCCCTACGGTTCACGTCATGATTGCCGGGCACGATGAACAGCCGATCCTTGGGGAGTTGGCAGCAGGCCAGCAAGTCGTCGAAAAATTGTGCTGCGTCCTTGTATTGCTCGCTGAGCGGGGCGCCGCTGGTTTCGCCGAAGGCGATGTCACCCGTGCAGAACACGAGGTGCGGTCGCGGCAATCCGTTGTCGAACTCGGCACGCAGGAAGTCCAGCAGTTCCCGGCGCGTCGCGTTATCCCTCCACGACGTTTTCGGATGAAAATGAATATCGGAAATGTGCAGCCAGATTAGATCGTTGTTATGTGGCATGACGACTTGCTTGTACGAGAATTGTTTGTGAAGCGCGCTTGATCGACAGCAGGCTTGCAGGTTGGCACCTGATCGAGTTCGATCACCCCGGCTCGCTATCTCGATATTCTGTCACTGCGCGCGCAGCGCGTCGACGATCTTCAGCCGCGCGGCGCGCATCGCCGGCAGGAACCCGCCGACGAGCCCCATCACGAGCGAGAACAGCAGCGTCTTGACGACGATCGCGGGCGTCAGCACGAAGCGGAACGACAGGTCCGAGAAGGTCTGGAAGTTGGTCGTCGAGAACGACGCGAACTGCATCAGCGACGCACACGCGAGCCCCGCGACGCCGCCGACGAAGCCGAGCAGCAGCGCTTCCAGCAGGAACGCTGCGAGCACACTGGTGCGCTTGAAGCCGAGCGCGCGCAGCGTGCCGATCTCGGCCACGCGGTTCGCGACCGACGCGTACATCGTGATCATCGCGCCGATCATCGCGGCGATCGAGAAGATCGTCGACAGCGTGATGCCGAGGATGTTGATGAACGTCGACAGCGCTTTCGACTGGTCGCCGTAGAAGGTCTGCTCGCGTTTCGCCTCGTCGGTCAGCCGCGGGTCGACGTCGATGTCGGCCTTGAAGCGCGCGAAGCCGTCGGCGCTCGGGATGCGCAGCACCATCGACGAATAGCTGGTGCGCCGGAACGACTGCATCAGCTGGTCGACGTCGCCCCAGATTTCCGAATCGAAGCCGCTGCCGCCCGCGTCGAAGATGCCGACGACGGTCCAGTCGCGCTGCGCGAAATGCAGGCTGTCGCCGAGCTGCGTACCGCTGAAGCCTTTCGCGATCGCGCTGCCGACGATGATCTCCGACGAGCCCGGCGCGAACATCCGGCCGGCCACGAGCTTCACGTGCGGACGCAGCGCGAGCCCGGACTGCGACACGCCGCGGATCACGACGTTCGACGGTTTGCCGGTCGAGGTCTTCACGAGCGAGATCAGCACGACGGCTTCCTTCGACACGAGCGGCCGGCCGTCGGGCCCGAGCGCGACGGCCGGGTGCATCTCGAGCGCGTTGGCCTGCTGGTGGTCGATCGAACTCTGGATCTCGGTCTCGGCACCCTTGCGGATCACCACCGCGTTGTCGGGTTCGCCGGTCGACACGAGCGTCTGCGTGAGGCCCGCGTCGAGCATCTGCACGGTCGCGAACACGAAGATCACGAGCGCCATCCCGCCGGCGGTCAGCGCGGTGGTGAGCCGCCGGGTCCACAGGTTGCGCGCGATGTAGTTGAGCGGGATCGCCATGTGCAAACCTAACCGATTGCCCTGAGGCCTTCGACCACGCGTACGCGCGCCGCCTGCCACGCCGGCACGATCGCGGCCGCGAGGCCGACCGCGACCGAGCATGCGGCCTGCAGCGCGACCGTCTCCGTCGATACCTTGAACACCGGGAAGATGCCGCCGGCCGCCTGCTTGAACAGGCTCGCGGCGGGCGGCGTCGCGAGGATCCCGAGCCCGCCGCCGGCCACCGCGATCAGGACCGATTCGCCGAACACGATCAGCGCGAGGAAGCCGGGGCCGAAGCCGAGCGCCTTCAGCGTCGCGTATTCGGCCGTGCGCTCGCGCGCGCTCATCGCCATCGCGTTGGCCATCACGGCCATGATGATCAGGATCACCACGTACGACACGAGACGGATCGCCGCGATGATCTGGTTCGACATCGCGACGAAGCCGAGCTGGAACGCCTGCTCGGTCTCGGTCAGCGTCTCGGCGAGCGAGTTCTTGAACACCGCGTCGACGTTGCGCGCGATCGACGCGCCGTCGTCGGGGTTCGCGACGCCGAGCACGAATACCCCGACCTGGTCGGCCTGCTTCGGCGTGCGCTGGCGCACCGTCTCGTTCAGATAGTCCCAGTGGAACACCAGCTGGCGCGTGATCGTCGAGTCGTCGCGGCCGTCGAAGATCCCGCGCACGACGAAATCCCAGGTGCCCGGATAGATCGTGCCCTTCAGCGGGATCACGTCGCCGATCTTGAAGCCGAATTGCGTCGCAAGCTGGCGCCCGACCAGGCAGCCGCGCCGGTCGCGGTTGTAATCGGCGCGCTGCTGATCCGGGACGATGTATTCCGGGTACAGGTCGAGATAGTTGTCCGATACCGCGAAGCTCGCGAAGAAGTTCTTCGGGTCGCGGTAGATGCCGCCGAACCAGTTCGAGCGGACCACGGCCGTCACGCCTTCGACGCCGCGGATCCGGTTCTCGTAGCTGACGGGCAGCGGAAACACGAGCGAGATCGCGTTGCGCGTGACGAGCCGCCCGCTGGACGCGGCGGCCGCGCCCGCGTACCACGCGTCGACCACGGTGTGCAGCAGCCCGAACGCGAGCACGGCGATGGTCAGCCCGAGCACGGTCAGCAGCGTGCGCAGCCGGTGCCGCAGCGCGTTGCGCGCGATCAGCTTCAGCACGTACATCGCGCGCGCTCCCGCCGCCGGTCAGCCGGCGTACCCATCGATCAGCTCCCCTTTTTCCAGATGCACGAGCGACTGCGCGGCGCCGGCCGCGTGCGCGTCGTGGGTCACCATGATGATCGTCTTGCCGAGCTCGGCGTTCATCCGCTGCAGCATTGCGAGCACATCGGTGGCCGACGCGCGGTCGAGGTCGCCGGTCGGCTCGTCGGCGACGATCAGCACGGGATCGGTGATCAGCGCGCGTGCGATCGCGACGCGCTGCTGCTGGCCGCCCGACAGCTCGGACGGGTAATGGCTGGTCCGGTCGCCGAGGTTCACCATGTCGAGCACGAGTTCGACGCGCTCGCGCCGCTCGCGGCGCGACAGGTGCGTGAGCATCAGCGGCAGCTCGACGTTCTCGAACGCGGTGAGCACCGGCATCAGGTTGTAGAACTGGAAGATGAAGCCGACGTTCGCCGCGCGCCATTCGGCCAGTTGCGCCTCCGCGAGCAGCGAGATGTCGAGCCCGCCCACGCGCAGCTCGCCGCTGTCGGGCCGGTCGATGCCGGCCACGAGGTTCAGCAGCGTGCTCTTGCCGGAGCCGGACGGCCCCATCAGCGCGACGAAGTCGCCTTCGCCGATGTCGAGCGTGATGTCGGTCAGCACGGGCACGATCTGGTTGCCGCGCCGGTACGACTTCGCGACGTGGCTGAGCTCGACGAGGGGCGGCGATGCGTCGTTCACGCGCGCGCTACTTCTTCGCGACGGTCACTTTCGCGCCGTCCTTCAGCTTCACGCCTGGCGCGAGCACGACCGTGTCGCCGGGTTTCACGCCGCGGATCGCCACCAGTTCGCCGATCCGCATGCCGCGCATCACGGCCACCGCGTGCACGGCGTCGTCCTTCACGACGAACACGACCGGCCGGCCGTCGCGCTCGACCACCGCGCTCGCCTGCACGGCCGTCACGGGCTGCCGGTCCTGCGCCGACACGGGTTTCGACAGGAACGCGATCTTCGCGCTCATGTCGGGCAGCACGCGCTCGTCGCGGTCGACGAAGCGGATCTTCACGAGCACGGTGGCCTTCGACCGGTCGACGGTCGGCACGATGCGCGACACGCGGCCCGCGAAGCGCATGTCGGGCAGCGCGTCGAGCTGGATCTCGCACGGCTGCTCGGCGCGGATCTTCGCGATGTTCGATTCGGCGACGTCGGCCTCGACTTCGAGCGTGTCCATGTCGGCGATCGTCACGACGGCGCCCTTGCTGTCCGACGCGGACGAGAACGGCGTGATGTTGTCGCCGACGTTTGCGTGCTTCGCGAGCACGATGCCGTCGAACGGCGCGCGGATCACCGTCTGGTCGACGGCGACCTGCGCTGCCTGCGCGTTCGCTTCGGCCGACGCGATCGCGGCCTGGTCGCTGCTGAGCGTCGCGCGCGCCTTGTTCACGCGGGCCGTGTCGGTGTCGAGCTGCGCGGCCGGCACGGCGCCGCGCGGCGCGAGCGCGGACGTGCGGCGCAATGCGATCTCGGCGTCCTTCAGCTCGGCCTGTTCGACGCCGAGGTTCGCGCGGGCAACCTTCACCTGCGCGAGCGCCTGCGACAGCGATGCCTCGACGTCGCGGCTTTCGAGGCGCGCGATGATGTCGTCCTTCTTCACGCGCGTGCCTTCGAGCACGCCGAGCCATTCGACGCGCCCCTGGCCCTTCGACGCGACCGCGGCCTTGCGCTGCGGCACGACGTAGCCGGTCGCATTGAGCTGCGTGTCGTTCTGGTACGGGTAGGCGGACGTGACGGACGTGGTTTCGACGGCCGGCCGGCCGGTGAGCGCGAGGCCGGCGACGATCGCGACGACGAGGATCGCGGCGGCCGCCGCATAGCGGACCCACCGGCGCCGGCGGGGCACCGGTGCGATCGGACGCCGGTCGATTTTCAGTTTGTCCAGATTGTGATCGGGCAATTTGAGCGCCTCGAGACGGCGGCGGTCTGGCGACCGGCCGCGATCCGGTTTCCCGGGAAGGGACGGATGGTCGCCAGTATAAGCGTCGCCCCGACGGCGCGCGAGCCGGTTTGCGGCGCCATGCGGCGGCAGTCTGGCCGGGGCGCCGGCGCAGGACGAAGCGCTCGCCCCCGGGGAAACCCGAGGGCGCAAGCAACGTGTCAACTGGCCGCGAAGTCGGCGCGTTATGGAACCAGTGCGTCAGGTTTTGTCGCGACGGAACGGCGAAAGCCGGCCTCGCGGCCTGGGGCTCCGATGCGAATGCCTCGCATCTTTACTTACCGGTACGTTTGATTTTTTCTCCGCTAAAGGAAGAACAATGAAGAAGACGCTCGCTTCGATCATCGCCGCAGCATTCGCACTCGCATCGGTTTCGGCATTCGCACAGGCGTCCGCGCCGGCAGCCGACACGTCGGCAGCAGCTCCGGCACCGGCCAAGAAGGATCACAGCAAGCCGAAGCACACGCTGAAGCACCACGGTTCGGCCAAGGGCAAGGCGAAGGCTGCCGCCGCTTCGGCAGCCGGCACGAACGACGCAGGCGCAGCAAACTAAGCGCTTCGCACCGGGCCGGCACTGCCGGCCACGCGTCGCGGAACCCCGCATGTTTCGGCATGCGGGGTTTTGTTTTTTCAGGCGTCGCGTTCGCCGGGCGGCGGCGGTGTCGGTAGCGGCGTCGTGCGCATCGCGTCGACCACCGCGCGCATGCGCCGCCAGTGCGAGCCTTCCCAGAACACCCGCCGGCACACGTCGCACGCGGCGAAGCGCCGGTGCCGCTGCATGATGCCTGCCGGCACGCGCGGCGCGGCGGCGGCCGCGTCGAGCGGATGCAGCGGCGCATTGCAGCGAAGGCAGAGCCGGAACGGCCGCATGTGCGGCGCGAGATCGAGCCGCTCGAACAGTTCGCGTAACTGGTCGGCCGGCTGCAGCGCATGCAGGTAGCAGCCGCGCACGACTGCGCGCCGCTTGAGCAGTTCGCGGTCGCGCGTCAGCACGATCCGGCCCTCCCGCCCGGCCAGCGCCGCGAGTTCGTCGTCGCGATAATGGTTGTCGTAGCAGGTATCGAAGCCGGCAAGGCGCAGCAATTGCGCGAGGCCGCCGAGATGCGCGTCGGCGACGAAGCGCCACCGCGCCGGTTGCGGCGCGGCTGCGCCGTTCGCCGCCGGCTGAGAGCGCTCCGGAAACGCTTCGACGCGGTCGCCGTCGCCGAGCGGCCGGTCGAGTGCGGCCGGCGCGTCGTTCACGCAAAGCCGGCCGATTTCGGTATGCGGGACCCCGAGCGCCTCGATCGCATGCTTCACCGTCGCGTCGCGCGCACACGCATGCCCGAACGCGCGGTCACGCTGCGCGCGCGGGAGAAAGGCGTTCAGTTCGCCGTGAAAGCGGAAGGTCGCGGTCGCCATCCGTCCAGTATCGCACCGCGCCCGGCCGGCGGCAGGCGCTGCAGGCGGCCGTCATCTGTGGTTAACTCGCGGCTTCATGGAGCGAAGGAGCAGGCAATGGATCTCGGGTTTATCGGGCTGGGCGAAATGGGGCAGGCGATCGCAACGAACTTGCTGAAGGCGGGCCACTCGGTGCGGGTCTGGAACCGCTCGCGCGAGCGTGCCGAGCCGCTCGCGGCGTTCGGCGCGCAGATCGTCGACACGCCGGCCGATGCGTTTCGCGGTGACGCGGTGTTTTCGATGCTCGGCGACGATGCCGCCGCACGCGCCGTGTTCGACGATGCGCTGCTCGCGCAGGCGCCGCGCGGGTTGATTCACGTGAACATGGCGACGGTGTCGGTCGCGCTCGCCGAATCGCTCGCGCACGCGCATGCGTCGCGCGGCATCGACTATGTCGCCGCGCCGGTGATGGGGCGGCCCGACGTGGCGGCCGCCGCGCGCCTGACGATCATGGCGGGCGGCCCGGCCGAGGCGATCGACCGCGTGCAGCCGCTGTTCGACGCGATCGGCCAGAAGACCTGGCGGTTCGGTTCGCTGCCGCAGCACGCGAACGTTGCGAAGATCGCCGCGAACTTCACGCTCGCGTCGGCAATCGAGACGCTCGGCGAGGCGTCGGCGCTGCTGGGTGCGCACGGCGTCGCGATGCGCGACTTCCTCGACGTGATCACCAACAGCGTGTTTCCGGGGCCCGTCTATGAAGGCTACGGCTCGATGATCGCCGAGCGTCGCTACGAGCCCGCGCGCTTCAAGGCGCGGCTCGGGCTGAAGGACGTCCGGCTCGCGCTGGAAGCCGGCGACGCGACGTCGGTGCCGCTGCCGGTGGCGAGCGTCGTGCGCGACAGCCTGCTCGATGCGCTCGCGCACGGCGGCGGCGACCAGGATTTCGCGGTGCTCGGCGAGGTGGCGCTGCGCCGCGCCGGCCGCTGACGCGCGACAGAAGCGCCGCGCTCACGGCATAATCGGCGTTTGGTTTTCCCGACATTCAGGCAGAGGCGGTCATGAACTTGCATACGTGGTGGCTTTTCGTGGCGACGGTGTTCGTCGTATCGGCGATTCCGGGCCCGAACATGCTGCTCGTGATGACGCACGGCGCGCGGCACGGGTTGCGGCGCTCGTCGTCGACGATGGCCGGCTGCCTGACCGCGATGGTGCTGATGCTGTCGGTGTCGGCGGCAGGCCTCGGCGCGGTGCTCGAAGCGTGGCCGGCGATGTTCAACTCGCTGCGCTTCGCGGGTGCGGCCTATCTGGTCTACCTCGGCGTGAAGGCGTGGCGCTCGGGTGCCGACGAGGTCCCGGCGGGCGACGCCGAGCCGGCCGCACGCCAGGCGGCCGCCACGTCGCGCTGGGCGCTGTACCGCAACGGCTTCCTGGTGTCGGGCAGCAACCCGAAGGCGATCCTGTTCGCGGCCGCGCTGCTGCCGCAGTTCATCAACGCGGCCGAGCCGACGCTGCCGCAGTTCGGCATCCTCGTCGTCACGTTCGCGGTGATCGAGGTGAGCTGGTATCTCGTCTACGCGTCGTTCGGCACGCGCATTGGCGCAACGCTGAAGAGCCAGAGCGTCGCAAAGGTCTTCAACCGGCTGACGGGCGGGCTGTTCGTTGGCTTCGGCGCGATGATGGCGCTGGTCCGTCACTGATTTCACGCTGACTCCGGCGCGCCGAACGCCCCGTCCCTCGCAAGCGGGCGGGGCGTTCGGTTTTGAGCGGCTGCTTCACGACGCGGCCGCTTACGCCCGCGGGCGCGTCAACGCCGCCGCGCCAATCCGGCGTCCGGCCGCCACCCCGAACACGGCGGCCGCACCTGCGAATGCGAAGCCGACGCCGCACACCGCACTCCATCCGCCCCATGCCCATGCGCTGCCCGCGAGCACCGCGCCGAGTGCGCCGCCGACGAAGAACAGTCCGACGAACAGCCCGTTCAGGCGGCCGCGCGCGGCCGGGTTCAGCAGGTTGATCTCGCGGCGGCCGATCGTCTGGTCGACGATGACGCCCGCATCGAGCAGCGCTGCGCCGCCCGCCAGCAGCGCGAGCGCGACACCGCGATGCACATGCGCGTCGAAGCCGAACCAGCCCGCACCGGCGATGCCGAGCACGACGAGCGCGGCGAGCATCGTGCCGTGCGCGATCCGCTGCGCGGCCGGGCCGTGGCCACGGTCGCCGGCGCGGCCGGCGAGCGGCGTGACGATTGCGCCGCTGGCGCCGGCGAAGGCGAACAGCGCGATGCCGTGCAGGTCGAGCCCGAACGGCGGTTGCGCGAGCCGCAGCCCGACGGCGGTCCAGAACGCACTGAACGCAGCCATCGCGAGCGCGGCCGACAGCGCATGCCGGCGCAGCACCGGCTCGTCGGAGATCAGGCGCCCCATTGACGCGAGCAGCGCGCGGTAGCCGGCCGTGATCGACGGCGTACGCGCCGGCAGGCGCAGCGCGAGGACGACGGCAATCGCCGTGTTCGCGACCGCGGCCAGCAGGTAGAACGCGCGCCAGCCGGCCGAGCCCGCGATCAGGCTCGCGAGCGGCCGCGACAGCAGGATGCCGAGCATCAGCCCGCTCATCACGTTGCCGACCGCGCGGCCGCGCTGCGCTTCGGGGGCCATCGACGCGGCCATCGGCACGAGCATCTGGATCACGCTCGACGCGGCGCCGGCGGCCAGCGTCGCCAGCAGGAATACGGTGCCGGATCGCGTGAACGCGGGCAGCGCGAGCGCGGCCGCACATGCGGCGAGCGTCGCGACGATCAGGCGGCGGTTCTCGAGCAGGTCGACCAGCGGCACGAGCAATACGAGCCCGGCGGCGTAGCCGAGCTGCGGCAGCATCGCGACGAGGCCGGCGAGACCGGGCGGCAGGTGCAGGTCCGCGCTGATCGGGCCCGTCAGCGGTTGCGCGGCGAACAGGTCCATCACGATCACGCCGACCGTCGCGGCGAAGAACAGCGTCATCCCGGCGCTCAGCGCGGGCGGCGCGGCGACAGGCGCGGGAACGGAGGCGGGGCAACGGTTGGCAGGGCAGTTCATCGGAAGCCTGGGAGACGGGTCGAAGGAATCCCCATCGTAGGTGCCCGATGTTTATGCGACAATTGAAATATGTCTAACATGATTATGCGAGTTTGTTTTGAATACGCGTGATCTCCTGGCGTTCGTCGCGGTGGTCGACAGCGGGTCGATGGTCGCCGCGGCCACGAAGCTCCACCTGACGCAGCCGGGCCTGACGCGGCGCGTGCAGAACCTCGAAACGTTGCTCGGCGTGCCGCTGCTCGAACGGCAAAGCAAGCCGCTGAAGCCGACCGCCGCCGGGCGCGACGTCTACACGCTTGCGCGCAACGTGCTGGGCGCGGTCGACGAACTGATGGCGGCGGGCGCGCCGGACAGCGAGCCGTCCGGCGAGCTGCGCATCGGCGTCCCGCCGTTCCTGTCCGAGCTGGCGCTCGAGCGGCCGATCGACCGGCTGCGCGACGCGTTCCCGCGCCTCACGCTGCGCGTGACGGCCGGCTGGTCGCCGGCACTGATGCAGGGCATCGAGCGCGGCGCGCTCGACGTCGCGGCCGTGATGGTGCCAGCCAGTTCGGTGCTGCCCGACGCGTTCACCGCGACGCTGCTCGCCACGCAGCCGACGGTGCTCGTCGCCGCGCGCGATTTCCCGCTGCCGGACGGTCCGCTGTCGCTCGACATGCTGTCGGGCTTTCCGTGGGTGCTGAGCCAGGACGGCTGCGGGATGCGTTCGGCGCTGAGCCGTGCGCTCGGCGCGGCCGGGCTGCCGTTCGACGTCGCGGTCGAGGCGTTCGGCTCGGAGTTGCAGTTGTCGCTGGTCGCGCGCGGCGCCGGCATCGGCATCGCCGCGCCGAATGCGCTGGCGCGCAGCGCGCATCGCGAGGCACTGCGGGTGGTGGAAACGGCCGGGCTGGAAACGCGGATCAACGTGTGGATCGTGCACGGCTCGTTGCCGGGCCGGCTGGTGCGGCCCGTCGCGCTGCTGCGCGACGCGCTGGGTGAGGTGCTCGAGCGGGAGAACGGGAGGGGGTCAGATGCGGTAATGGCGAACTAGAGGCAGCATTCGAGGGAAAATCCTTATTTTCTCTACGGAAATGTTGCATTGCGGAAATCGATTCGCTATAGTTGCACCTGTCTCCTCCATGTCTCCTCTGATATGGATTCAGCCCGCCTCTTAGGCGGGCTTTTTTTTGCCTGCGATTTTGTCGTGGCTGTCCATTCGCCTGCGCTCGCCGGCGTCAGAACTTGTACGTCATCCCGACGTAGCTGATGATCGGGTCCGCCTTCAGGTCCGATTTCGACTCGGCGAGCACCGAACCGTCGGCCGCCTTGATCGTTACCGTCGACGTCGTCTTCAGCGGAATGTAGGTTACCGACGCAACCAGCCCGAAGTGCTCCGTCATGTTGTACTGCAGGCCCGCGTTGAACACCGGCTGCCATGACGACGACGCCTTCGCCTCCACCGATGTCGTACCCGGCTTGCCCGCGCCCGCCGCGAGGATCGCGCCGAGGTTGTCCTGCGTCTGCTTGATGAAGTTCGTGTTGAGCTGCAGGTCGCTGAACCAGTTGTACGACACGCCGAGACCGAGGAACGGCCGGAACTTCGCGGTGGCCTGCCCGAAGTAGTACTGCAGGATCACCGCAGGGCTCCACTGCCGCACGCTCTTCACGATCGGGTTGACCGACCCCAGCCCGATGTTCTGCGTGCCGAGCGCGCCGGCAGGGCCTGGCGGCTTGATCGTGCCCTGGCCCGACACCTTGAACACCGGCGGCACGCCGGCCACCGACGTGACCGCGATGTGGTCGGTCAGGAAGTGGCTGACCGTCAGGCCGACGGTATCGGCGCCGCTCGTGCGCAGCCCGGTGCCCGGCGACGTGAATGACGGCGGCAGCCGCAGCGGCGTGTTGATCGGCGTCGGCGCGACGTTGGTCGTCATCGGCGTGCTGCTCTGCTGCGGCATCACGTGAAACCAGCCGAGCGTGACGACGTTGCTGCCGGCGCTCTGTGCGTGCGCCGCGAGCGGCGCCAGCACGGCGGCGCCGGCCGCCGCGCAGAGAAGGGTTTTCTTCATCACGGCTTTCCCCTCCGCTTACTGGACGAATGCGCCGATCGTGAAATACGGCGTCGATCCCGCGTTGTCGAGGAAACCGAACACGCCACCCGTGAAGATGAACTTGCCGGTCGGCGACGTGCTGCCCGAACCCGTGTGGATCGTCGTGACCACGCCCGGCACCTTCTGCGTGTAGTCGAGGTCGAGCGCGGTCGCGAGCGATGCCTGCGACGGCTGGAACGGATCGAGCAGCGTGGCCTGGTTGTTGATCAGCGCGGTGGTCCGGTAATTGAACTGGCTGTCGACGCCCACGTACTCGCCGTTCTGCGAACCGGCCGCGATGGCCGTCTGCGGCGCGAGGATCGAGATGCTCGATTCGTCGTCGGCGGTGAGGCCCGGCACGCCGTTGCTGTCGGGCGTCGGGTTCGGGTTCGCGACACCCGTGCGCACGAGGATCGGCACGAGCTGGTTGCGCAGCTTGCCGACGATCATGAAGCCCTTGCCCTGCGGCGTCGCCGACAGCGTCGGCTTCAGCTGGCTCGTGTAGTTGTTCGACTGGAACGCGCCGCTGCCGTCCGCGGACTGCGCGAAGTTCGAGCCCTGCTGCGTGCACGCGCCGCCGGCGAACTGGCCGGTCGAGTCGCACTTGGTCCACGAGCCGTCCGCGTTGATCGTCACCTTCGCGTCGATCGACGCCGGTGCGAAGTTCTGCGACGGCACTTCGCCGAAGCCGACATGGCTGTACGTACCCGCGACCTTCGTGATGTCGGTTTCGATCGACGAGAAGCCGATGAACGGGTAATACGGGAATTTCGTGTCGGGCACCGCGGCCTGGCCGAGCACGCCGTTGAACTGGATTTCCTTGCCGGGGATCGTGCCGCCCGCGACACCTTCGCCGACGAAGATCCGCGCCGGACGCGACGGATCGAGACTCGCGCCGTTCAGCCGGAATGCGCACTGGTTCAGCTTGTTGGTCGGCAGCAGCGTTTCCTGCGTGAGCGTGCCGCTGTCGACGGTGCCCGCGCGGGTCGGCGTGACGGTGCCGGTCGTGCGCGGCACGGCCGATTCCACGTACGTCACCTGCCAGGTCATCTTGGTCGTGTCGAGCTGCACCTTCGCGAGTTCGCCGCTGCCCGCACCGCCCGTAAACACGGTGCTGTAGTCGAGCGAGGCGGGACAGAGCCGGTCTTCGACGAGCGGAGGTGGGTTGTCGCTGCCGCCGCCGCAAGCGGAAAGAAGGGGGGCGGCAAGGGCCGCCGCCAGAATGAGGTTGCGCTTCATGTTGCTCCTCCAGATTTGTCTTGTGCGGCGGCCAGCTCCCTGTCGGCCGCTTCTGTTCGTTGTGCTCGTGCTGCCCGCGCCGTGCCGGACGCCGTCGTTTCGAGCCTTCCCTGCATGCCGCGGCGGCGCATCGTTCGCCGCCGCGTCCTCGACCGTTACTTGCTGATCTGTGCGCCCACGCCGAAGTACGGTGTCGACGAAGTCGTCGAGTTCGCCGACGTCGACGTGACGCCGCCGTTCACCGTGCCCTGGATCAGCGCCGCATAAAGCCCGCCCGTCGCGATCACTACGCCCGATGCCGCCGTGCCGCTCTTCGGTATCGTCGTCGCGTTCAGCAGGCCCGGCGTCGTCTGGCCGTAGTCGAGCGTGAAGCCGTCTTCCTCGGCCTGCGTGGTCGGGTTGATGAACGACGCGTTGCTGCCGCGGATCAGCGCAGCCGTGTACTTGAAGTTCGAGTCCGCGCCCGCGTAGCCGCCGTCGACCGCACCCGACTGGATCGCCGTCGCCGCGCCGAGCACCGCGATGCCCGATTCGTCGTCGACCTTTGCGTCGGCATGCAGCGGCGCCGTGCCGAGGTTCACGTCGCCCGTGCGCACGATCACCGGCACCGTCGCGCCGTTGAGCTGGCCGATCACCATGTGCGCGGTCGCCGACTTGCCGGTCGTGCCGATGAGCGGCAGCGACGTCTGCGGCAGGATCTGCGGTGCCTGCGTGCTGTTGAGATAGCCGCCCGCGGCATTCACCGTCCACGGATTGCCGGTCGTCTGGCAGCTGCCGGAGGTCGACGTGCACGCACCGTTCGCGTCGAACGTCTCGCTCGAGTTGACGCCCTTCGTCGCATAGTTGCCCGACGGCACGAGGTGATAGAGCAGCGCGTTGTACGTGCCCGGCAGCTTCGTGAGGTCGGTCGTCGTGTTCGCGAAGCCGAGGAACGGGTAGAAATCGAAGTGGCGGTTCGGTACCTGACCGACGTTCTTGTACAGCGTGACCGGGCCGAGGGCGATCGTCAGTCCATCGAACTGAACCGTCGCGCCGGGAATGCCGCCGCCCGCGACGCCCATGCCGACCAGCAGCATCGGCGGGTTCGCCGGGTTGAAGTCGGCGGCGGTCGAATACGTCGAGCCGTTCGGCGCGGTACCCGTGCCCGGCGTGAGCACGAACGCGCAGCGCGTCTGTTCGGCGGTCGGCAGCGTGCCGGTCGGCGGATGCATGACCTTGCCGGCGATCGTCGTGCCGACGCGGCTCGGCGTGACCGTGCCGGTCGCGAGCGGAATCGGCGATTCGAGCCACTTGAGCGTGTACGTCATCGCGACCGCGTCGATGTTGACGCTGACGATCTCGCCGCTACCTGCGCCGCCGAGATACGTGCTCTTCACGATGTCGGCATCGGCCGGGCACAGCGCGCCGTTGACGGGCTGCGACGGCGGCGGCCCTTGCGTGCCGCAACTCGATCCGGAACATTGGGGCGCATTGATCGGCGCGGGTGCGCCGCCGTCCCCTCCACCACATGCAACCAGGAAAGGGGCAATGGCAAAGGCCGTTGCCACCCCCTTCGATAAGGCGTGCGACATGCCGCTGTCTCCAATCGTTTAATTGTGCGAGCTAATGTCGCCGCCTTGATTTTTGCTGTCAATTGATGAACCCGTCTAAAAAAGGCGATTGAAACGGGAATCGTGTTTTGAATCCTTGCCGGATAAGGCATTCGGTAAGAATTTAAACGTACGGCAGGCGGCCGGAAGCTGCCGGAGTGGGGGATGTGCGACGCCCGGCACGCTCTCGGAGCGCCTTCCTGCGTATAACGGCAGCGTTTAAAGCGACGGTATCCGGTTTATCCCTATTCGGGATTCACTGGATAAAGGAGGGGTGGGATTAATTCACTGGTAATCGCGCAATGGAAAGCTTGTAAATAATTGTAAATGCGCGATGCGGCCTTTTTTATATATTGCCTGATACGGGTAAATAAAAAGCCGGCCAGTGGCCGGCTTTGCATTGCATGCGATGCTGAATCAGCGTTTGAGACCTGCGTCCTCGGCCGCGCCGATGCTCAGGTTCATGCACTGGATCGCGGCGCCCGATGCACCCTTGCCGAGGTTGTCGAGGCGCGCGACCGTGACGAAGCGCTCGGCGTTGCCGAACACGAACAGGTCGACACGGTTCGTATCGTTGTTCGCCTGCACGTCGAAAAAGCCGCCGTCGAGGTTCGCGTCCGCGTCGAACGGGGCGACGCGCACGAAGGCTTCGTCCGCGTAGTACTCGGCGAACACGCGCTGCACGTCCTGCGGCGTTGCGCGCTTCGCGAGCTGCTCGGGCGTGAAGTAGGTCGTCACCGCGAGCCCCTTCAGGAACGGGCCGACGATCGGCGTGAAGATCGGTGCGTTCGCGAGGCCCGTGTGTGCGGCCATTTCCGGCAGGTGCTTGTGCGTGAGGCCGAGCGCATACGGACGCGGGCTCGCGAGCTTGCCGCCCGGCGCCGCATTCTCGTAGTCGGCGATCATTGACTTGCCGCCGCCGCTGTAGCCGGTGATCGAGTAGCTGTGCGCGGCGAACGTCGGCGCGACGATGCCGGCATCGACGAGCGGACGCATCGCGAGCACGAACGCCGATGCGTGGCAGCCCGGCACCGCGATGCGCTTCGACGTACGAATCTTCTCGCGTTGTGCGCGGGTCAGCTCCGGCAGGCCGTAGGCCCAGTCGGCGCTCGTGCGGAACGCGGTGCTCGCGTCGATCAGGATCGTGTTCGGGTTCTCGACGAGCGAGGCGGATTCGCGCGACGCGACATCCGGCAGGCACAGGAACGTGACGTCCGACGCGTTGATCAGGCGGCGGCGCTCTTCGACGTCCTTGCGCTTCGCTTCATCGATGCGCAGGATCTCGATGTCGCTGCGTGCCGACAGGTATTCGAAGATCTTGAGGCCGGTCGTGCCTTCCTGGCCGTCGACAAAAACTTTGGTGCTCATTTCGCTCTCACTGAATGAAACGCGGGCCCGCGCCCGGAAACCGCCATTTTAAGACGTCATCCGGCGGGCCTGCACCGCGCGCGGCGAAAAAAAGGACGGCCGGCGGGCCGTCTTGTGTCCCTTTGACGCCCGCCGGTGCGAGCGCGCGGGCGCAGGGGCGGGCTCAGCGGGCGCCGGCGTCCCAGCGTGCGGCTGCTTCGGCCACGCGCCGGCCGAACGCCTTGCCGGTCTCGAGGTCGCCCGGCAGCGGGCCTTCGTCGGGCGTCGCATCGGCCGGCGATTGCGCGAGCAGGCCCGTGGAGCCGCCGAGGTAGTTGATGTCGTTGCGCGTGGCCGCCTTCGAGTTGGCCGGCATCAGGCTCGTGCCGACCCACACCATCCCATGCTGCATCGCGAGCGTGACGAAATATTGAATCGTCGAGAACTTGTCGCCGTTCATCGTCGCGGAGTTCGTGAAGCCCGCGGCGATCTTGTCCTTCCACTTCTGCGTGAACCACGCTTTCGACGTGGCATCGGCGAATTGCTTGAACTGCGCCGACGGGCCGCCCATGTAGGTCGGCGCGCCGAAGACGATCGCGTCGGCCGCGTCGAGCGCGGCCCAGCCTGCGTCGTCGAGGTCGCCGACGGCGATCAGGCGCACGTTCGCGCCGGCGTCCTGCGCGCCGGCATGCACGGCCTCGGCCAGTTTCTGTGTGTGACCGTAGCCGCTGTGATAGACGATGACGATGTTCGACATGAAGCGTTCTCCGGAAAGGGACGGGAACGGCGGACCGCAGGCTCGCCGCGTCACGCGTCGCCGGCGGGCGGCGCGACGGATGCGCGGCGGGGGATGCCGCGACCGGTGACGACGAGTCTAGCAAGCCGAAATGACGGGACAACGTGCGCGTGAGACGCACTGAAATTCGCTGCGGCCGGCAATCGCGGCGGCCCAGCCGCCCGGCGGCGCCCGGCGCCCGCTATTGCCCGTACGTGACCGCGAGTTGCGCGGTGCCGATCGCGAGCGTGCCGATCTCGTGTTCGAACATCGGCGCGGGGCGGCCCTGCGACACGCGCAGGTCGGTGCCTTTCAGCGCGTAGACGGTGATCACGTAGCGGTGCGGCTTGCCGGGTGGCGGGCACGGGCCGCCATAGCCGTCGATTCCGAAGTCGTTGCGCGCCTCGCTCGCGCCGATGCGCCGCAGGAAGCCGGATGCGCTCGCGTCGGCGGGCAGGCTCGTCACGGTGGCCGGGATGCCCGCGACGGCCCAGTGCCACCAGCCGTGCCCGGGCGCGTCGGGATCGAAGAGCGTGACCGCGTAGCCGCGCGTGCCGGGCGGCGGGTTGTGCCAGGTGAGCTGCGGCGAGCGGTTCGCGCCCTTGCAGTCGCCGCGGTCGAATACGTTCGCGGCACGTACGCGAGCGCCGGGCGTCAGGTCGTCGCTCGTCACGGTGAACGGGCCTTCTGCATGCGCGGGCAGCGCCGCGAAGACGGCGGCGCAGAGGAAAACGAAGCGGAGGAACGGAGACGGGCGACCCGATGGCGCAGGCAGAGTGATCCGGCGATCCACTCGCATATGGCGCTTCTCCCGTCACGTGGGCCGGGCCGATGCTCCCGGCGTGGTTGGCGTTGTGCGTTGCCCGTGCCGCTGATGGCGGCGATGGATCAAGTCTAGCATTAGGGTTCGATGAGCGATGCACGCCGCAACCCGCGATTGCGCTCGGTCATCGCGCGGCCGGGCCGAGGCCCGGCGGACGAAAAAAAAGCCGCCTGCGATGAAGCAGGCGGCTTTTTCAGCCAGGACGCCGGCCTGCGGGCCGGCGCGGCGTCAATCCTTCGGGGACGTCGCGCCGCCGTGCGCCGCCGACCACTCGGCCGGTGCGTGCAGGAATTTCTCGACTTCGTCGAGCGTCTTCGTCTCGAAGTAGCCCGAAGCCTTCGCGACGCGCAGCACGTCCCACCACGTCGCCAGTGCATGCAGGTCGACGTCGATGTCCTTCAGGACCGACACGCTTTCCTTGAAGATGTCGTAGTGGAACAGCACGAAGCAGTGATTCACCGTCGCGCCCGCGGTGCGCAGCGCGTTGACGAAGTTGATCTTGCTGCGGCTGTCGGTCGTCAGGTCTTCCACCAGCAGCACGCGCGAGCCTTCTTCCAGATGGCCTTCGATCTGCGCGTTGCGGCCGAAACCCTTCGGCTTTTTGCGCACGTACTGCATCGGCACCATCATCCGGTCCGCGATCCAGGCCGCGAACGGGATGCCGGCCGTCTCGCCACCCGCCACCGCGTCGATCTGCTCGAAGCCGATGTCGCGCGTGATCGTCGTTTCCGCCATTTCCATCAGCGCCCGGCGCACGCGCGGGTACGAGATCAGCTTGCGGCAGTCGATATAGACGGGGCTTGCCCAGCCGGACGTGAAGATGAACGGTTTTTCGGCGTTGAAGTGCACCGCCTGCACTTCGAGCAGGATTTTGGCGGTCGTATCCGAGATCGACTGACGATCGTAGCCTGTCATGGGCATTCCTTGGGTGTTGAGCGAGGAGCGGGCGCGGGCCCGGTGGCGCAGCAAGGGGAACCTGCCCAGAGGGCGGGGGCGCGATCGGAGGGCCAATCGCATCGCTGCGCGCGTAGCCCGATATTTTACCCGATTCAGGCCGGTTTTCGGCGGAATTCGCGCAGGTTCGCCATGCCGCTCACCACTGGCGAAACAAACGGGGCGCGACCAACCCGACGCTGATGCCAAGGATGCGGCGCTGCACCAACGGACGTCATTTAGGGGGTGTACACTAGGCGACCCTTAGAAATCGTTCAGTACTTTGTACTTTCCTCTTGCCACCCGCCAAGGTTCGATGGCGTGCCGACCCGGCGCGTCGCGTGCCGTCTCGCAGTCGACCATCCCCTCGATCCAAGCAGACGCGGCCGAAGGTGCTGTGTACTGAGCCGTCAATATTTCGCATGTCTCTCGCAGGTCAATCATGGACGAACAACTGAAGCAGGCCGCACTCGCTTATCACCTGAACCCGAAACCCGGCAAGATTTCGGTCACCCCGACCAAGCCGCTGTCGAACCAGCTCGATCTGTCGCTTGCGTATTCGCCGGGCGTTGCCGCTGCGTGCGAAGCGATCCACGCCGATCCGCTCGACGCGCAGAAGTACACGTCGCGCGGCAACCTCGTCGGCGTCATCACGAACGGCACGGCCGTGCTGGGCCTCGGCAACATCGGCCCGCTTGCCGCGAAGCCGGTGATGGAAGGCAAGGGCTGCCTCTTCAAGAAATTCGCGGGCATCGACGTGTTCGACATCGAACTGTCGGAGTCCGACCCCGACAAGCTGGTCGAGGCGATCGCGATGCTCGAGCCGACGCTCGGCGGCATCAACCTCGAGGACATCAAGGCGCCGGAGTGCTTCTACATCGAGCAGAAGCTGCGCGAGCGCATGAAGATCCCCGTCTTCCACGATGACCAGCACGGCACCGCGATCATCGCGTCGGCCGCGATCCTGAACGGCCTGAAGGTCGTCGGCAAGCAGCTGTCCGAAGTGAAGCTCGTGTGCTCGGGCGCCGGCGCCGCGGCCATCGCGTGTCTGGACCTGCTGGTGAACCTCGGCCTGACGAAGTCGAACATCCTCGTCGCCGATTCGAAGGGCGTGATCTACGAAGGGCGCGGCAACCTCGATCCGTCGAAGCAGCGCTATGCGGCGACCACCGACGCACGCACGCTTGCCGACGCGATCGTCGGCGCGGACGTGTTCCTCGGCTGCTCGAGCGCGGGCGTGCTGAAGCAGGACATGGTCAAGACGATGGGCGACAAGCCGCTGATCCTGGCGCTCGCGAACCCGGAACCGGAAATCCGCCCGGAAGACGCGAAGGCCGTGCGCCCGGACGCGATCGTCGCGACCGGCCGTTCGGACTACCCGAACCAGGTCAACAACGTGCTGTGCTTCCCGTTCATCTTCCGCGGCGCGCTCGACGTCGGCGCGACGACGATCACGGAAGAAATGAAGCTCGCGTGCGTGCGCGCGATCGCCGAACTGGCCCAGGAAACCGACCAGAGCGAAGAAGTCGCGAAGGCGTATGAAGGCCACTCGCTCGAATTCGGGCCGGACTACCTGATTCCGAAGCCGTTCGATCCGCGCCTGATCATCAAGATCGCGCCGGCCGTCGCGCAAGCCGCGATGGATTCGGGCGTCGCCACGCGCCCGATCCAGGACATGGACGCGTACCGCGAGCAGCTCGGCGCGACCGTCTACCGCACCGGCATGGTGATGCGCCCGGTGTTCGCGACCGCGAAGCAGAAGCAGGCCCGCATCGTGTTCGCCGAGGGCGAGGACGAGCGCGTGCTGCGCGCCGCGCAGTTCGTGCTGCAGGAAAAGATCGCGAAGCCGATCATCGTCGGCCGTCCGTCGGTCGTCGACATGCGCCTGCAGAAGATCGGCTCGAAGCTGAAGGCCGGCACCGATTTCGAAATCGTCGATCCGGAAGACGATGCACGCTACCACCGCTACTGGCAGGCGTATCAGGAGATCGGCGCGCGTGACGGCGTGACGCCGGAAGTCGCGAAGGCCGCGATGCGCAAGTTCAACACGCTGATCGGCGCGATGCTCGTGCACCTGGGCGATGCGGACGGGATGATCTGCGGGATGATCGACACGTTCCACAGCCACCTGAAGTTCATCGAGCAGGTGCTGGGCCGCGCGAAGGGCGCCGAGCACTTCGCCGCGATGAACCTGCTGATGCTGCCGGGCCGCAACCTGTTCGTGTGCGACACGTACGTGAACGAACTGCCGAGCGCCGAACAGCTCGCCGACATGACGATCCAGGCTGCGGCCGAGATCGAGCGCTTCGGCATCGCGCCGAAGGCCGCGCTGCTGTCGAACTCGAACTTCGGCAGCGCGCCGTCGGCGTCGTCGCGCCGGATGGCCGAGGCCCGCAAGCTGATCGTCGAACGTGCGCCGAACCTGGAAGTCGACGGTGAAATGCACGGCGACGCGGCGCTGTCGGAAGTGATCCGCAAGCAGGCGTTCCCGGGCACGACGCTGTCGGGCGAAGCGAACCTGCTGATCATGCCGAACGTCGAAGCGGCGAACATCGCGTACAACCTGCTGAAGATGGTCGGCGGCGAAGGCGTGACGGTCGGCCCGTTCCTGCTCGGCGCAGCGAAGCCGGTCCACATCCTGACGCCGGCTGCGACCGTGCGCCGGATCATCAACATGACGGCCGTTGCCGCCGCGAACGTGAACACGAAGTAAGTCCACGCCCGCGTGCGCCGCGCTCAAGGCGCGGCGCAATGAAAAACGCCACGGAACCTGCGTTCCGTGGCGTTTTTTTTCGCATGAATCGTAACGGGCGGCGCGGGCGGGGCGTCCTGGCCGCGAACGCCTCGCCCGCCGCGTACCGTTACGCGACCTGCTGGTGCGACTGGCCGCCCGCCGGTGAACGCCACTTCGCGAGCAGCGTGTCCCACTTCAGGCGTACCGCGCGCAGGTTGTTCTCCTTCACGTGGCCGTAGCCGCGAATGCCGTCCGGCAGCGCCGCGAGCTCGAGCGCGAGCGGGCGGTTGGCCGCGTTCAGCTTGGCCATCACCTCGCCGATCAGCGCTTCGTACTCGCCGATCAGTGCGCGCTCGGTGCGACGCTCGTCGGTGCGGCCGAACGGGTCGAGCCCGGTGCCGCGCAGGAACTTCGCCTTCGCGAGCAGCCGGAACGCCGACATCATCCACGGGCCGTACGCCTTCTTCACGAGATGGCCGTGGGCGTCCGTCTTCGCGAACAGCGGCGGTGCGAGGTGGAATTTCAGCTTCCAGTCGCCTTCGAACTGCGCGGTCAGGCGCGCGAGGAACGCGGGGTCGGACTGCAGCCGCGCGACCTCGTATTCGTCCTTGTACGCCATCAGCTTGAACAGGTTGCGCGCGACCGCTTCGGTCAGTTGCTCCTGCACCGTATCGCCGTCCGCCAGCGCGCGCTCGGCGGCGCGCACCTTGTCGACGAACGCCGCATAGCGCGATGCGTACGCGGCGTTCTGGTACGCAGTGAGGAATTCCACGCGCTTCGCGATCAACGCGTCGACCGCCTTCTTCGTGTGCAGCGCGATTACCGTCGCGCCTTGCGCGGGGCGTGCGTCGCCGGCCGCGGCCTGCTTCACGCTGGCCAGGTCGTACGCGGCGCGGCGGCCCCAGTCGAACGCCGCGCGGTTCTTCTCGACCGACACCGCATTCAGCTCGATCGCGCGTTCGAGCGACGCGAGCGTGAGCGGCAGCCAGCCTTTCTGCCACGCGTAGCCGAGCACGAACGGGTTCGTGTAGATCGCGTCGCCGAGCAGCGCGACCGCGAATCGGTTCGCGTCGATGAAGTCGACGGCAACGCCCGCTGCCGCGCGGATGTCGTTCTCCGCGGACAGACCCGGGAACGCCCAGTTCGGGTTCTTGATGAACTCGGCGGTCGGCGTCTGCGCGCTGTTGACGACCACGCGCGTCGTGTCGTGCCGCATCCGCGACGTGCACTCGTCGCCTGCCGTAACGAGCGCGTCGCAGCCGATCACGAGGTCGGCTTCGCCCATCGCGATCCGCGTCGCATGGATGTCGGTCGGCGCGTGCGAGATCTGCACGTGGCTCATCACCGCGCCGCCTTTCTGCGCGAGGCCGGTGACGTCGAGCACGGTCACGCCCTTGTTTTCCAGGTGCGCGGCCATCCCGAGCAGCGCGCCGATCGTGACGACGCCCGTGCCGCCGACGCCGGTGACGAGCACGCCGTACGCGCGGTCGATGTCCGGCAGCGTCGGTTCCGGCATCGGCGGCAGCGCGTTGCCGTCGACCGACACGGCCTTCGGCTTCTTCAGCTGGCCGCCCTCGACCGTGACGAAGCTCGGGCAGAAGCCCTTCACGCACGAGAAGTCCTTGTTGCAGCTCGACTGGTTGATCTGGCGCTTCGTGCCGAATTCGGTTTCCAGCGGCTCGACCGACAGGCAGTTCGATTGCACCGAGCAGTCGCCGCAGCCTTCGCACACCGCGTCGTTGATCACGACGCGCTTGGCCGGATCCGGATACGTGCCGCGTTTGCGGCGGCGACGCTTCTCGGTTGCGCAGGTCTGGTCGTAGATCAGGATCGTCGTGCCTTCGATCTCGCGCAGCTCGCGCTGCACGTCGTCGAGCTGGTCGCGGTGATGGATCGTCACGCCCGGCGCGAGCAGCGCTTTCTGGCTGTCGTACTTCTCCGGCTCGTCGGTGACGATCACGATCTTCTTCGCGCCTTCGGACGCGAGCTGGTGCGTGATCTGCGGCACCGTCAGCACGCCGTCGACCGGCTGGCCGCCCGTCATCGCGACGGCGTCGTTGTAGAGAATCTTGTAGGTGATGTTCGCCTTCGACGAAATCGCCGCGCGCACGGCCAGCAGGCCCGAGTGGAAGTAGGTGCCGTCGCCGAGGTTCGCGAACACGTGCTTCTCGTCCGTGAACGGCGCCTGGCCGATCCACGGCACGCCTTCGCCGCCCATCTGGCTGAAGGTGCTCGTGCTGCGGTCCATCCACACGGTCATGTAGTGGCAGCCGATGCCGGCGATCGCGCGCGAGCCTTCCGGTACGTTGGTCGACGTGTTGTGCGGGCAGCCCGAGCAGAACCACGGCTTGCGCTCGGTCTGCACGTGCGGCTTCGCGAGCGCCATTTCCTTCGCGTTGATCACCGCGAGCCGCGCGGCGATGCGCGCGCGCACGTCGGACGGCAGCTCGAACTTCTCGAGGCGCGTCGCGATCGCCTTCGCGATGATCGCGGGCGACAGCTCATAGTGCGCGGGCAGCAGCCAGTTGCCCATCGGCACCGACCATTCGCCGCCGGCGCCGTCTTTCTCGTCGAACTTGCCGAACACGCGCGGCCGCTGGCCGTCCGGCCAGTTGTACAGCTCTTCCTTGATCGCGTATTCGAGGATCTGGCGCTTTTCCTCGACGACCAGGATTTCGTCGAGGCCGCGCGCAAATGCCTGCGCGCCCTGCGCTTCGAGCGGCCACACGCAGCCGACCTTGTAGAGCCGGATGCCGATCCGCGCGCAGGTTTCGTCGTCGAGGCCGAGGTCGGTCAGCGCCTGGCGCACGTCGAGGTACGCCTTGCCGCCCGTCATGATCCCGAAGCGCGCGTTCGGCGAATCGATCTCGATCCGGTCGAGCTTGTTCGCGCGCACATAGGCGAGCGCCGCGTACCACTTGTAGTCGAGCAGCCGCGCTTCCTGCACGAGCGGCGGGTCGGGCCAGCGGATGTTCAGCCCGCCCTCCGGCACGATGAAGTCGGTCGGCAGCACGATCTCGGTGCGATGCGGGTCGATGTCGACCGACGCCGACGATTCGACGACGTCCGTCACGCACTTGAGCGCGACCCACAGGCCCGAATAACGGCTCATCGCCCAGCCGTGCAGGCCGAAATCGAGATATTCCTGCACGTTGGACGGGAACAGCACGGGCAGCCCGCAGGCCTTGAAGATGTGTTCGGACTGGTGCGCGAGGGTCGACGATTTCGCCGCGTGGTCGTCGCCGGCGAGCACCAGCACGCCGCCGTGCTGCGACGAGCCGGCCGAGTTCGCGTGCTTGAAGACGTCGCCGGTGCGGTCGACGCCCGGGCCCTTGCCGTACCACATGCCGAACACGCCGTCGTGCTTCGCGCCGGGATACAGGTTCACCTGCTGCGAGCCCCACACGGCGGTGGCGGCGAGATCTTCGTTGAGACCGGGCTGGAAGACGATCTGGTGGGCGGCCAGGTGCTGCTTGGCCTTCCAGAGCGACAGATCGAGGCCGCCGAGCGGCGAGCCGCGGTAGCCGGAGATGAAACCGGCCGTATTGAGACCGGCGGCGCGGTCGCGTTCCTGCTGGAGCATCGGCAGGCGCACGAGGGCCTGGATGCCGCTCATGTACGCGCGACCGCGTTCCAGTGTGTATTTGTCATCTAGCGTGACGGACTTCAGCGCGGCTTCTAGCGACGCGCGTTGGCCTGCGTCTAGCGGGGCATTCATTAACTGTCTCCTCCACCCAGTTTGGGATCACCAAAACTCGACTGCTTCGGGCGTCTTGTGGACGCGTCGGCAGTGGCCGGCATATTCGCCGGTTTTAAGCGATGGTAGCACTGGGGCAAACCCGCCGCCCATCGGTTGGAATCCGGGTCAAATTGCGGCGGCGCACCAGAAAACAGGGCGTGATGATGCGTTACATCATGTAAAAGCATGTAAAGCCGCGTCCATCTGCGGGCAATTGCCGTTAATCTTGTCGGCCTGCCGGAGGTGCCTGGTCGCGTTGGTTCGTTTCGACGCAATCGGGGAGGCGCCGGCAGTTTTACAGGAGGTGCAATGAACACACGTCATATCCAGAGTTTCCTGATCGTGTCCGCCGCGTTTTTCGCGATGACCGGCCCGGTGCGCGCGCAAGGTGCGAGCGCACTGGCGGCAGCCGGCGCGCAGATGCGTCAGATCGTGCCGGCCCAGGACGCCGTCGCGCAGCCGTCGACCGTGCGGCCCGCCGCGTCGAAGGTGAACGCGCGTTGATCCGGTCGCGCGGCCAGCAGGCCGCGCCGGAATGAAAAAAGGGCGGGAATCCTCGGATTCCCGCCCTTTTTCGTTGTACCGCACGGATCGTGCGGCCGGCCCGGTTGCCCGCGGCGGCCGCTGGCCGGATGCGTCAGGCCTTGTCCTGCACGACGCCGCGGCGGATCTGGTCGAGTTCGATCGATTCGAACAGTGCCTTGAAGTTGCCTTCGCCGAAGCCCTGGTTGCCCTTGCGCTGGATGATCTCGAAGAAGATCGGCCCGATCTGGTTCTCGGTGAAGATCTGCAGCAGCAGGTCGTCCTGCGCGCCGTCGATCAGGATCTTGCGCTTCTTCAGCTCGTCCAGCGATTCGCCGTGGTTCGGCACGCGGCGGTCGACCAGCTCGTAATACGTGTCGATCGTGTCGAGCAGCTTCACTTCCTTGCCGCGCAGGCCGTCGACCGCCCGGTAGATGTCGCTCGCGCCGAGCGCGATGTGCTGGATGCCTTCGCCGTGATACGCGTCGAGGTATTCCTGGATCTGGCCGGCCGTTTCCGAGCCTTCCTCGTTGATCGGGATGCGGATCTTGCCGCACGGCGACGTCATCGCCTTCGACTTCACGCCCGTCACCTTGCCTTCGATGTCGAAGTAGCGCACTTCGCGGAAGTTGAACAGGCGTTCGTAGAACTCGGCCCATTCCTGCATGCGGCCGCGATGCACGTTGTGCGTCAGGTGGTCGATGTACGTCAGGCCGTGGCCGACCGGGTTCGGGTTCGCGCCGGCGATCGGCTCGAAGTCGACGTCATAGATGCTGATGTCGCCGATCGCGCCCGGCTGCGCGCCGTTCTTGCCGCGCCAGCGGTCGACGAAATAGATCAGCGAATCGCCGATGCCCTTGATTGCCGGGATGTTCAGCTCCATCGGGCCCGTCTTGTTGTCGAAGCCCCACGCGCCGAGGTCGAGCGCGCGCCGGTACGCCTTCGCGGCATCCTGCACGCGGAACGCGATCGCGCAGATCGACGGGCCATGCAGGCGCGCGAAGCGTTGCGCGAACGAATCGGGTTCGGCGTTGATGATGAAGTTGATGTCGCCCTGGCGGTACACCGTCACGTCCTTGTGGCGGTGACGTGCGATCGCGGTGAAACCCATCCGTTCGAACAGTTGTCCGAGCGCTTTCGGGTCCGGTGCCGTGTATTCGATGAATTCGAAGCCGTCGGTGCCGACGGGGTTGTCCCAGTTGGGGATCTGCATGTCGTGTCTCCTGTGCGGGGCGATCGGCCGGGGCGACGTGCGCCTGCCTGACCTGGTTCGATGTCGACGGCCGCGCGTGCGCAGCGAGTCGATGCATGCGACAGAGTGTAGCGGGCGGCCGCGAGCGGAAATTTGCGAATTTAATCGCCAGCCCCTACGATGGCGCAATTTCCAGTCTTGAAATAATCATTGGAGGGCAGAAGATGGCGCAAGCCGAATTGGATGCCATCGACCGGCGAATTCTCGCGATTCTTCAGGAGAACGGGCGCCTGTCGAACCAGGAGATCGCCGAGCGCGTGAACCTGTCGCCGAGCCCGTGCCTGCGGCGGATCCGGCGGCTCGAGGAGATCGGCGTGATCACCGGCTATGTCGCGCTGCTGAACCCGCAGAAACTCGGGCTCGACCTGCTCGCGTACGTGAGCGTGCGGCTCGAGAAGCGCGGCGGCCTCGCGCCGGTGCGGGTCGACGAGACGTCGGCGCGCGCGGGCGCGACCCATGCGGAGCTGTTCCGCGCGGCCGTGCAGACCTGGCCGGAAGTGGTCGCGTGTCACGCGATGACGGGGGACATGGATTACCTGCTGCGCGTGCAGGTCGAGGACATGGCGCATTTCTCCCGCTTCGTGCAGGAGCACCTGCTGCATCACCCGTCGGTGATCGACGTGAAGACGAGCTTCTCGCTGGAATGCTTCAAGGAGACGACGGCGCTGCCGATTCGCTCGGTGCGCTAGCGTGGAGGGGAAGGCAGGGGCCGGGCGCGCCACTGGCGCGGCCCGGCTGGCCGATGTTACGCCGTCAGCGCGGCAGGCATCAGCGATTCGATGAACTTCGTCGTGCGGCGCGTCTGGCGCTTCATCGCGTAGTCGAACACCGCGGCCTGTTCCTGCAGCATCTCGGCGATGATCGTCGAGTGGTCGGCCGGTGGCAGCGACAGGTACGCATCGGCTTCGCCGTACGCGTACTCGATCCGCATCCCGGATTTCTTCGCGATGTGCATCATCGTCGCGTTGCGCGACAGGCAATGCATGTACAGCATCGTCACGCGCGTGTTGCGGCTGCGGATCGCCGCGCGCTCGAACAGCTTCGAGCCGACGCCGCGGCCGCGCGCGCTTTCGAGCACCGACACGCCGAATTCGGCCGTACGCTTGTCGCCCTCGGCCGGCAGGTAGGCCAGGTGGCCGACGCCGATCAGTTCGAGGTCGTGGTCGAACACGCCGAACACGGTGTCGCGACCGAAATCGATCGTGCGGACGTAGTTCTCGACCACGTGGTCAGGCACCATCTGGCCGAAGCGCAGCAGGCGGTCCTCTTCGTCGAGCGAGAGAAAGTGGGTGAGCATCTGCTCACGGTCTTTGGAAGCCAGTTCCCTGACGAGAACCGGCGCACTACCGGCGTTGCCGACGACATCGGCAGTGCCGTTGAATTGCGTGTTCATCGTGGGTTCCTCAATGTGTGACCGTACAGCGGGTTGTGCAATGCAACAGCATTTTACCCGACTGCGGCCCCTCGGATTGGGGAAAACCCGTATCTCGCGTTGAGGGTGAATTCTAAACCTGCTTAATTATCAGGCTATCTATTTGATTTTTAACAGATTTAAAATTCATCATATGAAATGCGCGGCGGGCGGTCGCAGTGTGCCCGTCGCGCAACGCATGCTGCTTCGCGGCAATCAGGCTGCCGTCGACAGCCCGCGCTCGATCAGGTCGATCACCTGCTCGGCGAAGTCGCGGTAGCCGAGGCGGCCACCCGGCTTCAGCCACGTGAAGGTCCAGTTGATCATCCCGAACACCATCATCGTCACCGATGTCTGGTTTTCCTTCGAGATGCGGTCCGGGTACGCGCGGGCGAGCTGCCGCGTGAACGCCGCGACGATGTCGCGCTGGCGGTCGAGCACGATTTCGCGCTGAGCATCCTCGAGATACTTCACGTCGTTGAGCAGCGCGACATGACGGCTGTGCGACGTCTCGTACTCGGCGAGGAACGCGCGCACGAGCTCGGCGAACGCGTCGCGCTCGCTGAGGCCGCGCCGCTGGCTCGCGCCTTCGACCTCGGCGATGATCAGCATCAGCCGTTTCGTGTAGCGGTCGAGCAGGTCGAACAGGATCGCTTCCTTGCTCTCGTAGTAGTGATAGAGGCGTGCCTTCGACGTGCCGCTCGCGGTCGCGAGATCGGACATCGACGTGCTCGGGTAGCTCGTCTGCGCGAATTTCTCGGCGGCCAGATCGAGGATCTGTTCGCGTTGGGATTCGTGATCGGGCGCTCGGGTACGGGCCATGGTCGAATGCGGAAGATTAGCGGTGCGTGGTGGCCGCGCGGGCCGCGCGCACCTGCGTGGAGGAAAGGGCGTCGGGGGTGTCGTCCTGCAGCTCGAGCCGGCCGGCGGCCGCGAGTTCGCGGCAGCGCCACCAGGCGATCGAATCGCTGACGAACAGCCCGCCGCGATCGGCGGCGGCCATGATGCTGCCGACGAGGCGCCGCGCGGGCAGCCAGTCGGTTTCCGCGCGCGCGACGATCAGCGCGTCGAGATCGGCGAAGTGGCCGCTCTTGATCGTGTTGCTGACCCAATAACGCAATTCGGCGTTCAGGTGTTTCGCCTCCTGCCATTCGAGCGCGAGGCGGCCGATGCGCAGTACCGAGATCGGCGCGGCCACCGGCCGCTTGCGCGCCAGTTCCGCGGGCGAGAACATCCCGGTCGAGCAGGCCTGGTCGGTGCGCGACAGCGACGCGCGCTGCGCGGTGTCGAGGTCGGCGGCCGACAGCCGCACCTCGTTCAGGCGCTGCGGCACGTTGCGCAGGTGATAGGCGACGCGGCGCAGCAGCAGCTTGTCGCCGACGCTCGGCGCGTGCCACACGACCACCTGGCCCGTATCCATCGCGAGCTGGTCGAGACGCGCGAACTCGCCTTCGATTTCCGCGTTCCAGTCGGGGATCTGGTCGCCGAGCACGTGCTGCCAGAAGGCGGCGCGCGTATCGGGCGTCTCGTCGGCGCCCTTGAGCGGCCCGACGCCGAGATCGTCGAGCAATCCGACGACGTGCTCGTCGCGTCCGGCTTGCGCAAGGGCTTCGCGCAGCGACGCGGCGGCGGTGCCGCCCTGAATCACATGAATGGTACTCATCGGCCTGTCGTCAACAAAAGAAAACCGCCGGCCGGGCGGACGTTGCGACGTCCAGCCGGCCGGCGGCCCCTAGTGTAAGCGAGATGTGTGACGGCGAGAAACCGTCCGGCGCCGCGACGCGATGCCGCTCAACGCTCGTCGTAGCTCACGACGACCTTGTCGCTGATCGGGTGGCACTGGCACGTGAGCACGAAACCGTCCTTCACTTCGTGCTCCTCGAGCGTGTAGTTCTTCTCCATCCGCACTTCGCCTTCGATCACCTTCGCGCGGCACGTGCAGCACACGCCGCCCTTGCACGCGTACGGCAGCGCGAGGCCCGCGCGCAGGCCGACATCGAGCAGGCTCACGCCTTCATACGGCAGGCGCAGCTTGCGCTTCTTGCCGTCGAGCACGATTTCGAGATCCGCGGCCGGTGTCTGGTCGGTGATTTCGACGACCGGCGTGCCGGCTTGCGGCAGCGGCGTGCCGAAACGCTCGACATGCACCTTCGCCGGCGGCACGCCGGCTGCCTTCAGTGCGGCTTCGGCCGCGTCCATCATCGGCGCCGGGCCGCAGATGAACGCTTCGTCGATCGCGTCGGCAGGCGTCAGCGTGTCGAGGAATTCCGCGCATTTCGCCTGGTCGAGCACGCCGTTGAACAACTCGACGTCCTGCAGGTCGTCCGACAGCACGTGATACAGGACGAAGCGGTTCATGTAGCGGTTCTTCAGGTCCTCGAGCTCCTCCGCGAACATGATCGCGTCGACGCTGCGGTTCCCGTAGATCAGCGTGAACGTGCTGCGCGGCTCGAGCTCGAGCGTCGTCTTCACGATCGCGAGCACCGGCGTGATCCCCGAGCCGCCCGAAAACGCGACGTACTGCTTGCCGTGATCGGCGTTCAGGTGTGTGAAGAAGCGGCCGTCCGGCGTCATCACGTCGATCGTGTGGCCGGGCTTCAGCGAGTCGAACGCGAAGTTCGAGAAGCGGCCGCCGCGCACGCGCTTGATGCCGATGCGCAGTTCGCCGTCACGGTCGTAGTCCGTCGTGCCGACGCAGATCGAATACGAGCGGCGCGTTTCCTCGCCGTCGATATGGGTCTTCAGCGTGACGAACTGGCCTTGCGTGAAGCGGTACGCGTCGCGCAGCTCGGGCGGCACGTCGAAGGAGACGGTAACGGCGTCGGCGGTCTCGGGTCGCACGTCGCGGATACGCAGCGGGTGAAATTGCGGGGTCGCCATGATCAATAAGGTTTGAAGTAGTCGAAGGGTTCGCGGCAGTCGACGCAGCGATACAGCGCCTTGCAGGCCGTGGACGCGAATTGCGCGAGACGCTCGGTGCGGGCGGAGCCGCAGCGTGGGCAGGTGGGCGCCGCGACCGGCCGCGGCACGAAACGCACGACGTTTTCCCGCGGCGCGGCGCTGCCGCACTGGCCGACCGGCGGCGCGATACCGTACGCACGCAACTTGTCGCGCGCTTCCTGCGTGATCCAGTCGGTCGTCCACGCGGGTGCGAGCACCGTTTCGATCCGGTGCGGCGGCAGGTCGGCGGCCTGCAGCGCGGCGGCGATGTCCTCCGCGATCTGCGACATGGCCGGGCAGCCGGAGTAGGTCGGCGTGATGACGACTTCGAGCTGGCCGTCGTCCGCGCGGCGGACATCGCGCAGGATGCCGAGCTCGCGGATCGACACGACCGGGATCTCCGGATCGGGCACGGCTTCCAGCACGTCCCACGCGCGGGCGAGCAGCGGATCGTCGTGGCGCACCGCGGATTCGGCGTGGGCAGGGGCAGCGGTCTGGACGGACATCGTCGGGCTCCGTGGCGTGGGCCGGTTACCAGGTCGCGCCGGGATGCTGGCGCGCGAGGCTCTGCATTTCCGCAAGCAGGTAGCCCATGTGCTCCGAGTGCTCGCCCTGCTTGCCGGTCGTCACGTGCTTCACGGGCGCCGGCGGCGTGAGCGTCGCCTCGGCGAGCGCATCGTCCACGTCCGCGCGCCACGCGGCTTCGAGCGCGGCCGGCGCCGGGCCGATGCCCGGCGCGGCGATCGCGTCGTCGATCGCATCGGCCGCGAAGAATTCGCGCGTGTACGGCATCAGGTAGTCGAGCGCGTCCTGCGCACGGCGGTGCGATGCGTCGGTGCCATCGCCGAGGCGCACGAGCCATTCGCGAGCGTGCTGCACGTGATAGCGGGTTTCCTTCACCGACTTCGCGGCGATCGCGGCGAGCTGCGTGTCGGTCGACGTTTCCAGCGCGCTCCACACGTGCAGCATCAGCGCTGCGTACAGGAAGTTGCGCACGATCGTGACCGCGTAGTCCTTGTCGGCGTGCGCGGTGCCGGCGACCGGGCCGTAGTGCGGCAGCTCGGCAAGCGTGAAGTTCGCGAATTCGCGCTCGGTACGGAAGTACGCGTAGTCGTCCTCGGTCTTCGTCGCGCCATTGAGCTGGCGCTCGAGGTCGGCCGCGTGCGTGTACAGCATGCGCGCCTGGCCGATGAGGTCGAGGCTCATGTTGGTGAGCGCGATGTCTTCCTCGAGGATCGGGCCGTGGCCGCACCATTCGGCGTTGCGCTGACCGAGGATCAGCGCGTTGTCCGCGAGGCGCAGCACGTAGGAGAGGTGTTCGGGCGTGATCGTCATGGCGCGGGCATTACATGTGGTTGACTTCGTCGGGCAGCGTGTAGAACGTCGGGTGACGGTAGATCTTGTCGCCCGCCGGTTCGAACAGTTCGGCCTTCTCGTTCGGGTCCGACGCGGTGATCGCCGACGACGGCACCACCCAGATGCTCACGCCTTCCTGGCGGCGCGTGTAGACGTCGCGCGCCATGCGCAGCGCCATCGTCGCGTCGGCGGCGTGCAGGCTGCCGCAATGCTTGTGGTCGAGGCCCTGCTTGCTGCGCACGAACACTTCCCAGATCGGCCATTCCTTGTTCATCACTTTCTCCTGATTCCTGAATTCGAGTCTTGCCGCTCAGGCGGCGTGCTGTTCGGCGCGGGCCTGGCGCTTCGCTTCGTGCGCGAGCGCGGCTTCGCGCACCCATGCGCCGTCGTCGTGCGCTTTCACGCGGGTCGCGAGGCGTTCCTTGTTGCACGGGCCGTCGCCGTTGACCACGCGCCAGAATTCGTCCCAGTCGATCGTGCCGTAGTCGTGATGGCCGCGCGCTTCGTTCCATTTCAGGTCGGGGTCGGGCAGCGTCACGCCGAGCACCTTCGCCTGGTCGACCGTCGCGTCGACGAATTTCTGGCGCAGGTCGTCGTTCGAGATCCGCTTGATGCCCCATTTCGCGGACTGGCTGCTGTGGACCGAATCGGCGTCGCTCGGGCCGAACATCATCAGCACCGGCCACCACCAGCGGTCCACGGCCTGCTGGACCATCGCGCGCTGCGCATCGCTGCCTTTCATCATCGACAGCAGCGCGTCGAAACCCTGGCGCTGGTGGAACGACTCTTCCTTGCACACGCGGATCATCGCGCGTGCGTACGGGCCGTACGTGCAGCGGCACAGCGGAATCTGGTTCATGATCGCGGCGCCGTCGACGAGCCAGCCGATCACGCCGACGTCGGCCCAGGTCGGCGTCGGGTAGTTGAAGATGCTCGAGTATTTCGCCTTGCCGGCATGCAGCGCGTCGATCAGCGAATCGCGCGACACGCCGAGCGTTTCGGCTGCGCTGTACAGATAGAGGCCGTGGCCGGCTTCGTCCTGGACCTTCGCGAGCAGGATCGCCTTGCGCTTCAGGCTCGGCGCGCGCGAGATCCAGTTGCCTTCCGGCAGCATGCCGACGATTTCCGAATGGGCGTGCTGCGAGATCTGGCGCACCAGCGTCTTGCGGTACGCGTCGGGCATCCAGTCCTGCGGTTCGATCTTGCCGTCGGCCGCCATCACCGCGTCGAACCGCGCCTGCTCGGGCGACTCGGCTGCGGCGTCGAGCGGCGCGACGTTGCCGGGGATGTCGAGGGATTGCGTGTACATGGCGAGGTTCTCGTCCGGTTGAATGTGTGCGAAGTATAAACCAACCGACCGGTCGGTTAATAAATTTCTTGCGGATTTGCAGTGAGGCTCGGGTAAACGAGAGATGTCGGGGCGCGATCGAGCGGGGCCAGCGTGGTCCCGCACGTGAGTCTCGCGTCTTCTGCGGCACAATGCCCGCTTTCCGATGAGGATTTTGCCGATGTCATTCCGAAGCAGTTTCGCCGCGGCCGTGCTGGGTGCGGTCGTTTTCGTGTCGCCGCTTGCTGCGTCGGCCGCGCCGGCCGGATGGGTTGCCGCGTGGGCAACGGCGCTGCAGCCGATTCCCGACCTTGCTGCGCCGCCGCCGCTTTACCGCGCACCTGACGTGGCCGGGCGGACGGTGCGCCAGATCGTCTATCCGACGGTGTCGGGCCGCGCCGCGCGGATTCGCGTCAGCAATGCATACGGCCGCGCGCCGCTGGTCGTCGAGGCGGCGAGCCTCGCGCGCGCCGGTGAGGGTGCGGCGCTCGCCGGCGGCGCGGCCGTGCCGGTCCGGTTCGGCGGCAAGTCGTCGGTGACGCTCGCGGCAGGGCAGGAGCTCGAAAGCGATCCGGTGGCCATCGACGTGACGTCCGCGCAGCCGTATGCGATCAGCCTCCAGATGGGGCCGAACCAGCGGATGACGGTCTGGCACCGCGTGTCGAACCAGTTCAACTACGTGTCGGCGCCGGGCGATCACGTGAGCGATCCGGGGCCGGCTGCGTTCCGTACCCGTTTTACCCAATATGCCTGGGTGACCGAGCTGGCGGTCGAGGCGGGCCCCGCGCGCGCCAGTGTCGCCGCGATCGGCGATTCGATCACCGACGGCCTGCGCTCCAGCGTGAACCGGAACCGCCGCTGGCCTGACGCGCTCGCGCGCCGGCTGGCGACGTCGGGCGCCGGTTCGATCGGCGTCGTGAATCTGGGTATCAGCGGGAACCGGCTGCTCAGCGATTCCGCGTGCTACGGCACGTCGCTGGCGTCGCGGTTCGAGCGCGATGCGCTGTCGCGTGCGGGCGTGAAGGCGGCGGTCGTGCTGATCGGGATCAACGACATCAACTTCGCGACGATGCCGCCGCGCGCGGGGCTCGATTGCGACCACCCGCATACGCAAGTCACGGCTGCGTCGCTGATCGACGGCTATCGCCGGTTGATCGAGGCGGCGCACCGCCAGGGCGTGAAGGTCTTCGGTGCGACGCTCACGCCGGCTGCGTTGCCGGCCGGCCGCGAGGCGATCCGGCTCGAGGTGAACCGGTGGATCCGGAGCGGTGGCGGGTTCGATGGTGTGGTCGACTTCGATGCGATGCTGCGCGATCCGGCTCGCCCGAGCGTGCTGCAGCGCCGATACGATAGCGGCGACGGCATTCACCCGAGCGACGCCGGCTACGCGGCGATGGCCGACGCGGTGCCGGTCGAGCAACTGCAGGCTGCCGTGGGCGGCAAGTGACACGCCTCTATATATAGAGGGAAGTGTTGCCGGCGGCGAGGAGGTCAGTGGCGTCACGCGGCCCGCCGAGCCCCAAGCCCCCGTGCGCGGCAGCGCACGGGGGCTTTTTCAAATTTCTTCACAAAGGGGCTTGCGTAGATCGGGGCAGATGCTTAGAATCACGCCTCTTTCGCGCTAACGGAAACGCGGCGCGGGAGGGAAGGGAAGCGGTGCTGTTGAGGTCCGGTTGGTAGCAGCCTCGGCGGTACAGGAAGTTGAGCCCCGCAGTCGCAACGATGTAGTAAAAAAGTTGTTGACGAGCTGCGAAACACGGTTCATAATCTCGCTTCTCTGCTGCTGAAAACGCAGCGCTGCTGAGAAACACGAAGTTCCTCGCAGAAATGCTCTTTAAAAATTAACAGCCGATAAGTGTGGGCGCTTGATGGAAGCGAGCTGATCCTCGGATCAGATAGCGAAAGTATCAAGAGTCTCACACTAAAGTAAGTCAGGTTTATGAAGTGATTCATATTCCTGTCAGCTTTGAGTGAGCGACCGGTTCTTAACTGAACCGAAAACAGTAACAGGTTTAAACTGAAGAGTTTGATCCTGGCTCAGATTGAACGCTGGCGGCATGCCTTACACATGCAAGTCGAACGGCAGCACGGGTGCTTGCACCTGGTGGCGAGTGGCGAACGGGTGAGTAATACATCGGAACATGTCCTGTAGTGGGGGATAGCCCGGCGAAAGCCGGATTAATACCGCATACGATCTATGGATGAAAGCGGGGGACCTTCGGGCCTCGCGCTATAGGGTTGGCCGATGGCTGATTAGCTAGTTGGTGGGGTAAAGGCCTACCAAGGCGACGATCAGTAGCTGGTCTGAGAGGACGACCAGCCACACTGGGACTGAGACACGGCCCAGACTCCTACGGGAGGCAGCAGTGGGGAATTTTGGACAATGGGCGAAAGCCTGATCCAGCAATGCCGCGTGTGTGAAGAAGGCCTTCGGGTTGTAAAGCACTTTTGTCCGGAAAGAAATCCTTGGCCCTAATACGGTCGGGGGATGACGGTACCGGAAGAATAAGCACCGGCTAACTACGTGCCAGCAGCCGCGGTAATACGTAGGGTGCGAGCGTTAATCGGAATTACTGGGCGTAAAGCGTGCGCAGGCGGTTTGCTAAGACCGATGTGAAATCCCCGGGCTCAACCTGGGAACTGCATTGGTGACTGGCAGGCTAGAGTATGGCAGAGGGGGGTAGAATTCCACGTGTAGCAGTGAAATGCGTAGAGATGTGGAGGAATACCGATGGCGAAGGCAGCCCCCTGGGCCAATACTGACGCTCATGCACGAAAGCGTGGGGAGCAAACAGGATTAGATACCCTGGTAGTCCACGCCCTAAACGATGTCAACTAGTTGTTGGGGATTCATTTCCTTAGTAACGTAGCTAACGCGTGAAGTTGACCGCCTGGGGAGTACGGTCGCAAGATTAAAACTCAAAGGAATTGACGGGGACCCGCACAAGCGGTGGATGATGTGGATTAATTCGATGCAACGCGAAAAACCTTACCTACCCTTGACATGGTCGGAATCCTGCTGAGAGGTGGGAGTGCTCGAAAGAGAACCGGCGCACAGGTGCTGCATGGCTGTCGTCAGCTCGTGTCGTGAGATGTTGGGTTAAGTCCCGCAACGAGCGCAACCCTTGTCCTTAGTTGCTACGCAAGAGCACTCTAAGGAGACTGCCGGTGACAAACCGGAGGAAGGTGGGGATGACGTCAAGTCCTCATGGCCCTTATGGGTAGGGCTTCACACGTCATACAATGGTCGGAACAGAGGGTTGCCAACCCGCGAGGGGGAGCTAATCCCAGAAAACCGATCGTAGTCCGGATTGCACTCTGCAACTCGAGTGCATGAAGCTGGAATCGCTAGTAATCGCGGATCAGCATGCCGCGGTGAATACGTTCCCGGGTCTTGTACACACCGCCCGTCACACCATGGGAGTGGGTTTTACCAGAAGTGGCTAGTCTAACCGCAAGGAGGACGGTCACCACGGTAGGATTCATGACTGGGGTGAAGTCGTAACAAGGTAGCCGTATCGGAAGGTGCGGCTGGATCACCTCCTTTCCAGAGCTATCTCGCAAAGTTGAGCGCTCACGCTTATCGGCTGTAAATTTAAAGACAGACTCAGGGGTCTGTAGCTCAGTCGGTTAGAGCACCGTCTTGATAAGGCGGGGGTCGTTGGTTCGAATCCAACCAGACCCACCAATGTCTTGTCTGACTGTAGGTACCTGAGGTCATCTGTACATGGGGGCATAGCTCAGCTGGGAGAGCACCTGCTTTGCAAGCAGGGGGTCGTCGGTTCGATCCCGTCTGCCTCCACCAATCCTCAATGCTAAGAGTTTGCTGAAAATTCAGCGAGCGCTTTGCATTGGCGATTGAGCCAGTCAGAGGATATCAATAGATATCGGCTGTCGTTCTTTAACAATCTGGAAGAAGTAAGTAATTTGGATAGCGGAAGCGTCTTGAGATGGACGTGAAAACTATCCGGGTTGTGATTGTATCGATGTATCTCAAGATGATTCGAACTCTATGTTTGACTCAATTGGAATACGGCACAACGCGAGAACTCAACCTGTAGCGACTGTCGACGAGACAGACTCGTTATAGGGTCAAGCGAACAAGTGCATGTGGTGGATGCCTTGGCGATCACAGGCGATGAAGGACGCGGTAGCCTGCGAAAAGCTACGGGGAGCTGGCAAACGAGCTTTGATCCGTAGATGTCCGAATGGGGAAACCCACTCCTTTTGGAGTATCCATGGCTGAATACATAGGCCATGCGAAGCGAACGCGGTGAACTGAAACATCTAAGTAACCGCAGGAAAAGAAATCAACCGAGATTCCCAAAGTAGTGGCGAGCGAAATGGGATGAGCCTTGCACTCTTTATTTGTATTGTTAGCCGAACGCTCTGGAAAGTGCGGCCATAGCGGGTGATAGCCCCGTAGGCGAAAACAGTATGAAAGAACTAGGTGTGCGACAAGTAGGGCGGGACACGTGAAATCCTGTCTGAAGATGGGGGGACCATCCTCCAAGGCTAAATACTCGTGATCGACCGATAGTGAACCAGTACCGTGAGGGAAAGGCGAAAAGAACCCCGGGAGGGGAGTGAAATAGATCCTGAAACCGCATGCATACAAACAGTCGGAGCCTCGTAAGGGGTGACGGCGTACCTTTTGTATAATGGGTCAGCGACTTACGTTCAGTAGCAAGCTTAACCGTATAGGGCAGGCGTAGCGAAAGCGAGTCCGAATAGGGCGTTCAGTTGCTGGGCGTAGACCCGAAACCAAGTGATCTATCCATGGCCAGGATGAAGGTGCGGTAACACGTACTGGAGGTCCGAACCCACTAACGTTGAAAAGTTAGGGGATGAGCTGTGGATAGGGGTGAAAGGCTAAACAAACTTGGAAATAGCTGGTTCTCTCCGAAAACTATTTAGGTAGTGCCTCGTGTCTCACCTTCGGGGGTAGAGCACTGTCATGGTTGGGGGGTCTATTGCAGATTACCCCGCCATAGCAAACTCCGAATACCGAAGAGTGCAATCACGGGAGACAGACATCGGGTGCTAACGTCCGGTGTCAAGAGGGAAACAACCCAGACCGCCAGCTAAGGTCCCCAAATATAGCTAAGTGGGAAACGAAGTGGGAAGGCTAAAACAGTCAGGAGGTTGGCTTAGAAGCAGCCACCCTTTAAAGAAAGCGTAATAGCTCACTGATCGAGTCGTCCTGCGCGGAAGATGTAACGGGGCTAAGCTATATACCGAAGCTGCGGATGCGTGCTTTGCACGCATGGTAGGAGAGCGTTCCGTAAGCCTGCGAAGGTGCGTTGAAAAGCGTGCTGGAGGTATCGGAAGTGCGAATGCTGACATGAGTAGCGATAAAGGGGGTGAAAGGCCCCCTCGCCGTAAGCCCAAGGTTTCCTACGCAACGTTCATCGGCGTAGGGTGAGTCGGCCCCTAAGGCGAGGCAGAAATGCGTAGCTGATGGGAAGCAGGTCAATATTCCTGCACCATTGTTAGATGCGATGGGGGGACGGATCGCGGAAGGTTGTCCGGGTGTTGGAAGTCCCGGTCGCTGCATTGGAGAAGGCGCTTAGGCAAATCCGGGCGCGGAATTCAAGGGTGTGGCGCGAGCTTCTTAGGAAGCGAAGCAATTGGAAGTGGTTCCAAGAAAAGCCTCTAAGCTTCAGTCTAATGATGACCGTACCGCAAACCGACACAGGTGGGCGAGATGAGTATTCTAAGGCGCTTGAGAGAACTCGGGAGAAGGAACTCGGCAAATTGGTACCGTAACTTCGGGATAAGGTACGCCCTTGTAGCTTGATGCCCCTGCGGGCAAAGGGTGAAGGGGTTGCAATAAACTGGTGGCTGCGACTGTTTAATAAAAACACAGCACTCTGCAAACACGAAAGTGGACGTATAGGGTGTGACGCCTGCCCGGTGCCGGAAGATTAAATGATGGGGTGCAAGCTCTTGATTGAAGTCCCGGTAAACGGCGGCCGTAACTATAACGGTCCTAAGGTAGCGAAATTCCTTGTCGGGTAAGTTCCGACCTGCACGAATGGCGTAACGATGGCCACACTGTCTCCTCCCGAGACTCAGCGAAGTTGAAGTGTTTGTGATGATGCAATCTACCCGCGGCTAGACGGAAAGACCCCATGAACCTTTACTGTAGCTTTGCATTGGACTTTGAACCGATCTGTGTAGGATAGGTGGGAGGCTATGAAACCGGAACGCTAGTTTCGGTGGAGCCGTCCTTGAAATACCACCCTGGTTTGTTTGAGGTTCTAACCTTGGCCCGTGATCCGGGTCGGGGACAGTGCATGGTAGGCAGTTTGACTGGGGCGGTCTCCTCCCAAAGCGTAACGGAGGAGTACGAAGGTACGCTAGGTACGGTCGGAAATCGTGCTGATAGTGCAATGGCATAAGCGTGCTTAACTGCGAGACCGACAAGTCGAGCAGGTGCGAAAGCAGGTCATAGTGATCCGGTGGTTCTGTATGGAAGGGCCATCGCTCAACGGATAAAAGGTACTCTGGGGATAACAGGCTGATACCGCCCAAGAGTTCATATCGACGGCGGTGTTTGGCACCTCGATGTCGGCTCATCTCATCCTGGGGCTGTAGCCGGTCCCAAGGGTATGGCTGTTCGCCATTTAAAGAGGTACGTGAGCTGGGTTTAAAACGTCGTGAGACAGTTTGGTCCCTATCTGCCGTGGGCGTTGGATATTTGAAGGGGGCTGCTCCTAGTACGAGAGGACCGGAGTGGACGAACCTCTGGTGTACCGGTTGTCACGCCAGTGGCATCGCCGGGTAGCTATGTTCGGAAGAGATAACCGCTGAAAGCATCTAAGCGGGAAACTCGCCTTAAGATGAGATATCCCTGGGGACTAGATCCCCTTGAAGGGTCGTTCGAGACCAGGACGTTGATAGGTCAGGTGTGTAAGCGCAGTAATGCGTTCAGCTAACTGATACTAATTGCCCGTAAGGCTTGATCCTATAACAAGTCTGCCTTGTAGATGAGCGCCGTGCGATGCACGTGCAGCCATCCGAGAGACTGGTTGGATTCTCGTGTGTGATACACACAACTCAAAATTACTGCTTCTTCCAAGATTGGTTGTGCTGCGAAGCCAGCACAACAACCCTCTTTGCCTGATGACCATAGCGAGTCGGTCCCACCCCTTCCCATCCCGAACAGGACCGTGAAACGACTCTACGCCGATGATAGTGCGGATTCCCGTGTGAAAGTAGGTAATCGTCAGGCTCCCTAAGCCAGAAACCCCCGCCCGAAAAGGCGGGGGTTTTTGCATTTGAGCGACGGAAATGTGCGTGCCGGCCACGCGAAATGCGGCCGCGCTACGGCGCCGATGGACCTCGATTCGGACCGAGGTCGCTTCCACGCAATCGGCGCAAATTTACTCCGACGACCTGGGTTGGCCGAGCACCAGCAATTGGTGTTGTCGAGGCTGACATCCTCCCGCCGACTGTTCGAAGTGGTGCCGCTCTCGGTCGGCAACCGGTCTGGTCGAGCGCTCGACCGCCTATCCGCTGCAACTTCCCGCCACGGATTTACGCAATGCCATGCGCGGCCCGGCGTTGTGCGTCCTGCCGCCGGCAATTAGCTATCTCTTCCCATCTGCGCGCGTACTGAGCGCTTCTTCTGCGAAAATTGCCGCTTCCATCCTCTGGTAGCTAGGCGCGCTTTGCGTATCTCGCAACGAGGTTCGCTGCCCGCGTGACGCGCATGCTGCGTTTGGTTTGTCTGAGCTTCGACGTCTGTCGTCGAAGGCGCTGAATGATCGCGGCGCAATGAAACCGCGCGTCAGAATTGCGTCGGATAGAGCGAAGTGGCGCTATTAAACGCCGTTCGTCTCGTAATCTACGAGATATCACTCCCAACCGATTCATCCGAGGCGTAGGGCGCCAGGCCAGGTTCGCCGCAAAGGCAAAGGATGCGACCTCGGTGCAAGTTGAAACGTGTGTGCGCGTCGCCGGGCGGGCGCTTTCAGAAATCCGCGCTGTTCTTTTTGACGAGCATGGGTTGGCCGGCTCGTAGCGCATAGATTTCCTCGATGAGCGAATAGGCCGTGCCGCCGAAGCAATCCCTTCCTTCGCCGATCAGAGCAAAGCGCGCGCCGCTTGCGTCGATGCGGATCGATCGCACCGCGCACGCCGTGCTTGAATCGCTCAGTGCGGAATCGTTGGTTGGCGGAAACCGGCGCGTCGTGTTCCGGCCTTGATCCCGGGTCAGCACGAGCATCGCAGGGCAGCGCATGTCGGACGTCGACGCCGCGGCGTCACAGGCCAGCTTTCCAGCGTCTTCGGAGGGATGCGGCGCGGCGAAAGCGCCCGCATCGAACCCCACGCAGATATTCGCGTTCAACTGAACGAGGCGGGCGTCGTACGGGCATGCAGGATGCCGCGTATACGCGGCGGATTCGCTGCGATAAGCCGACCAGATGCTGACGTTGGCCGGTTTGCACGAAGGGGCGAGGCAATGGGCGCTGCACTGCAGGACGTTCGTCGAGATCGCGGCGCCGAGCTTGTGAGGCAAGCCTGCGCGTGGACGCATATCGTCGCCGAGCAAGGGCTGTAACACGTCCAGGCAGGCCGCGCTGTCGGATATGGTTGGCGGGGCGCCGTCGCCGGCGGCGATGAGGTAGGCGGACGCGTCGTTGAGCAGCCACGCGTAGGCGACCGCGTCCTGATTCATCGGCCGTGCTGCAGGCGAGCTGCTATGTGCCGAGCTCAGGCAGCCGGCATCGAGCGCCGGCTTCAACCTGTCATAAGCAGCGAGCGCTGCAGCTGCCCTTGGACGTCCCTCGGTGCGGCTGTCCTCCAGGGCCTGCTGACGCACTTTCGCAATCGTGCTCGAGCGACACCGGGTGTCTGTCGGTTCGGCCGCATGTGCGGTCAGCGCCGTCAAGGTCGTGAAGGTGATCGCAAGAGCAAGCAGGCGCATGAGGGTTCGTGCGGGAAGATAATGGAAGGCTAGGGATGGTATCGCGACGCCTGCGGAAGTCAGCAGGGGGACACGCTATCGGCACTTCTTCGTGCCTGAGCGGCGGCTCCATTGTCGGGTCCAGCCGCCGGGAGGATCGGAAAAGCCCGCTGCGTACGGCCGGTAGCTCGCGTCAGGCCGGCGCGTCATGGGTAGCGAGAAGCCTCGCTTTCCCGCGAGCAGCGCGAGTCTGAAGCCGCCAACAACACCGCGGCCGGGGCCGACGAAGTCGTCCGGCACGAAATTTGCGGAATTTTTGCATCTCCCGCTTGGCATAGTGCGAAAGAGGTCGTATGATGGCGGTCTTTCGTTTTTAGCGCAGATGCAGATCGGCGCTAAGGGCGGAGTCTGACGAAGATGTGGCGCCGGTCGGCAACATTTCGCGCTTGCCTTAGCCGGGCAGGGGCGGGGGATCGGTGGTAAAGCAGGAGTCGGGAAGAAAGTGAAAATAATCTTCCGGATGTGCTTGACACGAGTGCGATGCACCCCCATAATCGTCAGTTCTCTACGGAGGGGTGCCCGAGTGGCTAAAGGGGGCAGACTGTAAATCTGTTGGCTTACGCCTACGTTGGTTCGAATCCAACCTCCTCCACCAAGATATCAGCGCAGTGAGCGGTAAGGAATCGTTAGTGGCCCGTGCGGGTGTAGCTCAATGGTAGAGCAGAAGCCTTCCAAGCTTACGACGAGGGTTCGATTCCCTTCACCCGCTCCAGACCGCTAAGTTGAAGCTTGAAGCGCCCATGTGGCTCAGTGGTAGAGCACTCCCTTGGTAAGGGAGAGGTCGGCAGTTCGATCCTGCCCATGGGCACCAGCAGTAAAAAGTCAGTGTCTTGTTTGCGCGCGGCGCAACCTGTGAAATTCCTTTTGGGAGTCGAAAATGGCCAAGGGTAAATTCGAGCGGACCAAGCCGCACGTGAACGTTGGTACGATTGGTCACGTTGACCACGGCAAGACGACGCTGACGGCAGCGATCACGACGGTTCTGACGAAGAAGTTCGGCGGCGAAGCGAAGGCGTACGACCAGATCGACGCGGCACCGGAAGAAAAGGCGCGCGGCATCACGATCAACACGGCACACGTCGAGTACGAAACGGCTAACCGCCACTACGCACACGTCGACTGCCCGGGCCACGCTGACTATGTGAAGAACATGATCACGGGCGCAGCGCAGATGGACGGCGCGATCCTGGTTTGCTCGGCAGCTGACGGCCCGATGCCGCAGACGCGTGAGCACATCCTGCTGGCCCGTCAGGTTGGCGTTCCGTACATCATCGTGTTCCTGAACAAGTGCGACATGGTGGACGACGCTGAACTGCTCGAGCTGGTCGAGATGGAAGTTCGCGAACTCCTGTCGAAGTACGACTTCCCGGGCGACGACACGCCGATCGTGAAGGGTTCGGCGAAGCTGGCGCTGGAAGGCGACACGGGCGAGCTGGGCGAAGTGGCGATCATGAGCCTGGCCGACGCGCTGGACACGTACATCCCGACGCCGGAGCGTGCAGTTGACGGCGCGTTCCTGATGCCGGTGGAAGACGTGTTCTCGATCTCGGGCCGTGGTACGGTTGTGACGGGTCGTGTCGAGCGCGGCATCGTGAAGGTCGGCGAAGAAATCGAAATCGTCGGTATCAAGCCGACGGTGAAGACGACCTGCACGGGCGTTGAAATGTTCCGCAAGCTGCTGGACCAAGGTCAGGCAGGCGACAACGTGGGTATCCTGCTGCGCGGCACGAAGCGTGAAGACGTGGAGCGTGGCCAGGTTCTGGCGAAGCCGGGTTCGATCACGCCGCACACGCACTTCACGGCTGAAGTGTACGTGCTGAGCAAGGACGAAGGCGGCCGTCACACGCCGTTCTTCAACAACTACCGTCCGCAGTTCTACTTCCGTACGACGGACGTGACGGGCTCGATCGAGCTGCCGAAGGACAAGGAAATGGTGATGCCGGGCGACAACGTGTCGATCACGGTGAAGCTGATCGCTCCGATCGCGATGGAAGAAGGTCTGCGCTTCGCAATCCGCGAAGGCGGCCGTACGGTCGGCGCCGGCGTCGTCGCCAAGATCATCGAGTAAGCCAGTTATTCGTTGATCGACAGTTTTGGGGCTGGCAACAGCCGGCCCCAACATGGTTTAGGGGTATAGCTCAACTGGCAGAGCGTCGGTCTCCAAAACCGAAGGTTGGGGGTTCGATTCCCTCTGCCCCTGCCAAAAAATAGCCACGTGTCCTACGTGGCATTTGTTTTAAGGTGTTATGGCGAATCCATCCGTCGAAACTGTAAATACCTCCGGCGATAAGCTGATGCTGGCCCTGGGCGTATTGTTGGTCTTGGCCGGATTCGTGGGCTTCTTCTGGCTGGCCAATCAGCAGTGGTATGTCCGCGGTGCCGCGTTGGCGGTAGGTATCATCGCCGGCGTGGCCGTCGGGCTGATGTCCGCCCCTGGCAAGAGCCTCATCGCCTTTGCCAAGGATTCGTACAAGGAAGTCCGTAAGGTCGTTTGGCCCACCCGCAAGGAAGCAACGCAAACCACACTCGTCGTGTTCGGTTTCGTGCTCGTGATGGCGATTTTCCTCTGGTTGAGTGACAAATCGATCGAATGGGTGATTTTCTCGGCGATTCTGGGTTGGAAATGATATGAGCGATACTCCGGCATCCCCGAGCGGAAAACGTTGGTACGTCGTGCACGCCTACTCCGGTATGGAGAAGAGCGTGCAACGTGCGCTTCAGGAGCGCATCGAACGTGCTGGCATGCAGGACAAATTCGGTCAGATCCTGGTCCCGACCGAAGAAGTGGTCGAAGTCAAAGGCGGCCACAAGGCTGTGACCGAGCGTCGTTTCTTCCCCGGCTACGTGCTGGTGGAAATGGAAATGACGGACGAAACGTGGCACCTCGTGAAGAACACTGCGAAGGTCACCGGTTTCGTCGGCGGTGCGCGTAACCGCCCGACCCCGATTTCCCCGAAGGAAGTCGAAAAGATCATGTCGCAGATGCAGGAAGGCGTCGAAAAGCCGCGCCCGAAGACCCTGTTCGAAGTCGGCGAGATGGTGCGTGTCAAGGAAGGCCCGTTCACGGACTTCAACGGCACCGTCGAAGAAGTCAACTACGAAAAATCGCGCGTGCGTGTATCGGTCACCATCTTTGGCCGATCCACCCCGGTCGAACTCGAATTCGGCCAGGTCGAAAAAGTTTGATCCCGATTCGGTGGGCAGCCTCGGCTGCCCACCTTCGCGCTTACGGCCCGCGTCATGGCCGTTGAGGAGCGTCAGTAGCCAGCGGCGAACGCGCGTTATTACTCACCGAACGCCTTCTCTGGCGTTCCAATGAGGTTCACAAATGGCAAAGAAGATTATCGGCTTTATCAAGCTGCAGATCCCTGCAGGTAAAGCCAACCCGTCGCCGCCGGTCGGTCCGGCACTGGGCCAGCGCGGCCTGAACATCATGGAGTTCTGCAAGGCGTTCAACGCGCAGACTCAAGGCATGGAGCCGGGTCTGCCGGTGCCGGTGGTCATCACGGCATTCGCTGACAAGAGCTTCACGTTCGTGATGAAGACGCCGCCGGCAACCGTCCTGATCAAGAAGGCGGCGAAGGTGGACAAGGGCTCGAGCAAGCCGCACACCGACAAGGTCGGTTCGATCACGCGCGCTCAAGCCGAAGAAATCGCAAAGACCAAGATGCCGGACCTTACGGCAGCTGATCTGGACGCAGCCGTTCGCACCATCGCTGGTAGCGCACGCTCGATGGGCATCACTGTGGAGGGCGTGTAAATGGCTAAGATCTCCAAGCGCCGTCAGGCATTTGCCGCCAAGGTTGATCGTCAGAAGCTGTACGCGATCGAAGACGCACTGAGCCTCGTGAAGGAATGCGCGAGCGCGAAGTTCGACGAATCGATCGACGTCGCAGTCCAGCTCGGCATCGATGCAAAGAAGTCGGACCAGGTCGTTCGTGGTTCGGTCGTTCTGCCGGCCGGTACGGGCAAGTCGGTTCGCGTTGCTGTGTTCGCGCAAGGCGAGAAGGCTGAGCAAGCACGTGCGGCAGGTGCGGAAATCGTCGGTATGGAAGACCTGGCTGAGCAGATCAAGGCTGGCCAGATGGACTTCGACATCGTGATCGCTTCGCCGGACACGATGCGTATCGTCGGTACGCTCGGCCAGATCCTCGGCCCGCGCGGCCTGATGCCGAACCCGAAGGTCGGTACGGTCACGCCGGACGTCGCAACCGCCGTCAAGAACGCGAAGGCCGGTCAGGTGCAATTCCGTGTCGACAAGGCCGGTATCATCCACGCGACCATCGGCCGTGCATCGTTCGAGCCGACCGCGCTGCGTTCGAACCTGTCGGCGCTGATCGAAGCGCTGCAGAAGGCGAAGCCGGCAACGAGCAAGGGCGTCTACCTGCGCAAGATCGCACTGTCGAGCACGATGGGCGTCGGCGTGCGTGTCGACCAGGCTACGCTGGCAGCACAGTAAGCAAGTATTCGGGCCGCTTCGTTCGCGAAGCGGCCTACATGGGCTTTGGGCGGTTGTTCGCGCAGCAAGGCGAACAACCGGTTATCAAAGACCGTTGGTGGGGCGCAGCAGTCAGGTGATCCCTTAATTCAAGCCAACGCAGATGGCGAACCCGAAAAAGTTTTGCAGTGGTGAAGCCGCAGGCCGTGAAGCGATTCGCGGCGTGAGGTGGAAATACTCCTAACGAGGTCGGACGCCGTTGTTGAACGAGGTACGCGAGGTTTCGTGCCGAACGTATCGTTTCTGGAGGCTAACCGTGCCGCTTAATAGAGAAGACAAGCAAGCCGTCGTCGCTGAGGTTTCCGCGCAAGTCGCGAAGGCCCAGACCGTTGTGCTGGCTGAGTATCGTGGAATTGCGGTTGGCGATCTGACCAAGCTGCGCGCGCAAGCGCGTGAGCAAAAGGTTTACCTGCGCGTGTTGAAGAACACGCTGGCGCGTCGCGCTGTTGAAGGTACGCCGTTTGCTCCGCTGGCAGAGCAGATGACTGGTCCGCTGATCTACGGCATCTCGGAAGATGCAATTGCTGCTGCTAAGGTCGTCAACGACTTCGGCAAGAGCAATGACAAGTTGATCATCAAGGCTGGTTCGTTCGATGGCAAGGTGATGGACAAGGCTGGCGTGCAAGCGCTGGCAAGCATCCCGAGCCGCGAAGAACTGCTCTCGAAGCTGCTGTTCGTTATGCAATCGCCTGTTTCGGGCTTCGCGCGTGCTCTCGCCGCGCTGGCCGAGAAGAAGCAAGCGGAAGCTGCGTAAGCGAACGTGCATCAGCGTTACTGATCGCTGGCTGTATCCGAATTCAATTTAGGAGTATTTCAAATGGCAATCGCAAAAGAAGACATCCTGGCAGCAGTCGAAGGGATGACCGTTCTGGAACTGAACGAACTGGTCAAGGCGTTCGAAGAGAAGTTTGGCGTGTCGGCAGCTGCAGTGGCAGTCGCTGGCCCGGCAGGCGGCGGCGCTGCTGCTGCTGCAGAAGAGAAGACCGAATTCACGGTCGTCCTGGCTGAAGCCGGCGCCAACAAGGTTTCGGTCATCAAGGCCGTTCGCGAACTGACGGGCCTGGGCCTGAAGGAAGCGAAGGACCTGGTTGACGGTGCACCGAAGCCGGTCAAGGAAGGCGTCGACAAGGCTGCTGCTGAAGAAGCCAAGAAGAAGCTGGAAGAAGCAGGCGCGAAGGTCGAAGTCAAGTAAGTTTCGACGCGCTGTGCGAGGGCTGGCGGTATTTTCACCGCCAGCCTTTTTGTGCTTTGTGGGGACGTTATTCTGGCACTCATTCGGGAGCCCGAATAATCGGCCCCAGAAGCCAAAGAAAACCGCCTGATCGTTGCGAACGGTCACTCGCGATTGGCGGTTCTCTTTGTCTTCTGAAGCGACTGCAGAAGGCAAGTTTGGTCGGGTAGCGGGCAACACAGGCATCCGCTGCCGTCAGCCAGCGGTTGGTAGCGGCCAACCACCAAGCTTCTCGGCTCGTTCAAGCCGTCGAACGGCCATCGGGTCTCAGTCGGTGAACACTCGGGTTTGAAACGTCCAGGTATTCCGCCTCGATAGCACCCGCCGTGATTCGGAGATCGTATGCAATATTCCTTCACCGAGAAGAAGCGCATTCGCAAGAGTTTCGCGAAGCGCCCCATCGTTCACCAAGTTCCCTTCTTGCTGGCTACCCAGCTTGAATCATTCAGCACGTTTCTGCAAGCCGATGTGCCGGCGACACAACGCAAGCCTGAAGGTTTGCAGGCCGCGTTCACATCGGTATTTCCCATTGTTTCGCACAACGGTTTCGCGCGCCTCGAGTTCGTGAGCTATGCGCTGTCCTCGCCGGCATTCAACATCAAGGAATGCCAGCAGCGAGGCCTGACGTACTGCTCCGCGCTGCGCGCGAAGGTCCGCCTTGTCATCCTCGACAAGGAATCGCCGAACAAGCCGGTCGTCAAGGAAGTGAAAGAGCAGGAAGTGTACATGGGCGAAATGCCGCTCATGACGCCGACGGGCTCGTTCGTCATCAACGGCACCGAGCGTGTCATCGTCTCGCAGCTGCACCGTTCGCCGGGCGTGTTCTTCGAACACGACAAGGGCAAGACGCACAGCTCGGGCAAGCTGCTGTTCTCGGCACGGATCATTCCGTACCGCGGCTCGTGGCTCGACTTCGAATTCGATCCGAAGGACATCCTGTACTTCCGCGTCGACCGTCGCCGCAAGATGCCGGTCACGATCCTGCTGAAGGCCATCGGCCTGACGCCGGAACAGATCCTCGCGAACTTCTTCGTGTTCGACAACTTCACGCTGATGGACGAAGGCGCGCAACTCGAGTTCGTGCCCGAGCGCCTGCGTGGTGAAGTCGCGCGTTTCGACATCACGGATCGTGATGGCAAGGTCATTGTCCAGAAGGACAAGCGGATCAACGCGAAGCACATTCGTGACCTCGAAGCCGCGAAGACCAAGTTCATCTCGGTGCCGGAAGACTATCTGCTCGGCCGCGTGCTGGCGAAGAACGTCGTCGACGGCGACACCGGCGAAGTGATCGCGAGCGCGAACGACGAAGTCACGGAAAGCGTGCTCGAGAAGCTGCGCGAAGCGGGCATCAAGGACATCCAGACGCTCTACACGAACGACCTGGACCAGGGCCCGTACATCTCGTCGACGCTGCGTGTCGACGAAACGACCGATCGTACGGCCGCGCGCATCGCGATCTACCGCATGATGCGTCCGGGCGAGCCGCCGACCGAGGAAGCGGTCGAGGCACTGTTCAACCGTCTGTTCTACAGCGAAGAAGCGTACGACCTGTCGAAGGTCGGCCGTATGAAGTTCAACCGCCGCGTCAGCCGCGATGAAATCACCGGCCCGATGACGCTGCAGGACGACGACATCCTCGCGACGATCAAGATCCTCGTCGAGCTGCGCAACGGCAAGGGCGAAGTGGACGACATCGACCACCTCGGCAACCGTCGTGTGCGTTGCGTCGGCGAACTGGCGGAAAACCAGTTCCGCGCGGGTCTCGTGCGTGTCGAGCGCGCGGTCAAGGAACGCCTCGGCCAGGCCGAAAGCGAAAACCTGATGCCGCACGACCTGATCAACTCGAAGCCGATTTCGTCGGCGATCCGCGAGTTCTTCGGTTCGTCGCAGCTGTCGCAGTTCATGGACCAGACCAACCCGCTGTCGGAAATCACGCACAAGCGCCGTGTTTCCGCACTGGGCCCGGGCGGTCTGACGCGCGAACGCGCAGGCTTCGAAGTTCGCGACGTGCACCCGACCCACTATGGCCGCGTGTGCCCGATCGAAACGCCGGAAGGTCCGAACATCGGCCTGATCAACTCGCTCGCACTGTACGCGCACCTGAACGAGTACGGCTTCCTCGAGACGCCGTACCGCAAGGTTGTGGACAGCAAGGTGACCGACCAGATCGACTACCTGTCGGCGATCGAAGAAGGCCGCTACATGATCGCGCAGGCAAACGCCGCGATCGACGAGAACGGCCAGCTGATCGACGAACTCGTGTCGTCGCGTGAAGCCGGCGAAACGATGATGGTCACGCCGGACCGTATCCAGTACATGGACGTGGCGCCGTCGCAGATCGTGTCGGTTGCAGCCTCGCTGATTCCGTTCCTCGAGCACGATGACGCGAACCGTGCACTGATGGGTTCGAACATGCAGCGTCAGGCCGTGCCGTGTCTGCGTCCGGAAAAGCCGGTCGTCGGTACGGGTATCGAGCGCACCTGCGCGGTCGACTCGGGTACGACGGTTCAGGCGTTCCGTGGCGGCGTCGTCGACTATGTCGACGCAGGCCGTATCGTGATTCGCGTGAACGACGAAGAAGCGGTCGCAGGTGAAGTCGGTGTCGACATCTACAACCTGATCAAGTACACGCGTTCGAACCAGAACACGAACATCAACCAGCGTCCGATCGTGAAGATGGGCGACAAGGTCTCGCGCGGCGACGTGCTGGCCGACGGCGCCTCGACGGACCTGGGCGAGCTCGCGCTCGGCCAGAACATGCTGATCGCGTTCATGCCGTGGAACGGCTACAACTTCGAGGATTCGATCCTGATCTCGGAGAAGGTGGTCGCGGACGATCGCTACACGTCGATCCACATCGAAGAGCTGAACGTCGTTGCACGTGACACGAAGCTCGGGCCGGAAGAAATCACGCGCGACATCTCGAACCTGGCGGAAATCCAGCTCGGCCGTCTCGACGAATCGGGCATCGTGTACATCGGTGCGGAAGTCGAAGCGGGCGACGTGATGGTCGGCAAGGTCACGCCGAAGGGCGAGACCCAGCTGACGCCGGAAGAGAAGCTGCTGCGCGCGATCTTCGGCGAGAAGGCTTCGGACGTGAAGGACACGTCGCTGCGCGTGCCGTCGGGCATGAGCGGCACCGTGATCGACGTCCAGGTGTTCACGCGTGAAGGCATCCAGCGCGACAAGCGTGCGCAACAGATCATCGACGACGAACTGAAGCGCTATCGTCTCGACCTGAACGACCAGCTGCGCATCGTGGAAGGCGACGCGTTCCAGCGTCTCGCACGCATGCTCGTGGGCAAGGTCGCGAACGGCGGTCCGAAGAAGCTCGCGAAGGGTACGAAGATCGACCAGGCTTACCTGGAAGACCTCGACCACTACCACTGGTTCGACATCCGCCTCGCGGACGACGAAGCAGCGGCGCAGCTCGAAGCGATCAAGAACTCGATCGAGGAAAAGCGTCACCAGTTCGACCTCGCGTTCGAAGAGAAGCGCAAGAAGCTCACGCAAGGCGACGAACTGCCGCCGGGCGTGCTGAAGATGGTCAAGGTGTACCTCGCGGTGAAGCGCCGTCTGCAGCCTGGCGACAAGATGGCAGGCCGTCACGGTAACAAGGGTGTCGTGTCGAAGATCGTCCCGATCGAAGACATGCCTTACATGGCCGATGGCCGTCCGGCAGACGTCGTGCTGAACCCGCTCGGCGTGCCGTCGCGGATGAACGTGGGTCAGGTTCTGGAAGTGCACCTCGGCTGGGCCGCGAAGGGCCTCGGCTGGCGTATCGGCGAAATGCTGCAGCGTCAGGCGAAGATCGAGGAAATGCGCGCGTTCCTGACGAAGATCTACAACGATTCGGGCCGCCAGGAAGATCTGGAAAGCTTCACCGACGACGAGATCCTCGAGCTCGCGAAGAACCTGCGCGAAGGCGTGCCGTTCGCAACGCCGGTGTTCGACGGTGCGACCGAGGAAGAAATGGGCAAGATGCTCGACCTCGCGTTCCCGGACGACATCGCTGAACAGCTCGGCATGAACCCGTCGAAGAACCAGGTCCGTCTGTACGACGGCCGCACGGGTGAAATGTTCGAACGTCGCGTGACGCTCGGCTACATGCACTACCTGAAGCTGCACCACTTGGTCGACGACAAGATGCACGCGCGTTCGACCGGCCCGTACTCGCTCGTCACGCAGCAGCCGCTGGGTGGTAAGGCGCAGTTCGGTGGCCAGCGTTTCGGTGAAATGGAAGTGTGGGCACTCGAAGCGTACGGCGCGTCCTACGTGCTGCAGGAAATGCTGACGGTGAAGTCGGACGACGTGAACGGCCGGACCAAGGTCTATGAGAACCTGGTCAAGGGCGATCATGTTATCGATGCAGGCATGCCGGAATCCTTCAACGTGCTCGTGAAGGAAATCCGCTCGCTCGGTATCGACATCGATCTCGACCGCAATTAATCGGACTACGGAGAGAAAGCAATGAAAGCTCTGCTCGATCTATTCAAGCAAGTCCAACAGGAAGAAGTTTTCGACGCGATCAAGATCGGTCTGGCCTCGCCGGACAAGATCCGTTCGTGGTCGTTCGGCGAAGTGAAGAAGCCGGAGACCATCAACTACCGTACGTTCAAGCCGGAACGCGATGGTCTCTTCTGCGCGAAGATCTTCGGGCCGATCAAGGACTACGAGTGCCTGTGCGGCAAGTACAAGCGTCTGAAGCACCGCGGCGTGATCTGCGAGAAGTGCGGCGTCGAAGTGACGCTGGCGAAGGTGCGTCGCGAACGGATGGGCCACATTGAGCTGGCCTCGCCGGTCGCGCACATCTGGTTCCTGAAGTCGCTGCCGTCGCGTCTGGGCATGGTGCTCGACATGACGCTGCGCGACATCGAACGCGTGCTGTACTTCGAAGCGTATGTGGTGATCGAACCGGGCATGACGCCGCTGAAGGCGCGGCAGATCATGACCGAAGAGGATTACTACAACAAGGTCGAGGAATACGGCGACGAATTCCGTGCCGAGATGGGCGCGGAAGGCGTGCGTGAACTGCTGCGCGCGATCAACATCGACGAGCAGGTCGAGACGCTGCGCACCGAGCTGAAGAACACCGGCTCGGAAGCGAAGATCAAGAAGTACGCGAAGCGCCTGAAGGTCCTCGAGGCATTCCAGCGTTCGGGCATCAAGCCCGAGTGGATGATCCTCGAAGTGCTGCCGGTGCTGCCGCCGGAACTGCGTCCGCTGGTGCCGCTGGACGGCGGCCGTTTCGCGACGTCGGACCTGAACGACCTGTATCGCCGCGTGATCAACCGTAACAACCGGTTGAAGCGTCTGCTCGAGCTGAAGGCGCCTGAAATCATCGTCCGCAACGAAAAGCGGATGCTGCAGGAAGCCGTCGACTCGCTGCTCGACAACGGTCGTCGCGGCAAGGCGATGACGGGCGCGAACAAGCGTCCGCTGAAGTCGCTCGCCGACATGATCAAGGGTAAGGGCGGTCGTTTCCGTCAGAACCTGCTGGGCAAGCGCGTCGACTACTCGGGCCGTTCGGTCATCGTGGTCGGCCCGACGCTGAAGCTGCACCAGTGCGGTCTGCCGAAGCTGATGGCGCTCGAGCTGTTCAAGCCGTTCATCTTCAACAAGCTGGAAGTGATGGGCGTCGCGACGACCATCAAGGCTGCGAAGAAGGAAGTCGAGAACCAGACTCCGGTGGTGTGGGACATCCTCGAAGAGGTGATCCGCGAGCACCCGGTGATGCTGAACCGTGCGCCGACGCTGCACCGTCTCGGTATCCAGGCGTTCGAGCCGGTCCTGATCGAAGGCAAGGCAATTCAGCTGCACCCGCTCGTTTGCGCGGCGTTCAACGCCGACTTCGACGGTGACCAGATGGCCGTTCACGTGCCGCTGTCGCTCGAAGCGCAGATGGAAGCGCGTACGCTGATGCTGGCGTCGAACAACGTGCTGTTCCCGGCCAACGGCGATCCGTCGATCGTGCCGTCGCAGGATATCGTGCTGGGTCTGTACTATGCGACCCGCGAAGCCGTCAACGGCAAGGGCGAAGGCCTGTCGTTCACGGGCGTGTCGGAAGCGATCCGCGCGTACGAGAACAAGGAAGTCGAGCTGGCCTCGCGCGTCAACGTGCGGATCACCGAAATGGTCCGCAACGAGGACACGTCGGAAGGCGCGCCGGAATTCGTGCCGAAGATCTCGCTGTACGCGACGACCGTCGGCCGCGCGATCCTGTCGGAGATCCTGCCGCACGGCCTGCCGTTCTCGGTGCTGAACAAGCCGCTGAAGAAGAAGGAAATCTCGCGCCTGATCAACACGGCGTTCCGCAAGTGCGGTCTGCGCGCGACGGTGGTGTTCGCCGATCAGCTGATGCAGTCGGGTTTCCGTCTCGCGACGCGTGCCGGCATTTCGATCTGCGTGGACGACATGCTCGTGCCGCCGCAGAAGGAAACGATCGTCGGCGACGCCGCGAAGAAGGTGAAGGAGTACGACCGCCAGTACATGTCGGGTCTCGTCACCGCGCAGGAACGCTACAACAACGTAGTCGACATCTGGTCGGCAACGTCGGAAGCGGTCGGCAAGGCGATGATGGAGCAGCTGTCGACGGAGCCGGTGACGGACCGCGACGGCAAGGAAACGCGCCAGGAATCGTTCAACTCGATCTACATGATGGCCGACTCGGGCGCCCGGGGTTCGGCGGTTCAGATTCGTCAGCTGGCCGGTATGCGAGGCCTGATGGCGAAGCCGGACGGCTCGATTATCGAGACGCCGATTACCGCGAACTTCCGCGAAGGTCTGAACGTGTTGCAGTACTTCATCTCGACCCACGGTGCACGTAAGGGTCTGGCTGATACGGCACTGAAGACCGCGAACTCGGGTTACCTGACGCGTCGTCTCGTCGACGTCACGCAGGATCTGGTCGTGGTGGAAGACGATTGCGGCACGTCGAACGGCGTCGCGATGAAGGCGTTGGTCGAAGGCGGTGAAGTCGTCGAAGCGTTGCGCGACCGTATCCTCGGCCGCGTCGCGGTCGCGGACGTCGTGAACCCGGAAACGCAGGAAACGGTGTACGAATCGGGCATGCTGCTCGACGAAACGGCGGTCGAGGAAATCGAACGCCTCGGCATCGACGAAGTGCGCGTGCGCACGCCGCTGACCTGCGAAACGCGTTACGGCCTGTGCGCGGCCTGCTACGGCCGTGACCTCGGCCGCGGCTCGCTGGTGAACGTCGGCGAAGCAGTCGGCGTGATCGCGGCACAGTCGATCGGTGAACCGGGCACGCAGCTGACGATGCGTACGTTCCACATCGGTGGTGCGGCATCGCGTGCGGCGGTGGCTTCGTCGGTCGAAGCGAAGAGCAACGGTATCGTGCGCTTCACGGCGACGATGCGCTACGTCACGAACGCGAAGGGCGAGCAGATCGTCATTTCCCGTTCGGGCGAAGCGATGATCACCGACGACTTCGGTCGCGAGCGCGAGCGTCACAAAGTGCCGTACGGCGCGACGCTGCTGCAGCTCGACGGCGTGACGATCAAGGCAGGCACGCAGCTCGCCACGTGGGATCCGCTGACGCGTCCGATCATCACCGAGTACGGTGGTACGGTGAAGTTCGAGAACGTCGAGGAGGGCGTGACCGTCGCGAAGCAGATCGACGACGTGACCGGCCTGTCGACGCTGGTCGTGATCGACGTGAAGCGTCGCGGTTCGCAGGCTTCGAAGAGCGTGCGCCCGCAGGTGAAGCTGCTCGACGCGAACGGCGAAGAAGTGAAGATTCCGGGCACGGAGCACGCAGTGCAGATCGGCTTCCAGGTCGGCGCACTGATCACCGTGAAGGATGGCCAGCAGGTGCAGGTCGGTGAAGTGCTCGCACGTATCCCGACCGAAGCGCAGAAGACGCGTGACATTACCGGCGGTCTGCCGCGGGTGGCGGAACTGTTCGAAGCGCGTTCGCCGAAGGATGCCGGCATTCTCGCGGAAGTCACCGGTACGACGTCGTTCGGTAAGGACACGAAGGGCAAGCAGCGTCTCGTCATCACGGACCTCGAGGGCAACCAGCACGAGTTCCTGATCGCGAAGGAAAAGCAGGTTCTGGTTCACGATGCACAGGTCGTCAACAAGGGCGAAATGATCGTGGACGGTCCGGCCGATCCGCACGACATCCTGCGTCTGCAGGGTATCGAGGCGCTGTCGCGCTACATCGTCGACGAAGTGCAGGACGTGTATCGTCTGCAGGGCGTGAAGATCAACGACAAGCACATCGAGGTGATCGTTCGCCAGATGCTGCGTCGTGTGCAGATCACCGACAACGGTGATACGCGCTTCATCCCGGGCGAACAGGTCGAGCGTTCCGACATGCTGGACGAGAACGATCGCATGATCGCCGAGGGCAAGCGTCCGGCTTCGTACGACAACGTGCTGCTCGGTATCACGAAGGCATCGCTGTCGACCGACTCGTTCATCTCCGCGGCATCGTTCCAGGAAACGACCCGCGTGCTGACCGAAGCGGCGATCATGGGCAAGCGCGACGATCTGCGTGGCCTGAAGGAAAACGTGATCGTCGGCCGTCTGATTCCGGCCGGTACGGGTCTCGCGTTCCACAAGGCACGCAAGGCGAAGGAATCGTCGGATCGCGAGCGTTTCGACCAGATCGCAGCGGAAGAGGCATTCGACTTCGGCACGCCGAGCGCGCCGGCAGAAGAGCCGCAACAACACCCGGCAGCCGAGTAACGGCAGGCGGCGCAAGCCGCCTTGCGTTGCCGACATCGCTGTCACCGAAACCGCCCGGTCCTGCCGGGCGGTTTTTTTTATCCGTCGTTCACGTGCATGACGTGCCTGCACCGCACCGGCGCATGCCCCGCGATCGCTTGCGGAGCGGCCGCGGCAGGCCCGTGATGCACGCGAACGAACCCTGGCCGAACGGCCAACAATGCACGATTGGCCACGCGCCGCGCGAGCGGGTTGTTAAAATCGCGGTCATCGTTTAGCCGTCCCTGTCCTCATTCATGTCCCGCGCCCTCGAAATTCTCGACGAAGTCTTTGGTTATTCCGCTTTTCGCGGCCAGCAGGGCGAGATTGTCGAACACGTCGCCGGCGGCGGCGATTGCCTCGTGCTGATGCCGACGGGCGGCGGCAAGTCGCTGTGTTACCAGATCCCCGCGCTGCTGCGCCGCGAGGCCGGGCAGGGCGCCGGCATCGTCGTGTCGCCGCTGATTGCGCTGATGCAGGACCAGGTCGCCGCGCTGCGTGAAGTCGGCGTGCGTGCGGCCTACCTGAATTCGACGCTGTCGGGCGCCGAGGCCGCGGCAACCGAGCGCGCGCTGCGCGAAGGCGAAATCGACCTGCTGTACGTCGCGCCGGAGCGCCTGATGACGGGGCGTTTCCTCGACCTGCTCGAGCGCGCGAAGATCGGCCTGTTCGCGATCGACGAAGCGCACTGCGTGTCGCAATGGGGGCACGATTTCCGTCCGGAATACATTCAGCTGTCGGTGCTGCACGAGCGCTTCCCGGCGGTGCCGCGCATCGCGCTGACGGCCACGGCCGATGCGATCACGCGCGACGAGATCATCCACCGTCTCGCGCTCGACGACGCACGCGTGTTCGTGTCGAGCTTCGACCGCCCGAACATCCGCTACCGGATCGTCGAGAAGGACAACGCGCGCTCGCAGCTGCTCGACTTCATTCGCGCCGAACATACGAATGCCGACGGCACGACCGACGCAGGCGTCGTCTACTGCCTGTCGCGCCGCAAGGTCGAGGAAACCGCCGAGTGGCTGAAGGCGCAGGGCGTGCGCGCGCTGCCGTATCACGCGGGGATGGAGTTCGAGGTGCGGCAGAAGCACCAGGAGATGTTCCAGCGCGAAGAGGGCATCGTGATGTGCGCGACGATCGCGTTCGGCATGGGCATCGACAAGCCCGACGTGCGCTTCGTCGCGCACCTCGATTTGCCGAAGAGCGTCGAAGGCTACTACCAGGAAACCGGCCGTGCGGGCCGCGACGGGATGCCCGCGAATGCATGGATGGCGTACGGCCTCGGCGACGTCGTCCAGCAGCGCAAGATGATCGACGAGTCCGATGCGGACGACGCGCACAAGCGCGTGCAGACCTCGAAGCTCGACGCGCTGCTCGGGCTGTGCGAGACGATCTCGTGCCGCCGCGTGCGGCTGCTGAACTACTTCGGCGAAGAGAGCCGCCCGTGCGGCAACTGCGATACGTGCCTCGAGCCGCCTGATTCGTGGGACGCGACGCGCGAGGCGCAGATGGCGCTGTCGTGCGTGTTCCGCGCGCAGCGCGCGAGCGGCTTCAATTTCGGCTCGAGCCACCTGATCGAGATCCTGCGCGGCGGGCGCACCGAGAAGGTGTTGCAGCGCGGCCACGACCAGCTCACGACGTTCGGGATCGGCGCGTCGCTGTCCGAGCCCGAATGGCGCGCGATTTTCCGGCAGCTCGTCGCGTACGGCTACCTGGCCGTCGATCATGGCGGCTTCGGCGCGCTCGTGCTGACCGAGGCCGCGAAGCCCGTGCTGAAGAACGAGGAGAAGGTCACGCTGCGCCGCTACGTGAAGCCGCAGCGCACGCGTCAGTCGTCGAGCCGCAGCGGCACGCGCGTCGACCCGACGGCCGGCATGGGCACACGCGAGCGCGCACGCTGGGATGCGCTGCGCGCATGGCGCGCGGAAACCGCCAAGACCGACGGCGTGCCGGCCTACGTGATCTTCCACGACGCGACGCTCGCGGAAATCGCGCGCAACGCGCCGGAGTCGATCGACGACCTGCGCCACATCCCCGGCATGGGCGTACGCAAGCTCGAACGCTTCGGCGACGAGATCATCGACGTCGTCGAATCGGCCTGACACGGACGTTCCGACCCTTCCTGTAAACCACGCAGTCGACTGGGAAATCACGCAAGCCGTTGACTTAGTTGGCATTTCCGGAATATGATGCTGGGTTCCGGTATTCGGTGGGCCGTGTCGCGTTCGAAAGCTCGCACCCGATTCGCCGGTTCGGAAGTCAACTGTGCGCCGATTCTCGCTTTGCCCGAAATCGATGCGCAGATTTTGTTCAATTTCAGGAATAAACAATGCCAACCATCAACCAACTGGTTCGCAAAGGCCGTCAGTCGGAAACGACGAAGAGCAAGAGCCCGGCCCTGCAGGACTGCCCCCAGCGTCGCGGCGTGTGCACCCGTGTGTACACGACGACGCCGAAGAAGCCGAACTCGGCACTCCGTAAGGTCGCCAAGGTTCGTCTGACGAACGGCTTCGAAGTGATTTCGTACATCGGCGGTGAAGGCCACAACCTGCAGGAACACTCGGTTGTGCTGATCCGCGGCGGCCGTGTGAAGGACTTGCCGGGTGTGCGTTACCACATGGTTCGCGGCTCGCTGGATACCCAGGGCGTCAAGGACCGTAAGCAAGCGCGCTCGAAGTACGGCGCGAAGCGTGCAAAGGCTGCCAAGTAAGCAGTTTTTGATCAGGGATCGCCGCAGGGCGGTCAAGGCGGGAGTGCCGGATTGCCGGTGCTGTCGAGTAAGTGGTCACCCGGCCAAGCTGGTTAGTCGTGAAGATGTGATCGGGTTTGTTGGTGGCCGCGGAGCTGGAACCAGCTCCAACTGAACAAGTAAAGGAAGAATCATGCCGCGTCGTCGCGAAGTCCCCAAGCGGGAAGTGTTGCCGGATCCGAAGTTCGGTAACGTTGATGTTGCCAAGTTCATGAACATGCTGATGCTGTCCGGCAAGAAGTCGGTCGCAGAGCGCATCGTTTATGGCGCATTCGAACAAATCCAGACCAAGGGTGGCAAGGACCCGCTGGAAGTGTTCACGGTTGCGCTCAACAACGTGAAGCCGGTGGTCGAAGTGAAGAGCCGTCGCGTTGGTGGTGCCAACTATCAAGTTCCGGTCGAAGTGCGCCCGTCGCGTCGTATGGCATTGGCGATGCGCTGGCTGCGTGAGGCTGCGAAGAAGCGTAGCGAGAAGTCGATGGCCCTGCGCCTGGCAGGTGAACTCTCCGAAGCGGCCGAAGGCCGTGGCGGCGCGATGAAGAAGCGCGACGAAGTTCACCGCATGGCAGAAGCCAACCGCGCGTTCTCGCATTTCCGTTTCTAAGCGCCTGGCTGGGCTGTTAGCGGAAATAAATTCCGGGCGGGTGCGCTTTTCAGGCGCCTCGCCCGTTTGTGTTGAAGCGTGATGCAGCCGGGCTGCATCACGTCATCCCAGTAGAGGATCAAAGTGGCTCGCAAGACTCCTATCGAGCGCTACCGCAATATCGGTATTAGCGCTCACATCGACGCCGGCAAAACGACGACGACCGAGCGCATTCTGTTTTACACCGGTGTGAACCACAAGATCGGTGAAGTCCACGACGGCGCAGCCACGATGGACTGGATGGAGCAGGAACAGGAGCGTGGCATCACGATCACGTCCGCTGCTACCACGGCCTTCTGGAAGGGCATGGGCGGCAACTATCCGGAACACCGCATCAACATCATCGACACCCCGGGCCACGTCGACTTCACGATTGAAGTCGAGCGCTCGATGCGCGTGCTCGACGGCGCGTGCATGGTGTACTGCGCAGTGGGCGGCGTGCAGCCGCAGTCGGAAACGGTGTGGCGCCAGGCGAACAAGTACAAGGTGCCGCGTCTCGCGTTCGTCAACAAGATGGACCGTACCGGCGCGAACTTCTTCAAGGTCTACGACCAGCTCCGTCTGCGCCTGAAGGCGAACCCGGTTCCGGTCGTGGTGCCGATCGGTGCGGAAGAAGGCTTCAAGGGCGTCGTCGATCTGATCAAGATGAAGGCGATCATTTGGGACGAAGCGTCGCAAGGTACCAAGTTCGACTACGTCGACATCCCGGCGGAACTCGTCGACACGTGCAACGAATGGCGTGAAAAGATGGTCGAGGCGGCTGCAGAGTCGAACGAAGACCTGATGAACAAGTACCTGGAAGCAGGCGAGCTGTCGGAAGCCGAGATCGTGAAGGGTCTGCGCGACCGTACGATCGCGTGCGAAATCCAGCCGATGCTGTGCGGCACTGCGTTCAAGAACAAGGGCGTGCAGCGTATGCTCGACGCCGTGATCGATTTCCTGCCGTCGCCGGTCGATATTCCGCCGGTTACGGGTGAACTCGAAAATGGCGAGAAGACGGAGCGCCGCGCTGCCGACGACGAGAAGTTCGCGGCACTGGCATTCAAGATCATGACCGACCCGTTCGTCGGCCAGCTGATCTTCTTCCGCGTCTACTCGGGCGTCGTCAATTCGGGCGACACGCTGCTCAATGCGACCAAGGACAAGAAGGAACGTCTCGGCCGTATTCTGCAGATGCACGCGAACCAGCGTGAAGAAATCAAGGAAGTTCGCGCTGGCGACATCGCGGCTGCGGTCGGCCTGAAGGAAGCGACCACGGGCGACACGCTGTGCGATCCGGCTCACCCGATCGTGCTCGAACGCATGATTTTCCCGGAGCCGGTGATTTCGCAGGCCGTCGAGCCGAAGACGAAGGCTGACCAGGAAAAGATGGGCCTGGCGCTCAACCGTCTGGCTCAGGAAGATCCGTCGTTCCGCGTGCAGACCGACGAAGAATCGGGTCAAACGATCATTTCGGGTATGGGCGAGCTCCACCTCGAAATTCTGGTTGACCGGATGAAGCGTGAATTCGGCGTGGAAGCGACCGTCGGCAAGCCGCAGGTTGCGTACCGCGAAACCATTCGCAAGTCGGCCGCGGACGTCGAAGGCAAGTTCGTCAAGCAGTCGGGTGGTCGTGGTCAGTATGGCCATGCGGTCATTACGCTCGAGCGCAGCGAACTGGGCAAGGGCTACGAGTTCATCGACGCGATCAAGGGCGGCGTGATTCCGCGCGAATACATCCCGTCGGTTGACAAGGGTATCCAGGAAACGCTGAAGAGCGGCGTGCTGGCAGGCTTCCCGGTCGTCGACGTGAAGGTCACGCTGACGTTCGGTTCGTACCACGACGTTGACTCGAACGAAAATGCGTTCCGCATGGCTGGTTCGATGGCGTTCAAGGAAGCGATGCGCCGTGCCGATCCGGTTCTGCTCGAGCCGATGATGGCCGTGGAAGTGGAAACGCCGGAAGACTTCATGGGTAACGTCATGGGCGACCTGTCGGGTCGTCGCGGCATTATCCAGGGCATGGACGACATGGTGGGCGGCGGCAAGATCGTGCGCGCCGAAGTGCCGCTGTCGGAAATGTTCGGCTACTCGACGTCGCTGCGTTCGCTGACGCAGGGTCGCGCAACGTACACGATGGAGTTCAAGCACTACGCTGAAGCTCCGAAGAACGTTGCAGAAGCGATCATCAGCGCGAAGACGAAGTAATTCGTTATCACAATCGACTATTTTTGAAAGAAGAGAATCATGGCAAAAGGTAAATTCGAGCGGACCAAGCCGCACGTGAACGTTGGTACGATTGGTCACGTTGACCACGGCAAGACGACGCTGACGGCAGCGATCACGACGGTTCTGACGAAGAAGTTCGGCGGCGAAGCGAAGGCGTACGACCAGATCGACGCGGCACCGGAAGAAAAGGCGCGCGGCATCACGATCAACACGGCACACGTCGAGTACGAAACGGCTAACCGCCACTACGCACACGTCGACTGCCCGGGCCACGCTGACTATGTGAAGAACATGATCACGGGCGCAGCGCAGATGGACGGCGCGATCCTGGTTTGCTCGGCAGCTGACGGCCCGATGCCGCAGACGCGTGAGCACATCCTGCTGGCCCGTCAGGTTGGCGTTCCGTACATCATCGTGTTCCTGAACAAGTGCGACATGGTGGACGACGCTGAACTGCTCGAGCTGGTCGAGATGGAAGTTCGCGAACTCCTGTCGAAGTACGACTTCCCGGGCGACGACACGCCGATCGTGAAGGGTTCGGCGAAGCTGGCGCTGGAAGGCGACACGGGCGAGCTGGGCGAAGTGGCGATCATGAGCCTGGCCGACGCGCTGGACACGTACATCCCGACGCCGGAGCGTGCAGTTGACGGCGCGTTCCTGATGCCGGTGGAAGACGTGTTCTCGATCTCGGGCCGTGGTACGGTTGTGACGGGTCGTGTCGAGCGCGGCATCGTGAAGGTCGGCGAAGAAATCGAAATCGTCGGTATCAAGCCGACGGTGAAGACGACCTGCACGGGCGTTGAAATGTTCCGCAAGCTGCTGGACCAAGGTCAGGCAGGCGACAACGTGGGTATCCTGCTGCGCGGCACGAAGCGTGAAGACGTGGAGCGTGGCCAGGTTCTGGCGAAGCCGGGCTCGATCACGCCGCACACGCACTTCACGGCTGAAGTGTACGTGCTGAGCAAGGACGAAGGCGGCCGTCACACGCCGTTCTTCAACAACTACCGTCCGCAGTTCTACTTCCGTACGACGGACGTGACGGGCTCGATCGAGCTGCCGAAGGACAAGGAAATGGTGATGCCGGGCGACAACGTGTCGATCACGGTGAAGCTGATCGCTCCGATCGCGATGGAAGAAGGTCTGCGCTTCGCAATCCGCGAAGGCGGCCGTACGGTCGGCGCCGGCGTCGTCGCCAAGATCATCGAGTAACATCGACGATCCGCGGATCCCGACGGGGTCCGCGATTCCGCGGTACGCAGTTGTACCGTCTGAACCGGGTGTCCAGCTTGCGCTGGCACCCGGTTTTGTTTTTCGGCGGCGCGTTGTGTGGCCCGAGAAACTCGCACCACCATGTCAGAATTTCGTGTAGAATCGCGGGCTTAGCAGTGGAAGTACCGTCAGGAACGTGATGTCTCGCTCCCCGCAGGCGTCATGTTTCACGTTCTTTTAGTGTCCGGCGATGCAAGATCGCCTCGCTCTTTTCAAGGAATTGTCATGCAGCAACAGAAAATCCGCATTCGCCTGAAGGCTTTCGACTATCGTCTGATCGATCAATCGGCTGCCGAAATCGTCGATACCGCGAAGCGGACTGGCGCAATCGTCCGTGGCCCGGTGCCGCTGCCGACGCGCATTCAGCGTTTTGACATCCTGCGTTCGCCGCACGTCAACAAGACGTCGCGCGATCAGCTCGAAATCCGCACCCACCAGCGCCTGATGGACATCGTCGACCCGACGGACAAGACCGTTGACGCGCTGATGAAGCTCGACCTGCCGGCTGGCGTCGACGTGGAAATCAAGCTGCAGTAAGGCTTCCAGCGCCGATCGGCTTGCCGGGCGGCGCTAAGTCTTTGATTGCTTGCAGAAAACGTGAGGTCGGGCTATAATGCTTGGCTTTTCGCGTATTCGCGTAAAAAAGTTGGGCCTTGCGTGCCTGGCATTTTGTAAATCAGCCCCGACCAATCGCAGTCGGGAATGGAGAAAATGATGAGCCTTGGACTCGTAGGTCGCAAGGTTGGCATGACCCGTATCTTCACGGCTGAAGGGGATTCGATTCCCGTCACCGTGCTGGACGTGTCGGACAACCGCGTGACGCAGATCAAGACTGTTGAAACCGACGGCTACACGGCCGTGCAGGTTGCATTCGGCTCCCGTCGTGCATCGCGCGTGACGAAGCCGCTGGCAGGTCATCTCGCCAAAGCCGGTGTCGAAGCCGGTGAAATCCTCAAGGAATTCCGCATTGACGCGGCCAAGGCAGCTGAGCTGTCGAATGGCGCCGTGGTCGGTGCTGATCTTTTCGAAGTGGGCCAGAAGGTCGACGTGCAAGGCGTGTCGATCGGTAAGGGCTACGCCGGTACGATCAAGCGTTACAACTTCTCCTCCGGCCGTGCCACGCACGGTAACTCGCGCTCGCACAACGTGCCGGGCTCGATCGGTATGGCGCAGGATCCGGGTCGTGTTTTCCCGGGTAAACGCATGACGGGTCACATGGGTGACGTGACGGTGACGGTGCAGAACCTCGAAATCGCTCGTATCGACGCAGAGCGCAAGCTGCTGCTCGTGAAGGGTGCGATTCCGGGCGCGAAGGGCGGCAAAGTCTTCGTGACGCCGGCCGTCAAGACCAAGGGGGCGAAATAATGGAACTCAAGCTCCTGAACGAAAATGGTCAGGAAGGTGCAGTGGTCAACGCATCGGACGTCGTGTTCGGTCGTGACTACAACGAAGCGCTGATCCACCAGGTCGTCGTCGCTTACCAGGCGAATGCTCGCCAGGGTAACCGCGCACAGAAGGACCGTGAGCAAGTCAAGCACACGACGAAGAAGCCGTGGCGCCAGAAGGGTACGGGCCGCGCTCGTGCCGGTATGTCGTCGAGCCCGTTGTGGCGTGGCGGTGGTCGTATCTTCCCGAATTCGCCGGAAGAAAACTTCTCGCACAAGGTCAACAAGAAGATGCATCGCGCAGGTCTCTGCTCGATCTTCTCGCAGCTGGCCCGTGAAGGCCGTCTGTCGGTCGTCGAGGACATCATCCTCGAAGCGCCGAAGACCAAGCTGCTGGCCGAAAAATTCAAGACCATGGGTCTCGACTCCGTGCTGATCATCACCGACACGGTTGACGAAAACCTGTACCTGGCATCGCGCAACCTGCCGCACGTGGCAATTGTCGAGCCGCGCTACGCTGACCCGCTGTCGCTGATCTACTTCAAGAAAGTGCTGGTCACGAAGGCTGCGGTCGCCCAGATCGAGGAGTTGCTGTCATGAGCGAGATTCGCAAGAACGATCATCGTTTGATGCAGGTCCTGCTCGCACCGGTGATCTCGGAAAAGGCGACGCTGGTTGCCGACAAAAACGAGCAAGTCGTGTTCGAAGTCGCACCGGATGCCACGAAGCAGGAAGTGAAGGCGGCCGTTGAGCTGCTGTTCAAGGTTGAAGTTGATTCCGTCAACGTGCTGGTTCAGAAGGGCAAGCAAAAGCGCTTTGGCCGTTCGATGGGCCGCCGCAAGGACGTGAAGAAGGCGTACGTTTGCCTGAAGCCCGGCCAGGAAATCAACTTTGAAGCGGAGGCCAAGTAATCATGGCAATCGTTAAAGTTAAGCCGACATCGCCGGGTCGCCGCGCGATGGTCAAGGTGGTCAACAAGAACCTGCACCAGGGCAAGCCGTTCGCGGCACTGCTCGACTCGCAGAGCTCGACCGCCGGCCGTAACAACAACGGTCGTATCACCACGCGTCACAAGGGTGGTGGTCACAAGCAGCACTACCGTATCGTCGATTTCCGTCGCACGAAGGACGGCATCCCGGCAAAGGTCGAACGTCTCGAGTACGACCCGAACCGTAGCGCGAACATCGCGCTGGTGCTCTACGCAGACGGCGAGCGTCGCTACATCATCGCCCCGAAGGGCCTGACCGTCGGCCAACAGCTGATGTCGGGTTCGGAAGCGCCGATCCGTGCAGGCAACACGCTGCCGATCCGCAACATTCCGGTCGGTACGACGATCCACTGCATCGAGATGCTGCCGGGCAAGGGCGCGCAAATGGCGCGTTCGGCTGGCACGTCGGCCATGCTGCTGGCACGTGAAGGCGTCTACGCGCAGGTTCGTCTGCGTTCGGGCGAAATCCGCCGCGTGCACATCGAGTGCCGTGCAACGATCGGTGAAGTCGGTAACGAAGAGCATAGCCTGCGCCAGATCGGCAAGGCTGGCGCGAACCGCTGGCGCGGTATCCGCCCGACGGTGCGTGGCGTTGCGATGAACCCGGTTGATCACCCGCACGGTGGTGGTGAGGGCAAGACGGCTGCAGGTCGCGATCCGGTGAGCCCGTGGGGTACGCCGGCTAAGGGTTATCGCACCCGTAGCAACAAGCGCACGACGACGATGATCGTCCAGCGCCGTCACAAGCGTTAAGGAGTAGGCAATGGCACGTTCTGTTAAAAAAGGTCCGTTCTGCGACGCCCATTTGCTGAAGAAAGTTGAGGCGGCTGCAGCTTCGCGCGACAAAAAGCCGATCAAGACCTGGTCGCGTCGCTCGACGATTCTGCCGGATTTCATCGGCCTGACGATCGCTGTTCACAACGGCCGTCAACACGTTCCGGTGTACATCTCGGAAAACATGGTCGGCCACAAGCTTGGCGAGTTCGCACTGACCCGTACGTTCAAGGGTCACGCAGCCGACAAGAAGGCCAAGAAATAAGGGGCAATCAAGATGGAAGTGAAAGCAATTCATCGCGGTGCCCGCATCTCGGCGCAAAAAACGCGCCTTGTGGCTGACCAGATCCGCGGTTTGCCGGTCGACAAGGCGCTGAACGTTCTGACGTTCTCGCCGAAGAAAGCGGCTGGCATCGTGAAGAAGGTTGTGCTGTCGGCAATCGCGAATGCGGAGCACAACGAAGGCGCCGATATCGACGAGCTCAAGATCAAGAGCATCTACGTCGACAAGGCTGCATCGCTCAAGCGTTTCACCGCGCGCGCCAAGGGCCGCGGTAACCGCATCGAGAAGCAATCCTGTCACATCACTGTGACGGTCGGGAATTAAGGAGCCATACGATGGGACAGAAAATTCATCCGACTGGCTTCCGCCTGGCTGTCAGCCGCAATTGGGCTTCGCGTTGGTACGCGAACAACAACAATTTCGCGGCGATGCTGCAGGAAGACATCGGTGTTCGTGAATACCTGAAGAAGAAGCTGAAGAACGCTTCGGTCGGTCGGGTCGTCATCGAGCGTCCGGCGAAGAACGCGCGCATCACGATTTACAGCTCGCGTCCGGGTGTGGTCATCGGCAAGAAGGGCGAGGATATCGAACAGCTGAAGACGGAACTGCAACGCCGCATGGGCGTGCCGGTTCACGTCAACATCGAAGAAATCCGCAAGCCGGAAACCGATGCTCAGCTGATCGCCGACTCGATCACGCAACAGCTCGAGCGCCGGATCATGTTCCGTCGCGCGATGAAGCGTGCGATGCAGAACGCGATGCGTCTGGGTGCTCAAGGCATCAAGATCATGAGCGCGGGCCGTCTGAACGGTATCGAAATCGCTCGTACGGAGTGGTATCGCGAAGGTCGCGTGCCGCTTCATACGCTGCGTGCCGATATCGACTACGCGACCTCGGAAGCGAAGACGACTTACGGGATCATCGGCGTCAAGGTGTGGGTCTACAAGGGCGATACGCTCGGCCGCAACGACGCACCGGTGGTGGAAGAAGTAGCCGAAGACAAGCGTCCGCGTCGCAATGCGCGTCCGGGCGACCGTCGTCCGCGCCGTGACGGCGAAGGCGGCGCTCCGGGTGCTCGTCGTGGCGCACCGCGCCGTGGCGCCGGCAAGCCCGAAGACGGCAAGACTGGAGAATAACGATGCTGCAACCGAAACGCAGGAAGTATCGTAAAGAGCAGAAGGGTCGTAACACCGGCAAGGCGACGCGCGGCAACGCAGTGTCGTTCGGTGATTTCGGCCTGAAGGCGATCGGTCGCGGTCGTTTGACCGCACGCCAGATTGAAGCGGCGCGTCGTGCAATGACGCGTCACATCAAGCGTGGCGGCCGCATCTGGATCCGGATCTTCCCGGACAAGCCGATTTCGCAGAAGCCGGCGGAAGTGCGTATGGGTAACGGTAAGGGTAACCCGGAGTACTACGTCGCCGAGATTCAGCCGGGCAAGATGCTCTATGAAATGGACGGCGTAACCGAAGAACTGGCACGCGAAGCGTTCCGTCTGGCTGCAGCCAAGCTGCCGCTGAAGACGGCGTTCATCGTGCGCCAGCTCGGCGCCTAAGGAGAAAATATGAAGGCTTCCGAACTTCTCCAGAAAGACCAGGCCGCGCTCAACAAGGAGCTGGCGGACCTGCTGAAGGCGCAATTCGGCCTGCGCATGCAACTCGCGACCCAGCAGCTCACGAACACGAGCCAGCTGAAGAAGGTTCGTCGCGACATCGCACGTGTGCGGACCGTCATGACTCAGAAGGCGAACCAGAAATGAACGATAGCGTGAAAACCTCGCTGAAGCGGACGCTGGTCGGTCGGGTCGTCAGCAACAAGATGGACAAGACCGTCACCGTGCTGATCGAGCACCGCGTCAAGCATCCGATCTACGGCAAGTATGTCGTGCGTTCGAAGAAGTACCACGCGCACGATGAAGCGAACACCTACAACGAAGGCGATCTCGTCGAAATCCAGGAAACGCGTCCTGTTTCGAAGACGAAGGCCTGGACGGTGTCGCGCCTCGTCGAAGCCGCTCGCGTCATCTAAGCGGGCAGCGCAGTAGGCAGTAACAGGCACTTCTCCACGAAGTGCTTGAAATCGCAAAGTTTTTGCTTGCGGGACCAGGATTATTTGTTATAATCCTGGTCTTCCCTCTTTATGGGAGCCCCGTCGCGGGCGAAGTTGGTGGGGGAAGCGGACTGGCGCCAGCCTGTCCGAAAGATTCACCGAATTGCGATGGCGGGTTTCGTTTGCCGTCGCTGCTGTTCCAACCCAAGCAGCCGATTGGCTGACGGGACCAAGACTGACCGAGTGCATCATGGTGGTGCATCCGGATTAAGTTGGGAAAGACAAACCATGATCCAGACCGAATCTCGGCTCGAAGTAGCCGACAACACGGGTGCACGTGAAGTCCTGTGCATCAAGGTGCTCGGCGGCTCGAAGCGTCGTTATGCCGGCATTGGCGACATCATCAAGGTGAGCGTCAAAGAGGCAACGCCGCGCGGGCGCGTGAAGAAAGGCGAAATTTACAACGCCGTGGTGGTCCGCACCGCCAAGGGCGTGCGCCGTCAAGACGGCTCGCTGATCAAGTTCGACGGCAACGCCGCTGTGCTTTTGAATAACAAGCTCGAGCCGATCGGCACCCGTATCTTCGGGCCGGTGACGCGTGAGCTGCGTAGCGAACGATTCATGAAGATCGTTTCGCTGGCGCCGGAAGTGCTGTAAGGAGTCGCGATGAACAAGATTCGCAAAGGTGACGAAGTCATCGTCGTCACTGGCAAGGACAAGGGCAAGCGCGGCGTCGTGCTGGCTGTCGGTGCTGAACATGTGACGGTTGAAGGTATCAACCTCGTCAAGAAGCATGTGAAGCCGAACCCGATGAAGGGTACGACGGGCGGCGTGGAAGCGAAGACGATGCCCCTGCATATTTCGAACGTCGCACTGGTCGACGCGAATGGCAAGGCGTCGCGTGTTGGCATCAAGGTCGAGGAAGGCAAGAAGGTTCGCTTCCTGAAGACGACCGGTGCCGTACTGAGCGCCTGACGCAGCGGAGTAAAAAATGGCTCGTTTTCAAGAGTTTTACAAAGAAAAGGTTGTGCCCGGCCTGATCGAGAAGTTCGGTTACAAGTCGGTCATGGAAGTGCCGCGCATCACCAAGATCACGCTGAACATGGGTCTTGGCGAAGCGATCGCTGACAAGAAGATCATCGAGAACGCCGTTGGCGACCTCACGAAGATCGCCGGCCAGAAGCCGGTCGTCACGAAGGCTCGCAAGGCAATCGCAGGCTTCAAGATCCGCCAGGGTTACCCGATCGGCGCGATGGTGACGCTGCGTGGCCAAGCAATGTACGAATTCCTCGACCGTTTCGTGACGGTTGCCCTGCCCCGCGTGCGAGATTTCCGCGGCGTGTCGGGTCGTGCTTTCGATGGCCGTGGCAACTACAACATCGGTGTGAAAGAGCAGATCATTTTCCCCGAAATCGACTACGACAAGATCGACGCACTGCGTGGGCTGAACATCAGCATCACGACGACTGCGAAGACCGACGACGAAGCAAAGGCTCTGCTCGCCAGCTTCAAGTTCCCGTTCAGAAACTGAGGTTACCGTGGCTAAACTGGCACTGATCGAACGTGAAAAGAAGCGCGCCCGCCTGGTCGCGAAGTTCGCAGCAAAGCGTGAAACGCTGAAGGCGATCGTCGAAGACCAAAGCAAGTCGGAAGAAGAGCGCTACGAAGCACGCCTGGAGCTGCAGCAACTGCCCCGCAACGCAAACCCGACCCGCCAGCGTAACCGCTGCGCGATCACGGGCCGTCCGCGTGGCACGTTCCGTAAATTCGGCCTCGCGCGTAACAAGATTCGTGAAATCGCATTCCGTGGCGAGATTCCTGGCCTGACCAAGGCGAGCTGGTAATAGGAGAAACGTAAATGAGCATGAGTGATCCTATCGCCGATATGCTGACTCGCATCCGCAACGCGCAGATGGTCGAGAAGGTATCGGTAGCGATGCCCTCGTCGAAGGTCAAGGTTGCAATCGCGCAAGTCCTCAAGGACGAAGGTTATATCGACGATTTCGCCGTCAAGGCGGAAGGTGCGAAGTCCGAACTGAATATCGCGCTGAAGTACTACGCAGGTCGCCCGGTCATCGAACGCCTCGAGCGCGTGTCGAAGCCTGGTCTGCGCGTGTACCGCGGCCGTAACGACATTCCGCAGGTCATGAACGGCCTCGGCGTGGCTATCGTGTCGACGCCGAAGGGCGTGATGACTGATCGCAAGGCGCGCGCTACCGGCGTCGGCGGCGAAGTCATCTGCTACGTCGCTTAAAGCCGAGGAGAGAGAAACATGTCTCGAGTAGGTAAGAGCCCGATCGCGCTGCAAGGCGCGGAAGTCAAGCTGGCCGACGGTGCAATCACCGTCAAGGGCCCGCTGGGCACCATCACGCAAGCGATCAATCCGCTCGTGAACGTGGCGAACAACGACGGCACGCTGAATCTGTCGCCGGTCGACGAAAGCCGCGAAGCAAATGCACTGTCGGGCACGATGCGCGCGATCATCGCGAATGCCGTGCACGGCGTGACCAAGGGTTTCGAGCGCAAGCTGACGCTGGTTGGCGTCGGTTACCGTGCGCAAGCGCAAGGCGACAAGCTGAACCTGTCGCTGGGTTTCTCGCACCCGGTGGTGCACCAGATGCCGGAAGGCGTCAAGGCTGAAACCCCGACGCAAACCGAAATCGTGATCAAGGGGATCAACAAGCAACAAGTCGGTCAAGTGGCTGCGGAAGTCCGCGGTTACCGTCCGCCGGAGCCCTACAAGGGCAAGGGCGTGCGTTATGCCGACGAGGTTGTGATCCTCAAAGAAACGAAGAAGAAGTAAGGGTGCGCAATCATGGATAAGACTCAATCTCGCCTGCGCCGCGCTCGCCAGACGCGTATCAAGATCGCTGAGCTGCAGGTCGCGCGTCTCGCCGTGCATCGCACGAACACGCACATCTACGCTCAAGTGTTCTCGCCCTGCGGCACCAAGGTGCTCGCCAGCGCGTCGACGCTCGAAGCTGAAGTGCGCGCCGAGCTCGCCGACAAGTCGGGCAAGGGCGGCAACGTTAATGCTGCGACGCTGATCGGCAAGCGTATTGCCGAGAAGGCAAAGGCCGCCGGCATCGAATCCGTCGCCTTCGACCGCTCGGGCTTCCGCTACCATGGCCGCGTCAAGGCGCTGGCTGAGGCAGCTCGCGAAGCTGGGCTCAAGTTCTAAGGAAGGAATTCGTCATGGCAAAGATGCAAGCGAAAGTTCAGGCTGACGAGCGCGACGACGGCCTTCGTGAAAAGATGATTTCGGTCAATCGCGTGACCAAGGTCGTGAAGGGTGGCCGTATTCTCGGCTTCGCCGCACTGACCGTGGTTGGCGACGGTGATGGCCGCATCGGTATGGGCAAGGGCAAGGCGAAGGAAGTGCCGGTCGCTGTCCAGAAGGCAATGGAACAAGCTCGCCGCAACATGTTCAAGGTGCCGCTCAAGAACGGCACGCTGCAGCACGAAGTGCACGGCAAGCACGGCGCTTCGGCCGTCCTCCTCGCTCCGGCGAAGGCAGGTACGGGCGTGATCGCCGGCGGCCCGATGCGCGCAGTGTTCGACGTGATGGGCGTTCAGAACGTTGTGGCGAAGAGCCACGGTTCGACGAACCCGTACAACCTCGTTCGCGCCACGCTGGACGGCCTGCGCAAGCAGTCCACCCCGGCAGACATCGCGGCGAAGCGCGGCAAGTCCGTCGAAGATATTTTGGGCTAAGCCCGGGTGGTCACCATGTCTGAAAAAACTGTCAAGGTTCAGCTCGTCAAGAGCCTGATCGGGACCCGCGAAACGCACCGCGCAACCGTGCGTGGCCTGGGCCTGCGCCGACTCAATTCGGTCAGCGAGCTGCAGGACACGCCGGCGGTCCGCGGCATGATCAACAAGGTTTCGTACCTCGTTAAGGTCATCGCGTAAGCGGCCCTACGGATCAAGGAGTTGATATGGAATTGAATAACCTGAAGCCGGCCGCTGGCGCCAAGCACGCCAAGCGTCGCGTCGGTCGTGGCATCGGTTCGGGCCTCGGCAAGACGGCTGGCCGTGGTCACAAGGGTCAGAAATCGCGTTCGGGCGGCTTCCACAAAGTCGGTTTCGAAGGCGGTCAGATGCCGCTGCAACGTCGTCTGCCGAAGCGCGGCTTCACGTCGCTGACGAAGGAATTCGTCGGTGAAGTGCGCCTGGGCGACCTCGAGAAGCTGCCGGTCGACGAGATCGATCTGCTCGCACTGAAGCAAGCCGGCCTGGTCGGCGAGCTGACGAAGAGCGCAAAGATCATCGCGACGGGTGAACTGAAGCGCAAGATCGTCGTGAAGGGTCTCGGTGCCACCAAGGGTGCGCGCGCTGCGATCGAAGCGGCTGGCGGTTCGTTCGCCGAGTGACACGCGTAGCGCGTCGTCACTTGCATTCATCGGAGAAGGTACTTGGCTAACAGCCCGAGTCTTGCAAAACCCGGTCGAAGCACGGCGAAATTCGGCGATCTGCGCCGGCGAGCGATGTTCCTGCTCCTGGCGCTGATCGTCTATCGCATCGGCGCGCACATTCCCGTGCCGGGCATCGATCCGGATCAACTGGCTAAGCTGTTCCAGAGCCAGGCGGGCGGCATCCTGGGCATGTTCAACATGTTCTCGGGTGGCGCGCTTTCCCGCTTCACGATCTTTGCGCTGGGGATCATGCCGTACATCTCGGCGTCGATCATCATGCAGTTGCTGGCGATCGTTTCGCCGCAGCTCGAGGCGCTGAAGAAGGAAGGGCAGGCAGGGCAACGGAAGATCACGCAGTACACGCGGTATTTCACCGTGGTGCTCGCGACCTTCCAGGCGTTCGGTATCGCGGCTGCGCTGGAAAACCAGCCGGGCCTCGTCACCGATCCCGGCATGCTGTTCCGTCTGACGACGGTCGTGACGCTGGTTACCGGTACGATGTTCCTGATGTGGCTCGGCGAGCAGATTACCGAGCGTGGTCTGGGCAACGGTATCTCGATCATCATCTTCGGCGGGATCGCAGCAGGGTTCCCGAATGCCGTGGGTGGGTTGTTCGAGCTGGTGCGTACGGGTTCGATGAGCATCATTTCGGCGATCATCATCGTCGTTCTGATTGCCGCGGTGACTTACCTGGTCGTGTTCATCGAACGCGGTCAGCGCAAGATCCTCGTGAACTACGCGAAGCGCCAGGTCGGCAACAAGATCTACGGCGGGCAGTCGTCCCATCTGCCGCTGAAGTTGAACATGTCGGGCGTGATTCCGCCGATCTTTGCATCGTCGATCATTCTGTTCCCGGCAACGATTCTCGGCTGGTTCAGTACCGGTCAGCCGACGGGAAGCTGGATTTCCAATACGTTGCATAACGTAGCGGAAGCGCTTAAGCCGGGCCAGCCGGTCTATGTGCTGCTGTACACGCTGGCAATCGTGTTTTTCTGCTTCTTCTACACCGCACTGGTGTTCAACAGCAGGGAAACCGCGGACAACCTGAAGAAGAGCGGCGCGTTTGTTCCGGGCATCCGTCCGGGCGATCAGACCGCACGATATATCGACCGCATCCTCACGCGTCTGACGCTGGCCGGTGCGATCTACATCGTCTTCGTGTGTCTACTGCCAGAGTTTCTGGTGCTGCGCTGGAACGTGCCGTTTTATTTTGGTGGAACGTCGCTGCTGATCATTGTCGTCGTCACGATGGACTTTATGGCGCAGGTGCAGTCGTACGTTATGTCGCAACAGTATGAGTCACTGCTCAAGAAGGCGAACTTCAAGGGCGGCAACATCCCGATGCGTTAAGGACTATGGCCAAAGACGATGTAATCCAGATGCAGGGTGAGGTGATTGAAAACCTCCCGAATGCGACCTTCCGTGTGAAGCTGGAAAACGGCCATGTCGTGTTGGGACATATTTCCGGAAAGATGCGGATGCACTACATCCGCATCCTGCCGGGCGACAAGGTGACGGTTGAGTTGACGCCTTACGATCTGTCTCGTGCGCGGATCGTGTTCCGGGCGAAGTGATTTGAAAAAAGGGTATTATCATGAAAGTGATGGCATCGGTTAAGCGCATTTGCCGCAATTGCAAGATCATCAAGCGCAAAGGCGTCGTTCGCGTGATCTGCAGCTCGGATCCGCGCCACAAGCAGCGCCAAGGCTGACCGCGCGTTTGTTTGCGCTTTTTGTTTGAGGAAAAACAATGGCTCGTATCGCAGGGGTTAACATCCCGAATCACCAGCACACCGAGATTGGCCTGACGGCTATCTTTGGTGTCGGCCGCACCCGTTCGCGCAGCATCTGCGTGGCAGCTGGCGTCGATTTTTCGAAGAAGGTCAAGGATCTGACCGACGCAGACCTGGAAAAGCTGCGTGAAGAAGTGGGCAAGTTTGTCGTCGAAGGCGATCTGCGCCGTGAAGTGACGATGAACATCAAGCGCCTGATGGACCTCGGTTGCTACCGTGGCGTCCGTCATCGCAAGGGCCTGCCGATGCGCGGTCAGCGTACGCGTACGAACGCACGTACCCGTAAGGGTCCGCGTCGTGCAGCGCAAGCGCTGAAGAAGTAAGCGGAACTGACAGTTACAGGAAAACGTAATGGCTAAGGCTTCGAATACCGCGGCGCAACGCGTTCGCAAAAAGGTTAAGAAGAACGTCGCTGAAGGCGTGGTTCACGTTCACGCGTCGTTCAACAACACGATCATCACGATCACCGATCGCCAAGGCAACGCTCTGGCATGGGCGACGTCGGGCGGTCAGGGCTTCAAGGGCTCGCGCAAATCGACGCCGTTCGCTGCTCAGGTCGCAGCCGAGTCGGCTGGCCGCGTCGCGATGGAATACGGCGTGAAGAATCTGGAAGTGCGGATCAAGGGCCCGGGCCCGGGTCGTGAGTCGGCAGTGCGCGCGCTGCATGGCCTCGGCATCAAGATCACCGCGATTTCGGACGTCACCCCGATTCCGCACAACGGCTGCCGCCCGCCGAAGCGTCGTCGTATCTAAGGATGTGCTGGCACGTTCGTGCTAGCGCATTGCCTGTCGCCGCTCAGCGTCGACGGGCGTTGCTTTTTTGATTGACTAAGCCCACCGTTCGCCCCAAAGGGAGCGGACTAGCGCGGATTTCGATCCGCGTGACTGATTGATAAAGGAATGCAAAGTGGCACGTTATATCGGCCCCAAAGCCAAGCTGTCCCGCCGTGAAGGCACCGACCTGTTCCTGAAGAGCGCACGCCGCTCGCTCGCCGACAAGTGCAAGCTCGACAGCAAGCCGGGTCAGCACGGCCGTACCTCGGGCGCACGTACGTCCGACTACGGTACGCAGCTGCGTGAAAAGCAGAAGGTCAAGCGCATCTACGGCGTGCTGGAGCGTCAGTTCCGCCGCTACTTCGCTGAAGCCGACCGCCGCAAGGGCAACACGGGTGAAAACCTGCTGCAACTGCTCGAGTCGCGCCTCGACAACGTCGTGTATCGCATGGGCTTCGGCTCGACCCGCGCTGAAGCGCGTCAGCTGGTGAGCCACAAGTCGATCACCGTGAACGGCGTCGTCGCAAACGTCCCGTCGCAGCAAGTGAAGGCAGGCGACGTCGTCGCGATCCGCGAAAAGGCGAAGAAGCAGGCGCGTATCGTCGAAGCGCTGTCGCTGGCCGAGCAAGGCGGCATGCCGAGCTGGGTTGCAGTCGATGCGAAGAAGTTCGAAGGCACGTTCAAGCAAATGCCGGAACGCGTTGAGATCGCAGGCGACATCAACGAAAGCCTGATCGTCGAATTGTATTCGCGTTAATCCGATTGACGGCCGAGGTACCCCGATTGCGATACGCAAGGAGGGGCCTCGGCTGTTTATTTTCTGGTTGTTACCGGTCAGCCTTATCGGTGTAACGAGCCGAGGGTATTGAAAAGGAAAGCCCATGCAAACCAGTTTGCTGAAACCCAAGATCATCGCCGTGGAATCGCTTGGCGAGAACCACGCGAGGGTGGTCATGGAACCGTTCGAACGCGGTTACGGCCATACCTTGGGCAATGCGCTGCGTCGCGTGCTGCTGTCGTCGATGGTTGGCTACGCGCCGACCGAAGTCACGATCGCAGGCGTGGTGCACGAGTACTCGACGCTGGATGGCGTGCAGGAAGACGTCGTCAACCTGCTGCTGAACCTGAAGGGCGTGGTGTTCAAGCTGCATAACCGTGACGAAGTGACGGTTACGCTGCGCAAGGAAGGTGAAGGCGTTGTCACGGCCGGCGATATCGAGCTGGCCCACGATTGCGAAGTCATCAACCCGAATCACGTGATTGCGCACCTGTCGAAGGGCGGCAAGCTCGACGTTCAGATCAAGATCGAAAAGGGTCGCGGCTATGTGCCCGGCAACGTCCGTCGCTACGGCGAAGACACGGCCAAGATCATCGGCCGCATCGTCCTCGACGCATCGTTCTCGCCGGTTCGCCGCGTGAGCTACGCTGTCGAAAGCGCACGTGTCGAGCAGCGTACCGACCTCGACAAGCTCGTGATGAACATCGAGACGAGCGGCGTGATCACGCCGGAAGAAGCGATCCGCCAATCGGCCCGCATCCTGGTTGACCAGCTGTCCGTGTTCGCGGCGCTGGAAGGCACGGAAACGGCAGCCGAAGCGCCGTCGCGTGCACCGCAGATCGATCCGATCCTGCTGCGTCCGGTGGACGATCTCGAGCTGACGGTTCGTTCGGCGAACTGCCTGAAGGCCGAGAACATCTACTACATCGGCGACCTGATCCAGCGCACGGAAAACGAGCTGCTGAAGACGCCGAACCTCGGTCGCAAGTCGCTCAACGAGATCAAGGAAGTGCTCGCTTCGCGCGGTCTCACGCTGGGCATGAAGCTCGAGAACTGGCCGCCGGCTGGTCTCGACAAGTAAGCCCGGTTGTAGCTGTAGTTGGCAAAGATGCGGATTTTCCTTTAAAATCCGCATCTTGCTTTTTTCACTACCGGCCCGTGCACCCGTCGAGGTGCGATAGAAGAGCTGGATCAAAACTTTGAATCAAGGAAACTGAAATGCGCCATCGTCATGGTCTGCGGAAACTGAACCGCACGAGCAGCCACCGTCTGGCTATGCTCCGTAACATGTCCAACTCGCTGATCGAGCACGAAGTCATCAAGACGACGCTGCCGAAGGCGAAGGAACTCCGTAAAGTCGTCGAGCCGCTGATCACGCTCGGCAAGAAGCCGTCGCTGGCAAACCGTCGCCTGGCGTTCAACCGCCTGCGCGATCGTGACTCGGTGGCGAAGCTGTTCGACGTGCTCGGTCCGCGTTTCGCGAACCGTCCGGGCGGCTACCTGCGCGTGCTGAAGTTCGGCTTCCGCGTGGGCGACAACGCACCGATGGCACTGGTCGAACTGCTCGACCGTCCGGAAGTCGACGAAACGGAAAACGTGCAAGAAGCTGAGTAAGCTTCCGGTACGCTGCAGTATCTGAAAGGGGCCGAGCAATTGCTTGGCCCTTTTTGTTTTTGACGCGCCGGCTGCGATCGATTGTCGCAGGCCGGCGCCGGCAGTGTTGCGCGGGCTGCGCTACGATACGGGCAACCGGCGTGATCGGAGGATAGGCAATTCGCGCCGGCAGGAGCCGTTAGACCAGCCAGGAGGGCTCGGATGATAGTGGTGCTGATGCTGACGACGGTGCCGGATGCGGCGACGGCCACGGCCCTCACCGACGGCGCGCTCGATGCGCGGCTGGCCGCGTGCGTGTCGGAGCTCGGTGCGATCAAGTCGCGCTATCACTGGCAGGGCAAGGTCGAAACGGCCGACGAGATCCAGTTGCTGTTCAAGACGAGCCCCGTGCGGGCGCTCGAACTGGAGCGATTTATTCTCGCGCATCATCCTTACGAGACGCCCGAAATCGTCTCGTGGCAGACGACGGCATCGGCCGCGTATGGCCAGTGGGTGACCAGCGAAACTCAACGTCTATTTCATGTTTAACGGTATGGCGCTTTTCGTGCGCGTGCGTGCGCTGCGGTTCCTTGCAGTCCTGTTGTCGTTCGTGTTCGTGCTGGGCGGCCTGTCCGTTGCGCGCGCGGCTGACGATTTCCTCGATCCGTCGGTTGCGTTCAAGTTCAGCGCGAGCGAATCGCCGGGACAGGTGGACGTCCGCTTCAAGATCGCCAACGGCTATTACATGTACCGCGAGCGGTTCGCGTTCGCGGTGAAGAGCGGGCAGGCGACCCTCGGCGAGCCGCAATTCCCGGCCGGTCACGTGAAGTTCGACCAGACGTTCCAGAAGAACGTCGAGACCTATCGCGACGAAGTCGTCGTTCACGTGCCCGTGAAGCAGGCGGCAGGGCCGTTCGAGCTCGCGGTCACGTCGCAGGGGTGTGCGGACGAAGGGATCTGCTATCCGCCGGCCGAGCACGTCATGAAGGTCGATGGCGCCGCGCTCGGTGCAGCATCGTCGTCCGGCGGCGACACCGCCGCCGCGGGCAGCTGGTTCGACAAGGTCACGAGCGCCGATTTCGCGCAGTCGCTGCTCGAAGGGCACGGCTTCTTCACGATCGTCGCGCTGTACTTCGTCGCGGGTGTCGTGCTGAGCCTCCTGCCGTGTTCGTACCCGATGATTCCGATCGTGTCCGCGATCATCATCGGCCAGGGCACGCGTGCAACGCACGCACGCGGCTTTGCACTGTCGCTGACCTATGTGGTCGGCATGGCGCTGGTCTACACGGTGCTCGGCATCGCCGCCGCGCTGGTCGGCCAGAGTCTCGGCGCGTGGCTGCAGAACCCGTGGGTGCTCGGCGCGTTCGGCGTGCTGCTGACCGCGTTCGCGGTGTCGCTGATCTCGGGCAAGGACTTCGCGCTGCCGGCGCGCTGGCAGAACGGCGCGGCGGAGGCTTCGAGCGCACGTCAGGGCGGCCACTTCGCTGCGGTCGCGGCGATGGGCGCGTTGTCGGCGCTGGTTGTCGGCGCATGCATGACGGCGCCGCTGTTCGCGGTGCTCGCCTTCATCGCGCACACCGGCAATGCGTTGCTCGGTGGGGCGGCGCTGTTCGCCATGGGCCTGGGGCTCGGCGTGCCGCTGCTGGTCGTCGGCGTCGGTGCAGGGACGGTGCTGCCGCGCGCAGGTGCGTGGATGGACGGGGTGAAGGTGTTCTTCGGCATCGTGCTGCTCGCGGCCGCGCTGTGGATCGTGTGGCCGGTGCTGGCGGGCGGCCTGAAGATGGTGCTCGCCGCGTTGTGGCTGCTGATCGCGGCCGCGGCGCTCGGCCTGTTCACGCCGAATGCCGGCGCCGCATCGATCTGGCGCCGCCTGGGCCGTGGCGTGGGCGCCGCGCTCGCGATCTGGGCTGCGACGCTGCTCGTCGGCCTCGCCGCGGGCTCCACCGATCCCGTGAAGCCGCTGGCCGTGCTGGCGGCGCGCACGGTGGCATCCGGCGGGGCCGCGACGGCCGGCGCGGCCGCCGCGCAGGACGGTCCCGCGTTCGCATCGGTGCGTTCCAGCGGCGAGCTCGACGCGCTGCTGAAGACGTCGGGCCAGCCCGTGATGCTCGACTTCTACGCCGACTGGTGCGTGAGCTGCAAGGAGATGGAGCATCTGACGTTCACCGACGCGCGCGTGCAGGCGCGGCTCGCACAGCTCCACCTCGTGCGCGCGGACGTCACCGCGAACAACCCGGACGATCAGGCGCTGCTCAAGCGCTTCAACCTGTTCGGGCCGCCGGGCATCATCTTCTTCGATCGCAGCGGTAACGAGATCGGGCGCGTGGTCGGTTATCAGGCGGCCGAGACGTTCCTGCGCAGCCTCGATCGGGCCGCTGTCCCGACGGTATGACGAACCGGGACGCTCGATACGGCTGCCGCCTCGATCGGCGGTAAGCAAAAAAAACGGCGGAACACCGAAGTGTCCCGCCGTTTTGCATCGTGCCAGCCGGCGCGCGCTCAGCGCTGCGCTTTCAGCAGGCGCGCAGCATCGAGCGCGAAGTACGTGAGCACGCCGTCGGCGCCCGCACGCTTGAACGCAAGCAGCGATTCCAGCACGACCTTGTCGTGGTCGAGCCAGCCGTTCATTGCGGCCGCCTTCAGCATCGCGTATTCGCCGCTTACCTGGTACACGTAGGTCGGGAAGCGGAACTCGTCCTTCACGCGGCGCACGATGTCGAGATACGGCATGCCGGGCTTGACCATCACCATGTCGGCGCCTTCGTCGATGTCGAGGCGCACTTCGCGCAGCGCTTCGTCGCTGTTCGCCGGATCCATCTGGTAGGTCATCTTGTTGCCCTTGCCCAGGTTGGATGCCGAGCCGACCGCGTCGCGGAACGGGCCGTAGAACGCCGATGCGAACTTCGCCGAATAGGCCATGATCCGCGTGTGGATGTGACCGTCGCTTTCCAGCATTTCACGGATCGCGCCGATGCGGCCGTCCATCATGTCCGACGGCGCGACGATGTCGACGCCGGCTTCAGCTTGCGCGCGCGCCTGATCGATCAGGATCTCGATCGTGTCGTCGTTGATCACGTAGCCGTTTTCGTCGAGCACGCCGTCCTGGCCGTGGCTCGTGTACGGGTCGAGCGCGACGTCGGTCAGCACGCCGAGCTCGGGGAAGCGCTTCTTCAGCTCGCGCACCGCGCGCGGAATCAGGCCGTCCGGGTTGGCTGCCTCGCGGCCGTCGGGCGTCTTCACCGACGGATCGATGGCCGGGAACAGCGACAGCACGGGCACGCCGAGTTCGACGCATTGTTCGGCGACGTGCATCAGCAGATCGACGGATACGCGCTCGACGCCGGGCATCGACGGCACCGGCTGCCGTTCGTTGGTGCCTTCGACGACGAACACCGGGTAGATCAGGTCGTCGGTGGTCAGGCGGTTTTCGCGCATCAGGCGGCGGGAGAAGTCGTCGCGGCGCATCCGGCGCGGACGATGAAGCGGATGGAAGCTCATGGGCGATTGGGCAGAAATCAGGGCGGTAAGGACCTTACGGAACCCTTAGGTGATTTTTGGGAGCGTTGGTATATGATAGCGATCGAGCGGCACGCGTAGCGTGCAGCTCCCCGCTTCTCCTCCCTGAGCGGGTGCCTGTCGTTTTTCGATTAGGCTGTTTGACCCGCCGTTTAACGGCGGGTTTTTTTATGAGCCGGCCGAATCCGCAGGCGCCGTCAGGAGCGCGCCGCCGATCCCGGCCGCGCGTTGCCCGATCATTGTGCTACAGGCTCGCTTTTTTCGTCGGCGACCGACGGCCGCAGCCAGCTCTCGATCAGCGCGTGCGCTTCGTCGAGCCCCGTGCGCTTCAGCGCGGAGAACAGCTGGACCGTCAGCTTGCCCTGGACGCCCTGGTCGCGATACGCATCGAGCCCCTTTTGCGTGGTCCGCAGCGCATTGATGCTTTCCTGGCGCGTCAATTTGTCGCACTTGGTCAGCAGCGTGTGGATCGGCTTGCCGGTCGGCGCGAACCACTCGATCATGCGGCGATCGAGGTCGGTCAGCGGACGGCGCGAATCCATCATCAGGATCAGGCCGCAGAGCTGCGAGCGTGTCGCGAGGTAGGACGACAGCAGCATCTCCCAGTGCGCCTTGGCGGCACCGGGCACTTCCGCGTAGCCGTAGCCGGGCAGGTCGACGAGGTTCGCGACGGGCTCGGCGGCCGGGCCGACGGAGAAGTAGTTGATATGCTGCGTGCGGCCGGGCGTCTTCGACGCGAAGGCCAGCCGCTTCTGGTTGCACAGCACGTTGATCGCCGTCGACTTGCCGGCATTCGAGCGGCCCGCGAACGCGATTTCCGGCTGGACCGTCGGCGGCAGGTCGCGCAGATGGTTGACGGTCGTGTAGAAGCGGGCTTGATGGAGCAAAAAGGCCATGGGAACCGGAAGGACGGGCGGCGCGAGCCGCTTGGTGGAGGCGGGGTAGCCCCGATAGGCGCGGGAGCTTTCAACACGATATTGTACAATACGGCGGTTTTACCAAAGGCCACCTGGCGCCTGCCTCGCGCTTTTATGTGGCTTCTGCGGTAGACTGGTCGCCGTCGTTTTTTGCAGAACCTCAAATTCCCACAAGACGAAACAGGGTGTGCGAATGAATCGACTGTGCAAGTCTCTGATGGTGCTTCAGGTTGCAGCAGGGTTCGTAGGTTTCGTAGCGGAGGCAAACGCGGCAGATGCGGCCAAGCCGGATCTCGACCGCGGCAAGGCGATTGCCGGGCAGGTCTGCGCGTCGTGTCACGGCGCCGACGGCAATAGTGCGTCGGGCAGTTTCCCGAAGCTTGCCGGCCAGCATCCCGAATATCTGGTCAAGCAGTTGAACGACTTCAAGGCGCAGCCGGGCGCGAAGGGGCCGGTGCGTAACAACGCGGTGATGGTCGGCTTCGCGAGCGCGTTGAGCGCGGACGACATGCGCAACGTCGCCGCGTACTACGGGTCGCAGACGACGAAGCTCGGTACCGCACGCGATGCGGCGACCGTGCCGGTCGGCCAGAAGATCTATCGCGGCGGCATCGCGGAGAAGGGCGTACCTGCCTGCGCGAGCTGCCACGGGCCGACGGGCCAGGGGATGCCGATCCAGTATCCGCGCCTGTCGGGGCAGTGGGCCGATTACACGGTCGCGCAGTTGACCGCGTTCCAGCAGGGTGCCGGCGCGCGTAACAACAACGAGGCGATGCATCAGATCGCCACGCGCCTGTCGGACAACGAGATCAAGGCCGTCGCGGATTACATCGCGGGCCTGCGTTGACCGGCCGGTCGCGAATGGAATGACCGGTCGCCCGAAGGGCGGCCGGAGTCAAAACAAGAAAAGGGTGGGGCGCCGCACCGTTGCGGCCGCCTTGCCCTTTTTTGTTGGCACTCGCCGGGCCGTCCCGAGCGTGCCGATCGCCCCCTTGGGGGCAGCAAACATAGTGAACGTGGGGGGCTGTTTCCCCTGAGTCGGAGTTTGAATGAGCGTTACCACGTCGGGGTTGCAGTCGAAGTCGGGTCAGGGTGCGTCGAAACGCGCGGTCGAGCTGTTGAGCTCGATGCGCTTCGCGATTGCGCTGCTGGTGGTGTTGTCGATCGCAAGCATCATCGGCACGGTCCTGACCCAGGACGATCCGTATCCGAACTACGTGAACCAGTTCGGGCCGTTCTGGGCGGACATCTTCCGCTCGCTCGGCCTGTACAACGTGTACAGCGCGTGGTGGTTCATGCTGATCCTGATCTTCCTCGTCACGTCCATCTCGCTGTGCGTGATCCGCAACGCGCCGAAGATGCTCGCCGACGCGAAGAGCTGGAAGGACAAGGTCCGCGAAGGCAGCCTGCGCGCGTTCCATCACAAGGCCGAGTACACGGCATCCGGTACGCGCCCGACCGTCGCGGCCACGCTCGCCACGTTCGTCACCAAGGCCGGCTACAAGCACGTCGTGCGTGAAACCGACGGCGCGACGCTGATCTCCGCGAAACGCGGCGCGATGACCAAGTGGGGCTATATCTCTGCGCACCTCGCGATCGTCGTGATCTGTATCGGCGGCCTGCTCGACAGCAACCTGCCGATCAAATTCCAGATGTGGATGTTCGGCAAGAGCCCGGTCAACACGAGCGCGACGATCAGCGAGATCTCGCCCGACCATCGCCTGTCCGCGTCGAACCCGACGTTCCGCGGCTACGCGTGGGTGCCCGAGGGCCAGTTCGTGTCGACCGCGATCCTGAACCAGCCGAGCGGCTCGCTGATTCAGGACCTGCCGTTCTCGATCCAGCTCAACAAGTTCATCGTCGACTACTACACGACGGGCATGCCGAAGCTGTTCGCGAGCGACATCGTCGTGATCGATCGCGAGACCGGCCAGAAGATTCCGGCGCGCGTCGAGGTCAACAAGCCGTTCACGTACAAGGGGGTGTCGATCTACCAGTCGAGCTTCCAGGACGGCGGCTCGCAGATGCAGATGACGGCCTACCCGATGACGGGCGGCAATGCGACGACCGTCCCCGTGAAGGGCACGATCGGCAGTTCGGCGCCGCTGCAGGTGCCGGGCGCCGACGGCGACACGATCGAGTTCTCCGATTTCCGCGCGATCAACGTCGAGAACATGGCCGACGCGAGCGGCAAGCTGGACGTGCGCGGCGTCGCGACGACGAGCTCGCTGAAGGAAGTGTTCGACGAGCGGCTCGGCTCGGGCGCGAAGACGTCGAAGCCGACGCAGCTCCACAACATCGGCCCGTCGGTGCAGTACAAGATCCGCGGCAAGGACGGCCAGGCGCGCGAGTTCAACAACTACATGCTGCCCGTCGACATGAACGGCGAGCGCGTGTTCCTCGCCGGCGTGCGCGCGAGCCCGAACGATCCGTTCCGCTACATGCGGATCCCGGCCGACAGCCAGGATTCGATCGGCGAATGGATGCGCCTGCGCGCCGCGCTGGAGGATCCGGCCGTGCGTGCCGAGGCCGCCGCGCGCTTCGCACAGCGTTCGCTGCCGGGCACCGACGCATCGCTGCGCGGCCGCCTGCAGGACAGCGCATCGAAGGTGCTGACCCTTTTCGCCGCGAGCGACGACAGCGTCGGCCGCGGCGCCGACGGCCAGCCGGTCGGCGGCTTCCAGGCGGTGGCGACGTTCATCGACCGCTCGGTGCCGAAGGCCGAGCAGGAGAAGGCGGCAAGCCTGCTGCTGCGCATGCTCGAAGGCTCGATGTGGGAGGTCTGGCAGATCGCGCGCGAGCGCGCCGGCGAGCCGGCCGCCCAGCAGGGCACCGAGACGATCCGCTTCGTGCAGAACGCGATCAACGCGCTATCCGACAGCTTTTTGTATGGATCGCCGGTCTATTTGCAGCTTGATTCATTCAAGCAGGTGCAAGCTTCGGTATTTCAGTTGACGCGCGCACCCGGCAAGAATCTGGTGTATCTTGGCAGCCTGCTGCTGGTCGCCGGCATCTTCTCGATGTTCTACGTGCGCGAGCGGCGCCTCTGGTTCTGGCTGAAGGATGCCGGTTCGGGCGTCGATGTGGTGATGGCAATGTCCACGGCCCGCAAGACCTTCGATTTCGAGAAAGAATTCGTGCAGACGCGCGACGCGGCCGGTGTCGCCTTGCGCGCCGCACCTCGCGACGCCGCGCCCACCGGTGCGGCTTCGACGGCCCGCCCGCCTGCCGGCAGCGGTTCCGATTCCGAGAATTCCACCCGGTAACATCATGGATCTCACGCAAGTTTCCTCTTCCCGTGCGGCGTCGGCCCAGGCGCCGGTTTCGTCGCCGCTGTTCGACGAACGTCCGTTCTTCGCGCGCCTGTCGCTGTTCGACTGGCTGTTCGCACTGGCGCTCGTGGTAGGCGCGGGCTATGCGCTCGTGCACTACAACGCGCACATGGATTACTACGACAAGGCGGTGATGGTCGGCACCGTGCCGGCGCTGATCGCGCTCGGCTGGCGCTGGAAGCCCGCGCGGCTAATGATGGCGTCGATCGCCGTGCTGTCGCTGCTGTCGATCCAGATCTACCAGGGCGATCTCGCGCGCGCCGATTCGGCGTTCTTCCTCAAGTACTTCCTGTCGAGCCAGTCGGCGATCCTGTGGATGAGCGCGCTGTTCGTGCTCGCGACGATCTTCTACTGGATCGGCCTGCTCGCGCGCTCGGAAACGGGCGCCGCGATCGGCCAGAAGCTTACGTGGGTCGCCGTGCTGATGGGCTTCACGGGGCTGATGGTGCGCTGGTACGAGTCCTACCTGATCGGGGCGGACGTCGGCCATATCCCCGTGTCGAACCTCTATGAAGTGTTCGTCCTGTTCAGCCTGATCACCGCCCTGCTGTATCTGTATTACGAAGGCCACTACGGCACGCGTTCGCTCGGCGCGTTCGTGCTGCTGGTCATCAGCGCGGCAGTCGGCTTCCTGATGTGGTACTCGGTCGCGCGCGACGCGCAGCAGATCCAGCCGCTCGTGCCGGCGCTGCAAAGCTGGTGGATGAAGATCCACGTGCCGGCGAACTTCATCGGCTACGGCAGCTTCGCGCTGTCGGCGATGGTGTCGGTCGCGTACCTGATGAAGGAGCGCGGCGTGCTCGCCGATCGCCTGCCGACGCTCGAAGTGCTCGACGACGTGATGTACAAGTCGATCGCGGTCGGTTTCGCGTTCTTCACGATCGCGACGATCCTCGGCGCGCTGTGGGCGGCCGAAGCGTGGGGCGGCTACTGGAGCTGGGACCCGAAGGAAACCTGGGCGCTGATCGTGTGGCTGAACTACGCGGCGTGGCTGCACATGCGGCTGATGAAGGGCCTGCGCGGCACGGTCGCGGCATGGTGGGCACTCACGGGCCTGCTGGTCACGACGTTCGCGTTCCTGGGCGTCAACATGTTCCTGTCCGGGCTGCACAGCTACGGCAAGCTGTAAGATTTCCGCCGCTCGTCCGACTATCGAACCGCCGGTGCACTGCGTGCCCGGCGGTTTTGTTTTGTAACGGGCGGGCGAACCGGGCGTCGAACGGCGCATGACGGGCCGGGTCGAACGCTCATGAAGCATGCGCGCCGCGCATGCAGGAGGAGCTGCACGATGTGGATCAAACGCCCTTTGCGGAACGTACTGACGGGCGGTGACATTGCGCCCAGCGAGATCACGCCGCGCGCGGTATTCGAGAACCGGCGGCGCGTATTGCAGGCGGCCGGCCTCGCGGCGGCGGGCGGGCTGCTCGGCGGCAGCGGCGCGGCATTCGCCGCCTATGCGTCGCCCGACGCGCGGGCGGCGAAGCTCGCGGCCAGGACGAACCCGAAGTTCGTTGCCGCCGACAAGGTGACGCCGTTCAAGGACATCACGTCCTACAACAACTTTTACGAATTCGGCACCGACAAGAGCGACCCGGCGCAGAACGCCGGCACGCTGCGGCCGCGCCCGTGGCGCGTGAGCGTCGAGGGCGAGGTGCAGCACCCGAAGGTCTTCGATCTCGACGAACTGCTGAAGCTCGCGCCGCTCGAGGAGCGCGTATACCGGCTGCGCTGCGTCGAGGGATGGTCGATGGTGATCCCGTGGATCGGCGTGCCGCTGTCCGAGCTGATCAAGCGCGTGCAGCCGACCGGCAACGCGAAATACGTGCAGTTCGTCACGCTGGCCGATCCGTCGCAGATGCCGGGCCTGTCGACGCCCGTACTCGACTGGCCGTATTCGGAAGGGCTGCGGATGGACGAGGCGATGAACCCGCTGACGCTGCTGACGATGGGCGTCTACGGGCAGGTGCTGCCGAACCAGAACGGCGCGCCGGTGCGGATCATCGTGCCGTGGAAGTACGGCTTCAAGAGCGCGAAATCGCTCGTGAAGATCCGCTTCGTCGACAAGCAGCCGAAGACGAGCTGGAACACGTATGCGTCGAACGAGTACGGCTTCTACTCGAACGTGAACCCGAACGTCGATCATCCGCGCTGGAGCCAGGCGACCGAGCGGCGCATCGGCGAGGACGGCTTCTTCACGCCGAAGCGCAAGACGCTGATGTTCAACGGCTACGGAGATCTCGTCGCGTCGATGTATCAGGGCATGGACCTGAAAAAGAACTTCTGAGCGCGACAGTGAGAAACGACATGCCTCCTTCGACGCTCACGCCCGCGCGTGCAGCGGGCGCCGGACCGGCAGCACGCACGACGCGGGCCGGTGCGGTCCGCTCCGCTGCGCCGCGCTGGCTCGCGCCGGCCAAGGTGCTGGTGTTCGCGGCCGGCCTCTATCCGCTCGCGCGTCTCGTGCTGTTCGGGCTGACCGACCGGCTCGGCGCGAATCCGATCGAATTCATCACGCGTTCGACCGGCCTCTGGACACTCGTCTTGTTGTGCGTCACGCTTGCCGTCACGCCGCTGCGGCGCATGACGGGCTTCGCCGCGCTGCTGCGTTTTCGCCGAATGATCGGGCTGTTCGCGTTTTTTTACGCGACGCTGCACTTCACGACCTACCTGTGGTTCGACAAATGGTTCGACGCGGTCGCGATCCTGAAGGACGTTGGCAAGCGCCCGTTCATCACGGTCGGCTTCGCGGCGTTCGTGCTGCTGATCCCGCTCGCGGCGACTTCGCCGCGCGCAATGGTGCGCCGGCTTGGCCGTCACTGGGCGACGCTGCACAGCGCGATCTACGCGATCGCACTGTTCGGTGTGCTGCACTTTTGGTGGATGCGGGCCGGCAAGCACAATCTTGCGCAGCCGAAGCTGTACGCGGCGATCGTCGCAATGCTGCTCGGCTGGCGGTTGCTCGCGTGGGGATGGCGGCGCGTGCGCGCGTGACGGCGTGGCCCGGAAAAACGAAAGGCGATGACCGGGAAGTCATCGCCTTGTTTCACCAGCCGCGCGGGCGGCGTGGCGTCGTTACTTCGCGGCCGGGCCCGATGCCGGTGCGGGCATGGTCGACGGGCTGCTCGACAGCTCGGGCGACAGCGTGAGCGGCGAACCCGACGTATCGGGTGTATCGTCGGACGACGCGTTTTCATCGGTCGGTTTCACGTCCGACGGCGGCGTATTCTGCTGCTGGAGTGGCTTGGGCATCGGAGGCACGGTGGGCAGATAGAGCGCGCCGCTTTGACCGCAGCCGGCAAGAATCGCCAAAGCCGCTACAATCGCGCTCATCCGGAAAACGACTCGCATGATCGTCCCTGAACAATTGAACCGATAGAGTTTAGCATGTCCGATACCGATTACCTGACCCGTGCCGAGGCCGTGCTGATGGCCGTCGAGCGTACCGTCGACACCGCCAACGACGGCGATCACGACATCGATCTCGAGCGGAACGGCAGCGTCCTGACGCTGACGTTCGAGAACGGCTCGAAGATCATCGTCAACCTGCAGCCGCCGATGAAGGAAGTGTGGATCGCCGCGAAGGCGGGTGGATTCCACTACCGTTTCATCGACGGCGAATGGCGCGATACGCGCACGGGCACCGAGTTCTTCTCGGCGCTCACCGAATACGCGACCCAGCAGGCCGGCCTGCCGATCACGTTCGGCGCGTGACGCGCCGGGGCCCGGATCCCGAGCATCGCAGCCAAAGAAAAAGCGCCCCGCGGGGCGCTTTTTTCATGCCCGGGGCCGGGTGTCAGTGGCCGCGGAACAGGTTCATGATGTCCTGCTTTTCCTGCTCGTCGACGTGCGGCACGGCCTCGTCGACGTTCTGGGCAGCCGGCGCCTGCGGCACGCCGACCGTCGACACGAAGCCGTGGCCCGGCGTGAACTCGGAGAAGTACAGCTCGCCGCCGAGCGATTCGACGCCGTCCGGCACCGTCGGCTTGAACTCGGGCACGCCCTTCAGCGCCGCGCCCATGTACTCGATCCAGACCGGCAGCGACAGGCCGCCGCCGGTTTCGCGATCGCCGAGGCTGCGTGGATTGTCGTAGCCGATCCACGCGATCGCGGCGAGCGTGTGCTGGTAGCCGGCGAACCACGCGTCGTGCGAGTCGTTCGTCGTGCCGGTCTTGCCCGCGAGGTCGGTGCGCTTCAGGATGTTGGTCCGCGCGCCCGTGCCGCGCTGCGCAACGCTTTGCAGCAGGCTGTTCATCACGTATGCGTTGCGTGCGTCGATCGCACGCGGCGCATTCTGCTCGGCGACGAGCGGCTGCGCGCGCGCGACGATCGCGCCGTTCGGATCGGTGACTTCGGCGATCAGGTACGGATTGACGCGGTAGCCGCCGTTCGCGAACACCGAGTACGCGCCGGCCATCTGCAGCGGCGTGACCTGGCCGGCGCCGAGCGCCATCGGCAGGTAGGCCGGATGGCGCTCGGCGTCGAAGCCGAAGCGCGTGATGTACTGCTGCGCGTACTTCGTGCCGATGTGGTTCAGGATCCGGATCGACACGAGGTTGCGCGAGCGCTGCAGCGCGGTGCGCATCGACATCGGGCCTTCGAAGCCGCCGCCGTAGTTCTTCGGTTCCCACGGCTGGCCGCCCGTTTCCGCGGCGCTGAAATACAGCGGGCCGTCGTTGATCACGGTAGCCGGCCCGAGGCCCTTGTCGAGCGACGCCGAGTAGATGAACGGCTTGAACGACGAACCCGGTTGCCGCCACGCCTGCGTGACGTGGTTGAACTTGTTCTTGTTGTAGTCGAAGCCGCCGACGAGCGAACGGATCGCGCCGTCCTGCGGGATGATCGACAGGAACGCGCCTTCAACCTGCGGCAACTGCGTGATCGACCATTTGCCGGTGTCGTTCTTCACGACGCGCACGATCGCACCGGGGCGGATGCGGCGGTTCGGCTGCGCGTTGGCCGACAGCGCGCCCGACGCGAAGCGCAGGTTGTCGCCCTCGATCGTCGCGTTGCTGCCGTCGATGAACGAGACCGTGATCTGGCGCGGGCTCGCGGCCGTGACGACCGCGGCAATCAGCTCGCCGTTGTCGGGATGCTCGAGCAGCGCGTCGTCGATCGCCTGTTCGCGGTCGTCGGCACCGGCCGGCAGCTCGATGAAGCCTTCCGGCCCGCGATAGCCGTGGCGGCGCTCGTAATCCATGATGCCCTTGCGCAGCGCGGTGTACGCGACCTGCTGGTCGGCGGAATCGATCGTCGTGACGACGTTGAAGCCGCGCGTGTAGGTCTCCTCGCGGTACTGCGCGTACATCATCTGTCTGACCATTTCCGCGACGTACTCGGCGTGCACGCTGAAATCGCGGCCCGGGCCCTTGACGACGAGCGGCTGCGCGACGGCTTCGTCGTACTGTTCGCGCGTGATGAAGTTCAGCTCCAGCATGCGCTGCAGGATGTATTCCTGGCGCACCTTCGCGCGCTTCGGATTGACGACCGGGTTATACGCGGACGGCGCCTTCGGCAGCCCCGCGAGCATCGCCGCTTCCGCGAGCGTGATGTCCTTCAGGTCCTTGCCGAAATAGACCCGCGCGGCGCTCGCGAAACCATACGCGCGCTGGCCGAGATAGATCTGATTCATGTAGACCTCGAGAATCTGATCCTTCGTCAGCGCACGCTCGATCCGGTACGCGAGCAGCATCTCGTAGATCTTGCGCGTGTAGGTCTTTTCGCTCGACAGGAAGAAGTTGCGTGCGACCTGCATCGTGATCGTGCTCGCGCCTTGCGACGCGTGGCCGTTCGTCAGCGCGACGAAGCCGGCGCGGATGATGCCGGTGAGGTCGACGCCGCCGTGATCGTAGAAGCGCGCGTCCTCGATCGCGAGGATCGCCTTCTTCAGCGAGTCGGGCACGTCCTTGAAATGGACGACGTCGCGGCGCTCCTCGCCGAATTCGCCGATCAGCACGTGATCGGACGTATAGATGCGCAGCGGCACCTTCGGGCGGTAGTCGGTCAGCGCGTCGAGCGACGGCATGTTCGGCCAGGCGACGACGAGCGCGTAGCCGAGCACGAGGCCGCCGGCCACGACGAGGGCCACGCACATCGCGGCGAAGCCGAGCAGGACTTTTTGCCACCAGGGCCGCTTCTTCGGCTCCGGGGCGGGAGGCGGGGACGTAGGAGTCGTGGATTGCATAGGCATACCGGAAAACAGTCCCGCGATTATAGCTGCCCGGTAAGACCGGTCCTGACGCGGTGGCCGCCCGCGGGAAAGCCGCGGGTTGGCGTGCTGCCAGCATAACCCTTGCGCGGCCGCCGCAAGCCGATGCTGGCCGTTCGGCCGACTGTCGGCCGCGCGCGCCGCTTTGCAGAATCAGGTCTCGGAAACGCGGCATGGGCCGCGACGATTTCGGGAGGCGGGCATGACGGGACGATGGGTGGCGCGGTTCGCGCAGGGCAGGCACCGGTCGACGGGAATCGACGTCGGGGCGAACGAGGTGAGGGTGGCCGTGCTGAGCCGGCGCGGCAGGGACGCGGAGGTGCGCGTCGAGGGGCTCGAGCGGGAGCCGGTCGGGCTGGCGGGCGGGCCGGAAGACGCGCGCTGGGCAGCGGTCGCGCGGTCGCTGGCGGCAGCGGTGTCGCGGTTGTCGGCGGCGGACGTGCGGTGCGACACGCGCGGCGTGATGGCGTTGCACGATGACGAGATGCGTACCGCGACGCTCGACCTGGCCGGGCGGGACGATATCCCGGACGCCGCGCGGCAGGCGGCCGAACGCATCTCGGGGCTGGCGCCGGACAGTCTCGCGTTCGACTGGCGGCACTACGGCGGCGCGCGGTCCGGCGAGATCGCGGTGGCCGTGGCTCCGCTCGCGCTGCTCGGGCGGCGGATCGACGCGGCCGCGCAGGCCGGTATCGACCTGACGGTGATCGATGGCGAGTCGGCCGCCGTGCTGCGCGCGTTGCGCTATGCCGCGCAGTTCGAACTCGATGCGCAGGGCGCCTACTCCGTGCTCTGGTTCTGCGACTCGGGCGTGCGCGCCTGGCGCGTCGAAGGCTCGCTGGCCGTCCCGGTGCTCACGCTGTCCGGCACGCTGCAGGAGGCGCTTCCCGATGCGTTGCGCCAGCGCCCGTTCGGGGCTGTGCGTTGCGTATTCGTCGCCGGGGACGAGCGGTGTATCGCCCGCTTCGAGACATCCTTCGCCGAGATTGGCGACGTGCTCGGCGCGGCAGTGGTGCCATTCGACTGCACGGGCTGGGACGGGCAGCCGCGCGTGCCTGCCGGCATGCCGGGCGGCCCGGCGTTCGCCGTCGCGTTCGGGCTGGCATTGCGCGGGGTGTGGGAATGATGGCCGGTTGTGCGGCGTCGGCAAGCGTGAGCGACGCGGCTGCGGCCGATCCGGCAGCGCTCGGCGGCTTCAACCTGCTGCCGTACCGCGAGCGGTTGGCGCAGGCGTTGCGGCGTCGCCGGGCCGTGCAGTGCGGCGCGGCGATCCTGCTCGGCGTGCTCGGCACCGGCCTGTGGACGGGCGCTGCCGTGTTGTCGCGGTGGCGGGTGGATGCCGAGCGGTCAAGCGTGGAGGCTCGGCTGCGGCAGTGGCAGCCATTGGTGGCGGCGGCGACGCGTGCCGCCAATGCAGCCGACGCCATCGCGCAGCGCGATGCGCAGGCAACGGCGCTTGCCGCGCCTTACCACCGCGTTGCCGGGCTGTTGGCAACCCTGACGCAGGTGCACACCGATCGTGTCCGGCTTGACGCGCTACGCGTGACATCGACCGGTGCCGTGCTCGATGCGCGCGCCGGGAGTTACCGGGCGGCCGCCCGGTGGCTCGCCGCGGTGGCGCGCGAACAGCGTGGCTGGCGGGTCGATATGGAGGCATTGAAACCTGCTTCGGATACGCCGGCTTCCACGGCCGGGATGCCATTCCGGTTCTCGGTTCAACTGCGCTGGCATGACGCGATGCCGTCGCGGAAGGTGGCGGGAGGTGGCGCATGACGTCGCTGACGCATCAGCCGGCGCTGCGCGGCGACGCCCGGCCGGGCGACAGGCTGCGCGTGTCGCCGGCGGTTGCACATGCCGCCGGTTGCGCACTGGCATTCGCGGCCGTGCTGGCAGGCGGCATTCATCTGGCGAATGCCGCCGACTGGAGCGGGCTGGCGCAGGGTCGCGTGTTGCTGGCCGCCGCGCAGGCGCGTGCGGCCGACGCGCAGCGCGTGCTTGCGTCCGCTGGGCAACGGCGCGACGGACATCGCGCGTCAGCGCGCGACGATCGCTTGCCGCACACGCCGGAGTGGGCCGCGCTGATGCTGGAACTGGCCGATCTCGCCGCGTCGAGCGGGCTGCACGGCGTATCGATCGAGCCGCAGCACACCGATGGCGCGGCGCCGGACGACCGGCGCACCGTGCGCATCGTCGCGGATGGCGGCTTTCGCGCGTTGCTGCATATGGTTGGCGCGCTGCCGCGCTTCCCGGTACTGGCGGTACCGTCGGCGTTGCGTGTCGAGCGTGGCATGCCGGCGGCGCGGGTGGAAATGTCCGTCGACGTGTTTCCGGCGCTGCCGGCGATACCGGCCGCCGATGGCAACGTGCCGGTTCGCGCCGCTGCGCTCGACACCGATCCGTTCGGCGAGGCCGGCCAGGTCGAGGCGGCGGGGCGGGCGGCCCGCCTCGCCGGCACGATTCGCGACGCGCATGCCGGTCTTGCGTTGTTCGACGACGGCGACGGCGCGTTCACGGCGATGGTGCCGGGCGAGGTGCTCGGGGCCGCACGCCTGGTGCGTGTCGACCCGGCGGCCGTGACGCTCGCGACGGCGGACGGATCGCGCCGGCTCGTCCTGGACGACGGAGGTCAGCCATGACGAAGCACGGTTGTTGGGTGCTGGCGATCTGGGCCGGCGTGGCGGCGGCCGGAGCCGAAGCATCGTTGCCGCCGCTGCCGACTGCCTGGCCTGCAGGGTCGACGGAGGGGCCGGGGTTGCCGCTGCCGTCCGACGGCATGGCAACCGGTGCGGAAGACGCGGTATCGGATGAAGCCGGCCCGCCGCCGTTCGACCGGGTCACCCGCGCGGCCCGTCAGGCGGAAGCCGCTGTGCCGGCCCCTGCGCTGGAGGGGCCGCCGATCCCGCTGGCGCCGCCGGCCCGGATGAGCGACGCAGCGGCGCGCCAACCGGGCGATGCGGACGATGCGCGGCGGATCTCGCTGAATCTGCAGGGCGCCGGGCTCGCGGCCGCGTTCGACGCGTTCGCACGGTTCGCGGGGCTCAATATCGTCGTCGGCGAGCAGGTGCGCGGCACGGTGACGTTACGTCTGAACAATGTGCGCTGGCGCGAGGCCTTCGACACGCTGCTCGACACACACGGGCTCGCGATGTCCCGGCGAGGTAACGTGATATGGGTCACACCGGCGGCCGATCTGGCCGCGCGCGAACGCGAGCGCTTCGAAATGCATGCGCGGGCCGCCGATCTGGAGCCGCTCGCGAGCCGGACGTTCGCGCTGCACTATCCGCGCGCGCAGGACGTGCAACGGCTGCTGGCCGGCGCGACCGGCCAGCGCCTGCTGTCGAAACGCGGTGCCGCGGCGGCCGATCCGCGCACGAACCTGCTGTTCGTCACCGATCTTGCGCCGCGCATCGCGCAGATCGCGGGTCTGATCGACGCGATCGACCGGCCGTCCCGGCAGGTCCGGATCGAGGCCCGCATCGTCGAGGGCGAGCAGGGCTTCTCGCGCAACCTCGGCGCTCGTGTCGCGCTGCGTGCGCAGGGGCGGCCGTCGTCGGGCGAGAGCGCCACGTTCACGGCCGACGCGCGCAACGCACTCGACCTGGCCGCGCGTCCGCTCGGCGGCTTCGACGCGGCGACCGCCGGCTTCACGCTGTTCGCCGCGCCGCTCAGCCGGGTACTCGACGTCGAATTGAGCGCGCTGGAGGCGCAGGGGCGGGGCCAGATCGTGTCGCGTCCGCGCGTGGTGACGGCCGACCGCGTCAAGGCCATCGTCGAGCAAGGCTCCGAGCTGCCGTATCAGGCGAAGGTGGGCAACGGCATGAGCGGCGTGCAGTTCCGCCGCGCGACGCTCAAGCTCGAGGTCGAGCCCCAGATCACGCCGGAGGGCCGCGTGGTGCTCGATCTCGACGTGACGAAGGACAGCGTCGGCGAGCCGACCGCGGCCGGCCCCGCCATCCATACGAAGCATGTCCAGACGCGCGTCGAGGTCGAGAATGGCGGGACGGTCGCGATCGGCGGCATCTATGAGCAACTGAACCGGAACGATGTGACGCGCGTGCCGCTCTTGGGCAAAATACCGTTTCTGGGCGCGCTTTTCCGGCACCGCGCGCAGCGCGACCAGCGCAACGAACTGGTCGTGTTCATCACGCCGACCGTCGTCGATGCGCGCTGCGATGCGCGCGGCGCGGGCGACGCGGACGCCGATAAAACGGGGCCGGAAGCCGCCGGCGCAGGCTCGACAAGGCAGCCGCTTTGCCAGTAAGCTGCGCCACACACCAGCAAGATTCAAGCAGAGGAAGCCGTTGCAAGCGCGGGACCCACATGCAAACGTATTTTTCGTCGGCCTTATGGGAGCGGGTAAGACCACCGTGGGCCGTGCGGTCGCGCGTCGTCTCGACAGGACGTTCTTCGACTCCGACCACGAAATCGAGGCCCGCACGGGCGCGCGCATTCCCGTGATCTTCGAGATGGAGGGCGAGGCCGGGTTTCGCGATCGCGAAACGCAGGTGATCGCCGATCTCACGCAGCGCGAGAACATCGTGCTTGCGACGGGCGGTGGCGCGGTGCTGCGCCCGGAAAATCGCGACTGCCTGAAAAGCAACGGCATCGTCGTCTACCTGCGCGCCAATCCGCACGATCTGTGGCTGCGCACGCGCAAGGACAAGAACCGCCCGCTGCTGCAGACCGAAGATCCGAAGGGGCGTCTCGAAGCGCTGTACGAAGTGCGCGACCCGCTGTACCGCGAATGCGCGGATTTCGTCATCGAGACCGGCCGTCCGTCGGTCAACGGTCTCGTCAACATGGTGCTGATGCAACTCGAACTGGCGGGCGTCATCGCCAAGCCTCTACAAGCATGATTACTGTCAACGTCGATCTGGGCGACCGCGCCTATCCGATTCACATTGGTGCCGGCCTGATCGGCCGCACCGAGCTGTTCGCACCTCACATCAAGGGTTCGTCCGTCACGATCGTCACGAACACGACGGTTGATCCGCTCTACGGCGACGCGTTGCGCGCGGCGCTCGCGCCGCTCGGCAAGCGCGTGTCGACGGTCGTGCTGCCGGATGGCGAGGCGTACAAGAACTGGGAAACGCTGAACCTGATCTTCGACGGCCTGCTGACCGATCACGCGGACCGCAAGACGACGCTCGTCGCGCTCGGCGGCGGCGTGGTCGGCGACATGACGGGCTTTGCCGCCGCGTGCTACATGCGCGGCGTGCCGTTCATCCAGGTGCCGACGACGCTGCTGTCGCAGGTCGATTCGTCGGTCGGCGGCAAGACGGGCATCAACCACCCGCTCGGCAAGAACATGATCGGCGCGTTCTACCAGCCGCAAGCCGTGATCGCGGACATCGGCGCGCTGACGACGCTGCCCGATCGCGAACTGGCGGCGGGCGTCGCCGAGATCATCAAGACCGGCGCGATCGCCGATGCGGCGTTCTTCGACTGGATCGAGGCGAACGTCGACGCGCTGAACCGTCGCGAGCCGGCGGCGCTCGCGCACGCGGTGAAGCGTTCGTGCGAGATCAAGGCGAGCGTCGTCGCGGCCGACGAGCGCGAAGGCGGCCTGCGCGCGATCCTGAATTTCGGCCACACGTTCGGCCACGCGATCGAGGCCGGGCTCGGCTACGGCGAGTGGCTGCATGGCGAGGCGGTCGGCTGCGGGATGGTGATGGCCGGCGACCTGTCGGTGCGGCTCGGGCTCTTCGACGAAGCATCGCGGCAGCGTCTCGACGCGGTGATCGCGGCTGCGCACCTGCCGACCCGAGCGCCCGCGCTCGGCGACGCGCGCTACATGGACTTGATGCGCGTCGACAAGAAAGCCGAGGCCGGCGCGATCAAATTCATCCTGTTGAAGCGATTCGGGGATACGCTGATCACGCAGGCGCCGGACGAAGCCGTATTCGCTACACTGGCGCAGACGACCCGCTAACGGCGGCCCGGATGCCCCGGCGCCCCTGACATGGAGGAGACGTGAGCGAGACATCCAGCAGCACACTGCCCGAAGCCAGCCGCGCATCCGCTGCGCCGGTGGCCGAGCCGCCGACGCTGGCGGCGCTGGAAGCCCATCTCGCTCCGTACGCCGCACACGCGTCGCAGTCGCGCGGCCGCCGCCATCCGGAAACCCCGCCGGCGGCGCGCACCGAATTCCAGCGCGACCGCGACCGCATCGTCCATTCGACCGCGTTCCGCCGCCTCGAATACAAGACGCAGGTCTTCGTCAATCACGAAGGCGACCTGTTCCGCACGCGCCTCACGCACAGCCTCGAAGTCGCGCAGATCGCGCGCTCGGTCGCGCGCAACCTGCGGCTGAACGAGGATCTCGTCGAAGCGATCTCGCTCGCGCACGATCTCGGCCACACGCCGTTCGGCCATGCCGGGCAGGACGCGCTGAATGCGTGCATGCGAGACCACGGCGGCTTCGAGCACAACCTGCAGAGCCTGGCGGTCGTCGACGAGCTCGAGGAGCACTACGGCGCGTTCAACGGGCTGAACCTGTGCTTCGAGACGCGCGAAGGCATCCTGAAACATTGCTCGCGCGAGAATGCGCGCAAGCTCGGCGCGCTCGGCGAGCGCTTCCTGCAGGGCCGCCAGCCGTCGCTCGAAGCGCAGCTCGCGAACATCGCCGACGAAATCGCGTACAACAACCACGACGTCGACGACGGCCTGCGTTCCGGCCTGATCACGATCGAGCAGCTCGCGGAAGTCGAGCTGTGGCAGCGTCACTACGAAGCGGCGCTCGCCGAATTCCCGCACCTCGAAGGCCGCCGGCTCGTGCACGAGACGGTGCGGCGCATCATCAACACGCTGATCGTCGACCTGATCGACGAAACCACGCGCCATCTCGCGCGCGTCGCGCCCGCGTCGCTTGACGACGTGCGCGCCGCGCCGCCGCTCGTGTCGCACAGCGAGACGGTCGCCGCACAGGCGGCCGCGCTCAAGCGCTTCCTCTTCAAGAACCTGTATCGCCACTACAAGGTGATGCGCATGGCGAGCAAGGCGCAGCGCGTCGTCACGGGGCTGTTCGACGCGTTCATCGACGATCCGCGCCTGCTGCCGCCGCCGTACCAGTCGGAAGACGCGGCACATCAGCCGCGTCTCGTCGCGCATTACATCGCCGGCATGACCGACCGCTTCGCGCTGAAGGAATATCAGCGCCTGTTCGTCATCAGCGACAACTGACTGTCACAAACGATCACTAGACTTCGCCGGTTCAATGGCGACGGGAATGTTGCACACGCTGTTGGTAACGTTTTCATAGGAGAAGGGTCGATGAAGAAGAAGCCTGCGGGGACACTGGTTCGCTCGATCGCGCTCGGCGGCGCGCTGATGTTCGGGGTGCAGCACGTGGCGCTCGCCGCGACGGAAATTCAGTTCTGGCATGCGATGGAGGCCGCGCTCGGCGAGCGGGTCAATGCGATCGCCGACCAGTTCAACGCGTCGCAAAGCGACTACAAGATCGTGCCGGTCTTCAAGGGCACCTACGACCAGGCGCTCGCGGCCGGCATCGCCGCGTATCGCAGCGGTAACGCGCCGGCGATCCTCCAGGTGTACGAAGTCGGCACGGCCACGATGATGCAGGCGAAGAAGGCCGTCGTGCCGGTCTCCGACGTGTTCAAGCAGGCCGGCGTGCCGCTCGACGAAAAGGCGTTCGTGCCGACCATCGCGAGCTACTACAGCGACGCGAAGACGGGCCATCTCGTATCGATGCCGTTCAACAGCTCGACGCCGGTGCTGTACTACAACAAGGACGCGTTCAAGAAGGCCGGCCTCGATCCGAACCAGCCGCCGAAGACGTGGGCCGACGTGAAGGCCGATGCCGAGAAGCTGCGCAAGTCGGGGATGGCATGCGGCTTCACGACCGGCTGGCAGGGCTGGATCCAGCTCGAGAACTACAGCGCGTGGCACGGGCTGCCGTTCGCGAGCCGCAACAACGGCTTCGACGGCACCGACGCCGTGCTCGAATTCAACAAGCCGCAGCAGATCGCGCACATCGCGTTCCTGCAGCAGATGGCGAAGGACGGCACGTTCACGTATGCGGGCCGCAAGGATGAAGCGTCGGCGAAGTTCTACAGCGGCGACTGCGGGATCATGACGACATCGTCGGGCGCGCTCGCGAACGTGCAGAAGTTCGCGAAGTTCAGCTACGGCACCGGGATGATGCCGTACGACGCGAACGTGAAGGGCGCACCGCAGAACGCGATCATCGGCGGCGCGAGCCTGTGGGTGCTGGCCGGCAAGGATCCGGCGACCTACAAGGGCGTCGCGAAATTCCTCGCGTACCTCGCTTCGCCGGCGGTCGCCGCGAAGTGGCACCAGGACACGGGCTACCTGCCGGTCACGACCGCCGCGTACGACCTGACGCGCCAGCAGGGCTACTACGCGAAGAACCCGAGCGCCGAAACGGCGATCAAGCAGATGCTGAACAAGCCGCCGCTGCCGTACACGAAGGGGCTGCGCCTGGGCAACATGCCGCAGATCCGCACGGTCGTCGACGAAGAGTTCGAACAGGTCTGGGCGCAGAAGAAGTCGCCGAAGGACGCGCTCGACTCGGCCGCGTCGCGCGGCGACGAACTGCTGCGCCGCTTCGAGAAGTCGGGCGGCTGAGCACGCGTCGCTTCGTGCCGCCGGCGGCGCCGCGCGTGAGCGCGTGCCGTCCGGCGGCGCGGTTTCCTTTCCGTTTCGCCTGACCGGATCTCCGCGATGCAATCCCGTTCCCGTTTCGGTACGAGCCTGGTGCCGTACCTGCTGATCGCGCCGCAGCTCGCGATCACGGCCGTGTTTTTCCTGTGGCCGGCCGGCGTTGCGCTGTGGCAGTCGACGCAGATGCAGGACGCGTTCGGCACGTCGAGCGAATTCGTCGGCTTCGCGAACTTCTCGCACCTGTTCGCCGATCCGCTGTATCTCGATTCGTTCCGCACGACGCTCGTGTTCAGTTCGCTCGTCACGGTGAGCGGGCTCGTCGTGTCGTTGCTGCTCGCCGCATGCGCCGATCGCGTGATCCGCGGCGCGCGCGTGTACCGCACGCTGCTGATCTGGCCGTATGCGGTCGCACCGACGATCGCGGCCGTGCTGTGGGCGTTCCTGTTCAACCCCAGCATCGGCCTGATCACCTATGCGCTCGCGAAGAGCGGCATCGTGTGGAACCACGCGCTGAACGGCGGGCAGGCGATGTTCCTGGTCGTGCTGGCGTCGGTGTGGAAGCAGGTGAGCTACAACTTCCTGTTCTTCTACGCGGGCCTGCAGGCGATCCCGCGCTCGCTGATCGAGGCGGCGGCGATCGACGGCGCCGGGCCGGTGCGGCGCTTCTTCAACATCGTGCTGCCGCTGCTGTCGCCGACGAGTTTCTTCCTGCTGGTCGTGAACCTCGTCTACGCGTTCTTCGACACCTTCCCGGTGATCGACGCGGCCACCGGCGGCGGCCCCGCGCAGAGCACGAAGACGCTGATCTACAAGATCTTCGCGGAGGGCTTCCAGGGGCTCGACATCGGCAGTTCGGGCGCGCAGTCGGTCGTGCTGATGATCATCGTCGTCGGGCTCACGGTGATCCAGTTCCGCTTCGTCGAACGCAGGGTGCAATACGCATGATCGAAAATCGCAAGGGCTTCGACCTGTTCTGCCACGCGGTGCTGATCGCGGGCGTCGTGCTGATCGTGTTCCCCGTCTACGTCGCGTTCTGCGCGGCGACGATGAACGCGCAGGAAGTGTTCACGGTGCCGCTGTCGCTCGTGCCGAGCACGCACCTGTTCGAGAACGTCGCGTACATCTGGGGGCACGGCAGCGGCGGTACGACGGCGCCGTTCGGCCGCCTGCTCGTGAACAGCTTCGCGATGGCGCTCGGCATCGCGGTCGGCAAGATCGCGGTGTCGATCCTGTCCGCGTACGCGATCGTCTATTTCCGCTTCCCGTTCCGCAACACGGCGTTCTGGCTGATCTTCATCACGCTGATGCTGCCGGTGGAAGTGCGGATCTTTCCGACCGTGCAGGTCGTGTCGACGCTGCACCTGACGAACACGTACGCCGGGCTCACGATGCCGCTGATCGCGTCGGCGACCGCGACGTTCCTGTTCCGCCAGTTCTTCATGACGCTGCCCGACGAACTGATGGATGCCGCGCGCATCGACGGCGCGGGGCCGCTGCGTTTCTTCTGGGACGTCGTGCTGCCGCTGTCGAAGACGAGCATCGCGGCGCTGTTCGTGATCACGTTCATCTACGGCTGGAACCAGTATCTGTGGCCGATCCTGATCACGACGGAAGCGTCGCTGTCGACGGCGGTGGTGGGCATCAAGACGATGATCGCGAGCGGCGACGCCGCGACCGAATGGCAATACGTGATGGCGGCGACGCTGCTGGCGATGATCCCGCCGCTCGTCGTCGTGCTGGCGATGCAGCGCTGGTTCGTGCGCGGCCTCGTCGATTCCGAGAAATGAACCACGGACGGTAACCGGGAGAAGGACCAGGTATGGCTGCGCTGAGCTTGAAGGGCGTCAGGAAATCCTACGACGGCAAGCAGCACGTGCTGCATGGCATCGACGTGGAGATCGCGGACGGCGAATTCATCGTGCTGGTCGGCCCGTCGGGCTGCGGCAAGTCGACGTTGCTGCGGATGATCGCGGGGCTCGAGTCCGTGACGGACGGCGAGATCGCGATCGGCGAGCGCGTCGTCAATACGCTCGAGCCGAAGGATCGCGACATCGCGATGGTGTTCCAGAACTATGCGTTGTACCCGCACATGACGGTCGCGCAGAACATGGGCTACGGGCTGAAGATCCGCGGAATCGAACGCGCGACGATCGATTCGCGGGTGGCCGCGGCCGCGAAGATCCTCGAACTGGAGCCGCTGCTCGCGCGGCGGCCGCGCGAGCTGTCGGGCGGCCAGCGGCAGCGCGTCGCGATGGGGCGTGCGATCGTGCGCGAGCCGTCGGTGTTCCTGTTCGACGAACCGTTGTCGAACCTCGACGCGAAGCTGCGCGTGCAGATGCGGCTCGAGATCCAGCGGCTGCATGCCCGGCTCGGGACGACGAGCGTCTACGTGACGCACGACCAGATCGAGGCGATGACGCTCGCGCAACGCGTGATCGTGATGAACCGCGGCTACGCGGAGCAGATCGGCGCGCCGGTCGACGTGTACGAGAAGCCGGCGACGGTGTTCGTCGCGGGCTTCATCGGCTCGCCGGCGATGAACCTGATGAACGGCCGGCTGTCGGAAGACGGCACGACCTTCACGGTCGCGGGCGGCGGCCCCGCGCTGCCGGTCGCCGGCGCGCCCGGCATCGGCACGGAGATCGCCACCGGGCGCGACTGGGTGCTCGGCGTGCGTCCCGAGCACATGACGCCGCAGCCGGGCGTCGCGCAGGCGACGCTGCCGGTCGACTCGTGCGAGCTGCTGGGCGCGGACAACCTCGCGCACGGCCGCTGGGGCGATCACGACGTCGCGGTGCGCCTGCCGCACGCGGACCGTCCTGCGCGCGGCACGGGGCTGGCGGCCGCACTGCCCGCGCACCGGCTGCATTTCTTCGATCCCGAAACCGGCAAGCGTGCCGGCTGACCCTGTTGTACTTGCCGAGAGACCGACGATGACCCTCCGCACCGACTGGCCCTATCCGCGCGTCGTCGCCCATCGCGGCGGCGGCACGCTCGCGCCGGAGAACACGCTAGCCGGGCTCGACGAAGGCGCGCGGCGCGGGCACCGGATGGTCGAGTTCGACGCGAAGCTGTCGGCCGACGGCGTGACGTTCCTGCTGCACGACGACACGGTCGACCGCACGTCGAACGGGCAGGGCGCGGCGGCGGGCATGCGTTATGCGGCGCTGGCCGCACTCGACGCGGGCGCATGGCGCGACGCGCGCTTCGCGGGCGAGCGGATGCCGACGCTCGAGGCGGCGGCGGCGCGCTGCATCGCGCACGGGCTGGCCGCGAATGTCGAGATCAAGCCGTGTCCGGGGCGCGAGCGCGAGACCGGGCAGCGCGTGGCGGCCGACGCGGCCACGTACTGGCGCGACGCCGCGGTGCCGCCGCTGCTGTCGTCATTCTCGTTCGATGCGCTGCAGCAGGCGCGCGCGACCGTGCCGGCGCTGCCGCGCGGGATGCTCTACGAAGCCGTGCCGGACGACTGGCATGCGCAGGTCGTCGGCGCGCTTGGCTGCGTATCGTTGCATGCAGACCACAAACGGCTCGACGAACCGCTCGTGCGCGCGATCAAGGCGGCCGGGCTGCGCATCCTGGTGTACACGGTGAACGACCTCGAACGGGCGCGCGAACTCGCGCGCTGGGGCGTCGATGCGGTCTGCACGGACCGGATCGACCTGATCGCTCCCGATGCGCTGGACGACATCGCCGTGGTCTAGCGGCCAAGGCAGCGCCCGGCGCGGCCTTTTCGGGAGCGTGCCTGATGCAAAAAAACAACGCCCCGGTGGAATTTCCGCCGGGGCGTTTTGCATCGTGGAGACGTTACGTCAGGAAAAATCCGCTACAAATTGCAGCAGGATTAACCATTCCCCAAATATTCGACTACGCTTAGAAGCGGTAGCCGACGTTGAGGTACGTCACGATCGGGTTCAGCGAGATGTGGGCCTTCGACGTTTCCGTCAGCGTCCCGACCGGCGTCCGGCGGGCCGTCGTGAAGGTCGCGGTCACACTGACCGGGATGTACGACATCGAGAAGCCGGCGAACCAGTGCTTCGTGAAGTTGTACGTGAAGCCGGCGTTGAACACGGGCGCCCACTGGTTGCTGGTCTGCGCGCTGGTCGGGCCGCCGAGCACGCCGTTCTCGAACGCGCTGTTCGTGATCTTCGCGCCGGTAAACCAGATATACGTTGCGCCGACGCCGACATACGGACGGAACTTCGCATTGGCGTCGTTGAAGTAGTACTTGAGGAGGAGCGCGGGGCTCCACTGGTACGCGCGGCCGAGCGTGCCGAAACTTGAGAACTGGCCCTTGCCGGTGATGTCGAACTTCGGCGGGATGCCGGCGATGAACTCGGTGGCGATGTGGTCGGTCACGAAGTAACCGGTCGCCAGCGCGAGCGTGTCGGCGTCGCTGATGCCGGCACCGGTGTTGGGAACCGACTGGTTGATGGGCGTGCCGCCTACGCCGTACAGGAACAGCGGGTCGCTGCTGTCCTGCGGCGCAAGGTGCAGCCAGCCGGTGCTGACGTAGAAATCACCTGCGGATTGTGCATGTGCCGTACCGCCCGCAAACGTGAATGCGAGCGCTGCGGCCCCCGTAATGGCCAGTTTTCGTTTCATTGTGTCTCCTCCGATCAAAGGCGTGCTCATTATGACGACTGCGTTTAAAACCAAACAAGCTCGTAAGTTAGAGTTTTCTCCCTAGGATTCGTACGACCGTACGCTTTCGCGCCCCGCGAGGACAGGCATTCTACGCAGGTGCGCATTTTCGGACCTCCGGGTATTTCCTAACGCGTTCAAACGGACATTCAGCATGGCACGGTTAGCACGACTCTACGTTCCCGACCAGCCGCAGCACGTGATACTGCGCGGCCTGGATCAGCAACCCGCGTTCGTCGACGACCAGGACTACGAACTCTTCATCGATTGCCTGAAGGCCGCCGCACGCGATCATCACCTGTCGGTGCATGCCTATGTGCTGCTGCCGCGCCAGGTGCAACTCCTCGTGACGCCGAGCGACGAAGCCAGCCTGCCGAAAGCGATGCAGGCCGTCGGTCGCCGCTACGTCGCGCATTTCAACCGGCGCTATTCGCGGCGCGGCACGCTGTGGGAAGGCCGCTATCGCGCGACCGTGATCGAAGGCGAGCGCTATTTCCTGCTCGCGAGCCGGGTAGTGGAGATGAGCCCGGTGCGTTCGCAGCTCGTCGCGACGCCCGAGGCCTATCGCTGGTCGAGCTACCGGCATCACGTCGGGCTCACCGTCGACAGCCTGATCACCGACCATCCGCTCTACTGGGCGCTCGGCAATACGCCGTTCGACCGTCAGCGCGCGTACAAGGAGCTGTGCGAGCAGCCGCTCGACGAGCGGCAGGCCGACCAGCTGCAGCAGGCGACGCTCAAGGGCTGGGTGCTCGGCGGCGAGCATTATCGCGAGTGGGCGGCGCGGACCGCGAACCGGCGCGTCTCGCCGCTGCCGCGCGGACGCCCCAGAAAGGTGCGTGAGAACACGCCGCCGATCCAGCAGTAATCCCGGCAAGGCGAGTCAGGAAGCGGCGCTGCGGGCGCCGCTTCTTTTTGCACCAAATCGATACGGCCCCAATAAAACGGCACCAGATCGATGCATCCGTTTAATTGGGGTTCGATCAAGCGGTTTTTGTTGCTATTCCTTTGATTCGTCGCGTATATTCCGAATTCCGGTGGCCCGGGCGAAGCATGCCCAACCACTGTCGGCCGCGCCGTCTCCCGTCGGGAGCGGGATCGACGGCAACAAGAAAACGGTTCAACGGCCTCCAGGCCCCCTTTACGACGGTGTCCCCATGAACGACCACCAGCAGCCGCTCGCCGCGGTGCCCGCCGCACAAGGTCTGTACGACCCGCAAAACGAACACGACGCCTGCGGCGTCGGCTTTGTCGCTCACATCAAGGGCAAGAAGAGCCACGAGATCATCCAGCAGGGTCTGAAGATCCTCGAGAACCTCGATCACCGTGGCGCGGTCGGTGCCGACCCGCTGATGGGCGACGGCGCGGGCATCCTGATCCAGATTCCGGACGCGTTCTATCGCGAGGAAATGGCCAAGCAGGGCGTGAATCTGCCGCCGGCTGGCGAATATGGGGTCGGGATGATCTTCCTGCCGAAGGAGAACGCATCGCGTCTCGCGTGCGAGCAGGAACTCGAGCGTACGGTGAAGGCCGAGGGCCAGGTTGTGCTCGGCTGGCGCGACGTGCCGGTCGACCATGCGATGCCGATTTCGCCGACCGTGAAGGCGAGCGAGCCGCTGATCCGCCAGATCTTCATCGGCCGCGGCAAGGACATCATGGTGACGGACGCGCTCGAGCGGAAGCTGTACGTGATCCGCAAGACGGCGAGCCACCGCATCCAGGCGCTGAAGCTCAAGCACGGCAAGGAATACTTCGTGCCGTCGATGTCGGCGCGCACGGTCGTCTACAAGGGGCTGCTGCTGGCCGGCCAGGTCGGCGTGTACTACCGCGACCTGCAGGACGCGCGCGTCGTGTCGGCGCTCGCGCTCGTGCACCAGCGCTTCTCGACCAACACGTTCCCGGCGTGGGAACTGGCTCACCCGTACCGGATGATCGCGCACAACGGCGAGATCAACACCGTGAAGGGCAACGTGAACTGGCTGAACGCACGGACCGGCGCGATCGCGTCGCACGTGCTCGCCGACGACCTGCCGAAGCTGTGGCCGCTGATCTACCCGGGCCAGTCGGATACCGCGTCGTTCGACAACTGTCTCGAGCTGCTGGTGATGGCCGGCTACCCGCTCGTGCACGCGGTGATGATGATGATCCCGGAAGCGTGGGAACAGCACACGCTGATGGACGAGAACCGCCGCGCGTTCTACGAATACCACGCCGCGATGATGGAGCCGTGGGACGGCCCGGCCGCGATCGCGTTCACCGACGGCCGCCAGATCGGCGCGACGCTCGACCGTAACGGCCTGCGCCCGGCGCGCTACATCGTGACCGACGACGACCTCGTCATCATGGCGTCGGAAGCCGGCACGCTGCCGATCCCCGAATCGAAGATCGTCAAGAAGTGGCGCCTGCAGCCGGGCAAGATGTTCCTGATCGACATGGAACACGGCCGCATCATCGACGACAAGGAACTGAAGGACAACCTCGCGAACGCGAAGCCGTACAAGAGCTGGATCGATGCCGTGCGCATCAAGCTCGACGAAATCGAGCCGAAGGCCGAGGAAGTCGCGGCCGGCCGTACGCAGGGCGCCGCGCTGCTCGACCGCCAGCAGGCGTTCGGCTATACGCAGGAAGACCTGAAGTTCCTGATGGCGCCGATGGCGCAGCAGGGTGAGGAAGCCGTCGGTTCGATGGGTAACGACTCGCCGCTCGCGGTGATGTCGAACAAGAACAAGACGCTCTATCACTACTTCAAGCAGCTGTTCGCGCAGGTCACGAACCCGCCGATCGACCCGATCCGTGAAAACATGGTCATGTCGCTCGTGTCGTTCATCGGCCCGAAGCCGAACCTGCTCGACACGAACAACATCAACCCGCCGATGCGGCTCGAAGTGTCGCAGCCGGTGCTCGACTTCAAGGACATCGCGAAGATCCGCGCGATCGACCAGTACACCGGCGGCAAGTTCAGCGCATACGAACTGAACATCTGCTACCCGGTTGCCTGGGGCAAGGAAGGCATCGAGGCGCGTCTTGCATCGCTGTGCGCGGAAGCCGTCGACGCGGTGAAGTCGGGCTACAACATGCTGATCGTGTCGGACCGCAAGACGGACGCCGAGCACGTCGCGATTCCCGCGCTGCTCGCCACGTCGGCGATCCACACGCACCTCGTCCAGCAAGGGCTGCGCACGAGCACGGGCCTCGTCGTCGAGACGGGCTCCGCGCGTGAAACGCACCACTTCGCGCTGCTCGCGGGCTACGGCGCGGAAGCCGTGCACCCGTACCTCGCGATGGAAACGCTCGCGAAGATGGCCGAAGGCCTGCCGGGCGACCTGTCGCCGGAGAAGGCTGTCTACAACTTCACGAAGGCGGTCGGCAAGGGCCTGCAGAAGGTGATGTCGAAGATGGGCATCTCGACGTACATGTCGTACACGGGCGCGCAGATCTTCGAAGCGCTCGGCCTGTCGAGCGACCTGGTCGAGAAGTACTTCAAGGGCACGGCGTCGAAGGTCGGCGGCATCGGCCTGTTCGAAGTCGCGGAAGAGGCGATCCGCCTGCACCGCGACGCGTTCGGCGACAGCCCGGTCCTGCGTGACATGCTCGACGCCGGCGGCGAGTACGCGTACCGCGTGCGCGGCGAAGACCACATGTGGACGCCGGATTCGATCGCGAAGCTGCAGCACGCGACGCGCAGCAACTCGTACCAGACGTACAAGGAATACGCGCACCTGATCAACGACCAGACCAAGCGTCACATGACGTTCCGCGGCCTGTTCGAGTTCAAGGTCGAGCCGACCAAGGCGATCCCGATCGACGACGTCGAATCGGCGAAGGACATCGTCAAGCGCTTTGCGACGGGCGCGATGTCGCTCGGTTCGATCAGCACCGAAGCGCACGCGACGCTTGCGATCGCGATGAACCGGATCGGCGGCAAGTCGAACACCGGCGAAGGCGGCGAGGACCAGAAGCGCTACCGCAACGAACTGCGCGGCATTCCGATCAAGTCGGGCGAGACGCTGAAGTCGGTGATCGGCGACGAGATCGTCAGCGACATTCCGCTGAAGGACGGCGATTCGCTGCGCTCGAAGATCAAGCAGGTCGCGTCGGGCCGCTTCGGCGTCACCGCCGAGTACCTCGCGTCGGCCGACCAGATCCAGATCAAGATGGCGCAGGGCGCGAAGCCGGGCGAAGGCGGTCAGCTGCCGGGCCACAAGGTGTCGGAATACATCGGCAAGCTGCGTTATTCGGTGCCGGGCGTCGGCCTGATCTCGCCGCCGCCGCACCACGACATCTACTCGATCGAGGATCTGGCGCAGCTGATCCACGACCTGAAGAACGTGAACCCGAGCTCGAGCATCTCCGTGAAGCTCGTGTCGGAAGTGGGTGTCGGCACGGTCGCGGCCGGTGTGGCGAAGGCGAAGGCCGATCACGTCGTGATCGCCGGCCATGACGGCGGCACGGGCGCATCGCCGCTGTCGTCGGTCAAGCATGCCGGCACGCCGTGGGAACTGGGTCTCGCCGAAACGCAGCAGACGCTGGTGCTGAACCGCCTGCGCGGCCGGATCCGCGTGCAGGCCGACGGCCAGATGAAGACGGGCCGCGACGTCGTGATCGGCGCGCTGCTCGGCGCGGACGAATTCGGCTTCGCGACGGCGCCGCTCGTCGTCGAAGGCTGCATCATGATGCGCAAGTGCCACCTGAACACGTGCCCGGTCGGCGTCGCGACGCAGGATCCGGTGCTGCGTGCGAAGTTCCAGGGCCAGCCCGAGCACGTCGTGAACTACTTCTTCTTCGTTGCCGAGGAAGTGCGCGAGATCATGGCGCAGCTCGGCATCGCGAAGTTCGACGACCTGATCGGCCGCGCCGACCTGCTCGACACGCGCAAGGGCGTCGAGCACTGGAAGGCGAAGGGCCTCGACTTCTCGCGCGTGTTCTACCAGCCGGAAGAATGCGAGGACGTCGCGCCGCGTCACGTCGACGTGCAGGATCACGGCCTCGAGCGCGCGCTCGACCACGTGCTGATCGAGAAGGCGAAGGCCGCGATCGAGAACGGCGAGCATGTGTCGTTCATCCAGCCGGTGCGCAACGTGAACCGGACGGTCGGCGCGATGCTGTCGGGCGTGATCGCGAAGAAGCACGGCCACGACGGCCTGGCCGACGACGCGGTGCACATCCAGCTGAAGGGCACGGCGGGCCAGAGCTTCGGCGCGTTCCTCGCGAAGGGCGTGACGCTCGACCTCGTCGGCGACGGCAACGACTACGTCGGCAAGGGCCTGTCGGGCGGCCGGATCATCATCCGTCCGACCAACGACTTCCGCGGCAAGTCCGAGGAAAACATCATCTGCGGCAACACGGTGATGTACGGCGCGATCGAAGGCGAATCGTTCTTCCGCGGCGTCGCGGGCGAGCGCTTCTGCGTGCGTAACTCGGGCGCGACGGCGGTCGTCGAAGGCACGGGCGACCACGGCTGCGAATACATGACGGGCGGCACGGTCGTCGTGCTCGGCGAGACGGGGCGCAACTTCGCGGCCGGCATGTCGGGCGGCCTCGCGTACATCTACGATCCGGATGGCACGTTCGCGGCGAAGTGCAACAAGTCGATGGTCGCGCTCGAGCCGGTGCTGCAGCAGGCCGAACAGGAGCGTACGGTCGACCGCGCACTCTGGCACGCAGGCACGACGGACGAAGCGCTGCTCAAGGGGCTCGTCGAGCGTCATTTCCAGTTCACGGGTTCGCCGCGCGCGAAGTCGCTGCTGGAAAACTGGGACGCGGCGCGCCGCCAGTTCGTGAAGGTGTTCCCGCACGAATACAAGCGCGCGCTGGGCGAGATCGGTGCGAAGAAGGCGGCGAAGGAAGTGCTGGCCGCCTGAGCGACGAACGACATAGCGAATGCCGCGCGCGCCTGACGGCCGCGCGCGGCTCCCCCACCCGATACACCGAACAGAAGAGCACCTTATGGGCAAGGCAACCGGTTTTCTGGAGTTCGAACGCCGCCACGAGGCGTACGAAGCACCGCTCACGCGCGTGAAGCACTACAAGGAATTCGTCGCGGCACTGACCGACGCGGACGCGAAGGTCCAGGGCGCGCGCTGCATGGATTGCGGCATCCCGTTCTGCAACAACGGCTGCCCGGTCAACAACATCATCCCGGACTTCAACGATCTCGTGTACCGCCAGGACTGGCAGCAGGCGATCGAAGTCCTGCACTCGACCAACAACTTCCCGGAATTCACGGGCCGCATCTGCCCGGCGCCGTGTGAAGCGGCGTGTACGCTCGGGATCAACAACGACCCGGTCGGCATCAAGTCGATCGAGCACGCGATCATCGACAAGGCCTGGGCGGAAGGCTGGGTGAAGCCGCAGCCGGCCGAGCACAAGACGGGCAAGAAGGTTGCCGTCGTCGGTTCGGGCCCCGCGGGCCTCGCCGCCGCGCAGCAGCTCGCGCGTGCCGGCCACGACGTGACGGTGTTCGAGAAGAACGACCGTGTCGGCGGCCTGCTGCGGTACGGGATCCCCGACTTCAAGCTCGAGAAGTGGCTGATCGACCGCCGCATGCGCCAGATGGAAGCGGAGGGCGTGACGTTCCGTACCAGCGTGTTCATCGGCAAGGACCCGCTGCCCGAGTCGATCGGCAGCCTCGCGAAGGAAACCATCTCGCCGGATACGCTGAAGGAAGAATTCGATGCCGTCGTGATCGCCGGCGGCTCGGAAACGCCGCGCGACCTGCCGGTGCCGGGCCGCGAGCTCGCGGGCGTCCATTTCGCGATGGACTTCCTGCCGCAGCAGAACCGCGTGAACGCGGGCGACAAGCTGGTCGACCAGCTGCTCGCGAAGGGCAAGCACGTGATCGTGATCGGTGGCGGCGATACGGGTTCGGACTGCGTCGGCACGTCGAACCGTCACGGCGCGAAGCAGGTCACGCAATTCGAGCTGCTGCCGCAGCCGCCGGAAGAGGAAAACAAGCCGCTCGTGTGGCCGTACTGGCCGATCAAGATGCGCACGTCGTCGTCGCACGATGAAGGTTGCGAACGCGACTGGGCGGTCGCGACGAAGCGCCTCGAAGGCAAGAACGGCAAGGTCGAGAAGCTGGTCGCGGTGCGCGTCGAGTGGAAGGACGGCAAGATGCAGGAAGTGCCGGGTTCCGAGTTCGAGATGAAGGCCGATCTCGTGCTGCTCGCGATGGGCTTCACGCAGCCGGCGGCGCCGGTGCTCGACGCGTTCGGCGTCGCGAAGGACGCACGCGGCAACGCACGCGCGGCGACCGAAGGCGATCGTTCGTACTACACGTCGGTCGACAAGGTGTTCGCGGCAGGCGACATGCGCCGCGGCCAGTCGCTCGTGGTGTGGGCGATCCGCGAAGGCCGCCAGTGCGCGCGCTCGGTCGATGCGTACCTGATGGGCCACACGGAACTGCCGCGCTGAGCTGAATACCGCGAGCGGGTTTCGATGAAAACCGGGCGTCCGACAGGGCGCCCGGTTTTTTTACGTGCACGGCAAGCGGGTTGCCGCTTAGCATGCGCGGAACAAGGCGAAGGGCACGGGCCCGATCGACGGCAGGTTTCTGCGTCGACCACGAGCGCGGCTTGCACACCATGTCTCGAGAAAACGCCCCGGAAGTCACCCGACCGTGCTTTGCGGCCGACGGCCAGCAGGTTCGGCTGGCGGAAATCGTTGCGCTGCTGCTTTCACACGGGCGGGGCCTTCACGTCGAAGACCATGCCTTCGTCGCGCAGCAGCGGCAGATCGACGTCGACGCGCACGTTACCGATTCGATCGGCGCGCGGATGACGCTGGAAGGCTTCGCGCAGTTCACGCCGGCCGACGACGTGCGAAGCACCTTTCCGCTTGCCGCGCTGCGCGACATGGTGACGAGCCTCGTGCAGGCCGGCATTCCGCCGGTGTTCGCTTCCGTGTGCGACGAATTCTGGCTGACCTACTGGCGGCTGCAGAAGCCCGACGTGCTGCCCACGGCCTGCCTGCGGCTTGAGAGGATCGCCAAGCAGATTCTGCAATACGCGCAATTCGCGGCGGTCGACCCCGCCAGGGCGCATTTTGCGCGCGTCCTGCTCGCAAGCGGGTTGTCAGGGCTGGTCTTCGACATCCCGGCCGAGTGGCGGCTTCCCTGACGCGTTGAAGGCGCAGTCACCCGGCGCGCCGATCCGGCGGGATCATCGATAGCCAGCGACGGGATCGGCCGCGCGCGGTTCGATGCCGGCAAACGAATGGCCTCGCGGCATCGGCCCGGCCGGTTCGGGCGGCAGCATTTGAAACTTCCCGAAGCCCGTGACGCGGCGCCCGTAATCGATCGTGGCGACGTAGCGTGCTTCGCCCGACTTCAGGTCGAAGCTCCACCAGCCGAACCTGTCGGCGTGATAACGCGGCATGCCGACGAACCCGATTTCGTCCGGGCGCATGCCGCGCGCTGCGGCGAACGCGAGAATGCTTGCCGCGAGTTCCGCGAGTTCCGCGAGTTCCGCGAGTTCCGCGAGTTCCGCGAGTTCCGCGAGTTCCGCGAGCGGCGCGTCGGGGCAATAGCCTGCGTCGGGCGCGTATCTGGAAATCACAGCGACGGCAAGCAACAGCGGGAAGAGTGCGATGGCTGCCGTGACGACAATCGGCGCGAGACGGCTGGCGAAGCGAATGACGGTTGGGATCGTGAGGGCGTGCGGAAACGTCCCGGGTCGGTGACGTTGCATCCCCTTGCGTCCGGTTCGGGCACGCCGGAAGGTCTCCGGACTGGTGTTGGGCGAGCGGCATTCGCAAGACATGTCGACGCCCGGATTTTCCTGCGGCGCGTGCTTGAACCTGTTTCCCGATCCCCTGGGCCGTCGCGGCAGTGCCTCCGCATTTTCGCGAAGCGTCGTCTAACCTGATGACATCCAGCCACGATTTCTCGCCATCTCAATTCCTTTCGTTTTGTAATAATTCTTGAAAACTGTCATATCATGTCGCCCCTCGGGCCGCATTTGCGGTGGTTGCATGTGACTGACCCTATTTACAAGGACTCTGGATGGAAGCATTCGTGCAAGGGCTGATCGAAGCCGTCAACGGCGTGCTGTGGAACTACGTGCTGATCGCGCTGCTGCTCGGCGCCGGCGCGTGGTTCACGTTGCGGTTCCGGATGATCCAGCTGAAGGCGTTGTTCCTCAGCATGAAGCTGGTCGGCAGCAAGGGCGAGCCGGGCAGCATCTCGTCGTTCCAGGCGTTCGCGACCGGGCTCGCGAGCCGCGTCGGCACCGGCAACATCGCGGGCGTCGCGGTTGCGCTGACGGTCGGCGGGCCGGGCGCGATCTTCTGGATGTGGATGACCGCGCTCGTCGGGATGTCGTCCGCGTTCGTCGAGGCGACGCTCGCGCAGATCTTCAAGGTGTCGCACCCGGACGGCAGCTTCCGCGGCGGCCCCGCGTACTACATCCAGACGGGCCTGCGCTCGCGCGGCTTCGGCGTGCTGTTCTCGCTGTCGCTGATCCTCGCGTTCGGCTTCGTGTTCAACGCGGTGCAGGCCAACGCGATCGCCGATGCGTTCCATACGTCGTTCGGCTGGAGCCGCGAGACGGTCGGCCTCTGTCTCGTGCTGCTGAGCGCACCGATCATCTTTGGCGGCATCCGCCGGATCGCGATGGTCGCGCAGGTGATCGTGCCGCTGATGGCGATCGGCTACCTCGCGCTCGCGGTCTACGCGGTCGCGACGCACATCGCGCTGGTGCCGGGCGTGATCGTATTGATCGTGAAGAGCGCGTTCGGCCTCGAGCAGGCGGCGGGTGGCCTGACGGGCTATGCAGTCAGCCAGGCGATCGCGATCGGCGTGAAGCGCGGGCTGTTCTCGAACGAAGCCGGGATGGGCAGCGCGCCGAACGCGGCCGCGACCGCGAGCACGCGGCACCCGGTCACGCAGGGGCTGATCCAGATGCTCGGCGTGTTCGTCGACACGATCGTGATCTGCAGCGCGACCGCGTTCGTGATCCTGCTGTCGGGCCAGTACGAACTCGGCACCGGGATGGAAGGCGCGGCGCTCACGCAGCGCGCGATTTCGAGTCACGTCGGCGACTGGGGCGGCATCTACATGGCCGTCGCGATCTTCTTCCTCGCGTTTTCGTCGGTGATCGGCAACTACGCGTATGCGGAAGGCAACGTCGAGTTCATCACGAAGCGGCGCGGCGTGCTGCCGTTGTTCCGCGTCGCGGTGCTCGCGATGGTGATGTTCGGCAGCGTCGGGCAACTGCCGCTCGTGTGGGCGATGGCCGATACGAGCATGGGGCTGATGGCGATCATCAACCTGATCGCGATCCTCGCGCTCGGCAAGTACGCGCACGCCGCGTGGGCCGACTATCGCCGCCAGCGCGCGGCAGGCGTTGCCGATCCGGTGTTCACGCGCAATACGATTCCCGAACTTGCGCGCGTGCTGCCGGACGACGTGTGGGGCGAGCACGGCCCGTTGCCGCAGCGTCCCGTGGCTTCGCCCGGCGCGTCCAGCGCGCCGCGCGGCGCGGTGCGCGAGTCATGAACGGCGACCGGCTCCGTGCGTTCGTCGCGCTGATGCCCGATGCGGCGTCGCGCGATGCGCTGCACGCGTTGCCGGTCACCCGTGGCGCGCGGCGCACGCTGCTCGCGCAACTGCACATGACGCTCGCGTTCATCGGCGCGATCGAACGGGAACGTTGCGACGCGCTGGCCGCGCACCTGCCCGCGCTCGCGGCCGTGCATGCGTTGCCGTTGCTGCCGGTCGAGCGGATCGCGTGGTGGCCGAGCCTGCCGCGCGCGAGGCTGATCGTCGCGGAGCTGGCGGCCGATCCGGCGTGCATCGCGCTGAATGCGGGGTTGTCGGCACTGCTTCGCGAACTGGGCGTGCCGGCCGACCGGCGGCCGTTCCGGCCGCATGTGACGCTCGCGCGGCTGCCGCACGATGCAGTCGGCCAGCCCGCACACGGTGGCGCGCCCGGGCGACAGGTCGTGCTGCGCGTTGAAGCGCTGACGCTGTTCGAAAGCCGGCTGTCGCATGAGGGCGTATCGCATCGGCCGATCGTGTCGGCGCCGATCGCCTGGTCGGAAGGCCGGGCAAAGAGTTGAGCGGTTTTCGCGACGCACCGCGATGGCCGCGCACGGTGCACTCGCGCCCGCGCATTGCGTCGACAGCGTTGCCCGGTGCCGAGCCTACCGGCCGTAGCGCGCGAGCGTCAGGCCCGACAGGTCGATATCCGGCTCGCGTCCGGTGACGAGATCCGTGAGCACCTTTCCCGAACCCATCGACATCGCCCAGCCCGTCGAGCCGTGGCCCACATTGAGCCAGAGCCCGTCGATCCCGCTCGCGCCGAGCAGTGGCGGCCCGTCGGGCGTCATCGGCCGGCGGCCGACCCAGAAGCGCGCCGACGCGCGATCGGCCGCGTGCGGGAACCAGTCGTCGAGCACCTTCATCAGCGTATCGAGCGCCTGCTGCCGCAGCGCCGCGTGCCGGTTGCCGAGCTCCGCGGTGCCCGCGACGCGCAGCGTCGGGCCGAAGCGCGTGATCGCCGTCTTCAGCGATTCGTCCATCAGCGCGGCGCGCGGCGCTTTTTCGTCGTCGACGACCGCGAGCGTCGCCGAATAACCCTTCACCGGATACAGCGGCACGTCGATTCCGTAAGGCCGCAGCAGGCCGGCGCTGTCGACGCCGAGCGCGACGACGATCGCGTCGGCGGCGAGCAGGGCGTCACTTCGTGCGGTATCGCCCGCTTCGCGCGAATCGACCCGCACGCCGCGTACCGTGCGGCCCGCGACATCGAGCGCGCGGATCCCGGTGCGAAAGCGGAACGTCACGCCGTGCGCCTCGCACAGCGCACGGAGTTCGCGCGTGAAGCGGGCGCAGTCGCCGGCTTCGTCGTCGGGCAGGTAGATGCCGCCGACGGGGGCCTGCCGCGCCCAGCGCAGGCCCGGTTCGATCGCCGTGCAGCCGGCCGCGTCGAGTTCGCGAAACGCGATGCCGGCATCGCGCAGCACGTGCAGTGCGGGCTGCACCAGCTCGACGTCGAATGGGCCGCGCAGCAGTTGCAGGTAGCCGCGGCTCGCGCCATAGTCGAACGGATAACGCTCGCGAAACGCATGCAGGCACGCGCGGCTGTAATACGCGATGCGCTGCATCCGCTGCTTGTTCACGCGGAACCGCTCGAGCTCGCATTCGCGCAGCCAGCGCGCGATCCAGCGCCACTGCGCGGCATCGAGCGACGGCCGGAAGATCAGCGGCGACGCGGGCTTGAACAGGTACTTGAGGATCTTGCCGGGCATCCCGGGCGCGGCCCACGGCGTCACGTAGCCGGGCGCGATCACGCCCGCGTTGCCGAGGCTCGTCGCCTGTGCGACGTCGGCCTCGCGGTCGATCACGGTGACGTCGCAGCCTGCTTCGCGCAGGTGCCAGGCGGTGGTGACGCCGATCACGCCGGCGCCGAGAACGATCACGTGCATGCGGGTTCCGAAACGAAGCGGTGGCTCACGATCACGACGCGACGGCCGGATCGTCGACGAGCGACTTGCCGCGCGTCTCCGGCAGCACGAGCGCGGCGACGATCACGAGCAGGTAGCCGCCGCCCGCGACGAGGCCGATCGCCTTCACGAGCGACATCGATTGCGACAGCGAGCCGACGAGGATCGGAAAGAACGAGCCGAGCCCGCGGCCGAGGTTGTAGCAGAAGCCCTGGCCCGAGCCGCGGATCGCGCCCGGATACAGCTCCGACAGGTACGCGCCGATACCGGCGAAGATCCCCTGCACGACGATGCCGAGCGGGAAGCCGAGCAGCAGCATCGCGGTATCGGTGATCGGCAGCATCGTGTACGCCATGCCGAGCGCGAACGAGCCGATCGCGAACAGGATGAACGACGCGCGGCGGCCGAGCCGGTCGGACAGGATCGCGCCGACCACGTAGCCGACGAACGAGCCGACGATCAGCACGACGAGATAGCCGCTCGTGTTGAACACCGACAGGTGGCGGACGGTCTTCAGGTAGGTGGGCAGCCACGTCGTGATCGCGTAGTAGCCGCCGAGCATCCCGGTGCACAGCGCGCTGCCGAACAGCGTCGCGCGCAGGTGCGGCGGCGAGAAGATCGCGAGGAAGTGACCGGACACGCGGCCTTCGTCGCGCGCGCGGCGCGTGGCCGTGTAGATGTCGGGATCGCTGACGTTGCGGCGGATGTACAGGATCCACAGCGCGGGCGCGATGCCGATCCAGAAGCACGCGCGCCACGCGACCTGCTCGGGCAGCAGCGCGAAGAACGCCCAGTAGAGGATCGCGGCCGCGGCCCAGCCGAACGACCAGCTGCTCTGCACGGTGCCGACGGCCTTCGCGCGATGCTCGGGCGAGCGGATCGTTTCGGCCATCATGATCGTCACGACCGACCATTCGCCGCCGAAGCCGAAGCCCTGCAGCGTGCGGGTGGCGAGCAACTGCCAGAACGAATGCGTGAAACCGGACAGGCACGTGAACAGCGCGAACGTCGCGATCGTCCACTGCAGCACGCGCACGCGGCCGTAGCGGTCGGCGAGGATGCCGGCGGCCCAGCCGCCGATCGCCGACGAGATCAGCGAACTCGTCGCGATCATCCCGGCCTCGCTCTTCGACATGCCCCACGTGGCGATCAGCGTCGGGATCAGGAACGAATAGATCATGAAGTCGAACGCATCGACCGCGTAGCCGCCGAAGCCGGCGTACAGCGTCCGGCGCTCGCGCGTCGACAGTTCGGTGAACCACTGGAATGCCTGCATGCTTGCCGCCCCCTCTCGTCTTGTCTCGTCTTGCGCTGCCGCGTGGCGGCTATTTTACGGGCGCGATCCCGCGCGCCAAAAAGGCGGATGCAGGTTCGTGCGGGCAAGCAGGAAAGAGGGGGAGACGCGTCAGAGCGTCAGGCCGCCGTCGACGTGAATGACCTGGCCGGTGATCTGGCGGGCCGCGTCCGACAGCAGGAACGCGATCAGCGCGGCGACGTCGTCGGGCTCGGCGATCCGGCCGAGCGGTGTCGCCTGTTCGGCCTGCGCCCACGCGGCGGCGTTGCCGGCGCTCGGGCCGTGGTCCTTGCGCGTGAAACCCGGCGCAACCGCGTTGACTGTGATGCCGTGCGCGGCGAATTCGGCGGCGGCGGTACGCACGAGCGATTCGAGCGCGGCCTTCGCGGCGGCGGTCGCCGCGAACGGCGCCGCGGCGCGGTAGCGGTGCGCGACGAACGAACTGACCGCGACGATTCGCGGGGCGGCTGACGCTTCGAGCAGCGGCCGCGCGCGGCCCGCGAGCGCGGAGAACGCGCCGGGCATCGCCGCGAAGGCGGCCGCAAGCGCGTCCGCGGAAAGGCCGGAAAAGGATTGCCGCGCGGCGAAGCCGGCGTTCGCGACGAGCTGGTCGAGCCCGCCGAAGCGCGTCGCGGTGGTATCGACCAGCGCGGCGGCAACGCCCGGTTCGCCGAGATCGCCGGTCAGCGTGATGCATGCCGCACCGGCCGCCGTGCACGCTTGTGCGACTTCGGCGAGCCGCGCCCGCGCCGCATCGTCCGCGCCGCGCGCATGCAGCGCCAGCGCGATGCCGGGCGCCGCAATCCGCCGCGCGAGCGCCGCGCCGATCCCCGAGCCTGCGCCGGTGATCAGCGCGATGCGTTCGACGTGCGCGGCGCGTGCGCTCACGCGGCGACCTTGTCGCCGGCGTTCGCGCGTTCGACGTTGATCGTGCCGACGTGGAACGCAGCCAGCGACTCGCGGTGCGCGATGCTGACGATCGCGGCCTTCGGCAGCCGTTCGGCGAACAGGTGATAGAGGCGTGCCTCGTTGTCGGCGTCGAGCGCGCTGGTCGCTTCGTCGAGGAACAGGAAATCCGGCTTGTGCAGCAGCACGCGTGCGCCGGCAAGGCGCTGCTGCTCGCCCGGCGACAGCACGCGCGTCCAGTGCGCGGTCTCGTCGAGGCGCTCGACGTAATCCTCGAGGCGGCACGCACGCAGCGCATCGCGGCAGGCTTCGTCGCTGAACGTGTCGGGCGTCGCCGGATAGGTGAGCGCGGCCTTCAGCGTGCCGATCGGCAGATAGCTCGTCTGCGGCACGAACATCATCCGCGCGCCGACCGGTGCATCGATCGCGCCGTCGCCGAACGGCCACAAGCCCGCGAGCGCGCGCATGAACGTGCTCTTGCCGGAACCCGACTTGCCGATCACGAGCCAGCGCGAGCCCGGCTCGATCGTGACGCTGCCGATGTTCGCGAGCGCGTTGCCGTTCGGCAGCGCGAGCTTCAGCGACGACGTCGACAGCTTCGCGCCGTCGATGTAGTGCAGGTTGATGCCGCCGTGCTCGGTCGCGGGCGACAGGCTTTCCTTCAGGTGCGACGTGCCCATCACGCGCTTGAATTCGCGCAGACGGTTGACGGTGGCGCGCCATTCGACGAGGGTCGAGTAGCTGTTGATGAACCACGAGAACGAATCGCTGACGGTGCCGAACGCGGACGAGATCTGCATCAGCACGCCGAACGAGAACGCCCCCGCGAAATAGCGCGGCGCGGCGACGACGAGCGGGAAGATGATCGCGATCTGCCCGTAGAAGCTCAGCACGAACGTGAGCCGCTTCGTGTACTTCATCACGCGCCACCAGTTGTCGCGGATGCGCATGAAGAGGGTCTGCGCGTTGCCGGTCTCGGTCTTCTCGCCGTCGTAGAACGCGATCTGCTCGGCGTTCTCGCGCACGCGGATCAGCCCGAAGCGGAAATCGGCCTCGACGCGCTGCTGCTGGTAGTTGATCGACACGAGCGGATGGCCGACCTTCTGGATGATCAGCGAGCCGATCACCGCGTACAGCGCGGCTGCCCACACCATGTAGCCGGGAATCGAGATCGGCGTCGCGCCGAGCGTGAACGTCAGCGCGCCGGCGAGCGACCACAGGATCGTGATGAACGACACGAGCGTGACGACCGTCGACAGCAGGTCGAGCGACAGCGCGAGCGTCGTGGTCGCGAACGACTGGAGGTCGTCGGTGATCCGCTGGTCGGGGTTGTCCGCGAGGCGATCGCGTTCGATCCGGTAGAACGCGCGATCGCCGAGCCACTGGCCGAGGAGCCGGTCGGTGAGCCACTGGCGCCAGCGGAAGCCGAGCATCTGCCGCAGGTAGCGGCCGTACACGGCGAGGATGATGAACGCGAAGGCGAGCGCGGAGAACTGCATCAGCAGGTTCGGGAAGTCGTGGACGTCCTTCGACTGCAGCGCGTTGTAGAACTGCGCGTTCCACTTGTTCAGCCGGACGTTGATCCAGACCACGCAGAGGTTGATCGCGATGATCGTGACCAGCAGGCCCCACGCGATTTTCCATTCGGACGATACCCAGTAGGGCTTGATGAGGCTCCATGCGGATACCGGGCGCTCGTCCTGCGGCGCGTCGGAGGCGGAGCGGACGGGATCGATCGATTGGGTCATGTGCTTCCTGATGAGTAGCCGGCGCGCGGGCCGGGCGAAGCCGGGCGCGCGCCGCGATACGGCATGCCGGGGCGCGGCGCCGACTGACGGCGGGCGCACGGATGGTCGCCCGCGCGTCTTAAACGGCACTTAAGGGCCGGCGGTGACGCGGCAACCGGCCGCTTGCGGCGGCCGGCCTGCGGGCATTGTGCCAGAGCGGCGCGGGCCGACGGCGAATTTGCCCCGCCGGTGACAGTTTGCGGCGCTTTCCGCTTTTATGGTCTAATGACCGACGACGAAACAGGGGTGCTTTGTGGCGTGGCCGGCGAATGTTCCGGGCAGCGCGGCGAGGCTGAGAAAAACCCTTTGCACCCGATCCGGGTAATACCGGCGAGGGAAGTTTCTGATCCCGCCGGGTCGCGCTGGCTGCCATCCCACATGGTCAGCGCCCGAGTCCGCCCGGCCGGCCTTTGCTGCCGGTTTCGTCCTTTTGGGTACGCGCATTGCGCGTTACGGAAGGAATGATGACCGCACAATCTTCAGTCTTTTGCTTGATTCCCGGCCCGATGTCGCGTGCGTTCGCACGTGGCGGCGCGGGTGCGTCGACGTTCGTCGTGCGCGCTCCCGAGGAGGGCGCGCGATGAACGTTCAGGATGCACGGCCCGATTTCGCAGTGCTCGGCGGCGGCCTCGTCGGCCGCCTGATCGCGTGGCGGCTCGCGGGCGACGGGCATCGCGTCGCGCTCTACGAGCGCGGCGGCCCGGACGGCGAGCAGTCGGCCGCGTGGATCGCGGCCGCGATGCTCGCGCCGCTCGCGGAAGCGGCGAGCGCGGAGCTGCTGATCACCGAGCTCGGCGCCGCGTCGCTCGCGCGCTGGCCGCAATGGCTCGCGGAACTGCCCGAACCCGTCTTCTTCCAGCATCACGGCACGCTCGTCGTCTGGCACCACGCGGATCGCGCGGAGGCGCCGCTGTTCGAGCGGCGCGTGCGTGCGAACGCGCCGGCCGACCTGTTCGACGGCGGCTTCGTGACGCTCGCCGGCGCGCAGGTCGATGCAGCCGAGCCGACGCTCGCGGGCCGTTTCGCACGCGGCCTGCTGCTGCCGCGCGAAGGCCAGCTCGACAATCGCCAGGCGCTGCGCGCGCTCGCGGCGGGCCTTGCCGAACGCGGCGTCGACCTGCACTGGCACGTCGCGATCGACGATGCGAACCTGCCCGCCGCCCATTTCACGATCGATTGCCGCGGGCTCGGCGCGAAATCCGCGCTGCCCGCGCTGCGCGGCATCCGCGGCGAAGTCGCGCGCGTGCATGCGCCCGGCATCGGGCTGACACGGCCCGTGCGGCTGCTGCATCCGCGGTACCCGCTGTACATCGCGCCGAAGCAGGACGATCTCTATGTAATCGGCGCGACCGAGGTGGAGGGCGAGGACATGTCGCCCGTCAGCGTGCGCTCCGCGCTCGAACTGCTGAGCGCGGCGTTCTCCGTGCATCCGGCGTTCGGCGAGGCGCGCATCCTCGAACTCAATGCGCAGTGCCGGCCGACGCTGCCAGATCACCGCCCGGCGGTGATCTGGGACGGCGCGTCGACGCTCGCCGTCAACGGCCTGTACCGGCACGGCTTCATGATCGCGCCGGAAGTCGCGCAGGCGGCCGTCGCGTTCGCGCAAGCCGCGCTCGGCGGCGCGTTCGCTGATGCCGACGCGTTCGCCGCGTGGCGCGACGCCGCGCGCTGGCCGACGCTCCTTCATCACCGTAACGACGCGCGCCAGCCGGCCTGACGCGCGCGCCGACCGAATCCGACCGAGCCTCATGGATATCCAGATCAACCAACAGACCCTGACGCTGCCCGACGGCGCGACGGTGGCCGACGCGCTCGCCGCGTACGGCGCGCGTCCGCCTTACGCGGTCGCGCTGAACGGCAACTTCGTCGCGCGCACGCAGCATGCGGCGCGCGCGCTCGCGGCGGGCGACAAGCTCGACGTCGTGCACCCCGTCGCGGGCGGCTGAACGCCGCCGGTTCGTCCCCGCTCTTCCAGGAAAACGACATGACGTCCCTCACATCCGCCGACGCGCTGACGCTGTACGGCGAAACCTTCGCAAGCCGCGTGCTGCTCGGCACGTCGCGCTATCCGTCGCTGCAGTCGCTGTCCGATTCGATCGCCGTGTCGCGCCCCGGGATGGTGACGGTCGCGCTGCGCCGCCAGATGACGGGCGGCACGGCCGAAGCCGGCTTCTTCGACCTGCTCAAGCGCCACGCGGTGCCGCTGCTGCCGAACACGGCCGGCTGCCAGACCGTCGCCGAGGCCGTGACGACCGCGCACATGGCGCGCGAGGTGTTCGGCACCGACTGGATCAAGCTCGAGCTGATCGGCGACGACTACACGCTGCAACCCGACCCGGTCGGGCTGATCGAGGCCGCCGCGCAGCTGGTCAAGGACGGTTTCAAGGTGCTGCCGTACTGCACCGAGGATCTCGTGATCGGCCGGCGCCTGCTCGACGCCGGCTGCGAGGCGCTGATGCCGTGGGGCGCGCCGATCGGCACGGGCAAGGGCGTCGTGAATCCGTACGGCCTGCGCGTGCTGCGCGAGCGGCTGCCGGACGTGCCGCTGATCGTCGACGCGGGGCTCGGCGTGCCGTCGCACGCATGCCAGGTGATGGAGTGGGGCTTCGACGGCGTGCTGCTGAACACGGCCGTGTCGCAGGCCACGCACCCGGAGATCATGGCGCGCGCGTTCGCGCAGGGCGTCGAGGCCGGCCGTGCCGCGTATCTGGCCGGGCCGATGGATGCGCGCGAAACCGCGCACGCGAGCACGCCGGTTGTCGGGATGCCGTTCTGGCACCAGGACGGGGGCGGCGCATGAGCGCGCGCTTCGCCGATGCATTCTGGCCGCCGGCCGACGAACTGGCCGAAGCGGCCGAACGGATTCGCGCCCGCCTCGGCGACTGGCCGGCCGGCGCGGCGCCGTGGCGGCTCTGCGTGGCGGCGCCCGGCGTGCCGGCCGACGGCGACGTGCTGATCGTGTCGTCCGGCGACCGCGCCGCGCAGGCGCGCGCGTCGGCCGCGTCGCGGCCGGCCTCGCCGGGCGCGGTCGCGATCGAATTCGACGAACAGGGCGCGGTGCTGCATGCGGCGGGCGCGCGTTACGCGCTCGAAGCCGCGCATCCGCTCGCGGACGACTGGATCGCGGCGCTCGCGGCATTCCTCGATTGCGGCTTCGCGCCGGTCGACGCGCTGGTGCTCGCGCTGGCGTGGCGCGACGGCGACGAGACGCGCGCCGACGACGCGTGGCCGGTCGACGCCGCGCGGTTCCCCCGTGTTGCCGGGCTGCCGCCCGCGCCGGAGCCGGCGTTTGCGCCCTGCCCCGCGCAACTCGGCCTCTATCCGGTCGTACCGGACGCCGAATGGGTCGAACGCGTGCTCGATGGCGGCGCGCGGACCGTGCAACTGCGCGTGAAAGGCGCGACGCCGGACGCGCTGCGCCGGGAAATCGCGCGTGCGGTCGCAGCAGGGCGCCGCTATCCCGATGCGCGCGTGTTCATCAACGATCACTGGCAGATCGCGGTAGATGAAGGCGCGTACGGCGTTCATCTGGGGCAGGAAGATCTCGAAACGGCCGATCTGGCGGCGATCGCGCGCGCGGGCCTGCGGCTCGGACTTTCGAGCCATGGTTATTACGAGATGTTGCGGGCGTTGCACGAGCGCCCGAGCTACCTCGCGCTCGGCCCGGTATACGCCACCGCCACCAAGGCCGTCGCCGCGCCGCCGCAAGGACTGGCGCGGATCGCCCGCTACGCGCGCTTCGCGGGCGCGCGGGCGCCGCTCGTCGCAATCGGCGGGGTGGGGCTCGATGCGCTGCCGGCCGTGCTGGAGACGGGCGTCGGCAGCGTCGCGGTGGTGAGTGCGGTCACGGGCGCCGCCGACTATCGGGCTGCGCTTATTGCGCTGCAGCAATGTTTTGCCGGACAATTTGACAATCATTGACCGCAGGGCCTGGAACGGCGTCACGACATCATTCCAATGCAGGCCCTATAATTCGGCGTTCTGCGTAAAAGGACTGCCAGCTCCGTGAGCCCCACTCCTACCGAGACCCTGCTGGAACTTCGCGACGTCGACTTTGGCTACGGCGACCGCCTCGTCCTGTCCAACCTGAACCTGCGCTTCGGGCGGGGGCAGGTCGTCGCGGTCATGGGCGGGTCGGGTTGCGGCAAGACCACCGTGCTGCGCCTGATCGGCGGCCTCGTGCGCGCGCGTCGCGGCCAGGTGCTGTTCGACGGCGCCGATGTCGGCACGCAATCCCGCGACGGCCTGTATGCACTGCGCCGCAAGATGGGCATGCTGTTCCAGTTCGGCGCGTTGTTCACCGACATGTCGGTGTTCGAGAACGTCGCATTCGCGCTGCGCGAGCATACCGACCTGCCCGAAGACCTGATTCGCGACCTCGTGCTGATGAAGCTCAACGCGGTCGGGCTGCGCGGCGCGCGCGACCTGATGCCGTCCGAGGTGTCGGGCGGGATGGCGCGCCGCATCGCGCTGGCGCGTGCGATCGCGCTCGATCCGCAGCTCATCATGTACGACGAGCCGTTCGCGGGCCTCGACCCGATCTCGCTCGGCATTACGGCGAACCTGATCCGCACGCTGAACCAGGCGCTCGGCGCGACCTCGATCCTCGTCACGCACGACGTGCCGGAATCGTTCGCGATCGCCGATTACGTGTACTTTCTGGCCAACGGCGGCGTGCTCGCGCAGGGGACGCCCGACGAGCTGCGCGCGTCGACCGATCCGAGCGTGCGGCAGTTCATCGACGGCGCGCCGGACGGCCCGTTCAAATTTCATTACACGAGCCCGCCGCTCGCAGCGGATTTCGGGCTCGGCGGAGGGCGCGCATGATCAGCGCGATCGGACGTTACGTCATCGGCGGCCTCGAGCGCGCGGGCTACGGCACGCGGCTGTTCGTGCGCCTCGTGCTGGAATTCTTTCCGCTGCTGCGCCGGCCGCGGCTGGTCACGAAGCAGATCCACTTCCTCGGCAACTATTCGTTCGTGATCATTGCCGTGTCGGGGCTGTTCGTCGGCTTCGTGCTCGGCCTGCAGGGGTATTACACGCTGAACCGCTACGGTTCCGAGCAGGCGCTCGGCCTGCTGGTCGCGCTGTCGCTCGTGCGCGAGCTCGGGCCGGTCGTCACCGCGCTGCTGTTCGCGGGCCGCGCGGGCACGTCGCTCACGGCCGAGATCGGTCTGATGAAAGCCGGTGAACAGCTCACCGCGCTCGAAATGATGGCGGTCGACCCGATCAAGAACGTGATCGCGCCGCGCATGTGGGCCGGCATCATCGCGATGCCGCTGCTCGCCGCGATCTTCAACGCGGTCGGCGTGCTCGGCGGTTACTTCGTCGGCGTCGTGCTGATCGGCGTCGATCCGGGCGCGTTCTGGTCGCAGATGCAGGGCGGAGTCCAGGTCTGGGCCGACGTCGGCAACGGCGTGCTGAAGAGCATCGTGTTCGGGTTCGCCGTGACCTTCATTGCGCTGTATCAGGGGTATGAAGCGAAGCCCACGCCGGAAGGCGTGTCGCGCGCGACGACCAAGACGGTCGTGTTCGCGTCGCTCGCCGTACTCGGCCTCGATTTCCTGCTGACCGCGCTGATGTTCAGCTAAGCCTCAGCCAAGCCAAATTTTGGGATGACGATGAAAAAGACTGCTCTCGACTTCTGGGTCGGCCTGTTCGTGGTGGTGGGCTTCCTTGCGGTGCTGTTCCTGGCGCTGAAGGTCGGCAACATGAGCTCGCTGTCGTTTCAGCCGACCTATGCAGTGAAGATGAAATTCGACAATATCGGCGGATTGAAGCCGCGCGCGGCCGTGAAGAGTGCCGGCGTCGTGGTCGGCCGCGTGAAGTCGATCGGCTTCGACACGAATACCTACCAGGCGCTCGTGACGATCGATGTCGACGGCCAGTACCCGTTCCCGAAGGATTCGTCGGCGAAGATCCTGACGTCGGGCCTGCTCGGCGAGCAATATATTGGTCTCGATCCGGGCGGCGACACGGAAATGCTGAAGGCCGGCGATACGATCACGATGACGCAATCGGCGATCGTGCTCGAGAACCTGATCGGCCAGTTCCTGTACAGCAAGGCCGCCGATGCGGGCGGTGCGAAGCCGGCAGCCGGTGCATCGGCTGCGCCGGCACCGGTGGCGGTACCGGCGTCGGCGGTGTCCGGCGCGGCGGCCCAATAACCACACGAGAGAAAACAAGAGGGTAATGACCATGCAGACGATCCGCATCAGGCACGCAGCGCTGGCGGTAGCGGCAGTCGCCGCGTTGAGCGGCTGCGCGACCGTGCAGACGCCGACCAAGGGCGATCCGCTCGAAGGCTTCAACCGGACGATGTACAAGTTCAACGACACGGTCGACACGTACGCGCTGAAGCCGGTCGCGCAGGGCTACCAGTACGTGGTGCCGCAGCCGGTGCGCGACAGCGTGACGAACTTCTTCTCGAACATCGGCGACGTCTACATCGCGGCGAACAACATCGTGCAGCTGCGGATCGCGGACGGCGTCGGCGACATCATGCGCGTCGTGATCAATACGGTGTTCGGCGTGGGCGGCCTGTTCGACGTCGCGACGATCGCGAAGCTGCCGAAGCACACGGCCGACTTCGGGGTCACGATGGGCCGCTACGGCGTGCCGTCGGGCCCGTACCTCGTGCTGCCGCTGCTCGGCCCGAGCACGCTGCGCGACACGGCCGGCCTCGGCGTCGACTACGTCGGCAACCCGCTCACCTACGTGAAACCGGATGGCCTGAGCTGGGGCCTGTTCGGCGTCAACCTCGTGAACACGCGTTCGAACCTGCTCGGCGCGGGCGACGTGCTGGATGCCGCGGCGCTCGACAAGTACTCGTTCGTGCGCAATGCGTACCTGCAGCGCCGCCAGATGCTGATCAGCAACGCGCGCGGCGAGGCGGCCGCGACGTCGGGCAACGACGCGCTGCCGAAGTACGACCTGCCGGAAGACGGCGCGGCACCGGCGGCGGCCGGTACGGCGGGCGCAGCGGCACCGGCCGGCGCATCGGGCGCGGCGGTTGCGTCGCCGGCCTCGGGCACGGCCGAATCGCCGAATCCGGCCAGCGAAACGAACGTGCCGGCGATGCAGGTGGCGCCGCCGTCGCCGGGCGGGTTCCGTTTCCCGAGCATCCGGCTGCACTGACGGATTTACATTCGTTACAGCCGGAAACGATTCATTCGGTAGCGTACGCGAACTTGCGCGTAAGCTACCTGCTCCAAACTTTGCATCGACTCATTCATGCAGGTCACTATGATGAAAAAACTGTTCCTGATCCCCGTTTTCGCGGCGCTGTTCTCGTTCGGCAGCGCAGCTCACGCGCAAGTCGACCAGTCGAACCCGCAGGCGCTGATCAAGACGGCGACGCAGCAGGTGCTCGACGAAGTCAAGCAGCAGACGATCAAGCAGGGTGATACCAACCGCATCATCACGATCGTCAACAAGGACATCCTGCCGTACACCGATTTCCGCCGCACCACGCAGCTCGCGATGGGCCGCAACTGGCGCACGGCAACGGCCGAGCAGCAGCAGCAGGTTCAGGAGCAGTTCAAGCTGCTGCTGATCCGCACGTACTCGGGCGCGCTGGCGCAACTGAAGCCGGACCAGCAGATCCAGTACCCGCCGTTCCGTGCCGACCCTGCCGATACCGATGTCGTGGTCAAGACGGTCGCGATGAACAACGGCCAGCCGGTCCAGATCGATTACCGTCTGTACAAATCGGCGAGCGGCTGGAAGGTGTATGACCTGAACGTGCTCGGCGCGTGGCTGATCCAGACGTACCAGCAGCAGTTCAACGAGAAGATCCAGCAAAGCGGCGTGGACGGCCTGATCCAGTTCCTGACGCAGCGCAACCAGCAACTTGCCGCTGGCAAGCAAGCGTCGTGAGCGGCTTCGAAGCCGGTTCCTCGCTGACCGTCGCGAGCGCGAAGTCCGCGCTCGCGGACGGTCTTGCGCGCATCGGCGCGGGCGCTACCGCCGTCGATTGCGCGGCGCTGACGCAGTTCGACTCGTCCGCGCTCGCCGTGCTGCTCGCATGGCAACGTGCCGCCAAAGCGCGCGGCGCGACCCTCGACATCCTCAATCTCCCTCCGAAGCTCGCCAGCCTCGCGCGCGCCTACGGCGTCGACGCGCTCATCGAAGGCACCGGGCGACATTGACCCTGTCCGACCGGAGCCTGCCGCGCCAGCCGGCGTGCGCATGCTTCAGGCCGCGCGCCTCCGGCGCCGGCTCCACCAGCCGGTTTGCCCTATAATCAAGCGTTTTGCGGGGCAGTCAATCGGCGTCCGGCCCCCATTTTCATTCGCAGCAAGCACAGAATAGGCGTCGCGGCCCTTGCGTCGCGCACAGTCATGTCAGCCATAGAAATCCGTCACGTCAAGAAGCGCTACAAGTCGCTTCAGGCGCTCAAAGGCGTCAGCCTGTCGGTCGAGGAAGGCGAGTTTTTCGGTCTGCTCGGCCCCAACGGCGCAGGCAAGACCACGCTCATCAGTATCCTCGCCGGGCTCGCCCGGGCCGACGAAGGCAGTATCTCGGTGCGCGGCCACGACGTCGTCAAGGACTTCCGTGGCGCACGTCGCGCGCTCGGCGTCGTGCCGCAGGAACTCGTCTTCGACCCGTTCTTCTCGGTTCGCGAGACCCTGCGGATCCAGTCCGGCTATTTCGGGCTGCGCCGCAACGACGACTGGATCGACGAAGTGATGGCCAATCTCGACCTCACCGAGAAGGCCGACGCGAACATGCGCGCGCTGTCGGGCGGGATGAAGCGCCGCGTGCTCGTCGCGCAGGCGCTCGTGCACCGGCCGCCCGTGATCGTGCTCGACGAGCCGACCGCCGGCGTCGACGTCGAATTGCGCCAGACGCTGTGGAAATTCATCTCGCGCCTGAACCGCGAGGGTCACACGATCGTGCTGACCACCCATTACCTCGAGGAAGCCGAGTCGCTATGCGACCGCATCGCGATGCTGCGCCGTGGCGAAGTGGTCGCGCTCGACCGCACCGATGCGCTGCTGCGCCGCTTCGCGGGGCTGCAGCTCTACCTGCGGCTCGCGACGGGCGCGCTGCCGGCCGAGCTGCGCGGGCTGGAGTCCGATCCGGCCGCGCGCGCGCCGGGCGAGCACCTGCTGCGCCTCGCGAGCTACGACGATGTCGAACGCATCCTCGCGCAATGCCGCGCGGCCGGCTGCTCGTTCGACGAGATCGAGGTCCGCAAGGCCGACCTCGAGGATGTGTTCGTCCAGGTGATGAACGGGGCCGAGGTGATCGAGGGATTGGCATGAGCGGGTTTCAAACGCTGTTCCACAAGGAACTGCTGCGCTTCTGGAAGGTGTCGTTCCAGACGGTGCTGGCGCCGATCGTCACGGCGCTGCTGTATCTGACGATCTTCGGCCATGCGCTGTCGGGCCGCGTCGAGGTCTATCCGGGCGTCGAGTACGTGAGCTTTCTCGTGCCGGGCCTCGTGATGATGAGCGTGCTGCAGAACGCGTTCGCGAACAGTTCGTCGTCGCTGATCCAGTCGAAGATCACCGGCAACCTCGTGTTCATGCTGCTGCCGCCGCTGTCGTACCGCGACATCTTCGGCGCGTACGTGCTCGCGTCGGTCGTGCGCGGGCTCGCGGTCGGCACCGGCGTGTTCGTCGTGACGATCTGGTTTATCCCGATGCATTTCGCGGCGCCGCTGTTCATCATTGCGTTCGCGCTGCTCGGCTCGGCGATCCTCGGCACGCTCGGCCTGATCGCCGGGATCTGGGCCGAGAAGTTCGACCAGCTCGCCGCGTTCCAGAACTTCCTGATCATGCCGCTGACGTTCCTGTCCGGCGTGTTCTATTCGACGCACTCGCTGCCGCCCGTGTGGCGCGAGATCTCGCGTCTCAATCCGTTTTTCTACATGATCGACGGCTTCCGTTTCGGGTTCTTCGGCGCGTCCGACATCAACCCGTTCGCGAGCCTCGCGATCGTCACCGGTTTCTTCGTGCTGCTCGCGCTGATCGCGATGCGGCTGCTCGCGACCGGCTACAAACTGCGTCATTGATATCGACAGGCAGCGGCCGCCCCCGGGGCGGCGCGCGCCGACAGGAGCCTTACACCATGTTGCCGACTCCCGAACAGGTCAAGCAATACATCGCCGGCGGTCTCGCCTGCACGCATCTGGAAGTCGAAGGCGACGGCCAGCATTTCTTCGCGACGATCGTGTCGGCGGCCTTCGAAGGCAAGCGGCCGATCCAGCGGCACCAGCTCGTCTACGCGGCGCTCGGCGATCGCATGAAGCAGGAAATTCACGCGCTCAGCATGAAGACGCTGACGCCCGCCGAATGGCAGAACGCATAACCGGAAATCACTGAGTGCAAGTCACCGTCAACGAGCGCGACGCCGTCAAGAGCGTCGCCACGGCACACCCGGCCGCCAATGGGGAATCGCAGGGACAGGGGATGGACAAGCTCGTGATCGAAGGCGGCAAGCGCCTGTCCGGCGAGATCGTCGTGTCGGGCGCGAAGAACGCCGCACTGCCGATCCTGTGCGCGGGGCTGCTCACCGCCGATCCGGTCGACCTCGACAACGTGCCGAACCTGAAGGACGTGCGGACCACGCTGAAGGTGCTGAACCAGATGGGCGTGAAGAGCGAGACCGACGGCTGCCGCGTGCAGCTCGACGCGTCGCGCGTCGACAACCTCGTCGCGCCGTACGAGCTCGTGAAGACGATGCGCGCATCGATCCTCGTGCTCGGGCCGCTGCTCGCGCGCTTCGGCGAGGCGAAGGTGTCGCTGCCGGGCGGCTGCGCGATCGGCGCGCGCCCGGTCGACCAGCACATCAAGGGCCTGCAGGCGATGGGCGCCGAGATCAGCATCGAGCACGGCTTCATCGAAGCACGCGCGAAGCGCCTGAAGGGCGCGCGCATCGTGACCGACATGATCACGGTGACGGGCACGGAAAACCTGCTGATGGCCGCGACGCTGGCAGACGGCGAGACGGTGATCGAAAACGCCGCGCGCGAACCGGAAGTGAGCGATCTCGCGCACCTGCTGGTCGCGATGGGCGCGAAAATCGACGGCATCGGCACCGATCGCCTGGTGATCCAGGGCGTCGAGCGGCTGCACGGCGCGCGCCATTCGGTGATCCCCGACCGCATCGAGGCCGGCACGTTCCTGTGTGCGGTCGCGGCGGCCGGCGGCGACGTGATGCTGACGGGCGTGCGCCCGCACATCCTCGACGCGGTGATCGACAAGCTGCGCGAAGCCGGCGTGTCGATCGAGGAAGGCGACAGCTGGCTGCGCGTGAAGATGGACCGCCGCCCGTCGGCGGTGACGATCCGCACGTCGGAATACCCGGCGTTCCCGACCGATATGCAGGCGCAGTTCATGGCCCTCAATACGGTCGCGACGGGCACCGCGCAGGTCGTCGAAACCATTTTCGAGAACCGCTTCATGCACGTGCAGGAGCTGAACCGGCTCGGCGCGAACATCACGATCGACGGCAACACGGCGCTCGTGACGGGTGTCGAGAAGCTGTCGGGCGCGAACGTGATGGCGACCGACCTGCGTGCATCGGCGAGCCTCGTGATCGCCGGGCTGCGCGCCGACGGCGAAACGCTCGTCGACCGCATCTATCACCTGGACCGCGGTTACGACCGCATGGAAGCCAAACTGACCGCCGTCGGCGCGAACGTGCGCCGCCTTTCCGGGAGCCAAGCATGACCGCGCCGCTGACCCTTGCCCTGTCGAAGGGCCGGATTTTCGAGGAAACCCTGCCGCTGCTGGCCGCAGCCGGCGTGCAGGTGGCCGAGGATCCGGAAACGTCGCGCAAGCTGATCCTGCCGACGACCGATCCGAACCTGCGCGTGATCATCGTGCGCGCGAGCGACGTGCCGACCTACGTGGAATACGGCGCGGCCGACTTCGGCGTGGCGGGCAAGGACGTGCTGGTCGAGCACGGCGGCTCGGGCCTGTACCAGCCGATCGATCTGAACATCGCGCGCTGCCGGATGTCGGTGGCCGTGCCGGCCGGCTTCGACTATGCGAACGCGGTGCGCCAGGGCGCGCGCCTGCGCGTTGCGACGAAGTACGTCGAAACGGCGCGCGAACACTTTGCCGCGAAGGGCGTGCACGTCGACCTGATCAAGCTGTACGGCTCGATGGAGCTCGCGCCGCTGGTCGGGCTGGCCGACGCGATCGTCGATCTCGTCAGCTCGGGCGGCACGCTGAAGGCGAACAATCTGGTCGAGGTCGAGGAGATCATGGAGATCTCGTCGCGCCTCGTCGTGAACCAGGCCGCGCTGAAGTTGAAGCGCGCAGCGCTCAAGCCGATCCTCGACGCGTTCGAACGCGCGTCGCAGAATGGCGGTTGAGCGCATCACCGTAACGGAACTCCCATGTCCATCACCATCCGCAGGCTCGATTCGACGAACGAAGGCTTCGGCGCCGCGCTGCGCGCCGTGCTCGCATTCGAGGCGAGCGAAGACGAAGCGATCGAGCAATCGGTCGCGCAGATCCTCGCCGACGTGAAGTCGCGCGGCGACGCCGCGGTGCTCGAGTACACGAACCGCTTCGACCGGCTGAGCGCGAACAGCGTCGCCGCGCTCGAACTGCCGCAGGACGCGCTTCAGACGGCGCTCGACGGTCTCGCGCCGAAGGCGCGCGCGGCGCTGGAAGCTGCCGCGGCGCGGGTGCGCGCGTACCACGAGAAGCAGAAGATCGAGTGCGGCACGCATAGCTGGCAGTACACGGAAAGCGACGGCACGGTGCTCGGCCAGAAGGTCATGCCGCTCGATCGCGTCGGCCTGTACGTGCCGGGCGGCAAGGCCGCGTATCCGTCGTCGGTGCTGATGAATGCGATTCCCGCGCGCGTCGCGGGTGTCGGCGAGATCGTGATGGTCGTGCCGACGCCGGACGGCGTGAAGAACGACCTCGTGCTCGCCGCGGCGCTGCTCGGCGGCGTCGATCGCGTGTTCACGATCGGCGGCGCGCAGGCGGTCGGCGCGCTCGCGTACGGCACGGCGACGGTGCCGGCCGTCGACAAGATCTGCGGCCCCGGCAATGCGTATGTCGCGTCGGCGAAGCGCCGCGTGTTCGGCACGGTCGGCATCGACATGATCGCCGGGCCGTCGGAAATTCTCGTGCTGTGCGACGGCACGACCGATCCGAACTGGGTCGCGATGGACCTGTTCTCGCAGGCCGAGCACGACGAACTCGCGCAGTCGATCCTGCTGTGCCCGGACGGCGCGTTCCTCGACCGTGTCGCGAAGGCGATCGACGAGCTGCTGCCGTCGATGCCGCGCCAGGACGTGATCCGCGCATCGCTCGAAGGCCGCGGCGCGCTGATCAAGGTGCGCGACATGGCTGAAGCGTGCCGGATCGCGAACGACATCGCGCCGGAACACCTGGAAATCTCGGCGCTGGAGCCGCAGCAATGGGGCCAGCAGATCCGCCACGCCGGCGCGATCTTCCTCGGCCGCTATACGAGCGAGAGCCTCGGCGACTACTGCGCAGGCCCGAACCACGTGCTGCCGACGTCGCGCACCGCGCGCTTCTCGTCGCCGCTCGGCGTGTACGACTTCATCAAGCGTTCGAGCCTGATCGAAGTCAGCGCGGAAGGCGCGCAGACGCTCGGCGAGATCGCTTCCGAGCTCGCGTACGGCGAAGGGCTGCAGGCGCACGCGAAGAGCGCCGAGTTCCGGATGAAGAGCTGACGGGGCGGGGCCGGGGCGGGCGCCGATGCGCCGGCGCCGGCTGCATCCCCCCGGGGCTGGAGACGAGTGCAGGGCGGCAGCCGCCGCCTTGCCGACCATTTGATGCCGGCGCGACGCACGCCGGCTTGAGACCATGACGACGCCACAAGACATCATCCGCCGCGACGTGCTCGCGATGACGAGCTACCCGGTGCCCGACGCGAGCGGGTTCGTGAAGCTCGACGCGATGGAGAACCCGTATCCACTGCCCGAAGCGCTGGCGGCGGCGCTCGGCGAGCGTCTTGCGCAGGTCGCGCTGAACCGCTACCCGGCGCCGCGCCCGGCCGCGCTGCTCGACAAGCTGCGCCACGCGATGCGCGTGCCGGCCGGATGCGACGTGCTGCTCGGCAACGGTTCCGACGAAATCATCAGCATGATCTCGGTCGCGTGCGCGCAGCCGGGCGCGAAGGTGCTCGCGCCGGTGCCGGGCTTCGTGATGTACGAGCTGTCGGCGAAGCTCGCGCAGCTCGAATTCGTCGGCGTGCCGCTGAAGGCCGACCTGACGCTCGACGTCGACGCGATGCTCGCGGCGATCGCCGAGCACCGGCCGGCGATCGTCTATCTCGCGTATCCGAACAACCCGACCGGCACGCTGTACGACGATGCCGACGTCGAACGGATCATTGCCGCCGCGCGGCACAGCCTGATCGTGATCGACGAGGCGTACCAGCCGTTCGCCGAGCGTTCGTGGCTGCCGCGCGCCGCCGAGTTCGACAACGTCGTCGTGATGCGCACGGTGTCGAAGCTCGGCCTCGCGGGCATCCGCCTCGGCTATCTCGTCGGTTCGCCCGCGTGGCTGAACGAATTCGACAAGGTGCGCCCGCCGTACAACATCAACGTGCTGACCCAGGCGACCGCCGATTTCCTGCTCGACCACCTCGGCGTGCTCGATGCGCAGGCGGCCGAGTTGCGTGCGGAACGCACGCGTCTCGCGCAGGCCGTGGCCGCGCTGCCGGGCGCGACGGTGTTCCCGAGCGCCGGCAATTTCCTGCTGGTGCGGGTGCCGGATGCGGCCGCCGTGTTCGATGCGCTGCTCACCGAGCGGGTGCTGGTCAAAAACGTGAGTAAAATGCATCCATTGCTGGCCGAATGCGTGCGGCTGACCGTCGGTTCTCCCGACGAAAACGCCCGCCTGCTGGCCGCCTTGAAACTCGCGCTGCCCGGTTGAGCCCAGGGCGCGGCGCGCGACGATCAATCCCCATTTACATCAGACTCAATCAAGGAATTGCCATGCGTGTGGCGGAAGTCGTTCGCAATACCAGCGAAACGCAGATCCGTGTGAAGCTCGATCTCGACGGCACCGGCCAGCAGAAGCTGGCCACCGGCGTGCCGTTTCTCGACCATATGCTCGACCAGATCGCGCGACACGGTCTGTTCGATCTCGAGGTCGAAGCGCATGGCGACACGCATATCGACGACCACCACACGGTCGAGGACGTCGGCATCACGCTCGGTCAGGCCGTCGCGAAGGCGATCGGCGACCGCAAGGGCATTCGCCGCTACGGCCATTCGTACGTGCCGCTCGACGAGGCGCTGTCGCGCGTCGTGATCGACTTCTCGGGCCGGCCGGGCCTCGAATTCCACGTACCGTTCACGCGGGCGCGGATCGGCACGTTCGACGTCGACCTGTCGATCGAATTCTTCCGTGGTTTCGTGAACCACGCGGGCGTCACGCTGCACATCGACAACCTGCGCGGGATCAACGCGCACCATCAGCTCGAGACGGTGTTCAAGGCCTTCGGCCGTGCGCTGCGCGCGGCGGTGGAGCTGGACGAACGTGCGGCGGGGCAGATTCCGTCGACCAAGGGCAGCCTCTGAACTTCCGAACGGACGGACGCTAAGGACAACCTCACGGCTTCGGCGCGCGGCGCCGGCTTGCGATGGATCTGCTCAAATCGTTCATTTCGCTGCTGGCGCTGATCAATCCGGTCGGTGCGGTGCCGTTCTTCCTGAGCCTGACGGCGCAGCAGACGGACGACGAGCGGCGTCGCACGATCCGGATCGCCGCGGTGTCGGTGTTCTGCGTGATGACGGTGACCGCGCTGCTCGGGCAGCAGATCATCAACTTCTTCGGCATTTCGGTCGGGTCGCTCGAAGTGGGCGGCGGGATCATCATGCTGCTGATGGCGATCAACATGCTGAACGCGCAGATCGGCAACACGCGATCGACGCCGGAGGAGCGCCACGAGGCCGAGCTGAAGGACAACATCGCGGTCGTGCCGCTGGCGATACCGCTGCTCACGGGCCCCGGCTCGATCAGCACGGTGATCATCTATGCGGCGAACGCGCATCACTGGTATGAACGGGCCGGGCTGGTCGCGATCGGCGCGGTCCTGGCTTTTCTGTGTTTCGTCGCGATGCGGCTCGCCGAGCCGATCGCGAACTGGATCGGCCGCACGGGCATCAACATCGCCACGCGGCTGATGGGTCTGATGCTGTCGGCGCTGGCGGTGGAATTCATCGTCAATGGACTGAGGGCGCTACTGCCTGCACTGAGATGAAAACTTCGATTGCGATTGTGGATTATGGGATGGGCAACCTGCGCTCGGTCGCGCAGGCGCTCAAGAAGGCCGAACCGGCCGCCGACGTGGCGATCGTCGACACGCCGGCTGCGATTCGCGCGGCCGACCGCGTCGTGCTGCCCGGCCAGGGCGCGATGCCCGACTGCATGCGCTGTCTCGGCGAATCGGGCCTGCAGGAGGCCGTGATCGAGGCGTCGCGCACGAAGCCGCTGCTCGGCGTGTGCGTCGGCGAGCAGATGCTGTTCGACTGGAGCGCGGAAGGCGACACGAAGGGCCTCGGCCTGTTGCCCGGCAAGGTCGTGCGCTTCGAGCTCGACGGCCGCCTGCAGGACGACGGCTCGCGCTTCAAGGTGCCGCAGATGGGCTGGAACCGCGTGCGCCAGTCGCAGCCGCACCCGCTGTGGGACGGCGTGCCCGACGACGCCTATTTCTACTTCGTGCACAGTTATTACGTGACGCCGGACAACCCGGCGCATACGGTTGGCGAAACGGCATACGGCGCGCCGTTTACGTCCGCGGTCGCGCGGGATAATCTCTTCGCGACCCAATTCCACCCCGAGAAAAGCGCGGAGGTCGGGTTGCGTCTGTATCGCAACTTCGTACACTGGAAACCGTGAACGTCGCGTGCGTGCCACAGTTGGCGGGCTGGAAAGGCCTGTCGCACGGGGCTCACACGAGGGCCTGTTCCCGCCGATAACGGGCTTGCGCTGGCCGCCAGAAGGGCCGAGCGCAAGGATTGCGACGAAGCGAATACTCGACGTATTCGCGACGAGTATGACGCGGCGATCGGCCTTCTGGCGGCCAGCCCCAGGAAGGATTTTGTTGAATTGCGGGAACGTGCGTTGCCGGCCGTATTGCGGCGTCGATCGTCGCTTGTTTGGCTCGGCCAAACGGCGCTCCTCACTCGTTGCACGACGACCGGCAACGCACGTTCGCAAGCCCGTTATTGGCGGGAACAGGCCCTAAGCGCCGAAAGAGTTGTACTAAACTAGCGAGACGGCGCGGTACCGGATTGGCCGGTACGCGCCGGATTCTTTTCTTTTTCCACGACGACACCCGATTGCTATGTTGCTGATTCCGGCCATCGATCTCAAAGACGGTCAGTGTGTGCGCCTTAAACAGGGCGATATGGACCAGGCCACGATTTTTTCCGAGGACCCGGCGGCGATGGCCCGCAAGTGGGTTGATCTCGGCGCCCGGCGGCTCCATCTGGTCGACCTGAACGGCGCATTCGCCGGCAAGCCGAAGAATCTCGAGGCGATCGAAGCGATCCTCGACGAAGTCGGCGATGAAATCCCCGTACAGCTCGGCGGCGGCATCCGCAGCCTCGAGACGATCGAGAAGTACCTCGATGCGGGCCTGTCCTACGTGATCATCGGCACGGCGGCCGTGAAGGACCCGGGCTTCCTGCAGGACGCGTGCACCGCGTTCGCCGGCAGCATCATCGTCGGCCTCGATGCGAAGGACGGCAAGGTCGCGACCGATGGCTGGAGCAAGCTGACCGGCCACGAAGTGATCGATCTCGCGAAGAAGTTCGAGGACTACGGCGTCGAATCGATCGTCTACACGGACATCGGCCGCGACGGCATGCTGCAGGGCATCAACATCGATGCGACCGTGAAGCTCGCGCAGGCGGTCGGCATCCCGGTGATCGCCAGCGGCGGCCTGTCGAACCTCACGGACATCGAGAACCTGTGCGAAGTGGAAGAGCACGGCGTCGAAGGCGTGATCTGCGGCCGCGCGATCTACTCCGGCGATCTCGATTTCGCGGCCGCGCAAAAGCGCGCGGACGAACTGAACGGCGAACTCGACAACGCGTAACGCGGTTGTCCCGTTCGCCGGGGCTGCCCGCAGGCGGCCCCGACCGGAAGCCTCGCGCGAGGCTTCCGCAACCGGCCGTCCCAGCGCGGCATTTGGCGCAACATCATGGCTCTAGCTAAACGCATCATCCCCTGCCTGGACGTGACAGCCGGGCGTGTCGTCAAGGGCGTCAACTTCGTCGAGCTGCGCGATGCCGGCGATCCCGTCGAAATCGCCCGCCGCTACGACGACCAGGGTGCCGATGAACTGACGTTCCTCGACATCACCGCGACGTCCGACCAGCGCGACCTGATCCTGCCGATCATCGAAGCCGTCGCGTCGCAGGTGTTCATTCCGCTGACCGTCGGCGGCGGCGTGCGTGCCGTCGAGGACGTGCGGCGCCTGCTGAACGCGGGCGCGGACAAGGTCAGCATGAATTCGTCGGCGGTCGCGAACCCGCAGCTCGTGCGCGACGCGGCCGACAAGTACGGCTCGCAGTGCATCGTCGTCGCGATCGACGCGAAGCGCGTGTCGGCCGACGGCGAGACGCCGCGCTGGGAAGTCTTCACGCACGGCGGCCGCAAGAACACGGGCCTCGACGCGATCGAATGGGCGCGCAAGATGGCCGAGCTCGGCGCGGGCGAGATCCTGCTCACGAGCATGGACCGCGACGGCACGAAGTCGGGCTTCGACCTCGCGCTCACGCGCGGCGTGTCGGACGCGGTGCCCGTGCCGGTGATCGCATCGGGCGGCGTCGGGTCGCTGCAGCATCTGGCTGACGGCATCAAGGACGGCCGCGCCGACGCAGTGCTGGCCGCGAGCATCTTCCACTACGGCGAGCACACGGTCGGCGAGGCGAAACGCTTCATGTCCGACCAGGGCATCCCGGTGAGGCTGTGATGAATACGGAAACGAAATCCCTGCCCGCGTGGCTCGACAAGGTCCGCTGGGACGACAACGGCCTCGTGCCGGTGATCGCGCAGGAAGCGTCGACGAACGACGTGCTGATGTTCGCGTGGATGAACCGCGAGGCACTCGCGAAGACGATCGAGACGCAGCGCGCGGTCTACTATTCGCGCTCGCGCAAGCGGTTGTGGTTCAAGGGCGAGGAGTCGGGCCACGTGCAGCACGTGCACGAGGTGCGGCTCGATTGCGACGAGGACGTCGTGCTGCTGAAGGTCGAGCAGGTGTCGGGCATCGCATGCCACACCGGCCGGCATTCGTGCTTCTTCCAGAAATTCGAAGGCACCGTCGACCACGGCGACTGGGTCACGGTCGAACCGGTGCTGAAAGATCCCGAACACATCTACAAATGACGCAATCGACTCAAGACACGCTGCTGCGCCTCGCGGCCGTGATCGATGGCCGCAAGGGCGGCGACCCCGACCAATCGTACGTATCGCGCCTGTTCCACAAGGGCGACGATGCCGTGCTGAAGAAGATCGGCGAAGAGGCGACGGAAGTCGTGCTGGCCGCGAAGGACGTGCGCCAGGGCGGCGCGCCGACCGCGCTCGTCAGCGAGGTGGCCGACCTGTGGTTCCACTGCCTCGTGATGCTGTCGCACTTCGACCTGAGCCCGGCCGACGTGATCGCCGAACTCGAGCGCCGCGAAGGCCTGTCGGGCATCGAGGAAAAAGCGCTGCGCAAGCGCCGCGAGCGCGAGGAAAACGGCGGGTGACAGGCGTTGCCCCGCCGCGGTGGCGACAGTGCGGTAAGCTGTAAGAATTGTCATCTAACGGGGGTAGCATCATGAACGATACGTCGAACCAGTTTCCGACGCCTGCGGTGCCGGGGGCGGCGGATGCCGAGCGCCTGAACGGGCTGCGCACGCTGACTCACGTGCTCTACGGCCTTTATGCATTTCACTGGCTGACGGGCGGCGTCACGGGCATCATCGCGATCATCATCAACTACGTGAAGCGTGGCGATGTGGCCGGCACGCCGTACGCCGATCACTTCGAGTGGCAGATCCGCACGTTCTGGCGCGCGCTGATCGCTTACGTGATCGGGTTCGCGCTGGCGTTCGTGGTGATCGGATTTGCAGTGATGTTTGTCACATGGATCTGGACGCTGTACCGTATCATCAAGGGTTGGCTGTACCTGAACGACAACAAGACGCTCGATCCGCAGGCGTGGTTCTGACCGGCCGCGCGCGGGTGTCTGCAGGAGCAACATGAGTCACGATCCGAATTGCCTGTTCTGCAAGATCGCGGCAGGCGAGATCCCGAGCACGAAAGTGCACGAGGACGACGAATTCGTCGCGTTCCGCGACATCCGCCCGGCGGCCGAGACGCACGTGCTCGTGATTCCGCGCCAGCATCTGCCGACGCTGTCGGCGGCGGGCGAGGCCGATGCGCCGATGCTCGGCCGGCTGATGCTGCTTGTCGCGCGTCTTGCCGACCAGCTCGGCGTCGCGTATACGGGCGGCGAAACCGGTTTTCGCACGGTGATCAATACGGGTCCGGGTGGCGGGCAGGAGGTATACCACCTGCACGCGCATATCCTGGCCGGCCCGCGCCCCTGGCAGCGGATGGGTTGACGACGCGGGGCGTTTCCCCGCATCCGATAGTCGAAGCCGGCGCGTCGCCGGCGATTTGCGCCGCGTAGCGGCGTGGTTGAGGAGAGGTTTCATCATGGGTGGATTGAGCATTTGGCACTGGCTGATCGTGCTGCTGATCGTCGCGCTGGTATTCGGTACGAAGAAACTGCGCAACATCGGCAACGATCTCGGCAGCGCCGTGAAGGGTTTCAAGGACGGCATGAAGGAAGGCGAAACGCCGGCCGACGCGCAGCAACTGCCGCGCACGGGCTCGGTCGACGTCAACGCGAAGGAAACGACGCGTTCCGATTCGAACAAGGCGTAACGCCGGCACGCTGACAGGCATTCGCGATGCTGGATCTCGGTCTTTCCAAGATGGCGCTGATCGGCGTCGTCGCACTCGTGGTGCTCGGCCCCGAGCGCCTGCCGCGCGTCGCGCGTACGGCAGGCGCGCTGTTCGGCCGTGCGCAGCGGTACATCAACGACGTGAAGGCCGAGGTCTCGCGCGAAATCGAACTCGACGCGTTGCGGACGATGAAAACCGATTTCGAATCGGCCGCGCGCAATGTCGAGACGACGATTCACGACAACCTGCGCGAGCACGAGAAAGACCTGAACGACACGTGGCATTCCGCGGTCGGCGGCCTTGACGGGGCTTCCGGCGACGCCGGGTCCTACGGTTCCGGCGCCCCTGCGGCGCCGTCGTGGCGCGGCAGTACGGCCGCGCTTGCGCCGAAGCGCCGCAACTGGCGCGTGAAGCAGGCGGCGACGCCTGTCTGGTACAAACGCACGACCACCCGCCGTACGCATGTGCAGTCGGGCGCCGCGCGTGTCGCGCGCCACCAGCCGGCCAGCCTGCGCCGGCCGACGCGCTTCTTCTGAGCCGAGCGCATGCTCGCTCGTCAATCCTACCGAGGGCCGGCGTGAGCGACCCCCAGCAGAACCCGGGCGACGCCCCGGAAGAAACCTTCATTTCCCATCTCGTCGAGCTTCGCGATCGCATCATTCGCGCGGGCCTGGCCGTGATCGTCGTGTTCCTCGGGCTCGTCTACTGGGCGCCCGACATCTTCCGGCTGCTCGCGCGGCCGCTGATGGAGAACCTGCCGAAAGACGGCAAGATGATCGTCACCGACGTCACCGGCTCGTTCTTCGTGCCGATGAAAGTCACGATGCTCGTCGCGCTCGTGATCGCGCTGCCGGTCGTGCTGTACCAGATCTGGGCGTTTATCGCGCCGGGGCTGTACCAGCACGAGAAGAAGCTCGTCACGCCGCTCGTCGGCAGCAGCTACGTGCTGTTCCTGTGCGGGATGGCATTTGCGTACTTCCTCGTGTTCCCGACGATCTTCCGCGTGATGGCGCACTACAACGCGCCGCTCGGGGCCGAGATGACGACCGACATCGACAACTACCTGAGCTTCGTGCTCGGGATGTTCATCGCGTTCGGGGCGACATTCGAGGTGCCGATCGTCGTCGTGCTGCTCGTCCGGATGGGTGTGCTGTCCTTGAAGAAGCTGAAGGAGATGCGGCCCTACGTGATCGTCGGCGCATTCGTGGTCGCGGCGGTCGTCACGCCGCCGGACGTGTTCTCGCAACTGATGCTCGCGCTGCCGCTGATCGTGCTGTTCGAGATCGGGCTGCTGGCCGCGCGGTTCTTCGTGCCGAAGAAGCCGGCCGAAGAGAGCGAGGCGGGGAACGGCGAAGCCGCGAGTTGACGGCGGCGCGCCGGGTGGCGGGCTGGCCTTCCGGTCAGGCCTGAGCGGCCCGGCGGCGCCGTCAGCCGCCAAGCGTGTGGTGTGACCACGTTCCCGGCAACGCGAATCGATCGACGCAAAGCAAAAGGGCAGCCGACCGGCTGCCCTTTTTCATTTCCACCGACGGCAACGCGCGTGGTGTCGCGCCGCCCGTCTGTCGACCCTCATTCGGTATCGCTGTCCTGCTCGTCGAGCGCCTGCTTCGGCGGCGGCGGGCGCTTGCCGATCACGACGTTCACGTCCAGCTCCTTGCCCTTGCGCACGACGTGCACCTTGGTCGGCGTGCCGGGCTTGATCTGCGCGACGGTGTTCAGCAGCTTCGTCGTGTCGGTGATCTCCTCGCCGTTCACACTCACGAGGATATCGCCCGGCTTGATGCCGGCCTTGTCGGCCGGGCCGCCCTGCAGCACGCCCGCGACGATCGCGCCCGATTTCTGCTGGAGCCCGAACGACTCGGCGATCTCCGGCGTGACGTCCTGCGGCTCGACGCCGATCCAGCCGCGCGTGACCGAGCCCGTCGTGATGATGCTTTCGAGCACCGTGCGCGCGGTCGACACGGGAATCGCGAAGCCGATGCCGAGCGAGCCGCCCGAGCGCGAATAGATCGCCGTGTTGATCCCGAGCAGGTTGCCGTTCACGTCGACCAGCGCGCCGCCCGAGTTGCCGGGGTTGATCGGCGCATCGGTCTGGATGAAGTTCTCGAACGTGTTGATGCCGAGGTGATTGCGGCCGAGCGCGCTGATGATCCCCATCGTGACCGTCTGGCCGACGCCGAACGGGTTGCCGATCGCGAGCACGACGTCGCCGACCCGCGACTGGTCGGAGCGGCCGAGCGTGATCGTCGGCAGGTTCGTCATGTTGATCTTCAGCACGGCGAGATCGGTCTCGGGATCGCTGCCGATCACCTTCGCGGTGGCCGTGCGGCCGTCGGCGAGCGCGACTTCGATCTGGTCGGCGCCGTCCACGACGTGCTGGTTCGTTAGAATGTAACCTTCAGGGCTCACGATAACGCCCGAGCCAAGGTTGGCTGCCGGTTCGTCCTGCTGCTTGCGGGCGTTGCGGTCGCCGAAGAAGTAGCGGAACAGCGGATCTTTTGCGCGCGGGTCGGGCGGCAGCGAGCCGTCCTTGCTGGAGAACACGTTGACGACGGCCGGCATCGCCTTCTGCGCAGCTTCGGCGTACGACGTGGTCGCCGGTGCGCCGCCGATGCCCGGCGCGACTTCCCGCAGCGCAACGATCGGCGTGGCGAGCTGCTTGCCGAGCTGTCCTTGCCGTTGCAGCCATTGCGGCTTGAGCGTCACGACGATGAACATCAGCGCGAGCAGCACGGTAACCGCCTGCGCGAAGAACAGCCAGAAGCGTCTAAGCATCTGAATGGATTAGAGGTTTATATGGATCGGATCGAACTTGAATTGTACTTGAACAATACCCTTGAAACCGCGCGCTTCAAGGACTATTGCCCGAACGGCCTCCAGGTCGAGGGGCGCCGCAAGATCGAGAAGATCGCCACCGGCGTGACGGCGTCGGTCGCGTTCCTCGAGGCGGCGCTCGAATGGGGGGCAGATGCCGTGCTCGTCCATCACGGCTATTTCTGGCGCAACGAGGCGCCGCAGATCACGGGCCGCAAGTACCAGCGCCTGAAGCTGCTGCTCGCGAACGACCTGAACCTGTTCGCGTTCCACCTGCCGCTCGACGCGCATCCCGAATTCGGCAACAACGCGCAGCTCGGCGACAAGCTCGGGCTGATCGGCGAGCAGCGTTTCGGCGAAGGCGATCTCGGCTGGATGGCGACGCTGCCGATGCCCGTCACGCTCGAGCACTTCGTCGCGAAGGTCGAGCGCACGCTCGGCCGCACGCCGCTCGTGCTCGGCGACCCGGAGATGCAACTGCGCCGCATCGCGTGGTGCACGGGCGCCGCGCAGAGTTATTTCGACGCGGCGATCGACGCCGGCGCGGACGTGTACCTGACCGGCGAGGTGTCCGAATACGTGACGCACACGGCGGCCGAGAGCGGCGTCGCGTTCGTTGCGGCGGGGCACCATGCGACCGAACGTTACGGAATCCAGGCACTTGGCGCCCACTTGTCCGAAGAATTCGATCTCGAACACCTTTTTATCGATATCCATAACCCGGTCTGAACGGCGGATTTGCGGCGGTGCATCGAAATTTCACAATGAAGCGTTCGCTTAAAAGCGAAATGATTTAATCGCTCCGATAGTGGGGGATAACCCTTAACTATCAATCACTTCGAAGGGATTTTCATCTCCGGGCCTTGTAAATGGCGACTCCATTCGAGCAAACTAGCGGCGGAATGGAAAGTCGTGACGGAAAATCCAACTCAGAAGTGGGGCGTGTGATGCGAGACAAGGAAGAGAAACGCGTCGACAGCGGCCGCCGTACCTGGCTGATTGCGACATCCGTAGCAGGTGGCGTAGGAGGCGTAGCCACCGTTATACCTTTCGCGGCGTCGCTGGCGCCGTCCGCGAAAGCGAAGGCGGCCGGTGCACCGGTCGAGGTCGATATCAGCGGCCTGAAGCCCGGCGAAATGGTCACCGTGCCGTGGCGCGGCAAACCCGTCTGGATCCTGAACCGCACCGATTCGATGCTGTCCGACGTGGTCAAGGCCGACAAGGAAGTGGCCGATCCGACCACGAAATCCCCGTATTCGATGCCGTTGCCCGCGTATTGCGCCAACGAATATCGCTCGCGGGCCGATCGCAAGAACATTCTCGTCGTGATGGCCGTGTGTACGCACCTCGGCTGCACGCCTAGCCAACGCTTCACGCCTGGTCCGCAGCCGAACCTGCCGGACGACTGGCCGGGCGGTTTCCTGTGCCCGTGCCACGGTTCGACCTACGACCTCGCCGGCCGTGTGTTCAAGAACAAGCCGGCGCCTCAGAATCTCGACATCCCGCCCTACATGTTCACGTCGGCGACGACCCTCGTGATCGGCAAGGACGAGAAAGGAGAAGCGTGATGGCTGCCGACAACAAAGAAGTCTCCACGACAGGTCTCACCGGCTGGATCGACCAGCGCTTCCCGCTCACGTCCACCTGGAAGAAGCACGTTTCCGAGTACTACGCGCCGAAGAACTTCAACTTCTGGTACTTCTTCGGCTCCCTCGCGCTGCTGGTTCTGGTCAACCAGATCGTCACGGGCATCTTCCTGACGATGAACTACAAGCCCGACTCGACGCTCGCGTTCGCGTCGGTCGAGTACATCATGCGCGAGGTGCCGTGGGGCTGGCTGATCCGCTACATGCACTCGACCGGTGCATCGATGTTCTTCGTGGTCGTCTACCTGCACATGTTTCGCGGCCTGCTGTACGGGTCGTACCGCAAGCCGCGCGAGCTCGTGTGGATCTTCGGTTGCGCGATCTTTCTGTGCCTGATGGCCGAGGCGTTCTTCGGCTACCTGCTGCCGTGGGGCCAGATGTCGTTCTGGGGCGCGCAGGTGATCGTGAACCTGTTCTCGGCGATCCCGTTCGTCGGCCCGGACCTGTCACTGTGGATTCGCGGCGACTATGTCGTGTCCGACGTCACGCTGAACCGCTTCTTCGCGTTCCACGTGATCGCGATTCCGCTCGTGCTGGTCGGCCTCGTGGTCGCGCACCTCGTTGCGCTGCACGAAGTGGGGTCAAATAACCCGGACGGTATCGAGATCAAGGCGAAGAAGGACGAGAACGGCATCCCGCTCGACGGCATCCCGTTCCATCCGTATTACTCGGTGCACGATTTCCTCGGCGTGTGCGTGTTCCTGATGGTGTTCGCGCTGATCGTGTTCTTCTCGCCGGAGATGGGCGGCTACTTCCTCGAGGCGAACAACTTCGTCCCGGCGAACCCGCTGCAGACGCCGCCCGAGATCGCGCCGGTCTGGTACTTCACCGCGTTCTACGCGATGCTGCGCGCGACCACCGACCCGTTCAAGATCGTGCTGATGATCGTGATCGCGCTGCTCGGCGTGCTGGCGCTGATCCGGGCGCGCGGCAAGTGGAAGGCCGGGCTGCCGGTGCTGGCCGCGGCGATCGTCGTGTTCATGTACCTGACGGAGTCGAAGTTCTGGGGCGTCGTCGTGATGGGTTCGGCGGTGATCACGCTGTTCTTCCTGCCGTGGCTCGACCGCAGCCCGGTGAAGTCGATCCGCTACCGGCCGCTGTTCCACAAGGTGTTCCTCGGGATCTTCGTCGCGGCGTTCCTGACCCTCGCGTTCCTCGGCACGCGGCCGCCATCGCCGGCGGCGACGCTGATCGCGCAGGCTTGCGCGCTGATCTACTTCGCGTTCTTCCTCGGCATGCCCGTCTGGACGCCGCTTGGCACGTTCAAGCAGCCGCCGGAGCGGGTGAGCTTCAAGCCCCATTAACGTGAGCGAGGAGAGAACGACATGAAGAAACTGCTTTCGACACTCGCGCTGATCGGGGCGACCGCGTGTGCGCTGCTGGTGGCGCCGGCCGTGCGGGCGGAAGGTAATTTTCCGCTCGACCGGGCGCCCGATAACACGGAAAATCTCGTTTCGCTTCAGCACGGCGCGCAATTGTTTGTAAACTATTGCCTGAACTGCCACAGCGCGAACCTGATGCGCTACAACCGTCTGACGGATCTGGGCATATCCCAGAAGGAGATCGAATCGAATCTCCTGTTCACGACCGACAAGGTCGGGAACACGATGTCCGTCGCGATGCGGCCCGAAGACGCGAAGAACTGGCTCGGCACCTCGCCGCCCGACCTGTCGGTCGAAGAGCGCGCGCGCGGCCGCGACTGGCTGTATACGTATCTGCGGAGTTTCTATCGCGACGATACACGGCCGACCGGCTGGAACAACGCGGTGTTCGAGAACGTCGGCATGCCCCATGTGTTGTGGCAGCTGCAGGGGCAGCGCATTGCCAAATTCGAAGACAAGACGGACGAGGAGACGGGCGAGAAGGTCCACACGCTCGTCGGCTTCCAGCAGGTCACGCCGGGGACGCTCTCGTCGCCCGACTATGATGCTGCGGTTGCCGACCTGGTGGCCTATATGACATGGATGTCCGAGCCGGCCCAGCAGACCCGCAAACGCCTCGGCGTGTGGGTGCTGATCTTTCTCGGTGTCCTGACTTTCCTGGCCTGGCGGCTCAATGCCGCGTACTGGAAAGATATCAAGTAAACACGCCTGACCGGCGTGGGGCCGGCGCAAGGCGGAACCCGTGAAAGGGCCTCCGCCGCGTGCCGGCCCTCGGCTTTTTTGAGGAAATGCAAATATGATGGTTCTGTATTCCGGCACAACTTGCCCGTTCTCCCAGCGTTGCCGGCTGGTGCTGTTCGAGAAGGGCATGGACTTCGAAATCCGCGACGTCGACCTGTTCAACAAGCCGGAAGACATTTCGGTGATGAACCCGTACGGTCAAGTGCCGATCCTGGTCGAGCGCGACCTGATCCTGTACGAATCGAACATCATCAACGAGTACATCGACGAGCGCTTCCCGCATCCGCAGCTGATGCCGGCTGACCCGGTGCAACGCGCACGTGCGCGCCTGTTCCTGCTCAACTTCGAGAAGGAGCTGTTCGTCCACGTCAGCACGCTCGAAAACGAGAAGGGCAAGGCAGCAGAGAAGAATCACGAGAAGGCACGCCTTGCGATCCGCGATCGCCTGACGCAGCTCGCGCCGATCTTCGTGAAGAACAAGTACATGCTCGGCGAAGAGTTCTCGATGCTCGACGTCGCGATCGCACCGCTGCTGTGGCGCCTGGATCACTACGGCATCGAGCTGTCGAAGAACGCCGCGCCGCTGATGAAGTACGCCGAACGGATCTTCAGCCGTCCGGCCTACATCGAAGCACTGACGCCGTCCGAAAAGGTCATGCGTCGTTGATGATGCAATGAAGGCAAGACGGAGCGGGTGGCGCGGCGTGCCGCGCGCCCGCTCCGGGTTCGAGGATTGTGATGCAAGAGATTTCAACGAAGCCTTATCTGCTGCGTGCGTTGTACGAGTGGTGCACCGATAACGGTTACACGCCGCACATCGCGGTGAGAGTCGACAACTCGACGCGCGTGCCGCGTCAGTTCGTGCGTGACGGCGAGATCGTGCTCAACATCAGCTTCGAGGCGACGAGCCAGTTGCAGATGGGCAACGAGTGGATCGAGTTCACGGCCCGGTTCTCCGGGAAGGCGCACAAGATCGAGATTCCGGTGGCCAACGTGCTCGCGATCTATGCGCGCGAGAACGGGCAGGGCATGGCGTTCCAGGTCGATGCGGTCGCGGGCGAGGGTGCGGATTCGGGTGCGTTCGACGAAGAAACGCCAACCGAAGACGTGCAGCGTGACGAGCCTGCGTCGCCGTTGACGCCGGTCGCCGACAGCGGCGCGAACGAGGAACCGTCCGAAGGTGCCGACGAACCGCCGAAAACTGACGGCGACGGCTCGAAAGGCGGCAGCAGACCTCGCCTCAAGATCGTGAAATGAGGTAGAATCTCGCGCTTACGCCGGCTTAGCTCATCTGGTAGAGCAGTTGATTTGTAATCATCAGGTGGCGGGTTCGAGTCCTGCAGCCGGCACCATATTTAGCAAGGGGTTACGCGATGTTTGCGTAGCCCCTTCGCGTTTCCAATACCCCCTCGGCATTTCCAATCTGCATTGGCGAACAGGCTTGTTCAGCTACGTGCTGTGTACGTAGCGTTTCTTCAAGCAAGGGTTCGTCTTGTCGCAAAGCAAGTCGGCGGGCCGGAATGAGTGCAAGCCCTCATGACGATCCCCTACGAGTAACACATGACGCAGCGCCGAGAAGATCGCGATCTGATTCCTCATGAAGTTGTCAGCGCAACGGTCGACGGGGCGACGCCCGTGCGCGCGTGGCGCGAATATCTCGGGCTGACGCAGGTCGAAGTCGCGACGCGACTCGGCATCAGCTAGTCCGCCTACGCTCAACAGGAGAGCAGCGAGAAGCTGCGCAAGTCGACGCGCGAGAAGATCGCTGCCGCGCTCGGCATCACGGACGCGCAGGTTGACGGCTGACGAGTGGTTGGCGCAGCAGAGAGCCGCCTGGGACTTCGGTGCTGGGCGGCTTTTTTCGCCTGTATCCATGCACGGGGTCGGCGGGTTCACGCGCCCTCAGAGCGGTCGGTCGCTGGTCCGCATCGCCCGGCCCCGGTGGGGCAGCGCGCAGCAGGCCCGTGGCGGGGCTGTGCGCGCGTGGCAGGGGCAGCCTTGGGGTCGGCTCGACCCTAGGGCGGGCTGATTCGGACCTGGCGCGCGCAGTTGTAGCCCCGCCCCACCTGCCCGCAAAAACGAGTGGTTTTTATGCACGTATGCACCGCTCGCTCAGGCCCGGCCAGCACGGGCGTCGCGGCGATGGGCGGGCTGATTCTTCTATGCAGTTTTATGCGTCTTGGTTATGCAGTCTCGGCGATTCTTAGCTTGTCCTGGACCCATCGGCCATAATCGATATCTCACGCGGCGCCGACTTCGTGCGGTAAGAGCCCGTCCCCCGAGTGCCAGCCGGCTGCGCGAGCGGCGAATGGGGATAGTCGGTTGTCGTGTGCGCTTTCGACAAGCGGCCGTGCGTGGCGCGATCAGGTCGCTGGGGCTGCGTCGATGTCAGCAAGGCAGCGAATCAATCGACCGGTCTCGCGGTCGAGATACGGACTGATGAGCAGAAGCATGTCGACGTCGTCGTCGAGTTCGCGCACATTTCGGTGCTGATACTCGTCGCCGTTTGGGCCGGCGTAGTGAATTGGGGTGTTGAGGCGAGCGAACTCGCGGCGCTTCGTTGCGGCGGTGTGAGCCAGGACACGATCGAGTAGGGTCATTGTTAATCCCATCAAAGCTAAACCATCGATCGTACCCGCGAAAAATCGCGGCCCTCGTCGCCGTTTTCCTAAGCGTTGTGCATGGGCCCTTCTACACTCAACTTGCCTTACTTGCGCCCCTTTCTCAGCATCGCAACGACGTCGGACGGCGTGATGCCAGTGGACGAGCCACTGCGGCGATGTTGGGACGCGTCCAGCACGTTGAGTCTGCTTTGATGGATCGAGGAGTCGTTTTTGGTCGCACGAACCATCTGCTTCACAAACAACGTATCGTAGATTGAACCTTTCGAGCGACCTGATCTTTGCGACATTTTCTTCTCCACGTGGTGACTTGACCTCTTGGAAGGTCAACCTGCATTATAGAAGTTCCAAAAACTGTTGGTCAGAAGACGATCGCCTGTCATAACGCGGAAGATGCTATTGGTAAGTTTTTCGCGGAGTAGTACATATCCGTCTCTGTCTTCGACATAAAATTGCATCTTGTTAAGTACGATGCGCCGAATAAGCTCGGCACACACACTTATTTCCCTGCAAACCAAGACGCCATTTGCGACGCCAGTTTCTAGGTTTGTTTGCAGGCCTAGTGGATGTGAGTCCTTCAGAACTGCGGCACGCTTATTGTAGTGCGCCTCCACAGCATCTCTGGCCCTTTGTCTCAGGGATTTCAAGGGCAATGATCGAGTTCCAGACAGGTGGCCCTTGATGTCATCATCTTCCCACGCTGCAGCCGGTTTATATATCTGAAGAAAATTCAGTAGAATTTGCTCCTCGCTTTTTTGGGGATTTATTGTTTTAAACGTCTTGTAGAGATAATTCCAAAATTTATCACTCATTTTTGGAATAAAGGCGATAACGGGTTTGCCTTGTGCGAGTGTAGATGCCAACTCCGAATCTTTCCCGAGAGTGTCTGATTCTTGCGCCAAATATACCGTACACCGAGCACGCTTCAACATTAGAGCCTCGGCGAGCCCTTTATCGATCCGGTCGTGGCAAAACGCTTGCGTTGGGTCAAAGAATCGTAACCTCAGGTCCGATATCGAGGGTTTATCAATAATGCGCGACAGGAATTCATTCACAAATACAAATTCGTGCCGGTCTCGCATGGACGTTGCTATATAGACATCCAGATGATCAGAGGTCAGGTAAACGTTATGGTTCCATTTTCCTTTTTCAACAACTCTGTCACGATGCTCTTTCCGTCGAGCGGCTTCAGGGTTGGTGGGGTCGTTTTTGAATTCACGTTCTATTGCTTCGCCGGATATGTATCCTAATAAATAGCAGTCGTCGCTTTTTATATCTCGCAAAGGAAGTAGTTGATTGTGCCTCAAGCTATATCGCTCGACTGGTTCCTCCATGCGAAACTCGTGAACCCAGAATATCAGGGCGTCGGGGTCTCGCGAAAGTACCTTGAATCCATACTTTACGTTGCCAAACAGCAGCAAAGAAAGCTCGCGGAAGGAATTGATTCCGCTGCGTAAATTATCGGCTGACGAGATTTCCGGGGGATTTTCCTGTTCCTCGAAGCTGGTTGACGGATCGCAAAGAAAATAAAAAAATGCGATATCCACGCGATCGTATCCAACGCTCAGCAACAGCTCATTGAATTGCGAATAGCCTAGCGTATGCCCATTCGTTATAGAAGTCGCCACGTCCTCTAGCAATTGCGCGCTTTCCGAAAGCGGTATCATCTGCCCCGTGAGCGCTTGAAGTAAGGCTTCTAATTCGGCTCTGTCCAGTGGTTTCGAGCCCTTCTTTTTTCCGTTGCGCGCCATCGGCTTTTCCCCCAAAGCTCATTATTTTCGCCGATCCTTTCCCGGCGGTCTCGTTAGTTCAGAAAGTATAGTGTGTAGTCTTAGCGTTGCAAGCGTTCATGCTCGCGCGAGATTTCACTAGGAGAAATAGCATGAGTGATCTGTGCGAAAGTCCACAACCGGACCGTCTGCTGCGCTTCGCAGAGGTTCACGCACGCATTGGCTTGTCCAAAAGTGAGATCTATCGCGGGATTGGCGCAGGAACATTTCCGGCTGGTGTCAAGCTAGACGCGCGGGCTGTGGCATGGCGCGAATCCGCCGTCGAGGATTGGATTCGTGCTCTCAGGTAGATTTCGGTTCGTACCAGTCGTGAGCTTCGAGGCGTTTCCAATCCGAACTCGGCCCTTGACAGATAAGGCCGAGAAGTGGGTGGAAGAGCATACTTTGGAAACGTGAAAATTAGCTAAAGCATTGAAATTATTGTAAATTCTTCCTGATTTGTAATCATCAGGTGGCGGGTTCGAGTCCTGCAGCCGGCACCATATTGAACGAAGGGCCGGGAGATCGATTCTCCCGGCCCTTCGTCTTTTCTGCGGGCGCTTTTCGGTCGAGCGGATTGTTGCCGTGCCGCAGGCCAACCCCGATCACATCTGCCTGAACAACCCCGCATACGCACGACTGACCGGCAGCATCTCCCGCTGCCCGTGCACGCGAATCCGCAGCCTGCCCAGCAAGTCGCGCTCGACGCGATCGATCGCTGCGTACGCAACGATCACGCCGCGATGCACCTGCGCGAACCGCTCCGGATCGAGCCGCTGCATCAGTTCCTTCAACGGCGTGCGAATCACGAGCCGCTCGCTGGCCGTGACGATTTCCGTGTATTTCTCCGATGCCTGGAAGTACAGCACGTCGTCGACCGACACGAGCCGCGTCGCGTCCTTCACGCCGACGGTCAGCCAGCGGATCGGCGCGGCATCTCGCGCTTGCGCTGCCAGCGCCAGCGCATCCGCATGCGCGACGGCCGGCCCGCCGCGCTGAAGCTTCGCGATGCAGCGCAGCAGCCGCTCGTCCGTCACCGGTTTCAGCAGGTAGTCGACTGCCGCGCGATCGAACGCATCGACCGCATATTCGTCGTAGGCCGTGACGAACACGACATGCACGTCCGGCGCGAGCGCAGCGAGCTTCAGCCCGTCGATGCCGGGCATCCGGATGTCGAGAAACGCAATGTCCGGGCGCGGCGACGCGTTCAGTGCGGCCAGCGTTTCGACGCCATTGCGCGGCATCGCGACGATCTCCAGTTCGGGCCAGACCTGCCGCAACCGCTGCGCGAGCGAGGCGGACAGGTTCGGTTCGTCGTCGGCGATGAGGGCGGTCGGCATGTCAGTCGATCGGAATCAGCAAGGTGGCGGTGACGCCATGCGCGGCATTGGCGTTCGTTTCGACGGCGACGCGGCCGCGCTCGCCGTGCAGTGCGCGGATACGCGCGGCAACGTTGGCGAGCCCGACGCCGCCGTGCAGGCTCGAGCCGCCCTGGCCGAGGCCGACGCCCGTGTCGATCACGTTCAATTCGAGCCTGTCGCCGCGCATCCTGCCGCGAATGACGATCACGCCGCCGTCGATCGACGGCTCGATCCCGTGCAGCAGCGCATTCTCGACGAGCGGTTGCAACAGCAGCGGCGAGAACGGCAGCGCGTGCAACTCCGCCGGCACGTCGATCGTATAGGACAGCCGCTCGCCGAGCCGGATCGACGCGATTTTCAGCAACGCGTCGACGAGGTCGAGTTCCTCGCCGAGCGTCGACGTCGCATCGCGCGTGCGCCGCAGGCTGGCGCGCAGATAGCGGTTCAGGCTGTCGAGCATCGTCGATGCACGGGCCGGATCGCGCTCGATCAGGCTTTGCACGTTCGCGAGCGTATTGAACAGGAAGTGCGGCTCGATCTGCGCCTGCAGCAGCGCAAGGCGTGCGGCCGTTTCGGCCTGGCGTGCTTCGGCGGCTTCGCGTCGCTCGGTTTCGAGCGTCGCGCGCATGCGCATCGACTGCAGGAACAGCGACACGCAGACGAACAGCACGGCCGACACGAGGAACGACGGACCGTAGTTGTCCCAGGTTCCGATGCGGGCGTGCCCGAACACGTGCGGCACGTTCCCGTTGACGATGAGCGCTGCGATCTCGAAGCCGGCGAACACGCTGACCGGTGCAATCACGACGGCCTTCAGCACGAGCCCCGGCTTGCGCGGCAGCAGCCGGTCGGCGGCGCGGCTGAGCAGCAGCGCGCAGAAACCGATCGTATTGGCGACGACGACGTAGGGCAGCAGCGGTTCGCCGACATGGACGACCCAGAAGCCCAGGCCGACGACCGAGTTGAAGCAGGCGAACGCGAGCAGCGCGACCGGATCGCGCAGCAGCCGCGGCGCGGCGCCGGCAGGCGGCGGGATCGGCGAAGGGTCGGAGGTGGCTCGCATGGTGTCGGATGAGTATGGGCGCGCGATACGCATGGCGTGACCTTAGCGCCGGATCGGCCGGCGGCACGCGCGTTGCGACGAACGGCGCGCGGCTTCGACGAAGCGCTTTGGCGGACGACGGACGGCCGGCTTCCGTCACGAGTGTAGTGGAACGGGGGGCGGAAGGACACCGGGCGGCGCCGGCTTCGCGTCGTGCCGGATGCGGCGCACGGCCATCGCCGCGATGTGCCACTCGTCCGCGAATTCCGGCCGCTCGTCGCAAGCCGTGCCGTATGGCGCAACCGCGCAGTACGGTGTCGCCGTGTCCACTCCGATCAGGCGACCTCGACCATGTCCGCGCTCCTTCACCTGAAGTCTTACGTGTACGTGATGTTCTGCGTGCTGCTCTATATCGGCATCAAGCGCTGTTTCCCGCGCGAGGTGCCGGCCGCGCGGCCGTTGATCTCGCCGGTCGCGTTCGGGATGCTCGGCATCGTCAGCCTGAACGGGCTTTTCCCGCATGCCGGCATCGACGCGAACGCGATTGCGCTCGCGGCCGTCCTGGGCGGCGCGTCGCTGGGCTGGCTGCACGCGAGCCGGTGGCGGCTCGCGTACCGTGCGGTACCGTCCGGCCTGCGCGTGCGCCTGCCGGGCGACGCGAGCCTGCTCGTCACGCTGATGCTGACCTTCGTCGCCGAAACCTGCATGCATTACGCGGTCGCCGCGCGCGCGCCGTGGGCGGCCACGAGCGGCTTCGTGATGCTGTCGTTCGCGGTATGGGGCGTGCTCGTCGGGATGACGCTCGGGCGTGCGGTGAACGTGGTCGTGCGCTGCATGCGTCACGCGAGCGGATCGGGGGACGGCGGCTTTCCGTATTCGGTCGACCCGCGATGACGCAGGCGAGCGCGATGCAGCCCGGCGTCGATCGGAGCCACATAGGATGACAACGGCGTATCGCGCACGTCGGTTTGCCCCTGTTTTGCTGTCACGGCCGCGTCACGAGGCGCCCCTAAGGTTGCACGTTCCCATCGCGGCGGCATCGCAGGATCGGGGCCGCGCGCAACCTGCTTTCGACGACGTGCCCGCGTCGCGGGCAAGGCAACCGGGATCTCGCTCCCGGCGGCGCAGCGGTCATGCATCGCGCCATTTCATTCGAAAACACGATCGACGCCGGTTCGAACCGGATCGCGGACGATCAGGAGACAGGGACCATGCTGAGCCCGCATGAATTCTCGATGCTGTTGCGCATTGCGCGTGCGCCGGACAGTGTCGATCAATCGAATCCGGCTTTCGCCGTGCTGGTCGAGAAGCGGCTGGTCGACGCGTCGCAGTCGCGCATGAATGCGGTGGCCGCGCGCCCGGCGCTGACGCCGATCGGCGAGATGCTGCTGGCGCGCTTCGACGAAGCGGCCTGAGGCGGCGCGTCACGCCTTCGTCGACACGAAGGGCGTGACGCGTCGTAACGGCAGACCGGGCCGCTTACTGCGCGACCGGCACCGTCACGTCGCTGCCGAACCAGTGCATCGAGATTTTCTTCAACGAGCCGTCCTTGCGCAGCGAATCGAGCGCATCGTTGATCGCCTTCTCGAACTTCGGGTTGCCCTTGCGGAACGGGATCGCCATTTCCTGCTTGCCGCCGTTCAGCACCGCACCGGCGCGCAGCGGCAGGTTCGACGTCTTGATCATGTACGGCAGCATCAGGCGGTCGTCGAGCGTCGCCTCGATCCGGCCCGCGGCGAGGTCGCGCAGCTTCTCCGGCGCGCCCGGATACGTCTGCACCTCGATGCCCGGCACGGTGCGCGCCATCTGGTCGTAGTTGGTGCCGAGCGTCACGCCGAGCTTCTTGCCCTTGAAGTCGTCGAGCGACTTGAAGTTGCGCGTGTCGTCCTTGCGCTGGATCAGCTGCGCGGCCGAGTACGTGTACGGCTCGCTGAAGTCGAGCGCTTCCTTGCGCTGCGGCGTGATCGTGACCTGGTTGACGATCACGTCGAACTTGCCGGCCTGCAAGCCGGCGATGATGCCGCTCCATTCGGTCGGGATGAACTGCGTCTTCACGCCGAGCTTGCCGGCGACCGCATTCGCGACGTCGACGTCGAAACCCTCGAGCTGGCCGGACGTGCCGCGCGAGTTGAACGGCGGATACGTGCCTTCGAGGCCGACGCGCAGCACGCCGGCTTTTTTCACGGAATCGAGCAGGTCGTCCGCGTGCGCGGCGACGGCCGTGAAGCCGAGGGCCGACGCGAGCAGCAGGCCCGACAGCAGGAACTTCGAACGTTTCATCGCAGATCTCCAGTGTTCAGTGTCGTCGTGATGAGCGCCGGGTATCGGTCGAACCCCGGGGGTGGCCGGAATACGGGCACGTAGACACTACTCGCAACCGCGCTGCGCCGAAAGTCGAATTGGCCCTGATTGCAATCGATTTCACCGGAAACCGGTGACGTGCCGGCGCATGCGGAATAATCTGATGAAAGCCGTCCACCGGGCGGCGTCGAAGCCGTCAGGCCAGGAGCAGACCGCCATGGATTTCAGGTTTTTCGCCGACGTCGCGACCTACGCGTTCGAGGACGGCGTGCACGTCGTCGGTCTCGCGGATCGCGATCCGCCGGCGAACTACGTGATTCTGCAGCGTGGAACCGAAGACGACGAACAGGACCAGGCGCTCGGCCTCGACACGTACTACATGGAAGTGTGCGAGAACGGTGTCGCGGGCTATGGCGGTGTCGAATCCGTATCGCTGCGCGGCGAAATGCTGAATATCGAGCTGGCGCCGGATGCGGGATGGGCGCAAGGGCTGGGGCTGGTCACGATCGTGGTGCGCGCGACCGGCGACCTGGAGCGCGTGAAGCAGGGGCTGGCGGCGGTTTTCGCGGGGACTCCGGCGAGGCTGCGCATCGACTGACGTGTGCCGGGAGGCGGGCGGGCGAGGAATTGGCATAATCACGGCCTGCCGCGGAAGTCTCGCGGCCGATGCAACGCAATCAATCCGGATACCACCGCAATACCCATGTCGCTCGATTCCACGACCGCAGTGCCGCTGCACCATATTCTCGAACGCCCCGGCGATTTCTCCGGGTGGCTTTACCTGCCGCCGATGCCGTGGACGCTCGATACGGAGGGCGCATTCTCCGACGACACCGACGGCGACGCAGACGCCGCGGTGCCCGCCATCGCCCGGCAACCCGGCTGGCGGGTCACGCTGGGCGGCGCGACGATCGAGGACATCGTGATCAACGCGCATGACCAGATCGACGAGCCGAGCATGGCCCAGCTGTTCGATGCGTTCGTGTTCTACATCGAAAACGACGCATTCATTCTGTTCTGACGCGATGCCGGCCGCTCGCCGGCGGCATGCCATGTTCAATCGAGAGGGGGCGATGCACGACGTGAATCTGACACCGCTCGCCGAAGCGTTGCGCGATCGCGATTTCGACGAGATCCACGTCTATGCCGGCCATTCCGACGATGGGCCGGTCCACGAGGCGCTTCCGGCTTGCGAGGTCGAGCCGGGCGTTTACGCGCTGCTGGCGTCGCCGGGCCTGACGCTGAATCTCGCACGGGGTGACGTCATTCGCATCGACGACCCCGATCGCCCGGCGGCCGTACTCCGGCGCGGCGGAAACTACTGTATCCAGATCTACGGCGACGTGATTCCGGCCCATGAAATCGACCGGCTCGAACGTGAGGTCGGGAGCGCGCTGGGCGGAGCGCTCGATGGCCGCCACGGCGGTTCGCTGGCGCTATCCGTGCCGGCGAGGGTGGGCGGCGAGCGGATTCGTGCCGTGTTCGACGGCTTTACCGCACGCACCGGGATCGCGTGGTACTACGCGAACATCTACCGGAATTTCGAAGATCCGGACGATGAAACGCTGCTCGACTGGTGGCGCGAATGCGAACCACGAAAGTGATCGAGGAAACCACCGTCGGCAGCCGTTCGCACGTGACCGAAGCGCCATGTGACGACACCGCGCAAGTGATCGCGGCCGTCAAAAGACTGAATGGCATCGATCGCTCGACACTCGTTTTCGATGCGAGCGACGCAACGGTCATGACGATCGGCGGCGGCAACGACGGCCGGTATGTCGTCTTCATCGCATCGGAGATCGATGCCGTCCTGCTGAACCTGGCAACGCCGGAAGCGCCGGCCGACGAAACGATCGAACTCGTCACGGGTGGCCAGCGAGGCGGCTATCCGGCGCAGCAGTGCGTCGATCGCGCGACGGCGACGCAGGCTGCCGTCTATTTCGTGTCGACCGGCGGAGCCGATCCACGGCTATGCTGGCAAACCGGTTGACTCGCCGCATGACAGGAAGGGAAATGAACATGGCAGACGATCCCGCGACGCTGCGTGCGCAACAGGAAGCCATTTGCGCGCGATATGGCCTGCATGCCGTCGAGCCTGAAGACCGGGTCGCTGTCGCGATATCGACGCTCGGGCGCATGCCTGTCTACGGCACGCGCATCTCGCTGTCCGAGGGCGAGAACGTCAGCTGGTTCTTCCATTGCGGCGAATACGCCGACGCCGTCGATTTTTATCAACCGCTGCATGCCGCGCATCTGTCGACTTACCTGCCGTTGGTTCTGCCGTATCTGCGGTTGCCGGCCGGTACGCGTTTCATCATCGACGATGCGGGTTATGAAGACGTCTGGATCGAGTGACGTATTGAAACGTGCGCCAATAAAAAAGGACCGCCCGGCGGTCCTTTTTCCATGAAGCAGCGTTAGAACGACGCGCGCTTCTTACGGCAGCGAAATCGTCAGATTGGCCGATTCCGGCCCGACCTTGATGACCTGCGAATAAGGGGCAAGCGCCTGCAGCGTCTTGTCCTTCAGGTACGTGTTGAGCCCGAGAAAACCGAGCAGCGCAACCAGCGCGAACACGGTCCCGATCGCCCAGACCGGCACCTCGCGCTTCAACCGGTGCGCGATCTGATCCGGCAGCGGCCAGTGGGGCGCGAACGGCGCGCGCTTGCCCTTCATGTGCGCGATCTCGTCGCCGAGCCGGGCCGTCAGATACGCGAGCTTCTCCGGCCCTTCGAGCAGATACTTGCCCTGGAACCCGAGCAGCAGGCACATGTGAAACACCTCGAGCGACTGCAGCCGCGCCGCGCCTTGCGCACGCCCCTCCTCGAGATACTGGTAGAACTTCTCGCCCGCGAGCTGCTCGCCGAACAGCACGAGCTGCAGCGGCCGGCGTTCCCATTCGGTCCGGATCTTGAACTGCGACGACAGCACCATTTCGTCGATGGCCGCGCAAAACGCGAACTTCGCGCTGTAGACATCCTCGGCGGCGATATTCAGCTTCTTCGCGCCGCGTTCGAAATCCGACAGGAATTCCTGGATCCGCGTGCTGAATTCGCTGGCGCTGTCCGGCTCCCGCCCGTTCTTGAGCAGGAACAGCATGAAGAAACCGTCGTACAGCAGGTCGAGCAGCGAGCGGGCCTGGAACGCGGAGTCCGTCGACGCCGGGGTATGCAGGGGGGGCGGCGCGTTGTCGCCGAACAGGGAAGGCGCGTAGCTCATGATGTGACCGCGATCAGTTCGAACTTCAGGTCATTGATGCCAGTCGGCGCGTAGATCATCGCGGACTGGGCCTGCAGCATGCGCTCGTACAGCGGGCTGCGCGAATCGAGCGCGAAGTAGCACGCGCCGGGCCGCACGGGAATCGCGGGCGGTACCTGCGGCGTGTACGACAGCCGCACGCCGGGCATGGCCGACAGCACGAGCTTGTCGACGTCGTCGGGCGCGCCGACCTTGAAGCGGGCCGGCACCGCATCGACGAGCTCGACGCTCGGCATGTCTGCCGACACGGCCAGGTAGAACTCGGTCTTGTCGTCGATCTTGCCGGAATCGAGGCGGCCGAGGTGGAACGACGGACGCACCTCGTCGAGCGTGATCGCGAAGTAGCGCGTCGAGATCACGGTGTCGAGCAGTTCGCGCAGCATCAGGTCGAGACGCGCAAAGCTCGGGCCCGGATCGTCGTGGCGGTACACGGGCAGGTCGGCGAGCGCATAACCCTTCGAGAAGGTCATCAACTGGCCGGCAAGGCGCAGCAGTTCCTGGAACAGCCGCTCCGGATGCAGCGCGGCGTGCTGGTGCAGGTGCGCGAGCGTCGCGAACGCGGCATTCGCGGTGTGCAGCAGCCAGAACGACGCGATGTCGCCCGAGCGGAACTCGATGATGTTCTTCGACGGCTCGCGGTGGAAGCCGTACAGCGCGTTCACCTTCGCCTGCAGTGCGTCGATCAGCTGGCGCAGCCGCTGGTGCAGGATCGGCGATGCGTCGATCGCGAGGCACGGCGGCACGAAGCTGTCGTCGATCTCGAAACCGGACGTCGCGGTGCGGCGCACGCGCACGAGCGGTACCGACAGCAACTGGTCGCGCGGTTCGCTGTGCGCGATCAGCTTGACCTGCGTCTTCAGGAACGTGATGTCGGCTTCGGCGGCGTCGGTGAAGTTGTCGGCGACGCTCGTCTGCTCGCTGGCGAAACGCGTCATGAAGCCGGCGGCCGGATCGTCGCTGTAGTTGGTGCCGTTCTCGCGCAGCGGGTGCAGCGCGAGATAGAACACGAATTCGTTGATGCCCTCGGGCAACGTGTCCAGCGCGATCGGCGGCGGCAGGTCGTCGGCCTGCGGCGCGGCATACAGTGCGCCGTCCGGGAACACGAGCGCGAGTTCGGCGACCCGCAGCACGTTGCTGCCGAGCGCGTCGCGGTCGATGCGCACCGAGCGCACGCCCCAGTTGTACGGCTGGATCGCCTGGATGGACTCGAACAGGCGCGCCTCGTGGTACGCGTCCTGCCGCTGAAAGTGTTGAGGCCGGAGGAACAGCCCTTCCCCCCACAGCACCTTGGCCGAATAACTCATGTCAAATCCGGTTAATGTCGCGTTGCGATGTAATCGATTTGTTCGTGCCCGAATTAAATCGCCAATTGTTAACTCTTGTTAATTGACATTCGTGCGTCATGTTTAACCGCAGGACACCGAAGAAAGCAAATTCAGCGGTTGCGAAGGCGCACCCTGTTGCGGTGCGATGACCGTGCCGTCGGTGACCGTCATCGCGCAATTATGCAGGCCGATGATTATGCCGGATTTCTCCGACTTCACCGGATCGAACGTCAGTTTCCATCGTTGCAGTGCGGGATCGCGGAACAGCGCGACGATCCCGAATGCCTGCGCTTCGCGCGAAACCTTCTCGGTTGCGGTATAGCGCTGGCCGGGAATCAGCGTGATTTCACGCACATTCAGCAGGTCGGCGCCGAGTGCGGCCTTTTCTTTGGCCGGATCGGTAAAAGCGTCGAACGGCGCCTGCTGGAACGAGGTCGGGTCTTTCAGCGCATAGAGCCGGACAACGAGCGCGAGCGGCTTGTTGTCGGTCGCGGCATTCAGGTTCGGCGCGGCGGCCAGCGTGAGCCCGAGATTGCGCGGCGGCTTCTGCGCGTCCGGCAACTCGGGCTTGCCGATGCCGGCCGCGGACATCACGGCGCTCGCGGCCGAGCCGAGCAGCGGAGCGGCCGCGCATCCGGCCAGAAGGGCGCACGCAACCAGCGGCAGCGCGTAGCGAATCATGGACGATCTCATCGTGTTTCCGGCGTGCCGCCTTTATCCCTGTCAAAACTGCCGGGTATTCCGCGTTCGCTGCGTATCCCCGACTTTGCACTGTTCAACTATTAAGCACGCCTGCTTCGTGGCAGGCGTCCGGAAATTTTTTCCGCCGTCCGGGCGGGGCGTCGTGCGATCAGTAAAACTTGCGCATTCCAGCCGTGAGAAAAACCGCTGCGAGCCTGTAGCGAGAGGCCATTCGAGGGGGTAGCGCACGGATTTAAAAGGAATTACTCTTCACACGACGATTGAATTATGAAAAATTGATCGGTACTATACCCGCGCGCTTCTAGCAAAGCAAAAGAACCAGATTCTCAACGATTTAAAACTCACGCGCCGGTGGATATAACGATGAAAGACCGTCTCTTCGCAAAACTGTCTGGGGTAGTGGTGGCTTGCGGCGTGATCGCCGGCTGTGCGAGCCAGCCTCCCGCGCCGCCGACTGCGGAAGTCTTCAACAAGTCGCTGGCCGATGCAGACGCAGTCGCGAAGGCGGGTGACCAGGACAAGGCCCTCGGCCTGTATCAGCAACTCGCGAAGTCGGATCCGACGCGCGAGGAACCGTGGTCGCGCATCGCGCAAATCCAGTTCGCACAGAACCACTACGGCCAGGCGATCGTGGCCGCCCAGGAAGCGCTGCAGCGCGACGCGACCGATCGTCAGGCGAAGAGCGTGCTGGCCGTTGCCGGCCTGCGGATCGCGACGCAGTCGCTTGGCGAACTGCGCCAGGATTCGTCGCTCGCGGGCGACGCGAAGTCCGATGCACAGGCGCTCGCGAAGCAGTTGCGCGACACGCTGGGCGAATCGGCGCTGTTCCCGCCGGAAACGAAGGTGCAGCCGAAGAAGTACACCCGCCGTCCGGTGCATCGTCCGAAGGTCGCGGCAGGGGCCGCGGCAGCCGAGGCGGCCGCAACCACCACGCCGACGCCGCCCGCGGCGCAAAAGGGCGGCGCTGATCCGTTCGGGGCACTGCGCAACTGACCGCACCTGACCCGCAACTGACGCGATAACCACAACTAACCTGGGAGCCGTCGAGATGGCCAAGAAAGAAAGCATTCAGAAAAGCTTGCAGAAAATACGGCCGCCGCGCGTCCAGCTGACCTACGAGGTCGAGAAGGGCGATGCGATCGAGGTGAAGGAACTGCCGTTCGTCGTCGGGGTCGTTGGCGACCTGGCGGGCCAGTCCGAAATCGAGCAGCCGAAGCTGCGCGACCGCAAGTTCGTCAACATCGACCGCGACAACTTCGACGACGTGATGAAGGCGATCGAGCCGCGTGCCGCGTTCCAGGTGGAAAACCGCCTGAGCCCGGAAGGCGGCAAGTTCGCCGTCGACCTGAAGTTCCGCTCGCTGTCGGATTTCAGCCCGGACGAAGTCGTCGAACAGGTCGAGCCGCTGCGCCGCCTGCTCGAGGCGCGCTCGAAGCTCGCCGACCTGCGCAACAAGCTCGCCGGCAACGACAAGCTCGAGGATCTGCTGTCCGAGGTGCTGAAGAACACGCAGCAGCTGCAGGAGCTCGCGAAGGGCACGGGCAGCGACCAAGACGGCGAATGACGACGGAGTATTGAGATGAACCAGCAAACGGCTGCGGCCCAAGCGAGCGGCGCGGAATACGCCGCCGGGACCTCGCTGCTCGACGACATCGTCGAGAAGAGCAAGGTCGCGAAATCCGATTCCGAGCATGCGCGTGCGAAGGACCTGATCGGCGAACTCGTGCACCAGGTGCTCGACGGCACGGTGATCGTGTCGGACAACCTGTCGGCCACGATCGATGCGCGCGTCGCGGAACTCGACCGCCTGATCTCCACGCAGCTTTCCGCCGTGATGCACGCGCCGGAATTCCAGCGCCTCGAGAGCACGTGGCGCGGGATGGACTATCTGGTCAAGGAAAGCAATACGGGCCAGACGATCAAGATCAAGGCGCTGCACGCACCGAAGCGCGACCTCGTGCGCGATTTCAAGGGTGCGAGCGAGTTCGACCAGAGCGCGCTGTTCAAGAAGGTCTATGAAGAAGAATTCGGCACGTTCGGCGGCTCGCCGTTCGGTGCGCTGATCGGCGATTACGAGATCTCGCGCCAGCCGGAAGACATGTACTTCATCGAGCAGATGTCGCACGTCGCGGCGGCCGCGCATGCGCCGTTCATCGCATCGGCGTCGCCGGAGCTGCTCGGCCTCGAGTCGTTCTCCGACCTCGGCAAGCCGCGCGACCTCGGCAAGGTGTTCGATACCGTCGAATATGCGAAGTGGAAGTCGTTCCGCGACGCCGAAGATTCGCGCTACGTCGGCCTGACGCTGCCGCGCTTCCTCGGCCGCCTGCCGTTCAATCCGAAGGACGGCCAGACCGCGGAGAACTTCAATTTCGTCGAGGACGTCGACGGCACCGACCACGACAAGTACCTGTGGTGCAACGCGTCGTGGGCATTCGCGGCACGCCTGACGGCCGCGTTCGACGACTTCGGCTGGTGCGCGGCGATCCGCGGCGTCGAAGGCGGCGGCCTGGTCGAAGACCTGCCGACCCACACGTTCAAGACCGACGACGGTGAAGTCGCGCTGAAGTGCCCGACCGAAATCGCGATCACCGATCGCCGCGAGAAGGAGCTGAGCGACCTCGGCTTCATCCCGCTCGTCCATTGCAAGAATTCAGATTACGCCGCGTTCTTCGCTGCGCAGTCGGTGCAGAAACCCAAAAAATACAGCACCGACAGCGCGAATGCGAACGCCGTCCTGTCCGCCCAGCTTCAGTACATCTTCTCGGTATCGCGCGTGGCGCACTACCTGAAGGCGATGATGCGGGACAAGATCGGCAGCTTCGCATCGGCGCAGAACGTGGAGACTTTCCTCAACCGGTGGATTTCGCAATACGTCCTGCTCGACGACAACGCCTCGCAGGAACAGAAAGCGCAATTCCCGCTGCGTGAGGCATCCATACAAGTGTCGGAGATTCCGGGCAAGCCGGGCTCGTATCGTTCGGTCGCGTTCCTGCGCCCGCACTTTCAGCTCGACGAACTCTCGATTTCTCTGCGACTTGTCGCTGATCTGCCCAAACCGGCAAATTCATAAGCGAGTAAATCGCCCGGGCGGGCCGCCTGGGTAGGACGTTAAAACCACCTCTTTGGGGAGTCGAAGGGCCATGTTACATATGCACTTGCAGTTTGGTAGTCCGGCGGTGAAGGGCGAATCCGCGGACAAAGACCATCAGGGCTGGATCGAACTGAAATCGTGGGATCACTCGATCGTTCAGCCGCGTTCGGCAACCGCATCGACCGCTGGCGGTCACACGATGACGCGTTGCGAACACGGCGACATGATCTTCACGAAGGAAATCGATTCGTCGAGCCCGCTGCTGTACCAGCACGCTTCGGGCGGTACCACGTTCGATGAAGTGACGGTCCATTTCTCGCGCGCAGACGGTGAAGGCAAGCGCGTGCAGTATCTGGAAGTCAAGCTCAAGTACGTGATCATCTCGAGCATCGCCCCGAGCGTTCGCGAGGAAGGTCTGCCGCTCGAGACGTTCTCGCTGAAGTACGCAGCCGTGCAGTGGAAGCAAACCCAGCAGAAGATCGGCGGCAACCAGGGCGGTAACACGCAAGGCGCCTGGAGCCTGACGAAGAACGACAAGACCTACGCGGTCTAAGGTCGGTTGCGGCAACGGGGCGCGTTGCGTCCCGTTGCCGTTTTCGCTGTGCACACCGGCCGATGAAACGATTCGAACCCAGTTTTCTCGACAAGCTGTTCGACGACGAACCGCATCTGCCGGCCTCGGCAGCGATGCGGCAATTGTCGCTGGACGAGCTCAAGAACACGGTCGCCCGCGACGTCGAGGCGATCCTCAACACCCGTATCGCGCACACCGAGAACGAACTGGCGACGCTGCCCGAATGCCAGAAATCGGTGCTGACCTACGGGCTGAACGATTTCGCAGGGCTGAGCCTCGCGAGTCACTACGACCGCGCGTTCATCTGCAAGTCGATCCAGCAGGCCATCGCGCGCCACGAGCCGCGCCTGCAGCAGGTGCAGGTGACGTTCGAGCTGAACGAGCAGGCCACCAACGCGCTCTATTTCGCGATCCAGGCGCTGCTCGTCGTGCACCCGGCCGAGGAGCCGGTGAGTTTCGACGCGATGCTGCAGCCGTCGACGCTGCAGTATTCGGTCACGCGCGCACGCGCCGCGAGAATGCAGTAAATCAAGCCGCCGAGCGGGCCGGACCGCCCGGTGGTAGATCAGGTCCGGCAGGAAATATTGAGGTTCGGGGTCGTCGATGGAAGAATTGCTGCCGTATTACGAGCGCGAATTATCGTTTTTGCGGCGCTATTCGCGAGATTTCGCCGAACGCTATCCGAAAATCGCGGCACGGCTCGCGCTGTCGGGCGAGCATTGCGAGGATCCGCACGTCGAGCGGATGATCGAGTCGTTCGCGCTGCTCGGCGCGCGCATCAACAAGAAGCTCGACGACGACTATCCCGAATTCACGGAAGCGCTGCTGGAAGTGCTGTATCCGCACTACCTGCGGCCGTTCCCGTCGTGCTCGATCGCGCAGTTCACGCCGGCGTCGCCCGGCCAGCAGACCGAACCGGTCGTGATCGACCGCGGCACCGAGCTGAAGAGCCGCCCGATCCGCGGCGTGCAGTGCCGGTTCCGCACCGCCTACGACGTGACGCTCGCGCCGATCCGCATCTCGGAAGCCCGCTACACGCCGGTCGCGCTCGCGCCGAGCGCGACGGTGCTGCCGTCGAACGCGACGGGCGTGATCTCGATCACGTTCGAATCGCTGGCCGCGCAGCTCGATCTCGGCGCGCTGAAGCTGTCGACGCTGCGCGCGCACCTGCATGGCGAGCAGTCGTTCGTCGCCGCGCTGACCGATTGCCTGTTCGTCAACGTGCTCGGCGCGTATGTCGAGCCCGAGCGCAACGGCCGCTGGACCGCGCTGCGCAAGCTGCCGATCGCGCAGGCCGGCTTCAGCGAGGACGACGCGCTGATCGACTATCCGGCGAAATCGCATCCCGCATACCGCCTGCTCACCGAATATTTCGCGTTCCCCGACAAGTTCGATTTCGTCGATTTCGACCTCGCGGCGATCGCGCGCGCGTCGGGCCGCTGCCAGCGTGCGACGCTGCATCTCGTGCTGCAGGACGTGCGCAACGATTCGCACGTCGCGCGCCTGCTCGAGCTGCTGACGGCGAGCCATTTCCGGCTGTTCTGCACGCCGATCGTCAACCTGTTCCGCCAGCACGGCGAGCCGATTCGCATCACGCACCGTGCGGTGTCCTATCCGGTGATCGCCGAGGCGCGCCGCGCGTTCGCGTACGAGGTGTACTCGATCGACTCGGTGAAGCTCGTCCGGCAGCAGGCGCATGAGGAATCGGTGATCGAGTTCCGGCCGTTCTATTCGCTGCATCACGGCGAAGCGGCGCGGATCGGCCACTACTGGTTCGCGCGGCGCAACGACTGGGTCGCGCAGAAGAGCCCCGGCTACGAAACCGAGATCTCGATCGTCGACATCGATTTCGAGCCGACGTCGCCGCAAACCGACACGCTGAGCCTCGACCTCACCTGTACGAACCGCGACCTGCCGGCGATGCTGGCATTCGGCCTCGAAGGCGGCGACCTGTTCCAGGAGGGCGGGGCGCAGACGAGCGGCATTTCGCTGCTGCGCCGCCCGACGCAGAGCGTGCGCTTCGAGCGCGGCCGCGCCGCGCACTGGCGGCTCGTGTCGCATCTCGCGCTCAACCACGTGTCGCTCGTCGCGCATGGCCTCGCACCGCTGAAGGAAATGCTGACGCTGTATGACCTGCGCCGCACGGCCGTGTCGATGCGCCAGATCGACGGCCTCGCCGGCGTCGAGCAGCGCGGCGCCGTGCAATGGCTGCCCGGCAAGCCGTTCGCGACCTTCGTGCGCGGCATCGAGATCCGGCTGACGATCGACGAGGAGCATTTCGTTGGCGCGAGCCTCGCATCATTCGTGCGCGTGCTCGACAGCTTCTTCGGGCTGTACGTCCACCTCAACAGTTTCGTTCAACTAGTCGTCGTGTCGAAGCGCACCGGCGAGGAGATCATCCGATGCAAGCCCCGGACCGGCGAATCGATCCTGGCGTAGTCGACGCGCTGCTCGACGAGCCGCACCGCTTCGAGTTCTTCCAGGCGGTGCGCGTGCTCGAAGGGCTATTCGCGCGGCAGGCGTCGGATGCGCCCGGCGCGTGGCGGCAGGGCGACGTCGTCGCGCAGCGCATCGAATTCCGCAACACGCTGTCGCTCGGCTTTCCGCCGAGCGAGATCGAGGGCGCGCGTTCGTTCGACGATGACGGCACGCTGCTCGATTCGGGCGAGCAGCGCGGCGCCGCGCTCGCGGCCGGCGAACTCGGCCACGTCGAGCTGACGCCCGCGTTCTTCGGGCTGCTCGGCGGGCAGGGCGCGCTGCCGCTGCACTACACCGAGCAGATCGTCGCGCGCGAGCACCTGCGGCGCGACCACGCGGCTCGCGCGTTCTTCGACGTGTTCTCGAACCGCGCGACCGCGCTGTTCTATGCGGCGTGGAAGAAATACCGGCTGCCGTTCCATTACGAGCTCGACCGCGACGAGCGCTACCTGCCGCTGCTGCTCGCGATCGCGGGCGTGCCGAGCGACGAAGTGCGCGACAGCCTCGCGGCCGGCGTGGGCGGCGTGCTTGACGAAGCCGTGGCCGGCTATGCGCTGGCCGCGCGGCACCGGCCGATGTCGGCCGCGTACCTGCAACGCACGCTGTCCGATTACTTCCGCGTACCGGTGAAGATCGACCAGTTCGTCGGCAAGTGGTACGACGTGCCGCCCGATCAGTTGAGCGTGCTAGGCGAAGTCAACGCGGTGCTCGGCGCAACGGCGCTCGTCGGCGAGCGCGTGTGGCAGCGCGACATGCGCGCGCGGCTCGTCGTCGGCCCGCTGTCCAAGCGCGACTACGAGGCATTCCTGCCCGGCGGCGCGCAGGCCGTCGCGCTCGAGCGGATGCTGACGCTGCTCGCCGGCGTGACGCTCGAGTACGAGGTGAAGCTCGTGCTGAAGCGCACCGAGGTCGGCGCGAGCGTGCTCGGCGCGGGCTCGCGGCTCGGCTGGGACGCGTTCCTCTGCACGCGCGACACGGTCGAGGACCGCTCGGACGCCCGCTACGAGCTGCACGTGATTCACTGATTCCGAACGACAACAAACACGCAATCGAACCTGAGATCGACGCCATGAGCACGCCTCTGAAGACCCTGATCACGAAACTGAACCCGCTGTGCCGCCACGCGACCGAGCGTGCGGCGAGCGCGTGCCTGGCGCGCGGCCATTACGAGGTCGATCTGGAGCACCTGTTCCTCGCGTTGCTCGAGGAAGCGACGGGCGACCTGCCGCTCGCATTGCGCGCGAGCCGCGTCGATCCGCACGCGCTGCGCGCCGATCTGGAGCGCGAACTCACGCGCCTGAAGACGGGCAACACGCGCACGCCGGTGTTCTCCGTGCATCTGATCGCGCTGTTCGAACAGGCGTGGCTGATCGCTTCGCTCGACTCGCAGCTCGGCCGAATTCGCTCCGGCCACCTGCTGCTCGCGCTGCTGACCGCGCCCGATCTCGCGCAGTTCGCGCAACGGATGTCGTCGCAGTTCGCGGAAATGAACGTGACGGACCTGAAGCACAAGTTCGACGAGATCATGGCCGGCTCGAGCGAAGCCGAGCCGCGTCAGGCGGACGACGAGGGCAGCGACGTCGCGCCGGCCGCCGATGGCATGGCACCGGCCGCCGGCCCGTCGAAGACGCCCGCGCTCGACACGTACACGACCAATCTCACGCAGCGCGCGCGCGACGGCAAGATCGATCCGGTGATCGGCCGCGAAGCCGAGATCCGCCAGGCGATCGACATCCTGATGCGCCGCCGCCAGAACAACCCGATCATGACCGGCGAGGCCGGCGTCGGCAAAACGGCGGTCGTCGAAGGGCTCGCGCTGCGGATCGCGGCCGACGACGTGCCGCCCCCGCTGCGCGGCGTCGCGCTGCATGTACTCGACATGGGGCTGCTGCAGGCCGGCGCGAGCGTGAAGGGCGAGTTCGAGAACCGCCTGAAGAGCGTGATCGACGAGGTGAAGAAGAGCGCGCATCCGATCATCCTGTTCATCGACGAGGCGCACACGATCATCGGCGCGGGCGGCCAGGCCGGCCAGAACGACGCGGCGAACCTGCTGAAGCCGGCGCTCGCACGCGGCGAGCTGCGCACGATCGCTGCGACGACGTGGAGCGAATACAAGAAGTATTTCGAGAAGGATGCGGCGCTCGCGCGCCGCTTCCAGGTCGTGAAGGTCGAGGAGCCGAGCGAGCCGCTCGCGGCCGCGATGCTGCGCGGGATGTCGGGCCTGATGGAGAAGCACTTCAACGTGCGGATCCTCGACGATGCGATCACCGAGGCCGTGCGCCTGTCGCACCGCTACATCAGCGGCCGCCAGCTGCCGGACAAGGCGATCAGCGTGCTCGACACCGCGTGCGCGAAAGTCGCGCTCGCGCACAGCGCGACGCCGGCGGCGATCGACGACACGAAGAAGCGCATCGAGCGGATCGACGCGGAAATCGCATCGCTGGAGCGCGAGGCGGCGGGCGGCGCGCCGCACGACGAGCGGCTCGGCGAATTGCGCGGCGCGCGCGATACGGCCCTTGAACAACTCGCGAAGGACGAAGCGCGCTACGAGGCGGAGCGCGTGATCGTCGCCGAGATCGCCGGACTGCGCGACACGCTCGACAAGGCGCGCGGCACGTCGGAAGACGGCCAGCCGGTCGACGTGCAGGCGACCCGCGACACGCTCGCGGAGCGCGTCGCAGCGCTGCATGCGCTGCAGGGCGGCGAGCCGATGGTGCCGCTGCAGGTCGACGGCCACGTCGTCGCCGAGATCGTCGCCGCGTGGACGGGCATTCCGCTCGGCCGGATGGTGAAGGACGAGATCGACACCGTGCTGAACCTGCAGCCGCTGCTCACCGCGCGCGTGATCGGCCAGGACCATGCGCTCGACGCGATCGCGCAGCGCGTGCGCACGGCCACCGCGAACCTCGAGGATCCGAACAAGCCGCGCGGCGTGTTCATGTTCGTGGGGCCGTCGGGTGTCGGCAAGACCGAGACGGCACTGGCGCTGGCCGACGTCCTGTACGGCGGCGAGCGCAAGATGGTCACGATCAACATGAGCGAGTATCAGGAAGCGCACAGCGTGTCGGGCCTGAAGGGCTCGCCGCCGGGCTATGTCGGCTATGGCGAGGGCGGCGTGCTGACCGAGGCCGTGCGCCGCAATCCGTATTCCGTCGTGCTGCTCGACGAGGTCGAGAAGGCGCACCCGGACGTGCTCGAGATGTTCTTCCAGGTGTTCGACAAGGGCGCGATGGACGATGCGGAAGGGCGCGAGATCGACTTCCGCAATACGCTGATCATCCTGACGTCGAACGTCGGATCGGCCGCGGTGATGCAGGCCTGCCTGAACAAGCCGGCCGAGGAGCTGCCCGACCCGGACGCACTCGCCGAGACGCTGCGACCGCAGCTGTACAAGACCTTCAAGCCCGCGTTCCTCGGCCGGATGAAGGTCGTGCCGTACTATCCGATTTCCGACGACGTGCTGGTCGAGATCATCGAGCTGAAGCTCGAACGCATCCGCCGCCGGATCGAGGCGAACCACAAGGCCGCGTTCGAATGGGACGAGTCGCTCGTCGAGGCGGTGCTCGCGCGCTGCACCGAGGTCGACTCGGGGGCCCGCAACGTCGACCATATCCTGAACGGCACGCTGCTGCCGGAGATCGCGGGCCACGTGCTCGGCCGGATCGCCGACGGCGCGGCCATCGCGCGCATCGCGGTGCGCGCGGACGAGGCCGGCGAATTCACGTACACCGTCGAATGAGCGCGGCCGCGCAACGCCCAAGCATTGATGAACTGACCGAACCATGCCGATCAATCTCCCCGAGCTGCTGACGCCGATCAGCGATGCGTCGCCCAGCGGCGGCGACCTGCTGTTTTCGAACGAATTCGACGCGATCCAGGACGCGCGGCGCTACGACGACCCGACGCTCGACCAGGGCGAATGGGTGACCGAGATCAAGGAGGCCGACTGGGGCTTCGTCGTCGACCATGCGGGTGAGCTGCTGCGCACGCGCACGAAGGACCTGCGGCTCGCCGTGTGGCTGACCGAGGCGCTCGCGCTGGAGGACGGCATCACCGGTCTCACCGAAGGCTATGCGCTGCTCGAGGGCCTGTGCCGGGAGTTCTGGGACACCGTCCACCCGCTGCCCGAAGACGATGACACCGAGCACCGGCTCGGCAACGTCGCGTGGCTGTCCGGCCGCACGGCCGAGCTGCTGCGCGCGGTGCCGATGACGGACGGCGCGTCGAACGCGTTCAGCACGCTCGACTGGGAAGTGGCGCAGCACGTCGCGCAGTCGATCAAGCGCGACCCCGAACACGCGGACGACATCGCGCGCGGCAAGCCGTCGATCGAGCAGATCGACGCGTCGCGGCGCGTGACGCCGATCGCGTTCTACACGGCGCTGCTGGCGAACCTGAAAGCGTTCGAATTCGCGCTCGATGCGTTCGAGGAGCGACTCGTCGAGCGCGCGGGCGATTCGGCGCCGAGCTTCCGGCAGGCGCGCGACGCGTTCGAGACCGTCTACCGGCTCGCCGAGCGCTTTGCGCGCGAGCAGGGCTATACGGGCAGCGCGCCCCACACGCAGGCAGCGCAGCAGGCGCAACCCGAGCGTATCGAGCCGGTATTCGGCCATCCGGTCCAGACCGAGGAGACTCACGTGCAGCAGCAGACCGCTTCGCGTCCGCCGGTGACGCAGATGATCGCCGGCATCCAGAACCGTGCGCAGGCCGTCGACCAGCTGCGGGCGGTGGCGCGCTATTTCCGCCAGACCGAGCCGCACAGCCCGGTCGCGTATCTCGCCGACAAGGCGGCCGAATGGGCCGACATGCCGCTGCACAAGTGGCTCGAGAGCGTCGTGAAGGACGACGGCTCGCTGTCGCATATTCGCGAGCTGCTGGGCGTGCGCCCCGACGAGCAGTCGTAAACGCACGACGGGCGGCGCATTGCTGCCGCCGCCCGTCGTGCGCCGCGCCGCGCCGCCACGGAGCGGCCGGCCGGTCCGCCGTTACTGCCCCACGCGGAATTCGATCCGCCGGTTCCGGGCCCGCCCGTCGGCCGTATCGTTCGGCGCGATCGGTTGATCCGGCCCGACGCCCGTCGTCGTCATCTGCTGCGGCTGAATGCTCTTCGTGATCAGGTAGCCCTTCACCGCGTCCGCGCGCGCCTGGCTCAGCGCGATGTTCGATGTCCGGTTCCCCGAGTTGTCGGTGTGACCGATGATGTCGACCGTGCGGTTCTGCATCTTCGCGAGCGCGGCCGCCATCTGGTCGAGGATCAGCCGGCCCTGCGGCGTCAGCGTCGCGCTGCCGGTCTCGAACTCGATCGTCCGGTTCGCGAGCGTCTGGTCGAGCACCCCCTGCTCGGACGCCGACACGCGCAGCCCGTTCTTGATCGTGTACGTCGGGTTCAGCGTGTTCGCCATGTCGCTCGCGAGCTGCTGGCGTTGCGCCTCGTTGTGTACCTCGCCCTTCACCTCGATCTGCGTGCCGTTGATCTTCAACTGGCCCTTGCTGATCTGCTTGAGCTGCGCGCCGAGCAGCTTCTGCACGTTCGCGCTCCAGTTCGGCGGCGTCGCGACGTCGCCCACCTCGATCTGGTCGACGACGTTGGCCGCGCCGTAGGTATCGCGCAGCTTCTGCAGCACGGCGGCCTTGGTCGCCTCGTCGGGTACCTTGCCGCCGGCCACCACCTGGCCGGGTGTCGCGTTCGCGGGCGGCGGCGTGATCGTGCCGGCCGTGCCGTGCACCACCGCGCCGGACGCGGCGCCGGCGTTCGGGTTCGCCTGCGGCAGCGTGGTCGTCGCGACCGTGCCGTTGCCGACCGGCGTGACGGTCGCGCCGGTGTTTTGTGCGAAGGCCGCGCCGCTTGCGACGAGGCCGGCGGCGAACAGGGCGGCGAGGGCGGGCGAGACGGCGGCCGAAAAGCGTGCGCGCCGGACGTGAATCGTGCGATGCATCCCGTCAGCCTCCGATGAACGCTTCGCGGAACGCGTCGATGGCGACGCGCAGCGAGAGTTGCGGTTGGTCGAGGTAGCTGACGAGCTTGCTGATCTGGTGATCGTTTTGCGCATGGGCGTCGATCCACTCGGGATCGTCGATGTCGATGTTGTGGGCGGCGTAGGTCTGCGGGTCGACGACGCTCAGCAGCGTCTTCGCCGACGCGCCGTTGAAGCCGATGACGAGCCGTTCGCGTTCGGCGATCGTGCCGATGAAGATCGCGAGCTCGAAGTCGGCCTGCGCGACGAACGGCGCGATCAGTTCGAGCCAGAACGCGGCGACGAGGCTGCGGTAGAACGGATCGACCGGCAGCGGCAGCGTCAGGCCGCGTTCGATGTGCGACGAGCCGCTCTGCATCACCGGCCGCAGCAGCGAGCCGAGCGCGAGCATCGCGCCGCGCAGCCGCACCGGATGACCGCTTTCGAGCAGCATCTCCTGCAGGCCGTACAGCGACTGGTGTTCGATGAAATCGTTGAAGGTGCCGTCATGCGATGTGCCGGGGCCGCCGACGTCGATCGGCACCTGCGTGTCGCCGAGCGCCTGCAGCGCGCCGGGCGGCTCGTCCTTGCCGAGCAGCGGCGGGATCTGCGTGGCGACGCGCGACCACAGCCGCGCGAACGCGAGCGGGCTGCGCGCGAGGAACGCGAGTGGCCGGTCGACCTCGAGCGCGGTTGCGCCGAGGAACGGGAAACGGCGCATCGACACGTCGTGGCTCGCGACCATGTGGCCCGCGATCGCGAGCTTGCTGCGCGAGCCGAGGAACGCGAAATGCATCGGCTTCGCATCCTCGTAGACGATCTTCCAGCGCGGATCTTCCGCAAGCAGCTCGAGCGCCTGCGCAATCCAGCGATCGAGCGTCTGCAGCAGCTGCGGATTGTGCGCGCTCTTCACGAAGTCGCCGCGCGACGGAATCTTGCCGAAGTAGGCGATCTGCGCCTGTACGGTTTGCGTCATTGCGCCCCCTGTGCATTCGTTGCGTTGGCGGCCGCGACGGCCGGCGCTGCGGCCGGCGCGCCCGTGCCGGCGGACTGGGTCGCGTTCTGCGCGGCGCCCGCGCTCGCGTCGGCGACCGACGACGGCAGTTGCAGGCCGCGCAGGCTTTGCTGCTGCGGCTGGTCACCGCCACCGCCCGACGGCTGCGACGTGCTGATGATGCGCATCGTCACCGACACGTTCACGCTGCCTTGTACCCACGTCAGGTCGAAGGTGCCGTCCGGACGGCGCTTGCGTTGCGCCGAGTTGATCAGCTTCTCGAGACCGTAGCGGCCCGGCTCGTTGACGAGCTGCACCGTGCGGCCGTCGAAGGTCGTCGCGGACAGCGTCGCGCCCGGCGAGCCCTGCGGGTTCGGCCACACGAAGTTGGTCCACTGCGGCGGCGTGTTGCGGTAGCGCAGTTGCTGGCCGTCGATCGCGATCGTGTATTCCGTCGTGCCCGTGCTCGGCTGCGGCAGGATCTGGAACACGGTCTGCGGCTCGGACGACGCGGCCGCGCTGCCGGCGGCACCGCCCGCGAGCGGGGCGACCCAGCGCGCGAAGCCGTTCGTGAAGTCCGGCGTGAGCCCGATGCCCATGTCGCCCCACGTGCGGGCGGCGAGCGTGTCGCCGCGGCGCACCGCGAGCGGCCCGAGCGTCGTGCCGACGAACTTCGCGATCGAGCCGTCCGGACCGAACACCTGCGCGATCTCGCCGGCGCCGGCCTCGACCTTCGCGCTGGCCGCGAACGGGTACTTCGTCGCGAGCGAGTTCTGGAACGGCTGGTAGACCTGCGCGTTCCACACCTTGTTGACTTCGGTGCTGGCCGGCTGGATCACGACCGCGAACGCCTGCATCAGCGGCCGCACGAGCAGCGGACGCAGCGACTTGCGTTGCGAATCGGTGAGGCCCGTCAGCATCTGCTCGTCGACGAGCTTCAGCGAATCGGCGAGTTCCGAACCGTTGCCGTCGAGCGTCTGCTGCATCAGCTGGCGCGCGCCCGGGCCCGGGTCGCCCTGGTTCTTGATCACGTTGAAGCGCGTGCGGACCTTCGACAGCGAATCCATGTAGCCCTTGAGCATCGACGTGCCGTCATGCGTCGCGACGATCCGCGCGAGCCCGACGAACTCCTGGCCGATCGGACCCATCGGCACCTCGGCCGGATTGCCGTTGATGTCGATGTTGGCGGCCGCCACCTGGCCGGCCTGCGAGCGCGAGAACAGCTGCTTGACCCAGTTCACGACGCCGGTCTGCGCCTTCTTGATCGTCACGTTCGCGAGCGACGGGTTGTCCCACGACGTCTGGTCGTACGCAGTCTCGAGGATCTTGCGGATCGGCGAATCCTGCGGGTCGCCGAGGCGGTTCATCCCGTCGACGGCCTGGCCGAAGCTGCTGAAGCCCTGCACCGCGATGCCCTGCATGAACTTCTGCCAGTGCTGCGCGTACTCGGTCTTGTACATGCCGACGAGCGTCTTCTGGATCTGCTCGGGGCTGCCCTCGAGCGTCAGGTCGTCCTGCGTCGACGTGTTCAGCACCCAGTCCTTCGCCTGCAGTTCCTTGGTCGCCGCATCGCGGATCGCCGGCTGCACGTAGTCGAACCACGCTTCGCGCGTGAACGTGCCCGGAATCGCGTAGCTGCCGGCCACGAGCCCCTGGTTGCCGTCGCCGACGATGCGCGCGATGGTCATCGGCGCGAAGCGGGTCGACGCGCGTGCCTTGATTTCCTCGTAGACGCGCTGGCGGGCCGGCATGCCGCGCACGACGCGGCGCAGGTTCTCGCGGGTCTGGTCGACGAGCGCGAGGTTCGCGTCGATCATCGGCCAGTCGTTGTCGTTCACGCGGGACAGGTAGAACGAGATCATGCGCTCGGCGCTCTTGATCATCTCGTCACGCGGCATGTTGCCGCGATTCGTCTCGAGCCAGCCGCGCCAGAAGCGGGCGAGCTGGTCGGTCAGATGCGCCTGTTCGACGTGACGCTTGTCGGACAGCATCAGGTACGTCTTCAGCGCGTTGTACGCGTCCTGCACGTTGGTCGGCGATGCATCGCTGTAGAGGCCGCCCTGCGGTGCGGCAGCCTGTTGCGGAGCGGCGGCCGGCGTGGTGCCGGACGCGGCCAGCGCGGCGCCGGCCAGCGGCGCGGCGCCTGCCGCGTTCGTCGAGACCGGCAGCGTGCCGCCCTGTACCGCGCCCGATTCGGGCGGGCGCGTCATCGGCACGAGCTGCTCGGGGTGCGCGTTCACGTCCTTCATGAACGACGCGAGGTTTTGCGACACGGGGACCAGCAGGATCTGGCGCACGCCGTTGTAGTACTCGGTCAGCAGGTGCTGCTCGAGACGGTCGCCCTGGTACAGGCCGAGCGATACCGACAGCGGCTTGTCGCGGCGGAACTGTTCGAGCTGTTCGATCCGGTCTTCGAGGATGTCCATCGCCTGCAGGCGCGACTGCAGGTCGTTGCGGCCCTGCTGCAGGCGCGTGACGTTGTCGAGATCGGCCTGCACGTTCGAGACGAGCTGCTGGTTGCCGATCGTCGACCAGGTCCAGCCGCCGAGCGCGATCGCGAGCGCCGCGACGAAGCCGAAGAAGGTCGCGTAGCGCAGCCGCGTCTTGGTCGGGCTCGCGAACTGGCGCACCGTTTGACGGTCGGCGAAGATCACCTTCGAGAACAGGTCGCGCAGGAAGAAGCCGTTCTTCGAGAATGCGCTGTGCGGTTTCGGCAGCGCGTTCCCGTCGAGGCCGAAGCGGTGCGCGATGCGCTGCGCGGCCGTGCTGTTGGTTTCGCCTTCCTGCAGCGCGCTGGTGAAGTAGAAGCCGCGGAAGATCGGCTTGTACTGGAACGGGTTGTTCTCGAACAGCGTCGCGAGGAACGCGCGCAGCGACGGCTTGATCGTCGAGAATTCGAGCGGGAAGCTCAGTTGGCCCGGCGACAGCTGGTTGCCGCGCGACAGCGACAGCTGCGCGACGCTGATCTCTTTCAGCCCTTCGTAGAGCTCCTCGAAGTGCGTGTCGAATTGCGCGACGACGTCACGCTTGTCGTCGGGCTCGTAGGGCAGGGTGGCGCCCCACACGCGGTCGTACTCGTGCTTGTCGCTGCTGCTGAAGAATTCGGTGAAGCCGGTGATCAGGTCGGCCTTCGTGAACATCACGTAGACCGGCGCGAACACTTCCAGCTTTTCCGTCAGCTCCTGAACGCGCTGGCGGAGGTTCTTCGCGAGGTTGATCGCGAACTCGGGGCGGTTGCCGGTGAGTTCGGCGATGCTCGCGGTGACGATGATGCCGTTGATCGGCGCCTTCGGACGATAGCGCTTGAGCAGGCCGAGGAAGCCGAGCCACTCGCTGCGGTCTTCTTCGTGCACCGAGTAGCGGCCGGCCGTGTCGAGCAGGATCCCTTCGGTCGTGAAGAACCAGTCGCAGTTACGCGTGCCGCCGATGCCGTGGATCACGGCGCTGTTCTTGTCCGCGAACGGGAACTGCAGGCCGGAATTGAGCACGGCGCTGCTCTTGCCCGCCGCCGGGTTGCCGATCACGATGTACCACGGCAGTTCGTACAGCGCGGAGCCGCCCGATACCTGGCCGATCTTCGACGTCTTGATCGTCTTCACCGCGTCCGACAGGCGCGTGCGCAGCACGTCGAGGTCGGCCGTCTTCGCGTCGGGCGCGAGCGCGGCGGCGGCGGGCGCGGTGATCTTGCCGGTTTCCGCCTGCTCTTCCAGTACCTGGCCGAGCTGCTGGTTCGCACGCTTCACGCGCCAGCGGCGCCACAGCGCGACGACGAGCCACAGCGCGAGGATCGCCGCAAAAGCCATTGCCGCCCACAGGAGCGGCAACTGCAGCATGTCGGCGACGATGAAGAGAATGGCCGCTAGCGCGACGATCCCGACAATCGAGAGCGTACGCGGATGAGTCAGCACGTTGAGGATGCGTTGCATAGGACGTTCAGGTTCCGGTGCGATTCGGTGAGGCGACGCAGGCGCGCCGAGCGGCAAGGGTGGCGCCGCGATGTGTCGCCATGCTGTCAAACGGGATGAAGGGGGCTGGCATCAATGCGCCCGCGGCATCGGAGAAGGCGCGCGCATTAATGAAAGGACGCTGTGAGATTTAAAACGGAAGCGGCGGCCGGAAAAAATCGCGCACCGGAATGCCCGAGTTTCTGCGTCGCCCATATCGTTTCCTGCCGGGATATTAAAAAGCCCCATGCCGCCCTCATTATTTCCTGTCCGGCAGCCCTGGCTAGCTGCCGCGTCCCAGTTTAAAACCGGGTTTATGGTATTCCACGTGCCCGAGATCCATCATTTTCCATCGGCCGCCCCAGGTCAGGCCGACTTGCTCGGCGACCTGGCCGTACAACTGATAGCCTCGCATCGCCCACGGATCTTTCTCGGAAATGACCAGCTTGCCGTCGCGCAGGAATGCGTTATCGGCCGCCAGCCCGAATTGGTGATAACTCTGGAAGGCTGCCGCGTTGGTCACGTTGCTGCCCATCTGCGCCAGCCGGTTCTGCCGATCCGGGCTCCGGTAACCTTCCAGCAGCGCCATTTCATAACCGTATTGTTCGTGCATGATCTTGTAGACCAGCAGCAAACGCGTACGGAAATCCGGGTCCAGCAGGTTCCAGTCGCGGCTCGCATCCTTCAGCGCCGGACGGATCTGTTCGACTTCCTTGGTGGCGAAGACTTCCGGCGGCAGCGGCGGGGGCGGCACGAGTTGTTCGCCCTGCAGCAGCGCGGCGATTTTCTCGTCGGGCACGCGCGCCGTGTCGTCGTACTGGAACAATTGCCGGCCGCGTAACGCAATGGCGACCAATGGCGGCGTCGCAAGAATACCTGCCGATACCATAATCATCAAGCGCCGCCGAATCAGTAAATTTTGCACATCGCTTAATGCGCCGCGCGTAACGCTTGCCGATTTAACAATCTGACTCCGCGTCCGGGCGGCGCGATCGTTCGCACGGCGCGTAAGACGGCCGTGAAACTGGGCAACGGATTCGAAAACGGTCGCGCGGATACCCGGTAAAAGCAACAGTGCCGCAACCGCGACGGCAAGGGCGAAATAGGCGACGAGTGCGACGGCAATCAAAGAAATCCCCGGAAATTGGAATTGATTGTGTTTTGCAATGCTTGCTCTTAGAATCAGGCTGCTTCGAGAGGCCGGGCTATATTATCGCGGTGAATTAAACCAGGATTCAATGAGACGCTGAATGAGTGCGCCGGAAAATTCAAATTCGAAAACTCCGCCCAGCCTGCTGTCCGATACTAAACCGGCAGGCGAGGGAGGACCTCGGCAGTCGCGCATTCTCGCGGATCTGGAAGGACGTGTCACGCCGCCCGCCGAGCCGCCGCGCCGTTCGCTGAAGGCGCCGATCGCGGCCGTCGTTGCTTTGGTGGTGGCCGTCGGCGGCTGGGGCGCATGGCGCATGCAGCAGCCGTCGGGCGAGCAACCCGCCGCCGTCGCGGCCGTGACGCCGCCCGCAGCGGCTGCGCCGGCCAAGGCCGCACCGGCCAGCGATACGGCCGTACAGGTCGCGCAGAATGGCGCGTCCGCCACATCCGCTGTGCAACCGGCCACGATCGTCAACGACGATGCAGCCTCCCAGTCCGTTGCATCCGCATCCGCTTCGTCCGCGTCTGCCGCGGACGGCAGCCGCCTGTCGCGCGCACTTGCCAATGGCGCCGATGACGCGTCGGGCGCGGCCACGGGCGGTGCGGCCGCAACTGCCGCGGCCGCCGCAGCCGCGACGACCAAGGCCGCGAAGGCCGACGCCGCGAAGAGCGCGAAGGTCGCCGCGCACGGCAAGGCCGACACGAAGGCCGATGCGAAGGCGGAAGCCCGCAAGCATCACAAGGAACAGCAGGCCGAACTCGCGCAGGCGAAGAAGCGTCGCGATGCGACGCCGGCCCGTACCGCGAAGGCTGGCGGGAAGGACGATCCGGATGCCGATCTGCTCGCGGCGCTCGTCGCGCGCACGAAGCCGGCCGACAAGAAACTCGCCGCCCAGAAGGGGCAGGCCGTGCCGACCAAGGCGGCCGCGGCGACCGGCGGCTCGCTGGGGGCGCGCGTGAAGGAGTGTTCGGAGCGCGGTTTCTTCGAGGATCAGCTGTGCCGCTGGCGCGTGTGCGACGGCCACTGGGGCAAGGATCCCGCGTGCCCGAGCGCCGCCCAGTCGGAGACGCGGCAGTAACGCGTCCTGCGCATGCCGCCCGGTCTTGTCCGCGCCGCCCGTTGGGCGGCGCGTTGCTTTGGGGGCAGGGAAGCTGCCGGTATGATGCGGCCTGAGACTGTCACGCGTGCGTCACGCCCGTCGGGCATACGTCTCCTTTCCTTTCCCGGCGCGGGCTCGCGACCCGCGATGCGCGGCGCGCGCCGCACGACCTTCGACACGATGGACCTGATCGTACAGACTTACGGCGCGGATACGTCCGGCATGGTGTGCGGATTCCGCTTCGTTCCGGGCGGATCCGGCGCGATGCTCGATGCCGACGCGGCCGCCGCGTGGCTGCGCACGTGCCGCGAGCACGGCGCGGGCGCATCGGGCGATTTCGTCTGGCTGCACTTCAATCTCGCGCACGGCGCGAGCGAGCGCTGGATGCGCACGCATCTCGGGTTGCCCGACAGCTTCTTCGAATTCCTTCACGAAGGCTCGCGTTCGACACGCATCGAGCAGGAAGACGGCGCGTTGCGCGCGATCGTCAACGACGTGATGTTCAACCTCGAGCTGACGCCGTCGGAGATCGCGACGCTGTTCGTCCACGTCGAGCGGCGCATCATGGTGACCGCACGGCTCAAGCCGTTGCGCTCGGTCGACACGCTGCGCGCGTGCGTGCGCGACGGCGAGCAGTTCCGGTCGCCCGCGGAACTGCTCGTGCACCTGCTGCGCGACCAGGCCGACCTGCTGAGCCAGATCATGCGGCGCACGAGCGTCGACGTCGACCGCATCGAGGATCGCTTCCTGTCGCAGCGGCTCACGTCGAGCCGCATCGAACTCGGCGCGATGCGCCGCACGCTGACGCGCCTGCAGCGCATGCTCGCGCCGGAGCCCGGCTCGATCTTCCGGCTGCTCGCGAAGCCGCCCGCGTGGCTGCATATGGAAGACGTGCAGGAGCTGCGCGAATCGACCGAAGAGTTCTCGCTGGTGCTCGCCGATCTCGCGGGACTCAACGAGCGGATCAAGCTGCTGCAGGAAGAGATCGGCTCGCGCCTCGACGAGCAGAACAACCGGACGCTGTTCACGCTGACGCTCGTGACCGTGATCGCGCTGCCGATCAACATCGTCGCCGGCTTCTTCGGGATGAACGTCGGCGGCGTGCCGTTCTCGGAGAACAAGCACGGCTTCTGGATGATGGTGCTGCTCGTTGCGGGCTTCACGGCGCTGGCCGCATGGTGGGCGTTCCGGCGCCGCAACGACCGCTAGCGCAAGCGCCGCATCACCGTATCAACGCAGCAACGCGATCGCGCGTTCGCCGATCACCATCCCGAGCAGGCCGACGAGCGCAACGAGCGGCGGGGCCGGCGAGCGCACGTGCAGCAGCGCGTACAGCACGCCGACGCCGAGGCCCACCGCGAGCGAGGTCACGTAATCCATCATGGCGGTCTCCCGTGCGGTCCGGCGTCAGGGCTTGAGGATCACGCGCTCGCGCGCGCCGGCCAGCACCGCGCGGTAGGCGTCGTGCGCGCGCTCGAGCGGGTACACGTAGTCGTCGCCGATCGGGAACGGACGCAGCGTGCCGTTGCCGAAGCCGGGCGCGAGCGTGTCGAGGATCTGCGCGACCGCGTCGCCGCCGAGCTGCAGCGAATCGATCCCCACGAACGTATGCTGGCCGCGATAGAACGCGAAGATGTCGAACGGTACGCTTCGGTCGATCGTCGAGATGAAGATCTGCCGCGCGCCGATCGCCATCGATGCGTTCGCGGCTTCGAAATACGGGCTGCCGACCGTGTTGTAGACGATGTCCGCGCCGTGGCCGCCGGTGGCCGCGCGTACCGCGTCGGCCACCTGTTCCTTCGACGCGTCGATCATGTGCACGTCGCCCGACGCGTGGCCGCGATAGCCGCCGGCACTGCGCTCGACGCCGATCACGGTCGCGCCGCGCGCGCTCGCGAGCTGGATCGCGGCCTGGCCGACCTTGCCGTTCGCGCCGAACACGAGCACGACGTCGCCGGCCGCCGGCATGCCGGCGCGGCGCAGGCCCTCGTACGCGGTGACGAACGGCACGCCCACGCCGGCCGCTTCGTCGAGCGTCAGCACGGCCGGCTTGCGGCGCACGTGTGCGGCATCCAGCACGAGCCATTGCGCGTGCGAGCCGTCCCGCCCGACGCCGAGATCGCCGCCCGAACCCCACACCGGCGCGCCGATCCAGCCGTCCGGGCCGCTGCGCACGATGCCGGCCCAATCGCGCCCGGGCGTACGCGGCCACACCGCGTGCGGCATGCGGCCGAGCGCGGCCTTCACGTCGCTCGGGTTCACGCCGGCCGCGCGCACCTCGATCAGCATCTGGCCGCCGGCCGGTACGGGCGTGTCGATTTCCCGGACCCGGGCGTCGAGCGACTCGATGTCGGCGGCGGGGGTGTCGAAGCGGATGCTGCGCATGATGATCTCCGTGACGGATGGCTGCCGCGCGGCCCGGCAGGCCGGCGCGTGCGGCGGATGAAAACGATGCATGCAGTCTAGTAGGCCCGGTTTGACGCGGAAACGTGCAAAGGCGGATGATTGTTTTGCGTTTTCCGCATAGCCCAATCCGAAGGTCACGAATGGACGACTTCCTTTCCCCGCACCTGGCGCTGTTCGTCGACGTGGTCGACCAGCAGAGTTTCTCGGCGGCGGCGCGCCGGCTCGGCGTCGCCGCGTCGTCGGTCACGCGGCGCATCGATCGCCTCGAAGCGCAGCTCGGCATCCGCCTCCTGCATCGCACCACGCACGCGCTGCGGCCGACCGAGGCCGGGCAGCTGCTGTACGGGCGCGCGACGCGCATGCTGGCCGAACTGCGCGGCCTGCAGGAGGATCTGCACAGCCAGCACGACGAGCCGGGCGGGCTGCTGCGCGTCGACTGCCCGGCGCCGTTCGGCCGGCGGCACCTGATGGCCGCGCTGGCCGCGTTCATGCAGCGTCATCCGGCGCTGCAGGTCGACCTGGTGCTGACCGACAGCATGGTCGACCTGCAGGGCGCGCGGCTCGGCTCCGACGTTGACCTCGCGGTGCGCATCGGCCCGCTCGAGGACACGCGCTTCGTCGCGACGACGCTGGCGCCGCAACGGCGCGTGCTGTGCGCGAGCGGTGCGTACCTCGCGCGGCGCGGTGCGCCCGAATCGCCGGACGCGCTCGCCGGTCACGACTGTCTCGCATGGCATGGCACGCCGCCGCCGGGCGCGTGGCGCTTCGGCGAGCGTCGCCACGTGCCCGTGCAGCCGCGGTTTCGCAGCAATCACTCGGAGGCGTTGCTCGAAGCGGCGATCGACGGGCTCGGACTCGCGCACCTGCCGACCTGGCTCGCCGGGGACGCGCTGCGCGACGGACGGTTGCATGCGGTGCTGCCGCAGTACGCGGCGGCGCCCGAAACGGCGACGATCCACGTGTTGCGCCAGCAGGCGCGCGGCAGTGCGCGCACCTCGCGGCTCGTCGCGTTCCTCGCCACGTGGTTTGCGCAGCCGGCGTGGGACGCCGCGTGGGCGTGACGGCGAGCGGGCGCCGCGCGGAAATAAAAAAGGGCCTCGCATGCGAGGCCCGTCAAAGGTCGGAGAAGCCGGTACGCCGGCCGGCGCCGCGGGCTGCGCGGCACCGGCCGGAGGCGCACCGTTACTGCGTCACTACCTTGCGCGGCTTGAAGACGCCCTGATAGTGCAGTGCCGGGCGTTCCTTCGTCGTCAGCTCGACGCCGCCGAAGGTCGGCGTCTGGCGCAGCTTCATCGCGGCCGGCGAAGCGACCGAGCCGATCGACGTCGAGCGCGAGGCCGGCGCGAGGTTGTTCGCGACGAGCAGCGCGGCTTCGCTCTTCAGGTTCGACAGCAGCACCGGATCGGTCGAGCCGTTGACCTGCGTGAGCAGCCCGCTCCAGGCCGCGTCGCTGTAGTTCACGACGTAGTAGTCGAGACCGCTCGGGTCGGCGACCACGCCCGTGCAGCCGTCGATCCGCGTCTGCGTCTGCGTGTCCTTCAGCGCGAGCGTCGTGCGTTTCGCGAGACCCTGGCCGTACGCGAGCGTGATCGGCACCGTCCACTGCACGCCCGGATACGCGTTCTTGTTCGGGAACGGCTGCTGTTTCAGCGTGATGACCGTCTGGTTCTTCGTCAGGTCGCACTGCGTGTCGAGCGAGATCAGCGGCACGCCGGTCTGGCGCACGAAGCTGTCGCCGATCGGGCCGATTGCCTGGCCGCTTTCCTTCGACAGGGCATCCCACAGGCGCTTCGGCGTACCGTTGCCGAACGAGTAGTCGACCAGGTACTGCTGCAGGCCCTTGCGCAGCGTCTGCTCGCCGAGATAGTTCTCGAGCGTCTTCAGCACGTGGCCGCCCTTGTCGTACGTGAACGCGCTGGCGCTCAGCACGAAGTCGTTCGACGCCCAGCCGTTGAAGTTCGGCGCGACCGGGAACGCGTTCGGGCCGATGTCACGATTGATCACGCGGTACTTGTTCTTCACCTGGTCGAGCCAGCTGAACTCGTTGGGGAAGAACTGGATCGTCGTCTTCGTCTCGAAGAACGTCGCGAACGACTCGTTGAGCCACACGTTGTCCCACCAGTCGGCCGTGACGAGATCGCCGAACCACTGGTGCGCGACTTCGTGCGTCAGCACCTCGTTGCCGTAGTGCGACATCGGCTGGCCCGGCTGCGGGAGGATGTCGTCGGCGAACTCGAGAATCGATCCCCAGTTCTCCATCCCGCCGAAGTTCAGGTCCTTCTGATCCTTGAACGCGTCGTTCGCGGCCACGGTGTCGAACTTCGTCAGCGGCAGCGCGATGCCCGTGTAGCGGTAGTAGAAGTCGAGTGCCTGCTTGGTGCGGTCCATCGCCGGCTTCGCCCAGTCGCTCATGCCCGGCGGCGTGAACACGCGCAGGTGCAGGCCGCCCTTGCCGCCCGGCAGCGGGCTCGTGAAGTCGTCCTCGTAGGTGTCGAACAGGCCGCCGCCGAAGAACAGCAGGTACGACGGCATCGGCGGGGTCTTGTCGAACTGCACGAGCTTGTAGCCGCCGCCGACGTTGGTCGACGGCTTCTCGGCCGCGTTCGACACGACACGCCAGCTCTGCGGCACTTCGGCCGTCACTTCATAGGTCGGGCGGAAGGCCGGCTCGTCCCAGCCGGGGAACCACTGGCGCGACAGGTTGGTTTCGCCCTGGGTCAGGATCGCGCCGCTCGTCTTGCCGTCGGTGCCTTTCAGGTCGACGCGGAAGATGCCTTCCGCGGCCGAGCAGCCCGGATACGGATCGTCGCCGCAGCTGCCGCCCGTCTTCGCGACCGGATCGTCATACGACTTGAAGTTGATGATGCCCGACCACTCCATGTGCAGCGAATAGTTGCCCGGCGAGATCGTGCCGCTCACGGGGCGCAGCTGATAGAAGTCGCCCTTGTCCTGCGGGGTCGCGATCAGCTGGATGTTGCCCGGCTGCAGCGTGATGCGGCCGTTCGTGAACTTGATCCGGTGGCCGGCGATCACGATGTTGTTGACCGGCTTCAGCACCTTGATTTCGACATCGGCGCGGCCGTCGAACGCGTTCAGCGCTTCGTTCGGGCGGAACCACAGCCGGTAGTTCACGGGCACCACGGTGTCCGGCAACTCGACAGGCGACACGCTCTTGTCGACGTTGGACGCGCTCGGCGGCGCGGTGACGGCGGGCGACGAGCCCGTATGCGGCGCGCCGGCGGAGCTGAGCGCGGAAGCGGAGCCTGCACCGCCGTCGTCGCCGCCGCACCCGGCGAGTGCCAGTGCGGCGACGAGCGGCAGATAACGCATCTTGCGAATATGAATCGACATGACTGAAACCTCGATTGTAGAAAGAATCGTTCAGTGCTGCGAAAACGCCGGCAAAAGCAATCCCCTCGCCGTTAATCGACGGCGAAAAAATGGCAATGACGGATTATTCGAAAAGACGGTAGCCGACTACGTGTAGGTAATCATGGTTTACTGCCCCCTCTGGATTTCCGGATATTGGTTAACTTGCCGGTTCAAAATGGCCGGACGCGTGTTGTACTGAATTGATTTCGCGCGCACGACACCGGGCCGCACGCCCGGCGCGGGCGCGCGATCCCTTTGAACCGACGACCTACGGGGCTGGCCGGGCCAGTCCGCAGGACGGAAGGAAGGCGTGTCGCCGTTCCGTAAATTCGCCGTCATGCGGCTTCAAGGTTTGTCGGCTTGCTCCAAGGATGCGTAAATATACTTGATGGTTTTAGGTAAAGGAAACGAAAAATTTAGAAAGAGCATCTATCGAATTCTCCGCGCTTCATTGAATGCTGGAAGTCATTAATTCGCTTTCCGTTTAGCTGGCGATTTCGTAGTTTTAATCTATTAACGATCTGGCGTCGCGGCGAAAACTACGAAATCCGGCGTGAGGCGGCATGCTCGGTACAATGCCTCGACGACCCGCTCACCGATCGCCGCGAGGAGGCCTTCCCATGCCACGTGCCCTGTTCCGTATCGCGCTGCTGCGCGCCATGCCGCTGCTGTTCACCGCCGTGTTCCTGCTCGGCGGTTGCGCGGGGCTGACGCGCGCGCCGTTGAGCGTGACGGTCGTCGGGCTCGACCCGCTCGTCGGGCAGGGGCTCGAGATGCGTTTCAGCCTGAAGTTGCGCGTGCAGAATCCGAACGATGCCCCGATCGACTATGACGGCATTTCGGTCGCGCTCGACCTGAACGGCACGCCGTTCGCGAGTGGCGTCAGCGATCGAACGGGCACCGTGCCGCGTTTCGGCGAGGCCGTGCTCGACGTGCCCGTTTCGGTATCGGCTTTCGCCGCCGCGCGGCAGGCGTGGAACCTGCCCGGCGCGGCCGCGAACGGCGAGCTGCCGTATGCGCTGCGCGGCCGGCTCGCCGGCGGCGTGCTCGGTACCGTGCACTTCAACGACGCGGGCACGCTGCGTCTGCCGGCGATGCCGGGGTGGGGCGGGTAGTTCGTGCGGTCGCGGTCAACATCGGCCAAATATTGCCGAAAATTGACTAATTGACGGTCTTCAACGTTCATTCTGATGCGATCTCGATTTTCTCCGACGATGCCCATAGACTGGCCGGTGTCCGAGGGCCGGACATTCTTCCAGGAGAAAACCATGGCGGCAAAATTCGAGATCAAGCAAGCCACGAACGGTCAGTACTACTTCCACCTGAAGTCGGCGAACGGCGAGATCATCCTCGCGAGCGAGCGGTACCAGGAGAAAAGCGGCGCGAGAAACGGGATCGCGTCCGTGCGTGAAAATGCACCGCTGGACCATCGTTACGAGCGCAAGCTCGCCCACAACGGTGAGCCGATGTTCAACCTGAAGTCCGCGAATCACCAGGTCATCGGTACCAGTGAAACCTACTCGAGCGTGCAAGCACGCGAGAACGGCATTGCGGCCGTCAAGCGCGATGCGCCCGTTGCGGAAGCGTTCGATCTGGCCTGATCGCCGGTTGCGCCGCGACAGGCGCCTTCGGGCCCGCGTCGCGGCGCCTGTTTTGCCGGGTCGGGCAAAGCGCGGTATGGTGTGGTCCGCGCGGTGAATTCCCGCCGCCGTTGAAGCCAACCGTAACCGAGTTCGCGTGACCGATTTCCCCGTTTTCCACTGGGCCGACGCCGACGGCGCCGATCATGCCGTGCGCTGGCGCTCCGAAGCCGGCGTGCAACCGCCGAAGCGTGCGGTGCCCGCTGACGACCGCCTCACGGCCGACGTGGCCTACCGCCTTGCATGCGAGGGCACCGCGCTCGTCTGGCAGGGCGATTTCCAGAATGCGCGCCAGCTCGTGCAGGCGATGGCGCGCCGTGTCGAACGCAAGCCGAAGAAGGCGAAAACCGCGGCCGGCGTCGATGCATTCAACCTGCATCGCCTCGCGCAGTCGCAGCGCGCCCGTACGCTCGGCATGCTGCTGATCCCGCTCGACGCCGATTACACGATCCCGCTGCGCCGCGCGCCCGACGTGCGCGCCGCCTGCGAGGAAGCGTACGGGCCCGGCGGCGCGCCGTCGGTCGTGTCGCTGCGCGAACTGCTCGGCCTCGTCGGCGCGCATGAGTGGCGCAAGAAGGGGGTGCCGATCCCGGCGCTCGGCGGTGCGCCGATTCACCCGCACTACGGCGTGTTCTCGCCGGTGCGCGGCGAATACGTCGAGCTCGTGGCGCGTGCCCCGCTGCCGGCGACGTCGCTCGCGTTCGACATCGGTACCGGCACGGGCGTGCTGGCGGCCGTGCTCGCATCGCGCGGCGTCGCGCGCATCGTCGCAACCGACCAGGATCCGCGCGCGCTGGCCTGCGCGCGCGAGAACGTCGCGCGGCTCGGTCATGCCGGCCAGGTCGACGTCGTCGAGGCCGATCTCTTTCCGGCCGGCCGTGCGCCGCTCGTGGTCTGCAACCCGCCTTGGGTGCCGGCCCGGCCGAGCGCGCCGATCGAATACGCGGTCTACGACCCCGACAGCCGCATGCTGCGCGGCTTCCTCGCGGGGCTCGCCGCGCACCTCGAGCCGGGCGGCGAAGGCTGGCTGATCCTGTCCGATTTCGCCGAACATCTCGGCCTGCGGCCGCGCGACACGCTGCTGCAATGGATCGACGAAGCGGGCCTCGTCGTGCTCGGCCGCGACGACATCCGTCCCGCGCACCCGAAATCGACGGACGCCGACGATCCGCTGCACGCGGCGCGCCAGGCCGAGGTCACGTCGCTGTGGCGGCTCGGCGCGCGAGTCCGAGCCTGACCGCGCATTTTCGGTAAACTGTCGCCATTCCTCACGAATTCCCGCCGCCGGGCCGTGGTCGACCGACCGTGGCCCGGCGCCGCATCACGATGTCGAACCAGACCCACGAAATCCGTCCGGAGCAGTCCGTCGAACTGCTGAAGGAACTGCACATCCTGACCCGCGACGGCAAGCTGAACCAGGACAGCCGCCGCAAGCTGAAGCAGGTCTATCACCTGTTCCAGTTCATCGAGCCGCTGCTCGCCGGCGTGCAGGCCGAAAAAAGCAACGTGACGCTCGTCGATCACGGTGCCGGCAAGTCGTATCTCGGCTTCATCCTGTACGACCTGTTCTTCAAGCAGCAGCCGGGGCACGGCACGCCGGCGTTCGCGTCGCACGTGTACGGGATCGAGACGCGCGAGGCGCTCGTCACGCGCTCGATCGAGCTGGCCGCGCGGCTCGGGTTCGACGGCATGTCGTTCCTGAACCTGTCGGTCGCCGATTCGATCACGTCGCCGCAGCTACCCGAAACCGTCGATGTCGTCACCGCGCTGCATGCCTGCGACACGGCGACCGACGACGCGATCCGCTTCGCGCTCGCGAAGCGCGCGCAGCACATCGTGCTGGTGCCGTGCTGCCAGGCGGAAGTCGCGGGCGTGCTGCGCAAGAACAAGGGCAAGTCGCTCGCGAATGCGCTGACCGAGGTGTGGCGGCATCCGCTGCATACGCGCGAATTCGGCAGCCAGATCACCAACGTGCTGCGCTGCCTGCAGCTCGAAGCGCACGGCTACCAGGTCAGCGTGACCGAACTGGTCGGCTGGGAGCATTCGATGAAGAACGAGCTGATCGTCGCGCAGTACAAGAACCTGCCGCGCCGGCGGCCCGGCGAGCGGTTGAACGAGATCCTCGGGATGTTCGGCCTCGCCGAACTGAACGAGCGCTTCTTCGTGGCGCAAGCCGCGGCAGCGGGCGGCGACGCCGTCGAGCCGGCCGAAGGCTGACGCGCAGCCCGCGCGCCCGCGCAGCGCGTCAGACGTCGTCGCCCGGCCGGCGCATCCATTCGCGCCAGCCGTCGTGGCCGAGGCGGCGCAGTGTTTCCTGATTCTTTTCGTAGATCGCGGACGCGTCCGGGAACGCGTCGACCGCGCGCGCGATGCTGTCTTCGCGCAGCAGGTGCAGGATCGGGTACGGCGCGCGGTTCGTGTAGTTCTCGATGTCGTCGGGCCCGGTGCCTTCGAACCGGTATTGCGGATGGAAGCTCGCGATCTGCAGCACGCCGTCGAGCCGCAGTTGCTGCACGAGCCGCTCGGCAAAGAACAGCGCATCGTTGTAGTCGACGAAATCGGCGAACGCATGCGGGAAGATCACGAGCGTCGTGTCGACCTGCTGCGGGTCCGCTGCGTCGAGCGCGCGTAGCTCGGTTTCGAGTTCGGCGAGTGCGTCTTCCAGCGTCGTCGCTTCGCTGATCGCGTAGCGCACCTGTTCCTTCACATAGACGCTTTTCGCGAACGGGCACAGATTGAGCCCGATCACCGCGCGCGCGAGCCAGTACCGCGTGGCGGCGAGGATGTCGTCGTGCGATTCGGGGCGGGTATCGGTCATGGTGAAACCAGTCGGGCGGAGGAGCGGCGAGGGCCGCATTGTAGCGGGCCCGCCGCGCTCGGGCGCATGCGCCCGGTCAAGCGCACGCGGCTTCGATCAACTGCGTGACGAGCGCCGGCGCGGTGCCGATCGGCGTTTCGCCGTGCCGGTAGGTCTGGCTCGCCGCGTAGATGCCTTCGACCACCAGCGCGAGCGCGTCGGCCAGCGCCTTCGGTTGCCGCGCGCCGGCGCCCTCGCATAGCGCGACGAGCCGCTTCATCAGCTGTTCCTTGTTCTGCGCGACGCGCTCGCGCGCCGGGTGCGACGCGTCCGGAAATTCGGCGGCGACGTTGACGAACGGGCAGCCGCGATAGTCCTTCTGCGTCGCGCGCTCGGCAAGGTCGACGAAATACTGGATCAACTGCGCCTTCGGCTGGCCCGGATGTTTCGCGGTGCTCGTATCGAGGCGCTCGAAGAAACACGCATCCATCCGCTCCAGATACGCGAGGATCAGCTCGTCCTTCGACGAAAACTGGCGGTACAGGCTCATCTTGTTGACGCCCGCGCGCTCCACGACGGCCTCGACGCCGACCGTGCGAACCCCTTCCTTGTAAAACAGCTCCTCGGCGGCGCGCAGCAGGTGCTCCTGAGCGGTGGCGCCGTCCATCGGCCGGCGCGTGCGGCGCGCCAGCGGTTTGGCGATCTCGATGCCCGACATGATGACCCTCGGCTGCATAGTGAATTGCTTGACATGTTACCGACTGGTAACTACGATCGCAACACACTTGTGACCGGTCGGTAACAATCGCGGCCGGATCAACAGACAAATGCCAAGCGTCGGCCCGGGTCAGCCGATGTTGAAATGTGCGGCGGAGGTGGCCTGGTTGGGGCGGAGCGGGCGCGATGGCGCCGGAACCGCCAACTGGAGAACGCGAAGATGAACTGGGCAGTGACACGAATCGGCGGGCGCTTCCATTACGGATGGCTCGCGGCGGCGGTGGTATTCCTGATCTTGCTGGCGGCAGCCGGCACGCGCGCGACGCCGAGCGTGCTGATGGTGCCGCTCGAGCGCGAGCTCGGCTGGAGCCGGGCGGCGATTTCGCTGGCGATTTCGGTGAACATCGCGCTGTATGGCCTGACGGGCCCGTTCGCGGCCGCCGCGATGCAGCGCTTCGGGCTGCGTCCGACGATCCTCACCGCGCTCGTGACGATGAGCGTGGGTGTCGCGCTGTCGTCGATGATGACGCAGAGCTGGCAGATGGTCGTGATCTGGGGCCTGATGGTTGGCTGCTCGACGGGCGTCGTCGCGCTGACGCTGTCCGCGACCTTCGTCACGCGCTGGTTCCATGCGCGGCGCGGCCTCGTGATGGGGATCCTGACCGCGAGCACGGCCACCGGCCAGCTCGTGTTCCTGCCGATGCTCGCGGCGATCGCGCAGCACCACGGCTGGCGGCCGGTCGTGCTGGTCGTCGCGGTGGCGGCTGCGATCGTGATTCCGCTCGTTGCCTTCCTGCTGCCCGAGCGGCCGGCCGACGTGCAACTGCGCCCGTACGGCGAACCGGCCGATGCGCCGGCCGCGCCGGACGCGTCGAAGGAGAACCCGCTCGCGGTTGCGTTCCGCACGCTGTTGATGGCGAGCCGTTCGCGCGATTTCTGGCTGCTGTTCTTCAGCTTCTTCATCTGCGGCGCGAGCACCAACGGTTATGTCGGCACGCACCTGATCGCCATGTGCAGCGACTACGGGATGACCGAAGTGCAGGGCGCATCGCTGCTCGCGGCGATGGGCGTGTTCGACCTGGTCGGCACGACGCTGTCGGGCTGGCTGTCCGACCGCTACGACAACCGCGTGCTGCTGTTCTGGTACTACGGGCTGCGCGGTCTGTCGCTGATCTACCTGCCGCATGCGTTCGGGATCGACTTCTTCGGGCTGCCGCTGTTCGCGATGTTCTACGGGCTCGACTGGATCGCGACCGTGCCGCCCACCGTGCGGCTCGCAACCGACGTGTTCGGCAAGGCCGCGGCGCCGGTCGTGTTCGGCTGGATCGTCGCCGGCCACCAGCTCGGCGCGGCGTTCGCGGCGCTCGGCGCAGGGCTGCTGCGTGCGAGCCTCGGCACCTACACGATCGCGTCGATGATCTCGGGCGGACTGTGCATCGTCGGCGCGCTGATCGTGCTGCGGATCAACCGCGGTCCGTCGCGCGCGGCTGCGCAGGCAGCCTGACCACGATGAGCCCGGCCGGCCGCACACGCTGCGGCCGGCCAATGCAGGCACGCAGATTTGCATAGCGCGGGAGGATCGGGCGCGCAGCCGCTCAAGCGGGTATGCTTGCGGTTCGCCGGGCGTTCGCGCCCCTTCATCGATGTCAGCGAGGAACCGCATGTCCGTCAAACCTGCTCCCACCACTGTTTCGATTCACGATCTGATCGCAGGCCGCTGGAGCCCGCGCGCCTATTCGGACGAGCCCGTCAGCGCCGGCGATCTGCACGCAGTACTCGAAGCCGCGCGTTGGGCCCCGTCCGCGTATAACGCGCAGCCCTGGCGTTTCGTCGTATTCGATCGCGCGCAGGACGAAGACGCATTCAAGCGCGCGTTCGCGACGCTGGTGCCGTTCAACCAGGGCTGGAACGCGCCGGCGCCCGTGCTGATCGCGGTGACCGCGCACACGCTGACGCCGAAGGGCGAGCCGGCGCCGACCGCGTCGTACGACGCGGGTGCCGCCGCGATGTCGCTGGTGCTGCAGGCGCACGCGCTTGGCCTCGCCGCACACCAGATGAGCGGTTTCGATGCGAAGGCGTTTCGCGACGCGTTCGCGATTCCGGCCGACGTCGCGATCCTGTCGATCATCTCGCTCGGCCACTACGGCAACGTCGACAAGCTCGATCCGGTGCTGCGCGACCGCGAAAAGGCGCCGCGTACGCGCCATGCGATCGGCGAAGTTGTCTATGCGGGCGCGTGGAAGAAGAGCTTCGACGCGGCAGCCTGACCGCGCAAGCGGGCGGGCTGCATCGTGCATCCCGTTCGCATGTGTCCCCGGCGCGCCGCACCGCGCGCCGTCGCCATCGGCGCGCGTTGAGCGGCACCGGTGGCCGGCCCCGGTTGTGATCCCGCGGGCTTCATGTTAAAAAGCCCGTCCTTTCCGTTTTCGCGCCGGCCCTGCTGCGGCAACTTCCCATGACTTACTGCGCGATCGATTTCGGCACGTCCAATTCCGCCGTGGCGCTGCCCGACGGCGACGGCATGCGCCTCGCGCCCGTCGAGGGCGACCACCTGACGCTGCCCACCGCGATCTTCTTCAACAACGACGAAGAGACGGTCGAGTACGGCCGTGCGGCGCTGGCTTCCTATATCGACGGCTTCGACGGCCGGCTGATGCGCTCGATGAAGAGCATCCTCGGCTCGCCGCTCGCGGAGACGACGACCGATCTCGGCGACGGCAGCGCGATCGCGTACACCGAAATCATCGCGCGCTTCCTGACGCACCTGAAGCGCAAGGCCGAAGCGCGCGCGGGCGCGTCGATCGGCCGTGCAGTGCTCGGCCGGCCCGTGTTCTTCGTCGACGACGATCCGCGCGCCGACCGCCTCGCGCAGGATCAGCTCGAGGCGGCCGCGCAATCGGTCGGCTTCGCGGACGTGCACTTCCAGTACGAACCGATTGCCGCCGCATTCGACTACGAATCGCGCCAGCAGGCCGAGCGCCTCGTGCTGGTCGCCGACATCGGCGGCGGCACGTCCGACTTCTCGCTGGTGCGCGTCGGGCCCGACCGGATGGCGCGGCTCGAGCGCAAGGACGACGTGCTGGCACACCACGGCGTGCACGTCGCGGGCACCGACTACGACCGGCGTGTCGAACTGGCGGCGATCCTGCCCGCATTCGGCTACCGTTCGCTCGATCCGGAAGGGCGCGAGTTGCCGAACAAGATCTACTTCGATCTCGCGACCTGGCACCTGATCAACACGGTCTATACGCCGAAGCGGGCCGGCGAGCTGACGCTGATGAAGCACCTGTACCAGGACGTGCGGCAGTACGACCGGCTCACGAGCGTGGTCGAGCAGCGGCTCGGGCACGCGCTGATGGCGCGCGCGGAAGAAGCGAAGATCGGTGTTGCGGCGGGCGGGGAGACGATGATCAACCTGAACGACGTGGAAGAAGATCTGCTGATCGCATTCGACTCGGACCGTCTCGTCGATGCGAGCCGCGACGACACCTCACGCATCGTCGACGCCGCGCGCGAGACGGTGCGGCTCGCGGGCGTTGCGCCGCGCGACGTCGGCGCGCTGTATTTCACCGGCGGTTCGACCGGGCTCGCGTTCCTGTCGGGCGCGCTCGCCGGCGCATTCCCGGATGCGCAGCCGGTATTCGGCGACCGCCTCGCGAGTGTCGCGACGGGGCTCGGTATTCACGCACAGCGATTGTTCGGCTGAATGGCGGTCGGCGGTATGGCGTAGCCGCCATGCCGCACCGACGCCCGAAAACAAAAAAGCCCCGCCGAAGCGGGGCTTTTTTACACGAATTATCGCGCCAAGCTTAGACCGGACGGATGTTCGCAGCTTGCAGACCCTTCGGGCCCGTCTTCACTTCGAATTCAACCTTCTGGTTTTCTTGCAGCGTCTTGAAGCCTTCGACGCGGATTTCCGAGAAGTGCGCGAACAGATCGTCGCCGCCGCCTTCCGGGGTGATGAAGCCGAAGCCCTTTGCGTCATTGAACCACTTGACGGTACCGGTTGCCATGTTACTTGTTCCTAAAAAGATAAAACGGGGCCGAGGCCCATGGGGTGCGGAAAATCAAGGAAGGGGTAATAGGACCAACCGGAGTACCGTTGATGGGCGAACTACGAAAGAACCAATTCACTCGCCACTTGAAATCCTGCGAAGTCCTTTATACGGCCAATCGCGTTCATGGTCAACCGTATTCCCATACTCTCAGGGTTATTGCGGAGATCGGGTTTACAAAGCTTGCAAGCGATGCGAATTTTTTGTAGGGGCCGAACGATTTTGGCGGCACGTTTGAGGTGCAACCGTTAAACTACGCGCCGCGTGGACGGGTTGCCCTGATCGGGTGACGCGTCCCCCCAAGAATGCGTGCGCGGTGCTGTCCGAGCCGATCCCGGACCGCAGGCCGACCATGCTTTTTGAGACACAGGAGAGGATGTGAAGAGTTCTATTCAACGGAACATCGGCCCGTTTGCATTGATGCTGACGGGACTGGGTTCGATTATCGGCTCGGGCTGGCTGTTCGGCGCCTGGAAAGCCGCGAAGATCGCCGGTCCGGCGGCGATCTGTGCATGGATTATCGGCGCGGTCGTGATTCTCGCGATTGCACTGACGTACGCGGAACTGGGCGCGATGTTCCCCGAGTCGGGCGGGATGGTGCGCTATGCGCGCTACTCGCACGGTTCGCTGGTGGGCTTCATCAGCGCATGGGCCAACTGGATTGCGATCGTATCCGTGATCCCGATCGAGGCCGAGGCGTCGATCCAGTACATGAGCACGTGGCCCTATCCATGGGCGCATGCGTTGTTCGTGAACGGCGAGTTGACCACACCAGGCCTGTTGCTGTCGGCCGTGCTGGTCGTCATCTACTTCCTGCTGAACTACTGGGGCGTGAAGGCCTTTGCGCGTGCGAACACCGCGATCACGATCTTCAAGTTCCTGATCCCGGGCGCCACGATCCTCGGCCTGATGCTGACGAGCTTCCATTCGGAGAACCTCGGCACCGCATCGAATGCGGCCTTCGCGCCGTACGGCTGGTCGGCGGTGCTGACCGCGGTCGCGACGAGCGGCATCGTGTTCGCGTTCAACGGTTTCCAGAGTCCCGTGAACCTGGCGGGCGAAGCGCGCAATCCATCGCGCAGCGTGCCGTTCGCGGTGATCACGTCGATCCTGATCGCGCTCGTGATCTACGTGCTGCTGCAGATGGCGTACATCGGCTCGGTGAATCCGGCTGACGTCGCGAAGGGCTGGGCGCACTTCAACTTCTCGTCGCCGTTCGCGGAACTCGCGATCGCGCTGAACCTGAACTGGCTCGCGATCCTGCTGTACGTCGACGCGTTCGTCAGCCCGAGCGGCACCGGCACGACCTACATGGCGACGACCACGCGGATGATCTACGCGATGGAGCGCAACAACACGATGCCGAAGATGTTCGGCAACGTGCACCCGATCTACGGTGTGCCGCGCCAGGCGATGTGGTTCAACCTGCTCGTGTCGTTCATCTTCCTGTTCTTCTTCCGCGGCTGGAGCTCGCTCGCAGCCGTGATCTCGGTCGCAACGGTGATCTCGTACCTGACCGGCCCGATCAGCCTGATGGCGCTGCGCCGCGCGGCGACCGACATCGAGCGTCCGCTGTCGATTCCGCTGATGAAGCTGATCGCACCGTTCGCATTCGTGTGCGCGTCGCTGATCCTGTACTGGGCGAAGTGGCCGCTGACGGGCGAAATCATCCTGCTGATGGTCGTCGCACTGCCGGTGTACTTCTTCTTCCAGGCGAAGTCGGGCTGGAGCGGTTGGGGTGCCGACCTGAAGGCGGCATGGTGGCTGGTTGCGTACCTGCCGACGATGGCCGTGCTGTCGCTGATCGGCAGCAAGGAATTCGGCGGTCACGGCTACCTGCCGTACGGCTGGGACATGCTGGTCGTTGCGGCGATCGCGTTGGTGTTCTACTTCTGGGGCGTGAATACCGGCTACCGGACCAAGTATCTCGACGAGCGCGAGTCGCACGACGAGATCCTCGAAGGGATCGGTGCCTGACGCCTGACCTGTTGCCGGATTCGGCGGCGGCAGGATGCAACAACAAAAAGCCCGCCCGAGCATCGCTCGGGCGGGCTTTTTGCTGGCGTCGACGATTGCGTCGCGGCTCAGGCGTCGGCGCTAGCGAACACGTAGTTCGTCATCGCAAGTACGCGCTGGTAGGTGCCGAGCGACTGGATGCCGAGCTGGTAGTCGTCGTCGGCCGCGCCGAGCGCCGTGAAGACCGGCAGCAAATGCTCGTCGGTCGGATGCATCAGCGCCGCGTGCGGCGCCTGCCGGCGGTAGTCGAGCAGTGCATCGACGTCGCGTGCGGCGAGCTTCGCCTCGAACCAGTCGGTGAATTCCGCGACGCGCGGGTCCGCATCCTCGGGTGCGGCGCCGAAATCGGCCGCGCGCAGGTTGTGCGTGATCTGGCCCGAGCCGATCACCATCACGCCTTCGTCACGCAGCGGCCGCAGCGCCCGGCCGAGCGCGAAGTGATGCGCGGCGTCCGCGCGCGGCTGGATCGACAGCTGCGCGACCGGCACATCAGCCTCCGGGAACATCAGCAGCATCGGTACCCACGCGCCGTGGTCGAGGCCGCGCTCCGTCGTCGCGGTCGCGATGCCGGCCGCGTCCAGCAGCGTGGCCGCGCGCTCGGCGACATCGGGCGCACCCGGAGCCGGATAGCGGATCTCGTACAGCGCCTGCGGGAAACCGTAGAAATCGTGGATCGTTTCCGGATGCGCGGTGATGCTCGCGACCGGCCGTTGCGTGCCCCAGTGTGCGGACAGCATCAGCACCGCGCGCGGGCGCGGCAATTCGGCGCCGAGGTGCGTGAATGCGCCGGACGGCAGCGTCGGGTCGATCGGCAGCGTCGGGGCGCCGTGGGACAGATACAGCGAAGGCAAGCGGTTCATGGTGGTGGCCTGCGAAAAGGGTTTGCCTGTGACTATAGGCGTGCACCGTACATTGATAAATCGGCATCCACGAATTTGATTGGTGCCTGTTTGTTGATAATCGGCGCAACGCAATGCCTGTCGGCGCGGGTGGCCGTCAGTGTGCTGGAAATCGAATGAATTGCCGCTTGAATCGGCGGAGATGCGCGAAGAAGGGGGTTGATGCCGCTTACTGCGCGTGCCGGATACCGGCCCACGGTGTCGTCTGCGGGGCGCTGAGCGCGAACAGGTCGAGCACGCGCGTGACGGTCTGGTCGACGAGTTCCTCGATCGTCTTCGGCATCGCGTAGAACGCGGGCAGCGGCGGAAAGACGATGCCGCCCATTTCGGTGACGGCGGTCATGTTGCGCAGATGCGCGAGGTTGAACGGCGTCTCGCGGACCATGAGCACGAGACGGCGGCGTTCCTTCAGCGTGACGTCGGCTGCGCGCGTGATCAGGTTGTCGGACAGCCCGTGCGCGACGCTCGCGAGCGTCTTCATCGAGCAGGGTGCGATCACCATCCCGTCGGTCGCGAACGAGCCCGACGCGATCGTCGCGCCGACGTCGCGCACCGAGTGCACGACGTCCGCGCGGCTTTCGACATCGGCTTTCGGCAGCTTCAGTTCATGCTGGATGTTGAGCCAGCCGGCGTTCGAAATCAGCAGATGCGTTTCGACGCCGCCAGCGGCGCGCAGCAGGTCGAGCAGCCGCACGCCGTAGATCGCGCCGGTGGCGCCGGTGATCGCGACGATCAGCCGGCGTGGCGGCGCGCTGGGAGATGCCATCGACAGGGGGGCGTTACGCGGCGGCGAACAGTTGCTGCAGTTCGCCCGACTGGTACATCTCCATCATGATGTCCGAGCCGCCGACGAATTCGCCCTTCACGTAGAGCTGCGGGATGGTCGGCCAGTTCGAGAACTCCTTGATGCCCTGGCGGATTTCGTCGTCCTCGAGCACGTTGACCGTCTTGAACTGGTCGACGCCGCAGGCTTTCAGCACCTGCACGGCGCGGCCCGAGAAGCCGCACATCGGGAATTGCGCGTTGCCCTTCATGAAGAGCACGACCTGGTTTTCGTCGACGATTTGCTTGATACGTTGTTGGGTGTCCATGACTGACCTTGCGTTTGCGGGGCGTTAGATCGAAATGATAGCGGATTTCAACCGGGCGGGCCGGGCATCAGCCCGGCAGGCGGCCGCCGGTCGTGCGTTCGATGGCGGCGAGATCGGCGAGCGATTCGACCGCGACGAAGCCGTGCGACGCGAGGATCGCACGGACGGCTTCGGCCTGATCGTAGCCGTGCTCGATCCAGAGCGTGCCGCCCGGTTTCAGACAGGTGCCGGCGCCCGCGACGATCGTGCGGATCGCGCTGAGGCCGTCGGCATCGTCGGTGAGCGCGCCGCGCGGCTCGAAACGCAGGTCGCCCTGCGCGAGGTGCGGATCGTGCTGCGCAATGTACGGCGGGTTGCTGACGATCGCGTCGAACACGAGCGCCGGATCGAGCGCCGCGTACCAGTCGCTTTGCAGCCACTGCAGCGGGCCGCCGGGGCGACGTGCGTCGAGCAGCTTGTCCGCGTTGCGTTGCGCGACCGCGAGCGCGGCCGGCGAACGGTCGAGCGCCCACACCCGCGCATCGGGACGTTCGGCCGCGATCGACACGGCGATCGCGCCGCTGCCGGTGCCGAGATCGAGCACGGCCGGATGCGGCAGTCCGTCGATCGCATCGAGCGCGGCTTCGACGAGCAGTTCGGTTTCGGGGCGCGGGATCAGCACGTCGGCGGTCACGTCGAACGGGCGGCCGAAGAACTCGCGCATCCCGACCAGCTGTGCGACGGGCTCGCCGGCGACACGGCGAGCTTCGAGCGCGCGGTAGCGCTCGACCGCGGCCGCATCAAGCGGTGCGTCGCCGCGCGTGATCAACTGCGTGCGGGTCCAGCCGAGCGCATGCGCGAGCAGCACGCGCGCATCGACCGCGTCGAGCGGCGACGCGCGCAGCAGGTCGTCGGCGGTGGTGTCGGACATCGCGGCCTCAGTCGGCTTCGCCGAGCGACGCAAGCAGCTCGGCTTGGTGCTCGGTGACGAGCACGCCGATCAGTTCGTCGAGATCGCCGTCCATGATCGCCTCGAGCCGGTACAGCGTCAGGTTGATCCGGTGGTCGGTCATCCGGCCTTGCGGGAAGTTGTACGTGCGGATCCGTTCCGAACGGTCGCCGGAGCCGATCAGGCTCTTGCGCGTCGCGGCTTCCTTCGCATGCTGTTCGTGATACTGCTTGTCCTTGATGCGCGCGGCGAGCACCTTCAGCGCGCGATCCTTGTTCTTGTGCTGCGAGCGGTCGTCCTGGCATTCGACGACGATCCCGGTCGGGATGTGCGTGACGCGCACCGCCGAATCGGTCTTGTTGATGTGCTGGCCGCCCGCGCCGGATGCGCGGAACGTGTCGATGCGCAGATCGGCCGGATTGATCTCGACTTCGCCGATTTCGTCGGCTTCCGGCATCACCGCGACCGTGCATGCGGACGTATGGATGCGCCCCTGCGTCTCGGTGGCCGGCACGCGCTGCACGCGATGGCCGCCCGATTCGAACTTCAGGCGCGAGTACGCGCCCTGGCCCGCGATCCGCACGATCACTTCCTTGTAGCCGCCGAGATCCGACGCGCTCTCCGACATCATTTCGACCTGCCAGCGCTGGCGTTCCGCGAAGCGCAGGTACATGCGCAACAGGTCGCCCGCGAACAGCGCCGATTCGTCGCCGCCGGTGCCCGCGCGGATTTCGAGGAAGATGTTGCGGTCGTCGTTGGGATCCTTCGGCAGCAGCATTTTCTGCAGCTCGGTCTCGAGGCGCGCCATGCCGTCACGCGCACTGCGGATCTCGTCTTCCGCGAAGTCGCGCATCGACGGATCGGCGAGCAGCTCCTGTGCGGCCGTCTCGTCGCTGCGCGACTGGCGCCACAGCGCGTACTGCTCGACGACCGGGCCGAGTTCCGCATGTTCACGCGTCAGCTTGCGGTATTGGTCGAGGTCGGCCGTGACGTTTTCGCGGCTCAGCAGATCGTTCAGTTCGGCCAGCCGTGTGGACAGCTGGTCGAGCTTGCGTTGCATGCTCGTCTTCATGGTGTGGAGCGGCGCTCCCGGGCAAAGGGGTATTCGGAAAGGATAGGCCGGCTCGCGGCCGGCGGCAGGGCGACCGGGCGGCGCTAGTGGCCGGACTGGTCGTTCGAGCGCGGCGCGTGTTGGTAGAAGCCGCGCATCAGGTCGATCAGCGAATCGCGATCGGCGCCGTTCACGCGGTTGAGCGCGCTCGTCGGGCCGTGGATCAGCTTGTTGGTCAGCGCCTGCGACAGGGCTTCGAGTACGGCAGCCGGATCATCACCGCGTGCGAGCAGTTTCTGCGCCTTGTCGACTTCGGCCCGGCGCAGCGCATCGGCCTGCGTATGCATGTGACGGATCACGGGCACGACGCTGCGCGTGTCGAGCCATTGCATGAAATTCTGCACGCGCGTCTCGATGATCGCTTCGGCCTGTGCAACCGCGGCCTGGCGCGACGCGTTGCCTTCGCGCACGATCGCGCCGAGATCGTCGACGGTGTAAAGGAACACGTCCTTCAGCTTGCCGACTTCGGGCTCGATGTCGCGTGGCACCGCGAGGTCGACCATGAAGATCGGCCGGTGGCGGCGCGCCTTCACCGCGCGCTCGACCGCGCCGAGGCCGATGATCGGCAGCGTCGACGCGGTGCACGACACGATGATGTCGAATTCGTGCATGCGGGTGGGCAGGTCCGCCAGCGGCATCGCGCGGCCGTTGAAGCGTTCGGCGAGCCGCTGGCCGCGTTCGGCCGTGCGGTTCGCGACGACGAGCTCACGCGGGCTTTGCGCGGCGAAGTGCGTCGCGCACAGCTCGATCATTTCGCCGGCGCCGATGAACAGCACGCGCTGATCGGACACCTTTTCGAAGATCCGCTGCGCGAGGCGAACTGCAGCGGCGGCCATCGACACCGACTGCGTGCCGATTTCGGTCGTGCCGCGGACTTCCTTCGCCACTGCGAACGTGCGCTGGAACAGCTGGTTCAGATAGGTGCCGAGCGCGCCGGCTTCCGTCGCGGTGCGGACGGCATCCTTCATCTGGCCCAGAATCTGCGTTTCGCCGAGCACCATCGAATCGAGGCCGGATGCGACGCGGAACGCGTGCCGGACCGCTTCCGACTGCGGCAGCGCATAGACGTGCGGCGCGAGCTCGTCGACCGGAATCCGGTGATACTCCGACAGCCAGCGGACCGCCCCTTCGCGGGCCGCACGGTCGTCGGTCGCGCAATACAGCTCGGTGCGGTTGCAGGTGGAGAGGATCGCCGCTTCAGGCGTATTGGGTGCCTGGGGGCCGAGAAACACGTTCTTGAACGTGACGAGAGCCGGCTTGATTTGCTCGAGCGGAAACGCCACGCGTTCGCGCAGGGCGACAGGCGCAGTGTGGTGGTTGATTCCGATCGTGAGGAGTTGCATATCGAGGGCTATCGTTTAGCCCCATATTATAGCGTTTCAGCGATTTCCTCACTCGACGCATAGCGGGCATCAGCGTGGCGGGGCCGCGAATTTGGGGGTTCGATCGGCACGCGGTCGAGCTGATAACCGAAGCCGTAGATCGGCAGCAGCCGGTAGCCGCGCTCGGGAAGCAGCTGCAATTTGCTGCGCAGCCGCGACGCGTGCGTGTCGAGCGTGCGCGACTTCATGTCGCGGCGGCGTGCCCACACCGTTTCGAGGATATGGGCGCGGGATATGGGGCGCGACAGGTTCGCGAACAGCAACTGCGCGAAGCGGAACTCCTTCGGCGTGAGTGAAACGATTGCGTCGCCGAAGCGCACGAGGCAATGTGTGGCATCGAATGCGTATTCTCCATACGTTTCGCGCGAGCGGGTCGGCGGCCGGCGTACGCCGGCGCGCCGGCTCAGCGCGTTGACGCGCGCGAGCAGCTCGGGCCCGCTCACGGGGCGCACCAGGCAATCGTCGGCGCCCGCGTGCAGGCACGAGACGATTTCGCTCTCTCGCGGCGATTGCATCACGGCGATGGCCGGCAGGCCGGGCAGGACTGCCTGTGCGCGCGGAATGACTTCCTGGGCTGGCTGGTCGCCGGCCCAGTGGCCGGTGACCAGCATGTCGCAGGTGTTGTCGGCGGCGAGCCACTCGAAGAATGCGGTGCTGGACGGAAACGCGTGGCACACGTGACCGCCCGCGAAGAGCAGGCGGTTCAGGAGTGCGACATGACGCGATTCCGGATCGATCAGAGCGATTCGCATGAGAATTTCTTCAATATGGCAGCCGGTGTGCGCTTGCCATAACGTCGAGTCGGCCCCTACACTCGAATGTTCGCGGCGCCCGGCTGGTCTCGGGTTCGATGGATGAGTCGATGCTAGCCGCTGGCAACGTTCACGCCTATGGGACGAATCTGAATTTATAGAAGGCGTCGAATGAACTGGTTTGGAATCCTTGTCCTGGGAGCGGCCGTCGGGCTGTTCGGCCGCTGGCTGCATCCGATGCGGCGCACGGGCCGGCCGGCGTGGTGGATCGCGGTGCTCGCCGGCATCGTCGGGGCGGTCGCCGCCCGCATGGCCGGCAATCTCTCTGGACTGTTTTACGATGGCGAGACGCTCGAATGGCCGGTCTGCACCGGCGTCGCGTTCCTCGCCGTAGCCGTGACGGTCGCGCTGTCGGCCCGTCGCTGAATGCCCTCAGGTGAAATCATGAATGCCCGTCTTCCCGAAGTCTCGCCGGTGCCGGCCCGCCTCGCGCTGCTGCGCGACGCCATGGCCCGCGAGGACCTGGCCGCCTATCTCGTGCCGTCCGCCGATCCCCATCTGTCCGAATACCTGCCCGAACGCTGGCAGGCGCGCCGCTGGCTGTCCGGCTTCACGGGCTCGGTCGGCACGCTGGTCGTGACCGCGGATTTCGCGGGGCTGTGGGTCGACAGCCGCTACTGGGTGCAGGCCGACGCCGAACTGGCCGGCACGGGTGTGCAACTGATGAAGATGACGGGCGGGCAGCAGAGCGCGCCCCACGTCGACTGGCTCGCGCAGAACGTGGCCGCGGGTGCGACGGTCGGCGTCGACGGCGCCGTGCTCGGCGTCGCGGCCGCGCGCGGGCTGACGGCCGCGCTGAGCGCGCGCGGCATCGCGCTGCGGACCGATCTCGACCTGCTCGATGCGATCTGGCCCGAGCGGCCGGGGCTGCCCGGCGACGCGGTGTTCGAGCACGTCGCGCCGCAGGCCGACACGACGCGGGCGAGCAAGCTGGCCGATGTGCGCCGCGCGATGCACGCGCAGGGCGCGCAATGGCATTTCGTGTCGACGCTCGACGATCTCGCGTGGCTGTTCAACCTGCGCGGCGCCGACGTCAACTTCAATCCCGTATTCGTTGCGCACGCAATGATCGGTGCCGATCGCGCGACGCTGTTCGTCGCCGATGGCAAGGTGCCGCCGGCGCTGGCCGCGTCGCTTGCCCAGGACGGCGTCGACGTTCGCGCATACGACGCCGCGCGCGCATCGCTCGCGGCGCTGCCCGACGGCGCGACGCTGCTGATCGATCCGCGCCGCGTGACGTTCGGCACGCTCGAGGCCGTGCCGGCCGGCGTGAAGCTCGTCGAGGCCGTGAATCCGTCGACGTTCGCGAAGTCGCGCAAGACATCCGCCGAGATCGAGCACGTGCGCGTGACGATGGAACACGACGGCGCCGCGCTCGCGGAGTTCTTCACGTGGTTCGAGCAGGCCGTGAACCGCGAGACGATCACCGAGCTGACGATCGAGGAGAAACTCACGGCCGCGCGCGCCCGGCGGCCCGGCTATGTGTCGGCGAGCTTCGCGACGATCGCGGGCTTCAACGCGAACGGCGCGATGCCGCACTATCACGCGACGCGCGAGTCGCACGCGACGATTGCCGGCGACGGCCTGCTGCTGATCGATTCGGGCGGCCAGTACGTGACGGGCACGACCGACATCACGCGCGTCGTGCCGGTCGGCACCGTCAGCGACCTGCAGCGGCGCGATTTCACGATCGTGCTGAAGTCGATGATGGCGCTGTCGCGCGCACGCTTCCCGCGCGGCATCCGCTCGCCGATGCTCGACGCGATCGCGCGCGCGCCGATGTGGGCGGCCGGGCTCGACTATGGGCACGGTACCGGGCATGGCGTCGGTTACTTCCTGAACGTGCACGAAGGCCCGCAGGTCATCTCGCACTACGCGCCGGCCGAGCCGTACACGGCGATGGAAGAGGGCATGATCACGTCGATCGAGCCGGGCGTGTACCGCCCGGGCAAGTGGGGCGTCCGGATCGAGAACCTGGTCGTGAACCGCGCGGCCGGGAAGACGGAATTCGGCGATTTCCTCGCGTTCGAGACGCTGACGCTGTGTCCGATCGATACGCGCTGCGTGCTGATCGAGATGCTGCACGACGACGAGCGGGCGTGGCTGAACACGTATCACGCGACGGTGCGCGAGCGCGTCGGCCGCCACCTGAGCGGCGATGCGAAGGCGTGGCTGGACGCGCGCACGCAGCCGATCTGACGCAACATGCGATAACGGCCGGACCACGGCCGAACGACAAAACCGAGGGCAGCCAATGACGGACACCGCAGTGATCGTGATCGACATGCAGCGCGGGCTGGTGGAGCGGGCGCAGCCCGCCTACCGGCTCGACGACGTCGTGTCGGGCATCAACCGGCTGACGGCGGCAGCGCGCGCGGCGAACGCGCCCGTCTGCTTCGTGCAGCACGACGGCGATGCGGACGACGACATCGTCCCCGGCACGCCGGGCTGGGAGCTGCATGCGGGGCTGGTCGTCGGCACCGACGACTGGCGCGTGCGCAAGCAGATGAGCGATTCGTTCCACGACACGCCGCTCGCGGCGCAGCTCGACCGCCACGGCATCCGTTCGGTGCTGATCTGCGGTTATGCGACCGAGTTCTGCGTCGATTCGGCTGCACGCCGTGCCGCGCTGCTCGGCTACCGGACGACCGTCGTGTCCGACCTGCACACGACGAACGAGCGCGCGCACCTGTCGGCCGCGCAGATCGTCGCGCATCACCACTTCATCTGGAACAACAACTCGCTGTCGGGCAACGCGGTGACGCCGCGTCCGCTCGCGGAAGTACTGACTGTGGAGTTCGCATGACGATCAAGGCTGTGGTGTTCGATTTCGGCGGCGTGCTGATCGACTGGAGCCCCGAGTACCTGTACCGTGAACTGATTCCGGACGACGCCGAGCGTCGCTGGTTCCTCACGCATGTCTGCGCGATGGACTGGGTGATCCGGCAGGACGGCGGGCAGACGATCGAGGAAGGCACGGCCGAGCTCGTCGCGAAGTTTCCGGCGCACGAGGCGCCGATCCGCGCGTTCTATGCACGCTGGCACGAGATGATCGGCGGCGTGCTCGAGGAGGGCGCCGCGCTCGTCGACCGGCTGGAGGCGCAGGGGATGCCGCTGTTCGGTCTGACGAACTGGTCCGCGCAGACGTTCCCGTATGCGTGGGACAACTTCCCGGTGTTGCAGCGCTTCAAGGAGATCGTCGTGTCCGGCCGCGTGAAGCTCGTGAAACCCGATCCCGCGATCTATCACGAGATGCATGCGCGGATCGAACCGCACCTGCCGGGCATCGCGCCGCACGAGCTCGTGTTCATCGACGACAACCCGAAGAACGCGGCAGCCGCGACGGCGCTCGGCTGGCACGGCATACACCACACGAGCGCGGCGTCGACCGAGGCGCGGCTGCGCGAACTGGGCGCGCTCGCGTAAGCGTCGGGCCGGGGCCGCGCAGATAAAAAAAGCGGGCCATTGGCCCGCTTTTTCCTTGTACCGCTCCGGAAGCGGCCCCTTCGGCATCCGGCCCCGCGTTGCCGCAGTGCCGGGCGCCCGGGCCGCGCCGCTCAGCGGCTGATCGGCTTGTAGCGCAGACGCTTCGGCTTCGCGGCTTCCTCGCCGAGGCGCGCACGCTTGTCGGCCTCGTACTCCTGGTAGTTACCGTCGAAGAACGTGACCTGCGAATCGCCTTCGAACGCGAGGATGTGCGTCGCGATCCGGTCGAGGAACCAGCGATCGTGCGAGATCACCATCACCGAGCCCGCGAATTCGAGCAGTGCGTCTTCCAGCGCGCGCAGCGTTTCGACGTCGAGGTCGTTCGACGGTTCGTCGAGCAGCAGCACGTTGCCGCCCGAGATCAGCGTCTTCGCGAGGTGCAGACGGCCGCGCTCGCCACCGGACAGGTTGCCGACGATCTTCTGCTGGTCGCCGCCCTTGAAGTTGAAGCGGCCGATATACGCACGCGACGGCGTTTCGTACTTGCCGACCGTCAGCACGTCGGCGCCGCCCGAGATTTCCTCGAACACCGTCTTCGAGCCGTCGAGCGCATCGCGGCTCTGGTCGACGTACGCGAGCTTCACCGTCGGGCCCATCACGACTTCGCCCGAATCCGGTTGTTCCTTGCCCGTGAGCATCCGGAACAGCGTCGACTTGCCGGCGCCGTTCGGGCCGATGATGCCGACGATCGCGCCGGCCGGAATCTTCAGGTTCAGGTTGTCGATCAGCAGGCGATCGCCGAACGCCTTGCTGACGTTCTTGAATTCGATCACTTCATTGCCGAGGCGGTCGCCGACCGGAATGAAGATTTCCTGCGTTTCGTTGCGCTTCTGGTATTCCTGGCTGCTCAGTTCCTCGAAGCGCGCGATACGTGCCTTCGACTTCGCCTGACGGCCCTTCGGGTTCTGGCGCACCCACTCCAGTTCCTTCTTGATGGCCTTCTGGCGAGCCGATTCCGACGCTTCTTCCTGCTTCAGGCGCTCTTCCTTCTGGTCGAGCCAGCTGCTGTAGTTGCCCTTCCACGGAATGCCGTGGCCGCGGTCGAGTTCGAGAATCCACTCGGCGGCGTTGTCGAGGAAGTAGCGATCGTGCGTGACGGCGACGACGGTGCCCGGGAAGCGCACCAGGAACTGCTCGAGCCAGTCGACCGATTCGGCGTCGAGGTGGTTGGTCGGTTCGTCGAGCAGCAGCATGTCCGGCTTTTCGAGCAGCAGCTTGCACAGCGCGACGCGGCGCTTTTCGCCGCCGGACAGGTGTTCGATCTTCGCGTCCCACGCCGGCAGGCGCAGCGCGTCGGCCGCCACTTCGAGCTGCTGCTCGGGGCTGCCGCCGTCGCTCGACGCGAGGATCGCCTCGTACTTCGCCTGTTCGGCCGCGAGCGCGTCGAAGTCGGCGTCCGGCTCCGCGTAGGCCGCGTAGATTTCTTCCAGTTTCTTGTTGGCCTGGAACAGGTCGCCGAGGCCTTCCTCGACGGCTTCGCGCACGGTCTTCGTCGGATCGAGCTGCGGCTCCTGCGGCAGGTAGCCGATGTTCAGGTTCGGCATCGGCGTGGCTTCGCCTTCGATGTCCTTGTCGACGCCCGCCATGATGCGGATCAGCGTCGACTTGCCCGAGCCGTTCAGGCCGAGCACGCCGATCTTCGCGCCGGGAAAGAACGACAGCGAGATGTCCTTCAGGATCTGGCGCTTGGGCGGCACGATCTTGCCGACCCGGTTCATCGTGAAAACGTATTGGGCCATTTCGGTGTGAAAGTCAGAAGTGGTTGAGACGGCCGCGCAGCGCGCGGGCGTGGCGGCGTCGGGGGATTCGGTACGGAGCGTGCCGCGCGGGGCGCGGCGGCGTCGCCGCGTGTCGGCGGCGCGAGCGGGTATTGTACTTCGCCGCCGGCTGCCGCTGGCGCGGCGCAGCCATCCGGATGCGCCGCGTTACAGCCACGCGGCGACGCCGCCATGCCCCGAGCACGTGCCGCGCCGGTGGCGGCTGAAGCTGTACGTGCCGTCGCGGCAGCGCGCACTCGCGCCGTCCGGCACGCGGCCCGATTTCGAATGCGCGGGCGCATGCACGGTTTCGCCGTCGCGGTTGCGATACGTGTCGTGACGGTCGAGATCGGCTTCGTTGCCGTAGCCGGGTGACGTGCGATAGGCGTGCGCAGCATGGGGCAACGCGGCGCACGCGACGAAGAGCGCGGCGGACAGGGCCGCGATGTGCGTCGCGCGGCGGAGCAGGGCAGGCATGGTCTCTCCCGGTCGGTCTGTTGTTATCGATGCCGGGCCGATGGCCCGCGCCGCATGTTAGCGGATCGGCGCCGGACAGCCAGGCGACACTACGCCGCGCCGGTCATCGACGCCGCGCCGTCGGCCTGCGCGGCGTCGAGGATCCACCGGCGGAACGCGGCGACCTTCGGCCGTTCCGCGTGATGCGGTGGATAGACGAGGTAGTACGCGAAATCGTCGAGCCACGCGACGTCGGCCAGCTGCACGAGCCGGCCGCTGGCCAGTTCGCCGCGCACCATCGCGGCCGGCAGCAGCCCGGCGCCCTGGCCGGCGACGATCGCCTGCAGCAGCAGGCCCGAGTCGTCGAACGCGGGGCCGCGCGGCGGCCCGAAATCGTCGATCCGCTGCGCGCCGAACCAGATGTGCCAGCCCTTGCGCTCGGCGTCGTGCAAGTGCGGCCAGCCGACGAGGTCGGCCGGCGTCGCCGGCATGCCGAGCCGCGCGACGAGATCGGGCGCCGCGAGCGCGACGATTTCCACCGTCAACAGGCGCTCGCCGCACAGCCCGATGTAGCGCCCGAGGCCGTGGCGGATCGCGACATCGACGCCGTCGCGCGAGAAATCGGCCAGTGCGTGGCTCGTGACGACCTGCAGGTCGACGTCCGGACACGCGTGCCTGAACTGCGCGAGGCGCGGGACGAGCCACGCGGACGCGAAGAACGGCGTGACGCTCACCGTCAGCACGCCGCTGTCGGCGGCGCCCGATACACGCTGCGACGCGTCGGCGATCTGCCGGAATGCGTTGCGCACCGGCGGCAGGTAGTCGCGGCCGGCGGCCGTCAGCAGGATGCCTCGGTTCACGCGCTCGAACAGCTGCACGCCGAGGTGTGTCTCGAGCGTGCGGATCATCTGGCTCACCGCGCCGGGCGTGACCGACAGCTCCTCGGCGGCCGACTTCACCGACAGGTGGCGGGCGGCCGCTTCGAACGCGCGCAGTGCATTGAGCGGCGGCAGGCGGGAACGATTCATTTAGTTTTTCTAAAGCGAAAGGCCGACGAAATATCGTTTGAGGCGATGCATGTGCGCGAGTACCGTTGACGCATCGAGTCGCGTGCTGCGTGGCCGCCCTTTGACGGCCGATGCGATCAACATAGTTCATCTATATCCATGAGGCAATCCGGACGCCGCCCGGCGGCCGGTAGAACCTGAGAGGAGCATCGTCATGAACCGCCCGGGCGCCTCGCGCCTCTTCTACGGCTGGTACGTGGTCGCGGCCGCGTTCGCCGTCACGTTCGTCGGGTTCGGCAGCGCGTATACGTTCAGCGCGTTCGTCGAGTCGCTGCAGCGGGATTTCGCCGCGTCGCGCGGGCAGATCTCGCTCGTGTTCTCGCTCGCCGGCTTCCTGTATTTCGGTTTCGGCATCGTCAGCGGGCCGCTGGCCGATCGCTTCGGCTCGCGGCGGCTCGCCGTCGCCGGGATGCTGCTGACGGGCGCCGGGCTCGCGGCCGCCGGCGCCGCGCAGTCGCTGCTGCAGGTGTATGTCGCGTACGGTCTCGGCGTCGGTCTCGGGGTCGGCTGCGCATACGTGCCGGCCGTCGGCGCAGTGCAGCGCTGGTTTGTGCGGCGGCGTGGCTTCGCGTCGGGGCTCGCGGTCGCGGGGATCGGCGTCGGCACGCTCGTGATGCCGCCGCTCGCGTCCGCGTTGATTGCGCATGTCGGCTGGCGCGGTGCGTATTTCACGCTGGCCGCAATCGCTGTCGTGCTGGGCGCCGGCATGTCGCTGCTGATCGAGAACGACCCGCGCGGGCGCGGATTGTTGCCGGACGGCGATGTCGCCGGCGACGGTGGCCGGCATGCCGGTGCTGCGTCGGCCGGCGCGAACGTGCGGGCCGGCGCGACGGTGCGCGAAGCCGTCACGTCGCGGCCGTTCGCGAGTCTTTATGCGGCCTGCCTCGTCTGCTCGTTCGGCGTGTTCGTCCCGTTCGTTCACCTCGTGCCGTATGCACTCGATCATGGCGTCGCGCCATCGACGGCCGTGCTGCTGCTCGGCGCGATCGGCGTCGGCAGCACGGCCGGCCGCTTCTTCCTCGGGGGGCTCGCCGACCGCTTCGGCCGCCGCGCGTCGCTGCTCGCGATGTTCGCCGGCATGGCCGTGGCGCTCGTCGCGTGGGCGGGCGCCGGCACCGTCGCGACGCTGGCCGCGTTCGCGCTCGTGTTCGGCGTGTTCTACGGTGGCTGGGTCGCCGTGCTGCCGGCCGTCGTGATGGACTACTTCGGCGGGCGCAATGTGAGCGCGATCATCGGCATCCTGTACACGAGCGTCGCGTTCGGCACGCTGATCGGGCCGGCGGCCGCCGGCTTCATCTATGACGCAGGCGGCGGCTATCTGGTGCCGATCCTCGCGAGCGCCGTTGCGAATGCGATCGCGTTTGCGATTGTCGCGACCACCGGACGGGCGCCGGCGGCCGCGCGCGCAACCGGCGGATAGGCGCACCCGACTGGGCGCATCGTGCGATTTCCGGTAGGGTGGCCGGACCGTCAACCATCGGCGAACGGTCGGGGAGGCATCGTGACATTCGACGAAGTCCGGCAGATCGCGCTCGCGTGGCGCGGTGTCGAGGAGGGCACGTCGTACGGCACGCCCGCGCTCAAGGTGAAGGGCAAGATGCTCGCGCGGCTGCGCGAGGACGGCGACACGCTCGTCGTGAAGGGTGTCGGTCCCGACGAACGCGCATGGCTGATCGAATCGGAACCCGGCGTGTATTACGTGACCGATCACTATGCCGGCTGGCCGATCGTACTGGTGCGCCTGTCGGCCGCGCATCCCGACGCCGTGAAAAGCCTGCTTCTGCGAGAATGGCACGCGATCGTACCTGCGAAGTGGCGGGACGAAGCCGCACGCGACGCGAACTGAGTGCCCTGCGCGCAATGCGGCCGGCATGCCCGTGACGAGCGCACCGGCGCGCGAGCCGTCGCCGAACCGCAGCAAGCGTTGCATCGTTTCGCATCGATGCAACAAGTGGTTCCATCGAAATTCTTCAATTGGTTCTTAGTGAAGAACCGTTTGATGCTTACACTCCTTCGCTTCGAAGGCGGCTGACGACAGCCGACGGAAAGGGCGTACGCGATGCGCCGGCGCCCGGTGCGCTGCATCGCACCCGCAGCTTCGCAGACTGCGCGGGCACACCGATCCGAACGGCCCCATCCGGCCTCATGCCCGCGTGCGACGCACGCGCGGTCGCAGCCGGATTCAAGAACGACAACTCCCCGCGCCGCCTTCACGCGACACCCGGTCGTACCGGAACCGTTTTTTGGAGAGAGACAGATGAGTGGAAGCAACACAGGCCTCGGCACGGGCCTGAAGCAGCGTCACGTGACGATGATGTCGATTGCCGGCGTCATCGGCGCGGGCTTGTTCGTCGGCTCCGGCCACGCGATCGCGGAAGCCGGGCCGGCATCGATACTCGCGTATGCGATCGCGGGCGTGCTGGTCGTGCTGGTGATGCGCATGCTCGGCGAAATGGCCGTCGCGCATCCTGACAGCGGGTCGTTCTCGACCTATGCCGATCGCGCGATCGGCCATTGGGCCGGCTTCACGATCGGCTGGCTGTACTGGTGGTTCTGGGTGCTCGTGATCCCGATCGAGGCGACGGCCGCCGCGACCATCCTCAATGCGTGGTTCCCGGGCATCGCGACCTGGATCTTCGCGCTCGGCATCACGCTGCTGCTCACCATCACCAACCTTTTCTCGGTCAAGAACTACGGCGAATTCGAATTCTGGTTCGCGCTGATCAAGGTCGTCGCGATTGTCGTGTTCCTGTGTATCGGCGGGGCGGCGATCGTTGGAATCATCCCGGCGCCCGCCGTATCGGGGGTGTCGAACCTGTTCGCGCATCAGGGCTTCATGCCGAATGGCGCCGGCGCGGTGCTGGCGGCGATGCTGACGACGATGTTTTCGTTCCTCGGCACCGAGATCGTAACGATCGCGGCCGCCGAATCGGATAACCCGCAGCGCCAGATCGTGCGCGCGACGAATTCGGTCATCTGGCGTATCACGCTGTTCTATCTCGGCTCGATCCTGATCGTCGCGGCCATCGTGCCGTGGAACGATCCGCTGCTGCCGAAGCACGGCTCGTATCAGCGTGCGATGGAACTGATCGGCATCCCGAACGCGAAGGCGATCATCGACGTGATCGTGCTCGTGTCGGTCGCGAGCTGCCTGAATTCGGCGCTGTACACGGCGTCGCGGATGCTGTTCTCGCTGTCGAAGCGCAAGGATGCGCCGGCATTCCTGCATCGCACCGATTCGACCGGCACGCCGCGTGCGGCCGTGCTCGCGTCGACCGCATTCGGCTTCGTGACCGTGATCGCGAACTACCTGATGCCGGAACAGGTGTTCGGCTTCCTGCTCGCAACGTCGGGCGCGATCGCACTGCTCGTGTATCTGGTGATCGCGATCTCGCAACTGCGGATGCGCAAGACGCTCGAATCGACCGGCGCCGACCTGACGCTGCGGATGTGGCTGTTCCCGTGGCTCACGTGGCTCGTGATCCTGTTCATCTGCGGCACGCTGACCGTGATGTTCGTCAGCGAGGATCACCGGATGGAGGTCGGTGCGACGGCCGTGCTGGCGTTGATCGTGCTGTTCGCGTCGTGGCTGAACAAGCGCGGTCGCGATGCGCAGGCGAACGCGGGGCGGCGGGTGTCGGCAACGTGATGCAGTAACGTGACAGCGGGGCGGGGAGCCCCGGTCATGAAAAATGGCCCGATCGGCGTTTGCCGGTCGGGCCATTTGTCTTTTTGCGGTGCGGATGTCGTTGCGGGGGGAGGACGGCGAGATAGGGTCGAAATTTAAGGGCGAAGAATCGAACTCGTCTGATTTCATTGTCGACGGCCCCTGCATACATTGACCACTTCGACAGCCGGAGTGAATCGATGGAGCAATCGATTTGGTGGGCTTTGTTGTGTGCTCAAGTTTCGAAGCGAGCCAAGTTGTGCGTCATCGCACATGACGCACGTCCCTGCCCCGGCGCATTGAGGTCCGGGCAATGACCGGACAACCGACTGCCCGTGTACGTGTCGAGTTTCACGCCGTTGACGGGTACGCGCTTCGAGGAACCTATTTTCCGGCGGAGGCCGGTTCCCGCTCTCCCGTACTCGTCTGTCCTGCTACCGGATTGCGTCAGTCCTTCTATTTCGCATTTGCGGAGTGGCTACGCAATGGTGGTTATCCGACATTCGTATTCGACTATCGGGGGATGGGTGCGTCGCTGAACGGCTGCCACGTCCGTCGATCACGCGTCCGCAAACAGGATTGGGGGCAGCTCGACATGCCTGCCGCGCTCGATTGGCTCCTTGGCGCAACCGATGCACGTGATGCCCATCTGATTGGGCACAGCGCGGGGGCGCAACTGGTCGGCCTGATGCCGAACCACGCATCGATCCGTTCGCTATGCGCAATATCAGCTTCATCTGGATACGTCGGCAACATCCGGGGGGCGACGCGCATTGCCGCGCTGTTGCTGGCTGATCTCTACGTTCCGGTGACCGCTCGCCTGCTTGGCTATGTCCCCGCCAGGGTGCTCGGCTGGGGCGAGGATCTGCCTGCGCGCGTCGGGCTTCAGTGGGCTCGGTGGTGCCGAAGCCCCGGATACATGGCGAACGAGTTCGGGGTCGGCGTTGCGCATCACTACTACAACGAATTCTCTGCTCCTGTCACGGTAGTCGCAGCGACCGATGACCCCCTTGCGACGCTGGCCAATATCGAGGACTGGCTGCGGTGGTTGCCGAACGCCAGCCGCCACGTCCATTTCATCAGCCCGGAAAACTGTGATGGCCGGGCAATCGGTCACGTCGGCATGTTCCGCCGCACGCATTCGTCGCTGTGGCCGGAACTCACCAGAGGATTGCAGGGTTGACGCTCGGGCGTGCTCGCGTCCTCGTATCAGGAGACCTGGATGGACGATTCAATCGATATGAAAGCGCGTTTCAAGGCAGTGCGAAATGAGGCGAAGGAGACACGCGCGTCGCTTTACCACCTCACGAATCAATGCAATCTGCGCTGCAAAGGGTGCTGGTTCTTTGAGAACGCGTTCGACGTCGCATCGGATGAGTTGAACGATTCGTCGCGGCTGGAGGCTCGTGTGCAGGACGAGGCCGCACGCGGAATCAATGCGCCATTGCTGATAGGTGGCGAGCCTGCACTGTTTCTCGATCGGATCAGGATATTCCGGAAGCACATGCCGAAGGTGTCCGTTTCGACGAACGGTCTCCGTCGAATTCCTTTCGAGGGTTTCGAAGATATCACCATCGCGATCTCCGTATTCGGCGGCGGGCCGCTCGATGACGAGTTGCGCGCGATTGGCCCGAACGGAAAGCGTTTCACAGGTCTGTTCGACAAGGTACTTGCGAATTATCGCGACGACGAGCGGGCTGGTTTCGTCTATGCCGTCTCGATCGACGGCATTGCCTATATCGAAGAAACGGTACGCAGGATTCGGGATAACGGAAATCGGCTGCTGTTCAATTACTACAGTGCCTACGATGTTGCAGGACCCCTTCGCCGGCAAGGTGAGGAACAACTCCTGAATGTATTGCTCGAATTGCAGGCGAAATACCCGGAAACCGTGGTGAGCCATCCGTACTATCTGGCCGCACTCATGCGTGGCGAGACCCACTGGGGAACATTCGGTCATGCGAGTTGCCCGAGTGTCAGCGAAGATCATCCGGAGAACGAGGCGCGGTTCGCTTCGGGATGGCCCGCGTTGCCGAAATTCAACGCGTATCGCGCGGACTTCCAGACGCTGGCGCGCTGTTGTACTTCAGGAGAGTGTACGAAGTGTCGCGACAGCCAGGCCGTGATGTCGTGGTTGCTGGTCAACGCGAGACACGTGCTGCAGGAAGACGGTGGGCTCAGGACCTGGACCGAAGTGGCAGAGAGCTACTTCAGTCAATTCGTCTGGTCGAGTTACCATCCACGCAACCGCGCCGGGCACATGCTGGATTGCCAGGTGCAGTGACGCGATGCGGTCGCCGGAATAAAAAAGGTTCATCGCAGGAAACCGTGGAGCCTTGGAGAGCGATTGCGTAACCTGACGCCTGACTTTATGGAGGTCAGGAGGCAGAATTGCTCGATCGCAAGGCACTTCAGGCACTGGGTTGCTGGACAGGCTATCGGCTGGAGCGGGTGGAGTGGCCGCAGGGCGATAGCCGCACGCTGTCGCTGTACTTGAAGCCGGTCAGCAAGGTCATGTACTGCGAGCAATGCGGAGCGCGTTGCCAGCAGATTCATGAAACGACGGTGCGACGCGTGCGCGATCTGCCGCTGTTCGAGTATCGGGTGGTGCTGCATGTGCCTCGTCGCCGAGTCTGGTGCGAACGCTGCGGCGGGCCGAGGCTGGAGAAGCTGGACTGGCTGGGCCGCTACCAGCGGGTGACGGAGCGATTCGCCAAGGCCTGCGAGAAGCTGCTGCAAGCGGCCAGCGTGCAAGCGGTAGCGGCCTTCTACGACTTGGGCTGGCATACGGTCAAATCGATCGACAAGATGCGCTTGCGCGCACGCGTAGCCGAGCCGGACTGGTCGACGATCCGCTATCTGGCGATGGACGAGTTCGCGCTACATAAAGGCCATCGCTACGCCACGGTGGTGGTCGATCCGATCGGCCGGCAAGTGCTCTGGATCGGACAGGGGCGCTCTCGCGAGACGGCCAGGACCTTCTTCGAACAACTTCCCGCGGGCGTCACCGAGCGTATCGAAGCGGTCGCGATCGACATGACCACGGCTTACGAGCTGGAGATCAAGGCGCAGTGTCCGCAGGCCGAGGTGGTCTACGACCTGTTCCACGTCGTCGCCAAGTATGGGCGCGAGGTGATCGATCGGGTACGGGTGGATCAGGCCAATCAGCTACGCCATGACCGGCCGGCCCGGAAGGTTCTGAAGTCCAGTCGTTGGCTGCTGCTGCGCAACCGCCGCAACCTGAAGCAGGAACAGGCCGTGCATCTGAAGGAACTGCTGGCCGCCAATCAGCCGTTGCTGTGCGTCTACGTGCTACGGGACGAACTCAAGCGGCTCTGGTTCTACCAGAAGCCAGCTTGGGCGCAAAAAGCCTGGGAGCAATGGATCGAGCAAGCCCGGCAAAGCGGGATTGCCGCGCTGCAACTGTTTGCGCAGCGTCTGCAGGGTTACTGGCACGGAATCCTCGCCCGCTGCCGCCATCCGCTCAATACCAGCGTCGTCGAAGGCATCAACAACACCATCAAGGTCATCAAACGCAGGGCCTACGGGTACCGCGACGAGGAATATTTCTTCCTCAAGATCCGCGCCGCGTTCCCCGGTAATCCTCGATGAACCATAAAAAAGCCCGCGAGTGCGGGCTTTTTGAATGCGTATCGAAGCAACCTACACGTTGAACAGGAAGTTCATCACGTCGCCGTCGTGCACGACATATTCCTTCCCTTCGGCGCGCATCTTGCCGGCTTCCTTCGCGCCTTGCTCGCCCTTGTACGTGACGTAGTCGTCGAACGCGATCGTCTGCGCGCGGATGAAGCCGCGCTCGAAGTCGGTGTGGATCACGCCGGCCGCCTGCGGCGCCGTGTCGCCGATATGGATCGTCCACGCGCGCACTTCCTTCACGCCCGCGGTGAAATACGTCTGCAGGCCGAGCAGCTTGAAGCCCGCGCGGATCACGCGGTCGAGGCCCGGCTCTTCCATGCCCATGTCGGCGAGGAACGCTTCCTTGTCCGCGTCGTCGAGATCGGCGATTTCCGCTTCGATCGCCGCGCACACGGCGACCACCGGCGCATTTTCGCTTTCCGCGTACTTGCGCACCGCATCGAGGTGCGGGTTGTTCTCGAAGCCGTCGTCCTTCACGTTGGCGACGTACATCGTGGGCTTCGCGGTGATCAGGCAGAACGGCTTGAGCAGCACCTGTTCGTCGTCCGACAGCGCGAGGCCGCGCACGGCCTTGCCCTGGTCGAGCTGCGCGCGCACTTTCTCGAGCACCGCGACGAGCTTCGCCGCTTCCTTGTCGTTGCCCGACTTGGCAGCCTTCGAATAGCGCGTGAGCGACTTCTCGACGGTGCCGAGGTCGGCCAGCGCGAGTTCGGTGTTGATCACTTCGATGTCGTCGATCGGGCTGACCTTGCCGGCGACGTGAATGACGTTCTCGTCTTCGAAGCAGCGTACGACGTGCGTGATCGCGTCGGTTTCGCGGATGTTCGCGAGGAACTGGTTGCCGAGGCCTTCACCCTTGCTCGCGCCTGCGACGAGGCCCGCGATGTCGACGAACTCGACGACGGCCGGCACGACACGCTCCGGCTTGACGATCTCCGAGAGCGCCTTCAGGCGCGTATCGGGCACTTCGACGACGCCGACGTTCGGCTCGATCGTGCAGAACGGGTAGTTCTCGGCGGCGATGCCGGCCTTGGTCAGCGCATTGAACAGGGTGGACTTGCCGACGTTGGGCAAGCCGACGATGCCGCATTTGAGACTCATGGAATCCTTCGGACGGGTAAGGCGGCGCGGCCGGACAGGGCACGGCGGCGCGGGAAAAAAGGGCGGCCGGCGCGGGGAGCGCGGCGGGCCGACGGTCAAAGACGCTATTGTACCGTGCCGGCGCCCCGGATTCCGGGGTTGCGCCGAACGGCCGATGCGGCGGGCCGCCGCGCCGCATCGGCCGCCTGCGATTCTGCTGATTTCCCGCAAAGTCCGGCCGCGTAAGGGTTTGGCCCCGCGGCTATAATGCCCGCCATGACTGCCCACCACACCTTCGACGTCGCCGTGGTCGGCGGCGGGCTCGTCGGCAAGACGGCCGCGCTCGCGCTGACCCAGTCCGGCTACAAGACTGCCTTGCTCGCCCAGCCGGCCACGCCGCGCCCCGCCGATCTCGCGTTCGACACGCGCGTCTACGCGCTGTCCTCCAGTTCGCAGGCGCTGCTCGAGCGGCTGCGGGTCTGGCAGGCGCTCGATCACAGCCGGCTTGCCCCCGTCTACGACATGCGCGTGTACGGCGATGCGCACGCGGAACTGCATTTCTCCGCTTACCAGGCCTCCGTGCCGCAACTTGCATGGATCGCCGAATCGTCGCTGGTCGAGGCGTCGCTCGATGCCGCGCTGCGGTTCCAGCCGAATCTCACATGGTTCGAGGCGCGCGCCCAGGGCTTCGACGTGCGCGACGATGCGGCCGTCCTCACGTTGTCGTCGGGGCAGGTGCTCGAAGCCGACCTGATCGTCGGCGCCGACGGCGCGCATTCGTGGGTACGTTCCCAAATGGGGGCCAAGGTCGAACGGCGCGATTACCGGCAGACGGGCGTCGTCGCGAACTTCAAGGCGTCGCTGCCGCACCGCGAGACGGCCTGCCAGTGGTTCCACGAAGGCGAGATCGTCGCGCTGCTGCCGCTGCCGGACGGCCACGTGTCGCTCGTGTGGTCCGCGCACACTGCGCATGCCGATGAATTGCTCGCACTCGATCCGGCGCAGCTCGCGGCCGAGGTCGAGCGCGTGTCGCACGGCCAGGTCGGCACGCTCGAATGCGTGACGCCGGCCGCCGGCTTCCCGCTGGCGCTGCAGACGGTCGACAAGCTGATCGCGCCGCGCGTCGCGCTGGTCGGCGATGCCGCGCATCTGATCCACCCGCTCGCGGGGCAGGGGATGAACCTCGGGCTGCGCGACGTTGCGGCGCTCGCCGACGCGATCGCGGGCAAGGAAAGCTTCCGCAACCTCGGCGATACGGTGCTGCTGCGCCGCTACGAGCGTTCGCGCCGCGAGGACATCCGCGCGCTGATGGTCGCGACCGACGGCCTGCAGCGGCTGTTCGCGGTGCCGGGCTCGCTCGCGAAGGCGGTGCGCAATGCGGGCATGGCCTTCGTCGGCGCGCAGCCGTTCGTGAAGCGCTGGCTCGTGTCGGCCGCGCTCGGCTGATCGAACCTTCTGCCGCTTCGCCGGTCGGAGTCGGTTCCGTTACGGCGTACACTGTGCCGTGGACACCGATTGAGCTGAAGGAAGATTTCGATGAAAAAAACGATCCGCATCGCGTCGCTGGCGCTGGCCGTCACGATGGCGACGCTTGGCTGCACCGCCCAGGCCGACCAGACCACCGACAAGCTGAAAGCCACGCTGCAAGCCCGTCTCGGCAACGACGCGCCGATCAAGAGCGTATCGAAGTCGCCGGTCGCGGGCCTCTACGAAGTGAACCTGGGCTCGCAGATCATCTATAGCGACGCGGCAGGCGATTACGTGCTGCTCGGCGATCTCGTCGACACCAAGACGCACAAGAACCTGACCGACGCACGCCTGTCCGAAATCAACAAGATCGACTTCGCGAGCCTGCCGTTCGCGAATGCGATCAAGGTCGTCAAGGGCAACGGCGCACGCAAGATCGCGGTGTTCTCCGATCCGAACTGCCCGTACTGCAAGAAGCTCGAGACGACGCTGCAGTCGATCGACAACGTCACCGTCTACACGTTCCTGTACCCGGTGCTGTCGCCGGATTCGACCGTGAAGTCGAAGGCGATCTGGTGCGCGACCGACCGTGCGAAGACGTGGGAGGGCTGGATGCTCGACCACCGCGCGCCGTCCGGTGCCGGCACCTGCGATACCAGCGCGCTCGACAAGAACCTCGCGCTCGGCCGCGGGATGAACGTCACGGGCACGCCGACGATCTTCCTGCCGGACGGCCGCCGCCTGCCGGGCGCGGTCTCGGCCGACCAGCTCAACCAGGCGCTCGCCTCGAGCAAGTAACCGACCGATACGCCGGGCCGCATGGCCCGGCCAGCGAGGGGCGCCCGCATGATCTGCCGGCGCCTCTCTTCGTTTTCGCCGCCGTATTCGACCGACCGATTGCCACGATGACCCAGCCGATTCGCTATTCGATTGCCCCGAAAGATCTTGCCGCGCACCTGTTCGAAGTGTCGGTGACGGTTACCGATCCCGATCCCGAAGGCCAGCGCTTCTCGCTGCCGGTGTGGATTCCGGGCAGCTACCTCGTGCGCGAGTTCGCGCGCAACATCGTGACGCTCGGTGCGTTCAACGACGCGGGCCGCAAGGTGCGCGTCGCGAAGACCGACAAGCACACGTGGCAGGCCGCGCCCGTGACCGGCGCGCTGACGCTGCGCTACGACGTGTACGCGTGGGACCTGTCGGTGCGCTCCGCGTATCTCGATGAGTCGGGCGGCTTCTTCAACGCGACGGCCGTGTTCCTGAGCGTCGCCGGGCGCGAGGATGCGCCGTGCGAAGTCGACATCGCTAAACCGGCCGGCGCGGCGTTTCGCACGTGGCGCGTCGGCACCGCGCTGCCCGAGGCGCGCGGTACGAAGCGCTACGGTTTCGGCGCGTATCGCGCGGCCAACTACGACGAGCTGTCCGATCATCCGGTGACGATCGGCGAATTCGCGCTCGCGACGTTCGACGCGCACGGCGTGCCGCATGACATCGTGGTCGCGGGGCGCGTGACGCAGCTCGACATGGAGCGGCTGCGTACCGACCTGAAGCGCGTATGCGAAGCGCAGATCGCGCTGTTCGAGCCGAAGTCGAAGAAGGCGCCGATGGACCGCTACGTGTTCATGACGCTCGCGGTCAGCGACGGCTACGGCGGTCTCGAGCATCGCGCGTCGACTGCGCTGATCTGCAACCGCACCGACCTGCCGGTGAAGGGGCGGACGGAAACGACGGAAGGCTATCGCACCTATCTCGGTCTCTGCAGCCACGAGTACTTCCACACATGGAACGTGAAGCGCATCAAGCCGGCGGCGTTCGTGCCGTACGACCTGACGCGCGAGAACTACACGTCGCTGCTGTGGCTGTTCGAAGGTTTCACGTCGTATTACGACGACCTGATGCTGGTGCGCAGCGGGCTGATGTCGCAGGACGAATATTTCACGGCGCTGGGCCGCACGGTCGGCGGCGTGCTGCGCGGTACGGGCCGGCTCAAGCAGAGCGTCGCGGAAAGCTCGTTCGACGCGTGGATCAAGTACTACCGTCAGGACGAGAACGCGACCAACGCGATCGTCAGCTATTACACGAAGGGTTCGCTCGTCGCGCTCGCGTTCGATCTCGCGATCCGCGCGCAGACGCGCAACCGGAAGTCGCTCGACGACGTGATGCGCCTGCTGTGGCAACGCTACGGCCGCGATTTCTACCGCGGCAAGCCGGCCGGCGTCGAGGAGAACGAAGTCGACGCGCTGATCGAAGAGGCGACGGGCGTCGCGCTCGGCCGCCTGTTCACCGACGCCGTGCACGGCACGCGCGACCTGCCGCTCGCCGAGTTGCTCGCGCCGTTCGGGGTGACGCTCGCACCCGATGTCGCACTCGGCGCGGCCGCGAAGCCGACGATCGGCGCGCGCCTGCGCGGCGGCGCGGACTGCACGTTCGCGGCGGTCTACGAAGGCGGCGCCGCGCATCGCGCGGGGCTGTCGGCCGGCGACACGCTGATCGCGGTCGACGGGCTGCGCGTGACGGGCACGAACCTCGATGCGCTGCTCGCGCGCTACCGGCCGGGCGACAAGGTCGAGGTTCACGCGTTCCGCCGCGACGAGCTGCGCACCGCGAAACTCAAGCTCGACGGCCCGGAAGTCACGCGCTACCGGCTGACGGCGGCCGCGAAGCCGGCGGCGGTCGCGAGGGCCCGGGAAGCCTGGCTGAAGGGGTGAACGTAAGGAAGCGGGTATCGGGGCGCGATCGAGTATTGTTCTGCTGCTGCAACAATCCGTCGCCCTGAACCCGCTTTTTCGCGGTCATGCGGCCACGCACAATGGGGTCACTCGCGCTACCGAAGCGCAACCCTACTGGAGCCTGACATGACGACCATTCTGCAAATCAATTCCGCTGCACGTTCGCAAGGTGCGCAATCCACGCTGCTGGCTAACGAACTGACGGCAAAGCTGCAACAATCGAATCCCGGCGCGAACGTCGTGGTTCGCGACTTGCTGGCCGATGCGCTGCCGCACCTCGACGAATCGGTGCTCGGCGCGTTCTTCACGCCGGCCGACAACCGCACCGCGGAGCAGAATGCGATCGTCGCGAAGAGCGACGCACTGATCGCCGAGCTGCAAGCCGCCGACATCATCGTGATCGGCGCGCCGATGTACAACTTCGGCATCTCGTCGCAACTGAAGACGTACTTCGACTGGATCGCCCGTGCCGGCGTCACGTTCCGCTACACCGAGAACGGTCCGGAAGGCCTGATCAAGGGCAAGAAGGTTCACGTCGTGACGGCCCGCGGCGGCAAGTACGCCGGCACGCCGAACGACAGCCAGACGCCGTATCTGCGCACGTTCCTCGGCTTCGTCGGCATGACCGACGTGAGCTTCATCTTCGCGGAAGGCCTGAATCTCGGCCCGGATGCGCAAAGCGCCGCGCTGGCCAGCGCACGCGAAGCGATCGCCGCCGCGTAAGGTCGATGCGGGTGCGACGCACCTGCAGCATCGCCCGATAAAAAAACGCCGCGCCCCCGAAAGGGGCGCGGCGTTTTTTGCATGTCGTCCGGATCCGGGGAAGGAACCGGCGCGGCGCGTTACGCGAGCGTTTCGGCTACGTCCGGTAGGCGCCAGTCGATCGGTTCGCGGCCTGCATCGACCAGATAATCGTTCGCGAGCGCGAAATGGCGGCAGCCGAGGAAGCCGCGATGCGCGGACAGCGGCGACGGATGCGGCGCCTCGAGCACGCAATGCGCGTTCGCGTCGAACAGCGCGCGCTTCGCCTGCGCGTGTGCGCCCCACAGCATGAACACGAGCCCGCGATGGCGGCCGGCGAGTTCGCGGATCAGCGTGTCCGTGCATTGCTCCCAGCCGCGCTTCGCGTGGCTCGCGGCCGCGCCGCGCTCGACCGTCAGCACGGTGTTGAGCAGCAGCACGCCCTGGCGCGCCCACGTGTCGAGACAGCCGTGACGCGGCGTGTCGTGACCGAAGTTCGCGGCGATTTCCTTGAAGATGTTGCGCAGCGACGGCGGCGTGCGAACGGCCGGCGGCACCGAGAACGCAAGCCCGTGCGCCTGCGGCGTGCCGCGATCGTCGCCGTGGTACGGATCCTGGCCGAGAATCACGATCTTGACGTCGTCGGGGCTCGTCAGGCGCAGCGCACGGAACACGTCGGTCGGGTAGACCGTCTTGCCGGCTGCGCGCTCGTCGTCAACGAAGCGGCACAGCGGCGCGTACGCGTCGCTGTCGGTGAACGGTTTCAGCACGTCGCGCCAGACGGTCGGCAGCGCGTCGAATTGCGCGGCGAGATGCGGCACGTCGGCGGCAGCGGGCCGCGGCGGTACTGCGGCGGCTGGAGCCGCCGGTTCAGCCGCTTTCTTCGCGGGTTTGCGTCCGGCCGCGGGCGCTTCGGGGGCCGGGGACGGTGTATCGGCCGGTGCCGTTTCCGGCACGGGATCATCGAACAGCGACGCCTGTTGCGGCGCGCGGGAAGTCTTGCGGGTTGCCATGCGTGATGCGTGTTTATTGCGCGCGCAGCCGATAGCCGCGCTGCGCCTTGCTGATGTTTTCGGGAACGAGGCCCGGCAGCGCTTGCTGCAGTTCGGCGGCGAGCGTCGCGAGCGCCGTTTCCGGGCCGTCGATCAGTTCGAGTTCGATTTCGCTGATCGGTTCGCGGCGCGTTTCGTGTTCCGCCTGGACGACGATCTCGCCGAGGTCCACCGCGGCTTCGACGGTTGCGCCGCCGATTGCGATGCGCCACAGCGTACGCGAAAAATCCGTGCGGAACAGCGCAGATAGCGCGCCGGCCGCATCTTTCAGCGCGGCGGCGGCTTCCGGCACGTCGCAGGCCGCGACGAGCGCGTCGATTTCGAGCGCGTCGCCGGCGACCGGCAGTTCCCATTCATGGCGGCGATGCAGGCCGCCTTCCGCGCTGCCGACCGTCTTGAACGTCTGCAGCCAGCCGTGCGGCGCGCGCCGCACGCGCACTGCGCTCTTCGAGCGTGCCAGCGCCAGATCGGGCGTGTCGTAATAGACGTTCGCGAGCGTGATGTCGTGACCGGGTTCGCCGGTCAGCGTCTCGAAGAAGTGTCGCGCGGCGTCGGCCTGGCCGGCCGGCAGCGTGAGCTTGATTTCCTTTTCGATCGCCATCAGAAGAACATCCGCGCGAGTTCCTCGCCCGGCTGCTCGGCGCGCATGAACGCTTCGCCGACGAGGAACGCGTTCACGTTCGCCGCACGCATCGTGTCGACGTCGGTGCGCGACAGGATGCCCGATTCGGTCACGACGATGCGGTCCGCCGGAATCATGTCGAGCATGTCGAGCGTGGTCTGGATCGACGTCTCGAACGTGCGCAGGTTGCGGTTGTTGATGCCGAGCAGCGGCGTCTTCAGCGTTAGCGCCCGTTCCATCTCGTTGCGGTCGTGCACTTCGACCAGCACCGCGAGGCCGAGCGAGTGCGCGTAGGCCTCGAGATCCTGCATCAGCGGCGTGTCGAGCGCGGCGGCGATCAGCAGGATCGCGTCGGCGCCCATCGCGCGTGCTTCGAGGATCTGGTACGCGTCGACGATGAAGTCCTTGCGCAGCACCGGCAGCGTGCAGGCCGCGCGCGCCTCTTCGAGGTAGCGGACGCTGCCCTGGAAGAACTGTTCGTCGGTCAGCACCGACAGGCACGCGGCGCCGTGCGCCGCATACGAGCGCGCGATGTCGGCCGGCACGAAATGCTCGCGCAGCACGCCCTTCGACGGGCTGGCCTTCTTGATTTCGGCGATCACGGCGGCGTCGCCGGCCGCGTGCTTCGCACGCAGCGCGCCGACGAAGTCGCGCAGGTCGCGCGCCGATGCGTCCAGCTTCAGTGCCTCGAGCGGCGTGCTGCGCATGGCCGCCGCGACTTCTTCGCGCTTGACGGCGATGATTCGGTCGAGAATGTCGCTCATGTGGGTTCCTGCTTGATTCGTAAGGGGAGTCAGCGCTTGAATTGCTGCGTGAAGCGCACGAGTTCGTCGACCTTCGCGCGCGCCTTGCCGCTCGCGATCGCTTCGCGGGCGAGCTGGATGCCGTCCGCGATCGACTCGGCGACGTTCGCCGCATAGAGCGCGGTGCCCGCGTTCAGCGTGACGATTTCGCGTGCGACGCCCGGCTGGTTGTCCAGCGCGCCGAGCAGCATCGTGCGCGATTCGTCGGCATTTTCGACCTTCAGCGTGCGGTTCGACACCATCTGCAGGCCGAAGTCTTCCGGATGGATCTCGTATTCGTGCACCTTGCCGTCGCGCAACTCGCCGACGAGCGTCGCGGCGCCGAGCGACACCTCGTCCATGCCGTCCTTGCCGTACACGACGAGCACGTGCTGAGCGCCGAGGCGCTGCATCACGCGCACCTGGATGCCGACGAGGTCGGGGTGGAACACGCCCATCAGCTGGTTCGGCGCGCCGGCCGGATTGGTCAGCGGGCCGAGGATGTTGAAGATCGTGCGCACGCCGAGCTCGCGGCGCACGGCCGCGATGTTCTTCATCGCCGGGTGATGGTTCGGCGCGAACATGAAGCCCATGCCGGTTTCGGCGATCGACGCCGCGACCTGCTCTGACTGCAGGTCGATGTTCACGCCGAGCGCCTCGAGCACGTCGGCGCTGCCGGATTTGCTCGACACGCCGCGATTGCCGTGTTTCGCGACCTTCGCGCCGGCCGCGGCCGTGACGAACATGGACGCGGTCGAGATGTTGAACGTGTGCGAGCCGTCGCCGCCGGTGCCGACGATATCGACGAAGTTCGAGTTGTCCTGCACCTCGACGTGGTGCGCGAATTCGCGCATCACGGTCGCGGCGGCGGCGATCTCGCCGATCGTCTCCTTTTTCACGCGCAGCCCGGTGATGATCGCGGCCGCCATCACGGGCGACAGGTCGCCGCGCATGATGAGCCGCATCAGGTGCAGCATTTCGTCGTGGAAGATCTCGCGGTGTTCGATCGTGCGCTGCAGCGCTTCCTGCGGGGTAATCGTCATCGTGAGGCTCCCGTCAGGCGGCTTGCGCGGCCGCGGCGCGGGCCAGCTTCAGGAAATTCTCGAGCAGCGCATGGCCGTGCTCGGACAGGATCGATTCCGGGTGGAACTGCACGCCCTCGATCGGCAGCGTCTTGTGGCGCACGCCCATGATTTCGCCGTCGTCGGTCCAGGCGGACACCTCGAGGCAGTCGGGCAGCGATTCGCGCTCGATCGCGAGCGAGTGGTAGCGCGTGACGTCGAAATGCTTCGGCAGGTCGGCGAACACGCCGAGGCAGTCGGTTTCGATCCGGCTCACCTTGCCGTGCATGATGGTCGTCGCGCGCACGACGCGGCCGCCGAACGCTTCGCCGATCGCCTGATGGCCGAGGCAGACGCCGAGGATCGGCTTCTTGCCCGAAAACTCACGCAGCACGTCGAGCGTAATGCCTGCGTGTTGCGGATTGCTCGGGCCCGGCGACAGGCAGATCGCGTCGGGATTCAGGCGCGCGATCTCGTCGAGCGTGATTTCGTCGTTGCGGTAGGTACGCACGTCCTCGCCGAGTTCGCCGAAGTACTGGACCAGGTTGTAGGTAAACGAGTCGTAGTTGTCGATCATGAGCAGCATGGTCAGTCTCCGGTCAGAAGTCGCTATCGAGGCCGTCCTGGACCTGTTCGGCCGCACGCAGCACCGCACGCGCCTTGTTCTCGGTCTCTTGCCATTCGGATTCGGGCACCGAATCCGCGACGACGCCGGCCGCCGCTTGCACATACAGGTTGCCGTTGTGGATCAGGCCCGTGCGGATCGCGATCGCGAGATCCATCTCGCCCGAGAACGACAGGTAGCCGACCGCGCCGCCGTACAGCCCGCGCTTGACCGGTTCGAGCTCGTCGATCAGCTCCATCGCGCGCACCTTCGGCGCGCCGGACAGCGTGCCGGCCGGGAACGTCGCGCGCAGCACGTCGTAGTTCGTCATGCCGGGCTTCAGCTTGCCTTCGACCGAGCTGACGATGTGCTGCACGTGCGAGTACTTCTCGATCACCATCTTGTCGGTCACCTGCACCGAGCCGATTTCCGCGATGCGGCCGACGTCGTTGCGCGCGAGGTCGATCAGCATCACGTGCTCGGCGATTTCCTTCGGATCGTTGAGCAGCTCGGTCGCGAGCTCCGCATCGCGCTCGGGCGTGTTGCCGCGCGGGCGCGTGCCGGCGAGCGGACGGATCGTCACGATCTGGTCTTCGCCGCGCTTTTCCTGGCGCACCAGGATTTCCGGCGACGCGCCGACCACGTGGAAATCGCCGAAGTTGTAGTAGTACATGTACGGCGACGGGTTCAGCGAACGCAGCGCGCGATACAGCGACAGCGGATTGTCGCGATACGGCTTCGTCAGCCGCTGGCCGACCTGGATCTGCATCAGTTCGCCGGCCGCGATGTATTCCTTCGCCTGGCGTACGGCGGCCAGATAGTCGTCCTTCTTGAACTCGCGGAACGTCTCGGTGCGCACGCTCGCCGACGTGACGGGCGGCTGCACGGTCGTGCGCAGGCGCTGCTTCAGCTCACGCAGGCGGTGTTTCGCCTTCGCATACGCTTCGGGCTGGCCCGGGTCCGCGTAGATGATCAGGTACAGCTTGCCGGCGAGGTTGTCGATGACCGCGACTTCCTCGGTCAGCAGCAGCTGGATGTCGGGCAGGCCGAGATCGTCGCGCGGCGCGGTGTTCGCGAGCTTCTTCTCGATATAGCGCACCGCGTCGTAGCCGAAGTAGCCGGCGAGACCGCCGCAGAAGCGCGGCAGGCCCGGGCGCTGCGCGACCTTGAAGCGCCCCTGGAACGATTCGATGAACTGGAACGGGTCGCCGTCGTGCGTCTCGACGACCTGGCCGTCTCGCACGACTTCCGACACGCCGTTGCGGGTGCGCACGAGCGTACGGGCAGGCAGGCCGATGAACGAGTAGCGGCCGAAGCGTTCGCCGCCGACAACCGATTCGAGCAGGAACGAATTGGCGCCCGCGCGTTCGGGCTGGGCCAGCTTCAGGTAGAGGGACAGCGGCGTTTCGAGATCGGCGAGGGCTTCCGCGATCAGCGGGATGCGGTTGTAGCCTTCGTTCGCGAGCGATTGGAATTCGAGTTCGGTCATGTTCCGGTCCTGTTCGGGACGAGCGGCGCGTGCGCCAGGGATCACGTGACGCTGCGCGGGTTGCCGTCGGCGAAAGGGCGGTCGATCGAGAAGTGCCTGTTGCCGGCCGGCACTCCGGGCGTGAACGTCGCGAGCCTGCGGCCGATCCTGAACGCAAGCGTTCGGGCGCGGTGGAACTCGAGGTGGTGCGACGGTCGGCGCGCGGATGCGCAGCGAGATAAAAAACGGCGCTGAAGACGTGCTTCAGCGTACCTCATCGAAGAGGTTAGCGCGACCAGCGACGCCAGGGCCAGGCTCCCCGGTCGATGCTGCTCAGACTCCGTTTTTTATTCAGAAACATGCAGATGGAAGAAATAATCAGAGGGTTGGCCGGCCGGCATTGTGCGCGGAAATGGCGCGAGCCGCGACCAGCAACGAATCGACTATACCATCCGAATTTATCGTTTGTATAGCTTTGCCGTGGTTGTAGCCATACGGCACCGTCAGCGTCGCCATCCCGGCCGCGCGGCCTGCCAGCGCATCGTTTTCCGAGTCGCCGATCGCGACCGCCGCGTCCGGTGCGACGCCGAGCGCATCGCAGGCCGTCAGCATCGGCAGCGGATCGGGCTTCTTGCGCGCGACGCTGTCGCCGCCCAGCACGACGCCGAAGCAGCCGGCCAGCCCGTATTGCTCAAGCAGTTCCACCGCGAAGCGGTGCGGCTTGTTCGTCACGCACGCGAGCCGGATGCCGGCCTCGCGCAGCGCGTCGAGCCCGGCTGCCACGTCCGGATAGAGGCGCGTGTGGCGGCCGTTGATCTTCGCGTACTCGGTCTGGTAGATCGCCAGCGCGTCGTCGAAGCGCATATGCGCTTCGTCGGCCGGGAAGCGCGGCTTCAGCACGCTCTGGATCAGGTGCTCGGAGCCCTTGCCGACGTAGCCGATCACCTCGTCGCGCGACGTGGCCGGCACGCCGAGCTGCGCGAGCATTCCGTTCAGTCCGGCCGTGAAATCGTCGGCCGTGTCGACCATCGTGCCGTCGAGGTCGATCAGCGCCGCGTCGATGCGCGGTGCGGCGAAGCGGATCGGGGCGGCCCCGGCCGGCGCGTGGCCGGCGAACGACGATTCGGCCACGGCGTCAGCTCCGCTCGACGGTGGCGAGCGCGGCGCGCATCTCGTCGATCACCTTGCGATAGTCGGGCTTGCCGAAGATCGCCGAACCTGCGACGAACGTGTCGGCGCCGGCCGCCGCGATTTCCGCGATGTTGTCGGTCTTCACGCCGCCGTCGACTTCGAGCAGGATCTCGCGGCCCGTGCGCTCGGTGTACGCGTCGATGCGTGCACGTGCTTCGCGCAGCTTGTTCAGCGTCTCCGGAATGAACGACTGGCCGCCGAAGCCCGGGTTGACCGACATCAGCAGCACGAAGTCGAGGCGATCCATCACGTGGTCGAGATAGTTCAGCGGCGTGGCCGGGTTGAACACGAGGCCGGCCTTGCAGCCGTGGTCGCGGATCAGCGACAGCGTGCGGTCGATGTGATCCGAGCCTTCCGGGTGGAAGCTGATCAGGTTCGCACCGGCCTTCGCAAAATCGGGCACGATCCGGTCGACCGGGCGCACCATCAGGTGCACGTCGATCGGCACCTGCACGTGCGGGCGGATCGCCTCGCAGACGAGCGGGCCGATCGTCAGGTTCGGCACATAATGGTTGTCCATCACGTCGAAGTGGATCCAGTCGGCGCCGGCGGCGACCACGTTGCGGACTTCTTCGCCGAGCCGTGCGAAATCGGCCGACAGGATGCTGGGAGCGATGCGGAATTGAGTCATGACAAGGGACCGGGGACGGTGCGGCGCAAAACCGCCATTCTACCGTCCGGCGACCCGGTGCGCGGCGGCAGGCCGTGCGGTTGCGGCCCGATTGCGCATAGAATGCCGAACCAATGCGGCGCGCCCGCGGCCCGGCCGCTCGAGTCGGCGCGCGCGGTTACCTACAGCGGAAACACCATGAGTCAGTATCAGTTCACCGTTTCGGTGAAAACCAGCTACTTGCCGGAACAATCCGACCCCGATCACCGTCAATATGCATTCGCGTACACGCTGACCATCCGCAACACGGGGCAGGTCGCGGCGCAGCTGATCGCACGTCACTGGATCATCACGGACAGCGAAAGCCACGTGCAGGAAGTGAAGGGGCTCGGCGTCGTCGGGCACCAGCCGCTGCTGCAGCCGGGCGAGCACTTCGAATACACGAGCTGGGCCGTGATCGCGACGCCGGTCGGCACGATGCGGGGCGCCTACTTCTGCGTGGCGGAGGACGGCGAGCGTTTCGAGGCGCCGGTCGACGAGTTCGCACTGCACATGCCGCGCACGCTGCATTGAGCGTGCGAAGCGCGTCAGCGCGGCTGGCGGTCGTTGTTGCTGCGGGCGTGCTTCTTTCTGCCCGACGACGTCCACACGACGATGAAGATCAGCAGGGCGAGCGCTACGAAGGCTTCGAGCGCGAAGATGAGCATCGGATATTGGTCGAGAAAATCTGACATGGCGGTTTCCATCAAGAACGGACATTGTATGTGGTTTGGGCCCCGGTTGGCCGGGTGGGTGGCGGCGGCGGCTGCGGCGGCGCTGCTTGCCGCGTGCGGCAGCGCACCGACGCGGACGTCGTCGCTGAAGCCGCCGACCGGCGCGGCGATCGTGCCGGGGCAGATCGCCGCGAAGCGGCTCACGCCGGTCGCGTGGCAGCAGGTGCCGGGCTGGCAGGACGATGCGCTGATCGGTGCGACAGCCGCGTTGCGGCAGAACTGCGTGCGGCTCTCGCGCCAGCCGGCCTGGGCGCGCGCCTGCGCGGCTGCCGACCGGCTCGACGAGCTCGACGTCAGCAGCGCCCGCGCATTCTTCGAAACGTATTTCACGCCGTTCCAGCTCGCGAATACCGACGGGACGCTCGACGGGCTCGTGACCGGCTATTACGAGCCGCTGCTGCATGGTTCGCGCGTGCGCCGCGGCCCGTATCAGTACGCGCTCTATCGCTGGCCTTCCGGCTATCGCGCGGGCGCCGCGCTGCCGGTACGCGCGCAGCTCGAGCGCGCGGGCATCCTGAACGGCAACGAACTCGTGTGGGTCGACGACCCGATCGAGGCGTTCTTCCTGCAGGTGCAGGGCTCGGGGCGCGTGCTGCTCGACGACGGTTCGGTGATGCGGGTCGGCTTCGGCGGCACCAACAACCAGCCGTACCGTTCGATCGGCAAGTGGCTGCTCGATCGCGGCGAGCTGACGCCCGCCCAGGCGACGATGCAGGGCATCAAGGCGTGGGCGAAGGCGAACCCGACCCGTGTCGACGCGTTGCTCGACACGAATCCGCGGTTCGTGTTCTTCCGCGACATGCCGACCAAGGAAGATGCGCCGCATGGCGGCGCGGACGGTCCGATCGGCGCGCTTGGCGTGCCGCTGACGCCGGAGCGTTCGATCGCGGTCGATCCGTCGTCGATTCCGCTCGGTACGCCCGTGTTCCTGCAGACCACGCGTCCGCTGACGAATACGCCGATGAACCGGCTCGTCTTTGCGCAGGATACGGGTTCGGCGATCAAGGGCGGCGTGCGGGCCGACTATTTCTGGGGGCTCGGCGACGACGCGGGCGACCAGGCCGGCCGGATGAAGCAGGTCGGCCGGATGTGGCTGCTGTTCCCGAATTCGTGATGCACGGCGGCTGTGTTGGCCGCCCGCGTGCCGCAGCGCAGGCGGTCGAAGTGCAGTAACTGACGTGATGCGACGGGGCCATGCCCGAAACGAAACAGCCCGACCGGTTTTGGCCGATCGGGCTGTTTTCATTGGGTGCGGCGGATTGGCTGGCTTCGCGCGGGCGATGCCCGGCGTCAGCCCTTGCGCTTGTCGACGACGCGGCGCGCCTTGCCGACCGAGCGCTCGATCCCGTTGACGGGCAGCACGTTGATCACGGCCGTCACGCCGATCAGCGACTTGATGTCGTACGCGAGCGCCTGTTTTGCCGCATGGATCGCCGCGGTATCGGGCGCGGTCTCGGGGCAAGGCTCGACGTTGAGCGTCAGCACGTCGAGCGGGCCTTCCTTCGTCAGCACGATCTGATAGTGCGGCGCGAGCGCACGCTGCTTGAGCAACTGCTCCTCGATTTGCGTCGGGAACACATTGACACCGCGCACGATCATCATGTCGTCCGAACGGCCGGTGATCTTTTCCATCCGGCGCATCGTGCGGGCGGTGCCCGGCAACAGGCGCGTGAGGTCGCGGGTGCGGTAGCGGACGATCGGGAGCGCTTCCTTCGTCAGCGACGTGAACACGAGCTCGCCAAGTTCGCCGTCCGGCAGCACTTCGCCGGTTTCAGGATCGATGATTTCCGGATAGAAGTGGTCTTCCCAGATGGTCGGGCCGTCCTTGGTCTCGACGCATTCGGACGCGACGCCGGGGCCCATCACTTCGGACAGCCCGTAGATGTCGACGGCATCGATGCCCATGCGCTGTTCGATCGCGACGCGCATGTCGTTGGTCCACGGCTCCGCACCGAAGATGCCGATGCGCAGCGAACTCTGCACCGGGTCGAGGCCCTGACGTTCGATTTCATCGGCGATCGACAGCATGTAGCTCGGCGTGACCATGATGATGTCGGGCCGGAAATCCTGGATCAGTTGCACCTGCTTTTCGGTCTGGCCGCCGCCGAACGGGATCACGGTCAGCCCCGCGCGTTCGGCGCCGTAGTGCGCGCCGAGCCCGCCGGTGAACAGGCCATAGCCGTAGCTGATGTGCACCTTGTCGCCGCGGCGCGCACCGGCGGCGCGGACCGAGCGCGCGACCAGATTCGCCCACGTGTCGATGTCGCCGGCCGTATAGCCGACGACTGTCGGCTTGCCGGTCGTGCCCGATGACGCGTGGATGCGCGAGATCTGGTCCTGCGGCACCGCGAACATCCCGAACGGGTAGCTGTCGCGCAGGTCGCCTTTCGTCGTAAACGGGAAGCGCGACAGGTCGGCGAGCGTCTTCAGGTCGTCCGGGTGCACGCCCGCGTCGTCGAACTTTCGGCGATAGACGGGCGAGTGGTCATACGCATGCCGGAGCGACCACTTGAGGCGCTCGAGCTGCAGCGCGGTCAGCTCGTCGCGTGAGGCGGTCTCGATCGGCTCGAGCGGTAGCGGGGTAGTCATGCCTGTCTCCAGTGTTTGTTATGTGCGAGCCGTCGACGTCAGCGGTCTTCCGGGATGACCGTGCCCTTGATCTGGGCGGATTTGCCGCGAAACATCGCGACCGTTTCGCCCGTCTGATTCGTGACGCGGATGTCGTAGATGCCGTGGCGGCCGGCGCGCGCCTGTTCGATCGCCTCGGCCGTCAGCTCGTCACCGCCGTGCACCGGGCGCAGGAATTCGATCGAGCAGCCGGCCGCGACCGTATTCAGGTTGTACGAATTGCATGCGAATGCGAACGTCGAATCGGCGAGCGTGAAGATGATCCCGCCGTGGCAGGTCTGGTGTCCGTTCAGGAATTCGGGGCGCACGCGCATCTGCAAGCGGGCGTAGCCGGCGCGGACTTCGGCGATTTCCATGCCGAACGCGCGACTGCAGGCGTCGGCGTCGTACATGGCCTGCGCCGTGGCGCGGGCCAGCGAATCGGGATCGAGCGTGGCGGTGGCGTTCGTCATGTCAACGCCCCTCGAAGCGCGGCGCGCGCTTCTCGATGAATGCCCGCACGCCTTCCGCGTAGTCGTGCGACTGGCCGAGCTTGCGCTGAAGGTCGCGTTCCTGGTCGAGTTGCTGGTCGAGCGTGTTCGTGACGCTGTCGCGCATCGATTGCTTGATCGACGCGATCGCGAGCGTCGGCTGCTGCGCGAGCTGGGTAGCGAGCTGACGGACCGTCGCGACGAGCGCGTCGTCGTCGACCGCGCGCCAGATCAGGCCCCATTGCTCGGCCTGTTCGGCACCGAGCTTGTCGCCGGTCAGCGCGAGCCCCAGCGCGCGTGCCATGCCGACGCGTTGCGGCAGGAACCACGTGCCGCCTGAATCCGGTACGAGCCCGATCTTGACGAAGGCCTGGATGAAACTGCTCGAGCGGGCGGCGAACACGAGATCGCAGGCGAGTGCGAGATTCGCGCCGGCGCCGGCCGCCGTGCCGTTGACGGCGGCGATCACCGGAATGGGCAGACGCTGCAGGCGGCGGATCAGTGGATTGAAGTGCTCGTCGATCAGCGTGCCGAGGTCGGTGGACGCGCCTGGCGTGAAGTCGAGATCGGCCAGGTCCTGGCCTGCGCAGAAGCCGCGCCCCGCACCCGTCAGAATCAGCGCACGTGCGCCGGCTGCTTCGACTTCATCGAGCGCCGACTGCAGTTCGCGATGCATCGCCCGCGTGAAGCTGTTCAGCTTGTCGGGGCGGTTGAGGGTGATCGTGGCCACGCGCGCGGCCTGATCGATATCCAGCTGAATCGCCTGATAGGACATGCAGTGTCTCCTTCATGACTTCGTTATAGGCGCGCGGCGCGTCGGTTACACACGTTCGATCGCGATCGCGATGCCCTGGCCGACGCCGATGCACATCGTACAGAGCGCAAAGCGGCCGCCCGTACGCTCGAGTTGATGAAGCGCCGTGGTCACGAGCCGTGCGCCCGATGCGCCTAGCGGGTGACCCAGGGCAATGGCGCCGCCGTTCGGATTCACGCGCGGGTCGTCGTCGGCGACGCCCAGCATGCGCAGCACGGCGAGGCCCTGCGACGCGAATGCCTCGTTCAGCTCGATCACGTCGAACTGGTCGATGGTCATGCCGAGCTGGCGCAGCAGTTTCTGTGTGGCTGGCGCGGGGCCGATGCCCATCACGCGCGGCTCGACGCCGGCGGTTGCCATGCCGACGACACGCGCGCGACGGCGCAGGCCATACTGGTCGGCGGCCTGCGCATTGGCGAGCAGCAGCGCGCACGCGCCGTCGTTGACGCCCGATGCATTGCCGGCCGTGACCGAGCCGTCCGGTCGCACGACGCCCTTCAGCTTCGCGAGTGCTTCGAGCGACGTCTCGCGCGGGTGTTCGTCGCGCGACACGACGATGGCGTCGCCTTTCTTCTGCGGAATCGTGACCGCGACGATTTCGTCGGCCAGCGTGCCGTCCTGCTGTGCCCGCGCGGCCTTCTGCTGGCTGCGCAGTGCGAACAGGTCCTGGTCGGCACGGCTGATGTTGTAGTCGACCGCGACGTTCTCGGCCGTTTCCGGCATCGAGTCGACGCCGTACAGCTGTTTCATCAGCGGATTGACGAAGCGCCACCCGATCGTCGTATCGAAGATGTCGGCCTGGCGTGCGAATGCGCTCGCGGCCTTGCCCATCACGAACGGCGCGCGCGTCATGCTCTCGACGCCACCCGCGATCATCAGGCGCGCTTCACCCGCCTTGATCGCGCGCGCGGCCGTGCCGACCGCGTCCATCCCGGAGCCGCACAGCCGGTTCAGCGTCGTGCCCGGCACGTCGGTCGGCAGGCCCGCGAGCAGCGCCGACATGCGCGCGACGTTACGGTTGTCCTCGCCGGCCTGGTTCGCGCAGCCGTAGATCACGTCGTCGATCGCCGCCCAGTCGACGTTCCGGTTGCGCTCGATCAGCGCCTTGAGCGGCACCGCGCCGAGGTCGTCGGCGCGGACGTCTTTCAGGGCGCCGCCGTAGCGGCCGATGGGGGTGCGAATCGCGTCGCAGATGTAGGCGTCTGTCATGGGCGTATCGATGAGCAACGAACCCGCCGGGTGGCGGATTCGTTCATGGTAGAGAACGTGGCGGCGTTTGCACGTCGGCCATTCGGGTTATGCCGTCTGGCCAGCTTCCGCAGGGACTGCCTTCGGGGCAACATGGACGCGGCTTTGCACCACACGGAACCGGTTGGCGACGAACGCCGGGTCGGCTAGCGCCGCGTTGGCCGCCGGGTTTGCACCGGTGCCGTGGAAATCGGAGAACGCGGCCGACTGGTTGACGAATACGCCGCCCGTCAGGTTGATCGACAGCGCGACACCGCCGCGCACCGCTGCGTCATGTGCAGCGTCGACGATTGCGTCGTCGGTGCTGTAGACGGAGAGGGTCAGCGCGCCATGTTCTGCCGCGACTTCACCGGCGAGATCGAGCGACTGCGCTGTCGAATCGGTTGCGATCACGAACGAGATCGGGCCGAACCACTCCTGCGTGAATTTCGCGCGGTCGGCCACGTCGAGTTGCAGCACGAGCGGTGTGCGCACGCGGGCATCGGGGAAGGCCGGGTGCTGGAGCGTCAGGCTGTCGGCGAGCACGCGACCGAGCTTGCGCGCGTCGTCGATGCGCGCGGACACGCCTTCGTTCTGGATCGCGCCGATCAGCTCGACCGAGCGTGCCGGGTCGCCGGTGAGCTTTTGCACGGCAACCGCGATGGCTTGTGCGACTTCGTCGAAGCTCGCATGGCCGTCAGCCGTGCGGATGCCGTCGCGGGGCACGTAGATGTTTTGCGGGGCCGTACACATCTGGCCGGAGTACAGCGCCAACGAGAACGCGATGTTCTTGGCGGCGGCCTTCAGGTCGTCGGTCGAGTCGATCACGATCTGGTTGACGCCTGCCTTCTCGGTGTAGACCTGTGCCTGATGGGCATGGCGTTCGAGCCACGTGCCGTTCTGCGTGCTGCCGGTGAAGTCGATCAGCTTGATCTCGGGGCGCAGCGCGAGATCCTGGACGAGGGCGCCGTCGTTGGGTTCGGTCGCGAGGAGCGTGACGACGTTCGGGTCGAATCCGGCTTCGCGCAGCACGTCGCGGGCGATCCGGACCGTGATGGCGAGCGGCAGGATCGCGCCCGGATGCGGTTTGACGATCACGGTATTACCGGTTGCCAGGTCGGCGAACAGGCCCGGGTAGCCGTTCCAGGTCGGGAACGTGCAGCAGCCGAGCACGAGGCCGGTGCCGCGCGGCACGATCGTATAGCGCTTGCGCATCGCGAGCGGCGGGTTCTTGCCTTGCGGTTTTTCCCAGTGCGCATCGGCCGGGATGCGGCGCAGTTCGTCCCATGCATAGGCGACCGCCTCGAGCGCGCGGTCCTGCGCGTGCGGGCCGCCGGCCTGGAACGCCATCATGAAGGCCTGCCCGGTGGTGTGCATCACGCTGTAGGCGATTTCGAAGCTCGCACGATTCAGGCGCGCGAGGATTTCGAGGCTGACACCGACCCAGGCGCTCGGGCCGGCTTCGCGCCACGTGCGTTGCGCGGCCGCTGCGGCAACGATCAGCGCGTCGGGCGTCGACTTCGGATACTGGATGCCCAGGGCGATGCCATACGGCGAGCGCTCTGCGCCGATCGTTTCACCGGACGCCGGCTGGTCGAGCACGAAGGTCTTGTCGAGGTGCGACTTGAACGCGGCTTCGCCGTCTGCGCTTGCGCTTTCCCCGTACACTTTGGGACTCGGCATTTCGGCGAACGGGCTCCAGTACCCGCGGCTCTCGATGGCGGCGAGTGCGTGCTTCAGCGTGTCTTCGTGCTTCGTGAACAGTGCATGGGTCATGGCGGCAGCCTGATGAACGTTGAGAGGGATCGGATCGATTAATTAACCGACCGGTTGGTCGGAGAATGGTAGCATCAAACTATTCGCATGTGCGAGGCGTTTCTCATTTCATTGATCGAGGAGAAATAGATGGCTTACGAGAACATCCTGGTGGAGACCCGGGGGCGTGTCGGTCTGGTGACGCTGAACCGTCCGAAGGCGCTGAATGCGCTGAACGATGCGCTGATGGACGAGTTGGGTGCTGCGCTGAAGGCGTTCGATGCGGATGACGGCATCGGCGCGATCGTCGTGACCGGGAGCGAGAAGGCGTTCGCTGCGGGCGCGGATATCGGCATGATGGCGACCTACTCCTATATGGATGTTTACCGGGGCGACTACATCACGCGCAACTGGGAGACGGTCCGCGAGATCCGCAAGCCGATCATTGCTGCGGTATCGGGCTTTGCCTTGGGTGGCGGCTGCGAACTCGCGATGATGTGCGACATCATCTTCGCGGCGGACACGGCCAAGTTCGGCCAACCGGAAATCAAGCTGGGCGTCATGCCGGGCGCAGGCGGAACGCAACGTCTGCCGCGTGCGGTGTCGAAGGCGAAGGCGATGGACATGTGCCTGACCGCGCGCTTCATGGACGCCGCCGAGGCCGAGCGTGCAGGACTCGTGTCGCGGGTGCTGCCGGCCGACAAACTGCTCGACGAGGCGATTGCCGCTGCGACGACGATCGCCGAGTTTTCGCTGCCGGCGGTCATGATGGTCAAGGAGTCGGTGAACCGGGCGTACGAGACGACGCTGGCCGAGGGCGTTCACTTCGAGCGCCGGCTGTTCCATTCGCTGTTCGCGACCGAAGACCAGAAGGAAGGGATGGCGGCATTCGTCGAGAAGCGGAAGCCGGAGTTCAAGCACCGTTGATTGTGCAGTGTGGCGGTAGGCGCCTGGCGATTGGTTGGCGGCGGTTGCCAGCATGATCGCCGGGCCCGTCGAGCCCCAAGCCCCCGTGCGCGTGAGCGCACGGGGGCTTTTTCAAATTTCTTCACAAAGGGGCTTGCGTAGATCGGGGCAGATGCTTAGAATCACGCCTCTTTCGCGCTAACGGAAACGCGGCGCGGGAGGGAAGGGAAGCGGTGCTGTTGAGGTCCGGTAGTAGCGGCCTCGGCGGTACAGGAAGTTGAGCCCCGCAGTCGCAACGATGTAGTAAAAAAGTTGTTGACGAGCTGCGAAACACGGTTCATAATCTCGCTTCTCTGCTGCTGAAAACGCAGCGCTGCTGAGAAACACGAAGTTCCTCGCAGAAATGCTCTTTAAAAATTAACAGCCGATAAGTGTGGGCGCTTGATGGAAGCGAGCTGATCCTCGGATCAGATAGCGAAAGTATCAAGAGTCTCACACTAAAGTAAGTCAGGTTTATGAAGCAATTCATATTCCTGTCAGCTTTGAGTGAGCGACCGGTTCTTAACCGAACCGAAAACAGTAACAGGTTTAAACTGAAGAGTTTGATCCTGGCTCAGATTGAACGCTGGCGGCATGCCTTACACATGCAAGTCGAACGGCAGCACGGGTGCTTGCACCTGGTGGCGAGTGGCGAACGGGTGAGTAATACATCGGAACATGTCCTGTAGTGGGGGATAGCCCGGCGAAAGCCGGATTAATACCGCATACGATCTATGGATGAAAGCGGGGGACCTTCGGGCCTCGCGCTATAGGGTTGGCCGATGGCTGATTAGCTAGTTGGTGGGGTAAAGGCCTACCAAGGCGACGATCAGTAGCTGGTCTGAGAGGACGACCAGCCACACTGGGACTGAGACACGGCCCAGACTCCTACGGGAGGCAGCAGTGGGGAATTTTGGACAATGGGCGAAAGCCTGATCCAGCAATGCCGCGTGTGTGAAGAAGGCCTTCGGGTTGTAAAGCACTTTTGTCCGGAAAGAAATCCTTGGCCCTAATACGGTCGGGGGATGACGGTACCGGAAGAATAAGCACCGGCTAACTACGTGCCAGCAGCCGCGGTAATACGTAGGGTGCGAGCGTTAATCGGAATTACTGGGCGTAAAGCGTGCGCAGGCGGTTTGCTAAGACCGATGTGAAATCCCCGGGCTCAACCTGGGAACTGCATTGGTGACTGGCAGGCTAGAGTATGGCAGAGGGGGGTAGAATTCCACGTGTAGCAGTGAAATGCGTAGAGATGTGGAGGAATACCGATGGCGAAGGCAGCCCCCTGGGCCAATACTGACGCTCATGCACGAAAGCGTGGGGAGCAAACAGGATTAGATACCCTGGTAGTCCACGCCCTAAACGATGTCAACTAGTTGTTGGGGATTCATTTCCTTAGTAACGTAGCTAACGCGTGAAGTTGACCGCCTGGGGAGTACGGTCGCAAGATTAAAACTCAAAGGAATTGACGGGGACCCGCACAAGCGGTGGATGATGTGGATTAATTCGATGCAACGCGAAAAACCTTACCTACCCTTGACATGGTCGGAATCCTGCTGAGAGGTGGGAGTGCTCGAAAGAGAACCGGCGCACAGGTGCTGCATGGCTGTCGTCAGCTCGTGTCGTGAGATGTTGGGTTAAGTCCCGCAACGAGCGCAACCCTTGTCCTTAGTTGCTACGCAAGAGCACTCTAAGGAGACTGCCGGTGACAAACCGGAGGAAGGTGGGGATGACGTCAAGTCCTCATGGCCCTTATGGGTAGGGCTTCACACGTCATACAATGGTCGGAACAGAGGGTTGCCAACCCGCGAGGGGGAGCTAATCCCAGAAAACCGATCGTAGTCCGGATTGCACTCTGCAACTCGAGTGCATGAAGCTGGAATCGCTAGTAATCGCGGATCAGCATGCCGCGGTGAATACGTTCCCGGGTCTTGTACACACCGCCCGTCACACCATGGGAGTGGGTTTTACCAGAAGTGGCTAGTCTAACCGCAAGGAGGACGGTCACCACGGTAGGATTCATGACTGGGGTGAAGTCGTAACAAGGTAGCCGTATCGGAAGGTGCGGCTGGATCACCTCCTTTCCAGAGCTATCTCGCAAAGTTGAGCGCTCACGCTTATCGGCTGTAAATTTAAAGACAGACTCAGGGGTCTGTAGCTCAGTCGGTTAGAGCACCGTCTTGATAAGGCGGGGGTCGTTGGTTCGAATCCAACCAGACCCACCAATGTCTTGTCTGACTGTAGGTACCTGAGGTCATCTGTACATGGGGGCATAGCTCAGCTGGGAGAGCACCTGCTTTGCAAGCAGGGGGTCGTCGGTTCGATCCCGTCTGCCTCCACCAATCCTCAATGCTAAGAGTTTGCTGAAAATTCAGCGAGCGCTTTGCATTGGCGATTGAGCCAGTCAGAGGATATCAACAGATATCGGCTGTCGTTCTTTAACAATCTGGAAGAAGTAAGTAATTTGGATAGCGGAAGCGTCTTGAGATGGACGTGAAAACTATCCGGGTTGTGATTGTATCGATGTATCTCAAGATGATTCGAACTCTATGTTTGACTCAATTGGAATACGGCACAAATGCGAGAACTCAACCTGTAGCGACTGTAGCGTCGAAAGATGAGACAGACTCGTTATAGGGTCAAGCGAACAAGTGCATGTGGTGGATGCCTTGGCGATCACAGGCGATGAAGGACGCGGTAGCCTGCGAAAAGCTACGGGGAGCTGGCAAACGAGCTTTGATCCGTAGATGTCCGAATGGGGAAACCCACTCCTTTTGGAGTATCCATGGCTGAATACATAGGCCATGCGAAGCGAACGCGGTGAACTGAAACATCTAAGTAACCGCAGGAAAAGAAATCAACCGAGATTCCCAAAGTAGTGGCGAGCGAAATGGGATGAGCCTTGCACTCTTTATTTGTATTGTTAGCCGAACGCTCTGGAAAGTGCGGCCATAGCGGGTGATAGCCCCGTAGGCGAAAACGGTATGAAAGAACTAGGTGTGCGACAAGTAGGGCGGGACACGTGAAATCCTGTCTGAAGATGGGGGGACCATCCTCCAAGGCTAAATACTCGTGATCGACCGATAGTGAACCAGTACCGTGAGGGAAAGGCGAAAAGAACCCCGGGAGGGGAGTGAAATAGATCCTGAAACCGCATGCATACAAACAGTCGGAGCCTCGTAAGGGGTGACGGCGTACCTTTTGTATAATGGGTCAGCGACTTACGTTCAGTAGCAAGCTTAACCGTATAGGGCAGGCGTAGCGAAAGCGAGTCCGAATAGGGCGTTCAGTTGCTGGGCGTAGACCCGAAACCAAGTGATCTATCCATGGCCAGGATGAAGGTGCGGTAACACGTACTGGAGGTCCGAACCCACTAACGTTGAAAAGTTAGGGGATGAGCTGTGGATAGGGGTGAAAGGCTAAACAAACTTGGAAATAGCTGGTTCTCTCCGAAAACTATTTAGGTAGTGCCTCGTGTCTCACCTTCGGGGGTAGAGCACTGTCATGGTTGGGGGGTCTATTGCAGATTACCCCGCCATAGCAAACTCCGAATACCGAAGAGTGCAATCACGGGAGACAGACATCGGGTGCTAACGTCCGGTGTCAAGAGGGAAACAACCCAGACCGCCAGCTAAGGTCCCCAAATATAGCTAAGTGGGAAACGAAGTGGGAAGGCTAAAACAGTCAGGAGGTTGGCTTAGAAGCAGCCACCCTTTAAAGAAAGCGTAATAGCTCACTGATCGAGTCGTCCTGCGCGGAAGATGTAACGGGGCTAAGCTATATACCGAAGCTGCGGATGCGTGCTTTGCACGCATGGTAGGAGAGCGTTCCGTAAGCCTGCGAAGGTGCGTTGAAAAGCGTGCTGGAGGTATCGGAAGTGCGAATGCTGACATGAGTAGCGATAAAGGGGGTGAAAGGCCCCCTCGCCGTAAGCCCAAGGTTTCCTACGCAACGTTCATCGGCGTAGGGTGAGTCGGCCCCTAAGGCGAGGCAGAAATGCGTAGCTGATGGGAAGCAGGTCAATATTCCTGCACCATTGTTAGATGCGATGGGGGGACGGATCGCGGAAGGTTGTCCGGGTGTTGGAAGTCCCGGTCGCTGCATTGGAGAAGGCGCTTAGGCAAATCCGGGCGCGGAATTCAAGGGTGTGGCGCGAGCTCCTTAGGGAGCGAAGCAATTGGAAGTGGTTCCAAGAAAAGCCTCTAAGCTTCAGTCTAATGATGACCGTACCGCAAACCGACACAGGTGGGCGAGATGAGTATTCTAAGGCGCTTGAGAGAACTCGGGAGAAGGAACTCGGCAAATTGGTACCGTAACTTCGGGATAAGGTACGCCCTTGTAGCTTGATGCCCCTGCGGGCAAAGGGTGAAGGGGTTGCAATAAACTGGTGGCTGCGACTGTTTAATAAAAACACAGCACTCTGCAAACACGAAAGTGGACGTATAGGGTGTGACGCCTGCCCGGTGCCGGAAGATTAAATGATGGGGTGCAAGCTCTTGATTGAAGTCCCGGTAAACGGCGGCCGTAACTATAACGGTCCTAAGGTAGCGAAATTCCTTGTCGGGTAAGTTCCGACCTGCACGAATGGCGTAACGATGGCCACACTGTCTCCTCCCGAGACTCAGCGAAGTTGAAGTGTTTGTGATGATGCAATCTACCCGCGGCTAGACGGAAAGACCCCATGAACCTTTACTGTAGCTTTGCATTGGACTTTGAACCGATCTGTGTAGGATAGGTGGGAGGCTATGAAACCGGAACGCTAGTTTCGGTGGAGCCGTCCTTGAAATACCACCCTGGTTTGTTTGAGGTTCTAACCTTGGCCCGTGATCCGGGTCGGGGACAGTGCATGGTAGGCAGTTTGACTGGGGCGGTCTCCTCCCAAAGCGTAACGGAGGAGTACGAAGGTACGCTAGGTACGGTCGGAAATCGTGCTGATAGTGCAATGGCATAAGCGTGCTTAACTGCGAGACCGACAAGTCGAGCAGGTGCGAAAGCAGGTCATAGTGATCCGGTGGTTCTGTATGGAAGGGCCATCGCTCAACGGATAAAAGGTACTCTGGGGATAACAGGCTGATACCGCCCAAGAGTTCATATCGACGGCGGTGTTTGGCACCTCGATGTCGGCTCATCTCATCCTGGGGCTGTAGCCGGTCCCAAGGGTATGGCTGTTCGCCATTTAAAGAGGTACGTGAGCTGGGTTTAAAACGTCGTGAGACAGTTTGGTCCCTATCTGCCGTGGGCGTTGGATATTTGAAGGGGGCTGCTCCTAGTACGAGAGGACCGGAGTGGACGAACCTCTGGTGTACCGGTTGTCACGCCAGTGGCATCGCCGGGTAGCTATGTTCGGAAGAGATAACCGCTGAAAGCATCTAAGCGGGAAACTCGCCTTAAGATGAGATATCCCTGGGGACTAGATCCCCTTGAAGGGTCGTTCGAGACCAGGACGTTGATAGGTCAGGTGTGTAAGCGCAGTAATGCGTTCAGCTAACTGATACTAATTGCCCGTAAGGCTTGATCCTATAACAAGTCTGCCTTGTAGATGAGCGCCGTGCGATGCACGTGCAGCCATCCGAGAGACTGGTTGGATTCTCGTGTGTGATACACACAACTCAAAATTACTGCTTCTTCCAAGATTGGTTGTGCTGCGAAGCCAGCACAACAACCCTCTTTGCCTGATGACCATAGCGAGTCGGTCCCACCCCTTCCCATCCCGAACAGGACCGTGAAACGACTCTACGCCGATGATAGTGCGGATTCCCGTGTGAAAGTAGGTAATCGTCAGGCTCCCTAAGCCAGAAACCCCCGCCCGAAAGGCGGGGGTTTTTGCATTTGAGCGACGGAAATGTGCGATGCCGGCCACGCGAAATGCGCCCGGCGCTGCCAGCGTCACCTTCCCGCCAATGCTATCAAGCAATAGCGGCGTCGAATTCTCTCCATTGCCGCTATCTTTCGCGATTCAATCGATTATTGATCGTATCTTCGATTAAGACCGCAACTCCTTCTCCGTAGACCACCGGCAAACGCAATCGTGTGACCAGCTTTTCGCTCGCCACGACCCGCTGTTTCCTCCACTGGATCTTCGGTCAGAGAACCGGGAATCGACGCGAAATGAGCGCTTTATTCGGCGCGTCCACGTAAAATTTGCGAACCCCCATCTCTGCATTCAAAACGATGAACGCCGCCATTCAGGTAGCCCGGGCCGTCTGCCCGCATGATTGTCCGGACACGTGCGCAATGCGTGTGACCGTCGAGAACGGCAAGGCGATCAAGGTCACGGGCGATCCCGACCATCCGCCGACGCAAGGCGTGTTGTGCACGAAAGTCAGCCGATATGCGGATCGCGTTCATCATCCCGATCGCCTCACTGTCCCGCTCAAGCGCGTCGGCGCGAAGGGCGAAGGGCGCTTCGTGCCGATCAGCTGGAGCGAGGCACTCGACGAGATCGGACGCCGCCTGGGTGAAATCGCTGCGCGTTCGCCGGAAGCGATCGTGCCGTACAGCTACGCGGGAACGATGGGGCTCGTGCAGGGCGAGGGCATCGCCCAGCGCTTCTTCCACAAGCTCGGCGCATCGCGGCTCGAGCGTGCGATCTGCGCGGCCGCCGGCGCGGCAGGGCTGCGATACACCTATGGCGGCAGCCTCGGCATGCACCTCGAGCACTTCGAGGAAAGCGAGCTGATTCTGATATGGGGCGCGAATCCAATCGCGTCGAGCCTGCACTTCTGGACGCGCGCACAGGAAGCGAAGCGCCGTGGCGCGCGGCTTGTCGCGATCGACCCGTATCGTTCGCTGACCGCAGAGAAGTGCCATCAGCACATTGCACTGAAGCCCGGTACCGATGGCGCATTTGCGCTCGGCATGATGCATGTGCTGATCACCGAAAACCTGCTCGATCACGACTACATCGCGGACCACACGCTTGGTTTTGATGCGCTGAAGGCCCGCGCGATGTCCTATCCGCCGGAACGCGTTGCGCAGATCTGCGGCGTCGACGCGTCGGAGCTGATCGATCTTGCGCGCCGCTATGGGGCGACCCGCAAGGCATCGATCCGTCTCAACTACGGCATGCAGCGCGTTCGCGGCGGCGGTAATGCGGTGCGCGCGATTGCGAGCCTGCCTGCGTTGACGGGGGCGTGGCGGGACCGGGCCGGCGGGGTGTTGCTGTCGTCGTCGGAGTCCGCGCCGGTCAACCAGGCTGCGCTGTTGCGTCCGGATCTGATGCCGGGCTGGCCACACAAGCTGCCGCGCATCATCAACATGAACGCGATCGGTGACGCACTGCTGCATCCGGGTGACGCGACGTTCGGGCCGAAAGTCGAAGCGGTGATCGTGTACAACTCGAATCCGGTCGCGGTCGCGCCGGATTCTTCGAAGGTTGCAGCCGGTTTTGCACGTGACGACCTGTTCACCGTCGTTCTTGAACATTTCAAGACAGATACGGTCGATTTCGCCGACCTTGTGTTGCCGGCGACCACGCAGCTCGAACACCTGGATGTCCATAAATCGTACGGCCATACCTACGTGATGGCGAACCTGCCGTCGATTCCGCCGGTCGGCGAGGCGCGACCGAATACGGAGATCTTCCGTGGTATCGCGCGCAGCATCGGGCTCGACGAGCCCGCGCTGTATCACAGCGACGAAGATGTCGCGCGTGCGGCGCTTCGCTGGGACGATCCGGCGCTCGATAGCGACTGGGACACGTTGAAGCGGGAAGGGTGGCTGAAGCTCAAGCTGCCGGAGGCGCCGTTCGCGAACGGCGGTTTCCGTACGCCATCGGGCAAGTGCGAGTTCTACAGTCCGCGGCTCGAGCAGATGGGCATGGACCCTGTTCCCGACTACCTGCCGCCGTTCGAATCGGCCGAAGCGGCGCCCGAGCTCGCCGCACGCTATCCGCTCGCGATGATTTCGCCGCCGGCCCGGCACTTCCTGAACAGCACGTTCGTGAACGTCGACAGCCTGCGGACGACGGAAGGGGAACCGCACCTCGATATGCACCCGTCTGACGCGGATGCGCGCGGCATCGCGGAGGGCGACATCGTCCGCATCTTCAACGACCGCGGCTCGATGCAGGCGCTCGCCCGGATCACCGATCGCGCACGCGCGGGGCTCGTCGTCGGGCTGTCGATCTGGTGGAAGAAACTGTCGCCGGACGGCAGGAACGCGAACGAGGTCACGAGCCAGGCGCTGACCGATCTGGGTAATTCGGCGACGTTTTACGATTGTCTTGTGGAAGTTGAGCGAATTTGATCGAATATCACCGTATGATCAGACAAATCGACGCGGAAGTTCGAAGTGGACATCTAACCCTGTTGTCTCGGGGCGGGGGAGCCGTTACGATGCGTTTTAGCACGACCATTCGAAAATCTGTGAGGAGACGCGCAGTATGGACAAAATTTGGCTGAAATCGTACCCACCCGGCGTTCCAGCCGAAATTGACTCGTCTCCTTATCCCTCTGTCCCGGACCTGCTCGACGAGAGCTTCCGGCAGTATCGCGACCGTACCGCGTTCGTCTGCATGGGCAAGGGCATCACGTACGGCGAACTCGACAAGCTGTCCCGCCAGTTCGGCGCCTGGCTGCAATCCCGCGGTCTGGCCCGCGGCGCACGCGTCGCGATCATGATGCCGAACGTGCTGCAGTACCCGGTGACGATCGCCGCGGTACTGCGTGCCGGCTACACCGTCGTCAACGTCAACCCGCTCTATACGCCGCGCGAGCTCGAGCATCAGCTGGAGGACAGTGGTGCCGAGGCGATCGTCATCCTCGAGAATTTCGCGTCGACGCTGCAGGCCGTCATCGCCAATACGGCTGTCAAGCACGTCGTCGTCGCCTCGATGGGCGACCTGCTGGGTATCAAGGGGTGGCTCGTCAATTACGTCGTGCGCAACGTGAAGAAGATGGTGCCCGCGTGGCAGTTGCCGTCGTTCACGCGCTTCAAGGCTGCGCTGTCGGAAGGCGCGCGGCAGACGTTCAAGCCGCAGAAGATCGGCCCCAACGACGTCGCGTTCCTGCAATACACGGGGGGTACGACGGGTGTTGCGAAGGGCGCGACGCTGCTGCACCGGAACATCGTGTCGAACGTGCTGCAGGCTGGCGCCTGGCACCATCCGGCGCACGAGAAGTACCCGGACGTGAAGCAGTTCGTGACGGTTGTCGCGCTACCGCTGTATCACGTGTTTGCGCTGACCGTCTGCGGCTTCCTGACGATGCGCACGGGTGGCATGGGCATCCTGATCCCGAACCCGCGCGACATCGCCGGCATGATCAAGGAGCTGAAGGGCTACCAGATCTCGACGATTCCGGCGGTCAACACGCTGTACAACGCGCTGCTGAACCATCCCGAATTCAATCAGCTCGACCTGTCGAAGCTCGTGATCGCCAATGGCGGCGGCATGGCGATCCAGGAGGGCGTCGCGAAGCGCTGGTATGAAAAGACCCGTACCGCGATCATCGAAGGATACGGGCTGTCCGAAACGTCGCCGGTGGCGACCTGCAACCCCGTGACGGCAACCGAGTACAGCGGGACGATCGGCCTGCCGCTGCCGTCGACCGAAGTCGCGATCCGCGACGATGCCGGTAACGACGTTGCGCTCGGCGAGCCGGGCGAGATCTGCATCCGCGGGCCGCAGGTGATGGCCGGCTACTGGAACCGGCCGGACGAGACCGCGAAGGTCATGTTCCCGGACGGCTTCTTCAAGACGGGCGATGTCGGCGTGATGGACGCGCGCGGTTACGTGAAGATCGTCGACCGGAAGAAGGACATGATCCTTGTGTCCGGCTTCAACGTGTATCCGAACGAAGTCGAGGACGTCGTGGCGTCGCATCCGGGCGTGTTCGAGGTGGCAGCGGTCGGGGTGCCGGACGAGCATTCCGGCGAGGCAGTGAAGCTGTTCGTCGTGAAAAAGGATCCGGCGCTGACCGACAAGGACATCCTTGCCTACTGCAAGGAGCGGCTCACCGGGTACAAGCGGCCGAAGCTGGTCGAGTTCCGCACGGAGCTGCCGAAAACGAACGTCGGCAAGATCCTGCGGCGCGAATTGCGCGACGGTCGCGCGTAACGAAGACGGTTGAACGAAAAAAGCCCGGTAGAAGCCGGGCTTTTTTGTTTGCGGCTACCGGCGGGTGTCCGGGAGCGGTTGCTTCCCTTCCTGCGGAGATCGGCAGCCTTGCATTTCAATCTGATGGCGGTCGCAGCGCGCATGCGCTGCGACCTGCCGACCTGCCGACCTGCCGACCTGCCGACCTGCCGACCTGCCGACCTGCCGACCTGCCGACCTGCCGACCTGCCGACCTGCCGACCTGCCAACCTGCCAACCTGCCAACCTGCCAACCCGCCAACCCGCCAACCCGCCAACCCGCCAACCCGCCAGCCCGCCGGCGTTGCCGCCACTCCGGAAAAGAAAAAGGCGCCCGAAGGCGCCTTCAATATGCTGCGGCTTGTCAGGCAAGCTGATTAGAACTTGTGACGGATACCGACGCGCGCTGCGACCTGGTTGGCGGAGCTCGAACCTGCGAGACCGTTGATCGCTGCGGTTGCCTTCAGGACGTTGCCGTCCGCGTCGAGCACGCTGCCCGAAGCGTGTTGGTACACGCCGATTGCGTAGACGTCCGTGCGCTTCGACAGGAAGTAGTCGACGCCCAGCGAGCCTTGGTGGTACTTGGCTGCCGAGTTACCGTCGATCTTGCTGCCTTGCGTGTAGTCGTACGCTGCGCCGAGAATCAGCGCCGGGGTCAGCTGATACTTGAAGTTGATTTCGCCGTTGTTGAACGTCGCGGTCTGGTTCACGAACGGGCCTGCCGAGAAGCCCTTGAACTTCGTGTTCGAGTACGTCGCGCCGATCGTTGCTGCGCCGAACGTGTAGGCGCCGCCTGCACCGATGACCTGGTACGTGTTCGCGTTGTTCGCGTACGCGCCGTAGATCGGCGACGAAACCGACGACGATGCCGAGCCGTTGTTGAACATGCCGCCGAACTGGTTCGGCGTACGTGCGTTCAAGTAACCGACGCCGAGGACCAGCGGGCCGTTGTTGTAGCCTGCGCCGAGCGACCAGACCTGGTTCTTCGAGAACTGGCCTGCCTGGCCGCCGAAGCTGTACAGGCCGCCGAACGTGATGCCGCCGTAGCTCTGGCTCGTGAACTTGACCGCGTTGTTCACGCGATACGCGTTGTTGAAGTTGTCCAGGTCGCCCGGGTGAGCGGCGATGTAGCCGCCCCACTGGTCGCCTGCCTCGAGCGGGCCGACGAAGTCGACGACGGAGTCGTACTGGCGACCCAGCGTGACCGTGCCGTACGGGCTCGACAGGCCGACGTAAGCCTGGCGACCGAACATCAGGCCGCCCTGACCGAGCTTGCCGCTGTTCACGTCAAAACCGTTTTCGAGAGTGAAGATCGCCTTCAGGCCGCCACCGAGGTCTTCGGTGCCGCGCAGGCCGAAGCGGCTGCCTTGCATCACGCCGCTTGCCATGCTGTAGAGGTGCTTGCCGCCTGCGTTGTTGTTGAAGAGCAGGCCTTCATCGATGATGCCGTAAAGCGTCACGCTGCTTTGCGCTTGGGCAGCGCCAGCGAACGCGCCCAGCGCGACGAGCGCGAGAAGCGACTTTTTCATTAACGGATCTCCAAGAATCACTGAATTTTTTTGGCGGGGCAGATAGTTATGTTCTGTTGACGGGCCCCATCAACTTCGCAAGAAGTCGGACGTAATGTAGCAAAACCGTTTTTTGCCACAAAGCGAAATGCCGCAGCTCAAGGCCGCCATGTTTCCTTTATGCAACAATGGTTAAAATCACGGGTTAACCGCAATTTCCGCTGAATAATCAAGTCGGTTACGCAGCGGACTCGTGCCCTTGCCGCTCGCGGCGGCACCAGCAGCCAGGAGAACAGGAACGTGTTGGATGAACTGATCAGCGAATTCGATCGCGGCTTGCGATCGCTGACCGGCATTAGCCGGATGAGCCGCCCGGTGCCCGCGCCGGCCGTGGTGCCGGACGTCGAGCTGACGCCCGCGGAGCGCACGCATGCCGCCGGGCTGATGCGCGTGAACCACGTTGGCGAGGTCTGCGCGCAGGCGCTTTACCAGGCGCAGAAACTCACTGCGCGCACGGCGTCGGCGAAGGCGATGTTCGAGGAGGCCGCGCGCGAGGAGGAAGATCACCTCGCATGGACCGCGCATCGCCTGAAGGAGCTCGACTCGCGCCCGAGCCTGCTGAACCCGCTGTGGTATGCCGGCGCGCTCGCGATCGGCGTGGCGGCCGGCACGCTCGGCGACAAGGTCAGCCTCGGCTTCATGGCCGAGACGGAGCGGCAGGTCGAGAATCACCTGGAAGGCCACATGTCCGAGCTGCCGGCGACCGACGCCGCGTCACGCGCGATCGTCGACCAGATGCGGATCGACGAGGTGAAGCACGGCAAGGCCGCGACCGATGCCGGCGGCATCGAGCTGCCGCTGCCCGCGCGGATGCTGATGCGCGCCGCGTCGAAAGTCATGACGAGCACTGCGTACTATCTCTGAGATTTGCGCCGGGGTGGCGTGGGACGCCGCCCCGGTTCGCCACCCCCGATACCGCCCGCGTACTCCTCGTTTTCCCGCCCCCGAAAGCCCCGTCCGCACGCCTGTCTGGCTCGTCTTTCTCACGTATCACCTTCACAAGTTGCACTAGCTCATTCATTTATAACGGTTTTTGAAATGAGGGGCCGCATGAGCATGTGCGCGTAAGTCCTTGTTCTAACTAACAAAATTCGTCAAAAAAGCGGGCCGCTCCCTTGACCGTGCCACACCCTTCCTCTAAAGTGGGAGACAGTGTGAGAAAGTGTATTTTTGTGTGATTTAGCGGGCTGTTCCGGCTAAATTCTCAGCATTGAGCGGGTGCTTCGGTGCCCTGAACGGGAGAGCGGAAAGTGTTCCAAGGGGCGTCGGCGCTGACGCTCGATGCGAAAGGGCGGATGTCGGTGCCGGCTCGCTATCGCGAAGCGCTGCAAGGACAGGCAGAAGGACGGGTGACTGTGACCAAGCACCCGGACGGCTGCCTGTTGCTGTTTCCGCGCCCCGAATGGGAAGTATTCCGCGCCAAGATCGCCGCGCTGCCGATGGACGCGCACTGGTGGCGGCGAATTTTTCTCGGCAATGCGATGGATGTCGATCTCGACAGCGCGGGCCGGATTCTTGTATCGCCCGAGCTGCGCATGGCAGCCGGACTGGAAAAGGAAGTCATGTTGTTGGGAATGGGTAGTCACTTCGAGCTGTGGGATTCGCAAACCTACAACGCGAAGGAGCAGGCGGCGATGGCGCAGGGCATGCCCGACGCGCTGAAGAATTTCACGTTCTGATTGCGGTGACGGAGACGCCCGCGATGGGAAATGAACTGCGGCATCGGACGGTGCTGTTGGATGAGGCGGTCGAGTCGCTCGTGACGCGGCCGGACGGCGTGTACGTCGACGGAACGTTCGGGCGGGGCGGTCATAGCCGCGCGGTGCTCGCGCGGCTGGCGTCGGCCGGACGGCTGATCGCGTTCGACAAGGATCCGAGGGCGATCGAGACGGCGCAGGGCATCGAGGATGCGCGCTTCTCGATCGTGCATGACAGCTTTGCATCGATGCGCGACGCGCTTGCGGCGCGCGGCGTCGAGAAGGTGTCGGGTGTGTTGCTGGACCTGGGCGTGTCCTCGCCGCAGGTGGACGATCCGGCGCGCGGCTTCAGCTTCCGCGCCGATGGTCCGCTGGACATGCGAATGGATCCGACGCGTGGCGAGTCGGCGGCCGAATGGCTCGCGCGGGCTTCGGTGCAGGAATTGACGGAGGTGATACGGGATTATGGGGAAGAACGGTTTGCTTTTCAGATTGCAAAGGCGCTTGTTGCTCGCCGGGCAGAGTCCGACCGTCTTGGGCCTCTCGACACCACGGGCGAGCTTGCCCAAATCGTGGGTCACGTCGTCAAAACCCGTGAGAAGGGCAAGGATCCGGCAACCCGCACCTTTCAGGCTATACGGATTCACGTCAATCAAGAGCTTGCGGACCTGCAAGTCGTACTAGACGCGGCACTGTCGTTGCTGGAGCAAGGGGGGCGGCTGGTGGTCATCAGCTTTCATTCACTCGAGGACCGGATCGTCAAGCGATTCATGCAGGCGCACGCGAGTGCGCCTGCGGTCGATCGCCGCCTGCCGATCCGCGCCGTCGACCTCCCGAGCCCGCCGCTCAAGATCATCAGCCGCCAGTTTCCGAGCGACGCGGAAGTCGCGGAGAATCCGCGCGCCCGCTCGGCCGTGATGCGCATCGCGGAGCGCGTCACGCCATGAGCCGCTTCAATATCTTCCTGCTGATCATCGTGATGGGGTGCGCGCTGTCGGTCGTCAACTCGACGAACCAGCAGCGGCAGATCTTCATCCAGCTGCAGCGCGCGCAGTCGCAGGAGCGTCAGCTCCAGCAGGACTACGCGCAGCTTCAATATCAGCAGAGCGCGCTGTCGAAGACGTCGCGCATCGAGCAGCTCGCGAACGATTCGCTGAAGATGCAGCCGATCTCGACCGGCCGCACGCAATACCTGACGCTGGCGCCGGGCGCCGCGAAGGCGATCGACGCGCCGATCCCGGCTTCGGCCGACACGGCAGGCAAGGGCAAGGGGGGCGCGCGATGAAGCCATCCCAGAAGCGCCAGAACGTGAAGTTCTCGTCGAGTCCCGTGCTGGGCGTGCATCTGCCGATGTGGCGCTCGAAGTTTGTCGTGTTCCTGCTGTTCATGGCGTTCGTCGCGCTGGCCGCGCGGGCGTTCTGGATCCAGGGGCCCGGCAACGCGTTCTACCAGAAGCAGGGCGAGAGCCGCTACCAGCGCACGCTCGAACTGCCCGCGACGCGCGGCAAGATCCTCGACCGTAACGGGCTCGTGCTCGCGACGAGCCTGCCCGTGCGCGCGATCTGGGCGATTCCCGACGCGGTGCCGGACGATCTCGACACCGACAAGGTCAACCAGCTCGGCAAGCTCCTCGGCATGACGCCGAAGGAACTGCGCGTGAAGCTGTCGGAAGACAAGGGGTTCGTGTACGTGAAGCGCCAGGTGCCGCTCGACGTCGCGGACAAGGTCGCTGCGCTCGACATCCCCGGCATCTACCAGCGCAACGAATACAAACGTTTCTATCCGGAAGGCGAGATCACCGCTCACCTGATCGGCTTCACGAACGTCGAGGACGAAGGGCAGGAAGGCGTCGAACTCGGCGACCAGAAGATGCTGTCCGGCACGTCGGGCGTGCGTCGCGTGATCAAGGACCGGATGGGGCACATCGTCGAGGACGTCGCCGAGCAGATCCCGCCGCACAACGGCACCGACGTCGACCTGTCGATCGACAGCAAGATCCAGTACATCGCGTACGCGAACCTGAAGGCCGCCGTCGAGAAGTTCAAGGCGAAGGCCGGCGCGGCGATGGTCGTCGACGTGCGTACCGGCGAAGTGCTCGCGCTCGTCAACTATCCGACGTACAACCCGAACGACCGCTCGCGCATGACGGGCGAGCAGCTGCGCAACCGGATCATGACCGACGTGTTCGAGCCGGGCTCGATCATGAAGCCGTTCACGGTGTCGCTCGCGCTCGACCTGCATCGCGTGACGCCGAACACGCTCGTCGAAACGGGCAACGGGCACTTCGTGCTCGACGGCGCGCCGATCACCGACGACGCGGGCTTCGGCACGCTGACGGTCGGCGGCGTGATCCAGAAGTCGAGCAACATCGGCGCGACGAAGATCGCGATGACGATGCGGCCCGAGGAAATGTGGAATATGTATACGAGCATCGGCCTCGGCCAGGCGCCGAAGGTCGGGTTCCCGGGCGCGGTGGCCGGCCGCCTGCGTCCGTGGAAGAGCTGGCGCCGCATCGAGCAGGCGACGATGTCGTACGGCTACGGCCTGTCGGTGTCGCTGTTCCAGCTCGCGCGTGCATACACGGCGATCGCGCACGACGGCGAACTGATGCCCGTGACCATTTTCAAGACCGACCCCAATCAGCCGATCGTGGGTACGCAGGTGTTCAACCCGACCACCGCGCGCGAAGTGCGCGCGATGCTCGAGACGGTGGTCGCGCCGGGCGGCACGTCGCCGGACGCGGCCGTGCCGGGCTATCGCGTCGGCGGCAAGAGCGGTACCGCGTACAAACATGAAGGGCACGGCTATACGCGCAAGTACCGCGCGTCGTTCGTCGGGATGGCGCCGATGCCGAATCCGCGCATCGTCGTTGCGGTGTCGGTCGACGAGCCGACCGCCGGCAGCCACTTCGGCGGCCAGGTGTCCGGCCCCGTATTCTCGGCGATCGCCGGCGACACGATGCGGGCACTGAACGTGCCGCCGAACATGCCGATCAAGCAACTCGTCGTGTCTGACGATTCGCCGGCAGCGCCGACCGCAACCGGGCCGCAAAAGCTGGCCGCGGGGAGCGGTGCGAAGCATATGATCGTGTCCAGCACGACGCGTAATTCACCAGGAGTTGTTCGATGAGCGCCGCCCGCAGTTCCCATCCGGCGCATCAGCAGATCGCAGCCGCGCTTGCGTGGCTGCGTCAGCATGTGACCCCCGCGGCGCACCTGCATGCCGACACGCGCAGCCTCAAGGTGGGCGACGTGTTCGTCGCGTATGCGGTCGACGGGGCAGACAACCGTGCTTTCATCGGCGACGCCATTGCACAAGGTGCGGCCGCCGTGCTGTATCAGCCGGAAGGGCTGGCCGCCGCGCCGGCCGCGCCCGTCGCGTTCGCGGTGCCGGCGCTCGACCAGCTCGCCGGCGAGATCGCCAGCGGCTGGTACGGCGATCCGAGCGACAGCCTGCTCGCGGTCGGCGTCACCGGCACGAACGGCAAGACGTCGTGCACGCAATGGATCGCCGCCGCGCTGACGGCGCTGCACCAGCCGTGCGCGCTGATCGGCACGCTCGGCACCGGCATGCCGGGCCATCTCGTGCCGACCGGTTTCACGACGCCCGACGCGTCGCAGCTTCAGCGCAGCCTTGCGCAGTTGCGCGACGCGGGCGCGAAGGCCGTGGCGATGGAAGTGTCGTCGCACGCGCTGCATCAGGGCCGCGTGAACGGCACGTCCTTCGATATCGCGGTGTTTACGAACCTCACGCAGGATCACCTGGATTATCACGGCACGTTCGATGCGTACGAAGCCGCCAAGGCGAAGCTGTTCGCGTGGCGCGGCCTGCGCGCGGCGGTGATCAACCGCGACGATGCAGCCGGCCGGCGCCTGCTCGAAAAGCTGGCCGGCCGCGTGCGCACGATCGCGTACGGAATCGGCGACGCATCGGCGCCCGAGGCCGATCGTGAGTTGACTGCGCTCGACGTGCGCGCCACCGCGACCGGCACGGCGTTTCGCCTGCGTTCGTCGTGGGGCGACGCGGACGTCGAAGTCGGTACGCTCGGCACGTTCAACGTCAGCAACCTGCTTGCCGTGCTCGGCTCGCTGCTCGCGGCCGACGTGCCGTTCGATGCGGCGCTCGCCGAGATCGAGCGGCTCGAGTCCGTCAACGGCCGGATGCAGCGGCTCGGCGGCCGGCTGCAGAACGACGAGCCGCTCGTCGTGATCGACTACGCACACACGCCCGACGCGCTCGAAAAGACGCTCGACGCGCTGCGCCCGATCGCCACGGCGCGCGGCGGCCGGCTCGTCTGCATGTTCGGCTGCGGCGGCGATCGCGATGCGACGAAGCGCCCGCTGATGGGCGCGATCGCGGAACGGCTCGCCGATGAAACCGTCGTCACCAGCGACAACCCGCGCAGCGAGGATCCGCAGCGCATCATCGACCAGATCGTCGCGGGCATGACCGCGCCCGGTCACGCACGCCGCATCGAGGATCGCGCGAGCGCGATCCTGCAGGCCGTGCGCGGCGCCGCACGCGAGGATGTCGTCGTGCTGGCCGGCAAGGGCCACGAGGCCACGCAGGAAATCATGGGCAAGAAGCGTACGTTCTCCGACCAGGATCACGCGCGGCTCGCGCTGGCAGCGCGCGCAACGCACGGCAAGGGAGGCGGCGAATGACGATGCTCGGTCTCGGCGAAGCCGCCCGCCTGATTCCCGGCGCCACCGTCCACGGCGACGCGGGCGTCACGTTCGACCGCGTGTCGACGGACAGCCGCACGGCCGGCCCGGGCGACCTGTTCGTCGCACTGAAAGGCGAGCGCTTCGACGCGCACGACTTCCTTGGCGACGTCGCCGCGCGCGGCGCTGCCGCGGCGCTCGTCGCGCACGTGCCGGCGGGTGTCGCGATGCCGATGATCGTCGGCGGCGAAACGCGTGCCGCGCTCGGCGCGCTTGCACACGGCTGGCGCATGCGATTTCCGCTGCCGCTCGTCGCGGTGACGGGCAGCAACGGCAAGACGACCGTCAAGGAAATGATCGCGTCGATCTTCGCGGCGGCGGTCGGTGCCGATGCGCGGCTCGCGACGGCCGGCAACCTGAACAACGATGTCGGCCTGCCGCTGACGCTGCTGCGCCTGTCGGCCCAGCATCGTCTCGCGGTGATCGAGATCGGGATGAACCACCCGGGCGAGACCGAAGTCCTCGCGCGCCTCACGGCGCCGACGGTCGCGCTCGTGAACAACGCGCAGCGCGAGCACCAGGAATTCATGGCGACGGTCGAAGCCGTCGCGCTCGAACACGCGGCCGTGATTCATGCGCTGCCGCCTGACGGCGTCGCGGTGTTCCCGGCCGACGATGCGTACGCGGGCATCTGGCGCGTCGCGGCGACCGGCAACCGGATCCTCGATTTCGCGCTGCACGACGCCGACCGGCAGAACGACGCGCAGGTCATCGGCCGCCTGCACGGCGGCGAACTCGCGATCGACACGCCGGCGGGCGCCGTCACGGTGCGGCTGCGCGCGCTCGGCGAGCACAACGCACGCAACGCGCTGGCCGCGACGGCCGCGGCGCTCGGCGCCGGCGTCGCGCTGCCGGCGATCAGGCAGGGTCTCGAATCGTTCGAACCGGTCAAGGGCCGGCTGCAGGTGAAGCAGGCGATTGCCGGCGGCCTCGCGGGCGCGACGGTCGTCGACGATACGTACAACGCGAATCCCGATTCGATGCGGGCCGCGATCGACGTGCTCGCTGCACATCCGGCGCCGCGCGTGCTGGTGATCGGCGACATGGGTGAAGTCGGTGACGAAGGGCCGGCTTTCCATCGCGAGATCGGCGCCTATGCGCGCGATCGCGGAATCGACGCGCTGTTCGCGCTCGGCGACGCATCGCGCGACGCGTGCACGGCGTACGGCGCAACCGCCCGTCACTTCGACGACGTCGGTGCGCTCGTGCCGGCGCTGCTCGCGGCCGGCTACGGCGCGCAGGCGACGGTGCTCGTCAAGGGCTCGCGGTACATGAAGATGGAGCGCGTGGTCGACGCGTTGACGAACCAACCCGCGGCGGGCACGGCGCCCGCGGCACACTGAGTAGAAGGAAGGAAGCATGCTGCTGGCGCTGGCGCAATGGCTGCAAGGAGACGCAAGCTTTTTGCGCTTGTTCACGTACCTCACGTTCCGGGCGGTGATGGCCACCATCACCGCGCTCGGGATCGGGCTCGTGTGCGGACCGTGGGTGATCCGCAAGCTGACGCAGATGAAGGTCGGGCAGGCCGTGCGCAAGGACGGCCCGCAGACCCACCTCGTCAAGTCCGGCACGCCGACGATGGGCGGCGTGCTGATCCTGATCGGCATCGCGGTCGCGACGCTGCTGTGGGGCGACCTGACGAACCGTTTCATCTGGATCGTGATGCTCGTCACGTTCGGCTTCGGCGTGATCGGCTGGGTCGACGATTACCGCAAGGTCGTCCACAAGGACCCGCGCGGGATGTCGTCGCGCGAGAAGTATTTCTGGCAGTCGGTGATCGGGCTGTTCGCGGCCGTCTACCTGGCCTTCAGCGTGTCCGAGGCGAACAACGTGCGCGTGTTCGACCTGTTCATGGCGTGGGTGAGGAGCGGGCTGTCGATGGGGTTGCCGGCACGCGCCGACCTGATGCTGCCGTTCCTGAAGTCGATCAGCTACCCGCTCGGCGTATGGGGCTTCATCGTGCTGACCTATTTCGTGATCGTCGGCGCGAGCAACGCGGTGAACCTGACGGACGGCCTCGACGGCCTCGTGATCATGCCGGTCGTGCTGGTCGGCGCGTCGCTCGGTGTGTTTGCGTACGTGATGGGCAGCGCGGTCTATTCAAAATACCTGCTGTTTCCGCACATCCCGGGCGCGGGCGAACTGCTGATCTTCTGTTCCGCGATGGGCGGGGCAGGGCTCGCGTTCCTCTGGTACAACACGCACCCCGCGCAGGTGTTCATGGGCGACGTCGGCGCGCTGGCGCTCGGCGGCGCGCTCGGCACGGTCGCGGTGATCGTGCGCCAGGAAATCGTGCTGTTCATCATGGGCGGCATCTTCGTCGCGGAAACGCTGTCGGTGATGCTGCAGGTTTCGTGGTTCAAGTACACGAAGAAGCGTTACGGCGAAGGGCGGCGCCTGCTGAAGATGGCGCCGCTGCATCACCATTTCGAATTGTCCGGCTGGAAAGAAACGCAGGTGGTCGTGCGTTTCTGGATCATCACGCTGATGCTGTGCCTGTTCGGTCTGACCACCCTCAAGCTGCGGTAAAGGAAAGGTAACAAGGATGTCTGGCGAGATGTTTGGAGATCGGCAACGGCCGATGGTGCTCGTACTGGGGCTCGGTGAATCGGGTCTCGCGATCGCGCGATGGTGCGCGAGGCACGGGTGCCGGCTGCGTATTGCCGATACCCGCGAGGCGCCGCCGAACCTTGCCGCACTGCAGGCCGAAGGCATCGATGCGGAATTCGTCGGCGGGGCGTTCACGCCCGCGCTGCTCGACGGCGGTGTCGAACTCGTCGGCCTGAGCCCCGGCCTGTCGCCGCTCGAACCGGCGCTCGCGGCGCTGGTCGCGGCCGCGCACGAGCGCGGGATCGCGGTGTGGGGCGAACTGGAATTCTTCGCGCAGGCGCTGCGCGCGCTCGGCACGAGCGGCTACCAGCCGAAGGTGCTCGCGATCACCGGCACCAACGGCAAGACCACGACGACGAGCCTCACGGGCCTGCTGTGCCAGCGCTCGGGCAAGAAGGTCGCGGTCGCCGGCAACATCAGCCCGGCGATGCTCGACCGGCTCGCGAACGCGATCGACGAAACCGCGCTGCCCGACGTCTGGGTGCTCGAACTGTCGAGCTTCCAGCTCGAGACCGCGCGCACGTTTGCGCCCGACGCGGCCGCGATCCTCAACATCACGCAGGACCACCTCGACTGGCACGGCAGCTTCGACGCGTACGCGCAGGCAAAGGGCCGGATCTTCGGCGCGACGACGACGCGTGTGCTGAACCGCGACGATTCGGCCGTGATGAAGTTTGCGCCGGCGGCCGGCGCGGCCGATGCGCCGCGCACGGTCACGTTCGGCCTGAACGAACCGGTGCAGGACGGCGACTACGGGCTGTCGCGCGACAACGGCATCGCATGGCTGGTGGAAGCCGTCGATCGCGACGCGCCCGATGAAGTGACGACGACCCGCCGCCGCAAGCGCGACGCCGCGCATACGCCCTACATCGCGCAGAAGCGCCTGATGCCGGCCGACGCGCTGCGGATTCGCGGGCTGCACAACGCGGCGAACGCGCTGGCCGCGTTCGCGCTCGCACGCGCGATCGACCTGCCTGCCGCACCGCTGCTGCACGCGCTGCGCGAATACCGCGGCGAAGCGCATCGCGTCGAAGTGATCGCGACGATCGACGACGTCGACTACGTCGACGACAGCAAGGGCACCAACGTCGGCGCGACGGTAGCCGCGCTCGACGGGCTCGCCCAGAAGATCGTGCTGATCGCGGGCGGCGACGGCAAGGGGCAGGATTTCGCGCCGCTGGTCGCGCCGGTCGCGCGCTGGTGCCGTGCAGTGATGCTGATCGGCCGCGACGCGCCGGCGATCCGCGACACGCTTGCCGAAACGGGCGTGCCGCTCGCCGACCACGCGACGCTCGAAGGCGCAGTGCACGCGGCGGCCGGTCTCGCGGAGCCGGGCGACGCGGTGCTGCTGTCGCCCGCGTGCGCGAGCCTCGACATGTTCAGGAACTACGCCCATCGCGCGGATGTGTTCCGCGCGGCGGTCGACGAAATCGCCATCGACAAAGGAGCGACGCCATGAGCTGGTCCGATCGCCTCGTCTCCCGTTTCAACGACCGGCGCGACACCGGCGGCAATGCCGCGGGCGGTCGCGTCGCGTCGGCCACGCGCGCCGCGACGGGCGGCCTCGCGAGCGTCGTCAACGGCGTGCGCCCGAGCCGTTCGCGGATGCTCGACTTCGACTACTCGCTGTTGTGGGTCGCGATCGCGCTGCTCGGGCTCGGCGTCGTGATGGTGTATTCGGCGTCGATCGCGATGCCCGATTCGCCGAAATACGCGTCGTATCACGATTACGCGTTCCTGATGCGCCACTGCATCTCGCTCGCCGTCGCGTTCGTCGCGGCGGTGATCGCGTTCCGCGTGCCGGTGTCGACGTGGGACAAGTACGCGCCGCATCTCTTCCTGATCGCGCTCGTCGGCCTCGTGATCGTGCTGATCCCGCACGTCGGCAAGGGCGTGAACGGTGCGCGCCGCTGGATTCCGCTCGGCATCACGAACATGCAGCCGTCGGAAATCATGAAGCTCGCGGTGACGATCTACGCGGCGAACTACACGGTGCGCAAGCAGGAATACATGCAGAGCTTCGCGAAGGGCTTCCTGCCGATGGCGTTCGCGGTCGGTCTGGTCGGCGCGCTGCTGCTGCTCGAGCCGGACATGGGTGCGTTCATGGTGGTCGCCGCGATCGCGATGGGCGTGCTGTTCCTCGGCGGCGTGAACGGCAAGCTGTTCGGCGGTCTCGTCGCGACGGCGGTCAGCACGTTCACGATGCTCGTGTGGCTGTCGCCGTGGCGTCGCGAGCGGATCTTCGCGTATCTCGACCCGTGGGACGAGCGCTACGCGCAGGGCAAGGCATACCAGCTCACGCATTCGCTGATCGCATTCGGCCGCGGCGAGTGGTTCGGCGTCGGTCTCGGCGGCAGCGTCGAGAAGCTGAACTACCTGCCGGAAGCGCATACCGACTTCATCCTCGCGGTGATCGGCGAGGAACTCGGTTTCGTCGGCGTGCTGGTCGTGATCCTGCTGTTCTACTGGATCGTGCGCCGCGCGTTCGAGATCGGCCGCCAGGCGCTCGCGCTCGACCGCACGTTCGCGGGCCTGATGGCGAAAGGCATCGGCATCTGGTTCGGCGCGCAGACGTTCATCAACATGGGCGTGAACCTCGGGCTGCTGCCGACCAAGGGCCTGACGCTGCCGCTCGTGAGCTACGGCGGCTCGGGCATCCTGCTGAACTGCGTCTCGCTCGCGGTGCTGCTGCGGGTCGACTACGAAAACCGGGTGCTGATGCGCGGAGGGAAGGTATGACCGCGTCGCAACGCACGCTGATGGTGATGGCAGGCGGCACCGGGGGCCACGTGTTCCCGGGGCTCGCGGTCGCGCACCGGATGGAAGCGGCGGGCTGGCGCGTCGTATGGCTCGGCAATCCGGCCGGGATGGAAGCGACGCTCGTGCCGAAGCACGGCATTCCGATGGAATACGTGCGGTTCGGCGGGCTGCGCGGCAAGGGCCTGAAGACCAAGCTGACGCTGCCGGTCAACCTGCTGCGCGCATGCTGGCAGAGCCTCGGCGCGCTGCGCCGCGTGCGGCCGGACGTCGTGCTCGGGATGGGCGGCTACATCACGTTCCCGGCGGGCGTGATGACCGCGCTGTCGGGGCGTCCGCTCGTGCTGCATGAACAGAATTCGATCGCGGGCCTGACGAACAAGGTGCTCGCGAAACTCGCGAAGCGCGTGCTCGTCGCGTTCCCCGGCGCGCTGCCGCACGCGGAATGGACGGGTAACCCGATTCGCGCGGAACTTGCGCACACGGAGCCGCCCAAAGCACGCTATGCGTCGCGCAGCGGCCCGTTGAACGTGCTGGTCGTCGGCGGCAGCCTCGGTGCCGCCGCGCTGAACGAAGTCGTGCCGCGCGCGCTGGCGCTGCTGACGCCGGGCGAGCGCCCGCGCGTCGTGCACCAGGCCGGCGTGAAGCACATCGAAGCATTGAAGTCGAATTACGAAGCGGCCGGTTTCGCGGCCGGCGAAGACGTGCGGCTCGTGCCGTTCATCGACGACATGGCGGCCGCGTATGCGGCGGCGGATCTGGTGATCTGCCGGTCGGGTGCGATGACGGTGTCGGAGATCGCGGCGGTGGGCGTGGCGGCGCTGTTCGTGCCGTTCCCGTACGCGGTCGACGATCACCAGACGACCAACGCCGCGTTCCTCGCCGATGCGGGTGCGGCCGTGCTGGTGCAACAACGCGACCTGTCGGCGGAACTGCTTGCCGACTGGTTGCGCGGCCAGTCGCGGGCGTCGCTCGCGGACATGGCGGAACGTTCGCGCTCGCTGGCGAAGCCCGAGGCCACCGACGAAGTCGCGCGCGTGTGCGCGAAAGCGGCCGGCGCGAACCTGGAAACACTGCAATGAAACACATCGTCAAACACATTCATTTCGTCGGGATCGGCGGCGCGGGCATGAGCGGCATCGCCGAAGTGCTCGTCAATCTTGGCTACGAGGTCAGCGGCTCGGACCTGTCGCGCAATGCGGTGACCGATCGTCTCGAGGCGCTCGGCGCACGGATCGCGATCGGCCACGACGCGGCGAACATCGCGGGCGCGAACGCGGTCGTCGTGTCGACGGCCGTGCGTTCGGACAACCCGGAAGTGCTCGCCGCGCGCCACCAGCGCGTGCCGATCGTGCAGCGCGCGGTGATGCTCGCGGAACTGATGCGCCTGAAGCAGGGGATCGCGATCGCCGGCACGCATGGCAAGACCACGACGACGAGCCTCGTCGCGAGCGTGCTCGCGGCGGGGGGCCTCGATCCGACCTTCGTGATCGGCGGCCGGCTGATCAGCGCCGGCGCGAATGCGCGACTCGGCACGGGCGACTTCATCGTCGCCGAGGCCGACGAGTCGGACGCGTCGTTCCTGAACCTGTATCCGGTGATCGAAGTCATCACGAACATCGATGCCGACCACATGGACACCTACGGCCACGATTTCGCGCGGCTCAAGCAGGCGTTCATCGAATTCACGCAGCGCCTGCCGTTCTACGGCAGCGCGGTCGTGTGCGTCGACGATCCGAACGTGCGGCAGATCATCCCGTTCATCTCGAAGCCGGTCGTGCGCTACGGCCTGTCGCCGGACGCGCAGGTGCGTGCGGAAGACATCGACGCGCGCGACGGCCGGATGCACTTCACGGTAGTTCGCGAAGGGCGTGCGCCGCTCGCGATCGTGCTGAACCTGCCGGGCCTGCACAACGTGCAGAACGCGCTCGCGGCGATCGCGATTGCGACCGATCTCGGCGTGGCGGACGACGCGATCCAGCAGGCGCTCGCGGAATTCAACGGCGTCGGCCGGCGCTTCCAGCGCTACGGCGAGGTGCCGACCGCGGACGGCGGCCAGTACACGCTGATCGACGACTACGGCCATCACCCGGTCGAGATGGCCGCGACGATCGCAGCCGCGCGCGGCGCGTTCCCGGGCCGCCGCCTCGTGCTGGCGTTCCAGCCGCACCGCTACACGCGCACGCGCGACTGTTTCGACGATTTCGTCAACGTGCTGTCGACGGTCGATGCGCTGGTGCTGACGGAAGTCTACGCGGCCGGCGAGGCTGCGATCCCGACGGCGAGCGGCGACGCGCTGTCGCGTGCGCTGCGCGCGGTGGGCAAGGTTGACCCGGTGTTCGTCGCGACGGTCGACGACGTGCCGGCTGCATTGGCGAAGGTCGCGCAGAACGGCGACGTGGTGATCACGATGGGTGCGGGCTCGATCGGCGGCGTGCCGGCGAAGCTCGTGCAACACATTCAACAGAAGGCATGACATGAGCGGGATCGATCCGAAACGTTTCGGCAAGGTGGCGGTGTTGTTCGGCGGCGAATCCGCCGAGCGCGAGGTGTCGCTCACCTCGGGCCGCCTCGTGCTGCAGGGCCTGCGTGACGCGGGCGTCGATGCACATCCGTTCGACCCGGCCGAGCGGCCGCTGTCGGCACTGAAGGACGAAGGCTTCGTGCGCGCGTTCAACGCGCTGCACGGCGGCTACGGCGAGAACGGCCAGATCCAGGGCGCGCTCGATTTCTACGGCATTCGCTACACGGGCAGCGGCGTGCTCGGGTCCGCGCTCGGCCTCGACAAGTTCCGCACGAAGCTCGTGTGGCAGCAGACGGGCGTGCCGACGCCGCCGTTCGAGACGGTGATGCGCGGCGACGACCTGGCCGCACGCGCGACCGACATCGTCGCGAAGCTCGGCCTGCCGCTGTTCGTGAAGCCGGCGAGCGAAGGCTCGAGCGTCGCGGTGCTGAAGGTGAAGACGGCCGACGCGCTGCCGGCCGCGCTCGAGGAAGCCGCGACGCACGACAAGATCGTGATCGTCGAGAAGAGCATCGAAGGCGGCGGCGAATACACCGCGTGCATTGCCGGCGATCTCGACCTGCCGCTGATCAAGATCGTGCCGGCGGGCGAGTTCTACGACTACCACGCGAAGTACGTCGCCGACGACACGCAGTACCTGATTCCGTGCGGCCTGCCGGCCGAACAGGAAGCGGAACTGAAGCGCATCGCGCGCCGCGCGTTCGACGTGCTCGGCTGCACCGACTGGGGCCGGGCGGATTTCATGCTCGACGCGGCCGGCAATGCGTATTTCCTGGAAGTGAACACGGCCCCCGGGATGACCGATCACTCGCTGCCGCCGAAGGCCGCGCGCGCGGTCGGCATCAGCTATTCGGAGCTGGTCGTGAAGGTGCTGTCGCTCACGCTCAACGACTGACGCAGGAACGGAACGACGTATGTGGAACAACGTTCGCCAACTCAACCTTGCCGCCAGCGCGTTGTACGCGCTGCTGCTGCTCGTGTTGGCGGCGGCCGGTTGCTACTGGCTGATCCAGCGCCCGACGTTCGCGCTGCGGGAAATCCGGATCGACGGCGACACCGAGCACATCAACTCGCCGACGGTGCGCGCGGGCGTGGTCGGCCGGCTGAAGGGCAATTTCTTCACGGTCGATCTCGATACGGCGCGCGCCGCGTTCGAGCAGATGCCGTGGGTGCGCCATGCGAGCGTGCGCCGGGTATGGCCGAATGCGCTGGCTGTCACGCTGGAGGAGTACAAACCGCTCGGGACCTGGGGCAGCGACCAGCTGGTGAGCGTCGATGGCGAGCTGTTCACCGCGAACCAGGGCGAGCTGGAGCAGGAGCTGCCGGCGTTCGACGGCCCGGAAGGCAGTGCGAAGGAAGTCGTCACGCGGTATCGCGACTTCGGGAAATGGTTTGCGCCGCTAAAGGCGGCGCCGGAAGAAGTGACGCTGTCGGCGCGGTACGCGTGGACGGTGAAGCTGTCGAACGGCATGCAGGTCGAGCTGGGCAAGGAACGCAACAGCGACACATTGCATGACCGGAGCCAGCGCCTGGTCGCCGCGTGGCCGGCCGTCACGGAGCGTTGGGGCAACGACATCGAGTACGCGGACCTGCGTTATCCGAACGGATTCGCGATTCGTGCGGCAGGCATGCGGTTCCTGACCGATACCGACAAGCGCAAGAAGTAACGAGAGATCACACGCAAGAGCACTTTATGAGCAAAGACTACAAGGATCTGCTGGTTTCCCTCGACATCGGCACGTCGAAGGTGGTGGCCATCGTCGCCGAGCTGAAGGGCGAGGGTCACTACGAGGTGATCGGTCTCGGCCAGAGCGAGTCGAAGGGTCTGAAGAAAGGTGTGGTGGTCAACATCGAGGCCACCGTGCAGTCGATCCAGCGCGCGCTCGAGGAAGCCGAGCTGATGGCCGACTGCAAGATCACCAACGTGTTCACGGGGATCGCCGGCAGCCACATCCGCAGCTTCAACTCGAGCGGGATGGTCGCGATCAAGGACAAGGAAGTCACGCAGACGGACGTCGCGCGCGTGATCGAGACCGCGAAGGCGATCAACATCCCGACCGACCAGCAGGTGCTGCACATCCTCACGCAGGAATTCATCATCGACGGCCAGGAAGACGTGCGCGAGCCGATCGGGATGAGCGGTATCCGCCTCGAAGTGAAGGTCCACATCGTGACGGGCGCGGTGAGCGCCGCGCAGAACATCGTCAAGTGCGTGCGCCGCTGCGGGCTGGAAGTGAACGACCTGATCCTGCAGCCGCTCGCGTCGTCGCTGGCCGTGCTGACGGAAGACGAAAAGGATCTCGGCGTGGTGCTGGTCGACATCGGCGGCGGCACGACGGACATCGCGATCTTCGCCGAAGGCGCGATCCGCCACACCGCGGTGATTCCGATCGCCGGCGACCAGATCACGAGCGACATCGCGATGGCGCTGCGCACGCCGACGCCGGATGCGGAAGACATCAAGGTCGGTTACGGGATCGCGAAGCAGGCGCTCGCCGATCCGGACGAAATGGTCGAAGTACCGGGCCTCGGCGAACGCGGCCCGCGCACGCTGTCGCGCCAGGCGCTCGCAGCCGTGATCGAGCCGCGCGTCGAGGAGCTGTTCTCGCTCGTGCAGCAGGTCGTGCGCGAATCGGGTTACGAAGAACTGTTGAGCTCCGGCGTGGTCATTACCGGCGGTGCGTCGATGATGCCCGGCATGGTCGAGCTCGGCGAAGACATTTTCCTGAAACCGGTGCGCATCGGCGCGCCGGAATATGCAGGCGGCCTCTCCGACGTCGTGCGCAATCCGCGCTACTCGACGGCGATGGGGCTGCTCGTCGAAGGCAGTGCCCAGCGCATGCGCGGCCGCAAGGTCGCCGTGCAGTCCGGCAACGCGGGGCAGGTGTTCTCGCGGATGAAGGAATGGTTCCTGAGCAACTTCTGACGTAACGAATCGAAATTCGCGCCGGTGCCGGCGGCTGGCGCGCGACAGGGGGTTGCCCGATCTCCTGCCGAATAACGGCCGAGTAGTAGTCATTCTCTTGACGGAGGCAACAATGGAATTCGAAATGCTGGAAACCGAAACCAACGGCACCATCATCAAGGTGGTCGGCGTTGGCGGCGCTGGCGGCAATGCCGTCCAGCACATGATCAACCGCGGCGTGCAGGGCGTCGACTTCATCGTGATGAACACGGACGCTCAAGCGCTGTCGCGTTCGCGTGCATCGTCGGTGATCCAGCTTGGCAACACGGGCCTCGGCGCCGGTGCGAAGCCGGAAATGGGTCGTGCGGCAGCGGAAGAAGCGCGTGAGCGCATCGCCGACGCACTGCGCGGCGCGCACATGGTGTTCATCACCGCCGGCATGGGTGGCGGCACGGGCACGGGCGCGGCACCGGTGGTCGCGCAGATCGCGAAGGAGATGGGCATTCTGACGGTGGGTGTCGTCAGCAAGCCGTTCGAGTTCGAAGGCGGCAAGCGCATGCGCGTCGCTGAAGCAGGTTCGCAGCAACTGGAGGATCACGTCGACTCGCTGATCGTCGTTCTGAACGACAAGCTGTTCGACGTGATGGGCGACGACGCCGAGATGGACAAGTGCTTCCAGTGCGCAGACGACGTGTTGAACAACGCGGTTGCAGGCATCGCGGAAATCATCAACGTCGATGGCCTCGTGAACGTCGACTTCGAAGACGTGAAGACGGTGATGGGCGAGCAGGGCAAGGCGATGATGGGCACGGCGACGGTCGCCGGCGTCGATCGCGCGCGCCTCGCGGCGGAACAGGCCGTGGCGAGCCCGCTGCTCGAAGGCGTCGATCTGTCGGGCGCGCGCGGCGTGCTGGTCAACATCACGTCGAGCCGTTCGCTGCGCCTGTCGGAAACGCGCGAAGTGATGAACACGATCAAGAGCTACGCGGCGGAAGATGCGACGGTGATTTTCGGTGCGGTGTACGACGACGCAATGGGCGATGCACTGCGCGTGACGGTCGTGGCAACGGGTCTGGGCCGTGCGGCGAAGAAGCAGCAATCGGCACCGATGACGCTGCTGCGCACGGGTACGGACAACCAGCCGGTCAGCGCGGTGTCGCACGGCTATGCACCGGCCCATCACGTCAGCACGGCAGACTACGGCGCGCTGGATACGCCGGCAGTGTGGCGCAATTCGCGCGAAACCGCGGCATCGCACGTGCAGGCGCTGCAGGAGAAGGGTGTCGACACGTACGACATCCCGGCTTTCCTGCGCAAGCAGGCTGACTGACGCAAACACAGGCGAAGCCGCGGCGACACTGCCGCGGTATCGCCGGCGTGACGGATGCTACGGACCACGACAGGCCGCGTCGGCTGCGACGCCGGGCCGGGAAACGTGCCCTCTTCGCTTAGGCGGAGCGGGATGGGCCGTGCTGTCCGCGACACGCTGAAAAACCGTATCGCTATGAGGGACCAGCCATGATTCAAGTGGGCGACGCGCTGCCCGACGCGCAACTGTTCGAGTTCATCGACGACGCGCGCGAAGGGTGCACGCTGGGGCCAAATGCCTACAGCGTGCGCGACCAGGTTGCGGGAAAGCGTGTGGTGATCTTCGGATTGCCGGGCGCTTTCACGCCGACCTGCTCGGCGCAGCATGTGCCGGGCTACGTCGAACACGCCGAGCCGTTGCGCGCGGCGGGGATCGACGAGATCTGGTGCGTGTCCGTCAACGACGCATTCGTGATGGGCGCATGGGGACGTGATCTGCACACCGCGGGCAAGGTGCGCATGATGGCGGACGGCAGCGCGGCTTTCACTCATGCGCTGGGGCTGACGCAGGATTTGTCCGCGCGTGGCATGGGAATTCGTTCCCTGCGCTACGCGATGGTGATTGACGGCGGTGTGGTCAAGACGCTGGCCGTCGAGGCGCCGGGCAAATTCGAAGTGAGCGATGCGGCGAGTGTTCTCGCGACGTTGACGTCCTGATCGTGCGGTGCGCCGTTGCCTTCCGGCAACGTTGCTCACCGGCCTCAGGGCAGTTGTAACACGGGCTGATGACCGGAAACGCCTCCGTTCCGGGCATCGGCCCGTCCCGTATCGGCGTGGGTAAACTGTCGAAACAGATTGATACGCAGTTTCAAACAGCGTTGAATAGGGAATTACGCTATAATCCCGTCTATCGAATATAACTCCTGATTGATATCTTCAATCAAGACGAAGAACACCATGTTGAAGCAGCGCACCATCAAATCCATCGTGAAGACCGTGGGTATCGGTGTCCACTCGGGCCGCAAGATCGAGTTGACGCTCCGTCCCGCCGCGCCCGGCACGGGCATCGTCTTTTCACGCGTCGACCTGCCCACGCCCGTCGACATTCCCGCATCGGCGATGTCGATCGGTGACACGCGGCTTGCATCGGTGCTGCAGAAGGATGGCGTGCGCGTGTCGACCGTCGAGCACCTGATGTCGGCGTGCGCGGGTCTCGGCATCGACAACCTGTATGTCGACGTGACGGCCGAGGAAATCCCGATCATGGACGGCAGCGCGGCTACGTTCGTGTTCCTGATCCAGTCCGCCGGCATCGAGGAGCAGAACGCGCCGAAGCGCTTCATCAAGGTGAAGAAGCCGGTCGAAATCCGCGATGGCGACAAGTTCGCGCGTCTCGATCCGTATTTCGGCTTCAAGCTGAAGTTCTCGATCGACTTCCGCCACCCGGCCGTCGACAAGACGGGCCAGGAGCTCGAAGTCGATTTCGCGACCACGTCGTACGTGCGCGAGATCGCGCGTGCGCGCACGTTCGGCTTTGCGCACGAAGCCGAGATGCTGCGCGAGATCGGCCTGGCACGCGGCGGCAGCATGGACAACGCGATCGTGCTCGACGAGTACCGCATCCTGAACAACGACGGGCTGCGCTACGACGACGAATTCGTGAAGCACAAGATGCTCGACGCGATCGGCGACCTGTACGTGATCGGTCATCCGCTGCTGGCGTCGTACACCGCGTACAAGTCGGGCCACGGCCTGAACAACGCGTTGCTGCGCGAACTGCTCGCGCATGAAGACGCCTACGAGATCGTGACGTTCGACGATCCGCAGGCGGCGCCGAAGGGCTTCGCGTTCGACGCGCAGACGGCCTTCGCGTGACCGGCGTTCAGCGCAAGCGATGAAAAAAGCGGCCTTCGGGCCGCTTTTTTGTTGACTGGCCGCCGCCGGGGGCGCGTGCCGGTCAGCGCGACTTCGCGCCGTGCCGGGCCGCCATCCGCGCGAGCGCGTCCTGCAGCGGTGACGGTTCGAGGTGTTCGGCGAGGTCGCGCAGTGCGGCGGCGCCGACCGAGGTCATCCGCGCCTGCTTCACGTGCGGCGGCTCCGGCGCGTCCTTCGGACGCACGCGCACGCGCAGCGTGGTCACGGGCCAGCCGCGCTTCTGGAGATCGCCGAGCAGGCGCGGCTCGACCTGCCGCAGCCGGGCGGCCAGCGCATTGTGCGCGGCAAAGAGGGTCAGGGTGCCGTCCTTGATGAAGCCCGGCTCGATGTGATTGGCCAGGTAGTCGGGCAGGAACTCGCCCAGGTCGCGTTGCAGCGACGCGATCTGCTCGACGCCGGCGCGCAGCGCCGCGAACGCGTCGGTGCGACCGAGCACTTCGGACACGGGTTGCGGGCGATAGACGGCGAGCGGGCCGAAACGCTTGGAAAATCGGTTCATCGAGGCATTCTTCGGGCGCGCACGCGCGCGGACGTTGCTGCCGATTGTACCCGCGCCTGCCCGTGCCCGGGCGGCTTTCGCCCCGCCAGCCCGGCCGTCGGCGTGCAGCGCCCGTCCCGCGGAGACACGGGCGCATGCTTCCCCGCGTGCTAAAATTCGACGTTTGAGTCCACTAATTCGCTAAGCCGCCGAGGCTCGGGCGCCGGGGCGCGCAACACGCGCCGGGCGCCGGTGCTGCGACGCAGGATCCGATCCGATGACAACCGGTTTTCTCCAGAAAATTTTTGGCAGCCGCAACCAGCGGCTCGTCAAGCAATACCAAAAGACCGTCACGACGATCAATGCGCTCGAAACGCAGATCGAGAAGCTGACGGACGACCAGTTGCGCGGCAAGACGGACGAATTCCGCCAACGGGTCGCGGCCGGCGAGTCGCTCGACAAGCTGTTGCCCGAGGCGTTCGCGGTCTGTCGCGAGGCGAGCCGTCGCGTGCTGAAGATGCGGCACTTCGACGTGCAGATGATCGGCGGCATGGTGCTCCACTACGGCAAGATCGCGGAAATGCGCACCGGCGAGGGCAAGACGCTTGTCGCGACGCTGCCCGTGTACCTGAATGCGCTGGCCGGCCGCGGCGTGCACGTCGTGACCGTCAACGACTACCTCGCGCAGCGCGACGCCGAATGGATGGCGCGCCTCTACAACTTCCTCGGTCTGTCGGTCGGCATCAACCTGTCCGGCATGGAGCACGACCAGAAGCAGCAGGCGTATGCCGCGGACATCACGTACGGCACGAACAACGAGTTCGGCTTCGACTACCTGCGCGACAACATGGTCTACGAGACCGATGCGCGCGTGCAGCGGGCACTGAATTTTGCAGTCGTCGACGAAGTGGACTCGATCCTGATCGACGAGGCGCGTACGCCGCTGATCATCTCGGGTCAGGCCGAGGATCACACCGAGCTGTACGTGCGGATGAACGCATTGCCGCCGCTGCTCGAGCGCCAGATCGGCGAAGAGAAGGCCGACGGCACGGGCGTCGAGAAGCCGGGCGACTACACGCTCGACGAGAAGGCACGCCAGGTGTTCCTGACGGAATCGGGCCACGAGAAGGCCGAGCGCCTGCTCGCCGAGTGGGGCCTGATCGGCGAGGGCGAGAGCCTGTACGCACCGCAGAACATCACGCTGATGCACCACGTGTACGCGGCGCTGCGCGCACACACGCTGTTCCACAAGGATCAGCATTACGTCGTGCAGAACGGCGAAGTGGTCATCGTCGACGAATTCACGGGCCGCCTGATGGCCGGCCGCCGCTGGTCCGACGGCCTGCACCAGGCGGTCGAGGCGAAGGAGCACGTGAAGATCCAGAGCGAGAACCAGACGCTCGCCTCGATCACGTTCCAGAACTACTTCCGGATGTACGCGAAGCTGGCCGGCATGACCGGTACCGCAGACACCGAAGCGTACGAATTCAACGAGATCTACGGTCTCGAAACGGTCGTGATCCCGACCAACCGTCCGCCGAAGCGGATCGACAAGCAGGATCAGATCTACAAGACGGCCAAGGAGCGCTACGACGCGGTGATCCGCGACATCCGCGACTGCTACGAGCGTGGCCAGCCGGTACTGGTCGGCACGACGTCGATCGAGAACTCCGAACTGCTGTCGCACCTGCTGAAGCAAGCGGGGCTGCCGCACGAAGTGCTGAACGCGAAGCAGCACGAGCGCGAAGCGGCGATCGTCGCGGAAGCCGGCCGTCCGAACCGCGTGACGATCGCGACCAACATGGCCGGTCGCGGTACCGACATCGTGCTCGGCGGCAACGCCGAGAAGCAGGCTGCGTTCATCGAGGCCGACGATGCGATTCCGGCCGACGAAAAGGCGCGCCGCATCCAGCAGCTGCACGACGAGTGGGAAACGCTGCACGAGCAGGTGAAGGCCGCGGGCGGCCTGCACATCATCGGCACCGAGCGCCACGAATCGCGCCGGATCGACAACCAGCTGCGCGGCCGTGCGGGCCGCCAGGGCGATCCGGGCTCGTCGCGCTTCTACCTGTCGCTCGACGATCCGCTGCTGCGCATCTTCGCGGGCGACCGCGTGCGCTCGATCATGGATCGCCTGAAGATGCCGGAAGGCGAGGCGATCGAGGCGGGCATCGTCACGCGCTCGATCGAATCGGCGCAGCGCAAGGTCGAAGCGCGTAACTTCGACATCCGCAAGCAGCTGCTCGAATACGACGACGTGTCGAACGACCAGCGCAAGGTGATCTACCAGCAGCGTAACGAGCTGCTCGAAGCGCACGACATCACCGAGACGATCACCGCGATGCGTCATGGCGTGGTGACCGAAGTCGTCCGCCAGTTCGTGCCGGAAGGCAGCATCGAAGAGCAGTGGGACGTGCCCGAGCTCGAGGAAGCGCTGCGCAACGACTGGCAGCTGGACCTCGCGATCCAGGAAATGGTGAACGAGTCGTCGTCGATCACGGCCGAGGAAATTCTCGACGCCGTGATGACCGCTGCCGACGAGCAGTACGAAGGCAAGGTCGCGATGGTCGGCCGCGAATCGTTCAGCGCGTTCGAGCGCTCGGTGATGCTGCAGACGGTCGACCGCCTGTGGCGCGAACACCTCGCGGCGCTCGACCACCTGCGCCAGGGCATCCACCTGCGCGGCTATGCGCAGAAGAATCCGAAGCAGGAATACAAGCGCGAGGCGTTCGAACTGTTCGCCGCGATGCTCGAGGCGATCAAGCAGGAAGTCACGCGCGTCGTGATGAACGTGCAGATCCAGTCGCCCGAGCAGCTCGAGGAAGCGGCCGAGCAGATCGAGGAGCGCGGCGCCGGTCATCTCGAGAACGTCGAGTACCAGCACGCCGACTACGCGGAATCCGGTGCGCCGGTGGCGAACGTCGCGGTTGCCGCGGCCGCCACGGCGACGGCCGACATGGTCGGCAGCGCGATGACCCACAGCGGCCCCGGCGGCGAGATGCCGAAGGTCGGCCGCAACGACCCGTGCCCGTGCGGCAGCGGCAAGAAGTACAAGCAATGTCACGGGAAGCTGTCATGATCGACGGCGGCGCGCATCGCGCGTGCCGCTTCGTTCGCAGTTTCAAGTCAGTGACGTGAGTTGCGGCGGCCCGCGCGTGCGGCCGCCGGTTCTTCCAATCGATGCCGGCGCATGCCGGCATTTTCCATCCGGCAGGTGTGCCCCATGGCTGTCAATTTTCCGTCGATCGATCCCGCCCAACTGCATCCCGTCGCCGGCGTCACGCTCGGCTGGGCGGAAGCGAACATCCGCAAGCCGAATCGCAAGGACGTGCTGGTCATTTCCGTCGACGAAGGCGCGACGGTCGCGGGCGTGTTCACCGAAAACCGTTTCTGCGCCGCGCCGGTCACGGTCTGCCGCGAGCATCTGGCGAAGGTGCGTGCGGGCGGCGCGGGCATTCGCGCGCTCGTCGTGAATACGGGCAACGCGAACGCCGGCACCGGCGAGCCGGGCCTCGTGAACGCACGTGAAACCTGCACGGAACTCGCGCGCCTCGCGGGCATCGAGCCGGCGCAGGTGCTGCCGTTCTCGACCGGCGTGATTCTCGAGCCGCTGCCGATCGACCGCCTGAAGGCCGGCCTGCCTGCCGCGCTCGCGAACCGCAAGGCCGCGAACTGGTTCGACGCCGCGCAGGCGATCATGACGACCGACACGCTGCCGAAGGCCACGTCGCGCCAGGTGACGATCGACGGTCACACGGTCACGCTGACGGGCATCAGCAAGGGCGCGGGCATGATCAAGCCGAACATGGCGACGATGCTCGGCTTCCTCGCATTCGATGCGAACGTCGCGCAGCCGGTGCTCGACACGCTCGTGAAGGAAGTCGCCGATCGCTCGTTCAACTGCATCACGATCGACGGCGATACGTCGACGAACGATTCGTTCATCCTGATCGCGTCGGGCAAAAGCACGCTGCCGGCCATCACGTCGACCGATTCGCCGGCCTATGCGGCGCTGCGCGACGCGGTGACGGAAGTCGCGCAGGTGCTGTCGCAACTGATCGTGCGTGACGGCGAAGGCGCGACGAAATTCATGACGGTGCAGGTCGAGGGCGGCAAGAGCGTCGCGGAATGCCGCCAGATCGCCTATGCGATCGGTCATTCGCCGCTCGTGAAGACGGCCTTCTACGCATCCGACCCCAACCTCGGCCGGATTCTCGCGGCGATCGGCTATGCGGGCGTCGCGGATCTCGACGTCGGCAAGATCGACCTCTATCTCGACGACGTGCTCGTCGCGAAGGCGGGCGGCCGCAACCCGGCCTACCAGGAAGAGGACGGCCAGCGCGTGATGAAGCAGAGCGAGATCACGATCCGCGTGCTGCTCGGCCGCGGCGACGCGCAGGCGACCGTCTGGACGTGCGACCTGTCGCACGATTACGTGAGCATCAACGCGGACTACCGCTCCTGATCGGGGGCGCTCGAACGACATGGACAAGCTTGAACAGTTTCTGACGCGCGCCGAAGCGCTGCTCGGCCGTCTCGAGGGGATGCTGCCGCCCGCACCGGCGGCCATCGACTGGAACGCCGCCCACGCGTTCCGCTGGCGCAAGCGCCAGGGGCGCGGCTATCTGCAGCCGGTGCCGGCCGTGTCGTCGATCACGCTCGGCGACCTGCACAACATCGATCGCCAGAAAGGGCTGATCGACCAGAACACGCGGCAGTTCGTGCAGTGCAAGCCGGCGAACAACGTGCTGCTGACCGGCGCGCGCGGCACCGGCAAGTCGTCGCTGATCAAGGCGTGCCTGAACGCCTATGCGAACGACGGGCTGCGCCTGATCGAAGTCGACAAGGACGACCTGCACGATCTCGGCGACATCGTCGACCTGATCTCGCAGCGTCCGGAGCGGTTCATCGTGTTTTGCGACGACCTGTCGTTCGAGGACGGCGAATCGGGCTACAAGGCGCTGAAGGTCGCGCTCGACGGTTCGATCGCCGCGCAGTCGGATAACGTGCTGATCTACGCGACGTCGAATCGCCGTCATCTGCTGCCGGAGTACATGAGCGACAACGAGTCGTACAAGCATCTTCCGGACGGCGAGATTCACCCCGGCGAAGTCGTCGAGGAGAAAATTTCGCTGTCGGAGCGTTTCGGCCTGTGGGTCAGCTTCTATCCGTTCAAGCAGGACGACTACCTCGACATCGTCGGGCACTGGCTGCGTCACTTCGGTTGCCCGGACGCGGAGATCGAGACCGCGCGCGGCGACGCGCTCGTGTGGGCGCTCGAGCGCGGTTCGCGGTCGGGCCGCGTGGCGTGGCAGTTCGCGCGTGACTGGTCGGGCCGCAAGGAGCAGGCATGAGCGCGGATCTCGCACAAGGCGCCGTGCACGCGCCGGACGGCCGCAAGGTGACGGAAGTCGCGGTCGGCGTGATGGTGCAGCCGGACGGCCGGTATCTGCTCGCGCAACGCCTGAAGGGCAAGCCGTATGAAGGTTACTGGGAATTCCCGGGCGGCAAGCTGGAGGCCGGCGAAAGCGTCGAGGATGCGCTGGCGCGCGAGCTGCACGAGGAGCTCGGCATCGAAGTCACGGCCAGCCATCGCTGGCACACGCTCGAGCACGACTATCCGCATGCGTACGTGCGGCTCTATTTCTGCAAGGTGACGGGCTGGACGGGCGAGCCGCACAGCAAGGAAGGGCAGGCGTTCGTGTGGCAGCAACTGCCGGTCGACGTCGCGCCGCTGTTGCCGGCGGCGCTGCCGGTGCTGGAGTTGCTCGAGAAGGAAGCGGCGTCGAACTGACGCCGTGACGGCCTGCCGGAAAGGCGGGCCATATCGCTTATCGCCGGCGAGCGGTGCTGCGCGCCGCTCAGCTGTCGCGGCGGCCGTCCGTGCCGTCTTCTTCCGACGAAGGGCCTTCGTCGGAGGCTCCCCCGATCCGGTACTTTTCCGCGGCCCATGCGCCGAGGTCGAGCTGCTTGCAGCGGGCCGAACAGAACGGGCGGAACTGATTTTCAGGCGTCCAGCGCACATCGGCGCCGCACGACGGGCATTTCACAACGGTAGTCATACGAAAGCGATCCGGCACGCGGCCGTTACAGATTGCACAGTGTCAAATGGAACGGCACGTCGATGTCCACCGCGCGCGGCCGTACATCGCCGTCCTGCATGGTGAACCGTACCCACAGCATGTATTTGTTGGCGCTCGCTTCGGGAATGACGCGCAACTCCGGCGGCACGCGTACCTGCATCAGCTGGTAGGTGCGGCCCGACAGCATCTGCTGGTAGCTGCCCTGCATCGCCATGACCTTCGACGCCTGACCCGATTCGCGCGCGAGCCGCAGCACGATCGCCGCGGCGTCGCGCAGCGGCAGCATCGGCAGGATCCACTTCGCGATGTCCTGACGGCGCTGCTCCGCAGGCCATTGTTGCCACGCATAGTACGACGGCAGGTCGAACTTGCACGTGCCGCCGGGAATCACCGCACGGCTGCGGATGCTGGCGAGCCACTCGTTGTCGACGAGGTGCTGGCCGGTCTTGCCCTGCATCTGCGCGAGATTCGCGAGCGTCTGCTCGATTTCGCCGAGCACGGCTTCGAGCGCGTTCTGCTCGATGCCCGGATTGCCGCGAAAGGGGGCGAGCGTCTGGCGTTGACGTTCGAGCTCCTTCATCAGATCCGATTTCAGGTCCGCGCGGCCCGTTACCTCGGCGATTTCGAACAGCGTCGTCAGCGCGACGTGGTGTTCACGCGGGTCCTCCTGAGCCAAAAAGAACGCAAAGCGCTCGAAGAGATCTTCGAGGCGCAACAGCGTGCGAATTCGCTCGTTGAACGGATACTCGTAAAGAATCAAGCGCGCTCGCCTCTTGGGTAGGGATTGAAACAATGCAGGACATTCTAATGCCCACTCTCTACCCTAGCAACGCGCCAATTTCGTACACCATCACGATCGGGCGCGAGTCTCAGTGTGCGGCGGCCGCGAATCCGACATAGCGTTGGTGCAGTGCATCGACCTGCGCGGCGAGCGCGCCGGGCGTGACTGCGTCGTTGACGATCACGTCGTCGGCCGCCGCGAGGCGCGCTTCGCGCGTCGCCTGTCGCGCGATGATCGCTTCGACCTGCTCGCGCGTGAAGCCGTTGCGCCGCATCACGCGTGCGATCTGCGTTTCGACCGGGCAATCGACGACGAGCACGCGATTGCTGCGCGCCTTCCAGTTGCCTGACTCGACGAGCAGCGGCACGACGAACATCACGTACGGGCCCCGCGCCTCGCGGGCCTCGCGATCGGTTTCCGCCCGGATCAGCGGGTGCGTGATTGCTTCGAGCCGCCGGCGTGCAGCGTCGTCGCTGAAGATCAGCGCGCGCATCTTCGCGCGATCGAGCGAGCCGTCGGCGGCAACGAAGTCGCGGCCGAACGCCTGTTCGACTGCCGGCATCGCGAGGCCGCCGGGGGCGGTGATGCGGTGGGCGATCAGGTCGGTATCGACGAGCGACGCGCCGCGGGCGCCGAACAGGTCGGCGACGGTCGTCTTGCCGCTGCCGATGCCGCCCGTGAGTCCTACTGCGAACATGTCAGCCTCCGAGCGCCGAATAGAAAGGGGTGCCGAAAAACAGTGTCGCGACGCCGCCGGCCGCGAGGAACGGGCCGAACGGAATCGGCTCCTCGAAGCGCATGCGGCCGCGCCAGGTCGCGACGAGCCCGACGAGCGCGCCGCTCACCGCGGCGAACAGCACGACTTGCGGCAGCGCGGCCCAGCCCATCCACGCGCCGAGCGCGGCAAGCAGTTTCAGGTCGCCGAAGCCGATGCCCTCGATGCCGCGCAGCCACTTGAACAGCCAGTAGATCGACCACAGGAACAAGTAGCCCGCCATCGCACCGATCACGGCCGAGCGCAGCGACGTGAACGTGCCGCCGAGGTTCAGCACGAGCCCGGCCCACAGGAGCGGCAGCGTCATCGAGTCGGGCAGGTAGCCGGTGCGGATATCGATCGCGCTCATCGCGAGCAGTGCCGCACACAACGCAAACGCGGCGAGCGCGGCGACGGTCGGGCCGAATGCCGCGAGCGAGCCGGCGGCGAGCAGCGCGCAGGCGATCTCGACGAGCGGATAGCGGATGCCGATCGCGTGGCCGCAGCGCCGGCAGCGCCCGCGCAACACCAGGTAGCTGACGAGCGGGATGTTTTCCCATGCGCGCAACACGTGGCCGCAATGCGGACAGGCGCTGCGCGGGCGCCACAGATCGTAGCGCGGCGGATAGCCGTCGTCGGGCGCGGCAGCAGCGTTGCCCGTCGCTTCGGCGATGTCGGCGTGCCACGCGCGCTGCATCATCACGGGCAGCCGGTGCACGACCACGTTCAGGAAGCTGCCGACGCACAGGCCGATGACGACCGCGAACGCGTACTGCACCGCGAGCGGCAGCATTGCCAGCGCGAGCAGCGTGCTCTCGGGCGAATCGGGAACGGCGGACAGGGGCGCTGGCGTCATGAGGCTCACGGTTCGGACTAAAAGGCGACAGAATCGGTTGCGATGCTACACCACGTTGCCGAGCTGAAGGATGGGCAGGTACATCGCGATCACGAGGCCGCCGACGAGTGCGCCCAGGACGATCACGATCAGCGGTTCGCCGAGCGCGGCGAGCGTATCGAGCCGCGCGTCGAGCTGGCGTTCACACAGGGCGGCGATGTCGGCAAGCATCGTGTCGAGCGTGCCGGTTTCCTCGGCGACGGCGATCGGTTGGACGACGTCATCCGGAAAGCAGCCGGCCGAGCGCATCGCATCGGCGAGACGCACGCCGCGCAGCACGCGTGCTGCGATCTGCGCGGTGGCGTGCGCGAACACCGGATGACCGGCCGTGCGCTCGAGCGTGGCGAACGCATCGGCGAGCGGCACGCCGGCGCCGAGCAGTGTCGCAAGCGAGCGGCACCAGCGTGCGGCCGCGTACTGCTCGATCGCGCTGCCCGCGAGCGGCGCATGCAGCAGGTGTCGTGCGGCCGCATGGCGCAGCGGTGCCGACCGTCGAAGCGCGTGTTGCACGGCGAGCCCCGTTGCGGCGGCCGCTCCCGCGAGCATGCCGCCCCACGCCGACAGCGCTGAGGACAGGGCAAGCAGCACGCGGGTCGGCGCCGGCAGGGCGGCGCCGAAGCCGTCGAAGATCTGCCGGAACGTCGGCACGACCCACACCATCAATGCTGCCGAGATCGCCAGTGCGAACAGGATGACGGCAGCCGGATACGCGAGGGCGGCGCGCAGCTTGCGCCACTGTGCGTCGGCGCGCTCGCGGTGCTCCGCGACCCGTGTCAGCACGATGCCGAGTGAACCTGACGCCTCGCCGACCTCGATCAACTGGCGATACAGCGTGCCGAACTGCGCCGGATAGCGTGCGAGCGCGTCCGCGAAGCGGCAGCCGCCGACGATCTCGCGGGCGAGGCCGGCGGCAATGCGCGGCACGCCGTCGCGCGTACGGGTGCGCGCGAGCATTTCGAGTGACGGTGCGAGCGGCAGCCCGGCCTGCAGCAGGCTTGCGAGCTGGCGCGTGAAGCGTGTGATGTCCCGGGCGCCGGCTGCCGGCGGCCGGGCCGGCCCGCGGACGTCGAGCGACAGCACCGCGGTGCCGTCGCGCGCGAGCGCGGCGCGCGCGGCCGAGGCGTCGAACGCGACGACTGTCCCGCGGCACGGCGCGCCGTCGCGACGGCGGCCGCGCCAGGCGAAGCGGGTTTCGCGCGGCGGCATGGGCATGTTCACGCGGCGGGCGTGGCGGAGATGGCTTCCGCGATGCTCGTCGTACCGTCCAGGACGCGCGCGAATGCGGCGTCGCGGAGGTTGCGCACGCCCTCGGCCGTCACGCATCGCGCGAGCTCGCCGACGCTTGCCCGCGCGACGATGCGCTCCGCCAGCGCGCGCGATACCGGCATCGTCTGATGCAGCCCGATGCGGCCGCGATAGCCGATCCCGTGACAGGCGGAACAGCCGCGCGCGACGAACGGCCGCCACCCGGCTGCCAGGGCCGCCGGGTCGCAGCCGGCTTCCCGCAGCGTGCGCGCCGGTGCATCCGAGTGCGCGCGGCAGGTGACGCACAGGCGCCGGACGAGACGCTGCGCGGTGACGAGGTGCAATGCGGCCGCGAGGTTGTACGGTGCGACGCCGATGTCGAGCAGTCGCGCGACGGCGGCCGGCGCGTCGTTCGTATGCAGCGTCGACAGTACGAGATGGCCGGTCTGAGCGGCCTTGATCGCGACGTCGGCTGTCTCCGCATCGCGAATCTCGCCGACCATGATGATGTCCGGATCCTGCCGCAACAGCGCACGCAGCGCCGTCGCGAACGTGAGCCCGGCCTTGTCGGCGACCCCGACCTGGTTGATCCCTTCGAGCTGGATCTCGGCGGGATCCTCGACCGTGCAGACGTTGTGCGCGTCGCGATCGAGCATCTGCAGCGCGCAGTAGAGCGACAGCGTCTTGCCGCTGCCGGTCGGGCCCGTGACGAGCACGAGGCCGTGCGGTGCGCGGATCGCGGCCTCCATCGCGGCCGCCTGCTGCGCGTCGAAGCCGAGGCGGGCGAGCGTGAGATCGGGCGGCAGCGTTTCGAGGCGTCGCAGCACGAGCTTTTCGCCGAACAGCGTGGGCAGCGAACTGACGCGGTAGTCACCGCGCGTGCCGCCGTCGATCGCGATGCGCAGCCTGCCGTCCTGCGGGAGCCGCCGCTCGGCGATGTCCATGCGCGCGAGCACCTTGATTCGCGTGACGAGCGCGTCGCGCAGGTGCAGCGGCGGCCGCGCGTGTTCGTGCAGCACGCCGTCGATGCGCAGGCGGATGCGCCAGCCGGCTTCGAACGGCTCGACGTGGATGTCGGACGCGTCACGCACGCGCGCCGCGTGCAGCGTGTCCGTCAACAGCCGCACGGCCGGTGCGTCGTCGAGTTGAGCCGCATCGAGTGCGTGGGGCGCGGCGGCAGGCGGCGCGTCGGAGCGGGTGGGTGACGACTGCGTGCGCAGCGGCGCCCCGGAGGGAGGGAAATGCATGTGAGCCGGCACGCGGGCCGCCTGTTGACGTGACCGGCAGATGATCGCGCGTCGCGGGCGGCGCCGGCAGTCGGCCGTTCGGCTAGCGCGTCGTGGTGCGTGCGGTGCGCGTGCCGCGCGGCTTGAAGAGCTTGACGGTGCGCACGGCCTGATCGTCGCTGCGCATCACTTCGAGCGTCACGTCGCCGATCTTCAGGCACACGTCGTCTTCCGGAATTTCCTCGAGGATTTCGAGCACGAGTCCGTTCAGCGTTTTCGGCCCGTCCGTCGGCAGCTTCAGATGCAGCCAGCGGTTCAGCTCACGCAGCGGCATGCTGGCCGAGACGATACATTCGCCGTTCTCGTCCCAGCCGCCCGCACGTTCGCTGCGCGGCATCGACGTCGTGAATTCGCCGATCAGTTCCTCGATGATGTCTTCCGGCGTCACGAGCCCTTCGAGCTCGCCGTACTCGTTGACGACGAGCGCGGTGCGCTGCCGCGTTTCCTGGAAAAACTGGAGCTGCTGGACCACCGGCGTGCCCGACGGCACGTAGTACGGCTCGGCGAGCAGCGTACGCAGCGTCTCGCGGTCGAACTCCTGGTTGTGCAGCGCGGTGAGCGTCTTGCGCACGTGCAGCACGCCGAGCACCTTGTCGATGTCGCCTTCGTAGACGACGAGCCGGTTGTGATAGCAGGTTTCGAGCTGGTGCAGGACGTCGTCGAGCGGCGCGTAGAAGTTGAGCGACTCGATCTGGCGGCGCGGCACCATCACGTCGTCGACCGTGATGTTCTCGAGGTCGAACAGGTTGAGCAGGATGCTGCGGTGCTTGGTCGGCATGAAGCTGCTCGATTCGAGCACGATGGCCCGCAGCTCGTCGGCGGACATCCGCTGGTCGCGGCCCTTCTTCGTGTTGATGCGCAGCACCCACAACACGCCGTTCGCGAGCGCGTTGACGAACCAGACGACCGGCTTGAACACGCGCATCAGCGGTGCGATCACGAGGCTCGCGGGCAACGCGATGCGTTCGGGGAAGGTCGCGCCGACGATCTTCGGCGCGATTTCCGCGAACACGATGATCAGGAACGCGACGATGCCGGTCGCGATCGACAGCGCGAGGTTGTTGCGGCCGAACGTATGGAGCGCCAGCGACGTCGTCAGGACCGGGATGATCGTGTTGAACAGGTTGTTGCCGATCAGGATCACGCTGAGCAGCAGGTCAGTGCGCGTGAGCAGGCCTTGCGTGGTTTTCGCGCCGAGCGCGCCCTGGCCGGCGAGATGCTTCAGCCGATGGCGGTTGAGCGCCATCATCGCGGTCTCGGAAATCGAAAAGAAGCTGGAACAGAGGAGAAGCAGGAAGACGGCGCCGATTTGCGCCCATAAGGGAATTTGGTCCACGCGTCGGAATGGGCAGTGAAGGACAGGAATGGAGGGAATATAGCAGAGGCCGGCGACCGCGATGTGTCGTGCGCGACACGCGGGGCCTGCGGCGGCCGGGCAAAAAAAAACCGTGCACATGGTGCACGGTTTTTTACAAATCTGGTCGGGGTGAGAGGATTCGAACCTCCGGCCTCTACGTCCCGAACGTAGCGCTCTACCAGGCTAAGCTACACCCCGATTTGGACTCTTCCGATTTCGCAGTCTTCTTCAAGACCGCTGCGTCGTCGAGCAAGAACATAACTATAACGACGTTTCTTCAGAAAGGGAAGACCTTGGAGAAGAAAATTTTCGAGACAGGTGATTTTCCCGTGTCGAACGTGCGTCGTCGCAGTCTTGGCGGCGACACACGACATGCACTTACGACTGTCGCGACGTCGAATACGAGCACAGCGCGAGCAGGCTCTCCTTGTAGATCGAATCGGGGAATGCCGCGATTGCAGCCGCAGCGGCCTGCGCTTCCTGGCGTGCGCATTCGAGCGTGTGATCGAGCGCGCCCGAGCGCGTGATCGCTTCGAAGATCGTGTCGAAGCGATCGGTGCCGCCCTGTTCGATCGCCTCGCGGGCGAGCGCCGCCTGTTCGGGCGTGCCGCGTTCGATCAGATAGATGAGCGGCAGCGTCGGCTTGCCTTCGCGCAGGTCGTCGCCGGCGTTCTTGCCCATGGCCTCGACGGTGCCCGCGTAGTCGAGCCAGTCGTCCATGATCTGGAATGCGGTGCCGATCCGGCGGCCGTATTCGGCGGCGGCGGCCTCGGTCGGCGCATCGGCGCCCGCGAGTACCGCGCCCAGGCGGGCCGACGCCTCGAACAGCTTGGCCGTCTTGTAGCGGATCACCTGCATGTAGCGCGTTTCGTCGACGTCCGCGTCGTGCATGTTGAGGAGCTGCAGCACCTCGCCCTCGGAAATGATCGTCGTTGCTTCGGACAGGATCTCCATCACGCGCATCTTGCCGACGCCGACCATCATCTCGAACGAGCGCGAGTAGAGGTAATCGCCTACCAGCACGCTCGCCGCGTTGCCGAACAGCGCATTGGCGGTCTGGCGGCCGCGGCGCAGCTCGGATTCGTCGACGACGTCGTCATGCAGCAGCGTGGCCGTGTGGATGAACTCGACGACGGCGGCCAGCACGTGCCGCTGGTGCGACGTTTCACCGAGCGCGCCGGCGACGAGCAGCAGCAACGCCGGACGCAGCCGCTTGCCGCCCGCGCCGATGATGTACTCGGCGATCTGGTTGATCAGCAGGACGTCGGACGCGAGGCTTTGCCGGATAACGCGATTCACCTGCTCCATGTCGCTGGTGATCGGAGCGAGCAGGTGGGCGGCGCTGAGGGTGGGGGAGGCGGTGGACGACGACATGATGATGGAATTGGGTGATGCCGCGGATTATAAGTCGAATCCGCGAAATCCCGGTCTGTCAGACGCGCCGCAGCGCGATTTTGGCCGTTCGGCCGAGGCCCGCGCGCGGCAATCGTCGATCGGTTTTGACTTCGGTGCTAACCCCATGTATAATCACGTGTTTTCCGCGCGTGGTGTGCGGAAAATTTGGATCCAGAGTGAGGTTCTCAATGTACGCGGTCATAAAAACCGGCGGCAAGCAGTACAAAGTTGCCGTTGGCGAAAAACTCAAAGTAGAACAGATACCGGCTGACATTGACGCTGAAATCACGCTCGACCAGGTTCTCGCAGTGGGCGAAGGCGAATCGATTAAGTTCGGTACGCCGCTGGTCAGTGGGGCTTCCGTCAAGGCCACCGTTGTGTCGCACGGTCGTCATGCCAAGGTCACCATCTTCAAGATGCGTCGCCGGAAGCACTACCAAAAGCACGGCGGCCACCGCCAGAACTACACTGAGCTGCGCATCGACGCGATCAACGCGTAAGCGCCTCGGTAAAGGAGCAATCAGATGGCACACAAAAAGGCAGGCGGCTCTTCCCGGAACGGCCGCGACTCCGAGTCGAAACGTCTCGGCGTGAAAGTGTACGGCGGCCAGGCAATCAATGCCGGCGGCATCATCGTGCGTCAGCGCGGTACGCGCATGCACGCAGGCGAGAACGTCGGCATGGGCAAGGATCACACCCTGTTCGCGCTGGTTGACGGTCACGTCAAGTTCGCGACCAAGGGCGCGGACAAGAAGCATCTGGTCATCGTCGTCCCGGCGGCTGCCTAAGTCAGGCACCCACGGGCTTCGTAGCCGAAAGGCCCCGCAGTCTTCGCGGGGCCTTTTTTTATTTGGTCGCCGGGCGCAGGTGCGTGCCGGCGACCCTCGCGCAACCGGCGTACGATCGGCCGAATGGCAGATTGTTCAAGCGTGCCGGCGCGCGGCACAATAGCGGAAATACTGGGCGGAGTGACGAATGAAGTTCATTGACGAAGCACGAATCGAAGTCATCGCCGGAGACGGGGGTGATGGCAGCGCGTCGATGCGCCGCGAGAAGTTCGTCCCGTTCGGCGGGCCGGACGGCGGCGACGGCGGCCGGGGCGGCAGCGTCTACGCGATCGCCGACCGCAACATCAACACGCTGATCGACTACCGATACGCGAAGAAGCATCTGGCGCGCAACGGCGAGAACGGCCGCGGCTCGGATTGCTACGGCAAGGGCGGCGACGACGTCACGTTGCGCATGCCGGTCGGTACGATCATCAACGACATGGATACCGGCGAGCTGATCGCCGACCTGACCGAGCACGACCAGCAGGTGATGCTCGCGCAGGGCGGCTCCGGCGGCCTCGGCAACCTGCATTTCAAGTCGAGCACGAACCGTGCGCCGCGCCAGAAGACGGACGGCAAGCCGGGCGAGCGGCGCATGCTGAAGCTCGAGCTGAAGGTGCTCGCCGACGTTGGCCTGCTCGGCATGCCGAACGCAGGCAAGTCGACGTTCATCTCGTCGGTGTCGAATGCGCGGCCGAAGATCGCCGACTACCCGTTCACCACGCTCGCGCCGAACCTCGGCGTGGTGCGCGTGGGCCCGAGCAAGAGCTTCGTGATCGCCGACATTCCGGGGCTGATCGAGGGCGCGGCCGAAGGCGCGGGCCTCGGGCATCAGTTCCTGCGCCACCTGCAGCGCACCGGCGTGCTGCTGCATCTGGTCGATCTCGCGCCGTTCGACGAAACCGTCGATCCGGTCGCGGAAGCAACCGCGATCGTCGGTGAGCTGCGCAAGTACGACGAAGCGCTGTACGAGAAGCCGCGCTGGCTCGTGCTCAACAAGCTCGACATGGTGCCGGAAGACGAGCGCGAGGCACGCGTTGCCGATTTCCTCGACCGTTTCGGCTGGGACGGCCCCGTGTTCGAGATTTCGGCGTTGACGGGCCAGGGCTGCGAAGCGCTGTGCTACGCGATCTACGATTACCTGTCCGAACATTCGGACGCGCACCGTGCGGCGGAGGCGGAAGATCTCGCGGCCGACGTGCGATTCCGCGATGCGCCGCCGGCGAAGGGCGATGCGGTGCCGGGCGACGACGCCTGAGCGGTGCCGTCATGCGCCGGGCGTGCCGCCCGGCGTCGGCGTTCAATCGCGCCCGGCCGGGCAGGCATCAGATACAGGAGACAGTGCAGGATGCGTTCGATCATCGCGGATTCGAAGCGATTGGTGGTGAAGGTGGGTTCCAGCCTCGTGACCAACGACGGCAAGGGGCTCGATCATGCTGCAATCGGTCGCTGGGCAGCCCAGATCGCCGCGTTGCGTGCGCAGGGCAAGGAAGTCGTGCTCGTCAGTTCGGGCGCGATTGCCGAGGGGATGCAGCGGCTCGGCTGGAGCAAGCGGCCGCGGGAAATCGACGAGTTGCAGGCCGCTGCGGCGGTCGGCCAGATGGGGCTCGCGCAAGTCTACGAGAGCCGCTTCACCGAGCATGACATCCGCACCGCGCAGATCCTGCTCACGCATGCCGACCTGGCCGATCGCGAGCGCTACCTGAATGCGCGGTCGACGCTGCTCACGCTGCTGCGGCTCGGCGTCGTACCGATCATCAACGAGAACGACACCGTCGTCACCGACGAAATCAAGTTCGGCGACAACGACACGCTCGGCGCGCTCGTCGCGAACCTGATCGAAGGCGATGCGCTGATCATCCTGACCGACCAGTCGGGGCTGTTCACGGCCGATCCGCGCAAGGATCCGAACGCGACGCTCGTCGCCGAGGCCAATGCGGGCGCGCCCGAACTTGAGGCGATGGCCGGCGGTGCCGGTTCGAGCCTCGGCCGCGGCGGGATGCTGACGAAGATCCTCGCGGCGAAGCGTGCGGCACATAGCGGCGCGAATACCGTGATCGCGAGCGGCCGCGAATCCGACGTGCTCGTGCGCCTGGCGGCTGGCGAGGCGATCGGCACGCAGCTGATCGCGCGCACTGCGCGGATGGCGGCGCGCAAACAATGGATGGCCGATCATCTGCAGGTGCGCGGCCATGTCGTGATCGACGCCGGCGCGGTCGAAAAGCTGACGGATGGCGGCAAGAGCCTGCTGCCGATCGGCGTGATCGACGTGCAGGGCGCGTTCGCGCGCGGCGAGGTGATCGCGTGCGTCGGGCCTGACGGGCGCGAAGTGGCGCGCGGGCTCACGAACTACAGCAGCGCGGAAACGAAGCTGATTCACCGCAAGCCGAGTGGCGAGATCGAGACCGTGCTCGGCTACATGCTGGAGCCCGAACTGATTCATCGCGACAACCTCGTGCTGGTGTGATCGCCGGCCACGGTATCGGTAGTCCCGGCAGTCCAATAAAAAAGCCCGCGTGATGCGGGCTTTTTTCATGCGGCGGGACGATGCGGGCGACCCGCATCGCGCACCGTCAGCGCAACTGCGTCATCGCGGTGCGATGGAACCGGATGTTTTCCAGGATCTGCCGGGTCGAGCCCTGCGGCATCTTGTTCGCGCAGAAGTAGTCCTGATAGAGCGCCGAGTGATAGGCGTTCAGCTCGCCGTTCTCGATGCGTCGCCAGTCGTTCTCGACCGTGCGGTCCCAGCCGTTGTGATCGGAGTCCAGGCCGGCGTACTGGCGCCATTCGTACGTGTCGCAGCGAATGCCTTCGTAGTTCACGTTGCGCGCGCCGGCCGGGCTCGTGATGACGACTGCGTAGCGCACGACGCCGTCGGTGCCGACGTCGAGCGACTTCGCATCGACGAAGAACTTGAGCGGTGTGTTCTGCGAGACGTTGAACGGCAGCAGGTCGCCTGTTTGCGGCAGCGGCGGCAGCGTGTCGACCGTGTTTTCCTTCCAGGTCCCCTGGCGGTCGAGCAGGTACACGAATTCGCTGTCATCCTTGTTGGACGGCGCTTTCGAATTCGCGCAGCCGGCCAGGGCAGCCATCGCGGCGATCGATGCGAGCGCGAGAGCAATCGCTTTCAATATGCATTCCTCGTAAAAAAAGGGCGCGACACCAAGGTCGCGCCCGGTCATGCAGTCCGACTCGTCATTTGCCGACGATCACGTGGGGCGGCATCTCGTCGAGCGTGCCCGCTTCCACTTCGATCTCCGAACAGACTACCGATGTGTCGACAATCGTCAGCGTCTGCTGGGCCTGTACGCCAATGACGCGCGGATAGCGCGACATTCGCGGCCCGCGCGGCTTCTCGGCTCGCTGCGCCGGGCGGCGCAGGAAGCGCGACAGTTCCGTCAGCGCCAACTGATAGACATCCCGCTTGAACTCGATCACCGCATCGAGCGGCACCCAGTACTCGTTCCAGCGCCACGCATCGAACTCCGGGTGGTCGGTCGCGCGCAAGCAAATGTCGCAATCGCGTCCAACCATCCGCAGCAGGAACCAGATCTGCTTCTGGCCGCGGTAATGACCGCGTACTTCGCGTTTAATGAACTTGTCAGGCACCTCGTAACGCAACCAGTCGCGAGTGCGGCCGATTATCTTGACGTGTTCCGGATGCAGGCCCGTTTCCTCGTGCAACTCCCGGTACATCGCCTGCATGGGGGTCTCGCCATACTTGATCCCACCTTGAGGAAACTGCCAGGAATGCTCGCGGAGCCGCTTGCCCCAAAACACCTCGTTGCGCGCGTTCAAGAGGATGATGCCGACGTTCGGGCGAAAGCCTTCACGATCCAGCATACAACCACCTTCGAATCCTTTAAAATTGCTTTGATTATAAACAGATAACGGGCGCTGCGCACCGTGACGGAGCGAATCCGCGCGGGGTACACCGGCTGAATTGTCCCTGATTAGTCTGCTACGTCATCTGCGCCATCGTCGTTCGTCGCGCGCAGCTTTTTCACCTTGAAACTTTTTCGGGCGCCCCGCCTGGGGGCGCCGTTTTTGGAACCGTCCGCATGAAAGCTTCCCGTTTCTTTATCGGCACCCTGAAAGAAGCTCCCGCCGACGCAGAGATCGTCAGCCACAAGCTGATGGTCCGCGCCGGCATGATCCGTCGCGTCGCCGGCGGCATCTATAACTACCTGCCGGTCGGCCTGCGTTCGATTCGCAAGGTCGAGGCGATCGTGCGCGAGGAAATGAACCGGGCGGGCGCCATCGAGCTGCTGATGCCAGCCGTGCAGCCGGCCGAGCTGTGGCAGGAATCGGGCCGCTGGGAACAGTACGGCCCCGAGCTGCTGCGCTTCAAGGACCGCAAGGACAACGACTTCGTGATCGGGCCGACGCACGAGGAAGTCATCACCGACATCGCGCGCAACCAGATCAAGAGCTACCGGCAGATGCCGGTGAACTTCTACCAGATCCAGACGAAGTTCCGCGACGAGATCCGTCCGCGCTTCGGCGTGATGCGTGGCCGCGAATTCATCATGAAGGACGCGTATTCGTTCGACAAGGACGCGGCCGGCCTGAACGAGTCGTATCGCAAGATGTACGACGCGTACGTGCGCATCTTCACGCGCCTCGGCCTCGAATTCCGTGCGGTCGCGGCCGACAGCGGCTCGATCGGCGGCAACTTCTCGCACGAGTTCCACGTGATCGCCGATACCGGCGAGGACGCGATCGCCTACTGCCCGACCTCCGAGTTCGCAGCGAACATCGAGGCGGCTGAAGCGCTGCCGCTGACGCCCGAGCGCGCGGCGCCGGCCGAAGCGATGGAAAAGGTCGCGACGCCCGGCAAGGCGAAGTGCGAGGCCGTCGCCGAACTGCTGGCGATCCCGCTCGAGCGCACGATCAAGTCGATCGTGCTCGCGACCGACAACGAAGGCGCCGAGCCGACCATCTGGCTGGTGATGCTGCGCGGCGACCACGACCTGAACGAGATCAAGGTATCGAAGCTGCCGGGCCTGAAGAACCACCGCTTCGCGACCGAGCAGGAAATCGTCGAGTGGTTCGGCACGCCGCCGGGCTACCTCGGCCCGGTCGGCACGAAGAAGCCCGTGAAGGTGATCGCGGACCGCACGGTCGCGAACATGAGCGATTTCGTCGTCGGTGCGAACGAGGTCGACTATCACATCGCCGGCGTGAACTGGGGCCGCGACCTGCCGGAACCGGACGTCGCCGACGTGCGCAACGTGAAGAAGGGCGACGCGTCGCCGGACGGCAAGGGTGTGATCGACATCTGCCGCGGCATCGAAGTCGGCCACGTGTTCCAGCTCGGCACCAAGTACTCGGAAGCGATGGGTGCGACGTTCCTCGACGAGTCGGGCAAGCCGCAGCCGATGCTGATGGGCTGCTACGGCGTCGGCGTCACGCGCATTCTCGGCGCGGCGATCGAACAGAACTTCGACGACAAGGGCATCATCTGGCCGGAGTCGATCGCGCCGTTCGAAGTCGTGCTGTGCCCGATGGGCTATGACCGCAGCGAGATGGTGCGCGAGACTGCCGACAAGCTGTACGCGGAACTCGTCGCGGCCGGCATCGACGTGATCCTCGACGATCGCGGCGAGCGCCCGGGCGTGATGTTCGCCGACTGGGAACTGATCGGCGTGCCGCACCGCCTCGTGATCGGCGAGCGCGGCCTGAAGGAAGGCAAGATCGAGTACCAGGGCCGCCGCGACGCCGAAGCGACGCTGCTGCCGGCCGACGCGGCCGCGGCGACGGTCGCGGAGAAGATCCGCGCCGCGCTCGCACGCTAAGCACGGCGACCGGGGGACACGATGGAATACACGTTCCTGTCGGCCACCGTGCTCCTGGTGCTGATCACCGATCCGCTCGGCAACATCCCGCTGTTCATTTCGGCGATGCGGGATGTGCCGCGCGAGCGGCGCGTGAAGCTGATCCTGCGTGAAGTGGGGATCGCGTTCGTGATCCTGCTGTTCTTCATGGTGGTCGGCGACCGCTTCCTGCGGATGATGAACCTCACCGACCTGTCGCTGCGGCTCGGCGGCGGGATCGTGCTGTTCCTGATCGCGCTGCGGATGATCTTCCCGCACCCGGATGGCGCACTCGGCAGCGATCCGCGCGCGGGCGGCGAGCCGTTCATCGTGCCGCTCGCGATTCCGGCGCTCGCCGGGCCGTCCGCGCTGGCGACGGTGATGCTGCTGACGTCGCAGGCGCCCGGCAAGATGCTCGAGTGGGTTGGGGCGCTGACGGTCACGATGATCGTCTGCGCGATCACGCTGGTGCTGGCCGAACGGATCCAGCAGTGGCTCGGCGAGCGGACGGTCGCGGCGTTCGAGCGGCTGATGGGCCTCGTGCTCGTCGCGATCTCGGTCGAGATGCTGCTGGCCGGCATTCGCGCGTTCGTGCACCAGCTATAGGGCGGGCGGCGTACGCACAAAAAAAGCGGCGCTCCGGGAAACCGGAGCGCCGCTTTTCTTATATAGCGGGCAGGGCGGCGATCAGACGTGGGTGGTCAGCGCGCGGATCGTCGGCAGGTTGCGCCAGTAGCCCTTTGCGTCCATCCCGCAGCCGAACACGTAGCGGTCGGGCACCGAGAAGCCGCAGAAGTCGGGGTGCAGCGGCTTCGCCTTCGCGAGCGTCTTCTCGCACAGCACGGCCGACATGAAGCGTTGCGCGCCCATGTCGAGGATGCGGTCGCGGATCGCGGCCATCGTCTCGCCTTCGTCGAGGATGTCGTCGAGCACGAGCACGATGCGATCCTTCACCGATTCGCGCGGCGCGACGCGCCAGTGCATTTCCGGGCTGCCCTGCGTCGTGTTGCGGTAGCGGGTCAGGTGGATGTAGTCGAATTCGAGCGGGAAATCGAGATGCGGCAGCAGCATCCCGGTAAACACCGCGGCGCCGCCCATCACCGAGAGAACGAGCGGAAACGCGTCGCCGATCTCGGCGCGGATCGCGTCGGCCATCTTGGAGATCGACGCGTTGACGGCATCGGCCGACACGATCTCTTCGGAGTGGTTGAAAATGTGGAGGGCTTCTTCGCGGTTCATGTGTTCTGGCGGGCAGTCGGTATACAAATAAGAATGAAGCAGAACGGCAGGCGCGCGCTACAGCAAAAACCCGCGCGCCGGCCGACGGGCGGAATCAGCGCATGCCGGGCATCATGCCCTTCAGGCCGCGCATCATCTTCTGCATGTTGCCGCCCTTCAGCTTCTTCATCATCGTACGCATCTGGTCGTACTGGTTCAGCATCCGGTTGACTTCCTGCACCGGCACGCCCGCGCCGGCTGCAATGCGGCGCTTGCGCGTCGCCTTGATGATTTCGGGTTTCGCACGCTCGGCCGGCGTCATCGAGCTGATGATGCCTTCCATCCGGCGGATCTGCTTCTCGGCCTGGCCCATGTCGGCGCCGGCGGCCGCCTGCTGGAATTGCGCGGGCAGCTTGTCCATCAGCGACGACAGGCCGCCCATGTTCTTCATCTGCGAGATCTGCGCGCGGAAATCGTTCAGGTCGAAGTCGCCGCCTTTCTTGACCTTGTCCGCGAGCTTCTGCGCAGCTTGAACGTCGACGCCGCGCTGCGCCTCCTCGACGAGCGCGAGAATGTCGCCCATGCCGAGGATCCGGTTCGCCATCCGGTCCGGGTGGAACACTTCCAGGCCGTCGAGCTTCTCGGCGACGCCGACGAACTTGATCGGCTTGCCCGTGATGTGGCGCACCGACAGCGCGGCGCCGCCGCGCGAGTCGCCGTCGAGCTTGGTCAGCACGACGCCGGTGAGCGGCAGCGTGTCGTTGAACGCCTTCGCGGTGTTGACCGCGTCCTGGCCGAGCATCGCGTCGACGACGAACAGCGTTTCCGCCGGCTTCAGCGTGCCGTGCAGCGCGGCGATTTCCTGCATCATCGCCTCGTCGATACCGAGGCGGCCGGCCGTGTCGACGATCAGCACGTCATGGTAGTGGCGCTTCGCCCAGTCGACGGCCGCGATCGCGATGTCGACGGGTTTCTGGTCCGGCGTGGACGGGAAGAAGTCGGCGCCGACCTGTTCGCTCACCGTTTTCAGCTGCATGATGGCGGCCGGGCGATACACGTCGCACGACACCGTCAGCACCTTCTTCTTGTACTTCTCGCGCAGCAGCTTCGCGAGCTTGCCGGCGGTCGTGGTCTTGCCCGCGCCCTGCAGGCCGGCCATCAGGATCACGGCAGGCGGCGTGACTGCCAGGTTCAGCTCGGCGGCCTTGCCTTCGTAGTCGCCGCCGATCACGGCGGTCAGTTCCTTCTGGACCACGCCGACGAGCGCCTGGCCCGGCGACAGGCTGCTGATCACTTCTTCGCCGAGCGCCTTTTCCTTGACCTTGGCGATGAATTCGCGGACGACCGGCAGCGAGACGTCGGCCTCCAGCAGCGCGAGACGCACCTCGCGGAGCATCTCCTGGGTGTTCGCCTCGGTAAGCCGGGCCTCGCCGCGCAGCGTCTTGACGACGCGCGCCATCCGTTGAGTGAGATTGTCGAGCATGGGGAGCGTTGGACAGTGGGGCCCGAAGACGCGGCGGAACCGAACAAAGGGAGCCGTCGCGGGAAGGGGGCCTAGTGTAAACTTCGAACATGGATATTGTACTGTATGCCCTCACCGCATTCCTGTACGGCGGCCTCGCCGTCGCAGGCTGGCGCACGCATCGCCAGGGCGCGACGCCGCTCGTCGCGAGCGTGCCGGCCGTGCCGGTTCCCGCGTCCGCCGCGTCCGGGATGAGCGGGGCCGGCCGCGCGCTGCTGTTCGCCGCGCTCGTCGCGCACGGCGTACTGCTCCACATGACGATCTTTCCGAACGACTCGATGGTGTTCGGCTTCGCGTTCGCGCTGTCCGCGATGTTCTGGCTCGGTGCCGGCATCTACTGGATCGAGAGCTTCTTCTTCCCGCTCGACAGCCTGCGCCTGCTGGTCCTGCCGCTCGCGTGCGGCGCGTCGCTGCTGCCGCTCGTGTTCGGCGGCGTGCGGGTGCTTCCTTATGCCGCAGCACCGCTGTTCAAGCTGCACTTCCTGATCGCGAACATCGCGTACGGGCTGTTTGCGATCGCCGCGCTGCATGCGGTCCTGATGCTGATGGTCGAGCGGCGGCTGCAGTCGCTGAGGAGCGGCGGGCGCGACGGCTCGACGGGCTGGATCGCGAGCTGGCTCGAAACGCTGCCGCCGCTGCTCACGCTCGAGAAGCTGCTGTTCCGCCTGATCGGCGCCGGCTTCGTGCTGCTCACGCTGACGCTCGCGTCGGGCATCCTGTTCAGCGAGCAGGTCGACGCGCGCGCGCTGCGGCTCGACCACAAGACCGTGTTCGCGATCCTGTCGTGGCTGATGTTCGGCGGCCTGCTGGTCGCCCGCAAGACGTCGGGCTGGCGTGGCCGCGGCGCCGCGCGCTGGGTGCTCGTGTCGTTCGCCGCGCTGCTGCTCGCGTATGTCGGCAGCCGGTTCGTTTTCGAGGTGCTGCTGCACCGTTCCGTGGTTTGAACGCAGGTTTCCGATGCGACAGATTCTTCTCCTGATTCTTCTCTTCTTCGCGGGTTCGTGGCTCGCACGCAAGCTGCGCCAGGCGCAGGAGCACGCGCAGGCGCGCACCGGCCGCGGCGCCGGTCACGACGGCGCGCCCGGTGCCGGCGGCCCCGGGGCTGCGCGGCCGAACGGCGACATGCGATCGCTGCCCGAGCCGATGGTGCGCTGCGCCGAATGCGGCGTGCATGCGCCGAAGGGCGATGCGGTCGCCGCAGGCGGCGAATACTTCTGCAGCGCCGAGCACGCGCAGCGCCACGCCGCACGTGCAAGCGGTCGCGACGCGCGATGAGCGACGCGCGGGTGTTGTCGGTCGACGCAAAGGGCTGGGTGCGCGAAGCGCGCCATGCGCCGTCGCCGAACTTCGAGATGCGGCCCGCGGGTGCGGTGCCGACGCTCGTGGTCGTCCACAACATCAGCCTGCCGCCCGGTGAATTCGGCGGCGACGCGATCGAGTCGCTGTTCCTGAACCGCCTCGACTGCGATGCGCACCCCTATTACCAGAGCCACCTGCGCGGCGTGCGCGTGTCCGCGCACTTCCTGATCCGCCGCGGCGGCGAGCTCGTGCAGTTCGTGTCGTGCGACGAGCGCGCGTGGCACGCGGGTTCGTCCGAGTTCTTCGGCCGGACGCGCTGCAACGACTTCTCGATCGGCATCGAACTCGAAGGTGCCGACGACGTGCCGTTCGACGATGCGCAATACGCGGTCCTGGCTGCGCTCTCCCGCGCGCTCGCGGCGCGCTATCCGGTCGACGCATTCGCGGGGCACTCGGACGTCGCGCCGGGCCGCAAGACCGATCCGGGCCCGCACTTCGATTGGCAACGCTTCGCGAGCGATGCCGGTTTTTCCGGCGAATACTTTCCTTTCCGTCAGCACTGATCGCGGGGTTTTTGAGCCGGGAAAAAATTTTTTTCCGACCAATGCCTTGTCACGTCTGAGCCTGCGCGGGGCGGGGGTGATGTCAATACCTTCAGTGCAAATTATCCGTTTGGACGTCCTCCGAATGTCCACTATACTTGGTGCCAGTTGAGCGGTTCTGCACTAGATATAGTGTGTGTCGCAGGGGAAACCCGAGCGGCACCGGCCGGCGGGCAACGCCGGCGGACAGGGTTCTCAGGGCGGCGCGTCAGGCCGGGCGGTCCGGGCGTCGCGACCAGCGCAGCGAACATCGACGGGGCAGGGGATACATGACGAAGCACACGACCGGCCAGGTTGTCGCGCATCGACCGAACCGGCTTCCCCGGCGCATCGCTCGCCTCTTACCGCTCGCGCACCGCATTGCGCAGCGTTCGTTTTAATCCGCGGTTCTCTCCGCACCATCCAACACCAGGAGCTTTGCACATGCAAACCACCGACAACGCGACGTCCCAGTACGAGAGCGCCTCGAGCCGTCCGCTCGGCGGGACCGAACAGGGCGCGAAGGCGCTCGCGCCGCAGGCCACGTTCGCCGACTACAAGGTGATCCGCCGCAACGGCAGCGTCGTGTCGTTCGAACCCTCGAAGATCGCGATCGCGGTGACCAAGGCTTTCCTGGCCGTCAACGGCGGGCAGGGCGCGGCATCGGCGCGCGTACGCGAGCAGGTCGAACAGCTGACGCACAACGTCGTCCGCGCGCTCGTGCGCAGCCGCCCGAACGGCGGTACGTTCCATATCGAAGACATCCAGGACCAGGTCGAACTCGCGCTGATGCGCGGCGGCGAGCACAACGTCGCGCGTGCGTACGTGCTGTATCGCGAGAAGCGTCACCTCGAGCGCCAGAATGCGGGCGAGGACGCAGCGGCAGCGGGCGCCGAGTCGAGCACCGGCATCAATGTCGTCGACAACGGCGTGACGCGCCCGCTCGATCTGAACGCGCTGCGCGCGCTGATCGTGTCGTCGTGCGACGGCCTTGGCGCTGCGGTTAACCCTGACCCGATCGTCGCGGAGACGGTGAAGAACCTGTACGACGGCGTGCCGATGAGCCAGGTCTACGACTCGGCGATCCTCGCAGCGCGCACGATGATCGAAAAGGATCCGGCATACAGCCAGGTCACGGCCCGCATCCTGCTGCACACGATCCGTCGCGAGATCCTCGGCGAGGAAGTCGTGCAGGCCGAGATGTCGGCCCGCTACACGGAATACTTCCCGCAGTTCCTGAAGCGCGGCGTCGACGCCGGCCTGCTCGACGACAAGCTGCTGCAGTTCGACCTGAAGCGCCTCGGTGAAGCGCTCGACGCGAACCGTGACCTGCAGTTCGGCTACCTCGGCCTGCAGACGCTGTACGACCGCTACTTCCTGCACGTCGAAGGCACCCGCATCGAAATGCCGCAGGCATTCTTCATGCGCGTCGCGATGGGCCTGTCGCTGAACGAGATCGACCGCGAAACGCGCGCGATCGAGTTCTACAACGTGCTGTCGAGCTTCGACTTCATGAGCTCGACGCCGACGCTGTTCAACTCGGGCACGCACCGCTCGCAGCTGTCGTCGTGCTACCTGACGACGGTCGCGGACGATCTCGACGGCATCTATGAAGCGCTGAAGGAAAACGCGCTGCTGTCGAAGTTCGCCGGCGGTCTCGGCAACGACTGGACGCGCGTGCGTGCACTCGGCTCGCATATCAAGGGCACGAACGGCAAGTCGCAAGGCGTGGTCCCGTTCCTGAAGGTCGTGAACGACACGGCCGTCGCGGTGAACCAGGGCGGCAAGCGCAAGGGCGCGGTCTGCGCGTACCTCGAATCGTGGCACCTCGACATCGAGGAGTTCCTCGAGCTGCGCAAGAACACCGGTGACGACCGCCGCCGTACGCACGACATGAACACGGCGAACTGGATTCCCGACCTGTTCATGAAGCGCGTGATGGAAGGCGCCGACTGGACGCTGTTCTCGCCGTCGACCTGCCCGGACCTGCACGACAAGTTCGGCACGGAGTTCGAGGCGGCTTACACGGCTTACGAAGACAAGGTCGCGCGCGGCGAGATCAAGCTGTTCAAGAAGATCCCGGCGGCGCAGCTCTGGCGCAAGATGCTCGGCATGCTGTTCGAGACGGGCCACCCGTGGATCACGTTCAAGGATCCGTGCAACGTCCGCTCGCCGCAGCAGCACGTCGGCGTCGTCCACTCGTCGAACCTGTGCACGGAAATCACGCTGAACACGAGCGACACCGAAATCGCGGTGTGCAACCTCGGCTCGGTGAACCTCGTCGCCCACCTGGTGAAGCAGGCCGACGGCAGCTACGCGCTCGACCACGACAAGCTGAAGCGCACGATCAGCGTCGCGATGCGCATGCTCGACAACGTGATCGACATCAACTACTACGCGGTGGCGAAGGCGCGTAACTCGAACCTGAAGCACCGCCCGGTCGGCATGGGCATCATGGGCTTCCAGGACTGCCTGCACCTGCTGCGTACGCCGTACGCGTCGGAAGCGGCGGTCGAGTTCGCCGACCGTTCGATGGAAGCCGTCTGCTACTACGCGTACTACGCGTCGACCGAGCTGGCCGAAGAGCGCGGCCGCTACTCGAGCTACCGCGGCTCGCTGTGGGATCGCGGCATCCTCCCGCAGGACACGCTGAAGCTGCTGGCTGAAGCGCGCGGCGGCTACGTCGAGGTCGACACGTCCGAGTCGCTCGACTGGACGACGCTGCGTTCGCGGATCGCCGCGCACGGCATGCGCAACTCGAACTGCGTCGCGATCGCGCCGACGGCGACGATCTCGAACATCATCGGCGTGTCGGCCTGTATCGAACCGACCTTCCAGAACCTGTACGTGAAGTCGAACCTGTCGGGCGAATTCACGGTGGTGAACGAGTTCCTGGTTCGCGACCTGAAGGAACGCGGCCTGTGGGACGAGGTGATGGTCTCCGACCTGAAGTACTTCGACGGCATGCTGTCGCGCATCGACCGCATCCCGGCCGACCTGCGCGCGATCTACGCGACCGCGTTCGAAGTCGACCCGACGTGGCTGGTCGAAGCGGCATCGCGCCGCCAGAAGTGGATCGACCAGGCGCAGTCGCTGAACATCTACATGGGCGGCGCGTCGGGCAAGAAGCTCGACGAGGTCTACAAGCTCGCATGGCTGCGCGGCCTGAAGACGACCTACTACCTCCGCACGATGGCGGCGACGCACGTCGAGAAGTCGACGGTCGCACACGGTGCGCTGAACGCAGTGCCGACGGGCGGTTCGAGCGGCGGCGGCGCGCAAGGCGCAGCCGGCGGCTTCGGCGCGGCGGGCGGCGCAGCATCGTCGTCGGGCGCAGTCGACGCAGCACCGGCACTCGCGCCGGTCGAGGCAGACGGTCCGGTGTGCACGATGCGTCCGGGCGATCCGGGCTTCGACGAGTGCGAAGCGTGCCAGTAACGCAGTGCGCCTGACCTGAGAAGCAGGCAAGGGCGGCGCACACGACAACCGATCGAGGTTGAAGTGTGCGCCGCTCTCAACTAAAAAAATGATAAGGAATCTGTAACGCGACACCTGCGTTGCAGGCAGTGACAAGCGATCGAAACATCCCCGACGGCGTCGCGTTTCGATCAGCGTTCGATGCGTCGAGCGCACCTCGCGATACAAGCGCGACTCACATCGCGCGCTGCATGAACGACGATGCGTTGCTCAAAGTGTTGTATCGAGGTCGCAACGCGAATCGAAAAAAGGATTTTTCGTGAGCGAACCCTTTTATCGCTCAGGAAAAGATGGTACAAACCGTTCTAAATTGATGGTGAGAATTTATGCTCAACTGGGATGACGAGAAGACTGCCGTAACCCCCGCGAGCGGAGCGCAGCAAAACGCGATGCGCACCTCCGCCGGGATGGCTGTCGGAATGCAGGCTGCTGCGCCTGCCGCCCATCAGGTCCGTGACATTTTCGAAGGCGATCTTGCGGTGCCGCCGCAAGCATCGGCTGTTCCCGCCGGCGGTTCGGAAGCGCGGGTCAATGTCGCCGACAAGCGCATCATCAACGGCCAGACTGACGTGAATCAGCTGGTGCCGTTCAAGTACAAGTGGGCGTGGGAAAAGTATCTGGCCGGTTGCGCGAACCACTGGATGCCGCAGGAAATCAACATGTCCCGCGACATCGCACTGTGGAAGGACCCGAACGGTCTGACCGAGGACGAGCGCCGCATCGTGAAGCGCAACCTTGGCTTCTTCGTGACGGCCGATTCGCTCGCGGCGAACAACATCGTGCTCGGCACGTACCGCCACATCACGGCGCCCGAGTGCCGGCAGTTCCTGCTGCGCCAGGCGTTCGAGGAAGCGATCCACACGCACGCGTACCAATACATTGTCGAATCGCTCGGTCTCGATGAAGGCGAGATCTTCAACGCGTATCACGAGGTCTCGTCGATCCGCGCGAAGGACGAATTCCTGATCCCGTTCATCCACACGCTGACGGATCCGGCCTTCAAGACCGGCACGCTCGACGCGGATCAGAAGCTGCTGAAGTCGCTGATCGTGTTCGCCTGCATCATGGAAGGCCTGTTCTTCTATGTCGGGTTCACGCAGATCCTCGCACTCGGCCGCCAGAACAAGATGACGGGTGCTGCAGAGCAATATCAGTACATCCTGCGCGACGAGTCGATGCACTGCAACTTCGGCATCGACCTGATCAACCAGATCAAGCTCGAGAATCCGCATCTCTGGACCGCGGAATTCCGCGCCGAGATCCGCGAGCTGTTCAAGCAGGCTGTCGAACTCGAATACCGCTACGCCGAAGACACGATGCCGCGCGGCGTGCTGGGTTTGAACGCGTCGATGTTCAAGAGCTATCTGCGCTTCATCAGCAACCGCCGTTGCCAGCAGATCGGCCTCGATCCGCTGTACCCGAACGAGGAAAACCCGTTCCCGTGGATGAGCGAGATGATCGACCTGAAGAAGGAACGCAACTTCTTCGAGACGCGTGTGATCGAGTATCAGACGGGGGGCGCGCTGTCCTGGGAATAACCCGCAGCAGCGAATCCGTCACATGATGTGAGCAGCCGGTGGCCTCTCGGCCCCGGCCCAAGGTTTAGGAGCAAGAACGCCTGATGCAAAGCATGCCCGGTGCCTTAACGGCCCAACGATACGACAGGCACTTTGCGAACCCTTCAGTGGGATGGGCAAACTTCCCTCCGGATAAAGCGGACGGCCGTGTGGTAGTCCGCTTGATCAAGCGATTAGGGGTAGCGGCGCGAGGGGCGCCGGCTACCGACTTGATTTGGCGCGCGAGGCCGAGTGGTCACGCGCGCCATACCGTATTCATTAGCGTAAGCGCGTGGTATCCGCGTACGCCGATGAATAGCCCGCTTCGAAGCGCACGTCCTGAACAGCGTCCGCGGGAAGCGGGTTTTGACGAAGGGTGTAGTTTGAACTGACTCTCATCTGAACCTGAAGGAGAACAACATGGCACTTGCCAAGAAGAAACCGGCTGCTAAGAAGGTTGCTGCCAAGAAGACCGTTGCGAAGAAGGCTGCTGCTCCGGCGAAGAAGGCCGCTGCAGTGAAGAAGGTCGCAGCGAAGAAGGTCGCCGTGAAGAAGGTTGCTGCGAAGAAGGCAGCACCGGCGAAGAAGGCTGCTGCAAAGAAGGTTGCTGCGAAGAAGGTCGCGGTGAAGAAGGTTGCAGCCAAGAAGGTCGCAGCGAAGAAAGTCGCCGTGAAGAAGGTTGCTGCGAAGAAGGCAGCACCGGCTAAGAAGGCCGCGGCGAAGAAGGTTGCAGCGAAGAAAGTCGCCGTGAAGAAGGTTGCTGCGAAGAAGGCAGCACCGGCGAAGAAGGCTGCAGCGAAGAAGGCCGCGCCTGCCAAGAAGGCTGCAGCGAAGAAGGCTGCGCCTGCCAAGAAGGCCGCTGCGAAGAAGGCTGCGCCTGCTAAGAAGGCCGCCCCTGCGAAGAAGGCTGCCCCTGCGAAGGCGGCTGCTGCTCCGGCGAAGAAGGCCGCTGCACCGAAGAAGGCTGCTGCTCCGAAGAAGGCCGTCGTGAAGAAGGCTGCGCCGGCAACGACCGCGTCGACCGCATCGGTTGCGCCGGCATCGGGCGTGAAGACCGCGCTCAACCCGGCAGCGGCATGGCCGTTCCCGACCGGCAGCCGTCCGTAATCGCGGCTGACCAGCACCACCCGGACACTCACGTGGTGTCCGTGGGTTGAGTAGCGCTACTCAATCAGTCCCGCCATCTGGCTCAGGTGGCGGGATTTTTTTCGTCCGTATTCGCCCTCGAAGCCGAACGCGACGACGCGAGTACGGACGAAAAAAAACGCATGTGCAGCTTCGCACATGCGTTCGACCGCGGCTTGCGCCGCGTGCTGAGGATACCGGTTAGTGCGTGACGCGCGTGACGCCGCCGCTCGACAGCAGCCGCACACGCTCGCCGGCGCGGAACGCTTCACCGCTGGCTGCCTGCGTGATCGAGCGCAGGTCGCCGTTGTCGAGACGCACGGTGATTTCGACACCGTTCGCCGTGCTGAGGTTTTCGCCGACCGCGTTACCCGCGACCGCGCCGACGAGGCCGCCGGCGATCGCCGTCAGGATCGAGCCCTTGCCGCCGCCGATTGCGCTGCCTGCGACAGCGCCGAGTGCGCCGCCGCCGAGCGTGCCGATCGCGCTGCCGCCGCCGTCGGACTGGATACGCACCGCACGGACGCTTTCGACCGTGCCCATGCGGACCGTCTGTTCGCGCTGCGCCTGGCCGACGCTATAGACATCGGCCGAGCCGGGTGCCGTGAAGCAGCCGGCGAGCGTCAGCGTGGCCGTCAGCATGGCCGCGAGCGTGAGGGTTTTTTTCGTCAACATCTTTGCTCTCCCACAATATTCATTTGAGACTGTAACCGAATGCAGTCTCGAAGCGTGCGTCGATTTCGGCGCGCGTCAGTACGTAAGTCTGAGGCCCCTGGTGGGCGATCTTGATCGAGCCCATCAGGCTCGCGAGGCGCCCCGTGGTCGCCCAGTCGAGGCCATGCTCGATGCCGTACAGCAGGCCGCCGCGGAAGGCATCGCCACAGCCGGTCGGATCGGAGATGCGCTCGGCCGGTACGACCGGAATCTGTTCCGTGCCCTGCTTGTGGCGGATGGTCGCGCCGTGCTCGCCACGCGTGATGACGAGGGCGTCGACCCGGCTGGCGATTTCATCTTCGGACCATCCCGTCTTGTCGCTCACCAGCTTGGCCTCGTAGTCGTTGACCGCCACATAGGTCGCAAGTTCAATGCTGCGGCGCAGCGTCGCACCGTCGAACAGCGGCAGACCCTGGCCCGGGTCGAACACGAACGGCACACCGGCCTTGGCGAGCTCTTCCACGTGCTGCACCATCCCGTCGAAGCCGTCCGGGCCGACGATCGCCAGCTTGATGTCCGGTGCGTCGCCCGCGTGGTTCAGGTGCGACTGCATCATCGCGCCCGGGTGGAACGCCGCGATCTGGTTGTTGTCGAGATCGGTCGTGATCATCGCCTGCGCGGTGTACGTATCGGGCAGTACACGAACGTGGTCGCGGCGCAGGCCGAGCTGGTCGAGCCGGTCGAGATACGGCTGCGCGTCGAGCGCGCCCATCGTCCCCATCATGCGCGCATCGCCGCCGAGCAGGTGCAGCGCGTACGCGATGTTGCCCGCGCAGCCGCCGAATTCGCGGCGCATCGTCGGCACGAGGAAGCTCAGGTTGATGAGGTGCACCTGGTCGGGCAGGATGTGCTCGCGGAACCGCCCTTCGAAGGTCATGATGGAGTCGTAGGCGATCGAGCCGCAAATCAGCGTAGCCAAGGTGTGCGTTCCTGTAGAAATGAGGGGCCCTGCGCGACAACGCCGCGCGAAGGGCGCGGCGCGGCAGGGGAAAGCGGTGGAAAGCTTACTTCAGTGCGGCGAGCGCTGCATCGTAGTTCGGCTCGTCCTTGATTTCGCCGACGAGTTCCGCGTGGATCACCTTGTCCTGCGCGTCGAGCACGACGACTGCACGTGCGGTCAGGCCGTTCAGCGGGCCGCTCGTCACGTCGACGCCGTACGCGTTCGCGAACGCGCGGCCAGTGCGGAACGTCGAAGCCGTCACGACGTTCTCGAGGCCTTCGGTCGTGCAGAAGCGCGTGGCGGCGAACGGCAGGTCGGCGGACACGACGACCACGACCGTGTTGTCGAGCGCCGACGCGGCTTCGTTGAACTTGCGGGTCGACGTCGCGCAGGTCGGCGTGTCGAGGCTCGGCACGATGTTCAGCACCTTGCGCTTGCCGGCGAAGCTGGCGAGCGACAGGTCGGCGAGGTCCTTGCCGACCAGCTTGAAATCGGCGGCTTGGGCGCCGACGGCCGGGAACGTGCCGGCGAGATCGATCGGGTTGCCACCCAGCGTAACTTTGCTCATGTTCGTGCTCCGAAATAGCGCGCCAATGGAGGCGCGCGGGTTGAGACGGGCGCGCATGCGCGCGCCGCGGCGCGTCACGGATAGAAGATCTGGACGCGGAAATTCGAGGCGGGCGTGCCGTTCGTTTCGAGGCGGACGACCATCGTCTGCGTCGTGCCGGGCGGCAGCCCGGCGTCGATCGACGTGCCCGGGCGCACGTAGTCGCGCGGCGCGAGCACGCGGCGCACGGTGACGTGATTGGTATCGTCGAGCAGCGTGAGTTCGAGCGACGGGTACGCGAGCGGGACGCGGTAGCGGTTCGTCAGCGGGACCTTCAGTTCGAGCTCGCGCGGGCCGTCGAGCTGGCGCAGGTCGGTTGCGTCGAGCCGCAGCCCGTCGATCGCGCGCGGCGGCGCGACCGTGCAGCCGAGCGGCGCGCAAGCCTGCCGGAACCAGCCTTGCGTGACGGGCCAGCCGATCATCAGCGCTTCGCGTTGCCACCACGCGAGTTGCGCGACCAGCAGCACGGCCAGCACGGCGGCGACGAGGCCGCCGAAAAAGCCGCCGAGCATCCCGCGCGGCTGCGGCGCGCGCGTCTCGCGCGTGACGGCGAAGTGCGGGCGGTCGTCGTCGGTCAGGGCGGCAGGGAACGGTGGGGCCGGTTCGGTTGCTGCCGCGGCCGGCGTCTTGTCGTGCCGGACGAAGGCATCGGGTTCGGATCCGCTTTCGGCTTCGGCGACGGCCGGTGCCGGCGTGAAAGCGAAACGCGGTTCGCGCGGTGCGCTTTCGTCGTCGGGCACGGCGAAGTGCGCGCGGCCGACGGGTTCGGCGGCATCGGGCGTTGCTTCCGATTCCGACGGAATGTGGGCGACGAAGCGGGGCTCGCGCGGGTCGCGCTCGACCGGCGCGTGCGACGCTTCTTCGGTTTCGAGTGATTCGTGTGCTTCGTGCTGCGTTGGCGGCGCAGGCGGTTCGTCCGCATGCGCGACGGCAGCCGACGGCTCCAGCTCGGCCGGGGAGGACGCGAACGACGCGGGCGTACCGGACAGGTGAACGACGCCGGCTTCCACTGACGGGAGCGCGAGCGGTACCAGCGGCTCGGTGCGCACGGTCTCGACGCTGTGCTGCAGCGACGGATCGACGCCGGCGTCGAGCCACGGCGCCCACATGTCCCAGCCTTCCGGCTTGTAATCGGAGTCGGACGGCGACCCGGCCGGTGCGTCGGCGGCGAACAGCCGCGCTGGCGGTGCCTGATGGTGTGCGTCGTGGCCGTCCGCCGCGGCAGCCGTCCCGGTCAGGGCCGGTTCGGGCTGCTGCGCGTGCTCGGGAACGAGCGACTCGGCTGCATTGAAGACTTCGTGGCAATGCCCGCAGCGCACGAGCCCCTGATGCAGCGAGAGCTGTTCCTGCTGCAGCCGGAAGACGGTTTCGCAATGAGGGCAGCGCGTCGCAAGAAGCATGTCGAGCCGGGCGGCCTGCTGGCCAGAGTGAAGGACAGCGCTATTCTAATGGCTTTCCCGCCGGGTTCCGGCGAGGCATACCCAACCTTCGTGTTCGCGCCAGACCGAGATGTCGACGTAGCGCGCGTAGACGGCCGCGACTTCGTCCGCCTGGCGCGCGAGCACGCCCGACAGCGCGATGCGCCCGCCCGGTTTGACCTTCGACGCGAGCATCGACGCCATCAGCTTCAGCGGGTTCGACAGGATGTTCGCGACGACGATGTCGAATTCGCCGTCCGGGCATGCATCGGGCAGCCCGTACGTGACTTCCGCACGGTTGCGCTCGCTGTTCTGCCGCGCCGATTCCACCGCCTGCGGATCGATGTCGATGCCGATCACGGGGTTCGCCCCGCATTTCTTCGCGAGGATCGCGAGAATGCCGGAGCCGCAGCCGTAGTCGAGCACCGACTGGCCGGGCTTCACCGACTGTTCGAGCCACTCCATGCACAGACGCGTCGTGGGGTGGCTGCCGGTGCCGAATGCGAGGCCCGGATCGAGTTCGAGGACGAGCGCGCCGGGATCGGGCGCATCGTGCCACGACGGCACGACCCAGATCCGCTCGCCGATCGGGATCGGCTCGAACTGCGACTGCGTGAGCCGCACCCAGTCCTGTTCCTCGACTTCGCGGACGACGAACTTCGGCGTGTCGGCGATACCGATCTCGTTCGCGGCGGCCGCGAGCAGCACGGCCGGCTCATGGTCGGCCGACAGCAGCGCGACCACACGCGAGTGCTGCCACGCGGTACGGTCGGGCACGAGGCCCGGCTCGCCGAAGAGCGGCTGTTCGTCGGGCGTGTCGGCGTCGGCGTCCTCGACGGACACCGACAGCGCGCCGAGATCGAGCAGCGCGTCGGACAGGGCCTCCGCATGCTCGCGGGCCAGCTCGACGACGAGTTCGCGATAGCTCATGCTTACGCTTCTTCCGGTGCGACCTGCTGCTTCTGCGCGAGCCGGTTTTCGAGGTAATGGATGCTGGTGCCGCCTTCGACGAACTTCGAGTCGATCATCAGCTCGCGGTGCAGCGGGATGTTGGTCTGGATGCCTTCGACGACCATTTCCGACAGTGCGATGCGCATCCGGCGGATCGCCTGCTCGCGCGTCGCGCCGTAGGTGATCAGCTTGCCGATCATCGAATCATAGTTCGGCGGCACGAAATAGCCATTGTAGGCGTGCGAATCGACGCGCACGCCGGGGCCGCCCGGCGTATGCCACGACGTGATCCGGCCCGGCGACGGCGTGAACTTGAACGGATCTTCCGCGTTGATCCGGCATTCGATCGCATGTCCGCGGAACTGGATGTCGCGCTGGCGCAGCGTGAGCTTCTCGCCGGCCGCGATGCGGATCTGTTCCTGCACGATGTCGACGCCCGTGATCAGCTCCGATACCGGATGCTCGACCTGCACGCGCGTGTTCATCTCGATGAAGTAGAACTCGTTGTTCTCGTACAGGAATTCGAACGTGCCCGCACCGAGGTAGCCCATCTTCTTGCACGCGTCGGCGCAGCGGTCGCCGATGCGGTCGATCAGGCGGCGCGGAATGCCGGGCGCCGGCGCTTCCTCGATCACCTTCTGGTGGCGGCGCTGCATCGAGCAGTCGCGCTCGCCCAGCCAGATCGCGTTCTTGTACGCGTCCGACAGCACCTGGATTTCGATGTGACGCGGGTTCTCGAGGAACTTCTCCATGTACACCTGCGGGTTGCCGAACGCACGGCCGGCTTCCTCGCGGGTCATGTTGACCGCGTTGACGAGCGCAGCCTCGGTGTGCACGACGCGCATCCCGCGCCCGCCACCGCCGCCCGCCGCCTTGATGATGACCGGATAGCCGATCGCGCGCGCAATCTTGACGATCTCCTTCGGATCGTCCGGCAACGCGCCTTCCGAACCCGGCACGCACGGCACGCCGGTCTTGATCATCGTCTGCTTCGCGGTGACCTTGTCGCCCATCATCCGGATCGTTTCCGGGCGCGGGCCGATGAACGTGAAGCCGGACTGCTCGACGCGTTCCGCGAAATCGGCGTTCTCCGACAGGAAGCCGTAGCCGGGGTGGATCGCCTCGGCATCGGTGACTTCCGCGGCGCTGATCAGCGCCGGCATGTTCAGGTAGCTCAGGTTCGACGGGGCCGGGCCGATACAGACGGCTTCGTCTGCGAGGCGCACGTACTTGGCTTCCTTGTCGGCTTCCGAGTAGACGACCACCGTCTTGACGCCGAGTTCGCGGCACGCGCGCTGGATGCGCAGCGCGATTTCACCGCGGTTGGCAATGAGAATTTTTTCAAACATAGCGAGTATTCGTCTCTTCGAGGGGCGCGCGAACGGCGCCTGGCGAGCATCGGCGGCGCGCGGCCGACAGGGCCGCGCGGCGGGCTTAGCCGATCACGAAAAGCGGCTGGCCGTATTCGACGGCCTGGCCGTTCTCGACGAGGATTTCCTTGATCACGCCGGCCTTGTCCGACTCGATCTCGTTGAGCAGCTTCATCGCTTCGATGATGCAGATCGTCTGGCCTTCCTTGACCGTGTCGCCCACCTGGACGAACGGGTCCGCGCCCGGCGACGGCGCGCGATAGAACGTGCCGACCATCGGCGACGTCACGACGTGGCCCTGCGGGACGGCCGGTGCGGCAGCGCCGCCTGCGGCCGGCGCGGCAGCGCCTTCGGTCGGCAGCGCGGCCGACGGAGCGGGCGCGCTGACTTGCGGGGCATACCCAGCCGTCGGCTGCACGTAGACCGGCGGTGCGTTCTTGACGATGCGCACCTTGCCTTCGCCTTCCGTCACTTCCAGCTCGGAGATGCCGGATTCGGAAACGAGGTCGATCAGAGTTTTCAGCTTACGAAGATCCATCGGGAATTCCCCTTTCAATACGTGAAAGCGCCGGTTAGGGGCCGGCGCTGAATCTAGATCGCGAAATCAGCCGCGCGACGTGCCTTGCAGCTTGTCCAGCGCGTACTCGAGCGCGTACAGATAACCTTTCCATCCGAGCCCGCAGATCACGCCTTCGGCCTGGTCGGAAAAGTAGGAGTGGTGCCTGAACGCTTCGCGGCGATGCACGTTCGACAAGTGAACCTCGACGAACGGGATGCCAACGCCGGCGATCGCGTCCCGGATCGCAACGCTCGTGTGCGTATATGCGGCCGGATTGATCAGGATGAAATCGGTCTGTTCCTCCCGCGCCGCCTGGATGCGGTCGACCAGTGCGCCTTCATGGTTGCTCTGGAACGACGACAGTTCGGCGCCGGCTTCCCGGGCGCGCGCGGCAAGCGCCTGATCGATCTGCGCGAGCGTGACGCGGCCGTACACCTCCGGTTCCCGGGTGCCGAGAAGGTTCAGGTTGGGGCCGTGCAGCACCAGCAATCGTGTCATGGTCGCTTCTATTTCTGCGGAATTGCGCGAACTTTAGCGCTATTTAGAGAAATTTGTCTAGTTTTGCCGAACGGCCAGCGGCGGCGAATCTGCAAGAATTACCGGCGCGCCGGCAAAGTATCGGCGAATTCACGCGAAATTGCGGTGATCGACCCGCAAATCGCCGCCAACGTGCGGGCCGCCGTTCGGGCAGGTTACAGCGCGTCGAGCGTCTTTTTCAGCTCGGCCGGCTGGATTTGTCCCAATTTTGTCTCGCGAATCTTGCCGGTTTCGTCGATGACGACCGTGAACGGCAATGCGCCGGCGGTATTTCCGAAATTACGGGCCAGATCGGCGCCCGCATATCCGCTGACGAAAACCGGATAGTCGACCTTCACCTTCTGCAGAAAGTTCTTCACGTTCTGTTCGGAATCAACGCCGATCCCGACGAAACGGATGCCTTTCTGCTTGTATTGATGCGACAGCGCAACGAGCTCGGGCATTTCTTCGACGCACGGGCCGCACCACGATGCCCAGAAGTTGACGACGACCTTCTGGCCCTTGAAGGCGGCGAGCGTGACGGGCTTGCCGTCGGTGCCCGTCAGCGATGCGGCCCACAGCTGGTCGACCGGGTTGCCCTGCGCGGCGGGCGCGGCGACGGCGACGCCGTCGTCGGCACTGCCACGGAACCAATGGCCGGCGGTGAGCCCGCCGGCAACGGCGGCGGCCGCGACGACCGCGAGCGCCAACATGCGTTTCATCATCATCGTTGAATCATTCCGGTTCGGAAGGGGCCTTGCCTGCTTCGACGAGCGCGCGCAGCGTCGCGGCATCCGCGCGGGCGACACGGCCGCGTGCATCGGCCTTGACCGCGCCGCGCAGGTCGTCGCTCGCATAGAGCGCGAGGTGGATGCCGATTGCGTCCATGTCGCGCCGCGGGCGCCACAGGAAACTGAGCGTCTCGACGTCGGCGCGACCCGCGAAGTGCCGCGTCTCGGACACGTCGTACTGGACGTTCTGGTTCAGCAGGTAGATGGCGACATCCTTCGGGTTGTCGGTGAATGCCTGCAAATGGATATCCGAATGCGCGTTCGCGGTGCCGTTCAGCACGGCGCCCGTCACATAAGGATGGAACTCCGCGAGCCGGCGCATCCAGTCGAGCGCGATTTCGCGCAGGCGGCGCAGTTCGTCCGGCTGCGTATCGCTCTGGAACAGCACGAGGTACTCGCGCAGTTCTTCCTCGATCTGGTCGTTATCCGGCAGCCATTCGCCGGCAATGCGGGAATCGCCCAGCAACTGGCGCGCGGCTTTGCGTTTCGCGCCGGCGTAGTCGAGGCCGTCCTCCGCGATCAGGCGGGCGGCGGACTGGGCGATTTCCTCGCGGACGCGCCGCGGGTCGAGAAGGGATTTGCGAGACATGATCCGGCAATCATACTCGATCGCCGAAGCGCCCGAGCGCGGGTACGGCGGGCTGCCGCCCGGCGCGCGGGTGGCGTTCGCCCGCATCGTTCGGGCCGCCGGGCAGCGCAGGCCGTCAGTTACAATAGCCATCTTTGTGTCGCGGCAAAAGCCGTTGGCCGGGCGCCGGCCGCACGGCCTGTCCGGCGCGACGCACACGCATCCTTTCCGAATCGACGGCGCCCGGCGGCGCGAAAGCATTCATCTATGCACATCCACATTCTTGGCATCTGCGGCACCTTCATGGGCGGTCTCGCCGTACTCGCGCGCGAGGCGGGCCACACGGTGACGGGTTGCGACGCGGGCGTCTATCCGCCGATGAGCACGCAGCTCGAGGCGCAGGGCATCACGCTGATCGAGGGCTACGGCGCCGACCAGATCGACCTGAAACCGGACCTGTTCGTGATCGGCAACGTCGTCACGCGCGGCAACCCGCTGATGGAAGCGATCCTCGATCGCGGCCTGCCGTACGTGTCGGGCCCGCAGTGGCTCGGCGAGCACGTGCTGGCCGGTAAATGGGTGCTCGCGGTCGCGGGCACGCACGGCAAGACGACCACGTCGTCGATGCTCGCCTGGCTGCTGGAAGACGCGGGCCTGAACCCGGGTTTCCTGATCGGCGGCGTGCCGCTGAACTTCGGCGTGTCGGCGCGGCTCACCGATTCGAGCTTCTTCGTGATCGAGGCCGACGAGTACGACACCGCGTTCTTCGACAAGCGCTCGAAGTTCGTCCACTACCGGCCGCGTACCGCGGTGCTGAACAACCTTGAATTCGATCACGCCGACATCTTCCCGGATCTCGCCGCGATCGAGACGCAATTCCATCATCTCGTGCGCACCGTGCCCGGGGTCGGCCGGATCGTCACGAACGGCCGCTCGGACGCGCTCGAGCGCGTGCTGGCGCGCGGCTGCTGGAGCGAGGTCGAACGCTTCGGCGTCGACGGCGGCTGGCAGGCGCTGCCGGCCGAGGACGGCGTACCGGTCGACGAGCGCTTCGCGGTGTACTCGCAGGCCGGGCGCGTCGGCGAAGTCGCGTGGCAGGTGCAGGGCGATCACAACCGGATGAACGCGCTCGCGGCGATCGCCGCTGCGCGCCACGTCGGCGTGCCGCCCGCGCAGGCTGCCGAATCGCTCGCGTCGTTCCGCAACGTGAAGCGCCGGATGGAAGTGCGCGGCAGCGTCGACGGCGTGACCGTCTACGACGACTTTGCGCATCATCCGACCGCGATCGAAACCACGATCGCCGGCCTTCGTGCACGCATCGGCAGCCAGAATGCCCGCATCCTTGCCGTACTCGAGCCGCGCTCGAACACGATGAAGCTCGGCGTGATGAAGTCGCAATTGCCGGCGAGCCTCGCCGACGCCGATCTCGTGTTCGGCTACGGCGCGCCGGCGGGGCGCGACGCGCTCGGCTGGAATCTTGCCGAGGCGCTGGCGCCGCTTGGCGACCGTGCCCGCGCGTTCGACGATCTGCATCTGCTGGTGAAGGCGGTGGTCGAGGCCGCGCGTCCGGGCGACCACGTGCTCGTGATGAGCAACGGCGGCTTCGGCGGCGTGCACCAGAAGCTGCTCGACGCGCTCGGGAGCCGCACGTGATCCTGTATCTGCACGGCTTCCGGTCGTCGCCGGAATCGCAGAAGTCGCGGCTGCTCGCCGCCCGCATGGCCGAACTCGGCCGCACCGGCGAGTGGCGGTGCCCGTCGCTGTCGGTGTCGCCGCTCGAAGCGATCGCGGTCGCGGAGGCCGAGGTGGCCGGTGCGCGCGACGTGACCGTCGTCGGCAGCTCGCTCGGCGGCTATTACGCGACGTGGCTGGCCGAAAAGCATGGCTGGAAGGCCGTACTGCTGAATCCGGCCATCGTGCCGCAGCGCGATCTCGAGCAGCATCTCGGCGAACAGCCGCTGTGGCACGGCGGCGGCACGATCGTCGTCGAGCGTCATCACCTGCACGAGCTTGACGCGTTGCGCGTGCCGAACGCTACTATCTGTTCGCGGCGACCGGTGACGAAGTGCTCGATTACCGCGAAATGCTGGCCCATTACCCGGGCGCGAAAACGCGCGTGATCGAAGGCAGCGATCACGGGATCAGCGAATTTGCCGACTATGTCGACGACGTTCTCGCCTTTTGCGACGGAAAGACGTCATAAACCGGCCGTGTGCCGATTGAATTCCCATCATCATGCGGTGCCGCCGATGCGGCGCCGGGCAGTCTGAACGAGAGTACTGAGTGAACGTTTTCTTCGAGGAATCGGGCAGTTTCAAGGCGGGCAGCGTGCTGTCGCGCCAGGGCGATGCATTTCAGGTCGAGTTGCCCGGCGGGCGGCGGGCGAAGGTGCGCGCGAAAGACGTGTTGATCGAATTCGAGAAGCCGGCCGCGGGCGAGCTGATGCAGGAGGCCGACACGGCCGCGCAGCAGATCGACCTGGATTTCCTGTGGGAATGCGCGCCGGCCGACGAGTTTGCGTATACGGCGCTGGCCGCCGAGTACTTCGGCGCGACGTACGGCCCGGTCGAGCGCGCGGCGCTGGTGCTGCGGCTGCACGGCTCGCCCGTCTACTTCCGCCGCAAGGGGCGCGGCCAGTACCAGCGCGCGCCGGAAGAGCAGCTCAAGATGGCGCTCGCGTCGCTCGAGCGCAAGCGCCAGCAGGCGCTGGTGCAGGTGCAGTATGAAGAGGAACTGAAGGCCGGCAAGCTGCCGGAGGCGTTCGCGGGCAAGGTGCTCGGGCTGCTGACGCGGCCGGACAAGAACGCGATCGAATACAAGGCGATGGAAGCGGCGGCCGGCGCGCGCGGCGTGTCGCCGGCGCGGCTGATGCTCGACTGCGGCGGCATAGCGTCGCCGCGTGCGCTGCACGAAGCGCGCTTCCTCGCGGAATTCTTCCCGCACGGCACGGGCTTTCCGTCCGTCACGGTCGGCGCGCTGCCGGACGATCTGCCGCGCGCGGACGTCGAGGCGTTCTCGATCGACGACATCACGACGACCGAAATCGACGACGCATTCTCGGTCGAGCACCTGTCGGACGGCCGTGTGCGGATCGGCGTGCACATCGCGGCGCCGGCGCTCGGCATCGTGCGCGGCGACGCGGTCGATGCGATCGCGCGCACGCGCCTGTCGACCGTCTACATGCCGGGCGACAAGATCACGATGCTGCCGGACGACGTCGTCGACGTGTTCACGCTGAAAGAGGGCGACTACCGCCCGGCGCTGTCGCTGTACATCATCGTCAACCGCGAGACGCAGGACATCGTCGCGAACGAGACGCGCGCCGAGCTCGTGTTCGTGAAGAACAACCTGCGCCACAACACGCTGGACGAGCTCGTCAACGAAGAGACGCTCGCAGCCGGCACCGGCGACTATCCGCACAAGGACGACATCGCCGTGCTGTGGCCGCTCGCGCAGGCGCTGTTCGAGAAGCGCCAGGTCGCGCGCGCGGGCTACGGCCTGAAGCGCGAGGTGCAGCGCAACACCGACTACAACTTCTACGTCGAAGGCGAGCACGTGTCGATCACGCCGCGCCGCCGCGGGTCGCCGCTCGACCTGATCGTGTCGGAGCTCGCGATTCTCGCGAACTCGACCTGGGGCGCGTTCCTGCACGACCACACGGTGCCGGGCATCTACCGCTCGCAGCGCGGCTTCGGCGCGCCGGGCCCGAAGCGCACGCGGATGCAGACGACGGCCGCGCCGCACGAAGGCCTCGGCGTGCCGCAGTACGCGTGGAGCACGTCGCCGCTGCGCCGCTACGTCGACCTCGTGAACCAATGGCAGCTGCTCGCGTGCGTGCAGCACGGCGTCACCGCGAAGCTTGCCGCGCCGTTCAAGCCGAAGGACGCCGACTTGTACGCGGTCGTGCAGGGCTTCGACGATACGTACACGGCCTACGCCGACTACCAGCGCCGGATGGAGTACTTCTGGTGCCTGCGCTGGCTCGCGCAGGAGCAGAAGAAGCACGTCGTCGCGAGCGTCGTGAAGGGCGATCTCGTGCGCCTCGAGGAAATTCCGCTGCTGCTGCACGTGCCGGGGCTCGGCGTGCATGCGCGCGGCACGCGCGTGCTGCTCGACGTGATGTCGCTCGACGAGCTGACGATCGAGGCGTCGGTGCGTCTGCTGAACGTGCTCGATGCGCCGACCGTGACGAGCGGCGACGCGGCCGAGGAAGAGGATGACGCCGAAGGCGGCGACGACACGCTGGTCGATGCGGAAGACGCGTCGGCGGAAACCGAGGCGGAAGCACTGGCCGAGGCCGACAGCGCGGACGCAGGTGCGGGCGGCGAAGCCGCGGGCGGTAACGACAGCGAAGAGGGGCGCGCATCATGAACGCGATTGCGTCGACGAGCGGCGCCGACCGCTATGTCGTGTTCGGCAACCCGGTGGCGCACAGCAAGTCGCCGTTCATCCACGCGCAGTTCGCCGCGCAGACGGGCGAGCCGATCGAGTACGCGCACCGGCTCGCGCCGGTCGACGGGTTTGAAGCGGCCGTGCGCGCGTTCGTCGCCGAAGGCGGCCGCGGCGCCAACGTGACGGTGCCGTTCAAGCTCGACGCGCATGCGCTGGCCGACACGCTGTCGCCGCGCGCGGCGGCGGCAGGCGCGGTGAACACGCTGCGCATCGATGCCGACGGCCGCATCCACGGCGACAACACCGATGGCGTCGGCCTCGTGCGCGACATCGAAGCGAATCTCGGCGTGTCGCTCGCGGGCGCACGCATCCTGCTGCTCGGCGCGGGCGGTGCGGCGCGCGGCGTCGTGCTGCCGCTGCTCGACCGCGCGCCGCTGTCGATCGGAATCGTGAACCGCACCGCGAGCAAGGCCGAAGCGCTCGTCGGCCAGTTCATGCAGGCCGCGCACGATGCGGGCTGCACGCTCGCGGGCGGCGGTCCCGACGTGGTGCGCGCGGAGCCGTACGACGTGGTGATCAATGCGACGGCCGGCAGCCTCGACGCTGCGCTGCCGGAATGCGACGCGGCCGCGTTCGGCGCGGGTACGCTCGCGTACGACATGATGTACGGCGCGCAGCCGACCGTGTTCATGCAGCATGCGGCGTCGCTCGGCGCGCGCACGGCCGACGGGCTCGGGATGCTCGTCGAGCAGGCGGCGGAGTCGTTCTTCATCTGGCGCGGCGTGCGTCCGGACGGCGCACCGGTGCTGGCCGCGCTGCGCCAGGCGCTCGCGGCGAGCTGACCGGAGCGCGGCACGTGGTGGCGGTGAGCGGCACGCAGCAGCGCACGCGATCGGTGAGCCTCGCTCGCTGGATCGTCTATGCGGGATCGGTGTTCGCGGGCGCGTGGCTCGCGACGCAGCTGTTCTATCTCGCGCAGATCGCGTTGTGGTCGTTCGTGAACCCGGGCTCGACCGCGTTCATGCGCACCGACGCGTGGTGGCTGTCGCGCGCCACGCCGCCCGCGCAGATCCAGCACCAGTGGGTGCCGTACGACCAGATCTCGCGCAACCTGAAGCGTGCGCTGATCGCGTCCGAGGACTCGACCTTCGCGACCAACAACGGCTACGACGTCGACGCGATCCTGCAGGCGTGGGAGAAGAACAAGGCGCGCGGCAAGATCGTCGCGGGCGGCTCGACGATCACGCAGCAGCTCGCGCGCAACCTGTTCCTGTCGCGCGAGAAGAGCTACATCCGCAAGGGGCAGGAGCTGATCATCACCTGGATGCTCGAAGCGGTGCTCGACAAGGAGCGCATCTTCGAGATCTACCTGAATTCGGTCGAATGGGGCCGCGGCGTGTACGGCGCCGAGGCGGCCGCCCGCTATTACTACAAGATTCCCGCGAGCCGGCTCGGCGCATGGCAGTCGGCGCGTCTCGCGGTGATGCTGCCGAAGCCGCGCTGGTTCGACGCGCATCGCGGCTCGGCCTATCAGGCGCAGCGCGCGGCGGTCATCGCGCGCCGGATGGGCGCAGCCGAACTTCCGCAATCCGAATGAACGGCGCGCCCGCGCCCGCGCCGTCGCATTGTCCGTTGCGCCGCCCGTGCGGCATTGCTGCGCTGCAGCGCATTCGTGTCGAACGCATTTCGGGCCACATCCTTTAGACGAATCCGTCTATTTCGCTTTGCTGAGCAATGCGGGTAGCCGTGCGATTTTCCTGGACGATATGGCGCGAAATCCGCGCATTTTTAGTTTTTCCGGGTAAACGCGAAAGTCGATGAAAGCGATGTGAAATGCAACGTTTCGCGAATCGAAGCATTCCTGAAAGGTGTGCGCCGCACCGTCTGCCCGCCAAATATTTCAAAATTTTTCAAAGCTGACTCGCTCGCGTATATTGGCCAGCGCCTCGGCTTGTCGGCCGCAATCGAGGCGGGGGGTGGCTTATCCGGCTGCTCGACACAAAAAACATCCGAAAGAAGGAACGCAACGATGCCAGCGAGCAAAGCGAAGCTGTTGTTGGGAGTGGTGTTTTCTTCGCTGATTCTGACGGCCTGCAACGACGACGTGACATCGTCCGCCGCTGCGAGCGCCGACAATTCAGCCGATCCCGCCGGTCAGGTGGACAGGGCATACAACGATCCGAACAGCTATTCGTCGAGCGCGAACGCGTCGCTCGACGCCTCCGCCGCGGTTGAAAAGGCCGCTATCACGCATCACCAGATCACACTGAACGGCAAGACGATCCGCTACACGGCGACGGCCGGCCACCTCGTCGCGCGCAATCCGCAGACGGGCGCACCCGAAGCATCGTTCTTCTACGTCGCCTACACGGCCGACAACCAGCCGGCGGCGAAGCGGCCCGTCACGTTCCTGTACAACGGCGGCCCGGGCTCGGCATCGGTGTGGCTGCACCTCGGCTCGTTCGGCCCGCGGCGGATTCAGACGGGCGACCCGAACGCGAACACGTCGAATTTCCCGTTCGTCGACAACCAGGAAAGCCTGCTCGACACGACCGACCTCGTGTTCGTCGATGCGATCGGCACCGGCTTCTCCGAGGCGATCGCACCGAACACGAACCAGACGTTCTGGGGCGTCGACCAGGACGGCGGCGCGTTCCGCGATTTCGTCACGCGCTACCTGACCGTGAACCAGCGCACCGGTTCGCCGAAATACCTGTTCGGCGAATCGTACGGCACGCCGCGCACCGACGTGCTCGCGAACCTGCTCGAGACGGCCGGCGTGAAGCTCGACGGCATCGTGCTGCAATCGTCGATCCTGAACTACAACACGAACTGCGACATGGCGAGCGACTACATCGGCAACTCGAACAACGGATCGAGCCCGGTGAGCTGCGCGGGCTTCGTGCCGTCGTACGGGACCGTCGGCGCCTACTACCAGCTCGACAATCCGAACCCGTCGAACCTGCCGCAGTACGCGGACCAGATGCGCCTGCTGACGGCCGGCAGCTACGCGCCCGCCGTGAACGCGTACCTGGCGAGCCATACGCCGCCGCCGCCGAACCTCGTCACGACGATGGCGAATGCGACCGGCGTGAAGCAGTCGCTGTGGAATGCGAACTTCAACGTGATCCCGACCTTCTTCGACAACAGCTTCCAGCTGTCGCTGGTCCCGGGCACGCTGATCGGCCGCTACGATGCGCGCGTGAACGTGCCGGTGTCGAGCCCGCTTGCATCGGGCGGCGACCCGTCGAGCACGTACATCACGCAACCGTTCACCGACACGATCGGCAAGTACCTGCCGAACGAGCTGAAGTACACCGCGCAGTCGGCCTACTCGTTGAGCAGCAACGCGATCAACACGTGGGACTGGACGCACGACGGCCTCGCGATGCCCGACACGATCCCCGACCTCGCCGCGGCGCTGACGCTGAATCCGCAGCTGAAGGTGCTGTCGCTGAACGGGTATCACGACATCGCGACGCCGTTTTACCAGACCGAGCTCGACCTCGCGCGGCTCGGGACGCAACCGAACCTGACGATCAAGGACTATCAGGGCGGACATATGGTCTATCTCGACGATACGTCGCGTCCGCAGGAGAAAGCCGACCTCGTGACGTTCTACAACACGGCCGCGCACTGATGCGCCGGGCCGGCGACGGGCGCCTTCGGTGGCGCCGCCCGCTGGCCGTCGACGACCTCATTCCAGACTGGAGCCTGATATGAAGAATCGTTTCATCGTCGTTGCCGCGGCGCTCGCATGCGTCGGCGCAGCCGCATCCGTATCCGCGTTCGCGCAGGCGAGCGACACCGCCGCACCGGCGCGTGCGCGCCAGGCGCAGCTCGGCGATCCGTACGTGCCGCCGGCCGCGCGCAAGGCGACCGCCGGCACGCAGACGACCGGCGCCGCGCTGCATGCGCAAGTGGTGCGCAAGCTCGCCCAGCAGTTCGGCGCGGCCGACACGCAGAACACGGGTTCGATCACCGAGTCGCAGGCGCGGGCGGCCGGCCTCGGCTATGTCGCCAACCACTTCCGGCAGATCGACGCGAGCGGCAACGGTCGCGTGTCGTTCGCGGACGTGCAGCGCTACATGCAGGCACGCAGCACGAGCAGCCAGCAGTAAGCGCGACAAGAAGTGCACAAACGGGGGCGGAACCTGCGACACGGCGGGTTCCGCCCCCGTGCACATGGTGCGTCCGCCGAGTCGAGCGCGCGGCGGATCACCCCTGAATTCTCATTATCTGGACAACGCATTCAAATATTGGAGACGAGTGCGTGCGCTCCTACAATCCGAAGCACATCGACAGCTTCGGACCCACGCATCGCGCGGCGCCCGTCGCACACGGAGACACCTTCCATGAAGTTTGCCGGGCGCTTTACTCGGTGCATCGACCGCCGCCACGCCGCAGCACCGGACGCAGTTCCGGCGCCGCGCGAGCGGCTTCACCGATTCCGTTGAAGAAGCCCGCCCCATGACCAAGATGCCCGACACCCTTGCCCTCGACGCCCGGCGCGTGACGCCGGACGATGTGTCGCTGACCGACAGCATCGGCGCGACCAGCACGCCGCTCGATCTCGCCGCGCAGCAGGCCGGCACGCAGACGCTGCTGCGCGGCCTCGCGATCCTCGAGGCGATCGCGAACGGCGCGCGCGACATGCGTGCGATCGGCGCCGCGCTCGGCACGACGCGCAGCACGACGCACCGTCTCGTCAGCAGCCTCGTGCAAGCCCGCTATCTGCGCCAGGTGCAGGGCGGCTACCTGCTGGGCCCGAAGCTGATCGAACTCGGCACGATCGCGCTCGAGCAGATGCCGCTCACCGCGGTGGCGCGACCGCATCTCGAAGCGCTCGCGGAAGCGACGCTCGACACGATCCATCTCGGCGTGCGCGACGGCGACGACGTGTTGTACATCGACAAGATTCCCGGCACGCGCGGCCTCGAGATGCGCTCGCGCGTCGGCCACCGGATGCCGCTCGCGTCGACCGGCATCGGCAAGGCGATGATGCTCGACCTCGATCCGGACCTGTGGCGCTCGCTGTTCGAGGCCGCGCGGCGCGCGCTGGCCGGCGTCAATTTCAAGCCCGACAACCGACCCGAGACGAGCGCGTTCCTGCAGCGCATGGCCCATTACGCGGCCGGCGGCTACACGTTCGACCTCGAGGAAAACGAGGCGTCGATCCGCTGCGTGGCCGCACCGATCCGCGATGCGTCGGGCGCGGTCGTCGCGGCGGTGTCGGTCGCAAGCACCATTCCGTACATGCCGCACGACCGGATGGACGAACTGATTCCGCTCGTGCAGCGCGAAGCGCGAGCCATTTCCGCGGAGCTGGGCTGGAGCCCGCCGCAGGGTACCCGCAGGATCAAACGATGACGACTTCGACCCGGCCCGTTCCGGATGCCAGTTCCACCTCCCCGTCGCTGATCGCGCTCGACTGGGGCACGACGTCGCTGCGCGCGTATCTGTACGACGCGCAGGGTGCGTTGCTCGACACGCGCAGCCGCGCGGCGGGCGTGATGCACGTGCCAGGCGGCGGTGCGCGCGCGTTCGACGCGGTGTTCGAGGAAGCGTGCGGCGACTGGCTCGACCGCACGCCCGGCCTGCCGGTGCTCGCGGCCGGGATGGTCGGCAGCGCGCAGGGCTGGCGCGAGGCGCCGTACGTCGCGGTGCCGGCCGGCGCCGATGCGCTCGTCACGGGCCTGATCACCGTGACGACGTCACGCGGCGCAACGGTCTCGATCGTGCCGGGCGTGATTGCGACGGGCGAACTGCCCGACGTGATGCGCGGCGAAGAAACGCAGATCGTCGGCGCACTCGCAAGCGATCCCACGCTTGGCACCGATCGTTCAGGGGTACTGATCGGATTGCCGGGTACCCATGCGAAATGGGCGTGGGTGAAGGACGGGTTGATCGAACGCTTCCAGACCTTCATGACGGGCGAGCTGTTCGCGGTGCTGCGCGATCACACGATCCTCGGCCGTACGATGCGCACTGGCGCATCGCCCGATCGCGCGGCGTTCGTGCGCGGCGTGTCGGTTGCGCGCGGTGCGCAGCGCACGGGGTTGCTCGCGACGATTTTCAGCACGCGCACGCTCGGCCTGACCGACCGGCTCGCGCCCGATGCGCAGGGCGACTACCTGTCCGGCCTCCTGATCGGCCATGAGCTCAATGCGCTCGACGCGATGCTCGCGGAGCGCGGCATCGCGCTCGCAGACCAGCCGCTGCTGCTGATCGGCGACGACGGCTTGTGCGCGCGCTACGTCGATGCGCTCCAGGAATTCGGCCATGCGCATGCGCGCGTTGCCGCACACGCAACCGAGCGTGGCCTGTGGCGGATCGCGTCGCGTGCCGGGCTCGTGCGCGCGGACGGCGAGCCCGTCTGCGCCGACCAATGAACTGCTTGCAGAGGAATCCTCGATGCCGTCCGACCTGACCTTGCCCGCGCCGTACGTGCCCCACGCCGCGCTGATGCGTGCGTTCGACGCGTGTCCGCTGATTGCGATCATGCGCGGCATCGCGCCCGCCGAAGCGGCCGACCACGGCCATGCGCTGTACGAAGCCGGCTTCCGGATCGTCGAGGTGCCGCTCAATTCGCCGGATCCGTTCGACAGCATCGCGGCGCTGCGGCGCGCGCTGCCCGACGACGCGATCGTCGGCGCGGGCACCGTGCTGCGTGCCGAGTACGTCGATCGCGTGCAGGGCGCGGGCGGCGCGCTGATCGTGATGCCGCACAGCGACGCAGCGGTGATTCGCCGCGCACGCGAGCGCGGCCTGGCGAGCGCACCGGGTGTCGCGACGCCGACCGAAGCATTCGCGGCGCTCTCGAACGGCGCCGACGTGCTGAAGATGTTTCCGGCCGAACAGCTCGGCGTGCCGGTCGTGAAGGCGTGGCGCGCGGTGATCGACCGTGCAGTGCCACTGATCCCGGTGGGCGGGATTGCGCCGGACAACATGGAGCCGTTCCTCAGCGCCGGCGCGAACGGCTTCGGGCTCGGCTCGGCGCTGTACCGGCCCGGCCAGTCGGCCGACACGACGGCGGCGAACGCGCGCGCGTTCCAGGCCGGCTTGCGCGTCGCGCGCGGCGGAGCCGCATGATGGGCCGCCTCGCGGACAAGGTCGCGATGGTGACGGGCGCGGGCCGAGGTATCGGCGCCGCGATCGCCCGCGCGTTCGTTCGCGAAGGCGCGGCCGTCGCGCTCGTCGATCTCGACTTCCCGCAGGCGCAGCACACGGCCGCCGCGATTGCGCATGAATTCGACGGCGCGCGCGTGCTGCCGCTGCAGGCGGACGTCGCGCGGCAGGATGCGGTACGCGATGCGCTCGCGCGGACCGAAGCGGCATTCGGCCCGCTCGACGTGCTCGTGAACAACGCGGGCATCAACGTGTTCGCCGATCCGCTGACGATGACCGACGACGACTGGCGCCGTTGCTTCGCGGTCGACCTCGACGGCGTGTGGCATGGCTGCCGCGCAGCGCTCGAGGGCATGGTCGAACGCGGCCGCGGCAGCATCGTGAACATCGCGTCGACGCACGCCTTCAGGATCATTCCGGGCTGCTTTCCGTACCCGGTCGCGAAGCACGGCGTACTGGGTCTCACGCGTGCGCTCGGCATCGAATACGCGGCGCGCAACGTGCGCGTGAACGCGATCGCGCCGGGCTACATCGAGACGCAGCTCACGCGCGACTGGTGGGACGCGCAACCCGATCCGGCCGCCGCGCGCGCCGGGACGCTCGCGCTGCAGCCGATGAAGCGGATCGGCCGGCCGGAGGAGGTCGCGATGACGGCCGTGTTCCTGGCGTCCGACGAGGCGCCGTTCATCAATGCCGCATGCATCACCGTCGATGGCGGGCGTGCGGCGCTGTATCACGACTGACGCAACGATTCGAAAGACCGCACGTGCGACGGCCGCGCGCACGCTGCGTCGAAACCAACAAGCGGCTGCATCCTGTTCGATGAAGACAAGGAGACACTGGAGATGAAACGCAGAACGTTCGTAACGCTGGCCGCTGCGGCCGCGGTGGTGATGGGCAGCCCGGTCGTGCACGCGGCCGACCCGGTCAAGATCGGCTTCCTGGTGAAGCAGCCGGAAGAGCCGTGGTTCCAGGACGAGTGGAAGTTCGCCGAGATGGCGGCGAAGCAAAAGGGCTTCACGCTCGTGAAGATCGGCGCGCCGTCCGGCGAAAAGGTGATGAGCGCGATCGACAACCTGTCCGCGCAGAAGGCGGAAGGCTTCATCATCTGCACGCCTGACGTGAAGCTCGGGCCGGGCATCGTCGCGAAGGCGAAGTCGCACAACCTGAAGATGATGACGGTCGACGACCGCCTCGTCGACGGCGCGGGCAAGCCGATCGAGGCGGTGCCGCACATGGGGATTTCCGCGTACAACATCGGCAAGCAGGTCGGCGACGGCATCGCGGCCGAGATCAAGAAGCGCGGCTGGGACATGAAGGACGTCGGCGCGATCGACATCACCTTCGAGCAGCTGCCGACCGCGCATGACCGCACGAGCGGCGCGACCGACGCGCTGGTGGCCGCCGGTTTCCCGAAGGCGAACGTGATCGCGGCGCCGCAGGCGAAGACCGACACGGAAAACGCATTCAACGCGGCGAACATCGCGCTCACGAAGAACCCGCAGTTCAAGCACTGGGTCGCCTACGGCCTGAACGACGAGGCCGTGCTCGGCGCGGTGCGGGCGGCCGAAGGGCGCGGCTTCAAGGCCGACAACATGATCGGCATCGGCATCGGCGGTTCCGATTCGGCGCTGAACGAGTTCAAGAAGCCGCAGCCGACGGGCTTCTACGGCACCGTGATCATCAGCCCGAAGCGCCACGGCGAGGAAACCTCGGACCTGATGTACACGTGGATCACGCAGGGCAAGGCGCCGCCGCCGCTGACGCTGACGACGGGCATGCTCGCGACGCGCGACAACGTGTCGAAGGTGCGCGAGGAGATGGGGCTCGCGTCGAAGTAAGCGGCCCGCCGGCTGCCGCGGCGATGCGGCGGCCGGCGGTCGATCGATTCGGAAGTGGGGAGACGACGTGTCAGCGGCACTGCGTTTTGACAATATCGGCAAGGTATTTCCCGGCGTGCGCGCACTCGACGGCATTTCGTTCGACGTGCATGCGGGCGAGGTGCATGGCCTGATGGGCGAGAACGGCGCGGGCAAGTCGACGCTGCTGAAGATTCTCGGTGGCGAATACCAGCCCGATGCGGGCAGCGTGCTGGTCGACGGCCAGCCCGTGCAGTTCGCGAATGCGGCCGCGTCGATCGCGGCCGGCATCGCGGTGATTCACCAGGAGTTGCAGTACGTGCCCGACCTGACGGTCGCGGAAAACCTGCTGCTCGGCCGCCTGCCGAACGCGTTCGGCTGGGTGAGGAAGCGCGAGGCGAAGCGCTACGTGCGCGAGCGGCTCGCGGCGATGGGAGTCGATCTGGATCCCGACGCGAAGCTCGGGCGGCTGTCGATCGCGCAGCGGCAGATGGTCGAGATCTGCAAGGCGCTGATGCGCAATGCACGCGTGATCGCGCTCGACGAACCGACCAGTTCGCTGTCGCATCGCGAGACCGAGGTGCTGTTCAAGCTCGTCGACGACCTGCGCGCGCAGGGCCGTGCGCTGATCTACATCTCGCACCGGATGGACGAGATCTACCGGCTCTGCAATGCGTGCACGATTTTCCGCGACGGGCGCAAGATCGCGTCGCACGAATCGCTCGGCGACGTGCCGCGCGAACGGCTCGTCGCCGAGATGGTCGGGCGCGAGATTTCGGATATCTACCATTACGCGCCGCGCGCGCTCGGCGACGTGCGGTTCTCCGCCGAAGGCGTCGATGGCCATGCCCTGCGCGAACCGGCGAGTTTCTCGGTGCGCGCGGGCGAGATCGTCGGCTTCTTCGGGCTGGTGGGCGCGGGCCGCAGCGAACTGATGCGGCTCGTGTACGGCGCCGACCGCCGGCGCGCGGGCGTGCTGACGCTCGACGGCGCGCGCATCGACGTGAAGCGCACCGGTGACGCGATCCGCCACGGCATCGTGCTGTGTCCCGAGGACCGCAAGGAAGAAGGGATCATCGCGATCGCGTCGGTGGCGGAGAACATCAACATCAGCTGCCGCCGTCATTCGCTGCGGGCGGGGCTGTTCATCAACCGCAAGGCCGAAAGCGAAACGGCCGACCGCTTCATCCAGCGGCTGAAGATCAAGACGCCGAACCGGCGCCAGAAGATCCGCTTCCTGTCGGGAGGCAACCAGCAGAAGGCGATCCTGTCGCGCTGGCTGGCGGAGCCCGACCTGAAGGTCGTGATCCTCGACGAGCCGACGCGCGGGATCGACGTCGGCGCGAAGCACGAGATCTACGACGTGATCTACCGGCTCGCGGAGCGCGGCTGCGCGATCGTGATGGTGTCGTCGGAGCTGCCGGAAGTGCTCGGCGTGTCCGACCGCATCGTCGTGATGCGTGAAGGCCGGATCGCCGGCGAGCTGCCGCGCGAACAGGCGAACGAACACGCGGTGCTGAACCTCGCGCTGCCGCAGACGAGCGCGGTCGAGGCGGCCTGACGCGATACACGACATTCGAATCGAACACGCGCGGCGCGGGCCGCGCGATGCAGGAGCAGGAGACACCATCATGCAAGTCAACGAAAACCTTGCCAGCGCCGCCGTGAAGCCCACGGCCGACACGCTGGTTCCGCAGCAAAGCGACCGCCAGAAGTGGTGGCAGCATCTGACCGAATACAGCCTGATCGCGATCTTCGCGGTGATGTTCGTCACGATGTCGCTGACCGTCGATCACTTCTTCTCGATCGACAACATGCTCGGCCTCGCGCTGTCGATCTCGCAGATCGGCATGGTCGCGTGCACGATGATGTTCTGTCTCGCATCGCGCGACTTCGACCTGTCGATCGGCTCGACCGTTGCGTTCTCCGGCGTGTTGTGCGCGATGGTGCTGAACGCGACCGACAACACGTTCGTCGCGATCATCGCGGCGGTCGCGGCCGGCGCGGCGATCGGCTTCGTGAACGGCGCGGTGATCGCGTACCTGCGCATCAACGCGCTGATCACGACGCTCGCGACGATGGAGATCGTGCGCGGGCTCGGCTTCATCGTGTCGAAAGGGCAGGCGGTCGGGGTGTCGTCGGATACCTTCATCGCGCTCGGCGGATTGTCGCTGTTCGGCGTGTCGCTGCCGATCTGGGTCACGCTGCTGTGCTTCATCGCGTTCGGCGTGCTGCTGAACCAGACCGTGTACGGCCGCAACACGCTCGCGATCGGCGGCAACCCGGAAGCATCGCGGCTCGCGGGGATCAACGTCGAACGCACGCGCGTGTACATCTTCCTGATCCAGGGCGCAGTGACGGCACTGGCGGGCGTGATTCTCGCGTCGCGCATCACGTCGGGCCAGCCGAATGCCGCGCAGGGCTTCGAGCTGAACGTGATCTCCGCGTGCGTGCTCGGCGGCGTGTCGCTGATGGGCGGCCGCGCGACGATCTCGGGCGTCGTGATCGGCGTGCTGATCATGGGCACCGTCGAGAACGTGATGAACCTGCTGAACATCGACGCGTTCTACCAGTACCTCGTGCGCGGTGCGATCCTGCTCGCGGCCGTGCTGCTCGACCAGTTGAAGAACCGCGGCGTACGCGACTGACCCGACCTGTTCCCACGGAGACGAACCGCATGACCATCGATACTTCCGCGTCCGGCCCGCACGCAACGAGCCTCGAGCGCTACGCACGCTACCCGAGCCTCGAGGATCGCGCGGTGCTGATCACGGGCGGCGCGACCGGCATCGGCGCGGCGTTCGTCGAACACTTCGCCGCGCAGGGCGCGCGCGTCGCGTTCGTCGACCTCGACGCGGCCGCCGGCGCCGCGCTGGCGGACAGCCTCGCACACGTGCGCCACGCACCGCTGTTCCTCCAGTGCGACCTGACCGACGTCGACGCGCTGCGCCATGCGATCGACGCGATCCGGGCACGGATCGGCGCGATCGCGGTGCTCGTGAACAACGCGGCGAACGACGCGCGCCATGCGATCGGCGACGTGACGCCCGCATCGTTCGACGCGGGCATCGCGGTGAACCTGCGCCACCAGTTCTTCGCCGCGCAAGCGGTGATCGACGACATGAAGCAGCAGGGCGGCGGCGCGATCGTCAATCTCGGCTCGATCAGCTGGATGCTGAAGAACGGCGGCTATCCCGTCTACGTGATGGCGAAGGCGGCCGTGCAGGGGCTGACGCGCGGCCTCGCGCGCGACCTCGGCCCGTTCGGCATCCGCGTGAATTCGCTGGTGCCCGGCTGGGTGATGACCGACAAGCAGCGCCGGCTGTGGCTCGACGACGCGGGCCGTGCGTCGATCAAGGCCGGCCAGTGCATCGACGCCGAACTGCTGCCGGCCGACCTCGCGCGGATGGCGCTGTTTCTCGCGGCCGACGACAGCCGGATGATCACCGCGCAGGACGTGATCGTCGACGGCGGCTGGGCCTGACCGTTCGCACCGACCTGCATCGTTTCTTCGACGAAGGAAAGGAGCTCACCATGACCGCCACGTCCTCGCGCGCATCGTCGTCCACCAGCCAGTCGCGCCGCGCGCGCCTGGCCGCTGCCGCGCAGCCGGTCAGCCCCGGCCCGCAGACGGCCGCGTTCGCGCAGGGTGTCGGCGCCGCGCATGCGGCAGCCGTCACGCTGTCGAACGCGTCGTTGCGGCTCGACGTGCTGCCGCACCTCGGCGGCGGCATCGCGCGCTTCGACTGGCGCGGCGACAACGGCGCGCTGGTGCCGGTGTTCCGCCGCTGCGAGCACCCGGAGACGGCGACGGACCCGAACGAACTCGCGTGCTATCCGCTGCTGCCTTATTCGAACCGGATCGGCGACGGACGCTTCGAATGCGACGGGCGCAAGGTCGCGGTGCCGCGCAATCGCCGCGACGAGCCGCTGCCGATCCACGGCGACGGCTGGCTCGCACCGTGGCAGGTGGACGATGCGACCCGCACGTCGCTGCAACTGTCGCTCGACCGGGCCGCCGGCGCGCCGTATGCGTTCCGCGCGATCCAGTCGTTCGAACTCGACGACGCGACGCTGTCGATCGCGCTGACGATCGAGAACGCGGGGCGGGCGCGGCTGCCGTTCGGGCTCGGCGTGCATCCGTTCCTCGTGCGCGATCCGGTGACCGAGCTGGCCGCGGCGGCCGGCGGGCTGTGGCTGTCGGGCGCCGACTTCCTGCCGGTGCGGCACGTGAGCGTGCCGCCGGCCTGGCAGTTCGGCGTCGCGTATCCGCTGCCGGCCGCGCTCGTCAATCATGCGTTCACCGGCTGGGGCGGCCACGCGACGGTGAGCTGGCCGCGCCGCGGGCTGTCGCTGACCGTCGCGGCGGACGCCGATTCGTACGTGCTCTACACGCCGCCGGGCGAGGATTTCTTCTGCTTCGAGCCGGTCGATCATCCGATCAATGCGGTGAACCTGCCGGGCGGCGCGACCGCGCACGGGATGACGCTGCTCGCGCCCGGCGAGCGCCTCACGCGGCGTTTCGCGTTCACCGTCGAACGCGCCGATGCGCGCAGCAATGCCGCGACCCGCGAGGGACGCCGGCGACGCGGGTAAAATACGCGGTCTATCAACGGTTTGCCGCGAGTACCCGCCATGTCTTCCCCGCTTACTTTCATTGAATCGCTGCGCGCCGCGTGGCAGCGCACGAATTCGCTGCTGTGCGTCGGCCTCGATCCCGAGCCGTCGCGCTTCCCGGTGCAGTTCGACGGCCAGCCCGACGCGATCTTCGAATTCTGCCGGCAGATCGTCGACGCGACCGCGCAGTACGCGAGCGCGTTCAAACCGCAGATCGCCTACTTCGCCGCGCATCGCGCGGAAGACCAGCTCGAACGCCTGATCGCGCACATCCACCTCCAGCATCCGGGCATGCCCGTGATCCTCGACGCGAAGCGCGGCGACATCGGCAGCACGGCCGAGCAGTACGCGCGCGAAGCGTTCGAGCGCTATCGCGCGGACGCTGTCACGGTGAACCCGTACATGGGCTACGACTCGGTCGAGCCGTACTTCGAGCACGAAGGCAAGGGCGTGATCGTGCTGTGCCGCACGTCGAACCCGGGCGGTTCCGACCTGCAGTTCCTGGAAACCGGCGGCCGCCCGCTGTACCAGGTCGTCGCGGATCTCGCGGCGAACAAGTGGAACGCGAAGAACGGCCAGCTCGGCCTCGTGGTCGGCGCGACGTTCCCGAAGGAAATCGAGATCGTGCGCGGGATCGTCGGCGACATGCCGCTCTTGATCCCCGGCATCGGCGCGCAGGGCGGCGATGTGCAGGCGACCGTCAACGCGGGCCGCACGGCCGACGCGACCGGCATGATGATCAACTCGTCGCGCGCGATCCTGTATGCGAGCAAGGGCGAGGATTTCGCCGAAGCCGCGGCGCTCGCCGCGCAGAAGACGCGCGACACGATCAACGCGCATCGCTGAAATGGCGGCCGCCCGCCCGGGCGGCCTTGCCTCGCCGGGCCCGCGCTCGCGGGCCGCGCACCGGCCTTCCCCGGCGTGCGCCGCATTGACGCGCGCGGACAACTTCCCGTCGCTTCCGTATCGCATGCTTGCAATTTAGTCGCGCGATGCTCCCGCTTGTCATCGATCCGTCATCACAATGTCAAGAAAGGGAGCGACGCCATGCCCAAGCTGTCCCGCCATCTTCTGAGCGCACTTGCCGCGTCGTTGTGCATGACGTTCGCCCATGCGGCGGACCTGTCGCACTGGCCGGCCGACAGCGCGAAGGCGCTGAACGCGATGATCGCCGCGCACGCGAACCGCGGCGACTACGCGGTGTTCGACGCCGACAACACGACCTACCGGTACGACCTCGAGGAATCGCTGCTGCCGTACCTCGAGAACCACGGCGTGCTGACGCGCGACACGCTCGACCCGTCGCTGAAGCTGATCCCGTTCAAGGATTCCGCCGACTACAAGGAATCGCTGACGAGCTATTACTACCGGCTGTGCGAGATCGACGATCTGGTCTGCTATCCGTGGATCGCGCAGGCGTTCGCCGGGCAGTCGCTCGCCGACCTGAAGCGCCACATCGATGCGATGCTCGCCGACGGCAAGCCGATCCCGATCCGCTACTGGCAGGGCGACAAGGTGGTCGACGGCACGGTGAATCCGCCGCGTTTCTTCCGCGGGATGCAGGAGCTGTACAACGCGCTGCGCGAGAACGGCATCGACGTCTACGTGATGACGGCCGCGCACGAGGAGCTCGCGCGGCTCGTGCTGTCCGACCCGAAGTACGGCTACAACGTGAAGCCGCAGAACGTGATCGGCGTGACGACGCTGCTGCGCAACCCGGCAACCGGCGCGCTGACGACGTCGCGGCTGCAGATCAAGGCCGGCAAGTACGACGAGGCCGCGAACCGCAGCCTGGTGATCACGCCGTTCCTGATGAACCCGATGACGTGGTACGAAGGCAAGCTCGGCTCGATCGTCGGCTGGATCGACCAGTGGAAGAAGCCGGTGCTCGTCGCGGGCGACACGCCGACGTCCGACGGCTACATGCTGCTGAACGCGACCGACGTCGCGCGCGGCGGCGTGCGCGTGTGGGTGAACAAGAAGGACAAGCAGATGGCGCAGATCCGTGCGTGGTCGGACGAATCGGCCGCGCAGCAGAAATCGCTCGGCCTGCCGGTGACGGCAGACAAGAACTGGATCGTCGTGAAACCCGACGCGATCCAGTAAGCGGGTGAGCGGGGCGTGTCATGCGCCCCGGCCCGATCAGCCTTCGCGTTCGTCGAGCAGCTTCAGCAGCCCGCGCAGCGCATGCGCGGCCGCCTGCGTGCGGATCTGCTCGCGGTCGCCCTTGAACACGAGCGTCTCGACGTCGGTATGCAGCCGGTTGCTCCAGCCGAACGACACGGTGCCGACCGGCTTCTTCTCGCTGCCGCCGGCCGGGCCCGCGATGCCGGTGACGGACAGCGCGACCTGCGCGCGGCTGTTGCGCAGCGCGCCTTCGGCCATCGCGCGCGCGACGGGCTCGCTGACGGCGCCGTGCTTGTCGATCAGGTCGGGCGGCACGCCGATCATCTCGATCTTGGCCTGGTTCGAATACGTGACGAAGCCGCGCTCGAACCACTGGCTGCTGCCGGAGATGTCGGTGATCGCGGCGGCGATCATGCCGCCGGTGCAGGATTCGGCGGTGGCGAGCGTGAGGTGCTCGTCACGCAGCTTGTTGCCTGCGCGGATCGCAAGCTGATGGACGACGGAATCGGTTGGCATGCGCGTCGGGAAACGGGAGTCGGGAAATCGGTCAGCCGATGACGGAGCGCCACAGGGCGATCACGAGCAGCGTCATGAACGCGGCGACCAGGTCGTCGACCATGATGCCGGGCCCGCCTGTCAGGCGGCGGTCGAAGTAGCGGATCGGCGGCGGCTTGAGCATGTCGAAGAAGCGGAACGCGACGAACGCCCACAGCTGGCCGATGAAGGTCGCGGGCGTGACGAACAGCATCACGAGCCAGATCGCGACGATCTCGTCCCAGACGATGGCGCCCGGATCGGACGTACCCATCTTCCTCGCGGTGAAACCGGTGATCCACGTGCCCGCCACGAGGCCGGCCGCGATCAGCGCCCACCATTCGGGCACCGTCAGGTAGCGGTTGAGCACGACGAACGAGAGCCAGCCGAACAGCGAGCCGAATGTGCCGGGCATGATCGGCGCAAGCCCGCTGCCGAAGCCGAGCGACACGATGTGCGCCGGGTGCGACAGCATGAAGCGCGCGGTCGCGCGCTTCGGCGCATGGGATGCGGCGCCGGTCTCGGCCGCGGCGTGCGCGGGCGTCGGGTCAGTCTGCATGGAAATGGTCGAAGCCGTGCAACGTGAGAGCGAGGGGCGCGCCGGTGGCGTCGCGCCACGAGATGGCGGGTTGTGCCGACGGTGCGGACAACCCGCGTATTGTACCGATTCGCGTGACCGGCACGCCGGCCGTTGCGCCGGCCGCTTCGACCGCCGTGCGGGCTGCGACCGGCGCGGTGAAGCACAGTTCGTAGTCGTCGCCGCCCGCCAGCGTGCAGCGGCGCTGCACGTCGGGCGGCAGCGTTGCGAGTGCCGCCGAACGCGGCACCGCGTCGGCGTCGATCTCGGCGCGCACGTTCGAGCGCGTCAGGATGTGCTGCAGGTCGCCGGCGAGCCCGTCGGAGAGGTCGAGCGCCGCGTGCGCGACGCCCGCGAGCGCCAGGCCGAGCGCGACGCGCGGTTCGGGCCGCTCGAGCGCGCGCCGGAACGCGGCCGCTTCGTCCGCGCCCGCCGTCCATTCGCCGCGGGCGACGCCGAGGCCGGCTCGCGCATCGCCGAGCGTGCCGGACACCCACACGTCGTCGCCGTCGCGCGCGGCGTCGCGCCGCAGCGCCGCGTCGGGCGCGACTTCACCGAACACGGTCACGCACAGGTTCAGCGGCCCGCTCGTCGTGTCGCCGCCGATCAGCTCGCAGCCGTAGCGCTCGGCGAGCGCGAACAGCCCGTTGCTGAAGGCCTCGAGCCATGCCGCGTCGGCGCGCGGCAGCGCGCACGCCAGTGTGAACGCGCGCGGCTCGGCGCCCATCGCCGCGAGATCGGACAGATTGACCGCGAGCGTCTTGTGGCCGAGCGCGTCGGGCGCGACGTCGCGGAAGAAGTGGCGGCCTTCCACCAGCATATCCGTCGAAATGGCCAGCAACTTCCCGGATCGCGGCGCGATCAGCGCGCAATCGTCGCCGATGCCGAGCGTCGACGCGCGGGCGCCCAGCGCGGCACGGCGCGTGAAGAAGCGTTCGATCAGCGAAAACTCGGAAAGGGCGGCTGGCACGGCGGGTGATCCGAAACGATTGAAGGAACGGCATTGTACGAGGCGAGCGGCAACGTTCCTGCATCGTTCGGCCCATTTTTGTCGCGGCTGTTGCACCCGAATCGCCGGTCTGGCGGCCGATGATTGGCGCTACAATGCCGTCGAACAGTTATTCTAATCCGCCCGCCAAGAGACACATGTCTACTCAAGCCTCTTCCAAAGCCAAGCTCCGCGAAGCCGCACTCGACTATCACGAATTCCCGACCCCCGGGAAGATCGCGATCGCCCCGACCAAGCAGATGATCAACCAGCGCGACCTCGCGCTCGCGTACTCGCCGGGTGTGGCGTATGCGTGCGAAGAGATCGTCGAGAATCCGCTCAACGCGGCGCGCTTCACCGCGCGCAGCAACCTGGTCGGCGTCGTCACGAACGGTACGGCGGTGCTGGGTCTCGGCAACATCGGCCCGCTCGCGTCGAAGCCGGTGATGGAAGGCAAGGCCGTGCTGTTCAAGAAGTTCGCGGGCATCGACGTGTTCGACATCGAGCTGAACGAGTCGGACCCGCACAAGCTCGTCGACGTGATCGCCGCGCTGGAGCCGACCTTCGGCGGGATCAACCTGGAAGACATCAAGGCGCCGGACTGCTTCATCGTCGAGCGCGAAGCGCGCAAGCGGATGAAGATTCCGGTGTTCCACGACGACCAGCACGGCACCGCGATCGTCGTGGCCGCGGCCGTCACGAACGGCCTGAAGGTCGTCAACAAGGACATCAAGAAGGTCAAGCTCGTCGCCTCCGGCGCGGGCGCGGCCGCGCTCGCGTGTCTCGACTTGCTGGTCGACATCGGCCTGCCGCTCGAGAACATTATCGTGACCGACCTGGCTGGTGTGGTCTACAAGGGCCGTGCCGAGCTGATGGATCCGGACAAGGAGCGTTTCGCGCGCGAAACGGAAGCCCGGACGCTGGCCGAAGTGATCGACGGCGCGGACATCTTCCTCGGCCTGTCGGCCGCGGGCGTACTGAAGCAGGAGATGGTGAAGGGCATGGCCGAGCGCCCGCTGATCCTCGCGCTTGCGAACCCGACGCCGGAAATCCTGCCGGAACTCGCACTCGAAGTGCGTCCGGACGCGGTGCTCGCCACTGGCCGTACCGACTACCCGAACCAGGTCAACAACGTCCTGTGCTTCCCGTTCATCTTCCGCGGCGCGCTCGACGTCGGCGCGACGACGATCACGCGTGAAATGGAGATCGCGGCCGTGAACGCGATCGCCGAGCTCGCACAGCACGAGCAGAGCGACATCGTCGCGACCGCGTACGGGATCCAGGACCTGTCGTTCGGGCCCGAATACCTGATTCCGAAGCCGTTCGATCCGCGCCTGATCGTGAAGATCGCGCCGGCCGTTGCGCAGGCCGCGATGGACGGCGGCGTCGCGACGCGCCCGATCGAGGACATGGAGGCGTACCGCGTCCACCTGCAGCAGTTCGTGTATCACAGCGGCACGACGATGAAGCCGATCTTCCAGATCGCGCGCGCCGCGCCGGAAGAGAAGAAGCGCGTGGTGTTCGCGGAAGGCGAAGAAGAGCGTGTGTTGCGTGCCGTTCAGATCATCGTCGACGAGAAGCTGGCCAAGCCGATCCTGATCGGCCGCCCGTCGGTGATCGAGCACCGTATCCAGCGCTACGGCCTGCGCCTGACGCCGGGCGCCGATTTCACGGTCGTCAACACCGAGCACGACGAGCGCTACCGCGACTTCTGGCAGACGTACTACAAGATGATGGCGCGCAAGGGCATCAGCGAGCAGCTCGCGCGTGTCGAAATGCGCCGCCGCACGACGCTGATCGGCTCGATGCTGGTGAAGAAGGGCGAAGCGGACGGGATGATCTGCGGCACGATCAGCACCACGCACCGCCACCTGCACTTCATCGACCAGGTGATCGGCAAGCGCCCGGGCTGCAGCGTGTACGCGGCGATGAACGGCCTCGTGCTGCCGGGCCGCCAGATTTTCCTCGTCGATACGCACGTGAACGTCGATCCGACCCCGGAGCAATTGGCCGAGATCACGATCATGGCGGCGGAAGAAGTGCGCCGCTTCGGCATCGAACCGAAGGTCGCGCTGCTGTCGCACTCGAACTTCGGCACGAGCAATGCACCTTCGGCGAAGAAGATGCGCGATACGCTCGCGATCCTGCAGGAACGCGCGCCGGAGCTGAAGGTCGACGGCGAGATGCACGGCGACGTCGCGCTCGACGCGGCGCTGCGCAAGGAAATCCTGCCGGAATCGACGCTGGAAGGCGAAGCGAACCTGCTGATCCTGCCGAACATCGACGCCGCGAATATCGCGTACAACCTGCTGAAGACGGCCGCCGGCAACAACATCGCGATCGGGCCGATCCTGCTCGGCGCCGCGCAGCCGGTGCACGTGCTGACCGAATCGGCGACCGTTCGCCGCATCGTCAACATGGCGGCGCTGCTGGTCGCCGACGTGAACGCGACGCGCTGAGCCCAAACGAACGCGCCAGGCCGGTCGAACCGGCGTGGCGCGTCGGGAAAAATTGTAAACAAAAGCAAAAAGAGGCGTGCCCGCAATGGGCACGCCGCCGGGCAGGACGCAAACGCGCTTCCCGCAAGCAACAAGCAGCATCTCTCCACTCCAGACGGCGAGCGAGGCAGGGAGGCAGTTCCTGCCATCAGCGAGATGCCGGCTCCATTTTAGCCTATGTAAGATAAATGTAGTGTAATTTCGGTAAGAAATGCGCCATTCCGGGTATCACGGCGCTTTCGATTCCCAAACGGACATTGATTCGCGCGGCCAATAACGCTACGCTAACGCCTTTGTTGGTCGTCAACTACTTGATTTAACAGCGGGAACCCTGGTTCATGGCACGCAAGTGGCTCCGCAACGGCGCGCTCGCGTCCGTCTTCGCGATGTTCGCGATGGGTATCGTCGGCACGCCGACGGGCAGTCTGGTTTCCGCCGCTTACGCACGGGAGGCCGTTCCGGCCGACGTGGCCGCCAGCGGGCTCGATACGATTCCGGCCGCCAGTCTTCCGCGCGAGGCCGTGACCACGCTGGGCCTGATCGGCGCGGGCGGTCCCTATCCGTACGAGAAAGACGGCGTCGTATTCGGCAACCGAGAGCGGATCCTGCCGAAGGCGAAGCGCGGCTACTACCATGAGTACACGGTGCCGACGCCGCGTGCCCGCAATCGCGGGGCGCGCCGGATCGTCTGTGGCGGGCCTTTGCGCCGGATCGACAACTGTTATTACACGGGCGACCACTACAACAGTTTTAAACGTATTGTTGAATGACTTCGGGACGAATGGCATGAGCGACTCCATCTACGCGCACGATACGGCGGCGGCGGAACTGTTCGCGGCCGGCGACGGCAATCTGTTTCAGCGCGTGATTCAACTTCACGCGGCGGCGCAGGCTGGCGGTACGCTGGAGCAACAGGAAGCCGAACCCGGGCTTTCATCGAACGAGGAGCCTATGAGCCTTTTCACGACCGTGCGACCCAATCTCGTGCAGTCGATCCGCGCGTTCCGCGTGCAGGATCTCGCAGACGAAGCCACCCGGCTCGGCCAGCACTTCCTGTTCGCGTATTGCGGCGCCGCGCAGTCGAAGCAGGAAGTGATGGAAACGATCGCGACGTCGTTCCTGTTTCCGAAGCATTTCGGGAAGAACTACGACGCGCTGTACGACTGCCTGACCGACCTCGTCGCGAAGGCCGGCGCGCAGCCCGGCTTCGTGATCGTCCTCGAAGGGCTGCCGATCGCGCAGAAATTCGACAAGGAAGGGCGCGAGACGCTGCTCGACGTGTTCCGCGAGGCGGCCGAGTTCTGGGCCGAGCGCAAGGTCGCGTTCCGCGTGTTCTACTCGTTCGCGTAAGCACGCATCGGCTAGCGGCCGATTCGGCAAGAAGCCCGCCTCGAGCGGGCTTTTTTGCGCCTGCGCGATGCGCAGGCACCGCCGCCGCATGGCACTTGCTGACATTGGCCTTTCATCTGGCGCCATTTTTCGAGACAATCTCGGTCGGCCCGGCTGCGGCAGCCGCCGTATCGGGTGCGTACAACAAACCATCGAGAGAGGGCTGTCTTCCCATGAGCATTTCCCGTTCCGCGCGCGCCGTCGTGCTGCCCCTGCTGGTCGCGGCCGGCGCCGCGCATGCCGCGCCGCTGACGCCCGAACAGACCGTCGATCTTTATATCGGCGCACTCGTCAACGGCGACGTGTCGAAAGCCCGCGAATTCAACGACGCGGTACGCACGAGTTACAGCGGCAAGGACGCGCTCGATATCGACGTGCTGTCGAACATGGGCGAGTCGATGCGCAAGGACATGGCCGACGGGATGCTGGCGTCGATGCCGCCGAAGGCGAGTGCCGCGTTGCGTCCGTCAGTCGAGAGCATGGCCGCCGCGTATCAGCGAGCGCTCAATCGCTCGGAATGCAAGACGACCGGGTCGTCGTTGCGACCGAATTCGGCCATCGAGGGCGAGACGATCGCGACGGTCGAATTCGCTTGCCGTGTGCCGGATGCGGGGCCCGGCGGGAAGGCGCTGGAGGCGAAGCTGGGGCCGAATCGGCGCCTGAAGAACGAGGCGGCACGCATTGCCGCGTTCAAGACGGTCTTCTCGGGCATCGCGCAGGTGCTGGACGACGCGCCGGTGACGCGCCCGGTGACGGGCAAGATCGACGTCTACAGCCTGAAGGACGGCGGCTGGACGACCGGTAGCCCGCAAGACGTGCTGACGCCGGTGCTCGATACGTTGTCCGATGCGATGCCGCAAGGTTCGTCGAGCGACAAGTAACGCGCGATCAAGCGCGGCGTCAGCGTCGCGTGCGGGCGGGGCAGTGCCGTGCCACCGCGCGGTGGCATGCCCCGCTCGTCACCACCCGCCCCAGCGTGCGGCGAGCGCCGCGAGCACGGCCGCGCCGGCCGTCTCGGTGCGCAGCACGCGCGGCCCGAGCGACAGCGCGGTGAAGCCGCGGGCGCGCGCCGCGTTTTCCTCGTCGGGCGACAGCCCGCCTTCAGGGCCGATCAGCAGGGTGACGGTTGCGGCGGGCGGCACGTCGGGCAGCGACGCGAACGGGATGCTCGCACGCGGCGACAGCAGCAGCCGCAGCTCGCCGTCGGCCGGTGCGGCCGGCAGCGTATCGAGCCACGCGTGGAAACCGGCGACCGGCGCCACGTCGGGCACACGGTTGCGTCCGCACTGTTCGCACGATGCACGCACGACACCGCGCCAGTGCGCGACGCGTTTGTCGGCGCGTTCGCCGGACAGCTTCACGACGCCGCGCGCGGTCGACAGCGGCACGACCGCCGCGACGCCGAGCTCGACGGCCTTCTCGATTACCCAGTCCATCTTGTCGCCGCCGGCGATCCCTTGCGCGAGCGTCACGCGATAGGGCGGCTCGGCTTCGGCGGGTTCGAACGTTTCAATCTGCGCGATCGCGCTGCGCTTGTCGATCTCGACGAGCCGGGCCCGGTACTGGCCGCCGGTGCCGTCGAACAGCGCGAGCACGTCGCCGGGCTGCAGGCGGAGCACCTGGGCGTGGCGTGCGACGTCGGCGGGCAATGCGAGCGTGGTGTCGACGCGCAAAGCGGCGTCGACGAAAAAGCGCGGCACGGCCGCGGTGGTGGTGGCTTCGTTCATGCGTGTTGCGGTGTCGGTCATGCGTCGAGACGGTGTCCAAGCGCCCATCGGTAGCCGTCGAGATCCTCGATCTGCGCGAAGCGGTCGCCCCAGAACTGGTCCTGCGGCGCACTCAGCGATTTCGCGCCCGCGTCGAGCGCGCGCTGCCAGGTGGCGTCGACGTCGTCGACATACAGATAGAACGATTGCGGCGCGGTCGTGTTCGCGCTTTTCGGCGTGAGCGCGGTCGAGCCGAACGCGCCTTCGGGCGCGAACATCACGATCAGCTGGCCGCGATAGGTCATCTCGACATGCATGATCGCGCCGTCCTCGTCGTGCACGTCGCGCAGCTCGAAGCCGAACGCGGCCTTGAAGAAATCGATGGCCGCGCGTGCGTTGCGGACGGCCAGGTAGGGCGTCAACCAAGGCACGTTGGCCGGACGTGGATCGGTCATGAAAATCTCCTGTGAAACCAGGGTGGCACGGCATCCGGGGCGTTCCGATTCCGTGTTTCGCACGGCGAACCATGCGGAACCTCGGTGGGAAAACGGAACGATGCGGCCGCCCGGACGCTCAGCGGCGAACGCCCAGTGTATCGCGCAGCGCGCACGGCAGGGCAAACAGGGACGCATGCAGCCGCGCATCGTAGTAGCGCAGTCCGTGGACGCGGCGGGCCGCGAGCCGATCGTCGATGTCGTGCGCGAACAGTGCGGCCGCGTCGAGCGTGTCGCTCGCGATCGCCATCAGCCACTGCGAGCCGTACAGCGGGACGTGCGCGGACAACGGATCGACGACCGCGAAGCTGGCGCGCAGGTCGTCGAGCAGCGCGGCGATGCGCGCTGCGTGGAACACCGGCGAGCCGAGATGCATCGAGATCGCGCCGCACGGCGTGAGAATGCGCTTGAGCCGCGCGTAGAACGCCCGCGTATAGAGGCCGGCCGCCGGCGAATCGGGCGGCGTGAGATCGAACACGACGAGATCGAAATGCTCGACGGTCGACTCGACGAAATGTGCGGCATCGCCGATCACGACCTCGACGCGCGGGTCGTCGAGCGCGCCCTGGTGCACGTCGTCGAGATAGCGGCGCGCCATCCCGACCACCTCGTCGTCGAGTTCCGCGATCACGATCCGCTCGATGCACGCGTGCTTGAGCAACTGGCGTGCCGCGCCGCCGTCGCCGCCGCCGAGCACGAGGGCCTTCTTCGGCGACGGGTGCGCGAGCGCGGCCGGGTGCGTCATGCACTCGTGATAGACGTACTCGTCGCCGACCGACGTCATCGGCCGGCCGTCCAGCGTGAACAGGCGGCCGAGCTGCGGGGTTTCCCAGACTTCGATCTGCTGGTGCGCGGACGCGACGTGCGCGAGCCGCCGGGCATTCGGGAAGCCGTAGGTGGCGTGGGGCGTAGGGTGAAAGAGAAGCGTGGTGCTCACGGGCGGGCCATTGGGGCAGGCAGTTCCGACGTCTGAATTATAGGAGGCGGGCGGTTTGACGGAAAACCGTGCCTGAACACTACGCGCCGACAAGGGAAATGTCAGCCCATCTGTTAAAATGACGAGCTTTGCAGCCCCGTCCGTAGGCTCCGTCCGCTTCGCGTCCGTCAGGCGCCGCACCGCGCGCCGGGAACGATTGACGCTCGAGCTTCCGGATGCCGCCGTGCCCCCGTTTCCTCGACTCGTTCTCCGGACTCGACATGACGACTTCGTCTCCCGCCTCCACCACTCTGATGGCCAACGCGATCCGTGCGCTCGCAATGGACGCCGTCCAGCAAGCGAACTCCGGCCACCCCGGCATGCCGATGGGCATGGCCGAAATCGGCGTCGCGCTCTGGTCGCGCCATCTGAAGCACAACCCGACGAACCCGCACTGGGCCGACCGTGACCGCTTCGTGCTGTCGAACGGCCATGGCTCGATGCTGCTGTACTCGCTGCTGCACCTGACCGGCTACGACTTGCCGATCGAGGAGCTGAAGAACTTCCGCCAGCTGCACTCGAAGACGCCGGGCCACCCGGAATACGGGATCACGCCGGGTGTCGAGACGACCACCGGCCCGCTCGGCCAGGGCCTCGCGAACGCGGTCGGCATGGCACTCGGCGAAGCGCTGATGGCCGACGAATTCAACCGTGACGGCGCGAAGATCGTCGATCACCACACGTACGTGTTCCTCGGCGACGGCTGCCTGATGGAAGGCATCTCGCACGAAGCCTGCTCGCTCGCGGGCACGCTGAAGCTGAACAAGCTGATCGCGCTGTACGACGACAACGGCATCTCGATCGACGGCGACGTCGTGAACTGGTTCCACGACGACACGCCGAAGCGCTTCGAAGCGTACGGCTGGAACGTGATCCCGCACGTGAACGGCCATGACGTCGACGCGGTCGACGCTGCCATCGCGAAGGCGAAGCTGTCGGACAAGCCGACGCTGATCTGCTGCAAGACGGTGATCGGCCAGGGCGCAGCCACGAAGGCCGGCGGCCACGACGTGCACGGCGCGGCGCTTGGCGCGGAAGAAATCGCGAAGACGCGCGAAGCGCTCGGCTGGAAGTGGGAGCCGTTCGTGATTCCGCAGGAAGTCTACGCGGCCTGGGATGCAAAGGAAGCCGGCAAGCGCGCTGAAACCGAATGGGACGCGACGTTCGCTGCATATCGCGCCAAGTTCCCGGCAGAAGCCGCCGAATTCGAGCGCCGGATGGCCAACCAGCTGCCGGCCGACTGGGCCGAGAAGGCTGCGGCGATCATCGCCGGCGCGAACGAGCGCGGCGAGACGGTGGCGACCCGCAAGGCGTCGCAGCAGGCGATCGAAGGCCTGGCTGCCGCACTGCCCGAACTGCTCGGCGGCTCGGCCGACCTGACCGGCTCGAACCTGACCAACTGGAAGGCGTCGAAGGCGGTTCGCGCGAATCCGGAAGGCCCGGGCGTCGCGCTGGGCAACCACATCAACTACGGCGTGCGCGAATTCGGCATGAGCGCCGCGATCAACGGCCTCGCGCTGCACGGCGGCCACAAGCCGTTCGGCGGCACGTTCCTGACGTTCTCCGACTACAGCCGCAACGCACTGCGCGTCGCCGCGCTGATGAAAGTGCCGTCGGTCTTCGTGTTCACGCACGATTCGATCGGCCTCGGCGAAGACGGCCCGACGCACCAGTCGATCGAGCACGTGTCGAGCCTGCGCCTGATCCCGAACCACGACGTATGGCGTCCGGCCGACACGGTCGAGACGGCCGTTGCCTGGACCCACGCGATCGCCGCAGACCGTCCGTCGAGCCTGATCTTCAGCCGCCAGAACCTCGCGTTCAACCCGCGTACCGATGCGCAGATCGCGAACATCGCGAAGGGCGGCTACGTGCTGAAGGACTGGGACGAAGAGATCGTCGCGCGCAAGATCATCCTGATCGCGACGGGCTCGGAAATCGAACTCGCGATGAAGGCCGTCGAGCCGCTCGCGCAGCAGGGCATCGCGGCCCGCGTCGTGTCGATGCCGTCGACCAACGTGTTCGACCGCCAGGACGCCGAATACCGCGAACGCGTGCTGCCGCACGGCGTGCGCCGCGTCGCGATCGAGGCGGGCGTGACGAGCTTCTGGCACAAGTACGTCGGCCTCGAAGGCGGCGTCGTCGGGATCGACACGTTCGGCGAATCGGCGCCGGCCGGCGTGCTGTTCAAGTACTTCGGCTTCACCGTCGAGCACGTCGTCGAGACCGCGAAGGCCGTACTGGCCTAAAAGCATTCGCGACGCGCGTCACCCCTCGCGCGCGTCGCACCGTGAAGCTGCACGAAACGAATTTTTTCAGCCATCAGGAGATAGACCATGACGATTCGCGTCGCAATCAACGGCTACGGCCGTATCGGCCGCAACACGCTGCGCGCGTTCTATGAAAACGGCAAGAAGCACGATCTCGAGATCGTCGCGATCAACGACCTGGGCGATGCGAAGACCAACGCGCACCTGACCCAGTACGACACCGCGCACGGCAAGTTCCCGGGCGAAGTGTCGGTCGACGGCGACTACCTCGTCGTGAACGGCGACAAGATCCGCGTGCTGGCGAACCGCAACCCGGCCGAACTGCCGTGGGGCGAGCTCGGCGTCGACGTCGTGATGGAATGCACGGGCTTCTTCACGACGAAGGAAAAGGCGAGCGCGCACCTGAAGGGCGGCGCGAAGAAAGTGATCATCTCGGCACCGGGCGGCAAGGACGTCGACGCGACGATCGTCTACGGCGTGAACCACAACGTGCTGAAGGCCGAGCACACCGTCATCTCGAACGCATCGTGCACGACGAACTGCCTCGCGCCGCTCGTCAAGCCGCTGAACGACAAGATCGGCCTCGAAACCGGCCTGATGACGACGATCCACGCGTACACGAACGACCAGGTGCTGACGGACGTCTATCACGAAGACCTGCGCCGCGCGCGTTCGGCTACGCACAGCCAGATCCCGACGAAGACGGGCGCGGCTTCGGCCGTCGGCCTCGTGCTGCCGGAACTGAACGGCAAGCTCGACGGTTACGCGATCCGCGTTCCGACGATCAACGTGTCGGTTGTCGACCTGTCGTTCATCGCGAAGCGCGACACGACGGTCGAGGAAGTCAACGCGATCATGAAGGAAGCATCGGAAGGCGCGCTGAAGGGCATCCTCGGCTACAACGACGCACCGCTGGTGTCGATCGACTTCAACCACAACCCGGCTTCGTCGACGTTCGACGCGACGCTGACCAAGGTGTCGGGCCGCCTCGTCAAGGTGTCGAGCTGGTACGACAACGAGTGGGGTTTCTCGAACCGCATGCTGGATACGGCTGTCGCATTCGCGAACGCGAAGTAATCCCGCACGTTGCGCGGCCGCCGCGAGGCGGTGCGCGCAGCGAACGAGCCCGGCCGGGTTTTCCGGCCGGGCTTTTTTATGGCCCCGATGCCGCCGTCACCTGCTCGAGCGCGGCGACGAACGCCCGCTTCAGCGGGCTGTCGAGGTCGGTCCACGCAAGGCCGATGCCGGTACGATGCCCGGCCAGGTCGAGCGGCCGCGCGAGCACGTTCGGCGGCAGCGCGCTGGCCGCTTCCGCCGGGATCAGCCCGATCCCCATCCCCGCCGCGACGAGCGCGAGCATCGTCGTGAATTCCCCGAACTCCTGCGCAATCTCGAGCGTCGTGCCCGCGCGGCTCAGCGCGAGCAGCATGTCGTCGTGAAAGCCCGGCGCGTAACGGCGCGCGAGCACGAACGCCGGCTGGCCGCGCAGCGCGGCCGGTGAAATCGCGTCGTGCGCGGCCAGCGGATGGTCGAGCGGCAGCGCGACGACGAACCCTTCCTCGAGCACCACGCGCGTGTCGATGCCCGCATACGCGGCCGGCAGCCGGATCATCCCGAAATCGATCCGCCGGTCGCGCAGCGCGGCGATCTGGTCGGGCGTCGGCATGTCCTTCAGTTCGAGCGTGATCAGCGGATAGCGCTCGCGCATCGTGCGCAGCACGGCCGGCAGCAGCGTGGGCAGCACCGACGACACGAACGCGATCCGCAGCGTGCCGATTTCGCCGCGGCTCGACAGCCGCGCCATCTGCTCCGCGCGCGCGGCCTGCTGCAGCGTGGCGCGTGCCTCGGGCAGGAACACGCGCCCCGTGTCGCTCAGTTCGACCTTGTGCCGGTCGCGCTCGAACAGGCGCGCACCCAGTTCTTCCTCGAGTGCCTTGATCTGCATGCTCAGCGCAGGCTGCACGATGAACAGGCGCTGCGCGGCGCGCCCGAAATGCAGTTCCTCCGCGAGCGTGACGAAGGCGCGCAATTGCTTGAGTTCCATGGTCGGCGGGCACCCGTGGGCGGTAATCAGATTTCATGATAACCGGATCAAAAACAACCATTGGCGCGATGCCCGGCGGCGAGCCGAAGATAGCGTCAACGCGAGACCGGCCGCGACGGGCCGCCGGCTCGACTGGCACGAGGAGACCTCCATGACCCACGCGCTTGACCGGTTCCGCCTCGACGGCCGCCGCGCACTGATTACCGGTTCCGGACGCGGGATCGGGCTGACGCTCGCCCGCGGGCTCGCCGAAGCCGGCGCCGCGATCGTCATCAACGATCGCAATGAGGAGAAGGCCGCGACGCTCGCGCGCCACTTCCGCGAGGAAGGTTTTGCTGCCGACCATGCCGTGTTCGACGTCACCGAGCATGCGCAGGTGCGCGCGGCGATCGACGATGTCGAGACGCGCATCGGCGCGATCGACATCCTCGTGAACAACGCCGGCATCCAGCGCCGCGCGCCGCTCGACACCTTCGAACCGGACGACTGGCAGGCACTGATGCGCGTGAACCTCGACGGCGTGTTCAACGTCGCGCAGGCCGTCGCGCGGCACATGATCGCGCGCGGCCGCGGGAAGATCATCAACATCTGCTCGGTGCAGAGCGAGCTCGCACGGCCGACGATCGCGCCGTATGCGGCGACCAAGGGCGCGGTGCGGATGCTGACGAAAGGGATGTGCGCCGACTGGGCGCGCCACGGCATCCAGGCGAACGGCCTCGCGCCCGGCTATTTCGAAACCGAACTGAATCGGGCGCTGGTCGATGACGCGGCGTTCTCGGACTGGCTGTGCAAGCGTACGCCGGCCGGCCGCTGGGGGCGCGTCGACGAGCTGTGCGGCGCGGCGATCTTCCTCGCGTCGGCCGCATCCGATTTCGTGAACGGCCAGACGCTGTTCGTCGACGGCGGCCTGACCAGCGCCGTCTGAGCGGCGGCGCTTGCGCCGTGTGCGCAGCGCCGTTGCGCCGGCTCGCGCCGGCATCCGAATTCCCAAAAGAGCCCGCCATACGAGCGGGCCGATGTCCCGGCGCATCGCGCCGGGTTCCGGAACGGAAGGCAGGAGACAGGAGACAACGATGGATCGCATTTCCCCGCCGCCCGCGCGGCACGATGCAGGGTCCGGCACGCCGGCCGACACCGTCGAGCGCCGCGGCGTCGACACGAAGCAGCTCAACCGCGCGGCATGGACGTGCTCGCTTGGCAGCGCGCTCGAATACTACGATTTCGCGCTGTACACGCTTGCGTCGGCGCTGGTGTTCGGGCCGCTGTTCTTTCCCGCGCAGACCGCCGAGATGCGGCTGATCGCGAGCTTCGGCACCTATTTCGTCGGCTTCGCGGTGCGCCCGCTCGGCGGCGTCGTGTTCGGCGTGCTCGGCGACCGGATCGGCCGCAAGTTCGTGTTGACCGCGACGGTGCTGCTGATGGGCATCGCGAGCACGCTGATCGGCGTGCTGCCGACCTTCGCGACGGCCGGCTACTGGGCGCCCGCGCTGCTGATCCTGCTGCGCATCCTGCAGGGGCTCGGTGCCGGCGCGGAGCAGGCCGGCGCCGCGGTGCTGATGACCGAATACGCGCCGCCGGGCAAGCGCGGCTTCTATGCGTCGCTGCCGTTTCTCGGCATCCAGCTCGGCACGGTGCTCGCGGCCGCCGTCTATTTCCTGTTGCTCGCGAACATCGACCGCGTGACCGACGGCTGGGGCTGGCGCGTGCCGTTCCTGTTCAGCGCGGCGATCGTCGCAGTCGGGATCTACATGCGCGTGCGGCTGCACGAGTCGCCGACCTTCGTGCGGCTCGAGAAGCGTGCGCAGGTCTCCGCGAATCCGCTGAAGAGCGCCGTCCGGCATTCGAAACGCTCGCTCCTGATCGGCATCGGCCTGCGGATGGCCGAGAACGGCGGCTCGTCGATCTACCAGGCGCTCGCGGTCAGCTATCTCGCCGGCGTGATCGGGATGAAAGGGCCGATCGGCGCGCTCGCGCTGGTGTGCGCGGCAACCGTCGGCGCGGGCACGGTGCCGCTGGCCGGCTGGCTGAGCGACCGCTTCGGCCGCGTGCGCGTGTATCGCACGTTCGCATGGCTGCAGCTCGCGCTCGCGTTCCCGGTGTGGTGGATCTTCAGCCACGGCAACGTGGTCGCGAGCGTGATCGCGATCTCGGTCGCGCAAGGCTTTGCGAACTGGGGGATGCTCGGCGCGCAGGCCGCGCTGCTGCCCGAACTGTTCGGCGCGCGCCATCGCTACATGGGCGTGTCGTTCTCGCGTGAAGTGTCGGCCGTGCTGGCGGGCGGGATCGCGCCGCTCGTCGGCGCCACGATCATCGCGACCGTGATCGCGCTGCACGGCGGCGACCACGCGGCCGGCGTGCGCGCCTGGGTGCCGATCGCCGCGTACCTGGTGCTGCTGACGCTGATCACGCTGTTCACGACGTCGCGGATGCCCGAAACGCTGAACCGCGATCTCGACGATCCGCTCGACGCGGCGCAGGCCGCACCGGCGCCGGACGCCGATGCGCTCGCCCGGCACGCATGAACGCGCCGGGCGGCTGATGCGGCCCGGCATGCATTCGCATTCCACTCATTTCGACAGGAGCAAGCGCAGATGGCGCACGAATCGACCCAGCGGCCCGACCTGCTGATGACGGGCCCTTACCAGCCGTGGGACGACGCATGGCTGGCCGGCTATGACGTCCACCGGTTGTGGGAAGCCGCCGACCGCGCGGCGTTCCTCTCGGAACACGGCGCCGGCGTGCGCGCGATCGCGACCCGCGGCGATCTCGGCGCGAATGCCGAACTGATCGCCGCGCTGCCGAAGCTCGAGATCATTGCATGCTATGGCGTCGGCACCGACGCGATCGATCTCGCCGCTGCGCGCGAGCGCGGCATTCGCGTGACGAACACGCCCGACGTGCTGACCGGCGACGTTGCCGACCTCGGCGTCGGGCTCGCGCTCGCGATGCTGCGCCGGATCGGCGCCGGCGATGCGTACGTGCGTTCCGGCGCGTGGCGCGACGGCGATATGCCGCTCGTCACGCGGCTCTACGGCAAACGGGTCGGCGTGGTCGGGTTCGGCCGGATCGGTGCGACCATCGCGCGCCGGCTGTCCGGTTTCGACGTCGAACTCGGCTACTTCGACGTCGCACCGCGCGCGGACAGCCCGCACCGTTTCTTCGGCGATCTCGCCGGGCTGGCCGGCTGGTGCGACCTGCTGATCGTCACGCTCGCGGGCGGGCCGGCGACGCGTCACCTCGTCGGCGCGGCCGTGCTCGACGCACTCGGGCCGCAAGGCTATCTCGTGAACGTGTCGCGCGGCACGACCGTCGACGAACCGGCGCTGCTCGACGCGCTCGAACGCAACGCGATCGCCGGCGCCGCGCTCGACGTGTTCTGGAACGAACCGCGCATCGACCCGCGTTTCCTCGCGTTGCCGAACGTGCTGCTGCAGCCGCACCATGCGAGCGGGACGATCGAGACGCGCCAGGCGATGGGCTGGCTCGTGCGCGACAACCTCGCCGCGCACTTCGCCGGCGAGCCGCTGCTCACGCCGGTCGTTTGAGGAGGCTGTCATGCGTATGCGTTGCATGTGTGTCGTGATCCACGGGCCGAACGACCTGCGGGTCGAGGAACAGGACGCGGGCGAGATCGGTCCGGGCCAGGTGCGCGTCGCCGTCGCGATGGGCGGCATCTGCGGCTCCGACCTGCATTACTTCCGGCATGGCGGCTTCGGCGCGATACGGTTGCAGCAGCCGATGGTGCTCGGCCACGAGGTGGCCGGCACGGTCGCGGAAGTCGCGCCGGACGTGACGTCGGTGAAGGTCGGCGACCGCGTCGCGGTCAATCCGAGCCGCCCGTGCGGTGCGTGCCGCTATTGCCTCGAAGGCTTGCCGAACCAGTGTCTCGACATGCGCTTCTACGGCAGCGCGATGCGGATGCCGCACGTGCAGGGCGCGTTCCGCAACGCGCTCGTGTGCGACGCGGTGCAGTGCGTGAAGGTCGCCGAGCACGTGCCGCTGTCGCTCGCGGCGCTCGCCGAGCCGTTCGCGGTCGGGCTGCATGCGGTGTCGCGCGCGGGCCCGCTGATCGGCAAGCGCGTGCTCGTGTCCGGCTGCGGGCCGATCGGCGTGCTCGCGGTCGCGGCGGCGCGTGTGCACGGGGCGGCGGAGATCGTCGCGACCGACGTCGTCGAGGCGCCGCTGGCAGTCGCGAGCGCGCTCGGCGCCGACCGCACGGTCAATGCGGCGGCCGATGCCGGCTGGGTCGAGCGTTACGCCGCCGACAAGGGCACGTTCGACGTGATGATCGAGTGTTCGGGCAATGCGCGTGCGCTGCGCGACGGGCTGGACGTGATGCGGCCGCGCGGCGTCGTCGTGCAGCTTGGGCTCGGTGGCGACGTCAGCCTGCCGCAGAATGTCGTGGTCGCGAAGGAGTTGTCGATCTGCGGATCGTTCCGCTTTCACGCGGAATTCGCGCTTGCGGTGCAGTTGATCAATGCGGGGCGCGTCGACCTGCGGCCGGCCGTCACGCGCGTGTTCCCGGTGCGCGACGCGAATCTCGCATTCGAGCTGGCCGGCGACCGGCAGCGCGCGATGAAGGTGCTGATCGATTTCGCGGACGCGAACGCGGCCGCGTGACGGTCCGGCGCTAGCGCGCGACGGGATCGACGTCGTCAAAAAGGCACGCCCGCGATTCGCGCGGCGTGCCTTTTTTCGTCGTGCTGCGGAACCGGACTACCGCATCACTGCGTGACCTGCCGCGTGCCGACGCGCTGCGATGCGAGCCACAGCGCGATCAGCACGCCCGACAGCGCCGCACCGGCGATGCATACGCCGCGCCAGCCGTCGATGCCGTACGCGACGCTTGCCGCGAACGACCCGAGCGCGCCGCCGATGAAATAGCTCGTCAGGTAGATCGTCGTCACGCGGCTGCGCGCGTTGCCGGCGAGCGCATAGATCACGCTCTGGTTCGAGATGTGCATGCCTTGCACGCCGACGTCGAGCAGCAGGATGCCCGCGATCAGCGCGGCGAGCGAGTGCGCGCCGGTTGCGATCAGCGCGAACGACGCGAGCACGGCCGCCGCGAACAGCCCGGTCGCCGCATTGCCGTGGCCGCGATCGACGAGCCGGCCGGCCGACGTTGCCGCGAGCGCACCCACTGCGCCGACGACGCCGAACAGGCCGATCTGCCCTTCGGAATAGCTGTAAGGCGGCTGGCTCAGCAGGAACGTGAGGCCCGTCCACAGCAGGCTGAAGCACGCGAACACGAGCGCGCCGTAGGTCGAGCGCAGCGCGATCAGCGGTTGCGCACGCACCAGCGCGACGAGCGACTTCATCAGTGCCGCATAGTCGAGGCGTGCGTCGCGGCGATCCTTCGGCAGCTTCACGGCGAGCACGGCGGTCAGTGCGAGCACCATCACCGCGGCGATGCCGTACACCGCGCGCCAGCCGAACCCGTCGGCGATCGCGCCGGCCGCGACGCGCGCGAGCAGGATGCCGAGCAACAGGCCGCTCATCACGGTGCCGACCGCGCGGCCGCGCGAGCGTGCATCGGCGAGCGATGCCGCGAACGGCACGAGCAGCTGCGTCGAGCAGGTGACGAAGCCGACCGCGATGTTCGCGACGACGAACATCGTGAAGTTCGTGCTGAAGGTGACCGCGACCAGCGCGACGACGTTGAGCATCAGCAGCCGCACGATCAGCGTATGGCGGTTGACCGCGTCGCCGAGCGGGACGATCAGCAGCAGGCTCGCCGCATAACCGAGCTGCGTCAGCGTGACGAGATAGCCGAGTTCGGTCGGCGCGCGGCCGAAGCTGCGCGCGATCGCGGCGAGCAGCGGCTGCGCATAGTAGATGTTGCCGATGACGATGCCGCACGCGCAGGCGAACAGCAGCGTCATGCCGCGGGTCAGGGGAGGGTGGTTGTCGTGATGCGGTTCCATGGTCGCGAAAAACAGCGGCGCCGGCCGGCGGCACGGGGCCGTCGGTTGCGCGGGGTGACGGAAATCGGGGCCGGCGTCAACGGATCGGCGGTGAACCGATGCGCGCCGGGCGGATCGCGGCCGGGCCCCGTTCGGGCGGGCGGCGGATCGCCGTGCGGCGGGCGGAGGCAGGGCGGGCCCGGGCGGGCCGCTCCGGTGCGGGAGGCAGGTGCGATACACCGGAGCGGATGTGCGTATGATGCGGGAATCGTCCCATAGCGTCCAAGACTGGATCGTTATGGTATCCATTGGTGAAACCAATACGTCGGCCGCGATGCTTCTCCGCCACATCCGCTATTTCCTGGCCGTCGCCGAGCAGCGCAGTTTCACGCGCGCGGCCGACGCGCTGCACGTGTCGCAGCCGACGCTGTCGCAGCAGGTGCGCCAGCTCGAGGAAACGCTCGGCGTGCAGTTGTTCGACCGCTCGGGCCGCACGGTGCAGCTCACCGAATTCGGCGAGGTCTATGCGCGCCATGCACGCGCCGCGCTGCACGAGCTTGAGACGGGGCAGCGCGCGCTGCACGACGTCGCCGATCTCGGCAGCGGGTCGCTGCGGCTCGCGATGATGCCGACCTTCGCGGCCTACCTGAGCGGCTCGCTGATCGATGCGTTCCATGCCGATTACCCGAACGTCGCGCTGACGATCGACGCGATGCCGCAGGCGCGCATCGAGGCGCTGCTCGCCGACGACCGGCTCGACGCGGGTTTCGCATTCATGCCGCCGCGCGCGCCGGACATCGACGCGCTGCCGCTGTGGGACGAGCCGCTTGCGCTCGTGACGGGCCGCACGCACCGGCTCGCGCGGCGCCGCCGCGCACTGAGCCCGGCGGAGCTGGGTGGCGAGCCGCTGGTGCTGCTGAGCCGCGCATTCGCGACGCGCGAGAGCATCGACCGGTATTTCATCGAGCATGGCGCACAGCCGGAGATCGCGATCGAGACGAATACGATCAGCGCGGTGCTGGCGCTCGTGCGATGCGGCCGGCTCGCGACGGTGCTGCCCGACGCGATCGCACGCGAGAGCGGCGACCTGTGCGCGCTGGAGATCGATCCGCCGCTGCCGACGCGCACGGCCGCGCTGCTCACGCGCAAGGGCGCTTACCGCAGCGTCGCGGCGCGCGCGTTCATCGAGCGCGCGCTGGCGTATCGCGATCCGTCGGGCGGGTGACCGGTACGACCGGGTGGCGGCCGGGCGCCGGGCGCGTTATGCGCGCGGCGTCGGGAAGAAGATGCCCGCGCGCTGCGCGGCGTTCGCGATGTGCGTTTCGATCGCGGTGCCTGCGGCGGCCGCGTCGCGCGCGATCAGCGCATCGACGATCGCGCGATGCTCGTGCCACGTCGACAGCAGCAGCTCGCGCCGGTAGAACGGCATGCGCTGGCTTTCCTTCATGATGTCCGCGCTGCTGCGCAGCACCGATTCGATCGCCGCGTTGCCGGCCAGATGGATGATCCGCATGTGGAAGTCGAAGTCGAGCTGCGACGCTTCGTCGATTGCGTTTTCGGTCAGGGCGACGTGCAGGGCGGCGAGGTTGTCCTCGAACCACGCGATGTCCGTGTCGCTGACGACATGCGCGGCCATCCGCGCGGCGAACCCCTCGAGCGCATAACGCATCTGGTACGTATCGGGCGGCGACGACTGCTCGGCGAATTGCCACGGATGCGCGGCCGACGCCTGCGCGCTTTCGACGTACACGCCCTTGCCCGCCCGGATGCGCAGCATCCCGAGCGCTTCGAGCGTCGACAGCGCCTCGCGCAGCGACGCGCGGCTGATCTCCAGCTCCTCGGAGAGCTGGCGCTGGGCCGGCAGCAGGCTGCCGACCGGATAGACGCCTGCCTCGATCCGGTCTCGGATCGTCGCGATGGCGGCGTCGGTCACGGTATGCGGAACGCTTTTCATGATGTGAACTTTGGCCGGTCTGACCGGCATTGTAATCCGCACGCAGGCGGTGCATGACTGCCCTACGGGAAAGCCACGATCCGCCCCTTTCCAGTGCACCGGAACCGGGCGCGCAGGGGGCGGGAAATCCCTATTTCGTCCGTCCTTGACGCCACTATATCGGCTTCCTACTATCCACCATAACATCACTGGTCTTACCAGTATGAACAGACGAAACTGCAACCGTTGGATCGGGAGAGCGCCGTGTCGAAATTCCTCAATTCGCTGTTTGGCCGGGTAGTCGTCGCATTGATCCTGGGGGTCGCGCTCGGCGCGTTCTTCCCGCATTTCGCCGAGTCGTTGCGACCGCTTGGCGACGGCTTCCTGAAGCTCATCAAGATGGTCATCGGCCCGATCGTGTTCTGCGTCGTGGTCAGCGGGATGGCCAATGCGGGCGACCTGAAGAAGGTCGGCCGGGTCGGCCTGAAAGCCGTCATCTACTTCGAGGTCATGACGACGCTCGCGCTCGGCATCGGGCTCGTGCTCGCGTGGCTCACGCGCCCGGGCGTCGGGATGAACATCGACCTGCGCTCGCTCGACGCAGCGTCGCTCGCGTCGTACGCGAAGAACGCCGAAAGCCTGAAGGACACGGCCGGCTACCTGATGAAGATCATCCCCGAGACCGCGATCGACGCGTTCGCGAAGGGCGACATCCTGCAGATCCTCGTGTTCGCGGTGCTGTTCGGCTCGGCGCTGTCGCTGCTCGGCGACAAGGCGCAGCGCGTCAACGCGCTGGTCGAGGAACTGTCGCACGTGTTCTTCCGGATCATCGGCTTCATCATCAAGCTCGCGCCGCTCGGCGTGCTCGGCGCGATCGCGTTCACGACCGGCAAGTACGGCGTCGCGTCGCTCAAGCAGCTCGGCTACCTCGTCGCGGTGTTCTACCTGAGCTGTTTCGTGTTCGTCACGGTCGTGCTCGGCACGGTGATGCGGCTCGCGGGCTTCTCGGTGTTCAAGCTGATCCGCTACCTGCGCGAGGAACTGTCGATCGTGCTCGGCACGGCGTCGTCGGACGCGGTGCTGCCGCAGGTGATGAGCAAGCTCGAATACATGGGCATCAAGGATTCGACGGTCGGCCTCGTGATCCCGACCGGCTATTCGTTCAATCTCGACGGCTTCTCGATCTACCTGACGCTCGCGGTGCTGTTCATCGCGCAGGCCACCAACACGCCGCTGTCGACGCACGACCTGATCGTCGTGCTGCTCGTGTCGCTCGTCACGTCGAAGGGCGCGCACGGCATTCCGGGTTCGGCGATCGTGATCCTCGCGGCGACGCTGTCGGCGATCCCCGCGATTCCGGTGCTCGGCCTCGTGCTGATCCTGCCGGTCGACTGGTTCGTCGGCATCGCCCGCGCGCTGACCAACCTGATCGGCAACTGCGTCGCGACGGTCGTCGTCGCGGTGTGGGAGAACGACATCGACCGCGCCCGTGCGAAGCGCGTGCTGAACCGCGAGCTGCGCTACGTGCCGGCCGACGAGGCAGGCAATGCGGCGCCGGTCGCCGGCGACCAGGCCCACGCGCTCTGAGCGCGGCCCCGCGCGTATCGGCTTCCCCGGCCGTTTCGCGCGATCGAATTTCCTGCGGCCGGCCCGACGATGCGCCGGCCCCTCACAAGATAGTGGAGACGACATGGCAGCCCCCATCCTCGATCCGAACGCGCCGGCCTTCACGCGGCGTTACATGAACCTCGCCGACCCGCGCCTCGGTGCGCATGCGCTCTTTGCCAGCGACGAATTCTTCGCGCCGAAGGAGCGCATGCTGAATCCCGAGCCGGCCGTGTTCATCCCCGGCAAGTACGACGACCACGGCAAGTGGATGGACGGCTGGGAAACGCGCCGCAAGCGCACGACCGGCCACGATTTCTGCGTGGTGCGTCTCGCGCGGCCGGGCGTGATCTACGGCGTCGATCTCGATACGAGCCACTTCACCGGCAACTTCCCGCCGGCCGCGTCGATCGAGGCGTGCGCCGTCGACGGCGACACGCCGCCCGACGACGCCGAATGGCGCCCGATCGTCCCCGCGACGACGCTGCAGGGCAATGCGCATCACTACGTGAGCGTCGACGACGCGCAGCCGGTCACGCACCTGCGCGTGAACCTGTATCCGGACGGCGGGCTCGCACGGTTGCGCGTGTACGGCCAGCCGCAGCGCGACTGGCGCCGCGTGCCGGCCGGCGAACTTGTCGATCTCGCGGCGATCGAGAACGGCGGCTATCTGGTGGCCGCGAACAACCAGCACTTCGGGCCGGCATCGCAGATGCTGATGCCGGGGCGCGGTGCGAACATGGGCGACGGCTGGGAAACGCGGCGCCGCCGCGAGCCCGGCAACGACTGGGCGATCGTCGCGCTCGCGCGGCCGGGCATCATCCGGCGCGTCGAGGTCGACACGGCGTTCTTCAAGGGCAATTTCCCCGACCGCTGCTCGCTGCAGGCCGCGCACGTCACGGGCGGCACCGACGATTCGCTGGTCACGCAGGCGATGTTCTGGGCCGAACTGCTCGGCGAGCAGAAGTTGCAGATGGATCATGTGCACACGTTCGACTCGCTCGCGGCACACGGCCCCGTCACGCACGTGCGTTTCAACATCTTCCCCGACGGCGGCGTGTCGCGCCTGCGTCTGTGGGGCGAGCCGGCCTGAAGGAGGGCAACGTCATGACCGGATCCCGCATCCTGCGCGTCGAGCGCCTGACCCGCGACGCGTTCGCGCCGTTCGGCGACGTGATCGCGCTCGAAGGCGCACGGCATTTCCCGATCAACGGCGGCACGACCGAGCGCTTTCACGATCTCGCGACGATCGACGTGTGTGCGGACGGCGGCCGGCCGCTCGTCAGCGTGTTTCGCGCACAGCCTCGCGCGCTGCCGGTCGCGGTCACGCTGATGGAGCGCCATCCGCACGGCAGCCAGGCGTTCATCCCGCTCGCGGCCGTGGCGCGCTACGCGATCGTCGTCGCGCCGGCCGGCGACTTCCGGCCCGACGCGATGCGCGCGTTCCTCGCCGAAGGCTGGCAGGGCGTGAATTATGCAAAGGGTGTCTGGCACCATCCGCTGCTCGCGCTCGACGCGGTCAGCGACTTCGTGATCGTCGATCGCGGCGGGCCGCAGCCGAACTGCGACGAGATCCCGCTCGACGGCGCATGGGCGCTCGAATTCGAGCCGGCCTGCGCGAGCGTCGAAGGGCATTCGTAAGCCTTCCGGCGGCCCGCGCGCCGCGCGACGCGATCCGGAAAAGAACACGGCCCGGGCGGCGAGATGCCGGCCGGGCCGTGCTGCGTGCGCGGGTGGCGCGAATCAGTGCTTGCGGTGCGGGCAGTTCTCGGTCGTGCACGAACCGTACATCGCGAGCGAGTGCTCCTGGAGCCGGAAGCCGCGCTCCTTCGCGATCGCCTGCTGGCGGCCTTCGATCTCGGCGTCGAAGAATTCCTCGACACGGCCGCAATCGAGGCACACGAGGTGGTCGTGGTGCGAGCCTTCGTTCAGCTCGAACACGGCCTTGCCGGATTCGAAGTTGCTGCGCGTGAGCAGGCCGGCCTGCTCGAACTGCGTGAGCACGCGATAGACGGTGGCGAGCCCGATGTCGAGCTGCTCGTTGAGCAGGTTCCGGTAGACGTCTTCAGCCGTCAGGTGGCGCACGGGGCTCTGCTGGAAGATCTCGAGAATCTTGAGGCGCGGTAGGGTGGCCTTTAGCCCGATATTCTTGAGATCCGTCGGATTGGTCATGGCTAGGCATCCCTAGAGTACAATGCAGGGCTTCAATGTTACCGGCTTTTCGCCGTTCCAGAAACACGCGCGACCTGTACGCGGGTCAGCACGGTGAAGGAAATGATCCCAGAATCGCTTTCGCACTTTCAGAGGAGTCGCATGCGGAGTGCCATCATCGCTGCCGCCGCCGTCGTCGCGCTGGCGGGTTGTTCGTCGTACGACAGCGTGACGCAGCGCATTGCGCAGAGCATCACGCCCTATCGGATCACCGTCGTGCAGGGCAACTTCGTGTCGCAGGAGAAAGCCGCGCAGTTGCAGGCCGGCATGACGCGCGAGCAAGTCCGCGCACTGCTCGGCACGCCGCTGCTCGCGGACATGTTCCACGCGGATCGCTGGGATTACCTCTTCTACTTCAAGCGCGGCTCGACGTCGATCGTCCAGCAGCGTGACCTCGTGGTGACCTTCTCGGGTGACCGTCTCGCGGGCTGGACCGGCGCCGACAACCTGCCGTCCGAGCTCGACCTGCTGGCCGACATCGACGGCGACCGCGGCGGCAAGAAGGCGAAGGCTGCCGAGGCGGCGAAGAAGGCGAGGGCCGCTTCCGAGGCCGCCGCCGCGAGCGCTGCGCAAGTGGCGAACGCACCGGCGCCGGAAGCCGTCGCCAGCCCGGCCGCCGCGCCGGCGTCCGGCGCAGCGGTCGACCAGGACGCGAACGCACAGGCTGCCCGCGCGGCGAACCGCGCGACCAACCAGGTGTCGGGGCAGGGTTCGGCTTCCCGTCGCTTCACGCCGTCCGCGCAGGCTTCGGGCGGCGCGCCGGTGCCGGGCGGCCAGCCGCCGGGCGCCGCGCCGGCGATCCAGCCGCAGTTCCAGTTCCATCGTCCGCCGCAGCCGAACGTGTCGAACGAGGCGTCGCCGCCCGTCGGCCCGCAAGGCTCGGACAACCTGCAGAACCAGCCGCTCACCGCACCGGCGCAGTAAGCCCGGCTTGCGGAACCAGGGCGGCTCGGGCCGCCCGCCTTTAGACCTGTCGTGTAGAAAGCCATGAAGATTGCGATTGCCGGCGCATCGGGCCGAATGGGCCGGATGCTGATCGAAGCCGTTCTCAACGAACCCGACGCGCAGCTCGTCGGCGCGCTCGACCGCGCCGATTCGCCGTTCCTCGGCCAGGACGCCGGTGCGTTCCTCGGCAAGGAAACCGGGATCAAGCTGACCGACGACCTCGACGCCGTGTTCGCGCAGGCCGACACCCTGATCGATTTCACGCGTCCGGAAGGCACGATGGCCCACATCGAGGCCGCACTGCGCCACGACGTGAAGCTCGTGATCGGCACGACCGGCTTCACCGCCGAGCAGAAAGCCGGGCTGCAGGCTGCTGCGGCCAAGATCGGCATCGTGTTCGCGGCGAACATGAGCGTCGGCGTGAACGTCACGCTGAAGCTGCTCGAATTCGCGGCGAAGCATTTCTCGCACGGCTACGACATCGAGATCATCGAGGCGCATCACCGCCACAAGGTCGATGCGCCGTCGGGCACCGCGCTGATGATGGGCGAAGCCGTCGCCGGCGCGCTCGGCCGCTCGCTCGACGCGTGCGCGGTCTACGGCCGTCACGGCGTGACGGGCGAGCGCGATCCGTCGTCGATCGGCTTTGCGGCCGTGCGCGGCGGCGATATCGTCGGCGACCACACCGTGCTGTTCGCCGGGATCGGCGAGCGCATCGAGATCACGCACAAGTCGTCGAGCCGCGTGTCGTACGCGCAAGGCGCGCTGCGCGCGGTCCGCTTCCTGTCGGCGCGTGGCGCCGGCCTGTTCGACATGCAGGACGTGCTCGGCCTGCGCTGACCCCACGGGGAAACTCCGATGGCGATACCCACCGGCGTTGTCCACTACCTCGAAAGCGGCGATGCGATCACGCATGCGGTCGCCTATGTCCTGCTGGCGATGTCCGTCGCCAGCTGGTGCTTCCTCTTCATGAAAGCCTGGCTCCTGGTCCGCGCGAAGCGGCAGGGGCCGCGTGCGCTCGCCGCGTTCTGGCGCGCGCCGTCGCTCGACGCGGGCATTGCCGCGCTCGCCGGCGCCGATCGCGAGCGCGTGTTCGTGCCGCTCGCCGAAGCCGCACGCGACGCTGCCGACGATCACGACCCGGCCGCGCTGGCCGCGCGCGTCGAGCGCAGCGAACGCGTGCTGCGCGCGCTGCGTCACGCGATGCTGCGCTCGCAGCGGCGTCTCGAATTCGGCCAGGTGCTGCTCGCGTCGATCGGCAGCACCGCGCCGTTCGTCGGGCTGCTCGGCACCGTGTGGGGCATCTACCACGCGCTCGGCAGCATCGCCGCGAGCGGGCAGGCGCAGATCGAGAACGTCGCGGGGCCGGTCGGCGAGGCGCTGATCATGACCGCGTTCGGGCTCGTCGTCGCGATTCCCGCGGTGCTGGCCTACAACATCCTCGGGCGGCTCGTCCGGCAGCTCGCCGAGGAACTCGACGGTTTCGCGCGCGACCTGCACGTGTTCGTGTGCGCAGAGGGCGCCTGACGGACGGGCCCGGGAGAAACGACCATGGCATTCGGTGGGCTCGAGCACCACAAGACGTCCGCGCCGATGGCGGAGATCAACATGACGCCGCTGATCGACGTGATGCTCGTGCTGCTCGTCATCTTCATCATCACCGCGCCGCTGATGACGCACGCGATCCGGCTCGACCTGCCGAAGGTCGCCGCGAGCGTCGCGCGCGACACGCCGCAATCCGTCACTTTGTCGATCGACGACGCGGGCAAGCTGTACTGGGACGATGCACCCGTGGCGCTCGACGCGCTGCCCGCGCGCTTCCGGGCTGCTGCCGCGGGCGCCGCGCCGCCCGAGCTGCGGCTGCGCGCATCGCGCGCGACGCGCTACGACGTGATCGCGCAGGTGATGGGGGCCGCGCAGGCCGCGGGCCTCACGCGGATCGGTTTCGTGACCGACATGCCGCCGCAGGCGGGCGCCGCCGCGCCGGCTGCCGCCGCGGCAAGACCCTGACACGCCGTCGTTGCGGGCCCCGGCCCGCGAGACCGGCCGTGCGAGCCCGCACGGGCGGTATAATCGACGTTTTCCCCGGCGCGGGAACAGCCAGCCTGTTCCCGCGCCGGGCGAGCACGATTTTCGATCCAATCCTGCGCGCGAGCCGTCGCGCCGCTTAAAGCCTAGCCCGAACCACACCATGCACGAGAGATACGTACCCGCCGACGTCGAAGCCGCCGCCCAGGGCGACTGGCGCGCAGCCGATGCCTACAAGACGCAGGAAGATTCGCAGAAGCCGAAGTTCTACTGCGTGTCGATGCTGCCCTACCCGTCCGGCAAGCTGCACATGGGTCACGTGCGCAACTACACGATCAACGACGTGATGTACCGCTATCTGCGGATGAACGGCTACAACACGCTGATGCCGATGGGCTGGGATGCATTCGGGATGCCGGCCGAGAACGCCGCGATGGCGAACGGCGTGCCGCCCGCGAAGTGGACCTACGACAACATCGACTACATGAAGGGCCAGATGCAGTCGATGGGCCTCGCGATCGACTGGTCGCGCGAGATCGCGACGTGCAAGCCCGACTACTACAAGTGGAACCAGTGGCTGTTCCTGAAGATGCTCGAGAAGGGCATCGCGTACAAGAAGACGGGCACCGTGAACTGGGACCCGGTCGACCAGACCGTGCTCGCGAACGAGCAGGTGATCGACGGTCGCGGCTGGCGCTCGGGCGCACTCGTCGAGAAGCGCGAGATCCCGATGTACTACCTGCGGATCACGCAGTATGCGGATGAGCTGCTGAACGACCTCGACGGCCTCGGCTGGCCGGAGCGCGTGAAGATCATGCAGCAGAACTGGATCGGCAAGAGCTTCGGCGTGAACTTCGGCTTCCCGTACGAGCTCGACGGCGAGCAGAAGCTGCTGCGCGTGTTCACGACGCGCGCCGACACGATCATGGGCGTCACGTTCTGCGCGATCGCGGCCGAGCATCCGCTCGCCACGCGCCTCGCCCAGGACAAGCCCGAGCTGCTTGCGTTCATCGACGAATGCAAGCGTGGCGGCGTCGCCGAAGCCGATGTCGCGACGATGGAAAAGAAGGGCGTCGCGACGGGCTTTTCGGTCAAGCACCCGCTGACCGGCGAGCCGGTCGAGGTGTGGATCGGCAACTACGTGCTGATGAGCTATGGCGAAGGCGCGGTGATGGGCGTGCCGGGCCACGACGAGCGCGACTTCGCATTCGCGAAGAAGTACGACCTGCCGATCAAGCAGGTGATCTCGTCCGAAGGTCAGGCGTACTCGCTCGACGCATGGCAGGAATGGTACGGCGACAAGGAAACCGCGGTCTGCGTGAACAGCGGCAAGTACGACGGCCTGCGCTACGCGGAAGCGGTCGATGCGGTCGCGGCCGACCTGAACGCCGGCGGTTTCGGCGACAAGCAGGTCACGTGGCGCCTGCGCGACTGGGGCGTATCGCGCCAGCGCTACTGGGGTACGCCGATCCCGATCATCCACTGCCCGTCGTGCGGCGACGTGCCGGTGCCGGAGCAGGACCTGCCGGTCGTGCTGCCGGAAGACCTCGTGCCGGACGGCTCGGGCAACCCGCTCGCGAAGTCGGAAGCATTCGTGAACTGCGTATGCCCGAAGTGCGGCGCGGCCGCGAAGCGTGAAACCGACACGATGGACACGTTCGTCGACTCGTCGTGGTACTTCTCGCGCTACACGGCGCCGGACGCCGACACGATGGTCGACGCGCGCACCGATTACTGGATGCCGATGGATCAATACATCGGCGGCATCGAGCACGCGATCCTGCACCTGCTGTATTCGCGCTTCTGGACCAAGGTGATGCGCGACCTCGGCCTCGTGAAGTTCGGCGAGCCGGCGAAGAACCTGCTCACGCAGGGGATGGTGCTGAACGAAACGTTCTACCGCGAAGACGCATCGGGCAAGAAGACCTGGTACAACCCGGTCGACGTGACGGTCACGCACGACGACAAGGGCCGCCCGGTCGGCGCGACGCTGAACGCGGACGGCCAGCCGGTCGTGCTCGGCGGCATCGAGAAGATGTCGAAGTCGAAGAACAACGGCGTCGATCCGCAGGTGCTGATCGACCTGTACGGCGCCGACACCGCGCGCCTGTTCACGATGTTCGCGGCGCCGCCCGAGCAGCAGCTCGAGTGGTCGGGCGCGGGCGTCGAGGGCGCGAGCCGCTTCCTGCGCCGCGTGTGGAGCTTCGGCTATGGCAACCGCGAAGCGCTTGCCGTTCGTGCGGGCTTCGATGCCGCTGCGCTCGGCGAAGCCGACAAGGCACTGCGCCGCGAGATCTACAGCGTGCTGAAGCAGGCCGATTTCGACTACCAGCGCCTGCAGTACAACACGGTCGTGTCGGCCGCGATGAAGATGCTGAACGCGATCGACGGCGCGAAGGGCGCGACGCCCGGCGTGCTGCGCGAGGCGTACGGCGTGCTGCTGCGCGTGCTGTACCCGGTCGTGCCGCACGTCACGTTCGAACTGTGGAAGGCGCTCGGCTACGCGGACGAATTCGGCCCGCTGCTCGATGCGCCGTGGCCGAAGGTCGACGAGGCCGCGCTCGAGCAGGCCGAGATCGAACTCGTGCTGCAGGTGAACGGCAAGGTGCGCGGCGCGCTGAAGGTCGCCAAGGACGCGAGCCGCGAGGCGATCGAAGCCGCGGCGGTGGCCGACGAAGCGTTCGCGAAGTTCAGCGACGGCAAGCCGGCGAAGAAGATCGTCGTCGTGCCGGGCCGCCTCGTGAACATCGTCGTCTGACGGCCGCGGCCGTCGGACGTACCCAGAAGGAGCGAAGGTGATCCGCAGATCGTTTTTGATGCTCGCCGGCAGCGCGGTCATGCTGTCGGCATGCGGCTTCCAGTTGCGCGGCCAGCAGGACTACGCGTTCAAGCACCTGATGGTGGCCGGCGCGCCGGCACCCGTCGAGGCGCGGCTCACGCGTCTCGTCGAGGCCGGCAGCGACACGAAGATCGTCAAGTCGGCGGACGACGCCGACGCCGTGCTGACCATGTGGGAATCGCGTGGCCAGAACACGTTGACGCTCAACAAGTATGGTTCCGCGCAGGAATACGCGCTCTTCTACACGCTGCGCTACACGCTGGCGAGCAAGGACGGCACCGTGCTGATTCCGCCGAGCGTGATCGCGCTGAACCGCGCGATGACGTACAGCGACCAGTACACGAACGCGAAGTCGCAGGAAGCCGACATCCTGTTCGGCGACATGCAGAACGACGCGGTCGACCAGCTGATGCGGCGTCTCGCGATCGTCCACTCGCTGACGCCGGCGCCCGAGGACGTGGTGCCGGGCGTTGCGCCGCGCGCACCGCTGCCGCCGCCGCCGCTCTGATCGACGGCGCACGTATCGATGCAATTGCGACTTGATGCACTGGAGCCGCACCTCGCGAAGGGGTTGGCCGGGCTCTATACCGTCTACGGCGACGAGCCGCTGCTCGCGCAGGAAGCGTGCGACCGCATTCGTGCGGCCGCGCGTGCGGCCGGCTTCACCGAGCGTTCGGTGCATACGGTCGAGCGCGGCTTCGACTGGAGCGTGCTGCTCGGCGCGACCCAGGCGATGTCGCTGTTCGGCGAGCGCCAGCTGATCGAGCTGCGCATTCCGTCGGGCAAGCCCGGCAAGGAAGGCGCCGACGCGCTGAAGACGCTCGCGGCCACGCCCAATCCCGACGCGCTGATGCTCGTCACGTTGCCGCGTCTCGATGCGGCCACGCAGAAATCCGCATGGTTTACCGCGCTGCAGAACGGCGGCGTCGCGCTGAAGATCGATCCGGTCGACCGTGCGCAGCTGCCGAACTGGATCGGCCAGCGTCTCGCGATGCAGGGCCAGCGTGCCGCGCCCGGCGACGACGGGCGGCGCGCGCTGCAGTTCATCGCGGAGCGCGTCGAAGGCAACCTGCTTGCCGCACACCAGGAAATCCAGAAGCTCGGGTTGTTGTATCCGCAAGGTGCGCTGTCGTTCGAGCAGGTGCACGACGCGGTGCTGAACGTCGCGCGCTACGACGTGTTCAAGCTGAACGAAGCGATGCTCGCCGGCGACGCCGCGCGGCTCGCGCGGATGATCGACGGGCTGAAGGGCGAGGGCGAGGCAATCGTGCTCGTGATGTGGGCCGTCGTCGAGGAATTGCGCACGCTGTTGCGGATCAAGCGCGGCGCGACGGCCGGCAAGCCGCTGGCGACGCTGCTGCGCGAGAACCGCGTGTGGGGGCCGCGCGAGCGGTTGATCGGTCCCGCACTGAACCGCGTATCGGAAGCCGCGCTCGAGAAAGCGCTCGCGTTTGCCGCGAAGCTCGACCGGCAGGTTAAGGGGCTCACGGCCGTCGCGCCGGGCCGCCGCACGCAGGACGAACCGCCGCCCGATCCGTGGGACGGGCTGTTCCAGCTCGCGATGACGGTCGCGGGGGCGCGCGGCGAGCGACCGCCGACCGCGGGTCGCGTGCGACGCTAAGTCCCGTCCGGGCCTTCAGCGCGCAGTGCGCAACCCGCTTACAATGTCTCGATAGCTGGCGCGGCTTCTCGGCCGCTGCTTTGCCGGATGGCTGTCCCGCGGATGGCCGCCCCACGCTTCCCCCACGAATTCATGCCGCTCCACGCGGCGCGCTTCTCGAGTCACACGATGGATATCGATCAGTACATGACCGACCTGGGCCGTCGCGCCCGGCACGCTTCCCGCGCGATGGCGCGCGCCAGCACGGCCGCGAAGAACGCGGCGCTCGACGCGGTGGCCCGCGCGATCGAACGCGACGCGCAGGTGCTGAAGGACGCGAATGCACGCGACGTCGCCCGTGCCCGCGAAAAGGGGCTCGATGCGGCGTTCGTCGACCGCCTGACGCTGTCGGACAAGGCGCTGAAGACGATGGTCGAAGGGCTGCGCCAGGTCGCGTCGCTGGCCGATCCGATCGGCGAGATCGGCAACCTCAAGTTCCGCCCGAGCGGGATCCAGGTCGGCCAGATGCGTGTGCCGCTCGGCGTGATCGGCATCATCTACGAATCGCGCCCGAACGTGACCATCGACGCGGCTGCGCTGTGCCTGAAGTCGGGCAACGCGACGATCCTGCGCGGCGGCTCCGAAGCGCTCGAATCGAATGCGGCGCTCGCGAAGCTGATCGGCGAAGGGCTCGAGGCGGCCGGCCTGCCGCAGGACGCGGTGCAGGTCGTCGCGACGGCCGATCGCGCGGCGGTCGGCAAGCTGATCACGATGACCGAATTCGTCGACGTGATCGTGCCGCGCGGCGGCAAGAGCCTGATCGAACGCCTGATCAACGAGGCGCGCGTGCCGATGATCAAGCACCTCGACGGCATTTGCCACGTGTACGTCGACGATCGCGCCGATCTCGCCAAGGCGCTGACTGTGTGCGACAACGCGAAGACGCACCGCTACGGCACCTGCAACACGATGGAGACGCTGCTCGTGTCGAGCGGCATCGCGGCCGCGCTGCTGCCGCCGCTCGGCAAGCTGTATCGCGACAAGCAGGTCGAACTGCGCGTCGATGCGGCTGCGCGCGCGGTGCTCGCCGATGCGGGCGTCGGCCCGCTCGTCGATGCGACCGAGGAAGACTGGCACACCGAGTATCTCGCGCCGGTGCTCGCGATCAAGGTCGTCGACGGCCTCGACGCCGCGATCGAGCACATCAACCATTACGGCTCGCATCACACGGATGCGATCGTCACCGAGGATCACGACCGCGCGATGCGTTTCCTGCGCGAAGTCGATTCGGCGAGCGTGATGGTCAATGCGTCGACGCGTTTCGCGGACGGCTTCGAATTCGGCCTCGGCGCGGAAATCGGCATCTCGAACGACAAGCTGCACGCACGCGGCCCCGTCGGCCTGGAAGGGCTGACGTCGCTGAAGTACGTCGTGCTCGGACACGGCGAAGGCCGCCAGTAACCAGCGAGGCGCACCACCAATGGCAATGCTCTGGGTCAAGACGTTCCATGTCGTTCTGATCGCCGCGTGGTTCGCGGGGCTCTTCTACCTGCCGCGCATCTACGTGAACCTGGCCATGGAGACCGATCCGGCCGCGGTGCGGCGCCTGCTGCTGATGGCGCGCAAGCTGTTCCGCTTCATGACGATGATCGCGGTGCCGGCGCTGGCTTGCGGGCTGTGGCTGTGGCTCGTGATCGGCATCGGGCAGGGGCAGGGCTGGATCCATGCGAAGGTGACGGTCGTGCTGTTGCTCGTCATCTACCACGCGTACTGCGGGCATCTGCTGCGGGTGTTCGAGCGCGGCGAGAACCGCCGCACCGACAAGTGGTATCGCGTGTTCAACGAGCTGCCGGTGCTCGGCATGCTCGCGGCGGTCGCGCTGGTCGTGATCAAGCCGTTCTGAGCGGCGCGGCCGGCCACGCACGGCCGGCGGGCGCGTACCGCTTCGAATCATGCAAAACGGCGCCCCGAGGGGCGCCGTTGTTCGTTTACACGCTGTGCCGTTTCGCGCGCGATCCCGGTTCAATCCTTCGTGCCGTCGTCGATCCGGCGCCGCGTGATCGCTTCCTTCGCACGGCCGACCCGCTCCATCAGCGCGGGGCCGCGCGACAGCGCGACGCCGACCGCGAGGATGTCGCCGATCGCGAGATGCGACATGCGTGACGTCATCGGCGAGAACACGTCCGTTTCCTCGGCGACGTTCGACGCGAGGCTGACGGTCGCGAGCTTCGCGAGCGGCGAATGGCTTTGCGTGATCGCGACGACTTTCGCGCCGCACGCGAGCGCGGAGCGCGCGGCGTCGACGATGTCGCGCGTGCGGCCCGTGTTCGAGATTGCGACGACGACGTCGTGCGGCCCGAGCAGCGCCGACGACATCGAGAACGTGTGCGGATCCGAGTACGCGACGCTCGGCACGCCGAGCCGGAAGAACTTGTGCTGGATGTCCTGCGCGGCGATACCCGAGCCGCCGGCGCCGTAGAACTCGATCCGCGACGCATTCGACAGCAGCGCGATCGCGTCGGCGACGCTGCCCGCGGACAGGCTGTTGCGCACTTCGATCAGCGCGCCGATCGTGCGGTCGAACACCTTGCCGATGATGCCGGGCGCCGGCTCGTCGGGCTCGACGTCGCGGTACACCGACGACACGCCCGGCGCGACGCTCTGCGCGAGCCGGATCTTGAATTCGCGAAAGCCGCTGCAGCCGAGCGCCTGGCAGAAGCGCGCGATCGTCGGCTGGCTGACGCCCGCGCGCGTCGACAGCTCGGTCATGGCGAGGTCGAGCACCTCGCGCGGTGCGGCGAGGATGTAGTCGGCGAGCTTGCGCTCGGACGGGCGCAGGTCGGCGCGGATCGCTTCAATGCGAGGCAGCATGGGACGGCATGTGGAAATCGGGTTCGGATGAGCGAGTGTATCGCAATCGAATTGTAGAAAATCTACATGAAAATACTAGCGTTGTTTCGAGGTGTTCGACGTCAAGGCGGGGTGAGTGATTAGGGTTTTCACTAGGTAAAGCCTTGCTGGTGGCGGGAATAAGGGTTGCGCGCCCATCAACCCGCATTGCGCGCTTGTAGTTTTTCTACTAGACTGGCTTCGTTCAGTCGAAGCACTCGACGGTCCCCACGATTCCAACCGCCGGTGTCGGCCGGCATACAGGAGCGCCCAGCATGACGTCGCTGCACCCCACTCTGGCGAAGGTCACCGAACGCGTGATCGCCCGCAGCCAATCGACCCGTTCCGCCTATCTGCAGCGCATCGACGGCGCACAGGGCAAGTTCCCGGCACGCGGCGCGCTGTCGTGCGCGAACCTCGCGCATGGCTTCGCGGGCCTCGAGGGTAACGACAAGTTCTCGATCAAGGCAATCCGCGAGCCGAACATCGGCATCGTGTCCTCGTACAACGAGATGCTGTCCGCGCATGCGCCGTACAAGGATTTCCCCGAGATCATCAAGGCGGCCGCGCGCGAGAACGGCGGCGTCGCGCAGTTCGCGGGCGGCGTGCCGGCGATGTGCGACGGTGTCACGCAGGGCAACCCGGGGATGGAGCTGTCGCTGTTCTCGCGCGAAGCGATCGCGATGGGCACGGCGATTGCGCTCACACACAACATGTTCGACGCGGCGCTCTGCCTCGGCATCTGCGACAAGATCGTGCCGGGCCTCCTGATCGGCGCGCTGCAGTTCGGCCATTTGCCGACCATCTTCGTGCCGGCCGGCCCGATGACGAGCGGCCTGTCGAACGACGACAAGGCGAAGATCCGCCAGCAGTTCGCGACCGGCCAGGTCGGCCGCGACGCGCTGCTCGAAGCCGAATCGGCCGCATATCACGGCCACGGCACCTGCACGTTCTACGGCACCGCGAACAGCAACCAGATGCTGATGGAGCTGATGGGGCTGCACCTGCCGGGCTCCGCATTCGTTCATCCGCACACGCCGCTGCGTACCGCGCTGACCGCCGAGGCCGCGCGCCGCGTGCTCGACCTGACGGTCGAGCGCGGCCACTACACGCCGATCGGCCATGTGATCGACGAGAAGGCGATCGTCAACGGGATCGTCGCGCTGCTCGCGACGGGCGGCTCGACCAACCACACGCTGCACCTTGTCGCGATCGCGCGCGCGGCCGGCATCCTGATCGACTGGAACGACTTCGACGAACTGTCGGCCGTCGTGCCGCTGCTCGCGAAGATCTACCCGAACGGCAAGGCCGACGTGAACCACTTCCACGCGGCGGGCGGCGTCGCGTTCCTGGTGCGCAACCTGCTCGAGGGCGGGCTGCTGCACGAGGACGTGACGACGGTTGCCGGCAAGGGTCTCACGCACTACACGAAGGAGCCGAAGCTGATCGACGGCAGGCTGACGTGGGTCGACGGCACGGCCGAGAGCCACGACACGAAAGTGCTGCGCGGCATCCGCGACCCGTTCCAGCCGGACGGCGGCCTGCGCCTGATGCAGGGCCGGCTCGGCCGCGGCGTGATCAAGATTTCGGCGGTCGCACCCGAGCACCGCAAGGTGACGGCGCCCGCGATCGTGTTCGATTCGCAGGAAGCCGTGCAGGAAGCCTTCGATCGCGGCGAGCTGAAGCGCGATTTCGTCGCGGTCGTGCGCTTCCAGGGCGCGCGCGCGAACGGGATGCCCGAGCTGCACCGTTTGACGCCGCTGCTCGGCGTACTGCAGGATCAGGGCTTCCACGTCGCGCTGGTCACCGACGGCCGCATGTCCGGCGCGTCGGGCAAGGTGCCGGCCGTGATCCACGTGTCGCCGGAGGCGCTGCTGGCCGGCCCGCTCGGCAAGGTGAAGACGGGCGACACGCTCGTGATCGACGCGGAAGCCGGCGTGCTCGACATCGAGGTCGACGACGCCGAGTGGCACGCGCGCCCGGTCGCGCAGCCGCTGCACCAGGCCGAGAACGAAGTCGGTTTCGGGCGCGAACTGTTCGGCGTGTTCCGCGCGGCCGCGGCGCCGGCCGAGCAGGGCGCATCGGTTTTCGGGACGCTGGTCGGCGAAACGGCCGCCCACGTCGCCGCATGAATTTCAAGGAGCCAATTCAATGAAGACGATTGCTGAAATCGTGAAGCTGGGCCCGGTCATTCCGGTGCTCGCATTCGACTCGGTCGAGCAGGGTGAAAACGTGTCGCGCGCGTTGCACGCGGGCGGCGTGAAGGTACTCGAGATCACGCTGCGCACGCCGGCCGGCCTGGAAGCGATCCAGCGCGCGAGCCAGCTCGCGGACGACATCGTCGTCGGCGTCGGCACGATCACGAAGCCCGAGCACTGCGCGCAGGCGAAGCGCGCGGGCGCGAAGTTCGGCGTGTCGCCGGGCCTGACGAAGGAGCTGCACCTCGCGTCGCTCGACGCGGGCCTGCCGCTGCTGCCGGGCGTGATGACGCCGAGCGACATCATCCAGGCGCTCGAATTCGGCTACGAGATCGTGAAGTTCTTCCCCGCGCAGCAGGCGGGCGGCGTGCCGATGCTGCAGGCGTTCCACGGCCCGTTCCCGGCGCTGAAGTTCTGCCCGACGGGCGGCATCACCGTCGAAACCGCGCCGAACTTCCTGAAACTGCCGAACGTCGTGTGCGTTGGCGGCTCGTGGCTCACGCCGAAGGCCGCGCTCGCCGCGCAGGACTGGGCCGAAGTCACGCGCCTCGCGCAAGCCGCGAGCCAGTTGCCCCGCTGATGCTTGTATGAAATGAAGGATCGACCCTCGGTGACAAGCGCTTAGTGCTTGTTTTACCGAGGGTTTTTGCTGATGGAACCGGTTCTATCCGCAGGCCGCAAAGATAAGTAAAATTCAGCGTCCTGACGGGGTGGGTACCCCCCGTGTTTCGGAGACCTGCATAGCCGGGCATACTCGCAACAACTCGCCCGGTTCGAACAATTCTAGGAGGAGTGCCACATGGGGGCTGTTCAAGGCAGCATGCTGCTCGTATTCACGCTGATCGCGATTGCCGCGCTGATCCTGATGATCGCGCGCTACAAGATCTACCCGTTCCTGGTGCTGATCATCGTGTCGCTCGGCCTCGGTCTCGTCGTCGGCATGCCGATGGACAAGATCGTCAAGTCGTTCGAGGCGGGCACCGGTGGCACGCTCGGCCACATTGCGATCGTCGTCGGCCTCGGCACGATGCTCGGCAAGATGATGGCCGAATCGGGCGGCGCCGAACGGATCGCGACCACGCTGATCGACTGGTTCGGTGAAAAGAACATCCACTGGGCGATGATGTTCGTCGCGATCATCGTCGGCCTGCCGGTGTTCTTCGAAGTCGGCTTCGTGCTGCTGATCCCGATCGCGTTCAACGTCGCGAAGCGCACCGGCAAGTCGCTGCTCGTCGTCGGCCTGCCGATGGTGGCCGGCCTGTCCGTCGTGCACGGGCTGATCCCGCCGCACCCGGCCGCGCTGCTCGCCGTTCAGCAATACGGCGCCGATATCGGCAAGACGATCGCGTTCGGCCTGCTCGTCGGCGTGCCGACCGCGATCATCGCGGGCCCGCTGTTCGCGCTGACGATCTCGAAGTTCGTGAAGCTGCCGGAAAACAACCCGCTGGCGTCGCAATTCGTCGATTCGCACGCGGACGGCCGCAAGCGCGAACTGCCGAGCTTCGGCATCACGCTGTTCACGATCCTGCTGCCCGTCGTGCTGATGCTCGTCGGCAGCTGGGCCGACCTGCTGTTCACGCCGAAGTCGCTGCCGAACAACCTGCTGCGCTTCGCCGGCAACTCGGACGTCGCGCTGCTGATCGCCGTGCTCGTGAGCTTCTTCACGTTCGGCAAGCTGCAGGGCTTCAACCGCGACCAGATCCAGAAGTTCTGCAGCGAGTGCCTGGCACCGATCGCCGGGATCACGCTGATCGTCGGCGCGGGCGGCGGCTTCGGCGGCGTCCTGCGCGACAGCGGGATCTCGCAGCAGATCGTCGAGACCGCGAAGCACGCGCACCTGTCGCCGCTGCTGCTCGGCTGGTTCGTCGCGGCGCTGATGCGTCTCGCGACGGGTTCGGCGACGGTCGCGATGACGACGGCCTGCGGCATCGTCGCACCGATCGCCGCGGCGGCCGGCACGACGGTCAGCCCGGAGCTGCTGGTGCTCGCCACGGGCTCGGGCTCGCTGATCTTCTCGCACGTGAACGACGGCGGCTTCTGGCTGATCAAGGAATACTTCGGGATGACGGTCGGTCAGACGTTCAAGACCTGGTCGCTGCTTGAAACCATCATCTCGGTGCTCGGTCTCAGTTTCACGTTGCTGCTGAGCATGGTTCTGTAACAAGGGGTAGTCAATGATTCTGATCGCAATGGGCGTGTCGGGCGCGGGCAAGTCGCGAATCGGCGAAATGCTGGCGGAACGCCTGTCATGCACCTATACCGACGGCGACGCGTTTCACAGCGCGGCGAACAAGGAAAAGATGCATCAAGGCATTCCGCTGACCGACGACGACCGCTGGCCGTGGCTGCGCACGATCCGCGCGGCCATCGAGGAAAAGCAGCGTGCCGGCGAGACGGCCGTGTTCACGTGCTCGTCGCTGAAGCGGTCGTACCGCGACGTGCTGCGCGGCACCGACACCGACGTGCGGTTCGTGTATCTGAAGGGCTCGTTCGAGGTGTTGCACGAGCGCCTGAAGAGCCGCACCGGCCATTTCTTCGATCCGTCGCTGCTGAAGAGCCAGCTCGACACGCTCGAGGAGCCGGGCCCGGACGAAGCGATCGAGGTCAGCATCGAGCTGACGCCCGAGCAGATCGTCGATCAGGTCATGCTGAAGATCGGCATCGCGCAGCAGCCCTGAGCTGCGGTTCGCGGCAATCGTCATGAAAAAGGCGCCCCTCGGGGCGCCTTTTTCGTTGGCGGCGAGCGCGTCGGTCAGGCCGCATGCGCGCGCCGTGCGATGCCGTCGAGCAGCACGTCGAGCATCGTGTCGTGCACGGCCGCCGGGTCGAGCTGCGCATAGAGCGGGGCGGCCGACTTGACGAGCGGATGCTCGGCGTCGGACAGCGCGTTCATCTCCGCGAGCTCGACGTCGTTGGCCGCGCGCGTAAGACCGCCGGCCTCGGCGGCGGCCAGGCCGATCACGCTCGCATACCAGCCGACGCACACCGACGGCAGCGCCGCGCGCGGGATGCCGGCATCGGTCAGCGCGCGATGCACGGCCTCGATATGCGCGAGATCGGCCGGCCCCGTGCTCATGTGTCGCTGCAACAGCGCAAACGCGGCAGGGTAGCGCAGCGCGAGCGCGCGGTACTGGCGCGCGAGATCGCGCAGCCGCTCGCGCCACGGCTGTGCGGGATCGACCGGCACGAGCGAGCGCGACAGCGCGTTCGCGATCGCGCGGCTCAGGCCTTCCTTCGACTTGAAGTGATACAGCACGCTCATCGGGTCGCAGCCGACCGATTGCGCGAGCTTGCGCACGCTGAACGCGGCTTCGCCGACGTCTTCGAGCAGCGCGAGCGCGGCCGCGACGATCGCGTCCTTGTCGAGGCCGCGCGGGCCCTGGGCGGGTTTGTCTTTCATCGAGGCGGGCTGGCATGCCGGCGCGGTGCCGGCTGTAAACTTGACGAAAGCTTATTCTACACTGTAGAATTATTTCTGCGGTGTAGAAATTGGGTGTCCCGGCACCTTTCAATACGTGCTTTCGCACAGTCCGGGATCCAGGCGGCACGAGCGTGCCCGCCGTCAACACGGGCCATTGCGCCCTTTATCTCGTTGACACCCATGTGGAACCGGCTGCCCCACCCGCGAAGCCAGAAGGCTCTTCGACAGGCGGCCCAAGACCATGCAAGTGCAATCATGACTTTCAACCATCAACCCCTGATCCAGGGCGAATCGCGTTTCGAGCAAACGCAACTGAACATCGAAAAAGACAACTGGAACTGGTGCGACCCGGCCCGCTACGACGGCGAGCGCCCGGCGAACTGGTACGAGGCGTCGCTGTCGCGCCACGCGAACGGCGCGCCGCTCGCGCACGACGTCGTATGCGACGTGCTCGTGATCGGCGCGGGGCTGCTTGGCGCATCGGCCGCGCTGCATCTCGCGGAAGCGGGCGTCGACACGATTCTCGTCGACAAGCATCACGTCGGCTCGGCCGCGTCCGGCCGCAACGGCGGGCAACTGACGCCCGGCCTCGCGCGCTGGGAAGCGGCCGACATGATCGACCACCTGTCGCACGACGATGCGAAGCGGCTGTGGCGCTTCGCATCGGCCGAGTCGATGGACCTGATCGATGCGATCGGCGCGCGCTACGCGCTCGAACTCGACCGCAAGCGCGGCCACGTCACGGCGGCCGTTCACCCGGGCCACATGAGTGCGCTGCTCGACGGCGCGGATGCGCGCCGCCATCTCGGCGACGCGGGCGTGACGCTCGTCGGCCGCCATCAGCTGCACGACGAATACGTGCGCTCGGGGCTTTACCACGGTGCGGCGATCGACGCGATCGGCGGGCAGATCCATCCGCTCGCGCTGGTGCGCGGCCTCGTGCACGGCTTCCGGCTGAATGGCGGCGCGCTGTTCGAGGGCACCGAGGTGCTCGAGCTCGACGAGACGCCGGCGGGCGTCGTCGCGACGACGCCGGGCGGCACGATCACCGCGCGCAAGGGTGTCGTGCTCGCGCTGCACAACGCGACGTTCCGGCTGCTCGACGACGGCGCGGCGACGACCGTGCCGTTCTTCACGTACGTGAGCGTGACGGCGCCGCTCGACGTCGATGTCGCAACGCTGATGCCGGCCGGCATGCCCGTGTACGACACGCAGTTCCAGATCGACTACTACCGGCCGGTGCGCGGCAACCGGCTGCTGTTCGGCGGGCAGGGCACCGGTACCTGCTGGGCGCAGCCCGACGTCAACGCGTATCTGCTGACGCGGCTGAACACGGTGTTTCCGCAGGCCGACGGCAGCTTCGCGCTCGACTACTGCTGGAGCGGCGTCAGCGATTTCACGCTGAACGGCGCCACCGATAGCCGCAAGACCGACGGCCGCGTGCCGATGTACATGGTGCAGGGCTGGAGCGGCCACGGCGTCGCGCAGACGGTGCGGATCGGCAAGGCGATCTGCGACGATTTCGTCGGCCGCAACGACGATTTCTCGATGCTCACGGGCATCGATCACCGTGCGATTCCGCTCGGCCGGCAGTTGTCGCCGATCGCGATTCCCGCCGCGAAGGCCGCGATGAGCGTGATGAGCGCGCTGAACCCGGGGCGGATGATCTCGTTCTGACTGGCTGCGGCCTGCGGCAGCCAACAAAAAAGCCCGATGCGATTGCTCGCATCGGGCTTTTTCTCGTCTGGAGACGGCGGCGCTTACGCGATCCGCTTCGCGAGTTCGACGGCCTTGCCGATGTACGACGCGGGCGTCATCGCGAGCAGCAGATCCTTCGCGTCCTGCGGGATCGCGAGCGTGCCGACGAATTCCTGCAGCGCTTCGCGCGTGATGCCCTTGCCGCGCGTCAGTTCCTTCAGCTGCTCGTACGGATTCTCGATGCCGAACCGGCGCATCACCGTCTGCACCGGCTCGGCCAGCACTTCCCAGCAGTTGTCGAGATCTTCGTTCAGGCGCTGCGGGTTCACTTCGAGCTTGTCGAGGCCGCGGATCAGCGAGTCGTACGCGAGCAGCGAGTAGCCGAGCGCGACGCCCATGTTGCGCAGCACCGTCGAGTCGGTCAGGTCACGCTGCCAGCGCGACACCGGCAGCTTGTCGGCGAGGTGGCGCAGCGTCGCGTTTGCGAGGCCCAGGTTGCCTTCCGAGTTCTCGAAGTCGATCGGATTGACCTTGTGCGGCATCGTCGACGAGCCGATTTCGCCGGCCTTCGTCTTCTGCTTGAAGTAGCCGACCGAGATGTAGCCCCACACGTCGCGGTCGAGGTCGAGCAGGATCGTGTTCGCACGCGCCACGGCATCGAACAGCTCGGCCATGTAGTCGTGCGGCTCGATCTGGATCGTGTACGGGTTGAACGCGAGCTTCAGGCGGTTTTCGATCACGTCGCGCGAGAACGCTTCCCAGTCGAATTCCGGATACGCGGACAGGTGCGCGTTGAAGTTGCCGACCGCGCCGTTCATCTTGCCGAGGATCTCGACCTTCTCGATACGGGTGATCGCACGCGCGAGACGTGCGGCGACGTTCGCGAGTTCCTTGCCGAGCGTCGTCGGGCTGGCCGGCTGGCCGTGCGTGCGCGACAGCATCGGCTGCTCGGCGTGCGCGTGCGCGAGGGCGACGAGGCGCTGGTAGACCGTGCGCAGCGCCGGCAGGATCACGTGTTCGCGCGCGCCGGCGAGCATCATCCCGTGCGACGTGTTGTTGATGTCCTCGGACGTGCACGCGAAGTGGATGAATTCGCTGGCCTTCTCGAGTTCGGCCTGGCCCTTCACCGATTCCTTCAGCCAGTATTCGACGGCCTTCACGTCGTGGTTCGTCACGCGCTCGATTTCCTTGATGCGGGCGGCGTCGTGCGCGGTGAAGCGCTCGGCGAGCTGCAGCAGGAACTGCTCGGACGCATCGGAGAAGCGCGGGACTTCCGCGAAGCCGGCGCGCGACAGCGCGATCAGCCAGTGCACCTCGACGGTGACGCGGTGGCGCATGAAGGCGGCTTCGGAGAGCCAGTCGCGCAGCGCTTCGGTCTTGCTGGCGTAGCGGCCGTCGATGGGCGAGAGCGCGGTGAGGGCGAAAAGCGTATCGGGACGAGTGTCGGACATGATCGGGCGGGCCTTGGGGCCGGGTCGAGCGAGGGGAGGAGAATCCGGCATTTTACCATTGGCGCGCGACGATCCCGGGGACCGGCGGCCGGCCGCCGTTGCCGCGTGCCGCCGCCGCGCCGGCGCGGGTTCGCCGCGGGCTTGCCGGGCCGTGCGCGCTGCCGCCGGCCGGGCCCGCCCGCCGGTAGAATGCAGGCTTCTTCCCGACCGCCGCCCGCCGCGCCCGCCTGCATGGAACTGAAATGGCTCGAAGACTTCGTCTCGCTCGCGGAAACGCGCAGCTTTAGCCGGTCCGCCGAGCTGCGGCACGTGTCGCAGCCCGCGTTTTCGCGGCGGATCCAGGCGCTCGAGGCATGGCTCGCGACCGAACTGATCGATCGTTCGGTCTATCCGACGCGGCTCACGCAGGCCGGCCAGATCTTCTACGAACAGGCGCTGACGATGCTGTCGCAGGCGCACGAGGCACGCACGCTGCTGCGCGGCCACGTCGGCGCGCCGGTGCCGACGATCGAGTTCGCGGTGCCGCACACGCTGTCGCTCACGTATTTTCCGCGCTGGCTGCAGCGGATCGAGGCGAAGATGGGCCCGGTCCACACGCGGCTGCGCGCGCTGAACGTGCACGACGCGGTGCTGTCGCTCGTCGAGGGCGGCTGCGATCTCGTGATGGGCTATCACCACCCGAGCCACCCCGTCGCGCTCGACCCGGCGCGCTACGACATGCTGATCCTCGGCAGCGAGCCGATCAGCCCGTTCTCGGCGCCCGGCCGTGCGGGCCGCCCGCGCTATACGCTGCCGGGCGCGGCCGACGCGCGCGTGCCGTACCTGTCGTACACGCCGAACGCGTATCTCGGCCGGATGACCGAAGTCATCATCGCGAACGCGCCGACGCGGCTGTTCCTCGATCGCGTCTACGAAACCGACATGGCCGAAGGGCTGAAGGCGATGGCGCTCGCGGGCCACGGCGTCGCGTTCCTGCCGCACAGCGCGGTCGAGGATGCGGTTGCGGGCGGCCGGCTGATCCGGCTCGACCGGTCGGTGCGCGGCGGCGCGCATCCGTTCACGCTGACGATGGAAATCCGGCTGTACTGCGACAAGCTCGCGCTGCAGGGCGACGATCCGCGCCAGAAGCTCGTGCGTGCGCTGTGGGACGTGGTGCGCGACGAACTGCGCGACCCCGCGAATTAACCGCCGGCGGTTAATTTACCGCGGCCGGTCGGGCCCGGGCGGCTGACGGCGGGCTTGCAGCGCCTGTCGGACGCCTGTCCGGCGGCCCGCCCGCACCCATTCCGTGCGATTTTTCCCGGGCGCGATGCACGGCCGATCGCGGGCGTTCTTGCGCAAATCGACCGCAGATTTGCGAAAAATCGCGATCATGCAAGAAACGCATAATCGAATAAGCAAACGGCATTGGATAAAAAAAACGGGTTTTTCGACAATGTGCGCACTTCGTTGAACGTTGGAGCATCCATGTCTTCGCAACAGCAGTCCATCCCGTCCTACCTGCACGCCGACGATCTCGGCCCGTGGGGCAACTACCTTCAGCAGGTCGATCGCGTCGCGCCGTACCTCGGTTCGCTGTCGCGCTGGCTCGAAACGCTGAAGCGCCCGAAGCGCATCCTGATCGTCGACTGCCCCATCGAGCTCGACAACGGTACCGTCGCGCACTTCGAAGGCTATCGCGTGCAGCACAACGTGTCGCGCGGCCCGGGCAAGGGCGGCGTGCGCTACCACCAGGACGTGACGCTGTCGGAAGTGATGGCGCTGTCGGCATGGATGTCCGTGAAGAACGCAGCAGTGAACGTGCCGTACGGCGGTGCGAAGGGCGGCATCCGCGTCGACCCGCGCAAGCTGTCGCGTGGTGAGCTCGAGCGCGTGACGCGCCGCTACACCAGCGAAATCGGCATCATCATCGGCCCGAACACCGACATTCCGGCGCCGGACGTCAACACCAACGAACAGGTGATGGCGTGGATGATGGACACGTACTCGATGAACCAGGGCCAGACGTCGACCGGCGTCGTGACCGGCAAGCCGATCGCGCTCGGCGGTTCGCTCGGCCGCAAGGAAGCAACGGGCCGCGGCGTGTTCGTCGTCGGCTCCGAAGCGGCGAAGAAGAAGGGCCTGGAAATCGAAGGCGCGCGCATCGCGGTGCAGGGCTTCGGCAACGTCGGCGGCATCGCGGCGAAGCTGTTCCAGGAAGCGGGCGCGAAGGTGATCGCGGTGCAGGATCACACGGGCACGATCTACCAGCCGGCCGGCCTCGATTCGAACCAGCTGCTCGACCACGTGGCACGCACGGGCGGCGTCGCGGGCTTCGAAGGCGCTGAACCGATGCCGAACGACGAGTTCTGGACGGTCGAGACCGACATCCTGATCCCGGCGGCACTGGAAAACCAGATCACCGAGAAGAACGCAGCGAAGATCCGCACGAAGATCATCGTCGAAGGCGCGAACGGCCCGACGACGACGGCGGCGGACGACATCCTGAGCGCGAACGGCGTGCTCGTGATCCCCGACGTGATCGCGAACGCAGGTGGCGTGACCGTGTCGTACTTCGAGTGGGTGCAGGATTTCTCGAGCTTCTTCTGGACGGAAGACGAGATCAACCACCGTCTCGAGCGCGTGATGCGCGAAGCCTTCGCCGGTGTGTGGGCGGTCGCGGAAGAGCACAAGGTGACGGTGCGTACGGCGGCGTTCATCGTTGCGTGCAAACGCATCCTGATGGCGCGCGAAATGCGTGGCCTCTACCCCTGATCGTTGACTATGATCAATTCATGACGCAATCCACCCGATTGCGGATATGAACCCTCGCGGGCGGTGCCGGATCCGGCATCGCCCGCGCGCGCATTCGGGGCGCCTGGAGCCGGGAGGAAGGCTTCGTGCAGGGCGATTCGTAGTGCGGTAAACAACCAGTACTTTCAAAAATATTACTTTGATACACTGGCGCGGGTTTTAGCCAAGGAGATGACCAAAATGAAATACCACAAGGCAGTCCTGATGGTCGCGGCGCTTTGCGCGTTCGCAAGCGGCGCGCATGCTCAGGAGACGGGCACGCTGAAGAAGATCAAGGACACGGGCGTGATCGCGCTGGGCCACCGCGAATCGTCGATTCCGTTCTCCTACTATGACGAAAAGCAGCAGGTGGTTGGCTATTCGCGCGAATTCCAGATGAAGGTGGTCGACGCGGTGAAGAAGAAGCTGAACCTGCCGAACCTGCAGGTGAAGAACATCCCCGTCACGTCGCAAAACCGCATTCCGCTGGTGCAGAACGGCACGGTCGACATCGAGTGCGGCTCGACGACCAACAACGCCGAGCGCCAGCAGCAGGCTGCGTTCTCCGACACGATCTTCGTGATCGGCACGCGCCTGATGACGAAGAAGGATTCGGGCGTCAAGGATTTCGCCGACCTCAAGGGCAAGACGGTCGTGACGACTGCCGGCACGACGTCGGAGCGCCTGCTTCGCAAGATGAACAACGAGAAGCAACTGGGCATGAACATCATCAGCGCGAAGGATCACGGCGATTCCTTCAACACGCTGGAATCGGGCCGCGCGGTCGCGTTCATGATGGATGACGCACTGCTCGCGGGCGAGCGCGCGAAGGCGAAGCAGCCGGGCGAATGGGTGATCGTCGGCACGCCGCAATCGGAAGAGGCCTACGGCTGCATGATGCGCAAGGGCGACACCGACTTCAAGAAGCTCGTCGACGACGCGATCTCGCAAGTCGAGAAGTCGGGCGAAGCCGCGAAGATCTACGCGAAGTGGTTCGAGAACCCGATCCCGCCGAAGGGGCTGAACCTGAACTTCCCGCTGTCCGATTCGATGAAGAAGCTGTACGCGAACCCGAACGACAAGGCGCTCGACTGACCACACGGCCGTTGATGCAGAAATGACGCTAATGAGACGGAAGAGGCCACGCTTCTTCCGTCTCTTTTTGCTGGAGTCTTGCCCATGTCTTACCACTGGAACTGGGGCATCTTCCTGAGCCCCGTGTCGACCGGCGAGCCGACGACTTATTTCGGATGGCTGATGTCCGGCTTCTGGGCGACGATCGAAGTGTCGCTCGTCGCCTGGGTCATCGCGCTGATCGTCGGATCGCTGTTCGGCGTGCTGCGCACGGTGCCGAACAAATGGCTGTCCGCGCTCGGCACCCTGTACGTGTCGATCTTCCGGAACATTCCGCTGATCGTGCAGTTCTTCGTCTGGTATCTCGTGATACCCGAGCTGCTGCCCGCATCGATCGGCACCTGGATCAAGCAGTTGCCGCCGACCACGCAGTTCTTCACCGCGTCGATCATCTGTCTCGGCCTGTTCACGGGCGCGCGCGTGTGCGAACAGGTGCGCTCGGGGATCAACGCGCTGCCGAAGGGCCAGCGCGCGGCCGGCCTCGCGATGGGCTTCACGCAATGGCAGACGTATCGCTACGTGCTGCTGCCGGTTGCGTACCGGATCATCGTGCCGCCGCTCACGTCGGAATTCCTGAACATCTTCAAGAACTCCGCCGTCGCGTCGACGATCGGCCTGCTCGACCTGTCCGCGCAGGCGCGCCAGCTCGTCGACTACACCGCGCAGACCTATGAGTCGTTCATCGCGGTCACGCTCGCGTACGTGATCATCAACCTCGTCGTGATGTCGTTCATGCGCTGGATCGAAGGCCGCACGCGGCTGCCCGGCTATATCGGAGGCAAGTGATGCATCAGTTCGACTGGAGTAGTATTCCCGGCGCGCTGCCGACGCTGTGGACGGGGGCGGTCGTCACGTTCCAGATCACGCTGATCGCGATCGTGGTCGGGATCGTCTGGGGCACGCTGCTGGCGCTGATGCGGCTGTCGGGCGTCAAGCCGCTCGCGTGGTTCGCGCAGGGCTACGTGACGGTGTTCCGCTCGATTCCGCTCGTGATGGTGCTGCTGTGGTTCTTCCTGATCGTGCCGCAGCTGCTGCAGGGCGTGCTCGGGCTGTCGCCGACGATCGACATCCGCCTCGCCTCGGCGATGGTCGCGTTCTCGCTGTTCGAAGCCGCGTATTATTCCGAGATCATCCGCGCCGGCATCCAGGCGGTGCCGCGCGGGCAGGCGAACGCCGCGTTCGCGCTCGGCATGAACTACGCGCAGGCGATGCGCCTCGTGATCCTGCCGCAGGCGTTCCGGGCGATGGTGCCGCTGCTGCTCACGCAGGCGATCGTCCTGTTCCAGGATACGTCGCTCGTGTACGTGATCAGTCTCGCGGACTTCTTCCGCACGGCGGCCAACATCGGCGATCGCGACGGCACGACCGTCGAGATGGTCCTGTTCGCCGGCGCATGCTATTTCGTGATTTGCTCGTTGGCGTCTGCTCTCGTCAAGGGTCTCCAGAAAAAGGTCACAAGATGATTTCCATCAAGAACGTTTCGAAGTGGTACGGTCAGTTTCAGGTCCTCACCGAATGCACGACCGAGGTCAAGAAGGGTGAAGTGGTCGTCGTGTGCGGCCCGTCGGGCTCGGGCAAGTCGACGCTGATCAAGACCGTGAACGGCCTCGAGCCGTTCCAGCAGGGCGAGATCCTCGTGAACGGCCAGTCGGTCGGCGACAAGAAGACGAACCTGTCGAAGCTGCGCTCGAAGGTCGGGATGGTGTTCCAGCATTTCGAGCTGTTCCCGCACCTGTCGATCACCGAGAACCTGACGCTTGCGCAGGTCAAGGTGCTCGGCCGCGGCAAGGACGAAGCGAACGAGAAGGGCATGAAGCTGCTCGATCGCGTCGGCCTGAAGGCGCACGCGCACAAGTTTCCGGGCCAGTTGTCGGGCGGTCAGCAGCAGCGTGTCGCGATCGCGCGCGCGCTGTCGATGGACCCGATCGCGATGCTGTTCGACGAGCCGACGTCCGCGCTCGATCCCGAGATGATCAACGAAGTGCTCGACGTGATGGTCGAACTCGCGCAGGAAGGGATGACGATGATGGTCGTCACGCACGAGATGGGCTTCGCGAAGAAGGTCGCGCATCGCGTGATCTTCATGGACAAGGGCGCGATCGTCGAGGACGACCGCAAGGACGATTTCTTCTCGAATCCGAAATCGGAACGCGCGAAGGACTTCCTCGCGAAGATCCTGCACTGAGCGTGTGCGCGTTTTACGCGCGCCCATGCGAAAACCGCCCGGCTGACCGCCGGGCGGTTTTTTTTCGTCCGCGTGCGACGGCGTTACCGGCGCGTTACCAGCTGTACCGGTAGCCGACCTGCCCGACGATCCCGCGCCGGTAGTCGCCGCCGATGTTGCGCGCGATCTTCGCGTTCGCGTACAGCTCGCCCGACTTGCCGAAGCCCGCGGTCACGCCGACGCCGAGCTCGTACCAGGTGCGGCCGAGATGCGTCGCGAACGGCGTGCCGCCGACGACGGTCTGGCCCGGCGACAGGAAGTCGTGCAGCACGTCGGCCGTGAAGTACGGCGTCGCGGCGCCGCCGCCTGCGTCCGACTGGAGGTTCGGCCGGAAGATGCGCACGCCGACGCGGCCGCGCAGCGCGTTCGTCGCCGTGCCCGAGACGGCCGATACGTTGTCGTTGAACCCGTTGAGCTTCAGGTACTGATACATCAGCTGTGCCTGGGGCTCGACCGCGACGGGCAGGCTGCCGATCGCGAACGGCTTGCCGACTTCCTGCGACAGCGCGACGCCGAAGCCGTTCTGCGACGCCTCGTTGCCGTAGCTGTCGCGATAGCGGTTGCCGTAGTGCGTGACCTGCCCGACGCTGTCGAAGTAGGTGCCGTCGGACAGGTAGCGGGTCCAGTAGCCGCCGACGCTCTGCGCGTGCATCTCGACCGAGCCCGTCGACGTCGACAGGCCCGGCGTGCCGGCGCGCGCCATGTCGCTGAAGCTCGCATTCGACACGCCGATGCTCGCCGTCACGCCCGCATGCGTGCTGCCGGCGCCGTTCGGCGCCTGCTCGAGCGTCCAGTCCTTGCCGAACTGTGCGAAGAACGTGCGTTCGTCGGCCGAGAAGCGGCCCGCGTTTGCGTCGAGGCTCTGGCCGCCGATGCGCCCCCACACGCCGTCGCGGTTGCCGGGCTGCTGCTTCTCGAGGTTGTAGAAGTCGCCGACGCGCTCGTGCAGCTTGCCGAGTGTCGAGAAGCCGTAGTCGGCGTTCAGCAGCGGCGTCAGCGCGTAGCCGGCGACGCCCGGGCGATACGCGAGCGTGCCGCCGTTCCCGTTCCCGCCGCCGTCACCGCCGCCGGACGGGTGGATCGGATCGCCGGGGTCGGACTGGTCGAGCTGCGAACGCAGGTACCAGCCGTTCGCGTCGCCTTGGCCGCCGCGATAGAGCCGGTATTCGTACGCGCCGGCCTGTACCGGGCCCGCGAGATGGAATGCCGATGGGGCGGTCGTGCCGCCGTTGGCCGTGACGACCACGGGAATCCCGTCGCCGGTCGTCTGCGCGCCGGTGCCGGCCGTGTTGGCGATCTTCAGGCCGGTCGTGCCGCTCGCGGTGCCGCCGTTCACGATCAGCCGGTCGGTCGGCGACGCATCGGCGCCGAGGTACGTGTTCAGCGCGATCGTGCCGCCGTTGCCGACGTAGCTGCCCATCGTCAACGTCTTGTAGCTGCCGGTGAGCGTCGGCGAGCCGGCCGGCGCGGTGAAGGCGACGAGGCCCGCGTTGTTCAGGCTGCTCAGGGCCGAGTTGCCCGTCATGCGCCACGTGCTCGTGCCGTCGATGGTCAGCGCGACCGGATCGATCCTGCCGGTCAGCGTCGTGCCGTTCGCGAGGAGCACGGTGCCGGTGCTCGATGCGTCGGAGACGATGTCGCCCGCGAGGTTGACCGCCGATGCATTGAACGTCACGTTGCTGCCGTTCGCGAGGTTCAGCAGCGTGCCGTTGCCGGCCGTGACGACCGTGCCGTTGCGCACGGCGATGTCGGCGGTGCCGCCGCGCGCGGCGAAGGCCGGCCCGGCGGTGGAGGCCACGCTGCCGCCGTCGACGAGCACCGAACTCGTCGTGCCGTTCGCGAGCGTGTCCGACGTCAGCACGCCGGCCGTCGCGCCCGCGAGCGTCGTGCCGGTCAACGCAAGCACGCCGCCGCTGTTCGCGGTCGCGCCGTTGCCGGCCGCGCTGGCGATCGACGAACCCGCATCGGCGATGCGGCCGCCGTTCTGCGCGACGACGCCATCGGCTGCGGCACCCGATGCGGTGACTTTCGCGCCCGACAGCATGGCCGTCGCCCCGCCGTCCATGAAGACCGCATGCGCGCCGGCGCCCGTCGTCGCGACGGTCGTGCCGCTGGCCGAGAGTGTCGAATCCGCGCCCGATACGAACAGGCCGCGCGCGTTGGCGCCGGCGGTGCGCACGAGCGCTGCCGCATCGGCCGCGATGCGCGCGCCCGCACCGGTCGACGCGAGGCCGTCGGCGCCGCTGCCCGTCGTGGCGATCTGCGTGCCGGCCAGCGCGATCGTGGCGTTCGCCCCGAGGTTGCGGATCCCGCTGCCCGATCCGCCGACCGCGATCGACGTCGCGCCGGCCGCGATGCCGCCGCCCGTGACGGTCGAATCGATCAGCACGCCGTCGGCGCTGCCGTTCGCGATCACGGTGCCGGCGCCCGACAGCGCGACCGATGCACCGGCGCCCGTGAGGCGCACGCCCGCGACGCCGTCGTCGGCTTCGATCGAGCCCGCATTGGCGAGCGTTGCCGCCGCACCCTGCACGAGTGCCCCCGTACCGTTGGACACGCGGATCGTCGACGCGTTGTTCACCGTGCCTTGCGTGCCGACGACGACGCCCGTCGAGCCGGCGCCGGTCAGCAGCACCGTGCTGCGGTTGTCGAGCGTGCCGAGGTTTTGCGCGACGAAGCCCGTCACGCCGGCGGTCGACGACGTGACGGCGGCGTGGTTGGTCAGCGTCGTCGCGACCGGCGCACCCGCATTTGCACCGGCGAGGTCGTGCGCCTGGCCGTCGACGATGCCCGCGGTCGCGCCGGCCGCGTTCAGGTTGATCGTCGCACCCGCGTCGATCGTGCCTGTCGCGCCGCCTTCTACCGCGATCGCGATGCCGTTCGCGCCGTTGACGTTGTAGATCGCGTTGCCGGTCGACAGCGTGGTGCCGGCGTCGGTCGCGAGCACGCCGCGCGCACGCTGGCCGTTGACGTCGGTTGTCAGCGTGCCGGCCGTCGACGTGCCCGTATAGGCCGCGCCGCCTGCGACGCGGAACAGCGTCGAATCGTCGGTGTCGACGCTGAGGTGCTGCGCGGCGACGTTGATTTTCGAGCCCGCGCCGTACGCGTAGAAGCCGATCTGGTTCGTGCCGGACATGAAGGCCGGCACCGCGTTGGCGCCGACGTCGATCGTCGCGCCCGCGCGTGCGTGCACGCCGATTGCGCCGGTGCCCGTCAGGTTGAGCGCGCCGTCGAGCGTGGCTTTCGCGAGCGGCCCCTCGGCCCAGACGCCGTAGTTGCGCGTGCCCGAGGCGGGATCGAGGCCGCCGGCCACGTTGATCGTGCCGGTCGACGTCGCGGCCGTCGCGTGCGTGCCGGTCCCGACGACCATGATGCCGATGCCGTTGACACCGTTCAGCGTGATGGTGCCGGTGTTGGTCACGGTCGCGGCGGTATCGGCCGCGAGCATGCCGACGTTGGCGAGTGGCGTGCCGGTCGCCGCGCCGTTGACGACGATCGAGCCCGCATTGGTCAGCGAGCCGGAGGTCGAGCCGATGCTCGCCAGTGCGGCGCCGTTCTGCGTCTGCGAGCCGATCACGATCGTGCCGAGGTTGCTTGCGGTGCCCGACGCGCCGAGCAGGATGCCGTACGCATGCGCGGACAGCGCAACGTCGTTCGCGGCTTCGGGCGACGCGGCGTCGTACTGGGCCGCGCGCCCGAGATAGATCGTGCCGCCGGCTTCGTTCGTGAAGCTGCCGCCGGCGACGAGGCCGCCGATCACCTGGCTGTCGAGCGTCGTCGCATTGACGCCGACGTTGATCGTGCCGGCGTTCGAGGCGTACGCGCCGTCCGTCGCGGCCACCGCGTAGTTCTGCAGGTCGGGGCGCGTGCTGTTGTTGAAGGTCCATGCGCCGACGTTCATCACGCCGTTGTTGACGAAGCGCGTGCCGGCGCCGTTCGCGTAGATGCCGCTGCCCTCGGTGTACGCGTTGAGGCTGAAGTTGTAGGGCAGCGCGGTGCCGCCCGTGTCGAAGTTGTCGCCGGCCGCGTAGCCGGACGAGATCACGCCGTTGTTCACGCCGCTCGCGCCGGTCAGCAGGCGCACGAGCGTGAAGTCGCCCGACAGGCGCCCGTCGTTGACGAAGTGCGCGCCGTTCTCCGCGAGGACGGCCGAGCTCGAGTCGATCGTATTGGTGCCGCGGAAGTCGATCTGGCCGTCCTTGCCGATGTGCAGCGTCGCGTTGGCGCCGGTGCCGTGCATGACCGTCAGGTAGTCCATCTGCAGCGTGTTCTTGTCGCCCGGCGACACGTTGTTCGCATACTCGAACGATTGCGTGGAGAACGTGACGGCCTGGCTGAAAGCGTGGTCGTACGCGGCCTGCGAGCCGAGCGCGCCGCTCTGGACCGAGCGCACGAGAAAGGTGTTGTACGCGGCGAGCGACGCGGCGTCGGTGACCGTCCACGCGCTACCGTCGAAGGCGGTGAAGGTGCCCGCATACGCCGGCACGTCGAGCAGCACATGGCTGACGGGGCCGCCGCTCGCCAGATAGTCGCCGGTGCCGAGCCACACCTGGTTGCGCGAGTTCCAGTTGACGACGCTTTGCGCCGTGCCCGTGCCGTCCGCGACGAACAGGTCGGTCTGCTTCGGCGCCATCGTGATCGCGTTGCCGGCCGCCGCGGGCGACCCTGCCGGACTGCCGATCGACACGTCGAGCGTGCCGCCGGAGCGCTCGACGGTGCCGATCCGCGTGTTCACGTACTGGTTGCCGTTCACGTCGTGATAGACGGGCACGCTGGTCGAGCCCGCATTCGAGGCGGCGAACGCGGCCGAATCGTAGGTCGCGACCGAGCTGTGGCTGCCGGTGATCGAGTCGGGCGTGCTGACGCTTTGGGTCTTGCCGCCGATCGACAGCAGCGGCTGGTCGGGGTTGCCCGACACGACGGACGTGCTGCCGAGCGGCGTCAGCGTGTAGCCCATATCGCCGGTCGCGCCGGTCCATGCGCCCGTCAGTCCGACCCGGTCGCCGCCCGACACGGTCGTGGCGCCGGCCAGGTTGTCGTTGACGGTCGGGCTGAAACTGTCGAGTGCGCAGGCGCCGCCGTTCGCGACTGCCGCGCCGCTGCCGCACGTCGAAGCATGCGCGGCGCCGGTCGACAGCACGGCCAGTGCGGCACCGAGCGCCGCGACGCGAAGTGGCGACCGGCGCGCGGTCGCGCGTGCCGCACGGTGGCCGGTGCCCGATTCGCCGCGCGAGCGTTTGCCGCGCGCCCGTGCCGTTTCCGCAACCGCGACCCAGCAGCCGGCGGTTTCGCTCCATATCGATCGAAATGAGTGATTCACGACATACCCCTCTTTCTTCTTTTTGAAGTGGCATTCGCCGCCATTCGGCGAATTCGCATTCCGCGGTGCTGCAATCGATCGAAAGGGCGTGCGGCGGCTATGGCTGCGTAGCGCGCCAATCGTGTTTCGTTACACCGAGGATGGGCGGAGTCTACTGACTCGGGTGGCTGCCGATTATCAAGAAAATGGAAACTGTAATGATGCGAACCGTAACGGCCGGTATTTTTGATTTGTGTGGCTAATCGAACCGAAAGCTATGCTGGAGAAGGGTTTGACGGGTTTTGTGAAAGATCTTGAATGGCTGTCGGGGTAGGTGGGATAGCGCACGGTTCGGGTGAAGGCGGCGCGCTAAAATAAGAATCCGGGATTTTTTGATTTAGGCGGATGGTATTTTTTGTTTCGCCTGCGATTTATTTTCGCTTGTGAATGAATAAAATCAAGCGAATGTTGGGTGGCATCGAAGCGTTGCGCCGATGGCGGGGCCAACATGAATCCGTATCGGCCGGAGCGGGGCGATTTCCGCCGGTGACGGGCATCGTCGTGCGTCTCGCGCGAGGTTCGCGCAAGCGGGCAGGAAGCGGGCAGGAAGCGGCCGCGGCCGGTGCCGCGCCGGGCTCAGAAGTCGATTGCGTCGTCGGAATCGCCGTCGGCCGCCGTGGCGAGCGCTTCGCGGGCCGTGCGCGGCGCGGACGCCGACGCGTCGAGCGCCGGATTGCGCAGCTTCTCGAGCACGCGCTCGGGCACCGGGATCTGCATCCGCGCGGCGACGTCGCCGCACTGGAACATGATCAGCTCGCCCGGCTCGAACGCGGTCCAGACTTCGTCGTCGGTGAGCGGCTGCGTCGCGATCACCGCGACGCGATCCTCGGGCGTCGTGTATTTCGCGAAATCGATCGACAGGTCTTCGTCGACCAGATGCGCGGTCGAAAACGGCCAGCGGCGCACGAGATAGTGCAGCCGCGTCGAGCAATGCGCGAACAGCGCCTGGCCGTTCGACATCAGGAAATTGAACACCCCGTGATCGGTGATCCCGCGCGTGAGCTCGCCGACGCGCTCGAACAGCTCGGGCAGCGGCGGCTGCGCGCCGGGAAAGGCCTCGCGCAACCCCTGCATCAGCACGCAGAACGCCTGTTCGCTGTCGGTCGTGCCGACCGGGTGGTAGACGCTGCCGTCCATGTTCGGCGCGTAGTCCTGCAGGTCGCCGTTATGCGCGAAGATCCAGTGCCGGCCCCACAGCTCGCGCATGAACGGATGGCTGTTCTCGAGCAGGATGTGCCCTTGCGTCGCCTTGCGGATGTGCGCGATCGTGTTCTTGGACTTGATCGGGTAACGCTTCACCATTTCGGCGATCGGCGACGTAGCCGATGCCTGGTGATCGATGAACAGGCGGCAGGCCTTGTCCTCGAAGAATGCGATGCCCCAGCCGTCGGCATGGTGATCGGTGAGCCCGCCCCGGGCCGCGAAACCTGTGAAGGAGAATGTGACGTCCGTCGGTGCGGCGCAGTTCATTCCTAGGAGTTGGCACATTTTACTTGGGGCGGCAGGCTGAAGCGGGGGGGTAACGAACCGGGCGAACCCCGGTACAATGCGGCTTCTAGCATATCACCGAGCCCTGAGCGGTAAAAAGCGGATTCCGCTGGCCAAAGGTCCCGTGTTGCGGTTTGCCGTCAGTCGGCCCGCGCACGCGCGTTCCGGCCCCGCCGATGGCAAGCCTGTTCCTCACGACGCCTCCTATGACTGCCTCGAACGCTTCTTCCCCGGCGACGCTCTCGCTCGCCCGTCCCGACGACTGGCACCTGCACCTGCGAGACGGCGACATGCTGGCCGCCGTGCTGCCGCACACCGCCCGCCAGTTCGGCCGCGCAATTGTCATGCCGAACCTGAAGCCGCCGGTCACGACCACCGCGCAGGCGCAGGCCTACCGCGAGCGCATCCTTGCCGCGCTGCCGGCCGGGATGACGTTCGAACCGCTGATGACGCTGTATCTGACCGACAACACGCCGCCCGACGAGATCCGCCGCGCGCGCGAAAGCGGCTTCGTGCACGGCGTGAAGCTGTATCCGGCCGGCGCGACGACGAACTCCGACCACGGCGTCACCGATCTCGCGAAATGCGCGAAGACGCTCGAGGCGATGCAGGAAACCGGCATGCCGCTGCTCGTGCACGGCGAGGTGACCGATGCGTCGATCGACCTGTTCGACCGCGAGAAAGTGTTCATCGACCGCGTGATGACGCCGCTGCGCCGCGATTTCCCGGGCCTGAAGGTCGTGTTCGAGCACATCACGACGAAGGACGCGGCCGACTACGTGCGCGACGCCGATGCGGCGCCCGGCCTGCTCGGCGCGACGATCACCGCGCATCACCTGCTGTACAACCGCAACGCGCTGTTCGTCGGCGGGATTCGCCCGCATTACTACTGCCTGCCGGTGCTGAAGCGCGAGACGCATCGCGTGGCGCTGGTCGAGGCCGCGACGTCGGGCAACCCGCGCTTCTTCCTCGGCACCGACAGCGCGCCGCATGCGCGCGACGCGAAGGAAACCGCATGCGGCTGCGCGGGCTGCTACACGGCGCTGCACGCGCTGGAGCTGTACGCGGAAGCGTTCGACACGGCCGGCGCGCTCGACAGGCTGGAAGGGTTCGCGAGCTTCTTCGGCGCCGATTTCTACGGGCTGCCGCGCAGCGCCGAGACAGTCACGCTGCGCCGCGAGGCGTGGGAACTGCCGCGCGAGATCTTCGCGGGCGACACGCCGGTCGTGCCGCTGCGCGGCGGCGAGACGATCGGCTGGAAACTGGCGTGATCGATGCGCCGCCGCGCGAGCCCGGCCATGCGGCCGGCCGCGCGGCGGCGGATTTCGCGCGGATCGACGGGGCCGCGCCGTGGTTCGCGCCCTATGCGGTGCCGGACCGGCCAGGCGGCCGCATTGGCGGGTGACGCCCGGTGCGATGCGCTGAACGGCGCGTTGCGCGACGGTGCGCGTGTCAGCGGTCGCGGCCGAACGCGCGACGCGCACTGACGAGCCGCGATTTCGCGCCGCTCCCGGCGCTTGGGGTACCGGGCGGGTGCGCCTCGGATGCCGATGCCGCGTTCTACGACGGTCCGGCCGAATTTCGCGGCGGCCGCCCCACGCGCGCTGCCGGCGGCGGCGCGCAGTGCTAGAATGCGCGTCGCAAAGCAGGCTAGGCAGTCGCGGCCTCGCCGCCTTCGGGCGCGCGGGGGCGAGGAAAGTCCGGACTCCACAGGGCAGGGTGATGGCTAACGGCCATCCGTGGCGACACGCGGAACAGGGCAACAGAAAGCAAACCGCCGATGGCCCGGCGCAAGCCGGGATCAGGTAAGGGTGAAACGGTGCGGTAAGAGCGCACCGCGGCGACGGCGACGTTCGCCGGCACGGTAACCTCCACCCGGAGCAATTCCAAGTAGGCAGGCGCGCATTTTCGGATGCAGGACGGGGCCCCCGTCTCGTCTGCGGGTAGGAAGCTTGAGCGCGTCAGCAATGGCGCGCCTAGAGGAATGGCTGCCACGCGCTGTGCGCTTCGGCGCGCAGTGTGCACAGAATCCGGCTTATCGGCCTGCTTTGCCGTTCGAATGCGAAAGGGCCGGCGTCTCCTTGCGGAGCGCCGGCCCTTTTTTCATGCGCGCGCCGCGCGATCAGACGGCGACGATGTCGAACGAATGCGTGAGTTCGGCCGTTTTCGCGATCATGATCGACGCGGAGCAGTACTTGTCGTGCGACAGGTTGATCGCGCGCTCGACCGTGGCCGGGTTCAGGTTGCGGCCGGTGACGGTGAAGTGGAAGTGCACCTTCGTGAACACCTTCGGATCTTCGCTGGCGCGCTCGGCCTTCAGCGTGACCGAGCAGCCGGTCACTTCCTGGCGGCTCTTCTTCAGGATCAGCACGACGTCATAGGCCGTGCAGCCACCGGTGCCGAGCAGCACCATTTCCATCGGGCGCGGCGCGAGGTTGTGGCCGCCGCCTTCGGGGGCGCCATCCATCGTGACGAGATGCCCGCTGCCGGTCTCGGCGGAAAACGCCATGCCGTCCTGGCCCATCCAGCTTACTTTGCATTCCATGCTTGCACTCCAGCGTTGCCTGATTCGGATTCGATCCGGCATTGTAGCTCGCTGCGCAACGGCCGGCTGATGCGCTGCACGACGTGCAATGCCGGCGCCGCTCGGGCAGGGCGCCGGACGGCAATTTCCTCGCGTCTTTTAGGGGTTTTGCTCTAGACGAGGACGATTTCCGCTCATGCCTTGCAGTGGCATGTAATTGATTTTAAAGAAGAAGATGGTTTCTAGCGTGCTCCGCTCGAAATTTCGCATTATGGTTTTTGATTTCGTAATGCAAATTTTCTTGTGAAGTCGGCAGTGCATTCGTATAATGAGCCTCATTGGTTGTCGCGCTGCGGCAACCTCCGAATGTCTCCTCCACCCTCCTCCTAAGGTGGATTAAGCCCGAACCAGCCGTTCGGGCTTTTTTTCGTCCCATGCAAACATCGGCGCGCGGTTTGCGCACGCTGGCAGCGTCACGCGGGCTGCCGTGCGGCCGGTTGCGATGTCGCATCGGGCGCCGTGGCGCGCGAGCGTGCGTCAGGCGCCGGTGCGTGGGCGGCCGACGCATGGCCGTGGCCGCGAGCGCAGAAATGGCGGACGCGTTCGCGCACCGCGCGCAGGCGGGCGACGCGATCCTCCGCATGGGCGTTCCGGGCTTCGGCGATGCGCGCATCGAGCGCGTCGAGCTTGGCTTCGCAGCCGGCGTGGGCGGCGACGGCGGGCGCCGCGGCGGCCAGCAGCGCGGCCGCGAGGAAGGGCGTAAGTCGTTGTTTCTTCATGCTGGTTTGTTGTTTTCCGTGTTCGGCCGGTCGGGCGCGGCAAGGTCAGGTGCCGCGTGTCGATGGGTGCCTCCCCGGGCGCTCGGATCGCCTGGTCAGTTGGGGCACGACCGGATTTTGGCCCATTTCGGCCGCCACGGGCACGGGACGTGGATTCCCTTTGACCGCGTTGCCGTATTTCCTTTATAATTCAGGGCTTTTCCGCATTCATGCCCACGGAAAAAGAACAGGGAGAGCCTGCACCGCGCCTTGAAGCGCACATAGACAAGCAGGAAGAACACATCGGGCAAAGCATTTTTTTTGGATCGATCATGAAGACGTTTTCCGCAAAAGCCCATGAGGTGACGCGCGAATGGTACGTGATTGACGCGACGGATAAGGTTCTCGGCCGTGTTGCCAGCGAAGTGGCACGCCGTCTGCGCGGCAAGCACAAGCCTGAGTTCACCCCGCACGTCGACACTGGTGATTTCATCATCATCATCAACGCGAGCAAGTTGAAGGTCACGGGCAACAAGACTCTGGACAAGAAGTACTACCGTCACTCGGGCTACCCGGGCGGTATCTATGAAACGACGTTCGGCAAGATGCAAGAACGCTTCCCGGGCCGTGCGCTCGAGAAGGCGGTCAAGGGCATGCTGCCGAAGGGCCCGCTCGGCTACGCGATGATCAAGAAGCTGAAGGTCTACGCTGAAGCTACGCATCCGCATTCGGCTCAACAGCCGAAGGCGCTCGAGATCTAAGGGGAGCCCACATGATCGGTAACTGGAACTACGGTACGGGCCGCCGCAAAAGCGCAGTCGCACGTGTCTTCATCAAGGCTGGCAAGGGCGACATCATCGTCAACGGCAAGCCCATCGCTGACTACTTCTCGCGCGAAACGTCGCTGATGATCGTGCGTCAACCGCTGGAACTCACGAACCACGGCCAGACGTTCGACATCAAGGTCAACGTCAACGGCGGCGGCGAAACGGGTCAGGCAGGCGCAGTTCGCCACGGCATCACCCGTGCACTGATCGACTACGACGCGACGCTGAAGCCGTCGCTGTCGAGCGCAGGCTTCGTCACGCGCGATGCGCGTGAAGTCGAGCGTAAGAAGGTCGGTCTGCGCAAGGCACGCCGCGCAAAGCAGTTCTCGAAGCGTTAATTCCGCTTCATGGCCTCGCCGCCTTCGGGTGGCGTCCGCCGGAAAAACCGCCAGCTTTCATGCTGGCGGTTTTTTTATGGCCGCTTGTTTGCCCGCGCCCAGGCCGCCGCTGCGGCAGCCCGCGCGGGCACGTTTGATGAAATCGACAAGAACCTATTGATTTCATGGACTTCAGCACGATCTTCTGATCGGCCCTACAATAGCGGCTAAAGCTTCTTGGAGAGTTCGAATGAACGCTGTTACCGAATCCGCAGCAACGACGACCGATATGCCGCTGCCGTTCGTCTTCACCGACGCCGCGGCCGACAAGGTCAAGCAACTGATCGACGAAGAGGGCAACCCCGACCTGAAGCTGCGCGTGTTCGTGCAGGGTGGCGGCTGCTCGGGCTTCCAGTATGGCTTCACGTTCGACGAGGAAGTCAACGAGGACGACACCGTGATGAACAAGAACGGCGTCCAGCTCCTGATCGACTCGATGAGCTACCAGTACCTGGTCGGCGCCGAGATCGACTACAAGGACGACCTCAACGGCGCCCAGTTCGTGATCAAGAACCCGAACGCGACCACCACCTGCGGGTGCGGTTCGTCGTTCTCGGTCTGAGCGCACGACAGTTTCGCGCCGGTTCGCCGGAATGAAAAACGGGGCTTCATGCCCCGTTTTTTTACGTCCGTCTGCCATGCGGCACCCGCCATGCGGCGGGCGTCGCATCAGCGCGGATAGAGTGCGCCGAGCACGCGGTTGCCGTCCGCGCCGGTGACCGTCGCGAGATTGCCGGGCTGGCGCGCGGTGAAGCGGTAGGCGAGCCACGCGAACGCGAGTGCCTCGACCTGCTGCGGCGGCACGCCGAGCGCGGCCGTCGTATCGACGGTGGCCGGTACGCCTGCCTCGCGCAGCGCGTGCCTGATCGCGTCGAGCAGCACCGGATTGCGTGCACCGCCGCCGCAGACGAAGACGGCCTTGCAGCCCGGAGCATGCGTGGCGATCTCGCGCGCAACCGACACGGCGGTGAGCGCCGTGAGCGTCGCCTGCACGTCCTCCGGCGCGATCTGCGCGAACGCGGCGAGCTTTGCGTCGAGCCACGCAGGGTTGAACAGGTCGCGTCCGGTGCTTTTCGGCGGCGGCGCGGCGAAATACGGTTCGTCGAGCAGCGCGTCGAGCAGCGGCGCATGCACGGTGCCGCGCGCGGCGAACTTGCCGCCGTCGTCGTACGGCTTGCCCAGATGGCGGGTCGCCCATTCGTCGATCAGCGCATTCGCGGGGCCGCAGTCGAAGCCGCGCACGTCGCCGCCTTCGCCGGGCAGGATCGTGATGTTGCTGATCCCGCCGAGATTGCAGACGACGCGAGTTTCGCCGGGCGCACCGAACACCGTCGCATGGAACGCCGGCGCGAGCGGTGCGCCGTGGCCGCCGGCGGCGACGTCGCGGCTGCGGAAATCGGCGATCACGTCGACCTGGGCCAGCTCGGCGAGCAGCGCCGGGTTGTTGAGCTGCCGCGTATAGCCGCGCTCGGGGCGATGGCGCACCGTCTGGCCGTGCACGCCGATCGCGCGGATCTCGTCGCGCGACAGCCCGGCCGTGCGCTGCAGCTCATGGCAGCACACCGCATAGCGCGCGACGAGCGCATTCGCCGCGAGCGATTCGCGGTCGATTTCGTTGTCGCCCGGCTGCTGCAGCGCGAACAGCGCGTCGCGCAGCGATTGCGCGAAGCCGACGAACGCTTCCGCGAGGACGACCGGCGCCTTGCCGGCCTCGAAACGCACGGCGACGCCGTCGACGCCGTCCATGCTGGTTCCCGACATCAGCCCGAAGTAGATGCCGTCGGCCGGATAGGCGTGTTGCGGCTGTCGTTGCGGCACGTTGGGTTCTCCTGGATCGTGCGGCGCGGGCCGGTGCCGCGCGCCTTGTGCCCGATTATCCGCGCAACCTGACGTGTCGTTAAGCGATGCGCGCGCAAGTTATGGGAAAATCCCTGTTTTTGCGACATTCTTCCTGGCACCGATGAGCACCGAACCCAGTTCCAAGCCTGTTTTCCCGATCACCGACGAAGTCCGGCATGCGCTCGCCGTCACGAAGCGCGGCGTCGACGAGCTGCTGATCGAGGAAGAGTTCGCGCAGAAGCTCGCGCGCAGCGCGGCCACGAACACGCCGCTTCGCATCAAGCTCGGCCTCGACCCGACCGCGCCGGACATCCACATCGGCCACACGGTCGTGCTGAACAAGATGCGCCAGCTGCAGGACCTCGGCCACACGGTGATCTTCCTGATCGGCGATTTCACGTCGCTGATCGGCGATCCGTCGGGCCGCAATGCGACGCGCCCGCCGCTCACGCGCGAGCAGATCGAATCGAACGCGAAGACCTACTTCGAGCAGGCTGCGCTCGTGCTCGATCGCGACAAGACCGAAATCCGCTACAACAGCGAATGGTCGATGCCGCTCGGCGCGGACGGGATGATCAAGCTGGCGTCGCGCTACACGGTCGCGCGGATCCTTGAGCGCGAAGACTTCACGAAGCGCTTCCAGGGCGGCGTGCCGATCTCGATCCACGAATTCCTGTACCCGCTGATGCAGGGCTACGATTCGGTCGCGCTGAACGCCGATCTCGAACTTGGCGGTACCGACCAGAAGTTCAACCTGCTGGTGGGCCGCGAACTGCAGAAGCAGTACGGCCAGGAACAGCAGTGCATCCTGACGATGCCGCTACTCGAAGGCCTCGACGGCGTCGAGAAGATGTCGAAGTCGAAGGGCAATTACGTCGGCATCAGCGAGAAGCCGACCGACATGTTCGGCAAGCTGATGAGCATCTCGGACACGCTGATGTGGCGTTACTTCGAGCTGCTGTCGTTCCGCAGCCTCGACGAGATCGCCGGCTTCAAGCGTGAGGCCGAAGGCGGTCGCAACCCGCGCGACTTCAAGGTGCTGCTCGCGCAGGAAATCGTCGCGCGGTTCCATTCGCAGCCCGACGCCGAGCGCGCGCTCGAAGACTTCAACCACCGCGCGAAGGGCGGTGTGCCGGACGACATTCCGTCGGTCACGCTCGCCGGTGCGCCGCTCGCGATCGGCCAGCTGCTGAAGCAGGCGGGCCTCGTGCCGTCGACCAGCGAAGCGCTGCGCAACATCGAGCAGGGCGGCGTGAAGATCGACGGCGCGACGGTGTCGGACAAGGGGCTCAAGGTCGAAGCCGGCGAATTCGTCGTGCAGGTCGGCAAGCGCCGCTTCGCACGCATTACGCTGACCGCATGATCGCGCTGATCCAGCGCGTCAGGCGCGCCGACGTGCGCGTCGGCGACCGCACGACGGGCGAGATCGGTGCGGGCCTGCTCGCGCTGGTCTGCGCGGAGCGCGGCGACACCGAGGCCGCGGCCGACAAACTGCTTGCGAAGCTGCTCGGCTACCGGGTGTTCAGCGATGCGGCCGGCAAGATGAACCTGCCGGTGTCGAACATCGACGGCGAGGGCCGCGCAGGTGGCCTGCTGCTCGTGTCGCAGTTCACGCTGGCGGCCGATACCAACAGCGGGTTGCGTCCGAGCTTCACGCCGGCCGCGCCGCCCGACGAAGGCGCGCGGTTGTTCGACTATTTCGTCGCGGCCGCGCGGGCGCGTCATCCGGTCGTCGAGACGGGCGAGTTCGGCGCCGACATGCAGGTGTCACTCGTCAACGACGGCCCCGTGACGTTCTGGCTGCAAGTGCGGCCCTGATTCTTTCCCGGAGACGCGCCGCGATGGCCACCACGCAGATTCTTTTCATCCGCCATGGCGAGACCGCCTGGAACCGCATCAAGCGCATCCAGGGCCATATCGACATTCCGCTGGCCGACACGGGGCTCGCGCAGGCAAAGCGGCTGGCTGTCCGGCTCGAGCGAGAGGCGCGCGAGGGCGCGCGGATCGATGCCGTGTATTCGAGCGACCTGATGCGCGCGCAGCAGACCGCACAACCCTTTGCCGATGCGCTCGGTCTGCCGCTGCAGCTCCGCGAAGGGTTGCGCGAACGCTCGTACGGCGCGTTCCAGGGACACGACAGCCCCGAGATCGAGACGCTGTTTCCGGACGCATATGCGGCCTGGCAGACGCGCGACCCGGGCTTCGCGCCGGAAGGCGGCGAGTCGCAGCGCGCGTTCTATCACCGCGTGCTGCATGCGCTCGAGCCGATCGTCGCCGCGCATCCGGGCGGCCGGATCGCGTGCGTCGCGCACGGCGGCGTGCTCGACTGCGTGTACCGCTTTGCGAACGGGATCGAGCTGTCGGCGCCGCGCACTTATCAGCTGCTCAACACGAGCATCAACGTCGTCGATTACGTGGACGGCCGCGCGCAGGTCGTGCAGTGGGCCGACGTGTCGCATCTGGAAGCCGCGAGCGACGACGACGGGTACCGCAAGGTCCTCTGAACCCCTGCGCCCCGGCCGGCCCCGCCGGCCGGGGTTTCTGCGACTGCGTGACGCTTATTGCGGCAACGCGTGGCGCGTCTTGTAGTCGAGCGCGTACGCGATCTTGCCGGGCTTGTCGGCCGTGACCGGCTGGCGCAGCTTGTCGAATTCCCCCTTGTTGTACTTCTTCCCGCCGTTGATCGCGTCGGCACGCCCGAGGTCGGCGCCCGTCTTGCCGTCGATCACCGGGTCCGTCGCCGCGACCATGCGCGTCGACGCATTCCAGACTGCATTCACGTAGCCCGTGTCGGCTTTCGCCGGATCGGGATCGGTCGTGCCGCCGCGCGTGAGGTCGTAGTTCGCCAGCGCGAACGTGCCCGGCTGCGCGCGCAGCCAGTCGGCCCAGTAGAACTCGAGATAGTCGGTGGCTTGCGCGGGCTTGCTGTAGCCGATGTCGCGCGTGAAATAGACGAGCGACCGGTAGCGGTCGTTCGTCATCCCGAGTTTCAGGCCAAGCCCGGCCGGCAGTTGCGCGGTCGTGATCGGCTTGCCTTCGCCGTTCTTCAGGCGCAGGTAGCCGCGGCTTTGCATCTGTTGCCAGAACGCGTCGCCCGAGTAGTTGCTGAGGTTGTCCTTGACGACGACGTGCACGTGCAGCGCCGGGCCACCGTCGGGCGTCTCGTAGTAGGTCGACAGGCCGTGGTGGCCGTCGGTCAGGTACAGCGCATCGCCGTTCGGGCCGATCACGACGGGATTCAGCACCGAGCGGTCGCGGGCGTTCGCGTCGGTCGTCGTGCACGTGTAGCTTGCGGGCTCGCGCAGCGACGATTTGGCCGTGTAGCCGCTCGATGCGACGCCGCCGAGCCCTTCGTCCGCGCAGAAGTCGTCGAATTTCTTGTCGGGCTGCAGTTCGTAGCGACCAAGCTTGTAGTAGATCTGGTCGTAGCCGATCGCGCCCTGCGTCGGATGGAGATCGCCGAGCGTGACGTCGATCAGGTCGCCTGCGCGGGCGGCCTTCCACTTGCCCGGTTGCGGCGTGGTGGTCGCGGGTGGCGTGGCGGGCGGCGCGGTCGTCGTGCCGCCGGCAGGCGTCTGCGCGTCCGTGCGCGCAACGGCGGCGACATCGTCGCCCCCGCACGCAGACAGGGCGAGCAAGGTGGACAGGCTGGCGGCAAGGGCGAGACGGATCGGCAGGCGTGGCATCGCGGGTATCGGGTGTCGGTCGGGTGGGCGGGGCACTGCGCGGGTATCGGACGGGGCGCACGGGACGTGCAGCACGTGCGACCGCGCGCGGGTGCAAGCCCGTCAGCTTGTCACAGGTATTTGACAGTAAATTGAAATGATCGGAGGAAGCCGATCGTCAGGCGGGCGGCGTGCCGTCGGAAGGGAGTGCGGTGGCACGGCGGCGCGCGCGCTTCGACGCGCCGTTGACGAGCGCCCAGCGCAGCACGGGGGCGACGGCGCGTATGCCGGGCCGGACCACCGCGCGCCGCAACGGCGCGAACGTCGACACGCCGAGCATGCGCTGCGCCCAAGGCGGCAGCAGGTCGATCCCCGCATGCACCATCAGCGACGCGGCCGGCCGCAGCGCAGGCTTCGCGACCGGTACGTTCAGCAGGATCGACATCACGTCGAACGTGTGCGGTCCGGCTTCGAGTTCGGGCTGCATGCGCGCGAAATACGCGGCAACCTCGGCGCGCGAACGGGGCACCTCGTGTGCGCCGAGCAGCTCGGCGATCAATGCCGTTTCGGCGTAGTAGCGATCTTGCTGCTCGCCCGACAGCGCCGGATTCACATAACGCAGATGCGCGACGAGGAAACTCGACACTTCCGCGACATGCACCCAGGTCAGCAGCGCCGGATCGTCGGCGCGGTACGGCCGCCCGTCGGGCGCGGCGCCCGAGATGCGCGCATGGATCGTCTTCACGCGCTCGATCAGCGCGAGCGCGTCTGCGCGGCTGCCGAACGTCGTGCCCGTGATGAACGTGGCGGTGCGCCGCAAGCGGCCGAGGATGTCGGTGCGAAAGGAAGAGTGATCCCAGACGCCCGCGAGTGCGAGCGGATGGAGCGCCTGCAGCAGCAGCGCGGCGATGCCGCCCGTCATCATCGACGTGAAGTCGGCATGGACGCGCCAGCAGACGGCGTCGGGGCCGAACAGCCCCGGGTCGCCAGGTGGCGACGAAAGATCGATCGACGGGCCGCCGCCGCCCACCGTCAGGTGCGTGATGCCGGCCACGAGCCGCTTGCGAATCGGCTCGGCCCAGCGCGGGCCCGGTGCGGGTGCGGCGGGGTGGCGGGCAGGCGGCGTGGTCATGGCGGGGTGGCGCGGGCGACGGGTTACTTCCCGTCCGGGGTATTCCACTCGTCGCGTTCGGGGCGGCGGGCGTCGGGCACCGAAAGTCCGAAATGCCGATACGTGAGCAGCGTCGCGACGCGCCCGCGCGGCGTGCGCTGCAGGAAGCCCTGCTGGATCAGGTACGGTTCGAGCACGTCTTCGATCGTGTCGCGCTCCTCGCCGATCGCCGCCGCGAGGTTGTCGATGCCGACCGGGCCGCCGTCGAACTTGTACAGGATCGCTTCGAGCAGCTTGCGGTCCATCAGGTCGAAGCCGACCGGATCGACGTCGAGCATCGCGAGCGCGGCATCGGCCACGGCCGAGGTGATCTGGCCGTCGGCCTTCACTTCCGCGAAATCGCGCACGCGGCGCAGCAGCCGGTTCGCGATCCGCGGCGTGCCGCGCGAGCGCTTCGCGATTTCCAGCGCGCCGTTCGGATCGATCTGCGCGTTCAGCAGCGACGCCGAGCGCCGCACGATGCGCGACAGCTGATCGGCATCGTAGAACTCAAGCCGCGCGACGATCCCGAAACGGTCGCGCAGCGGGTTGGTCAGCATCCCCGCGCGGGTGGTCGCGCCGACCAGCGTGAACGGCTGCAGGTCGAGCTTCACGCTGCGCGCGGCCGGGCCTTCGCCGATCATGATGTCGATCTGGTAATCCTCGAGTGCCGGATACAGGATTTCCTCGACGACCGGCGACAGCCGGTGGATCTCGTCGATGAACAGCACGTCGTTGGCTTCGAGGTTCGTCAGCAGCGCGGCGAGATCGCCTGCGCGCTCGAGCACGGGGCCCGAGGTCTGGCGCAGGTTCACGCCCATCTCGCGCGCGATGATGTGCGCGAGCGTCGTCTTGCCGAGACCCGGCGGCCCGAACAGCAGCACGTGGTCGAGCGGCTCGGAGCGGCGCTTCGCGGCTTCGATGAAGATCTCGAGCTGGCCGCGCACCTTTTCCTGGCCGACGTAGTCGTCGAGCTGGCGCGGCCGCAGCGCACGTTCGAACACCTCCTCGTGCGACGAGGTGGGCGTGGCGGCGATGATCCGCTGCTCGGTGGCGAGTTTGTCGGTTTCAATCATGCGGCCATTGTACCGCGCGCCGACGTCCGGCCTACCTGGCCGAACGGCCGACTGGCGGGTGCCGCGCCGCGGCGCGACACTGGCTTCGACGGCCGGATTGCCGAACGTGCGTTACACCTTCGACAGCGCCTTCAGCGCGAGCTTGATGCCTTCGGACACGCCGGTGCCGGCCGGCACGTTCTTGATCGCGGCCAGGCCTTCCTTCTCGGAGTAGCCGAGCGCGAGCAGCGCGTTGAGGATGTCGGTCGCGTGATCGGACGGCGATGCGGCCCCGGCAAGCGCACCGAGGTCGGCGCCGAGCTTGCCCTTCAGTTCGAGCAGCAGGCGCTCGGCGGTTTTCTTGCCGATGCCGGGCAGGCGCGTGAGGCGCGCGGCGTCCTGCATCGTCACGGCCTGCGCGAGCTCCTGCACGCTCATGCCGGACAGCACGGCGAGCGCCATGCGCGCGCCGATGCCGGTGATCTTCAGCAGTTCGCGGAAGGTCGTGCGCTCCTGCGGTGTCAGGAAGCCGTACAGCAGGTGCGCGTCCTCGCGGACGATCTGCTGCGTGAGCAGCACGATGCGCTCGCCCGTGTGCGGCAGGTTGTAGAAGGTGCTCATCGGCACGTCGATTTCGTAGCCGACGCCGTTGCAGTCGACGAGCAGATGAGGCGGGTTCTTTTCGAGCAGGATGCCGGCGATGCGACCGATCATGGAGGGCGGGATGCGAGGAATAAAGCGCGAGTGTAGCGCACGTGCGGCGCAATGCCGATGGGGCGGGACATCAGGCCGAAACGATGCGTGTCGCGGGTGCGCCGCGCGCGGTGGAAACGCTCACGGCGACCGGCCCGGCGTGCCGGGCGACTGCATACGCCGGCGTCAGCCGACCAGCCGCCCGCGCCGCACGCGCAGCCCCTTCTTCGCGAGCGCCGGCGCGAGGCCGCCGAGGGTGCTGAGCGTGTCGCCGCCGTGCGCATGGCAGATCGCCATGCCGAGCGCGTCGGCCGCGTCCGAGCCCGGTTGGCCGGACAGGTTGAGCAGGCGCGTGACCATTTCCTGCATCTGCGTCTTGGTCGCGCGGCCGTAGCCGACCACCGCCTGCTTCAGTTGCAGCGCCGTGTATTCGGCAACCGGCAGGCCGCCCGCAACGAGGCCGCAGATCGCGGCGCCGCGTGCCTGGCCGAGCAGCAGCGTCGACTGCGGGTTCACGTTGACGAACACCTTTTCGATCGCGGCCTGGTCGGGCGCATGTTCGCGCACGATCGTCGAGACGCCCTGGAAGATCGTGCCGAGCCGGGTGGCCAGGTCGGCCGTCGGCGTGCGGATCACGCCGCTCGTGACATAGGCGAGCCGGTGGCCGCTGACGTCGATGACGCCGAAGCCGGTGACGCGCAGGCCGGGGTCGATGCCGAGAATTCGCATGAGTGAGGAGAATTGCCTGATGCAGCGATACTACAACGAATGGTGCGCCGCGCCGGCCGCACGGTTGCGTGCGGAGGCGCCGCGCAATAAAAAACCCGGCGGGTGCAACGCCGCCGGGCTTTCATGTTGCAGCCACGCGGGCCGCACGCGATCAGTGACGGAAGTGGCGCACGCCCGTCAGGACCATCGCGATGCCGTGCTCATCGGCTGCCGCGATCACTTCGTCGTCGCGCATCGAGCCGCCCGGCTGGATCACGCAGGTCGCGCCTGCCGCCACGACGACGTCGAGGCCGTCGCGGAACGGGAAGAACGCATCCGACGCGACGGCCGAGCCGGCCAGCGTCAGGCCCGCGTTCTGCGCCTTGATGCTCGCGATGCGCGCGGAATCGACGCGGCTCATCTGGCCGGCGCCGACGCCGAGCGTCATGCCGCTGCCGCAGAACACGATCGCGTTCGACTTCACGTACTTCGCGACGCGCCATGCGAACAGCAGGTCGTCCATTTCCTTCGCGGTCGGCTGGCGCTTCGTGACGACGCGCAGCTCGCTCGGCTGCACGTTCCGCGAGTCGAGCGACTGCACGAGCAGGCCGCCGCCCACGCGCTTCAGGTCGAATGCGTTATGGCCGTCGCCCAGTGCGATTTCGAGCAGGCGCACGTTCTGCTTCGCGGCGAACACCTGCTTCGCGGCGTCGGAGAACGACGGGGCGATCAGCACTTCGACGAACTGCTTCGCGACAGCCTGCGCGGCCGCTTCGTCGACTTCGCGGTTGAACGCGATGATGCCGCCGAACGCGGAAGTCGGATCCGTCTGGAATGCCTTTGCGTACGCGTCGGCCGAGTCGTTGCCGACCGCGACGCCGCACGGGTTCGCGTGCTTGATGATCACGCAGGCCGGCGCGTCGAACGTCTTCACGCATTCCCACGCCGCGTCCGAATCCGCGATGTTGTTGTACGACAGTTCCTTGCCCTGCAGCTGGCGGTAGTTCGCCAGTGCGCCGGCCGGCGTCGCGAGGTCGCGGTAGAACGCCGCGCTCTGGTGCGGGTTCTCGCCGTAGCGCAGGTCCTGCACCTTGTCGAACGCCATGTTCAGCGTGGCCGGGTACGCGCTGCGCGACGCGTGCTTCAGCTCGTCGGTCAGGCTCGTCAGGTAGTTCGTGATCGCGCCGTCGTATTGCGCGGTGTGCGCGAACACCTTCGTCGCGAGGCGGAAGTTGGTCGGGTAGCCGACCGTGTTGCCGTTCGCCTTCATTTCATCGAGCACGATCGCGTAGTCGGCCGGGTCGACGACGACCGTCACGTCGCGGTGGTTCTTCGCAGCGGAGCGCAGCATCGTCGGGCCGCCGATGTCGATGTTCTCGATCGCGTCGGCGAGCGTGCAGTCGTCCTTCGCGATCGTCGCGACGAACGGGTACAGGTTCACGACGAGCAGGTCGATCGTCGGGATGCCGTGCTGTTCCAGCGCCTGCATGTGCTCGGGCAGGTCGCGGCGCGCGAGGATGCCGCCGTGCACCTTCGGGTGGAGCGTCTTCACGCGCCCATCGAGCATTTCCGGGAAGCCCGTGTAGTCGGCCACTTCGGTCACGGGCAGGCCCGCGTCGGCGAGGAGTTTCGCAGTGCCGCCGGTCGACAGCAGCTTGACGCCGAGGTCGGACAGCGACTTCGCGAAGTCGACGATGCCGGTCTTGTCGGAAACGGAAATGAGCGCTTGCTTGATCATGATGGAACCACCAATAGCCAGGGAAACGGGGACGGGACGGCCGGCTTACAGCAGGCCGTGCTGCTGCAGCTTCTTGCGCAGCGTATTGCGGTTGATGCCGAGGTACTCCGCGGCGAGCGACTGGTTGCCGCCTGCCTGTACGAGCACGACCTCGAGCATCGGCTTTTCGACGCAGGACATCACCATTTCATAGACGTCGTGCGGATTGGAGCCGTCTAGATCCCGGAAATACACGTCCAGGCTCTCGCGGACACATTGTTCGATGTTGTGCTTGCTCATGCTGCTAACTGGTTATGGTCGTCCGACTCGCCCTGGCCGTTTTCCTCTTCGTCATCGACGTAGACGAGGTGGTCCGACAGCGCTTTTTGCGCCTCGAAGAATGCATTGACGGCGGCGAGCTGCTCGCGGGAGGAATCGAGCGTGTTCATCCTGTGCCGGAACCCGTTGGCACCGGAAAGGCCGCGAGTGTACCAGCCGATGTGCTTGCGCGCAGTACGGACACCCGTGAATTCACCGTAGAAAGCGTAGTGGTCTTCCAGGTGTTCGTTCATCACGTGCTGGATCTCGTCGATCAGCGGCGGGGGCAGCAGTTCACCGGTTTGCAGGAAATGATCGATTTCGCGGAACAGCCACGGCCGGCCTTGCGCGGCACGACCGATCATCAGCGCGTCGGCGCCGGTTGCGTCGAGCACGGCCTTCGCTTTCGCGGGCGACGTGATGTCGCCGTTCGCGACGACCGGAATCCGAACGGCTGCCTTCACGGCCGCGATGGTGTCGTACTCGGCGTCGCCGCGGTACAGGTCGGCGCGCGTGCGGCCGTGCACGGTGAGCATCGAGATGCCGGCGGCTTCGGCCAGGCGCGCGACCGTGATCGCGTTCTTGTGCTCGCGGTCCCAGCCGGTGCGGATCTTCAGCGTGACGGGCACCGCATCGGGCCCCGTACCGACCGCCGCGACGACGGCATCGACGATCCGCTGCACGAGCGGCTCGTTCTGCAGCAGCGCGGAGCCGGCCGCGACGTTGCAGACCTTTTTCGCCGGGCAGCCCATGTTGATGTCGATGATCTGCGCGCCGTTGTCGACGTTGTAGCGGGCCGCTTCGGCCATCATCGCCGGATCGGCGCCGGCGATCTGGACCGCGATCGGCTCGACTTCGCCTTCGTGGTTCGCGCGCCGCATCGTCTTTGCGCTTTTCCACAGCTGCGCGTTGGACGCGACCATCTCGGACACGGCGTAACCGGCCCCCAGCCGCTTGCAGAGCTGGCGGAACGGACGATCCGTCACCCCAGCCATCGGGGCGACGAACAGGTTGTTACGCAATACGTGAGGACCGATAGCGGGCATCGCAATGGCACCGCCCGCGACCGGCGCGGGCAGGGGAAGGGAAGACGGAAAACGAGCATTTTACCGTATTCCCATGCCCCGCCGATTTGACCCGGTTTGCCTGGCATGCCCGGGCAAACCGGGCGGCGCGCCCGCGTGTCAGTTGCGCTGGCCGAACATCATCTGGCGCGCGATCGCCTTCTTGAGCGGCGGCACGAATTCGAGTGCGGTCAGCGCCGCGCCGCGCAGCAGCGGAAGCGGGCCCGAGTCGATCGTAAACAGGCGGGCCAGCGTGTCGGTCGCACCGATCGTGAAGCGCCGGTCGAGCGCGCGGCGCGCGTTGAAGGTCGCGAGCGCGGTTGCTTCGAAGCCTTGCGCGGACAGCGTGTCGACGAGCGTATGCGCATCGCGCAGCCCGAGGTTGAGCCCCTGGCCCGCGACGGGGTGCAGGGTTTGCGCGGCATTGCCGACGATCGCGACGCGGCCGCTGACGAGCGTCGGCGCGGCGTTCAGCCCGAGCGGGAACGATGCGCGCCCGGCGATCGCGACGAACTCGCCCATGCGTGCGCCGAATACGCTGCCGAGTTCGCGCAGGAACGCGTCGTCGGGCAGCGCCGCGCGGCGTGCCGCTTCGTCGGGCGTACAGCACCAGACGAGCGAGTAGTCGGCCTGGCGCGGCCCGCCGAGCGGCAGCAGCGCGAGCGGGCCTTCGTGCGTGAAGCGTTCCCATGCGACGTTCGGGCGCGGCGCCGATACCGTGACCGTGCCGACGAGTGCGGTCTGCCCGTAATCGCGGCGATGCTTGGCCGTATCGGCCTGCTGTTCATGGAACAGCCCGCCTTCGGCATTGATGACGATCCGCGCGCGCAGCGTGCGCTCGCCCTGCGGCCCGTCGAGCGTCAGCGTGACACCGTCGGCGTCCTGCTGCGGCGCGCGTGCGGTGGTCGACGTGAGCCAGTCGACGCGCGTGCTGCGCACGGCGCCGGCGAGCGCCTGCACGATCGAGCCGTAGCGCACCACATAGCCGAGCGCGGCGAGGTCGTGCTCTTCGCGGTCGATCAGCGTGCGGCCGAAATGGCCGCGTTGGGACACGTGGATATGTTCGATCGGCGTCGCGTCGGCGGGCCACGCGAGCGTGTCGAGCAGCACGCGGCTGCCGTGCGACACGGCGATCGCGCGTGGGTCGTTCGCATTCGCGGCCGGTTCGCGCGCGTCGATCAGCGCGATCGATGCGTGCTGCGTCGCGCTGCGGCGTGCGAGCCAGCCGGCGAGCGCGAGCCCGACGGGGCCCGCGCCGACGATGGCGAGGTCGTAGTCCGGCGTGGCCGGGGAGGAAGCGGTCGTCATCTTGATTCGTGAAACGGTGGTAACGGTCGGCGGCCGGTCATGCGCCCGCGCGCATCAGCGCTTCGATCTCGTCGGCCGCGACGGGCACGCCGCGCGTGATCAACTCGCAGCCGTGCTCGCGCACGATCGCGTCGTCCTCGATGCGGATGCCGATGTTCCAGTATTCGGACGGCACGTCGTCGGCCGCGCGCACGTACAGGCCGGGTTCGACCGTCAGCGTCATGCCGGGCTTCAGCGTGCGCCACGGCAGCGCGCCATTGTCGTCGCGCTCGGCGAGCCGCTCGCGGTAGTCGCCGCAGTCGTGCACGTCCATCCCGAGCCAGTGGCCGGTGCGATGCATGTAGAAGCGCGAATAGGCGCGCTCGGCGATCACGTCGTCGACGGTCGAGAAGCGCGCTTTCGGGATGATGCCGGTGTCGAGCAGGCCCTGCGCGAGCACGCGTACCGCCGCATCGTGCGGCGCCTCGAACGGCACGCCCGCGCGCGTTGCATCGATCGCGGCCTGCTGCGCGGCGAGCACGATGTCGTACAGCGTGCGCTGCGCGGGCGAGAAGCGCCCGTTGGCCGGGAACGTGCGCGTGATGTCCGATGCGTAGCCGTCGAGTTCGCATGCGGCGTCGATCAGGATCAGGTCGCCGTCCTGCGCGGCCGCGTTGCCGGCCGGGTAGTGCAGCACGCACGCATTCGCGCCGGCCGCGACGATCGAACCGTACGCGGGCGATTGCGCGCCGTGCTTGCGGAACAGGTACAGCAGTTCGGCCTCGAGTTCGTATTCGCGGATGCCGGGGCGGCACACCTGCATCGCGCGGCGGTGCGCGAGCGCGGAGATGTGCGCGGCGCGCATCATGATCGCGAGTTCGTGTTCGTCCTTCACGAGCCGCATGTCGTCGAGCAGCGGCGTGAGGTCGAGCAGCGCGTCCGGCGCGGCGACGCCCGTGCGTGCCAACGCACGCACCGCATCGATCCAGCCGGCAAGCTGGCGCTCGAAGTCGGCCGATGCGCCGAACCGGTAGTGCACGGTGCCCGCGTCGGCGAGCAGGCGCGGCATCTCGGTATCGATCACGTCGACCGCGAATGCCGCGTCGAAACCGAACGCGTCGCGCGCGGCGTCGGGCCCGTAGTGAAAGCCTTCCCAGATCTCGCGGTCGACGTTCTTGCCGCGGCAGAACAGGATCGACTCCGGCGCGCCGTGCGGTGCGGCCGCGTTCAGCACGAGCACGGCATCCGGCTCGGTGAAGCCCGTCAGGTAATGGAAGTAGCTGTCGAACCGGTACGGGTAGGCCGTATCGCGGTTGCGCAGCAGTTCCGGCGCGGTGGGGACGATGGCGACGCCGCCGCCCGCGGCACGCAGTGCGGCAAGCACGCGTTCACGGCGCTGGCGGTAGACGTCGACGGCGATGGCGGTATCGAGGGGCGCATTCATCGTGCGATTGTAGCGCCGCGCGACGCGGTGCGTGAGAGTGGGGCCGGAAGCCGCGCCGGAAGGCCCGCGCGGCGGCTGTTGCAAACCATCCACAGGCCGGACGGCCGATTTTCTGTCACGCGACGCTGGCCGGTTATGATCGACGACAACGTATACTCTCGGCGGTTCCCCAAAAAAGGCAGATGATGAAATTAATCGGTTCGCTCGGCAGCCCGTACGTCCGCAAGGCGCGGATCGTGCTCGCTGAAAAGAAGATCGACTACAAGCTGGAGCTCGAGAACGTGTGGGCGCCGGAGACGGATATTCATGCATCGAATCCGCTCGGCAAGGTCCCGTGCCTCGTGATGGAGGATGGTGCCGCGGTGTTCGATTCCCGCGTGATCTGCGAATACGTCGACACGCTGTCGCCGGTCGGCAAACTGATTCCGCCGTCGGGCCGCGAGCGTGTCGAGGTCCGTTGCTGGGAAGCGCTGGGCGACGGCGTCCTCGACGCGGCGGTCGCGATTCGCATCGAACACACGATGCGCGACGAGGCGCAGCGCAGCGCGAGCTGGATCGCGCGCCAGCAGCGCAAGATCGACGACGGTCTCGTCGCGATGTCGCAGGGTCTCGGCGGCAAGACGTGGTGCGTCGGTAATCATTACACGCTCGCCGACATCGCACTCGGTTGCGCGCTCGGCTATCTCGACTTCCGGATGCCCGAGCTCAACTGGCGCGATCGCCACCCGAACCTCGACAAGCATTTCGTGAAGCTCCAGCAGCGGCAATCGTTCGCCGATACGCTGCCGCAGAACTGAGCGGTTGCCGGCCGCGCGTACGCGCATTCGGCAGACGAAAGAAAAGCGCCCCGCGGGGCGCTTTTCTTTTTGTCGCGCAGGCCGCCGCCGGAGCGGGGCGGCAGCGCGTCACTCGATCGACGCGTACACGGCTTCGCCAAGCGTGAACGAATCGCTGCGCGCGATCGGCCACCACTTGTCGTACAGCGTGAAGCCGCAGGTCTGGCCGTCGAGCAGCGCACCGGGCTTCAGGTACTTCAGCAACTGCGACATCAGCCGCACCTCGTGCGGCGCGACCCGCTGCACGATGTGATGCGCGCGCAGCTCGGACGGATGCCCGAGGCCGGCGGCCTGCACGAGTTCCTGCAGCGCATGCAGCGTATTGCGGTGGAAGTTGAACACGCGCTCGGCCTTGTCGGGCACGACGAGTGCGCGCTGGCGCACCGGGTCCTGCGTCGCGACGCCGGTCGGGCAGCGGTCGGTGTGGCAGTGCTGCGCCTGGATGCAGCCGACCGCGAACATGAAGCCGCGCGCCGAGTTCACCCAGTCCGCGCCGATCGCGAGCGTGCGCGCGATGTCGAACGCGGTGATGATCTTGCCGCTCGCACCGATCTTCACGCGATCGCGCACGCCGATCCCGACGAGCGTGTTGTGCACGAGCAGCAGCCCTTCCTGCAGCGGCACGCCGACGTGGTCGGTGAATTCGAGCGGCGCCGCGCCCGTACCGCCTTCCGCGCCGTCGACGACGATGAAGTCGGGCACGATGCCGGTCTCGATCATCGCCTTCGCAATGCCGAAGAATTCCCACGGATGGCCGATGCACAGCTTGAAGCCGGTCGGCTTGCCGCCGGACAGCGTGCGCAGCCGCTCGACGAATTCGAGCAGCCCGCGCGGCGTCGAGAATTCCGAGTGCGTCGCGGGCGAGATGCAGTCCTTGCCCATCGGCACGCCGCGCGTTTCGGCGATTTCCGGCGTGATCTTCGCGGCCGGCAGTACGCCGCCGTGGCCGGGCTTCGCGCCCTGCGACAGCTTCACCTCGATCATCTTGACCTGCGGATCGGCAGCCTGCTTCGCGAACTTGTCGGGGTTGAACGTGCCGTCGTCGTTGCGGCAACCGAAGTAGCCGGACGCGATTTCCCAGATGATGTCGCCGCCGTTCTCGCGGTGGTACTTCGACAGCGAGCCTTCGCCGGTATCGTGCGCGAACCCGCCTTTCTTCGCGCCGAGGTTCAGCGAGCGGATCGCGTTCGCGGACAGCGAGCCGAAGCTCATCGCCGAGATGTTGAAGATCGAAATGTCGTACGGTTGCGCGCGATTCGCGCCGACGCGGATGCGGAAATCGTGGTTCGGCAGTTTCGTCGGCGCGAGCGAGTGGCTGATCCATTCGTGCGCGACGGCTTTCACGTTCAGCTCGGTGCCGTACGGCCGGTTGTCGGCGACGTTCTTCGCGCGCTGGTAGACGAGGCTGCGCTGCGCACGCGAGAACGGCTTCTCGTCGGTGTCGTCCTCGACGAAGTACTGACGGATTTCAGGTCGGATGAATTCGAACAGGAAGCGGAAGTGGCCCCAGAGCGGGTAATTGCGCAGGATCGCGTGACGGTCCTGTTTCAGGTCGTACACGCCGAGCGCGACGAGGGCGACGGGGATGATGATCCACAGCCAGGAAAGCATATGGGCCGACGCGAGCGCGGCCGCCGCGACGAGCAGCAGGACGGCACACCACATCGCCAGGTAGCGTCGGGAAAACATGGGGACTCCATCGTCATTATTCGGATGATGGCCGCTGCGCGAGACGCGCGGCGGCCGGCAGGCCGGCACGGGCGGCGTCGCGCCGGGCCGGCGGGCGTGGTGCCGGTGCCGTACCCGGCCGCTGCCGGCGCCCGCGATGGTCGAGAGTCTACTACGGGTCCCGTGAAGCCAGCGTTGCCGAGCGATCGCTCAGCAGTCGGCGCCGGCGTGGCGGATGAACGGGCCGTAGGCGGGCGCGTCGGGCTTCAGCTTGCCGCCGGCTTCGAAATCCCTGTCGCGGTTGAACGGTACCGACGGCCACGCATCCCACTCGACCAGCCGCGCGCAGTAGTCCGCAAGCTGCCGCGCGAGGCGCGCGTCGCGTTGCTGCGCGCCGTCGCCGGCCAGATCGCCGCGAACGTCGTGGATCAGGTGCGGCTCAAGCACGTCGAAGCCGATATAGCGTAGCGCGTACATGATCGGCCATAGCAGCAGGCGGGTATCGCCCTCCCGGCCGTCGGGCGCGCATGCGGCAGCCGACGAGCCGGTCGTGACGCTCAGCAGCGCGCGGCGGCCGTGCAGCACGCCGCGGTCATGGCGCCGGCTGCTGCTGTACAGGCCCCCGTAGACGAACACGCGGTCCATCCAGCCTTTCAGGATCGCGGGCGCGCCGAACCACCAGAGCGGGAACTGCAGGATCAGCGCGTCGGCCTGCCGCAGCAGGCCGACGTGACGCTCGACCTCCGGTGCGAGCGTGCCGCGCTCCCAGTGATGGCGCTGTTCGCGTTGCGCATCGAAGCGCGACGCATCGAGCCGGTCCGCGTAGTGGCGCGGCGCCTCGCCCGGATCGAACGCGTCGGCGTACAGGTCCGCGATCGTCGCGATGTGGCCTGCCGCGCGGCACGTCTTTGCCGCCGCGCAGGCGAGGGCGGCGTTGAACGAGCGCGGTTCGGGATGGGCGACGACGATCAGCACCTGCATGACGGGCTCCGTGAGTGTGAGACGATGATGGCGCGCAGCGGCGGGGCGGCGCAATCACGTACCCGGAGGTAACCATGGCATTTCCCGGCAACGTCTATGCGGCGGATTGCTCGGCGCGCGACGCGCTGGCCCTGATCGCCGGCAAATGGACGCTGCTGATCCTGCCGGCGCTGGCCGAGCGGCCGTTGCGCAACGGCGAGCTGCTGCGGCGCATCGGCGGGATTTCGCAGAAGGTGCTCACGCAAACGCTGCGCGAACTGGTGCGCAACGGGCTGATCGAGCGTGTCGAGATCGACGCCCGGCGCGTGCATGTCGAATACCGGCTGACACCGGTGGCAGGATCGCTGGTGCAGACGCTGGTGGCGCTCGACCGGTGGGCGGAGCGGCATTTCCCCGCGCTCGACGCGGCACGCGAGCGCTACGATGCGGCGTTGCAAAGCATGCGCTGAACGAGGGGCGGCGGCGCTCGCGCGCCGCCGGTGTGTCAGCGTGCGTCGGCGAGCGCCGGCGCGTGGCCTTCCGCGGGCGTGGCCTGACCGGGCTGGCCGGTTGTCGCGAGTTCGATGATGCCGCCGCCGAGGCATATCTCGCCGTCGTACAGCACGGCCGACTGGCCGGGCGTGACGGCCCACTGCGCGTCGTCGAATGCGAGCGAGAAGCGGGCTTCGCCTGCCGGGCCGGCGGGCGCGGCGCCGAATGCGCATGCCGCATCGGCCTGCCGGTATCGCGTCTTCGCGCCGCACGCGAAGCCGTCGGCCGGCGGCTCGCCGGCGACCCAGCTGACGTTGCCGGCGACGAGCTGGCGCGACAGCAGCCACGGATGATCGTGGCCCTGCACGACGTACAGCGTGTTCGACGCGATGTCCTTCGCGGCGACGAACCATGGTTCGCCGCTGCCGCTCTTGCTGCCGCCGAGGCCGATGCCCTTGCGCTGGCCGAACGTGTAGAACGCGAGGCCGATGTGTTCGCCGACCACCTTGCCGTCGGGCGTCTTCATCGGGCCGGGCTTCGTCGGCAGGTAGCGGTTCAGGAAATCGCGGAACGGCCGTTCGCCGATGAAGCAGATGCCGGTCGAATCCTTCTTCTTCGCGTTCGGCAGCCCGATCTGCGCGGCGATCTCGCGCACCTTCGTCTTCGGGATCTCGCCGAGCGGGAACATCGTCTTCGACAGTTGCGCCTGGTTCAGCCGGTGCAGGAAGTACGACTGGTCTTTCGTATGATCGAACGCCTTCAGCAGTTCGAAACGCCCGTCGCGTTCGCGCACGCGCGCATAGTGGCCGGTCGCGATCATTTCCGCGTCGAGCGACATCGCGTGGTCGAGGAACGCCTTGAACTTGATCTCGGCGTTGCACAGCACGTCCGGGTTCGGCGTGCGGCCGGCCGAGTATTCGCGCAGGAACTCGGCGAACACGCGGTCCTTGTATTCCGCGGCGAAGTTGACGGCTTCCACGTCGATGCCGATCAGGTCGGCCACCGACACGACGTCGATCCAGTCCTGGCGCGTCGAGCAGTACTCGCCGTCGTCATCGTCTTCCCAGTTCTTCATGAACAGGCCGACCACGTCGTAGCCCTGTTCCTTCAGCAGCCACGCCGTCACCGACGAATCGACGCCGCCCGACATGCCCACCACCACACGGCGCTTGCTCATTTGTTGACCGCCTGACGTTCGAATGCCTCGGGGCGCGGCGCGACCGAATGCGTATGCACGAAATCGAGCGGAATGCGCCGCCCGGCGAGATAGTCGTCGACGCAGCGCATCACCGCGGGCGAGCGATGGCGCTCGCTGCACGCGCGCAGTTCGTCGGCCGTCATCCACAGCGTGCGGACGATGCCTTCGTCGAGCACATGGCCCGCGACCGGTTCGCCGGCCCTGCCGCAGAACGTGAAGCGCAGGTAGGTCGCGCCGGCGGTGCCGGGGCGGTCGTAGTGCGCGAGATAGACGCCGACGAGCGCGTCGGGCGTGAACGGGTGCGCGGTTTCCTCGAGCGTTTCGCGGATCACGGCGTCGGCCAGCGTTTCGCCGGCCTCGAGATGACCGGCCGGCTGGTTGATGCGCAGGCCCGTCGAGGTTTCTTCCTCGATCACGAGAAAGCGGCCGGCGTGCTCGACGAGCGCGGCGACCGTCACATGCGGGGTCCAGATTTCGGGTTTCATGGTTCGGCATTTTACCGGTTGCGCCCGAACGCTGCCGGCCCTCTCGTTAGACGAATCCGACCCCGTAAGCGCTGCATCCTGCCGATGTGCTGCGGCACGGGTCCGGTTCGCGCCGCGTTCATGCACGATCGATCGTGCGGAACGCGGCTGCACGGCCGTCGTCCCGGGTGAAGAGCGGCGTCCATGCGGTTGTAGGACTCGGCACACGCCGGCGGCGCGGCAGGCAGCGCTGACGCGCCGTCGTTCATGGCGCGACGAGGCGCGTGACGCACGCGGCGATCGTGTCGCGCACACGCACGATTGCCGGGTCGCGCTGCGTACTCGTGCGCCAGCCGATTTCGACCGGATAGCGCGGCAGGTCGACCGGGCACGCGAGCGCGCGCAGCGGCGTCGATTGCGCGATCGTGCGCGCTGCATGCGCGGGAATCGTTGCGACCGCGTCGGAGCCGGCGAGCAGGTACGGCAGCGCGGCGAAATGCGTGGTCGATGCGGCGACGCGCCGCTTGTGGCCGAGCGCGGCCAGCGCCTCGTCGACGATCCCGATCACGCCGCCCGACGACACGAGCAGGTGGTCGCGCCGCAGGAAGTCGGCGAGCGTCAACGTGCGCGGCCGCTGAGCGCGGGCGCCCGGGTCGATCAGGCACGCATAGCCGCCCGTCGCGACCGCGCGCCGGCTGAGCCCGTTCGCCGAGAACCCGCCCGACGCGATCGCGAGATCGACACCGTGCCGCAGCAGCGCATCGCCGGCGATGCCGCTGTGGGTCTGCCGGAAGATCAGCCGGATGCCCGCGGCTTCGCGCGCGACCGCATCGATCAGCGCGCGACCGAGCGCGATCTCGAAGTCGTCGGACAGCCCGACCGAGATCGTGCGGCCAACGCGCTCGCCGCTGTCGGCCGCGATCGCGAGGCTTTCGCGGCAGCGGTCGAGCGCGTCGGACAGGATCGGCTTCAGTTCGTCCGCGCGCGGCGTCGGCGCGAGCCCGCGGCCGGTGCGCACGAACAGCGGATCGGCGTAGATCACGCGCAGCCGCGCGAGTGCCGCGCTGACGGCCGACTGCGTGAGGCCGAGCCGCAGCGCCGCCCGGCTCGCGCCGCCTTCCTCGTACAGCGCCTCGAACACCTTCAGCAGGTTCAGGTCGAGGCCGGAGATATCATCCGCATTCATGACAGATATCTTTCTATCGATTTGATCGATGACATCTTATCGATAAAGATGGCGGCATCCCATTCACCGGAGTCGCCACCATGTCCACGTCAGTCATCGCCGCCTTGCAGATCGGCGCGTCGCCCGCCGGCACGCGCGCTACGCTCGACACGATCCTCGGCTACGAAACCGCGATTCGCGACAGCGGCGCGTCGCTCGTCGTGCTGCCCGAGGCCGTGCTCGGCGGCTATCCGAAAGGCGAAATCTTCGGCACGCGGCTCGGCTTCCGGCTGCCCGAAGGCCGCGACGCGTATGCGCGCTATGCCGCGCAGGCGATCGACGTGCCGGGGCCCGAGACCGACGAGCTGGCCGCGCTGTCGCAGCGTACGGGAGCGAGCCTCGTGGTCGGCGTGATCGAGCGCGGCGGCAGCACGCTGTACTGCACGGCGCTGTTCTTCGATCCGCGCGACGGGCTCGTCGCGAAGCACCGCAAGCTGATGCCGACCGGCACCGAGCGGCTGATCTGGGGGCAGGGCGACGGCTCGACGCTGCCCGTCGTCGAAACGGCAGCCGGCCGCGCGGGCGCCGCGATCTGCTGGGAGAACCACATGCCGCTGCTGCGCTGCGCGATGTACGCGAAAGGCGTGCAGATCTGGTGTGCGCCGACTGTCGACGAGCGCGACCTGTGGCAGAGCTCGATGCGCCACATCGCGCATGAAGGGCGTTGCTTCGTCGTGAGCGCGTGCCAGGTGCAGCCGTCGCCGCGTGCGCTCGGCATCGACGTGCCGGGCTGGGATCCCGAGCGGCCGCTGATCCGCGGCGGCAGCGTGATCGTCGGGCCGCTCGGCGACCTGCTGACGGAGCCGCTGATCGGCGAGGCCGGGCTCGTGACCGCGCACATCGATACCGACGAGCTGGTGCGGGCCCGCTACGATTTCGACGTCGTCGGCCACTACGCGCGGGCGGACGTGTTTTCGCTGCACGTCGACGAGCGGCCGAAGCGGCCGGTGGTGTTCGGCGGATAACGCGGGAAGGGCCGGGCGCCGAACGGCGGTCGGGCAACGAATGACGGCGGCGCGCGGCTTCGCGCCCGCCGCCGCAGAGCGTCAGCGCATCGGCGCTTCCGCGATCCGCATGTAGTCGGCGATCCGCCGTCCTTCCATGTCCGGAAACTGCTCGTGCACGGTGATGTCGCCCATTCGCGCGATGTCGAAGGTGCGGAAATCGCCGCGCAGCTCGCACCACGCACCGATCGTCCAGCGCCCGCCCCAGTAGACGAGACCGAGCGGCCATACGCGGCGTTGCGAATGCGCGCCGAGCCGGTCGCGATAGTCGAAGCTCACGATGTGGCGCGTGTCGATGGCCTGGTGGATCGCGTCGACCTTTGCGCAGAACGTCTCGTCGATGTGGAACGACGGCGCGAACACCGGCAGGCGGTCGAGCGCCGTGCGCTTGTCGGCCGGCATCGCCGACGCGATCTTCGCGAGCGCCGAGCGCGCGCCACTCGCGAAGCGCGCGCCGCCCCAGGTCTCGAGCATGCGCGCGCCGGTGGCGAGCGCCGAGAGCTCCTCGGCCGTGAACGTGAGCGGCGGCAAGCTCGCGTTGCGGTTCAGCCGGTAACCGATGCCGGCCTCGCCTTCGATCGGCACCCCTGACAGTTGCAGGTCGCGCACGTCGCGATAGACCGTGCGCGGTGACACCGACAGCCAGTCGGCCAGCTGCTGCGCGGTCGTGAGACGACGCCCGCGCAGCAGCTCGGCGATCTGGAACAGGCGGTCGGCACGGCGGGTCATGACAGCACCTCGATTCCTTCCGTTACGGGGACTTCGCGATGATAGCGCCGCGCCCGCCCGCTGACCGGTGCGCTCAGTGGCATTTCGGCGCGTGCAGACCGACGCGGTTGCCTTCGGTGTCGATCAGGTAGCCGACGTAGCCGTAGTTGTTCGGCAGCTCGACGACCGTGCCCTGCACGACGCCGCCCGCGCGCTTCGCACGTTCGAGCGCCGCGACGACCGATTCGCCTGCGTTCAGGTAGACGAGCACGCCGTTCGCGCTCGGCTTCATCTGCTGCGGATCGAACACGATGCTGCCGCCCGTGCTCGACGCCTCGCGATCGAACGTGGCCATCGGCACGCCGCCGAAGATTTCGCGCCGCAACGTGGTCTGCAGCACGGTTTCGTAAAAGCGGATCGCCCGTTCGAAATCGAGGGACGGAATGTCGAACCAGGCGATTGCGCGTTCCAGGGTTGCGGTGGCAGTTGCGGTCGTCATGACGAGCTCCTTGTTGCGTTGTTATTCGGGTTCGGTGCGGAAACCAGCCTGCATTGCGCCGGGATTGCAGTGTGAGCGCGGGCTGCTGACACCGTATTGTCAGTAGAGTTGTCACCCTTGACATGCAACCATTTGGTTGCATAATAAAGCCATTGACCCGGGAGTGGCATGGATCTCGTTTTCAGGGCGCTGGCCGATGCCACGCGCCGTCAGTTGCTGGACCTGCTGCACGCAAAGAGCGGCCAGACGCTGTCCGAGCTGTGCGACGGGCTCGCGATGAGCCGGCAGGCCGTGAGCAAGCATCTCGCGCTGCTCGAGGCCGCGAATCTCGTCGCGACGACGTGGCGCGGCAGGGAGAAGCTGCATTACCTGAATCCGGTGCCGATCCACGACATCGCGGAACGCTGGATCGGCAAGTTCGAGCGTCAGCGCCTCCAGGCGCTGGCGGATCTCAAGCGCGGGCTCGAAGCGGCCAGCGAAACAGGAGACGACGATGGGTAATCCCGCCTTTGTGTACGTGACCTTCATCGCAGCGACGCCCGAGCGCGTGTTCGACGCGTTGACCAACGCCGAGCTGACGAAAGACTACTGGGTGCGGCATCGCAATGCGTCACCCGACTGGCGGCCGGGCTCGCGCTGGGAACATCAGGACTACGACGATCCGTCGCGGGTCGACATCGTCGGCGAAGTGGTGGAGAACGATCCGCCGCACCGGCTGGTGGTCACGTGGCGCACGCCGTCGGGGGAGGGCGAGGAATCGCGCGTGACCTACCTCGTCGAGCCGCATGAAGGCGTCGTGAAGCTGACCGTCACGCACGACGGGCTCCTGGCCGGTTCGGAGATGGATCGTGGCATTCGCGGCGGCTGGCCGGTCGTGCTGTCGAGCCTGAAGACGCTGCTCGAGACGGGGCACGCGCTGCCGTTCACGATGGGGCGCTGGTCGAAATCGAAGCACTGACCGGCTGCGAAATGGCACAGGGGCCGCGATAGCGGCCCCTGAGACGTCGTCGCTTGTGGAAGCGGACGGATGCTTATGCGTCGCCTTCCGGCGCGGCCGGGCGTGCCTTCACGCTGCCGGCGATCAGGTCGAAGCGGAACAGCCGGCATTCGAGCGCGCCGTTGAACAGCGGCGTCTTGGCCGATTCGCGCAGGCGCAGCAGGCCCGGCAGCGAACGGTCGGACGTCAGCAGGAACGCCTGCCAGCCCGTGAAGCGCTGCTTCAGCGCATCGCCGAGCACGTTGAAGAACTCGCTGTCCGGCGCGTCGGTGTGCGTGCGGCGGAACGCGTCGTCGTTGCCGCGGTTGCGGCCGGTTTCGCGCACTTCGCCGCGCGCGCTGCGGCCGCGCACTTCGATCCGCTCCCCGTACGGCGGGTTCGCGAGGATGATGCCCGGCGCGTCGCACGGCGGCGTCATCCCGCGTGCGTCGACCTGCTTGAGCCACACCGACGGCACGCCCGCGCGCTCGAGGTTCGCGCGGGCCTTCTCGAGCATGTCGCCGGAAATGTCGCTGCCGTACACGCCGAGCGCGTCGTTGCGCTTGGCGCGCGCCGCGCGCTTCGCGTCCAGCGCCGGGACCTTCAGCCCCTGCCACGCGGTGATGTCGTACTGCTTGAGCTTTTCGAAGCCGAACCGGCGTTCGCAGCCGGGCGCCACGCCGAGTGCGATCTGCGCGGCTTCCGCGAGGAACGTGCCGCTGCCGCACATCGGGTCGTACAGCGCGGTGCCGGGCGTCCAGCCCGTCAGGCGCAGGATGCCGGCCGCGAGGTTCTCGCGCAGCGGCGCCGCGCCCTTGTCGAGACGCCAGCCGCGCTTGAACAGCGGCTCGCCCGACGTATCGAGGTACAGCGTGCACTCGTTGGCGGTCAGGAACGCGAACACGCGCACATCCGGCGCACCGGTGTCGATGCTCGGGCGCGCGCCGGTCTTGTCGCGCATCCGGTCGCAGATCGCGTCCTTCACGCGCAACGTCGCGAATTCGAGGCTCTTCAGCGGCGACTTGATCGCGGTGATGTCGACGCGCAGCGTCTGCGTGGCCGCGAACCAGCGCTCCCACGGCTGCTCGAGCGCGAGCGCGTAGACGTCCTGCTCGTTGCGGTACGCGCGATGCGCGATCTTCAGCAGGATCCGGCTCGCGATCCGCGAATGGAGGTTCGCGGCCATGCCGGCGGCCCAGCCGCCGCTGAAATGGACGCCGCCCGGCACCTGCGCGCCCGCGGTGAACGGCGCGCCGTTCAGGTGGCGGCCGGCGATTTCGGCCAGCTCGGCGGCAAGCGCCGCTTCGAGGCCGCGCGGGCAGGGGGCGAAGAATTCGAACAGGGTGGGCGAGGACATAAGGCGGGTGAGGACGTGCAAAAGTCCACCATTGTACGCGGCGCGGGCGGCCGGGGCCGGCGTTTCGGTGTGGCAGCGCCCGCAGGGCGGCTGCTTTCGCGTGCCGGGAGGCAGGCGCGGCGACACCCGGCCGGGCGCCGCCGCACCGCCGCGGGCTCAGTGCGAGCCCGTCTGACCGGCGCGTTCGGCCTGGCCGCCGGCCGGCCAGAACAGCGCGAGCGGATTCGACAGCACCGTGCGGACGATCGCGGCGACGAGCGCGCGCACCTTGGTGCGGCGCAGGCTGCGCGAGCGCACGGCCATCGTGAACGCGAGCGCGAAGCTCACCAGCACGTTGAGGATCGCCATGCTGAGCACGCCGGCGCCGGCCCACCACAGTTCGGGCGTCGTGAGCGCATCCTTGCCCAGCACGCCGAGCGCGATCCCGATCGAGCCGGCCGACAGCGTCACGTGGCGCACCTCGAACGGGAACATGAATACGGTGACGATCGCCGGCACGAGGCCGAGCATCAGGCCGAGGCCGACGTTCGCGACCACGCCGGCGACGTTCGAGCGGCAGAAGTGCGCGAGCTTCGCGGCGCCGGCCGCGCCGAGCGTGAGGCGCAGCCGGCGGTTGTACGCGAGCGCGTCGCCGACCCGGTGCAGCACGAACCAGTTGTCGGCCCAGCCCGCGAGCAGGCTCGACGCCCACAGCAGCACGCCCGTCAGCGCAGCGTAGAGCGGCGTCGGCCCGAGCAGCGAGAACGAGTGGAGTGTCGCGTGCGCCTTGTCGGGCGAGATCAGATTCGCGTGCAGCACGTTGCCCGCGAACAGCTGCACGAGCAGGCACACGGGCAGCACGACGAGCACGTTGCCGGAAATCGCGGCAGCCTGGGTGCGGATCAGCGCGATCACCGACGACACGAACGCCTTCACGCCTTCCTCGTGGCCGGTGTCGTCGAGCTCGCGCGCAAGCGTCGGCGCGGTCATCGCGGGCTGCTTGGTCGCGAGCGTGAAGTGCAGGAAGTGCATCAGCATGAAGCTGGCCGCGTAGTTGACGCCGGCGAGCAGCCCTTCGAGCATCGACTGCAGGTGCGCGCCGGTGATCGCGAACTTCACGCACACGGTCGCGACGGTGACGAGGCCGCCGCCCGCGGCCATCCGCAGCATCTTCAGGTACTCGGCGCGGCCGCGCGAGATGTAGTGCTCGCCGGTGTCCGCGTTGGTCTCGACGAGCTTGCGCGCGAACAGCGAGAAGTTGCTGCGCACGAGGTGCGTGACGCTCTGGCTGTTCTGGTTCGCGTCGACGAGTTCGGCCGTCAGGTGCGCCATCCCGCGCAGGTCGTCGCGCGCCATCCACGCGTTCAGCAGTGTTTCCGCACGCAGGATGCGCATGCGCATCCGCTCGACCTGGAACACGATGTCGACCGACACGCCGTTGCGGTACAGGTGCGAAAACACGTCGTCGACGGCGATCCGGCATTCGTCGAGCAGCACGCGCAGATAGTTCACCTCGTGCAGCAGCTTGCTCGGGTCGCCGCCGTCCTCGACGGCCGCGTGCGCGGTCTCGACCGCGAGCATCGCGCGCGTGAGCCGGTAGAACGGCTGCGATTCGAGCGGCTTGCGCGCGTCGTCGTCGGACAGCCGGCTGCGTACCGTCTGCGACAGGCCGGTCGAGCTGATCTGGCAGGTCAGGTTATGCAGTGCGGCCAGCAGGTCGCGCGAGAACGAGCCGGGTTCGTGGCGCTCTTCCTCGGTGACGTCGAACGAAATCAGCTCGGCGAGGCGCGCGAGCAGGTCGTCGGGCAGCGCGTCGATCCACTTCGCGTCTTCCGGCGCCGGGAACATCAGCGTGAACAGCGCCGACAGCTCGCGGCGGTTCGGCGCGGGCGGGATCAGCGACGAGTCGATCCGCTCGAACAGCGCGCCGAAGAAGCCCGAGTGCACGGGCATGCCGGCGTCGCACAGCAGCGAGATGCCGTCGCACTCGCGCAGGATGCCGCGCAGGATGCGCGCGGCATGCGCTTTCCAGGCGGGGTTGCGGTCGAGCACGTGGAACAGGTAGCGCAGCCGCGCATGAGCCGGATACGCGCGCGTGTCGACGTCGCGATCGGCCGGGGTGTCCTGCGCGGCCTGCATCGTGCCGTTGCGGTGCAGCCAGTGCGCGAGCTCGATCAGCCATTCGCTGCGCTCGGCATACGACGCATCGGCGTCGGCATGCGCGAGCAGCGCATCGAGCTGGTGACCGGCATTGCGCGACGCGCGCCACTTCTTGATCAGGGTCGTCAGGGAACGAAACATAAACGGAATAGCGAAAGCCCTGGACGGGCGGGTTCGGGAAGCCTGCCGGGGAAACGGCACGGCGCCGGGGAGAACGGATGAGACGAGGCGGTTGCCGGACGATGCGCGGCGACCCGCGATGCGGCTGCCCCGCTGCGGTGCACGCGGTGTGCGTGCGGGCGCAGGGCGTCACGGCGGTCGGACCGAACGCGGCCCGGCGTCGCCGGCCGGCGCGTACGACGAACGGCGCGAGCCGGAAAGTGCGTAGGATCGTCAATCGGGCCGGAAAACGCAAGCCGACCGTGTGGCGTGGCGCCGGTTCCGGCCGACTTTGACAAACAATGCAAAGTCGCCGTTCGGCCGATGAAGATGAGGCGCGGTGCAGGTCGTGGCGGCGCGATGCCGCCTGTCACGGCCGGCGATCGCTCTCGGATACGCCACGCAGGCGAGCGCCGCTTCGAGCGCTCGCCTGCGCGCTGCCCGCTTACGCGCCGGACTTGCCCGTCGCGCCGGCGTCGCCGCCGGACGCCGGGTTGGCCGGGCACGGCACGACCGGCGCGGGCGTGGCCGCCGTCTTGCTGCCGGCCGCGGGCGCTGCGCCGCGGCGGGCGGCCATTGCGCGCACGCCGGCCGCAGCCTGCGTCGCAATCACGTCGAGCGCGCGCCGGTGGCCGGCGACGAGCGCGTCGTAGCCGTCGGCGACCGGTTCCGCGACGCTCGTGCGGCAGGTCATCACGGCCTGCGTGGCAAGCGAGCGCACGCTCCACACCGCGTCGACCGCCGCGCGTTTGCCGGGCCACGACTCGAAGCGCTGCACGTTCACGCTGACGCGGTACACGGGCACGCCGGGCGGGTACGCGGAATTCGCGACGTCGATCGTGCCGAGCTGCGCGGCGAGGTCGTCCGATAGCGCGCGGCGGATCTCGTCGGCGGGCGGCGACGCCCAGCGTTCCTGCTCGAGCACGTCGACCTGCGCGGCGTTCTTCTGCACGACCAGCTGGTTTTTCGCGACCTGTTCGGGCACGCCGACCGATGGCACCTCGATCAGGAACGCCGGGTTGGCCGGCGCGGTGCGCACCGGCGCTGCGGCGTCGGCCGGGCTGAGCGTGTAGAACCGCGCGGGCGGCGAGCTGCACGCGGCGAGCGCGAGTGCGGCGAAGGCCGCCGCCGCGCCGCTCGCGAAACCGTTCACGCGTGTCGTCATTGTTTATCTCCTGGCTTGCCCTTGAGCAGCGATTCGGGGTGGCGCTCGAGGTAGTCGGCGAGCGCGTTCAGCGATTGCAGCGTGCGCGTGAGCTCCTTCAGCGCGCCGCGCACGTCGGACTGCAGCGGCGAATCCTGCTGCAGCGTCGCTTCGGCGGTCGAGAAGGTCTGCTTCGCGGCCGACAGCGTGTCGCGCGCTTCCGGCGCGACCTGCGTGTCGAGCTGCTTGAACAGCTTGTCGGCGTTCGCGAGCGCGCTGTTCAGGTTCGCGCCGATCTGGTCGAACGGCACCTTGTCGAGCTTCTTCGCGATGTCGGCGACCTGCAGCTGCAGCTCGTCGAGCGAATTCGGCACGGTCGGCAGTTCGAGCGGCTGGCGCGTCGTGTCGATCTTCACGGTCGGCGCCTTCGGGAAGAAGTCGAGCGCGACGTACAGCTGGCTCGTCAGCAGGTTGCCGGTGCGCAGCTGGCCGCGCAGCCCGTGCCGGACGAGCCGCTCGACGATCTCGCGGCGGGCCGGTTCGCCCTTGCTCTCGATCGTTTCGCGGAAGCGGCGGCCGAGGCGTTCCGGATACACGTTCATCGTCACCGGCATCAGGAAGTTCTTCGTCTTCGGATCGAAGTCGATGCCGATGTTCGTCACTTCACCGAGCACGATGCCGCGGAAGTCGACCGGCGCGCCGACGGCGAGCCCGCGCAGCGACTGGTTGAAGTTCATCACGACCTGCAGCGGCTGGCCGTCCGGGTCGCGCATCGCGTCGGCCTCGTCGGAGCCGAGGCGGAACGTCGTGTTGTTCGCTGCCGTCGCACCGCTGCCCTGGTTCGGCGGCGTCTGGAACGCGATGCCGCCGAGGATCACCGTCGCGAGCGACTGCGTGTTCAGCTTCAGGCCGCTCGAATCGAGCCGCAGGTCGACGCCGCTCGCCTGCCACCAGCGCGAGTTGATGCCGACATACTGGTCGTACGGCGCATTGACGAACACGTTGAACGTGACGCCCGTGCCGTCCTTGTCGAGCGAGAAGCCGACCACCTGGCCGACCTGCACGCGGCGGTAGTAGACCGGCGAGCCGATGTCGACCGAGCCGAGCGAATCGCCGCGCAGCACGTATTGCGTGCCTTTCTGGTCGCCCGTGACGGCGGGCGGTGTTTCGAGGCCCGTGAAGTCGGTCAGCGTGTCCTGTCCGCGGCCGGCGTCGACGCCGATGTACGCGCCGGACAGCAGCGTGCCGAGCCCCGACACGCCGGTCGCGCCGACGCGCGGCCGCACGATCCAGAAGCGCGAGCCGTTGACCGCGAAGTCCTCGGCTTCCTTCTTCAGCTGCACCTGGACGAGCACGCGCGACAGGTCTTTCGACAGCTTGATCGTCTTGACCATGCCGATCTCGACGTCCTTGTACTTGACCTGGGTCTTGCCGGGCTCGAGCCCTTCGGCGCTGTGGAAGCTGATCGTGATTTCCGGGCCGCGCTCGCGCACGGACTTGATCACGAGGCCGATGCCGATCAGCGCGGCGATCAGCGGCACGAGCCAGACGAGCGACGGCAGCCAGCCGCTTTTCGTCGAGATCGTCGGATCGGGCGGCCGGGGCGCGTCGTGCTGCGGGCCTTGTGGACTATTCATGGTGATTCCCTGAGGTTTCGACTGGATCCCAGATCAGGCGGGGATCGAACTGCATCGACGCGAGCATCGTCAGGATCACGACCGAACCGAACGCGAGCGCGCCGGGGCCGGCCGTGATGATGGCGAGCGAACGGAAATGGACGAGCGCGACGGTCAGCGTCACGACGAAGATGTCGAGCATCGACCAGCGGCCGATGCGCTCGACGATCCGGAACAGACGCGTGCGCTGCAGCGGCCGCCATGCGGCGCGGCGCTGCGCGCTGATCACGAGGATCGACAGCACGCCGAGCTTGAGCATCGGCACGAGGATGCTCGCGACGAACACGACGACGGCGAGCGGCCAGTCGCCGGAGGTCCAGAACAGCACGACGCCGCTCATGATCGTGTCTTCCTGCGAGCCGACGATCGACGACGTGCGCATGATCGGCAGCAGGTTCGCCGGAATGTACAGGATCACGGCCGCGATCAGCAGCGCCCACGTGCGCATCAGGCTGTTCGGCGTCCTGAAATGGAGCGTGGCGCCGCAGCGGGCGCAGTGCGCGTGCGGATGGTCGAGCGTCTGCACGAGCCCGCACGTGTGGCAGCTGACATAGCCCTCGCGGGCGGCGGTCGGGATCGTCATCGGCGGGCGGCTTCCGGCAGCGGCGCGGCCGGGTCGGGCTGTCCGGGCGAGCGCCCGGCGCGCAGGTCGTCGGCGATGTCCCACAGCGTACGGGGATCGAACATCAGCACGACGGCGATCATCAGCGTGAGCGCGCCGAACGCGAACAGCGCGGCATCGGGAACGACTCTTGCGAGACTCACCATCTTCACGATCGTGACGAGGATCCCGAGCATGAACACTTCGATCATGCTCCACGGCCGCGCGAGCTCGATCGCGCGCAGCACGAAGTTGAACCCGGGCGGCACGACGCCGCGCCGCATCGGCAGCAGCAGGTACAGCAGCGCGGCCATCTCGACGAGCGGAAACAGCACGGTCGAGCAGAACACCATCACGCCGACGACGGCCATGTCCTGGTGCCACAGCGCGTCGATCGCGCCGATCAGCGTCGTCTGCACGCGGTTGCCGTTCACGTCCATTTCGAGGATCGGGAACGCCTGCGCGATCGTGAACGTGATCAATGCCGCGAGCGCGAGCGCGCAAATCCGCTCGATCTGCGCGGCGCTGTTGCGATACAGGAGCGCGCCGCAGCGCGGACAGCGCGCGACTTCGCGGCCGCTCAGGCGCGGTTTGTGCAACAGTGCGTCGCACTCGTGGCAGGCAATCAGGTCGTTTCGTTGCATGGAAAAGGCAGTTGTGCGACGGCTGGGGGAACGCGTCGACGGGGCCGGAACCCGCGCCAATCTTACCAAAAGGCCTTTTTCGGTGTGTCAAGGATCGCGCGCTTGGTGACCGAGCGGTAACATGACAGGAAACCGTCAGCCGGCTGGCGTGCCTGTCCTCAGAGTCCGCGCGTGTCAAAAGGTTGCGGTAGCATGGCGCCCTTGACAAGCGTCGGATGCATGGCCGGCGCAGCTGTTCGCTGAACTGAGGAATCCAAGATGGTATCGAAATCGCCGCCGGCCGCGCCGGTACGTTATGCGCATACCGCGATCGCGCTGCACTGGCTGATCGCGCTGCTGATCGTCTGCGGCTTCGCGCTCGGCTGGGTGATGACCGACATCCCCGGCTTCACGCCGACGAAGCTGAAGTACTTCTCGTGGCACAAGTGGATCGGCGTGACGGTGTTCGCGCTGGCCGTCATCCGCGTGCTGTGGCGGGCGACGCACGTGCCGCCGCCGCTGCCGGACAATACGCCGGCGTGGCAGCGCGCGGTATCGCACGGCGTGCACATGCTGCTGTACGTGCTGATGATCGTGATCCCCGTGACGGGCTACCTGTACAGCTCGGCATCGAACATTCCGGTCGTCTACCTCGGCATCGTGCCGCTGCCGCGGCTGATCGACCCCGATCCGGTGCTCAAGGAAACCTTCAAGACGCTCCACGTGTCTTTGAATTACATTCTGCTTGCGCTCGTCGCGATGCACGTGCTCGCGGCGCTCAAGCACCAGTTGTTGGACCGCGACGGCCTGCTGTCGCGGATGCTTCCCTCTGCCAAATGAAGGATCTCATGAAAGTGTCTTTCTCCCGCTCCATGCTGACCGCGTTCGCCGCGGCGGCACTTGTCGCGTCGGGCGCGGCGCACGCCGATGTCGATCTCGCGAAGAGCAAGGTGTCTGCCGTGTCGAAGCAGATGAACGTGCCGACCGAAGGCGCGTTCAAGAAGTTTTCCGCGCAAGTGAAGTTCGACCCGGCGAAGGCCGCGCAGGGCACCGCGCAAATGACCATCGACATCGCGAGCTTCGACCTCGGCGACAAGATGTACAACGACCAGGTCGCAGGCAAGGACTGGTTCGACGCGAAGGCGTATCCGCAGGCGACGTTCGTGTCGTCCGCGATCGCGCCGGCCGGCGGCAACAAGTACAACGTGACCGGCAAGCTGACGATCAAGGGCAAGTCCGAGACCGTTACGGTGCCCGTCACGGTCGCGCAAAGCGGCGCGACGCAGACGTTCGACGGCGTGCTGCCGATCAAGCGTTCGGCCTTCAACGTCGGTACCGGCGAGTGGAAGGACACGTCGATCGTCGCCGACGAAGTGCAGATCAAGTTCCATCTCGTCGCCACCAAGTAAGCGGCGGGCTGTCGCCTCACCAGAATGCCGCGCGAGGGCGCGGCGCCGTTCCAAGGAGAAAGAGTTTGAAAAAGCAACTGATCATCGCCGCGGGCGCGCTGGCAGCATCGCTGTCGTTCTCGGCCTTCGCCGAAAGCGTCACGTACCAGTTCGACCCGAGCCACACGTACCCGAGCTTCGAAGCGGACCACATGGGCGGCCTGTCGGTCTGGCGCGGCAAGTTCGACAAGTCGAGCGGCACCGTGACGCTCGACCGTGCGGCGAAGACGGGTACGGTCGACGTGACCACCGACATCGCGTCGATCCACACCGGCAGCGCGAAGCTCGACGAGCACCTGCAGACGGCCGAGTTCTTCGACGCGGCGAAGTTCCCGCAGGCGAACTACAAGGGCGCGATCAAGTTCGACGGCGACAAGCCGGTGTCGGTGGTCGGCAACCTGACGCTGCATGGCGTCACGAAGCCGGTGACGCTGAAGATCGACGGCTTCAAGTGCATGCCGCATCCGATGCTCAAGCGTGAAGTGTGCGGCGTCGACGCCGTCGGCGAATTCGACCGCAGCGACTTCGGCCTCGACTACGGCAAGCAGTACGGCTTCAAGATGAAGACGAAGCTGCTGATCACGGCCGAAGCGCTCAAGCAGCAGTAAGGCCGCCGGCCTGCCGCGAGCAAACCGCCGCGCTCCCGTTGCCGGGAGCGCGGCGGTTTTTTTTGCGCGCCTATAATCGCCCGAGCGTCGCGTGCGGCGCCGGGCAGGCCGACGGCGCGAGCACGGCCGCTTCGAACAGAACGTACAACGACAAGGAGATCGCCGATGCATGCCGTCACGCAGTCCCGTTCCATTGCCTCGTCGCCGCGCGTGTGGCGCGCGGTGGTCGCCGCGTCGATCGGCAACGCGCTCGAGTGGTTCGATCTCGTCGTCTACGGCTTCTTCGCGGTGACGATCGCGAAGCTGTTCTTCCCGGCCGGCAACGACACCGTGTCGCTGCTGCTCACGCTCGGCACGTTCGGCGTGTCGTTCTTCATGCGGCCGCTCGGCGCGATCGTGCTCGGCGCGTATGCCGACCGTGAGGGCCGCAAGGCGGCGCTCACGCTGTCGATCCTGCTGATGATGGCCGGCACGCTGATCATCGCGGTGCTGCCGACCTACGAGACGATCGGCGTCGCCGCGCCGGTGATCCTCGTCGCCGCGCGGCTGATGCAGGGCTTCTCGGCCGGCGGCGAGTTCGGCAGCGCGACGGCGTTTCTCGCAGAACACGTGCCGGGCCGGCGCGGCTTCTTCGCGAGCTGGCAGGTTGCGAGCCAGGGGCTCACGACGCTGCTCGCGGCGGGCTTCGGCACCGTACTGAACGCGCAGCTCTCGGCCGCGCAGATGGCATCGTGGGGCTGGCGCGTGCCGTTCTTCTTCGGGCTGCTGCTCGGGCCCGTCGCGTACTACATCCGCACGAAGGTCGACGAGACGCCCGAATTCCTCGCGGCCGAAGGCACCGCGAACCCGCTGCGCGATACGTTCGCGTCGCACAAGGCGCGCCTGGTTGCCGCGATGGGCGTGGTCGTGCTGGGCACCGTCGCCACCTATCTCGTGCTGTTCATGCCGACCTACGGCGTGAAGCAGCTCGGCCTCGCGCCGTCGGCCGCGTTCGCGGCGATCCTCGTCGTCGGCGTGATCCAGATGGCGTTCGCACCGCTCGTCGGCCACTGGTCGGATCAATACGGCCGCGTGCGCGTGATGATCGCGCCGGCCATCGGCATCCTCGTGCTGATCTATCCGGCGTTCGCGTATCTCGTCGCGCATCCGGGTTTCGGCACGCTGATCGCGCTGCAGGTGCTGCTCGCGCTCCTGATGACCGGCTATTTCGCGGCGCTGCCGGGGCTGTTGTCAGAAGTGTTTCCGGTGCAGACGCGTACGACCGGGATGTCGCTTGCGTATAACGTCGCGGTGACGATTTTCGGCGGGTTCGGGCCGTTCATCATCGCGTGGCTGATCCGCGCGACCGGGATGAAGACCGCGCCGAGCTTCTACCTGATGTTCGCGGCCGTGCTGAGCCTCGCGGCACTGATCGTGCTGCGCAAGCGCTTCGGTTTTCGATAAAACGGCGGCGCGTCAGTTGTCGGCGCGCTCGCAGACCGGCTGCGCCGGCATTAGTTGCGCCGGCGCGTCGATGGTCCGCACCGGGCGCCCCGCGAGCGCGGCGAGCGCCTGTTGAAGCTGCCAGTCGGCGGCCGTGCCGAATGCGCGCTGCGGTAGCGCCGCGCTGTTCGCCGTATCGACCTTTGCGCGCACGCGTTTGTCGCGCAACTGCTGCCGGGCCTTGCGCACCTGCACGAATGGATCGGGCGCCTGCCGGTCCGCATACGGCGCGCGCGCGAGATCGACTTCCCGATACCACATCAGTACACCGTCGACGTCCGAGTCGCGGCGCGGCGGCACGAGCCAGTCCGGCACGACGCCGTAGCCGTCCATCGGGCAGCCGTTCGGCCGCAGGTTGCGTGCGTACGTGAAATTCAGGCGCGTGCCGTCGATCAGGTCGACGCCCGTCTGCGCGAGCCCCTTCCCGTAGGTCGGCATGCCGAGCAGTTTCGCGCGGCCGAGATCCTTCAGCGCGGCGGCGGTCGCTTCTGCGGCCGACGCGCTCTGTCCGTCGACGAGCACGACGAGCGGCACGGTGCGCCACCAGTCGTCGGCCTGCAGCGGTGCGAGCGGATCCTGCCCGTGCATGACGGGCAGTGCGTAGTCGGGCCAGTTGGTCGTGTAGCGGCGGCGGTGCGTGTCGCCGCGCTCGACCGTCACCATCGCGGTACGGTCGCGTCCCGCGAACAGTGCGGTGATGCCGATCGCCGCATTCAGCGCGCCGCCGCCGTTGATGCGCAGGTCGAGAATCATCCCTTTCACTGGCGGGCCCGCGCGGCGCGCGGCCTGTACGGCGTCGATATAGTCGCCGACCGCCGGCTCGGGGAAGCTCGACAGCCGCGTGTACAGGATGTCGCCGTCGAGCCGCTTCGCGATCGCCGGATGCGGCTTGACGATCGCGCGCACGGGCGCGAAGGTCAGCACCGCATGCGTCGGGCCGCGCTGCACCGTGAGCTTCAGCGGCACGCCCGCAGCGCCCTTTGCCAGTTTCACGAGTTCGCCGCTGTCGATGCCGACGACGCTCCTGTCGTTCATCGCGACGACGAGATCGTCGGGCCGTACGCCGGCTTTCTCGGCGGGGGCGTCGGGAATCACGTCGATGATGTGCAGTCCGTCGGGGCGCGTCTCGAACACGATCCCGATGCCCGGCGTGCCGTCGCGCGCACGCTGCTCGTCGTCGCGCCGTTCCTGCTCTTCCTTCGCGTTGAAGAAGCGCGCGTACGGCAGCGTCTTGATCCCGTCATGGGTGGCGGCGTCGAGCAGCGCGCCGATGTCGATGTCGGTCAGGTGCTGCTGCTTCAGCACTTCGACGGCCGCCTTCAGTTCGCAGAGCTGCGGTTCCCAGTCGGGTGGGCAGGGCGATGGCGGCTGGGTGACGGCGGGTGAGGCGGTGGCGGGTGAAGCGGCGACGGGTGAAGCGACGGCGGGCGACGCGACGGCGGGTGAAGCGGCGGCGGGCGGCGCGGATGCCGGTTGCGCACCGGCGCGAGGCGCACACGGCAGCAGCACGGCCGCGACGGTGGCGCAGGCGGCAAGGCGACGAACGACACGCATGGGAGGCATCATCGGGACGGCACGTTCGGACGGGGGGGCGACGGTGCCTGCCTGCCGGCGCGCGGCCGGCAGGCAAACGGGGCAGGGCGGTGACGATTGTAGCCGACGCCTGCGACGGTGCAGGTCGGTTCCGCCGCGCGCCGCATCGCGGCGGCCTGCGCATAAAAAAAGCCGGCCCGATGGGCCGGCTTTTCTGCGATGCCGAAACGGCGGGGCGCTTAAACCTGCGCGCCTGCGTTCGGATCGTCCGGATCGTGCGCGGTCTTCTTGTCCTTGATCAGGTCTTCGCGCTTGATGCCGAGCCACATCGCGAGCGAGCCCGCGACGAACACCGACGAGTAGATGCCGAACATGATGCCGACCGTCAGCGCGAGCGCGAAGTAGTGCAGCGTCGGGCCGCCGAAGAAGAACATCGACAGCACCATCATTTCCGTCGACGTGTGCGTGATGATCGTACGCGACATCGTGGTCGTGATCGCGTGGTTGATCACTTCCTGCACGCTCATCTTGCGTTCGCGGCGGAACGTTTCGCGGATCCGGTCGAAGATGACGACCGACTCGTTGACCGAGTAGCCGAGCACTGCGAGGATTGCCGCGAGCACCGCCAGCGAGAACTCCCACTGGAAGAACGCGAAGAAGCCGAGAATGATCACGACGTCGTGCAGGTTGGCGATGATGCCCGCCACGGCGTACTTCCATTCGAAGCGGAACGACAGGTAGATCACGATGCCGATCACCACGCACGCGAGTGCGAGCAGACCGTCGGTCGCGAGCTCGCGGCCGACCTGCGGGCCGACGAACTCGACGCGTTGCAGCGTGACGTCCGGATTCTGGGCCTTCAGCGCGCCCATCACCTGGTCGCTCTGCTGCGCGGACGTGAGGCCTTCCTTCAGCTGCAGGCGGATCAGCACGTTGCGCGACGTGCCGAAGTTCTGCACCTGCGCGTCGGCGTAGCCGAGCTTGCCGAGCGTTGCGCGCACGGGTTCAAGCTCCGCGGCCTGCTGGTACTGCACCTCGATCACCGTACCGCCGGTGAATTCGACGGACAGGTGCAGCCCGCGGTGGAACAGGAAGAACACGGCGGCGAGGAACGTGACCAGCGAGATCACGTTGAACACCAGCGCGTGCCGCATGAACGGAATGTCTTTACGGATGCGGAAAAATTCCATGGTCTCGTCTCCGGGGCCTTATTGGGTCGAGCCCGGTTTCTTCGGCGACACGCCTTGCTGCGCGCGGTTGCGCAGCTGCGGCTTGCCGGCGCGCGGCGCGTTGCCCTTCGCCGGGGCGGCGAGCTTCGCGGCGCGTGCGGTGTCGGTCGATTCGTCCGCGTCGGTGAACGACGCGGTGGCGGCGGCGCCTTCCGGCTTCCACACCTGGCCGATCGCGAGCGACTTCAGCTTCTTGCGGCCGCCGTACCAGAGGTTGACGATCCCGCGCGAGAAGAACACCGCGGAGAACATCGACGTCAGGATACCGAGGCAGTGCACGATCGCGAACGCGCGAACCGGGCCCGAGCCGAACGCGAGCAGCGCGAGGCCGGCGATCAGCGTCGTGACGTTCGAGTCGAGAATCGTCGCCCACGCATGTGCGTAGCCGGCCTGGATCGCGAGCTGCGGCGGCTGGCCGGCGCGCAGTTCTTCACGCACGCGCTCGTTGATCAGCACGTTCGAGTCGATCGCCATACCGAGCGCGAGTGCGATTGCCGCGATACCGGGCAGCGTCAGCGTCGCCTGCATCAGCGACAGCACGGCGACGAGCAGCAGCAGGTTCACCGACAGGCCGATCACCGAGACCACGCCGAACAGCATGTAGTACGCGATCATGAACACGGCGATCGCGCAGAAGCCCCAGATCACCGAGTGGACGCCCATCTTGATGTTGTCGGCGCCGAGGCTCGGGCCGATCGTGCGTTCCTCGATGATGTCCATCGGTGCGGCGAGCGAACCGGCGCGCAGCAGCAGCGCGAGGTCGGCCGCGGCCTGCGGCGTCGGCTGGCCCGTGATCTGGAAGCGGTCGCCGAGTTCGGACTGGATCGTCGCGACCGTCAGCACTTCGCCCTTGCCCTTCTCGAACAGCACCATCGCCATCGGCTTGCCGATGTTGTCGCGCGACACCGTGCGCACCGCGCGGCCACCGGCCGAGTCGAGGCGGATGTTGACCGACGGGCGCTGGTGTTCGTCGAAGCCGGCCGATGCATCGATGATGCGGTCACCGGTGAAGATCACGTCCTTCTTCAGCAGCACGGGCGCCTGGATGCCCTGCGTGAACAGCTCCTCGCCCGGCGGAACGGGGTCGTTCGGGTTCGGGTGCGTGTTGATCGGATCGGCGAGGCGTGCCTCGAGCGTCGCGGTGCGGCCGATGATGTCCTTCGCCTTCGCGGTGTCCTGCACGCCCGGCAGTTCGACGACGATGCGGTCGCTGCCTTGCTGCTGCAGGATCGGCTCGGACACGCCGAGTTCGTTCACGCGGTTGTGGAGCGTCGTCAGGTTCTGCTTGAGCGCTGCGTCCTCGACGGATTTCTGCACGGCCGGCGTGAACGTGCCGACGACCTGCGTGCCGCCGCCGCCGGGCTGGGTCGCCCACTGCAGTTCGGTGATCGACGCGGCGAGCACCTTGCGGGCGTCTTCCGCCGTTTGCGCATCGCTGAAGTTGACGACCACGGACTGGTCGACGCGGCTCACGCCGCCGTCACGGATGTTCTTGTCGCGCAGCAGCGAGCGCGCGTCGGAAGCGTCGGAGTCGAGCTTCTTCGTGAGCGCGCCCGTCATGTCGACCTGGAGCAGGAAGTGCACCCCGCCGCGCAGGTCGAGGCCGAGATACATCGGCAGCGCGTGCAGGGCCGTCAGCCAGCGCGGCGACGCGCTCTGCAGGTTCAGTGCGACGACGTACTGCGGATCGTTCGGGTCGGCATTCAGCGACTTCTGCAGCAGGTCCTTGACGCGCAGCTGCGTATCGGTGTCCTTCAGGCGCACGCGGATGTTCGCGTTGGTCGCCGTGTTCTCGAAGGTGACGTCGTCCGGCGTGATCTGCGCGGACGCGAGCGCCGATTCGACCTGGGTCAGCGTGGTCGAGTCGAGCTTGACCGTGGCCTTGCCGCTCGACACCTGCACCGCCGGCGCTTCGCCGAAGAAGTTGGGCAATGTGTACAGAAGGCCGATGGCGAGCGCCACGACCATCACGACATATTTCCAGAGTGGATAACGATTCATGAGGGGGCCGAACGGGTGGTTGGCGTGAAAGCGTCGCGTCCGGCGCCGCGGCGGCCCGCTCTCTCAGGCGGGCACGGCGCGGGGAGCCGGACGCTCGGTGAAGGGCTTACAGCGACTTGATCGTGCCCTTCGGCAGAATGGTCGTGACCGCAGCCTTCTGCACGGTGATTTCAGTGCCTTCGGCGATTTCGACTCCGATGTAGCCTTCGGTAACCTTCGTCACCTTGCCGACGAGGCCGCCGCTCGTGACGACTTCGTCGCCCTTGGCCATGGCCGACAGCATGTTGCGGTGTTCCTTCTGGCGCTTCATCTGCGGACGGATCATGATGAAGTAGAGCACCGCGAACATCAGGATGAGCGGCAGGAAGCTCATCAGGCTCGATTCGGCGCCACCGGCACCTTGCGCGAAGGCATTGGAAATGAACGGCACGTTGGTCTCTCCGTAGGGGAAGATCGAAAAATAAGCCGGTTATTCTACCACCGGCCCCATGCGCAAACGGATCGGCAAATGCGCTTTCGGATCAAGCTGTTAAAGCGCGAACCGATACCGTTGCGACTTGTTTGGAAAGGCAATTGTAATATTTGGCGGTCACGCCTGGCGATTCGAACGCGTCAATTTGTACACGGCCTATGTGACCGGGCGCGGTGCGGCCCGCCGGCCGGTCAGTCGACCCCTCTTGCACGATCCTCCGCGAAGCGCTGGCGGAACGCGTCGAACGTGTGCGTTTCGATCGCCTCGCGGATCTCGCTCATCAGCTGCAGGTAGTAATGCAGGTTGTGGATCGTGTTGAGCTGCGCGCCGAGGATTTCGCCGACGCGGTGCAGGTGATGCAGGTAGCCGCGCGAGAAGTTCTGGCACGTGTAGCACGTGCAGCTCGCGTCGAGCGGCTTCAGCGAGTTCTTGTGCGTCGCGTTGCGGATCTTCACGTCGCCGAAGCGCGTGAACAGCCAGCCGTTGCGCGCGTTGCGGGTCGGCATCACGCAGTCGAACATGTCGACGCCGTTCGCGACGCCCTCGACCAGGTCCTCCGGCGTGCCGACGCCCATCAGGTAGTGCGGCTTGTTGGCCGGCAGCTTCGGGCCCACGTGCCGCAGCACGCGCATCATGTCTTCCTTCGGCTCGCCGACCGACAGCCCGCCGATCGCGAGGCCGTGGAAGCCGAGTTCCGCGAGGCCCGCGAGCGATTCGTCGCGCAGGTCCTCGAACATCCCGCCCTGGACGATCCCGAACAGCGCGTTCGGGTTGCCGAGCCGGTCGAACTCGTCGAGCGAGCGCTTCGCCCAGCGCAGCGACATGCGCATCGAGTCGGCCGCTTCCTTGTGCGTGGTCGGCACGCCGTTGGTCGCGTACGGCGTGCACTCGTCGAACTGCATCACGACGTCGGAGTTCAGCACCTTCTGGATCTGCATCGACACTTCCGGCGACAGGAACAGCTTGTCGCCGTTGATCGGCGACGCGAACGTGACGCCGTCCTCGGTGATCTTGCGCAGATCGCCGAGCGAGAACACCTGGAAGCCGCCCGAGTCGGTCAGGATCGGCTTGTTCCAGCCCATGAAGCCGTGCAGGCCGCCGTGCGCGTCGATCGTGTCGAGGCCCGGGCGCAGCCACAGGTGGAACGTGTTGCCGAGGATGATCTGGGCCTTGATCTCGTGCAGCTCGCGCGGCTGGATCGCCTTCACGGTGCCGTACGTGCCGACCGGCATGAAGATCGGCGTCTCGACCACGCCGTGGTTGAGCTTCACGCGGCCGCGGCGCGCGTGGCCGTCGGTCGTCAGCAGTTCGAATTCGAGCCCGCCCGCCGGGCGGTCTTGCACGGGCGCGTGCGTATCGTGGGATGAACCTTCGGTCATCGCGTCATTCTCCTTGCTACCGAAGAACAGTTCGGCGCATGTTGGAAACGCCGCCGGGTATCCGGCGGCGGTGAAAAAAACGGGTGCGCGGCGGCGCGACGCTTACGCGTGCGGCGCCTCCGGCGTGTCGCGCCGCGTGAGCAGCATCGCGTCGCCGTAGCTGAAGAAACGGTAGCGTTCGTCGATCGCGTGCCGGTAGGCGGCGCGGATCGTCTCGACGCCCGCGAACGCGGACACCAGCATCAGCAGCGTCGACTTCGGCAGGTGGAAGTTCGTGACGAGCCGGTCGACCACGCGGAACCGGTAGCCGGGCGTGATGAAGATGTCGGTCTCGGCCTGCGTCGCCGCAAGCGGGCGGCCCGCTTCGTCGGCCGAGCGCGCGGCGGCTTCGAGCGCGCGCATCGACGTCGTGCCGACCGCGATCACGTTGCCGCCGCGTGCGCGGGTTGCGGCGATCCGGTCGACCAGCGACTGTGGCAGGTCGTACCACTCGCTGTGCATCTTGTGCTCGGCGATGTTGTCGACGCGCACCGGTTGGAACGTGCCGGCGCCGACGTGCAGCGTCAGCGTCGCGCGCTCGACGCCCATCGCGTCGAGCCGGTCGAGCAGCGGCTGGTCGAAGTGCAGCCCGGCCGTCGGTGCGGCGACCGCGCCCGGGTTGCTCGCATAGACGGTCTGGTAGCGCGTTTCGTCGGTCGCGTCGGGATCGTGCTCGATATACGGCGGCAGCGGCAGGCGGCCGAACTGCTCGATCAGGTCGAGGCACGGCGCCGGGAAGTGCAGCGTGAAGAACGGCTCGACGCGCTCGCCGACCGTCACGTCGAATGCGTCGGCGAGGCGCAGCGTCGTGCCGGCGCCCGGCGACTTGCTCGCGCGGATTTGCGCGAGCGCCGTGTGCGTGCCCGTCACGCGCTCGATCAGCACCTCGATCTTGCCGCCGCTGGCCTTCTGGCCGAAGAAGCGCGCCTTCAGCACCTTGGTATCGTTGAAGACGAGCAGGTCGCCGGGCGCGATGCACGACGGCAGCTCGGTGAAATGACGGTCGACGAGGCGTGCGGGCTCGACGCCGCGGTCGACCTCGAGCAGGCGGCTCGCGGTGCGATCGGGCAGCGCGGTTTGTGCAATCAGCTCGGGCGGCAGATTGAAATCGAAATCGGAAAGCGTGAACATGCGGGCTGGTTCGAAGCGGCCGGCGGGCGTCGCCGGCAGGGCGGAAACGCGTAATTGGGGCGCGCGAGCCGCTATGATGGCGGGATGCGCGGCCTGGCCGGCGTCGTTCGTTCGGACGACGTGAAAGCCGCTATTGTACTTGCCTTGCGAAGCACCCAGACGATCCGATGCCTGTGTCACCACGCCGTTCCCCCGCCGCCGTAGCCGATTCCGCCGATCCGTTCGACGCGGACGATACCGCATCGTCCGCACCGCCCGCGTCGGGCACCGGTGCGCGCCGTGCCGGCCCGAAGCGCGGCGCCGACGGGCGGCTCGCGCAGCCGGCCGCCGCCGCGCCCGATGCCGAAGGCGCCGCGGCGGGCGACGATGCGGGCGCGGCGGGCGCGAAACGCAAGAAGAAGGCGGCCGCCGACAAGCCGGTGAAGACCGTCGACAAGCTCGCGAAGCTCGGCCTCACGCGTTCGATCGATCTCGTGCTGCATCTGCCGATGCGCTACGAGGACGAAACCACGCTCACGCCGATCGGCGAGCTGCTGCCGGGCGGCATCGCGCAGGCCGAAGGCGTGGTGTTCGACAACGAGGTCGCGTTCCGGCCGCGCCGCCAGCTCGTCGTGAAGATCCAGGACGACGACGGCGAGCATCTCGTGCTGCGCTTCCTGAATTTCTACGGGTCGCAGGTCAAGCAGATGGCCGTCGGCCAGCGGCTGCGGGTGCGCGGCGACGTGCGCGGCGGCTTCTTCGGGATGGAGATGGTGCATCCGGCCGTGCGTGTCGTCGAAGCCGATGCGCCGCTGCCGCAGGTGCTCACGCCCGTCTACCCGAGCACGGCCGGCGTGTCGCAGGCGTATCTGCGCAAGGCGATCGAGAACGCGGTCGAGCGCACGCCGCTGCCGGAGCTGTTGCCGCCGGAGATCGAGCGCGACTACCTGCGGCCGCTCGACGTGCCGACGCTCGAGCAGGCGGTACGCATCCTGCACCACCCGCGCGTCGATTCCGACGAAGCCGCGCTGATGGACGGCTCGCATCCGGCGTGGACGCGCATCAAGTTCGAGGAGCTGCTCGCGCAGCAGCTGTCGCTCAAGCGGGCGCACGAGGAGCGCCGCACGCGCGCCGCGCCCGCGATGCCGCGCCGCACCGCGAGCGATGCCGAGGCGCTGACGACGCGGCTCTATGCGGCGCTGCCGTTCACGCTGACGGGCGCGCAGGCGCGCGTCGTCGACGAGATCGCGCACGACCTCACGCTCGCCCATCCGATGCAGCGCCTGCTGCAGGGCGACGTCGGTAGCGGCAAGACGGTCGTCGCGGCACTGGCGGCCACGCAGGCGATCGACGCCGGCTACCAGGCCGCGCTGATGGCGCCCACCGAAATCCTCGCGGAACAGCACGCGCGCAAGCTGCGCGCGTGGCTCGAGCCGCTCGGCGTCACGGTCGCGTGGCTCGCGGGCAGCCTGAAGGCGAAGGAGAAGCGCGCGGCGATCGAGGCGGCGGCGCTCGGCACCGCGCAACTCGTGATCGGCACGCACGCGATCATCCAGGATACGGTCGAATTCGCGCGGCTCGGCCTCGTGATCGTCGACGAACAGCACCGATTCGGCGTCGAGCAGCGTCTCGCGCTGCGCGCGAAGGCCGCGAACGCGGCCAACGGCGCGCGCGACTTCCAGCCACACCAGCTGATGATGTCGGCCACGCCGATCCCGCGCACGCTCGCGATGACGTATTACGCGGATCTCGAGGTCTCGACGATCGACGAGCTGCCGCCGGGCCGCACGCCCGTGCTGACGCGCCTCGTCGGCGATGCGCGGCGCGAGGAGGTGATCGCCCGCGTGCGCGAGGCCGCGCTGACCGGGCGTCAGGTGTACTGGGTGTGCCCGCTGATCGAGGAGAGCGAGACCTTGCAGTTGCAGACGGCCGTCGAGACCTACGAGACGCTGGTCGCCGCACTCCCCGAGCTGAAGGTCGGGCTCGTGCATGGCCGGCTGTCGACGACCGACAAGGCGGCCGTGATGGAGGCGTTCACGCGCAACGACGTGCAGCTGCTGGTCGCGACGACCGTGATCGAAGTCGGCGTCGACGTGCCGAACGCGTCGCTGATGGTGATCGAGCATGCGGAGCGTTTCGGCCTCGCGCAGTTGCATCAGCTGCGCGGCCGCGTCGGGCGCGGCACCGCGGCGTCGGTGTGCGTGCTGCTGTACACGGGGCCGCTGTCGCTGACCGGCCGCGAGCGGCTGAAGACGATGCGCGAGACGACCGACGGTTTCGAAATCGCGCGGCGCGACCTCGAAATCCGCGGCCCCGGCGAATTCCTCGGCGCACGCCAGTCGGGCGCGGCGATGCTGCGCTTCGCGAACCTCGAGACCGACGGCTGGCTGATCGACCCGGCCCGCGACGCCGCGACGCGGCTGATTGCCGCGTATCCCGAGGTCGTCACGCAGCATCTCGCACGCTGGCTCGGCGCGCGGGAGCAGTACCTGAAGGCCTGATTTACCGGCTTGGGGCCGGATCAAAATGCCACCCATCGACGCATCGCGATGCAGAGAAACTTGGCGAACCGGTGCCAGAGGGTGTATAAATTAAACCTATCGCCTGTATATCTCTGATTGACCCACAATGACGCTGACTGAATTGAAATACATCGTCGCGGTCGCACGCGAACGGCATTTCGGCCGTGCGGCCGAAGCCTGCTTCGTGAGCCAGCCGACGCTGTCGGTGGCGATCAAGAAGCTCGAAGACGAGCTCAACGTGCAGATTTTCGAGCGTGGCGCGAGCGAAGTGAGCGTGACGCCGATCGGCGACCAGATCGTCACGCAGGCGCAGCGCGTGCTCGAGCAGACCTTCGCGATCAAGGAGATCGCGAAGCAGGGCAAGGATCCGCTGGTCGGCCCGTTCCGCCTCGGCGTGATCTACACGATCGGGCCGTACCTGCTGCCGACGCTTGTCAAGCAAATGATCCAGCGTGTCCCGCAGATGCCGCTGATGCTGCAGGAGAACTACACGCTGAAGCTGCTCGAACTGCTGAAGCAGGGCGAGATCGACGCCGCGATCATGGCGCTGCCGTTCCCGGAAACCGGCCTGATGGTGCGGCCGCTGTACGACGAGCCGTTCGTCGTCGCGCTGCCGGCCGGCCATCCGTGGGAGAAGCGCGAGGAAATCGACGCCGAGGACCTGAAGCAGGAAACCATGCTGCTGCTCGGCAACGGTCACTGCTTCCGCGATCACGTGCTCGGCGTGTGCCCGGAGCTGATGCGCTTCTCGCAGACGGCCGACGGCATCCAGAAGACCTTCGAGGGCTCGTCGCTCGAAACCATTCGCCACATGGTCGCGAGCGGTGTCGGCATCACCGTGCTGCCGCGGATGTCGGTCACCGAGGTCGGCCCGCGCGCGAACGGCCCCGATGCCGAGCTGCTGTCGTACGTGCCGTTCAACGAACCGGTGCCCGACCGCCGCGTGGTGCTCGTGTGGCGCAAGAGCTTCACGCGGATGCCTGCGATCGACGCGATCAGCGACGCGATTTCCGCGTGCGAGCTGCCGGGCGTCGCGAAGCTCGACATGCCGGCCACGATGAACTGACGCACCCGCCATGCGTGCGTGGCAGCATGATGAACGGGGTCCTGCGACCCCGTTTATTTTTCGCTATTGCATAGATGAAATTTATCAATTTCAAATAATCGATAGATGTAAATAGAATTCATTACAGAGATTGGCGACACGCCGACGCGCGATCCGCACGTTGGATGCAAGCGTCAAAGGAGGATGTCATGATGCGGTCGGTATTGCAGCACGCGCAGCGGAACATCCCGTCGCGCAATGCGGTCGTACATCGCGCCAGGGCCGCGGTTCGCAGCCTGCGCCCGATTGCGTTCGCGTACCTGGCGGACCGTGTGTATGGCGGATGAGTGCCGCCGCGCGCCGGTTCTGTGTGCCCCCGATTTCCCTGCCGTCACGCCATGAGGGAGCATTGCATGTCCGAAAGCTGGAACACCCCACGCATCGCCGGCACGACGACGGCCGGCAGCCGCTTCCCCGAGCGCCCCGCCTGCGGCGCGTCGCAGCGGGAACGCGTGCCGAACGCCGCGCACGACATCCCGTAGTACGACAGGAGGATCTACCTGTTCTGTTTCCCATCCCTGCAATGACACTCCACGAACCGCGCCCGGCATGCCGCCGGAGCGAACCGGTGGAGGCATACGAGCAAGCCAAGGAGAAAACGCATGTCGAACGAAACGAAGTGCCCGTTCAACCACACCGCAGGCAGCGGCACGACGAACAAGGACTGGTGGCCGAATCAGCTGAACCTGAACATCCTGCATCGGCATTCGGCGCTGTCCGATCCGATGGACAAGGATTTCGACTACGCAGAGGCGTTCAAGAAGCTGGACCTCGCGGCGGTGAAGCAGGACCTGCACGCGCTGATGACGACGTCGCAGGACTGGTGGCCGGCCGACTTCGGCCATTACGGCGGCCTGTTCATCCGGATGGCATGGCATAGCGCCGGCACCTACCGCACGGCCGACGGCCGCGGCGGCGCGGGCGGCGGGCAGCAGCGCTTCGCGCCGCTCAACAGCTGGCCGGACAACGTGAGCCTCGACAAGGCACGCCGGCTGCTGTGGCCGATCAAGCAGAAGTACGGCCGCAACATCTCGTGGGCCGACCTGCTGATCCTGACCGGCAACGTCGCACTCGAATCGATGGGCTTCAAGACCTTCGGCTACGCCGGCGGCCGCGTCGACACGTGGGAGCCGGACGACGTGTACTGGGGTTCGGAAAAGATCTGGCTGGAACTGAGCGGCGGCCCGAACAGCCGCTACTCGGGCAAGCGTGACCTCGAAAGCCCGCTCGCCGCGGTGCAGATGGGCCTCATCTACGTGAACCCGGAAGGCCCGGACGGCAACCCCGACCCGGTCGCTGCCGCGCACGACATCCGCGAGACGTTCGCGCGGATGGCGATGAACGACGAAGAGACGGTTGCGCTGATCGCGGGCGGCCACACGTTCGGCAAGACGCACGGCGCCGGTCCGGCGTCGAACGTCGGCGCCGAGCCGGAAGCCGCGGGCCTGGAAGAGCAGGGCCTCGGCTGGAAGAGCACGTTCGGTACGGGCAAGGGCAAGGATGCGATCACGAGCGGCCTCGAAGTCACGTGGACGTCGACGCCGACGCAGTGGAGCAACGACTTCTTCAAGCACCTGTTCAGCTATGAGTGGGAGCTGACGAAGAGCCCGGCCGGCGCGCACCAGTGGGTCGCGAAGGACGCCGGCGACGTGATCCCGGATGCGTTCGACGCGTCGAAGAAGCATCGCCCGACGATGCTGACGACCGACCTGTCGCTGCGCTTCGACCCGGCCTACGAAAAGATCTCGCGCCGCTTCTACGAGAATCCGGCCGAGTTCGCCGACGCGTTCGCACGCGCGTGGTTCAAGCTCACGCACCGCGACATGGGGCCGCGTGCCCGCTATCTCGGTACGGAAGTGCCGGCGGAACACCTGCTGTGGCAAGACCCGATCCCGGCCGTCGATCACAAGCTGATCGACGACGCGGACGCCGCGGCGCTGAAGGCGAAGGTGCTGGCCGCGGGCCTGTCGGTGTCGCAGCTCGTGTCGACCGCCTGGGCGTCGGCAGCGACGTTCCGCGGTTCGGACAAGCGCGGCGGCGCGAACGGTGCGCGCATTCGCCTCGCCCCGCAGAAGGACTGGGAAGTGAACCGTCCGGCTGAACTCGCGAAGGTGCTCGCGACGCTCGAAGGCGTGCAGAAGGCGTTCAACGACGCGCAGACGGGCGGCAAGAAGGTGTCGCTTGCCGACCTGATCGTGCTGGCCGGCGCGGCCGGCGTCGAGCAGGCGGCGAAGAACGCGGGTGTGGCGGTGACGGTTCCGTTCGCACCGGGCCGCGCGGATGCAACGCAGGAAGAGACCGACGTCGAGGCAATGGCCGTGCTCGAGCCGCTCGCCGACGGTTTCCGCAACTTCCTGAAGCACGCGTACAAGACGCCGGCGGAGGCGCTGCTGGTCGACAAGGCCCAGCTGCTGACGCTGAGCGCGCCGGAGATGACGGTGCTCGTCGGCGGTCTGCGCGTGCTCGGCGCGAATGCGGGCGACGCGAAGCACGGCGTGTTCACCGATCGTCCGGAAGCGCTGACGAACGACTTCTTCGTGAACCTGCTCGACATGAGCACGGAATGGAAGCCGGCGTCGGCCGCGAACGACGTGTTCGAAGGGCGCGATCGCGCGACGGGCAAGGTCAAGTGGACGGGTACGCGTGTCGACCTGATCTTCGGCTCGCATGCGCAACTGCGTGCGCTGGCCGAGGTGTACGGCAGCGCGGATGCGAAAGAGAAGTTCGCACGCGACTTCGTCGCGGCCTGGAACAAGGTGATGAACCTCGACCGCTTCGACCTCGCATGAACGCCGCCGTGCAGTAGCACGGTGAGGCAGTAACGGGAAACGGCCGGTCGTCCGACCGGCCGTTTCTACTGGATCACGGATTTCGTTGAAGGAGTGACGATCATGTCGCAAATGATATTGAACATGCGCGCCGCACTGGCGGCGCCGAAGGTGCGGGCGCCGGCCGAGATCGCGCGGTACGTCGTCGGATTCGCGATTGTCATCGGCGGTGTGGCCGAACTGGTGTCACAAGCGCTGCACGCGATCGCGGCCGCCTGAGCGCGGCGCGGCATCGACAGCAGGTAGCCCGATTCGCTTTCATTGCCCTGGGTCATTGAATCAGGAGTCCGGAACATGCCGGGAATGACTCGTGCCGCGCCGATCAACATCGGCATCGGCGACAAGGGCCGCAAGAAGATCCCGGACGGCCTGTCGCGGCTGCTCGCCGATACGTTCTCGCTGTACCTGAGGACCCACAATTTCCACTGGAACGTCACGGGCCCGATGTTCAACACGCTGCACCTGATGTTCGAGGCGCAGTACAACGCACTGCGGCTCGCGGTCGATTCGGTCGCCGAGCGCATTCGCACGCTCGGCGTCGTTGCGCCGGGCACGTTCGCCGATTTCGCGAAACTGTCGTCGGTGCCGCAAGCGAAGGGCATGCCGGCCGCCGAGGAGATGATCCGCCAGCTCGTCGAAGGGCACGAGACGGTCGTGCGCACCGCACGCGACAGCGTCCCGATCGCCGACGCGGCGAGCGACGAGCCGAGCGCTGACCTGCTGACGCAGCGCCTGCAGACGCATGAAAAGACCGCGTGGAGGCTGCTGTCGCTGCTCGCGTAAGCACGGCACGGCCGCGAACGGCTGCCTTTCGGTCCGACCCGCCGAGATGTCGAACCTGTCCCTTGATTGATGCGCACGACGGCACAGCCGCCTGCAGCGGGCCCGGGCGGCGTATGCCCGCCCGCCGGCAGCCGGCTGCGGGCTGCCCCGACATGACGCGAAGCGCCGCTCGGCTCTAAAATGCCGGGGTTATCTTCCCGGTGCTTCGCCATGCTTGCCCGCTTTCCCCTGTATCTGCGGCTCGTCCGGATGGACAAGCCGATCGGCAGCCTGCTGCTGCTGTGGCCGACGCTCAACGCGCTGTGGATCGCGTCGGACGGCCACCCGCGCTGGCCGCTGCTCGTGATCTTCACGCTCGGCACGCTGCTGATGCGCTCGGCCGGCTGCGCGATGAACGACTACGCCGACCGCGATTTCGACCGTCACGTGAAGCGCACGGCCGACCGGCCGCTGACGTCGGGCAAGATCCGCGCATGGGAGGCCGTCGCGATCGCGGTCGGGCTGTCGTTCATCGCATTCCTGCTGATCCTGCCGCTGAACACGCTGACGAAGGAGCTGTCCGTCGTCGCGCTGTTCGTCGCGGGCTCGTATCCGTTCATGAAGCGCTTCTTCGCGATTCCGCAGGCGTATCTCGGCATCGCGTTCGGCTTCGGGATCCCGATGGCGTTCGCGGCCGTGCAGGACACGGTACCGGTGATCGCGTGGATCATGCTGATCGCGAACATCTTCTGGTCGGTCGCGTACGACACCGAGTACGCAATGGTCGATCGCGACGACGACATCAAGATCGGCATCCGTACGTCCGCGCTGACGTTCGGCCGCTTCGACGTCGCGGCCGTGATGGCGTGTTACGCGGTGACGCTCGGTATCTACGTGTGGGTCGGCGTGACGCTCGGCTTCGGTCTCGTGTACTGGGCCGGCTGGGCCGCCGCGGCCGGCTGCGCGCTGTATCACTACACGCTGATCAAGGACCGTGAGCGGATGCCGTGCTTCGCGGCGTTCCGGCACAACAACTGGCTCGGCGGCGTGCTGTTCGCGGGGATCGCCGCGCATTACCTGCTGGCGGGTAACTGAACGAAGCCGCGCGCCCGGCGCGCGCTGCCAATAAAAAAGCGGCCTGATGGCCGCTTTTTTTACGTCGCGTGCCGGAGACCCGGCGGGCGCGACCGTGCTTACGCGCGGCCGAGTTCGTCGCCCATTTCCTTCGCACGCGCTTCGGCCGCGAGCGCGCCGCGCACGATCGCTTCCTTCACGCCTTGCGCGTCGAACGCCGCGAGCGCAGCGGCCGTCGTGCCACCCTTCGACGTCACGCGCTCGCGCAGCACGCTCGCCGGCTCGCCCGATTGCGCGGCCAGTTGCGCGGCGCCCGTGAACGTCGCGACCGCGAGCGCGCGACCTTGCTCGTCGTTCATGCCGAGGCGGCGCGCGGCTTCCTGCAGCGCTTCGATGAAATAGAACACGTACGCGGGGCCGCTGCCCGAAATGGCCGTGACGGCGTCGAGCTGCGATTCGTCGTCGAACCACACGATCTCGCCGACCGCGCCGAGCACGTTCGATGCGAGTTCGCGGCCCGCCGCGTCGACGCCCGGCAGCGCGGCGAGGCCCGTCACGCCCATGCCGACCAGCGCAGGCGTGTTCGGCATCGTGCGCACGACGCGCGCGTAGTCGCCGAGCCAGCGCGCGAGATCCGTGCCGCGGATGCCCGCCGCGATGCTGATCACGAGCTGCGACGTCAGGTGCGGCGCGAGCGCCTGTGCGACGTCCTTCAGCACCTGCGGCTTCACCGCGAGCACGATCGCGTCGTACCCGGCGAGCGTCGCGTCGGTGGCCGCGCCGGTGCGCACGCCGAATTGCTGCGCGGCGCGCGCGCGGACGTCTTCGTTGACGTCGATGGCATACAGGCCGTCAGCGGCGACGCCGCGCTTGATCAGGCCGCCGATCAGGGCCGCGGCCATGTTGCCGCCGCCGATGAATGCGATTTTCATGATGTCCGAATGAGCAGGTGAGTGAACGGAAAGGCGGAAATGGCGCGGCGCTCAGTGCGAATAATCGCGCGCGCCGAAGATCGCGGTGCCGACGCGCACGATCGTCGCGCCTTCGAGCACGGCCGCGTCGAGATCGGCGGACATGCCCATCGACAGCGTGTCGAGCGGCAGGCCGCCGGCGCGCAACGTGTCGAACAGCGCGCGCAGCGCACGATGCGGCACGCGTTGTGCATCGGTATCGCCGGCCGGTTCGGGAATCGCCATCAGGCCGCGCAGCCGCAGCGACGGCAGCGCGGCAACCGCGCGCGCGACCTCGGCCACGTCGGCCGGCGCGACGCCGCTCTTCGACGCCTCGCCGCTGATGTTCACCTGCACGCACACGTTGAGCGGCGGCAGGTGGGCGGGGCGCTGTTCCGACAGGCGCTGCGCGATCTTCAGCCGGTCGACCGAATGGACCCAGTCGAAGCGCTCGGCGACGGGGCGCGTCTTGTTCGATTGCAGCGGCCCGATGAAATGCCATTCGAGGCTTGCGCGCAGGTCGGCGAGCGCGTCGATCTTGTCGATCGATTCCTGCACGTAGTTTTCACCGAACGCGCGTTGTCCGGCTTCATGCGCGGCGCGCACGTCGTCGGCGGGGAACGTCTTCGACACGGCGAGCAGCGAGATGGTGGCGGGATCGCGGCCGGCCGCGCGGGCGGCGTCGGCAATGCGGCGATGAACGGAGTCGAGACGGGCGGCAAGATCGGACATGACGGGCACGAAAGCAGGCACGGAAGCGGGCAAGGAAGCGGGCATGAAGCCGATGCGCCGCGACACGCGGCGCATCGATCCGCTCATTATACGGACGCCGCGCACACGCCCGTCATTGGCGGGAGCAGGGCTCAGCCGTACAGCAAATGCTCGACCAGCTGGACCCAGTGGGCGACCGGAATCTGCGTGCCGCTCTGCAGGTGTGCGATGCAGCCGATGTTGCCGGACACGATCATCTGCGGTTCGAGGGCCTGCAGCTTCAGCAGCTTCTGCTTGCGCAACCGGTACGACAGCGACGGCTGCGTCAGCGAATAGGTGCCGGCCGAGCCGCAGCACAGATGGCTGTCGGCCGGCAGCCGCACGTCGATGCCGAGCGTCTCGAGCAGCCGTTCGACCTTGCCGCGCGACTGCTGGCCGTGCTGCAGCGTGCACGGCGGGTGGTACGCGACCGTATGAATCGCGCGACGCCGCGCGAGCGTCGCGAGTTCCGCCTCGAACGCGAGCAGCACGTCGGAGATGTCGCGCGTCAGCGACACGATGCGCTGCGCCTTTTCCGCGTAGGCCGGATCGTCGCGCAGCAGATGTGCATATTCGAGCACCGTCGCGCCGCAGCCCGACGCATTCATCACGATTGCCTCGGCGCCCTGTTCGACGTGCGGCCACCACGCGTCGATGTTGCGGCGCGCGTCGTCGAGCGCTTCGTCGTGATAGTTCAGGTGCAGGCGGATCGCGCCGCAGCAGCCCGCGTCGGGCGCGACGACCGTCTCGATGCCGAGCGCGTCGAGCACGCGCGCGGTCGCGATGTTGATGTTGGGCAGCATCGACGGCTGCACGCAGCCGCCGAGCATCAGCATCTTGCGCGTATGCGTGCGGTGCGGCCATTCGAGCAGCCGCGTGCGCGGCGGCACCTTGTCGCGCAGCCGCTTCGGCAACAGCGGCCGCACGTGCTGGCCGAGCCGCATCACCGGCGAGAACAGCGCGGCGTTCGGCACGAGGCTCGCGAGCACGCGGCGCATCAGGCGTTGCTGCACGGGGCGCTGCACCTGTGCTTCGACGTGCTTGCGGCCGATCTCGACGAGCCGGCCGTACTGGACGCCGGACGGGCAGGTCGTCTCGCAGCTGCGGCACGTGAGGCAGCGGTCGAGGTGCTGCTGCGTGCTGCGCGTGACGGGCGCCCCTTCGACCATCTGCTTGATCAGGTAGATGCGGCCGCGCGGGCCGTCGAGTTCGTCGCCGAGGAGCTGGTAGGTCGGGCAGGTCGCGGTGCAGAACCCGCAGTGCACGCACTTGCGCAGGATCGCGTCGGCCTCGTCGCCGTCGGGCGTGTTGCGGATGAAATCGGCGAGGTTCGTTTGCATCGATCCCTCAGAGATCAGGGTAGAGCCGGCCGCGGTTGAAGATGCGCGCGGGATCGAACGCGGCCTTCAGCCCGCGGTGGATTTTCATCATCGGGGCGGGGAGCGGCGTGAACACGCCCGCGCTGCGGTCGTACGCGTCGCCCGCGCGGAACAGCGTCGCGTGGCCGCCAGCCTGCTTCGCGCTCATGCGCACGGTCTGCGCATCGGCGTCGGTGATCCACCAGCGCTGCGCGCCGCCCCATTCCATCAGCTGGGTGCCGGGCAGGTGCATCGGTTCGATGATCGACGGCAATGCGAGGCGCCACAGCGCGTAGCCAGGCGGGATGCCGTTGAAGAACGGGTCGGTATGCTCGCGCAGGCCGGCCCAGAAGCGCTCGGCTTCGACCGCGTCGACGACTTCGCCGCCGAGCAGCGTCTTCGCGGATTTCACGGCCGCTTCGGCGCCCGACAGGCGCAGCACGAGCGTGCCGTTGCGCCAGGCGCTGGCGCTGACGGGCAACGGATGGCCGCCCCATTCGTTGAGCTTGCGCACCGCGTCGGTCGCGGTCATCTCGAACTTCAGCGTGACCTCGGCGACGGGCATCGGCAGCACCTTGATCGACAGGTCGAGCATCAGCCCGAGCGTGCCGAGCGCGCCGGCCATCAGCCGCGACACGTCGTAGCCGGCGACGTTCTTCACGACCTGCCCGCCGAACCGCAGCAGCTCGCCGCGGCCGTTCATCAGCGCGACGCCGAGCACGAAATCGCGCGGGGCGCCGCAGGTGGCGCGGCGCGGGCCCGCGAGGCCGGCCGCGACGCAGCCGCCGACCGTGGCCGCGCGGCCGAAATGCGGCGGCTCGAACGGCAGCATCTGGCCGCACTCGGCGAGGACGGTTTCAAGCTGCGCGAGCGGCGTGCCCGCGCGGACCGTGACGACGAGTTCGGCCGGGTCGTACGACACGACGCCCTGAAACGCGCGCGTGTCGAGAATTTCGCCTTCGAGCGCCTGGCCGTACCAGTCCTTGGTGCCGCCGCCGCGAATCCGCAGCGGCCGGCCATCGGCACTGGCCGCGCGGATGCGCTCGGCCCATCCGGCGACGATGTCGTCCTCTTCCATGTTCTGTTGCTGCCTCGACTTGTTGTTCGGTCGATTGTACCGGGGTGGCGCGATTCCACATCGCGACTATCCCTAAGCCCCGTATTGCATACCGCATGCCCGTGCGGACGCGCGCGGGGGCCGCGGCCCCCGCGCGACGCTCAGAAGCGCGGCAGGTCGGGGTGCGGCAGCAGCCCGCCGCGCACGTGCTGGCGGCCGTATTCGGCGCAGCGCGCGCGGGTCGGGATCCCCTTGTCCGGATTCAGCAGCCCGGCCGGATCGAATGCGCGCTTGACCGCGAAGAATGCATCGCGCTCCTGCGGCGAGAACTGTACGCACATCGAATTGAGCTTCTCGATGCCGACACCGTGTTCGCCCGTCACGCTGCCGCCGAATTCCACGCAGCATTCGAGGATTTCCGCGCCGAACTGCTCGGCACGGTGCAGCTCGTCCGGATCGTTCGCGTTGTACAGGATCAGCGGATGCATGTTGCCGTCGCCCGCATGGAACACGTTGATGCAGCGTAACCCGTAGCGCGTCTCGAGTTGTTCGATGCGCGCGAGCAGCGGACCGATCGCGCGGCGCGGCACGGTGCCGTCCATGCAGTAGTAATCCGCGGAAATGCGGCCGGCTGCCGGGAACGCGTTCTTGCGGCCCGACCAGTAGCGCAGCCGCTCCTGTTCGTTGCGCGACACCTGGATGCGCGTCGCGCCGTGTTCGCGCAGCACGGCCGTCATCCGCACGATCTCCTCGGCGACTTCTTCCGGCGTGCCGTCCGATTCGCACAGCAGGATCGCCTTCGCATCGAGGTCGTAGCCCGCGTGCGTGAACGCCTCGACGGCCTGTGTGGCCGGCTTGTCCATCATCTCGAGCCCAGCGGGGATGATGCCCGACGCGATGATCGCCGCGACGGCCTCGCCGCCCTTGACGACGTCGTCAAAGCTCGCCATCACGAGCTGCGCGGTCTGCGGCTTCGGGATCAGCCGCACCGTCACTTCGGTGACGATCGCGAACATCCCTTCGCTGCCGATCATCACGGCGAGCAGGTCGAGGCCGGGCATGTCGAGCGCGAGCGAGCCGAATTCGACGACCTCGCCGTCGATCGTCACCGCGCGCACACGCATCACGTTGTGTACGGTCAGTCCGTATTTCAGGCAATGGACGCCGCCGGAATTTTCCGCGACGTTGCCGCCGATCGTGCACGCGATCTGCGATGAAGGATCGGGCGCGTAATACAGGCCGTACGGCGCGGCGGCTTCCGAGATCGCGAGGTTGCGCACGCCGGGTTGCACGGTCGCCGTGCGCGCGTACGGATCGACTTCGACGATGCGCGTGAAGCGCGCGAGCGACAGCACGACGCCGAGTGCGATCGGCAGCGCGCCGCCCGACAGGCTCGTGCCTGCGCCGCGCGGCACGATCGGCACTTCCATGCGGCGGCAGATCTGCACGATCCGCTGCACCTGCGATTCGGTTTCCGGCAGCGCGACCGCGAGCGGCAGGCGGCGGTACGCGGACAGGCCATCGCATTCGTACGGCGCCGTGTCTTCGTCGCGGTACAGCAGGCAGTGCGTCGGCAGCACGGCCATCAGCGCCTGCACCACTTCGCGCTGGCGCTGCGCGCGGGCCGCGCTCGACAGTTCGACGGGAGCGTTCATGAGGTCTCCTGCAGCAGGCGGCGCGATGGTGCGCCGCCGTGTCAGCACGTGAAAATCTTGCCCGGATTCATCAGGTTGCGCGGATCGAGCGCGAGCTTGATCGCGCGCATCGTGTCGATCGCGTTGTCGCCGTGCTCCTTCGGCAGGAAACGCATCTTGTGCAGCCCGACGCCGTGCTCGCCCGTGCAGGTGCCGCCGAGGCGCAGCGCGCGCTCGACGATCCGGTCGTTGATGTGCTCGGCTTCGGCGATTTCCTCGGGTTTGCCGGGATCGATCAGGATCGCGACGTGGAAATTGCCGTCGCCGACGTGACCGACGATCGGGCAGGGCAGCGACGACGCGCGCAGGTCGACTTCGGTTTCCTCGACGCATGCGGCGAGCTGCGAGATCGGCACGCACACGTCGGTCGTCACCGCGCGACAGCCGGGCTTCAGCTGCAGCATCGCGAAGTACGCGTTGTGGCGCGCGGCCCAGAGCCGGGTACGGTCCTCGGGGCGCGTCGCCCATTCGAAGCCCTGGCCGTTGTTCTGGCCGGCGAGCGCCTGCACGAGCTCGGCCTGTTCCTTCACGCCGGCCTCGGTGCCGTGGAATTCGAAGAACAGCGTCGGCGCTTCGGTCAGCGTCAGGTTCGAATGGCGGTTGATCGAGCGCACGGCGAGCGCATCGACGAATTCGACGCGCGCGATCGGCACGCCGATCTGGATCGTCTCGATCACGGTGCGTACTGCGTCGCCCATCGTCGGGAACGTGCAGATCGCGGCCGATACGGCTTCGGGCAACGGGTGCAGGCGCAGCGTGATCTCGGTGATCACGCCGAGCGTGCCTTCGGACCCGACGAACAGGCGCGTGAGGTCGTAGCCGGCCGACGACTTGCGGGCGCGCGAGCCGGTTTTCACCACGCGGCCGTCGGCGAGCACCGCGGTCAGGCCGAGCACGTTCTCGCGCATCGTGCCGTAGCGCACGGCGTTGGTGCCCGATGCGCGGGTCGCGGTCATTCCGCCGATGCTGGCGTCGGCGCCCGGGTCGATCGGGAAGAACAGGCCGGTGTCGCGCAGCGCTTCGTTGAGCGCCTTGCGCGTGATGCCCGGCTCGACCGTTACAGTCAGGTCTTCGGCGTTGATCGACAGCACACGGTTCATTTCCGACAGGTCGAGCGACACGCCGCCGCGCACCGCGAGCAGGTGGCCTTCGAGCGACGAGCCGGCGCCGTACGGGATCAGCGGTACGCTGTAGAGCGAGCACAGCGACACGACTTCGCATACGTCGTCGGTGCTGTGCGCGAACACGACGGCGTCGGGCAGTTGCGGATCGAACGGCGATTCGTCGCGGCCGTGGTGGGCGCGGACCGCGTCGGCGGTCGACACGCGCTCGCCGAAGGCGGCGCGCAGCGCATCGAGCATGGCGGGGGGCAGCGGGCGGCGCGTGGTGGCCGGCGGGGCAGGGTGATTCACGAATGTCTCCTGACTGCTTGTCAAACTTTCGGCCCATTCTACGCTGTAACGCCCGCTGCGCCTCCCGCCGCGGGCTGCGATAATCGCGTTCCAGCCACCCGGGCCGCATCGCGGCCGCGCACGAGAGGACATTCGCATGGGCAACCGCTTGAGCAAGATCGCGACGCGCACGGGCGACGACGGCACCACCGGCCTCGGCGACGGACGGCGCATCGGCAAGGACGACGCGCGGATCGCCGCGATCGGCGACGTCGACGAACTGAATTCGAATCTCGGCGTGCTGCTGGCCGAGACGCTGCCGGACGACGTGCGCACGGCGCTCGTCACGATCCAGCACGACCTGTTCGATCTCGGCGGCGAGCTGTGCATCCCCGGCCATGCGGTGCTCGACGACACGCACCTCGCTCGCCTCGACCGGTGGCTCGCCGACTACAACGCGACCCTGCCGCCGCTGAAGGAATTCATCCTGCCGGCCGGCTCGCGGGCGGCGTCGCTCGCGCACGTCTGCCGGACCGTGTGCCGCCGCGCGGAGCGCTCGATCGTCGCGCTCGGGCGCCATGACACGCTCCATGATGCGCCGCGGCGCTACGTGAACCGGCTGTCCGACCTGCTGTTCGTGCTCGCGCGCGTGCTGAACCGCGCCGGCGGCGGGGCCGACGTGCTGTGGGAGCGCGGGCGCGTCCGCTGACGCGCCGTCGCGTTTTTGCGCACTGCGACAATTTGCCCAGGGAGCGTGTATTTTTAAAGATGTATTGTATGGGCATGTTTAACGGAGAACGAACATGACCCACATCACCGCTGACCAGATGGCCCGTGTGAAGGCCACCGCCCCCGTCCTTGCCGTGCATGGCGCGACGATCACGAAGCACTTCTACCAGCGCATGTTCGCGCGTCATCCGGAACTGAAGAACCTGTTCAACCAGACGCACCAGAAGACCGGCAGCCAGCCGGAAACGCTCGCGAAGGCCGTCTACGCGTATGCGGCGAACATCGACAACCTCGGGGCGTTGGGCGGGGCGGTGTCGCACATCGCGCACAAGCATGCGAGCCTGAACATCCGTCCCGAGCATTACCCGATCGTCGGCGAGAACCTGCTCGCGTCGATCGTCGAAGTGCTCGGCGACGCGGTCGATGCGCAAACGCTCGAAGCGTGGCGCGTCGCATACGGCCAGCTCGCGCAGATCCTGATCGGCGCCGAGGCCGACCTGTACGCGGGCGCTGCGTGGAGCGGCTTCCGCCCGTTCAAGGTCGCGCGCAAGGTGCGCGAGAGCGACGAGATCACGTCGTTCTACCTGACACCCGCCGACGGCGGCGCGGCGCCGGCCTTCGAGCCGGGCCAGTACATCACGGTGAAGCGCTACGTCGGCGATCTGGGCGTCGACCAGCCGCGCCAGTACAGCCTGTCCGATGTGCCGCACGGCAAGTGGCTGCGCATCTCGGTGAAGCGCGAAGCCGGCCTGCCGGAAGCGATTCCCGCCGGCAAGGTGTCGACGCTGATGCACGACGGTGTCGAAGAGGGCTCGATCGTCGAAGTGACCGCGCCGATGGGCGAATTCTCGTTGAAGCGCGGCGTCGATACGCCGGTCGTGCTGATCTCCGGCGGCGTCGGCCTGACGCCGATGGTGTCGATGGCGTCGACGCTGGTCGACGAAGGCAGCAAACGTGACGTGCGGTTCGTCCACGCATGCCGTTCGGGCGCGGTGCACGCATTCCGCGACTGGCTGAACGAGACGGTGCACGAACACGCGAACGTCAAGCGCACGGTGGTGTACGAGCTGGTCGGCCCGAACGATCGCGCCGGCATCGACTACGACCTCGAGGGGCGCCTCACGCCGGAGCGCGTGCAGCAATACGCACGGGTGCCGGACGCCGACTACTACATCTGCGGCCCGGTCGCGTTCATGAAGGCGCAACGCGATGCGCTGGTGGCGCTCGGCGTCGCGCCGGAACGCATCAATACCGAGATCTTCGGTTCGGGCGCGCTCGAGTGATGTGTTGACCGGCAGTCAGCGGCCCATGAAAAAAGCCCGGCGCGAGCCGGGCTTTTTCGTTGCGGCGGTCCGGGCGATCAGTTGCCGCTGCCGCGCGCGACGCGGCGTGCCTTGACCGATTCCGCGAGGCCCTCGAGCACCTTCACGCTGTCGTCCCACGCGATGCACGCGTCGGTGATGCTCTGGCCGTAGGTCAGCGCGCAGCCTTCCTTCAGGTCCTGGCGGCCTTCGACCAGGTGCGACTCGATCATCACGCCGACGATGCGAGCGTCGCCGGCCGCGATCTGGCGGCCGATGTCCGCGCAGACGGGGATCTGGTTCTCGTGCTTCTTCGAGCTGTTCGCGTGGCTCGCGTCGATCATCAGGCGCGCGGCGAGGCCCGCCTTGCCGATGTCCGCGCAGGCGGCGTTCACGCTGTCCGCGTCGTAGTTCGGCGTCTTGCCGCCGCGCAGGATCACGTGGCAGTCCTCGTTGCCGGCCGTCGACACGATCGCCGAGTGGCCGCCCTTCGTCACCGACAGGAAATGGTGCGGCTGCGACGCGGCCTTGATCGCGTCGACCGCGATCTTCACGTTGCCGTCGGTGCCGTTCTTGAAGCCGACCGGGCACGACAGCCCCGACGCGAGCTCGCGGTGCACCTGCGACTCGGTCGTGCGCGCACCGATCGCGCCCCACGAGACCAGGTCGGCGATGTACTGCGGGCTGATCATGTCGAGGTATTCGGTCGCGGCCGGCAGCCCCATTTCGTTGATCTGCAGCAGCAGCTCGCGCGCGGTGCGCAGCCCTTCGTTGATCTTGAAGCTGTTGTCGAGGTGCGGATCGTTGATGAGCCCCTTCCAGCCGACCGTCGTGCGCGGCTTCTCGAAGTACACGCGCATCACGATTTCCAGTTCGCCCTTGAAGCGCTCGCGTTCCTTCACGAGCCGGCCCGCGTATTCGATCGCCGCCTTCGTGTCATGGATCGAGCACGGCCCGACGACGACGATCAGCCGGTCGTCCATCCCGTGCAGGATGCGGTGCATCGACTGGCGCGAGTTGTAGATCAGCTCGGACGCGGCTTCGGAGCACGCGAATTCGCGGATCAGGTGAGCGGGCGGCGTCAGTTCCTTGAGTTCGCGAATGCGGACATCGTCGGTGTTGTGCGGGGGCATGCTGTTTCTCCTTGGTTCCGGGCGCCGTTCGATCAGTGGGCGTGCGGCAGATTCATCAATTCAAGCGATTCAGTGGTTTCGGTCGGGGCCGCGGGACCGCTGCGGCGGCGACCGGGTGGCGAAGGGCGAAAAAAAACCGCCGGGTTCGCCGGCGGTTTTTTCGGGAATTTCGGTTGCGCTTTACGCGCCATCAACCCTCTCGATCCGCCAGCGGTCTGAGATACCAAAAAAAGTAAAAGTAAAACTTGGCGGACATGACGGGGATTCGGTTCGTCAAAAAAGTTGATTCGGAATTTATACCGCGTCGTCGGACAGCTGGCAACCGGGAAACGTCGAAAATGCGGACAATCCGCGCGTTTTATCCAAAATGCGCGGATTGTCTGCGCCGCGATGCGGTTATGCCGTACCGCCGACGGTCATCCTGTCGATCCGCAGGGTCGGCTGGCCGACGCCGACCGGCACGCTCTGGCCTTCCTTGCCGCACACGCCGACACCCGAGTCGAGCGACATGTCGTTGCCGATCATGCTCACGTCCTTCAGCGATTCGGGGCCGCTGCCGATCAGCGTCGCGCCCTTCACCGGGTAGGTGATCTTGCCGTTCTCGATCATGTACGCCTCGGACGCCGAGAACACGAACTTGCCGTTCGTGATGTCGACCTGGCCGCCGCCGAAGTTCACCGCGTACAGGCCGTTCTTCACCGACGCGATGATTTCCTGCGGATCCTTGTCGCCGTTCAGCATGTACGTGTTCGTCATGCGCGGCATCGGCAGCGCCGCGTACGACTCGCGCCGTGCGTTGCCGGTGACCGGCATCTTCATCAGGCGTGCGTTCAGCGTGTCCTGGATGTAGCCCTTCAGGATGCCGTCCTCGATCAGCGTCGTGCACTGCGTCGGGTTGCCTTCGTCGTCGATGTTCAGCGAGCCGCGGCGGTTCGGCAGCGTGCCGTCGTCGACGACGGTCACGCCCTTGGCAGCAACCCGCTCGCCGATCCGGCCCGCGAAAGCCGACGAGCCCTTGCGGTTGAAATCGCCTTCGAGGCCGTGGCCGATCGCCTCGTGCAGCAGCACGCCCGGCCAGCCCGGCCCGAGCACGACCGTCATCGCGCCGGCCGGTGCGGGGCGGGCGTCGAGGTTGACGAGGGCCGCGTGTACGGCGTCGTCGACGTAGCGCGACAGGACTTCGTCGGTGAAGTAGCCGTAGTCGAAGCGGCCGCCGCCGCCGCCGGAGCCGATCTCGCGGCGGCCGTTTTGTTCGGCGATCACCGTGACCGACACGCGCACGAGCGGGCGGATGTCGGCCGCGAGCGCGCCGTCGCTGCGCGCGACCAGCACGACGTCGTATTCGCCGGCGAGGCCGGCCATCACCTGCGTGATGCGCGGGTCGCGCCCGCGCGCCATCTGCTCGATGCGCTCGAGCAGCTTGACCTTGGCCGTTGCGTCGAGCGATGCGAGCGGGTCGGACGGCAGGTACAGGTCGCGGCCCGAGATGCCCTTCAGCGACGTCGCGGCCTTGATCTTCTGGCGGCCGCCACCGGCTGCCGCGATCGCCTTGGTGGCCGCGGCGGCTTGCGCGATCGCTTCCGGCGACAGGTCGTCCGAGTACGCGAACGCGGTGCGGTCGCCCGCGACCGCGCGCACGCCGACGCCCTGGTCGATGCTGAAGCTGCCCGATTTGACGATGCCTTCCTCGAGGCTCCACGCTTCGCTGCGGGTCGCCTGGAAGTACAGGTCCGCGTAGTCGACGCGGTGCGTGAAGATGTCGGCGATCGTGCGCGTGAGCAGGCTTTCGTCGAGGCCGTACGGCGTGAGCAGGATGTCCTTCGCCAGCGCGAGGTTGCGGATGCCGGGTTCGATGATGTTCATGCGGATATCGGGGTTTCTCAAAAAGTTGTCGGGTGCTGCTGGGCAGATGGGTTGGCCGCGCGGCGTTTCAAGCGGTGCGGCGAATTCAGGTCAGTACGCGGTGCCGCCACGCGGGCAGGCTCTGGCGCACGTCGGCAATGCGTTGCGGGTCGATCGAGCCGAGCACGACGCTGGCACCGACATCGCGGACCGCGACGATCTCGCCCCACGGATCGATCAGCATGCTGTGGCCCCAGGTGCGCCGGCCGTTCTCGTGCTTGCCGCCCTGCGCGGCCGCGAGCACGTAGCACTGGTTCTCGACGGCCCGCGCGCGCAGCAGCGTTTCCCAGTGCGCGCGGCCTGTCGTATACGTAAACGCCGACGGGACGACGATCAGCGCGCAGTCGCCCATCCGGCGATACAGCTCCGGAAAGCGAAGATCGTAACAGACCGACAGGCCGACCCGCCCGAACGGCGCGTCGAACGCGACGACCGTGTCGCCCGCGCGGATCGTGCGGGCCTCGTCGAACGATTCGTCGCCTTTCTCGAAGTTGAACAGATGGATCTTGTCGTAGCGCGCGGCCTCGTGGCCGGACGGATCGAACACGAGCGTCGTGTTCAGCACGCGATCGGGTTCGGGCGCCTTCAGCGGCAGCGTGCCGCCGATCACCCAGACGCCGTGGCGCCGTGCGGCGTCCGCGAGGAAGCGCTGGATCGGGCCGTCCTGGTACGGTTCGGCGAGCGCGAGCTTGTCGGTGTCGCGATGGCCCATGAAGCAGAAATACTCGGGCAGCAGCACGAGCTGCGCGCCTTCGCCGGCGGCTTCCGCGATCAGGCGGCGCGCTTCGGCGAGATTGCGTGTGACGTCCGGCGTGCTCACCATCTGCAGCGCGGCGACCCGGAAGGGTGTGGCGGAACGGGTGTGGTCGGTCATCGCGGGATCGGTTGCGTCATAAATGGGGTGCGGCCCGGCACCACGGGCGGTTCGATGCGCGCTCAATGGTTCACCGCACTGGCCGGACCGTGATCCATCTTACCTTGATCGCCTCGCACCCGCTCGATGTGCGGGTGCGCCCACGAACCGGTGATCGCGTAGTCGAGCGCGAACGCGCGCGACAGCGTTTCCGACAGCGCGTAGTTCGCGGCCAGCACGCCGATGCCGAGCAGCGGGTTGATGACGGCCGCGCCGATCGCGGCTGCGCCCGCGCTGATTTTCGGCGCGACGTGCGCATGCAGGTCCTGCGTCTCGGTGCCGAGATCGACCGCGCCGCGCACGGTGACGTTCGCGGGCCCCGTCATCATCGAGAAGTCGTCGGTGCGCGCGATCCCGTTTGAAATCTGGCCGGTGCCCGTGATCTTGTCGAACGGCAGCCCCTTGCCCACCACGTCGCGGAAATTCAGCGTCAGGAAGCGCGCGAGGCTCTGCAGGCTCAGCACGCCGAGGAGTTTCGCCGCGCCCGGATCGACTTTCAGGATTTGCCCGTGTTCGAGGTCGAGCGCGACCTGGCCGCCGAGCGATGGGAAGTCGAGCGCGGTCGGGCCGCCGCGCCAGCCGACCTTGCCCGTTACCGAGCCGTGACCGTCCGCGAGCGTCCGCGGCAAGCCGACGCGGTCGAGCAGCGCGCCCGCGTTGCCGATGTCGAGCTTGAAGTCGAACACGGTGCGGCGCGGCGCATCGTTTTCGTCGGCGCCGCGGGCGAGCGCGCGGCGCGACGTGCGCCAGTTGCCGGTCGCGGTCAGCTTCGCGGCCGGGTTCGACAGTTCCAGCTTGTCGAGCTGCCACACGGGCGTGCCGTCTTCGTCGATGTTGCGCGCGTTGACGACGAGACGGCCGATGTCGTGGTCGCGCGCGACGACCTGGTCGACGATCAGGTCGATCGACGGCATCGGGCGGTCGGTCGGCGTCGGCAGGTTCATCGCGCGGCCGACGAGGTCGTGCTGCGCACTCTGCGGCACCACGAGCTTCGCGAGCCGCGCATTCAGCACGCCTGCGCCGTTGTGGCCGCCGCCGGGCGCCCACGACAGGTAGCCCGATACCTGGTTCGATGCGATGTTCGCCTGCCAGAGGTCGTCGACATGCGACGCGCCGACGATCACGTTCTCCCAGTTGCGCTTGAGCAGCTTCAGCGTGCCGAAGTGGAACGCGAAGCGCTTCGGCGCGAAGCTCGCGAAATCGACGCGCGGCGCGGTCTGCGGCTCCGGTACGCGCGGCGTGTCCGGTTTCAGCGTGTGGGCGAGCGCGAGCCATGCGTCGGCGTCCAGCTCGTCGACGTCGACGGCCGCGCTCACGCCGTCCTGCGGCATGTCGGGCATCCGGTGGATGCCCATCGCGCCGCGCACCGCGCGCAGCGGCTGGCCGCGCGTCGCGTCGAGCAGGTAGGTCGCGGACACCGGGCCGAGCGTCAGGTCGGCATGTTCGAGGCGCTTGCCGTCCGCCTGCGGCGCCGGCTGCAGCGTGAAGCTGAACGGCATCGGCGTGCCGGCCTGTTTCGCGAACGGTGCCGGGAAGTTCAGCGCGACGCCCGTCAGGTCGGAATGCGCGCTGATGTCGGGCAGGCGGCCCGGCGCGCCGCGCACGGCGACCTTGTACGGCGCATCGCCGACCACGTGTTCGAGCAGCGCGGCCGCCGGGCCGTGCAGGTTCAGGCCGCGTGCGGCGTCGAGCGCGAGCCGGCCGTCGACGTCCACCGTGTACGGGCCGTGCGACTGGAAGTTGCCGCTCGCGCGCACCGGGCCGCCGAGGAAGCGTCCCGACAGGTCGTGCAGCGATGCGCCGGCCTCGGTGAAGCGGACGCTGCCGCGCAGTGCCGACAGCGGCGGCACGCCGCGGGTCGACAGCGTGTTGCCGCCGAACGCGAGCGCGCCTTCGATGTGCGTATGCGGATGCGCGACGTGCTGCGGAATCGTGATCTTGAGCGCGAGCGACGCGGGCCCCTGCGCATCGATCCGCTGGCCGATATGGCCGCTCATCGTGCCGAGCGAGCTGTTGTCCGCATAGTCGACCAGGTCGGCGAGCGGCCCCTGTGCATGGCCGTCGATGATCAGCGGCGAGTGGGTCGGATTGCCGAGATCGTCGATGCGGCCCGCGACCTTCGTCAGCGCGACGCGCTTGTAGTGCGCGCGCTCGATGTCGAAGCGCAGCTTGTTCTGCGCGAGCTCGAACACGCCGTCGATCCCGTCGAGCGCCGGCCAGACGCTCGGCGTGCCGTTCGCGAGCTTGCGCGGCGGGTACGGCGTCGGCTCGAAGCGGCCGCCGGTGAATGGCGCGACGATGTGGAACACGCCGGCGTCCGGCTCGTGTTCGAACGGGAATTTCTCGAGCGGGCCGCGGGCGACGATCGACGCGCCCTGAGTGACCTTGCCGTCCTGCAGCGCGTGGCCGAGATAGTCGCGCAGGTGTTCGGACATCCCGGTCGGCAGGTAGCGCGGAATGCGCGCCACCGACGCGCGGGCGAACTCGGCGCGCAGGTCGAGCGAGCCGCGGCCGTGGCCGGGGTTCGTGTAGGAACCCGACACCGCGATTTCGGCATCGGGGTTCGACACGAGCAGGTCGGGCAGCGTCACGTCGACGCGCGCGTGCTTGTCGCCGGGCGCGGGCGCGATCACCCATTTGACGTTGCCGCGCAGCCGGTCGAACGTCAGGCGCGGCTCGTCGAACTCACCGGGCACCGTGACGGCCGCGTTGACCGTGTCGAAATGCGCGGTGCCGCCCGTCTCGCTCGCGTCGACGCGGCCCCACAGGTTTTCGACGCCCGGCCAGCCGGCGCGCGGGTGGCCGCGCGGCGACAGGCCGGGCGGCGGCTCCTGCGCGGCGAAGCTGAGGCCTTGCAGGTCGCCGAGGAAGCGATAGCGGACGATCGGCGCGGCGCCGGTGCGGCGCTCCTCTTCCGCGAGGTCGGCCCGCGCGGGTTTCGCGCGCTCGACTTCGATCTGGTAGTTCGACATCATCCCGCGCGGATCGATCTTGATCAGTTCGTTGCGCAGGCGTGCAGGCAGCGGCAGGCCGCGAATGAATTCGCTGAGGATGCCGAGATCGACGCGATCGCCGACGACGCTGATCAGTTGCCCCTGGGTCGCCGTCGGCACGCGGTAGCGGGCCGTCAGCGTCGACAGCGCGAGCGAGCGGGCGAGCGGCGTGCCGTCGTCGAGCGGCGGCTGGCCGAGTTCCGCGTGGAAGCGCGACAGGTGCAGCGTGTAGTCGTGCCCCGTGTCCATCGCCATGTCCCAGCCGAATCCGACCACCGGCACGTCGAGCCGCGGCTGCGTCGGCCGCACGCGCAGCGTGACGTCGGCGCCCTGCAGGTCGCCGCCCGCCGAGCGCAGCCGGCCGTCGCGGAAGGTCGCCCAGATCGCGTTGTCGATCCGGCCGGCATGGATCGTGAGCGGGATGTCGAGGTAACGGGCGAGCGTCTGCAGATCGACGGGGCCGGTCGACAGGTACGCGTCGCCGGTCCAGTTGGACGGCTTGCCGACCGGCGCGAGCGCCTTGTGCGTGAAGCGCGCGCGGAAATCGAGCGGGCCGAGCAGCAGTGTGCCGTTCGCGGGCGCCTGCAGCGCGGCCCGGTGTACGCGGCCGTCGTTGAGCACCGCGATCCGGATGCCCGACAGCACGAGCTCCGGCGCGTCGTGCTGCGCGTCGCGCCAGCGCAGCGTGCCGCCGCGCAGCACGATCGCTTCCTGCTTCAGCAGCCAGGTGCCGAACGTGTCGTTGCCGCCGTGGGTGGTCGCGACGCCGATGCCCGCGACGCTCAGCGAACCGTCGGCCGCGCGCGCGACGACGAGGTCGGGCTGGTCGACGATCAGGCTCGACAGCGCGGGCGACAGTCGCAGCAGCGACATCCACGACAGCGCGGCGGTCGCATGCGGTACCGACAGCGCGATCTTGCCGTCACGGCCGCGGATCGTCAGGTTCGTGAGTTCGACGCCCGGCTGCATGCCGGACCAGTTCGGGGAAAGCTTGCCGATCGAAAGCTGCGCGTGGAGCTTGTCGGACACGAGGCGCTCGATGCGCGGACGGAATTCGTCGATGCGGGGCAGCAGCACATAGCGCAGCCCGAGGAACGCGCCGGACGCAACGAAGTAGGTGCCGATCCCGACTGCCAGCGTCACCTTGAACACGCGACGCAGGACCGGATGATCGTGCTTCGGAGGTCCCGCTTCGGGCGCAGCTACGGCGGATTCCTGACGGTCGGACATGCGGCGGACGGGCGGCGATATGGTAGTTTTGCAGACTGACGTTGAAATGTATCACACGGGTTCGTGCCGGCGGCCGTTGCGGCAGCACGGCACGGGCTTTCCGGCGCGCGGTTTCGCGGCGGACGCACGTGCGTCCGCCGCTGCCGCGCCGAGTTCACGAGACCGGCCGGCAGCGGGGCGCGTACGCGCCGGGCCGCTGCCGGCCGGCCTTTCCGCCAGGCCCGCTTCTCGATGACCGACGCTTCCGCCCTGATCAGCACGTCCTATTCCCGATACCTCGCCCGCGCGGCTGCCGCGCGGCCCGCGCTGGCCGACCAGGTCGCCGCATGGGCGGCCGCGCCGCTCGGCCGCGCGCAGCTCGACGCGCGCCTCACCGAATTGCTCGCGACGCCGGCCGGCACGGCCGCGCCGACCGAGGAGCAACTGAAGCGCGCGCTGCGGCAACTGCGCGCGGAGGCGTTCGGCGCGGTCGCGGAGCGCGACCTGCGCGGGCTGGCGGACGTCGCCGAAGTGACGGGCGCGATGACCGATCTCGCCGAAGTGGCCGTGCAGCGTTCGCTCGCGCTGCTGTCGACCGAGCTCGAGGCGCTGTACGGCGAGCCGCGCGGCGCCGACGGCCAGCGCGTCGTGCTCGGCGTGGTCGGAATGGGCAAGCTCGGCGGCCGTGAGCTGAACGTGTCGTCGGACATCGACCTGATCTTCGTCTACGAGGACGACGGCGAAACGACCGGCGGCGCGCGTTCGCCGCTGTCCACGCAGGAATACTTCACGCGGCTCGGCCGGCGCCTGATAGGCGTGCTGTCCGAGGTCACGGCCGACGGCTACGTGTTTCGCGTCGACATGCGGCTGCGCCCGAACGGCGATTCGGGGCCGCTCGTCTGCAGCCTCGGGATGCTCGAGGAATATTTCTACGTGCAGGGGCGCGAGTGGGAGCGCTATGCCTGGATCAAGGGGCGGCTCGTGTCGGAAGGCGACAGCGACGCGGCCCGGCGGCTGGAGTCGCAGCTCGAATCCATCGTCAAGCCGTTCGTGTACCGCCGCTATCTCGATTTCGGCGTGATCGGCGCGATCCGTTCGCTGCACCAGCAGATCCGTCACGAAGCCGCGCGCCGCGCGTCGATGCGGCCCGACAAGGCCGACGACATCAAGCTCGGGCGCGGCGGGATCCGCGAGATCGAGTTCAGCGCGCAGGTGTTCCAGCTGATCCGCGGCGGCCAGGATGCCGAATTCCGCGTGCGGCCGACGCTCGCGGTGCTGCGCCATGCGCAGGCGCGCGGGCTGATCGGCGAGGACGTGCGCGCGCGCCTGTCCGATGCTTACAACTTCCTGCGCACGCTCGAGCACCGGCTGCAGTACCGCAACGACGCGCAGACGCACGCGATGCCGGTCGAGCCCGATGAACGCGCGGCGCTGGCCGCATCGCTCGGCTTTGCCGACTATGCGGCGCTGATGACGGTGCTGGACGGCCACCGGACCTTCGTCGAGGCGCAGTTCCACCAGATCTTTGCCGACAAGGTGAGCGGCGGGCCTTGCGCGGCCGGCGACGACACGGCCGCCGCGTGGATCTGGAGCGGCGCGCTGGCCGACGACGGCGAGGACGACGCGCTGGTCGCGCGCCTCGACGGCCTCGGTTTCACCGATCCGGCCACCGTGCTCGCGCGGCTGCGCGCGATCTGGCAATCGTCGCGCTACACCGGGCTGCCGGAAAAGAGCCGGCAGCGCTTCGACAGCGTCGCGCAGCGGGCGCTCGACGCCGCCCCGAAGATCGACGCCGCACGCCGCGACGACACGATCGTGCGCCTGTTCGACCTGCTCGAGACGGTCAGCCGGCGCGGCGTCTATCTCGCGCTGCTGACCGAATACCCGGCCGCGCTCGACCGCGTGCTGTCGGTGCTCGGCGCGACGCGCTGGGGCGGCGGCTACCTGATCCGCCACCCGCAACTGCTCGACGAGCTGCTCGACGACGAGGCGATCGCGAGCCCGTTCGACTGGCCCGCGTTCAAGGACGCGCTGCGCGCACGCCTCGCGGCGGCGGACGGCCCCGAGCAGCAGATGGACTTGCTGCGCCACGCGCAGCACGCGGAGGTGTTCCGGATCCTGCTGATCGATCTGGCCGGGCAACTGTCGGTCGAGCATGTGAGCGACCGGCTGTCGGAGCTGGCCGACGCGGTGCTCGACGTGACGATCGAAGTCGTCTGGTCGCAGCTCGCGAAGCGCCATCGCGACGTGCCGAAGTTCGCGGTGATCGCGTACGGCAAGCTGGGCGGCAAGGAGCTCGGCTACGCGTCGGATCTCGACCTGATCTTCCTGTACGACGACCCCGACGAGCGCTCGGCGGACGTCTACACGACCTTCACGCGGCGCCTCATCACGTGGCTCACGACCGCGACCGGTGCGGGGGCGCTGTTCGACATCGACCTGCGGTTGCGGCCGAACGGCGAGGCCGGGCTGCTCGTCACCGATCTCGATGCGTTCCGCCGCTATCAGCTGCGCGAGGGCGACGCCGCGAACACCGCGTGGGTGTGGGAGCACCAGGCGCTGACGCGTGCCCGCTACAGCGCGGGCGATGCGCAGATCGGCGCGGACTTCGAGGCGATCCGCCAGCAGGTGCTGACGACGCCGCGCGACGGCGGCGTGCTCGCGAAGGAGATCGTCGACATGCGCGGCAAGGTGTTTGCCGGCCACCCGAACCAGACCGAGCTGTTCGACCTGAAGCACGATCGCGGCGGGATGGTCGACATCGAGTTCATCGTCCAGTACTGGGTGCTGCTGCATGCGTCGAGCGACGCCGAGCTGATCCGCAATACCGGCAACATCGCGCTGCTGCGCGAGGTCGCCCGCTTCGGGCTGATGGGCGAGGACGAGGCCGAGCGCGTCGGCGCGGCGTACCGCAAGTACCGGAAGCTGCAGCACAAGCTGCGGCTCGACGGGATGGAGAAGGCGCGTGTCGATCCGGCGATGGTGGCCGACGAGCGGGCTGCGGTGACGGCGCTGTGGGAGCGCGTGTTCGGCGCGGTTGAAACGGGCGTTTGAACGAAAGCAGGGCAGTGCGCGGTATCGACCCGCGCACCGCCCTGAATCGCCAATGTGCGAACCCGTTCGGCTTGAACGGAGCAGGCGGCCGCGTCAGGCCGCCAGCATTTCCTTCGCGTGCTTGCGGGTGGTGGCGGTGATCTCGAGCCCGCCGAGCATCCGCGCGACTTCCTCGATCCGGTTGGCGCGGTCGAGTGCGACGACCGTCGACACCGTGCCGCCGCGATCGTCGGCGCCCTTCGCGACCTGGAAGTGATGGTCGCCGCGCGCGGCGACCTGCGGCAGGTGCGTCACGCACAGCACCTGGCGGTCGCGCCCGAGCTGGTGCAGCAGGCGGCCGACCACTTCGGCGACGCCGCCGCCGATCCCCGTATCGACTTCGTCGAAGATCAGCGTCGGCGTCGGGCTTGCCGCGCTCGCGATGACCGCGAGCGCGAGGCTGATCCGCGCGAGCTCGCCGCCCGACGCGACCTTCGCGAGCGGCCGCAGCGGCACGCCCGGATGCCCGGCGACGCGGAATTCGACCTGCTCGAGCCCGTGCGGGCCGCCGTCGGCAAGCGGCACGAGTGCGACTTCGAAACTGCCGCCCGCCATCGACAATTCCTGCATGCCGGTCGTGACGGCCGTACCGAGCGCCTTCGCGGCCTGCGCGCGCGCCTTGGACAGGTGCCGGGCGTCGGCGAGATAGGCTTCGCGCGCCTTGGCCTGCGTCGCTTCGAGCGCGCCGAGATCGGCGGCTGCGTCGAGCGCGACGAGCTGCGCGCGGCGCGCCGCATGTTCCTCGTGCAGCGTGTCGGGCGGCAGCCGGAACTTGCGGGCGGTCGAGTGCAACGCATCGAGCCGCGTTTCGACCTGCGCGAGCCGCTCGGGATCGAGATCGGCGCGCTGCGCATAGTGCGACAGCGAATAGACGGCTTCCTGCAACTGGATCTCGGCCGGTTCGAGCGACGCGAGCGCATCGCTGAGCGAGGTGTCGTAGTCGGCCAGGCTGCGCAGCTTCGACACGATCGCGCCGAGTTGCGGGAGCATCGCGTCGTCGGATTCGGACAGCGCGTTGAGCGCGCCGCGCACGCCTTCGATCAGGTTCGCCGAATGCGACAACCGCTTGTGTTCGTTGCTGACTTCGTCCCATTCGCCGGGCTGCGGCGAGAGCTTGTCAAGCTCGGCGAGCTGCCACGCGAGCTTTTCGCGTTCGAGCTGCAACTCGCGCTCGTGCGCTTTCGCGGCGTCGATCGCCTGCGTCGCGTCGCGCCACACGCGCCATGCGCGTGCGACGTTCGCCGCATCGGCGACGAGCCCCGCGTGCGTGTCGAACAGTTCGCGCTGCGCGTCGGGCCGCATCAGCAACTGGTGCGCGTGCTGGCCGTGGATGTCGACGAGCATCTCGCCGAGTTCGCGCAGCTGTGCGAGCGTCGCGCTGGTGCCGTTGATGAACGCGCGCGAACGGCCATTCGCGTCGATCACGCGGCGCAGCATCACGGTGTCCTCGGCGTCGAACGCGTGTTCGTCGAGCCAGCGCGCGACGCGGTCGTGCGGCGTGAATTCGGCCGTGATGTCGGCGCGGCCGCAGCCGGTACGCACGACGCTCGCGTCGGAACGTTCGCCGAGCGCGAGGGCAAGGGCGTCGATCAGGATCGATTTCCCGGCGCCGGTTTCGCCGGAAAAGACGGAAAAGCCGCTGTCGAATTCGAGATCGAGCGCGGCCACGATGACGAAGTCGCGGATCGAGAGGTGGCGGAGCATGATGTAGGGCGGAGCGGCGTCAGGACGCCTTGTCGTCTTCGTTCGAGGCGTGTTCGTTCCAGTGCAGCTTCTTGCGCAGCGTCGTGTAGTAGCTGTAGCCGACCGGGTGCAGGAACGGCACCGTGTGCTTCGAGCGGCGCACCTCGATCGTGTCGTTCAGTTCGAGCGACGTGAACGACTGCATGTCGAAGTTCACGTTGACGTCGCGCCCGCCGACGATCTGGATCGCGATTTTCGAATCGTCGGGCAGCACGATCGGCCGGTTCGACAGCGCATGCGGCGCGATCGGCACGAGCACGATGCCCGCCAGCTGCGGGTGAAGAATCGGGCCGGCCGACGACAGCGCGTAGGCGGTCGAGCCGGTCGGCGTCGCGACGATCAGGCCGTCCGAACGCTGGTTGTACATGTACCGGCCGTCGACCGACGCGCGCAGCTCGACCATCCCGGAGAAGCCGCTGCGGTTCACGACGACGTCGTTGAACGCGATTGCGTGGTAGATCGGTTCGCCGTCGCGCATGATCCGCGCCTCGAGCAGCGCGCGCTCCTCGCGCTCGAACTTGCCGGCCAGCATCACGGGAACGAGCGCGTGCATGTCGGCCGCGGCGATGTCCGTGATGAAGCCGAGCCGCCCGTGGTTGATCCCGATCAGCGGTGTCCGGTACGGCGCAAGCTGGCGGCCGATGCCGAGCATCGTGCCGTCGCCGCCGAGCACCACCGCCACATCCGCTCGCGCCCCGATTTCGGCCGGGGTGAGCGCCGGGTAGCCGGTGATGCCGATTTCGCGCGCGGTATCGCCTTCGAACACGACCTCGAAGCCGAGCTTCGCGATGCTGGCAGCCAGCGTGGCGAGCGGCTCGGCGATGACGGGCGTGTTGCTCCGGCCGACGAGCGCGACAGTATTGAACTGATTACCGGTTTTCATGCCGGCATTACACCATAGCTCGTTGACGAAAAGAACCGGCTGTGCGCCGAAGGGGCCGGATCGGGCCGGCCCGCGCAACGGAGGGAGACGCCACTCGCCGCGGTCGCGCGGTTGCGCTAAAATTTTCCACCATGCTAGATCCTCGCGCACGAACCCTCCTGAAAACCCTGATCGAACGGTATATCGCCGACGGTCAGCCAGTCGGATCGCGCACGTTGTCCCGTTATTCCGGGCTCGAGCTGAGCCCGGCGACGATCCGCAACGTGATGTCCGACCTGGAGGAGCTCGGCCTCGTGTCGAGCCCGCACACGTCGGCCGGCCGCGTGCCGACGCCGCGCGGCTACCGGCTGTTCGTCGACACGATGCTGACGGTCGAGGCGCCGATCGACGCCGAAGCCGTCGCGCGGCAGGTGCAGAACACGCTGCAGGCCGGCGAGCCGCAGCAGCGGGTGGTCGCGGCCGCCGCGAGCGTGCTGTCGAACCTGTCGCAGTTCGCGGGCGTCGTGCTGACGCCGCGCCGCAGCCACGTGTTCAAGCAGATCGAGTTCATGCGCCTGTCCGACAAGCGCATCCTGCTGATCATCGTCACGCCCGAGGGCGACGTGCAGAACCGGATGCTCGCGACGCCGCGCGACTATTCGCCGTCGCAGCTGACCGAGGCGTCCAATTACATCAACGCGCATTTCGCCGGCCTGTCGTTCGACGAGGTGCGCCGCCGCCTGCGCGACGAGATCGACCAGCTGCGCGGCGACATGACCACGCTGATGCACGCGGCCGTGACGGCCAGTACCGAGGTGCCCGACACCGAGGACACCGTGCTGATTTCCGGCGAGCGCAACCTGCTCGAAGTGGCGGATCTGTCGTCCGACATGGCGCGGCTGCGCAAGCTGTTCGACGTGTTCGACCAAAAGACGGGCCTCCTGCAACTGCTCGACGTGTCGAGCCACGCCCAGGGCGTGCAGATCTTCATCGGCGGCGAATCGACGCTCGTGCCGATCGAGGAAATGAGCGTCGTCACCGCGCCTTACGAGGTGAACGGGCAGATCGTCGGCACGCTCGGCGTGATCGGCCCGACCCGCATGGCGTACAACCGCGTGATCCCGATCGTCGACATCACCGCGCGCCTGCTGTCGCTCACGCTGAGCCAGCAATAGGCTGCAATCGGCAGCCTGATCCCGCCCCGTCATCGTGTCGCAATGCCGCCCGCGCCGACAGTCGGCCGAACGGCACGGGGCGGCCCGCTATAATTGAGAGCCGTCCGGTCCCGTGCCCCGAGCACGTTCTTGCCCATGCGTTTCGATCTTGAGCCGCCTTCGAGCATCGCGGCTGCCCATCGCATCGGTGTGCTGCTGATCAATCTCGGCACGCCCGACGCGCCCACGCCGCGTGCGGTGCGGCGCTACCTCGCCGAATTCCTGTCGGATCCGCGCGTCGTCGAGATTCCGCAGGCCGTCTGGCAGGTGCTGCTGCGCACGCTGATCCTGCCGCTGCGCGGCCGCGCGTCCGCGAAGAAATACGCGGCCGTCTGGATGCCCGAGGGCTCGCCGCTGCGCGTGTACACCGAGCGCCAGACCGACAGCGTGCGGCACCTGCTCACGTCGAACGGCTATCACGTGACGGTCGACTACGCGATGCGCTACGGCAGCCCCAGCATTTCGCACGCACTCGCGCAGTTCAAGCGCGCGGGCGTCGAGCGCGTGCTGCTGATGCCGATGTATCCGCAATACTCGGCGTCGACCACGGCCACCGCCTTCGATGCCGCCTTCGACGCGCTCGCGCGCATGCGCAACCAGCCGGAAGTGCGCACGGTACGGCATTACGCCGACCATCCGGCCTATATCCATGCGCTGGCCGAGCAGGTGCGCCAGTACTGGGCGCAGCACGGCCGCCCCGATTTCGCGGCCGGCGACAAGCTCGTGCTGAGTTTCCACGGCGTGCCGAAGCGCACGCTCGACCTCGGCGACCCGTATCACGACCAGTGCCAGCAGACGGGCGCGTTGCTGATGGCCGCGCTCGGGCTGTCGACGACCGAATGCCGCGTGACGTTCCAGTCGCGCTTCGGCAAGGCCGAATGGCTGCAGCCGTACACCGCGCCGACGCTGCGCGAGTTCGGCGAGGCCGGCGTGCGGCGGGCCGACGTGTTCTGTCCTGGTTTCACGGCCGATTGCCTGGAGACGATCGAGGAGATCGGCATGGAAGTGCGCGACGCGTTCCTCGCCGGCGGCGGCAAGACGTTCCACCGCATTCCGTGCCTGAACGGCGCGCCCGCGTGGATCGGCGCGGTCGGCGAGATCGTCGCCGAGAATCTGCAGGGCTGGCCGGTCAAGGCCGCGCAGCCCGAAACGGTGAACTGAGATGAAACGACCCCCACGCTCACTTTGCTCGCTGCCCCCCGAGGGGACGGTCAGCCTCCTTGGGGCGGCCCGGCGGAGGCTGACATGAACTACCAGATTTCCACGGATCCCGGCGCAAAGCTGCGCATCGACAAATGGCTATGGGCGGCCCGCTTCTTCAAGACGCGCTCGCTCGCGACCGATGCGGTCGACAAGGGGCACGTGAAGATCGGCGGCGCGGCGGTCAAGCCGGCGAAGGACGTGCGGGTGGGCGACGAGGTCGAGATTGCGATCGACGGCATCGTCTGGCACATTGCCGTGCTGGGCGTGTGCGACGTGCGCGGGCCTGCGAGCGTCGCGCAGGCGCTTTACGCGGAAACGGAAGCAGGGCGGGCCGCGCGGCTCGCCGAACTGGAGCGGCGCCGCACGTATCGCGAGCCGGCGGCCGAACTGCACGGCCGGCCGACGAAGCGCGACCGGCGCATCATCGACAGATTTTCGGGTGGGCGCTGAACATCTGGTCGAATGTCGCCCGCGCGCTGCCGTATTCGGTCGTGCGGTCGGTAACGGCTCCGGACAGGCAGATGGTGGTGGTGCCGGCAATGAGTACCAGCGCGACCACCGATATCGCAAAGGTCAGTTTCACGGTACTCCCCTCGGGCTCAAGGGTGAAAACGGCGCCAGGTGGATGTCAGGCGGCGGTCAGCTAGGGGTAAACACGCTTTTCCGACGCTTGACTGGAGTGTAGTGCAGCGGGCCTGTGCCAAGCTAGTACTTGCCAGGTAAGCGTTGTTACAGCCGGTTTCGCCCGATCTGGTGGACTGTGCGGGCCACGCCCCGCCGGGCGGCGCGGTTGTTTCGCGGCATTGGCGAATGCCGGCGAATAACCCTCTTGAAATCGCAGTTTTCGCCCTTATTTGCACCAACAATGTGCGGTTCCGCCGGGTATACGGTCCGGCGGTTGCCGATTTGGCTTCAACCTCTAATCGACTTTCAGCGACATGGAAAACACGCAAGAGAACCCGGCTACCCAATCGGCCGAAGACATCGGCAGCGAGAAGCAGGCGGCGCAAGGCGCCGCTCCCGCCGCCGAAGCAGCCGACGCGGCGCTCGCGGAGGCTCAAGCCAAGGTCGCCGAGCTGCAGGAGAGCTACCTGCGGGCGAAGGCCGAGACCGAGAACGTCCGCCGCCGCGCGCAGGACGACGTGTCGAAGGCGCACAAGTTCGCGATCGAGAGCTTCGCGGAACACCTGCTGCCGGTGCTGGACAGCCTGGAAGCGGCCGTCAGCGACACGTCCGGCGACATCGCGAAGGTCCGCGAAGGCGTCGAGCTGACGCTGCGCCAGCTGACGAGCGCGCTCGAGAAGGGCCGCGTCGTCGCGCTCAACCCGGTCGGCGAGAAGTTCGATCCGCATCAGCACCAGGCGATTTCGATGGTGCCGGCCGACCAGGAGCCGAACACCGTCGTCACCGTGCTGCAAAAGGGCTATACGATCGCCGACCGCGTGCTGCGTCCGGCGCTCGTCACCGTCGCCCAGCCGAAGTAAGGCTGCCGGGATGGTGCCCGCCGGCGTCGATCCGGCCGCGTTCGACGCGTTCGACATGCAGGCGCTCGACGCTGGCACGTTCGACGCGGCCATCGGCGGCGCGGGCGACGCGCTGGCGGTGGTGTTCTTCTGGGGCGTCGACTGCTTCAACTGCGAGATCGCGAAGAAGGCGATGCTCGCCCAGCCCGACGCGATCCGCGCGCTGGATCTGAAGTGGTTCCATTGCAACGTGTACGAACACCATCAGCTGGGGCGCCGCTTCGGGCTGCACGGCGTGCCGACGTGGTTCTTCTTCCACCGCGGCAAGCGGCTGGGCCGCGCGACGGGCTGGCATGGCCTCGCGCAGTTCCAGGCGGCCGTGTCGGCGGCGCGGGCGAAGGTCGCGGCGGCGGCCGGCGATCCGCCGGGCGGCGATCCGCTGGCCGGCGGCGATTGAAAAAATTTAATATCCGCATCGCTCGTCGGGTCTTGAAAACGGACCGGACGGACGCATTTCGGGAACAGAGTTGAATTCTGGCGTGCGAAACCGCCCAAAAGCGCGGGGTTTCGTGCAGCAAACAAGCATTTCTGGAGATTAGGAAAAATGGGAAAGATCATCGGTATTGACCTCGGCACCACGAACTCGTGCGTCGCCATCATGGAAGGCAACCAGGTCAAGGTCATCGAGAACTCGGAAGGCACGCGCACCACGCCGTCGATCATCGCCTACATGGACGACAACGAAGTGCTCGTCGGCGCGCCGGCCAAGCGTCAGTCGGTGACCAACCCGAAGAACACGCTGTTCGCGGTGAAGCGCCTGATCGGCCGCCGCTTCGAAGAGAAGGAAGTCCAGAAGGACATCGGCCTGATGCCGTACACCATCGTCAAGGCCGACAACGGCGACGCATGGGTTGAAGCGCACGGCGAAAAGCTCGCGCCGCCGCAGGTTTCGGCGGAAGTGCTGCGCAAGATGAAGAAGACGGCCGAAGACTACCTCGGCGAGCCGGTCACGGAAGCCGTGATCACGGTGCCGGCGTACTTCAACGACAGCCAGCGCCAGGCGACCAAGGACGCCGGCCGCATCGCAGGCCTCGAAGTCAAGCGGATCATCAACGAGCCGACCGCAGCCGCGCTCGCGTTCGGTCTCGACAAGGTCGAGAAGGGCGATCGAAAGATCGCCGTGTATGACCTCGGCGGCGGTACGTTCGACGTGTCGATCATCGAGATCGCGGACGTCGACGGCGAAATGCAGTTCGAAGTGCTGTCGACCAACGGCGACACGTTCCTCGGCGGCGAAGACTTCGACCAGCGCATCATCGATTACATCATCGGCGAGTTCAAGAAGGAGCAGGGCGTCGACCTGTCGAAGGACGTGCTCGCGCTGCAGCGCCTGAAGGAAGCCGCTGAAAAGGCGAAGATCGAGCTGTCGTCGAGCCAGCAGACCGAAATCAACCTGCCGTACATCACGGCGGACGCGTCGGGCCCGAAGCACTTGAACCTGAAGATCACCCGCGCGAAGCTGGAAGCGCTGGTGGAAGACCTCGTCGAGCGCACGATCGAACCGTGCCGCATCGCGATCAAGGACGCCGGCGTCAAGGTGTCGGACATCGACGACGTGATCCTGGTCGGCGGCCAGACGCGCATGCCGAAGGTGCTGGAAAAGGTGAAGGAGTTCTTCGGCAAGGATCCGCGCCGTGACGTGAACCCGGACGAAGCCGTCGCAGTCGGCGCGGCGATCCAGGGCCAGGTCCTGTCGGGCGACCGCAAGGACGTGCTGCTGCTCGACGTGACCCCGCTGTCGCTCGGTATCGAGACGCTCGGCGGCGTGATGACGAAGATGATCAGCAAGAACACGACGATCCCGACGAAGCACGCACAGGTGTACTCGACGGCCGACGACAACCAGGGCGCCGTGACGATCAAGGTGTTCCAGGGCGAGCGCGAAATGGCAGCGGGCAACAAGCTGCTCGGCGAGTTCAACCTCGAAGGCATCCCGCCCGCACCGCGTGGCGTGCCGCAGATCGAAGTGACCTTCGACATCGACGCGAACGGCATCCTGCACGTCGGCGCGAAGGACAAGGCGACCGGCAAGGAAAACAAGATCACGATCAAGGCGAACTCGGGCCTGTCCGAAGCTGAAATCGACCAGATGATCAAGGACGCGGAAGCGAACGCAGCGGAAGACCACAAGCTGCGCGAGCTGGCCGATTCGCGCAACCAGGGCGATGCACTGGTCCACAGCACGAAGAAGGCGCTGTCCGAGTACGGCGACAAGCTGGACGCGGGCGAGAAGGAAGCGATCGAAGCGTCGCTGAAGTCGCTCGAGGAAGTGCTGAAGGACACGTCGGCCGACAAGGCGGCGATCGACGCGAAGGTCGAGGAACTCGGCAAGGTGTCGCAGAAGCTCGGCGAGAAGATGTACGCCGACATGCAGGCCCAGCAGGCAGGTGCGGCTGGCGCGGCCGGTGCAGCGGAAGGCGCGGCCCACGCGGGTGGCGCACAGCAGGCTGCCGACGACGTCGTCGACGCCGAGTTCAAGGAAGTGAAGAAGGACTAAGCCGGGTTGCAATGGCACCGCACGCCGCGCGTGGAAACGCGCGCGGCGCGACTGACCAGCGGCTGAAAAGCGGTCTGTCTTTCCTTCCGGATGGCCGGATCGACTCCACGCCTGGCGGGCTTCGCGGCCCTCCGGGCACATTTGTTTTTTGGCGGGTGCTGCGCGAGCCGTCCGCGGACGGCGCAGCGCCAGACGAGTCGAGAGACTTTACTGCAGGCGAAAGGAGCCGCCGCGTGCGCGATGCGTGGCGGCACAGTGAATCGATATGGCGAAACGGGATTACTACGAGGTTCTGGGCGTCGCGAAGAATGCGAGCGACGACGAAATCAAGAAGGCATATCGCAAGCTTGCGATGAAGTATCACCCTGACCGCAATCCGGACAACAAGGATGCGGAAGAGCATTTCAAAGAGGTGAAGGAAGCCTATGAAATGCTGTCGGATGGTCAGAAGCGGGCCGCGTACGACCAGTACGGCCACGCGGGCGTCGATCCGAACATGGGCGGTGCGGGTGCACAGGGCTTCGGCGGCTTCGCGGATGCGTTCGGCGACATCTTCGGCGACATCTTCGGTCAGGCTGCGGGCGGCGCCGCGCGCGGCGGCCGTGGCGGCCCGCAGGTGTACCGCGGCGCCGACCTGCGCTACAGCATGGAAATCACGCTCGAGCAAGCTGCGCACGGCTACGACACGCAGATCCGCGTGCCGAGCTGGGTATCGTGCGAGGTGTGCCACGGGTCGGGCGCGAAGCCCGGCACGAAGCCGGAAACCTGCCCGACCTGTCATGGCCAGGGCACGGTGCGCATGTCGCAGGGCTTCTTCAGCATCCAGCAGACCTGCCCGAAGTGTCATGGCACGGGCACCTACATTCCCGAGCCGTGCGTGCATTGCCACGGGTCGGGCAAGGTGAAGGAAACCAAGACGCTCGAAGTGAAGATCCCGGCCGGGATCGACGACGGGATGCGGATCCGCTCGGCCGGCAACGGCGAGCCGGGCATCAACGGCGGGCCGCCGGGCGACCTGTACGTCGAGATCCACATCAAGCCGCACTCGGTGTTCGAGCGCGACGGCGACGATCTTCACTGCCAGATGCCGATCCCGTTCACGACCGCCGCGCTCGGCGGCGAGATCGAAGTGCCGACGCTGGCCGGCCGTGCATCGTTCCCGGTGCCGGAAGGCACGCAGTCGGGCAAGACGTTCCGCCTGCGCGGCAAGGGCATCAAGGGGCTGCGTTCGAGCATCGCGGGCGATCTGTACGTGCACGTGCAGGTCGAGACGCCCGTGAAACTGACCGACAACCAGCGCGACCTGCTCAAGCAGTTCGAGAAATCGCTGGCCGAGGGCGGCGCGCGTCACAGCCCGCAGAGCAAGAGCTGGTTTGACCGTGTGAAGAGCTTCTTCGAGTAAAGCATGACTGAAGGCAACGAGAGCGCGTCGTTCGCGCTCTTGGACGATTGCGACTCGACCGCGTCCGCGCGGTCGAGTCGTTTGTATTCGGGCTTCGTGCACGAACGCGTGTGCACGGACCCGGCGCAGCTCGACGAAATCGATGCGGCGGTCGCGCAGGACCTGCGCGACGGGCTGCACGCGGTCGTCGTCGGCGATTACGAATTCGGACGCAACCTGCAACGAGCGCAGCCGGGCCATGCCCCGCTGCGCTTTTTGCTGTATGCGCATTGCGAGCGCCTGTCGCGCGACGAAGTCGACGCGTGGCTTGCGCAGCAGGACGGCGGCGGCGCGCCGTCGATCGCGGGTGTCGCGCATGTCGCGAAAAGTGTATCGCGCGACGCGTTCGACGCGGCGATCGCCGCGGTGCACGACGCGTTGCGCGCGGGCGATTCGTACCAGGTCAACTACACGTACCGGCTGAATTTCGACGTATTCGGCACGCCGCTCGCGCTGTACCGGCGGCTGCGCGCGCGCCAGCCCGTGCGGTACGGCGCGCTGATCGCGCTGCCCGGCGGCGCGTGGGTCGTGTCGTGTTCGCCGGAACTGTTCGTCGAGAAGCACGGCGACGTGCTGCGCGCGCGGCCGATGAAGGGCACCGCGCCGCGGTCGGCCGATCCGCGCGACGACGCGGCAGCTGCCGCGTTCCTCGCGAACGATCCGAAGAACCGCGCGGAAAACGTGATGATCGTCGACCTGCTGCGCAACGACGTGTCGCGGATCGCGCGAACCGGCACCGTCAAGGTGCCGGCGCTGTTCTCCGTCGAACCGTATGCGTCGGTGTGGCAGATGACGTCGACGGTCGAGGCCGGCTGGCGCGATGGCACGACGTTCGCGCAGATGCTGCGCGCGCTGTTTCCATGTGGGTCGATCACGGGCGCGCCGAAGTACCAGACGATGCAGCTGATCGATGCGATCGAGTCGACGCCGCGCGGGCTTTATACGGGCGCGATCGGCTGGCTCGACGCCGTGAAGCAAGGCGCCGATTCCGACGCGACGGGTGATCGCCTGGCCGGTTGTGGCGACTTCTGCCTGTCGGTCGCGATCCGCACGTTGACGCTCGATGCTGCGGGCGACGGTGCTGACCGCGAAGGTGCGACCGGTGCCGGCGCCGAAGCACGCAATCCGGCAACGCCAATCACCGGTCGCCGTCGCGGCACGATGGGCGTTGGCGCGGGCATCGTGCTCGACAGCGTCGCGGCCGACGAATATGCGGAGTGCGAATTGAAGGCACGATTCCTGACGGACGCCGATCCCGGCTTCCAGCTGTTCGAAACGACGGCCGCCACGCGTGCGGACGGTATTCGCCATCTCGACCGCCATCTCGCCCGGCTGCAGCGCAGCGCGGATGCGTTCGGCTTCCGCTTCGACGCCGACGCGTTGCGCCGCGAGATCGACGCGCGCTGCGCGGCGCTCGACGGCGGCGATGCTTACCGGATGAAGCTCGCGCTCGCGAAGGACGGCACGGTCGAAATCGTCGCGGCGCCGCTCAAGGCGTTGCCGGCAGGGCCGGTCGGCGTGATGCTGGCGTCCGCGCACGGTTTCGCACCGACCTGCGCGAGCGATGCGCTGCTGCTGCACAAGACCACGCGCCGCGCCGAATATGACCGCGCGTGGCAGGCGGCGGAAGCGCTGGGCGGCTTCGACATGCTGTTCGTCAACGAGCGCGGCGAGGTGACGGAAGGCGGGCGCTCGAACCTGTTCGTGAAGCTCGACGGCCAGTGGGTGACGCCGCCCCTCGCGTCCGGCGTGCTGCCAGGCGTGATGCGCGGCGTGCTGCTCGACGATCCGACACTAGGCGCAAAAGAGCGCGCGCTGATGCTCGATGATGTGCTGAACGCGGATGAGTTGATGATCTGCAATGCGTTGCGCGGGCCGCTGGCAGCGCGGCTGATTCACGGCTGCGCACCGGCCTGAACGCGGATTACCTCTGCGGCGTACATTGCTAGCTTTGTACGATGGCGTGCCCACTTTTGTAGCGTGCGATGCAAGTCTGTGCCTGTTTGCCCAGTGGCCGTGCGATTACGACGCTCGTATTGCCGTAGTCGCACGAAACCCAGTAGTCTTCACGGTTTTCGGCAAGCGACCAGATATGAATGTCGCTTTTTGACTCGGAACGCGAGCGGTTCGGCCGCAACGACATCATCCGATCCGGCGACCCTGACCAGAAGGTGACGCTGGCAAGTGGATAGGTGTTTTGCGTGTCGAAGTTTTTCCAGCCATCGGGTGGTTGACCATCGAGTTGCTGGGTAACGGCAATGCGTGTGGGGCAATCCGTGGTTGCCGCGGACGCGGGTAACGCGGTGAGCGGACTGCATGCGAGCGCGGCGATGGTGAGCAGCCGATTCGGTGTTGGGCGGATGAACATCGTCATTTCACGACCGAAAATGCATCGGCGTTATTGCTCGGATCGATGTAACGGCCGTTTTTGTCCTTGCCTTTGAACGGAATGCCTCTTCTCTGAATTGCCTTGAGTGAACGCCATTGTTCAACGACGTGGATACCTCGGACATCCTGGCCTAGATAGAACGCTGCATGATTGCCGTGTGGTCGGCTTGGGTAGCGATCGTTCTCGAAAGTTGCAATGACGGTTCCAACGCGGAGACTCTGATCGCCGCTTGCTTTTTTCTCCGGGCGCCAGATGGCGGTGGGGCCGACGGAAGCGTAAATTTTGACCGGCGCGACGCATTATCCGTCGCCTGCGAGCTTTTGCCCGACGAGTTCAGTCGCCTTCTCATGCACGTGAGCCATCTTTGTCGCTCCTTCGATCGACGAAGGCTGGATGGTTTCAGCGACGAAGGCGAGCAGAAATAGGACGAGTTAGAAAGTATGTGCTGTCCATCGGGGCAGTGCGAGTCGCGGTGTGCCGCAGCTTGCCGCCAGCGCGCCACGGCACTGTCGCCCGGATTAGAACGAATGCTCGGGGCCGGGGAACGACCGGTCCTTCACCGCGCTCACATAGGCTTCGACGGCCGCCTGTATGTTCGGCTGGCCCTGCATGAAGTCCTTCACGAATCGCGGCCGCTTGCCGGGAAACACGCCGAGCATGTCGTGCAGCACGAGCACCTGTCCCGAGCAGTCGACGCCCGCGCCGATGCCGATCGTCGGAATCTTCAGCATGTGCGTGACTTCGGACGCGACGAGCGTCGGCACGGCTTCGAGCACGACGAGTTGCGCGCCCGCGTCCTCGACCGCGCGCGCGTCGCGCAGCAGCTGCGCGGCGCCGGCTTCGGTCTTGCCCTGCACCTTGAAGCCGCCGAACGCATGCACCGATTGCGGCGTGAGGCCGACGTGCGCGCACACGGGCACCGAGCGTTCGACGAGGAAGCGGATCGTTTCGGCGAGCCATTCGCCGCCTTCGAGCTTGACCATCTGCGCGCCCGTGCGCATCAGCTTGACCGCGTTCGCGAACGCCTCGGCCGGCGTGCCGTACGTGCCGAACGGCAGATCGGCGACGACCAGCGCGCGCGGCTGCGCGCGTGCGACGCAGGCCGTGTGATAGGCGATGTCGTCGAGCGACACGGGCAGCGTGGTCGTGTGGCCCTGCAGCACGTTGCCGAGCGAATCGCCGATCAGCAGCACGTCGGTGCCCGCGCGATCGAGCAGCGCGGAAAAGCTCGCGTCGTAGCAGGTGAGCATCGCGATCTTCTCGCCGGCGTCGCGCATTGCCTGCAGCTTGGGCACCGTCACGGCAGGCCGGCTCGATTCCTGGAGATAGGTCATGGGAAATCCGGGTCGATGGGTGAAGAACGACAGGCGGGACGCGTCAGCGCGTCGTCTCGCCCTTGACGAAGAATTCCTTGCGGCCGCGCATCGTCTCGATGCGCTCGACCAGCAGGGCGAGATCTTCGGGGGAGTCCAGCGGGTTCAGGTGTTCCGCGGCGACCGTCAGCACCGGCGTGCGGTCGTAGTGGTAGAAAAATTCGTTGTACGCGTCGACGAGCGAGCGCAGGTACGCATCGCTGATCTGCAGCTCCATCGGCAGCCCGCGCTTCTGGATGCGCGAGAACAGCACTTCGGGGCTCGCCTGCAGATAGACGACGAGGTCGGGCGACGGCGCCTGCGGCACGTCGACGTGCGTCGCGACCGAGCGATACAGCTGCCATTCGTCTTCCGGCAGGTTCAGCCGCGCGAAGATGTCGTTCTTCTGCGGCATGAAATCGGCGATGACGGGGCGGCCCGTTTCGAGCGCGCCGATCAGCTCGCGCGCCTGCTGCGCGCGCTGCAGCGCGAACGACAGCTGCACGGGCAGCGCGTAGCGCGCGGTGTCGCGATAGAAGCGTTCGAGGAACGGGTTGTCCTGCGGGCGTTCGAGCAGCGTCTGCATCGACCAGCGCTCGGCGAGCAGGCGCGCGAGCGTCGTCTTGCCGACGCCGATTGGGCCTTCGATCACGAGATAGCGGTGCGGGGCGCGCAGGTCGGGCGCGGTGACAGTCAGCGGAGTCGAGTTCATCGGCAGCGGGTCTTGTCGGCGTCTTCGCCGGCAGCGAGTGCCTTCTGCATCAGGCACTGGCAGGTTTGCACCTTCTCGACGCGCTGGTCTGCCACGGCGGCGAGGAAGGCGTCGGCACGGCCGCGCGCGGGAATGTCGAGCGCCGGCTCGATCTCGACGAGCGGCACGAGCGCAAACGCACGGTCGGTGAGGCGCGGGTGCGGGACGATCAGGTCGGGTTCGTCGATCGAATCGGCGCCGAACAGCAGGATGTCGAGGTCGAGCGTGCGCGGCGCATTGCGATACGGGCGCTCGCGCCCGAAGTGATGTTCGATCTTCTGGCAGAGCGCGAGCAGCTCGCGGGCCGACAGCGTCGTGTCGAGCTTGACGACGCAGTTGTAATAGTCGTCGCCGCCCGCTTCGAAGGGCGCCGTGCGATACAGGCTCGATTTCCCGAGGATCGAGATGGTGCGCTGCTGCGCAAGGCACACCACCGCGTCCTTCAGGGTCTGGCGCGCATCGCCGAGATTCGCCCCCAGTCCGATATATGCAACCGTCATGGCATCACTTCCTACGTCGTTCGCCGGCGAGCGCGTCAGTCGTCGGAACCGCCCGAGGTATCCGGTGCCTGCTCGGCGGCACCTTCACCCGGCTGGCGGTTTCGCACACCGCCGCGGCGGCGCCGCTTGCGGGGCGATTTTTCCTTCGAGCCGCCCTGCGTGAGCAATGCCTCGCGAGCAGCCGCGTCGCCTTCGATGAAATCCGTCCACCACTGTCCGACTTCCGCATCGAGCTCGCCGGATTCGCAGCGTAACAGGAGGAAATCATACCCCGCTCTAAACCTTTGGTGTTCCAGCAGCCGCATCGCGCTGCGGCCCGAGCGTTTCTCGAGGCGCAACTGCAGGCCCCAGATCTCGCGCATGTCGGCCGAATAGCGTTTGTGGATCGCGAGTTTCTCGGTCTGCATGTCGAGCACGTCGTCCATCGCGCGATGGAGCGCCGGCACCGGAATTTCGCCTTCGGCCGTGTATTGCTCGAAGCGCTGGCGCATGTCGTGCCACAGCAGCGTCGCGAACAGGAAGCCCGGCGACACCGGCTTGCCGGCGCGCACGCGCGCGTCGGTGTTGTTCAGCGCGAGCGTGATGAACTTCTCGCCCTGCGGCTGTTCGAGTACGACGTCGAGGAGCGGCAGCAACCCGTGGTGCAGGCCTTCCTTGCGCAGCCGCGTCAGGCATGCGAGCGCGTGGCCCGACAGCAGCAGCTTCAGCATTTCGTCGAACAGGCGTGCGGCCGGCACGTTGTTGATCAGGTCGGCGAGCGCGTTGATCGGCTCGCGCGTGTGCGGCTCGATCTCGAAACCGAGCTTCGCCGCGAAGCGCACGACGCGCAGCATCCGCACCGGATCCTCGCGGAAGCGGGTAGCCGGATCGCCGATCATCCGCAACAGGCGGGCGCGCATGTCGGCCATCCCGTCGTGGTAATCGAGCACCGTCTGCGTCGACGGGTCGTAGTACATCGCGTTGATCGTGAAGTCGCGGCGCGCGGCATCTTCATGCTGCTCGCCCCACACGTTGTCGCGCAGCACGCGGCCGCTCGCGTCGACCGCGTGCGTGCGGCGATCGAGTTCGTCGCGCTTCAGGCGCTTGGGCGGCTCGGCGGCGGCCGCTTCGGGCGGCGCATCGACCAGCGCGCGGAACGTCGACACCTCGATCAGTTCCTGGCCGAACTGCACGTGGACGATCTGGAAGCGGCGGCCGATCAGGCGCGCGCGGCGGAACAGGCGCTGGACTTCGGTCGGCGTCGCGTCGGTCGCGACGTCGAAGTCCTTCGGCGCGATGCCGAGCAGCAGGTCGCGCACGGCGCCGCCGACGATGAACGCGCGAAAGCCCGCCTGCTGCAGCGTGTCGGTCACGCGCACCGCGTTCTTCGAGATCAGCGCCGGATTGATGCCGTGCACGCTGGCCGGCACGACGGTCGGCTCATGGTTGCTGCGCGGCTTTTTCGCGCCACCGCCACGGGTGCCCTTCGGCGCGCGCGGGGCAGCAGGGGCCGCTTCGTCGGCCGGGGCCGCTGCGGGAGAGGTTTGCTCGCTTTCGTCCTGGCCGAGCAGCTTGCGGATGAATTTTTTGATCACGACGTTCAGAAGAGATCGAGGATACGCCAGCCGCGGGTGCTTGCATGCGCACGCAGCGTGTCGTCAGGGTTGGTCGCGATCGGGTCGGTGACTTTCTCGAGCAGCGGGATGTCGTTGTGCGAGTCGCTGTAGAAGTAGCTGTGCGCGAAGTCGTCCCAGTGCTTGCCGAGCGACGCGAGCCACGCTTCGGTCCGCACGATCTTGCCTTCGCGGTAGCTCGGCGTGCCGGTCGGTCGGCCCGTATACGGTGAATCGGGGTGCCCGTCGGTCGTCTCGACCTCGCACGCGATCAGCGTATCGACGCCGAACGCGGTCGCGATCGGGCGCGTGATGAATTCGTTGGTTGCGGTCACGACGCAGCACAGGTCGCCCGCATCGAGGTGCTTGCGCACCAGTTCGAGCGCGGCGGGCGTCATCGCGGGCCGGATCACCTCGTGCATGTACTGCTCGTGCCATTCGGCGAGCTGCGCGCGCGAATACTTCGCGAGCGGCGTGAGCATTGCCGTGAGGTACGCGTGGATGTCGAGCTTGCCGGCCTTGTAGTCGGCGAAGAACTGATCGTTCTGACGCGAGAAGCTTTCCGCGTCGACGATGCCGAGCTTCACCATGAAGCGGCCCCATTCGTGGTCGCTATCGGTCGGGATCAGCGTGTGATCGAGGTCAAAGAGTGCCAGATTAGTCATGGAAGCGCATTTTACTCGAAGCGGTTCGGGCCCGTGCCCGGTGGTGTGATGTCGTCGCCGGGACGCGCGAGCATCCGGCGCAGCAGCGGCAGCGTGACGGCGCGTTTCTGCTCGAGCGAAAAGCGGTCGAGCGCGTCGAGCAAGGCCATCAGGCTCGGCATGTCGCGGCGGAAATGGGTCAGCAAATAGGCGGCGATGTCGTCGGTGAGCGCGATCCCGCGCTCTTTCGCGGCGAGCTTGAGCACCGCGATCTTGCCGGCGTCGGACGGCGGCGACAGGTGGAACACGAGCCCCCAGCCGAGGCGCGTGCGGAGATCCTCGCGCACGTCGAGCGCGAGCGGCGCTGCGGGGCCCGCCGCGACGAACGCGCTCGACGGGTGCGCACGCACTTCGTTGAACAGGTTGAACAGCGCGACCTGCTGCGTGTCGCTCATCCGGTCGCAGTCGTCGATCGCGTAGATGCCGATGCGCGGATCGAACGTGAACGCGCCGAGCGGGCTCTGCGGCGTCAGGTAGCGCGCGTAGCCGTACGACGCGTCGCTCACGAGCGCCTGCAGCAGGTGGGTGCGGCCGCTGCCGGGCTCGCCCCAGATGTAGAACGACCGGTCCGGCACGGGGCCCGCCGCGAGCGCGAGGTCGAGCTTCTGCAGGCGCGAGATGAGCTCGTCGTTCTCCTCGTTCATGATGAAGTTGTCGAACGTGGCGGGCGGCGGCGTGCCGAGATCGAGCGTCAGTTGACGGGACACAACAGTCACAATGCAGGTCGGTTGAAAATACGCGCGCCGTACGCCGGGCACGCGCCGGGGGCTGCGGTTCCATGGGCTTCACGCGCGGCCGCACGCACGGCGCCGCGCGGGTTTCGGCGCGGTTCGCTCGGCGTTGAAAACGGGGACGTGTTGACCAAGATGCAATCCCTGACGATTCGGTGCTGGGAATTCCGGCCAACGGGCCGGCTTCGGGTAAAATCGCATTTTACCGACCTTCTCGCATTCCCCCATGAATCCTCCGAAATCCGCTCCTGACGCTCAGGGTCTGTCCTATCGCGACGCAGGTGTCGACATCGACGCGGGCGACGCGCTCATCGACAAGATCAAGCCTTTTGCGAAGAAAACCCTGCGCGACGGCGTGCTCGGCGGCATCGGCGGGTTCGGCGCGCTGTTCGAAGTGCCGAAGAAGTACAACGAGCCGGTGCTCGTGTCGGGCACCGACGGCGTGGGCACCAAGCTCAAGCTGGCGTTTCATCTGAACAAACACGACACGGTCGGCCAGGATCTGGTCGCGATGAGCGTGAACGACATCCTCGTGCAGGGCGCCGAGCCGCTGTTCTTCCTCGACTACTTCGCGTGCGGCAAGCTCGACGTCGACACGGCCGCCACGGTCGTCAAGGGCATCGCGCAGGGTTGCGAACTGTCGGGCTGCGCGCTGATCGGCGGTGAAACGGCCGAAATGCCGGGCATGTACCCGGACGGCGAGTACGACCTGGCCGGCTTCGCGGTCGGTGTGGTCGAGAAGAGCAAGATCATCGACGGCAGCACGATCGCCGAAGGCGACGTGGTGCTGGGCCTTGCGTCGAGCGGCATCCACTCGAACGGCTTCTCGCTCGTGCGCAAGATCATCGAGCGCGCGAACCCGGACCTGTCGGCCGATTTCCATGGCCGCTCGCTGGCCGACGCGCTGATGGCGCCGACCCGTATCTACGTGAAGCCGCTGCTCGCGCTGATGCAGAAGCTGTCGGTGAAGGGCATGGCCCACATCACGGGCGGCGGTCTCGTCGAGAACATCCCGCGCGTGCTGCGCGAAGGCCTCACCGCCGAGCTCGACCAGAACGCATGGCCGCTGCCGCCGCTGTTCAAGTGGCTGCAGGAGCACGGCGGCGTCGCCGATGCCGAAATGCACCGCGTGTTCAACTGCGGCATCGGCATGGCCGTGATCGTCTCGGCGGCCGATGCGGACGCAGCGATCGCCGACCTGACCGCCGCCGGCGAACAGGTGTGGAAGATCGGCACCGTGCGTGCGACCCGCGAAGGCGAGGCGCAGACGGTCGTAGTCTGACCGCAGCAGCAGATGCAGCAAGGAAAGCCGCCCGGAGTCGATCCGGGCGGCTTTTTTTTGGTTCATCGCAGGAAACCGTGGAGCCTTGAAGAGCGATTGCGTAACCTGACGCCTGACTTTATGGAGGTCAGGAGGCAGAATTGCTCGATCGCAAGGCACTTCAGGCACTGGGTTGCTGGACAGGCTATCGGCTGGAGCGGGTGGAGTGGCCGCAGGGCGATAGCCGCACGCTGTCGCTGTACTTGAAGCCGGTCAGCAAGGTCATGTACTGCGAGCAATGCGGAGCGCGTTGCCAGCAAATCCACGAGACGACGGTTCGTCGGGTGCGCGATCTGCCGCTGTTCGAGTACCGGGTGGTGTTGCATGTGCCTCGTCGCCGGGTCTGGTGCGAACGCTGCGGCGGGCCGAGGCTGGAGAAGCTGGACTGGCTGGGACGCTACCAGCGGGTGACGGAGCGATTCGCCAAGGCCTGCGAGAAGCTGCTGCAAGCGGCCAGCGTGCAAGCGGTAGCGGCCTTCTACGACCTGGGCTGGCATACGGTCAAATCGATCGACAAGATGCGCTTGCGCGCACGCGTGGCCGAGCCGGACTGGTCAACGATCCGCTATCTGGCGATGGACGAGTTCGCGCTACATAAAGGCCATCGCTACGCCACGGTGGTGGTCGATCCGATCGGCCGGCAAGTGCTCTGGATCGGACAGGGGCGCTCTCGCGAGACGGCCAGGGCCTTCTTCGAACAACTTCCCGCGGGCGTCGCCGAGCGCATCGAAGCGGTCGCGATCGACATGACCACGGCCTACGAGTTGGAGATCAAGGCGCAGTGTCCACAAGCCGAGGTGGTCTACGACCTGTTCCACGTCGTCGCCAAGTACGGGCGCGAGGTCATCGATCGGGTGCGCGTTGATCAGGCCAATCAGTTGCGCCACGACCGGCCGGCCCGGAAGGTTCTGAAGTCCAGTCGCTGGCTGCTGCTGCGCAACCGTCGCAACCTGAAGCAGGAACAGGCCGTGCATCTGAAGGAACTGCTGGCCGCCAATCAGCCGTTGCTGTGCGTCTACGTGCTACGGGACGAACTCAAGCGGCTCTGGTTCTACCAGAAGCCAGCTTGGGCGCAAAAAGCCTGGGAGCAATGGATCGAGCAAGCACGGCAAAGCGGGATTGCCGCGCTGCAACTGTTTGCGCAGCGTCTGCAGAGTTACTGGCACGGAATCCTCGCCCGCTGCCGCCATCCGCTCAATACCAGCGTCGTCGAAGGCATCAACAACACCATCAAGGTCATCAAACGCAGGGCCTACGGGTACCGCGACGAGGAATATTTCTTCCTCAAGATCCGCGCCGCGTTCCCCGGTAATCCTCGATGAACCTTTTTTTTCGGGTGCGCGTGCAGTACGGACGCGCGCCGATGAAGGAGGGACGACGATGACCGAAGACGAACACGCGATCCGCGCGCTCGTGGACAACTGGTTCGTGTCGAGCCGGCGCGGCGATCTGGCGACCGTGCTTGACCTGATCGCCGACGACGCGATCTTCATGGTGGCCGGCAAGCCGCCGTTCGACAAGGCAGCGTTCGCGGCCGCGTCGCGTGACGCGAACGCAGGCGCCGAGCATGCGCCGAAGGTCGACGGCCGTTACCGGATCGACGAGCTGCGCGTGCTCGGCGACTGGGCGTACATGCGCAATTTCATCGAGATCGAGGCGACGCCGCCGGGCGGCGACACGATCCGCCGCTCGGGCCATACGCTGACGATCTTCCGCAAGGCCGACGGCCGCTGGCAACTCGTGCGCGATGCGAATCTCGTGACGCTCGTGCATTGAACGCGGCGGCACGGGTGGCGGGGCACCCGCCGATGCTCATGCGGACGGCCGCGGCGCGTTTGCCGGGCGCGTGCCGGCCAGCAATGGCGGCACCAGCAGGTACAGCAGCGCCGCCGCGGCCCAGACGAGCCCCGGCCACGTCGTGCGCGTCGCCGCGTAGGTTGCGGTGACGACCAGCGGCCCTGCGACGCCGATCAGGCTGGTCACGCTCGCCAGCATGCCTTGCAGTTCGCCCTGGCGCGCATCGTCGACCTGCCGCGCGAGCATCGCCTGCAACGCCGGCAGCGTCATGCCGCCGGCCGCGAACAGCGGCAGCAGCGTGAACGGCACCCATGCGGCGGTCGCGAACGCGATCACCGCGAGCCCGAGTGCATCGCCCGCGAGGCCCAGCGCGAGCGCGCGGCGCTCGCCGAGCCGCGCGATCAGCGGCCCGATCGCGAATGCCTGCGCAAGCGCGTGGCACGCGCCGTAGCCGGCGAGCGACAGCCCTGCGACCGGCGTCGACCAGCCGAAATGTTCCTGGCCGTACAGGATCCACAGCGTCGCGGGCGCTTGCGATACGAGCGCCACGATCACGTAGATGCCGACCAGCGGCACGAGCGCGGGTGCGCCGCTCAGCCGGCGCAGGCTCGCGAACGGGTTGAGCGAGCTGGCCGCATGGCCGTCGCGAGCCGAACGCGGGCGCGACTCCGGCAGCGCGCGCCACACGAGCACGAGATTGAGCGCATTGAGCAGCGCGGCCGCGACGAACGGCGCACGCAGGTGCAGCGCACCGAGCAGCCCGCCGATCAGCGGGCCCGCGATGAAGCCGATGCCCATCATCGCGCCGAGCTGGCCGAAGCGCCGGGCGCGGTCGGGTTCGGCCGTCACGTCGGTCACGTACGCGGTCGCGACCGCGACGTTCGCGCCGGTGATGCCCGCGACCAGCCGCCCGACGTAGAGCCAGGCGAGCGTCGGCGCGAGCGCCATCAGCAGGTAGTCGAGCGCCGCGCCCGCAAGCGACGCGAGCAGCACGGGGCGGCGGCCGAAACGGTCGCTCAGCGCGCCGAGCAGCGGGGCGCACAGGAATTGCGCGAACGCGTACAGCGCGAGCAGGACCCCGTAGTGGGTGTCGGTGCTGCCCGCGCCGGCGAGCGAGCGCAGCAGCCCGGGCAGGATCGGCATCACGATCCCGACGCCGATCGCGTCGAGCAGGACCGTGGCCAGAATGGCAATCAGGGACGGATTCAAGAAGGTAACTCTATCGATGATAGAGTGGTGATTATTCCATAGTTTCCCTATCGGTGATAGAGATGAAGGACACAGGGGCGCGGCTGACGCGCGACACGGTATTGCGCGCGGCGCTCGAATTGCTGGATGAAGTGGGGATCGATGGGCTGTCGACGCGGCGGCTGGCCGAGCGGCTCGGCGTGCAGTCGCCGACGCTTTACTGGCATTTCAGGAACAAGGGCGAACTGCTCGACGCGATGGCCGAGGCGATCATGCTCGAGCGCCACGACGCGTCGCCGCCGCAGCCGGGCGAAGCATGGGATGCGTGGCTCGCCGGCAACGCGCGCAGTTTCCGTCACGCACTGCTGGCCTACCGGGACGGCGCGCGCCTGCATGCCGGCACGCGGCCGCGCGCGCTGCATTTCAGCTCGATCGAGCGCAAGGTCGCGCTGCTCGGCGACGCGGGTTTCACGCCGGACGAGGCGGTCGACGTGATGTACGCGATCGGCCGCTTCGTGGTCGGATGGGTGCTGGAGGAGCAGGCGGAGCCGGACGGCGACGCCGAGGCGCCGTTGCCGGACGCGGCCGAGTATCCGCTGCTCGCAAAGGGCTGGAACGCGCTGCGCGAGCGCAGCGGCGACGAAGCGTTCGAGCGCGGCATCGCGTGGATCGTCGACGGCGCCCGTGCGCGCCTGGCGGCGCGTCGGGCGGGCTGACGCGTTCAGTTACCCGGCGTGCTGCCGTCGAGTACGCGTTCGAGCGCGTCGAGCGCGCGGGCCGTCGAATCCGGCGCGATGCAATCGACGACGATCCGCTCCGGCATCGCACGCAGCCACGTGATCTGGCGCTTGCAGAGCTGGCGCGTCGCGAAGACGCCCTTGTCGCGCATCGTCCGGTAGTCGGTCTCGCCGTCGAGGAATTCCCATGCCTGCCGGTAGCCGACGCAGCGCATCGACGGCAGGTCGGGATGGAGATCGTCGCGACGGCGCAGCCGTTCGACTTCGTCGATGAAGCCGGCGTCGAGCATCGCGTCGAAGCGCTGCGCGATCCGTGCGTGCAGTACCGCGCGATCCGACGGTTCGAGCGCGACCGGCACGAAGCGGTAAGCGGCGGCCGCATCGTCCGTGCGGCGCGGCGCGGCAAGCAGCGCCGACATCGGCTGCCCGCTCAGCGTGAAGATTTCGAGCGCACGCTGGATCCGCTGCGAATCGTTCGGCGCGAGCCGCGCGGCCGTGTCGGGATCGACCTGTGCGAGCCGCGCGTGCAGCGCGGGCCAGCCGTCGCGCGCGGCGTCGGCGTCGAGCTTCGCGCGCACGTCCGGATCGGCGCCGGGCAGGTCGTTGAGCCCCTGCGTCAGCGCCTTGTAGTACAGCATCGTGCCGCCCGCGAGCAGCGGCGTGCGGCCGCGCGCGATGATCTCGCCGATCAGGCGCAGCGCGTCCGCACGGAATTCCGCGGCCGAATACGCGTCGGCCGGATCGATGATGTCGATCAGGTGATGCGGCACGCTCGCGCGCTCGTCGCGCGACGGTTTCGCGGTGCCGATATCCATGTCGCGGTAGACGAGCGCCGAATCGACGCTGACGATCTCGATCGGGCGGTGCGCGGCGAGCGCCAGCGCCGCGGCCGTCTTGCCCGACGCGGTGGGGCCGAGCAGGCAGGCGATCGTCGTCGGAGAGGACTGCGGTGAAGCGCTCATTGGCCGCGCATGAACAGGCGGTCGAGATCGTTCAGCGTGAGCTGATACCAGGTCGGCCGGCCGTGATTGCACTGGTCCGCGCGCTCGGTCGCCTCCATCTGGCGCAGCAGCGCGTTCATCTCGTCCAGCGTCAGGCGCCGGTTCGCGCGCACCGCGTGATGGCAGGCGAGCGTGCCGAGCAGTTCGTGCTGGCGCTCGGTGAGCACGCGCGAGCCGCCGAACGCGTGCAGGTCGGCGAGCACCGCGCGCGCGAGCGACTGCAGGTCGGCGTCTTTCAGCAGCGCCGGCACCGCGCGGATCGCGAGCGTCGTCGGCGACAGCACCGCGAGGTCGAAGCCGAGCGATTCGAGCGTGTCGCGTTCTTCCTCGACCGTGCCGATCTCGACCGGCGTGGCCGTCATCGACACGGGCAGCAGCAGCGACTGCACGGCGACCGTGCGGTCGGCGAGCGCGTTCTTGAACTGCTCGTACAGGATCCGCTCGTGTGCCGCATGCATGTCGACGATCACGAGGCCGTACGCGTTCTGCGCGAGTACGTAGATGCCGTGGATCTGGCCGAGCGCGAAGCCGAGCGGCTGCTCGTCGTGCGCGGTGGCGGCGAGCGGCGCTGCGGCGAAGCCCGGCAGCGGCGCGACCGGCGCGCCGGCCGAATCGCGGGCGAGGGTCGTCGTGCCGTCCGGCGTGCCGGCACCGCTGTCCTTGCGGCCGAACAGCGCATCGTAGAGCGCGAGCGGCTGCGCGACGGGCAGCGTGCCCTGCGTCATGCGCGCCTGGCGCATCCAGGTGTTGCCGGACGACGAGGACGACGGCGGCGAGAAGCCGCTACCGCCGAAGCCACCGGTGCTGCCGGTCGGGTGGCCCTGGCTCTGGCCGAGCGGCGTGTCCAGGAACGACGATGGCCCGCGCGGCGCGGGTTCGAGATGCGCGGCATGGCCGCCTGCCGTGATTTCCGGCGACGCGCCCGCGTGGCGCGCGAGCGCGCGCTGGACCGCATGGAACACGTACTGGTGGATCGAGCGCGAATCACGGAAGCGCACCTCGATCTTCGACGGATGCACGTTCACGTCGACGGCTTCGGGCGGCAGGTCGAGGAACAGCACGTACGACGGGTAGCGGTCGCCGTGCAGCACGTCCTCGTAGGCTGCGCGCACCGCGTGCGTCAGCAGCTTGTCGCGCACGAAGCGGCCGTTGACGAAGAAATACTGCTGGTCGGCGCGCCCGCGGCTCGCGGTCGGCAGCCCGGCGCAGCCGTAGACGGCCAGCGGTCCGGCCTGTTCGTCGAGCGGCAGGTGCGCGGTCGCGAAGCTGTCGCCGAGGATCTTCGCGACGCGCTGCGCGGGCTCGGTCGCATTCCAGTGCTCGACGGCCTTGCCGTTGTGCAGCACCGAGATCGCGACGTCCGGCCGCGCGAGCGCCGCGCGGCGGATCATTTCCAGGCAGTGGCCGAATTCGGTCTGCTCGCTCTTCAGGAACTTGCGCCGCGCAGGGGTGTTGAAGTACAGCTCGCGCACTTCGATCGTCGTGCCGGTCGAGCCGGCGGCGGGCGACAGCACGCCGGTCTGCGCATCGATCTTCATCGCATGCGCGGCATCGGCCGTCCGGCTCGTGATCGACATCTCGGCGACCGACGCGATCGACGCGAGCGCTTCGCCGCGGAACCCGAGCGTCGCGACCGCCTCGAGCTCCTCGAGCGAGCGGATCTTGCTGGTCGCATGGCGCATCAGCGCGAGCGCCAGCTCGTCGGGCGGAATCCCGCAACCGTCGTCGGTGATCGAGATGCGCTTCACGCCGCCTTCTTCCAGCACGATGCGCAGTGTCGTCGCGCCGGCATCCATCGCGTTCTCGAGCAGCTCCTTGACGACCGACGCCGGGCGTTCGACGACCTCGCCGGCGGCGATCTGGCTGATCAGCTGGTCGGGCAGGGGCTGGATCGCGCGCAGCGGGCGCGGAGCGGGGGCGGGCGTGGCGCCCGCGGCCGTTTCGGTGATATCGGACATGGCCGAATTATAGCGAGGCGGCGGATGCGTGCCGGGGTGGCCCGCCGTTACGTTTTTTCACGGAGCCTTAAGGTAGTTTCGGTATCATGACTCCATTGCGCGCGCCGCCTTGGCTGGCGGGCGCCTCCGCCATCTCTGGCCTTTTCCGGCCGTTCCGGCCCTATCGCCTTCGAGGAATCGCATTTGGATACGCTGCTTCATTTCGTCAACCTTGTCCTGCATATCGACGCCTTCCTCGGCGATTTCATCCGGCAGTACGGCGCGTGGGTCTATCTCGTGCTGTTCCTGATCGTGTTCTGCGAGACGGGGCTCGTCGTGTTTCCGTTCCTGCCGGGCGATTCGCTGCTGTTCATCGGCGGCGCGTTTGCGGCGACGGGCGAAATGAACGTCGGCGCGCTGATCGTACTGCTGCTCGTCGCGGCGATTACCGGCAACACCGTGAACTACCTGATCGGCCGCTGGGTCGGCCCGAAGGTGTTCAATACGCATATCCCGGTGCTCGAGCGCTTCCTCGATCGCGCCGCGCTGCAGAAGACCCATTCGTTCTACGACAAGCATGGCGGCAAGACGATCGTGCTCGCGCGCTTCATCCCGGTCGTGCGCACGTTCGCGCCGTTCGTCGCGGGTGCGTCGTCGATGAGCGCCGCGCGCTTCCAGCTCTTCAACGTGATCGGTGCGCTGGTCTGGGTGCTGCTGCTCGTGCTGCTGGGCTATTTCTTCGGCAACATCCCGTTCATCCGCCAGTACCTGAACGTGATCGTGCTGGTCGGGATCGGCGCGGCGATCGTGCCGGTCGCGCTCGGCGCGGTGTGGAAGCTGGTGCGCGGGAAGCAGTCGGACAACGCGCAGAAGACGGGCGGGCGCTGAGCGCGCGCGTTACCGTCGCTTCGGGGCAATAAAAAAGCGTGGCGAGTGCCACGCTTTTTTTTCGTCCGTGAATGCCGTTACGCGGTGCGATGCGAGACGGGCGTTTCGGGCGTCGGGTATTGCGCGTCGCGGAACGTCTCGAGGATCACGCGGTTGGTGTCGCAGTACACCTGCCAGTAGTTTTCGGGCGCCGTGGACGGGCGCACGAACAGCAACGGGCCTTCCGGCGTGAACTGCAGCACGCCGACGTCCGGCGCCGGGCTGGTCAGCACGTTCGGGATCTGCTGGATCGACGACTTCAGGCGGTTGATCGCGTCGACCGCATCGACACCGTTCGCGATCTTCGCGGTCAGGTCGACACGACGGTACGACGTCGCGCTGTAGTTGGCGATGTTGTCCGAGAAGATCTTGTTGTTGCCGACGATCGTGACGATGTTGTCGGGGGTGACGATCGTCGTGCCGAACAGGCCGAGCTCCTTCACGGTGCCCGTGACGCCACCCGCGTTGATCACGTCGCCGATCTTGAACGGGCGCAGCACCTGCATGAACACGCCCGCGGCGAAATGCGCGAGCAGGCCGCCCCAGGCCGTGCCGATTGCGAGGCCGAGGCCGGCGAGCAGCGCGGCGAACGAGGTGGTCTGCACGCCGAAGATCTGCAGGATCGCGAGGATCAGCAGGATCGTCAGCAGCACGCCGACGACGGAGGTCAGGTAGTCGGTGAGCGTCGGGTCGACCTTGCCGCTGCGGCGGACGACCTTGCCGAGCAGGCGGGTACCGATGCGGATCGCCCAGCGGCCGATGAACCACAGGACGATTGCGGCGAGGAGGTTGAGGCCGAAGTCGAGGCCGCGGGTCATCAGGAATTGCTGGGCGGTGGCGAGATCGATCATGCGTTCTCCAGGTGGGGGATAGGGGCGCGATGTGCGCGTGGCTGCGCAGTTATACCTGTGCGATGACGACACGGCAACCGGGCCGGGCGATTGGACTGTCAGGGATTGTCAGGGGCAATTCGTTCGGCAACCCGACGATCGTGACGGAGGCGGTGTCCGGACCCGACAGGCAACGCGCGACGCGGCATCGCAACCTGCCGGGTTAGACGGCGGTCGGCCCGGCAACCGAGAACGTGACGTGCCGTGGCGCTGCAAGTCGCTGCTGGCGCGACAGTACCCATGTTCCCGGTACTGCTTCGGTGAAGCCGCATGTCGAATAGACTGCCCGGCCGAGTGCATTCGCCGGCGTTTCGACGACGTCGCCGACCGCATCGGAATGAGCGTGAATGGCTGCCGTGATGGAAGCCAGCAGGGATTGCTCGACGCCGAGTCCGAACACGCGGCAACTCATGACGTATTGCTCGATACGCTCGTGATGCACGATTGCGACGGCGACGAGACCGTAGTCGGTGTATTTGTCGATCACATGCGCGACAACCATCACTGTGCCGGCATCGAATGCGCGAGCGCACTCGTCGAACGACCATCTGCGCCCCGTCGTATTGAACTGGTTGGATTTGTTGACCAATTCGAACGCGCGCGTGAACCTGGCATCGTTCGTATTCGTCACGCGGTGTGCCGTTACCTTTACTTGCAGCGATTGCAGGAATGCTTCACGACTCATTTTCGAACGGGCATGCTCGCGCTCGATCTGGGCTTGAATCATTTCAGTGCGGCGGCCGGATTCGTCGGTGACGTGCGCAACCTGTGTTTCGCCGGACCAGAGAAGCACGCGGCGCAGACGATAGACATCGCTGCCGAGAACCCGCATGTCCGGAAACGCCTCCGCCACGGCGGCGCGCTCGACCGGATTGTCGTCGATAAAGACGACGTTTCTCGGCAGCAGATTCGTTTCAGCGAGAATGTCCTGGATGTTTTCGACCTTGGGCTTCCAGTTGATCTTGATCGACGCGAAATCGGACATCGAGATCACGCCTCCGACGAAGCCCTCCGTGCTCCATAGTTCGCGGATGCGTTGCTCGTCGTTCTTGCTCGCGATGGCAAGCAAGATGCCGCGGCGTTTCAGGAATTGAAGCGCTTCGATGACGCCGAGCGGATAGCCTTCGATGGCGTTGAAGCGAATGCCTTCCTCGGCGATCACGCCTCGCCACAGCGTATCGTCGAGATCGACGATGACAAGCTTGACGGAGTCGATCTGTTTCGCGGACGTATACATCGCCCGTAGCTCATGCCATACGGCGGCGCAAAACTGGTTCGTCTTGATTTCGTACTGTTGACTATATTGCGCGGGCGGTTCGATTCGCTGACTGTCGAGCGGGTAGTCGAAATCGAAGACGAACGTGCCGTGTGCGTGCACCCAGATGCTGTCATCCTGAATGTATTTCTTGCCGATCGTCGACGAGATGGCGTCGATGTCGATCGTATAGGTGTTTTGACGTGCGGAAACTTCCCCGGCGATCAGTTCGTTCAGCTTCTCGGTGTAGAACACGGGATTGCGCAGATCGTATCGCGGCAACGTGCGCCCCATGGCGTTCTGCTGCGGAACCAGGAAGTTCGCGACGAATGTCAGGATCTGATGTGAGTCGTTGTAGCTCAATGCGCCGCCCAGCAGTTGCAAAAGGCGTTGTCGTGACTCGTTGAACGTCTCGACGTAGCGCTGCGGATTCTGGTAGTTCAGGCGTGCCGTCATCGTTTCCGGCGCAACGGTGCGCATTGGGAGCACGATGAGCTGAAATGCGTACGCTTCGACCGGATGCGGCGGGCTGGGCGGCAATTGGCCTGCAAAATTGTAGGGGACGTAATCGACTGTCGCGCCATCGAACGCAAATGCCGCGTAGGGCGTGAGCAATTCCGAGAAACATGACCCGATAACCAGTATTCTCGATGCGCCGTGCCGGCTCGTGGAAAGGTCGTTGGGTACGCGATGCAGCCAGTCGTCGACCGGTTGTGCTGCGGGAGACGTGGTTTCTGTCATGTGTGGATGCACCTCGTCAGATGATGGCACCGAAGCATGTGAGGTAACCGGGCTTCCAGCGACGGGCAAATTTCAGGCCTGGCGCCGTGCTTGACGAAGATCGGCCTCGCGGCGCGTGTCGCTGCAGACGCATCCGAATTTCTAGCGCCGGCGCATGGCGACGATGTGAATCTGGATGTTTTGTTGGCTGATGCGGCAATCAAGCGGTGCGCGTCGCACGTGACATGCCGCCCGGGGCTTCACGCGGCGTGACGTTCGCCAACTTGGTATATACCAAGCGCGACAGATGAGGCAACCACGGTGAGGCCGATGACGCGGAGGGACGGATGCGGTGTCGGGAGGTATCCTGGGCGGTTGCCGACTGGATGCCGCACGTCGAAAGAGGGCAGAGGCGGGCTGACGAGGTTCGCGTTGCGCGAAGAAGGCAATGCGACCGAAGCGGGCCCGACGCGGTCCGTGCATTGACGGCGAGGCGCGGGCTGGTCGCTTGCCAGCCAGCGGAAGAACCGGTGAACGCGCGCCGCGATGCAGATCGCGTCGAGCCGGGCAAGGTCGCGGCGCCGCAGCGACGCGCCCTTGCCCTTGGGTGAAGCTCAGACCTGGAAGTTCGCGATGGCTTCCTCGTCACAGACGACGCCGGTGACGTTGCGATGCAGTGGAGCGGGTTCGTCGGCTGCCGGGGCTGCCGGCCGCTCGACCGGTGCTGCGGCGACCTGATCCGTACCGCCGCCGGCATAGTGCTTCATGAACAACCGCATCACGTGTGCCACGCCCGCATCGGTCACGGTACGAAGGTCGTCATCGAAGTACGCGCCGCGATTGTAGTTGCCGGTGATGACTTCGAACGACGGGAAGTAGCCGACGTGGGCATGCGCCGTGCTCAGTTCCTCCGCCGCGACGCGCAGTACCGACTTGCTGTACGTCGTTGCCGTCAGCGCATGCTTCGGTTCGTACGTTGCGATCAGCGGCACCGGTGATACGGTCAGGATCACTCGGCATGCCGGGTTGATGACGCTGAGCATGCCGATGAACTCGTTCATGTCCGCAATCACGTCGGCTGCCGAGAAATTGACGAATTCGTATTTGTCGGCATCCATCGACCCGCCAGCGACGCCCGGTGCGAGCGGGAAAATCGCTCCGTCCGATTTCGCGCGCCACGACTCGGTCAGCCCCAGCGTGAATACGAAAACGTCCATCTGCTCGAGCATGGTGCGAACGGCCGCAAAATGCTCGGCGCGTGATGCAACGAGTTCTGCCTCCGAACCGAAACCCTCAGGTTCGATCTGCGGACGGAACGGATCGACGAAGCGACCGTCCTTGCGTTGCCACACCTGGTCTTGCGGCACGAATTCGCCGCTCACCCGCTTGAGAAGCTGCACGAGCTGGCGCGCGGTGTAAATGTTGCCGTAGCGCGCCGAGAACACGCCAAAATTACGGTTTGCGGCCTGTTCTTTCGTCGATCCCTCGGGCGCTTGCTCGGGGATGAAGTAGTTGAAGCCGTTGGCGCTCAGCGTTCGTGCGATGTGTTGCGCAAAGCAACTGCCGGCAGTCGCGACCTTCTGCTCCTGTGCAACCGAAAACTTCCCGGACACGACCGGATCGACGTCGATCGCCGCCGGCGTTGCGACGCCCTTCTTCCAGAATTGATGGTCCGGCAGGTTGCGATACGGATTCGCGAACGCGTCGGCGGCCGGTTCTGCCAACCGTCGATCGAACTCGGCAAGATAGAAATTCACCGGCATGATCGAATCCCGGTCGAATTGCTGATAAGTCGCAATCGACCCGTCGATGAACGCGCGCAGACCGATGACGCCGTTCGGCTCTACCTGCTTGAAGGCGTAGTCCCCGGACTCGGGGTAGGACGTTGCTTCCGCGACCTCCGGATAAATCGGCCAGATCGGCAGCAAGGCGAGCGGATCGTGCGCGTAGCGCCCGGGATTCTGATTGATGACGGGCACGCCGAGACGCTCCAGAACCGCGCGTGCAACGTCGGCCACCGTCGACAGTGTCGGATGGTTGTACGTGTGCATAAAGCAGCCGCTGCGCAACCATTTGTCGACGGCACCCTGCAGATTCAGGCCGGTCGCCGCAATTTCTTCTCGCAGCGCCTTTTCGGCGTGCGACCAGGTGTTCAGGTAACCGAGCTTGCGGTAAGTCTCACGGGTGAACCTTGCTTCGATCTCGTCTGCAGACAGGCCGCGCAGATAGCCGTGAACCACGAGCGACGAGTTGTAATGCATCATCGGCCCCTGAATCGCCTCGGGAACGTCGCTGCCGATGCGCTTCCCCTGCAGATAGGTCATGTCAGGGTGATGGCCGACGAATGCGAGATCCGGGAAGAGCACCAGCCGGTCGCGCGGCATGTCTGCCATGTGCTGTTCGATGAATCGCTGTGCGATGACAACGTCGTATTCCTGGAACAGCCACGGTACCGTCACCGAACCATCCGACAGCGTCGTCAGCAGGAAAAACTGCGGCTCCAGCGTGCCGCTCATCTCGCGCATGCATGCCGCGAGACTGGCTCCCTGGCAATTCGAAATGATTGCAATTTTCACAGACCAATACCTCGAATATTAAAACCGCCGTTCATCGTGGAACGGCCGCATGTTTGAAAAACGAGCAACATCCCGGTGTCTCGCCGATTGATGTTGCGAAATTCACGCAAGTCGATTCTTGCAAAACGGACTATTGCTTCCGAACTCCCTCTGGTGCGGTCGGCCCACGTCTCGAGGTTGAGCGATGTCGCGTCGTCGTGAGTGCCTTCATTGGGGAGCTTCGAGATAGGGTCTTTAATGCGCTCAAGTCACATCCATCAAGCTGCCCGGGCACAATCGAGCACGGCCTGACGGATCCATTTCTATCGAAATGTAAGGCCCGCCGTGACTGCCGAGCCCGTCAAGAGGCCAATAATACACGGTAAGGACTGAAAGTATGTGGCATGGAATTCAGGCTGCATATAGACGAGCCGAGGCAGGACTTTTCTTGCCGTTTACCGGATCCGCAGGCTGAACGTCACGTCGTCGGCACACCTTGCGCTGCTTCCATGTCGATGCGCGATGGGCGGATCAAGTTCTTCGCGCAACGCATCGGTGAGGCCGCGCACGATGGCGGGCGTGACATCGTTGCGTGTCTGGACCGGTGGTCCCGAGACAGTTTCCGGCAGAGGGGCTTCGCGGTTGATCAATCCGCGCCGGGCGGCCTGGAAGATCGGGAAGTGCTGCGGCTCGATGAAGTGCGGCCCGCTACATGGTCGAGGCGGTGCAGCTGCGAGCAACGGGGGAAGCTGGGGCGCCGGTATATTCATGGCCGCCGTGTGACCGCCGTCCATATCTGATGCGGTCCGGCCATACGCGCCTGATCCTCATGCAGCGCTGTTCTTCGATTCCGATGCGATTCGCGCGGGTGTCTGCGGACGAAGCTGCAGCCCCGCTTGCGGGTGCCGGGGGCGGGAAATGTTTTGCTTGATGGCGCCTCGCCCCGGCAACGCGTAGAGATTACCGATAGCTTAATCGGGCTGGACTCTTTTTCCTGCCTCGCGCGTGAAAAACAAGCCGACGAACAGAAGCGTCGCGTCGACGAATACCATGTACGTAACATCGTAATGCGTCTTGACGACGGATCCGAAAAACCCGGCGCGCAGCATTTCGGTGCCATTGACCATGGGCACGAGAAGTGCATATTTTCGCCACGCCTCGGGGAGCCATTCGACCATAAAGGCCGAGCCGGAAAGCGGAAAGACCAGATAGGCGATCGTATGCCAGAGCCGCTCGACCATTTCACTCCGCTCGGTCAGCGAGCCAATCGTCAGTGCCAATGCTGCCCCGAAAACGGAAAGATATAACCATCCGGCCAATACGAGCGAGATATCCTTCGGAGGCTCCATCCAGCCGACGATGATATAGATGACGCTCAGAATAATGCACGACATCGTGGCGCCGGAGATCTCGAGCAGGATGCGTGCCCAGAAAAAATCGACAACGCGGACGTTGCGGTGATAGAGCAAACTCTGGTTCGGCAGGATCGCCAGTGCACAGCGGGTGGTGCAGTTTCGCCAGACCAGAACGGCGGAATAGCCGGTCAATGCGAACGCGGTAATCGAAATGGATGCGACGTGTTCGGCTTTGACCAGGTTCCACAGCGTCGTGACACCGACTGTAAATGTCATCGGCTCCAGGAAAATCCACAGGAAGCCTACGTTGTGGCGGCCATAGCGCGTCAATATTTCACGCATCAGCAACGCGCTGATGACGCGTAGCTGAATGCTGATCGATCGGACCAGCGGCGTATTGTGCTGAGATTCAATCATGTAAGCGTAAAGGTTTCGAGAGTGCCGGCGAAGCGGGGCAACCGTTCGATTGAAGGATTGCCTCTGTGAGGCGGGCAATCGGTGATGCGGTACTTCTTGCTTTCCACCCTGTCCTCGAGCACGTCGACGCCTTCTTTCAAAATCGGAAGCGATGCCGGGGCGATATCGGGCCTGCTGCTCTGCTGGCCGTGGCAGGTGACCCCATTGCCCTTGCGGTGCCCGGAACCCGATTTAGCGTCGTCCCGACGGAAGAATCCGGTCGAGAGTATATATGGAACGCAACACTGCATGCACGTATGGAATGCGTTTGAACTGGCCAGCGATCGGGATACGAACGACGGTCTCACCATTCGGTGCATTCGTGTGTCGCGAACACGTTGCCCCGATTGGCGCCGGGCGTAGGCTGTCGAGATGCGTGGGCAGGGGGCGCAGCTGCGAGTGTCGTGCACCGTCCGTTGCGTGCCGCCGGGGTGCCGGTCTGGCCAAGTCGTTTTGTTGCGCCCGGTATTTGCCGTCGCGCTGCTGGCAGGGCTCTTATCGTCGTTGCCGGTGTCCGGTACGTAAGCGCCGGACGATGGATTTTCGTCTGGCCCCGCGTCTTGATCGCAATCGTTGAGCAGCAGGAAGTCCATGTGAGTATTGCGGGAAGGCTGCATGCATCTTCGTGGGTCATTTTCATGACACCGCGCCCGCCCGAAAGCAGATCGTGCGAGCCGCGTTTCACCGGTTGGACTGGGCGACATGGACGGCTGCCAAGAGGGCATTTTATTTTGCTGTCGCGCGCAAATGCATTTAAATTGAAAGGCGTCGATTTTTGTATGGTAATCGCGATGGTGAGTGGCGTTGTGTCGATCGTCCATTAATGGTGATTTGATGTTTTTCAGATCATTTTTATTTTCATGGCGAGGAATGTCGGTAAGGCGCTGCTTTACTGATCTCGCCGGAACGGATGTTGCACATCGGGTGAGTGGGGGTGGGGCTTGCCAAATTCGGGGCGACTTCGCATCCGGCGAACGATTCGACGGCCGTCACTCAAGCTTGCGATTCGAACGACCTGGTCCAGTCGTAACGCGCTTCGGTGATTCGAATTAAATGGCGAGTCGGAAAGACGTTTTGCAAGCGTTCCGTTGCGATGTGAGTTCGGCGCAAACGCTTGCGTTGCGATCCGGGTGGCGTCGGTGAAGCGGTTTCTACGGAGGACGCCGGCGATGAAGTGGCGCCTGGTGCGTGCCGAATCAAAAAGGGCGGATACCGGATGCCTCGGGGTCGCGTCGTTGTCGGTGCCGGGTGCCGTCTTGGTTGTTCTTGACAATGTGACCATTCGGCTTCGGGTGAATTCGATCTGGACGCCCGCGGCGGCGCAATAGATGGCTCGGTAGATTCGCGGTATCGCTGCCGGTGTCGGCGCGCTTTCAGGGCATTTCAAAGCGTCTCGATTCCTCGTGACGTAATTTTGTATTCATGCGGAAATTTGTGGAATTTGTTGCGTGGATGGTTCGGTTTTCAAGTAAATTTCGCTTGTATGGTATTCGACGCCGAGTGCGTGACTTATAATTGCCGGTCGCCGCTGGTCGGGACCGTTGTACGTGTCCGTGACGGCAACGAATTTTCCCGGTTTCGCTTCCTGCATCCGGCAGTGAGGCTGGCTGCGGCCGCATCGTTTGGTGCCGCGCTGGGGTATGCCGACGGCCCTCGTTGACGAGCCGGGCGGTGGATGCGGCGACTGCGCGCGAGGCGCGCAACTCCTTGAAACGGGCGGGCGGTGAAAGAAAAGGCGCAGGACGGGCGGCGTTTTGGGACTGACAAGAGAGTCACCTGTTTTGAATTTATTGATTTCGTGTTGTGGAGCGCGCCATATAAATGAGATCGAATTAGAGGGTAATGGGTCGTGCTCAATTTCGGTTTGTTGCTAATTCCAGTGGTGTCGCTTCGAATTTGGTGAACTCTTGATGAATATGAATGTCGCAGGCCTGCTGCGGGCCGATGGTGAAGATTTTGTTCGTAACGCCTATCTTTCGTTGCTGCGTCGTGAGCCCGACGAAAGCGGCCGGGCTCATTATCTGGAACGTTTGAAGTCAGGTGTGCCGAAGGAACGTATTCTCGCTGAATTGTATTTGTCGGCGGAAGGTCAGCAGAAGAGCGTTCGTGTCGATGGAATGGACGATGTGGTGGCCACGTATCAGCGCACCTCCTTTGCGCCGTTCAAATTCCTGAGCAAGCTTTTTTCTTCGAATGCATCGCCGTCGCTTTCCGAGGCGGTCGCGCCTCCGGTTCCCGTCACGGATGCACACCTCGAGGCGCCGGCCATGCCGGCGCACGAGATTGCTGTCGCGCGCGTCGAGCCCAAGCCGGTTATTCCGGTTCCGGTCGTGGCGCCGCGCGATGAGCCGGCGGTATGGATGGACCTGACCGCGACGATGGAGTGGCGCGGCGGCGTGGTGGGTATCATCCGTGCGGAACTCGAGGTCGCGCACGGGTTGAAAAAGGTGCATCCGGGCATTCGCTTTTCCATGCAGCGAGGCGGCGGCTTTATTGAAATTCCGCAAGAGCAGATGCGGTGGCTGTTCGATGCCGACAACGTTGCGGAAACCTATATTCGTACGGTCGGCGCCCAGATCTCGAGCGAGCAAAACGACACGTCCGGCAGTCCGTGCCTGGCGGAGGTCCTGAATCTCGTCGCACCCGACAACGCACCGTTCTTTCATCCGTATATCGCAGGCGATGCGATCTTCTCGTGCGGCTGGATCACGAGCCAGAAGGAAGCTTATTTCTCGCGGCTCAAGAACGAGTGTCCGGGCGTGTATCTGTCGTATCTCGTCTACGACGTCATCCTGTTGCGCAAGGGAACGAGCCATCTGTACGACAAGCAGACACGTGACCAGTTTGCGCAGTATCTCGAGTGGGTGGCGGAAAACGTCGATTTCATCCTCTACGGCGGACAGACTGCCCAGCGCGATGCGACGGAAATTTTCAAGGAGCGCGGCTGGCGCGTTCCGCATAGCGACTTCCTCAAGCTCGGGTCGGACATTGCGCGTGCGAAAGGCACCCAGGACGACCGGACCATCCTGCGCGACATCGGTATTACCGGGCCGTACCTGATTACCGTGGGCTCGATCGAGCCACGCAAGAATCACGACACGATTTATCGGGCGTACCTGATGGCGCTCGAAAAGGACCCGCGCAAGGTTCCGCAACTGGTGATCTGCGGCAAGCCCTGGTGGTCGGAGGATCTGCTGGATGCGCTCAATCGCGATCCGCGTCTCAAGGGGGTGATCATCCGGTTGTCCCCGACCGACGAGCAGCTGGCGGCGCTGTATCGCAATTGTCTTTTCACGCTGTTGCCCAGCCTGTACGAAGGCTGGAGTCTGACGCTGCCCGAGAGCCTCGATCAGGGCAAGTTCTGCATTGCGAGCGATAACCCTCCGCTGCGCGAAGTGGGGCGTGACCTGGTCGAATTCGTTCCGGCCTGGGACGTCGCGACCTGGGCGGAAAAGATCGTGTTCTATGCGAACGACGCGCAGGCACTGCTGCAGCGCGAGTCGCGGATTGCGAAGGAGTGGACCAAGACGACGTGGCTCGATACGGCCGGCATGATCCGCAGCAAGATTGCGAACTACCGGGCGAATCATCCGGCTGCGCATGCGGAGCCGTCGATCTGGATGGATCTGACCACGACGTATCTGTATTGGCATGGCGGCGTGCAGGGCATTATCCGGGCCGAACTTACCTACGCACGGTATTTGCACGAGCTGGCGCCCAATACGCATTTCTTTGCCTGCCACAACGGCTTGATGTTCGAGATCTCGTCGGACAATCTTTCGTGGCTGTTCAACAGCGATGACCTGGCGACGTCTTACCGGCACTTCCACGAGTTCTACAAGGAGCATGAAGCCGACGGAACCGGTTGTCGTCATCCGTTCGCGCATGGCGCCGGCCCCGATCATCCGGGCGTGCTGCGAGAATTCCCGGACAACGCGATCGTGTTTTTCGCGGCGATCGACTGGAATCCGTCCCACGAAATGGCGCGATCCCATCAGGCGGTGCAGCTGGCGCGTCAGAAGAAGAACGTGACGGTTTCCCAGCTCATCTACGATTTCACGCCGATGCTGATTCCGCACCATCACATGAAGGAAACCGCGGACGCATACGAGCCCTTCATCAAGTACTCGTCGGAAAACTTCGATCATCTCGTGTACGGCGGGCAGACGGCACGACGCGACGGCATCTCGTTCCAGAAGGCGCATGGGTGGCCGACGCCTCCCAGCGATTACGTCGAATTCGGATCGGACATTTCCGAGTCGGATGTCGTGTCGACGCGTGCGAGCGCATCCGCCGACGCGGCGGTGCTGCAGAGACTCGGTGTCGCATCCCGGTTCATCATTACGGTTGGAACACTGCAACCGAGAAAGAATCAGGAAATGCTCTATAAAGCGTATGTCACGCTACTGGAGCAAGGGCACGAGGCGGAATTGCCCCAGATGCTGTTCATCGGCGGAAAGGGTTGGAACTCGGATGACTTCCTGAAGGTCTTCTCGGAGGATGAGCGCATCAAGGGCAAGATTTTGCTGCTCCGCCCGACCGATGCCGAACTGAATGTGCTTTATCGACATTGCCTCTTTACGCTGCTTCCGTCCTTCTACGAGGGATGGAGTCTGACGTTGCCGGAGAGCCTGAGTTACGGGAAATTCTGCCTGACGTCCGACTGCGATCCGCTGCGTGAAACAGGGCGGGATCTGGTCGAATACATCAACCCGCTCGATACCTATCGCTGGGCGGAGCGCATCCTGCATTACTCGACGCATCACGAAGAGGTCGCAGCGTGGGAAGACCGAATTCGTCACGGCTGGAAGTCCAGGACGTGGCGTGAATCGACCGAGATGCTGCTGGAATCGCTCCGTCGTGCTCATCTCGAACGCGGCGCGAAGAGATAAGTGCCGAGGCTGTATTCGAGGCCGCCCGCCTGGGGTGGCCTCCACTATGAATTCACGACGAAATGGCAACGATACTCATCACTGGCATCACGGGTTTCATCGGGACGCATTTGGCGGCGCATCTGACCCGCCAGGGGCATCGGGTTTTCGGTACGACAACGGGTACGTCGGACAACGCGTTGCAGTGTAGTCTCCACGACTACGAGCAAGTGGCTTCCGTTGTTCGAACGGTCAATCCGGACGTGCTGATCCATCTTGCAGCGTTGTCGTCCGTGACGAGCGGTACGACGATGCAATACTACGAAACGAACGTCCTGGGCACGGAGCACGTACTGAAGGCCATCGACAGCCTCGGTGGGCGGCGACGCATCATGTTTTCCAGCACGGCGGGCGTTTATGGAAATCAGAACACCGAAGTCCTGACGGAACTGTTGACGCCGAAACCCGTGAGTCACTACGGCATCAGCAAGCATGCCGCCGAATGCCTCGTCATGAATTATCGCGACAAGCACGACATCACGATCCTGCGGCCGTTCAATGTCGTGGGGACGGGCCAGAATGCGGACTTTATCGTGCCGAAGCTCGTCAGTCATTTCGCGAGGAAGGCGCCGTCGATCCGGTTGGGCAATCTCGACCCGGTGCGCGACTATATCGATGTCGATGTGTGCTGCAGCATGGTTGCCGATGTGCTGGATAAGTCCGCTTCCTTCGGGGAGGTGCTGAATGTTTGCGCGGGCGCCGGCAAATCGGTCAGGGATCTGCTTGCAATCATGACCCGGATCTCCGGTCACGAGATCGAGGTCGTGTCGGCGCCGGAATTCATGCGCAAGAACGAGGTGATGCGATTGCTGGGCGATCCTGCCAAGATCAACTCCATTTTGCCTGCCCGGGACAATACCAATGATCTGGAGAAGGTGATCGGCGAGATGTTGTCGGATGCCCGGAACCGGTTGGCGGGCACGCAGTAACGCGGCTTCGCTCGCTGCAGGGCGGGCTGCCATTCATTCGTGGCAGGTCGATGTCGTGCGAAGGGTGGCGGTAAATGAAAACGGCGCATCTCATGATGCGCCGTTTTATTTTCTCGCGGTGTAATCGCGGGATTACTTTTGCGGGACGCGGCCGTAGGTGTCTTCGAACCGGACGATGTCGTCCTCGCCGAGGTACGGGCCGGACTGGACCTCGATCAATTCGAGCGGAATCTTGCCGGGATTCTGAAGACGATGCGTGGCGCCGAGCGGGATATAGGTCGACTGATTTTCGGTCAGCATGATTTCCCGATCCGCATTGGTGACGAGCGCGGTGCCCTTCACGACGATCCAGTGCTCTGCCCGATGATGGTGCATCTGCAGGCTCAATTGTGCGCCGGGATTCACGACAATGCGCTTTACCTGGAAGCGGTCGCCCTGATCGATGCCTTCATAGGATCCCCAGGGACGGACGACGCGTCGATGCGTGACCGATTCTTGACGGCCGGACGCGTTGAGTTGCTCGACCACCTTCTTCACGTCCTGCACTCGATCGCGATGTGCGACGAGCACGGCGTCTGCCGTTTCGACGACGACAATATTCTCGAGACCGATCGCGGCGACCATCCGGTGTTCGGCGCGAATATACGAATTCTTTGTCGCGTCGGAGAATACGTCGCCGATCAGGGTGTTGTCGTCGTCGTTCTTTTCGGCAAGGTCGGCCAGCGCGCCCCAGGTGCCGATGTCATTCCAGCCCAGATCCGTCGTTGCGATCACGGCCGCGCGATCGGTTTTCTCCATGACGGCATAGTCGATCGAATCGCTCGGGCTCAGTGCGAAGGCCTGTGCATCGAGGCGGACGAAATCGTTGTCATGTTGCGCTTGTTCTAGGGCCAGTGCCGTCTGCGTGGCGATTTCAGGCGCGTAGCGCGTGATCTCGTCCAGATACGTCGAGGCCTTCAGCATGAACATGCCGCTGTTCCAGTAGTAATCCCCGGACTTCAGGAAAATTTCGGCCGTTTGAGTGTCGGGTTTTTCAACGAACGCGTCGACCGAATAGATCGGCTTGCCGTCGACCAGGGCGGAGCCGCGGCGGATATAGCCAAAACCGGTATGCGGACTTTCCGGCGTGATGCCGAAGGTCACCAGATGATTGTCCTTCGCGATCGATGCGGCATGCTGGGCCGCCTTGATAAAGGCGGGTTCATTCAGGATCGCGTGATCCGACGGCAATACGAGCAGCAGCGCATCCGGATTTTTCCTGACCGCCATATGTGCTGCGACCGCAATGGCGGGAGCAGTATTGCGGCCGATCGGCTCGAGGACGATCGACGACGGCGCCACGCCGCATTGACGGAGTTGCTCCGCGACAAGAAAGCGCTGTTCGCTGTTTGTCAGGATGATCGGGCGTTCGGTATTGGGAAGATGCTGCAGTCGAACGGCAGTCTGCTGAAGCAGCGTCTGCTCACCGGTGAGCTTCAGGTATTGCTTCGGGTAACCGCCGCGCGACATGGGCCAGAGCCGCGTGCCGCTGCCGCCGCAAAGAATAACGGGAAAAATGGTCATCGAAAATCTCGGAGGTGGTTATGTAAAAAATTTTATGACACTCAAACGTTGGCAGCAGCGTGTCACTATGAATGCGTTAAGGGTCGTGATATCCGGTTCGTGACTGGGTCGTGCGAACGAGCCGCCAGTGAATGTGGCTAAATGCGTTGTAGCACCATCTGAATATTTTCAATGCCGTGCGTTGGCGATTTTTCCCGGCCGATATAAGAGGCCTCTCTATGAGCGGTGCCAACTGTAAGGCGACGGCTTCGGGCGTAGTATAAAGCTTTGTCTGCCAGTGCCAATATATCGGATATCGTAATAATGTTCCCGCGACCAGCATGTCGAGCGTTAGTGAGCGCTTGCGCCACGGTTGCGGGCTGATCGCGTCGTTTGTCAGGCCCCAACCGGCGTAAAACGGCAGGCCATACGTAAATACAGCCTTATTGCGCAGCAAAGCGTCGAAGCCCGACAGCGACGAGAGCGTATGCACTTCGTCCGCCTGCTCGATCAGCGACACGATGTCCGACGTGATGTCGATTACATCCGCATGCCCGTCGATGTCGATCGCGCCGACCCGGTTGCCGGACAGCACGTCCGGGTGCGGCTTGTAGACGATGAACGCATCGGGACGCTGCGCCCGGACTTCGGCGAGCAGGCCTTCTGCGGTATTGATGGCGCGAGTGCCCAGCCGTATCGACGCGTCGTCGGCGACTTGTCCAGGCACGAGGATCACGCGCCGGTCGCGCGGTGCTTGCCACTCGGGACGGCGCCGGCCAAGGTTGTACTTGGTGATTCCGAGGCGAACAATCGTTTCGCGAAGCGCCGCTGCGCGCGCGAGTTCGGTATTGCCGAACGGGCTTTCGTTGAGAATCTGCGTGAGGTCGCTCGGCACGCTCGGATCGAAATACAGGCCGGAGTGATCGATGACCTGGCTGTAAGGCGGGGTCATGTCCGACCCGAGCCCGGCCGAATGAATGAACCCGTCTTCGATTCGATGCCGTTTCACGTCGCCGGGAATGCCGTCAGCCGGGCGAGCGCCCCACAGCACGGCGCTTTCGCCGGCACGCAGCCGTTCCGGCGATTTGCTCCAGCGTAACGTACCGCCGCCGGCGGTCAGATAAGGCGTTGCCAGTCTGCGTTTCCACCATTGGAAGCGCAATCCGCAAACATCATTCAGGTCGGCGAAGCGTGCGCGTACGTCGTGCTGCAACTCAATCGCGTCGAGTGCGCTGTCGAGTGTGCCGGTTTGGCCGGGTAGCGTGTCGAGATAGCGCGAGAAACGCAGAAACGCGGCATGGAACAGCAGCGGAAGCGTCGGGCGGGCAGTGCGGGACGCGAACGTCACGTTATCGTCGGTCAATCCCCAGCCGGCGTAGTACGGGCGCCCGAACACGTGGAGCGGCACGCCAGCCAGCAGCGCGCCGAAGCCTTCCGAGGCGCTGACGACGTAGACGCGATCGAAGTGTTCGAGTGCCGCGGTGAGCGAGTAGGAGAGGGGCAGCCGCGGGAGGTCGCTCGAGATTGCCCGGGACGCATGCGACAGCCATCGGCCTTGCCCTGCATCGGATGTCGGTCCGAGCCAGAGTTCGGCGTCCGGGTGTGCGCGGCGGGCGGCGTCCACCATCGAGCGAAATGCATCGACGCGCGCCGTCGATCGTTCGCGGGGGCCGGCCATGCTTTTTTCGCGCTCGTCGATCAGCAAGATGCGCTGCGCGTGTCCGCCCTTGGCGAGTGCCGGTGGAAGCGTCGCTGCACGCTGGCGGAGGTGCAAGGCATCGCTTGTCAGCATGCGACGCATCAGGCGATCCGCTTCGGCGGCGTCGAAATCGGTGGCGCCGGACCCGAACCATTGGTTCATTGCGGTTGCGACCGGGTCGCAACCCGTGGCTGTCAGCGGCAGGCAGAACCATGAAAGGGGTGGCGCGTAGCGCGCATCGCGCGCGGGAAGCGGTCCAGGCCAGGCTTGCCATCCGGTCGCGCCGGTCGCGCGTGCGATCCTGGCGCACCATGCCCCGACGGTGTCGCGGGGCCACAGGTATCGAGTCCGGCCGGACAGCCATCCGATCAGGCGTCTGCCTTGCCTGAGATAGCGAGGGTCGCTGGCCGTCGGGGACGGCAGCGATGTCTGATTGAGGCGGTGCATTAGTCCAGTGCCGCGATGAATCTGTCGACCTCGCTGAAATGCGCATCCCACGTCGGCTGTCGAAATCGTTTGACGCGTTGCAACTGCTCCGAGCGCTCGACGCTGTTGGCCTCCGTATAGGCCATGATGCGGGCGATCCAGCCTGGGCCGTCCAGCGGGTCCAGGTAGTCGGGCACGTCGCCGGCGATTTCGTGGAAGACGCCCAGATTGCTGGCAATGACGGGGATCTGTGACGACAGCGCTTCGACGAGCGGCATGCCGTAGCCTTCCGCAAATGACGGAAATAGCAGTGCCCGCGCATGTTGCAGCCATGCGTGGAGCTGATCGTCGGTGCAGTTCGCCTCTTCGATAACGACGTTTCGAATGCTTTCGCAGCGTTCGAGCATGTCGATCACGTTTTCGCATTCCCAGCCGCGCCGACCTATGATGACGAGCTTCGGCGCTGCGTCACCGTATTTTTCAACGAGCTCGCGCCAGACATGCAGAAGGAACCAGTGGTTCTTGCGTGGTTCGATCGTGCCGAGCATGACAAAGTAAGGTGTGCCGATCGGTGCGGGGCGAGACGGATAGGCCGATACGCCCGGTGCGAGATGGGCGACGACGCATGGGGGCAGCGCCAGGCCGGCGCGCTGCGCCTCGTCCTCGAGCGCATGTCGTGTGTCATGCGAATTGGCGATCAGGCCTTTGGCGAGTCGCAGCGCGGTATGAATCCGTGTCCGATGGATATCGGCTATGCCGGGTCGGCAATACTCGGCGTGCGTCAGTGGAATCAGATCGTGCACCATGAAAACCGGGCGCGCGTTGCGTTTCGTCATCGCCCGGTAGTACCGGGGAAATTCCATGCCGCTGTGGCTCGTATGCAGCAGGATCGCGTGCTCGAACCGTTGAGGCTGCATCGCCGTGGCGAGTGCGCGTGCAATGAGCGATCGCGTGGCCCAGGGTTTTCGCGTTGAAGTCGACAAACGGGAGAACAACAGCTGCGAATGGCTTTCCGACAAAACCGCTGAATAGCCGCGTTCGCTCAATACGGCGCGTGCTTGCGTGCCATATCTCTGTATATAGGCGAGGCCTACTCTGTCGACGCCCGTAGGGAGCGTGCCTTCCTGGAGTCGCGTGACAAGGCGTGTGACGTCAAGGAGTATGGTTGTCACGCGAATGTCGTCGATTGATGTTAATGGGCGCCGGTTTGTACAAAAAGCTGCATTTTCTACCGCGCCTCTGTCGTCCGCGGGCGACAGGTTCGTTTGCGACGAGTAAAAAAGAAGTTTATTGTATCTCGCAACGTGAGACAATTCACGACTTTGGAATTTTGCTTGCTCGTAACAAATGTCGCGATTGCTCCGTTGTGTTACTTGGTCCGCACTCTTGTTGAGCGGCGTACTTTCCGGTTGTTCCACGATTCCTTCCTCGGGGCCGAGCCGTTTTCAGGTCGAGCGCGCCGGTAGCGGGTCCGGGCAGTCCGAGGCGGGCACCGCCGGCATTCAGGTCGTCGACCTGACCGATGCCGTTGCGCGCAAGCTGTTCTCCGAGCGAGGTCAGGGCGATTTTGTCTCGACGCTTGGCGCTGACACGAATTTCAGGCAGCAGCTCGGCGTGGGCGATACGATCGAAGTCTCGATCTGGGAGGCGCCGCCCGCGACCTTGTTCGGCGCCGCGCAGGTCGACAGCAAGTCCGGGCCGACCAACGCGCGCGTGACGGTGCTGCCGGATCAGACGATCGACGGCGACGGCACGATCAATGTGCCGTTCGTCGGCGCCGTCAAGGCGCAGGGCCGCACGCCGACACAGCTCGGGCGTGATATTTCGGCTCGACTCAAGAACATCGCCCATGACCCTCAGGTGCTGGTCAAGCTTTCGCAGAACGTGACGTCGTATGTAACGGTTGTCGGGGATGTGAACACGAGCAGCAGGATGCAACTGTCGGCGCGCGGAGAGCGCCTGCTCGATGCGCTCGCGAGCGCGGGCGGCGTCAAGCAATCGATCGACAAGATTACGTTGCAGGTCACGCGAGGCGACGTTGTGGCGTCCATGCCGATGCAGAACGTGATTCGCAATCCGCGCCAGAATGTCCCGCTGCGTGCGGGCGATGTCGTGACCGCCCTGTACCAGCCGTACAGCTTCACGGCACTGGGTGCGACGGGGAAGAATCAGGAAGTCAATTTCGAGGCGCAGGGGATCTCGCTGGCGCAGGCGCTTGCGCGCGCAGGCGGGCTCGACGATGCGCGCTCGGATGCGAAGGGCGTGTTTATTTTCCGCCTGGAGGACGCCAAGGCGTTGTCGTGGCCGAATCAGCCGGTACGGACGACTGCGGACGGCAAGGTGCCGGTTATTTACCGGCTGGATTTGCATGATCCGAGCGCGATGTTCGTGGCGCAAAGCTTCGTGATGGACAACAAGGACATGCTGTACGTGTCGAATGCACCGATCGCAGAGCTGCAGAAGGTGTTGAACCTGGTGTTCTCCGTGGCCTTCCCGGTTGTCAGTGGCGTTCAGGCATTCAGGTAAGCAATCAAGGCTGCGTACTATTACACGGTGAGTCATGGCAGCGGATGTCGCGCAATGCTTTAGCCATGCTATGTATCGTCAGGCCGGCGTTCCGCTGAACATCGGGTCGCAGCGTCGATCGGTAGTTCGCAATATCGGTGCATAACATTTCATCATGGAGTCTGAGTTTGTGAAAAAGGCGATTATTACCGGCATTACCGGTCAGGACGGGGCCTATCTCGCGCAATCCCTTCTGGAAAAGGGCTACGTGGTATATGGGACTTACCGCCGGACGAGTTCGGTCAACTTCTGGCGAATTGCCGAACTCGGGATCGAGGATCACGAGAACCTGCATCTCGTCGAATACGATCTGACGGACCTGGGTGCCAGCATTCGCCTGTTGCAGACCACCGGTGCGACCGAGGTGTACAACCTCGCCGCGCAAAGCTTCGTTGGCGTATCGTTTGAACAGCCCATCACGACGGCTGAAATCACGGGTATCGGCCCGCTGAATCTTCTTGAAGCGATCCGCATCGTCAATCCGGAAGTGCGCTTTTACCAGGCCAGCACGTCGGAGATGTTCGGCAAGGTCCAGGCGATCCCGCAGGTCGAAGATACGCCGTTCTATCCGCGCAGTCCTTACGGTGTCGCGAAGCTGTATGGCCACTGGATCACCGTCAACTATCGCGAGAGCTACAACATCTTCGGTTGCAGCGGCATTCTGTTCAACCATGAATCGCCGTTGCGCGGCCGTGAATTCGTGACGCGCAAGATCACCGACAGTATGGCGAAGCTGCGTCTCGGCAAGCTGGACGTTCTCGAACTCGGTAACCTCGACGCCAAGCGCGACTGGGGCTACGCGAAGGAATACGTCGACGGCATGTGGCGGATGCTGCAGGCTGACAAGCCCGACACTTACGTCCTGGCCACCAATCGCACCGAAACCGTGCGGGACTTCGTCTCGATGGCGGCGCGCGCAGCGGGCTTCGAGCTGGCATGGGAAGGCAAGGACGCGTCGGAAGTGGGCATCGACATGGCGACGAACAAGACGATCGTGGCGATCAATCCGAAGTTCCATCGGCCGGCCGAGGTCGATCTGTTGATCGGTAATCCCGAGAAGGCGCGCAAGGATCTGGGCTGGGAGCCGAAAACGACCCTGGAAGAGCTGTGCCAGATGATGGTCGAGGCTGATCTGCGTCGTAACGAGGCTGGCTTCTCGTTCTGATCGCGACGTTTGCCGGTGCCCTTCGGGGTATCGCAAACGTATCGCAATGGGGTATCGCACGGGCCATGATGTCATCGCATCAGGCCCGTTTTGCTTTTAGTGGATGGCGTTCGGGAGGCATGTGAAGGTAATTCTTGCAGTGGATTCGATCCGGCCTCCGCTCACGGGGATTGGCCGTTACACGTGGGAATTGGCCAAGCATTTCGCTTCACCGGAAGGCGGTCTCGACGCGATTCGTTTCTACTTCGCGGGGGCATGGGTCGACGACGTGGCTGGATTGCTTGACGGCCAGCCGGTCGCGCCGACTCGCAGCCGTTTGCCAAAATGGGCGCGATCGTTGCCGCCGGTCAAGGCTTTCCAGCGATGGAGCGGTGACCGGAGGTGGCGTGACCATCTATTCCATTCGCCCAATTATTTTCTGCCCGACGAATGTGCGACCGGTATCGTCACGGTGCATGATCTGTCGGTATTCAAGTATCCGGAGACCCATCCGGTCGAGCGATTGCGTCATTTCGAGCGAGGCTTTGCGTCGACGCTCGCGCGCGCCGCGCACCTTGTTACCGATTCCGAATTTACTCGCCGCGAGGTCGCCGATTTCTTCGGCTGGCCAATCGACAATATCACTGCCGTCCCGCTTGGCGTGCCTGCGGAGTTCCGGCCGCATACGAACGACGAACTTGCTGCGCCGCTCGCCGCCTATCAACTGTCCGCGGGTGGCTACGGACTGAGTGTATCGACGCTCGAGCCACGCAAGCGTATTGATCGCCTGATCGACGCATACGCGGAGCTCCCTGTTGCCCTGCGCACCCGATACCCGCTCGTATTGGTCGGCAGCAATGGATGGTTGAACGACGATCTTCACGCCAAGATCAGGAAAGGGGAGAGCGAGCAATGGCTGCGCTACCTCGGATTCGTGCCGGAAGCCGTATTGCCGGCCCTTTATGCCGGCGCCCGCGCGTTCTTCATGCCGTCAAAGTACGAAGGCTTTGGCTTGCCCGTGCTCGAGGCGCTGGCGAGTGGCGTTCCGACGCTGACTTCCAATGTCTCGTCGCTGCCGGAGGTGGCGGGTGATGCTGGCTGGCTGGTTGAGCCTGACGATCACGATGCATTGCGACATGGCATCGAGCGTGTGCTGAGCGACGATGGTTGGCGAGATGCCGCGAGGGCCCGTGGCTTGGAACTCGCTCGCGACGCGACGTGGGCGCGTTGCGCGCGCCGCATGCTGGCTGTCTACGAGCGGTTCGAGCAGTCAGCGCGACTCTGACAGGTCTGAAAGCAGCGTCTTTATCTGTGCCGCACTTTCCTGCCAGGTGATGGGGCGGATCGCGCGACTGTCCGGTGCGATGTCGTCGTCGATTGCGCGCAGCCAGGTGTGTAGCGACGTCGCCAGCCCGGTGCCGTCGCTGGCCGAGAAGTAGGTGGCATGTTCGCCGGCCACTTCGCGGAAAACGGGGAGGTCGCGCAGCAGCAGCGGCAGACCGTGTTGCGCGGCTTCAACGATTGGCAGACCGAAACCTTCCCCTTCGGATGCGAACAGCAGCCCGTCCGCGCGAGCGTACAAGTCCGCCAGCGCCGCGTCGTCGATGTCCTGCAGCCAGTTCAGGCGTTTTCCGCGCTCTGCATGGCCGTCGAGGCGCATCGTCAGCTCCTGTACCGCCCATCCTGCGTTACCGACGATCACGAGCGTTGCATCGACGCCGTCGTTCCAAAGTGCTTCGAACGCGTCCAGCACCTGCCGGTGTCCCTTGCGCGGCTCGATCGTTCCGACCATCAACACCGTGTGTCCGCGCCCGGTCATGCGCGGCTTGCGTGGCATCGTACCGGTCGCGTTGGCGGGGTGCGGCTGGAAGTCGGCGCCGAGATGGAACCAGCCTGCCGGTACCTCGTGCTCGGCGATGCCGAAGTACGTATCGAGGAAGGCCTGTGCCTCGACGGCAACCGATCTCGAGATGCAGTACAGCGCGTCCGCGTGGATTGCGATGGTCGACAGCCATTGCTTGAATGATCGGGCCGAGCGCGGCGTGAACCACTCCGGGTGCTGTATCGGCAGCAGGTCGTAGACGACGAATGCCAGCAGGACGCCTTGCTGTTTCCATTGAAGGAAATCACGCTGTCGCTTCGGGGCGATGCGGCTCGTCAAGTCGAGACCGAGGAACACGTCCCCGGGATTCGCATGAACCGGTGCGTCGCTTGCCGGAGGCGGGGTGCCCGCCAGTTTGGCCGCGTAGATGTCGGCATAGCGATAGCGGTCGCGCCGATTGGCGCGCACCAGTCGAACCACGAAGCCGGGCGGGGGAGACGCGATCAATTGCAGGGCGAGCGAGCGCACCACCCGCTGAATGCCGGTGCCTGCATCATGTTGCGCAATGATTGACACGTCGACGAGCAACTGGTGTTCCCGCGACGCTGGCGCTGATTGCGTGCTGGTGCGCAGCCGGTCGGCTGCGTGACGTGCGTATCGGGTCAGCGGGGCATGCCAGTGCGTTGCGGCGCAGTGAGCGAGCGCGGCGCGATTGAACCTTGTCAGGGGCATCGGTCGGGTGGAATGGGCGCGTCAGTTGATGGCGCTGTTTTCCTGGTAGAACGCGTAGGCCTCTTCGATCTCGTCAAACATGCGCAACCGGCCTTGCACCAGCACGGCTGCCCGGGTGCAATGTTCGCGGATGTACGCGGCATCGTGGCTGACGATGATGAGGGCCCGATCCGCACGTCGCTCAAACAATTCGTGGTGGCACTTGGCGTGAAACCGGCTGTCGCCGACCGCAATGATTTCGTCGATGAGGAAGCAGTCAAATTCGATCGCCATCGACAATGCGAATGCGAGGCGCGCACGCATACCTGCCGAATAGCTCTTGACCGGCTCTCGCAGGTAATAGCCCAGTTCCGAGAACTCTTGTACGAACGGTTCGGCGTCTTTGACGTTGACGCCGTAGATGCGGCAGATGAACCGCAGGTTGTCCATCCCGGTGAGGCTGCCCTGGAACGCACCGCCGAATGCGAGCGGCCACGACACGCTCATGCTGCGATGAACCATGCCGGCGCTCGGGAGTTCCGCGCCGCTGATGAGCCTGATGAGTGTCGACTTGCCGGCGCCGTTCCGTCCGAGAATGCCGATTTTCTCGCCCCTGTTGACGCGCAGGTCGATCTTTTCGAGGACCCTGCGTCGGCCCTGTCGCGTGTAGTAGTCTTTGGCGATGTTCTTGAGTTCGATCATCCGAATTCAACTATTGAGCGTGCGTTACTGGGGCGATTGAGCCGGAGTCGGGCCAGCACGGCGCCAGCTCCGGCATGTTTGCAGTCCGATCCCGGGCATCGATTCCACGACCGATACGGCGTGGAGATGCCGGATGAGTCGCGGCTCAGTTGTGGTGCTCGCGCAGGCCCGCCAGCAAAAGCGACAGAACGCCCCACGCGATCATGCCCAGCGCAAATACTTCGAAAATCGACTTCAGACGCTTGGGTTCGACTGCAATGTCGGGGGTATTCGGCTGGATCAGGCGTTCCAGATAAAGCTGCTTTCGCTGAGCTTCGGCCCGTGCGTTTTCCAGGGCGGTCATTGTCGACGCGAGTTGCTTGTCGGCGAACTGCGCGTCGAGCTGCATGCGAGCGTAGGTCGCGGCCTTGGCCGAAAGCGAGTTCTTGCCGCCGGTAACGCCCGTTGTCGCTTCCTCGATCTGTTTCTGCAGATTGGCGATATTCGTTTTCAGGACGGAAATCTGCGGGTTTTGCGGCGCGATCGACTGAATCTGGGCGAGTTGCGTCTGCGAGGCAAAGAGCTGCGCCTGAAGCGTCGTAACCTGTTGCAACTGCAGCGCGGATTGCTTGTCCGGGTCGAACACCGTATATGACTTTCGGTATTCGGCCAGCGCTGCTGCCGCGTCTTTCGCTTTCGCGGCCGCTGCATCGACTTCACGTTGTGCGAACTGGACCGTATCTGCCGCGGCGCGCTGATTCATCTGGTTGATCAGGCGCTCGCCCATTTCCAGCAGACGTTCGTTGATTCGCTGAGAGTCTTCCGCGGTATATGCACGAACCTGCAGCTTCGTAATGCCGGATTCGGAATCCAGTGTCGCCGTGACAACGTGCTTGTCGTAATATTTCCACAGCTCTTCAAAGCTGCTGTCCGGCCACGTGTGAAACCGGCTGACAAAATCGCCGTGCTTCGTATAGGCGTCGAAAATATAATTGTTGGCGTTCAGTTCGCGAAGCGCATCTCGCGACGCCATGTAGTCGAGGACGGAGAACGTGTCGTCCGCGGAGCGCGAGAGTCCGGTGCCTTGCAGGAATGCGCCGACGATGCTGCTCTGGGTCTGCTTTTGTGGGCTTTTTACCACGAAGCGCGATTCGGACACGTAGACGTCCGATGCAATGACGCCAAAATACAGCGTGGCAATTGCCGTGGGAATAATAACGGTTGCCGCGAGCAGGCGATTGATCCGCTTGAGCCGCTGAACGAGACCGGGTTTCTCTTCGGTCGGGGTTGTCACGTCGCTGGTGGTTACGTTTTCCAACTTTTTTCCGTCAATACAGAGTGCAAAGTGGCTGGCGAGCATGACGTCAACATGCGTCAGCCCGGGAGCCGAATTCGGATAAGCGGGGCCGTAGGACCGGCAGCCGGTGCGGGCGAAGTGCCCGGGCTGCCGGGTCCGCGCCGGACATCTATATCGGCTGCTCCGCCTCGATCGGGTAGAGGGTGCGTCGACCTGCGTCTGCTCAAGGCGCCTGATTATAGGCTAGCTGTGCGCCATTCGGCTATGATCGGGGCGGCGGCCGGTGCCGGCAGGGCACATGCGGACGACTTTATGAATTTTGTCTTCATTCTGTCGTTCTTTCGGCATAAAATTGCGCCCAGCCGCCAGCGGAGTTTGGCTCTTGCCGATGTCGATGGGGGCTCGTCAGAAGAATAAAGCCTGTCTGGCAGTTTCCAGAGAAATTTTCGCTCCCCTTCCCGATATCCATGCCTCGCTCATTTCTAGTGCTGCAAGGCACGGCTTCAGTGTTTTTCAGTCGTCTTTCAGAAGCACTCGCATCACGTGGCCACGACGTTCATCGTGTCAATTTTTGCGGTGGCGACTGGTTTTACGGTAGAACCGGGAAGGTGACCAACTATTCCGGGAAGTTTGCGCACCTGTCGAATTGGTATTCGGACCTCGTGCGCGCCAAAGGCATTACGGATGTCTTGATGTTCGGTGACTGTCGCGCGGTCCATCGGCACATGCACCCGATTTCCGAGCAGTTCGGTCTGCGCGTGCACGTGTTCGAGGAGGGCTACGTCCGTCCGCACTGGATCACGCTTGAAAGCCACGGTGTGAACGGTCGCTCGCGAATGCCTGCGGATCCGCGGGAATACATGAGGCTGCGCGACGTCATCCCGGCGGCGGAACCCGGCGTGCCGACCGGTTACAACCTGTATGAGCGGGTGTTTCATGACATCACGTACCGGGTCGCCAATGCGCTGCTGATGTGGCGTTTTCCGCTGTATCGCAGCCACCGGCCGAAGAACGGCGTGTTCGAGTACACGGGCCTCGCGGTTCGCGCGCTGCTGCAAGGCAAGCATCGGCGAGAGGCCGAAGCCGTCACGCGCGAACTGCTGGCGAACCGGCGGCCGTACTATCTGTTCCCGCTGCAGCTCAACTCCGATGCGCAGATCGTCGTGCATTCGCCCTTCGACGGGGTACGCGATGCGATCGACCACGTGGTGCGCTCGTTCGCCCGGCACGCGCCGCGCGATGCAACCCTGCTGATCAAGAACCATCCGCTCGACACGGGGATGATCGAATACCAGCGCTTCGCGATGTCGATCGCGCGCGAGGCCGGTATTGGAGATCGGGTCCGCTTCATCAACTCGGGCCACTTGCCGACGCTGCTCGAGCATGCGCGTGGCGTGGTCGTGGTGAACAGCACGGTCGGCCTGTCGGCTTTGCACCACGAGCGCCCGCTAGTGGTGCTCGGGACCGCCATTTATAATATGCCCGGCTTGACCTGGCAGGGAAAACTGGACGATTTCTGGCACGGCGGCGATCTGCCCGACATGCACCTTTATCACGCCTTCCTGGACTACGTGATGCATCACACGCAAATCAACGGCGATTTCTACACCCGAACCGGCATCGAGATGGCGGTCGCGGGGGCGGTCGAGCGCCTGGATCGCGCGGATGCCTGATCAGCGGCCGCGAAACATCGTCATCACCGGCGCGAGTGCCGGTCTCGGTCGTGCGCTTGCGCTTGCCTATGCGCAGCCGGGCACGACACTCGGCATCGTCGGCCGCAATCTCGCCGAGGTCGAGAAGACGGCGGCGGCCTGCCGGGCGCGCGGCGCCACGGTCGACACGGGCGCGGTCGACGTGCGCGATGCCGCGTCGATTGCCGCCTGGCTGACCGATTTCGACAGCCGTCACCCGATCGACCTCCTGATCGCGAACGCCGGCGTGGCCAGCACGATCGCCGATACGAGCGACTGGGAAGGCCTGGAGCGCACGGCTCGCGTCATCGATACGAATCTCTACGGTGCATTGCATACGGTCCTGCCGGTCATCGACCGGATGCGCGAGCGCAGGCGCGGGCGAATCGCGATGGTCAGTTCGATCGCCGCGCTGCGCGGCATGGCGATCTCGCCGGCCTATTGCGCAAGCAAGGCCGCAATCAAGGCCTACGGCGATTCCGTGCGCCCGCTGCTGGCGCGCGACGGCGTGGGCGTCACGGTCATCCTGCCCGGCTTCGTGAAGACGGCGATGAGCGACGTATTCCCCGGCGACAAGCCGTTCCTCTGGAGTGCCGATCGTTCGGCCGCGTACATTCGCCGACGGCTCGATGCGGGCCGAAGCGAGATCGCGTTCCCCGGATTGCTTGCGTTCGGCATGCGCCTCCTGCCGCTGCTGCCCGCCGCGCTCGCCGACGCGATCCTCGACCGCCTGTCCTATCTGCCGTCGAAGGACCGGGCCAATTGAGCGCGCGTCTCGCCGTGACGCTGACGGCCGCCGTCGCGCTGTCGTTTGCGGTCGACGCGATCGCGATCCCGCGCGCGCCGCTGCGGCGGCCGCCGCTGTCGTCAGTGCTTCATATTCTGGCCGTACTCTTCGTGCTCGACCTGGTGTTCGCCATCACGTCGCGGCCGCTGTTTTCGGCCTGCGCGTCGCTTGCGCTCGTCGGTTTAGTCGCCGCAGTCAGCAATGCGAAGTATGAGTCGTTGCGCGAGCCGTTCGTATTTACCGATCTGAGCCTGTTCAGCCAGTTGTTTTCGCATCCCCGTCTTTACCTGCCGTTCCTGAGCGTCGGCAAGGTCGTCGCGATCGGTGCCGGCATCGTGCTCGTGATCGCGGGCTTCGTCGTCGAGCGTCCCGTGCTTGCAGGCTCGCGCGTGCTGGTCTGGTTCACGGCGGGGTTGGCGTTCATGCTGGCCGTGCTCGTGGCCGCCCGTGTGCCGCTGACACTCGATCCCGAGGCCGACCAGCGTCGTCACGGTTTTTTTGCCGTATTCGTCGCCTATCTGCTCAACGGCTTGCGCCCTGCGACGTTCCGGCGGTTCCGCGAGGTCATGGCAGCGGGGCCGTTCACCACGGGCAAGCCGACGCAACGCCCCGACGTGATCGTGATCCAGAGCGAATCGTTCTTCGATGCACGCCGGCTCGGAGACGCGGTCGAGCCGGGTCTTTTCAGGCGTTTCGACGAAGCGCGTCGCGAGGCCGTCTGGCATGGCGAGATGACGGTGCCTGCGTGGGGAGCCAACACCATGCGAACGGAATTCGCGGTGCTGACCGGCACGGAATCCTTTTCGCTCGGGTATGCGCGTTTTTATCCTTACGCATTTGTAAGAAATAAAATCGCTTCGCTGGCATCCTGGTTCAACCGTTGCGGCTACGATACAGTCGCGATTCATCCCTATTACGCCGATTTCTTCGGGCGGAACCGGGTATTTCCGTTGCTCGGCTTTACGCGCTTTCTCGACATCCGCCACTTTGCATCGGCGTCCCGCGCCGGCCCGTACGTGGCGGACGCGGCAGTGTCCGAGTCAATCATCGCGGAACTCGACGCGGCGGGCGGCGGCCGCCCGCGCTTCGTCTTTGCGATGACCATGGAAAACCACGGGCCGCTGCATCTGGAGCAGGTTTTGCCTGGAGAATCCTCTTCGCGGCATACTCTCGGCGAGGATGCATCCTGGCGCGATCTGACCGCCTATCTGCGGCACGTCGAAAATGCAGACGCAATGATCGGGCGCCTGATCGATTACCTGCGCACCAGCAATCGTGAAACGATCGTTTGTTTCTACGGCGATCACGTTCCCGCTCTGCCTCGTGTTTTTCATAAGCTGGGCGTGACGCCACAACGCAGCGACTACTTCATTTGGCGAAATTACGGCTCAGTTAGCGCGAATTGCCGGGATTTGGCGGCCGAGGAGTTGGGGGCGGTCCTGCTGCGCGTGGTACAAGAGGACGGACATCGCGCGGAAGGGCCGTGCGCATCCGAGAAAGCGACATAAAAGATGAACAGTAAGATTGCAATAATTGGGATGGCTTGTCGGTTTCCCGGGAGCGCGAACAATCTTGGCGACTTCTGGCAACTGCTGCGCGACGAACGCGACGCAGTGACCGAAATCCCCGCCGACCGTTTCGGTACCGATTTCTATCGGCACCCGTCCAAACGCGAACCGGGCAAGAGCTATACGTTCTCGGCCGGCGTCCTCGACAACGTCGCCGGCTTCGACGCCGCGTTCTTCGGCATTTCCCCGCGCGAAGCGGCCCAGATGGATCCGCAGCAGCGCCTGCTGCTCGAACTCGCCTGGGAAGCATTCGAGGACGCCGGCGTGCGTCCGGCCGACATGCGCGGCAGCAACTGCGGCGTCTTCGTCGGCGCGGCCAGCATGGACTACGGCAACCGCAACATGGACGATCTGAACGTGATCGATCCGTATTCGGCGACCGGCAATACGCTGAGCATCGCATCGAACCGCGTGTCCTACCTGTTCGACCTGCGCGGCCCGAGCATGTCGGTCGATACCGCCTGCTCGTCGTCGCTCGTCGCCCTCCATCAGGCGGTCAAGGCGCTGCAGTCCGGCGAAGCCGACGTGGCGCTCGCGGGCGGCGTCAACCTGCTGCTGCATCCGTTCGGCTTCGTCAGTTTCTCCAAGGCGTCGATGCTGTCGCCGCGCGGCCGTTGCCGTGCGTTCGATGCGACCGGCGACGGCTACGTCCGCTCGGAAGGTGGCGCGTTCGTGCTGCTCAAGCCGCTCGATCGCGCGCTGGCCGACGGCGACACGATCCATGCGGTGATCGCCGGCTCCGGCGTGAATTCGGTCGGCCACTCGCCGGGCGGCATCAGCGTGCCGGGCGCGGACGCACAGGCGTCGCTGCTCCGCAGCGTGTACGCGCGCGCGGGCATCGATCCGCGGTCGCTCGCGTACCTCGAGGCACACGGCACCGGCACGGCGGTCGGCGATCCGATCGAGGCGCGCGCGCTGATCGATGTCGTGTCGGGCGAACGCCCGGCGGATCGTCCGCTGCTGATCGGTTCGGTGAAGACCAACATCGGCCATCTCGAGACGGCCTCCGGCATGGCCGGCCTGCTGAAGGCCGTGCTGTGCCTGAAGCATCGCGCCGTGCCGCGCTCGCTGCATTTCGTCACGCCCAATCCCGGGATCGATTTCGACGGCGGGCGTCTGCGGGTCGTCGATCGCTACATGCCGCTCGACGCGGGCGACACGCCGCTGACGGTCGGCGTCAATTCGTTCGGCTTCGGCGGAACGAACGCACACGTCGTGCTGACCGAAGCGCCGGCGGCCAATGAGGCGTCGGCGGCTGCGCCGGAGCCGGCCGATACGCCGTCTCCGCTCGTCCTGACCGCGCGCAGCGCGAGTGCGCTCGGTGCGCTCGCGGGCCGCTATCTGGCCACGCTCGACAACGGCGGCGACTGGCAGGCGCTTGCCGCCGCGGCCGCGCGTCGTCGCCAATGGCTCGAACATCGCGCGATCGTCGCGCCGGCCGACCTGGCCGAAGGCCGTGCGGCGCTTGCGGCACTGGCCCAGCCGGCGCAGGAAGGCCTGCCTGCCTGCGTGGCAACCGGCCAGGCGCCCGCCGACGCGCCGCGCACCGCGCTCGTGTTCTCGGGCAACGGTTGCCAGTGGGTCGGGATGGGCAACGAACTCTATGCGGAGAACCCGGTTTTCCGCGCGGCGCTCGACGAAGTCGATGCGCTGTGGTGTGCCGACGGCAGCCCGTCGCTCGTCGATGTGATGCGCGGCGGCCCGAGCGCGGAATGGCTGGCCGGCGCGGGTGCCGAATGGCTCGCCGCGACGGAAAACGCGCAGCCGCTGCTGTTCGCGATCCAGGTCGGCATGATCCGCGTGATCGATGCACGCGGGATGCGTTACGACGCGGCGATCGGCCACAGCGTCGGCGAAATTGCCGCCGCGTGGGTGACGGGCGCGCTGTCGCTCGCCGACGCGGTTCGCGTGATCAAGATCCGTAGCCGCGCGCAAGCGATGACGCGCGGCAGCGGCCGGATGGCGGCCGTCGGCATCGGCGAGGCGGCGGCGCGCGAACTGATCGCGCGCCACGGGCTCGCTCGTCGCGTCGAGGTGGCCGGCATCAACAGCCCCGATGCAGTGACGCTCGCGGGCGAGCTGCAGGGCCTGCAGGCGCTCGAGGCGGCGCTGCGCGGCAGCGGCAAGTTCTTCCAGATGCTCGATCTCGACTATGCGTTCCACAGCAGCCACATGGATCGCATCGAGCCGGTCGTGCTGGCCGAACTGGCCAGCCTGCGGCCGCAGCCGGGCAACGGCGCATACGTGTCGACCGTGACCGGCGGCGCGCTCGCCGGCACCGAGCTCGACGCGCGCTACTGGTGGCGCAACATCCGCGAGCCCGTGCGCTTCGGCGACGGTATCGCGCACCTGATCGAGCAGGGCGTCCGGCTGTTCGTCGAAGTCTCGCCGCATTCGATCCTGCGCACGTACGTGAAGCAGGCGTTCGCGGCCGCCGGTGCAACCGGCGTGGTGCTGCCGACGCTCAAGCGCGATCACGGCAGCGCAGCGACGTTGCGGCAAGCGATTCTCGCGGCGATCGCGCACGGCGCGAGCGTCGACTCCGACCGCTTTGCGCCGGGCGCGTCGCGTGCGGCATTGCCGTCCTATCCGTGGCAGCGCGACCGCTTCTGGTTGACGCCGACCGTCGAAGGCTACGGTCTCGTCAATCGCCACCGCGAACATCCGCTGCTCGGCTATCGTCTGCACGAACACGCGTTCGGGTGGGAAAACCAGCTCGATCCGGCGAAGCTGCCGATGCTGGCCGATCACGTCGTCGACGGCGGCGTGGCGTTCCCGGGAGCCGGCTACGTGGAAATGGCGCTCGCCGCGGCGCGCACCTTCTTCGATACGCCGGATGCGGCGCTCGAGAACGTCGAGATCCGCACGCCGGTCGTCTTCCAGCCGCAGCAGGCGAAGCTGTTCCGGCTCGTGATCGAGCCGCGCACCGCGACCTTCACGATCGAGACGCGCGACCGGATGTCCGACAACGCCTGGACGCTGAACGTGACGGGGCGGATGCTCGAAAGCGGCAACGCGCTCGGCGCCGCGAGCGTCGTGCCGGCCGATACGCTCGAGCGCCTGCTCGCGCTGCCGGCTGCTGACGGCGACACGCTGTACGCGAACACGGCCGCCATCGGCCTCGGCTACGGGCCGGCGTTCCGCTGGGTCCGCACCGTGCGGGTCGCCGCGGCCGAGGACGCCGCGCTGGCCGACGTGGCCGCGCCGGCCGCGTGCGGCGACGCGCGGGCGCTGTCCGCCTATCTGCTGCATCCGGCTTTGATGGACAGCGGGTTTCATCCGCTGTTCGCGTTGCTGTCGGCGCAAGCGCGCGACGGCGAGCATCCGGCCTACGTGCCGGTGCAGATCGGCCGGGTCGACTATCTGCGCGGCGACACGGTCGCCCGCGTGCTCGCGCGGATCGACCGGCGCAGCCCGCATTCGATCGTCGCGCATTTCGAATTCCTCGACGCGCAGGGCGCGATCGTCGCGCGGCTGGGCGGGTGCCGGTTCCGGCGCGTGGATCTCGTCGGGCGCCGGCAGAACCTGCCTTCGCGCTTCGTCTACCGCCTCGAAGAGATGCCGTTGCCGAACGACGTCGACGCGGCCGGTTTGCCGGCGCCCGACGCGCTGCTCGCGCAAGCCGTCGCGCGGCTCGAGGCTGCGGGGCTCGACGGCCGCCGGACGCAGCATCTGACCGAAATCCTGCCGCTGCTCGACGTGCTGGCGAGCCTGTACGTGCTTCGCGCGTTCGATGCGCTCGGCGCATTCGCCGGCACGTGGCAGCCTGCACCGGAGCGGGCGGCGCTGGCCGCGCGTCTCGCCGACATGCTCGTCGAGGACGGTCTCGCCCGTCACGATGGCGCCCGTCTCGTGCGCGACGACGCAGCGTGCGCGGCACTGCCGCCGCTCGACGATCTGTGGCGCGGGCTGCTGGCCGAATCGCCGGGGCACGTGGCCGAACTGACGTTGCTCGCCCACTGCGGCGCGGCGTTGCCCGACGTGCTGAGCGGCACGAAGGACGGCGCACGCTGGTTGTCGCCGACCGGCCACAGCCTGGTCGAGCAACTGCTTGCCGCGTCGCCGACCTGGCAGCACGTGCACGCGCTGCTGACGGCCGGCGTCGAGCAGGCGGTCGACGCCTGGAAACCGGCGCGCCGGCTGCGTGTGCTCGAACTGGGCGCGACGGACGGCGACGTGCTGCAGACGCTCGGCATGCATCTCGCCGCCGCGCGCTGCGATCACACGATCGCCGCGACGGCCGGCCAGCTTGCCGGGTTCGACGCGGATGCGGAAGCGGCGGTGCGCACGGTGGCGCTGCAGTCGGGCGAACGGCTGTCGCTGTCCGCCGACGAAGCCGGGCCGTACGACCTGATCGTCGCGAACCGCGCGCTGAGCGGCCGTCACGATGTCGCCGATGCGCTGAACGCGATGCGGTCGTGGCTGGCGCCGGACGGATTGCTGCTGCTGGCCGAGTCGCGCCGCGGCCGCTTCTCCGACATCGTGTTCGGTTCGCAGCCCGCATCGACGGACGCCGGCATGCCTGCGCCGCTGGCGCCGGCGGATCTCGAGGCGGCACTCGAGCGCGCGGGTTACGTCGACGTCGTGCGGCATGTCGAGCAGTCGCTCGATCTGGACGGCACGCCGTCGTTCGTCATCGCGCGCAACCCCGCGAGCATCGCTGCCGCCCAATGCGGCAACGACGCGAGCGAGCTCGATACGCTCGCCCGCAGCGAACAATGGCTCGTGATGCACGCGCCGGATACGGCCGGCGGTTTCGGCGGGCGGCTGGCCGATGCGCTGGCGCACGCGGGCTATCCGGCGGACATCGTGGACATCTCGCATGCAGCCGATGCGATCGCGTCGCTGCCGGCCGGGCAGCCGGCGCACGTCGTGTTCTGCGCACCGGAAACGCCGCTTGCCGAAGCGGCGACGGGCGACGACCTGATGGCCGCGCTGCGTCATGGCGTGATCGCGCTGGCGGCGCTGGTCCGCGCGCTCGGCGCACAGCCGAACGCGGCCACGCGGCTGACCGTCGTCACGCGCGGCGGTGCGCCGTTCGCCGGGACCGCGAATGCGCACCCGGAGCACGCGACGCTGTGGGGCCTCGGTCGCGTGCTGGCGAACGAGCATCCCGAACTCGCGTGCCGCCTGATCGACGTCGAACGCGCGGCGGACGGGATTCCCGATACGCTGATTCGCGAGCTGACCGGCGCGGCGGTCGAGGAAGAAGTGATTCTGACCGCACACGGCCGCCTGGTGCCGCGCATGCTGACGGCCGCGCAGGCTGCGGCGCGCAACGACGGCGCGATCGCACGCGCGGCCGTGCTCGCGTTTGACGCACCGGGCTCGTTGCGCAACCTCGAATGGTTTGCGTTGCCGGACAGCGCGCTGGGCGAGGACGAGGTGGAAATCGAGCCGGTTGCCACCGGCCTGAATTTCCGCGACGTGATGTATGCGATGGGGCTCCTGTCCGATGAGGCGGTCGAGACCGGCTTCGCGGGCGCGACGATCGGCATGGAACTGTCGGGCCGCGTCGTGCGAACGGGGCGCACGGTGACGGAATTCGCACCGGGCGATGCCGTCCTCGGCTTTGCGCCGGCGTCGTTCGCGTCGCGCGTCAGGACGCGCGCGCAGGCGATTGCGCCGAAACCCGAGCGCCTGTCGTTCGAGGAAGCGGCGACCGTGCCGACCACGTTCTTCACCGCGTACTACGCACTCGTCGAACTCGCGCGGCTGCGCCGCGGCGAGCGCGTACTCGTGCATGGCGGCGCGGGCGGCGTCGGCATCGCCGCGATCCAGCTCGCGCGCCACTTCGGCGCGGAGGTGTTCGCGACGGCCGGCAGCGACGAGAAGCGCGAGTTCGTGCGCCTGCTCGGCGCCGATCACGTGCTCGATTCGCGCAGCCTGGCGTTCGCGGACGAGATCCGCGCGATGACGGGTGGCCAGGGCATCGACATCGTGCTCAATTCGCTCGCCGGCGAAGCGATGGTGCGCAGCATCGATACGCTGCGTCCGTTCGGCCGTTTCCTCGAACTCGGCAAGCGCGATTTCTACGAAAACAGCCATATCGGGCTGCGGCCGTTCCGCAACAACATCAGCTATTTCGGCATCGATGCCGACCAGTTGATGGGCGCATTGCCGGAGCTGACCGCGCGCCTGTTCGGCGAAGTGATGGCACTGTTCGCGGCAGGCGCGCTGCATCCGCTACCGTATCGCGCGTTCCCCGCCGAGCGTGCCGAGGATGCGTTCCGCTACATGCAGCAGGCGCGCCAGATCGGCAAGGTGCTCGTGACCTATCCGTCCGGCACGCCGGCGCCGACGCGCGGCGTCGCGCGCGCGGGTTCGCTCGCGCTCGATCCGCATGGCGTGTACCTGGTGGTCGGCGGCACGGGCGGCCTGGGCTTCGCGAGCGCGCGCTGGATGGTCGAGCACGGTGCACGCCGGCTGACGCTGGCGAGCCGCACAGGCGAGCTCGCCGCCGCCGCGCGCGAGGAAGTCGCGCACTGGCGCGACACGCTCGGCGTCACCGTCGACGTCGTGTCGTGCGACGTCACCGATGCCGCGGCGGTCGATGCGATGATTGCCGCGATCGTCCGGCGCGATCTTCCGCTGAAGGGCGTACTGCATTCCGCGATGTCGATCGACGACGGCCTCGTGCGCAATCTCGACGACGCGCGCATGGCCGCGGTGCTCGCGCCGAAGGTGGCCGGCGCGTGGAACCTGCATCGCGCGACGCGCGGGCTGCCGCTCGACCTGTTCGTCGTCTATTCGTCGGCGACGACCTATCTCGGCAATCCGGGGCAATCGAACTACGTCGCGGCCAACAGCTTCCTCGAGGCGCTGGTCGAACATCGCCGCGCGGCAGGATTGCCGGGCACGTTCATGGCCTGGGGGCCGCTCGAGGACGTCGGCTTCCTCGCGCGCCACGCCGATACGCGCGAAGCGTTGCAGTCGCGGATCGGCGGTGCATCGATCACGTCCGGCGAGGCGATGGCCGCGCTCGAGCGCGCGCTGGTCGCGGGTACGGCCGGCGAAGCCGTGGTGCGGCTCGACTGGCACGCGGTTGCGCGCGGGATGCCGGCCGCGAAGGCGCGCCGCTACTCGCTGCTGCAATCGCAAGCGAAGGGCGGCGATGCGCGCGACGGCGGCACGCAGTTGCGCGAAGAGGTGCTCGCGTTGCCGCGCGACGAAGCGATTGCGCTGGTTGCGCGCACGCTGCAGGCGCAGATCGCGCGGATTCTGCACATGACGCCGGATCGCATCGCGCTCGACAAGTCGGTGCTCGACATGGGCATGGATTCGCTGATGGGGATGGAGCTCGGCCTCGCGGTCGAGGAGGCGTTCGAGGTCAAGCTGTCGGTGATGGCGATCGCGGAAGGGGCGTCGGTGACGACGCTGGCCGGGCGCATCGTCGATTCGATCGGCGCGTCGGCCGATGCGGGCGCCGATGCCGCGCCGGCGACCGACGCCGCGCACGAGGCCGTCGCGGCGCTCGCCGCGAAGCATGCGATCGACGGTGAAGCGCGCGCGATGCTCGATACGCGGCCGGCGCCCGTCGCGGGCCACGCGACGCCGACGCTGGAGGTTGCCCGGTGAGCGCGCCGACCGGCTGGGCGACGCGTCAGGGCACGCTGGCACGCCCGCTGACGATCGACGGGCACGGGTTGCACACGGGGCGCCGGGTGAGCGTGCGGATCCTGCCCGCACGGCCGCAAGACGGCATGACGGGCATCGCGTTCCGTCGCATCGAGCACGGGCGCGCGCTCGCGACGCTGCCGGTCGATCCCGCGCTGCGGCGCGCGCAGCCGCTCTGCACGATGCTGCGCAATGCCGACGGCGTCGGCGTTCGCACGGTCGAGCATCTGCTCGCGTCGCTGCTCGCGTGCGAGATCGATCACGCGATCGTCGAGCTCGATGCGGAAGAAGTGCCGATTCTCGACGGCAGCGCAACGCCATGGGTGGACGCGATCCGCGCGTGCGGCCGCGTCGCGCTCGACGCGCCGAAACGTTTCATCCGCGTGCTGCGACCCGTCGTCGTCACGGACGGCGACGGCGACCAGCGGCGCGAAATGCGGATCGAGCCGGCGCCGCGCTACGAGCTGAGCGTGCGCAACGACCTGCGCGGCTTCGGCGACATGCACTGGGACGGCGCGCTGACGCCGGCCGCATTCGCGACCGAAATCGCGCCGTCGCGCTCGTACGGGCGCGTGAAGTGGGCCGTGCCGGCAATCGTCGCCGGCTATCTGCGCGGCGTGCCGATCCTGCGCGGCGCGCGGCCGTCATGCACCGCGTCCATCGTCGGCAATCGCGTGCTGGGCGGAATGCGGCTGCCGGAGGAGTTTGTCCGGCACCGCGTGCTCGACCTGGTCGGCGATCTCGCGCTGGCGGGGGCGCCGCTGCTGGCGCGCGTGAGCGCGCTGCGGCCGAGCCACGAGATGAATTTCCGGCTGGTCGATGCGCTGCTGGCCGCGCCCGATGCGTGGCAGTGGGCCGAGTTTTCCGACGCGTGACACCATGCTTTTTCAAAATGCGCGGCGTAACATAGCGTCTTTTCGAGATACAGCGAAGGAAGCAATGGCACTGGGAGAGCATCTTCGCCAGCAACTGGCGGCGAAAGCCCTGAAACGGCAACTTGAGCGCGCGACCGATGCCGCAGCGGCGCCCGGCGTGCCCGGCACGCCGGCAGCACAGACCGTGTCCGCACGCAGCCGCTTCGAATCGATGCCGCAGTATCAGCAGGTCCGGATCATGCGCGAGATGGGCGAGAAACTGCGTGTCGACTCGCCGTTTTTCCGTGTGCACGACGGCGTCGCCGGTGCGACGACGCAGATCGGCGGACGCGAATACCTGAACTTCGCGAACTACAACTACCTCGGCCTCGCCGGCGACCCGGCGGTGTCCGCGCGTGCGAAAGCCGCGATCGACCGCTACGGCACGTCGGCATCGGCGAGCCGGATGGTCGCGGGCGAACGCCCGGTGCAGCGCGACCTCGAGCGCGCGCTGGCCGCGTTCTACGAAACCGACGATTGCGTCGCGTTCGTGAGCGGCCATGCGACGAACGTGACCGTGATCGGCGCGCTGTTCGGCCCGGGCGATCTGATCGTTCACGATGCGCTCGCGCACAACAGCATCGTGCAGGGTGCGCAACTGAGCGGCGCGAAGCGGCTGAGCTTCGCGCACAACGACTGGCAGGCGCTCGACGAGCTGCTGTCGCGCGTACGCCGCGAATACCGGCACGTGCTGATCGCGATCGAGGGGCTGTACAGCATGGACGGCGATTTCCCCGACCTGCAGCGCTTCGTCGACGTGAAGACGCGCCACGGCGCGTTCCTGCTGGTCGACGAGGCCCATTCGCTCGGCGTGCTCGGCGCGACCGGCAAGGGCATCCGCGAGCATTGCGGCGTCGCGCCCGACCAGGTCGACATGTGGATGGGCACGATGAGCAAGACGCTGGCCGGCTGCGGCGGTTTCATCGCCGGCTGCCAGCCGCTCGTCGACATGCTGCGCCACCTGGCCCCGGGTTTCCTGTACAGCGTCGGGCTCGCACCGACGCTCGCCGAAGCGTCGCTGGCCGCGCTCGAACGCCTGCAGGCCGAGCCGGCGCGCGTCGCGCAACTGCAGGCGCGCGGGCGGCAGTTCCTGACCGAGGCGCGGGCCGCCGGGCTGAATACGGGCACGAGTGCCGGGTATGCGGTCGTGCCGGTGATCACCGGGAGTTCGCTGAAAGCCGCGCAGTGGGCGAATGCGATGTTCGACGAAGGGATCAACGTGCAGCCGATCTTCTATCCGGCCGTCGAGGAAAAGGCCGCGCGCCTGCGCTTCTTCATCTGCTCGACGCACGAGCCGGAGCAGATCAGCCGGACCGTTGCCGTGTTGTCGCGGCTTGCGGGACGCGCCGCATGACGCAGGCCGCCGCGTTCGCACAAGCGGTCGCGCGCACCGGTGAACCCGCACGGTTTCGCGCGGCGGATGCGGATGATGCGGCCGCGTGCGGGCCGCTCGTGTTTGTGTCCGGCGTGGGCGAATTCGGCTTCTTTCTCGGCGAGAGCGATGCGCGCTGCATCGCTTTCCTGCAACAGGCGTTCCGTTCGCGCTACGGACGCTTTTCGTGGCGCCGGCATCGCGTCGCCGTTGCCGGCGACGGTGCCGTGCTCGCGGTGATGGCGATTCACGACGGGCAGCGGACGATGTTCGACGACCTGCATGTCGTGTGGGCGCTCGCGCGCTTCTTCGGCGTGCGCCGCACCATCGGCCAGTTGCTGCGCGGGCTGATCCTCGAAACGGAGCTCCCGGCGCCGAAGCGTTCGCAGATCCTCGTCGCGCATTGCGCGACGGACGAGCGCCTGCGCGGCACGGGCGTCTTCAGCGCGCTGTTTCGCGATGCGCTGGACACCGGCGCATTGCCGGCCGACGGCAGCCGCGACGTCGTGCTCGACGTGCTGACCCGCAACGTGCGCGCCCGCACGCTGTACGAACGCCTCGGGTTCGTCGCGCTGCCACGGCCGCGCGCCCGTTCGCGCCGGCTGCCCGCCGGGCTCGATTCGATCCGGATGCGCTTGTCGCGCCACGCCTGACGGCGCGCGCGGCGCCGGCCGCCGCTACTTGTGTCGCGGTGCGAACGGCTGCTGCTGCACGTCCGCGCCGTGCGCGACGATCGCCATCCCTTCCGGTACTTCCTCCCACGCGCCGCGCAGGTCGACGAGCGGTTCGGATACGACCATGAACGCGTCGTCGCCGGCCTCGGCGATGCGCGGGTTATGCGGATACAGCTCGTGCAGGTGCTTGAACGACGTGCTGTGGAACAGCGAGCGCGATTGCCGTTCGCTCGAATAGCGCACCGCGACGATCCGTTCGCCGTCGGTCGCGCAGATCGTCATGTTGAGCGGATCGGCGACGCGATGCCGCGCGGCGGTTTCCTCGACCACGCCGACCATCCGCTCGAGCGCCGGCAGCGGCGTCTGCTCGAGGCCGTACGTCAGGGCGAGGCGGAACATCAGCTCGGAGTCGGTCGAGCCTTCGAGTGTCGGGAACAGCGCGGGATCGACCTTCAGCGTCAGGTCGCGGCGCAGCTTGTGGAAGTCGCGGATCAGCCCGTTGTGCGCGAACAGCCAGCGGCCGTGGCGGAACGGATGGCAGTTGGTTTCCTGTACGGGCGTGTCGGTCGCCGCACGAATGTGCGCGATGAACATCCGCGAGCGGATCGCACGCGCGGCTTCGCGCAGGTTGCGGTCGTTCCATGCGGGATGCACGGAGCGGTAGCGGAACGGGAGTTCGTCGGGATGGCCGTACCAGCCGATGCCGAAGCCGTCGCCGTTGGTGGTCGTGGCGCCCAGCTCCGAATGCAGGCTCTGGTCGATCAGCGAATGCTTCGCACGGAACAGCACGGTTTCCAGATGGATCGGATTACCGGTATAGGCGAGCCAGCGGCACATGGAGCGCTCCTTCGCGACGGTTCGTTCGCGCATGGTAGCCGACTTCGCGGTGCAGGCGCGTCCGGGGGAGGTGGCCGCAATCGTCAGACATGGCGGCCGGTGCGCGCGATGCGCAACGCAGCGGCGCGGCGCGCAGGCCGTGCCGCTGCCGTCGGCTCAGTCGCCGAGCGCGTCCATCACGCGCGCCGAATAGACGAGCGCCGCGCCCGCATTCAGCGCAATCGCGACGCCGAGCGCCTCCGCCACTTCCTCCTTGGTCGCACCATGCTTGGCGGCTTCGGCCGTATGCACGGCAATACAGCCGTCGCAGCGCGTCGTGACGGCCACGGCAAGCGCGATCAGCTCGCGCGTCTTCGCATCGAGATGGCCGGTCTTGGCGCCGGCGCCGGACAGCGCCTTGTAGCCGGCCAGCGTATCGGGCGACAGCTTGGCGATTTCACCGATGCGCGTCGAGAGTTCCTTCCGGTATTCGTTCCAGTTCAGCATGATGCGTCCTTTTCGAGAAGAGGTGAGGAGGGCGGCGGGCGCCGCGATCTCGGGCGATGCAGACCTATTCTGATCGCTCGCGCTGAGGGTTTCGATACGCTAGAGTGTCAATTTTTAGCGCAATCGTCTCATGGACGCGTTGAGTCAACTGCTGTCGCTGGGCCGCAGCCACGTCGAGCTCGACGTGCGCTGCCTGCTCGACGGGCCGTTCGCGATGCCGCACGACCCGCTGCCGCCCGGCGAGGCGGCGTTCCACCTGGTGCTGACCGGCACGTGCCGGCTGCGCACCGCCGACGGGCGCACGCTGCAGCTCGCCGAAGGCGATTTCGTGCTGCTGCCTGCGGGCGTTGCGCACGACCTGCTCGACACCGGGAGCGGCCGGTCGCAGCCGGCCGCGCCGCTGCGCGATTCGGGCGCCGGCGACGGCGCGGTACTGCCGGTCAAGTCGAATCTCGATCCGGCCGGGCCGGGCGGCGCGAGCGTCGACCTGCTGTGCGGGCGGTTCGTCTATGCGCGCGGCGCCGGCGAACTGCTGATGCGCACGCTGCCTCAGGTGCTGCACGTCGGATTGCGCGAAGCGTCCGGGTTCGCGCCGCTGCAGCTGCTGACGAGCGTGCTGCGTATCGAGGCATCGAATGTGCAGCCGGGTGCCGGAGCAATCGTGAACGCGCTCGGGCAGGCGCTGCTCGCATACGCGCTGCGTGCGTATGGCCGAGGCGCGCGCGTGCCGTCCGGCTGGCTCGCGCTCGCGGCCGATGCGCGGCTCGGTCCGTCGGTCCAGGCCGTGCTGCAGGCGCCGGAACAGCCGTGGACGGTCGAATCGCTCGGCGCGGCGGCGGCGATGTCGCGCGCGACCTATGCGCGGCATTTCCGCGAGAAGGCCGGGATGAGCGTCGGCGCGTTCGTCGCGCAGATCCGGATGATGCATGCGTGTGCGCTGTTGCAGGACACGCAGCGCGGGCAGGCGGAAATCGGGCAGGCGGTCGGCTATCAGTCCGAAGCCGCATTCGGCAAGGCGTTTCGCGCGGTGCTCGGCACGACGCCGGGGCGCTGGCGGCGTGCGCGGCGCGAAGCGTAAGACTGCAAGCACGGCCGTCTTGGTGCGTGCCAAAGCTGCTACCATGCGCAAAACGCAGTTCAACGATAACGATTTCGAACAAGAAGAAAGAGAGGGCAAAGCAATGAACCAGACCACCATCCAGCAGCCGTCGTTCGCGTTCGTGGCCGCATCGTGGGCCGCGCTGCTCGCCGGTTTCGCCGCATTCCTGATCGGGCTCTGGAACGCCGGCATGCAGCTCAACGAGAAGGGTTACTACTTCACCGTGCTGGTGTTCGGCCTCTATGCGGCGATCTCGCTGCAGAAGAGCGTGCGCGACCGCGCGGAAGGCATTCCCGTCACCGGCATCTATTACGGCCTCAGCTGGATCGCGCTGCTGCTGTCGATCGCGCTGCTGGTCGTCGGCCTCTTCAACGCGACGCTGCAACTGAGCGAAAAGGGCTTTTACGCGATGTCGTTCGTGCTCGCGCTGTTCGGCTCGGTGGCCGTGCAGAAGAACACGCGCGATCTGCAGAACGCGAAGCCGCGCTTCACCGACGCCGATTCCGCGCCGTCCGTTCAGGAGTGACGGCACGCGCAACGGGCGCCCGCCGCGGCCGCCTGTTGCGCCATGACGCGTGCGGTGCCCCGCACTCGCCGGCGCGCCGCAGCCCGCCGTCCTTTCGTTTCATCCATGCCGTCGCGCATGACGATGGAGATATTCCGGATGCCGAACTTCAATGAACCCGCACCGCGCACGCGCGCGGCCGCCCGCGCCGTGGCGGCGCATGCGGCGCTCGTGCTCGAGACGAACAACCTGCGCGGCGGCGCGGGCCTCGTGCAGGCCGTCGACAGCCTGAAGCGCCTCGTGTCGGCGCTGTCGAAGCAGACCGTGCCGCCGGCGGCGCTTGCGCAATGGATCATCACGCACGACGGGCTGCCGGCCGATGCCTGCGCGGACATCGCCGCACTGGCCGGCCGCCCGATCGACTTCGTCGAGATCGGCGCGAGCACCGGTTACTACGATGCGAAGAACGACGGCTTCGATCGCGTCGACGCTTCGCGCTGCGACGTCGTCGTATTCGGCGATGCCGATTGCCGGCCGGCCGACGACTGGCTCGAACACCTGCTGGCGCCGTTCGCACGCAACACGGGTGACGCGCCCGTCGCGGTGGCGGGGCGGACCAGTTATGCACCCAACGTGCTCGGCATCGCGCTGACGTCGATCGATTTCATGTACTTCCCGAGCCCGCTGCGCGACGGTGCCACGCGCAATTTCTACGCGAACAACGTCGCGTTCCGGCGCGACGTGTTTGCGCGATTCCGCTACGAGCCGCTCGACGGCGTCTATCGCGCGCATTGCCAGGTGATGGGGCTGCGGATGCAGGCGGCCGGCGTGGCCGTCGAGTTCGCGCCGGCCGCGCACACCGAGCATCGGCTGCCGGACACGCATCGCGAATCGCTGAAGCTGCGCTGGATGCGCGGCGAAGACAGCGTCGGGCTGACTCCGTACCTCGTGAATGCTTATCTGCCGCGCCAATGGCAGTGGCTCGGCCGCAGCGGCCCGCTCGGCCCGTTCTGCGTGATGGCGATGCGGCTCGGCTACAGCCTGCGCGCGCTCAATCGCCAGCAGTTGCCGCAACTGGGCGCGATCCGCTATCTCGCGGCCGTCGGCGTCACGATCGCCGCATCCGCCGTCGATACGCTCGGCGCGCTGGCGCGCGGCTTCGGGCTCGCGGGACGTGCGTCGGCCCGGCGCGATCTCGACGCGTTGTCCTATCACCGCCACTGAAGCGACGCCGCCCCTCGCGGCGGCGCCACGCGACTTCGACATCCCGACTCCCTTCCGACGACGACCATGCCCTCACTCGCCACCCGTATCGCCAGCCTCGCCCTGTTTGCCGCCAGCGCCGGCGCCCATGCCGCGCCGGTCGATCATGCGGGGCGCGGGATCTACCACTTCGCGTCGCAGAGCGGCTGCCCGTTCGCGACCGCGGCCGCGGCGGACTGCAATCGCGTCGCGCTCGATGCGCCCGACGTTCACGCGAGCATCGATACCGGTGCGCACACGATCGTCTTCTCGAGCGATGCGGCGCGCCGCACGAAGGACGTGCTCGGCGACGTGCTGCTGCAAGGCACGGGTGTCGATGCCGACGGCCGGCGCGTGCCGTTGAGCGTGCACGTGCTGCTGCGTCGCGACGGCGCGAAATGGGACCGCGACGTGTACGTCCATGCGCCCGTGCACGGCAAGTTCACCGATGTACGGATCGATCCGTACCGCGTGCGCGTGAAGGACGGTGACGGCGAGCGCGACGTGCTCGCGCCGGACGAAACGCTTGCGCTGTTCGCGCATCCGTCGCTTGCGTCGCGGCTTGCGCGGCATCTCGTGAAGGTGAGCGCGACCGATCCGAAGCAGCCGTCCGCGAACGACATCACGATCGCACTCGGTGTCGGCGGCCTGACGAAGCCGGTCGCACGCGCGAGCTTCACGTCGAACGCGCCGCACGATGCCGACGTCGATCGCGCGCTCGCGTCCGGCACGTGGTCGGTCCGCTTCGATGCGCTGAGCAATCACATCCCGGTGTGGGTTGCGCAGCGCGAGCTGTTCCTGTTCGGCCTCGACGGCAGCGCACTCCTGAAGGACGTGCGCGAGCGCGGCTTCCGGAAGAACGACCGGATCGAATTCGGCGCGCGCGACGGCAACGGCTATCTGCGCGTGAATGGCCGAGAGGAAGCATTCGCGGGCGCGGCCGCCTCCGCGCATGCATTCATGCAGGAAAGCTTCGTCGGCCTGATCCTCGGCTGGCGTCGCGATCCGGCGGCCGCAGCGGCAGCCGCGGCGAAGTCTGCATCCGCGCGGAACGAGCCGGCATGACCGCGACGGGCGAATTGCCCGCAGCGTCGCAGGCGCCGCACGGCGAGCGCCTCGGCTGTCTCGACGCGCCGGTGCCGCGCGGCGCGGCGCGGGTGCGCGCGTATCTCGTCGATCGCATCAAGCGGGCGGCGATCCGGCAACTTCATCGCAGCACGCATGGCGAGCGCTGGATGCTGCGCATGTACCTGATCGGCGAAGAAGCGACCGAGTGCGCGTTGCACGACGACTGGACCGGACAGCCGCCGGACTGGCTCGCGCCACGCATCGAGCAGCATCTCGCGGACGAGCGCCGTCACGCGGCGGCGTTTGCCGATGCGCTGCGCCAACGCGGTGTCGAGGCTCCGGCCGGCCCGCACGAACCCGACTGGCTGAGCCGGCGCAAGATCATGCGATGGCGCCGGCTCGCGCAGCGCTACGCGCCGCATTTCGCGCAAGGTGTGCTCGTGCCGGCGTATGCGACCGGACTGTGCGCGGAACAGATGGCGATGCGCGTGCTCGCGCGCCACTGCGCGACGATCGGCGACGCGCATCCGCTGTATCCGTTGCTCGCGCGCGTACTCGCCGACGAGACGCGCCACGTCCGGCTCTGTTCGGACACGCTGCGCCGTCTCGTCGAGCCGTCCGAGGCCGCCTCGCTCGCCGCGTTGCTGGGCGAGATCCGCGCGATCGACGCCGGTTTCGGCGTGACGGGCGCGCTGGCGATGTATGCGGCCGGCTGGGCGCAGTCGCTGCGTCCGCGCACATGATGCCGCGCATCGTCTATCTCGCGACGGCCGACGCGCGCGGCCACCTGATGCGTGCGCAACTGCTCGTGCATGCGTTGCGTGCGGCCGGCGCGCAGGTCGACGTGCTGACGACGTCGGATGCCGGTCGGGCATTCCTGGCCGCGTTCGACCTCGACGCGGCCGTGCTGTCCCGGCACTATGCGGTGCAGTTCGACGAGCGGCAGAACATGCTGCGCGACGCGACCGATCGCAATGTCGCGCACTACGTGTTCAGGCCGACGCGCATGCTGCGCGACATCGTGCGGCTGCGTGCGATCGTGCGCGATGCGGATCTCGTGATCAACGACTCGTTTCATCCGGCGCTGCTGTTCATGGGCGCGGTGCCGGGCTGGCGGCGTCGCGTCGTCCACGTGTATGGCGGCAGCCTGCGCCGCGCGTTGACCGCGAATTTCGATGCTCGGCTGCCGCGCGTGCTGGCGCGCGCGTTCGCGCGAATCGTCGACTGGCAGATCGATTCGGCGCTGGGCTGTATCGAGCACGATTTCGCGTACGACGACGCCGACGATGCGCAGCGATCGCGTCTGCACTGCCGGTTGCCGACGCCGGTGCCGGTCGTCGCCGAGTTGCCGCTGCCGGAACCGGCTGCCGCGGCCGTTTATCTGAATCCGCACTTCCGCGACGTCGCGCTTGCCGATGCGTTGTCGGCCGGCATGCGCGACGCGGGGCTCGCCGCGCACCGTGTGGGCGAGGGCTATGCAGGGCACGACGGCTGGACCGGCGTCGACGCCGACTGGCCGACGCGCGCCGCGCATGCGCCGCTGATCGTGTCGGCGCCCGGCATGGCCGCGCTGTCGATCGCGCGCGTGTATCGCCGGCCGATCCTGCTCGTGCAGACCGATCAACCCGAACAGGCGAGCAATGCCGCGCGTGCGGCACAGCTGCAACTCGCGCATCGCGTCGTCACCTGGCGCGGCGATGCGGCGGCATTTCGGCAAGCGGTCGGACAGGCCGCAAGCGAGCTGATGCGCGATCCCGGTAGTCCGGCCGGCACGCTCGCGGGCCGCGAGCATGCGCGTGCGCGGGTGGATGCGTGGACGTCGCGCATCCTCGCGTTGCGTCCGCATGCGCGGGCGGCGGACGCGGAACCCCGATGCGAGGCGCCGGCGCCGCGATGAATACAGGGTTGCTTCGTGACGATCGCCGGCCCGATGTCCGGCAGATGCTGGCCACGATGGCCGGCATGGCAGCGGGCCTCGCGATCTTCTTTTTGCTGGAGCGCGGCGTCATGCCCCGCTATGTGCTGGCCACGGCGCTCGATGTGCGGATTCCGTTCATCGCGTGGTCGTGGTTCGTCTACGTCGCGTTCTTTCCGTTCGTGATCGTGCTTGCCGCGTATGCGCGCCCGTCTGCCTTCGCCGCGTTCAAGGAGGCCGTGCTGATCGCGTTCGTGCTCGGTGTCGTCTGCTTCCTGCTGGTGCCGGAAGCCGTGCCGCGGCCCGACGTCGCGGAGATCGGCAATGCGTTCGTGCGCCATCGCGTCGCGCGCATGTGGCAGCTCGATCTCGCGGCCAACGGGTTCCCGAGCCTGCATGTCGCGGTGACGTGTCTTGCGTGCCGGATGCTGACGGACCGGCGCCGGATCGTTGCGGCGTCGATCGGGCTGCTGATCTGCGTATCGACGCTGACGCTCAAGCAGCATACGGTGGCCGACGTGCTGGGCGGCGTCGCGCTCGCGATGATCAGCGCGCTGTGGGTCGGGCGGCGTGCGTGGCGCAGGAGGCTCGCATGACGGATACGCGTGTGCGCCCCGCCGGACCGGATACCGGGCTTGCGCGGTTCGTGCCCGATCCCGCGCTGTTTCGCGTGAACGCGTTGCGTGTCGGCGTGGCGCTGGCGGGCGACTGGCTGATGATTGCCGCTGCGTTCGCGGTTGCGATCGCGTTGCCGCATCCGTTCGTATACGCGTGCGCCGCGATCGCGATCGCGCGCAGCCAGCTAGCGCTCGCGGTCATGATGCATGAAGGCGCGCACGGGTTGCTCGCGCGGAACCCGCGCGTCAACGACGTGCTGGGGCAACTGGTTGCGGCCGGCCCGCTATGGCTGTCGCTGCGCACGTATCGAGCAGGTCATCTGAAGCATCATCGCGCGCCGATGCAGGCGGACGATCCCGTCGCGCTGCTGTTCGGCGTGCACGACTATCCGGTGACGCGCGTTCGGCTGATCGGTCGCCTGCTCGCGTATGCGTGCGGGATCGGTTACGTGACGAGCGTCGTGAAGCTCGCGCGCGGCGCATTCGCGCATGCGTTGCCGAAGGTCGAAAAATCACGCGCGTATGCGGCGTGGGAGATCGCTTCGATGCTGGCCGGCAACGGCGTGCTGTTCGGCGCGCTCGCGCTGGCCGGCCATCCGCTGCTGTACGTCGCGCTGTGGATCGTGCCGTCCGTCACGCTGTTGCCGCTCGCCGGGCAGGTGCGCGCGATCTTCGAGCACGCGGGGTTGCCGGCGTGCGCGGACCAGAGTCGCAACGCGCGCACGATCGTCCGGCGTTCGTGGCAGACGTTCCTGTTCGGCCCGCACGCGATTCATTTCCATATCGAACATCATCTGTTCATGCGGATGCCGTTCCACAACCTGCCGGTCGTGCACCGGCAGCTTGCGCAGCTGCAGTTGCTGCCCGACGGCAACCTGTACGCCGGGTACGGTGCGGTGCTGCGGGACGTGAGCGTGCGCTGACGCAGCGTTCGATGCCGCGTGACCATTTTCCGGGAGTAAAAGAGTGAGAGTCGATTTCAAGCCGCGGGTGCTGCACCGGGCCGTGCTTTCCGTGGCGCTTGCGATGCTGGCGGCCGGCGCGTGCGCGCAGACGGAGCTTGCCGCGACGACGTCCGCGACACCCCCTGCGCCGGCCGTCATTGCGGTCGGTAACGGGCCGGCCGGCATGGCGTTCGGGCCGGACGGCAAGCGCCTGTACGTCACCAGTAACAGCGACAACACCGTCGCAGTGATCGATGTGGCGGTCGGGCAGCGCATGCGCGACCTCGGCGAGCGACCGGCCGAGGCGGTGAAGGATGGTTGCCCCGACAATTTCTGCCGCGGGATGGGGGCGACGGGCATCGCGATCGCGGCCGACGAGCGCCATGCATATGTCAGTTCGATGCGTCCCGATTCGCTCGCGAAGCTCGACCTCGACAGCGGGCATGTCGACGGCGTCGCGAAGGTGCAGCGCTTCCCGCAGGCGGTCGCGATATCGACGGATGGCACGCGCGCGTACGTGCTGAACGTGGTCGCCAACTCGGTATCCGTCGTCGATCTCGCGACGTTCCGCTCGCTCGGCAAGCCGATCGCGCTGAGCGGCGGGAACGCCGGCAACCAGCCGTTCGGACGGCCTGCCGCGCTCGCGCTGTCGGCGGACGGACGGCGCCTGTTCGTCACGAACGGCGTGGCGGGCGCCATCGACGCATTCGATACGCAGACGCGCGCGCAGGTCGGCACGATCGCCGATGCGGACGCGTTCGACGTGGCGGTCGAACCGGGTTCCGGCGACCTGGTCGCGCTGTTTCGCGACGGCATCGCGGCCTACGACGCGAACACGCTGAAGCCGCGCCAGGCCGCCCAGTATTGCCGCGCGCTGACGAGCTACCAATTCGCGTTCAGCCCGGACGGTCGCCTGATCGCGTTCAGCCTGCCGCAGGAGAACACGGTGCTGGTCGCCGATCGTGCCACGGGCATGTTGCGCGCCGCCTACCGCACCGGCGAATGGCCGCTTGCGCTGGCGTTCAATCCGGACGGCAGCCGGCTCGCGGTGCTCAATGCGAGCCAGGCCGGCAGCGTGTCGCTGTTCGATGTACGCGATCCGGGGCGGCTGGCCGACTATGTGGCCGCCAGCGGCGAGCTGTTCTGCCGGCCGGCCGCGCAGGCCGCGGCGCAATGAATGACAGGAACCGGCCGGCTTGCCCGCGCAATGCGCGGGCCGGCAGTCGGCGCGAATGGAATGGCAAGGAGACGAAGATGATCCGGAATGCAAACGGGTTCGGTGTGCGCATCGCGACCTGCGCGGCCGTGGCCGTGCTGCTGAGCGCGTGCAGCAACTTTCCGCTGGCAGGCGGGCCGTCGCTCGAGTGGGTGGCCGGCACGCCCGGCTCGGAAGGCAATCTCGACGGTGCCGGTACGGCGGCCCGCTTCGCCGGCGACCTGCGGCTGCATGCCGACCGGGACGGCGGCGTGCTCGTGGTGGACCGGTACGCGTCGACCGTGCGGCATATCGATGCGCAGGGCCATGTGACGACGCTGGCCGGCCGCAGCGGTGTGCGCGCGTATCTGGATGGCGTGTCTGCCGCCGCGCGGTTCGACCAGCCGGGCGATGCCGTGCGCGCGCCGGACGGCACCGTCTACGTGGCTGACGCCGGCAACGCGCTGGTGCGCGCGATCCGGCCGGACGGCACCGTTGCCACGATCGCCGGCGTGCCGGGCAAGCCGGGCGATGCCGACGGCCCGCGCGGGATCGGCCAGCTCGATCAACCGGACGCCATCGCGCTGGACGGGCAGGGCCGGCTCTGGACGCGCGAACGCTATTCGGGCCATGTGCGCATCGTCGGCGCCGACGGCTCGGTGACGACGTGGAAGCAGCCCGACGGCGATTGCACGCCGTCCGGGATCCGCGCGATTGCGGCGAGCCCGGACGGGGCGATCTGGGTCACCGACGGCAAGACGTTCGGCCGCGTGACGCCGAACGGCTACACGCCGTTGTCGTCGTGCAAGACGGCCGACGCGCCGGACGATGTCACGGCGGCGGCCGCGTCGGCGCGTGTGCCGCCGGAGCCGGGGCCGGTCGCGGCACTGGCCGGAAGCGTGCCGTTCATCGGCATGGCACCGGTGAGCGAGAATGACAAGCCGGCCGACGCAAGCGATGCGCGCGACGATCCCGGCTACATCGCGCTTGCGTTCGATGGCGCGGGACAGATGATTGCGGCCACGGCGCGGTCGATCGCGGTGATCGGTGCCGACGGCAAGCCGGGCGCGACCGTGCGCATCGCACAGCCGGCGTTGCAGCGCGGGCGCTCGGACGATCGCGACCTGACGTCGCTGGCAATCGACGGATCGGGCCGCAGGCTGGTGGCGACGGGCAGCGGCCAGGTCGTGCTGCAGGCGGCGCCGGACGGCCGCCTGCTTGCCTACGCGGGCGTGAGCAACCGCAGCGATGCGCGGCTGGTGACCGATGCGGCCGACGCGAAGATCGCGCGGTTGCCGGGATCGGTCGACGACGATTTCGCGGTGGCCGCCGATGGCACGATCTACTACGTCGACCGGCTGGACGATGCGATCTACCGGATCGCGCCGGACGGCAAGAGCGAGCTGTGGGCCGGTGCGCCGGACGACAAGGGGCGCAACGACGGGCCGCGCTTGAAGGCGCGTTTCCGCTATCCGTCCGGGCTCGCGCTGGACGCGTCGGGCAACCTCTATGTCGCCGACAGCGGCAACGCGCGGATCCGTCGTATCGACCCGCAGGGCAACGTGCAGACGGTGAGCGGCAAGGCCAGCGACGAGACGCGGGTCGACGGCCCGTTTGCGCAGGCGACGTTCTGGCGGCCGCGCTATCTGCGTTTCGATCGCGATGGCCGCCTGTACGTGCTGGACGACAGCCCGTACGTGGCGGGCCGCGGTGCGAGCATCCGCCGGCTCGATTTCTCGACGGGGACGGTCGCGACGGTCGCACGCGAGGCGCAGCAATACAAGATTCCGCGCGAGGACGTCGAACGCTTCGTCACGAGCAGGCGGATGCCGGGCAGCTACGAGGATCTGGCGGTCGGCCCGCAAGGACAACTCTACGTGTTGAGTCGCGACGTGATCTGGCAGATCGACCCGGCGACCGGCGCGCACCGCATCCATTTCCTGCCCGGACCGTGGCCGGCCGCGGAGCACGCGTACTACGGCGCGCTGGCGAACGCGAAGTCGCGCGACGAGGAAGACCGGCTGACGAACAACCTGATCAGTTGCGACTGGACGTGGTGCATGCCCGACCGGATCGCGGCCGATGCGAGCGGCAACGTGTATGTGAGTGACCGCGGAAACCATACCGTCCTGCGGATCGATGCGAAGGGCGATGCGGCGGTGATCGCCGGGCAGCTCGGGTTACGCGGCAATCGGCCGGGTACGTTGCCGGGGGTGCTGAATCGTCCGGCGGGGATGGTCACCACGCCGAACGGCGATCTGTTCGTCGAGGTCGGTGACGAGGGGATCGTGCGATTGCGCGCACCGGGTGCGGCAGCGGCGCAGGTGCCGGTTGCGGCCGCGACGCCGGAGAAGGCCGTGGAGGCGAGCGCGCGACAGCCGTGACGGACGGAGCAAGCGACGCTTGCAGGCAGCGGTTGCGCTGCGCCGGCGAGCGTCGCTGTCCTGGCAGACCGGCGCATGACGTCGAACGGTGCGCGGTGCGCTTTCAACGCAGCGTTCAACGCATTGAGGGAAGGGACGTGTTGTTCGGCAAGGCGACAGACGCAAAAAAGCCTCCGCGAGGGAGGCTTATTGCACTATCGAAGATAGTTGGTAGGGTGGGAGGGACTCGAACCCTCGACTCTCTGATTAAAAGTCAGATACTCTAACCAACTGAGTTACCACCCCACGTTCTTGAAACCTGTTTTGGTTCGTTGCTTCAACAACTTGGCAAGCGACCCAAAGAGCAAAAGATTATAGCGGCGGGTTGTGAACCTGTCAACAACCCGTCACGATAATTATTTGATCGTCTCGAGCTTGCCCTGCGCCGTCTGTGCCGCGTTCGAACCGGCGTACTGCGACACGACCTGCTCGAACGTCTTCTTCGCGGCCGCCTTCTGGCCTTGTTCGAGCTGGTTCGTCCCGATCGCCACGAGGGCATCGGCCGCACGCGGGTGCTGCGGAAACTTGCTGACGATCCCCTGCCACGTCGCGGTCGACCCGCGGTAGTCACGGAGCGCGTATTGCGCATTGCCGTACCAGTACTGCGCGGTCGGCTGATAGGGGCTCTGCGGATACTTCGCGATGAACGCGCGGAACGAAGCCGCGGCCGCCTTGAAGTTGCCGTTGCGGAACTGCTGTTGCGCCGCATTGAGCGCATCCGTTTCACCCGGCTGCACGGTGCCTTCGACACCATCGATCGTCGCCTGCTGCGGCTCGAACTTCTTGAGCCGCGTGTCGAGATCCTGGTAGTACTCCTTCTGCTGCCGCTCGAGCGTCGTCAGCCGGTTCGTCAGATCCTCGTTCTCGCCGCGCAGCGTCGCGACCTGCTGGTTCAGCTGGTCGAGACGGCCGGATTGATCGAGGATCGTACGCTGGGCGGCGGACAACTGGCTCGACAGGTTGTCGGTTTTGCTGCGCAGATCGAGCACGGCGCGGCGCGCTTCGTTGTCGTCGAACACGCCGGCGTGCGCCGGCGCGGCCGACCACGCCGCGCCGGCGACGCAGAGAGCTGCGGCTGCACGCAGCCAGGTTACACGGTGCGTCATACGGCGATTCTTCCGTTACTTACTGTTGGTAGACGAGGTCGGCGCGACGGTTCTGCGCCCACGATGCTTCGTCGTGACCTGCTGCCTGCGGCTTTTCCTTGCCGAGGCTCACGGCTTCCATCTGCGAATCGTTCACGCCGAGCAGTGCCATCGCACGGCGCACGGCTTCCGCACGCTTCTGGCCCAGCGCGAGGTTGTACTCGCTCGTGCCGCGTTCGTCGGTGTTGCCCTGGATCAGCACGTGGCGCTGCGGGTGGCTCTTCAGGTACTGAGCGTGCTGCTGCATCAGCGGCTGGTACTCGTCCTTCACCGAATAGCTGTCGAAGTCGAAGTAGATGCTGCGCTTCGCGAGCGGGCTGTTCGGGTCGTTCAGCGGATCGACGTTCACTTGCGCGACGTTGTCGGCGCTCGGTTGCGTGCTGACTGCACCCGCGTTGTTCGCCTTGTCGTCGAGCTTCACGCCCGACTTACATGCGGCGAGCGCGCTGATCATCATCACGGCCAGGGCCAGACGAGCTTTATTCGACATCATGGTTACTCTCCTTGTGGTCATTGCATGAAGGGCCCCCACGACGGCTCGCGAACGGAACCGCCCTGGACGGACAGGATTTGCGGCGGCGCGCTGCCGTCGGAGGGCACTGCAGCCAGAACGTTGCGACCACCCGACTGGGTAGCGTACAGAAGATACTGGCCGTTTGCCGCGAAGCTCGGCGATTCGTCGCGATTGGTATTCGTGATGGCGTTCGCCGCGCCGGATTGCAGATCCTGAACGTACAGCTTGAAGCCCCCACCCGTGCGGGAGATGTAAGCGAGCAGCTTGCCGTCCGGGCTCACGCGCGGGCTCGTGTTGTAGCTGCCGGTGAACGTCACGCGTTGTGCCGCACCGGCGCTTTCACCCTGTGCGGGCATCCGGTAGATTTGCGGCGCACCGCCGCGATCGCTCGTGAAGTAGATCCAGCGGCCGTCCGGCGAGTAGTACGGCTCGGTATCGATCGAGCTGCTCTGCGTGAGACGACGCAGGCCGCCGCCGTTCGCGTTGACCGTATAGATTTGCGTATTGCCAGTCAGCGACAGCGCGACGGCGAGCGTGTTGCTGTCCGGCGACCAGGCCGGTGCGCTGTTGTTGCCCTTCTGGTCGGAGACCATGAAGCGGTGGCCGGTCGGCAGGTCATGGATGTAGACGATCGGCTTCTTGCGCTCGAACGACACATACGCGACCTTCGTTCCGTTCGGCGACCACGACGGCGAGATGATCGGTTCGGTGCTCGACAGCGCGATGCGCGCGTTCTGGCCGTCCGAATCCGAAATCTGCAGCTGGTAGCGGTTGCCGGTCTTGATCACGTACGACAGGCGCGTGGCGAACACGCCGCGCACGCCGAGCAGCTTCTGGTAGATGTAGTCGGCGATCTTGTGGCCGGCCGTGCGCAGCGTGCTGTCGGTGGCCGTCAGCGACAGGCCGCCGAGGCTTTGCTGCTTCACGGTGTCGTACAGGATGAAATTGACCTTGTACTGGCCGTTCGCCTCGCGGTTCACGCTGCCGGCGACGAACGCATTCGCGCCCTTGGCCTTCCATGCGCCGAGGTCGACCGAGGCGGTCTCGGGCACGGGCGTGCTGCCTGCGTCGATGTTGGTGAATTTGCCGCTGCGGGCGAGGTCGGCACGGACGATCGACGTGACCTGCTGCGGCAGGTTCGCCTCGTTCGTGAAATTCGCCGTGGCGATGGGGAACTGGGTCGACCCGACACCGGTGATCAGCACGTTGACCTGGGCGTTAGCGGCGCTGCCCGCCGTAATCAGACACGAGGCCACGAGTGCCCTGAAACCTAGTTTTGTCATCAAACTCATGCTTCTTGCTTCCCGTATGACTTGATCGCTGCGCAACCGCAGAGACAGTAAAAATACCCGATTCGTTCCCGTCTGACAGCGACGCCCGGAGTGTAAGCGCATTTCCTTTCACTCCGCCGCCTTGAAGGTAATCGTAATGTCCGACGGGGTACGACCGTTAGAATCGGGCGGCAACGGGACCGATGCGTGGATCGCATTGACCACGGCTTGATCCCACCCCGAATTCCCGCTGGAGCGGGAGACCGATGCGCTCAATACGTCACCGGACGGCGTGCACCGAATCTTGACGACGGTGGTCAGGCCTGCTCGCTCGCCGCCCCAAACGATGTTCGGTTTGACGCGGCGGCGCACCTTGTCGGCATAGCCGGGCGTCGCGGCATTGCCGCCGGAGCCCGTGCCGGTGCCGCTTTTCGCGAGGCCTTCGCCGCCGCCTTCACCGGCGCCGGACAGGCCCTGCATCTGTGCGAGACGCGCGTTGCGCTCGCGGTCGAGCTTCGCGTTCGCAGCCGCACTGGCCTTCGCGTGCGCGGCGGCGTCGGCCTTCGCCTTGGCCTGGGCTTCCGCCTTTGCCTTCGCGGCCGCGTCGGCCTTGGCCTTCGCCGCCTGCTGCGCTTCGAGCTGCGCCTGCTTCTGCTGCTGGAGTTTCTGCTGTTCGAGCTTTTGTTGCTCGGCGAGCTGCTGTTGCTTGAGCTTGTCGGCCTGCTTCTGCTTGTCGCGTTCCGCGGCTTTCTGCGCGGCGAGTGCGGCGGCCTGCTGTGCCGCGAGCTGCGCGCGCCGGGCTTCGTCTTCCTGCTGAGCTTTCAACTGTTGCGCGCGGCGCTGCTGATCGAGCAGCGCCTCGCGCGCGGCTGCTTCCTGCTGCCGCTTCTTCTGCTGCAGTGCGATGTCGGCCTGTTCGTCGCGCACCGGGGGAGGGGGCGGCGCGACCTTCGCGGGCGGCGTCACGACGGGCCGCGGCGCGGCGACGTCGGGCACCTCGGTCCACAGCTCGGCTTCTGCGCCGGCCGGCGTGCTGTTCTGCCACTGCACGCCATGATAGAGGAACAGGGCGAGCAGCACGTGCATCAGCGCGGCGAGCGCGAATGCGCGCCAGGTGCCGCGCTCGCGGGGAGGCTGAGGCGGGTAGGCGGAGCTGCGCGTGGATTGCTGCCGGTTCATTGCGATTTGACGAGGAGACCGACGCGCTTGACGCCACGCGCCTTCAGATCGGACATCACGGTCATGACGGCATCGTACTGCACGGTCTTGTCGGCTGCGATCACGACCGGCTGGTCAGGGTGATCGGCCTGACGGGCCGAGATGAAGCCGTCGAGCTCGGCCTTCGTCATCGTGTCTTCCTGGGTCGCGCCCGAGTCGCTCTTGTACTTGACGCTCATCGTGCGGTCGGCCTTGATGTTGACGACGACGGGCGGCGTTTGCTCCTGCGGCGCGGCATTGCCGACGGTCGGCAGGTTGATGATCGACGGGGCGACGAGCGGTGCGGTGACCATGAAGATCACGAGCAGCACCAGCATCACGTCGATGTACGGCACGACGTTGATGTCGGCCATTGCACGGCGCGAGCGGCCGCCGCGCATGCTGGATCGGATGGGGCTTCCTGCCATGGCGCGCTCCTTACTGGGCCTGACGCTGCAGGATGTTCGAGAACTCTTCGATGAAGGTCTCGAAGCGGATCGCGAGGCGGTCGATGTCGTGCGCGTAGCGGTTGTACGCGACCACCGCCGGAATCGCGGCGAACAGGCCGATCGCGGTGGCGACGAGCGCCTCGGCGATGCCCGGTGCGACGTTCGCGAGCGTGGCCTGCTGCACGTTCGCGAGGCCGCGGAACGAGTTCATGATCCCCCAGACCGTGCCGAACAGACCGATGTACGGGCTGACCGAGCCGACCGACGCGAGGAACGCGAGGTTCGCTTCGAGCACGTCCATTTCTCGCTGGAACGACGCGCGCATCGCGCGGCGTGCACCGTCGAGCACGAGGCCCGGATCGCTGATGCGCTTTTCCTTCGCCTTCAGGAATTCGCGCATCCCCGATTCGAAGATCCGCTCGAGCGCGCCGATCGTGTGGCGGTTGTTGGCCGCGCTCTGGTACAGCGCCTGCAGGTCGCCGCCCGACCAGAAATCCTTCTCGAAGCGTTCGGTCTGCGCGCGCGCGCGGCGGATCGCGAACCACTTGCGGAAGATGAAGGTCCACGACATCAGCGACAGCAACAGCAGCAGTCCCATCACGGCCTGGGCCAGCACGCTCGCGTTGAGGACGAGGGAAATGATCGACAGGTCTTGAGAAGTGTTCATAGAGGTTTGAGTAACGGCCCTTCGGGGCGCCCGGTATGCGTGCGGCGCGGCGCGCCGGTCATGCCTGACGCCGAACCTTGCTTAGTATCGAATCAGAACGGCAAGTTCATAGGCTTTGTCTAAACGGCGCTCATGCGAGCTTCGTTGACAGTGAAGTGTGCCCGGCGTCGATGACGGGCCCGCGTTGCAGTGCGTCGAGCACGGCCGGCGGGATGGCCGCGGGCCGGATATCGTTACGGTTGACGCAGCCGAGGCGAATGTGTCCGGCCACGAGCAGCGTGTCGCCACACCAGGCTTCCTGCGTGAAATCCACCGAGGCGCGGCCGATGCGTCCGGGCCGGCTCGTGATCGTCAGCGTATCGTCGAGTCGCGCCGGCGCGCGGTAGTCGAGCGACGTACTGCGGACGATGAAGATCGCGCCGGTATCGTCGGCGAGCTGGCGCTGGTCGACGCCGCACGCGCGCAACCACTCGGTGCGGGCGCGCTCGAAGAACTTCAGGTAGTTGGCATAGAAGACGATGCCGCCTGCATCGGTATCCTCGTAGTACACGCGCACCGGCCAGGTGAAGCCGGACGGCGCGTCCGGGGAGCGGGTAGGCTGAGTCATGGCGCGCATTCTACCGGAAGGCAGGGGGCCGATTCGTAACCGATTCGTAACGGAATGTAGTACGCCGTAGCACACCGCGGGCCGGCCCGGGGCCGGGCCCGCGGGGCTTCAGCCGCGGTGGACGGTCGGGCCGCCGGGGGCTTGCGCGATCGGCATCAGCTCGATCGTGTTGACGTTGACGTGTGCCGGGCGCGTCGCGATCCAGTAGATCGTATCGGCGATGTCCTCGGGCATCAGCGGCTGGACGTTGTTGTAGACGTTTGCCGCCTTCTCGTCGTCGCCGCGATAGCGGACGTTCGAGAACTCGGTGCCGCCGCACAGGCCCGGCTCGACGTCGGTCACGCGCAGCGGCGTGCCGAGCAGGTCGGCGCGCAGGTTCAGGCTGAATTGTCGGACGAAAGCCTTGGTTGCGCCGTAGACGTTGCCGCCCGCATAAGGGTACGAACCCGCAACCGAGCCGAGATTGAAGATATGGCCGCGGCCGCGCTCGACCATGCCGGGCAGCAGCGCGTGCGTGACGGTGACGAGGCCCGTGCAGTTCGTGTCGATCATCGTGCGCCATTCGTCGAGGCTGGCCTTGTGGGCCGGCTCGACGCCGAGCGCGAGGCCGGCGTTGTTGACGAGCACGTCGAGCGCCGCGAATTCGGCGGGAAGGGCGGCCGGCACGGCCTCGACGGCTGCGCGGTCGCGCACGTCGAGCTCGAACGGCAGAAGGGCGTCGCCGAGTTCGGCGGCGAGCGCGTCGAGACGATCCTTGCGGCGTGCGGTGGCGACGACGCGATGGCCTCCGTTGACGAAGGCACGGGCGATGGCGGCGCCGAAGCCGGCGGACGCGCCTGTGACGAACACGATCATTGCTGCTCCTGGTCGATGACAAAATAGCGGGCGATATCCCGCAAGCCTACTGAGAATGCCGCACCGCGGCAAGGCGGCAGAGCGTTTCAGCGCGGGCGCGTAGAGTCTGGCCCCAATTGCTTCGGGCACCCTTTCGTGCGGTTGCCTATTCATGACGCATCCAATACACTAACGCGCTCATCACCCCTGCGTGACTGGCGATAGAACCCTTCGGGTTCAAGGTGGAGCATCCCACCGTGAAGCGCGGGGCGCCGTTTTTGCCGTTCGCCTGGGCAGCCGTTGTGCGCCGTCGCGTGCATCGCCGGTGGCTGTCCTGCCTCGCGTCATACGGATTCTTCCGCCACGTCGAGCTGGTCCCGCCAGCAGCGCACCGTACTCGGCCACTCCGGTCAACCTGTACACACTTAACGGAAACCGTATGTTTGACAGAGCCCAAAGCACCATCGCGAACGTCGATCCCGAAATCTTTGCAGCGATCGAGCAGGAAAACCGCCGCCAGGAAGATCACATCGAGCTGATCGCGTCGGAAAACTACACGAGCCCGGCCGTGATGGCCGCACAGGGCTCGCAGCTCACGAACAAGTACGCGGAAGGGTATCCGGGCAAGCGCTACTACGGCGGCTGCGAGTACGTCGACGTCGTCGAGCAGCTGGCGATCGACCGCGTGAAGCAGCTGTTCGGCGCGGAAGCGGCGAACGTGCAGCCGAACTCGGGTTCGCAGGCGAACCAGGGCGTGTTCTTCGCGATGCTGAAGCCGGGCGACACGATCATGGGGATGAGCCTCGCGCACGGTGGTCACCTGACGCACGGCTCGCCGGTGAACATGTCGGGCAAGTGGTTCAACGTGGTGAGCTACGGCCTGAACGAGAACGAAGACATCGATTACGACGCCGCCGAGCAGATGGCGCAGGAACACAAGCCGAAGCTGATTGTTGCGGGCGCGTCGGCGTTCTCGCTGAAGATCGATTTCGAGCGTCTGGCGAAGATCGCGAAGTCGGTGGGCGCGTACCTGATGGTGGACATGGCGCACTACGCGGGCCTGATCGCAGCGGGCGTGTACCCGAACCCGGTGCCGCACGCGGACTTCGTGACGACGACGACGCACAAGAGCCTGCGCGGCCCGCGCGGCGGCGTGATCCTGATGAAGGCGGAATACGAGAAGCCGATCAACTCGGCGATCTTCCCGGGGATCCAGGGCGGCCCGCTGATGCACGTGATCGCGGCGAAGGCGGTGGCGTTCAAGGAAGCGCTGTCGCCGGAGTTCAAGTCGTACCAGGAGAAGGTGGTCGAGAACGCACGCGTGCTGGCTGAAACGCTGGTGAAGCGCGGCCTGCGGATCGTGTCGGGCCGTACGGAAAGCCACGTGATGCTGGTGGACCTGCGTGCGAAGCACATCACGGGCAAGGCAGCGGAAGCGGCGCTGGGCGCGGCGCACATCACGGTGAACAAGAACGCGATCCCGAACGATCCGGAAAAGCCGTTCGTGACGAGCGGCGTGCGCCTCGGTTCGCCGGCGATGACGACGCGTGGCTTCGGCCCGGCGGAAGCGGAACAGGTGGGTAACCTGATCGCCGACGTGCTGGACAACCCGGAAGATGCAGCGACGATCGAGCGCGTGCGCGCACAGGTCGCCGAGCTGACCAAGCGTTTCCCGGTCTATCGCTGATCGACGATGCGCTGCCCGTTCTGCCGGCATGACGACACGCAGGTCGTCGACTCGCGCGTGTCCGAAGATGGCGCCGCGATTCGCCGGCGCCGTCGCTGCTCGGCTTGCGACAAGCGCTTCACGACGTACGAGCGGGTCGAGCTGTCCCTGCCGTTCGTCGTGAAGAAGGACGGCAGCCGCACGGAATTCGACCGTCGCAAGATCGTCGCCAGCATGCAACTCGCGCTGCGCAAGCGGCCGGTTGCTGCCGACGCGATCGACGCGGCGGTCGCCCGCATCGAGTATCAACTGCTCGCGACAGGCGAGCGCGAAGTGCGTAGCGAGAAGCTCGGCGAACTCGTGATGAACGAGTTGCGCGGCCTCGATACGATTGCCTACGTCCGCTTCGCATCGGTGTATCGCCGGTTCGAGGACGTTTCCGAATTTGCCGACGTGATCGAAGAGTTCCGTCGCGCCTCTCCCGCCAAGCCCCCGCGTAAGCGCTGACGCGCTGCGTCCGTTCATCGTCATCTCCGTTGGTTCGATTCGCGCCGATTGTGTCGGTCGCGATCGCATGTCGCCAGTCGGCCGTTCGGCAAATGGCGCGCATCCGCATGCGTCGCTACAGTCGTCGCATCACCCTGGCGGAGGACGATTGCGATGGCGCTGCGCGCTCACCCCTTGAAAAATGTGGAGCAACGCACGAGCGGATTCACGCTCGTCGAGCTGATGGTCGCCGTCTCGCTGGCGGCGGGGCTCGCGCTTTATGCGGTACCCGCGTTCGACCAGTGGCACATGCGCGAACGCGTGGATGCCCGCTCGCGTACGTTGCTCGGTGCGCTGTCGTTTGCGCGCACCGAAGCGGCGCGTCTCGGCACGCGCGTCACGCTGTGCCGGGCCGGGAGCGGCGGCGCCTGTCTGCGCGCCGGTGAGCGGTGCGGGCCGGCCGAATGGTCGTGCGACTGGATCGTCAGCGGGCAGGTCGACGGGCGCTCGCGCGTGCTGCGACGCTATCCGCACGACGGCGAAGTGGCCGTCGCGGGTGCCGCGCACGATCTGGCGTTCGCGCCGCCGGTCGGTCAATCGATCGGCGGAATCCGGCGTTTCGAATTGCGTCCGCGGCGCAGCGTGACCGGCGCTGACGATGCGCGCGTGTCGCGTTGCGTGCGGATCGCGGCTGGCGGCCGCGCGCGCGTCGCCGCCGGCCGCTGCGACACGGCGTGATCGCCATGCGCAAGGCCATGCGCGGCACGTCGCTGATCGAGGCGGCGCTCGCCATCGCGTTGCTCGCGACCGTGATGCTGGCAGTGGCAGGCAGCCAGCTTGCGATGGCACGCGCACAGCGCGCGACGATCTGGCGCGAGCGTGCGCTGTGGCTGGCCGATGCACGTATCGAGCGTCTGCATGCAGCCGCGGCGGCCGACGACGGCCTTGCAGCGCGGGCGGTTGCCGCGTTGCCGGGCGGTGCGATGACGCTCGATGGCGGGCCGGGCGGTGTGCGCTACGCCGTTGTCCGCTGGCGTGGCGGCAACGCGGCCGCGTCGCCGCGATGTGAAGCCGCAGGCGCGTCGGCGCAACTGCCGTCGTGCGTCCGAGTTCCATTTCGGGAGCGGGCGGCCGATGAACGCTGATCGTTACTCCCGCGCCCATACGCTGCTCGAAGTGCTGATCGCGATGACCGTGGGTCTCCTCGTGCTCGCGGCGGCTGGCGCGCTGTACCACGCGCAGCGCATTGCACAGCATCGCGCGGACGACGGGTTCAGGATGCGCGACGCGGCCGGTACCGCGCTGATGCTGATCGGTCAGCAGATCCAGATGGCGGGATTCCGGCCGCTCGATGCCGGCGAGGTATCGGCGTTGCCGCCGGTGTTCGGCTGCTCGATGGCGCGCGTGCGGGGCAACGGCGCGCAGGTGCGATGCGAGCCTGCGCATACGGCGTCGGACGCGTTGCTGGTCCGGTATGTCGCCGACGCCGTGTCGACGTGGACGACGGTGAGCGGCCAGGCGTCGGATTGCCTCGGGCAGGGTGTCGGCGTGCCCGGCGAGCGTTCACCGGTGGAAAATCGCTTCGATGTGCATGTCAGCCCGTCGACGGGCGAGCCCGAGCTGTATTGCGAAGGAAGCGGCCGCCCGGGCACGCCGCAGCCCGTCGTGACGGGAATCGATCAACTGCGCGTGCGCTACGTGCGTCGCGGCGCCGCGCAGTTCGTCGACGCCGATGCGATGCGTGCCGACGACTGGCCCGAGATCGTGGCCGTGCATGTTTGCGTGCGGGCGCGCGGCGAGCCGATGCGCGTGCCGACGCGTCACGTCGACTGCGACGGTCGCGTCGCCGTTGCACCGGACGGCCATGCGCGTTTGACGCTCGATCGCATCGTCGCGTTGAGGAACACCGCGCTTGCATCCGGCGCTGCGTTACCCGATGCAACGCACGCAAGCGGGGTGGTGCGATGAGTGGAGCAGGGCGGTACGCGCGGGTTATCTCACCCTGCGTTGCGGCGGGCCACGTGTATGGGTGCATCGCCGCAAACGGTGACGAGCCGCAGCCGGTCGCGTGCACGAGAGGGCTGGCGGCGACCCCGTGCGAGCCGCGCATGGGCTTCCGGTCAGCCCGCCGCGCCTGGCGTCGCGACGCCGGCCTCGCATTGCCGGCAGTCGTTGCGATCGGTGCAGCGGTCGCGGCGCTGACCGGCACGTGGTTCGAAGCCGCGCTGACGGAGTCGCGCCGCACACGCGCGTTGTCGGATCGGCTGATTGCATTCCACGCAGCCGATGCCGCGCTCGCAGCGTGCACCGAGCGATTGCTCCGTGGCTCGGTGCCCTGCGCGAACGAAAGCGAATCGCACGCGGAGCCCGACGCATGGCGGCGCATGCCGCCGCTGGCGGCTGCTGAAGCGTTCGCGCCGTTCGCCGGCTGGCCGATGGCCGCGCAACCGCCGCGATGCCTGGTCGAAGCCTGGCGGCGCCCGACAGGGCCGTCCGGTGGCAGCACTTACCTCGTCACCGCGCGTGGCGTCGGCGCGCATGCATCGAGTGCCGTCTGGCTGCAACACCAGGTCGTAATACGCGATGGACGCATCGTCGCGCTGCGCTGGCGTCGTGTCGCCGGAGTGCTTCCATGAGCGGTCGCATCTGCATAAGCCGGCCGGCAGGATTTACGCTGATCGAGTTGATGATCGTGCTGGCAATCGTCGCGGTGCTGGCCGGATGGGGCATCCCGTCATATCGGGAGCATGTCGCGCGCGTTCATCGCGCGTCGGCGGTATCCGCGCTGTACCGTGCAGCCCAATTTCTCGAAGCGCTGGATGGTGCGCCGCCTTCGGCATTGCCGGACGCGCTGGCACAGGCACCATCGGACGGGCGTGCCGTCTATCGATTGACGCTGCTGCGGCCGGATGGCGGCGATGCGCCGGTGAGCTACGAACTGGAAGCAAGCCCGCTCGATACCGGCCCGATGCACGACGATGCATGCGGTACCTTCACGTTGCGTTCGGACGGGACGAAAGGCAATGCGCGGCGCGATGGCGCCGACGAATCGGGCGCCGTGTGCTGGGGTGTGCGTTGAGTGTGCAGGAAAGGCGCGCAGCGACGCATGGCCGTGCGCGCAGGATGCCGACGGTCAGTCGTCGTGTGCGTCGAGCCCGCGCTCGTCGCGGGACTGCTTCCAGATCCGGTAGACCTCCCATGCGGCGAAGCCGAGCGTGCCCCACTTCAATGCGGGGCCCGCACTCGCGCGCAGCAGCGAGCGAACGGGTTTCGCCAGCACGAGCGATGCGAGCGAACTCAGCATCGGATACTGGTTGACGAGATTGCCGAGGCTCGCGTTCAGGTTCTTCGCGGACTGGCCGAATTTGTGGGTGGAAAGGCCGGGGATGAACACCTTGAGCCAGCTGAAGCGCGTGACGGCCTGGCGCATTTCACCGGCGGCTTCCGCGAGTTCGAGCCGCTCGACTTCGGATCGCAGGATCAGCAATTCCTTGCGGAGCGCGCGATGCTGCGATGCGCTCCAGTTCGATCGCGACGAATGGGAGCGGGATGAATTGCCCGTAACGTTCTGGCTCATGGCGCGTCGGCGAAGTAGGTGGGAGGGGGGAGCGCGATTGTGCTCACGGCTTGCCGCGGAACAGTTCGCGGTCTTTCTCGAGTTCGGCGAGCGTCGCCTCGAACACGGTCGGCGCATCGCGCAGGCCCGAGCGCGCCTTCAGCGCGCAGGCGATGCCGCCCGCGGCATACACCGCGGTAATCGCGGCAAGCGACTGCCAGCGATAGGTATCCCAGAACGCGATCGCGACGAGCACGGTCAGGCTGATGAGCGCCATCGTCGCGAGCATCATCGCGGCGAGCCCGAGGAACAGCACGCCCATCAGGCGCTCCTTCTCCTCGGCAAGCTCGATGCCCACGAGTTCGAGGCGCGTCTGCAGAAGGCCGATCGCGGAGCCGACGAGGCGGCGCAGCGGTCCTTGGCCGGACGGCTGCGAGGGGGTATCTGTCGTCATGGATGAGGTGCGTGCGCGTGCAGTGAGCAGCTAGGACAAAGCCGCCGGCGGAGACCGCCGGCCGGCTTCGACGCCCGCGGGCCGCATGACGCGGCCCGCGGGACGAAACGGCGCAGAGCGCGTTACTTGCGGTTGATCAGCAGGCCGATCAGCACGCCGACGCCGGCGGCCACGCCGATCGACGTCCACGGGTGCTCGTGCACATAATCGTCGGTCGCGCGTGCGGCCTTCTTGCCTTTCTCGACCACCACGACCTGGACGTCGGCTGCCTTTTCCTTGGCCTGCTTCAGGCGCGACATGGCCTTCTCGCGCAGTTCGGCCGCACGGTCGCCCGTGCTGCTCGCTGCTTGCTTGAGCAGGTCTTCGGCGTCCGACAGAACGGTTTTGATATCCGACATCAGTTTCTCCTTGTTGATTTCCGACATTGCAACTCCCTTCATGCTGTCATGCTGCAGGTTCACATCGTAGCGAAACCCCTGCCTGCTGGCGAGCCGGGAAGACACACGGCGGCAGTGCAAGACTGCATGGTAAACGACTTGTAATCATGAACAGAGCCGCAAACCGGGTGAAAAGTTTCCCGTGCGGCCGTCCGACCGGCCCCGACGCCGGGTAAAAATGACAAAAAAGTATGAATATCAAACGGAATAATCGTTCGCACCGCGCATTGCTTCCCGTAAGCTGATGGACTGTCCCGCGCTGTCCAGCGCGCGATTTCAACCAGCATCGTTCGAGGAGGGAACATCATGAGTCTGCGTCTTGGCGACATCGCACCGGATTTCGAGCAGGAATCGAGCCTGGGCACCATCAAGTTTCACGACTGGCTCGGCAACAGCTGGGGCGTCCTGTTTTCCCATCCGGCCGACTACACGCCGGTGTGCACGACCGAACTCGGGCTGACCTCGAAGCTGAAGGGGGAATTCGAGAAACGCAACGTGAAGGTGATCGCGCTGTCGGTCGACGGCGTCGAATCGCACAAGGGCTGGATCAACGACATCAACGAAACGCAGTCGACGGTCGTGGGCTTCCCGATCATCGCCGACGCGGACCGCAAGGTTTCGCAGCTGTACGACATGATCCACCCGAACGCGAACGAAACGCTGACGGTGCGCTCGCTGTTCGTGATCGACCCGAACAAGAAGGTGCGGCTCACGATTACCTATCCGGCCAGCACCGGGCGCAACTTCGACGAAGTGCTGCGCGTGATCGATTCGCTGCAGCTGACCGACAACTACAAGGTCGCGACGCCCGGCAACTGGAAGGACGGCGACGACGTCGTGATCGTGCCGTCGCTGCAGGATCCGGAAGAGCTGAAGAAGCGTTTCCCGAAGGGCTTCAACGCGGTGCGTCCGTATCTGCGCCTGACGCCGCAGCCGAACAAGTAAGCATCGGCTGCCCGGAACCGCGGTTCCGATGAAAAACGGCCCGCCCGGCAGTCATGCCGGGCGGGCCGTTTGTCTGGTGGCGCATGCGCGGCATCGCTGCCGCGTGCATCGCATCCGGATGCTCAGAAGAATGCCTGGATGCCCGTCTGTGCGCGGCCGAGGATCAGCGCGTGGATGTCGTGCGTGCCTTCGTACGTGTTGACCACTTCGAGGTTCACGAGGTGGCGCGCGACGCCGAATTCGTCGGAGATGCCGTTGCCGCCGAGCATGTCGCGCGCGAGGCGGGCGATGTCGAGCGACTTGCCGCACGAATTGCGCTTCATGATCGACGTGATCTCGACGGCCGCCGTGCCTTCGTCCTTCATCCGGCCGAGGCGCAGCACGCCTTGCAGGCCGAGCGTGATTTCGGTCTGCATGTCGGCGAGCTTTTTCTGGATCAGCTGGTTCGCGGCGAGCGGCCGGCCGAACTGCTGGCGGTCGAGCACGTACTGGCGCGCGGTGTGCCAGCAGGACTCGGCGGCGCCGAGCGCACCCCACGCGATCCCGTAGCGTGCCGAGTTCAGGCACGTGAACGGGCCGCGCAGGCCGCTCACGTTCGGCATCAGGTTCTCTTCGGGCACGAACACCTCGTCGAGGACGATCTCGCCGGTGATCGACGCGCGCAGCCCGACCTTGCCGTGGATTGCGGGTGCCGACAGGCCCTTCCAGCCCTTCTCGAGGATGAAGCCGCGGATCGCGTCCTTGCCGTTCTCCTCGAGCTTCGCCCACACGACGAACACGTCGGCGATCGGCGAGTTCGTGATCCACATCTTCGCGCCGGACAGCGAGTAGCCGCCGGGCACCTTCTTCGCGCGCGTGACCATGCTGCCCGGATCGGAGCCGTGGTTCGGCTCGGTCAGGCCGAAGCAGCCGATCCATTCGCCGGTCGCGAGCTTCGGCAGGTATTTCTGCTTCTGCGCGTCCGAGCCGAATTCGTAGATCGGCACCATCACGAGCGACGACTGTACGGACATCATCGACCGGTAGCCCGAATCGACGCGCTCGACTTCGCGCGCGATCAGTCCGTAGCTCACGTAATTGAGGCCGGGGCCGCCGTATTCCTCGGGAATCGTCGGGCCGAGCAGGCCGACTTCGCCCATCTCGCGGAAGATGGCCGCGTCGGTGCGCTCGTGGCGGAACGCTTCGGTGACGCGCGGCGCGAGCTTGTCCTGTGCGTACGCCTGCGCGGCATCGCGCACCATCCGCTCTTCTTCGGTCAGTTGCTGGTCGAGCAGCAGCGGATCGTCCCAATGAAAAGTTGCAGCGGTCATCGTTTCATCTCCTGTTGGTCCGGTCTTCCAGCCGGGCCCCATGCCAAAAGTTCGCTTGACTGTAGTTCCGCTGTGCGGAACAATGTTTTGCAAATCGAACCCAGTGTAGCACCAGATGACACTTTCAACCATCGACGAAACCACGATCGACGAGCGCAAGTTCGTCGTCGCGCTCGCGCGCGGGCTCGACCTGTTGCGCGCATTCCGACCCGGCGAGACGATGCTCGGCAACCGCGACTTCGCGGAGCGCACGGGGCTGCCGAAGGCGACGGTGAACCGGCTCGCGTACACGCTGACCGTGCTCGGCTACCTGCGCTACGACGAGACGCTCGGAAAGTATGCGCTCGACGCCGGCGTGCTGTCGCTCGGCTACGCGCTGCTGTCGGGGGCGGGGACGCTCGACCTGGCGCGGCCGCACATGCAGGCGCTCGCGCGCGAGATCGGCGCGGCCGTGTCGCTCGGCTGCCGCGACGGGCTCGACATGATCTATCTGGAGACGATCCGCAGCGAGACCGCGCTGACGCTCGGGCTCGCGCCCGGTTCGCGGCTGTCGATGCTGACGAGCTCGATGGGGCGGGCGTACCTGGCCGTGCAGCCGGAGGACGTGCGCCGTGCGCTCTATGCGGAACTGCATCGCGCGGCCGGCGACGCGGCCGACGCCGACGCGCTCGTCGCCGCCGCGCAGCACGCGGTGGCCGAGTTTTCGGCGGGCGGGTGCTGTTATTCGTTCCGCGCGTGGCACATGGACGTGAACGCGGCGGCCGTGCCGTTTCGCGAGCCGCGCGAGGGGCGCTGGCTGATCCTGAGTTGCAGCGGCCCCGCGTCGTCGATGGACGAGACGTACTTTCGCACGCAGGTCGGACCGAAGCTGAAGGCGCTCGCGCAGCGGCTCGGGCAGACGGTCTGAGCATGGCGGCGCGCGGCGGCTGCCGTCGCGCCGCCATCGCTTCGCACGCGGTGTGCGTGGGCACGGGAGACGGGGCTGCCGCCGTCTCTTGTGCGGCGGCCGAACCGCGCTCATCATCGGTCGCTAGTTCCCGACGACGAGGTTTGCGATGTCTCACCCGGAATCGATGGAGGGCGGATGCGCGTGCGGCGCGGTCCGCTACCGTATTGCCCACGTGCCGACCGATGCGGGCTTCTGCCACTGCCGGCTCTGCCAGCGTACGACTGGCGCGGCGGTCGTCGCATCGGCATCGGTGCCGATCGACGGTTTCGAATATCTGCAGGGCGAGCCGATCGTCTACGCGTCGAGCGCGTGGGGCGAACGGCGTTTCTGCGGCCGTTGCGGCGCGCAGCTCGAATACCGGCGCTCCGATGCGCCGCAGACGGTCGAGATCAATGCCGCGACGCTCGACGAGCCGTCGCGGCTGCGTCCGGCGTGGCATGTCTGGTATCGGGATCGTTTCCCGGGCGTCGAGATCGGCGACGAACTGCCGAAGTACGACGATGACGGAAGACCGTAAACGGTAACCGCCGGTACGGGCGGGCAGGCGCGGGGCAGCCGCGCGCGCCGGTAACACCCTCTTGCGGGCATCACGACATCCGGGCCTGCCTCCGGCGCGCCGCTCCCCGCGCGCGCCTTCCACGCCCGCGGCTCAGGCCGTCACGACCTTCGCGAATACAGGCCCCTGCATGAACCGCACGTCGTGCTGGCGCAGCAGCTCGCACTGCGTCTCGTCGACGACGCCGTCGAAGATCAGCGGAATCCGCACGCGCTGCGCATAGGCGACGAGCGCCTTGACCATCCCGTCGCGCAACGCGATGCCCGCATCCATCTTGATGTAGTCCGGGCGTGCCATGTCCGATTCGACCGCGAGGATGCGGCCCGGGTCGGGCAGCTTGTCCGCGACCTTGAAGCCGTGATGCTGGTAGCTGCGCGTCAGGTAGCCGAGGAACGTCTTGTGGGCGACCGCGACCGCCGGCAGCTCGATCACGATCCGCTCGGCTGGCAGCCCGAAGCGCTGCAGCACCGACGAGAAATGCTTGCCGTGGTCGTACTTCACGCTCTTGAGCAGCCGCTCGTGCACGCGCAGGAACAGCAGCCCGTGGCGCTGTGCGCCGAAGAAATTGATCGCGTGCAGCGCGCGCGACAGGCGGTCGATCGCGACGAGGGTCTGGTCTTCGACGGCCGAATCGACCGGATCGTGCGGCGCGCCCGTGACGAGCGTGACGGCCTGGAAGCCGAGCTCGTCGCCGTAGCGCGCGATCGCATCGGCGAACGACGTCGATTGCGGCGAGCCGGGCATCGTCACGTCGTAGATCGGTTCGTAGGCGCTGGCGAGCGTGCGCTCGGGCAGATTCGCGCACGCGGTGCCGCCTTCGGCCAGCGCGAGGTGTTCCCGCAGATATGGCAGTTGCCCGGCACGGGCGACCAGCTCGGGGATGGTGGGCGGAATCATCGGCGTGAAAAGGAAAAATGGCGGCCGAAAGGGCCGCCTCTTCTCTCGATATTAGCAGCGTGCGCCGCGCTCGGCTTGGCGTTTCGCTCATATGGTTATCCCGTCCCGGGGGCAGTGCCTAGGGTTTACGTTGATTTCACTATTCGTAATTGGTTTTACTATTCGTAAATCCAAGATTTGTCGCCGATCAAGAAATGCGGCAGGCGGGTGCCGCGAGACGGCGCCGTTCGCGAATCAACAGGAAGCAAGGAGCGAGACGTGGCGGTTGACAGGACAGGCGGGCAGGCGCGCCGGCAGGAGACGGAAGGAACGACGGGCGCGCCGGTGCGCGCGCGGCAGGGTTGAGGAGCGGATGGCGACCATGAGCATCGATTACCAGACGCTGAAGTTCGAGTACCGCGCGCGCGCGCACGACGCGGCCATCCACCCGGTGATCGTTGTCGGCGCGGGCCCGGTGGGCCTCGCGGCCGCGATCGACCTCGCGCAGCAGGGCGTGCCCGTCGTGCTGCTCGACGACGACGACACGCTGTCGACCGGCTCGCGCGCGATCTGCTTCGCGAAGCGCACGCTCGAGATCTTCGACCGGCTCGGCTGCGGCGAGCGCTTCGTCGACAAGGGCGTGAGCTGGCACGTCGGCAAGGTGTTCCTGCAGGACGAGCAGCTGTACGCCTTCGACCTGCTGCCCGAGGAAGGGCATGCGCGCCCCGCGTTCATCAACCTGCAGCAGTACTACGTCGAAGGCTATCTGGCCGACCGCGCGTTCGAGCTGCCGAACATCGACATCCGCTGGAAGCACAAGGTGACGGGTATCGTGCAGTCGGCCGAACACGCGGTGCTGACGATCGAGACGCCGGACGGCGTCGCGACGCTGCACGCGCAGTACGTGATCGCGGCCGACGGCTCGCGCAGCCCGATGCGCGCGCTGATGGGCCTCGAAAGCCACGGCCGCACGTTCAAGGATCGCTTCCTGATCGCCGACGTGAAGATGAAGGCGGAGTTTCCGACCGAGCGCTGGTTCTGGTTCGATCCGCCGTTCCACCCGAACCAGTCGGTGCTGCTGCATCGCCAGCCGGACAACGTGTGGCGCATCGACTTCCAGCTTGGCTGGGACGCCGACCCCGTCGCCGAGAAGCAGCCGGAGCGCGTGATTCCGCGCGTGCGTGCGCTGCTCGGGCCGGACGTCGAGTTCGAACTCGAATGGGTGAGCGTCTATACGTTCCGCTGCCAGCGGATGGACACGTTCCGTCACGGCCGCGTGCTGTTCGCGGGCGACTCCGCGCACGGCGTGTCGCCGTTCGGCGCGCGCGGCGCGAACAGCGGCGTGCAGGACGCGGACAACCTTGCGTGGAAGCTGAAGCTCGTGCTCGACGGCGGCTCGGCAGACAGCCTGCTCGACACGTATGCGAGCGAGCGCGAGTTCGCGGCCGACGAGAACATCCGCAACTCGACACGCTCGACCGACTTCATCACGCCGAAGAGTGCGGTGTCGCGCGTGTTCCGCGATGCGACGCTGAAACTCGCGCGCGACTGCGAGTTCGCGCGCAAGCTCGTGAACAGCGGCCGCCTGTCGGTGCCGGCGGTGCTGGCCGATTCGCCGCTGAACACGCCCGATCGCGGCGCCGACACGTTTGCTGGTGCGATGCGGCCGGGCGCGGCGGCGGCCGATGCGCCGGTACGCGTGCAGGGTGCGTCGGGCTGGCTGCTGCAGCGTCTGCGCGGCGGCTTCACCGGCGTGCTGTTCGGGTTGCCGGGCGATGCGGCTGCGCTCGCCAGGGCCGTCGACGGCCTCGCGCTGCCGGTGCGTCCGGTACTCGTCGTGCCGGCCGGGCACGCGCAGCCGGTGGCCGGCGTCGACGTCGTGGAGGACGTCGACGGATTCGCCGCGCAACGCTACGACGCGCAGCCGGGCACGTTCTACCTGCTGCGCCCCGACCAGCATGTTTGCGCGCGCATGCGCACGCTCGATCGTCAGGCGATTGCCGACGCACTGGCGCGCGCGACCTGCGCACGCTGAATACGACAAAGACACCGGAGACCCGTCATGCCCTCACTCGACACCCGCCCGCGCCTGGCCGACCCCGACGCGTTCTACGAAGCGCTGATCGACATGCATCGCGACCTGTCCGACGCCGACAGCCAGCTCGTCAACGCGAAGCTGATCCTGCTGCTCGCGAACCAGATCGGCGATGCCGACGTGTTGCGCGAAGCGATGGCGCTCGCGCGCCAGGGCGTGACGCCGCCCGTGTACCCGGCCGCCGAGGTGGCGCAATGAGCGCGGCGCCGGCCGACGCGCGCGTGCTCGAAGTCGAGCGCGTGATCGACGAGACCCATCGCCCGGGCTTTCACTGGATGCTGCTCGTGCTGTGCGGGCTGTGCCTCGTGATCGACGGGTTCGATGCGCAGGCGATGGGCTACGTCGCGCCCAGCGTGATCGCCGAATGGGGCGTGCCGAAGCAGGCGCTCGGCCCCGTGTTCAGCGCGAGCCTGTTCGGGATGCTGCTCGGTGCGCTCGGGCTGTCGGTGCTCGCCGACCGGATCGGGCGGCGCCCGGTGCTGATCGGCTCGACGCTGTTCTTCGCGGTGACGATGCTCGCGACGCCGTTTGCGGGTTCGATCCCGGTGCTGATGACGTTGCGCTTCGTCACGGGGCTCGGCCTCGGCTGCATCATGCCGAACGCGATGGCGCTGGTCGGCGAGTTCAGCCCGGCCGCGCATCGCGTGAAGCGGATGATGATCGTGTCGTGCGGCTTCACGCTCGGCGCGGCGATCGGCGGCTTCATCAGCGCCGCGCTGATTCCGGCATTCGGCTGGCGTTCGGTGTTTTTCGTCGGCGGCGCGGTGCCGCTCGTGCTGACCATCGCGATGGTCGCGCGGCTGCCCGAGTCGCTGCAGTTCCTGGTGCTGAAAGGGCGTGTCGCGCAGGCGCGCGACTGGCTCGCGCGATTCGCGCCGCAAGCCGGCATCGATGCGAACACGCGCATCGTCGTGCGCGAACGCGCGGCGAGCGGCGCACCGGTCGCCGAACTGTTCAGCCACGGCCGCCTGCCGGTCACGCTGCTGCTGTGGGCGATCAGCTTCATGAACCTGATCGATCTGTATTTCCTGTCGAACTGGCTGCCGACCGTGATGCGCGATGCCGGTTATTCGCCGGGCACGGCGGTGATCGTCGGCACGGTGCTGCAAACGGGCGGCGTGGTCGGCACGCTGTCGCTCGGCTGGTTCATCGAACGTTACGGCTTCGTGCGCGTGCTGTTCGTGTGCTTCGCGTGCGCGGCCGTGTCGGTGGGGCTGATCGGTTCGGTCGCGCATGCGCTGCCGTGGCTGCTGGTCGTCGTGTTCGCGGGCGGATTCTGCGTGGTCGGCGGGCAGCCGGCCGTGAACGCGCTCGCGGGCCAGTACTACCCGACGTCGCTGCGCTCGACGGGCATCGGCTGGAGCCTCGGCATCGGCCGGATCGGCTCGGTGCTCGGGCCGCTCGTCGGCGGGCAACTGATTGCGCTCAACTGGTCGAACGGCGCGCTGTTCCATGCGGCCGCGGTGCCCGTGCTGTGCTCGGCGCTGTTCGTCCTCGGGCTCGCCGGTGTGACGCGGCGCAACGGCGTGCAGGCGCCGAATGCCGCGATGAATTGAGGGAGAAAGGAAACGATGACGCTTGACCTGTCGAAACCGGCAACCGCCGGCTACCTGAGCGGTTTCGGGAACGAATTCGCCACCGAGGCACTGCCCGGTGCGTTGCCGCACGGCCGCAACTCGCCGCAGCGCGCGCCGTACGGTTTGTACGCGGAGCAACTGTCGGGCACCGCGTTCACCGCGCCGCGCGGCCACAACCGTCGCTCGTGGCTGTACCGCATCCGTCCGGCCGCCGTGCACCGGCCGTTCGAGCCGTACGCGGGCCCGCAGCGGCTCGTGTCGGAATTCGGCGATTCGGCCGACGTGCCGCCGACGCCGCCGAACCAGCTGCGCTGGGATCCGCTGCCGATGCCGGCCGAGCCGACCGATTTCGTCGACGGGCTCGTGACGATGGCCGGTAACGGCTCGGCCGCCGCGATGAACGGCTGCGCGATCCACCTGTATGCGGCGAACCGCTCGATGCAGGACCGCTTCTTCTACAGCGCGGACGGCGAACTGCTGATCGTGCCGCAGCAGGGGCGCCTGTTCATCGCGACCGAATTCGGCCGGGTCGACGTCGAGCCGTTCGAGATCGCGGTGATCCCGCGTGGCGTGCGGTTTGCCGTCACGCTGCCGGACGGCGACGCACGCGGCTACATCTGCGAGAACTTCGGCGCGCAATTGCGCCTGCCGGATCTCGGCCCGATCGGCTCGAACGGTCTCGCGAACCCGCGCGACTTCCTGACGCCGCAGGCCGCGTACGAAGACCGCGAAGGCGCGTTCGAGCTGATCGCGAAGCTGAACGGCCGCCTGTGGCGCGCGGATATCGGCCATTCGCCGCTCGACGTCGTCGCGTGGCACGGCAACTACGCGCCGTACAAATACGACCTGCGTCTGTTCAACACGATCGGCTCGATCAGCTTCGACCATCCCGATCCGTCGATCTTCCTCGTGCTGCAGTCGCAGAGCGACACGCCGGGCGTCGACACGATCGACTTCGTGATCTTCCCGCCGCGCTGGCTCGCGGCCGAGGATACGTTCCGCCCGCCGTGGTTCCACCGCAACGTCGCGAGCGAGTTCATGGGGCTCGTGCACGGCGCGTACGACGCGAAGGCCGAAGGCTTCGTGCCGGGCGGCGCGAGCCTGCACAACTGCATGTCGGGCCACGGGCCCGACGCGGACACGTTCGAGAAGGCGTCCGCGAGCGACACGACGAAGCCGCACAAGGTCGACGCGACGATGGCGTTCATGTTCGAGACCCGCACGCTGATCCGGCCGACGCGCTATGCGCTCGACACCGCGCAGCTGCAGGCCGACTACTTCGAATGCTGGCAAGGCATCAGGAAACACTTCAATCCGGAGCAACGATGAGCGATACCCAAGACTGGCGCGCGACGCTCGACCCGGCTCGCAAGAGCTGGGTCGACACCGCGAACGATCCCGCCTGCGATTTCCCGATCCAGAACCTGCCGTTCGGGATCTTCAGCGATGCGAAGCAGGCGGCGCGCCGTGCGGGCGTGGCGCTCGGCGACCAGATCGTCGATCTCGCCGCGCTCGCGCGCGCGGGCCTCGTGACGCTGCCGGCCGGCGCCGATGTGTTCGCCGCACCGACACTGAACGCATTCATCGCGCTCGGCCGCGACGCATGGCGCAGCGTGCGCGTGCAACTGTCCGGCCTGTTCTCGCGCGACAACCCGACGCTGCGTGACGATGCGGCGCTGCGCGCGCAGGTGCTTGTCGCACGGCGCGACGCGACCCTGCATCTTCCGGTCGAGATTCCCGGCTACACCGATTTCTATTCGTCGAAGGAGCACGCGACCAACGTCGGCTCGATGTTCCGCGACCCGAAGAATGCGCTGCTGCCGAACTGGTCGGAGATGCCGATCGGCTACAACGGCCGTGCGTCGTCGGTGGTCGTGAGCGGCACGCCAGTGCGGCGCCCGAACGGCCAACTGAAGCTGCCCGACCAGGAGCGCCCGGTGTTCGGCGCATGCCGCAAGCTCGACATCGAACTGGAGACGGGCTTCATCGTCGGGCAGGGCAACGCGCTCGGCGAGCCGATCGCGTGCGAGGACGCGGAAGCGCATATCTTCGGGATGGTGCTGCTGAACGACTGGAGCGCACGCGACATCCAGCAGTGGGAATACGTGCCGCTCGGGCCGTTCAACGCGAAGACCTTCGCGACGACGATCTCGCCGTGGATCGTCACGCTCGACGCGCTCGAACCGTTCCGCACCGCTCAGCCGGAACAGTCGCCGCAGCCGCTCGCGTATCTGCAGCACGCGGGCAGGCATGCATTCGACATCGCGCTCGAAGTGACGCTGCGCGCCGAAGGCGCGGCCGAAGCGACGTCGATCTGCCGGACGAACTTCAAGCACATGTACTGGACGATGGCGCAGCAGCTTGCACATCATACGGTCGCGGGCTGCAACACGCGCGTGGGCGACCTGATGGGTTCGGGCACGATCAGCGGGCCGACGAAGGATTCGTTCGGCAGCCTGCTCGAACTGACGTGGAACGGCAAGGAGCCGGTCGCGCTGAGCGGCGGCGGCAGCCGTGCGTTCATCGAGGACGGTGACGAGCTGACACTCGCCGGGTGGTGCCAGGGCGACGGCTATCGCGTCGGCTTCGGCACGTGTGCCGGCAAGATCCTGCCGGCGCAGAATGCGTAACGCGTCACGCGCGAGACGTCGCGCGTAGCGCACGGTGGCCCGGCAATGCAAAACGGCCCGCATCATGCGGGCCGTTGTCATTTCGTCGATCCGTATCAGACCGCGCGTTGCAACGCGGTGCGGCGTTCCCACAGCGCGGCCGCGACGAACGCCGCGACGCAGGCGACCAGCACGCCGACCAGCGCATTGCTGCCCAGTTGCTCCATCAGCGCGCCTGCGACCAACGGGCCACCGAAGCTCGCGGCGCTCCACGACGCCGACACGAGCGAACTCGCGGTGACGAGTGCCGCGCCACGGAAGCGTTCGCCGCACGCGACGAGCGACAGCGTGTAGATGCTGCCGGCCGCCGCGCCGAGCACGAACAGCAGCGGCCAGCACAGCCACGGATTCGCGATGACGAACGGCAGCAGCGGCAGGCCGGCCAGCACGATCCAGCCGGCGCCGAGGTGCACGCGTTCGCGGCCGAGCTTGTCCGCGAGCCAGCCGATCGGGAACTGCATCGCGGTATCGCCGAACAGCATGATCGACGCGAGCAGCACGGCGGTCGCGCTCGCGACGCCGTGATCCATCGCGTAGAGCGGCAACAGCGACAGCGCGAGCGTATCGAACAGCGCGAAGAAGCCGGTGCCGATGATCAGCGCCGGCATGCGCGGCAGGATGTCCAGCCAGCGGCCGTGCGCTTCGTGATGCGCGTCGTCGCCGGCGAGCGGCGCGCGCCGGATCGTCGCAAGCGTCGGCAGCGCGAGCAGGAACAGCGCGCCGCACAGTGCGAAGCGGATGCCCGTCGCACCGGCGATCTGGCTTACGAGGACGGGGCCCGCCATCTGGAACAGCGTGAAATTGGTTGCGTAGATCGCGACGACGCGGCCGCGTGTCGAATCGTCGGCAAGCTGGTTGACCCACGCTTCCCCGATCGTGAACAACAGCATCAGCGCGGCGCCGCACAGCACGCGCAGCACGCCCCACAGGATCAGGTTCGACGTGAACTGCATCAACGCGGTGGCGGCCGCGAGCAGCACGACCGACACGACGATCGCGCGGCGCGAGCCGATGTGCCGCGCAAGCGCGGTGACGAACGGGACGATCGCGAGGCCGCCGAGTGCCTGCGCGGCCGTCAGCATGCCGACGACGTTGGTGCCGTGTCCGGCTTCGGTCAGTGCGAGTGCGGTGAGCGGCAGCGTGGCGCCGGTCCCGAGCCCGACGACCGCGACGCTCAGGATCAGCGCGAGAAAATCGCGATTAAGAATGGCTTTCATCGGCGGGGATGCTACACCGCAGTCCTTGAAAGGTCCATGAAGGCCATCAGGATCGCATGGAGTTGCGTACGCAACGATTGCAACGGGGTTGCATTACACGTACTCGGTCGGCACGGCCACCGGACGGCGTTCGAGCGACGCCGACCACAGCGTGAGCGCGAGCGCCGCGACGGCCATCGCGACGCCGACCCACGGCAGGTTCACGAGCGACACGCCGGAGCCGATCGCCATCCCGCCGAGCCACGCGCCGGTTGCATTGCCGAGGTTGAACGCGCCCTGGTTCAGCGTCGACGCGAGGTTCGGCGCATCGCTCGCGCGATCGACGATCATGATCTGCAGCGGCGGCACGATCGCAAACGCGAGGATGCCCCACACGAAGATCGTCGCGAGCGCGGCGAACGGCACGTGCATCGTGCCCGCGAACAGCGCGAGGACGATGCCGATCAGCGCGAGTGTCGCGATCAGCGACGGCATCCGGCGCCAGTCGGCGAGCTTGCCGCCGAGCGTGCCGCCGACCGTCAGGCCGAGACCGAACAGCAGCAGCACATAGGTGACCTGACGCGGCGAGAAGCCCGTCACGTCCTCGAGGATCGGCGTGATGTACGTGAACACGCTGAACAGGCTCGCGGACGCGAGCACGCTGATGCCGAGCACCATCAGCACCTGCGGGTGCTTCAGCACGCTGAATTCGCGCGTGATGCTGGTGTCGGGCATCGCGAGGTTCTTCGGCAGGCACACCGCGAGCGCGGCGGCCGCGGCGATGCCGATGCCGGTGACGGCCCAGAACGTCGCGCGCCAGCCGAACGCCTGGCCGAGCGCGGTGCCGAGCGGCACGCCGAGCACGTTCGCGAGCGTGAGGCCGGTGAACATCAGCGCGATCGCCTGCGCGCGGCGGTTCGGCGCGACGAGGTTGCTCGCGACGACCGAGCCGATCCCGAAGAACGCGCCGTGACAGAACGCGGTGACGACGCGCGCGGCCATCAGCACCGCGTAGCCCGGCGCGATCGCGCAGAACAGGTTGCCTGCGATGAACAGCCCGATCAGGCCCATCAGCGCGCGCTTGCGCGGCATCTTCGCGGTGACGATCGCGAGGATCGGCGCGCCGATCGTCACACCGAGCGCGTAGCCCGACACGAGCATCCCGGCGGCCGGAATCGACACGCCGAGATCGCGCGCGACATTGGGCAGCAGGCCCATGATCACGAATTCGGTGGTACCGATTCCAAATGCGGCGACGGCAAGGGCGAAAAGAGGTAAGGGCATCGCGGTAGGCTCGGGAAAGATGCCGCTCGAGCCAGGCGCAGGATGCGCGGGACGGGCGGTCGGCAAGGCGAACGACAGCCGCGATTCTACTTCAGTGAAAACCCCTATGCTTGGGGCCAAAACGGTTGTTGCCGCCGTGCGACGCGCCGGCCGGCGGGACGCTCACAGTGTGGGATCCGGCGGCGATTTTCCGCGTTCGACCGCGTTTGGGGGCGGAACGATGGCAGCGGCCGGGCCGTGCGTCAGGCGATGCGTTCGGGTGGACCGCCGGGCGTCGCGTTCGGCGTGTTGTCCGTTTCGGGATCCGTCGCCGTGTCGCCCGGCGTTGAAAGCGGTCCGGCGCCGTCGAGCGCGGCCGGATCGTCCCAGCCGTTTTCGAACAGGCACGCTTCGATCGGCATCCGCGCGGCCCAGCGTTCCGCTTCGAGCATCGGCTGCGTATAGAACGCGTCGACGTGCCCGACGCACAGCACGGCGATCGGCTTCGCGCCGTCGGGCATCCGCAGCAGCGTGCGCAGCGCATCGACGTCGAACAGCGACACCCAGCCCATCCCGAGCCCTTCCGCGCGCGCCGCGAGCCACATGTTCTGGATCGCGCACGCAGCGGACGCCAGATCCATCTCCGGCAGCGTGCGGCGGCCGAACACGTGGCGCTCGCGGCCGTCGGCGAGCGCGACGACCAGCAGTTCGCCACATTCGCGCACGCCTTCGACCTTCAACCGCATGAATTCGTCCTGGCGTTCGCCGAGCGCGTCGGCGGTCGCGCGGCGCTCGGCGTCGACCAGCGCGTGGATCGCGGCGCGCAGCGCGGGATCGGTGATGCGGATGAAGCGCCACGGCTGCATGAAGCCGACACTCGGTGCGTGGTGCGCCGCGCGCAGCAGGCGCGCGAGCACGGCCGGATCGACGGGCGCCGGCGTGAAGTGGCGCATGTCGCGCCGTTCGAAAATGGCGCGGTAGACGGCGGCGATGTCGGAATCGTCGAAACGCATGAGCGGCAAAGGCAGGGGAGGACGTCGGCGCAACGATATCAGACCGCGCGCCCGAAACGTTGCTTCAGCCGAAACAAAGCACGGAATTGTTGACGAAGGCGAGTGCGGTGCGCAGCAGCGGGCACAAGCAAACGATTGCGGGCGTGCTGCTGACCGTCAAACGTGCCGTTTCTCAGCGGTTTGCCGTCACGGTGTTCTGCGGCGCGCCCGCATGCCACGCCTCGATGTTCAGCAGCGTCGTGTGCGCGATCTCGGCCAGCGCCTCGCGCGTGAAGAACGCCTGGTGCGACGTGACGATCACGTTCGGGAACGTCAGCAGGCGCGCGAGCACGTCGTCCTGCAGCGGCAGGTCGGAGTGATCCTCGAAGAACAGCCCGCTTTCCTCCTCGTACACGTCGAGCCCGAGATGGCCGAGCTGGCCGCTCTTGAGCGCGTCGACCAGCGCTTGCGCATCGACGAGGCCGCCGCGGCCGGTATTGATCAGCATCGCGCCATGCTTCATCCGCGCGAGGGTCCGTTCGTTGATCAGGTGGTGGGTCGACGGCAGCAGCGGGCAGTGCAGGCTGACGATGTCGGCGTGATGCAGCAGCTCGTCGAGTTCGACGTAGCGGGCGCCGAACGCGATCAGTTCGTCGTTGTACGGCGGCACCGAGTGTGCGAGCACGTGCATCCCGAAACCCATCACGATCTTCGCGAACACGCTGCCGATGATGCCGGTGCCGATCACGCCGACGGTCTTGCCGTGCAGGTCGAAGCCGAGCAGGCCGTTCAGCGAGAAGTCGCCTTCGCGGGTGCGGGCGACGGCTCGCGGCAGGCGGCGGTTGAGCGCGAGGATCAGTGCAACGGCGTGCTCGGCGACCGCATGCGGCGAATAGGCGGGCACGCGCACGACCGCGATGCCGAGCCGCTCGGCGGCCGCCAGGTCGACATGGTTGAAGCCGGCCGAGCGCAGCGCGATCAGGCGCGTGCCGCCGTCGGCAAGCCGTTCGAGCACGGCTGCGTCGACGGTGTCGTTGACGAACGGGCAGACGACGTCATAGCCGTGCGCGAGGATCGCGGTTTCCGCGTCGAGGTGCGACGGCTGGAAGTGCAGCCGATAGCCGAACTGCCGGTTGGCGGCGGCAAACGAATCGTCGTCGTACTGCCGGCTGCTGAACAGGATCACGCGCACGCTGCACCTCCGAAGGCTGACGCGCGCAGTTTACTGCAGCCCCGTGACGATGTCGGCACGTTCAGGCCCGCGCGCCGGCCGCAGGAAGCCGTAATCCGTCCGGTCGCGGGCGGTTTGCGCGCTGAAGTGGTCGAGCGCGTGCGCGACGAAACTGCGCGTGCGGGCCGGCACGTACTGGCGGTTCGGATAGACGAGCGACAACTGCGTGTCCGGATCGTCGATCCGGTAGCCGGCCATCAGCCGCACGAGCGTGCCGTTGTTGAGCGCGTCGGCCACGCATGGCTCGGGCAGCACCGCGATGCCGGCGCCGGCCACGGCCGCCGCCTGGACGAGCGCGAGCTGGTTGACCGTGCAGGCCGGGCGTACCGTGACCGAATGCGCGACGCCGTCGTGGCCGACCAGTTGCCACGTGGGCGCGTGCTGGTGCGCCGCGAGCGTGACCCAGTCGTGGCCCGGCAGGTCGTCGGGCTGACGTGGCTCGCCGCGGCGGTCGAGATAGGCGGGTGCCGCGCACGCGACGAACGGGTTCGGCGCGAGTGCATGGCCGATCAGCGTCGGATTGCCGTCGAGCCGGTTGCCGGTGACGATGCCGACGTCGTAGCCGGAATCGAGCACGTCGAGCGGCTCCTCGGCAACGGTCAACTGCACGCGCAGCTCGGGGTAGCGGTGCCGGAAGCTGCTGACAAGCGGCGTCAGCGCCAGCGGCGACAGCAGGCCCGATGCGACGACGCGCAGCGTGCCGGCCGGTTCGCGCACGGCATGTGCGACGGACGATTCGAGGTGGTCGAATTCCTCTAGCAGCGCACGGCAACCTTCGAGGTAGCGCACGCCGGCCTCGGTGAGCGACAGGTTACGCGTGGTGCGGTGGATCAGCCGGGTGTTCAGGTGGCCCTCGAGCATCGCGATCGAACGCGTGACGAGTGCATTGGACACGCCGAGATGGTGCGCCGCGCGCCGGAAGCTTTGCTGCTCGGCGACGCAGACGAATACACGCATGGTCTGAATCTGGTTCATGGCTTGCGTATTTCTGGCCCGGTTGATTGATTTTGATTGTGATTTTCCGCCGCGCAACCTCGAAAGCGCATCGCGCGGCCCCCAGTTCTCCTTCGTATCGAAAAATCCATTTCCGATTCCGCAGACAATTGTTAAATACCGGACCGATATCCGTCAACCTGCGAAAACGGGCGGGTTGCGGAAAATTAAAATCGGGGGTACCGGTTTAACGTTGCGACGCAGCAACGACTCGTCTGGAAAAACCGTCGCGCTATTGGAATATGCGTCGAGATGGCGAATATTTCTTATGTTAATCAATCGGTTGGGGTCGATTTGAGTCAGGTTTTCAGAATAATTAAGGAGTCGATCCCCTAAATACATGCCGCAATAGTGGATGTTTTTTCTACGCCGGATTTTGTGTATCGCATTCCCCTCTGTAATTTTTATCAGGTGGCAGGTCGATTGCGCTCGATGGCTGAATCGGGTTGAACCGGCGGCTTCGACGACTCTTCGTGATATTGACCGAGAAAATCGTGTGTGAAGAACCCGAATGGAACCGTTTCACAACCGGCATGCCGCCTTTTTTCATTCGGAAAGCGCATTGCGCGACGGGTGCGCGGCCGGCTGGCCCGGTCCGGCGACCGGGCCACCGTCGTGCCGTCCGGACGTGCGTGCCTCTTGCGCGAGGCCGCGGAACGCGGAATGATCGATGAGTTCGCTGCGCAGTGCCGCGGGCGTCCGTGCACTTCCTTTCCTCACCTTTTTCCAGCCATGTCCATCGATTACTCGCCGATTCCCTGTCCCGTCGTCGTGCCGCTCGACGCGATCCTGCCCGAAGAACCGCTGCTGATGATGGGGGCCGGCCCGGTTCCGATCCCGGCCGCCGTCGCCAAGGCGAACACGATCGTGATCAACCACCTCGGCGCGACGATGGCGAAGATCATCGAGCAGGTGAAGGAGATGGCGCGCTACGTGTTCCAGACCCGCACGAAATGGGTGCTCGGCGTCGCGGGTCCCGGCTCGGCCGCGATGGAGATGGCGATCTCGAACCTCGCGTGGCGCGGCACGCGCGTGCTGTCGATCCGCAACGGCTTCTTCAGCGCGCGGATGGCCGAGATGGCCACACGCGTCGGCGCCGACGTCGCGACGCTCGAAGTGGCGGACCGTGCGGTCGCGAGCCTCGACGAGATCGCGGATGCGATCGCGCGCGAGCGGCCCGAGATCGTCACGATCGTGCAGGGCGAGACGTCGAACACCGTATGGAACCGCGACCTGCGCGACATCGCGGCGCTCGCGAAGGCGGCCGGCGCACTGGTCGTCGTCGACGCGGTGTGCACGCTGTCGACGATGCCGCTCGAAATGGACGCGTGGGGCATCGACGCGGTGATCACCGGCGGCCAGAAGGGGCTGTCGTCGATCCCGGGCGTGTCGCTGATCGCCTTCTCCGACGCAGCGTGGGAGCGCATGAAGCATCGCACCGAGCCGAACGCGCACTGGTGCCTCGACATGGCGCTCGCGGAGAACTTCTGGCACAACGCCGGTTATCACTACACGGCGCCCGTGTCGGGCGTGCTCGCGCTGCACGAGGCGCTGCGGCTCGTCTGCGCGGAGACGCTCGAAAGCCGCTTCGCGCGCCATCTGCGTTGCTCGCTCGCGCTGCAGGCGGGCGTCGAGTCGATGGGGCTCAAGCTGTACGCGCCGAAGGACTGCCGGCTCAATTCGGTGGTCGGGATCGAGACGCCCGAGGGGCTCACGCCCGGAATGGTCTGCGGCCACATCTCGAAGCAGTACCAGGTCGAGATCTCGGGCTCGTTCGGGTTGCCGATCGTGCGGATCGGGCAGATGGGCGAGCAGTGCCGCGAACACAACCTGTTCCGCACGCTGCATGCGTTCGGCCGCACGATGGTCGACCTGAAGGTGCCGGTCGACCTGCCGGCCGGTGTCGCGGCGCTCGAACAGGAACTGTCCCGGCGCGGCGCGTAAGCGGGAAAGCGAGGAAAGGGGCCGCGCTCAGCGGCCCTGCATCGCGCGCCGGTAGGTATTCGGCGTCGTGCCGTGCGCGTCGCGAAAGCGATGGCTGAAGTGGCCGGCGTTCGCGTAGCCGCAGTCGGCCGCGACCTGCGCGAGCGGCAGCGCCGTCGTGCGCAGCAGCTCGCGCGCCCGGGCGAGGCGCTGCTCGGCCACCCAGGCATGCGGCGCGCGGCCGAACGACAGCCGGAACATCCGCGAGAAATGGTATTCGGACAGCGCGGCGACCTCGGCCAGTTCGCCGAGCGTCAGCGGCTGCGTGAGATACGTATCGATATAGTCGCGCACGCGGCGGCGCACGGCCGGCGCGAGCCCGCCGCGGAACGTCGTGTCGGTGCGCGTCGTGCTCTGCCCGCGCAGCAGCAGGCTCAGCACCTCGTGCGCGGTCTCGTTCACGCGCAGCCGCTCGTCGGCATCGTCCCAGCCGTCCAGCGCGAGCGAGCGCAGCAGCGTGGCGACGCGCGCATCCTCGAAATAGGTGCGATCGGCGAGCTTCAGCTCGCGCGGCTCGCGATCGAGTTCGCGGATCGCGCGCTGCGTGAAGTGCTCGGGCAGGAAATACAGGTGGATGAAGTGCATCTCGCCGCGCACCCACCAGCGCGATTCATGGTCGCCCGGCAGCGCGCACAGCAGGCTCGGCGCACCGTAGCGCGGCACGCGCTGGCGCTCGGTCCGGTAGCCGCCGTCGAGGTAGCACGACAGCGTGTGGTGGCCGGGCTGCTCGTAGACCGTCTCGCTTTCGTCGGTGATCCGCGTCCATTCGGCGATCGCCAGATGGTCGCCGAGCCATGCGAAGCGCTCGAGCGTCGCGTTCGCGTCGGCGAGCGTGCGGCAGACCGACTGCAGGCCGAACGGCAGATCGCCGCCGGCCAGGGCGGCGGCGTGGTCGACGGGCGGGGCGGAGAGGGAGAAGCTCATGATGCGCCGAGTATAAGCGGGGACGCGGCAGCGCGTGCGGCGTCCCCCAAAAGACCGCAATTCCGGACAATCGGCCCGCGCCGCGCGGCGGCATAGTCGGGATCCCGATTCACCCGATTTTCCGGATTGCCGCCATGAACCTGTCGCTTTATTTCGTCACCGTGCTGATCTGGGGCACCACCTGGATCGCGATCAAGTGGCAGCTCGGCTCGGTGCCGCCGCCCGTGTCGATCGCGTGGCGCTTCTGGCTCGCGGCCGTCGTGCTGTTCGCGCTGCTGCGCGTGATGCGCCGGCCGGTGCGCCCGCCGCGCGAAGCGTGGCGTTTTCTCGTCGCGCAGGGCTTCGCGCTGTTCTGCCTGAACTTCCTGTGCTTCTACTATGCGGAGCAGGTCGTGCCGAGCGGACTCGTCGCGGTGATCTTCTCGACCGCGCCGTTGTTGAACTCGATCAACGGCAGGCTGTTCATGGGGCGCCCGCTGCGGCCGTCGGCGATCGCCGGCGCGCTGCTCGGGCTGACCGGCATCGCGTGCCTGTTCTGGCAGCAAATGGCCGGCCATCTCGACGACCATGCGACCTGGATGGGGCTTGCGATCGCGTTCGCGGGCACGATGTGCTTCTCGATCGGCAACCTGCTGTCGAGCCGGATGCAGTCGATGGGGCTGCACCCGCTCGTGACCAACGGCTGGGCGATGCTGATCGGCGCGGCGATCCTGACCGTCGGCAGCGTGGCGGCCGGGATGCCGTTCACGCTCGACACGAGCCCGCGCTATCTCGGCGCGCTCGTGTATCTGGCCGTGCCGGGTTCGGTGATCGGTTTCACCGCGTACCTGACGCTCGTCGGCCGGATCGGGCCGGAGCGCGCCGCGTACTGCACGGTGCTGTTCCCGATCGTCGCGCTGGCCGTGTCGACGGTGTTCGAGGGCTACCAGTGGTCGCCGCTCGCGGTGGTCGGGCTGCTGCTCGTAGTGGCCGGCAACCTCGTCGCGTTCGACCTGACGCGCCGGCTGTTTCTGCGGACGGCCTGATTGACGCTCGCGGCTGCCGAACCGGCCAACGGATAAAAAAACGCCCGCGCGATGAGGGCGTTTTTTTTGGGGCGGCGGCGCGATGTGCGCGACCGGCTGCGATGCGACGCGCAGCGTGGTCAGGCCGCCGCGCTCGTCCCGGCCACGCGCGCCTGCCGCTGGTACAGCACCATCGACAATGCGACGCCCGCGGCGGCGGCCACCGCCGCGAACAGGAACACCTGCGGATAGCCGAACGCGCCCGCGACATAGCCGGCGAGCGGGCCGGTGATGCCGAGCGACAGGTCGAGGAACACCGAATACGCGGACAGCGCCGCGCCGCGGCTCGCGGGCGGCACGAGCGCGACGGCCTCGACGCCGAGCGCCGGGAAGATCAGCGCGAAGCCGAAGCCCGTCAGTGCGGCGCCGACGAGCGCGATGTGCGGCACCGGCGCGAGCCATAGCAGGAGCAGGCCCGAACATTCGAATGCGAACGACACGATCGCGACGCGGAAGCCGCCGTAGGTCTTGATCGTGTTCGCGAACAGCAGGCGTGCGCCGATGAACAGCGTGCCGAACACGGTCAGCGACAGTGCGGCGTTCGGCCAGTGGCGCGCCGCGTAGTACAGCGTGACGAAGGTCGCGATCGAGCCGAAACCGGCCGAACCGAGCGCGAGGCCGAGGCCGTGCGGCAGCACGCGCGTGAACACGCTCGCGTATGACATCCGTTCGCCGTGCACGAGCGGCACCGAAGCGATCAGCCGTGCAAGGTAGAAGCCGAGCGCGGCCAGCGCGATCACGATCACGCCGATCAGCGCCGGGTTCAGCGTATTCGCGATCGCGACGCCGACCGGTGCGCCGAGCGCGAGCGCGCCGTAGGTCGCGATGCCGTTCCACGAGATCACCTTCGCGTTGTGTGCGACGCCGACGCGGCCGATGCCCCACAGGATCGCGCCGGTACCGCACAGGCTTTCGCCGACGCCGAGCACGAGACGGCTCGCGACCAGCAGCACGAGGCTCGCGGCCGGCCAGTGCGCGAGCAGCAGCGCGACGAGCAGCAGCACCCCCGACGCGCCGCAGCCGATCAGCCCGCGCAGCACCGTCTGCTTCGGGCCGAGCGTATCGGCGAGGCGCCCGGCGAGCGGCCGCGACGCGAGCGTCGCGAAGTACTGGACGCTGATCGCGCCGCCCGCGACGATCGCGGAAAAGCCCAGGTCGTCATGGACGAAGCCCGGCAGCACCGCGAGCGGCAGGCCGATGGTCAGGTAGCAGATGAACGTGAAGCAGACGACGGACACGATTTGCAGCGTGACCGCGAACCCGCTGCGCGGCGGTGTGGCGGAATCGGTGGACATGGGGTCGGAACGAATGAACGAAACGGACGGAAGACGGCGAAAAAGGGAATCGGGATTTTCCCATGGAACCGGTTTTCCCGCAGGTACCATTTAGTTAATCGCGACCTTTTTTCGAGGATGGCGGACGGCGGCGGGTGCGTCGGGAACGGCCGCAGCGCACCGTGTGGAAAGGGCGCCGGGCGGGCCCGGCGCTCATATCGCGGCAGTTATATGGGCCCCATGCGTGATGGGCTATGGGTTGCGGAATTTGATGGTGATAGCGTGCAAACTGTCAGAAAAACGTCGGTCAGGCGCTCCGCGCAGGCCGCCTTGCCCCCCATTTGAAGAATCATCGAGACATGAGTGAGCCGATCCGCTTCTACCATCGTCACGCGATCCGCGAAGTCAGCGGCGCGGACGTTACCCGCACCGTGCTGCAATACCTGCGCGAGGACGCGCATTGCACCGGCACCAAGGAAGGCTGCGCGGAAGGCGACTGCGGCGCATGCACGGTCGTCGTCGGCGAGCTGACCGACACCGGCGCGGTCGAGTTCAAGGCCGTCAACGCGTGCATCCAGTTCCTGCCGACGCTCGACGGCAAGGCGCTGCTCACGGTCGAGGACCTGCGCCAGCCGGACGGCGCGCTGCACCCGGTGCAGCAGGCGATGGTCGATTGCCACGGTTCGCAATGCGGGTTCTGCACGCCCGGCTTCGTGATGTCGATGTGGGCGCTGTACGAGAAGCACGGCCACGAAGGCTGCGCCGCCACGTGCACGAAGGCGAAGGACGTGCCGACGCGCACCGAGATCGCCGATGCGCTGACCGGCAACCTGTGCCGCTGCACCGGCTATCGCCCGATCGTCGAGGCGGCCGTGCAGATGTTCGATGCGCCGGCGCCGTCGGCGCCGGTCGACACGGCCGCGCTGGCCCGCACGCTCGCGTCGCTCAAGCGCGACGACACGTTCGACTACACGACGGTCAACGGCGCGCGCTTCGCGGCGCCGCGCACGCTCGACGCGCTGGCCGCGCTGAAGGCCGAGCGTCCCGACGCGCGGATTCTCGCGGGCAGCACCGACATCGGCCTGTGGGTGACCAAGCAGATGCGCCGGCTCGACGACCTGATCTACGTCGGCCAGATCGCCGAGCTGCAACGCCTCGTGGAACGCGACGACTGGATCGAGATCGGCGCGGGCGTAACGGTCGAGAAGGCTTATGCGGCGCTGGCCGTCACGTATCCGGAACTGACCGAGATGTGGAAGCGCTTCGCGTCGCTGCCGATCCGCAACGCGGGCACGATCGGCGGCAACGTCGCGAACGGCTCGCCGATCGGCGATTCGATGCCGGGCCTGATCGCCCTCGGCGCGCGGGTCGTGCTGCGCGGCGGCGACACGGTGCGCGAGCTGCCGCTCGAGGCGCTGTACACGGGCTACCAGCAGAAGGACATGGCGCCGCACGAATTCGTCGTCGGCCTGAAGGTGCCGACCCGCACCGGCGCGCGCGCGAAGCTGCAGTTCCGCACGTACAAGCTGTCGAAGCGGTTCGACTCGGACATCTCGGCCGTGTGCGCGGCGTTCGCGTTCATCGCGGACGGCGACACGATCCGCGAGCCGCGCATCGCATTCGGCGGGATGGCCGCGACGCCGAAGCGCGGGACCCACACCGAAGCCGTGCTCGATGGCGCGCAGTGGCACGAAGCCACCGCGCAGGCCGCGATGCAGGCGCTCGAGCGCGACTACCAGCCGCTGTCGGACATGCGTGCGACGAGCACGTACCGCCTCGATACCGCGAAGAACCTGATGTACCGATTCTGGCTGGAGACGCGTCCGCACGACCCGCTGCCGCCGCAAGCCCTGAATGTGCGTGAAGTGGCCGCCGAAGCCGGCGCGGCGCGCGTCTGAAGACGGAGAACACCGAACATGAACCAGCAAGCAGAACCGTTCCTGAGCACCCTCGACCCGCAGGCCGACGCCGCGCAGGTCCACGTGTCGCGCGCGCACGAATCCGCGCACCTGCACGTCAGCGGGCGTGCGACCTACACCGACGACATTCCGGTCGTCGCGGGCACGCTGCACGCCGCGCTCGGCCTGTCGGCGAAGCCGCACGCGAAGATCGTGTCGATGAACTTCGACGCGGTGCGCGCGACGCCGGGCGTAGTCGCCGTGTTCACGGCCGACGACATCCCGGGCGTCAACGATTGCGGCCCGATCATCCACGACGACCCGGTGCTCGCGAAGGGCATCGTGCAGTTCGTCGGCCAGCCGATGTTCATCGTCGTCGCGACGTCGCATGAAACCGCGCGGCTCGCCGCGCGCCGCGCGCAGGTCGACTACGAGGAACTGCCGGCGATCCTGACCGCGCAGGAAGCGCGCGCAGCCGAAACCTATGTGATCCCGCCGCTGAAGCTCGCGCGCGGCGACGCGGCTGCGCGGCTTGCCGTCGCGCCGCACCGCGAGTCGGGCGAGATGCTGCTCGGCGGCCAGGAGCAGTTCTACCTGGAAGGGCAGATCGCTTACGCGGTGCCGAAGGACGACGACGGGATGCACGTGTACTGCTCGACGCAGCACCCGAGCGAAATGCAGCACCTCGTCGCGCACGTGCTCGGCGTCGCGTCGCACAACGTGCTCGTCGAGTGCCGCCGGATGGGCGGCGGGTTCGGCGGCAAGGAATCGCAGTCGGGCCTGTTCGCGTGCTGCGCGGCGCTCGCCGCGTGGAAGCTGCTGTGCCCGGTGAAGCTGCGTCCGGACCGCGACGACGACATGATGATCACCGGCAAGCGGCACGATTTCCATTACCGCTTCGACGTCGGCTACGACGACGACGGCCGCATCGACGGCGTGGCGCTTGACATGACGTCGCGCTGCGGCTTCTCGGCCGATCTGTCGGGCCCGGTGATGACGCGTGCGGTGTGCCACTTCGACAACGCGTACTGGCTCGGCGACGTCGACATTGCCGGCTATTGCGGCAAGACCAACACGCAGTCGAACACCGCGTTCCGCGGCTTCGGCGGCCCGCAGGGCGCGTTCGCGATCGAGTACATCCTCGACGACGTCGCACGTTCGCTGGACCGCGATCCGCTCGACGTCCGCTACGCGAACCTGTACGGCAAGACCGAACGCAACGTGACACCGTACGGGCAGACCGTCGAGGACAACGTGCTGCAGGAATTGCTCGGCGAACTCGAGGCGACGAGCGACTACCGCGCCCGGCGCGCGGGCGTGCGCGAATTCAACGCGCGCAACACGGTGCTGAAGAAGGGCATCGCGATCACGCCGGTGAAGTTCGGCATTGCGTTCAACGTCACGCACTTCAACCAGGCCGGCGCGCTGGTGCACATCTACACCGACGGTTCGGTGCTCGTGAACCACGGCGGCACCGAGATGGGGCAGGGGCTCAACACGAAGGTCGCGCAGGTCGTCGCGCACGAGCTCGGCATCCGCTTCGGCCGGATCCGCGTGACGGCGACCGACACGAGCAAGGTCGCGAACACGTCCGCGACGGCGGCGTCGACGGGCTCGGACCTGAACGGCAAGGCCGCGCAGGATGCGGCGCGCCAGTTGCGCGAGCGGCTCGCGGTGTTCGCGGCGAAGCAGTTCGGCGACGGCAAGGTCGATGCGGCCGATGTGAAGTTCGGCAACGACTTCGTGTCGGTCGCCGGCCACAACGTGCCGTTCGGCGAAGTGATCGCGAAGGCGTACCTCGCGCGCGTGCAGCTGTGGTCCGACGGTTTCTACGCGACGCCGAAGCTGTACTGGGATCAGTCGAAGCTGCAGGGCCGGCCGTTCTACTACTACTCGTACGGCGCGGCCGTGTCGGAAGTCGTGATCGACACGCTGACGGGCGAGATGCGCACGCTGCGCGTCGATGCGCTGCACGACGTGGGCGCGTCGCTGAACCCGGCGCTCGACGTCGGCCAGGTCGAAGGCGCGTTCATCCAGGGGATGGGCTGGCTGACGACCGAGGAGCTGTGGTGGAACAAGGGCGGCAAGCTGATGACGCACGCGCCGTCGACGTACAAGATCCCGACGGTGAACGACACGCCGCCCGAGTTCAACGTGCTGCTGTTCAAGAACCGCAACGTCGAGGACAGCATCCACCGTTCGAAGGCCGTCGGCGAGCCGCCGCTGCTGCTGCCGTTCTCGGTGTTCTTCGCGGTGCGCGACGCGGTGGCCGCGGTCGGCGACTACCAGGTGAACCCGCCGCTCGACGCGCCGGCCACCGGCGAGTCGATCCTGCGCGCGATCAGCGCGGTGCGCGCAGCACGCGCAACGGCAGGCTGAGATGAACGGCCCCGCACGCTCGCTTCGCACTGCGCCGATCCCCGCGTTCGCGCAGGGCACCGGCCAGCGCAACCGCGCGACCGGTGCGCCCGCGCCGATGCACATCGTGCTGTTCGGCGCCGGGCACGTCGGTCACGCGCTCGTCACGCTGCTCGGCGCGCTGCCGTGCGTCGTGCAGTGGGTCGATACGCGCGACGAGCTGTTCCCGGACGAATGTCCGCCGAACGTGCAGCCGGAGCCGACCGACACGCCGGAGGCGGTCGTCGACGCGGCGCCGCCCGGCGCGTACTTCCTCGTGATGACGCACAACCACGCGCTCGACTTCTCGCTCGCCGCGCAGATCATGCGGCGGCGCGATTACGCGTATTTCGGGATGATCGGCTCGCGCACCAAGCGCGTGAAGTTCGAGCGCCGGCTCGCCGCGCGCGGCGTCGATCCGGCGCGGCTCGTGGAGATGGTGTGCCCGATCGGCGTCGCGGGCATCGTCGACAAGGCGCCGGGCGCGATCGCGGTGGCCGTGTGCGCGGAGCTGCTGCAGGCGCGCTCGGGCATGCCGGTGGCCGATGCGAAGGCGGTGGCGGCCGGGCGCGCACGCGACGAGGTGTCCTGCTCGCGGTAACGCCGCGCGGCCGGCGCACGGCCACGCGATTTTGCATACACTGCACGACAACGCGCGGCATCGGGCCGCGCGTCACCTCACCGTGCACGCACCATGTCCGATCACCCGATCTTTCTCGACGCGCTCGATGCGAGCCTCGTCGCCATCGAGCGCTGGCTGTCCGGCGTCGATACCGCGCCCGCGGCACTCGACGCGCTGCTCGCCGCGTTTTCTCCCGGTTTCACGATGATCCTGACCGACGGCCGCGCGGTCGACCGTGACGGCACGCGCGCGTTGTTCGCGAAGCTCGCCGGCGCGAAGCCGGGGCTGCGCATCACGCTGTCGGAGATCCGCGTGCTCGCGGCCGACGCATCGCATGCGGTGATCACCTATCTCGAAGCGCAGCACGCGACTTCGGGCGAACTGCCCGCGCGCCGTGCGACGGCCGTGTTCGAGCGCGACGCGGCGGGCGTCGTGCGCTGGACCCATCTGCAGGAAATCTTCTGCACGGCCTGAGCGGCCGCGTGGCGTGGCGGCCGCGTCTCAGCGCTTGCGCGTGCGGGTGACCGTCAACTCGTCGGACACGCTTTGCATCAGCGCGCACAGCCACGCGATGTCGGTTGGCCGGTCGGGCTGCGGATGCGTGAGCAGGTAGCTCTTGATGCGCGGGAACGGCACGGGCGGCGTGACGACGACGAGCGGCAGCAGTTGCGCATAGTGCGTCGCGAAGCGGCGCGTGGTCGTGAAGATCAGGTCCGACTGCAGCAGCACCTGCGGCACGATCCCGAAGTACGGCAGCGTCGTCACGATGCGCCGCGTGAGGCGTGCGCGTGCGAGGCCGATCTCGATCGCGTTGCGCTTGTCGCCGGTGTACGGCGTCGGCGCGACGTGCGCGGCCGACGCATAGGCTTCGCGCGTGAGCGGCACGCGCGCGAGCGGATGCGCGTCGCGCATCAGGCACACGATCGTGTCGGAGAACAGGTCCTGTCGCGCGAACTGCGGGTCGGGCTTCGGCCAGTTGCCGATCACGAGATCGAGCGCGCCCGATTCGAGCGCGCCCGCGTGGTCGAGCGCGGGATTCAGCGAATCGATTTCCAGGTGCGCATGCGGCGCCGCGTCGCGAAAGCGCTCGATCAGCGTCGGCATGAAGAAATCGTTCAGGTAGTCGGGTGCCGCGACGCGAAACGTACGCCGCGCGGACGACGGATCGAAGTCGCCGTGCGGCGTCGCGATGAAGTCGACCTCGCGCAGCGCGCGCGCCGCGGCCTCGAGCAGCGATGCGCCGTATTCGGTCGGCACCATGCCGGATTTGCCGCGCACGAGGATCGGGTCGTTCAGCGTCTCGCGCAGCTTGCGCAGCGCGGTGCTGATCGCGGGCTGGGTCTGGTTCAGTCGCAGCGCGGCCTGCGTGACGCTGCGCTCGAGCAGCAGCGTGCGCAATACGCGCACGAGCCAGATATCGAGCGAGGCGGTACGGTCGTCGTCTTCCATCGGTTGGGGGGTGTTCAGGTGACGCGTAACCTTACCGCAGCCGCGCGTTGCCGTGCGTGATACCGGCCATCACGCACGCCCCTTCGGCAGCGCGCTGATCCGCTTGACCTCGCGCGATTCGAGCCAGTTCGGCGTGCGCGCGCAGTACAGCACCATCGGCAGCGCGTCTTCGCCCCAGAACAGCTGCTGGTTCATCCAGAACGTCGGCACGCCGAATACGCCGAGCGCGATCGCGTCGGCGTTGTTGCGGACCAGTTGCGCGGTGGTTTCCTCGAATTCGATCAGTTCGTCGCCGTGGCCGACGCCGACGCGCTCGCACAGTGCCGCGAAGCCTTCCGGTGTCGACGGATCGTTGCCGTCGCGCCAGATGAAGCGGAACATTTCCAGCACGGTCGCGATGTCGGCGCGCAGCGCGATCGCGAGGCGCAGCAGCTTGTCGGAATCGAACGGGTGCGCGGGCGGCATCTTGAAGCGGATGCCGAGCTGTTCCGCGCGGAACAGCGCGTGACGGTACGTGAACACGCGTTTGGCCGGCACGTCGGCGCTCGGGCGCTGCCCCCAGTGGCGCTGCAGGTCGAGCAGCGAGACGGCGACCGGTTCGAACGGCACGTCCGGCCATTTGCCATGTTGTTCGAGCAGCAGATACGAGAACGGCGACACGAAGTCGAAGAACCAGGCGGGCTGGGCGGTATCGAGGCCGGTTGTCATGTCGTTCTCCAGAGGGTGGGGCGTGCGGCGCCTGGCGGCGGCCTCCATGTTACGCGGCGGCGCGCGCATGCAGCAATGATCGCGGATCGTCCGCTCACGCGGAACCGGGAGTCGCCCGGGGGCCTTCGCCGGCCGGCGGCGGCGCGGTCTCGGCGCGTGCCTGCGGCGGCCCGCTGGCGCCGGGCGGGCCTGCCGGCGCGTCGTGGTCGTGCGCGGTGAGCCGTTCGCGCACGAAGCCGATGTGCTCGCGCAGCACGTAGAACTGCCCGGCGTACGCCAGCGGCATCTTCATCCGGTTCACGGCTTCCTCGATGTCGTCGAGCTCGTCGAGCAGCTGAACGCGCTCCTCGGCCGTGTGCTCGCCGAGCGCGCTGCGCTCGAGCGCGATCAGCGCGCCGTACCAGCGGTAGATGCGCGAGCGCACGCGCCAGCCATACAGCGACGGCACGAGCCGCAGCCCGGGGATCAGGACGACGACCAGCGGCACGACCACCACCAGCAGCCGGTCGACGAGGCTCGCGACCCAGAACGGCAGCCGCCGGTACAGGAAGGTCTTGCCCGACTTGTAGTAGCGCGCCGCGTCGTCGGACAGCTGGAACCCGCGCGTGACGGGGGACGGGAATTCGCCCGCGTGCTGCAGGATCGTCGCGTGGCCGTGCACCTCGCGCGCGGCCTCGATCAGCAGGTCGGACAGCGCGGGGTGCAGCGAGTCGCGTGCGACGAGTTCGATCGTCGGCGCGACCGTGTGGATGTCGGCGGGCGGCAGGTTGTGGCCGAGATCGTAGACGCCCATCGGCAGCGTGATCGCGGTCAGGTACGGAAAGCGCCGCGCGTAGGCCTCGGCCTGCGTGAACGAATACACGTGCACGCCCGGCGCGCGGAACAGTTTCGCCATCACCGGGATCTGCGTCGAGTCGCCGGACAGGAAGGCCGCGTCGATCTTGCCGTCGAGCAGCGCGGTCGCGGCGTCTTCGCCGGCCGTCGGCAGCAGCTCGGTCGAGCCGCCCGGCACGATGCCGTTCATCTTCAGCAGCGCGAGGCTCAGCTCGCGCGCGCCGCTGCCTTCCACGCCGAGCGCGAGCCGCTTGCCCTTGAAGTCGGACAGGCGCGCAACGACCGGGCCGCGGTACATGATCGCGAGCGGCACGTAGCCGATGCTGCCGAGCGAGACGAGGTGCTCGTCGCGCTCTTTCGGGCCGATGCCGCTCTGCACGAAGCCGACGTCGACCGGCGCGTTCGGGTTCGCCAGCCGTGCGAGGTTCTGCGCGGACCCTTCCGACGACTGGACGTCGAGCGTGACGCCGTTCTTCGCGAGGATCGCCTTGTATTTCTGCGCGGCGTTCCAGTAGGTGCTGCCGGGCGGCCCGGACGAAATCACCAGCGTGGACGGCGGTGCCGGCTGGATCAGCTTGACCGCGAGCCAGACGGCGGCGCCGGCGAGCAGCACGGTCGGGCCGATCGACAGCGCGAGGTCGCGCCACGACACCGCGACGAAGCGGGCGAGGATGCGGCGGGGCGGGCGAGGGCGGGCAGGCTTCATGGGGTCGGCGGATGACGCTGGCGTGACGCATCGATGACGGTCGGGCGGTTGTCACGGGCGATGCGGATTCTCGCGGCGATGGTACCCGGTTTCACCGCACGTGCGCGAGTCGGGCGGCCCGCCGCGGCGCGGCGGCGACAGCGGCGGGCGGCCCCGCGTCAAAAGCTTTGCGCTTCCGCGGGCGCTGGATTACATTGTGCGACGCAGCCGCGCCCGATTCGCGCGCGACCCGGCACGCAATGAGACCGGGCGCGTCCGGCCGGCGGCTGTCCGGCCCGGCCGGCCCGCTTGTCAGCGTGCGCCGACCGCCGGCCCGTGCCGCCTCTCTCGTATCGCCGTGGAAAACACCGGCTGTCCCGCCCGTTCGCGCGCGGGCCGGCTGTTTTTGGGGGTATCCGGCCGTACTGTGCACGGCCGTTCCGGAGTGATAAGGAGATAGCATGAAGTCGATCGTGTTGAGAGCGTTGGGCGTCGCCGCCGTGGCGGCCTGTCTGTCGGGCAGCGTGTATGCGCAGTCGAGCGACGCGGCGGCAACGGAAGCGCCGGCGGCCGCGACGAGCGCGCCGAAGGCTGCCGCGAAAACCGCGAAGAAGGCGAACCGCAAGCTCGGCTACGCGGTGCGCAAGGCGATTTCGAAGGAATCGGGCGTGAATGTGTCGAACCTCGTCGTACGCTCGAAGGGTGGCGCGATCACGCTGGAAGGCACGATGCCGGCCCAGGACCAGATCGACAAGGCCGAAGCCGCGGCCAAGGGCGTGAAGGGCGTGACGTCGGTCACGAACAAGCTGACGGTTCAGCAGCAGTGATGCCGGGCGGCGGCGCGCAAGCGCCGCAGGCGCCCGTTTCCAGGCGGGCCCCGGCATGCCGGGGCCCGTTTGCGCTTCAGAGGCCGACAGCCGCGCGCGACGCGGCGGCGGACCGATAACGATATCGAGAGGGCGGCGATGACGAGGCTCGGGTGGGGCAGGCGGATGGTGTGGGGCGCGGCGCTGGCCGCGGTCGCGATGCTCGGCGCCTGCAACGGCGACGATTCGGCCGAGCGCAACCGGTTGCCCGGCTTCGTGTCCGGCAGCGTGCGCACGACGGCCTACGACGGCGCGAGCGACGACCTGCTGACGGCCGGCCTCGGCAAGACGGGCCTCGGCGCGGCCACCGCGCCCGGCTTCGCGAACGCGTCGCGGCCGACGAGCGCCGAACTGCGCCGTCTCGCGATCTGGTCGAATTACCGTGCGCTCGTCGACATGAGCGCGAACGGCGGCTACGGCCGTTTCTGGGGGCCGAACGTCGACCTCGACGGCAACACCACCCTCGGCGAAGGCAAGATCCCCGGTACCGAATACCTCGCGTACTCCGATGACGGCAGCGGCAGCAAAAACGTGACGCTGCTCGTGCAGGTGCCCGCCAGCTTCAATCCTGCGCAGCCGTGCATCGTCACCGCGACGTCGTCGGGCTCGCGCGGCGTGTACGGCGCGATTTCCGCGGCCGGCGAGTGGGCGCTCAAGCGCGGCTGCGCGGTGGCCTACAACGACAAGGGCGGCGGCAACGGCGCGCACGAGCTGGGCTCCGACACCGTCACGCTGATCGACGGCACGCTCGCCAACGCGGTGCTGGCCGGCACCGCGAGTCTGTTCACCGCGAACGTGACGAGCGGCGATCTCGCCGCCTTCAACAACCGCTTCCCGAACCGCTATGCGTTCAAGCACGCGCATTCGCAGCAGAATCCCGAGCAGGACTGGGGGCGCGTGACGCTGCAGTCGGTCGAGTTCGCGTACTGGGCGCTCAACGAGCAGTTCGGACCGCTGATCGACGGCTCGCATCATGGCGTGCGCTATCGCCCGGGCGACGTCACGACGATCGCCGCATCGGTCAGCAACGGCGGTGGCGCGTCGCTCGCGGCGGCCGAGCAGGACAGTCGCGGCTGGATCACCGCGGTCGTGGTCGGCGAGCCGCAGATCAACGTGCGGATGGCGCCGAATGCGCTCGTGCGCACGGGCGGCCAGCCGGTGCCGTCGTTCGGCCGGCCGCTGGCCGATTACGCGACGCTTGCGAACCTGCTGCAGCCGTGCGCGGCCGCATCGGCATCGCTCGCCGCTGCGCCGTACCTGAGCGCGCTGCCGGCCGCGACCACCCAGTCGATCCGCACGCAACGCTGTGCGACGCTCGCCGCAGCCGGGCTCGTGTCGGGCGCCGATACGCAGAGCCAGGCCGCGGACGCGCTCGCGCAGCTCCATGCGGCCGGCTATCTGGCCGATTCCGACCTGCTGCAGGCGCCGATGTGGGATTCGCAGGCGATTCCGGCGATCGCGGTCACCTATGCGAACGCGTATACGCGCTCGCGCGTCACCGACAACCTGTGCAACTTCAGCTTCGCGACGACGAACCCGGCGACGGGCGCGGTCGCGGCGCCCGCCGCCTCGCCGATGCCGGCCGTGTTCGGCGTCGGCAACGGCGTGCCGCCGACGGCCGGCATCGACCTCGTGTTCAACAACGGCGCGGGCGTCGACCACCGGCTCGCGACGCCCGATGCGAGCTTCGCGGGCGCGCTGTGCCTGCGCCAGCTGTGGACGAACGGGATGCTCGGGATGCCCGCGAACGTCGACGCGGTGCGCGTGAACGCGAACCTGCAAGGCAAGCCGGCGATCATCGTGCAGGGCCGCAGCGACGCGCTCGTGCCGGTGAACCACGCATCGCGCGCGTATGTCGCGCAGAACGGCATCAGCGAAGGCGGCCGCAGCCAGCTCGTGTTCTACGAGGTGACGAACGGCCAGCACTTCGACGCGTTCCTGCCGGTCCCGGGCTTCGACACGCGCTTCGTTCCGGTCCACTACTACAACCTGCAGGCGCTGAACCTGATGTGGCAGCACCTGAAGAACGGCGCGCCGCTGCCGCCGTCACAGGTGATCCGCACGGTGCCGCGCGGCGGCACGCCGGGCGCCGCCCCTGCGCTGACGAGTGCGAACCTCCCGCCGATCTCGACCGCGCCGGGCGCGAACGCGATCACGACCGGCGCCGGCACGATCGACGTGCCGCTCTGACGGCGCCCGCCGCGCCGCCCCGACCAAGCCGGACCGCCGTCCGGCTTTTTTCTTTTCGTCGTCTGGAATCGGTCCCGCACTGCCTTTTATCGGAATGGCGAGCGCCGTAACAAATTATTACTTTACGGCGGTAAATCCGGAACCTATTATGCGCCGGTATTTTCACTTAATTTAATAAATTCCGGATACGAGAATATTCCTTTCCGTTTAGTTAATCGATCCTTTCGATTTTATTAAATCGGCTCGAGCTGCGATTGATCGGTATTTCGTGATTAATCGGCATCTCGCCGAGGGGGATTGTTCGTCAGTTCGAAGTGAAGGCGCCTTGATGGGCGGGCTTTGCGGGGCATCCTTTGGCCGTCGATTTTGTACGAGTGCGAATGCGCGGAATGAATTCGCATTGCTGCGGATTATTGAATTGTCGTTTGCAATGGAATTGATTCCATTGTGCGGTTGCAAAAAAACATGGGTGGGGTAAATCATGCCGGTCGGTATTTGCCGATTCGGTAAAAAACTCGGAGTGCGTCGCATAACGAATGCATTCCCGGTGCGGAGCGCCGGCGCAAATGATCCTTTGCGACCGGCGGTATTTATCGTTCTGTTCGAGAGGCAATAATGACGACACGGAAGTCCTTGAAAGACGGTTTCGCGCTATTCGGAACGACTTTGAGCATGCCGCTCGCCGCAGCCGCGGCCGCGGCGCTGCTCGTCACGGGGTGCGGCGGCGACGACGGGCCGAGCCCGACCGCGTCGGCCGCCGCCGCGGCCGCGACGTCCAGCGGCAGCACGTCGGCCAACACCAACGCAACGGCCGCCGCTGCAGCCGACCAGCCTTACGTCGACACCGACGTGTACGGCACCGGGCCGAACGACGCGGTCACGGATTCGACCGAAGGCGCGGCGGTCGTGCACCGCCAGGTCACGATCGGCGGCAAGACGATCAAGTACACGGCGACCACGGGCCACCTGACGACGATCGATCCGGTCACGTCGGCGCCGAACGCGAAGATGTTCTACGTCGCGTACACGCAGGACAACCCGGACCCGTCGAAGCCGCGCCCGGTCACGTTCTTCTACAACGGCGGCCCCGGCTCGTCGTCGGTCTACCTGCTGCTCGGCTCGTACGGCCCGAAACGCCTGCAGTCGTCGTTCCCGAACTTCACGCCGCCCGCGCCGTACAAGCTGCTCGACAACCCGGACAGCCTGCTCGACCGCACCGACCTCGTGTTCATCAACCCGGTCGGCACCGGTTACTCGGCGGCGATCGCCCCGGCGAAGAACAAGGACTTCTGGGGCACCGACCAGGACGCGCGCTCGATCGACCGCTTCATCCAGCGCTACCTGACCAAGTACTCGCGCTGGAATTCGCCGAAGTTCCTGTACGGCGAGTCGTACGGCACCGCGCGCAGCGCGGTCGTGTCGTGGGTGCTGCATGAGGACGGTATCGACCTGAACGGGATCACGCTGCAGTCGTCGATCCTCGACTACGCGAACGCGCTGTCCGCGCCGGGCACGTTCCCGACGCTCGCGGCCGATGCGTTCTACTGGAAGAAGACGACGCTCAACCCGACGCCGACCGATCTCGACGCGTACATGGTCCAGGCCCGCAACTATGCGGACAACACGCTCGCGCCGCTTGCGCAGAAGCCGAACCCGCAGGACGGCGGCTTCGTGAACGTGCGGCTGAACCTGAACCTGCAGACCGCGCAGCAGATGGGCTCGTACATCGGCACGGACCCGACGTCGCTGATCCAGACGTTCGGCAACCCGGCCGCGCTCGGCAACGTGCCGTCGTCGAACGACAACCCGCCGTACACGTTCTTCCTGACGCTCGTGCCGGGCACGCAGATCGGCCAGTACGACGGTCGCGCGAACTTCACGGGCAAGGGCATCGCGCCGTACATCCTGCCGAACTCGGGCAGCAACGATCCGTCGATCACGAACGTTGGCGGCGCGTACACGGTGCTGTGGAACAGCTACATCAACACCGACCTCAAGTACACGTCGACGTCGTCGTTCGTGGACCTGAACGACCAGGTCTTCAACAACTGGGACTTCAGCCACACGGACCCGACCGGCGCGAACAAGGGCGGCGGCAATACGCTGTACACGGCCGGCGACCTGGCGTCGACGATGAGCGTGAACCCGGATCTGAAGGTGCTGTCGGCGAACGGCTATTTCGACGCCGTCACGCCGTTCCACCAGACGGAGCTGACGCTCGCGCAGATGCCGCTCGATCCGACGCTCAAGGCGCAGAACCTGACGATCAAGAACTACCCGTCGGGCCACATGATCTACCTGAACGACGCGTCGCGGACCGCGCTGAAGGGCGATCTCGCCAGCTTCTACGACGGCATCCTCGCGAACCGTACTGCACTGCAGCGCGTGCTGAAACTGCAGGCGCGCACGCAGCAGCTCAAGCAGCAGAAACTGCAGCAGCAGGGGCAGTAAGCGCCGCGGGCGGCTCGTCGCCCGAAGCGACATGCAGAACACCGCCTCGTCACGCGCCCCGGTTCCTCACGTGGCGTGTGTCGATGGCGGTGCCGTCATTCTCCAGGATGCCCCGTGAGTCACGGACTCTCGGGGCATCGTCGTGTCTGGAGGTCGACGCGTCGATGTATGATCCTCAAAAGAGGGATGAATAGCCCTCTATTGAGGATTTGATGGAAAATCCTCATAATGAGGACAATTGTCCCTGCATTGAGGATTGATGTGAGTCTCGCCGACTTTCTCTTCACACCGGGCATGCAGCGGGTGCTGGGTGCGACGCTGCTGCAACCTGACCGCAGCTTTACGTTACAGGAACTGCTGCGCCTGGCAGACAGTGGGCGCGGTAGCGCCCAAAAGCAGGTGGATCGGTTGGTCGAGGTCGGCGTACTGATGGAAGACGCCCGACGAGGCAGACAACGGAGCATTCGCGCGAATACGGAATTCATCCTTTATCCGGAACTGGTCAGCATCGCGCGCAAGACGTTTGCCGTCGCGGAGCCGTTGAAGGAGGCCTTGTCGCCGTTTGCCGCGCAGATCACCACGGCGTTCGTGTTCGGCTCGGTGGCCAAGCGTTCCGACAGCGGCCGTAGTGACATCGACCTGATCGTCATCGGGAACGTCCGGCTTCTCGAGCTATCTGAAGCCCTGCACGTGGTCGAGCAAAGCCTGCTGCGCCCCGTCAATTTCTCTTTGTACGAGCCTGAGGAATGGGCTGCGCTGGTCGACGCGGACCCCGTCATGGCCCAGATCGCCCAAGGCCCAATGCTGAGGATACTGTGATGCCGCGCCCAGCTGAATACGAAAACCTCATCAGGACGAAAGCCTTCGATCCGGTTGCGCCGACGCCCGGGGCAATCGCGGGCTTCCTGCGCAATGCCGCGGACTACAAGGCCACTGCCGATGAACTGGATCACGCCCGGCATCTGCAGGTGTTGACGTTGGCCCACGAAGGCTATTTTCAGGTGGTACAGGCGATCCTGGAGTTTTATGAGGTGCGAACCAAGGATGCCGGCCGTAACCTAGCCATCCAGCGCGTGTCGACCTCGCTGGGCGTGAGTCCGCAGGAATTTGCGTTCATCACGAAGGCACACGAGCGCCGCAACGGCACGTCGTACGTTTCCCCGTTTCCCCCGGTTTCGAAGGCAGAGGCCGCTACCATGCTGAGCATCCTGGCCAAATACCTGCCCGTTGCACATGCGCTGACAGGTACGCCGTGAGACTCGCCCGGGCGTTCATCAAGACATGAGGTGAAGGCCAGTCGCCAACAGGGACGGTGCTTTTCGTTGGCGATGGGAGTGTGTCGATGCGCGCGGGTCGTCGTGCCGGGCCGCTTACGCGAGCACGAGCCGCACGCCGACCGCGACGAGCGTCGCGGCGAGCAGGTTGCGCAGCAGCCGCTCGGGCGCGCGCGCCGACAGCAGGCTGCCGAGCACGATGCCGGGCAGCGAGCCGAGCAGCAGCGACAGCAGCATCGACCAGTCGACCGAGCCGAGCAGCCAGTGGCCCATGCCGGCGACCAGCGTGAGCGGCACTGCGTGCGCGATGTCGGAGCCGACGATGCGGGTCGTCGCGAGCGCAGGGTACAGCAGCAGGAGCACCGTCACGCCGATCGCGCCGGCGCCGACCGACGTCATCGACACGAGCACGCCGAGCACGGCACCCGTCAGCACGGTCGACCACAGTGTGCGCGCGGGGCTCGGCGCGAGCGGGTTGCGCGCGGCGAATGCGGTGAGCTGAGGCCGGAAGATCAGCGCGAGCGACGTGAGCAGCAGCGCGACGCCGAGCACGAGCTGGATCATCCGCGCGGTGCCCGGCGTATTCATCCCGTGCGTATGGAGCCACCACAGCGTGACGGCCGCGGCCGGCACGCTGCCCGCGGCGAGCCGGCCCGTGATGCGCCAGTCGATCGAGCCCTTCAGGCCGTGGACGAGCGTGCCGGTGGCCTTGGTCGCGGCCGCGTACAGCAGGTCGGTGCCGACCGCTGTCGCGGGATGCACGCCGAACAGCAGCACGAGGATCGGCGTCATCAACGAACCGCCGCCGACGCCCGTCAGGCCGACGAGAATGCCGACGAACAGGCCGGACAGGGAGTACAGCAGATCGATATGGGGAAGCGACATCGGAAGCAGGCGGTTATGCGGCGTTCGGCGGCGGCGCGCGGCTGCGGCGCGCGCGTCAAAGTCCGCCATTGTCGCAAAAGTGGCGCGTCAATGTACGACTGCGTTAAAAATCGGCCGGGAAGGCCCGTGCGGCAGGCGGCCGGGCAAACGTGAAACGGGCGTTCGAGCCGGCGGAGGGCCGATGGCAGTCATCGGCCCGCACAAGTATGACGAATCGGGCGCATGTGTCGCGTCGCGCATCCGGCGCGCGTAAAAAAGGGCGCGACACTGCGCGCCCGGGTTCGATGCCGGTTGCCCGCCCTGGCGAGTCGCCGGTCAGTGCATCGCGGAGCCGGCGCCTTCGACGGCGCGTTGCGGCCGGATGCGCAGCGCGAGGCCGATCAGCGCGGCCACCGCGGCGAACGCCGCCCCGAACGCGAATGCGGCGTGGTAGCCGCCGTTCAGCGCGTCGAGCGGCGTGGCCTGCGCGGCGGCGAGCGCGTCGGTGCGGGCGCCCGCGAGACTCGCGAGGACGGCGAGCCCGAGCGCGCCGCCCATCATGAACGCGGTGTTGACGATCCCCGACGCGAGCCCGGAATCGGCCGGGTCGACGTCGTTCATCGCCGCGAGCAGCATCGGGTTGAACGCGACGCCCGCGCCGATGCCGAGCAGCGTCATGCCGGGCAGCACATGCCACACGAAACCGCCGTCGACCGGCGCGCGCGAGAACAGCGCGAGGCCGCAGGCCGCGATCAGCAGGCCGGCCGCGATCGGGCCGCGGATGCCGAAGCGCATCACGATCCGCGCCGACAGCCCGAGCGAGAACGCGGCCATGATCAGGTTCGCCGGCAGGAACGCGAGGCCGACCTGCAGCGGCCCGTAGCCGAGCACGCGCTGCATGTACAGCGCGGACAGGAAGAACCACGCGAACATCGCGGCCGCCCACAGCACGGCGATCACGTTCGCGAGCGCGACGTTGCGCGCGGCGAACAGCGTCAGCGGCATCAGCGGATGCGCGGCGCGCGACTCGATCGCGATGAACAGCGCGAGCAGCACGACGGCCGCGCCGATCAGCGCGACGGTCTGCGTCGACAGCCAGCCGGCCTCGTTGCCGCCGACGATCCCGTACACGGCCAGCATCAGCGATGCGGTCACGGTGATCGCGCCCGCAACGTCGAGCCGGGCGGTGCCGGCCGGCGCACGCATGCGCGGCAGCAGCGCGGCGCTCATCGCATAGACCGCGACGCCGATCGGCAGGTTGACGAGGAAGATCCAGTGCCACGACAGCGAGCTCGTCAGCAGCCCGCCGAGCAGCACGCCGATGCTGCCGCCGCCCGCGCACACGAAGCCGTAGACGCCCATCGCGCGCGCGCGTTCGCCGGGCTCGGTGAAGAGATTCATGATCAGCGACAGCGAGACGGCCGACACGACCGCGCCGCCGAGCCCCTGCACCGCGCGCGCGGCGATCAGCATCGCCTGCGATTGCGCGAGGCCGCAGGCGAGCGACGCGAGCGTGAACGCGACGAGGCCGGCGAGGAACATGCGCCGCTGGCCGTACAGGTCGCCGAGCCGGCCGCCGAGCAGCAGGCAGCCGCCGAACGTCAGCAGGTACGCGTTGACGACCCACACGAGGGCCGTTTCGGTGAAATGGAGGTCGGTGCTGATCGACGGCAGCGCAACGTTCACGATCGTGCTGTCGAGCACGATCATCAGCACGCCGAGACAGAGAACGATCAGCGCGTACCAGCGCTTCTCGCCGTGGATCCCGTGGGTCATGGGCTTGCAGCCTTCTGATAGTTATTTGAAAGGATGCATTGTAGACGCCATCGGCGCGGGCTTCCTGCCGGTTTGTGGCAGGAGCGTCGCGTAGTCGCGCGCGGGGCCGCGCGCGACTGACAAAGGGAGCAGGACGTTACGAGCGCGCCGGCAGTTCGCAGCCGTCGGGGCCGCAGGCGGCCGCGTCGCTGCCGTCGAGTTCGACGATGCCGTCGCGCCACGCCTGTTCGAGCGCCTGCGCGAACGCGTCGGCCGGCTGCGCGCCCGACACCGCGTAGCGGCCGCCGAGCACGAACAACGGTACGCCGCGCCCGCCGATCTGCGCGGCGCGTGCGATGTCGGCTTCGACTTCGTCGCGGTATGCGTCGCTGCGCAGCACGGCTTCGACGGCCGAGCGTTCGAGCCCGGCTTCGACCGCGAATTCGGTCAGCTCGGCATGATCGAACAGCGAGCCGTGCTCGCAGAAATACGCGCGGTACAGGCGCTCGGTCAGCGCGTGCGCGCGGCCGGTCGCTTCCGCGAGCTTCACGAGCCGGTGGCCGTCGAGCGTATCGCCGACCAGCGTGCCGGGCAGGTCGTAGCGCAGCCCGACGCTCGCGGCCGCATCGGTGACCTGGCGCAGCATCTGGTCGACCTGCGCGGGCGACATCCGGTATTTGCCGGCCAGCATCGCCTCGACCGGCTCGACAGGCTGGCCGGGCATCAGCCGGTACGCGCGCAGCGCGACGTCGACCCGATCGGCATGCGCGAACGCGGCGAGCGCCTCGTCGAAACGGCGCTTGCCGATCCAGCACCACGGGCAGATCAGGTCGGACCAGATTTCGACGGTCAGGGTCGGGCGGGCAGTCGGGGCGGGGGCGGTCGTCATGGGCGGTCCAGGGCGGCAAAAAAGTGTAACCGGGACTATATCACTTTATGCTTCGACGCCAGGGCGCGCGCAGACCCGTGCGGAACGGGGCCGTACCCGGCGTATCACGAAGCATAGACAGGGAAATGGCTTCCCGGTAGCGATGACCGATGCGGGCCGTCGTTGCGCCCGCCGCGCAGCGCTTACGCGTCGCCTTGCGTTTCCTTCAGGTGCTTGAGGTGCTTGTAGACCGTTGCGCGCCCCATCCCGAGCACGTTCGCGACGTAGTTCGCCGCGCTCTTGCCGCGGAACGCGCCTTCCGCGTAGAGCGCCTCGACGAGCTCGCGCCGGTGCTCGCGCGTGAGCCCGTTCAGCCCGACCTGCCGCTCGCGCAGCCAGCCGTGCAGGAACGTGTTGATGCGCTCCTGCCAGTCGTCGCGGAACAGCTCGTCGGGCTGGGCGACGACGCCCGCGCCCTTGATGAACAGGTCGAGCGTCGCGCGCACCTCGTCGAACACCGCAATGTTGAAGTTGATGCACATCATCCCGGCCGGGCGGCCGTCGTCGTCGAACAGCACGTTGCTGACGCAGCGCATCCGCCGGCCGTCCCAGTTCAGCTTCTCGTACGGGCCGATCACGCGTTCGCGCGCGGAATGATCGATCTCCTCGAGCGCGGAATCGTCGCCGACCTCGCGCTTCGACAGGTTGTTCGCGAGATACAGCACGGTCTGGTCGTGCAGGTCGTGGATCACGACTTCCGCGTACGGGAAGAACAGCGCGGCGATACCGTCGGCGATCGGCGCATAGCGGGTGAGCAGCAGGTCTTTGACGGGGGATTTCTTCTTGCGCATCGGTGTCGCCATCTCGGGTGGGCGGGAGCCGGGCAGCGCGTCGGGCCGGCGTGCCGGCGCGCCGGTGGCCGGCATGCCCGTGCGCCCGCGCGCGGCCGCCGCGGCGGTTGCGTCATTGTATCGGCCCCGCGTGCGCGTGCCGCTCATGCGCGCGTCAGCTGCGTATACAGTGCGTGCGCGATCGCGATGTCCTCGAGCCCGAGGCCGATCGAGCGGAAGAACGCGTGACGCGTGCGCGACGGCGCTGCGCAGGCGCCGGCGACGAGCGCGGGCAGGTCGCCGACGATCCGCCCGGCCTCCCAGCCGTGATCGGCCGCCGCGATCTGCATCTCGCCGGCGCTTGCCGGGGTCGTGTGCCGGTAGTCGCAGTACACGTCCATGTCGGGCAGCCATGCGGGCGGGATTTCGTGCGCGCGCGCGACGTTCGTGCTGATCGACGTGACGAGCGCGGGGCGCGTGAGCATCCCGTCGCCGAGCACGGGCGTGCCCGACGACGTGCACAGCATCACGACGTCCGCGTCGCGCACGCAGGCTTCGACACTCGCAGCCGCACGTGCGCGCGAGTCGAGTTCGGCGAGCGTTGCCTGCTGCGCGGCATCGCCGGCGAGCGCGGGCGAGTACACGCTGATCGTCTCCCAGTCGCGCAGTGCCGCCGTGTGCCGCAGGTGCGCGAGGCCGACCGCGCCTGCGCCGACGATCGCCAGATGGCGTGCGTCGCGCGCCGCGAGGCAGTCGACCGCGAGCGCCGTCGTGCCGGCCGTGCGTTCGACGGTCAGCAGCCCCGCGTCGCACCACATCAGCGGCTGGCCGGTCTGCATCGACATCAGCGCGGTCCACGCGGTGACGATCGGCCTGCCGCCCGTCACCACGTACGGCGACAGCTTCGCGCCGAAGACCTGCGCATCGGCGAGCGCGCCGAGATACGTGATGAAGTCGCCGGCCTGGTCGGGAAACAGCGTGAGCGTCTGCGGCGGCTGCACCGCGCGCGCCGCGGCGAGCGACGCGAACATGCGGCGCAGCGTGCCGAGCACGTCGAGCGATGGCAGCGCCGCACGCACGGCGGCTTCGTCGACGGTCAGCGGCAGGGTCGGGACGGTTTGCGTCATGGGGACATCTCCGGTCGGTGCCGGACAGACCGTCTCGAAAGGCGGTGTCCGGTGGTGTTCGTGATGGACTAAAAGTCTAATATAGACAAACAAATTCTGGAGGATTTTTCTTTTCGAGACGTTGTGTCGTTGCCTGGATGATGAAAAACACCATGAAATCAAGGATCTTTTGACGAGGTGTCGAAATCCGGGCGGGGTGCAGCAGGACGAGACTCTCGTATCCCCTATAGTCTATAGTAGACTTTTAGTCTATATTTCGCGTGCAGGACAGGATGCGCCGCCACGCGGCGGCCGCCTGCATCGAATGCCGATCCGGCGCCCGGCCGAGGGCGTCGTGCAACCGATCTCCATCGCCTCAATCCAGAACGGAAGGACCGTCATGAACTGGAAGCTTTCCCTTTGCGCCGCTGCGGCGCTCGCGTGCGCGGCCGTCACGGCCCATGCGGAACAGACCACGTTGCGCTTCGGGATCGAAGCGGCCTATCCGCCGTTCGAGAGCAAGACGCCGGCCGGTCAGCTGCAGGGCTTCGACGTCGACATCGGCAATGCGGTGTGCGCGAAGCTGAACATGAAATGCGTGTGGGTCGAGAATGCGTTCGACGGCCTGATCCCGGCGCTGCAGGCGCGCAAGTTCGACGCGATCAATTCGGCGATGAACATCACCGCGAAGCGCAAGCAGAGCATCGACTTCACGCCGGCGATCTACGTGGTGCCGATCGTGATGGTGGCCAGGCGCGGTTCGCCGCTGCGGCCTGACGTCGCGAGCCTGCGCGGCAAGCATGTCGGCGTGCTGCAGGGCTCGTCGCAGGAGGATTTCCTGAAGGCGCACTGGGCCAACGCGGGCGTGGCCGTCGTGTCGTACCAGGATCAGGACCAGATCTACGCCGATCTCGTCGCGGGGCGGCTCGATGCGGCCGTGCAGGAAGCGCAGACCGCGCAGGACGGCTTCCTCGACAAGCCGGCCGGCCGCGATTACCAGATCGTCGGCGACGCGCTGAAGGATCCGGCGACGCTCGGCGAGGGCACGGGCTTCGGGATGCGCAAGAACGACAAGGCGCTGCAGGCGAAGATCGTCGGCGCGCTCGACGCGCTGAAGAAGGACGGCACGCTGAGCGCGCTGTCGCAGAAGTACTTCAAGCGCGACATCATCGCGAAGTAAGCATCGCCGCGCGCCGGCCGCGATGCCGGTGCGCCGCCCATCGAATCTCGACACGGTACAGGGAACCATGGATTTCGACGTCATCGTTCTGGGAGCCGGCATCGTCGGCGTGTCGTCGGCGCTGCATCTGCAGGATCGCGGGCTGCGCGTCGCGCTCGTCGACCGGCGCGCGCCCGGCGAGGAAACGAGCCACGGCAATGCCGGGCTGATCGAGCGCTCGTCGGTCGTGCCGTACGCGTTTCCGCGCCGGCTCGGCACGTTGCTGCGCTATGCACGCAACCGCTCGGTCGATCTCTACTGGGACTACCGCGCGCTGCCCGCGTATGCGGGCTGGCTCGCGCGCTTCTGGCGCGAATCGTCGCCGCAACGGCTCGCGGCCGCCGCGCGCGACCTGCTGCCGCTCGTCGCGGCGAGCGTCGTCGAGCACGATGCGCTGCTCGCGCGGACCGATGCGCAGCCCCTCGTACACGACGGCGGGTGGATCGAGGCGTTCCGTTCGCCCGCGTTGTTCGACGCGGAGGCGCGCGCGCAGCAGCGCGTGGCCGACGCGCACGGGTTGCGGATGAGCGTGCTCGATGCGCATGCGCTGCGCGCGCGCGAGCCGGGTATCGGCGACGCATTCTGCGGCGCTTTCCACTGGCAGGACCCGAAGACGGTGTCGAGCCCGGGCGGGCTGACCAAGGCCTACGCGCGGCTGTTCGAGCGCGACGGCGGCACGTTCGTGCTCGGCGATGCGAAGACGCTCGTGCAGGTGGACGGTGGCTGGCAGGTCGGGACCGAACACGGGCCGATTGCCGCGCGCTCGGCCGTGGTCGCGCTCGGGCCGTGGTCCGATCACGTGTTCGCGCCGCTCGGCTACCGGATTCCGCTGCGCGCCAAGCGTGGCTATCACATGCACTACCGGCCGACGCGCACGCCGTTGAACGTGCCCGTGTGCGACACCGAGGAAGGCTTCGTCGTCGCGCCGATGGAGGGCGGCCGCCTGCGGCTCACGACGGGCGTCGAGATCGCGCTGCGCGGTGCGCCGCCGACCGGCGTGCAGCTTGCGCGGGCCGAACCGCTGGCGCGCGACGCGTTCGGCATCGGCGAACGGCTCGATCCGGAACCGTGGCTCGGGATGCGGCCCTGCACGCCGGACATGCGTCCGGTGATCGGGCCCGCGCCGCGCCACCGTCATTTGTGGTTCGCGTTCGGCCATTGCCACCACGGGCTCACGCTCGGCCCCGCGACCGGGCGTCTGCTCGCCGAAATGATGACGGGCGCGCCGACCTATATCGATCCCCATCCGTACCGGCCCGCGCGCTTCGGTTGAACCTGTCGCGCGCTAGGGCGGCTCCGGCCGCCGGCGCGCGCTGCCCCGCTCATGCCGGCGGCCATGCGCGCGTTTCACAGTTTTTCATTCGGCTATCCGAATTATCGAAAGCCACGCAATCGGAAATGATCTGCGTAATCGGCAAGAAAGAAAATCGCGAGATAAATAAAATCAGAAAATTCGCGATTTATCAATGCATTTTCATATTGGTGAAATGCGCAACCGGCGGCGGTCGCTGACGGTATAGGGCGCTATCGCGGCCGGGTGTTCCGGCGTTACGCGGGATGTACCGGAACACGTTACCACGGGGCTCGCAAACGTTACGTTACATCCACGTCCCGGCAGCGTCTATCGTCAGACGATTTGGGATCGGAAGCCCGTGTATTTCGTCTGAAATCGATTAAAAAAGCGTTATTGACCACTAATGGCCAGACGAATCAATCCGCTTTTTTGAATTGGCACGCTTCGTGCAATCCGTCCCCATGCTTTATCAACGTGGTGCCAACCGAGATGGGGAAAATAACGATGGGACACAATCTTAAATTGACGGGTGTGGCGCTGTCGGTCGCGACGGTGTTCGGGGTGCTGGCTTCGGGTTCCGCGATGGCGGGGGCCCTCGATTCGCTGCCGATCCCGCAAGTGATCGTCAATCCGCCGACGAACAGCGTGACGGTCGGGCTGGTCGCGACGGGCACGTCGCCGCTGGGCTCGGTTACCGTTGCGGCGGGCGGGTCGGGTGCGATCCAGACGTCGCTCGGCGATCCCGGTCAAGCGCTGTCGGGCGCCGTGGGGGCGGTGACGGGCGCACTCGGCGGCGGTGGCGGCACGGTGCAGCCGCTCGCGCCGGTACAAGGCGTGTTGAACCAGGTGACGGGGGCACTGAATGGCGGCAACCCCGCAGGCGCATTGACGGGTGCGCTGAGCACGGCGACGGGGACGCTGAGCAATGCGGTTGGCACGGTAACGGGTGCACTGGGCAATGTCGGCGGCGGCGCAAACCCGCTGGCGCCGGTGCAGGGTGTGGTGAATCAAGTGACGGGTGCGCTCGGTGGCGGTAATCCGGCTGGTGCACTAACCGGCGCGCTGGGCCAGGTGACGGGCGCGCTGGGCGGTATCGGCGGCGGCGCGAATCCGCTGGCGCCGGTGCAAGGCGTGGTGAATCAGGTTACGGGTGCGCTCGGTGGCGGCAACCCGGCCGGTGCGCTGACCGGCGCGCTGGGCCAGGTGACGGGCGCGCTGGGCGGTATCGGCGGCGGCGCGAATCCGCTGGCGCCGGTGCAAGGCGTCGTGAATCAAGTCACGGGCGCGCTCGGTGGCGGTAATCCGGCTGGTGCGCTGACCGGCGCGCTGGGCCAGGTGACGGGAGCGCTGGGCGGTATCGGCGGCGGCGCGAATCCGCTGGCGCCGGTGCAAGGCGTCGTGAATCAAGTCACGGGCGCGCTCGGCGGCGGTAACCCGGCTGGAGCACTGACGGGCGCGCTGGGCACGGTGACGGGCGCACTGGGTGGTATCGGTGGCGGCACGAATCCGCTGGCGCCTGTACAAGGCGTCGTGAATCAGGTCACGGGCGCGCTCGGTGGCGGTAATCCGGCTGGTGCACTGACGGGCGCGCTAGGCACGGTGACGGGCGCACTGGGTGGTATCGGTGGCGGCGCGAATCCGCTGGCGCCGGTGCAAGGCGTGGTGAATCAGGTCACGGGTGCGCTCGGTGGCGGCAACCCGGCCGGTGCGTTGACCGGCGCACTCGGCAGTGTGACGGGCGCACTGGGTGGCATCGGTGGCGGCTCGAACCCGCTCGCGCCGGTCCAGGGCGTCGTGAACGGGCTTATTGGCTCCATCGGCGGCGGCGATCCGGCCGGCGCACTGACCGGTGTCGTCGGCACGGTGACGGGCGCGCTGGGCAACCTCGGCAGCGGCTCGAACCCGCTCGCGCCGGTTCAAGGCGTGGTGAACGGTGTCGCGGGCGCACTTGGCAGCGGCAACCCGGCAGGTGCACTGACGGGGGCTCTCGGCACGGTAACGGGGGCACTGGGTGGTATCGGCGGTGGCGCGAACCCGTTGGCGCCGGTTCAGGGCGTAGTGAATCAGGTGACGGGCGCACTTGGCAGCGGCAACCCGGCAGGCGCACTGACGGGGGCTCTCGGCACGGTAACGGGGGCACTGGGTGGTATCGGCGGTGGCGCGAACCCGTTGGCGCCGGTTCAGGGCGTAGTGAATCAGGTGACGGGTGCACTTGGCAGCGGCAACCCGGCAGGCGCACTGACGGGGGCACTCGGCACGGTAACGGGCGCACTGGGTGGCATCGGCGGGGGCTCGAACCCGTTGGCGCCGGTCCAGGGCGTCGTGAACCAGGTCACGGGCGCGCTCGGCGGCGGCAACCCGGCCGGCGCACTGACCGGTGCACTCGGTACGGTGACGGGGGCATTGGGCGGTCTCGGCGGCGGCAACCCGGCCGGCGCATTGACCGGCGCACTCGGTACGGTGACGGGGGCGCTGGGCGGTCTCGGCGGCGGCGCGAACCCGATCACGCCGATCCAGAACGTCGTGAACCAGGTCACGGGCACGCTCGGCAGCGGTAACCCGGCCGGCGCCCTGAGCAACGCGGTCAACACGATCACGGGCGCACTCGGCAACGTCGGCGGTGCAGGGAGCCCGCTCGCGCCGGTGCAAGGCGTCGTCACGCAGCTCGCCGGCACGCTCGGCAACGGCGATCCTGCCGGTGCGCTGACGAACGCGCTGAACTCCGTGACGGGCGCGCTCGGCGGGGCGAACCCGCTGGCGCCGGTGCAGGGCGTCGTGAACCAGGTCGTCGGCACGCTGTCGGGTGCAGGCGGCGGCAGCCCGATCACGCCGATCACGAACCTCGTCAACGGTCTGCAGAACGCGCTGCCGGGCGGCAATCCGGCCGGCGCGATGACCGGCGCACTCGGGTCGGTGACGGGGGCGCTCGGCAACCTCGGCGGCTCGAACCCGCTGGCGCCGGTGCAAGGCGTCGTGAACCAGGTCGTCGGCGCGCTCGGCGGCAGCAACCCGGCCGGCACGCTGAGCAATGCGGTCGGTACGGCCACGGGCGCACTCGGCAACGCGGTCGGCTCGGTTGCAGGCGCGCTCGGCGCACTGGGCGGCACGAGCCCGCTGGCGCCGGTGCAGGGTGTCGTGAACCAGGTCGTCGGTACGCTCGGCAGCGGCAATCCGGCCGGTGCACTGACGGGCGCGCTGAACTCGGTGACGGGCGCCCTCGGCAATCTCGGAGGCTCCAACCCGCTGGCGCCGGTGCAGGGCGTCGTGAACCAGGTGGTCGGCACGTTGTCGGGCGCGGCGGGCAACAGCCCGATCGCACCGATCACGAACCTCGTGAATGGCCTGACGGGCGGCGGCAATCCGGCCGGCGCACTGACCGGCGCACTCGGTTCGGTGACGGGCGCACTCGGGAACGGGCCGGCGGCACTCGGCCAGGCGGCCGGCGCGCTGTCGGGCGCAGCCGGTTCGACGGCAGCGGCAGGCGGCAGCCTGCTCGGCGCGGGCGCGAACGCGGCCGGCGGCACGGCGGGCGCGGTCGGCTCGCTGCTGACGACGGGCGCCAACTCGACGGCGACGGTCGTCAATGCGGTCGGCACGTCGGTAGGGACGGCGCTCGGTTCCGCGCCGAGCCTGTCGGTGACGCCGCATTCGGGCAACAGCTCGCCGAACAACCCGCTCGCACCGGTGACGACGCTGCTCCAGTCGCTGACGGGCGCACTGCCGAAGTAACCGGCGGGAACGCACGGCGGCGCCGCATCGGCCGCCGTGCGAGAGGGTCGTGCAACACGGGTCGTGCAACGCGGCATGACAGTAATGTCATGCCGCGTTGTCTTTTTCGGGCTTCAGGCTTTCTTTCGTCCCATGAATGACCGCTGCCGATCGCCGCGGCGCAGCATGGAATAACCGGTCCCCGCCGTCCGTTTACATACCGAGTTCCGGCTCGGCCGGCCGGCGGGATAATGGCCGCAACGCAGCCGATCGCACCGTCCGGCCCCGCCGTGCCGTAACACCACGCCAAGGAGAACGGGAATGAAACGGATGCTATTCGCCGTCGCACTGACGGCGGCGATCGTGCGGCCGGCGGCCGCGGAACCGCCCCGGGCCGCCGACGGGAAACTGGTCGACGAAGCGCACATGACGCTGTACGTATTCGATCGCGACGCGCCCGGCAAGAGCGCGTGCGACAGCGCGTGCACGGCCAACTGGCCGCCTGCGCTCGCCGATGCATACGACAAGGCGTCGGGCGCGCTGAGCCTCGTCGCGCGCGACGATGGCAAGAAGCAATGGGCGTATCGCGGGCGTCCGCTGTATCGCTGGAAGATGGACCGCAAGGCCGGCGACGCGGGCGGCGACGGGATCGGCGGCATGTGGCACGTCGCGCGTCCGTGATCGCGCGGCGATGCGCGAGGCATCCCGATGAGCTACGAATCGGATCTGCTGGTGTGGCTGCCGCATCTCACGCGCTATGCGCGTGCGCTGACGGGCGAGCGCGCCTGGGCGGACGATCTCGTGCAGGACACGCTCGAGCGTGCGCTGAACCGGCCGCCGCGCGACGCCGGCAACCTGCGTGCCTGGCTGCTGACGCTGCTGCGGCACCGCTTCATCGACCAGTTGCGGGCACGGCACGAGATCGCGGTCGACGATGCGACGGCGCCGTGGCAGACGATGGCCGCGCCGGCCGGCGAGATCGGCGGGCTGGTGCTGCGCGACGTGCAGCGCGCGCTGTACCGGCTGCCGGTCGAACAGCGCGAGGTGCTGTTGCTCGTTGCGCTTGAAGAGTTGAGCTATCGCGATGCCGCGCAGGTGCTCGGCGTGCCGGTGGGCACGGTGATGTCGCGGCTCGCGCGCGCGCGGGCCCAGATGCGTGCACTGCTGTCGGACGAGCCGTCGGCGCACGGCACGGCCGCGTTACGAGTGATCGGGAAGCCATGATGGACGATTCGCACCAAGCTTCGAACCCGCGGGACGACGATGCGTCGGCTCAGCTGCTGTCCGCGTTGCTGGACGGCGAGCTGTCCGGGCGCGAGCAGCGCGAGATGCTCGAGCGCCTGCAGTCCGATCCGGAGGAGGCCGAACGATTCGCGCATTACCGCGCGCAGCGCGACGCGCTGAAAGCGCTGTTCCCGCTGCCGGGCGCGGCGCCCGCGTTGTTCGTGCAGCGTCGCGCGCCGCGCTGGCGCGCGTTCGCCTATGCATGCTCGGGGCTGGCGGCCGGGCTGCTGATCGGTGTCGCGCTGCATGCGGGCTGGGCGGCGTTCGGCAGCGCCCCGGCGTTCGCCGCGCGCGCGGATGTCGCGTATGCCCTGTACGCCGCCGATCGCGAGCATCCGGTCGAGGTCGGCGCGGGCGATCCCCGGCGTCTTGCCGCATGGCTGTCGGCGCGCGTGGGGCACCCGGTGCGCGCGCCTTCGCTTGAAGAATACGGTTATGCGCTGCTGGGCGGCCGGTTGCTCCCCGGCGAGCACGGGCCGGCTGCGCAGCTCATGTACCAGCGCGCGGACGGCGAGCGCGTGACGTTGTACGTGACGGCGTACGACGCACGGCATCTCGCGCCGCAGGCAATGTCGGCCGATGGCCGCTACACGTATTTCTGGTCGGATCGCGGAATGGGCTACGCGTTGTCGGGCCGAGGCGATGAGCGGCGCCTGCGCGAGCTCGCGATCGAAGCATGCGGCGCGCTCGGCGGCTCGACCGACGCGTGGAAGGGCTGACGCGCGACGCCGGCAGGGAGCAGGCGATGAAGATGACGAAGGGGCTCGTGCTGGCGGCACTCGCGGCGAGTGCGACCCTCGCGCGGGCGGACGGCGATGCGCCGGTGCGCGTGCCGGTCGGCGCCGACGGCGTGCAGCGGGTGGCGATCGTCGGCGGCAGCTATTTCTTCCGCCCGAACCACGTGATCGTGCGCGCGCACGTGCCGGTCGAGCTGACCGTGTCGTCCGAGCCCGGCGTGGTGCCGCACAGCTTCGAGATCGACGCGCCGCAGGCCGGTATTGCGGTGCACACCGAACTCGGCACGACGCCGAAGACGTTTCGTTTCACGCCGGCGCAGCCGGGCCGGTTCGCCTACTATTGCACGCATCGGCTGCTGTTTTTCAGGAGCCATCGCGAGCGCGGGATGGAAGGCGTGCTCGATGTCGAGGCGGCGCCGTGATCGCCGCGTTGCTGGCCGCGAGCCTGATAGGAGCGAGCATGACAGCCGACCCCGTGACCGTCGCCCAGGCGCATTTCGACCATGTCCACTCGTACCGCGCGACGATCCGCTCGTCGGCGCGCGGCGGCGAGCACACCGAAATCCGCTACGCCTACCTGAAACCGGGCTTCGTCCGGATGGATTTCGTGTCGCCGCATCACGGTGCCGTGCTGGCATACGATCCCGGCGACGGCAGGGTGCGGCTGCGCCCGTTCGGCGTGCACGCGCCGCCCGCGCTGACGCTGTCGCCGTCCAATCCGCTCGTGCGCGACCGCAGCGGCCACCGGGTCGACCGGTCGGACGTCGGCGAACTGCTGCGCAACGTTCATGCGCTGCAGCAGGGCGGCGCGACGGTGACCGAAGGCGAGGAGGCCGTCGGCGGCCGGAATGCGCTGCGCGTATCGGTCACCGGCGCGCCTGCGCACGTGGTCGATGGCGTGCATCGCTACCGGCTGTGGCTGGACGCCGAGGACGGCTTTCCGCTGAAGGTCGTCAGCTTCGCCGACGATGACGACGTACCGCTCGAAACCGTGACGCTCGACGACGTGGAGATCGACGTCGCATTTCCCGAGCGTTTCTTCGCGCCCTGACCGACACGCGGGTCTGTTCTCCTGACGTACTTGCCGGAGGCTGCATGGCGGAATACCGGTTCTCGACGACCTGGCACGTGGACGCCCCGCTCGCGGCGGTCTGGGACGCGATCTACCAGGTCGACCGCTGGCCCGACTGGTGGAAGGGGGCCGTGCGCACCGTCGAGCTCGAGCAGGGCGATGCGCGCGGCGTCGATGCGCTGCACCGGTATACGTGGAAGGGCGCACTGCCGTACCGGCTGACCTTCGACATGCGCGTGCGGCGCGTCGAGCGGCCGCATGCACTTGAAGGCCGCGCGAGCGGTGCGATCGAAGGCGACGGACGCTGGTCGTTCGCTGCCGACGGCCCGCGCACGGTCGTGCGCTACGACTGGCACATCCGCACGCACGTGCGCTGGATGAACTGGCTCGAGCCGCTCGCGCGGCCGCTGTTCCGGTGGAATCACGACGTCGTGATGCGCGAAGGCGCGAAGGGGCTTGCGCGGCGGCTGCGCGCGACCGTCGAGACGGATGGGCGGACCTTCCGGCCGCTGTCGGACGCGGGCTGCGCCGACGCGTGACGACGATGCGCGCCGCTCAGCGCGCGTACGCCATCACCGCACCGTCGACGACGAGCGCGACGCGTTCGCCGACAGCCGGGCACCGGTGTCCCGGCACGCGGACGCGCACGAGCACGTCGCGATCGGCATCGAGGCGCGCGAGCACGTCGGCGTCCTGGCCTGCGAATTGCGCGGCTTCGACGCGCGCTGCATGACCGCGTGCGGCGTCGGCCTGGGTGACCGGCACGAGGCCGATCTGCTCGGGACGCAGCATCGCGTCGGCCGGCCCGTCGGGCAGCGGCGCGACGAGCGGTAACTCGCCGAGCGCACAGGCGATGCGCGCATCGCGCACGCGGCCCGCGAGCAGCACGGCCTGCCCGACGAACGACGCGACGTCGCGCGTGACGGGCTGCCGGTACAGCGTCTGCGGCGCGGCCGTCTGCACGAGCCTGCCTTGCCACATCACCGCCACTTCGTCGCCGAGCGTCATCGCCTCGGGCTGGTCGTGCGTGACGAGCACCGACGTTGCACCGGCCGCGGCGAGTGCGTCCGCCACCGCGCTGCGGGTTTCGTGCCGCAGCGACGTGTCGAGCGCGGAGAACGGTTCGTCGAGGATCACGAGCGACGGCTCGGGCGCCAGCGCCCGCGCGAGGGCGACGCGCTGCTGCTGGCCGCCGGACAGCTGCTGCGGCGCACGGCTCGCGTACGACGCGGGCAATCCGACCATCTCGAGCAGTTCGTCGACGCGGTGATGGCGCCGCCGCGCCGCGCGCGGCAGCCCGAACGCGATGTTGTCGGCCACCGACAGGTGCGGAAACAGCGCGCCTTCCTGCGGCACGTAGCCGATCCGGCGCTGTTCGGGCGGCAGGTGCACGTCGGGCGCGGCGACGCGACGTCCGTCGATCTCGACGGTGCCGCGCTCGGCGCGCTCGAAGCCGCACAGCACGCGCAGCAGCGTCGTCTTGCCGCTGCCGGACGGGCCGAGCAGCGCGAGGCGCGTGCCGCGCCGCACCGTGAGGTCGATGTCGTGCAGGACGGTATGCGATCCGAACGATTTGGACAGGCCGTGGATGCGTAGTTCGCTCATGGGCGGTTCCGGAGAAAAAGAGCGGTGCTCAGTTGCGCACCGACGCGCGGCCGAGCAGCAGGAACAGCAATCCCGACGCGCCGAGCGACAGCGCGACGAGCAGCGCCGCATAAGGCGCCGCGGCCGCGAACGCGAGCGTCGCCGTATCGCTCCACACCTGCGTCGCGAGCGTGCGCGTGCCGATGGGCGAGAGCAGCAGCGTCGCATTGAGTTCCGTGACGACCGAGATGAACACCATCGTCGCGGCCGCTCCGAGACCGGGCGCCGCGAGCGGCAGCACCACGCGCGTGAGCGTCGCGCGCCAGCCAAGGCCGAGCGCGCGTGCGGTTTCCTCGAGCCGGACCTGCACGTGCGACAGCGCCGCCCGCACGCTGACGACCGCGAGCGGCAAGAACAGGATCGCGTATGCGGCGACGAGCGCCGGCGCGCTCTGGTAGAGCGGCTGCAGCAGCCGCACCGTGATCGACACGATCGCGAGCGCGACGACGATGCCGGGCACGCCCTGCACGGTCATCGCGGTGCGTTCGAGGAACGTCGCGACGCGGCCCGGATGACGGACCAGCAGGAACGCGAGCGGCAGCGCGAGCAGCGTCGTGACGGCCGCGGCCGCGAGGCCGTAGCCGGACGACGCGAGGGTGGCTTGCCACAGCAGTTCGGGCGAGACGTCGGCCGGCGTGACGGCGGCAGCACCTTGTTGCGTGAGCCAGTAGCCGATCATCGCGAGCGGCACGCCGAGCGTCGCGGCCGCGAGCGCAGCGAACGCGCCGGTGACGGGACCGCGCAGCGTGCCGAGCGGATAACGCATCGCGACGCGGCGCGCGGCGCGATGCGTATGGCCGTAGCGCGCATGGCCGCGCGCCCGTGCCTCGATCGCGAGACACAGCAGGCACAGCGCGATCAGCACGCAGCCGAGCAGCGACGCGCCGCCGCCGTCGAACGCGGTGCGGTATTCCGCGTAGATCTCGGTCGTGAACGTGCGAAAGCGCAGCAACTGGAACGCGCCGAATTCGGACAGCACGCCGAGCGCGACGAGCAGCATCCCGCCGCATAGCGCGGGGCGCAATTGCGGCAGCACGACGCGGAAGAACGTATGCCACGGCGAGCAGCCGAGCGTGCGCGCGCTTTCCTCGAGTGCCGGGTCGAGTTCGCGAAGCGCCGCGGCCACCGGCAGGTAGACGAGCGGGAAATACGCGGAAGTCAGCACGATCAGCGCGCCGAGGAAATCCTGCAGGTCGAGGCTCAGCGACACCCACGCATAGCTCGTGATGAACGGCGGCACCGCGAGCGGGGCGGCGGCGAGCGCGGTCCACAGCGGCCGCGCGGGCAGGTCGGTGCGCTCGATGAACCAGGCGACCGCGGTGCCGAGCAGCGTGCACGCGAGCGTCGCGGCGAGCGTGATCGACAGCGTGTTGACGAGCAGTTCGCCGACGAGCGGGCGCCACAGCAACTCGATCGCGTCGTCGATGCCGAAGGTGGCTGCACGGTACAGCGTGAAGCCGAGCGGCAGCAGGATCGCGAGCGGCCCGCACGCGGCCGCGGCGACGAGCGCGCGCGACGGGCGGCGCCGCGTCGCGGTGCGCTCGCCGTCGCGCGCGGTGCGGGCCGTGCGGGACACGGCGTCGCTCATCGTCAGAGCAGGCCGGCCTGGCGCAGCAGCTTGCCGGCCTGGCTGTCGTCGCCGAGCTGTTCGAACGTCAGCGCCGGCGGGCTCAGTTCGTTGAACGGCTTCAGGATCGGATCGGGGGCGACGCCCGGATGCAGCGGATACTCGAAACTGATGTGGCCGTTCGCCATCAGTTTCTGCGCGCGCTCGCTGACGAGATACGCGACGAACTTCTGCGCTTCGGGCTGGTGCTTCGACGCCTTCAGCACCGCGGCGCCCGACACGTTCACGGCGGCCCCGACGTCGTGGTTGCCGAAGTGGTGGATCGCGCTGCGGGTCGACTTGTCGCCGAGTTCGGCGTGCAGGCGGTCCCAGTAGTAGTTGTTGATGATGCCGGTCAGCACGCCGCCGCGGTTGACGGCCGCGGTCACGCCTTCGTCGTCGTCGAACACTTGCGCGTTGGCCTTCAGGCCCTTCAGCCATTGCAGCGTCGCGGCTTCGCCGTGCAGCGCGAGCACCGCGCTCACGAGCGGCAGGAAGTCCGCATCGCTCGGCGCGACGCCGACCTTGCCTTTCCATTCCGGCTTCGCGAGATCGAGCAGCGACGCGGGCAGTTGCTGCGGCTGGAGCTTCGCGGTGTTGTAGACGAGCACGTTCTCGCGCGCGAGCACGCCGACCCAGTTGCCGTCGGCCGGGTTGAAGCGCGCGGGCACCGCCTGCAGCGCGGCGCCGTCGGTCTTCGCGAGCAGGCCCTTGCGGTCGAGCAGCACGAGCTCCGGCGAATTCTCGGTGAAGTACACGTCGGCCGGCGTGCGGTCGCCTTCCGCGACGATCTGCGCGGCGAGCGCGGGGCCTTCGCCCGAGCGCACCTTCACGGTGATGCCGCTTTGCGCTTCGAAGTCCTTGACGAGCTGGTTGACGACCTGCTCGTGTTGCGCGTTGTACAGCGTGAGCGTCGCGGCATGCGCGCGCGTGGCGTGCAGCGCGCCGGTCAGCATCAGCGCGGCGGCAGCCGCGGCGATCAGGTGCCGCAGCGGGCGGCTAACGGGAAAAGTGTTCATGTCGTCGTCGTGAGTTGCATCCGGACGGGCCGGGGAAAAAGGGCGTGGCGTCGCGAGGCCGTTACGCTTCGAACAGCGCGGCGCCGATGTACGAACCGGGTTGCGCGCCCGGCGGACACGCGAAGATCGCGCTGCCGACGTGCGTGGTGAACTGGTTCATGATGTCCAGCTTCGCGAGCTTCTCGTTGATCGGGATGAAGCCGCGGCGCGGGTCGCGCTGGTGCGCGACGAACATCAGCCCCGCGTCGTACTCGGTCTGCTGGCGCCACGGCGGCCAGCGCTCGATGTAGAAGTTCGCGCTGTCGTTGTACGAGTACGCGCGGCGCAGGATCTGCGCGCCGTCGTTCACCTGCGGCGATGCGAGACGCGCGTGCGCGTTGTCGGGGATCACCGAATTGCCGTCCTTGTCGACCGCGTCGAGGTCGAGCGCTTCGAATTCCTGCTTGCCGCCGATCGGCGCGCCGCTGTACTTCTTGCGGCCGAACACCTGCTCCTGGAAACCGAGCTCGGTGTTGTCCCAGTGTTTGAGCGTGATGCGGATGCGGCGCACGACCGTGTAGGTGCCGCCGTTCATCCATGCCGGACCTTCGTTGCCGGCCCACACGAATTCGTTCATCGCGGCCGGATCGTCGCGCGACGGGTTCATCGTGCCGTCCTTGAAGCCCATCAGGTTGCGCGGCGTCTCGCCCGGCTTGCCGGACGTGAAGCCGGCCTGGCCCCAGCGCATCTGCACGGCGTTGCCGCCGAGGCGCACGAGCTGGCGCACCGCGTGGAACGCCACTTGCGCGTCGTTCGCGCACGCCTGGATGAACAGGTCGCCGCCCGTCTTCTCCGGAATCAGCTGGTCGCCGTTGAAGCGCGGCAGGTCGACGAGTGCGGCCGGGCGCTGCTTCGCGAGGCCGTAGCGGTCCTTGCCCGCGACCGCGAACAGGCCGGGCCCGAAGCCGAACGTGATCGTCAGCCGCGACGCGCCGATACCGAGCGCGTCGCCCGAGTCGGCCGGCGCGACGTCGTCGCCGCCGGTCGCCGGCAGCGGCTGCGCGGTGTCGCCGCGCGTGAGGCGTGCGGCGGCGTCGGTCCAGGTCTTCAGCAGCGCGATCACGTCCGCGCGCCGGGTTGTCGCGAGGTCGAGTGCCGTGAAATACGCGTTGCGCTGCTGCGGCGTCGTGATGCCGCCCTGGTGCTTGCCGTAGAACGGTTCGATGTCGTCGTCGTGCGCGTGCGCACCCGGCGCGACCGCGGGCGCCGCATCGGCCGCGCGGGCGGCCGGCATCGTGCCCGCCGCGAGACCTGCGGCGACGGCTGCGCCGCCGGCCTTCAGGAAGCCGCGGCGCGCGGGGCGCGGCGGCGGGTTCAGATCGTCTGCCATGGTCGGTTCCGTTACTTCGCGAGCATCAGCGTGTTGACGTCGTCCTGGACGTAATAGAAGCCGTCGCCGGCCGGCGTCATCGCGATCCCGAACAGGTCGCCGTTACCGGGCGGCGACTGCGCCTTGTCGGTGTCGATCCAGCGCGCATAGAGCTGCTTGCCGGCGACCGGGTCGATCTCGACGACCTGGCCGTTCAGCGCGTTGGTCGCGAGCAGATGGCCGTTCGGCGCGGTCGCGAGCGCGAGCGGGCGGCGCAGGAAGCCGTCGGCGGTGACCTGGCGGCCGACCCCCGCGCTGGTGTCGCGCGTGAGCGGATCGTCGATCTCGACGATCCGGTTGCCGATCGCATCGGATACGTACAGCTTCTTCTGGTCGCCCGACAGCGCGAGGCCGGTCGGGCCGACCAGGAACACGCCCTTGTCGGCCTGCGCGCCGAGACCGCTCGCGACGACCGTTTCCTGCTTGATGACGGGCGGCTTGCCGGCCGGCACGTCGAGGTCGACGCGCAGCACGGTCGCCTGCTTGTAGACGGGCGGGTTGCCGTCCGCGCCGCCGACGCCGAAGCCGGCCATGCTGACGAACAGCGTCGCGCTGTCGCCGCGGTCGACCACGGCCATGTTGCCCCACGGGTCGTTGATGTTCGCGCTCGACCAGGTCGACGCGATCTTGCCTTGCGGATCGAGCACGATCAGGCAGCCGGCGCCTTTCGTCGACGTCGTGCCGTCGTTGCTCGGCGTGCTGCCGACGATCACCCAGCCCGACTTCAGCATCGTCATCGCGGTCGACAGGCCGACGCCGCCCGGGCACGCTTTCAGGTCGCGCGGAATCGTCGCGAACAGGCTCATCTGCTTGGTCGACGGGCGATAGTTGACGATCGTGCTGCCGGTGCCCTGCAGGTTTGCCGCGTTGTTGAAGTTGTCGACGAGCACGTCGCCTGCCTGGATCGAGCCGGCCGATACCGGCGCGACCGCGATCGCGTACGGGTTCTGGTCGCCGTTGTCGGGCACCGTGTTGACGAGCAGCGTGTGACGATGCAGCGTCTCGAGGAAGCCTTGCGGCTCGGCGAACGCGCCGGCGGCGGCCGTCAGCGCGACGGCGGCCAGTGCGCCCGTCGCGAGGCGGCGAAGCGGGGCGGATTGAATCATCTGGATCTCCTGGGGGGCGCGCCGCGCCGGCGGCGCGCGAAAACGGGGGATGTGGGCGGGTGGCGTGCGCGCGGCGCTCAGAACGTGATCGTCGTGCGTGCGCCGAGCACGAACGTGTTGCGCAGCGGCTGCGTCGCGTCGCTCGGGTTCTGGCCCGCGCCGGCGTTGAACGTGTACTGCGCATCGGCCGCGATCACCCACCACGGGTTGACCTGGTACTGGTAGGTCGCCTCGACGGTCGTCTCGCGGGTGCGCACGCCGTACGGGCCGGCGGCAAAGGTCCGTGCGGCCTGGTCGAGGTCGGTCACGTGGCTGCCGACCTGGATGTACGTGACGGCGAGGCCGACGCTGTCGTTGTCGCGGCCGTCGAACGGTGCCTTCAGCACGATGCCCGCGTTGGCCGCGAAGCTCACCAGGTTGCGGTCGCCCGGCGCGCCCATCACGCGCGCGAACACGCCGAGGCTTTTCGCGCCGGACGGGTCGGGGCGCCAGATCATCTGGTCGGCCACCGCGTAGAAGCTGTAGTCGCCGTGATGCTGTTGCGCGTTGCCGTTCGACGCGGGATCGGCGAGCGACAGCCCGTCGGTGCCGGTGCCCTGGTCCGCGAAGCGGCCGTTGTGATACCAGACGCCGATCTTGTAGGTGCCCGGCAGCCCGTTCGAGTGGCCGGTATCCATTTCGCCGTCGGACGGCTGGTTCAGCGCGTACTGCAGCTCGCCGATGTAGAGCGTGCCGTTGTGCAGGTTGAAGTTCGTGCCGCTCAGGTTGTTCGGGTTGTTGCCGAGCGGATCGCCGTCGAACACGCCCGCGAGCGCGGTGAGCTTCGGCGTGATCTGCGCGCGCACGCGCACGCCGAGGCCCGCGAGCGGATACGCGGGGCCGCCGTTCGGCAGGTCGTACGACGGCAGGGCGGGCCAGCCGAACATCGTGTTGACGAACGTGTTCGCATACGTGCTGACCATGAATTCCTGGTCCAGGCTCTGCTGGCCGATCTTCACGTCGACGCGCTTGTCGAGGAACGACTGCTGGTACCAGAGCTCCCACAGGCGCGTCGTGTCCTGCGCCTCGATGCCGCTTGCGGTGTTGAGCGTGCCGAGATTCCGCGCGCTGAGGTTGCTGCCGTGGATCTGCAGTGCGCTGACGTTGAAGGTGCCGCCGGGCAGGCCGATCGCCTTTTGCGTATCGACCGTCAGCGTCGCCGTCGTCAGCCCGTCGTACGTGCCGCCGCGGTTCAGGCCGCCGCGCAGGTTCGCGAGGTATTCGCTGGTTTCGGTGATCTGCAGCGTCGCGCCGTACTTGCCGAGCCACGGGCGGATGCCGCCCATGTCGCCGAGCAGGCTCTGGCGTGTCCAGATGCCGGTCCACATGTCGGTCGGCTTCGCCTGGATCGCGAGATCGGCCTCGGGCGCTTCGGGTTGCGCGTCGACCGGCGCGGCGGCGAATGCGGCGCTGCTCGTGAACGATGCGCACGCGAACGCGGCCGCACAGGCGGCGGGGCGCATCCGGGCGCGGATGCGGTCTCCATGGAACGATGCAACCTTCATATCAAATCCCGGGTTCTAATTGATTTGGAGTCCTGCTTGTTGGTCGCTGTCCCGACGCTCGGCACCGATCGGCCCGGGCATGAAGAAGAGCGCAACGCGGCGCATCGTAGGAGTGTCAAATGGGAAAGTCAATGTAAACGAGAATGATTCGCATCTAAATTACTGAATGTAATGGGCGGGCTTACGGGTGGGGTCCGACGGGGGTTTTTCAGGAGGAAAAACGTAAATATCTGCGTAATGCAAATGAATGCTTCGGTGCGGAGCGATGGAACGCCGGGCAAGGGGGCGCGACGATCGCCGGGCGGGGGGAGCGGACGCGTTGCGGCGGAGGGAATCGGCGCCTGCGCAGGTTTTTTGACGTGATGCCGGTGGGGGCAGGAACTCCGTGCTTACCCGGTGTCCAAACGGGGCTGGATGAGATTCGCGGGCTGCGCGGGCCCGTCTTCCGGGCCGGGTAGCGTAGGTAAGGGTTTTGTTGTGAAAGGGTTTTTTGTAATTTTCGCGTGTTTTTCCCGCTGCCGCGCCGCGTTGAAAATTCGTCCGGCTCCCCTTCTTGAATTTGTCAAAACCCGTCCATATAATTAGCACTCGCTGCACGAGAGTGCTAACAATTCTCTGCCGGGCGATTTGCCGGGCAGATTCCCTAAGCGTTCTTCAATCTCAGTCAAGAGAGGAGTGAATATGAACCTTCGTCCTTTGCACGATCGCGTGATCGTCAAGCGCCTGGATCAGGAAACCAAGACCGCCTCGGGCATCGTCATCCCCGACGCCGCTGCTGAAAAGCCGGACCAGGGCGAAGTCCTGGCCATCGGCCCGGGCAAGCGTGACGACAAGGGCGCCCCGATCGCACTCGACGTGAAGGTCGGCGATCGCGTCCTGTTCGGCAAGTACGCAGGCCAGACCGTCAAGGTCGACGGCAACGAACTGCTGGTCATGCGCGAAGAAGACATCATGGCCGTGGTCAACGCCAAGTAAGCGTCCTCCGACGGTACATATTCCCAAGAATTCAAGGAGTTAGAAGATGGCAGCTAAAGACGTCGTATTCGGCGATTCCGCCCGTTCGAAGATGGTCGAAGGCGTGAACATTCTCGCCAACGCAGTCAAGGTCACGCTGGGTCCGAAGGGCCGCAACGTGGTGCTCGAGCGCAGCTTCGGCGGCCCGACGGTCACCAAGGACGGTGTGTCGGTCGCGAAGGAAATCGAGCTGAAGGACAAGCTCCAGAACATGGGCGCGCAAATGGTCAAGGAAGTGGCTTCCAAGACCAGCGACAACGCAGGCGACGGCACGACGACGGCAACCGTCCTCGCGCAATCGATCGTTCGCGAAGGCATGAAGTACGTCGCATCGGGCATGAACCCGATGGACCTGAAGCGCGGCATCGACAAGGCAGTCGCAGCGGCTGTCGAAGAGCTGAAGAAGATCAGCAAGCCGTGCACGACGAACAAGGAAATCGCACAGGTCGGCTCGATCTCGGCGAACAGCGACACGTCGATCGGCGATCGCATCGCTGAAGCGATGGACAAGGTCGGCAAGGAAGGCGTCATCACCGTCGAAGACGGCAAGTCGCTGGCCGACGAACTCGACGTCGTCGAAGGCATGCAATTCGACCGCGGCTACCTGTCGCCGTACTTCATCAACAACCCGGAAAAGCAAGTCGCCGTTCTCGACAACCCGTTCGTGCTGCTGCACGACAAGAAGGTGTCGAACATCCGCGATCTGCTGCCGGTGCTCGAGCAAGTCGCGAAGGCTGGCCGTCCGCTGCTGATCATCGCTGAAGACATCGAAGGCGAAGCGCTCGCGACGCTGGTCGTGAACAACATCCGCGGCATCCTGAAGACCGTTGCGGTCAAGGCGCCTGGCTTCGGGGATCGTCGCAAGGCGATGCTGGAAGACATCGCGATCCTGACGGGCGGCCAAGTGATCGCCGAAGAAACCGGCCTGACGCTCGAGAAGGCAACGCTGGCAGAACTGGGCCAGGCGAAGCGCATCGAAGTGGGCAAGGAAAACACGACGATCATCGACGGCGCAGGCGAAGCCGTGAACATCGAAGCACGTGTGAAGCAAGTGCGCGCGCAAATCGAAGAAGCGACGTCGGACTACGACCGTGAAAAGCTGCAAGAGCGCGTGGCCAAGCTGGCCGGCGGCGTTGCAGTGATCAAGGTCGGTGCTGCGACCGAAGTCGAAATGAAGGAAAAGAAGGCACGTGTCGAAGACGCACTGCACGCAACGCGCGCAGCTGTGGAAGAAGGCATCGTGGCAGGTGGCGGCGTTGCGCTGATCCGCGCTCGCACCGCGATCGCGGCCCTGACCGGCGCGAACGCCGACCAGAACGCCGGCATCAAGATTGTGCTGCGTGCAATGGAAGAGCCGCTGCGCCAGATCGTCACGAACGGCGGCGAAGAAGCCAGCGTCGTGGTGGCGGCAGTTGCTGCAGGTACGGGCAACTACGGCTACAACGCGGCAACGGGCGAGTACGTCGACATGGTTGAAGCCGGCGTCGTCGACCCGACCAAGGTCACGCGCACCGCACTGCAGAACGCAGCGTCGGTTGCAGGCCTGCTGCTGACGACGGACGCAGCTGTCGCAGAACTGCCGAAGGAAGACGCACCGATGCCGGGCGGCATGCCGGGCGGCATGGGCGGCATGGGCATGGACATGTAATCGACTTCGGTCGAGGTGTCCGGAGCGCGCAGCGATGCGCGTTCCAGCCAAAAGAAAAGACCCGCAGCGATGCGGGTCTTTTTTTATTTGGCGCGAGGAGTTTGATGCGCGCGGGGCGGCCGGAACGTCGCGCCCGAAGCGGCGCGGCGTGTGCGGCGGCGGGACCGGCCCGCCGCATCGCGCGTCAATGCCGGTGCGACGTCCTCAGTACCGGGTCGGCCTTCACGGCCGGCGGCGTGTCCGAATCGTCGTTGCTGCGCGCCCAGAAGAACCGGTCGGGCAGGTAGGCGCCCATGCCGGGCCGGAACGCGTCGCGCACCGCCTGGTACAGGTATTCCTGCGCTTCGCGGACGGCTTCGGGCGGCTCCTGGCCATTCGCGAGCAGTGCCGCGATCGCCGCGCCGAGCGTGTCGGTGATGCCCATCAACCGGTGCGGCGAGCGATCCCACATGTCTTCGCGAAGCTGGCCTTCCTCGCCGTACAGCGTGTTGACGAGCCGGTGCGAGCCCGTTTCCGACGACAGGATATATTCGCAGCCCTGCGACAGCAGGTGCGACACGGCCGCGTCGAGATTCGGCGCCTCGGCATCGCCATCCGGTTGCGCGAGCGCGATCAGCGTCGCGTGGTCGGCGACCAGCAGCGTGGTTTGCGGCGCCAGCAGGTCGGCGATCGATTCGCGCAGGTCGTCGGCCGCGAGCACGTGCTCGTCGTCGAGCGTGAAATCCGGCGCGAGCACGAGCGGTACGCCGTCGTAGTCGGCGACGACTTCGGCGATCGCGCTCACGACTTCCGCACGCGTGGCCGCGCCGATCTTGAACGCGGCAACCGGCATGTCTTCGAGCAGCATGCGCGCCTGCGCGGCGACGACGTCGGGGTCGAGGCCGGTCACTTCTTCGCAGGCGGCCGAGTCGCGCACGGTATAGCCCGTCAGGACGGACACGCCGTGACAGCCCATGCTCGCCAGGGTCATCAGATCGGCTTGGAGGCCGGAGCCGCCGGTGGGATCGGACAGGCCGAAGGTGAGGACGATCGGAGGGGCGTTGCTGGACATGTAAAAATGGGGCAAGAGAAAAACGGGAAAGCGACGGAGATGCGGACGGCGAGGCGCGTGGCCGTTTTCGGCCCTGTGTTGCCCGGCAGGCCGCACTTTTCAACCATTATGCGGTGGAATCCGGCCTGCACGATGGATTTTTTAGCGCAGCGCAACGTAGTCGCTGTCCTCCAGCGCGATTGCTAGGCAGTCCGGCCCCGACACGGTACCATCATGGCTCCCGAATTTACCGACTTTTCCCGACGCGGCTAAGATGGAATACAAGAGCTGGATGTGCCTGATTTGTGGCTGGATTTACGACGAAGAAGCCGGGCTGCCGGAAGAGGGCATTGCCCCGGGCACGCGCTGGGAAGACGTCCCGATCAACTGGACGTGCCCTGAATGCGGCGCCCGCAAGGAAGACTTCGAGATGGTCCAGATCTGACCGGACCCCTGGCCCACGGACACCCCGCTCAGGCCTCGCACCGGCCCGGCGCTCGCGCGCCGCGGTTCGCGCGAGCGACTTGACGATGACAGGCGCGCGTGTCCATGACGTCCGATCCGGCGAACGTTCCCCACCCTGACGCACTGCCCAACCCGCGTGGCGGGGCCGTGCGTGCGGCCGACGCATGGCTTGCGGCGGCCGCCGACGCATTCGAGCGGCACGACGATGCGGCTGCGCCGCTTTCCGCGGCCGCGGCCGTGCTGGCGGAGGCCGGCTGGCTGCCGGCCGCGCGTTTCGCCGGGCAACTGGCGGCCGCCGTGCCGCTCGTCGCCGCCGAGCCGACGCCGGCCGGCTGGCGTGCCGCGCTGCGCGATTTCCGCGCGGCCCTCGGGCGCCACAACCTGCGCGAGCTTGCGTGCTCGCCCGTTCTCTTCGAGCATTTCCGTGCATTGCGCGCGCAAAGCGCCGCCGACCTGCGTGCGAGCGCGCCGCTCGATGCGCTCGCGCTCGTCGGCCGCGCGGTGCCGCCGGCCACGCTGCGCGCGTTGCCCGACGCGATGGCGGCCCGGATCCGCGCCCGCTACGAGCAGGCGCTGCTCGGCGTGCTGCGCGCGGAGCACGGTGCGCCCGACGCTGCGCTGGACGAGCTCGACGCGATGCAGGTCGCGCTCACCGACGACGGCCCCTACGATTTCTGGCGGCTCGCGGTCGCCTGCCTGCGCGCGCTGCGCGCAAGCGGCGCGCCCGAGCTGAAGCGCTTTCTCGCGCGGACCAATCTGCTGCTCGGCGAGCACGCGCAGGGCCGGCGCAGCGCGCCGCCCGCGCTCGTGCGCGAGACGGTGGCGCTGCTGTGGCGCGATTTCGCGCTGTTCGGCGCTGCGGCAGAGGACGTCGCGCTCGTCGACGTGCTGCACGACTACGGGCTGACGGTCGACTGGCACGTGGCCGGCACGCCCGCGTCCGAAGCGTTGTGGGAGGCCGATGCGGCGCGGGCCGAGCACGATGCGCTCGCCGTCGCGCCGACCCGCGCGCTCGGCGTCGTGACCGTCAACGCGCATGCCTATGAGGATTTCCTGCAGACGGCCGATGCGTCGATGGCCGATCTCGCGGCCGATCCGGCCCGGGCCGATGCAGGCGCGGCCTGGCACGCGTCCGGCGCCGCCTACCGGGTCGGCACGGCCGCGTGCGCGCTCGGGCTCGGCCATGCGGCACTGCTGGCCGACACGCTCGGCCTTGCGTGGCGCCGTGCCGCCCACGGCGTGCCGCTCGCCGACGGCGGCCTCGACGCGCACGGCCACGCGTCCGACATGCTGCGCGCGGCGCTGCTGAAGATCGCGGCCGGCGTCGCGCCGCCGGACCTTACCGCGGCGTCCGAAGCGCTCGGCACGGCGCTCGGCCGGACCTGACGAACAAGGGGACGGGCACATGGCGGCGCCCCTTGTCGCGCGGGCCTGCAACACGCTGCCGACAGCGCCCGCGCGCGTGTTAGAGTGCCGTGTGATCCGCGCGCGCCGTTGCCAGCGTGGCGCGGCGTTGCTTGTTGATCGCGGCCCGGTCAGGTCGCGGCGTCTTTGCTAAAATTCAAACCATGTCAAAGCCTTCCGATCGCATCAATCTCACCAACCAGTTCCTGATCGCCATGCCCAACATGGCCGATCCGACGTTCTCGGGAACGGTGGTCTATCTTTGCGATCACAGCGAGCGCGGTGCGCTCGGCCTCGTCATCAATCGTCCTACCGATATCGATCTCGAATCGCTGTTCAACCGCATCGACCTGAAGCTCGACATCGAGCCGCTGCTGCACATTCCCGTGTACTTCGGCGGCCCGGTCCAGACCGAGCGCGGCTTCGTGCTGCACGAGCCGGTGGAAGGCGCGAGCTACAACTCGTCGATGTCCGTCGACGGCGGGCTGGAGATGACGACGTCGAAGGACGTGCTCGAGGCGGTCGCGACGGGCACCGGCCCGAAGCGCTTCCTGCTGACGCTCGGCCATGCCGGGTGGGGCGCAGGGCAGCTCGAGGAAGAAATTTCCCGCAACGGCTGGCTCACCGTGGCCGCCGATCCGCGCATCGTGTTCGACACGCCGGCCGAAGAGCGTTTCGAAGCCGCACTCGGCCTGCTCGGCGTCAGTTCGTCGATGCTGTCCGGCGAAGCAGGGCACGCATGAGTGGCGCGAGCGCGCGCGATGCGACGCTCCTGGCGTTCGACTACGGCGAAAAACGGATCGGCGTCGCGGTCGGCAACGCGTTGACGCGCTCGGCCCGTGCGCTCGTCGTGATCCAGAACCTGAACCGCGAACACCGCTTCAAGGCGGTCGGCGACCTGCTGGCCGAATGGCGGCCGGACGCGCTCGTCGTCGGCCTGCCGATGCACCCTGATGGCACGCCGCACGACATGACGCAGCAGGCGAAGCGCTTCGGCAACCAGCTGAACGGCCGCTTCGGGCTGCCGGTCACGTGGGTCGACGAGCGCTATTCGTCGGTCGAGGCCGAGGCCGGGCTGCGCGAGCGCAACGTGCGCGGCCGTGCCCGCGCGGAGATGCTCGATGCCGAGGCCGCACGCGTCATCCTTCAACAGTATCTCGATCAATTGTCCGACCATGAGCACCATTGATGCCGAGGCGCTTTACCGCGTCCTGCTCGACCAGATTCGCGCCGCGTACGGCACGGCGTTCGCCGAACCGGGCGGCCCGCGCCTCGCCGGCATTCACAGCGGCGGCGCATGGCTGGCCGAGCGCCTCGCGCGCGATCTTGGCGCACCGGCGTTCGGCGTCGTGAACGTCGCGCTGCACCGCGACGACTACGCGAAGAAGGGGTTGCACAGCCAGGCCAGCCCGACGTCGCTGCCGTTCGACGTCGACGGCGCGCGCATCGTGCTCGTCGACGACGTGCTGTACACCGGGCGCACCGTGCGCGCGGCGCTCAACGAACTGTTCGACTACGGCCGTCCGGCCGCGGTCGAACTCGCGGTGCTCGCCGATCGCGGCGGCCGCGAGCTGCCGGTCGCCGCCCGCTTCGCGGGCGGTACGCTCGACGTGCCGGCCGGCACGACGCTCGTGCTCGCGCGCGACGACGCGCAGTTCACGCTGAGCGTCGATCCGCACGGCGCCTGAACGACACGCGAACCGTATCCCGGGCCGCTGGTTTGCACCGCGGCCCGTTTGCATAGTTGGAATCACGCATACCATGACCACCGACACCACTGGCCGCACCGGCAATCCCGCTGCGGCCGCGAGCCCCGACCGGTTCCGCTACGGTTTCCTGAAGGGCAACCCGCAGCTCACGAAAAACGGCGAGCTGAAGCACCTGCTGTCGATCGAGGGCCTGCCGCGCTCGATCGTCAATCACATCCTCGATACGGCCGAGCAGTTCGTCAGCGTGACGGACCGTGAAGTGAAGAAAGTGCCGCTGCTGCGCGGCAAGTCCGTGTTCAACCTGTTCTTCGAGAACTCGACGCGCACGCGCACGACCTTCGAGATCGCCGCGACGCGCCTGTCGGCCGACGTGCTGAACCTGAACATCAACGCGTCGTCGACGAGCAAGGGCGAATCGCTGCTCGACACGATCAACAACCTGTCGGCGATGCATGCCGACCTGTTCGTCGTGCGCCACGCATCGAGCGGCGCGCCGTACCTGATCGCCGAGCACTGCGCGCCGCACGTGCACGTGATCAACGCCGGCGACGGCCGCCATGCGCACCCGACGCAGGGCCTGCTCGACATGTACACGATCCGTCACTACAAGCGCGACTTCACGAAGCTGCGCGTGGCGATCGTCGGCGACATCCTGCATTCGCGCGTCGCGCGTTCCGACATCCACGCGCTCACCACGCTCGGCGTGCCGGAAGTGCGCGCGATCGGCCCGCGCACGCTGCTGCCGGGCGGGCTCGAGCAGATGGGCGTGAAGGTGTTCCACAACCTCGACGAAGGGCTGAAGGGCGTCGACGTGATCATCATGCTGCGCCTGCAGAACGAGCGGATGAGCGGCGCGCTGCTGCCGTCCGCGCAGGAATACTTCAAGACGTGGGGCCTGACGCCCGAGCGCCTCGCGCTCGCCGCGCCCGACGCGATCGTGATGCACCCGGGCCCGATGAACCGCGGCGTCGAGATCGATTCGCAGGTCGCCGACGGCCCGCAGTCGGTGATCCTCAACCAGGTCACGTTCGGCATCGCCGTGCGGATGGCGGTGATGGGCATCGTCGCCGGCAACAGCGACTGAGCCCGCTTTCGCGCATCCTTATTCACGCAAACAACGCATTCACTGACAGCGCATGAAGATTCATATCAAAGGCGGCACGCTGATCGATCCGGTCGCCGGCACCGAGCGGCAGGCCGACGTATTCGTCGCGGCCGGCAAGATCGTCTCGATCGCCGAGGACCGCAAGGCGCCGGCCGATTTCAACGCCGTGAAGACCATCGACGCAACGGGCCTGATCGTCGCGCCCGGCCTCGTCGACCTGTGCGCGCGGCTGCGCGAGCCCGGCTACGAACACAAGGCGACGCTCGCGTCCGAGATGGCCGCGGCCGTCGCGGGCGGCGTCACGACGCTCGTGTGTCCGCCGGATACCGACCCCGTGCTCGACGAGCCGGGCCTCGTCGAGATGCTCAAGTTCCGTGCGCGCAACCTGCACCAGGCGAACGTGCACCCGCTGGGCGCACTGACGGTCGGCCTCAAGGGTGAAGTGATCACCGAGATGGTCGCGCTGACCGAGTCCGGCTGCGTCGGCTTCACGCATGCGAACGTGCCGGTGCGCGACACGCAGGTGCTGCTGCGCGCGCTGCAGTACGCGAGTACCTACGGCTACACGACGTGGCTGCGTCCGCTCGACGCGTTCATCGGCCGCGGCGGTGTCGCCGCGAGCGGGGCGCTCGCGTCGCGGCTCGGTCTGTCCGGCGTGCCGGTCGCGGCCGAGACGATCGCGCTGCACACGATCTTCGAACTGATGCGCGTGACCGGCGCGCGGGTGCACCTCGCGCGTCTGTCGTCCGCGGCCGGCCTCGCGCTTGTGCGCGAGGCGAAGGCCGAAGGGCTGCCGGTGACCTGCGACGTCGGCGTGAACCATCTGCATCTGATCGACGTCGACATCGGCTACTTCGATTCGCAGTTCCGGCTCGATCCGCCGCTGCGCAGCGAGCGCGATCGCGAAGCGATCCGCGTGGCGCTCGCCGACGGCACGATCGATGCGATCTGCTCCGATCACACGCCGGTCGACGACGACGAGAAACTGCTGCCGTTCGGCGAAGCGACGCCCGGCGCGACGGGGCTCGAGCTGCTGCTGTCGCTGACGCTGAAGTGGGCGGACGAGACGCGTACGCCGCTCGCGCAGGCGCTGCGCCGCATCACGTCCGCGCCGGCCGATGTGCTGCAGTTGCCGGCAGGCCGCCTCGCCGAGGGCGGCGCGGCCGATCTGTGCGTGTTCGACCCGCGCGCACACTGGCGCGTCGAGCCGCGTGCGCTGAAGAGCCAGGGCCACAACTCGCCGTTCCTCGGTTACGAACTGCCGGCTACCGTGCGCGCGACGCTCGTGGCCGGGCAGGTCGCGTTCGAGCGCCACTGAACCACGCCGGACCTTCGCCATGACCGCCATTCGCAAGCTGCGTCTCGTCATTCACCTGTTGCGCGGCATGGCGACCGTCGCGCTGCGTTTTTCGCACGTCACGCCCGCGCGCCGCGCCGAGATGACGCGCCGCTGGTCGCTCAAGATGCTGCGGATCTGCGGGATGCGCCTCGTCGTCCACAACGACGGCGCGCGGCTCGACGCGAGCGCGCTCGTGGTCGGCAATCACGTGTCGTGGCTCGACATCTATGCGGTCAACGCGTGGCGGCCGACGCCGTTCGTGTCGAAGGCCGAGGTGCGGCAGTGGCCGGTGGTCGGCTGGCTCGCCGAGAAGCTCGACACCGTGTTCCTGCAGCGCGAGAAGCGCACCGAGGCGATGCGGATCATGCACGAGATGGCCGAGCGCCTGCGCAACGGCGGGCTGATGTGCGTGTTTCCGGAAGGGACGACGTCCGACGGCCAGGCGCTGCTGCCGTTCCACGCGAACCTGTTCCAGGCCGCGGTATCGGCCGGCTGCGCGGTGCAGCCGATCTGCCTGATGTACGAGGACGCGCAGCGGCGGCAGTCGGTCGCGCCGGCCTACACGGGCGAGCTGTCGCTCGGCAAGTCGCTCGACATGGTGCTGCGCGGCGGCCCGCTCGTCGCGCACCTGTACGTGTGCGAGCCGATCGCGCCGGGCGGCGACCGGCGGACCACGTCCGCGGCGGCGCGCGACGCGATCGCGGCGGCGCTCGCGACGCTGCAGGAGAGGGTCGGCAAGCCGTCGGCCGAGTCGCTCGCGGAGCTGCAGAAGCATGCGTATCCGGCAACCGAGCTTGGTGCCGGCGGGGCAGGCGAGGCGGCAGCCGACGAGCCCGTGCCGGGGCGCGAGGGCTGACACGCCGGCGGTTCACGCGAACCGGCGTGCCGTCACTCGCCGCCCGGCGAGCGGCATGCTTCGCATTGCACCTGCGTGACCGTGCGCTGCGCCGGATCGGCCGTTAGCCGTACGGCCGACAACTGGTTTCCCCATACGCATCCCGAATCGAGCGCGACCAGGTTCTCGCGCAGCATCAGGCCGAGTGCGGCCCAGTGTCCGAACACGACCGTCACGTCCTCCGTGCGGCGCCCCGGCACGTCGAACCACGGCAGGTAGCCGGGCGGCGCGCTGTCGGGGCCGCCGTTCGCCTTGAATTCCATTGCGCCGTCGGGCGTGCAGAAGCGCACGCGTGTGAACGCGTTGAATGCGACGCGCATCCGGTCGCGCTTCTTGAGATCGGGGCTCCATTGATTGGGCTCGTTGCCGTACAGCTTCTGCAGCGTGTCGCGCCAGTCGGGCGCGCGCAGCGCGCGCTGCAGCTCGTCCGCGAGTTCGAGCGCGAGCGTGGTATCCCATTGCGGCAACACGCCCGCGTGCACGAGCAGCATCCCGTGCTCCGCATGCACGAACGGGCGGTGGCGGACCCAGTCGAGCAGCGCGTCGGCGTCCGGCGCGTCGAGGATTTCGCCGATGGTGTCGCCCGGGCGCTCGGTGCGCAGGCCGGCCGAAACCGCGAGCAGGTGGAGGTCGTGATTGCCGAGCACGACGGTTGCACGCGGGCCGAGGTCGACGAGCGCGCGCAGCGCGGCGAGCGAGCCCGGCCCGCGGTTGACGACGTCGCCGGCGAACCACAGCGGCGTACCGGCGGGCGCCGAAAGCTTTTCGTACAGCGCCTGGAAAGCGGAATGACAGCCCTGGAGGTCGCCGATGGCGATGGGGGTCGGAAGCATGAGGGTCGGATCGTGACGAATCGGGATGAACTGAGAAAAAAATCGCATAAACACACGCGCGACGCAACAGTCGTTCCCCGTCGGAGCACGTGCGGGGCATGCGATTTTTCGTGACGCAAAGGGCCGGGGCGCTGTATCAAGTTGTTAGCAGCATGGAGTTGGCGCCGACTGGATTCCTATAATTGTCATTTTCGCTCCGAAATTAACATCTCGTGGCTTTGCCGGTCATGGCGACCGGTTAAAATGCCGGGCCTGATCGGCCGAGACTTGGCCACTGTGACATGACAGGGAGTGCGATGCGCGTCTGCCAGGCGCGCCGCACATTATTACTAGAGGAAGTTTCATGATCCTGGTTACCGGCGGCGCGGGTTTTATCGGTGCCAATTTCGTACTCGACTGGGTGGCGGCTTCCGGTGAGGCCGTGCTCAATGTCGACAAGCTGACCTATGCGGGCAACCTGCGTACGCTGGCGCCGCTGGACGGGAATCCGGATCATGTGTTCGCCCGGGTCGACATCTGCGATCGCGCGGCACTCGATGCGCTGTTCGCCGCGCACAAGCCGCGCGCCGTGATCCACTTCGCCGCCGAAAGCCACGTCGACCGCTCGATCCACGGGCCGGCCGATTTCGTGCAGACCAACGTCGTCGGCACGTTCACGCTGCTCGAGGCGGCACGCATGCACTGGAACGGCCTGAACGAGACGGACAAGGCGGCCTTCCGCTTCCTGCACGTGTCGACCGACGAGGTGTTCGGGTCGCTGTCCGCGACCGATCCGCAATTCTCGGAGACGACCGCGTACGCGCCGAACAGCCCCTATTCGGCGACGAAGGCCGGCTCCGATCACCTGGTGCGTGCGTATCACCATACGTACGGCCTGCCGACGCTCACGACGAACTGCTCGAACAATTACGGCCCGTACCAGTTCCCGGAGAAGCTGATTCCGCTGATGATCGCGAATGCGCTCGCGGGCAAGCCGCTGCCGGTCTACGGCGATGGCCAGAACGTGCGCGACTGGCTGTACGTCGGCGACCACTGCAGTGCGATCCGCGAAGTGCTCGCGCGCGGCGTGCCGGGCGAGACGTACAACATCGGCGGCTGGAACGAGAAGAAGAACCTCGACGTCGTGCATACGCTGTGCGATCTGCTCGACGCGGCGCGGCCCAAGGCGGCGGGTTCGTATCGCGAGCAGATCACCTACGTGACGGACCGTCCGGGCCACGACCGCCGTTACGCGATCGATGCGCGCAAGCTCGAGCGCGAGCTCGGCTGGAAGCCTGCAGAGACGTTCGAGACGGGGCTCGCGAAGACCGTGCGCTGGTACCTCGACAACCAGGCATGGGTGGACGACGTCGCATCGGGCGATTACCGCAAGTGGGTCGAAACCAACTACGCGCAACGCACGTGAGGGTCTGATCGATGGCACGTAAAGGCATTATCCTCGCCGGCGGCTCGGGCACGCGGCTCTATCCGATTACCTACTCGGTGTCGAAGCAGCTGCTCCCGGTGTACGACAAGCCGATGATTTACTACCCGCTTTCGACGTTGATGCTCGCGGGCATTCGCGACGTGCTGATCATTTCGACGCCGGCGGATACGCCGCGCTTCCAGGCGTTGCTGGGCGACGGCTCGAAGTGGGGGATGAACCTGCAGTACGCGGTCCAGCCGTCGCCGGACGGGCTCGCGCAGGCGTTCATCATCGGGCGTGACTTCATCGGCAACGATCCGAGCGCGCTCGTGCTCGGCGACAACATCTTCCACGGCAACGATCTCGCCAAGCAGCTGCTCGCGGCCAACGCGCGCACCGAAAGCGCGACCGTGTTCGCCTATCACGTGCAGGATCCGGAGCGCTACGGCATCGTCGAATTCGACGACCAGATGCGCGCGCTGTCGATCGAGGAGAAGCCGCTCCAGCCGCGCTCGCGCTACGCCGTGACCGGCCTCTATTTCTACGACAACGACGTGTGCGACATTGCGGCCGACATCAAGCCGTCGGCGCGCGGCGAACTGGAAATTACCGACGTCAATTCCCGTTATCTCGCGGCCGGCAAGCTGCAGGTGGAGATCATGGGGCGCGGCTACGCGTGGCTCGATACGGGCACGCACGATTCGCTGATGGAGGCCGCGGCTTTCATCGCGACCTTGCAGAAACGTCAGGGTCTCGTGGTCGCGTGTCCGGAGGAAATTGCATACCGACTGGGCTGGATCGATGCCGAGCGCCTGCTGGAGCTTGCTGCGCCGCTCGCCAAGAACGGGTACGGGCAATATCTGAAGAACCTACTGACGGAAAAGATCCTATGGCAATCACGGTAACTTCCACGGCAATTCCAGACGTCAAGCTGATCGAACCCAGGGTCTTCGGCGACGCTCGCGGGTACTTCTTCGAGAGCTTCAATCAGCGGGAATTCCGTGAGCAGGTTGCGGATGTCGAGTTCGTTCAGGACAACGAGTCGCGCTCGGGCAAATCGGTGCTGCGCGGGATGCACTATCAGATCAGCCATGCGCAGGGCAAGCTGGTCCGCGTCGTCGAAGGCGACGTGTTCGACGTCGCCGTCGATCTGCGCCGTTCGTCGCCGACCTTCGGCAAATGGGTCGGCAGCGTGCTGTCGGCGGAAAACCACCTGCAGATGTGGGTGCCCGCCGGATTTGCGCACGGCTTCCTGGTGATGTCCGAGACGGCGACGTTCCAGTACAAGACGACCGATTTCTGGTATCCCGAATTCGAGCGCGTGCTGCTGTGGAACGATGCGCAGGTCGGCATCGACTGGCCGCTCGACGGCGATCCGGTGGTCGCGCCGAAGGATCTCGCCGGCACCGTGCTGGCGGATCTGGAGACCTACGCATGAAGATTCTCGTGACGGGGGCGAACGGGCAGGTCGGGTGGGAGCTCGTCCGCGCGCTGCAGCCGCTGGGTGAGGTGGTCGCCGCGACGCGTCACGCCGTCGATCTCGGCGACGCGGCTGCCGTCGGCGCGTATGTCGACGCGCTCGCGCCCGATCTCGTGGTCAACGCGGCCGCCTATACGGCGGTGGATCGCGCCGAGGACGAGCCCGACGCTGCGTTCGCGATCAATCGCGACGCGGTGGCCGTGCTCGCGCAGGCCGCCCGCAAGCGCGGCGCATTGCTGATCCATTTCTCGACCGACTATGTGTTCGACGGAAGCAAGCGGACGCCGTATGCCGAAAGCGACGCCGTGTGCCCGCTGAACGTCTACGGCGCGAGCAAGCTGGCCGGGGAACAGGCGATCGCCGCAGCCGGCGGCGACTGGCTCGTGTTCCGCACGTCGTGGGTGTATGCGTCGCGCGGGCAGAATTTTCTGCGCACGATGCTCCGGCTCGGCGCGAGTCGCGAGACGCTGTCCGTCGTCAGCGACCAGTTCGGCGCGCCGACGAGCGCGCGCATGATTGCCGACCTGACCGCGCACGCGGCGGCGAAAGCGCTTGCCGAGCGGCGGGCGGGATCGTTCGCGAGCGGCCTGTATCACATGACGGCGCAGGGCGAGACGACGTGGCACGCGTTTGCCGAAGCCATTTTCGCCGGCGCCAGACGCCTGTCCCCGCAGGTCGACCTGTCGATCCGCGAGGTGACGCCGATCCCCGCGGCCGACTATCCGGCGAAGACCGCGCGTCCGGCCTTTTCGGTGCTCGACAACACGCGGTTCGACGAGCGTTTCGGATTGCATCGGCCGCAGTGGTCGGACGGGCTTGCGCTCGTCCTCGCGGAACTGTTCGATGCCTGATGCCGCCCGGCCCGGGCGGCGCACATCCCAATTCATGCCGCGTCGTGCGTGCGGCATGACCTAGCCAGAGATTGTCATGCGGGAACTCATTCAACCATCACTCCCCATCTGGCGGCATCGCCGCCTGATCCTCCAAATGGCGCGCCGCGAAGTGGTCGGCCGCTATCGCGGCTCGGTGCTCGGCCTGCTGTGGTCGTTCTTCAACCCGCTGCTGTTGCTGACCGTCTACACGTTCGTGTTCAGCGTGATCTTCAAGGCGCGCTGGAATACCGGATCCGATTCGAAGACCGAATTCGCCGTCGTGCTGTTCGTCGGGATGATCATGTTCCAGGTGTTCTCGGAAGCCGTGAACCGTGCGCCGTCGCTCATCATCAGTAACGCGAACTACGTGAAGAAGGTCGTGTTCCCGCTCGAGGTGCTGCCGGTCGTCGCGTTGCTCGTCGCGTTGTTCCATGCCGGGATCAGCTTCTGCGTGCTGGTGCTCGCGATGCTCGTGCTGGGTTTCCCCGTGCACGCGACGATCGTGTATTTCCCGCTGATCGTGGTGCCGTTCATCCTGTTTACCCTCGGCGTCTGCTGGTTCCTGGCGTCGCTGGGCGTGTTCATCCAGGACATCGGCCAGTCGATCGGGCTCGTGACGACGGTGCTGATGTTCCTGACGCCGGTGTTCTACCCGGTGAGCTCGTTGCCGGCCCATTACCAGCGTATCGTCGGGATGAATCCGCTCGCGTTCGTCATCGAGCAAAGCCGCAACGTCGTCATCTTTGGGACCGTGCCGAGCTGGACCGGTGTGTTGTTGATGATGGTCGTCAGTGTTGTCGTCGCGGCGCTGGGCTACCAATGGTTTAATCGCACGAGGAAAGGATTCGCAGATGTCCTCTGATCTCGCAGTCAGCGTGAAGGACCTGAGCAAGGTCTTTCATATTTACGATAGCCCGCGCGCGCGCCTGTTGCAGATGCTGTTCGGCGCCCGCAAGCAGTACTACCGGGAATTCTGGGCGCTGCGCGACATCTCGTTCGACATCGCACGTGGCGAGACGATCGGGATCGTCGGTCACAACGGCTCCGGAAAATCCACGCTGCTGCAGGTGATCTCGGGGACGCTCTCGCCGAGCGCCGGCCACGTCGAAACGAACGGCAAGGTCGCCGCGCTGCTCGAACTCGGGTCGGGCTTCAACCCCGAATTCACCGGCCGCGAGAACGTGATGCTGTACGGCCAGATTCTCGGGATGAGCGAAGAGGAGCTGGAAGAGAAGTATCCGGCGATCGTCGAATTCTCCGAGATCGGCGATTTCGTCAACCAGCCGTTGAAGACCTATTCGTCGGGCATGTACGTGCGCCTGGCATTCTCGGTCGCGATCCACGTCAATCCGGACATCCTGATCGTCGATGAAGCACTGTCGGTCGGCGACGCGTTGTTCCAGGCAAAGTGCATGGCCGTGATGAAGAAGCTGATGGATCGCGGCACGACGCTGCTGTTCGTCAGCCACGATCCGGGCTCGGTGAAGGCGCTGTGCAACCGCGCGATCCTGCTCGATCACGGCAACATGCTGGCCGTCGGCTCGACGGACCATGTGATCGAATCGTATTACTCGTCCTACGTCCGCAAGAAGCAGCACGTGATCGAGGACGCCGATGCGCCGGCGGCGCAGATCGCCGAACTCGACGCCGGCCTCAACGACGGTGCGGACGAGTTCCAGAAGCAGGCGGCGTTCCAGCGGATCCGCAACGGCCGCGCGAGCTTCGTCAACGTGCAGTTGCTGAACGAACAGGGCCGCGCGACGCGCCAGGTCACGTACGGCGACACCGTGACGCTGCGCATGGTCGTGAGCATCGAGGAAGATTTGCCGCTGCTCGCGTTCGGCTATCACCTGCGCGACAAGAACGGCTTCGATATCGCGTACTCGGACACCGGTCTCGAGCATGCGCATTTGTACGACCTGCACGCGGGCGAAGTTCACGTGGTCGACTGGACGTTCAAGGTGTCGCTGCGCGGCGGCGATTACAGCATCAGCGCGGCGACGTCGGTGCCGACGGACCTGAGCATCGGCCAGGTCGACACGTGCGATCATGTGCCGATCGCCGTGCAGTTCAACGTCTCGCGCGGCACCTACCTGCCGCTGTATGGCGCCGTGCATTTCGACAACAAGGTCCAGACGCGGCTGTTGTCGAAGACGGTGGCCTGACGCAGCGTTGGCCGGCAGTGGATCCGGCGCCGGGGCCGGCGTGCGGATCCGCACGAGGAATCAATCAGGAGCGCCCTATGAGACAAAAGCCGGATGGTTTCGCCAATCCGATCTATGTGACGAGACCGATGTTGCCGCCGCTCGGCGAGTTCACGTCGCAGCTGGAAGACATCTGGGACAGCGCGTGGCTGACGAACGGCGGGGCGAAGCACGTCGCGCTGGAAGCCGCGCTCGCGAAGCGGCTCGGCGCCCGGCATTTCTCGCTGTTCAACAACGGGACGAGCGCGCTGCTCGTCGCCTGCCAGGCGCTGCGGCTCGCCGGTGAAGTCATCACGACGCCGTTCACGTTTCCCGCGACGCCGCATGTGCTGCACTGGAACAACGTGACGCCGGTGTTCTGCGACATCGACGAGGACACGCTGACCATCGATCCGGCCGTGGCCGAAGCGCTGATCACGCCGCGCACGACGGGCGTGCTCGGCGTGCACGTCTACGGGATGCCGTGCGACGTGAAGGCGTTCGAGCGCATTCGCGAGCAGTACGGCGTCAAGGTGCTCTACGACGGCGCGCACGCGTTCGGCACGGAAATCGACGGCAAGCCGGTGGCCGAGTTCGGCGACGCGACGATGTACAGCTTCCATGCGACGAAGCTGTTTCATTCGGCCGAGGGCGGCGGGCTGGCGATGGCGGACGAAGCGATGAAGCGGCGTGTCGATCTGCTGAAGAATTTCGGCATCTTGAACGAAACCGAAGTCATCATGCCGGGCACCAACGGCAAGATGAACGAAGTGCAGGCGGCACTGGGCCTCGTCAATCTCGCCCATTACGATGCGGAGCATGCCGCGCGGCAACGCGTGGCGCAGGTTTACCTGAGCCGCCTGGACGAGATTCCCGGCATCACGTGCTTCCGGCTGCCGCCGAACGTCGGCCACAGCATGCAGTATTTCATCGTGCGCGTGAACCCGCAGGCATGCGGCGTGTCGCGCGACCAGTTGTACGACACGCTGAAGCAGTTCAACGTGTTTTCGCGGCGCTATTTCTACCCGCTTTGCAGCGAGCACAATTGCTACCGCGCGCTGCCGAGCGCTGATCCGGGTCGCCTGCCGGTTGCGACGCGCGTGTCCCGCGAAGTGCTGGCGTTGCCGTTATACGGCGAGCTTGGGGAAGACGGGGCGAATCGCATCGTCGACATCATTCAATACATCTGCAATGGCAAACAATAATTATTCGACCGGGGAATCGCGGCCGCGTGTCAGCGTTCTCACGACGTCTTACAACTACGGCAGATTCATCGGGGAGACGATTCGGTCGGTGCTGTCCCAGACGTACGCGTCATGGGAACTGATCATTGTCGACGACTGTTCGACCGACGATTCCTGGGAGGTCATCCAGCAGTTCGACGACCCGCGGATTCGCGCGGTGCGCCAGGAGCGGAACCAGGGCGCGTGCGCGGCGTACAACACGGCGCTGCGTCTCGCGTCCGGCGAATTCATCGCGAGCCTGGATTCCGACGACGTGTTCGTGCCCGAAAAGCTGGCGGCGCAGGTGGCGTTCCTGGATGCACATCCGGACGTCGACATCTGCGGCAGCTTCATGGCGGAGATCGATGCATCGAGCCAGCCGGTCGATGCCGACAAGTGCTTTTATGCGCCGTGGTTCAATCAGGATCTCGACCTGAATGCACCCGACAGCTGGGTGTGGGAGAACCACCTGTGCCATTCGACCGTGCTGGTCAGGAAGTCCACGCACGACCGTATCGGCTTGTTCCGGGAGGATCTGACTTACTCGCCGGACTGGGATTTCTGGCTGCGTTCGCTCGCCGGCGGCGCGCGGTTCCATGTGATGAAGGACGCGCTCCTGCTGTATCGTGCGCACGGCGGCAACATCACGCATCGCAATCGCGATGCGCTGATGTGGGAGTATGCGGACATCTCCGGCGGTGTCGTGCATCCGTACCTCGAGCGGATCGGGCGCTTCGACCTGCTCCGCAAGAGCATGGAGTCGTTCGTCGGCCGCTTCTTCGAAATCGACGGCGACTGGCGGCGGTTTCTCGAGCTGATCGAGATGCTGCGCGTGTACGACCGTCACGAGGACACGTTCAGGATTCCGCCGCATCTGTTCTTCAATGCCGAACTGACCGCGTTCGTGACGAGACTCGCATCCGGCTGGTCGCCGCAGACGTTTGCCGCGGTTCGCGAGCGGCTGTCGAGGCCGGAGGGCGAGTACGCGGGTTCGGCGCCCGCGGTGGACGCGCAGGCGTCCGGCGACGCCGCGACGTTTCAACTGCTGATTCGCGTCGAACGCGACCGCGCGCTTGCCGAACTGGATCAGGCGCGTACCGAGCGCGAGCGCGTCGCCGCGGAACTCGAACACGCGAGGGCCGAGTTGCGCGCCGCGGCCGAGCGGGAAGGGCGGCTAGCCGCCAGCCTGGCCGACGCGCAGACGGAACTCGATCGTGTCAGGGGCACCATCTGGGGCAAGGCGGATAATCTGTACCGGCGCCTGAGCCGATAGCCCGTGCACCAGCGAATGATTCAAGATATCTAACCATGCCGCGATACCAGCATCTTCTGTACTTTGCCCAACGCGTCTACCATCGCCTGCCGGTGAGCCAGGAGGCGAAGTGGCGCGTTCGCAAGGCCATTTCGCCGGTTATCACGTCGTTGCGTCAGGGCAAGTCGATTCGTCAGGCGTTGCGCTCGGCGGTCCGGCGCGAAAAGTTGCTCGACCATGCGCGCGAGTCGCGCCTGCAGCACCTGCTGCTCGATCTCGCGCAGCGGGGCGTGCGTAACGTCAGCCATGTCATTGCAGTGCCGTTCCTCGGAACGGGCGGCGCGGAGAACGTCGCGCTCAATTTCTCGAAAGCGTTGCGCGAGATCCATCCCGATCGGCAGATCCTGATCGTCGTCGCCGATCGCGACCTGGTCGACGAGCGCGTCGCGCGGATCGAAGGCGTGCATGTGGTCGTCCTGCGCGATTTCACGGGCGACGATTCGTACGCGCTGAAGCAGGCGCTCCTGTACGACATGCTGCTGGCGATCCGGCCCGCCGTGTTCCACAACATCAACAGCGAAGTCGCGTGGAACGCGGTCATCTCGCAGGGGGGCCGGCTCAAGGAAGTCACGCGCCTGTTCGCCAGCATTTTTGCGTTCCAGTTCGCGGAGGACGGCAAGAGCAAGATTGGCTACGCGGCCTATTTCCTGCAGCCGGGGCTGCCGGCGCTGACCGCGCTGCTGTCCGACAACCAGCGCTTTGTGACCGATGCGCGCGCCGAATACAACCTCGGGCAGCAGGGCGACAAGCTGCATGCGGTGTACAACCCCAGCCGGATGGCGACCGACGGATGGAAGGCCCGGGCGCTCGCGCGTATCGCGAGCCGCGGGCAGGATCTGGCGGGGCAGCGCCCGGCATTTCTGTGGGCCGGGCGGCTCGACAAGGAGAAGCGTGTCGACCTGCTGCTGGCGCTCGTGCAGGCATGCCCGCACATCGACTTCTACGTCTATGGCCAGGCGGTCGTGAACGTCAGCGAGCAGCTGCCCGATCTCGCGAATCTGCATCTGATGGGGCCGTTCACGTCCCCGGAAGAACTCGTGCGCGAACGTGCGTACACGGGCTTCATCTTCACGTCGAAGTGGGAAGGCATGCCGAACATCCTGCTCGAGATCGGGACGCTGGGTGTGCCGGTCATCGCGCCGACGGTGGGCGGTGTGGGCGAGCTGATATCGGATTCGACCGGATATCCGCTGTCCGAGAAGCCGGAGGTTGCGGATTATCGCGCGGCGATGGAGTCCGTCATTTCGAATTCGCAGGAAGCCGAAGCGCGCGCCCGCGCGCTCGTCGAGCTGATCGACGGGCGCCATACGTGGCAGCGGTTCGTCGAGCATGTCAAGGAGTTGGAAGGTTATGGGAGCTGACCGGAAAGAGTCGGGCGTTGACGACTCGCGTGATCCGTCGTTGCCGCTCGTATCGGTGGTAATCCCCTGTTTCAATCAGGCGCAGTATCTGAACGAGTCGATTTCGTCGGTCCTCGACGCGTATCGCGGGCCGCTGGAAATCATCGTCGTCGACGACGGCAGCACGGCCCCCCGGACCGATATCCATCTGCGTGCGGCGCAAGCGCTGTCGCCCGCGGTGCGGGTGATTGCGCAGCAGAATGCGGGGCTTTCGGGCGCGCGCAACACGGGGATCGCGGCCGCGACCGGCGAATTCGTGCAGTTGCTGGATGCGGACGACCTCATCGTTCCGCCGAAGCTCGACCTGCAGGTGGCGCATTTCCAGGTGGCGAATGCGCTCGACGTATCGGTGTCCAACTTCCTGTTGTGCGACGACACCCGCTCGGTCTTTTCGAAGAACGACGAAGCGATCGCGCACTCGGCGCTCGGCCTGTCCGATTTTCTGTACAAATGGGAGCGCGGCTTCGCGATTCCGATTCACTGCGCGCTGTTTCGCCGGACCGTGCTGATGGACGCGCCGTTCGACACGTCCGCGCGCGCGAAGGAAGACTGGCTGTTCTGGTGCGGCCTGAGTGCGCGCGGCGCACGCATGGCCTACCTCAACGCGCACAATGCGATTTACCGGCAGCATGCGCAAAGCATGCGCCGGTCGTACGTGAAGATGGGCAAGAGCTGGCTGCATGCAGCCGCCAAGATCGACGCGATGGTGTCTGCGCGCGAACCGGCGTTCTTCGAATCGGCGGTCGACTGGTTCGAGAATTTCTATCGGAAGCATCCGGCGTACGTCGAGGAAATCGCGCAGTTGCGCGGCCACGCGCATGCAACCGGATCGGGGGCCGCCGCGTCGCCGGCCGCTCCCGCCGATCTGCACGCGCAGAAGCTTGCCCGACTGCAGGCCGCCATCGCGAAGATGCCGACGTCGGCGGCACCGCTGATCAGCGTCGTGATCCCGGCATACAACCACTTCGACTACATCGACGGCTGCCTGCTGTCCGTGATCGAACAGCAGGGCGTCGCATTCGAGATCATCTGCGTCGACGACTGTTCTCCCGATGCGCGCACGACCGCGCTGCTGCGTGCGCTGCAGGGCACTCACCCGAACGTGCGGATCGTCCTCAACAGCGAAAACAAGGGCATTTCGCGCACGCAGAACGAAGCGGTCGAACAGGCGGCCGGGGAATACGTCGCGTTCGTCGATTGCGACGACGCGCTGGCGCCCGGCGCGCTGTCCCGAGTCGCCCGGGTATTGACGCAGGGGCAGCCATGCGACTACCTGTTCACCGACCGGTTCGACATCGACGAAAGCGGTGACGAGATCCGGCGCGCGGACTACGGCGGCTATCCGGCCATTGCGTTCAGGAACGATGCGAGCATCAAGGACGACCTGCTCGACGGCATGGTCGCATCGCATCTGAAGGTGATCCGGCGCCGTGCGTATCTGCAGTCCGGCGGGTCGGTCGATGCCTATTCCGGCATCCAGGACTGGGAGCTGGCGCTGAAGATCGCGGAGTTCGGCAGCTTCCATTACCTCCACGAGCCGCTCTATCGGCACCGGATCCATACACGCTCCGTCACGTCATCGGATAGCGTCGGTCAGTTCAGGCGAACCAATATCGTCCGGCGGCAGTTTGCCGGCAGGTGGCTTTGCGACGGACGCGACCGAACCGGGCCGGTCACGCATTTTTCGAGCGACGCGAAGTCGATGCCGTCGATCGCGCAACTGAAGGAAGCGTGGCGGCAGGGGCAGCGATGCGAGATGGTCGTCACGGCGGATGCGCCGCCGCCGGTGCTCAATTTCCTGCGGGAGTTCAATTCGTATTTCGACCGCATCGTGTGGACGAGCGCCGAAACCTATGCGGGCCTGCTCGGGTATGTGGAGCCCGGCGTGATGGTGGCGCACGGGCAGGCGCCGCACGACTGACCGGAGCAGGGCGCGCGCGTTGCACGCGCGCCCGGTCTGACGGTTTGCCCGGCGCGGTGCCGGGCCGTGGTTACTTCCACGTGAACGGCCGCATGATTGCCCGCAGCAGCGGGCCCAGCACCGGAATCCGGTGCAGGCGCAGATACGCGCGATAGACGATGAAAATGCGCGCGCGCTGAAACGCGACCCACTGGTTCGCGTATTGCCGCAGTTCGACCGACTCGCTGCGGAGGACGTCGGCTTCGCGAGCGTGGACGAGCAGCTTTGCGCGTGCGTCCGCGAGCTCGCGCCTCAGGCGACGCAGTTCTTCCTGGTTTTCCGCGGATGACGCGGCTTGGCCGGCAGGCGCCTGGGCAGGCGGGTGGGACTCTTGATGGGAGGCATTCATACCGAATATCCGCTGAATGTTCGCGACGTACTGTGCGTCGCCGTGCTTGTCGTGAACGTAGTCGGACGCGCGCTTCGACAGCGCGCCGAGCAGACCGGGTTGGGCGTACAGGCGCTCGATGGCTTCGCGATACGCGTCGACGGCTTCGTCGAGGTCGTTCGATGCCTCGATGAGGAGGCCGGTCTCGCCGTCGAGCACGGCTTCGCCGATACCGCCGATGTTCGGCGCGATGACCGGGAGCCCCGAGCCCATCGCTTCGAGAATGACGTTCGGCAATCCGTCGAACCACGACGTATAGACGAGCGCGTCGTACTCGTGCAGCGGAAGATCCGCGAACGCCGAAAACGGCCCCTTGTAGCTCGCGCCGGCCAGGTCGACTTCGAACCCCGGCGTAATGCCGCCGTACAGGTCGAGCGTGATGCCGGTGCCGCTCTGCGCGAAGTACTTCGACAGCGCGACGGCCAGTTGCGGCCGCTTCTGGCCATCCAGCCGCGATGCCCACAGCAGGCGGCGGCGCGGCGTCGCGTGGAGCGTCGGTTCCTTGACGCCGTGCAGCAGCGCGGGAAGGTTGTTCCAGCGGGACGCGCTGGCGCCGAAGATGAATTCGTCGTCGACGACCGTTTGGCCGTTGTCGGTGACGATTCGCGTGATGTGCTGGATGTTGTTCGTCAGGAACTCGACTGCGCCGCCGGAGATGATCGATACGTCGTTTTCGTAGACGCGCGTGTCGCAGAACCGGTAGTACGTGACGTCACGCCCGCTGAACTGCGCGAAATGACGGCTCAGCATGCGGTGGGAAAACACGCATGCGCGAACGTGCAGCCGGGCATCGGGTGCCGCGGCGCGAATCAGGCGCGCGGTGATGCGATCGCGCTGGCGGTCGTCGAGCTTCTGGCCGAGCACCGCGATGTCGACGAAGATCGCCGCGTCGGGCAGCCGCGACAGCCACGCGTGCTTCTCCATCGGCTCGCCGGACAGCACGAGGATGCGCTTCGACGCGCCGCATGCCAGCAGGCCGTTCATCACGTCGAGGATGTAGCGCTCCGCGCCGCCGGCGGGCAGGAACGGGATCAGGAACACGTCCGTGATCGGGCCGGCGTCGCGAATGGCCTCGCACATCTCGTAGTAGACCGCGGACGGCTCGGGCGTCGACCACATCGCGCTCGTCTGGCTGCCGTGCCGCAGCGACAGCGTGTCGACGGCCGGGTCGATCCGGTTGGCTGCCTCGGTCATGTCGGACAGCAGCCGGCTGCCGAGGAACTTCTGCTTGACGTCGTACCACGGCGGCAGCATGCGTTCGCCGGCGCGATACGCGCGATAGTCGTCCGCGAACACGCGCAGGTAAACGGCCGGGTCGAACAGGTCGGTATCCGGTGTTTCGAGCTCGACGCTCTGGTTGCGCGCGGCCGCCATGATGCTCTGCTGGCGCTGGCGATAGTAAAGCACGGAGTCGGGGATGTAGTGCGCCTTCATCCCGAGCGCGATCGCGCTCGCATTGAAGTGCCAGTCCTCGAATGCGTGGCCGCGTTGCGTGTCGCAGTGAACGTACTTGAGGCGCTCGAACGTCGAGCGATGGAAGAACACGCGCGACACGTACGGATGGATGTCCGCCAGCAGGAACGGCATCAGGTCCGCTTCGCCGTATTCGGTAATGAAGTACATCGAACCGAATGCGATCAGGTACTGCGGGAACAGCAGCGCATCGTTGCCGTAGCGCTTGGCCGCAGCCAGTGCTTCGACGAAGAAGTTGAACGAGACGAGATCGTCGGCATCGGCCGTGGCGAAATACTCGCCTTGCGCGATCTCGCAACCGGAGTTTCTGCTCAGACCCAGCGAGCGGTTCGACACCTCGATCGTCTGGACTCCGTCGAAACTGGAGAGGTCAGCCGATGCGATGACGGAGCGGGTCGCTTCGTTCGGGTTATCGAGGACGACGACAATTTCCAGGGTGATACCGCGGGCTCTTGCGAAGTCTGACGCTTCAGCCAGGGACCGGAGCGTCCGGTTGATGATGCCGCCCTCATTGTGAGCGTTGAGAATCACCGAAATATCAAACATAGGGTGCAGCTGGCGGGATGCGTATCGAGGTGACGCATTATATACAGAAGCATTTGGCGTTTCGGCGCCGCGCGGCGCCGGCCGGAGCGGGGCAACGAGCCCCTGTCTTGCGGCCCTTTTTCCCGCCGGGATGCCCGTGGCGCCCGCCGCCACGGCATAATTGCTACAAATGGCAATCCCGGTTGCGTGTGCAGGCATGGCTGCGCACACTCGCGGATTCCCCTCGCGCCAAATGTTAACGATAGTCAGCACGTGACATCTCATCCGCAAGCATCCTTTCGCTCTCCGCATTCCGTCGACGAAGTCCTGTCGATTTCCATCGTGACGTACCACCCGGACGAGGCGCTTCTCGCGCGCACGTTCTCCAGTCTCCGCGCGGCATGTGCGCGCCTTCAGGCCGTGCGCGGCGGCAGCGCGATCAGCGTGTGCGTGGTCGATAACGGCGGCTTGCCGGACCTCGCGGCGGAGCGCGCCGCGTTCGAGCAGGCCGGCATCGGGTACGGCGTGCTGTCGGGTCACGGCAACGTCGGCTACGGACGCGGGCACAACCTCGCGATCGAAGCGGCGCGCAGCCGTTATCACCTGATCCTGAACCCCGATATCGACCTCGAGCAGGATGCGCTCGCGCAGGCACTCGAGTTTCTCGATACGCATCCCGAAGCTGGCCTGCTGACGCCGCGCATCGGCGACGATTCGGGCCGGATCCAGTATCTGTGCCGCCGCTATCCGGCGCTGGTGGATCTCCTGGTCAGGGGCTTCCTGCCGTCGGCCCTGCGCCCGCCGTTCGAGCGTCGGCTGGCCCGCTACGAGATGCGCGACCGCATCAACGAAACGGATGTCGTGTGGGATCCGCCGATCGTCAGCGGCTGTTTCATGCTGTTCCGTACCGACGTGCTCGCGCGCCTGCAGGGCTTCGATCCGCGCTATTTCCTGTACTTCGAGGATTACGACCTCAGCTTGCGGACCGGCCAGTGCGCGCGCACCGTCTACGTGCCGCTGGCGCGCGTGATCCACCACGGCGGCGGCGCGTCCCGCAAGGGGTCCGCGCACATCCGCATGTTCGCGGCGTCGGCGTTCAAGTTCTACAACCGCTTCGGCTGGAGGCTCTGGTGACCCGCCTCGTCGTGACGGGCGCGAACGGCTTCGTCGGCCGCGCGGTCTGCCGGCTGGCGCTCGCGGCGGGCCATACGGTCACGGCGCTGGTGCGCCGTCCCGGCGGGTGCGTCGACGGGGTTCGCGAATGGGTGCACGATGCACCGGATTTCGCCGGGCTGGTCGACGCGTGGCCGGCCGATCTCGAAGCCGACTGCGTGATTCACCTGGCTGCGCGCGTTCACGTGATGCGCGACGAGTCGCCCGATCCGGATGCCGCATTCGAGGCGACCAACGTTGCGGGGACGCTGCGCGTGGCCGAGGCGGCGCGCGCGCACGGCGCCCGCCGCTTCGTGTTCGCCAGCAGCATCAAGGCGGTCGGCGAGGGCGATCGCGGCGTGCCGCTCGCGGAAGACGCCGTGCCTGCGCCGCTGGATCCCTATGGGCGTTCGAAATGGCGCGCGGAACAGGCGCTCGCGCAATTCGGGTTGCGCGCGGGTATCGACGTGGTCGTCGTCCGTCCGCCGCTCGTCTACGGTCCCGGCGTGCGCGCGAACTTCCTGCGGATGATGGATGCGGTGTCGCGAGGGCTGCCGCTCCCGCTGGGTGCAATAGCGGCGCGTCGCAGCCTCGTCTACGTCGACAATCTCGCGGACGCGCTGCTGCGCTGCGCGATCGACCCGCGGGCCGCGGGCGAGTGCTTTCATGTCGCCGACGACGATGCGCCGTCGGTCGCCGGATTGCTGCGGATGGTCGGTGATGCGCTCGGCCGGCCGGCGCGGCTGTTCCCGGTACCCGTCGCGCTGCTGCGCGCACTCGGCAGGCTGACCGGCCGCAGCGCCGCCGTCGAGCGCCTGACCGGCAGCCTGCAGCTCGATGCCGGCCGCATGAAGCGCGTGCTGGACTGGCAACCGCCCCATACGACGCGGCAGGGCCTCGAAGCGACCGCCGCGTGGTATCGTTCGCGCGACAGACAGAAATAGACAATATGCATCCCGCGATTACCACGTGGCTCACGGCGACCGGAGTGGCTCTGGCCGCCGCCGTCGCCTCGACGCTCATTCTGCGGACGCTGCTCGCCACGGGGCTGGCCTGGCGACTCGCGACCGATATTCCGAACGACCGTTCGCTGCATACGCTGCCGACCCCGCGCGTCGGCGGCTGGGGCATCGTGCCCGTGTCCGTGATCGCGATCCTGTGGCTTGCGCCGTCGATGTGGCTGGTGGCGGTGGCCGCCGCCGGGCTGGCCGCGCTGTCGCAGCTCGACGACCGGCGCGGGTTGCCGGCGCGGGTCCGGTTCGCCGCGCACCTTGCCGCGGTCGTCGCGCTGATCGCCGTCTATCCGGCCGCCGCGCCGTGGTGGCTCCTTGCCGGCGTCGGTTTCGGGATGATCTGGCTGACCAATCTGTACAACTTCATGGACGGCGCGGACGGTCTCGCCGGCGGCATGGCGCTGTTCGGCTTCGGCGCCTATGCGGCCGCCGCGCTGGCCGGTGCGCAGCCGGCGCCGGATCTCGTCGTGGGCGGCGCGGCGATTGCGGGCGCCGCGTTCGGCTTTCTGCTGCTGAATTTCCATCCGGCGAAGCTGTTTCTCGGCGACGCGGGCTCGATTCCGCTCGGGTTCATGGCGGGCGCGCTCGGCTACTGGGGCTGGCGCGGCGGGGTCTGGCCGATCTGGTTTCCGGCGATGGTGTTCTCGCCCTTTATTGCCGATGCATCTGTAACACTTGCGAGACGTTTGTTACGCGGGGAAAAGTTCTGGCAGGCGCACCGGGAGCATTACTATCAGCGAATGGTGCGCTCCGGCACGGGCCATCGGCGCACCGCCATTTACTGGTACCTCGTGATGCTCGCGGGCATAATCACAGGCCTGTGGGCATTGGACCGCCCGGCCATGCAGCAGTGGGGGCTGTTGGCCGCCTGGTATGGCGTGCTGGCGTGTATTGGCTGCGCGATCGACGCGCGCTGGCGCCGGGTCGGTACGGTCACCGAAAACAAATCTTGAGGTCTCCCGCCGATGTTGCGATCCAAAGCATCTTGGCTGTCACTGAGTGCTTTCCTGTTCGACCTGCTGGCGGTACTTGCCGCCTGGCTGTTCGCCTATCTCGTCCGCTTCAACGGTAGCGTTCCGCCCGATTTCCTCGGCGGCGCGCTGATGGCGCTGACGTGGGTGCTGCCCGTGTACGCGCTGATGTTCCACGTGTTCGGCCTGTATCGCGGGCTGTGGGTGTTTGCGAGCCTGCCCGACCTGATGCGCATTGCGAAGGCAGTGGGCGGCGGCGGCGTGATCGTGATGATCGGCGCGGTAATGTTCCAGCCGGTGCCGATCATTCCGCGCTCGGTGCTGCTCGTGTCGCCGCTGATGCTGTTCCTGGCGATGGGCGGCGCGCGCGCGCTGTATCGCGCGACCAAGGAGTATTACCTGTACGGCGGGCTCGTCGGGAAGGGCAAGCCGGTGCTGGTGCTCGGCGCGGGCACGGCCGGCGCGAGCCTCGCGCGCGAACTGTCGCGCTCCGGCGAGTGGCGTCTCGTCGGTCTGCTCGATGACGACGTCACCAAGCAGGGCCGGGAGGTCTACGGTTACAAGGTGCTGGGCTCGTTCAACGACCTCAAGCACTGGACCGACGCGATGAAGGTCGAATACGCGATCATCGCGATTCCGTCGGCGTCGGTCGAGGTGCAGCGCCGCGTCGCGACGCTGTGCGTGCGGGCCGGCGTGAAGGCGATGGTGCTGCCTTCGCTGACCGCGCTGATGCCGGGGCAGGGCTTCCTGTCGCAGGTGCGGAACATCGATCTCGAGGATCTGCTCGGCCGCGACGCCGTGACGATCGACACGCCGCACGTCGAGGCGCTGCTGCGCGGCCGTGTCGTGATGGTGACGGGCGCGGGTGGCTCGATCGGCTCCGAGCTGTGCCGGCAGATCCTGCGCTTCGCGCCGGCGCAACTCGTCGCGTTCGACCTGTCCGAATACGCGATGTACCGGCTGACCGAGGAGCTGCGCGAGCGCTTCCCCGATCTGCCGGTCCTGCCGATCATCGGCGATGCGAAGGATTCGCTGCTGCTCGACCAGGTGATGTCGCGTCACGCACCGCACATCGTGTTCCACGCGGCCGCCTACAAGCACGTGCCGCTGATGGAGGAGCACAACGCGTGGCAGGCGCTGCGCAACAACGTGCTCGGCACCTATCGCGTGGCCCGTGCGGCGATCCGCCACGACGTGCGTCACTTCGTGCTGATCTCGACCGACAAGGCCGTCAATCCGACCAACGTGATGGGCGCGAGCAAGCGCCTGGCCGAAATGGCCTGCCAGGCGTTGCAGCAGACGAGCGGGCGCACGCAGTTCGAGACGGTGCGCTTCGGCAACGTGCTCGGCAGCGCCGGCAGCGTGATTCCGAAGTTCCAGCAGCAGATCGCGAAGGGCGGCCCGGTGACGGTCACGCACCCGGAGATCACGCGCTTCTTCATGACGATCCCGGAAGCGTCGCAGCTCGTGCTGCAGGCATCGAGCATGGGGCATGGCGGCGAGATCTTCATTCTCGACATGGGCGAACCGGTGAAGATCGTCGATCTCGCGTGCGACCTGATCCGCCTGTACGGTTTCTCGGAAGAACAGATCCGCATCGAGTTCACCGGGCTGCGGCCGGGCGAGAAGCTCTACGAGGAATTGCTCGCGGACGACGAGGCGACGACGCGCACGCCGCATCCGAAGCTGCGGATCGCACGTGCGCGCGAAACGCCGGACAATTTCCTCGACGAGCTGCTGCCGTGGCTGATGCAGCATCGCGTGCTGCCTGACGACGAAGTGCGGCGCGACCTGCGGCGCTGGGTGCCCGAGTATCAGACGGCCACCGTGCCGGCCCTGAAGAGCGTGCGGGTCGCGTCGAACCGCTGACGGCCGTGCCGCGGCGGCGCGGCCACCCGCGGCCGCCGTTTCGCCCAAAAGAAAAGCGCCCCGCGGGGCGCTTTTTTCATGCCGGGCCGTGAGCGGCCCGGGCGTTCAGCGGCTGTGCCGGTGCTTGCGCACCACCATCCACCGCGGCGCGCGGAACCGCACGATGCTGATGTACAGCCACACGTAGGTCAGCGCGAACAGCACGACGAACACGAACAGGTGCACGGTGTGCCGCCAGAACAGCGTCGCCGGGATCACCGCGACGAGGCACAGCAGCCACAGGTACGGCGACGTCAGCGAATTGCGGCGCGTCAGGTCGTGCGCGTGCTTCGTGCCGACGGCCCAGCGCATCAGCCGCTTGTACACGAGCATGTGCAGGTGCACGCCGTCCGGAATGCCGGGCGACATGCCGCGGATGAATTTCTTCCGGTAGATCGAGAAGCAGGTCTCGAAGATCGGATACATGAACAGCAGCACGGGGTACCACGCCGATACCTCGCGGTTGCGCATCACGAGCATGATCGCGAGTTCCGCGAGCATGAAGCCGATGAAATACGCGCCGCCGTCGCCGAGGAAGATCAGCCCGGCCGGGAAATTCCACAGGAAGAAGCCGAGTACGGCGCCCATCATGATGATCGACGCGGACATCACGACCGGGTCGCGGACCTGGAACGCCACGTACGCGAGCGACGCGAACATCATGAAGCTGACCATCGACGCGAGGCCGTTGAAGCCGTCGATGATGTTGATCGCATTCGCGAGCGCCGCGACCGCGAGCACGGTGACGAATGCCGAAATGGCGACGTAGCCGAGCAGGAAGTCGAGCGGCGGCACGCTGATGCGCGTGACCGCGATGTTCATCAGCCAGAATGCAAGCGCGGCCGCGCCCATCGTGCAGAGCAGCCGCGCGCGCGGCGACACGCGTTTGGTCAGGTCCTCGACGAGGCCGGACAGGAACGCCGGCATCCCGCAGGCCACGATGCCGAGAATGCTGCCGGTAATCGTCGGGTAGCGTTCCGTGAGCAGCAGCGCCGACGCGACGACGCCTGCGAGGATCCCGATGCCCCCGACCCGCGGCACGGGCCGCACGTGGAATTTCTGCACGCCGGCAAGGTCGCTGTCGATCGAGAATTTCTCGTGAAGGTGCGCGTAGCGCACGATGAACAGCGTGACGAGCAGGGAGACGATGAAGCCGGACGCGAAGCTGAGCATGGGATCGCTCGAAAAATGGACAGCGGATTATACAAAACCGCGCGGGTTCCCCTCCTGCCATCGCCAGTGGTCGGCACACATTTCTTCAATACCGAGCGCGGCACGCCAGCCGATGATGTCGGCCGCGGCCTGCGGGTTCGCGTAACACTCGCCGATGTCGCCCGGGCGGCGTGCGACGAGCTCGTACGGCACCGGGCGGCCCGACGCCTTCTCGAACGCGCGCACGACTTCCAGCACGCTGTAGCCCTGGCCGGTGCCGAGGTTCACGACGAAGCTCGCGTCGCGCTTCGTCAGCGCGTCGAGCGCGGCGATGTGCCCCTTCGCGAGATCGACGACGTGGATGTAGTCGCGTACGCCCGTGCCGTCCGGCGTCGGGTAGTCGGAGCCGAACACGCGCAGCTTTTCCAGCTTGCCGACCGCGACCTGCGCGACATACGGCATCAGGTTGTTCGGGATGCCGGCCGGATCCTCGCCGATCAGCCCGCTCGCATGTGCGCCGACCGGGTTGAAATAGCGCAGCGTGGCGATCCGCCACGTCGGGTCCGAGACTTCGAGATCGCGCAGGATCTGCTCGGCGATCAGCTTCGACTGGCCGTACGGGTTCGTCGCGGACAGCGGGAACGATTCGTCGATCGGCGAGCGCTCGGGTACGCCGTACACGGTCGCGGACGAGCTGAACACGAACTGCTTGACGTTGCGCTCGCGCATGACCTTGAGCACGGCGAGCAGGCCGCCGATGTTGTTCTGGTAGTACTCGAGCGGCTTCTCGACCGATTCGCCGACGGCCTTGAGCGCCGCGAAGTGAATCGTGCCGGTGATCGGGTGCGCGTCGAACACCTTCGCGAGCGCGGCTTCGTCGCACACGTCGACCTGGTGGAACGCGGGCGTCTTGCCCGTGATCTGCGTGATGCGCCGCACGGACTCGGACTTGCTGTTGACGAGGTTGTCGACGATCACGACGTCGTAGCCGTTGCCGAGCAGCTCGACGGTCGTATGCGAGCCGATATAGCCCGCTCCGCCGGTGACGAGGATGGTGCCTTTAGCGGTCATTGCTGATGCGCTCCTTCAGAGGGTGATACCGGTTAACGAATGGATGGTACGCCGGTAGCGTTCGACGACCTGCTGTTCGTCGAATTCCGCCGTGACCTTCTGCCGGCCGCGTGCGCCCATCGCGTCGCGTCCGGCCGTTCCGAGTTCGATCATGCGGAGCAGTTGCTCCGCGAGGCTTGCGCTGTCGCGCACGCGGCACAGGAAGCCGGTTTCGCCGTCGGCGACGACGTCGCGGCAGCCCGGCACGTCGGTCGCGACGATCGGGCGGCCCATCGCCGACGCTTCCATCAGCGTGCGCGGCACGCCTTCGCGATACGACGGCAGCACGACGCAGTCGGCCGCCGCGATGTGCGGGCGTACGTCGTGCGCCTCGCCGAGATATTCGATGACGCCTTCGCGGACCCACGCGTCGACATCCGCGCGGCCGATCGCGCTCGGATTGTCGACGCCGAGCGGCCCGAGCAGCCGGAAGCGCGCGTCCGGGACGCGGGCCCGCACGAGGCGCGCGGCCTCGACGTATTCGCGCACGCCCTTGTCCCACAGCAGCCGGCCGATCAGGATGAAGACGGGGGCGTCGCCGGCGGGCAGCGGCACCGGCGAGAACTGTTCGAGATCGACGCCTTCGCCGTGCAGCAGCCGCGCGCGATCGGGGTGCGCGAGCAACTGCTCGTCGGTGAAGGTCGCGAGATCGTCGCGGTTCAGGAACCACACTTCGCGCGGGAAGCGGAACGCGAACCGGTACAGGCGCTTCGCGACGCTCGCCGCGCGGCTCTTCTGGATGAACACGTAGCCGAGGCCCGTCGTCACCGCGATCGACGGCACGCGCGCGAGCCACGCGGCAACCGAGCCGTAGATGTTCGGCTTGATCGTGTAATGGAACACGAGATCGGGCTTCAGCGCGCGGTAATGGCGCGCCAGCGCGGCGAGCGTGCCGAGATCCTCGCGCGGGCTCGTGCCCTTCGACGCGACCGCGAGCGCCACGTAGCGGCAGCCCATCTGCTCGAGCAAGGGCACCGTGCGGTCGTGCGGCGCGATCACGACGACCTCGGCGCCGCGCGCGACGAGCGCACGGATCAGCCCGTGGCGATAGGTATGGATCGCCCAGGCCGTGTTGCAGACGAGCGCAATGCGCAGCGGGGAGGTGGCGGACATGAAAAAAAGAAAAAATAAAGCGTCGAAAATGCCGGAAACGCGTCAGGCGGACGGCCGCGCGGCGAACAGCGTCTGCTTGATCCGCTGCAGCGTACGGTACGGCGTCACGAAATGCAGCAGGTTCTTGGCGAGGCCGGCCCAGTCGTACGGGTTCAGCGCGTTGAAGTGGCGCAGCAGCAGCGTGAGCGTCGATACCAGCTGGCGCCGGCGTTTGGTCGCGCTGATCCCGCCCTCGTTAAGCTCGTAATACAGGCCGAGTTCCGGCAGGTTCGCGCAATCGTAGCGTTGCATTAACCGCAAAAAAAGATCGAGATCCTCGGCCGCACGGTATTTCGCGCGATAGTTGCCCACTTCGCGCACGGCGTCGATGCGCAGCATGACCGACGGATGCACGAGCGGCGAGCGCAGGAAGCGCGTGCGGCGCAGCGTGCGCGGATCGGCGGGCGGCGTCAGCATGAAGCGCGGCTCGCCGGCACGCGACACGACCTGCGTCCACATGCCGACGCAGGCCACGTTCAGGTGGGCGCCGAGAAACGCGCGCTCCTTCGCGAGGCGCTGCGGCGCGGAAAGGTCGCCGGCATCGATGCGTGCCGCATAGCGGAAGCCGCGGGCCGCGAGCGCGTCGATGCCGGCCGCGAGCGCGCGTTCGATGCCGCCGTTCTGCGGCATGCGCAGCACGTCGATCGACAGGCCCGGCAGGTCGGGCGCGACGATCGGCGGCGTGCTGCCATCGTCGACGATCAGCACGTGGACGGGCGCATCCTCGCGAAACGACGCGAGGGTCCGGACGACGTCGTCGTGCCCGTTGTAGGCCGGCATCAGCACGGCCACGTCGTCGAGCGGGGGCGGGCAATCAGGGGACGTCATGTTCGCAGCTTGAAACGGATGTAATAAAAGTTGACGGCGGCGGCGGCCAGGTAGCCGGCCGCCAGCCCGACGAGCGCGCCGTACAGGCCGAGCCGCGGGATCGCGAACAGGTTGACGAGCGCGGCGATCGCCAGCGCGAGCAGCCATTTCGACAGCAACACGAATTTTGCTTGATATTTGAGAACGATAAGATTGCCTATCGCCTCGATGCCGGCCGGCACGGACAGCCAGACGGCCCAGCGGAAGATGTCGACCGATGCCTCGTAGCCGTGGCCGAACACCTTGCCGACGATCAGCGGGGCGGCCGCGTCGAGCACGAGCGCGCCGGCCGTCATCAGGCAGGCCGTCATCGCGATCAGCCGGACGATGTTGCGGCGCAGCCGCGCGACGTCCTGCACGCGGTAGACGAAGGCGGGCGCGATCGTCTGCGCGAGCATCAGCGCGAGCGTGATCCAGTTCTCGTTGAGCTGCTGCGCGGCCGAATAGCGGCCGAGATCGGCGAACGACACGTGACGCTCGAGCATCAGGCGGTCGAGCTTCAGGAACAGGTACATGCAGATGAGGCCGAGCCAGAACACGGTGCCGGCCGTCGCAAAGTGCCGGAACAACGGCTTGTCGAGCGTCCAGCCGAGCGTGCCGCCGTTGCGATGCCGGTAGTACAGCAGCAGCGCGAAGCCGATTGCGGCGGCCTCGAGCGCCCACAGCCACGCGAAGCGTGCGGGGCCGGCCGCCGCGCGGACCAGCAGCCACACGAGCAGCGCCTTGGCGAGCGCGGTGATCATGCTGGCGACGAGCTGCGGCTTGCTGTAGGTCATGCTCTGCAGCCACGCGTTGATCACGCCGACGAACGGTTCGCGGAACACCATCGTGACCGCCAGGCCCGCGAGCATCGCGCCGACCAGCGGGTCGAACGCGCCCGCGGCGATCGCAATCCAGGTCGCGGCGAGCGCGGCGGCCGACACGGCGATGCGCAGCGCGAACGCGCTGCCGAGCACCGCGCCGAGCTGGGCGGGCGGGCGCTGGACGATGGTCGGGACGAGGATTTCCGCGCCGCACACCCAGGTGAGCGGCGCCAGTACCAGGAGAAGCGTATTCGCATACTGCCATTTGCCGAACACATCTGGCCCGAAATAACGGGCCAGCAGGCCGCTGATCGCGATCGCGACGCCGATCTGCGTGAGCCGTTCGAGCCCCAGCCAGACGAGGTTCGCGACGGCCTTCGCGACGTCCGGGTTGCCGAAGCGCTTCAGCATGCGCCGGGGCGGCACGCGCGGGGGGCGGCCGGAGGCTGCGGGTTGGCGGCGGCGGGACGGCTAGGCATTAAAATGGGCGACATGCGCGTCATCAAAACCCGCGATTATAAGTGGGATCGCGGCCGCTCCAGCCGTTCCGCTCCGTGTTCCGCCGGCAGGCATGTATCATGCGCGGCACCGGCGAGAGGCAGCCACGCAGGCCTGACAATTTTCCATGCACGCAACTGAGAGAGAAGTGAATCGATGATCTCCCAATCCATCTTCAAGGCATATGACATTCGTGGCGTGGTCGGCAAGACACTCGACGTCGACACCGCGCGCGGGATCGGCCGGGCATTCGGCAGCGAAGTGCGTGCACAGGGCGGCGACGCGGTCGTCGTCGCGCGCGACGGCCGTCTGTCCGGGCCGGAACTCGTCGGTGCGCTGGCCGACGGCCTGCGTGCGGCGGGCGTCGACGTCGTCGACGTCGGGATGGTGCCCACGCCGGTCGGTTATTTCGCGGCGAACGTGCCGCTGGCGCTGAAGGGCGGCGAGCGCCGCGTCGATTCGTGCATCGTCGTCACGGGCAGCCACAACCCGCCCGACTACAACGGCTTCAAGATGGTGCTGCGCGGCGCCGCGATCTACGGCGAGCAGATCCAGGCGCTGTACCGCCGCATTGTCGACGAGCGCTTCGAGTCGGGCAGCGGCACCTATGAGGAGATCGACGTCGCCGATCAGTACATCGCGCGCATCGTCGGCGACGTGAAGCTCGCGCGGCCGCTGAAGCTCGTCGTCGACGCCGGCAACGGCGTCGCCGGCCCGCTCGCGACGCGCCTGTTCAAGGCGCTCGGCTGCGAACTCGTCGAGCGCTTCACCGACATCGACGGCACGTTCCCGAACCACCACCCCGATCCCGCGCACCCGGAAAACCTGCAGGACGTGATCCAGGCGCTGAAGGACACCGATGCCGAGCTCGGCTTCGCGTTCGACGGCGACGGCGACCGCCTCGGCGTCGTCACGAAGGACGGCCAGATCATCTATCCGGACCGCCAGCTGATGCTGTTCGCGGAAGAGGTGCTGTCGCGCAACCCGGGCGCGCAGATCATTTACGACGTGAAGTGCACGCGCCACCTCGCGCAGTGGATCAAGTCGAAGGGCGGCGAGCCGCTGATGTGGAAGACGGGCCACTCGCTCGTGAAGGCGAAGCTGCGCGAGACGGGTGCGCCGCTCGCCGGTGAAATGAGCGGCCACGTGTTCTTCAAGGATCGCTGGTACGGCTTCGACGACGGCCTCTACACGGGGGCGCGCCTGCTCGAGATCCTCACGAAGACGGCCGACCCGAGCGCGCTGCTCAACGGGCTGCCGGACGCGATGAGCACGCCCGAGCTGCAGCTGTGGCTCGACGAGGGCGAGAACTTCCGCCTGATCGACAAGCTGCAGAAAGAGGCGAAGTTCGACGGCGCCGAGGAAGTCGTGACGATCGACGGCCTGCGCGTCGAGTACCCGGACGGCTTCGGCCTCGCGCGTTCGTCGAACACCACGCCGGTCGTCGTGATGCGCTTCGAATCCGAGACGAAGGAAGGGCTCAAGCGCATCCAGGAAGACTTCCGCCGTGTGCTGACGGCCGCGAAGCCGGACGTCAAGCTGCCGTTCTGAGCGCCGGCGGCCTGCGGGCCGCCGGCGGCGCCGCGGCCGGGTCATCGGCCGCGATCCTCCCGAAAAGCGGCGCATGCCACGGGCGTGCGGCCGCTTTTTGTCTGTCCGGGCCGCCGGGCGAGATAAAATCCCCCCTTTATGCTTGTCGCCGGCTGCCAGCCGGCGTTTTTTCAGCGTGCAAAAGATCCTGATCGTGCGCGTGTCGTCGCTGGGCGACGTCGTGCACAACATGCCGGTGATCGCCGATATCCGGCGCCGCCACCCCGATGCGCAGATCGACTGGCTCGTCGAGGAAAGCTTCGTCGACCTGGTCAAGCTCGTCGACGGCGTGCGCAACGTGCTGCCGTTCTCGCTGCGCCGCTGGCGCAAGAAGCCGCTTGCGGGCGCCACGTGGCGCGAGATCCGCGCGTTCCGCCGGCGCCTCGCGGCCGAGCAGTACGACCTCGTGATCGACTGCCAGGGCCTCATCAAGACGGCCTGGGTCGCAAGCTGGGCGCGCGGCCCGCTCGTCGGGCTCGGCAACCGTACCGACGGCGCCGGCTATGAATGGCCGGTGCGCTTCTTCTATCGCAAGCGCGTGCCGATCGCGCCGCGCACGCACGTCGTCGAGCGCTCGCGGCAGCTCGTCGCGGCGGCGCTGGGCGACCCGGCGCCGACGCCGGCCGATCCGGTCGACTTCGGCCTCGACACGCGCGCGGCGGCACTCGCGGTGGCCGCGCTCGGCCTGAACCTGCCGGTGCCGTACGTCGTGTTCGTCCATGCGACGTCGCGCGCCGACAAGCAGTGGCCGGACGCCGCGTGGATCGAGCTCGGCCAGGCACTCGTGCGGCGCGGCGCATCGCTCGTGCTGCCGTGGGGCAACGACGCGGAGCGCGCGACCAGCGAGCGGCTCGCGAAGGAGTTCGGTGCGGCGGCGATCGTGCCGCCGAAGCTGTCGCTGCCGGCCGTGGTCGGTCTGATCGACGGCGCGGCCGCGACCGTCGGGGTTGATACAGGTCTGGTTCACATCGCGGCCGCGCTGAAGCGTCCGACGGTCGAACTGTACAATTTCGCGACGGCCTGGCGGACCGGCGGCTACTGGTCGCCGAACGTCGTCAATCTCGGCACGGCGGGGCAGCCCCCGTCGATCGCGCAGGTGAAGTCGGCGCTCGCGGGCTTCGGTCTCCTGTAACGCTGTCACTCACGCGAACCGATCATGAGCGAATCCCAGATCATCGAAGTCCCGTCCGCCGACTGGAGCGGACACAACCTGTCGGCGCCGCGCGAGCAACTGCTCGCCGCGGTCGAGGAAGGCAAGGTGCTGTATTTCCCGCATCTGCGCTTCGCGATCGAAGGCGGCGAGGAAGCGTTGCTCGATCCGGCGCTCGCCGATCCGAAACGCAAGAACATCAGCCTCGCGCCGAACGGCGGCGCGCTCGCCGGCGTGCTCGGCGACAGCGTCACGCAATCGGCCGTGCGCGCGCTCGTCGCGCGCTTCCAGCAGCAGGCCGGCTCGCTCGTCGACGGCCTCTTTCCCGAATACCGCGGCAAGCTGCGCGTCGCGCCGACGAGCCTGCGGCTGATGCAGGTCGAGACGCGCCAGACGTCGTGGCGCAAGGACGACAGCCGGCTGCACGTCGACGCGTTCCCGTCGCGGCCGAATTACGGCGAGCGGATCCTGCGCGTGTTCACGAACGTGAACCCGGCCGGCGTGCCGCGCGTATGGCGTGTCGGCGAGCCGTTCGAGGACGTTGCGAAGCGCTTCCTGCCGTCGATCAAGCCGCAACTGCCGGGCGCCGCGTGGCTGCTGAACCTGCTGCACGTGACGAAGTCGCCGCGCAGCGCGTACGACCACCTGATGCTGAACCTGCACGACAGCATGAAGGCCGATCTCGACTACCAGAAGACGAGCCCGCAGGAGACGATGCCGTTTCCGCCCGGTTGCGTGTGGATATGTTTCTCGGATCAGACTTCGCACGCTGTGATGTCGGGCCAGTTCATGCTCGAACAGACGTTCTTCCTGCCGGTCGATGCGATGGTCCGCCGCGAATGCGCGCCGCTCGGCATTCTCGAGCGCCTGAAGGGCAGGGCGCTGGTTTGAGCGCGCCCCTGCTTCGACGCAACACGAGGGCCGCGGCATGCTGAGGGTGATCTATCGCGCGCTGTGGTGGCTCGTCGCGCCGGCCGCGGTCATCCGGCTCTACGTGCGCTCGCGCAAGGAGCGCGGCTATCGCGAACACATCGGCGAACGCTTCGGCCACGTGACCGGCCGCTCGCGCGACGACCGCACGCCGCTGATCTGGGTGCATGCGGTGTCGGTCGGCGAGACACGCGCCGCGCAGCCGCTGATCGACGCGCTGATGCACGCGCGCCCCGATGCGCGCATCCTGCTCACGCACATGACGCCGAGCGGCCGCGCGACCGGCGAACAGATCTTCGGCGATCGCGTGCTGCGCTGCTACCTGCCGTACGACATGCCGGGTGCGGTGCGGCGCTTCCTGCGTGCCTGGCGGCCGACGCTCGGCCTCGTGATGGAAACCGAGGTGTGGCCGACGCTGATCGACGAATGCCGTCGCGCGGATGTGCCGCTCGTGCTGACCAATGCACGGATGTCCGCGCGTTCGTTCCGGCGCGCGGCGAAGTTCGGCGCGGCGACGCGCGACGTGTTCGGCGGGTTCTCGCGCGTGCTCGCGCAGAGCCCGGCCGATGCGGAGCGGCTCACGTCGCTCGGCGCGCGCAACGTGACCGTGCTCGGCAACCTGAAGTTCGACATGACGACGCCGCCGGAACTCGCGGCGCGCGGCCATGCGTGGCGCGACGCGATCGGCACGCGGCCCGTGTGGGTGGCCGCCAGCACGCGCGAGAACGAAGAAGCGCTGGTGCTGCAGGCGTTCGCGGAAATGCGCACGCCCGGCGCGCTGCTGGTGCTCGTGCCGCGTCATCCGCAGCGTTTCGCCGAAGTCGAGGCGCTCGTCGCGCGCGGCGGGCTCAAGTCAGTGCGCCGCTCGGTGTGGGCCGCCGACGCGGCCGCGCTCGCGGCCGGCCAGCCGGCCGCCGAACCGCTGCCGGACGACGTGACGGTGCTGCTCGGCGATTCGATGGGCGAACTCGGCGCGTATTACGCGGCCGCCGACATCGCATTCATCGGCGGCAGCCTGCTGCCGCTCGGCGGCCAGAACCTGATCGAAGCGTGCGCGGTCGGCGTGCCGGTGCTGATCGGCCCGCACGTGTTCAACTTCACGCAGGCGACCGCCGACGCGGTCGCGGCCGGCGCGGCGATGCAGGTTGCGGATCCGCTCGATCTCGCGCACGTGCTCGACGCGCTGTTTGCCGACAAGGCGCGGCGTATCGCGATGGGGGCGGCCGGTGCGGCCTTCGCATCGCGTCACCGCGGCGCGACCGCGCGCACGGTCGACGTGCTCGCGGCGCTGCTGCCGCCTGCCGAACGCGGCGAGCGCATGCTGCAGGACGCGCAGGACACGTCCGACGACGAATAGACGGCGGGCGGCGCAATGCCGCCCATGCGCGGCGGCGACGTGTGCCGCCGCCACGCCGCTCAGACCGTCAGCAATCCCTTCTTCTCGATGAATGCGATCACGTCCGCGACGCCTTCGAGCGCCTTCAGGTTCGTCATCACGTAAGGCCGCTCGCCGCGCATCTTCCGCGTGTCGGACGCCATCACGTCGAGGTTCGCACCGACCAGCGGGGCGAGGTCGGTCTTGTTGATCACGAGCAGGTCGGACTTCGTGATGCCGGGGCCGCCCTTGCGCGGAATCTTCTCGCCGCCCGCGACGTCGATCACGTAGATCGTCAGGTCCGACAGCTCGGGGCTGAAGGTTGCCGCGAGATTGTCGCCGCCCGATTCGATGAACACGATGTCGGCGTCCGGAAAGCGCGCCAGCATCCGGTCGACGGCTTCGAGGTTGATCGAGGCATCCTCGCGGATCGCCGTGTGCGGGCAGCCGCCCGTCTCGACGCCCATGATGCGTTCTTCGGGCAGCGCGCCGGCCACCGTCAGCAGCCGCTGGTCTTCCTTCGTGTAGATGTCGTTCGTGATCGCGACGAGGTCGTACCGGTCGCGCATCGCCTTGCACAGCATTTCGAGCAGCGTGGTCTTGCCGGAGCCGACGGGGCCGCCGATGCCGACGCGCAGCGGCGGCAGTTTCTTCGTGCGGCGGGCGGAGGAGGGGGCAGGTGCGTTCATGGTCGGGCGATGGGGTTCAGGAGCGGAACAACCGCGAGTACTGGGTTTCGTGCCGCGCGGACAGGATGCCGAGCTGCGGCGCGAACGTGTTGATGGCGTCGGGCGGCGTCGCGAGCGCGCGGCGCACGGCCGCGTCGATCGCGCCGCGCAGCGCGACGATGATGCGCTGCCCGGCGAGCTGGCCGAGCGGCACGGCCTTCAGCGCGGCGGACGTCTGGTTCTCGACCCAGCCGAATGCGTACGCGGCGAGCGTCGCGTCGGCGCTGGCATCGTGCATGGCGGCCGCGTAGGCGAATGCGGTCGGCAGCGCGACCGGCGAGATCGACGCGAGCGTCGCGCGGCGCGCGGCATCGCCCCATTCGAGCGAGGCGCACAGCTGCGCGAGCGACCAGCCCATCTGTTCGGTTTCGCGGCGCAGTTCGGCCGATTCGCGGCTCGCGATGAACCAGGCGTTTTCGGCGGCAAGCGCGGACGTGTCGTGCGCGTGCCAGCGTGCGAGCTGGTGCGCGAGAAACGGCAACTCGCCGTGCGCAAGCACATCGGTCAGGCCGCTGGCGATCCAGTCGCGCGCGGAATCGGCGTCGTGGATCAGGTTCGCGTCGAGCGCGGCTTCAAGGCCCTGCGAATAGCTGTACGCACCGATCGGCAGTGCCGGCGACGCGAGGTGCAGCAGCGCGACGAGTTCAGTGGTGGTCATGGCCGTGGCCGTGCGTGCATCCGGAACCATGCTGATGATCGTGATCGTGATCGTGCGAATGCGAGTGGCCGTGATGGTCGCCGAATACCTGCTGCGCGAGCGCGTAATCCTCGGCGAACGTCGCGTCATGCCCGTGCTTGTGGCCGCCGCCATACGCGCCGGCTTCCGGCTGGAACGGCGCGTGCGCTTCTTCGACCTGCGTGCCGAGCCGGCGCAGCATGTCGGCGAGCACCGGATCGGCTTCGAGCTTCAGGTAGCCGTCGCCGATCTCGACCGGCGTGTGGCGGTTGCCGAGATGGTACGCGGCGCGCATCAGCGTGAGCGGATCGGCCGCGCGCACGAGCAGCACGGTCTCGGGCGCGGCGGCGACGCGCACGAGCGCGCCGTCGTCGGCGACGAGCACGTCGCCGTCGCGCAGCACGGTGCCGCGCGGCAGCAGGACCGCGACGTCCTCGCCGGTGTCGAGCGTCGCCGCGAGGCGGCTCTTGCAGCGGGCGTCATAGGCGAGCGTGAGCGTCGGCGCGCGTGCGACGAGCGACGCGGCGAGCTTCACGTTCGGGGCAATGCGTTTGTCGAGGGTGCGCATGAAATCGGGAGCCGGAAATCAGAACAGGAAATAGCGCTGCGCCATCGGCAGCACCGTCGCCGGTTCGCAGGTGAGCAACTGGCCGTCGGCGATCACGTCGTAGGTTTCGGGATCGACGCTGATCGACGGGCGCCACGCGTTGTGGATCATGTCGGCCTTCGTCACGGTGCGGCAGTTGCGCACGGGCACGATCCGCTTCGCGAGGCCGTAGCGCTCCGCGATGCCTGCATCGGCCGCCATCTGCGACACGAAGGTCAGCGACGTGCGGGCGAGCGCACCGCCGCGCGTCGCGAACATCTCGCGATAGTGAACCGGCTGCGGCGTCGGGATCGACGCATTCGGGTCGCCCATCTGCGCCATCGCGATCATGCCGCCCTTCAGGATCATCGACGGCTTGATCCCGAAGAACGCAGGCTCCCACAGCACGAGATCGGCCCACTTGCCGGGCTCGATCGAGCCGACTTCGTGCGCGATGCCGTGCGTGAGCGCCGGGTTGATCGTGTACTTCGCGACGTAGCGCTTCGCGCGGAAGTTGTCGTTGCGCGGGTTGTCTTCCGGGAGCGCACCGCGCTGCACCTTCATCTTGTGCGCGGTCTGCCACGTGCGGATGATCACTTCGCCGACGCGGCCCATCGCCTGCGAATCGGACGACAGCATCGACAGCGCGCCGAGATCGTGCAGGATGTCCTCGGCCGCGATCGTCTCGCGGCGGATCCGCGATTCGGCGAACGCGAGATCCTCGGCGATCGACGGATCGAGGTGATGGCACACCATCAGCATGTCGAGATGCTCGTCGAGCGTGTTGATCGTGTACGGGCGCGTCGGGTTGGTCGACGACGGCAGCACGTTCGACTCGCCGCACACCTTCAGGATGTCGGGCGCATGGCCGCCGCCCGCACCTTCGGTGTGGTACGTGTGGATCGTGCGGCCCTTGAACGCGGCGACCGTCGATTCGACGAAGCCGCCTTCGTTCAGCGTGTCGGTATGGATCGCGACCTGCGTGTCGGTGTCGTCGGCGACCGACAGGCAGTTGTCGATCGCGGCGGGCGTCGTGCCCCAGTCTTCGTGCAGCTTCAGCCCGATCGCGCCGGCCGCGATCTGCTCGACGAGCGGTTCCGGCAGGCTCGCATTGCCCTTGCCGAGGAAGCCGAGATTGATCGGCCAGCCGTCGGCGGCCTGCAGCATCCGCTCCATGTGCCACGGGCCCGGCGTGCAGGTCGTCGCGTTGGTGCCGGTGGCCGGCCCCGTGCCGCCGCCGAGCATCGTCGTGACGCCGGACGCGAGCGCCTCGTCGATCTGCTGCGGGCTGATGAAGTGAATGTGCGTGTCGATCCCGCCCGCTGTCACGATCAGCCCTTCGCCGGCGATCACTTCGGTGGCCGCGCCGATCGCGATCGTCACGCCCGGCTGGATGTCGGGGTTGCCGGCCTTGCCGATCGCGGCGATGCGGCCGTGCTTGAGCGCGATGTCGGCCTTCACGATGCCCCAGTGATCGAGGATCACCGCGTTCGTGATGACCGTGTCGGGCACGTCGGCGGCCACGCGCTGCGACTGGCCCATCCCGTCGCGGATCACTTTCCCGCCGCCGAATTTCACTTCCTCGCCGTAGGTCGTGAAGTCGCGTTCGATCTCGATCAGCAGTTCGGTGTCGGCGAGCCGGACGCGGTCGCCCGTCGTCGGCCCGAACATTTCCGCGTACGCGCGGCGGCTCAAGCGTAGTGTCATGTCGTGCTGTTCCTGAAGAGCGGGGCGCCGCTTACAGCGGCCCCATCACCTTGCCCTGAAAACCGTAGACGGCGCGCGCGCCCGCGAGCGCGACGAGCTCGACGGTGCGCGTCTGGCCCGGCTCGAAGCGCACGGCCGTGCCGGCCGCGATGTTGAGCCGGAAGCCGCGTGCGGCCGCGCGGTCGAACGACAGCGCATCGTTGACTTCGAAGAAGTGGTAGTGCGAGCCGACCTGCACCGGGCGGTCGCCGGTGTTCGCGACGACGAGCGTGAGCGTTGCGCGGCCCGCGTTCAGTTCGTGTTCGCCGTCGTCGGTGAGGATTTCGCCGGGGATCATGCGTGCCTCACGGAATCGGGTGATGGACGGTCACGAGCTTCGTGCCGTCGGGGAAGGTCGCTTCGACCTGGATGTCGGGAATCATCTCCGGCACGCCGTCCATCACGTCGTCGCGCGTGAGCAGCGTCGTGCCGTAGTGCATCACCTCGGCGACCGTCTTGCCGTCGCGCGCGGCTTCCATCAGCGCGGCGGTGATGAAGGCGACCGCCTCCGGATAGTTGAGCTTCAGGCCGCGCGCGCGACGGCGTTCGGCCAGCAGCGCCGCTGTGAAGATCAGCAGCTTGTCCTTCTCGCGGGGAGTCAGTTTCATGAAGGCAAACGTTCAGGAAAACGTAATTTTTATCGGGGCGCATGCAACCGGGCGAACGCGCGGGTCATCGTAGCACCGCGCTGTTTTGCGTGCGTTGTGTATCGGTTATGTAAGCAGCAAGGCGCGTGCCATGTGCATCGGGCACGGTGTGATGCGCGTTCGTGGTGCGTCGTGCATGGGTAGCGTGCAGCGTCCGATGCGGTGCTGCGCCGAAACGGTGCGCGGCGCGGGCGTGCTCAGGTTTGCCAGAGACGCAGCGGTCGTGCGTCGACGCCGTGCACGATCGGCCGCAATTGCAGCCAGCAGCCGGTGAAGTGACGCTGCAGCGCTTCCATCGACGTCGCCAGCGCGCGCACGAGCACGACGCCCGGTGTCACGCAGGTCGCGCCCGCGCGCAGCGTGTCGTCGAACGGCATCCGGGCGGCGAGCGCTTCGGCCAGCGCGGCGTCGCACGCGGCGCCGGCGGCCCACAGCGTGCCGTATGCGGGAAAGCCGGTGAGGCCCTGCAGTGCGCCGCGCAGCGGATCGCGTGCATCGAGCAGCGCGCGCTCGGTCCAGAGCGGCCGGCCGTCGGCATCGACGAGCGCCGAAGCCGAAGCGATGCGGCCTGCCGACCAGGTTTCGCCGGCGGCCTGCCGGCCGAGCTGCGTCGCGTCCCAGCCGATTGCGCTCGCGCCCGTGCCGAGGGTCACCGTGAAATCGAGCGCTGCGTGCGCCGCATCGAAGAACAGGTTGTTCTGCGGCAGCCAGTCGAGCTTCGCGTCACGGCCGACCGTGATGCCGATGCGCTGCGTCGCGTCGAGGCCGTTCGACTTGTACCACTTGGTCGCGCCGGGCGTCGTCAGCACCGCATGCGTGCCGTCGCCGAGCGCAATGTCGATGTCGAGCCGGTCGCCGCCCGCGACACCGCCCGGCGGGTGGACGATCACCGCGTGGCAGATCGCGTCGCCTTCCGGATACAGCGGCCGCTGCACGCGCAGCGGGCCGTCGTGCAGCCGGTGCGCGAGCGTCGTGCGCGCGCCGTGCCGTTCGAAGCCGAGTTCGAGACGGCCGCGCCACGACTTGGCGACGGCGGGGCGGGACAGCGGGGCGTGCGAATCGGGGGCGGACATCGGCGGCGAACGGGAAACGAGGGTAACGGACGCGAAAAACGTGGATGCTACCGGAACAATAATGCAGATGCCGCGTTCGTTGAAAGCGCCGCGTGCGGGGGTCTTGCGAGCCGGCCGCTCATGTCCGTCGCCGTGCCTACCGCCGTGCCGCGCGTCACACCGCGATCAGTTCGCGCACGCCGTTCGTCTCCATGTCGTGCGCATCGCCGCCCGCGACGATCTCGCCGCGGCTCATTACCCAGTAGTTGTCCGCGATCGATTGCGCGAAGTCGTAATACTGTTCGACGAGCAGCACGGTCATCCGCGATTCGTCGACGAGCTGGCGCAGCGTGCGGCCGATGTCCTGGATGATCGACGGCTGGATGCCTTCGGTCGGCTCGTCGAGGATCAGCAACTGCGGCTCGCTCATCAGCGCACGGCCGATCGCGAGCTGCTGCTGCTGGCCGCCCGACAGGTCGCCGCCGCGCCGTGCGCGCATGTCCTTCAGCACGGGAAACAGGTCGTAGATGCGGTCTGGCACCTTCGACGGCGCCTTGCGGCTCGCCGCGCCGACGAGCAGGTTTTCCTCGACGGTCAGCCGCGGAAAGATGTCGCGGCCCTGCGGCACGTACGCGAGCCCGGCCGCGACGCGCGCATACGGCGGCAGTGCGCCGAGTGCCGTGCCGCGCCACGACACGCTGCCGCTCTTCGCGGCGACGACGCCCATCAGACAGCGCAGCAACGTGCTCTTGCCGACGCCGTTGCGGCCGAGCAGCACGGTGAGCTTGCCGTCGTCGGCGGCGAGGTTCACGTTGCGCAGGATATGGCTGCCGCCGTAGTACTGGTTCAGTGCTTCGATCTTCAGCATCGCATCATCGTCCGAGATAAGACTCGATCACCGCGTCGTCGCGCTTGACCTGGTCGAGCGTGCCTTGCGCGAGCACCGCGCCTTCGGCCATCACCGTCACGCGGCCCGTGTCGCCCGCGAGCGCCGCGACGAATTCCATGTCGTGCTCGACGACCATCATCGAGCAGGTGCCGCGCAGCGTGTTCAGCAGTTCGGCAAGTTCCATCGTTTCGTGATCGGTCATCCCGGCCGCCGGCTCGTCGAGCAGCAGCAGCGCCGGGCGCTGCATCAGCAGCATGCCGATCTCGAGCCGCTGCTTCTGCCCGTGCGACAGTTCGCCGGCCGCACGATACGCATGGCTTTCGAGGCCGATCAGCGCGAGTGTCTCCTCGATCTTCGCCTGTGCCGTGCGGTCGAGCCGCGCACGCAGCGACGCGAGCCAGCCCTTGTCGGTCTGCATCGCGAGCTCGAGGTTTTCCCAGACCGGATGCTGCTCGAACACGGTCGGCTTCTGGAACTTGCGGCCGATGCCCGCGCGCGCGATTTCGGGCTCGCTCATCCGCGACAGGTCCAGCGTCTGGCCGAGAAACACGCTGCCGGCGTCGGGGCGCGTCTTGCCGGTGACGACATCCATCATCGTCGTCTTGCCCGCGCCGTTCGGGCCGATCACGCAGCGCAGCTCGCCTGCGTCGATGGCGAGCGACAGCTTCTTCAAGGCACGAAAGCCGTCGAAGCTCACTTCGATATCTTCGAGGTACAGGATCGTGCCGTGCGACGTGTCGATGCCGGGCGGCACGACGCGCCCCATCGACGCGGTGCCGCTGACGGTCAGCAGTTCGTCCTCGAGCGGCGGCGTGAACTGGTACAGGGCCGTTCCGTTCATGCGCGTTTCCCCTTCGCGATCAAGGTTTCGACGAGACCCATGATCCCGCGCGGCAGCAGCAGCGGCACGAGCACGAAGATCAGGCCGAGGAAGAACAGCCAGTATTCGGCGAAGTACGCGGTAAACAGGCTCTTCGCGCCGTTCACCGCGAATGCGCCGACGATCGGCCCGATCAGCGTGCCGCGCCCGCCCACCGCGACCCAGATCGCCATTTCGATCGAGTTGCCGGGCGACATCTCGCCGGGGTTGATGATGCCGACCTGCGGCACATACAGCGCGCCCGCGATGCCGCACAGTACGGCCGACACGGTCCACACGAACAGCTTGTACGCGAGCGGGCTGTAGCCGAGGAACATCAGCCGCGTCTCGCCGTCGCGCACCGCGGTGACGACGCGCCCGAGCTTGCTCGTGACGATCGCGCGCGCGGCGATGAACGCCAGCACCAGCGTCGCGAACGTCAGCAGCAACAGCACCGTGCGCGTGCCGGGCGAGGTAATGGCGAAGCCCGCGATGCGCTTGAAGTCGGTGAAGCCGTTGTTGCCGCCGAAGCCCGTCTCGTTGCGAAAGAACAGCAGCATCGCGGCGAACGTCAGCGCCTGCGTGATGATCGACAGGTAAACGCCTTTCACGCGCGAACGGAACGTGAAGAAGCCGAATACCCAGGCGAGCACGGCCGGCACCAGCACGACGAGCGCGAGCGCCCATGCGAGATGCTGCGTGCCGCTCCAGTACCACGGCAACTGGTGCCAGTCGAGGAACACCATGAAGTCGGGCAGGTCGCTGCCGTACTTGCCGTCGCGACCGATCTCGCGCATCAGGTACATGCCGATCGCATAGCCGCCGAGCGCGAAGAACAGGCCGTGGCCGAGGCTCAGGATCCCGCAGTAGCCCCACACGAGATCGAGCGCGAGCGCAGCGATCGCATAGCACATCAGCTTGCCGGCGAGCGTCATCGCGTACGCGGACAGATGGAACGCGCTCGCTTCGGGCGCAACGAGCGCGGCGAGCGGCACGCCGATGCCGATCGCGATGCACAGCGCGACGAGCGCGAGCCACGCGCGGCGCGACAGCAGCGCGGGGCGGGGCGGCAGGCCGAGCGCGAAGCCGTCCGCCGCGCGCGCGGCGGCAGCGGGCTTCGGTGAGCCGGAAACCGGGTTCGATATCGAGTCGGTGAAGGAAGTCACGTCAAGCCTCCGCGCTGCGGCCCTTCGGGGCAAACATGCCCTGCGGGCGTTTCTGGATGAACAGCACGATCATCACGAGCACCGCGATCTTCGCGAGCACGGCACCCCAGAACGGTTCGATCGCCTTGCTCGCGAGGCCGAGCCCGAAGCCGCCGAGCACGGTGCCGGCGATCTGTCCGACGCCGCCGAGCACGACGGCCATGAACGAATCGATGATGTAGTTCTGGCCGAGATCGGGGCCCACGTTGCCGATCTGCGATAACGCGCAGCCGCCGAGGCCCGCGATGCCCGCGCCGAACGCGAACGCATACGCGTCGACGCGTGCGGTCTTCACGCCGACGCACGCGGCCATCCGGCGGTTCTGCGTGACCGCGCGCACGAACAGGCCGAGCCGCGTCTTCGTCAGCACGGCCCACGCGACGAACACCACCGCGAGCGCGAACGCGAGGATCGCGAGCCGGTTGTACGGCAGGATCAGGTTCTGCATCACGGGTACACCGCCGCTCATCCACGACGGGTTCACGACCTGCACGTTCTGCGCGCCGAACAGCATGCGCGTCGCCTGGATCAGGATCAGGCTCACGCCGAACGTTGCGAGCAGCGTTTCGAGCGGGCGGCCGTACAGGTGCCGCAGCACGAGCCGTTCGAGCACGATGCCGACGAGCGCGGCCGCCACGAACGACACGGGCACGGCGACGAGCGGGTACCAGTCGAACGCGCCAGGCGCGTAGCGCTGGATCAGCGTCTGCACCACATAGGTTGCGTACGCACCGATCATCAGGAATTCGCCGTGCGCCATGTTGATCACGCCGATCAGCCCGTACGTGATCGCGAGGCCGAGCGCGGCGAGCAGCAGCACGCTGCCGAGCGACAGGCCCGCGAACAGCGTGCCGACGATCTCGCCACGGCGCTGCAGCGTATGCAATGCGTCGAGCCCTTGCTGCGCGGCGTCGCGCACGCGCGCGTCGGGTTCCGCGTAGCTGCCGTCGGCGTTCTTCGCGACGAGCGGGCGCAATTGTTCGATCATGTCGAGATCGCGGCGTGTGGCCACCACCTGCACGGCTTCGAGGCGCTTTGCCGGATCGGCGTCGTGCAGCGCGGCGATCGCCCACAGTGCGTCGAGGCGGCGCTTCAGCGCGGGATCGGTTTCCTTCGCGCGGGCGCGCTCGATCATCGGCTTGAGCGCCGGGTCGGGCGACTTCAGTAGCGCATCGATCGCGTCGCGTCGCGCGGCGACGTCGGGCGATGCGAGCGCGAGGCCCGACAGCGCGCCCGCGATCTTCGTGCGCAGCAGGTTGTTCAGCATCACCGGCTGCGCGTCGCCGGCCGGCGTCACGACCTGCGTGAGCGCATCGTGCGCGGTGTCGCCGGTCTGGATCAGCAGGCGGCCGTCGGCGGTCGCGAGCGCGTCGCCGTTCGACAGTGCATCGAGCACCGCGACGGCGCGCGGATCGGCATCGGCGGCGAGGCGTTCGATCGCGGATGTCTTCGCGTCGAAGTCGTCACCGGCGAGCGCGGCGGTATCGGCCGCCGTCAGCGCGAACGCGGCGTGCGGCAGCATGCCCGCGAGGGCGGCGCACGCCGCGATCGCGCGAACGGCTCGGCGAAAGCGTGTAGGCATCGGGAAATCCTGTCGGGCTTGAGGAAGCGGATTCGGGCGGTACTGCACCGGCGCGGGCGGTTCGTGACGGCAACCGCGGCCGGCGCGGCGGGCGCATCGGCATGGGGACGGCGCGTCACGCGTGATGCGCGACGCGCCACATCGCGTCAGGCCAGTGCCGCACGCTGCCGGCGCAGGAACGCCGGGATCGACGTGACGATGTCCGGCTTGCCCTGGTTGCCGGCAATGAACGGGCTCCACGGCTGCGCGCGCACGGCGGTCTTCGTCTTCCACACGACGTTGAACTGCCCGTCGCCGCGAATCTCGCCGATCATCACCGGCTTGTGCAGGTGATGGTTGCCGTCCATCGCGAGCGTAAAGCCCGACGGTGCGGCGACGGTCTGGCCGATCATCGCGACGCGCACCTTGTCGACGTCGGTGCTCTTCGCCTTCTCGACGGCCTGTTTCCACATGTGGATGCCGACGTAGGTCGCTTCCATCGGATCGTTGGTCACGCGCTTCGCGCCGCCCGGCAGGTTGTTCGCCTTTACCCACGCGGCGAACTGGTCCTTGAACTTCGTGTTGGTCGGGTTCTTCACCGACATGAAGTAGTTCCACGCGGCGAGGTGGCCGACGAGCGGTTTCGTGTCGATCCCGCGCAGCTCTTCCTCGCCGACCGAGAACGCGACGACCGGCACGTCGGTCGCCTTGATCCCCTGGTTGCCGAGTTCCTTGTAGAACGGCACGTTCGAGTCGCCGTTGATCGTCGAGATCACGGTCGTCTTGCCGCCCTGCGAGAAAGTCTTGATGTTCGCGACGATGGTCTGGTAATCGCTGTGACCGAACGGCGTGTAGACCTCCTGAATATCGGCGTCTTTCACTCCCTTCGATTTGAGGAACGCGCGCAGGATCTTGTTGGTCGTGCGCGGGTACACATAGTCGGTGCCGAGCAGGAAGAAGCGCTTCGCGCCGCCGCCTTCCGCGCTCATCAGGTACTCGACGGCCGGAATGGCCTGCTGGTTCGGCGCGGCGCCCGTGTAGAACACGTTGCGCGACATTTCCTCGCCTTCATATTGCACCGGGTAGTAGAGCAGACCGTTCAGCTCCTCGAACACCGGCAGCACGGACTTGCGCGACACCGACGTCCAGCAGCCGAACACGCACGCGACCTTGTCCTGCGTGAGCAGCTGGCGCGCCTTCTCGGCGAACAGCGGCCAGTTCGACGCGGGATCGACCACCACCGGTTCGAGCTTGCGGCCCATCACGCCGCCGCTCTTGTTGATGTCGGCGATCGTCATCAGCGCGGTGTCCTTCAGCGACGTCTCCGAGATCGCCATCGTGCCCGACAGCGAATGCAGGATGCCGACCTTGATCGGGCCGGTGCCCGCATCGGCCGCTTGCGCAAACGGGCTCTTGCCCGCCAGCGCGAGCGCGCCGGCCATCGAACCGAACTTCAACAGACTGCGACGTTTCATCGGGATCCCCTTGTCGTGTTGGATGTGCGTGCGCCATGGCGGCGCCGGCCATCGTGTAACGCAAGGCATGTGCCAGTCGCGCGAATGCACGCCCGGCGTGCCTGTGCGGCAGGTCAGCGGGCGCCGGGGCGGTGCGGATGATGCGTCGTGCAGCATGCGCGGTCCGTTGCGGTGCAGGCTCGCGGGCGCAAATGGTGCACGGCCGGGGTGCGGCGCCGTTGCGCGTCATCGGCGGTGGGCGGAAGGAAACGAGGCAGGGCCGAAAAGAACAACGGGCACGCGATGCGTGCCCGTTCGGCGGATCAGTGTGGCCGGCGGCAGCGTGCCGACGGCGAGGCGGCGCGCGATGCGCCGCGGGAAAGGTCAGTAACGCGGCACGGACGGGTCGACGTCGCGCGACCACGCGTCGATCCCGCCTTGCAGGTTGTACAGCTTCGTGAAGCCGCGCGATTCGAGGAACATCGCGACCTGCGCGCTGCGCATGCCGTGATGGCACACGCAGACGATTTCCGCTTCGTCGTCGAGCTCTTCGCTGCGCGCGGGAATCTGCTGCATCGGGATCGATACGCTGCCGGCGATCTGCGCGGTCGAGATTTCCCACGGTTCACGCACGTCGAGCACGACCGGCGCGGGGCGCGCCGAATCGCCGAGCCATTCCGCGAGCATCGCGGGCGTCAGGATCTGCATGGGGGCTCCGCTGCTCAGAACTTGAAGCGCGACGGCTCGATCGCGTTGACGAGGTGGTCGATGTACGTTTCGAACACGTCGGCGACGCGGTACTGCTTGTCGTCGATGCGCGTGATGATCTGCGCCTTCATCACCGGACGGCCGCCGACGAATGCCGACAGGCGGCCGCCGACCTTCAGTTGCTCGAGCATCTCCTGCGGCACGACGGGCAGGCCGCCCGTGACGCAGATCACGTCGTACGGCGCCTTGCCGGCCCAGCCGCGCGAACCGTCGCCGAGCACGACTTCCGCGTTGGTCACGCCGTCGTTGCGCAGGTTGTCTTCCGCGAACTTCGCGATCGCCGGATCGATCTCGACGGCCGTCACGTGCTGTGCGCGATGGGCGAACAGTGCGGTCAGGTAGCCCGAACCCGCGCCGATCAGCAGCACGTTTTCGTGCTTCTTGACCGTCAGCTCCTGCAGCACGCGCGCTTCGACGCGCGGGAACAGCATCTTGCTGGACCCGCCGGGCAGCGGCAGTTCGAGGTCGGCGAACGCGAGATCGCGGTATTCGGCCGGAACGTAGTTTTCACGCTTGACGATCGACAGCAGGCCCAGGACGTCCAGATCCAGCACGTCCCACGGCCGGATCTGCTGTTCGATCATGTTGAAACGCGCGTTTTCGATATTCATGGTGTGGTCACGCAGCCTGGTCGGCCATCAGCGGGGATAGAGAAACTTCGTGATTGTACCAAACGGGGCGGCCGCGAAGCCTTCAGGCGGCCTGCAACAGACCTTTACCCTTTGCTCTTCTTGATCTGCGCCTCGAACGCGAGGTCGAGCTTGCTCGCCTTGCGCGGCTTTTGGGGGCCGAATTCGTCGACGAACTTGACGAACTCGTCGAGCGGCAGCGGCTCGCAGCGCTTCTCGGCGGTGCCGCCGGAACGGTCGACGAGATAGAACAGGCCGCCCGCCATCGCGACGGCCGCGAATTGCGGGTTGCCGGAGCGGGTCTTCAGGCGTTCGACCGCGTAGGTCGCTTTGGTGGTGCGCATCGTGCGGGTTCTGGCGGAGCGTAAGCCCCACACTGTATCAAACCGGCCGCCCGCGTGCGGCCGGCGCGGGCGTCAAACGGTGCGCGAGTAGCGTTGCCGCGGCGTCTGGCCGAGATAGGCGTCGAACGCCATCGCGATGTTGCGCACGACCATCCGGCCGGCCGGATGGATCGTCAGGCGGTCGCGCGCGATCGTCAGCAGCCCGTCGCGTTCGAACGGGCGCAGCGCGTCGAGCTCGCGCGCGAAATGATCGGCGAAGCGGATGCCGTGCGCGGCCTCGACATGCGAGAACGGCAGCTCGAGGTTGCACATCAGTTGCGTGATCACGTCGCGGCGCAGCCGGTCGTCGGGCGTGAGCCGCACGCCGCGCGCGATCGGCAGCCGGCCCGCGTCGAGCGCGGCGCCGTAGGCGGGCAGATCCTTCGCGTTCTGCGCATAGACGTCGCCGACCTTGCCGATCGACGACACGCCGAAGCCGACGAGATCGGTATCCGCGCGCGTGCTGTAGCCCTGGAAGTTGCGCTGCAGCGTGCCGTTCTGCTGGGCGCGCACGAGTTCGTCGGACGGGCGGGCGAAGTGGTCCATCCCGATGTACACGTAGCCGGCCGACGTCAGCATGTCGATCGCGAGGCCGAGCAGCGCGATGCGCGTTTCGGGCGGCGGCAACATCGCATCGTCGATCTGCCGCTGCATCTTGAACAGGTGCGGCATGTGCGCGTAGCCGAACACCGACAGGCGATCCGGCGCGAGCTCGATGATCGTCTCGAGCGTGCGCGCGAACACGGCCACGGTCTGGTGCGGCAGCCCGTAGATCAGGTCGACGCTCACCGAATGGAAGCCCGTCGCACGCGCGGCGCCGAGCAGGTCGGCCGTCATCGCGAGCGGCTGGATGCGGTTGATCGCCTGCTGGACGGCCGGATCGAAATCCTGCACGCCGAGGCTCAGCCGGTTGAAGCCGATCGTGCGCAAGTGCACGAGCGTCGCCGGCGTGACCGTGCGCGGGTCGATCTCGATCGAGAACTCGGCGTCGGCGTCCGGCGCGAGCGCGAAGTGCTCGCGGGTGGCCGCCATCAGCTCGGCCGTTTCGTCGTCGGACAGGAAAGTCGGCGTGCCGCCGCCCCAATGCAGCTGCGTGACGGGGCGGGACGGATCGAACAACGCCGCTTGCAGCGCCATCTCGCGCTTGAGCTGCTCGAGATACGGGCGGGCGCGGCGGTGGTTGTTGGTCGCGATCTTGTTGCAGCCGCAGTAGAAGCATGCGGTGTTGCAGAACGGGATGTGGAAATACAGCGACAGATCGCTCGACGACGCGCCGGGGTCGCTGGCCGCGCGGACGTAGTCGGCCGGGTCGAACTCGTCGCGGAACTGGAGCGCGGTGGGGTACGACGTATAGCGCGGCCCGTTCGCGCCGTATTTCGCGAGCAAATCGGGACGGAACATTGTGTCGGCAGAACCAGAACTCATGACGGTCTCGCGCTTTTTAGATGCTTTCGAGTATATAAACGCGCGATTCGGCTGCATTGTGTAATAACGTCGCAGCCGGCGATGGCACAATGCGGGGTGGGGCTGCCGGACACCGCGTCCGGTTGCCGCACCGTTTGTGTTGTTTGTCGAGAGAGCCGAGTGTCCGTCGAATTGCCTGTCCGCCCGGCGCCCGCCGATGTTCCGCCGCACGCGTGCCGCGAGGGCTGCGGCGCGTGCTGCATCGCGCCGTCGATTTCCAGCCCGATTCCGGGCATGCCCGGCGGCAAGCCGGCCGGCGTGCGTTGCGTGCAGCTCGGCGACGACCTGCGCTGCATGATCTTCGGCCGGCCCGAGCGCCCCGCGTGCTGTTCCGGGCTGCAGCCGTCCGCCGACATGTGCGGCGCGTCGCGCGACGACGCGCTCGCATGGCTCACGCGCCTCGAGGCCGCGACGCGGCCGGCGCATCCAGGAGAGAGTTCAGCATGACCGCACCCCGCGCGCCCGGCCGGCGCCGTTTTCTCGCCGCAACCATCGGCGCCGTCGGCGTGTGCATCTCGCTTGCCGCCTGCGCGTCGACGTTCCCGTTCATCCCCGATCACTACACGTTCTCGCGCGGCGACGTGCAGAAGGCCGTCGGGCGCAAGTTTCCGTACCAGAAGACGGTCGCGCAGGTCGTCGACGTGGCGCTCGCGAACCCGGCCGTCAACCTGCTGCCCGACCAGAACCGCGTCGCCGTGCAGCTCGACGCGCATTTCACGAGCCCGTTCCTGCGTGCGCCCGTCAGCGGCAAGTTCACGGTGTCCGGCCAGCTCGCGTACGACGCCCCGAGCCGCTCGGTCGTGCTGAAGGCGCCGGCCGTCGACAGCCTCGTGCTCGACGGCGACGCGCAGATGTACGCGCAACAGGTCGGCGCCGCAGCCGGCCTGCTCGCGACGCAGTTGCTGACCAACTATCCGATCTACACGTTCAAGCCCGAACAGCTGCAATTTGCCGGGGTGAACTACGAACCCGGTACAATTACGATTCTTACAAACGGCATACGCGTGGCGATCGTCGAAAAGTGACGACGGACCGGGCGCGGCCGGGCGGGCCGCGCGTGGAAGAGTGGCCCTTTCTTTCGACCATTTCGGAGTTGGGCCACGGATGGACTGGATCCTGATCTGCAAGGCATTGATCCTCGGCGTCGTCGAGGGGCTGACGGAATTCCTGCCGGTGTCGAGCACCGGTCACCTGATCGTCGCGGGCAGCTTCCTGAATTTCAACGATTCGCACGCGAAGACCTTCGACGTCGTGATCCAGTTCGGCGCGATTCTCGCGGTTTGCTGGGAATACCGGCAACGGATCGCATCCATCGTGTCCGGGCTGCCGAGCCGGCCCGACGCGCGGCGCTTCACGCTGAACGTCGCGATCGCGACGATTCCCGCGATCGCGCTCGGCCTCCTGTTCGAGAAGAAGATCAAGGCCGTGTTGTTCTCGCCGGTGCCCGTCGCGTTCGCGCTCGTCGTGGGCGGCGCGATCATCTTGTGGGCCGAGGCGCGGCAGCGCGAACGCCGCGAGCCGCCGCGCGTGATGTCGGTCGATGCGCTGACGCCGCTCGATGCGTTGAAGGTCGGTATCGCGCAGTGCTTCGCACTGGTGCCCGGCATGTCGCGCTCGGGCTCGACGATCATCGGCGGGATGCTGTTCGGTCTCGACCGGCGCGTGGCCACCGAATTCTCGTTCTTCCTCGCGATCCCGATCATCTTCGGCGCGACGCTCTATGAAACCGTGAAGGACTGGCAGGCGTTCACCGTCGATTCGCTCGGCCTGTTCGCGCTGGGGCTCGTCGCGGCGTTCGTCAGCGCCTTCGTGTGCGTGCGTTGGCTGCTGCGCTACGTCGCGACGCACGATTTCACGGTGTTCGCGTGGTACCGGATCGCGTTCGGGCTGTTCGTGCTGCTGGTCGGTTATAGCGGCTGGCTGAACTGGGCGTAAGGCCGGCACGGAGGCCGCTGCGTCTCCAATGAAAAAAGCCCGATCGGCAGAGGCCGGTCGGGCTTTTTTTTATCCCGCGCGGGGCGGTGCGATTCAGCCTGCGCGCTTGCGGAACACCAGGTCCCACACACCGTGGCCGAGCCGCAGCCCGCGCCGTTCGAACTTCGTCACCGGACGGTAGTCGGGGCGCGGCGCATAGTCGGCAGCCGTGTTCTCGAGCGTCGGTTCAGCGCCGAGCACTTCCAGCATCTGCTCCGCATAGTTCTGCCAGTCGGTCGCGCAATGCAGGTAGGCGCCCGGCTTCAGGCGCGATGCGAGATGCGCGACGAGCGGCGGCTGGATCAGCCGGCGCTTGTGGTGGCGCGCCTTGTGCCACGGATCGGGGAAGAAGATGTGCACGCCGTCGAGGCTTTCCGGCGCGAGCATGTGCTCGAGCACCTCGACCGCGTCGTGCTGGATGATGCGGATGTTCGGCAGATCCTGCTCGCCGATCAGCTTCAGCAGCGCGCCGACGCCCGGCTCATGCACTTCGACGCCGAGGAAATCGTCGCCCGGACGATGCGCGGCGATTTCCGCGGTCGATGCGCCCATCCCGAAACCGATCTCGAGAATGCGCGGTGCCTTGCGGCCGAACACGGCATCCCAGTCGGGCATCTCCGGCGCATACGGGACGACGAAGCGCGGGCCAAGGTCGTCAAGCGCACGGCGCTGGCCGGTCGACACGCGGCCGGCGCGCGTCACGAAACTGCGGATGCGGCGGTGGTGCAGCGGGTTGACTGCGTCGGCGCCTTCGGCGGCTTCGTCGGGAATGGCGTCGTCGTGCGGCGGCAGGCCGGCTTCGTTCGGATCGTCGTGCATCATCGGTACAGAGAAAGGCTCGGTTGCGGGCGAGGGCATCGGGCGCGCGGGACGCGCCTGCGCGGTACAAAAAAGCCGCCTTCGACGAGGCGGCTGGGCGCGCGGTTGCGGAACGTGGCGACGGGAGCGGCGATACGCCGTCAAGCCGTTGATCCTGAAGGATTTCCCGTTCAGCCAACCGGAAAGAGCCGGATTATGGACTGGTTTGATCCGACTGGCAAGGTTGCGGCGGGCGGCGGCCGCGCTGCCGCTGGCCCCGGGGCCGACGCGCTCCGGGTTGGGGCCATATGGAGAGAGGGCCGACGCGCATGCCGCTTCGGCCCTCGTTTCAGCGAACGGATGCGTTGCGCGTCACGCGACGCGCGCGTCGAGCCGGCGGCGCGTGATTGCCTTGATCTGGTTCAGCGCGTAGTCGAGTTCGAATGCGGTTTCGCGCGACGTGCGGCTCTCCAGTTCGAAGAAGATGCCGGCCTTCGTGTAGTGGCGCACGCAGATGATGAACGGGAAGCCGTGCTGCTCGCGATACGCACGGTTCATCCGCTGCAGGCGGATTTCCTCGTCGTCGGTCAGTGCATCGAGGCCGGCGCTCGTCTGTTCGCTGACCGATGCATGCGTCAGCCCGCCGCCGCGCACCGCCTGTGCAGACAGTTCGGGGTGGCGATCGAAGAACGCCTTTTTCGCGTCGATGCCGCGCGCGCGGATGCTGGCCATCATCGCGTCGTGCAGTGCGTCGACCGAAGCGAACGGGCGCGCGGCCCATGCGTCTTCGGCGATGTCCGGCGAGTGCTCGAAGATGTCGCCGAGGGCTTGAACGAACTGATCCTTCGCCATCGCGTTGATCGCGGCGAGCCGGGTGGTGTCGAGTGGAGTCGAGGACATCGTCTGTAGGAACCTTCGAGCGGGAATGGAGGTTCCGAGTATAGGAATCGCACCGGTGCGACCAGAAGTGGGCAAGTCCTATTGGCCGTATACCAGCCGGGGCATCGGCCCCGCACGTCGGCGGTTCCGGGCCCGCGTCGCCGCGCGCGTCATGCGGCGCCGGCAATCGACGTCAGCCGCTCGCCGCTGTCCGACAACAACCCGCGCAGCCACGCATGCGCCTTCGAGCGATGCTTGTTCGGATGCCAGAGCACATAGAAGCGCATCAGCGGAAAGTTGAACGGCGCCGGGCGGATCAGCAGCGGCAGGCGGCGCGCGTAGTACGCCGCGAAATGCCGCGCGGTCGTCAGGATCAGGTCGGACTCGCTGACGAGGTACGGCGCGAGACTGAAGTAAGGGCAGGACATCTGACGGCCGCGGCTCAGGCGCAATGTCGCGAGTGAACTCTCGACGACGCCGCGCTGCGAGCTCGAGTAGGGCAGCGGCACCAGGTGCGACGCATCGATATAGCTTTCCGCGGTGAGCCTGCCGGGCTTCGCGAGCGGATTGTCCTTCGACATCAGGCACACGATTTCGTCCTCGAGCAGCACGTTCATGTGCAGGTGCTCGGGTGGCGTCGGCCAGTTGCCGATCACGACGTCGACCTGTCCTTCGGCGAGCGCCTTCTCGTAGTCGTATTCGGTGCCCATCGGCAGCGTGACGAGCTTCGAGTTCGGCGCGTGCTGGCGGAACCGCCGCGCCAGGTCGGCAAAGAACGGCGGCGCGAGGTAGTCGGGCATCGCGATCGTGAACGTGCGGTCGGAGCGCTGCGGATCGAAGGCGTCGTCGGCGCTGAACATCTTGTCGAGCGCATTGAGCGCGACCCGCGCGTCCTGCGCGAGCTGCAGCGCGCGTTCGGTCGGCACCATCTCGTTCTTCTCGCGCGTGAGCAGCGGATCGTCGAACAGCTTCCGCAAGCGTTTCAGGGCGCTGCTGAGCGCGGGCTGCGACTGGTTCAGCCGGATCGCCGTGCGCGACACGCTGCGTTCCTCGACGAGCGTACACAGCACGCGAAGCAGGTAGGTGTCCAGCGGATCGTCGTGGCGCATGGTGATTCCGGGTTCGTTGAGCGGCTCCACTTTGCCGTCGAGTGCCGAACGGCGTCAACGGGGCGCGGCGGGTGGCGGAGCGTCCGCGCGGCCGTCGTGCGACGGGCGGGCGCGCCGCCGATGCCGCTGAAACGGCCGCCACGCTTGACGTGCGACGCCCCGCGAAGCGATACGGGGCGGCCTGCAGCGCGGTTTGCTATGGGGCCTATAACAACCCGAGCCTGTCTGCTGCCGGACCCCTGCGATATGGTCGGGCTTCACAACAAGATCACGGCCTGGCAAGCCGCCGACGCACGACCGGATTGCTGCGCAGCGTGGCGGCGACACGGGCGGTCGCGTCGCCGGCCCAGGACGGTCGAGTCATTACAGGAGACAACTGTGTCCGTCACGGAACAGCATTCGTCAGTCTATTCGTCGGCCGAGCCGACGCTTGAAGAGCGCGTCTATCGCAAGGTGTCGTGGCGTCTTCTGCCGTTTCTCTGCGCACTGTGGGTGCTCGCGTGGCTGGATCGCGTGAACATCGGTTTCGCGAAGCTGCAGATGCTCGATACGCTCAAGTTCAGCGAGGCCGTCTACGGGCTCGGCGCCGGCATCTTCTTTCTCGGCTACTTCTTCTTCGAAGTGCCGTCGAACGCGCTGTTGCAGAAGATCGGCGCGAAGAAGACCATCATGCGCATCACGATCGGCTGGGGGATCATCTGCATCCTGCAGTCGTTCGTGAAGACGCCGACGCAGTTCTACCTGCTGCGCTTCCTGCTCGGCGCATTCGAAGCCGGCTTCTATCCCGGCATCATCCTGTACTTGACCTACTGGTATCCGAGTTCGCGGCGCGCAAAGGCGTTCGGCACGTTCATGTCGGCGTCGGCGATTGCCGGCGTGCTCGGCGGCCCGCTCGCCGGCAGCATCATGACGTCGCTCGACGGCTCGCACGGCTTCCACGGCTGGCAATGGCTGTTCGTCATCGAGGGCATCCCGTCGGTGCTGGCCGGGGTCGTTGCGTACTTCTACATGACCGACCGGCCCGAGCAGGCGAAGTGGCTGTCCGTCGCCGAGCAGCAGGTCGTGCGCAACGTGCTGGACACGGACAAGCGCGAGCTCGGCGAGCGCGGCCACGACTGGCGCACGCTGTTCCGCAACCCGAAGGTGTGGCTGATGATCGCGATCTTCTTCTGCCTGCTGTGCGCGAATTCGGCGCTGACGTTCTGGATTCCGACGATCATCCGCGACTCGGGTTTCGGTGCCACCGTGGTGATCGGCTGGATCGCCGCGCTGGCCTACGTGTTCGGTGCTGCCGGGATGATCCTGAACGGCGCGCGTTCCGACCGGAGCAAGGAAGTGCGCTGGCACTTCGCGATACCGTCCGGCTGCGGCGCGCTGGCAATGGCAGCGATGGCCGTGCTGCTCGGGATGCCGGGCGTGGCGCCCGCGTTCACGATTGCCGCGATGATCATCGCGCTGGCCGGCACGATGAGCGCGATTCCCGTGTTCTGGCAGTTGCCGAACCTGTATCTGGCCGGCAGCGCCGCGGCGATCGGCGTCGCGCTGATCAATTCGGTGTCGAACCTGGCCGGCTTCGGTGCGCCGTATGTGCTCGGGCTCGTCAAGAGCGCAACCGGCAGCCTTGCACCGGGCCTTTACCTCGTCGCGGCGATCGAGCTGATGGCCGCCGTGCTGGTCGTGACCGGCATCGCGCATGCCCGCAAGTCGAAGGAGTCCTGATCATGAGCGAATTCATCAAGCGAGAGCGCCGGCAGTTCGTGATGGCGTCGATGGCCGCCGCCGGCGGCATGCTGCTGGCCGGCCGCGCACAGGCTGCGACGCCGCTGGCGGCGCAGGGCGATGCGCTGAAACCCGCGCAGGCGGCCGATCCGGTCTCGCAGCATGGCGCGAGCCCGCGCCTGACCATTCACCTGCTCGATACCTACCACGGCGCACCCGCGGCCGGCATGCACGTCGAGTTTTCGCGGATCGAGAAGGGCGAGGCCGTGCCGATCCGCAAGGCCGTCATCAACCCGAACGGGCGGACCGATGAGCCCCTGCTGATCGGCGACACGTACGTGGCGGGCGATTACGAGCTGCTGATGCAGGTCGACGATTACTTCAGGATGAAGGGTGCGCGGCTGCCGTCGCCGTCGTTCCTGACGCAGGTGCCGATCCGCTTCCGCGTCACCGATGCATCGGTGCGGCTGCACCTGCCCGTGCAGTTCGGGCCGTGGAATTACACGTACTACCGCGGCAGCTGAGCGGCAGGTTCATTCCGGATCCCTCGACCCGAATTGGAGCAAGCGAATGGCAGGCATCAGCACCCATGTTCTCGACCTGACGACCGGCAAGCCGATCGGCGGCGTACCGATCGAACTGTACGACCTGGGCGTCACGCCGCCCAGGTTGCTGAACCGGACGGTCAGCAACGCGGACGGGCGCACCGACGCGCCGATGTTGCGCAGCGAAGCGGCGCGCGCCGGGCAGTTCGAGTTGCGTTTCTCGATCGGTGCGCACTTCAAGGACGCGAGCGCGCTGTCCGACGTCGTGCCGGTCCGCTTCACCGTATTCGATCCGGCACAGCACTATCACGTGCCGCTGCTCTGCTCGCCGTGGTCCTTCTCGACGTACCGCGGCAGTTGATCTCACCTGAATGGAGAAGTGCCATGTCTCAAACCGATACCTACCTCGTCGACTCGATCCGCCTCGCGATGGAGAACGTGCGCGAGCGCAAGACCTGGCCGTTCGGCGCCGTGCTCGTCCGTGACGGCAAGGTGCTCGCGCGTTCGGTCAATGAAGTGGAGGCGACGTGCGATCCGAGCGCGCATGCCGAGATGCAGGCCGTGCGTGCCGCGAGCAAGGCGCTCGGCAGCACGGATCTGGGCGGCTCGGTCATGTATGCGAGCGGGTATCCGTGCTCGATGTGCCTGTCGGCGATGTATCTGGCGGGCGTCAGCGAGGTGTATTACGCGTACTCGAACGAGGAAGGCGAGCCGTACGACCTGTCGGCCGCGCGCGGGTATGTGGAGATCGCGCGTCCGCTGGAAGAGCGCGAGATGAAGCTCGTCCATCGCCGTGCGCGCGATGAAGGGCCGGACCTGTACGAGGCCTGGCAAGCAGTGCACGGTCGCTGAAGGACGGGCTCGCACCACGCAAGGTTGATCGGTGCTGGCGCTAACGGCGCACTCCCCGGCACCGGTTTTGGGACATGCTTTCCTGGTGAGGGAAGGGGTGTCCTTTTTTTCTTTGGGCGGTTCGGGATTGTTCGGGCGATTGAGTAGAATCGCTGACGCAACCGGCATGACCGGATGCGCGAGACGCGTGCGCAACGTGATGACAATGAACAGTGCGCGTTTCGTTCGATTGCTCGCGGCCAGAATGACAAGAGGCGATGACGGCCGCCATGACGCTTCATGTTCCGCATGTGGTTGCTCCGGCAACGATGGTGAGAGATGACGCGTGGGCATGATCCACGACCAATGGCCTTTGGGGAGAAAAGCCATGAGTGAAACAACTTCCGGACGTCGCAAGATCGGTAGCGGCCCGGCGACGCTCGCGCTCGCCGAGTGTGCGATTGCCGGCATCGTCGGCATTTCGATCTTTAATAATCCGGATGCCTTTGCCGGGGCGTCGGGGTTCGGCGCGATCGGGACTGCGCTGGCTGTTGTCGTCCTGTGCTGCATCGTTTCGCTCGGCGGTCTCGTCTGGGCGATCGGTGCGCTGCTGAATGCCGATCGCGATGCCGGAGCGAGTGCGATGCCGGCGTATTGCGCGATCGTGCTTCATGGCCTGCTGTGCTTGCCCCTCCTCATCGTGATGTTGCGGGCGGCATGAGGTAGGCGTTGCGCGCACGGGGCGGCCTTCGCACGTCGTTGGACGAGGGAGGCTGGAGGTGTGTTGCGGATGGAGCAGCAGGCGCCGGACTTTCCATTGCGGGCTACCGATCCGCAGATCTTGCGACGGGCGCGCGAAGGAGATGCCCCCGTGGCACACATTCAGGATCGGTTAGCGCTGGAAGAGGGGCAGTGACTGCCGGAGAACCCTGCAAGCCTTGTGTGGCGAGGGTTTGAGATGGTGTGGAGCGGGCGATGGGAATCGAACCCACGTCATCAGCTTGGGAAGCTGAGGTAATGGCCATTATACGACGCCCGCAGAACGCGTAATTCTACAGGGTTTGGCCGCGGTGTTGCAAGTGAGGCGTGTTGGCGGCTGGAAAACGGCTTCGCGCCCCCCGATGGCGCGCCATCTCGATACGCCGGCTACACGAGGAGGGCGGCACTGAAACGCGAGGCGCCATCGCGACACCTAGGCCGAACGAAACGCACCGCCGGCACGTTAGCACGCAAGCCCGTGTCGAAAATAGACGAGTCGGTGTCGGAAGCATACAAGTCCCGGCAACGCTTTCGAACTAACGTGACAAGCCTCATTTACGATCGTTAGTCTGGAGCTGATATGTCCGATTTCATCACCGTTCTGCGCGAAACCTGCCCGACGCCGGTCCTTGATGCGACCAAGTGGAAGCGCATCGGCGGCGATCCGCACACCGTGAACCTCAACGCGTACCTCTCCAAGGACGGCAGCAAGATCATGGGCACGTGGATCTGCACGCCGGGCAAGTTCGAGGTGAACTACGAGAAATGGGAGTACTGCCACTTTCTCGATGGCTACTGCATCATCACGCCGGAAGGCGAGGCGTCGGTGCACCTGAAAGCCGGCGACGTGTTCGTCATTGAACCCGGCATGAAAGGGACGTGGGAAGTGGTGGAGACGGTGCGCAAGTACTTCGTCTTCGCGTGAGCGGGCCGGTAGAGTCGATCCACGCTTGTCTTGGTCACCCGACACCCGCCCGGTTCACGGAGCAGGGAGGCAAGCAGGGGATTCCGCCTCAGTAAAACCCGATCCGGTTCGAAAACAGCTCGCCGAGCGTGGTTGCACGCTCGGCCGGTTTCGCCCCCTCTCGCGATCGCGCCCGGTGCCTGCAAGACATCGCGCAAGCGCCTATGATGCGACGATCCGCCCGTCGCACCGGCCGTCGCGTGCATGGCCTGCGAGCACCGCATGTTTTCCCGGAACCCCGACCATGCGCATCACCGCGATCCACGAGCAAGCGATTCCCGTGTCCCGCTATGCCGACCCGGCGATTCCATCCGGGGGCCTGACGACGAGCGTCGTCGCGGTCGTCACCGACGTCGTGCGCGACGGCCGTCCGGTGACGGGTTACGGCTACGCATCGATCGGCCGCTTCGCGCAGGGCGGCCTGATCCGCGAACGGTTCGCGCCGCGCCTGCTGGCTGCGGCCGGCACGCTCGCAGACGAATCCGGCACGAACCTCGACCCGTTCCGCGCCTGGCGCGCGATGATGGCAGGAGAAAAGCCCGGTGGACATGGCGAACGCTGCGTCGCAGTCGGCACGCTCGACATGGCGATCTGGGACGCCGCCGCGAAAATCGCCGACCTGCCGCTCCATCGCTTGCTCGCCGACCGGCTCGAACGCGCCGCCGCACCGCGCGTGCGCGTGTACGCGGGCGGCGGCTATCGTTATCCGCATGACGATCTCGCGCGCCTGTCCGACGAGATGCGCCGTATCGTCGATCTCGGCTACACGCACGCGAAGATCAAGATCGGCGGCGCGGATCTCGACCAGGACCGGCGCCGCATCGAAGTTGCTGCCGCGCACCTTGCAGGGGCTTCGCATCTCGCGGTCGACGCGATGAACACGTACGACGCGATGACTGCCCGCACGGCCGCCGAGAGCCTCGCGCCCTTCGATCTCTGGTGGTTCGAGGACATCTGCGATCCGCTCGACCTGCCGCTTCAGGCGGACATCGCCACGCGATACGCTTCGCCGATCGCGGCCGGCGAAGCGCTGTTCTCGCTGGCGGAAGCAAAGCTGCTCGACCGCTACGGCGGGTTGCGTCACGACCGCGACATGCTCGTGTTCGATCCCGTGCATTGCTACGGACTGCCGGGCTATCTGCAGATCGTCGATCACTTCGTGTCGCGCGGCTGGCGGCGCGACGCGTTCTGGCCGCACGGCGGTCATCTGTTCTCGCTGCACGTCGTCGCGGCGCTCGGGCTCGGCGGCGCGGAAGTCAGTCCGTTCGCGTTCCATCCGTTCAGCGGACTGGCCGATGGCGAAGCCGTCGACGCGGGATACGCGCGCGTGCCGCAGGCGCCTGGCATCGGTTTCGAACTGCATGGCAATGCACACGACACGTTCCGCACGATGTCGATATCCGGCCGCTGACACCTAAAGCGCATCGATCGCGAATCGAATCGCGAAGCCGAGCATCATCACGGCAACAAAGCCGTCGAGCACCCGCCACGCGAGCGTGCGAGCGAACCACGCACGGCACGCGCGTGCGCCATAGGCGAGCATCAGGAACCATGCGAGCGACGCGGTCATCGCGCCGATCGCAAACGGCGCGCGCGTGGACGGCGTGTGACTCACGATCACGGTACCGAGCAGCAGCACGGTATCGATCCACGCATACGGATTGAGCAGCGAAACGGCTGCGGTTGCCAGCACCGTGCGTGACAGCGTGGGCTCGCCGCTGCCGGCGCGTGTACCGTCGACATGCCCGGGCTGCCGTCTCACGATCGCCGAGCGCAACGCGAGCAGGCCGTAGCCGGCGAGATACGCGATACCGGCCCACAGCGCGGCCGACACCACGGCGGGATGCCGCGACAGCAACGACGACAATCCCTGCGCGCCGAGCGCGATCAGCAGTGCGTCGCTGCCCGCGCAGACAAGGGCAATAGAGAGCAGATGGGGGCTCGAGATCGAGCGCTTGATGACGAAGGCGTCCTTGGGGCCGACCGACGTGAACAGTCCGGCGCCAAGCAGCAGGCCTTCGATGAAGGCAGAGGTGTCGAGCACGAGCGGGCCGACAACCTCTTAAGCTGAACCGGTGATGGTTACGATGGGAGCAACGTTAAGGGGCGCCGGGGGGCGTTGTCAATGCCCCGCCGGGCGCCTGCGCATCGCTATCGCGTTGCCGCATCGCCGAGGTTGAGCGTGACGAGCGCGCAGACGGTCAGCGCGATGCCGGCGAGCTTCAGCGACGACACCGATTCGTCGAAGCAGACGATGCCGATCACGGCGGTGGCCGCCGTGCTGGCAGCGGCCCAGCTTGCATAGGCGAGCCCCATTTCGAGCCGCTTCGTCGCGAGCGCCATCAGCCACACGGCGCACGCATAGCAGACGACCGTGATCGCGGACGGCAGCGGGCGGGAAAAGCCGGCCGACAATTTCAGGCCGACGGAGCCGAGCACTTCGGCGAGAACACTGACGCCCAGCAGAAGCCAGGCAGACTGGAGCGGGGACACGAACGGCCTCCTTCCCCCGACGCTTGTACCGAGCGGCGAAGAGAAGTGGCAGTGTCAGCGGTACCCAGGTGGAAGGAGCTTAGTACGCGCGGCGGGGCCGCACAAGGTACGGGCGGCGCCGGTCACGCGCGATCGCCATTGCCGGCCGCCCATTCGGGCCGCTGCCCGAGCGTGTCGAACAGCCGGACGATCTCGGCCTTCACTTTCTGCACCGCGTTGCTGACGAGCGCGGTGTCGTGCCAGCACAGCGACAGGTCGCGCGCGAACAGGCGGTGCGCGACCGTCGACAGCTTGAGCTTGCGCTCCTCGATCTCGACGTGCGCGGCCGTCCACGGCAGGATCGTCACGCCGAGTTGCGCCATCACGGCCGCGAACAGCAGCCCGGTCGAACTCGCCTCGAAGCTGATTTCGTACGACAGCCCGGCCTCGCGCATCGCCCAGTCGACGCGGTTGCGGATCGTGTTCGGCGCGCTCGGCAGCACGAGCGGCATTCGCGCGATCGCATCGAGCGGCACGGGATCGTCCGGCACCTGGAATCCGGGCCACGTGATCAGGTACAGCGTTTCGGTCAGCAGCCGGTGGATCGCGATGCCGCGCGTGTCGACCGCATCGACGACGATCGCGAGATCGAGCCGCGTGCGTTCGAGCAGCGTGTCGAGATCGGCGCTCGGCGCCTCGATCAGCTCCAGCATGATGCCCGGATAGCGGTCGCGCACGGCGCGGGCGAGCGGAATGGCCAGCACGCGCGCGGTGCTCGACGGCATCCCGACCGTCACGCGGCCTTGCGGCGTTTCGGCGTCGCGGCGCAGCAGCTCGCGCGTGCCGTCGGCCTGGCGCAGCAGTTCGAGCGCGTGCTGATACAGCGTGCGGCCGGCGGCGGTGGGTGCGACGCCGCGCACGCTCCGCTCGAGCAGCTGCATCCCGAGATCCTGTTCGAGATTGCGCATCTGCTGGCTCACCGCAGGCTGCGCGACATGCAGCGCCTCGCTCGCATGCGTGACGTTGCCGCATTCGACGACCTTCACGAAATAGCGCAACTGTCTCAAGTCCATCGCCGCCGTCTCCCGATTCAAGCCATAAGCCAATCCGATCGAGCAAGATGAATATCATATTTTTCCGCGATCGATGGTGTTTCTATACTCGTCTCACAAAAGAGCCCGACTGCCGGCCATCCCGGACCGGACGCGGCGAACGTGCCGGCCCCGCCGGCAAGGAGACGAAGATGTTCAAGGCGATCGACGCGCCGGCGGCCGGCGCGAAGCCGCGGCGTACGCCGCTCACGCGCGAGCAGGTGAAGGGTTTCTGGGCCGTGTACGCGGGCTGGGTGCTCGACGGCGTGGATTCGGTGATCTACGCGCTCGTGCTGATTCCCGCACTGACCGAATTGCTGCCGGCCTCCGGTATCGCGGCGACGCCCGCGAATCTGGGGATGTACGGCTCGATCCTGTTTGCGCTGTTCCTGATCGGCTGGGGCTTGTCGTTCATCTGGGGGCCGCTTGCCGACCGCTTCGGCCGCGTGCGCACGCTTGCCGCGAGCATCCTGATCTACTCGGTGTTCACCGGCGCGGCCGCGTTCGTGCACGACGTATGGGCGCTGGCCGCGTGCCGGCTGATCGCCGGGATCGGCGTCGGCGGCGAGTGGGCGCTCGCGGGCACCTACGTCGCCGAGAGCTGGCCCGAAGACCGTCGCAAGATGGGCGCCGGCTACCTGCAGACGGGCTACTACTTCGGCTTCTTCATCGCCGCCTGCCTGAACTACACGATCGGCGCGACCTACGGCTGGCGCGCGATGTTCCTGTGCGGTCTTGCGCCCGCCCTGCTCGCGGTGTTCACGGTGATGCGCGTGAAAGAGCCGGGGCAGTGGCGCCGGCACGACGCGCGCGATGGCGACGTGGCCGACGCGCGGCGTGCGCATCCGCTGCGCGAGATCTTCGCGCCCGCGTTCCTGCGCCGCACGCTGACGAGCGCGAGCCTCGTCGGCGTCGCAATCGTCGGGCTGTGGGCCGGCTCCGTCTACGAGGCGAGCGCGGTCAGCACGCTGGCGGCGCGGGCGGGCATCGATCACGTCGGCGCGCTGCGGCTCGCGTCCATCGGCGCGGCGATCCTGTCGTGCGCGACGATCGCGGGCTGCCTGGTTGCCCCGTGGCTGTCGGAACGGCTCGGCCGGCGCACCGCGCTCGGCGTGTATTTCGCGGGGATGGCCGCATCGATCGTGTTCGCGTTCGGCTGGGCGTTCTACCAGCCGAACGGGCTCACGGCCTTCATGGTGTCGCTCGCGTTCCTCGGTTTCTTCGGCGGCAACTTCGCGATCTTCTCGCTGTGGCTGCCCGAGCAGTACCCGACGCGCGTGCGGGCCACCGCGTTCGCATTCAACGCATCGGTCGGCCGCTTCATCGGTGCAGGCGTGAACTTCCTGCTCGGCGCCGCGATTCACGGCTACGGATCGCTCGGCGTGCCGGTCGCGTGGACCGCGGCCGTGTTCGGGCTCGGCATCCTGATCCTGCCGTTCGCGGTCGAGACGCGGCATCAGACGCTGCCCGAATGAACGGCGCACGTCCCGTGTTCATATCCACGCCATACCCAGTCATCAATATCAGGAGTCCGGAATGCAGGCATTGAAGGGAATCAAGGTCGTCGATCTGAGTCGCGCGCTGTCGGGGCCGTTCTGCTCGATGGTGCTCGCCGATCTCGGCGCCGACGTGATCAAGGTCGAGTCGGGGCCGCACGGCGACATGAGCCGCACCTGGGGGCCGTTCGATCGCGGCGTGAGTACGTACTACCTGTCCTGCAACCGCAACAAGCGCGGCATCTGCGTGGACTTCCGGCAGCCGGCCGGCCTCGACGTCGTGCGGCGCCTGATCGCACAGGCCGACGTCGTGATCGAGAATTTCAAGGCCGGCACGATGGACGCGATGGGGCTCGGTTATGCCGCGCTGAGCGCGCGCGATCCGCGGCTCGTGATGGGCAGCGTCACCGCATTCGGCCCGCGCGGCCCGCTGCGCGACTGGCCGGGTTTCGACCAGATCGCGCAGGGCTATGCAGGGCTGATGAGCCTGACCGGCTTCCCGGACGGCGAGCCGACCCGCACCGGCACCGCGATTGGCGATCTCAGCTCGGGGATGTGGGTGGCAACCGGCGTGATGGCCGCGCTGTTCGAGCGCGAGCGCACCGGGCGCGGCCAGCATGTCGGCACGTCGTTGCTGGAAAGCCTCGTGTCGCTGCTGAGCGTGCACGGGCAACGCTACCTGAGCCTCGGCGACGTGCCGCGCCGCACCGGCAATGCGCATGCGGTGATCGCGCCGTACGGCGTGTTCGAGACGGCCGACGGCCCGCTCAACCTCGCGCCGATCACGACCGACATGTGGCTGCGGCTGTGCCAGTTGCTGGATCTGCCCGAGCTGCCGAACGATCCGCGCTTCGCGACCAACGATGCGCGCGTCGCGCACCGTGACGAACTGAAGGCGTTGCTCGAAAGCCGGCTGCGCACGCGCGGCAAGCGCGAATGGACGCAGCGTTTCGTGGAAGCCGGTTTGCCGGCCGGGCCGATCAATACGCTCGACGAAGTGTTCGACGATCCGCAGCTCGCGCATTGCGGGCTGGTCGAGCCGGTCGCCCATCCGACGCTCGGCACGCTGCGCCAGGTCGTCACGCCGCTCGGCGGGATGGGCGACGACGTGCCGGCGCCGCGCACGCGCCATGCGCCGCCGCTGCTCGGCGAGCATACGGTCGACGTGCTGCGCGAAGCGGGCTACGGCGACGATGCGATCGACGAACTGCTGGCCGCGCGCGCGATTTTCCAGGCGGAAGCCGTGACGGAGACCGTGCAATGACCGACATGACGAAACACGACAGCGCGTCGGCCGTGACGGTCGAGATGGTCGGCGAGCGGATTGCGCGCGTGCGGTTCGCGAATCCGGCGCGGCGGCATGCGCTCGACGCACCGTTGCTCGATGCGCTGGTCGCGTGCCTCGACGCGCTCGCCGGACACCGTCCGCCGCCCGTCGTGATCCTGTCGAACGACGGCAGCGGCGACGTGTGGAGCGCGGGGCACGACCTGCGCGAACTGGCCGACGATCGCGATCCGCTCGCATATGGCAAGCCGCTTGAACGCGCGCTGCGGCGTGTACGGACCTATCCGGGGGCAGTGATCGCGGCGGTGGCCGGGTCGGCGTGGGGCGGGGCGGTCGATCTCGTGATGAGTTGCGATCTTGTCGTCGCGGCGCGCGATGCGTGTTTCGCGATGACGCCGGCGAACATCGGCCTGCCGTATTCGACGAGCGGCCTGCTGCGTTTCTACGACAACCTGCCGATTCACGTGCTGAAGGAAATGTTCTTCTGCGCGCAGCCGCTCGACGCGGAGCGCGCCGCGCATCACGGGCTCGTGAACCGGCTGGCCGAGCCGGGCGGTGTCGACGACGCGGCGCTCGACGTCGCACGCACGATTGCCGCGAAGGCGCCGCTGGCCGTGCATGCGGTGAAAGAGCAGTTGCGCGTGCTGCAGGACGCGCGGCCGCTGCCTGCCGATGCGTTCGAACGCATCGCCGAGTTGCGCCGGCAAGCGTGCGAAGGCGCCGATTTCGACGAAGGGCTGCGTGCGTTCGCGGAGCGTCGCGCGCCGCAGTTTCGCGGCGCCTAGGCGTACCGGTCGCGCTGCGACGGCGGTGTGCGCTACACGCCGCCGAGTGCGTGCATGCCGACGAGCAGCAGCGCGCCGATCGCGATCAGCAGCAGCGCATGAAGGCGCGTGTAGATCACGCACAGCGTCGATGCAACCGCGATCGCGCGCGCGCCCCAGCCGCCGTCGAGCGCCTGCAGCAGCACCCACACCGACGCGAGGATCATGCCGGCCGCGACCGGGCGCAGGCCGGTTTCGAGCGCAATCTGCCAGCGCGCGCCCTGGTGCCGCCGCCACAGATGCGCGACACCGTAGATCAGGAAAGCCGTCGGGCCGAACAGCGCGAGCGTCGCGATCACCGCGCCCCAGAAGCCGGCCACCTGCCAGCCGATCAGCGTCGCCAGCAGCGAGCCGGGGCCCGGCGCCATCCGCGCGATCGCGAAGTCGTTCACGAATTGCGTGGCGGTCATCCAGTGATGGACGTCGACGACCTGCCGCTGGATATCGGCAATGATGGCCTGCCCGCCGCCGATCGTCGCGATCGACAGCGGCGCGAATACGCCGAACAGGGCGGCATAGCGCGCAGACGCGTTCATCGTGCGTCGCGCTCGGCCGATGTAGCGGCCGCGCGGCGGTATTCGAGCGCGACGCTCAGCGTGCCGCCGATCAGCACGGTCCACACGAGCGGCCAGTGCAGCACCGCAACCGACACGAACGTGAGCGCCATCACGGCGAACGGCAGCACGCGACGCGGCAGCCGGCGCACGGCGGTGATCGCCATCGAGATCGACAGGCCGATCGCCGCGGCCGCCGCGCCGGCGAGCGCGACGTGCGTGAGCGGAAAGCGCGTGAGGGTCGAGAACGCGACGCCGAACAGCACGATCAGCACGGCCGGCGGCGCGATGATGCCGGTGAAGCCGGCCACCGCGCCGCGCCAGCCGGCGAGGCGGTAGCCGATCCAGATCGCGAGGTTCTTCACGTTGACGCCCGGCAACGCCTGCGACAGTGCGAGGCCGTTGAGGAACGCCTCTTCGTCGAGCCAGCGCCGTTCGTAGACGAAATCGCGCATCATCCGCCCGCTCAGTCCGCCGCCGAAGCTGGTCAGGCCGATTTGCGTGAACGCGATGAACAGCGCGAGGATGCCCGGCGGCGGTGCGTCGCCTGCGGGCGGTGCCGGTGGAGTCGTGGCGGAGGGCGGGAGCATCGGGCGGGGAGCACGTGGCGATCGGGCGATCGCCCATGTTAGCAAGGGCTGCCTGTCAGCACGCTGACATGGGCTGGGCGCCGGCGCGACGACACCCGCAACCGGTTCGACGCATTAGGCGCGCACGACCGTCACGCCTGCCGCCTCGATCGGCTTCGTCAGCGCGGCTTCGGTTTCCTTTTCGACGACGATCGTCTGCGCGAGCGTGATCTCGCCGATCACGAATTGCGACGCCGCGCGCAGTTTCGATTGCGACGCGAGCACGACCGTCTCGGCCGCGCGTTCGGCCAGCGCGCGCTTGATCGCCGCTTCCTCGAAGTCGCCGGTGCTCAACCCGGCGACCGGATGGGCGCCCGTGACGCCCATGAAGTACAGGTCCGCATGAATGCGCGCGATGCCTTCCATCGCCGCCGCGCCGACCGCGACGATCGAATGCTTGTACAGCCGCCCGCCGATCAGGATCACGTCGATCGACGGATGCGCGGCCAGCGCGACCGCGACGCTCGGGCTGTGCGTGACGATCGTCGCGCGCAGGTCGGCCGGCAGCTGGCTGACGAGCAGTGCCGAGGTCGTGCCGCCGTCGACGATCGCCACCTGGCCGGGCGCGATCATCTCCGCCGCGCGCCGCGCGATGCGCCGCTTTTCCGCCGTCTCGAGCGTCTCGCGCTGCGCGAACGGCGCGACGGCCGGCGACGCCGGCAGCGCGCCGCCATGCACGCGCTGCAGCAGACCTTCGGCCGCGAGTTCGCGCAGGTCGCGACGCACCGTGTCCTCGGACACGCCGAATTGCGCGCTCAGTTCGACGGCCAGTACCTGGCCGTCGCGTGCGAGCGCATCGAGGATCGCCTTCTTGCGTTGGGTCGTCAGCATCGTGGTTGCACGAAAATTCTTGAAGTTGCACGAATCTGCACGTTACCATGGGCGCCGTCTTTTGTCGAACGGGAGGCTGCAATGGCTGCAACGCGTGACCGGGTGCGCATCGTCGATACGACGGTGCTGTCCGATGACTGGTATGTGCTGAAGAAGGTGACCTTCGATTTCCTGCGCCGCGACGGAACGTGGCAGCGCCTGAGCCGCGAGACCTACGATCGCGGCAACGGCGCGACGATCCTGTTGCGCAATGCCGGCACGGGCGACGTGTTGCTGACGCGGCAGTTCCGGATGCCGGCGTTCGTGAGCGGGCACGACGGCATGCTGCTCGAAGCGGCGGCCGGCCTGCTCGACGATGAGACCCCCGAAGTGCGCATCCGTGCGGAGGCCGAGGAGGAGACCGGCTATCGCGTGCGCGGCGTGCGCAAGGTGTTCGAGGCGTTCATGAGCCCGGGTTCCGTCACGGAGAAGCTGCATTTCTTCGTCGGCGAATACGATGCGTCGCTGCGCACCGGCGACGGCGGCGGCGTCGCGGAAGAGGGCGAGGATCTCGAGGTCGTCGAGATGCCGCTGCGGGCCGCGCTGGATGCGGTCGAGCGCGGCGAGATCGTCGATGCGAAGACGATCATGCTGCTGCAGTACGTCGCGCTGCGGGAAACCGCCGGCGCGCGCGCCGCATGACGCCGCGGCTCGTGCTGGTCGCCGGCCCCTATCGCAGCGGCACCGACGGCGACCCCGCGCGCATCGCCGCGAACCTGCACCGGCTGGAAGCGGCGGCGCTGGCCGTGTATCGGCGCGGGCACGTGCCGATGATCGGCGAGTGGGTGTCGCTGCCGCTTGCGGCCGCGGCCGGGTCGACACAGGTCGGCGACGCGATCGGCGAGGCGTTCCTGTATCCGGCCGCACACCGGTTGCTGCGCCGCTGCGATGCGGTGCTGCGTATCGAGGGCGCGTCGCGCGGGGCCGACATGGACGTCGGTCTGGCGCGGCAGCTCGGCAAACCGGTCTATTTCACGGCCGACGAGATTCCGGTCGCGCGGGACGATCCGGATAGCTGACCAGGATGGGCGGCGCCGGGCCGGCGCACCGCAGGCCGCGTTGCTGTATCGGCCGCTTGTCTGCATGGCAGATGACCGGACGAGCACGGCGTCGTGCCGCTGCATCGCGCATGCGGCGCGGCGCCCGAACGGGCGTATGATCGCGACGCCACTCGCGCACCGTTCGACGCTACCGCCGCCCCATCATGCCGTTCTCCGATCCCGCCGATCCCGCCGATCCCGCCGATCCCGCCGATCCCGCCGATCCCGCCGATTCCGCCGACGCCACTGCCGCCACCGCCGCGCCACTGCCCGCCGATCTCGTCGCATCCGCCGTCGACGCGCTCGCGCGCGCCGACGCATTGCTCGTGACGGCCGGCGCGGGTATCGGCGTCGATTCCGGGTTGCCCGATTTTCGCGGGTCCGACGGCTTCTGGCGCGCGTATCCGGCGCTGCACCACGCGCGTTTCGAATTCCACGAGATTGCGTCGCCGCATGCATTCCGTGCACGTGCGCCGCTTGCGTGGGGGTTCTATGGGCACCGTCTCGCGCTCTACCGCGCGACGGTGCCGCATGCGGGTTTCGCGATCCTGCGCCGCTGGATCGACGCGATGCCGAACGGCGGCTTCGTGCTGACGAGCAACGTCGACGGCCAGTTCCAGAAAGCCGGCTTCGATCCGGCGCGCATCGTCGAGATCCACGGGTCGATTCATGCGCTGCAGTGCCTGCGGCCGTGCTCGGACGACACGTGGGATGCGGCGCCGTTCGTGCCCGATGTCGACGAAGCCACGTGCCGCCTGGTCGGCGACATGCCGCGCTGCCCGTACTGCGGCGGCCTCGCGCGGCCGAACATCCTGATGTTCGGCGACACCGGCTGGCTCGGCGAGCGCTATGACGCGCAGGAACGCGCGCTGGAAGACTGGATCGCGCAGGCCGGGCGCGTCGCCGTGGTCGAGATCGGCGCGGGCACCGCGATTCCGACCGTACGCCTGCTGAGCGAACGGCTCGGTGCGGACGTGATCCGCATCAACGCACGCGAAGCGCATGCGCGCCGTTCGGACGTGATCGGGCTGAAGGGGAGCGCGCTCGCGACGTTGACCGCGCTCGATCGCGCGTGGCGCGGCGGCTGAGTCCCGCGCCACGGGCCTGCCGGCGGCAAACGCCAGGTTACGGACGGGCGACGAGCGCCTGCACGAGCGCCGACGCGACGGGCGAACCGAGCCCCGTCACGTAGTCGTAGCCGCCCGCAGCGTTGCAGATGCTGCCGCAATTGCCGTTCGACCCGGTCGTCACGTCGTGAAAGTCGCTGCCGTATGCGTTTTTGCCGACCGTATAGAGCGCGTCGTAGGTGCCGCTCAACGACTTCTTGCCGGCCGCCGTGCGCAGCGAGTTCGCGATCGCGACGAGCGCCGACCATTGCGGCGCGCCCGCGCTCGTGCCGCCGACCTGGAACCAGCCGGCCTGCCCCTGATAGGTGACCGAGTCGTACACCGCGAAACCGCTGGACGGACTCGCGTCGTAGCTGACGTCGGGCACGCCGCGCTTGCCGGCCACCGGAATCGGCCAGGCGGTCTGGCCGGCCGGCTCGGCCTCGGTCGTGCTCACGCCGCCGCCGCTGCCGCTCCATGCCGCTTCGCCGACATAGCTGCCGGCCGAATCGGACGACAGCGTCGTGCCGCCGACCGACACCACGTAAGGCGACGCGGCCGGGTACTCGGTCCCGGTGCCGCTGTCGCCGGACGACGCGACGAAGGTGACGCCCGCGACGTTGAAGTGGCTGTCGAAGCCGGTCTCGGTGCTGAATTCGCTGCCGCCGAAACTCATCGACACGACCGACGCGCCGCGCTTGACCGCGACGTCGACCGCGGCCAGCAGGTCGCTGAAGCTGGCCGAAGCGGCCTCGACCAGCACGATCTTCGCCTTCGGCGCGATCGCGTGCACCCATTCGACGTCGAGCGACATCTCGAGCGACCAGCCCGAATCGGTCTTCGGCCGCGCGCCGTGTGCGTACACCTTGGTGAAACAGCCGTTCGACGACGTGCAGGCCGGCAGCGAGAATGCGTTGCTGAACACGCCGAGATCGGACTCGATCTTCGGGTCGTCGTACGCGTCGACGATCGCGACGGTCATCCCGTCGCCCTGGTTGGCGGTCGAATCGAATCCGTACGCGTGCCGCGTGAGCGCGGGCGTGAGGCCGGCGATCGTGGCCGTGCTCGCGCGCTGCTTCGTGTGGAACGGCGGGCGGGCGAATCCTTTCGGCGCGCGGTTGCCCTCGACGTAGGAGGGTGGCCCGTTGCCGTCGGCGAGCGCGACAGTCGATGCGAGCAACGACGCGCACAGCGCCGGAATCAACATGGATGACAGGCGGATATTGTTCATTTTTCGAGTCTCCATGTCGATGGAATAGCGTGGCGAATCAATTTTACGAAATCGGTGGAGTCGATTGAATCGAATATCGGCCGGATACGGGAATGTCTGATAAGGGAAAGTACGTGTAACCCTTGTGAGAAGGGTGTTTTGCAGGGTTGACCTGTGTCGGGGTGAATCGCATTCTCGATTTTAAAAAAGCCCATAAATAATCAGCCGATTCAAAATCAATTCGTAATGTCAGATGTAATTATTCGGAAATGATCGACGGCGATGCGCGCGTGGAAATAATGAAACGCATCGCGCGGTTGCCGTTCGATCGAGTGCGTGCCGGCATTGCCGCCGTCGCGCGATTCCGCATACAGTTCAGCGTAAGCCGCGCCCGCCGCGCAGCGGCATCAATGAGGGGTGTCCTTGTTCTATTCGATCGTCGCGATCTTCGTCGGCGCGGGGCTCGGCGCGTTGCTGCGCTGGTTCCTGAGCCTCGCGCTCAACGAATTCTTTCCGGCCGTGCCGCTTGGCACGCTCGCGTCGAACCTGATCGGCGGCTACGTGATCGGCGTGGCCGCCGTCGTGTTCACGGCGCGCGTCGGGTTGCCGCCCGAGTGGCGATTGTTCGTGATCACGGGCTTCCTCGGTGGCCTCACGACGTTCTCGACCTATTCGGTCGAAGTGATGACGCATGCGCTCGAGGGCGAATTCGGATGGGCGTTTGCGGTGGCTGCCCTACACTTGACTGGATCGTTCGCGCTCACGGCGCTCGGCATGTGGACCGCGCGCGCGTGGCTCGCGGCGGCCTGAGCGTGCCGCCACCGGAGGGTGCGATGGACAGGGTCTTCTTGCGCTTCTATGTGCACGAGCAGCACCGGCTGCACTGGAAGCCGCTGTGGGAATGGTTGCTGGAGGAGGCGAGCCGGATGGGCGTCGCGGGCGGGTCCGCGTTTCGCGCGATGGCCGGTTTCGGCCAGCATCGCGTGCTGCACGAGGACCGCTTCTTCGAACTGCAGGGATCGCTCGCGATCGAGGTCGAATTCATCGTCACCGAGGACGAAGCGCGGCGGTTGCTCGAGCGGCTGTCGCACGAGAAGGTGCGCGTGTGCTACGCGATGATGCCGGCGCAGTTCGGCGTGATCGATACGCTCGGCGCACCGCCGGCACCGGGGCCGGCGGCGTAGCGGAGCCGAATCAGATACCGAACATCGTCAGCGACACGGCAGCGCGCGTGACGATCATCAGCAGGACCTGCACGATCACGAACAGCAGGATCGGCGACAGGTCGATGCCGCCGAGGTTCGGGATCACCCGGCGCAGCGGGTTCAGGAACGGTGCGGTGAGCTGGAAGAGGATCGGCATCGCCGGCGAGCGCGGATTGAGCCACGACAGCAGCGCCATCAGGATCGTCATCCAGATGACGAGATTGAGCGCCCACTTCACGACGGTGAGCAGCGCGACCACGACGAGCGTCGCGATCACCGCGGCCGGATCGAAGCCGGCCATCACGACCATCAGCACGACGTACACGAGCGCGGTGAGCAGCGCGGCGGCGACGCTGGCCCAGTCGATGCCGCGTACGCCCGGGATCACGCGGCGCAGCGGCAGCACGAGCCAGTTGGTCGCCTGCAGCACGGCCTGCGTGACGGGGTTGTACGGCGGCACGCGGACGGCCTGCATCCAGACGCGCAGGATCAGCGCGGCGCCGAACAGCGTGAAGACGGTATTGAGCAGAAAACGGGCGATCTCGCCGAACATCGTTGGCATCCTTTTTATACAGTCAGTAGCGCGCGGCCGCCAACGCCGGTTGGCGGCGCATCGGCCGACACCTTATCACGCCTCGTCTTGCGACGGGGAGGGGTGCGCGGCCGCGCGCGCGAGCGACGTTTCGACGGCTTCGGCCAGCGCCGGCAACGACGCCGGCGGCGTGGCACGCTTCGCCGCGAGCGCGACCGCGCGGCGTGTCAGCAGGGCATACAGCGCCGCGTGATCGCCGCCGCGCGCTTCGAGCAGCGCGAGCTGGCGTTCGACGATGCCCGTATCGCCGCGCGACACCGGGCCGGACAGTGCATTCGCGAGCCCCTTGTCGCGCGCGGTCTCGATCGTGCCGGCGAGCATCGGCAGCAGCGCGCGCAGCGCGGCGTCCTCGTCGAAGCCGAGGCCGCGCCACAGCTCGACCGCTTCCGACAGCCCGCACAGCGCGAAGCTCGCCGCGTAGTGTGCGGCCGCGTGATAGAGCATCCGGCCACCGGCCGGAATCGACAGCGGATGACAGCCGAGCGCGGCAGCAAGTCGCAGCAGCGTCGCGTGCAGTGCACCGTCCGCTTCGATCGTGACCGAGCAGCCGTCGATGCGCGCGAGGTCGGCGTCGGTGCCGCCGAACAGGTACAGCGGATGGAAGCCGCCGGTGGCCGCGCCTTGCTGCTTCGCCGGATCGAGCAGCGCGACCGCCGATGCGCCGCTGCAATGAACGACCGCCTGGCCGGCGGCGCGCGATGCGTCGAAGCGGAGCGCCGCGGCGGTCGGGGCGAGATGGTCGTCGGGCACCGTCAGGAAGATCAGGTCGGCCGCATCGACAACCTGCTGCGGCGTGTCGACTGCCTGGCAGCCGTCGATGCGCGCGGCAAGGCCGGCGGCCGACGCAGGCGTGCGGCTCGCGATTGCCGCGACGGGGAAGCCGGCCTGCGCGAAGCGCTGCGCGACACAGCGTGCGAGGCGGCCGGCGCCGATGAAGCCGAGGCGGGGTGTGTCGGGAAGGGACATGGCAGCGCACGTAAGCAAAAACGAAGCAACCGCCAGTATCGCAGGAATGTCGGGTGGGTCGTGGAAGGGTGGTCGCCGTGCGCCGCAGGTATTCATTACCGACGTGCGGCCCGCTCCCCGTGCGGATCGGTGCCCGGCGTCACGGCCGGATCACGATCGTGGAATCCGACCCCGAAATAGCGCGTGCGCATATCCCGCTTGAAATGTCGGCATCTTGTCTCAAATTTGTAATCGTTCATTACGTACGCGAGCCCGCTGTGCGCGCCGTATCCGGTAAGACTGACCGGCCTTGATGTTGCAACCCGAGTCGTCGGACGGAATCGCGCGACCGGCAAGGGGCGCGGCCGGTTCCGGACGCCGCGCCGCAAGGCGGCTCCAGCCGCGTGCAATTGCAATTTGCAACAAATGCACGATACGCGAGGGGCGGGTTTTCGCTACATTGCTTCCATGCGACGTGCATGCCCGCCGTTGCCGACAGGAGCGCCTAAAATACCGCTCCAGCAGGAGAATCGAAGTGAAAAAGCTCATTCCGTTCATCGCCGCCGCCGCGCTGGGCCTGGGTGCCGCAAGCGCCGCGCAGGCTCACGTGTCGATCGGGGTCGGCATCGGTATCCCGGTCGCACCCGCGTACCCCGTCTATGCACCGCCGCCGCCCGTGTACTACGCGCCGCCGCCTCCGCCCGTCTACTACGCGCCGGCGCCGGCCTACTATGCGCCGCCGCCCGCCGTGGTCGTCGGCGGCTACGGTGGTGGTTACTACGGTCGCCCGTACTGGCGACATGGTTACGGCGGCTGGGGCCATCACGGCTACTGGCGTCGCTGATTCGTCCCGCGCGGCCTGACCGCGCGTGGCAAAACGGCGCATCGTCCCGCGAGGGGCGCTGCGCCGTTTTTCTTTTGGGGCTGCCGCTTGCTGCGCGGCCCGTGCGGGCCGGCTTCGCTTACACCGCGTGCACGATCAGGTCGCGGTAGCCGCCGACGATCACGCTATACGAGAAATACGCGAACAGCAGCGCCGACGCGATATGGCACGCGCGCATCAACCCGGCGCCCGCGCGCTTGCGGCCCTGGCTCGCGAGCGTGCACATGAAGAGCGTCCAGGCGAGGCCGCCGAGGAAGAAGCCCGACAGGAACACCGACGCGGTGACCGGCGTCGTCGCGCCGGCCTTCGCGATCAGTGCGCCGCCGACCGCCGCGAACCACAGGATCGCGCTCGGCGACGACATCGCGAGCAGCATTCCGCGCAGGAAGCTGCGCCGCGCGCTTGCCCGCGGCTGCGGGGCGTCGTCCGCATCGTCGTCGGCCGCGCGGGCCGGCGCCAGCGCTTCGCGCGCCATCTTCCACGTGAGAAACAGCAGCACCGCGCCGCCGCCGATCCACACGATCCAGCGCACCGGCTCGAACTGCAGCAGCACGGCCATCCCCGCGAGCGCGAGGGCCGCGTAGACGAGATCGCCGACGCACGAGCCGACGCCGAGCCAGAAGCCCGGCCGGAAGCCGTGCGACAGCGTCAGCGACAGCATCGCGACGTTCACGAGGCCGATGTCGAGACAGAGCGACAGCGACAGGAAGAAACCGTCGGACAGCATGGAGGCGGGCGGAAAGCTCATCTTCGTCGTGCTTGTGGCAATTGCGCGGCACGGGCCGGCGCGTGCCGGCCGCGTGGCTTCAGAGGCCGATCTCCTGCCAGAGCCGGTCGACGCGCGCCTTCACGGCCGCATCCATCTCGATCGGGCGGCCCCATTCGCGATTCGTCTCGCCGGGCCACTTGTTGGTCGCGTCGAGCCCCATCTTCGAGCCGAGTCCGGCCACCGGCGATGCGAAGTCGAGATAGTCGATCGGCGTGCTGTCGACCATCACCGTGTCGCGCACGGGGTCGACACGCGTCGTGATCGCCCAGATCACTTCCTTCCAGTCGCGGATGTTCACGTCCTCGTCGACGACCACGATGAACTTCGTATACATGAACTGCCGCAGGAAGCTCCACACGCCGAACATCACGCGCTTCGCGTGGCCTGCGTAGCTCTTCTTCATCTGGACGATCGCCATCCGGTAGCTGCAGCCTTCGGGCGGCAGATAGAAGTCGGTGATCTCGGAGAACTGCTTCTGCAGCAGCGGCACGAATACTTCGTTGAGCGCGACGCCGAGCACGGCCGGCTCGTCGGGCGGCTTGCCCGTGTAGGTCGAGTGGTAGATCGCGTCGCGGCGCATCGTGATGCGCTCGACGGTGAACACCGGGAACCACTCCTGCTCGTTGTAATAGCCGGTGTGGTCGCCGTACGGCCCTTCGAGCGCGTGCTCGTAGGCCGCCGACGCATTGCCGGCCGGCCGCGGCGGGGCGCCGGCCGGAGCAGGGGCAGGCGCGCCTTCCTGCGGGTAAATGAAGCCTTCGAGCACGATCTCCGCGCGCGCGGGCACCTGCAGCGTGTCGACGCCGGGCGTCAGGCACTTTGCGAGCTCCGTGCGGCTGCCGCGCAGCAGGCCGGCGAACTGGTATTCGGACAGCGAATCGGGCACGGGCGTCACCGCGCCGAGCGTCGTGGCGGGATCGGCGCCGAGCACGACCGCGACCGGATACGGCTTGCCGGGGTTCTGCAACGCGAACTCGCGAAAGTCGAGGGCGCCGCCGCGATGCGCGAGCCAGCGCATGATCAGCTTGTTGCGGCCGATCAGCTGCTGGCGGTAGATGCCGAGATTCTGGCGCGACTTGTTCGGCCCGCGCGTGACCGTCAGGCCCCACGTGACGAGCGGCCCCGCGTCGCCGGGCCAGCAGGTCTGGATCGGCAGCTTGTTCAGGTCGACGTCGTTGCCTTCCCAGACGATCTCCTGGCACGGTGGCGACGACACCGACTTGGGCGCCATGTCCCACACGGCCTTCGCGAGCGACAGCAGCTTGCCGGCGTCCTTCAGGCTCTTCGGCGGATCGGGTTCTTTCAGCGCGGACAGCAGCCGCCCGAGATCGCGCAGCGAATCGAGCGCGGCGTCGTCGCCCGCGTCGACGCCCATCCCGAGCGCGACGCGGCGCGGCGTACCGAACAGGTTGCCGAGCACCGGAAACGCATGGCCGGGCGGCGCGTTGAACAGCAGCGCAGGGCCGCCGGCGCGCAGCACGCGGTCGCACAGCTCGGTCATTTCGAGCACGGGCGACACGGGTTGCGTGACGCGCCGCAGTTCGCCGAGCGCCTCGAGGCGCTGGATGAAATCGCGTAAGTCTTTGTATTTCATGAAGAAGGTCCGGGCCACCCGCGTGGCGGGCAGCGATGGGCGGGCGCAGCGGCCGGCTGCGGCCCCGAATTGACCGACGATTCTACCCGGGCCGCCGCGCGGCCGCCCGGCGGAGAAAAAAGTCGACCGCGCGCAAACCCCCTACGGCACGGGACTTGCGATCTGAAGACCGTTCTTAAATTACTTTTTGTTATAATTTCGTAGTTTTATAGTGTTGACGATCTATAAAACCCTGCTAGAATCCGCTCACATTGGCTGCAGGGTAAAAGGCTTCGAGCCGCCAATCACCGATCTTTGACGCAGCGCGTCACCGTCCGCCGAATCCTGCACGGCGTATCCGACGGCCTTAGTCGTAGTCCTCGCCAGCGCTACCAGACGCTGGTTTTTTGCGTGGGTGCCACCGCGTATGCCCGCCTCGCCCAGTGTGCGAAGGCGCCGGCCCTCTTACACCGTGGCCTCGAACGGTACTTATACCGTTTCCCCGATGCTTGCGCGTCCCAACCAAGGCGTGCGGCGTCGTGATTCCGCGGCGCGTTTTCTGTCTCGCCATCGAGCTGAGCGAGCCGCACGAGTCATGTTCATGGGAGATGATCTGAATGAACGCTTGGTTATCGTGGCGTCCCAATGAGCAGCATGCGCAGATCGTGCGCAACATGCTGCGTCGCGGGACGCGTGTCAGTCACCATCTATTCAGCGTTGTCGGCTGTTTCGCTGTCGCGGTTGCGCTTGCACTGTGGCTGCTGCCAACCGTCCGCGGCACGCTTGCCGCGAAGCTGATGCCGGTCGTATCCGCGGCCGTGCAGGCCGGGCCAGCCCGTTTGCTGTCCGGTCATCCGCTGCCGAACTTCGCGCCTGCCGGTGCGCAGCCGCAGCAGGAAGAGACGCCTGAAACGGACGCGCTTGCGGTCGGCCTCGATGTCGCACCGGAAGCCGCCGCACAGGGTGCCCAAGGCGATGCGTCGGATCCGGCCCGCAATGGCCCGTCGCCGGTCGCACTGGCCAAACTGATTCCGACCCAGCGGGTGGCGGCCGATGCGCGCGACGATCGTGCGCTCGCGTCGAACCGCGAACAGGCACTCGTCGCGACCTATCTGTCGCGCCGTTACCGCGTCGCGCAGGAGCCGCTCGGCCAGCTCGTCAAGGCTGCGTTCCAGACCGGCCGCGATGTCGGACTCGATCCGCTGCTGCTGCTGTCCGTGATGGCGATCGAATCGGGCTTCAATCCGTATGCCGAAAGCGGCGTTGGTGCGAAGGGCCTGATGCAGGTCATGTCGAAGGTCCATTCCGACAAGTTCGAGTATTTCGGCGGCACCGACACCGCGCTGCAACCGCTCGCGAACCTGCAGGTCGGCGCACTCGTGCTGAAGGACTGCATCGCGCGCGGCGGCTCGCTGGCGAACGGCCTGCGCCTGTACAACGGTTCGACGAATCCCGACGACACCGCATACGGCTCGAAGGTGATGGCCGAACGTGGCCGGCTGCGCGACGTGTCGCACGGCCGCAGCGTGCCGGTCAACGCGCCGCAGGCGCCGGCGCAGCCGGCGAAGCCGATCGTCACGGCGGCCGTGACGGGCGCGGCAGGCGGCGCGAAGCGCGTGCATGCGACGCTCGACGGCGCGACGTCTGTCAAGGCGGCAGCGCCGAAGGAAACCGCACCGCAGGACGACGCGAGTGTCGATACCGCGAAGCAGTCGCACGGCGTTCATTCGGAGCTCGGCGCGTAACATTCCGCGTGCCGCCCGGCTCTGGCCGGCAGGCAATGAAAAAGGCACCCGATCCGGGTGCCTTTTCTTTTTGCGGCGTGTGAAACAGCCGGTGTGCCGGCTGCGGCGTCAGTGCTGCCCGAACAGGGTCGCGAGCCGGTCGACCGCCTCTTCGAGCCGCGAGTACGCCGTTGCATACGACAGGCGGATATAGTCGCGCGGCGCATGGACGCCAAAGTCCATGCCGGGCACCAGCACGACGCCGGCGTCATGCAGCATCGCCTGCGTGAGCGCGGCGCTGTCGCCGGCTGCCGGATGGGCGACGCCGCCGCAATGCGCATATACATAGAACGCGCCGTCCGGCATCACGGGCACCCTGAAGCCGAGCCGTTCGAGCGCCGGCGCGATGAAATCGCGGCGGCGCTTGAATTCGAGGCGGCGCGCTTCGTAGAGTTCGAGCGTGGCCGGTTCGAAGCACGCGAGTGCTGCGTGCTGCGCGAGCGCGGACGGGCAGATGAACAGGTTCTGCGACAGTTTTTCGAACGTGCCGACCAGCGCGGGCGGCACGACGAGCCAGCCGAGCCGCCAGCCCGTCATGCTGAAATATTTCGAGAAGCTGTTCACGGTGATGACGTCATCGCCGAACGACAGCGCCGATACGGGCGCCGCATCGTAGCTGAGCCCCTGGTAGATCTCGTCGACGATCGTGAAGCCGCCGCGGGCGCGCACGGCTTCGACGATCCGTTTCAGTTCGTCCGGTTCGAGCGACGTGCCGGTCGGGTTCGACGGCGACGCGAGCAGCACGCCGCGCGTGCGGTCGTTCCAGTGCGTGCGGACGTCGTCCTCGGTGAGCTGGAAGCGCGCGTCAGGGCCGCTCGGCACGAGCACCGCGCGGCCTTCGGCCGCCGCGACGAAATGCCGGTTGCACGGGTACGACGGGTCGGGCATCAGCACTTCGTCGTCACGACCGACGAGTGCGAGGCACGCGAGCAGCAGCGCGGCCGACGCGCCGGCCGTCACGACGATCCGCTCCGGGCTGATCGTGAGGCCATACGCGCGTGCATAGTGCGCGGCGATCGCCTCGCGCAGCGGGGCAATGCCGAGTGCGCTCGTGTACTGCGTGACGCCGCGGCGCAGCGCGGCCGCGGCGGCTTCGACGACCGGCTCCGGCGCGGTGAAATCCGGCTCGCCGATGCCCATGTGGATAACATCGCGCCCCAACGACTCGAGCCGCTGTGCCTCCTTCATCAGTTCCATCACATGGAAGGGCTGGATCGCGTCGACGCGTGCGGCGAGCGTGACGAGCGAATCGGCGGTGGTATTCATCGGCGGGCAGGGCGGGGGAGAGGAAGAATGAAAAACGGGCGCTCGCGCGCCCGTGGACAAACTAACGGTGTCAGCCGTTGCGGCGTGCCTGCGTTTCTGCAGGGCGCAGCTTCGCGGCGAGCTTGTCGAGCACGCCGTTCACGTACTTGTAGCCGTCGGAGCCGCCGAACGTCTTCGCGAGTTCGACAGCTTCGTTGATGATCACGCGGTACGGCGTTTCGACATGGTGCGTGAGCTCGAACGTCGCGATCAGCAGCACTGCGCGTTCGACCGGAGACAGCTGGTCGATCGGACGGTCCAGCGACGGTGTCAGCGCTTCGACGAGCGTGGCGTGCTCGCGGATCACGCCGTGCAGGATCGCGTCGAGCAGCTCCTTGTCAGCCTTGTCGTAACCGAGCGCGCCGCGCAGTTGCGCGTCGATCTCGCCGGAGGACGCGTTCGACAGCAGCCACTGGTAGAGGCCTTGCGTCGCCAGCTCGCGCGATTGTCGGCGGGCGCTCTTCTTCATGCGCGCTCCTCTTCGTCGTCTTCGTCTTCCTCTTCGTCCTCGTCGTCATCGCCGAGCTGGTCGAGGGCCATCGTCAGGTTGGCCATCTCGACGGCGACGCGTGCGGCGTCACGACCCTTTTCGGTCATGCGCGCGACGGCCTGCTCGTCGTTTTCGGTCGTGAGGACCGCGTTCGCGATCGGCAGGTTGAAGTCGAGGCCGATGCGGGTGATGCCCGCGCCGCTTTCGTTCGACACGAGTTCGAAGTGGTAGGTCTCGCCGCGGATCACCGCGCCGAGCGCGATCAGCGCGTCGAACTGGCCGCTTTCGGCGAGCTTCTGCAGCGCGAGCGGGATTTCCAGCGCGCCGGGCACCGACACGAGCAGCACGTCTTCACCGGTGACGCCGAGGCGTTCCAGTTCTTCGACGCACGCGTCGGCGAGGCCGTTGCACACGGGCTCGTTGAAACGCGATTGCACGATGCCGATACGCAGGCCGTCGCCTTCGAGATTCGGTTGGTATTGTCCGATTTCCATGATCTGGTCCGTGGTGTGGATGAACGGTTATAGGGCGAAAGCGCCGTGGCGGGTTACGCGTTGGACGCCGGGCAGGACTTGGCTTCGCCGCCGGGCATCGGAATGAAGCCCGTGACTTCGAGGCCGTAGCCGGACATGCTGCCCAGCTTGCGCGGATTCGACAGCACCTGCATCTTGCTGACGCCGACATCGCGCAGGATCTGCGCGCCGATGCCGAACGTCTTGAAATCGACCGGCCGGCGCTTGAGCGCAGCAGCCTTTTCTTCCTCGTCGAACGCCTTGAAGACGTCGATCAGGTGTTCCTTCGTGTCGCCGCAGTTGAGCAGCACGATTACGCCGAGGTCGCGCTCCGCGATCTCGCGCATGGCGGCGTCGAGCGTCCACGAGTGCGTCGACACGCTCGTCTCGAGCAAGTCGAGCACCGACAGCGGCTCGTGCACGCGCACCGGCGTATCGACGTCGGGCGACGGTGCGCCGCGCACCAGCGCGATGTGCGGCGAGCCGCTCGGCTGGTCGCGGTACAGCACCGCGCGGAACGTGCCGTGCGCGGTCTGCATCGTGCGCTCGGCGATCCGCTCGATGATCGATTCGGTGCGGCTGCGGTACTGGATCAGGTCGGCGATCGTGCCGATCTTCAGGTTGTGTTCCTTCGCGAATTCGATCAGGTCCGGCAGGCGCGCCATCGTGCCGTCGTCCTTGATGATCTCGCAGATCACCGCGGCCGGCGTGAGGCCCGCGAGCGCGGTGAAGTCGCAGCCGGCTTCGGTGTGGCCTGCGCGCACGAGCACGCCGCCCGGTTGCGCCATGATCGGGAACACGTGGCCCGGCTGCACGATGTGCTCGGGGCGCACGTCGTGAGCGACCGCCGTGGCGATCGTGTGCGCGCGGTCGGCGGCCGAGATGCCGGTCGTCACGCCCTCGGCCGCTTCGATGCTGACCGTGAACGCGGTGCCGTACTGCGTGCCGTTGCGGTAGGTCATCAGCGGCAGGTGCAGCTGCTTGCAGCGCTCCTGCGTCAACGTCAGACAAACCAGGCCGCGGCCGTACTTGGCCATGAAGTTGATCGCTTCCGGCGTGACGAATTCGGCGGCGATCACGAGGTCGCCCTCGTTTTCGCGGTCTTCTTCGTCGACCAGGATCACCATCCGGCCGGCTTTCAGCTCGGCGATGATGTCGAGCGTGGAGGCGAGCGTCATAAGGGGGCGAGAAAGAGGAAAGTGCGTATTTTACGCCAGCCGGGCGGCGTTTCGGCTGGCGCGGACCGCGCACGTCGGGCAAGCACGCCGGAAAGCGTTGCGGGCGGCCTGCGCGGCAGGCCCGGCGGCCCGCCGCGCGTGGCCAGCACGCGGGTGCGGACGGTTGCGGGCCGGGCGTTTCCCGGCCGCGCGTCACGCGTGCTGGTCGCGCCCGCCGAGGTAGTCGAGCTTGCCGAGTTCGACGCCGCTGTGGCGCAGGATGTCGTAGGCGGTCGTCACGTGGAAGAAGAAGTTGGGCAGCACGAAATTCAGCAGGTACGACTGGCCCGTGAATTCGATCGGGCCGACGCGCATCTTCAGCACGATCTGGCGCGCCTCGCTGCCGTCGATCTGTGCGGCGTCGAAGCTCTTCAGGTAATCGATTGTCTTCTGGATGCGCGCATGCAGTTCGTCGAAGGTTTGCTCGACGTCCGGGTAGCTCGGGATCTCGGCGCCGGCGAGCCGCGCGGCGCAGCCCTTCGCCGTGTCGGTCGCAATGTAGACCTGCCGGACGAGCGGCAGCATGTCCGGGTAGAGGCGTGCACCGATGAACACCGACGGATCGATCTGCTTCTCGGCCGCGTGCGCTTGCGCCTTGCCGAGGATGTGCTGCAGGTTGGTCAGGCCGCGGATCAGGACGGGCAGCGAAGCCTGGTGCATCGAGATGGACATGGGAACGACTCCTGTGGGAAGAGGGGTGGCCGGTGCGCGGCGCGTCGTGCGTTGTGGCGTTGAAACCGCCGTCGATGCATCTTAGCGCGACGGCATGACCCGTGCGCGCCGTTGGCCATTCGGCCGGGAATCGTTAGAGCAAACGGCCGCCAGCCGGGCCGGAGCGGTTTCAATCACGCCGGAACGGCGGTCCTCGTGGGCACCGGGCATCGATCCGAAAATCGTCGTATCATGAAACACGAAACACGAAATATGAAGCAATGGAGACCCGCATGATCGAACTCGACAGCGCCGCGTCGGCCGTCCTTGCCCGGCTGGCGTCCTTCGGCCAGGAAAACGATGCGCAGATGGCCGACCGCAGCCGCAAGATGCTCAATCTCGAGCTGCCCACAGCCGAGCTGCTGTACCTGCTCGTCACCGGCGCGCGGCGACGGCGCGTGCTCGAGATCGGCACGTCCAACGGCTACAGCGCGATCTGGCTTGCGCATGCCCTGCGCGAAACGGACGGGCAGCCGCTCGTCACCGTCGAGTTTTCGCCGGAGAAGGCCGAGCAGGCGAGGGGCAACCTGCGCGCGGCGTCGCTGCAGGACTGGGCGCAGGTGATCGAAGGCGAGGCGACGCAGGTCTGCGCGGCCGTGACGGGCCCGTTCGACTGCGTGTTCTTCGACGCCGATCGCGTGAGCGCGCCGCAGCAACTGGCGCACCTGTTGCCGAAGCTGACCGCCGACGCGCTGCTCGTCGCGGACAACGCGCTGTCCCATCCGGACGAGATCGCCGGCTATCTCGCCGCGGTCGACGCTACGCGCGAGTTCGACACGACGCTCGTGCCGGTCGGCAAAGGGCTTCACATTGCGCGTCGCCGGAGGCCGGCATGACGCGCGCCACGCTCGAACGGACGACGCTGGGGCGCGACGCGTACGGTGCGATCCGGGAGATGCTGGTCGACGAAGCGCGCTTCGCGGCGGGCGAGAAGATCAGCATCGAAGCGCTGTCGCGCGATCTCGGCATCAGCCGCTCGCCCGTGTGGGCGGCGGTCTCGCGCCTGGAAGCCGAGGGGCTGCTGCAGGTCGTGCCGCGCCAGGGCGTGTTCGTGATCGCGTTCGATCGCGCGCGGATCGTGGCCATCTTCGAGGCGCGGGAAGCGCTCGAAGGCATGGCGGCGCGTCTGGCGGCGCAACGCCTGACGCCCGACGATCGCGCGATGCTGGACGAAGCGCTGGTGCGGCAGGCGCGCGCGGTCGACGCGCGCGACGGCGATGCCTACCGCGTCGCGAATCTCGACTTCCACCATGGGCTGCTCGCCACCGCGCGCAACGCGACGATCGAGACGTCGCTCAGGGCGCTGTACGCGCAGGTGCAGACGATGTGTGCGGGCGGTGCGAGCCCGATGGACGACTGGACGCGGCTGGGCGGGAATGTCGCCGAACACCGGCAGGCGTTCGACATGATCGCGAAACGCGATGCGGATGGCGCCGAGCGCGCGGCACGCGAGCATGTCCGGCAACTGCTCGACACGATTCTGGCGCGGGCGGGCGGAGAAGGGACGGATGCCTGATCGCCGGCGGAACACCGGCGGGCGATGCGGGCAGGATGAGGAAAAGCGGCGACTGCCGATACCCGGACATCGAGCCGTCAGCCGTCGCTGCGATCAGTCCTGATGCGCGCCCTGCGACGACGACAGCATCCGTTCGACGTAGCGCGCGATCATGTCGACTTCGAGATTCACCTTGTCGCCGGCCTTCACGTGGCGCAGCGTCGTGACCTCGACCGTATGCGGAATCAGGTTGATCGAGAATTCGCAGCCGTCCGCGCGATCGTCGATCGTGTTGACGGTCAGGCTCACGCCGTTGACCGTGATCGACCCCTTGTACGCGAGATAGCGGCCAAGCTCGCGCGGCGCGACGATGCGCAGTTCGTGCGATTCGCCGACCGGCGCGAAGCGCGACACGGTGCCGAGGCCGTCGACGTGGCCCGACACGATGTGCCCGCCAAGACGGTCGTGCGCGCGCAGCGCCTTCTCGAGGTTCACTTCGCCGGGCTGCGCGAGACCGACTGTGCGGTTCAGGCTTTCGCGCGACACGTCGACGTCGAACGCGGTGTCGCGCTTCTCGATCACCGTCATGCACGCGCCCTGGATCGCGATGCTGTCGCCGAGTGCGACATCGGCGAGATCGAGCCCGCCCGCCTGCACGGTCAGGCGCACGCCTGCATCGGCCGACGTGCCGAGCGGCTCGATCGATTCGATGCGGCCGACGGCCGCGACGATTCCGGTGAACATCGTGACGATTCCGTTCAGTGTGGGGTGTCGGGCGGCGTGAACCGCGCGAGGATCCGCAGGTCGTCGCCGATCCGCTCGAACCCGTGGAACGACAGTCGCGTGCGAGCATCGAGATTCGCCGGCGCGGCGAGGTCGAACATGCCGGCCGCATCGGCGCCCAGCAGGCTCGGTGCGAGGTAGACCAGCAATTCGTCGACGCACCGTTCGCGCAGCAGCGAGCCGTTCAGCTTGTGGCCGGCCTCGACGTGCAGCTCGTTGACGCCGCGCGCGCCGAGTGCCGCCAGCATCGCGGGCAGGTCGACCTTGCCGTGCGCATTCGCGAGCGGCACGATTTCCGCGCCGCGCGACTTCAGCACGTTCGCACGCATTTCACCGCCGGCGTCGAGCCGTCCGCAGAAGATCAGCAGCGGGGCACCTTCGAGCAGCCGCGCGTCAAGCGGCAGGTCGAGGCGGCTGTCCACCAGGATGCGTTGCGGCTGGCGCGGCGTGTCGATGCCGCGCACCGTCAGCAACGGATTGTCCTCGCGCACGGTGCCGATGCCGGTGAGGATCGCGCACGCGCGGGCGCGCCACGCATGCCCGTCGAGGCGCGCGGCCTCGCCGGTGATCCACTGGCTTTCGCCGGACGGCAGCGCGGTGCGGCCGTCGAGCGACGCGGCCGTCTTCATCCGCACCCACGGGCGGCCGCGCGTCATCCGCGACACGAAACCGATGTTCAGCTCGCCGGCTTCATGCGCGAGCAGCCCGCAGCGCACGTCGATGCCCGCGTCGCGCAGCATCCCGAGGCCGCGCCCCGACACCTGCGGGTTAGGGTCTTCCATCGCGGCGACGACCTTCGCGACGCGCGCTTCGATCAGCGCGTTCGCGCACGGCGGCGTGCGGCCGAAATGGCTGCACGGCTCGAGCGTCACGTAGACGGTCGAACCCGCGACGTCGTAGCCGCGCGAGCGTGCATCCTTCAGCGCCTGCACTTCCGCGTGATCCTGGCCGGCTGGCTGCGTGAAGCCTTCGCCGATCACGTCGCCGTCCTTGACGATCACGCAGCCGACGCGCGGATTCGGCGCCGTCGTGTACATGCCGCGCGCCGCGAGCGCAAGCGCGCGCTCCATGTGGGCGAAATCGATATCCGAGAACATGCGCGCGGCCCCGGATCAGGCGGCGAGTGCCGCGAACGCGCGGCGCGCGGCCGCGAGCGTCGCGTCGATCACCGCGTCGTCGTGCGTGCTCGACACGAAACCGGCCTCGTAGGCCGACGGTGCGAAGTACACGCCCTCGTCGAGCATCAGGTGGAAGAAGCGGTTGAAGCGCTCGGTGTCGCTCTTCGTGACTTCCGCGAAGCTGGTCGGCACGCGCTCGGCGAAGTAGAGGCCGAACATCGCGCCGATCGAGTCGGCCGCGAACGGCACGCCGGCCGCGCGCGCTTCCGCCGCGAGGCCGTCGGCGAGCCGCTTCGTCTGCGCGGTGAGCGCGTCGTAGAAGCCCGGCGCCTGGATCAGCTGCAGCGTCTTCAGGCCCGCGGCGACCGCGATCGGGTTGCCCGACAGCGTGCCGGCCTGATACACGCCGCCGAGCGGCGCGAGGTGGGCCATGATGTCGCGGCGGCCGCCGAATGCAGCGGCCGGCATCCCGCCGCCGATCACCTTGCCGAGGCAGGTGAGGTCGGCCGTGATCCCGTAGTACGCCTGCGCGCCGCCGAGCGCGACGCGGAAACCGCACATCACTTCGTCGAAGATCAGCACGGCGCCGTGCTTCGTGCACAGCGCGCGCAGCGCGTTCAGGAATTCGGGCGTGCCGCGCACGAGGTTCATGTTGCCTGCGACGGGCTCGACGATCACCGCGGCAATCTCGTCGCCGAACGCGCCGAAGGCTTCCTCGAGCGCGGCGACGTTGTTGTACTCGAGGACGGTCGTGTGTTTCGCGATGTCGGCGGGCACGCCGGCCGACGTCGGGTTGCCGAACGTCAGCAGGCCCGAGCCGGCCTTGACCAGCAGGCTGTCCGCGTGGCCGTGGTAGCAGCCCTCGAACTTGACGATGCGGCTGCGGCCCGTGAAGCCGCGCGCGAGACGCAGCGCGCTCATCGTGGCCTCGGTGCCGCTCGACACCATCCGCACCTGCTCGATCGACGGCACGAGCTTGCAGATTTCCTCGGCGATCTCGATCTCGGCTTCGGTCGGCGCGCCGAACGAGAAGCCGTCGGCGAGCACGTTCTGCACGGCCGACAGCACTTCCGGATGGACGTGGCCGACGATCATCGGGCCCCACGAGCCGATGTAGTCGATGTACTGCTTGCCGTCGGCATCCCAGAAATACGGGCCTTGCGCGCGTGCGACGAAGCGCGGCGTGCCGCCGACCGAACGGAATGCGCGCACCGGCGAGTTGACGCCGCCGGGAATGGTCTTCTGGGCGCGTTCGAAGAGGATCTGATTGTTGGACATGAGCGAAACCTGCGAGAGAAGGGCGCGGGGGCCTGTGCACGGGCCGCGGCGCCTGGGCGGAACGATCGTCTGATTGTACCGGAGACGCGCGCGGCGGGCCCGTCAGCGCTTGTGCGGCCTTTCGGCGCGTGGAGAGCGGCATCGACCGGAAACGAGGGCCGGATTCGGTCCGGCACCCGGCCCGGCTAGCGCGGCGGCTTGCGCTTGCCGGTCAGCTCGGCCCAGCGTTTCTCGAGCGGACCTTCGACCATCGGCTTGATCGACGTGCCGGACGTCTGCGCATCCCAGGTCTGTACCGAATACGGGTGGACGCGCAGCGCGTTGCGCGCGATCACGACCTCCTGGTGCGCGTCGACCAGCCAGTCGTAGACGAAGTCGATGCACAGCCGGTAGCCGCGCTTCGTCGACGGATCGGGCACCTCGTACGGCGCGCGCGTCACGTAGCCGGAGCCGAACACGCCCTTGGGCTCCTTCGCGACGCGGTGCAGGAACACGCGGTCGCCCGGCAGGATGCTGCGCGCGAAGCCGCAGCCCCACACGTCATGCACGGCCTCGCCCGCCTTCACGCGCGCGGCGACGTCGGGCAGCTCGGGCCACGGCCATTTCTTGGGGCTCCAGATCAGCAGGAAGGCGGTCATCGGTTCGGTCGTACGTCGAATTGATCAGACGAGAAGGGCGGGAAGCCGCAAGCTTAATCGAATCCGCCCGCAATCCCGCGCGGCACATGCGTTGCGCCGGAGTTTCGCGGCGTGCCGCCGCACGCGGCCCAAGGCGCGCAAACAAGTTGCGCGTACAATCATGGGCCTGAACGCACCGCTTGCGGCGCGGCCTCCCGTCTTCACCGCCACGCGCGCCCCGATGCGCGCGGGCTCCATTCCGGATACCCATGTCTCACGTCGTCCGGCGCCGGCCCGATGCCCGGCTGATCCTGTTGCTCGGCGCGCTCGCGGCCTGCGGGCCGATCGCCACCGACATGTACCTGCCGAGCCTGCCGTCGATCGCCGACGGCTTTTCCGTCAGCCCCGGCGCCGCGCAGCGCACGCTGACGAGCTTCATGGCCGGCTTCTCGGTCGGCATGCTGCTGTACGGCCCGCTGTCCGATACGTGGGGCCGCCGCCCCGTGCTGCTCGGCGGCATCGCGCTGTTCACGCTCGCGAGCATCGGCTGCTTCGTGTCGGGCTCGATCGACATGCTGATCGTCGTGCGTTTCCTGCAGGCGCTCGGCGCCGGCGCCGCGTCGGTGCTCGCGCGCGCGATCGCACGCGACGCGCATGAGCCGAGCGACGCGGCGAAGGTGCTGTCGATGGTCGCGATCGTCACCGCGGTCGGGCCGCTGCTCGCGCCGCTGATCGGCGGCCAGATCCTGCGCTTTTCGGGCTGGCGCGGCGTGTTCGTCGTGCTGGCCGTGTTCGGTGCGATCTGCGCGGCGACTGCCTACCTGCGCGTGCCCGAAACCTGGCCGAAGGAGCGGCGCAAGAGCACGGCCGTGCTCGCGTCGTTCGCGTCGTACGGGCGCATCCTGTCGGACCCCGTCGCGTGGGGGCACATGCTGTGCGGCGGGATGGCGTTCGCGGCCATGTTCTCGTACATCACGGCGACGCCGTTCGTGTACATCGAGTATTTCCACGTATCGCCGCAGCACTACGGGCTGCTGTTCGGCCTGAACGTCGTCGGGATCATGATCGGCAACTTCGCGAACACGCGCCTCGTCGGCCGCATCGGCTCGCTGCGCATCATCGCTGCCGCATCGCTCGTGAGCGCCATCGCGTCGCTCGCGGTGGCGTTCGTCGCGCTGACCGGGTGGGGCGGGCTGTGGTCGATCGTCGTGTGCCTGTTCTTCGTCGTCGGCGTGGTCGGGATCCTGTCCGCGAACTGCACGACCGACCTCATGCACCGCTATCCGCACAACGCGGGCGCGTCGGCCGCCGTGTTCGGCGCGATGCAGCTCGCGCTCGGCGCGCTCGCGAGCGTCGCGATCGGCGCACTCGCGGACGGCACGCCGTTCGCGATGGGCGTGACGATCGGCGTGTCGGGCGTGCTGTGTTTCGGTGGCCGCTACCTCGTGCTGCGCTGGCACGGCCGGCCGGTGAAAGCGGGGGCTTGAAACGCCAGCCTCGCCACTCAAAGAAAAACGCCACCGGCGCATCGCGCGCGGTGGCGTTTTTCTTTGAGGCGCAGGAAGCGGCTGACGCCGCACCGCGCCTCAGTCCCGCGCGACGTCCTTCGCCGCCGGCGAGGCGCCGTGGCTCAGCCAGTCGAGCACGTCGGCCGTTTCGTCGTCGCTTGCGCGCGCCTTCGCTTGCGCAACCGCCTCGGGCACCTCGCCGTTCGTCGATGCGCGGCGGATCGCGACGCCAACCGCGAGGATGTCGATCATCAGCAGATGCAGGATCCGCGAGATCATCGACAGTTGCGACTCGCGCATCTCGATGTGGTCGGTTTCGAGCGCGACGGTTGCGCGCTTCGCGAGCGGCGTGTTGCTCGACGTGATCGCGATCACCTTCGCGCCGGCCTGCATCGCGACGTCGAGCACGCGCAGCAGCTCGGGCGCGCGCCCCGACTTCGACACCGCGACGATCACGTCACCCTTGCCGAGCAGCGCGGCCGATGCGGCCTGCATGTACAGGTCGCCGTACGCGATCGTCGGGATGCCGAAGCGGAAGAACTTGTAGTGCGCGTCCTGCGCGACGATGTTCGAGTTGCCGAGACCGTAAAACTCGATGCGCCGCGCGCCGTTCAGGATCTCGATCGCGTTCTCGACGTGCTCGAAATTCAGGTGCTCGCGCAACTGCAGGATCGCGGACACCGTGTTGTCGAGCACCTTCGCGCCGAAGTCGGTGGCCGTGTCGCCGAGATGCACCTGGCTGTGGCTCATCGGGATCGTGCCGGTCAGGCCGGTGGCGAGCTTCAGCTTGAAGTCCGACAGCCCCTGGCAGCCGAGCGAACGGCAGAAGCGGATCACGGTCGGCTGGCTCACGTCGGCCTTGCGCGCGATATCGACGATCGGGTCGTTGATGATCGAGCGCGGATGGTTCAGCGCGAGATCGGCCACGCGGCGCTCGGCCGGCGTCAGCGCGTCGCGCATCTGGCGGATCCGTTCGAACACGGCCGACGATGCCCCGCCCGAGCGGTTCGACAACTGCTCGGCGAGAATCGCCGACACGCCGAGGAACGCCGGGTATTCGGCGGTGATCAGGTAGGTCGGGATGTTCTCGAGGTAGTGCGTGAAGCGGCCCTTCGCCTCGAAGCGCGCGCGGAACGACGAGCGCGTGAACAGTTCGCCGAGCTTCAGCGCGACGCCGCCGCCGATGTACACGCCGCCGAGCGAGCCGAGCGTCAGCGCGACGCTGCCCGCGAACGCGCCGAGAATCCCGCAGAAGCATTCGACCGTCTCGAGCGCGAGGGCGTCGCCCGCATGCGCGCGCTCGACGATCTCGACCGTGTCGACGGTCGCGGCGACACGCTTCTTGTCGCGCGCGGCGAGCGCACGATAGATGATCTCCATGCCGGGGCCCGCGCACACGCGTTCGAACGACACGTGCGGAAACTTCTTGCGCGCGTACTGCAGCACCAGGTCCTCGCGCTCGTCCTGCGGCGCGAACGACGCGTGGCCGCCTTCGCTGCCGAGCGCGATCCAGCGGTCGTCGGCCGGAATCAGCCCCGATACACCGAGGCCGGTGCCGGGCCCGAGCAGCCCGATCACGCTGTTCTGGCGGCGCGTGCCGCCGCCGACCTGCACGCGCTGTGCGTCGGTCAGGCCCGGCAGCGCCATCGCGAGCGCGGTGAAATCGTTGACGACGAGCAGCGTGTCGAAGCCGAGCGCACGGCGCGTCGCCTCGATCGAAAAGCTCCAGTCGTGGTTGGTCATCGTGACCTGGTCGCCGTCGACCGGATTGGCGATTGCGATCGCCGCGTGGTTCACGCGGCTGATCTTCACGTCCTTCAGGTACTTGCGGATCGCGTCGGTGAGCGTCGGATAGTCGGCGCCGGGATACACGCGAATCTGCGTGATTTCGCCCGGGCCGGTTTCCAGCGCGAAGCGCGCGTTGGTGCCGCCGACGTCCGCGAGCAGGCGCGGACCGTCGGCATGCTGACCCGCGACGACCGCCTTACTTTGCGCACCAGTAGACATCGAGCTGGGTCCCCTTGTCGTTGGCCAGTTGGGAAATCGCGTTCTTCTGCAGCGACGCGGCCGCGGCGTCGAGCACCTCGCGCTTGCGAGCGCCCGCGATCAGCAGGAACAACCGGTCGACGCGCTTCAGCGCATCGAGCGAATAGCTCACGCGCGCATGCGGCGCGGCGCCCGGATGGACGGCGACGAAACGTGCTTGTGTCGCGATCGCGTGGTCCCATTCGGGCGCGTCGGCGAAGATCGACGCGGTGTGGCCGTCTTCGCCCATGCCGAGCACGGCGATGGTCGGCACGCGGTAGTCGGCGTTCGCGTTCAGCGCGGCGACATGCGCGTCGAGCGTGCTGCGCGTGTCGACGAGCGGCAGGAAGCGGGCAGGGGCCGCCGCGTGTTGCAGCAGCGTGTCGCGCACGAGCTGCGCGTTGCTGGCCGCGTCGTCCTCCGGCACCCAGCGGTCGTCGACCAGCGTGACGTCGACGCCGGCCCAGTCGAGCGCCGCGTGCGACAGCGTGTGCAGGAACGGGCGCGGGCTCGTGCCGCCGGACACCGCGAGCGTCGGGCGCGCGGGGCCGGCGAGCGCGGCGCGCAGCGCCTCGCCGACGGCGCGCGCGAGCGCTTCGCTTTGCGCTTCCTGGGTGTCGAAAGCGTGAATCTCGATCACATCTCCTCCGGACTGCTTTGTCTGTTCAAATCGTACGAATCGTGGGGCACGTTGCCGCGGACGGTGGCGCGCGCGGCAACGGTTTGCATCAGTTTTCTTCTTCGAGCCAGCAGGTGTCGTGCTGCGCGAGCATCGCGCTCGCCGCGGCCGGCCCCCAGGTGCCCGCCGCGTACGGCTTCGGCGGCTTCAGCGTGCGCGCCCATTCGTTCAGGATAGGCTCGACCCAGCGCCATGCGGCTTCCTGTTCGTCGCGTCGCACGAAGAGGGCGAGCCGGCCGTTGATCACGTCGAGCAGCAGGCGCTGGTACGCCTCCATCTGCCCTTCCTTGAAGAACTGGTCGAACGCGAGGTCGAGGTGCACGCTCGCGAGGTTCATCCCTTCGCCGGGCTGCTTCGCGAGGCAGTACAGGCGGATCGTCTCGTTCGGCTGCAGCCGGATCACGAGGCGGTTCGAGCCGGGGCGCAGCGCAGTGGGGCCCAGCGCCGAGTGCGGCACCGGGCGGAAATTGACGACGATCTCCGCGACGCGGTCGGCGAGACGCTTGCCGGTGCGCAGGAAGAACGGCACGCCGGCCCAGCGCCAGTTCTCGATCTCGACCTTCAGTGCGACGAAGGTTTCGGTCTGGCTGTCGGGCTTCACGCCCGGCTCGGTCGCGTAGGCCGGCACCTGCGCGCCCTTGATCACGCCCGCATGATACTGGCCGCGCACGGCCACCTTGCCGATATCGCGCGGATCGACGGGTTTCAGCGCGCGCAGCACGCGCAGCTTCTCGTCGCGCACCGAGTCGGAATCCATCGAATGCGGCGGCTCCATCGCGACGATCGACAGCAGTTGCAACAGGTGGTTCTGCACCATGTCGCGCAGCGCGCCGGTATTGTCGTAGAAATCGCCGCGCGCCTCGACGCCGAGCTCCTCGGCAATCGTGATCTGGATGCTCTCGACCCATTCGCGGCGCCACAGCGGCTCGAACAGCGCGTTGCCGAAGCGCAGCGCGAGCAGGTTCTGCACCGGCTCCTTGCCGAGGTAGTGGTCGATCCGGTAGATCTGGCCTTCCGCGAAGATCTCGCCCACCGCATCGTTGATCGCGTTCGACGATTTCAGGTCATAGCCGAGCGGCTTCTCGAGCACGATGCGCGCGCCTTCGTTCAGGCCGACCGACGCGAGTGCCTTGCAGATCGGCACGAACAGCGACGGACCCGTCGCCAGATAGAACACGCGGATGCCGGGCAGCGCCGCGATCGCGTCGCGCAGCACGACGTAGTCTTCCGCGCGGCCGAGGTCGAGCTTCACGTACTCGATGCGATCGAGGAAGGACTTCCACGCGGCGTCGTCGAACGCCTTACCGGAGGCCTTCGCCGCATGCGGCTTCACGTGCGTATCGACCCATTCGAGATAGGCCGCCCGATCCGATTCGTGCCGCGCCACGGCCACGATCCGGCCGCTCGCCGCGAGCATGTTCGCGCGGTGCGCTTCGAATAGCGCGGGCAGGATCTTGCGCATCGACAGATCGCCGGTGCCGCCGAAAAGTACGAAGGTAAAGCTGGAATCGGTATGCATGTGTCTCCGCCGTGTTGGGGGTGCTGGGAAGCGATCCGTAGTGCGATAAAAATATTTTTGACACTGAATTGTAGTTTAACTACAATCCGCCGCAAGGGGTAGCACCTGGGCGAAGAAAAAAAGATGTGCGGCCGATGAGCTGCGCGAGCTTCGCCTTCGGGAGCGCCTTGTGCCGAATGTTATCGGACATTGGCGGCGCGCATCGTCAGCGCGCCGTCGGCCCCGGGCTCGCGTCGCAGCATCGCGGCGGGCCAGAAACACAAAGAGGAGACACGCCGTTGAATCTCGATTCACGCTTTCTGTAAGAGCCCGGCCGGTCATCGGCCCGTACGCTGCATGCGTCCCGCGGCTCGATTTCCCCGTCGTTATCAAGAAGCCGGTTCCCGGTCAGGGAACCTCACGAGTTGATTCAGTCTGGAGGAGATAAGTAATGAAAGTTCGCTCGATCATGGGTGCGCTCTGCGCCGCGGGTCTGATGGCTGGCGCCGTGGCGGCGCAGGCAGCCGAGAATGTAACCGTGCTGCACTGGTGGACCTCGGGTGGCGAGTCGAAGGCCGTCGGCGTGCTGAAGGACGACGTGCAGAAGCAGGGCTACGTGTGGAAGGATTTCGCGGTCGCAGGCGGCGCCGGCGCCGCGGCGATGACGGCACTGAAGACCAAGGTGATCAGCGGCGACGCACCGTCGGCCGCGCAGATCAAGGGCCCGCTGATCCAGGACTGGGCCGACCAGGGCGTGCTCGTCAACATCGATTCCGCCGCCGGCGACTGGAAGCAGAACCTGCCGCCGGAAATCGACAAGATCATCAAGTACAAGGGCCATACCGTCGCCGCACCGTTCTCGGTGCACCGCGTGAACTGGCTGTACATCAACAAGGCCGCGCTCGACAAGGTCGGCGCGAAGGTGCCGACCACCTGGCCCGAATTCTTCGCGGTGGCCGACAAGCTGAAGGCCGCGGGCATCCAGCCGGTCGCGATGGGCGGCCAGCCGTGGCAGGACCTGACGCTGTGGGAAGACGTCGTGCTGTCGCAGGGCCCGGCGTTCTACAAGAAGGCGCTGGTCGACCTCGACCAGGCGACGCTGACGTCGCCGCAGATGCTGTCGGTGTTCGACACGGTGCGCAAGATCCAGGGCTACTTCGACACGGGCCGTAACGGCCGCGACTGGAACCTCGCGACCGCGATGGTCATCAACGGCAAGGCCGGCATGCAGTTCATGGGCGACTGGGCGAAGGGCGAGTTCGAGAACGCCGGCAAGAAGTCGGGCAAGGACTACATCTGCGCACCGGTGCCGGGCACGGCGAATGCGTACACGTTCAACGTCGATTCGTTCGTGTTCTTCCAGCAGAAGGGCGAGAAGGCGGCGACGCCGGGCCAGCTCGCGCTCGCGAAGACGATCATGACGCCGGACTTCCAGGAGCAGTTCAGCCTGCTGAAGGGTTCGGTGCCGGTGCGTCTCGGCGTGAAGATGGACAAGTTCGACGACTGCGCGAAGAAGTCGTATGCCGACGAGCAGACCGCGATCAAGTCGGGCGGCTTCGTCCCGTCGCTCGCGCACGGGATGGCGCAAAGCGACGCGACCGCCGGCGCGATCACGGACGTCGTGACGAAGTTCATGAACTCGCAGCAGGATTCGAAGAGCGCGGTCGCCGCGCTCGCGAAGGCCGCGAAGGTCAAGTAACGCGCGACAGGCGCCCGGCCGGAAGCGCTTCATCGGCCGGGCGTTTTTGCATGTGCAGCAAACGGGCTCGCCCGCGGGCCCGTGCCGTACCTGGCGCCGGCCCGGCCTGCGTCGCCCTCGTTCCAGGAGTCGAATCAAGTGGCTGCCCCTCTTAGCGGAAACGGATCCGGCGCTGCCGCCGCACGGCGTACGTCGCCGATGTCGGCCTTCGCCGATCGCTGGATCCCGAAGCTCGTGCTTGCGCCGAGCGTCGCGATCGCCGTGGTGTTCATCTACGGCTTCATTCTGATTACCGGCTATCTGTCGCTGACCAACTCGCGACTGTTGCCGAACTACGAATTCGACGGCTTCGGCCGTTACTCGGACCTGTTCCAGAACGACGTGTGGTGGACCTCCGCCGCGAACCTCGGCTGGTTCGGGATCCCGTTCATCGTGGTCTGCGTCTCGCTTGGGCTGTTCCTCGCGATCCTGCTCGACCAGCGAATCCGCAACGAAGGCGCGCTGCGCGCGATCTTCCTGTACCCGATGGCGCTGTCGTTCATCGTGACCGGCACCGCGTGGCAGTGGATCCTGAACCCGGGCCTCGGCCTCGAGAAGGTGATGCACGACTGGGGCTGGACGAGCTTCTCGTTCGGCTGGCTCGACGATCCGGACAAGGCGATCTTCTGCGTGGTGATCGCGGCCGTGTGGCAGTCGACCGGCTTCGTGATGGCGCTGTTCCTCGCGGGGTTGCGCGGTGTCGATGCGGAAATCTTCAAGGCCGCGCAGGTGGACGGCGCGACGCTGCCGACCATCTACCGCAAGATCGTGATCCCGAGCATGCGCCCGGTGTTCTTCTCGGTGCTGCTGATCCTCTGCCACATCACGATCAAGACCTTCGACCTCGTCGTTGCACTGACGGCAGGCGGCCCCGGCACGTCGTCGTCGCTGCCGGCCATGTTCATGTACACGTTTTCGTTCAACCGCGGCCAGCTCGGGCTCGGCGCGGCGTCCTCGGTGATGATGCTCGCGACCGTGGTCGCGGTGCTGGTGCCGCTGATGTATATGGAATCGAGGAGCACCCGCAATGCAGCCTAAGATGACGATCAGCCGGGCAGTGATCTATGCGGCACTGATCCTGTTCGCGCTGTATTTCCTGTTCCCGATCTACGTGATGCTGTCGACGTCGTTCAAGGATCTCGACCAGCTGCGCACCGGCAACCTGCTGACGCCGCCCACCACGTGGACCATCGACCCGTGGGTGAAGGCGTGGAGCGGCGCCTGTACCGGCGTGCGCTGCGACGGGATGAAGCCGTTCTTCCTGAACTCGCTGCAGATGGTGATCCCGGCCGTGCTGATCTCGTCGCTGATCGGCGCGTTCAACGGCTACGTGCTCACGCACTGGCGCTTTCGCGGCGCGGACGCGCTGTTCACGATGATGCTGGTCGGCTGCTTCATCCCGTTCCAGGTGATCCTGCTGCCGATGGCGCGCCTGCAGGGGATGCTGGGCCTCGCCAACACGATTCCGGGCCTCGTGTTCGTGCACGTCGTGTACGGGATCGCGTTCACGACGATGTTCTTCCGCAACTTCTACGTGAGCGTGCCGGCCGAACTCGTGAAGGCCGCGCGCATCGACGGCGCGGGCTTCTTCACGATCTTCACGAAGATCCTGCTGCCGGTGTCGCTGCCGATCTTCATGGTGTGCCTGATCTGGCAATTCACGCAGATCTGGAACGACTTCCTGTTCGGGATCGTGTTCTCCGGCGTCGATTCGATGCCGATCACGGTGGCGCTGAACAACCTCGTCAACACGTCGACGGGCGTGAAGGAGTACAACGTCGACATGGCCGGCGCGATCATCGCCGCACTGCCGACGCTGCTCGTCTACATCGTCGCCGGCCGCTACTTCGTGCGCGGGCTGACGGCGGGCGCGGTGAAGGGGTAAGCGCGGCTTTATCCGATACGACGAACCGGCCGCGCACGACGCGCGGCGCATCGAAACGAACCCGACGCGGCGCCCGAGTGCGCCGCGCGAGACGAGACAGAGGATTCACAGCATGGCAAGCCTTTCCATCCGTGACGTGTACAAGACCTACCCGAACGGGGTGCCGGTCCTGAAGGGTGTCGACATCGAGATCGAGGACGGACAGTTCCTGATCCTGGTCGGCGGGTCGGGCTGCGGGAAATCGACGCTGCTCAACATGATCGCCGGGCTCGAGACGGTCACGAGCGGCGAGATCTGCATCGACGGCAAGGTCGTCAACGACCTGTCGCCGAAGGATCGCGACATCGCGATGGTGTTCCAGTCGTACGCGCTGTATCCGTCGATGACGGTGCGCGAGAACATCTCGTTCGGCCTGAACATCCGCAAGGTGCCGAAGAACGAGCAGCAGCAGATCGTCGACCGCGTGTCGCAGATGCTGCAGATCCAGCACCTGCTCGACCGCAAGCCGGGCCAGCTGTCCGGCGGCCAGCGCCAGCGCGTCGCGATGGGCCGTGCGCTCGCGCGCGATCCGTCGCTGTTCCTGTTCGACGAGCCGCTGTCGAACCTCGACGCGAAGCTGCGCATCGAGATGCGCGCGGAAATCAAGCTGCTGCACCAGCGCCTCGGCACGACGATCGTCTACGTGACGCACGACCAGATCGAGGCGATGACGCTCGGCGACCGGATCGCGGTGATGAAGGACGGCGTAGTCCAGCAGTTCGGCGCGCCGCAGGAGATCTACGATTCGCCGTCGAACCTGTTCGTCGCGGGCTTCATCGGCGCGCCGCCGATGAACTTCATCAACGGCAAGCTGGTCGAGCAGGGCAGCGGGATCGCGCTCGAGATCGACACGGGCCTCGCGCGCAGCGCGCTGAACCTGCCGTTCGACGCGAAACGGATGAACGGCCACGTCGGCCGCGAGGTGATCCTCGGGCTGCGCCCGGAGCGCATCACCGACGCGCGCAACGCGCACCACGGCGAGGCGTCGAAGCTGCAGCCGATCGACGTGCGCGTCGACGTGACCGAGCCGACCGGGCCGGACACGCACGTGTTCGCACAGGTGAACGGCAAGCGGATCGTGAGCCGCGTGCATCCGGCCGCGAACCCGCAGCCGGGGCAGACGCAGTCGCTGCTGTTCGACGTGTCGAAGGCCGTGCTGTTCGATCCGGCGTCGGAAGAGCGGATCGCGTAAAGCGGCGGTTACGCCGAGCGTTGGAGAAAGGGGCCGTGTCGAACGGCCCCTTTTTTGTTTCGGCGATGCGGCTGACGTGGCCGCGGTCGTGGCGATCAGTGCGGCAACCGCACGTCGAACTTGAACGTCGCGAGCCGCGCGACGAGGATGAAGCCGGTCGCGAGCAGCACGCTGTATACCGAGTCGAACTGCAGCCACACGAGCAGCAGGTAGAACCAGCAGCCGACGAATGCGCAGGTCGCGTACGGCCGCGAATCGCGCAGGATCAGCGGGATGTCGTTGCACAGCACGTCGCGGACGATTCCGCCGACCACACCGGTGATCACGCCCATCATCACCGCGATGAAGCGCGGCATCTCGGCGTCGAGCGCGATCGCCGTGCCGGAGATGCTGAAGATGCCGAGCCCGATCGCATCGGCGATCAGCAGCAGCCGTTCGGCCGACAGCCGCGACAGCATTCGCAGCACGAACGGCGCGAACAGCGCGAGCACGAAGATCGCGATCACGTAGTCGTCGTGCACGACCCAGTAGAACGGCCGGCGCTCGAGCAGGATGTCGCGCAGCGTGCCGCCGCCGAACGCGGTCGCGAGCGCGACGACGAACGTGCCGACCGAATCGAGGCGGTTCTTGCGCGCCTCGATGAAACCCGAAATCGCGAAGGCCAGCGTGGCGATCGCCTCCAATACCGCGATCGCGAGCGTCAGCCTAGGATGCGGCACGCGGCCCCCGCTCGGCCGGCGCCGCATGCGGCTGCAGCAGCACGAGCACCGCGCCGGCACCGCCGTCGTTGCCGCGCGCTTCGCAGAACGCGATCACTTCTTCCTTCTGCACGAGCCACGCGCGCACCTTGCCTTTCAGCACGGGCTCCTTGCCGATCGAGCCGAGCCCCTTGCCGTGGATCACGCGCAGGCAGCGCAGCCCCTTCTTGCCGGCTTCGCGGATGAATTCGGCGAGCGCATCGCGTGCCTCGTCGCGCCGCATTCCGTGCAGGTCGATCTGCGCCTGCACGATCCACGCGCCGCTGCGCAGCTTGCGCACGACGTCGCGGCTGATGCCGGGGCGGTGGTAGTACAGCGAGTCGTCGCTGTCGAGCAGCGTCTCGGGATCGAATTCGTCGGACAGCGTCGCGTTCAGCACGGCTTCCTCGTCGCGCTGCGTCTGCTTCGGCACCGGGTCCGGCGGCGTGCGGCCCGCCGACGCGCGCGGCGGGGCGTTCAGCGGCCGGATCGAGCCGATTTCGTTGCGGAACAGGTTCGCGTCGGCTTCCGCCTTGCGCTCGGCTTTCGCGGTTTCGACGCGCACGCGTTCGCGGCGGTCGGCTTCGCCTTGCAGCGACTTGCGCAACGCGCCGAGGCCCGCGAGGCCCTGGCCGCGCAACGCGGCCGGATCGGGCGCGGGCGGCGGGGCGGCCGGCGCGGGGTTCGCGGGACGGGCAGCGATCTTCCGCTTCGCGGGATCGCTCGGATGGGGCTGGTTCTTCGCCATGATTCGGTAGCAGGGCAGGCGCGTTCGGGCGCGCGGGCAAAAAAAAGCCGCTGCACGGCGGCAGCGGCTTTCCGGTCGAGCCCGCTTCGCGGCAGCGGACGCCATTGTAGCGCCCGGCGCGGCAAGGCTCGCGGCTTACTTCTTGTCGTGCAGGCTTTCGAGGTAGCGTTGCGCGTCGAGTGCGGCCATGCAGCCCGTGCCTGCGCTCGTGATCGCCTGGCGATACACGTTGTCCTGCACGTCGCCTGCAGCGAACACGCCGGCGACGCTCGTCGACGTCGCGTTGCCGTGCAGGCCGCTCTTCGTCAGGATGTAGCCGTCCTTCATCTCGAGCTGGCCCTGGAACAGGTCGGTGTTCGGCTTGTGGCCGATCGCGACGAACACGCCCTGCACCGCGAGGTCTTCCGTCGTGCCGGTCTTCACGTTCTTGATGCGCAGGCCCGTGACGCCCGAATCCTCGCCCGTCACTTCGTCGAGCACGTGATCCCACTTGATGTCGACGACGCCTTCCTTTTCCTTCTCCAGCAGGCGGTCGATCAGGATCGGTTCCGCGCGGAACTTGTCGCGGCGATGGATCACCGTGACCTTCTTCGCGATGCCCGTCAGGTAGAGCGCTTCCTCGACGGCCGTGTTGCCGCCGCCGATCACCGCGACTTCCTGGCCGCGATAGAAGAAGCCGTCGCAGGTCGCGCAGGCCGACACGCCCTTGCCCATGAACAGTTCTTCGGACGGCAGGCCGAGATACTGGGCCGACGCGCCGGTCGCAATGATCAGCGAGTCGCACGTGTATTCGCCCGAGTCGCCGATCAGGCGGATCGGCTGCTCGTGCAGCTTCGCCGTGTGGATATGGTCGAAGACGATTTCGGTGTTGAAGCGCTCGGCGTGCTCGAGGAAGCGTGCCATCAGCTCCGGACCCTGCACGCCTTTTGCGTCAGCCGGCCAGTTTTCGACATCGGTCGTGGTCATCAGCTGGCCGCCCTGTGCGATGCCGGTGATCAGCACCGGGGACAGGTTGGCGCGTGCTGCATAGACGGCAGCCGTGTAGCCGGCGGGGCCGGAACCGAGAATCAGGACTTTGGCGTGTTTGGGCGTGGACATGTGCGAATCCGTAAAAGGCGGCCGCGGCGGGCGGGGTAGGGCTCGCCGTACGATCCGGAGTGACCGGGATGCCGTCATAGATGGGTATCAGACGCGCATTATAAAGGTCCCGTTGCTGCGTTGCCGAACGAGAGTTTCAATCGCGGCGATAGTGTCGCGCGGTGCAACGGCCGCGCATGCTGGGCGGGCAGGGCGCGCGGCGGCGCGTTGCCGCACGTGCACGGCGGGGCGCGGCGCCGAATCGCGGTGGCGGACCGGCGGCGCCCGACGGCCGGTCGGACCGGAGCGAAAGGGCGGCTGCGAAGCGCATCCGGCGCGCCGGCCTGACCCCGGCCCCGTTATGTAACCGTCATTTACACTTGGCGGCCCGGTGCAGCGCTTACAATATGCGGGATCGAACGACAGGCGGGCCCGCAGCCCGTCCTCTTTATACGGATTCATGGCAAAAGCTCCTTATTCCGCCCAGGCACAGGCGTTGCCGCACCGGATGTCGAAGCTCCTTACGGAGATCCGCTGGATTCTCCAGGTTGCGCTCTGTGCGTTTCTGGTGATGGCCCTGCTGAGCTACAGCCGGCGCGATCCGAGCTGGACGCACGCCGCCCAGGTCGATCACATCTCGAACTGGGCCGGCCGCGTCGGCGCGTGGACGGCCGACATCATCCTGCTGCTGTTCGGCCTGTCGGCCTACTGGCTGATCGTGCCGCTCGGGCGGCGCATCGCCGCGAACTACCGTCGCATCACGCGCCACGAGGCGATTCCCGACGAACCCGAGCGGCCGATCGGCTGGCTCACCGAAATCTTTGCGTTCGTGCTGGTCGTGCTCGCGTGCGACGGCATCGAGGCGCTGCGCATGTGGTCGCTGAAGGTGCAGTTGCCGCGCGCGCCGGGCGGCGTCGTCGGCGAGGCCGTCGCGGGCGCGATGTCGCATGCGTTCGGCTTCACGGGCGGCACGCTGCTGCTGCTGATCGCGCTCGCGATCGGCCTGTCGCTGTATTTCCGCTTCTCGTGGCTGTCGGTCGCCGAGCGCGTCGGCGGCGCGATCCTGTCCGCCGTCAACGTCGCGAAGCTGCGCCGCGAGGCCGAGCGCGACCGCAAGCTCGGCGAGGCCGCGGCCGTGCGCCGCGAAGGCAAGGTCGAAGAGGAGCGCGTGCGCATCGAGGATCACGAGCCGGTGACGATCGTGCCGCCGGTCGTCACGCCGGCGAAATCCGAGCGCGTCGAGCGCGAGCGCCAGGTGCCGCTGTTCACCGACCTGCCGGGCGATTCGACGCTGCCGCCGGTGTCGCTGCTCGACCCCGCGCCGAAGACGCAGGAAGCGATTTCCGCCGATACGCTCGAATTCACGTCGCGCCTGATCGAGAAGAAGCTGAAGGACTTCGGCGTCGAGGCGAGCGTCGTCGCCGCGTATCCGGGCCCGGTCGTCACGCGCTACGAGATCGAGCCGGCTACCGGCGTGAAGGGCAGCCAGATCGTCAACCTCGCGAAGGATCTCGCGCGCTCGCTGTCGCTCGTGTCGATCCGCGTCGTCGAGACGATCCCCGGCAAGAACTACATGGCGCTCGAGCTGCCGAACCAGCGCCGCCAGACCGTGCACCTGTCCGAGATCATCGGTTCCGAGGTGTACGCGGCCGCGTCGTCGGCGCTGACGCTGAGCCTCGGCAAGGACATCGGCGGCAAGCCGGTGTGCGCAGATCTCGCGAAGATGCCGCACCTGCTGGTGGCCGGCACGACCGGTTCGGGCAAGTCGGTCGGGATCAACGCGATGATCCTGTCGCTGCTGTACAAGGCCACCGCCGAACAGGTGCGCCTGATCCTGATCGATCCGAAGATGCTCGAAATGAGCGTCTACGAAGGCATTCCGCACCTGCTGTGCCCGGTCGTCACCGACATGCGCCAGGCCGGCCATGCGCTGAACTGGACGGTCGCGGAGATGGAGCGCCGCTACAAGCTGATGAGCAAGCTCGGCGTGCGTAACCTCGCCGGCTACAACAACAAGATCGACGACGCGGCGAAGCGCGAGGAGAAGATCCCGAATCCGTTCAGCCTGACGCCCGAGGATCCGGAGCCGCTCGGCCGCCTGCCGAACATCGTCGTCGTGATCGACGAGCTGGCCGACCTGATGATGGTCGTCGGCAAGAAGGTCGAGGAACTGATCGCGCGGATCGCGCAGAAGGCGCGCGCGGCCGGCATCCACCTGATCCTCGCGACGCAGCGTCCGTCCGTCGACGTGATCACGGGCCTGATCAAGGCGAACGTGCCGACGCGGATCGCGTTCCAGGTGTCGTCGAAGATCGACTCGCGCACGATTCTCGACCAGATGGGCGCCGAATCGCTGCTCGGGATGGGCGACATGCTGTATCTGGCGCCCGGCACCGGGCTGCCGGTGCGCGTGCACGGCGCGTTCGTCGCCGACGACGAAGTGCATCGCGTCGTCGAGAAGCTCAAGGAGCACGGCGAACCGAACTACGTCGAGGGCCTGCTCGAAGGCGGCACCGCCGACGGCGACGAGGGCTCGGCCGGCGCGGGAACCGGTGAAGGCGGCGACGAGTCTGATCCGCTGTACGACCAGGCAGTCGAGATCGTCATCAAGAACCGCCGCGCGTCGATCTCGCTCGTGCAGCGTCATCTGCGGATCGGCTACAACCGCGCGGCGCGGCTGCTCGAGCAGATGGAACAGTCGGGGCTCGTGTCGGCGATGTCGTCGAGCGGCAACCGCGAAATTCTTGTGCCGGCGCGCGACGCGGAATGAGTCCGCGGCGCCCGCAGCGCCGGCCACCCAGGGAGAAAACCGCATCATGCAGCAACTTTCGTTCGCCCCTTCCCTTCGTTCGACGCGGCGCTGGCTCGGCGCGGCGCTCGCCGGCGCATCGCTGATGCTCGCGGCGACGCACGCGTTCGCGGGCGGTACCGAGCAGCTGAAGGCCTTCGTGTCGCAGGTGCGTTCGGCGAAGGGCGATTTCACGCAGCAGATCGTCAAGGCGCCGGCCAAGGGCGCGAGCGCCGCGCAGGCCGCACCGAAGCCCACCGACAATTCGAGCGGCACGTTCGTGTTCGCGCGTCCCGGCAAGTTCATCTGGACGTACCAGAAGCCGTACCAGCAGGTGCTGCAGGCCGACGGCGACAAGCTCTACGTGTACGACCGCGACCTGAACCAGGTCACCGAGCGCAAGCTGAACGGCGCGCTGGGCGCGAGCCCCGCCGCGATCCTGTTCGGCAGCAACGATCTCGACAAGAACTACACGCTGCGCGATGCCGGCGAGAAGGGCGGCATCGAGTGGCTCGAGATGTTGCCGAAGGCGCAGGACACGCAGTTCCAGCGGATCGGCATCGGTTTCCGGAACGGCACGCTCGCCGCGATGGAACTGCACGACGTGTTCGGCAACGTCACGCTGCTGACCTTCACGAACATCCAGACGAACCCGCCGCTGAAGGGCGATACGTTCAAGTTCGTGGTGCCGAAGGGCGCCGACGTGATCACCGGCTGACCGGCGCCGCGCGCCGCTCTTGCGCAACGGGCCTGCCGGTGACGGCAGGCCCGTGTTGTTTCCGGGCGCGGGCACCGGGCGCGGCGGTGCCGTCGCGCGGCTGTCATAATGTCGGGTCCGGCGGCCGGTTCGGCCGCCATCGTTTGATGTGGAGCGAGGGTTCATGTCCGACCTGTTTCAAGTCGAGCCGCGCCGCCCGCTCGCCGAGGCGCTGCGGCCGAAGACGCTCGCCGAGGTGATCGGCCAGACGCATTTGCTGGGCGAAGGCAAGCCGCTGCGGCTCGCGTTCGAGTCGGGCAAGCCGCATTCGATGATCCTGTGGGGGCCGCCCGGCGTCGGCAAGACGACGCTCGCCCGGCTCACCGCGCTTGCGTTCGACTGCGAGTTCATTGCGCTGTCCGCGGTGCTCGGCGGCGTGAAGGACATCCGCGAGTCGATGGAGCAGGCGAGGGACACGCTGAACCGCACCGGCCGCCACACGATCCTGTTCGTCGACGAGATCCACCGCTTCAACAAGGGGCAGCAGGATGCGTTGCTGCCGTTCGTCGAGTCGGGGCTCGTGACCTTCATCGGCGCGACGACCGAGAATCCGAGCTTCGAGGTCAATTCGGCATTGCTGTCGCGGGCGCAGGTGTACGTGCTGAAGTCGCTGGACGACGACGAGATGCGCCAGTTGCTGAAGCGCGCGCAGGAAATCGCGCTCGACGGCCTGTCGTTCGACGACAAGGCGATCGATACGCTGGTCGGCTATGCGGACGGCGACGCGCGCCGCTTCCTGAACCTGCTCGAACAGGCGCAGACGGCGGCGACGTCGGCCGGCACCGCGACGATCGATGCCGAATTCGTCAGCAGCGCGATGACGCTGAACGCGCGGCGCTTCGACAAGGGCGGCGACAACTTCTACGACCAGATCTCGGCGCTGCACAAGTCGGTGCGCGGGTCGAGCCCGGACGGCGCGCTGTACTGGTTCTGCCGGATGATCGACGGCGGCGCCGATCCGAAGTATCTCGCGCGGCGCATCGTGCGGATGGCGTGGGAAGACATCGGCCTCGCCGATCCGCGCGCGCTGCAGATGGCGAACGACGCGGCCGAAACCTACGAGCGGCTCGGCTCGCCGGAAGGCGAACTCGCGCTCGGGCAGGCGGTGATCTATCTTGCGTGCGCGGCGAAGAGCAACGCCGGCTACAACGCGTTCAACCAGGCGATGGCGTTCGTGAAGCAGGACAAGTCGCGCGAGGTGCCCGTGCATCTGCGCAACGCGCCGACCAAGCTGATGAAGGAACTCGGCTACGGCCATGCGTACCGTTACGCGCACGACGAGCCGAACGCGTATGCCGCCGGCGAGACGTACCTGCCGGACGGAATGCGCGAGCCGCGCTGGTACCAGCCGGTGCCGCGCGGGCTCGAATCGAAGATCGCCGACAAGCTTGCGTGGCTGCGCGAACTCGACCGTGAGGCCGGCAAGAAGGACTGACGCGGCAACGCGTGGGCCGGTCGGGCCTGCGCGGCGGCCGCTGCGTCAGCGCTTGCGGCCCGGCTGCTGTTTCTTCCAGTATTCGAACGGCTCCTCGTGACATTCGATGTCGAGTTCGGCGACGCGCGCGTGCAGGCGTTCCTGCGCGTCGGCGATCGCGAGGTTGTAGATCGCCGGCGCGATGTCCTCGATGAAGAAATGCAGCAGTGCGCCGGCCTGGATGTTGCCGATCGGCTCGTCCATGTTTTCTGTGAAATAGCGTTGCAGCGACGCGACTGCGCGATCGCGGACATCCTTGTCGAGCTCGATGGCCATCGGGTTCCCCGGGGTTGCGGTGATGCGGAGCCGGCGCTTCGCGCGATCCCTTGCCGCCAGCCGGCACCGGCATTTGCGATCGGCAACCGTGCGACGCGCCGCGATTCGCCGGCAGCCGACGTTGCGGCCCGGCAAGGCCATACTGCCACGGCCGCCGCCCGTTTGCGGCATTGTCCGTCCGGCCAATGCCGTGGCGGCCGCGCGGTGCGTTAGAATTCCCGTCTTACACAACGATTTTCCAAGTCCTCCCATGCTCGACATCCAGTTGCTGCGCAAAGACCTCGACGGCGTCGCGAAGCGCCTCGCCGATCGCGGCTACACCCTCGACGTCGCCGCGTTCTCCGCTCTCGAAGCGGAACGCCGCGCGATCCAGACCCACACCGAAGAGCTCCAGGCGCGCCGCAACAGCCTGTCGAAGCAGATCGGCGCGATGAAGGGGAAGGGCGAGGACACGTCGGCCGTGATGGCCGAGGTCGGCGGGATCGGCGACGACATGAAGGCGTCGGAAGCCAAGCTCGGCGACATCCAGGCGCGTCTGTCCGACCTGATGCTGGGCATGCCGAACGTCGCGCACGAAAGCGTGCCGGTCGGCAAGGACGAAGCCGACAACGTCGAGGCACGCCGCTGGGGCACGCCGCGCCAGTTCGACTTCGAGGTGAAGGATCACGTCGATGTCGGCACGCCGCTCGGCCTCGATTTCGAGACGGGCGCGAAGCTCGCCGGTGCGCGTTTCACGATGCTGCGCGGCCCGATCGCGCGCCTGCACCGCGCACTCGCGCAGTTCATGATCGACACGCACACGCAGCAGCACGGCTACACCGAGACGTACACGCCGTACATCGTGAATCCGGAGATCCTCTACGGTACGGGCCAACTGCCGAAGTTCGCGGACGACATGTTCCGCGTCGAGAAGGGCGGTGCGGAGAACACGGTCACGCAGTACCTGATTTCCACGTCCGAGATCTCGCTGACGAACACCGTGCGCGAGTCGATCGTCGACGCAGCCGCGCTGCCGATCAAGCTGACCGCGCATTCCCCGTGCTTCCGCTCGGAAGCCGGTTCGTACGGCCGCGACACGCGCGGGATGATCCGCCAGCACCAGTTCGACAAGGTCGAGATGGTGCAGGTCGTCGCGCCGGAAGCATCGTATGCGGCCCTCGACGAGATGGTCGGCCACGCGGAAGCGATTCTGCAGAAGCTCGGCCTGCCGTACCGCGTGATCACGCTGTGTACCGGCGACATGGGTTTCTCGGCCGCGAAGACGTTCGATCTCGAAGTGTGGCTGCCCGCGCAGAACACCTATCGCGAGATCTCGAGCTGCTCGAACACCGAGGCGTTCCAGGCGCGCCGGATGCAGGCGCGTTTTCGCAATGCGCAGGGCAAGCCGGAGCTCGTGCATACGCTGAACGGTTCGGGCCTTGCAGTTGGCCGCACGCTCGTCGCGGTGCTGGAGAACTACCAGAACGCCGACGGTTCGGTCACGGTGCCGGAAGCACTGCGTCCGTACATGGGTGGCATGGCGCGCATCGACGCGCCGGCACAGGCGTCGTAACGCAGGCCTTCGAAGCCCTCGTAAAATAATTTGCACAAAGGGCTTGTCATCCTCGAAGAGATCGTCTTATAATCTTTTCTTTCGCGGAAACGACCAACCGCGAAATGCAGCAAGGAAGGAGAGGTGGCAGAGTGGTCGAATGTACCTGACTCGAAATCAGGCGTACGGTTTCCCCGTACCGTGGGTTCGAATCCCACCCTCTCCGCCAAAATACGAAGCCCCGTGATCTGAAAGGATCACGGGGTTTTTCGTTTTTGGGTCTGTAGTGCGACTGCATCGTTGGCGATGCCTTGGCAGCACGCCGGCTACCGGCGCACCGTATCGTGCTGATACGATGGCGACCAACTGCGCGCACGATGCGTGCCGCATCTTCGATGCAGTCTCGCTGCGTGACGCACCTCACTCCATGACGAACCGACTGTCGAAAGTCCTGACGGCCATTGCACTGCTGACTGCCGTCATCGCAGTCGTGGACATCCGCGGCGCGCACCGCGCAGGCATTGCGCTGGTGGTCGGCAATGCGGTGTCCGTTGCAGGGCTGGCAGCAGGTGCCGCCACCGTCGTGCTGATCGCGTTGTCGCACAAGAGGCGCTATCGCGAGCACGCACGCGCAGGGTGGCTGCGCGAATCGGTGCTGGCGCTGCTGTGCATCGTGGCGATTGCCGCCTTCAGCCAGGCCATCGTCGTGCTCGACTACCTGTGTGTCGCACTCGCGCCGCCGTCGATCGAAGCCGGTCTCGTCCGGTTCGACGCATTGCTCGGTTTCCACTGGCTCGACTTTTATCGCTGGGTGAATGCGCATGCGGAACTGCACCGCGTGCTCGAGTTCGCGTACCGCAGCAGCATCGTGCAACTGATCGCCGTCCCGTTCATTCTCGCCACCACGCGGCGGCATGACGACCTCGCCGAATTCATCGCGCTGTTCGCCGTCGCGCTGCTGATCGTTGTCCTGATCTCGACGCCGTTCCCGGCACAAAGCGCATTTGTCCATTTCGGCGTCACCGAACCGGGCACGGTGTCGACCGTGTCTCACTACGACCTGCTGCGTAACGGACAGCTTCGGCAATTCAACCTGTCCGAATCGCAGGGGCTCGTGTCGTTGCCGTCATTTCACGCGATGCTCGCGCTGTTGCTCGCCTACGCGGTGCGGCATGTGCGTTATGTGTTTCCCGCGGCGGCCGTCCTGAACGCGACGATGCTCGCGGCGACCCCGACACAGGGCGGCCATTACCTGGCCGACGTGATTGCCGGGATCGTATTCGGCGGGGTGTCGATCGCCGTCGTGCGCCGCTGGACGGCGGGCTCACGCACCGCCGCGGCAGCCGGGCCGCGCGCAACGCATCCGACCTGAGCAGCCCGTGCCGCACCCCGGGCTGTACCGCTTTCCTCAGTTTTAAGCCTTCGATCCCGGCGCCGTTAACACGGTGCGGCGGCCGGCATCCAAGCCGGGCCGCATCGTTCTCCGTCGATTCAAGGTCCCATGAAGCTGAGCTACAAGATTCCCCTCGCATTCGCCGTCGCGCTGTTGCTGATGTTCTGTGGCGCGCTGTACGGTATTCACATCCTCAACCGTTCGATCGATACGTTCGCCGAAGACGTGCAGGCGAACGTCGGCGACGAACGGCTTGTGTCGGCCACGCTCGTGCAGTTCAAGCTGCAGGTGCAGGAATGGAAGGACACGCTGTTGCGCGGCAAGCAGCCCGACAATCTCGACCGGTACTGGCAGGCGTTCCAGACGCGCGAACGTGCGGTCGATTCGCTCGGCGCGCAGCTCGTCCGCCAGTTGCCGCCCGGCAACAGTCTCGCTCTCGTCGAGCAGTTCATGCGCGCGCATACGGCGATGGGCGATGGCTACCGGCGCGGCTTCGACGCGTTCAAGGCCGCCGGTTTCGAGTCATCGGCCGGCGATGCCGCCGTGGCGGGCGTCGACCGCGAACCCGCGGCACTGCTGGAGCAAGCGGCAAAGTCGATCGCTGCCGAGAGCGCCGCCGTGTCGGCGCAGGCGAGTCGCGACGCGCGGCACGCGACCACCGCGAGCCTCGCGCTGATGCTGGTCGTGCTCGGCGTCGCGATGGCCGGCGCGTTCCTGTTCAGCCGTGCGATCCTGCGTCCGCTCGACCGTGCGGTGGCGTGCGCGCAGGCTGTCGCCGAAGGCGACCTGACGCGCGACGTCGACGCAACCGGCCGCGACGAGATCGCCGATCTGCTGCGCGCGCTGCAGACGATGCAGGCGAGCCTGTCCGGTGTCGTGCTCGAGGTGCGTACGCATGCCGAAGCCGTCGCAACCGCGAGCGCGCAGATCGCGTCGGGCAATCACGATCTGTCGGCGCGTACCGAGTCGCAGGCCGCGTCGCTCGAGGAGACGGCCGCCAGCATGACCCAGTTGACCGGCATCGTGCGCCAGTCGGCCGAGCACGCCCAGCATGCGGCGCAGCTGGCGCGCGACGCGTCGCATATCGCGTCGGCCGGCGGCGGCGTCATGACGGACGCGGTCCACACGATGAACGGCATCGCCGACAGCGCGGCGAAGGTCGGCGAAATCATCACGGTGATCGACGGTATCGCCTTCCAGACCAACATCCTCGCGTTGAACGCGGCGGTGGAGGCGGCGCGCGCGGGCGAGCAGGGGCGCGGCTTCGCAGTCGTCGCGGCGGAAGTGCGCACGCTTGCACAGCGCAGCGCGTCGGCTGCGAAGGAGATCAAGGGGCTCATCGAGCAATCGACGCAGCGGGTCGACGAGGGCGCCGTGCTGATCGGCCGCGCGGGCGAATCGATTCACGAGATCGTGGGCGCGGTGCAGCGCGTGACGACGATCGTCGGCGAGATCTCGTCTGCGTCGCAGGAACAGAGCGGCGGCATTCAGCAGGTGAATGTCGCGGTCACGCAGATGGACGAGGCGACGCAGCGCAACGCGGCGCTCGTCGAGCAGGCCACGGCCGCGACGCAGGCACTGGCCGAGCAGGCGAGCGCACTGCGGCACGCGGTGGCCGTGTTCAGGCTGCGGGAGCCTGCGTAACGGGACCGCGGTCGGGCGCCGGCTGAACCGGATGCCGGCGTCTCCCCGGCGCTTGCCCGCCCATCACGCCGCGGCCGGATACTGCGCGAGCACCCTGGCGCGGATCGACGGCTTGATGTTCGAATGCGCCATGTCGCCGCGATAGTGCGCGACGACGCGCGGATTCATCACGCGATACCAGAGCGGCGGCACGTACGCGAACAGGATCATCGTCGCGTAGCCGGCCGGCAGTTGCGGCGAATCGTCGAAGTGGCGCAACGCCTGGTACGAGCGCGTCGGGTTCGCGTGATGGTCGGCGTGCCGCTGCAACTGGTACAGGAACAGGTTGGTGACGACGTGATTGCTGTTCCACGAATGCTGCGGCGTGCAGCGTTCGTAGCGGCCGCTCGGCAGCTTGCGGCGGCCGAGCCCGTAGTGCTCGACGTAGTTCACGACTTCGAGCAGCGAGGCGCCGTAGACGGCCTGGATCACGAGGAACGGGATCACCACCTTGCCGGCCATCGCGATCGCGATGCCCCAGACGACGACGGTCATCGCCCATGCGTGCAGCACTTCGTTGCGCCAGGTCCACGGCGAATGTCCGAGCCGCTCGAGGCGGGCCTTTTCGAGCCGCCATGCCGAACGGATGCTGCCGGTTACCGTGCGGGGCAGGAACGCCCAGAACGACTCGCCGTAGCGCGCGCTCGCCGGATCCTCGGCTGTCGCGACGCGCACGTGATGGCCGCGATTGTGCTCGACGTAGAAGTGGCCGTACGCGACCGGCGCGAGTGTGATCTTCGCGAGCCAGCGTTCGAAGCGGTCGGTCTTGTGCCCGAGTTCGTGCGCGGTATTGATCGAGATGCCCGTCGCGGCGCCGAGCGACAGCGCGAAGCCGACATAGTCGTACCACGCGAGCGCGTGCGTGCCGACGATCCACACGCAGGCGAAGAACGCGACGTATTCGACGAAGGTCGCGAGATAGACGATGTACCGGTAATAGCGCTCGCGTTCGAGGTGCGGCACGACGGCCTCGGGCGGATTGTCGCGATCGTCGCCGATCAGCGTGTCGAGGACCGGGATCACGCCGAACGCGAACAGCGGGCCGAACCACCAGAACACGTGCAGGCCCGTCGACAGCGCGAGCTGCGCGGCGAGGATCGGCAGCGTGATCGTCAGTGCGCCGAGCAGCCACAGGTAACGCTTCCCATCCGACCAGCCCGAAGCCGATCCGTCGGTCATTGCCATTGTCTCCCTCCAGTCGGCCGGCCCGCGGGCGGCCGCATGCACGGTTGTTCGAATCCTCGTGGGTCCGCGACGCGCGCGCGGCGGCACCGGATCGTTGCCCGGTTCTGCCTGTTATACGACTCGCGCGCACGCTTGCCAAACGCCAGCGCTAGGCACGGCGCTCCAAACGAACGGGGGGCGTGCGGCGCATGCGGGGAAGGGCCGGCGCGCGCTGATTGAAACATGCTTGCGAGGCCGGATCGACCCGCAGGCTGCGCAGATTGTCAGAAGAATGGCGTGACAGGCTGCGCGCGCGTGCGAGGTTGGCGGGTCCGCAACAAATGTTGCATCGCAATAAAGAGCGCGAGACGAAGATGGGCGAACCGCGATTTTTGTTTGCCGGTATTACGCGGCGTTACGGCCGCGACGGGGCGACGCAATGCGACCCGAAACCCGACGGCCGCGCATCGCAAGGCGAACGGGGCGAAGCGCCGGGCGACGGCCCTGCGATTGCCGCCCGGCAGCCTGCGTCGATGCACCGATGCTGCACCTGCACACCGATGGGCCTGCATCGCGCTGATGACAACTGCTGCCTTTCAATCCGCGCCGCCATTTGAAAATAACGATTTGACTCATGCCCCGCTTTCGGTTGAAGCTAATAGCTTGCTGTCCGAAGGGGGCTGTGCCTGCATGAGTTCGACCTTGACCGTTCGTCGTATCGTTGCCGACCAGGGCGGCGTGTATCGCGAACTCCGCGCCGCATCGCTGCGTGAGCCCTACGCGCCCGGCGAAGCGCCGGAGGCCGAATTGCTGAACGTCGAAACGGACGCAGCGTCGGCGATTGCCGCGCAGCGCGCCGTGTCCGACGAGTCGACGACTTTTCTGCTGTACACCGAAGGCCATCCGGCCGGCATGATCGGCGCGTATTTCGACAACACGCCCGATCGGCGCGCGTTCGTCAGCGAGCTGTGGGTTGCGCACGCGGTGCGCCATCTGCGCGGCGGCGTGCTGCTGCTGGAGACGGCCACCGCATGGCTTGCCGAACGCGGCGCCAGCGATGTCTACGCATGGATCGCCGATGCGAACCGCAACGCGATCCGCTTCTACGAGCGCGCGGGTTTCGGCAACACCGGCGAACATGCGCCGATCGCGCGGATGCCCGGCGCGATGAAATCGTTGTTCGTGTCGCAGGTGAAGCACTGACGCGACGTCAAAACGCGGGCTGCACGGCGCGATGAACATCGAATCGCCCGCTGGCCTGCCCGCCTGCCGGTTGCGTACCCGTCCGGGCCGCCGCAACCCCGAGTCCCAAAAATAATGGCTGCGCGCGTGGACGCCTGTAAAATACGCAAAAAATTTTTGCAGAGTGTCCATGTCGCTTAAAAAATCGCCATTCTTCGAGCTGCGCAGCGGATCGGTCGATACGTTGCTGTTCACCGTGAAGACGACCGATCTCGACGCGTTGCGTACCGAACTGGTCAAGCGCTTCGAAGCGACTCCCGAGTTTTTCGCCGACGATGTCGTCGCGATCGACGTCCGCCGCCTGGCTGACGGCGAACGCGTCGCGCTCGCGGACATCCGGCAGATGCTGAACGACGTGCGGATGCGCCCGGTGGGCGTCGTCGCACTGGCAACGCAGGGCTGGGCGGGGGAAGCCGGCCTGCCGTTGCTCGAGGCGCGCGACCGCCGCGCGCCGGCCGCGAAACATGCCGACGAAGCGGAACCGGCGGCTGTGCCAGCCGTCGGGACCGCCGCCGCTCCGGCAGCCGCAGCGGCGCCTGAACAGTCGTCGGAACCCGCGCCGACGCTCTTGCAGGCCGGCGGCCAGACACTGGTGATCGACCGGCCGTTGCGTTCGGGGCAGCAGATTTACGCGAAAGGAGACCTCGTGGTGCTCGCGCCGGTCAGTCACGGTGCGGAAATCATCGCGGAAGGCAATATCCACATCTACGCGCCGTTGCGCGGCCGCGCACTCGCGGGCGTGCACGGCAATCACGACGCGCGCATTTTCTGCACGTGTCTGGAGCCGGAACTGATTTCGATCGCGGGTATCTATCGAACAACCGAGAACCCGCTGCCCGCCGAAGTACTGGGCAAATCGGTGCAGATCCGGCTCGAAGAGGAAAAACTGATGATCGAACCGCTGCGCCTGACGTAAATTCACGCGGTGCGCTCCGGATCGATCGGCTCTCATTGACGAACACAGGGTATTGGGTAAATGGCAAAAATCATCGTGGTGACCTCGGGCAAGGGCGGCGTGGGCAAGACGACGACGAGCGCAAGCTTCGCGTCGGGCCTCGCGCTGCGCGGCCACAAGACGGCCGTGATCGACTTCGACGTCGGCCTGCGCAACCTCGATCTCATCATGGGCTGCGAGCGTCGCGTCGTGTATGACCTCGTGAACGTGATCCAGGGCGAAGCGAACCTGAACCAGGCGCTGATCAAGGACAAGAAGTGCGAGAACCTGTTCATCCTGCCGGCGTCGCAGACGCGCGACAAGGATGCGCTGACGCGCGACGGCGTCGAGAAGGTGCTGAACGACCTCGTCGCGATGGACTTCGAATTCATCGTCTGCGATTCGCCGGCCGGTATCGAGGCGGGTGCACTGCACGCGATGTACTTCGCGGATGAAGCGCTGATCGTCACGAACCCGGAAGTGTCGTCGGTGCGCGACTCGGACCGCATTCTCGGCATCCTGTCGTCGAAGACGAAGCGCGCGACCGAAGGCAAGGATCCGATCAAGGAGCACCTGCTGATCACGCGTTACAGCCCGAAGCGCGTGAGCGAAGGCGAGATGCTGTCGCTCGAGGACATCAGCGAGATCCTGCGCATCAAGCTGATCGGCGTGGTGCCGGAATCGGAAGCCGTGCTGCACGCATCGAACCAGGGTCTGCCGGCCGTCCATATCGACGGTACCGACGTCGCCGAAGCGTACAAGGATGTCGTCTCGCGCTTCCTCGGCGAGGACAAGCCGCTGCGCTTCACCGATTACCAGAAGCCGGGCCTGCTGCAGCGCCTCTTCGGCAGCAAGTAACGGAGGCCGCCCATGTCCATTCTTTCGTTTCTCCTCGGCGAGAAGAAGAAGTCTGCATCGGTCGCGAAGGAGCGCCTGCAACTCATCATCGCACACGAGCGGGTCGGTGGCCGGCCGCCGGCCGATTACCTGCCGGCGCTGCAGAAGGAGCTGGTCGCGGTCATCTCGAAGTATGTCCATATTTCGGACGATGACATCCGCGTGAGCCTCGAGCGCCAGGACGACCTCGAAGTCCTCGAAGTGAAGATCGAGATCCCGCAAGCCTGACGCTTGCCGGAGTCCCTCCGCACGGCGGCACCCGCCGCCGTGCGCGTCTTACGCCCTGTTGCACTTTCGGGCACGCCGTAACACGGCGCCTGTCGGCCGTAATCGACCCTCCCGCATTGAACGAATACGCTCGCGTTACTTGTTCAACCAGGAGGTTGTGATGGCTGTCTCTCATGTTCAACGTCGTATCGTTTCGCTCGCCCTGTTTGCCGCGGGCTTGTCAGCCGTCGTCGCGCCGTTTGCCGCGCATGCGGACGAAATTCTCGTCGGCACGCCCGTGATCGCGCCGCAGGGGCGTGTGGTTATCGCCGAGCCGGTCGCCGTGCGTACCGAGGAAGTCGTCATCGTCTCGCCGAATGCGCCGCCGCCCGTGCGCTACGAGGTCGTGCCGACCGCGCGTGTGGGCTACGTGTGGGAGCGCGGGCACTGGCGCTGGGAGCAGGGCCGCTATGTGTGGATCGGCGGCCACTGGGAGGCCGAGCGCGTCGGCATGCAATGGGTGCCGGGCCACTGGGACCAGCGCGGTCCGAACTGGTTCTGGACGCGCGGCCACTGGGCGTGATGGAGCCGCGTGATGAAAAGAACCGTCATCGCCATCGCGCTCGTCGCGATCACGCTGGCCGGGTGCGTCGTCGTGCCGGCGCGTCCCGTCTACTACCGGCCGGCCCCTGTCGTGATCTACTGAGCGTCGCGCGGGCCGTGTTGCGCCGGCCCGTTCGCGCCGGACGCAGCCGGTCCGGCATCGTGCGGGGCCGCCGGGTGCGCCGCGCCTTCGTCCGGGGCCGCAGCCGCGGGCGCGGTACGGTCTTCGTCGCGCAGCGTGTCGAGCGGATCGGCGGGGACCGAGGTTGCATCCTGAGGTTCGGTCACGTCGGTCACGTCGGTCGCGGCGGTCGTCGCGGTTGCAGCCGCAGTGGTTGCCGCGGCAGGTTCGGCGGCCGCGACGGGCGGCGCGAGATAGCGCTGTGCGAGCGTTTCATAGAGCGGCGGCGCGAAAAAGCGCGATACGCGGCTCGACACCAGCGCGGTAGCCATCAGCGAGATCACCAGGGCATGACCATTGATCATCTCCATCACGATCACGAACGACGTGATCGGCGACTGCGTGACGGCCGCAAGATAGCCGACCATCGCGAGCGCGATCAGCATCGGCAGGCTCATGTTGCTGAACACGATGTGCAGCAGGTTGCCGAATCCGGCGCCGATCGACAGCGACGGCGCGAAGATCCCGCCCGGGATGCCCGGCAGGTACGACGCGACCATCGAGATCATCTTCAGGAACGGATAGAACACCGACAGGTGCTGGCTGCCGTCGAGCAGGCCGCGCGCCTCGGCGTAGCCGCTGCCGAAGGTCGTGCCGCCCGACACGAGGCCGACCACGGCGATCGCGAAACCGCACAGCGCGGCGAACGTGACTGGCCGTTCGCGGTACAGGCCCAGCAGGTGCGCGGGCAGCCAGCGCCCGGTGTTGAGCAGCAGCCAGCAGAACAGGCCGCCCGCGATTCCCGTCACGATCGCGGTGACCAGCACCGCGACCGCCAGCAGCTTCGGGAAATGGGGGCCGGTGTCGATCGTACCGAAGTACGTGTAGTTGCCGTTCAGGCCGAGCGCGACGACGCCGGCGAGGATGATCGCGGTGATCAGCACGCCGCTGGCGCGCGCGGAGAAGCTGCGCGTCAGTTCCTCGATCGCGAACACGATCCCGGCGAGCGGCGTGTTGAACGCGGCCGACAGCCCGGCCGCCGCGCCGGCCAGCACGAGCTGGCGTTCGATCTGCGCATTGGAGCGCGGGTAGAAGCGCCGCAGGTTGAACATCAGCGCCGCGCCGACCTGCACGGTCGGCCCCTCGCGGCCGATCGTGAAGCCGCCCAGGATGCCGAGGAGCGAGATCAGCACCTTGCCGAACAGGATGCGCAGCGTCAGCAGCCGGGCGCCGAACGCGCTCGGGCGCGCATGCAGGGTGGCGATCACCTGCGGGATGCCGCTGCCTTCGGCGCCGCGGAAGAACCGTCGCGTGAGCCAGACCGACGCGGCGGCGATGGCCGGCGTCAACAGCAGCGGCAGCCACACGGCGTGATCGCGCATCGCCCGGAAGGTCTCGTAGCCCCAGTCGATCAACCGCGCGTAGAGCACGGCCGCGAGGCCGACGACGATTGCGCCGAGCCAGAAGACACCGTACTGGCGCCAGATGCGCAGCGAGCGGCGAGTGAGGGCGGGAAACAGGGCGGGAATGGCAGGGCGTGGCATCGGCGGGGGCCATCAGGCAAAGGACCGATTATAAAAAGAACCGGCGCCGCGCAGTCGGGTGACAATGTTTTGCAAGCTTGTAGCATTTCGTTGCAAATGTAATTTAAGAGTAATGCTCGCGACGGGCATCCGTCGTTAGCATCCCCAAATGGCTGGCTCTTCCCCGCAAACGTGAAACGCATCCTCATCGTGAAAGTGACGTCGCTCGGCGACGTCGTCCAGACGCTGCCCGTCGTCGCGGATCTGCATTGCGCCTTTCCCGGCGTGACGGTCGACTGGGCCGTGGACGAGTCGTGTGCCGAGGTCGTGCGCTGGCATCCGGGCGTGAGCGCCGTGCTGTGCGCGCCGCTGCGCCGCTTCAAGAAGCTCCGCAACGCCGGCGACCTGAAGGCGATTTCGGCGTCGATCGGCGCGTTGCGGGCGCATCGCTACGATGCGGTCATCGACCTGCATGGCGTGTACAAGAGCGCGATCATTTCGGCGCTGGCGCGTGCGGCGCGCCGTGTCGGCTACCAGACCCAGGATCTCGGCGAAACGGGCGCGCGTTTCGCGTATTCGCATCGTTTCGGCCCGCGGCCGGACTGCGATGCGTGGCACGGCATGCGCGTGAGCGCCGGCGAAGCGCTCGGCTACCGGCCTGAAGGTCTCGCCGCCTATGGCATCGTACCGCCGCAGGGCGTGAGCCTGCCGCCCGCCGTGACCGACGGCGCGCCGTTCATGCTGCTGTTCCACGCGACGTCCAACCCCGACAAGAAATGGCCGGCCGATCACTGGGCCGCGCTTGCCACGCAGATGATGGCGCGCGGCGTGCGCGTGCTGTTGCCGTGGGGATCGGCGGCCGAGCACGACGATGCGCAGGACATCGCCGCCCGTGCGCCGGGCGCGCTCGTGTTACCGGCGATGACAGTGCGTGAGCTTGGCGCGACGCTGGGCCGGGCCGCGCTCGTGGTGGGGGTCGATACGGGGTTCGTACACATGGCGCACGCGCTGCAGCGGCCGACCGTGATGATTTTCGTCGCGACGTCGCGCCACCATTGCGGCATCGGCGGCGCGCCGAATGCGCTGTCGATCGGCGAGCCGGGCGCGATGCCGACCGTCGATGAGGCGGTGGACGCGATCGATGCGGTCGGCCCGGCCTACGGCGCGCTGCGCGCGCGGCTGTCCGCCTGACGCAACGCACCGCAGGCGGGGCCGGGTTCAGGCGAGCAGCACCTCGACCGTGACGACGGCGGCGATTGCCGCCAGATTCGCCAGCAGCGCCTCGAACAAGAGGCCGCGCCATGTCTTCGGCCGGAACCGCAGCGCGAGCAGCAAGGCGCCGCCCAGCGCGAGCGCGAGGATCAGGATGAGATCGGCATTGCCGAGGCGGATGTTCATGGCGGCGGCTCCTGTCGGGGCGAGATCCCCGGGCGCGCAGCGGCGCGCCCAGGATCGAGTATAGGCAGCGCCGGCCGCCGCACAACCCGGGTCGCCCCGGAGGTTCAGACGAGCGACGCGTCGCGCGTTTCGCGCATCAGCAGCACGCCGATCAGGCTGATCGCCGCCGCGACCGAGACATAGCCACCCACCCACGACAGCCCGCCGCGCGCCGCCAGCAACTGCGCGATGTACGGTGCGATCGACGCGCCGAGGATCCCGCCGAGGTTGTATGCGACGCCCGCGCCCGTATAGCGGACGTTGGTCGGGAACAGTTCCGGCAGCAGCGCGCCCATCGGGGCGAACGTCACACCCATCAGGAACAGCTCGATCGTGAGGAACAGCGCGACGAGCGGCATCGAGCCGCTGCCGAGCAGCGGCTCCATCGCGAAACCCGACAGCAGCGCGGCGATCGCGCCGACGATGAGCACCGGCTTGCGGCCGAAGCGGTCCGACGCCCATGCGGAAAGCGGCGTCGCGAGCCCCATGAACACGACGGCCAGGCACAGCAGGCCGAGGAAGCTCTGGCGCGGAATATGCAGTGCCGACACGCCGTACGACAGCGAGAACACCGTCGAGATGTAGAACAGCGTGTAGCAGACGACCATTGCGAGCGCGCCGAGCAGCGTCGGCTGCCAGTGCTGCGTCACGAGCGTCGCGACCGGCACGCGCACGCGCTCGTTGCGGTCGAGCGCGGCCTGGAACGCGGGCGTCTCGGTGATCTTGAGCCGCACATACAGGCCGAGCGCGACGAGCACCGCGCTGACGAGGAACGGGATGCGCCAGCCCCAGCTGCGGAACTGCTCGTCGGACAGCGACAGCGCCAGGGCGAAGAACAGGCCGTTCGACATCAGGAAGCCGACCGACGGCCCGAGCTGCGGGAACATCCCGAACCAGCCGCGCTTGCCCTGCGGCGCGTGCTCGGTCGCGAGCAACGCTGCGCCGCCCCATTCGCCGCCGAGGCCGATCCCCTGGCCGAAGCGCAGCACGCACAGCAGCACCGGCGCGAGCGCGCCGATCGCGTCGTAGCCCGGCACGAAGCCGATTGCGGTGGTGGACACACCCATCACGAGCAGAGACGCGACGAGCGTCGACTTGCGGCCGATGCGGTCGCCGAAGTGCCCGAACAGGAACGAGCCGATCGGGCGCGCGATGAACGCGATGCCGAACGTGACGAACGCGGACAGCGCCTGTGCGGTCGCGGAACCATGCGGGAAGAACACGGGGCCGATGACGAGCGCGGCGGCCGTCGCGTACACGTAGAAATCGTAGAACTCGATCGCGGTGCCGATGAAGCTCGCGAACACGATGCGCCGGTGGCTGACGGCGCCGGCCGAACCGGTTGCGTGAGCAACGGTCGGGGGGGATGCGGACATGGATGTCTCCGTTTTGTCGTTGGGGCGGTCGGCTGAGCGTGCGGTCAGGCAGGCAAACGCCTGCCGGGAGCAGCCGAGCGGATGATGCGGATGACGCGGTGGCGGCGTGAGCGCGTACCGTGGCGCGGACGTCACCCGCCGGTCGACGATGGAGACGGGTACGTCGCCGCCGCCCGGTGCCGGCGTGGTCGGCTCGCATGCCGGGTGGGGCGCGCGAGCGCACGCGCGGCGTGATGGCTGCGCGATTGCGGAAAATTATAGCCAGCGCCGCCGTACACCGGCAATCGCGCGGCGGCGGCGCGTCAGTCGATCGATTGCGCCTGCGCGGACGCAGTGCTTTGCAGCTGGAAGTGACCGTCGTCGTTGAAGAGCCAGCCTTCCATCAATTCGAGCCGGCCGTTGCCGTCGAGCAGGCGCGACGGCGGCGCCGGCAGCGGCGCCGAGCGGCGCAGCGACGCGAGCGCGAGCGTTTCCGCTTCGCTGTCGCCGTTGCTGCGATAAACGGACGCGTTGACGAGGCGGCCGCTGCCGTCGACGGTGAAGGACACGACGACGAGCGAACGAAGCATCGCTTGCGGCGTGCCGTGCAGCATGCCGGACGGATTGCGTGCGGCGATACGATTCGCGACCTCGACGCGATACTGGTCGAGGCTCCCGCTGCGCGTGATCGAAGGAATCGTCAGGACCGAGTGTAGCGACGCGGGGGGCGTGATCGTGCACGCGGCAAGCAGGGCGGCGACGGCCAGCGCAGCAATGCGCAGCCGGTCGACGCGCGGACGGAGAAGGGCGGGCATGAGGAGATGGCCAGGAGGGACGATAAAAAAATGATAGGCGCACCGACGCGAGACGACATGGGGGGAAACGCATAGCGCGCGACACCGGGCGCGGCGATCGCTGATGATGACGGCCGCGTGCTGCATCGCACATCGCGACGTGACGTGGCGTGACATGCGACAGCGTGCTCTGCGGGCGCGGGTTGTTGCACGGTTGAAAGGTGCGGCATGCGGCGATCGTCCGGCGGTGCGTGACGGCCTGCCGATGCGGCACCGCGGCCAGCCGCACACGCGACTGCAAGCGATGCCGCCCGTGCGCGTCAGAAGCCGTGCGTCACGAGCGACAGGACCGACAGGTCGGGGTGCGTACCGTCGATGATGCTCTTGCCGATGTGCACGGCCTCGTGCACCGCCTCGTCGAGGCTCGCGAAGCTTTCTTCGCCGTCCGCGTGGAACGGCACCGCGTGGTCGGGCAGTGCGGGATTCACGCCCGGATGGCACACGTAGCCGGTGTAGGTGTAGCGGGTGTCGCTGCCGGGCACGGCGGCCGGCACGACATGGATCTCGAAGCCTTCGTAATCGACGTGTTCCGTCGCGCTCGGCAGTTCGGTCATGGCGATCTCCGTGTGCCGCGCGCAGGGGTGGCGCGTGCGGCATCGAGTACGCGGCGGCGTTTGTGTCGCCGTGTTGAACGAATTCTAGGCGATGGCGGGGCGGGCCGGGAGGCGTCCGGCGCGGTACGGTCGCGCGTTCCGTCCCGACTGACGGCTACGCGCGCGGCGGCATCATTGCTTGCAGCGTGCGTCCTTGCGCTGCACGACGACGATCACCGGATACTTCTGGCCGTGGTCGAGTTCCACGCGCGCAACGACGCTCAGCGTCGCCGGGTCGGAATCGTCGTACACGCTGACCTGTTCGTTCCGCAGGTAGGTCACGCCGGTGCAGTTCGACGTGCGTCCGTCGTCCGCCACCTTGCACTGGAGCTCGTTGTCCTTCAGGTAGTTGTAGGGTGACGGGCTCGCGAGATATTCGCTCAGGCCGCGCGGCGAACCGCCGACGCCGGTCACGTATGCAATCGCGCATGACGCCGGCGCGTCGCTGCCGGAGGCGGTGTCGGCCGCTGCATGCGTGCTGACAGCGGCCAGCACGGCGACGAGCGACGAGACGATGAAGGGCTTCATGACGTGGATTTCCCGTTTCGCGAATCGGAGCGCGGGATTGTAACGGGATCCGGCGCGGCGCGTCGGAACGTGCGGGGAAGGCGCACGGATAAACAAAAACCCCGTCATTCTGCAAATGGACGGGGTTGGGTGTGCTTCCTGGCGGAAGCGGTGAGATTCGAACTCACGGACAGTTTCCCGTCGCCGGTTTTCAAGACCGGTGCCTTAAACCGCTCGGCCACGCTTCCACACGAGGCGGCATTGTAACCGAAATGCCGCCTCGCTCATGCCTTCAATCGTCGCGCAGGAACAATTCCTGCAGGTCGTTGAGGAAACGCTGGCCGAGCGGCGTCGGCGCGATCTGCGTGAAATCGCGCGTGATCAGCCCGCGTCGCTCCGCTTCCTTCAGCGCCGGCTCGATCGTGCTCATCGGCAGGCCCGTGCGTTCGGCGAAGCTGTGCACCGGGAAACCCTCGACGAGCCGCAGCGTGTTCAGCATGAACTCGAACGGCAGGTCGCGCGCACCGACTTCACGCTCTTCCTGCACGGCGTTGCCGGCCTTCGCCTGCTCGATGAAGGTGGCCGGATGCTTGTGGCGCGCCTGCCGCAGGATCCGGTTCGGGAACGACAGCTTCGTGTGTGCGCCCGCACCGATCCCGAGATAGTCGCCGAAACGCCAGTAGTTCAGGTTGTGCTTGCACTGATGATTCGGCTTCGCATACGCGGACACTTCGTAGCGCCCGTAGCCGGCTTCGGCCGTGCGCGCATGAATCCATTCCTGCATGTCGGCCGACGCGTCGTCGTCGGGGACGACCGGCGGGAACTTCGCGAACAGCGTATTCGGCTCGAGCGTCAGGTGGTAAAGCGACAGATGCGGCGGCGCGAACGACAGCGCGGTCTCGATGTCGGTGCGGCATTCGTCGAGCGTCTGGTTCGGCAGCGCGAACATCAGGTCGAGGTTGAAGTTGTCGAAGTTCTTCGCGGCGATCTCGACGGCCGCGCGCGCCTGCGCGGTGTCGTGAATCCGGCCGAGCGCCTTCAGGTGCGTTTCGTTGAAGCTCTGGATGCCGACCGACAGGCGGTTCACGCCGCTCGCGCGGAACTGCGCGAACTTCGCGGCTTCGAACGTGCCCGGATTCGCCTCGAGCGTGATCTCGGCGTCGGCGTCGAGCGGCAGCAGCGCGCGCACGTCGGACAGCATCCGGTCGAGGCCGGCCGCCGACAGCAGGCTCGGCGTGCCGCCGCCGATGAACACGGTATGCACCTGCCGCCCCCAGACGAGCGGCAGCGCCTGCTCGAGATCGGCACGCAGCGCGTCGAGGTACTCGGTTTCCGGAAACCGTTCGCCTTTCCATTCGTGCGAGTTGAAATCGCAGTACGGGCACTTGCGCACGCACCACGGGAAATGCACGTACAGCGCGAGCGGCGGCAGCGACGTGAGCCGTACCTGGCCGGGCGACGTGAAGGTCGCGACGACGCGCGCGCCGGTTTCCGCAGCCTGGCTCATGCACCCCCCTGGAGCGAACGGGTATCGGGCACGCTCATGCTTCCTCCGCGAGCCGCGCCAGCAGCGCCTTCAGCGCCAGCGCGCGATGGCTGTGCGTGTTCTTCACGGCCGGATCGAGTTCCGCGGCCGTCGCGCCGAGCGCCGGCAGGTAGAAATACGGGTCGTAGCCGAATCCGTGCTCGCCGCGCGGCGTGTCGACGATCTCGCCGGCCCAGCGGCCTTCGGCGAACAGCGGTTCGGGATCGTCCACGTGGCGCACCAACGCGAGCACGCAGCAATAGTATGCGCGCCGGTCGTCGACGCCGCGCAGCTGCTCGACGAGATACGCGTTGTTCGCCGCGTCGCCCTTGTCGCGGCCCGCGCGCTGCGCGTAGCGCGCCGAATAGACGCCCGGCGCGCCGCGCAGCACGCGCACGCACAGGCCCGAATCGTCGGCGATCGCCGGCAGCCCGGTGAGGCGCGACGCGTGACGCGCCTTCGTCAGCGCGTTCTCGATGAACGTGCCGAACGGCTCTTCCGCTTCGGGCACGGCGAGGTCGCCCTGCGGGACGATCTCGATGCCGACCGTCGAGAACAGCGCGGTGAATTCGCGCAGCTTGCCGGGATTGTTCGACGCGAGAACGATGCGCGACAGCGGCGCGAGGGTGCGATCGTCAGGCATGGTCGGCGCCCAGGACGTCCTTCTGCAGCTGCACGAGCGCGGCGATCCCGCCCTGCGCGAGGTCGAGCAGCGCGTTCATCTCGGCGCGCGAGAACGGCACGCCTTCGGCCGTGCCCTGGACTTCGACGAAACCGCCGGCGCCCGTCATCACGACGTTCATGTCGGTGTCGCACTGCGAATCTTCCGCGTAATCGAGGTCGAGCACCGGCGCGCCTTCGTACACGCCGACCGAGATCGCGGCGACGTGGTCGGTGATCGGCGAGCGCGCGAGCTTGCCGGCCGCGATCAGCTTCGACACGGCGTCGTGGGCGGCGACGAAGGCGCCGGTGATGCTCGCCGTACGCGTGCCGCCGTCGGCCTGGATCACGTCGCAGTCGATGTGGATCGTGCGCGGGCCGAGCGCCTCGAGATCGAACACCGCGCGCAGCGCGCGGCCGATCAGGCGCTGAATTTCCTGCGTGCGGCCCGTCTGCTTGCCGCGCGCGGCTTCACGGTCGCTGCGCGTGTGCGTCGCGCGGGGCAGCATCCCGTATTCGGCGGTCAGCCAGCCTTGCCCGCGGTCGCGCAGGAAGTCGGGCACGCGTTCGGAGACGCTCGCGGTGCAGAGCACCTTGGTGTCGCCGAATTCGACCAGGACCGAGCCTTCGGCGTGTTTCGTGTAGTGGCGCGTGAGGGCGACCTTGCGCAGTTCGTCGGCGCGGCGGCCGCTCGGGCGGGAAACGGAAGACGTCATGGGGAAATCGCGGAAGGAGAGGAAACCCCGATTTTAGCGCCGAACGGCGGGCGTGCCCGGCGGGGTGGTCCGCAAAAATGGGATAATGCGCGCTTCCCGCCCCGCGCTTTCCGATGCGCCGGGCGCCTCGACATATCCCTGCCCGCGAGGGCACCCAGACGGCGAGACGAACCATGATCTACAGCATGACGGGCTACGCGAACGCGACGCGCGAACTCGCAACGGCCACCGGCAACGGCGGCACCAGCGTGTCGGTCGAACTGCGCACCGTGAACTCGCGCTTCCTCGACCTCAATTTCCGGATGCCGGACGACGTGCGCGCGTGCGAACCCGCGCTGCGCGAAATGCTGATGAACAAGCTGTCGCGCGGCAAGGTCGACGTGCGCATCAACCTGCAGCGCGGCGAGCAGAGCATCGGCGCGGGCGCGCTGAACCAGTCGGCGCTCGGCCAGCTTGCCGATCTCGAGCGCGCGGTGCTCGACTCGTTCCCGGGCGTCGGCCGCCTGCGCGCGGGCGAAATCCTGCGCTGGCCGGGCGTGCTGGCCGAGAGCGGCGTGTCGGCGGAAGCGATCCGCGATGCGGTGCTCGCGTGCGGCAAGGAAGCGATCGGCGAGCTCGTCGTCGTGCGTTCGCGCGAAGGCGCGCAACTGGCGGCGATGCTGCTGTCGAACGTCACCGAGATGGAAGCGATCGTCGCGCGCATCACGCCGCTCGTGCCGGAGCTGATCGCGAAGCATCAGCAGAAGATCGTCGAACGGCTGCAGGAAGCGCTCGGCATTGCAGCGCCCGAAGGCAGCGCGGCGATCGTCACGCGCGAGGAAGCCGCGGAACGCATTCGTCAGGAAGTGACGATGTACGGGATCCGGATCGACATCGCGGAAGAACTGTCGCGTCTCACCGCGCACCTGAACGAAACGCGTCACGTGATCGAGAAGGGCGGCCGCGTCGGCAAGCGTCTCGACTTCATGATGCAGGAACTGAATCGAGAAGCAAACACGCTCGGCTCGAAGGCGGCGGCGAAGGAGCTGGCCGACGCATCGATGGCGCTCAAGCTGTTGATCGAGCAGATGCGAGAGCAAGTGCAAAACCTGGAGTAAAGCATCATGACCGAATCCACCCGCGACGGCCACGCGTCGCATTCGCTGCACGGCGGCGTCTATCCCGGCAACCTGTTCATGGTCGTCGCGCCGTCGGGCGCCGGCAAGTCGACGCTCGTGAATGCGCTGCTGTCGAAGGACAGCGACATCTGCCTGTCGATTTCGTACACGACGCGCAAGCCGCGCCCGGGCGAACAGGACGGCCAGCACTATCACTTCACGACCGTCGACGATTTCCGCACGCGTCACGCGGCGCACGAATTCCTCGAGAGCGCGGAAGTGCACGGCAACTATTACGGCACGTCGCGCGTCTGGATCGAAGAGCAGATGAAGAACGGCCACGACGTGCTGCTCGAAATCGACTGGCAGGGCGCACTGCAGGTGAAGAAGCAGTTCCGCAACGCGGTCGGCATCTTCATCCTGCCGCCGTCGCTCGATGCGCTCGAGGAACGTCTGAAGAAGCGCGGCCAGGACGAGCCGAACGTGATCACGCGGCGCTTGCTGGCTGCCGGCAGCGAGATCGCGCACGCGTCGGAAGCGGAATACGTGGTGATCAACGAGAATTTCGAGCGTGCGCTCGCAGAGCTCGAATGCATCGTCGCGGCGACGCGCCTGCGCTTCGCTTCGCAGTACGCGCGACACACCGAGCTGTTCATCGAGCTCGGCATCCATCTGCCCCACGCGGAATGACGCGGGGGCCGAGGGACATAAGGTAGAATAACGACTATATTCAGAAGGAATTACCAACATGGCTCGCATTACCGTCGAAGACTGCCTGAAGCAAATCCCGAACCGCTTCGAACTGGCGCTCGCCGCCACCTACCGCGCGCGGCAGCTCGCGCAAGGCCATACGCCGAAGATCGAAAGCCGCGACAAGCCGACCGTCGTCGCGCTGCGCGAAATCGCTGCCGGCCAGGTCGGCGTCGAGATGCTGAAGAAGGTGCCGGTGTAACGCGCATCCGGCCCGTTCCAGCCATGTAATCCACGCGCGCAACGACTCGACCTGGAGGCGAATATGAGCACCACCCCATCGTCCGCCTCCGCGGATTCGACCACCGAAGCCACGGCCCAGTCGCCTGCGCGCCAGTACATCGACGCGGTCCTCGAACAGTCCTTTCGGCATCTGTTCGGGCCGACCGCCACTCCGGAGCAGCCGCGCAAGCACGGCGTCGTTTCGATCGCGAAACTGACGACCGTACTTGCCGAGTATCTCGCCCCGGACGAAATCAAAGAGGTCAAGGCGGCGTTCCACTTCAGTGACGAAGCCCACCTCGGTCAATATCGCCAGAGCGGCGAGCCCTACATCACCCATCCCGTCGCCGTCGCGGAAATCTGCGCCGGCTGGAAGCTCGACGCGCAGGCCGTGATGGCCGCGTTGCTGCACGACGTGATGGAAGACCAGGGCGTGACCAAGAACGAGCTGGCCGAGCGGTTCGGCCCGAAGGTCGCCGAACTGGTCGACGGCCTGTCCAAGCTCGACAAGATGGAATTCCGCAGTCGCGAGGAAGCGCAGGCGGAAAACTTCCGCAAGATGCTGCTCGCGATGGCACGCGACGTGCGCGTCATTCTCGTCAAGCTCGCCGACCGCCTGCACAACATGCGCACGCTCGGCGCGGTGCCGATGGAAAAGCGCCGCCGCGTCGCGCGCGAGACGCTCGACATCTACGCGCCGATCGCGCACCGGCTCGGGTTGAACAACACGTATCGCGAGCTGCAGGACATGAGCTTCGCGAACTTCAACCCGCATCGCTACGCGACGCTCGAGAAGGCCGTGAAGGCCGCGCGCGGCAACCGCCGCGAAGTGATCAGCAAGATCCTCGAGGCCGCGCAGCGCGCGATGGCCGACGCGAAGATCGACGCCGAAATCACCGGCCGCGAGAAGACCATCTACAGCGTCTATCGCAAGATGCGCGACAAGCAGCTGTCGTTCTCGCAGGTGCTCGACGTGTACGGTTTCCGCGTTGTCGTCGACAGCCCGCTCGACTGCTACACGTGCATCGGCGCATTGCACGCGCTGTACAAGCCGGTGCCCGGCAAGTTCAAAGACTACATCGCGATCCCGAAGATCAACGGCTATCAGTCGCTGCACACCACGCTCGTCGGCCCGTTCGGCGCGCCGATCGAGTTCCAGGTGCGCACGCGCAAGATGCACGAGATCGCCGAGGCGGGAGTCGCCGCGCACTGGCTGTACAAGAACGGCAGCGCGGATCTCAGTGACGTGCAAAAGCGCGCGCACCAGTGGCTGAAATCGCTGCTCGACATCCAGAGCGAAGCCGGCGATTCGAGCGAATTCCTCGAGCACGTGAAGATCGACCTGTTCCCCGACGCGGTCTACGTGTTCACGCCGAAGTCGAAGATCATGGCGCTGCCGCGCGGCGCGACGGCGCTCGATTTCGCGTATTCGATCCACAGCGATCTCGGCAACCAGTGCGTGGCCGTGAAGATCAACAACGAGCTGCTGCCACTGCGCACCGAGCTGAAGAGCGGCGACATCGTCGAGGTGATCACCGCGCCGTATTCGAAGCCGAACCCCGCATGGCTCGGCTTCGTGCGGACCGGCAAGGCCCGTTCGGCGATCCGCCATTACCTGAAGACGATGCGCCTGAACGAGTCGGTGCAGCTGGGCGAGCGGCTCGTCGACCAGAGCCTGAAGGGCTATGGCCTCGCGCTGGCCGATGTCGAGCCGGAAGTGTGGGAGAAGCTCGTGCAGTGGACGGGCAACAAGAGCCGTCAGGAAATCTTCGCGGATATCGGCCTCGGCCGCCGCGTGGCCGCGGTGATGGCCAAGCGCATCGAGGTGTTGATGAGCGGCCGCGACGCGGACGACGATCTGCCGAAGTCCGAGCGGCATCCCGCGCATCATGCGCCGCCGGTCGTGATTACCGGCACCGAAGGGATGTCCGTGCAGTTGTCGGCATGCTGCCGGCCGATCCCGGGCGACGCGATCATGGGCTACATCGGCATCGGCCTGGGCATGGCGATTCATACGACCGATTGCCGTGTCGCGCAGCGTATCCATCGCCGCGATCCGGGCCGCTGGATCGACGTCGAATGGGCGCCGCAACCGGGCCGCCTGTTCGATGTCGCGGTGAAGGCGCTCGTGAAGAACACGAAGGGCATCTTCGCACGCGTCGCGGCGGACATCACGTCGGCCGACGCGAACATCGTGCATATCGCGATGGACGAGGATCTGACGCACGAATCGACGGTGCTGCGCTTCGTGATCCAGGTCAGCGACCGCGTGCATCTCGCGAACGTGATGCGGCGCGTGAGAACCAATCCGGACGTGATGCGGATCATGCGCGAGCGCTCGACCGACGACGGCGCGCATGCGCGCCACGACGGCGGCATGCGTATCGAGCGCGAGCGGCAGGATTATTGACGCCGCGCGCGAGCGGGCAATTGATCGACGGCGGCCAGTGGCCGCCGTTTTCATTGGCGCCGTGCAACGAGTGTGCGCCGCCGCCGGGGCGGTGCGATGGTGCGAGCGAGGGAAGGGGGGCGGAAAAGAAAAAGGGCTTTCCCGGAGGAAAGCCCTTTTAAGGTGGCGCGGCTGGCAGGATTCGAACCCACGACCCCTTGGTTCGTAGCCAAGTACTCTATCCAACTGAGCTACAGCCGCACGCAAAACGGTACTGCTTCAACTGTCGGAACCTTCTGCGATGGGAAGGCCCCCAAAAAAGTGGCGCGGCTGGCAGGATTCGAACCCACGACCCCTTGGTTCGTAGCCAAGTACTCTATCCAACTGAGCTACAGCCGCACGCAAAAACAAGACTTCTACTGCTTCGAACTGAAAGGGCCTTCGATTCGGAAGGCCCTCGAAAAAAGTGGCGCGGCTGGCAGGATTCGAACCCACGACCCCTTGGTTCGTAGCCAAGTACTCTATCCAACTGAGCTACAGCCGCACGCAGAAGCGGAAGTATAGCAGGGTTGTATAAAAAGGGAAGCCTTATTCGCGAATTAGGTGCCATGACCTTGCCGGGGCGCCCTTCGTGTACCCTTGGAGCATCAGTCATCCATGTTGAATCCGCATCATGAACAAGGCGTTTGTCAAAGAGTCGGACGGCGACGACGACGATCTCGACCAGGCTCAACCCGCGATTCCTGCGGGCTCGAAGAACTACATCACGCCGGCCGGTCACAAGCGGCTGCGCGACGAGCTGCTGAACCTGATCGACGTCGAGCGTCCCGAGGTCGTGCGGCTCGTGTCGTGGGCCGCGTCGAATGGCGACCGGTCGGAGAACGGCGACTACATCTACGGCAAGCGGCGGCTGCGCGAGATCGATCGCCGCATCCGCTTCCTGACGAAGCGGCTCGATCTCGCCGAAGTCGTCGACGCGAGCCGGCAGGAGAATGTCGACCAGGTGTTCTTCGGCGCAACGGTCGATTACGAGACGCCGGACGGCGAGGATCACACGGTGACGATCGTCGGCATCGACGAGGTCGATCTCGACCGCGGCTGCGTCAGCTGGATTTCGCCGGTCGCCCGCGCGCTGATCAAGGCAAGGATCGGCGATACCGTCACGCTGATGACGCCGGCCGGCCCGCAGCCGATCGACATCCTCGACGTCCGGTATCCGGCGCGGAGCGACGCCTGAGCGACAGCCGGCCCGGTGGTGCGGTAAAGAAAAAGCGCCCCGGTGGGGCGCTTTTTTTCTTCCGGCGTACGGTGGAGTTGCCGGTTGCTCAGAAGCGATGGCGCAGGCCGGCCGTGACCGCGATCTGCTTGTTGGTCGACGACGCGCCACCGAGGCCATTGACATAGGCACCGATGCCCAGGCCGTCCGTGCTGACGCGCTGATACACGCCTTGCACGTACACGTCGGTCCGCTTGGACAGCGCGTAGTCGGTCTGCAGGTTGAACTGATTCCAGCCCGGATGACGGCCGTCCAGGAAGCCCGCGGTGTACGTGTACGACCCGGCCAGCGACAAGGCCGGCGTGAGCGCGTAGCGTGCGTTCACTTCGTAGTTGTTGAAGCGGGCAAACGTGCCGTCGAGACCCAGGCCGCTCGACACGCCCGAGGCACCCGCAGAGATGCCGAGCGCCCGGTTCACGCGCGATTGCGTGAACACGAAGCCGGCCGTTGCCGGGCCGAACGTGTAGTTCAGGCCGCCGCCGAACACGCGCTGACGCTTGCCGACGAACGTGTTGTCACCTGCCACCGCGCCGCCGCTGTTGGTGACCGCAGCCGACGTGAGGCCCGAAATGTCATTGTTCAACTGCAGGTAGCCGGCGCCGATATTGAAGCCGGCGTAGGTGTACGACACGCCCGCGCTGTATGCGCGATTGTTTGAGAACTGGTTGCTGTTCGAGAAGCCGTACAACGCGCCGAACTTCAGGCCGCCGTAATTGACGCTCGTATACTTGACGGCGTTATTGATCCGGAACGAATTGTTCAGGTTGTCGTTATCGAACGGGTGGGCAAACTGGGTGCCGCCAAATTGGGTACCGGTCAGCGACAGCGGCCCGATGTAGTCGACGACGCTATCGTACTGGCGACCGAGGGTCACGGCGCCGAGCTGGTCGTGCGACAGGCCGACGAACGCCTGGCGGCCGAATTCGCGGCCATTCTGGCCGAGCGTGCCGTTGGCGATGTTGAAGCCGTTTTCCAACACGAAGATCGCTTTCAGGCCGCCGCCGAGATCTTCCGTGCCGCGCAGGCCCCAGCGGCTGCCGTTGATCTGGCCACTGCGTTCCGACCACGAGCTGTGGCCGCCCTGGTTGTTGGTGTAGGTGATGCCGGCGTCGATCAGGCCGTACAGCGTGACGCTGCTTTGAGCATGTGCTGCGGTAACGATTACACCCGACAACGCGGTGAAGATCAGGGTTTTTTTCATGGATCTGTCTCCAAACAGGATGATATCGATCGAACCTGCGGTGGACTGGCCGTGTTTTGCTTGACGCTGCAGCCGGTCCGGCAGAACGGCGGTGCGCTTATCGGAAAGCCATCTGCAGTGTACGGAGTGCGCGGAGTGGGGACGGTTCGCGCTTTAAGCAATAATGTATTTTGGAATCCGCAAAGATCGAAAAAATCGCGCAAACGATTGCCTGTCAAGGCTTTGCGGCAGTGCAGCGGAAGAATGGGGCGATCAGGACTACGTAACGGGCGTTGCGCGATTGCGACAGGTGGTCAGCAGCAGGCAGGGGTGCCCCTAGCGCGATTATTGACACATCGGCAATAGAGGTTTGTGTGGAGCATGGATAATGAAAGGTTGTTCTCTCGCTATACTGCGATCTCTGCTTTCCGAAGCAGACTTTTTCGTTGACGGAAAAGATCTCCAAACCTTTGTCGGCGCGACTTCCCAGTCGCGCTTTTTTTTTGCCCCGCTTTCCGTGCGCTATTGCGTGTACGAGCGCCGCTTGCGCTTGGCCGCAGGCGCGGCTTCCTCTGCTTCGACCGGCGGCGGCGTGTAGGTCCAGTCTTCCATCACGTAGTGACGGGCATCCAGGGGCGATGCGAGCAGGTTCTGCCAATGATCGCCGTGCCACGTCGTATCGAATTCGCTGTCGCACGGCGCCTCGCGAGCGGACTCGGTCAGGGCGCGGGACTTGCGGCGTACGCGTCCGAAGCGGCTCGCGAAGCGCTTGATTCCGTCCAGCCACATGACCTTCTCCTTCCTTTCGGCGTTGAGTCAGCATCGCAATGTCCCCGGGTTTCCGCAACCCGGAAAAAACCCGATGAATTTACCGGGTTGATTTGTCCCCGGTAGGAATTTCATACCTGCGATTATTGACAATCTGATCCCGGTAATATTGACAGGTTTTTCAGGTGAATCAATTAATCAAAGGCGATGGTGTACCGATTCCAGTGGTATTAGCGTCCTTTTGATAAAACTATCGTTAAAAATTTTCTTGACGCACCCGGATTGTCCAATTTATAAAGTCACCACTCCGTCCTCGGGCGGCGTGCTGGTGCGGGTGCTGGCGCAATGTTTCGGGATTTCGGGAAACGGCTATAAAAATAGCTTTTTTGATCTAATCGAGTGGGGAACGAAGACATGGATACCGGTATCGTGAAATGGTTTAACGATGCTAAAGGTTTTGGTTTTATTACGTCGGACAATGGTGGTGAAGATTTGTTTGCGCACTTTTCCGAAATCCGCATGGACGGCTTCAAGACGCTGAAGGAAAACCAGCGTGTTTCGTTCGACGTCAAAGTCGGGCCGAAAGGCAAGCAGGCAGCGAATATCCAGGCCGTCTGACGCGCCACGCATTGCCGATCACGTCTGGCCCCCGCATGGCGGGGGCTTTTCGTTTTTCGGGGACAGTACATTCGGGCCCGGGCTGGCCGCGGGCATGCATGCCGGTGCATACTCACGGAAGCATCGTTTCCCTGTCTTTTCATGTCCGATTCCCGTCCGTCCGATCCCGCGAGCGAACAGCCGCTCGTTTTCGTCGACCTTGAAACCACCGGCGGCTCGTCCGCCGAACATCGCATCACCGAAATCGGCGTCGTCGAAATCGGGCCGCTCGGCGTGTCGACGTGGACCAGCCTCGTCAATCCGGGGCAGGCGATTCCGCCGTTCATCCAGCAACTGACGGGCATATCGGATGCGATGGTGCGCGACGCACCGACGTTCGCGTCACTCGCGCCGGCGCTGTTCGAGCGGCTCGACGGCAAGCTGTTCGTCGCACACAACGCGAGTTTCGACCGCGGTTTCCTGCGCACCGAATTCGAGCGCGCGGGCTTCGCGTTCAATCCCGATGTGCTGTGTACGGTGCGGCTGTCGCGCGCGTTGTTTCCGCGCGAATCGCGGCACGGGCTCGATGCGTTGATAGAACGGCATGGGCTCGTTCCGGCCGCGCGCCACCGGGCACTGGCGGACGCCGACCTGCTCTGGCAGTTCTGGCGTCAACTGCACGACATCGTGCCGCTCGAGCGGCTGCGCGACCAGATTGCGTTGACGACGCGGCACTTCCGCCTGGGCGGGGAGCTGACCGAAGCCTGGCTCGATACCGCGCCGGCGGGATGCGGCGCGTACGCGCTGTTCGGAGAAGGGGATGCTGCGCTGTATGTCGGCCGCAGCGTGCGCGTGCGGCAGCGGCTGCGCGCGCTGCTGACCGGCGAGCGCCGCTCGTCGAAGGAAATGCGGCTGGCGCAGCAGGTGCGGCGCGTCGAATGGCGCGAGACCGGCAACGAGCTGGGGGCGATGCTCGCCGAAGCGCAATGGATTGCCCAACTGCGCCCGTCGTACAACCGGCGCCCGGCGGCCGATGCCGCCCGCGCGGGCGGCGCGCCCTGGCCGTTCGAAGGCGCTGTCGCGTTCGAGGCGCACGGCGAGCGCCATCTGTTTCATGTGATCGACGGCTGGCGTTATCTCGGCGCGGCGGAATCGCTCGATGCGGCCGCGCGGCTCGTGGCCGACGGAGTAGCCGGCGCGTTCGAACCCTTTACCCACCGTCTGCTGCAGACGCATCTCGCGCGTGGTCTGCAAGTGATTCCGCTCACGGCGCTCACGCCGGCGGACTGAGCGCCGGCATCATCCACGCCGCGTCGCGTCAGCCGATCGCGCTGGCGCCGCCGCCGGAGCAGACGTGTGACAGCGCGGTATCGAGTGCCTGCGACTGTGTGGAATCGTAGCGCGTGAGCGTCTTCCAGTTCGCGATGCTGCGCGCGAGCCGCGCCTGGCAATCGGGCGCATCGCGAAGCGGCGCGACCCGTGCGAGACCCGTGAGCATTTTCTGCGTCAGACGGTCGAGTGCCGGCCGCGTGCTGGTCGCGAGATCGGGCGGCGTGCCTTCCGGCGGCTGCGTCGCGCGCCAGGTCGCGAACAGGGCGTTCTGCACGTCCTTGCTTGCCGTGATCTGATCCTCGAAGAACGTGCGCGCGAACGCGGGATCGACGCCGGCCTGTCCTGCGCGCTTTTCGACTGCGGTGAGCAGCGCTGCTTCGCGCGGCTGATCCTCGATCGCCTTGTGATTTGCCCATTTCCATCGTGCGACCGGTTCGGCGAGCGCGAGGCGCTGCGACGCGAGCGCAACGATGTTGGTGAGGGCGGTGTCGTCGCCGTCTGCGCGGGCGATATGCGGAGACGCAAGGAGGGCGACGCCGAGCGCGGCGACAGCGAGGCTGGCACGAATGGCTTGCTTCATCGGAACGATCGGGAGAGCCGGGCGGGCCGGACGTGGAAAACCAGAAGGATAGACGAAGACAGTCGCGCGGCGTAGCGTCGCGACAGGAGAATCAGCAGGCGAGCTGATCCGGCACCGTCAGGCTGTTGCAGCCCGGGTGCGAGGCGAATTGCGCGCGATGCGCAGGGATGAACCGCACGATAGCGATGATCGACACGTGGCGGTTACAGATCCGAACTGTCGTTCACTTCGGCGAGTACAGCTTGTGCTGCTCGTCGAAGAATGCCCGAACGTGTTCGGGCAATTCGGCGAGGAATTCCACGCCGACGGGTTCCGGATCCGGGCTCATCACTTGCTCGGGCGGTGGCATGCGAGTTGGTCTTTCGTCCATGATCGTTTCTCCAGCAGGTTCAATGATTATCAACCTCGCGCTTGGATTTATGCCAGTGGCGAATCGTTAGATTTTGTCTCTGTTGTATTAACGGCACATGCGCTGCGATGCGAGGTGTGATGGCCGCTATTGCATCCTGCGCAGTCGGCAGCGAACGGGTCGCTTGCTATACTTGCGCGCACTTTTTCCTGGACCGCGATGAGACGAACGACGCGATGGATCGGCCTCGTATGGCTGGCGCTGGTACTGAACGTACTGTCGCCCGTCGTCGGCTACGCGCGTCTTGCGTCGAGCGGCTCCGGCGCGCTCACGCTCGAATTGTGCAGTGCGGCAGGTGCGCGCCAGGTCGTGCTCGCGCAAGCGGGCGGCGACGCGGGCACGTCGTCGTTCGACCATGCCGGCGTGCCGCACTGCGTGTACTGCCCCGGCTTTGCGGCGAACCTCGCGCTCGGCACGAGCCTGCCCGAGATGCCGGGCTTCGTGCGGACGTTCGCCTATCGCGTGGCCGCACCGGCCGTTCCCGATTTTCCCCGCAAGGGCATCCGTCTCGCGCAGCCGCGCGCCCCGCCTGAAAACGCCCCGATCTGATTGATGTCGTCCGCGCGCCCCGGTGGCGTGCGAGCCGCCCGCGGCCGGGTCCGCGTGTCGCGCCGTGCGTGCGCGGTGCGCGCCCGTGTCCGGCGGCGTCCGATCACGTTTTCAGGAACTCACTCATGTCGTCTACCTTTGCCGCGCGGCCGTCGCGCGGCCGGCTCGCGCTCGCATGCGCGGCCGCTTTCGCGTGGCCGGCCGCGCACGCCGCCTCGACGGACGAGGCTCGCGCCGAGGCGGCCCGCGCGGGCGCCGATCGTCCCGCTTCCGCCGGCGTCGTCGCGCCGGCTGCACCGGCCGGCGATACGCTGACCGCCGTCAGCGTGACCGCGCAGCGGCAACCCGTCGATCCGGATACGCCGGCCGTCGTCACGTCGATCACGCGCGAGCAGATCGAGTCGCACACCAACGTCACCACCGAGGACGCGCTGAAGTACGCGCCGAACCTGATGGTCCGCAAGCGCTATATCGGCGACCGCAACAGCGTATTCGCGGGCCGCGACTTCAACGAGCTGCAGAGTGCGCGCGGGCTCGTCTATGCCGACGGCGTGCTGCTGTCGAACCTGCTCGGTTCGAGCTATGCGTATCCGCCGCGCTGGTCGCTGATTCCGCCCGACGACATCGCGCGTGTCGACGTGCTCTATGGCCCCTTTTCCGCGCTGTATCCGGGCAACTCGATCGGCTCGACCGTGCTGCTCACCACGCGCCGCCCGGAGAAGCTGGAGGCGTCGCTGTCGACGCAATTCTTCACGCAGCGCTACCACGACGGCTACGGGTTCGCGGACAGTTTCGGCGGCAATCATCAGACCGCGCGGATCGCCAACCGCGTCGGCCGGTTCTGGTTCGCCCTGTCGCTCGACCGGCTGGAGAACGACGGCCAGCCGATGCAGTATGCGAGCCCCAATTCCGCCTACAACCCGAAGCTGGGCGCCGCCGTGCCCGTGACGGGCGCCGCGACCGACATCGGGCCCAATGGCAAGCCGCGGACGATCGTCGGCGCGCAGACGATCGAGCGGACCGAACAGCTCAACGAGACGGTCCGCATGGGTTACGCGTTCACCGACCGCGTCGAGGCGACGCTCACGCTCGGGCATTGGGAAAACCACTACCGCCAGCACGGCGAAACCTTCCTGCGCGACGCGGCCGGCAATCCGGTCTACGGCGGCAACGTATCGATCGGCGGCCAGAACATGACCGTCGCGCCGAACGCGTTCGCGCCGCAGCGCGGCGACCAGGAGAACTGGCTGTACGCGCTCGGCCTGAACGGCCGGCTCGATTCGGGCTGGCGGCTGTCGGGCGTCGTGTCTGCATACGATGTGTCGCGCGACGTGCTGCGCGCGGCGTCGACCGTGCAGGGCGGTGCGGGCACGCTGTTCCAGGGCGACGGCACGGGCTGGCGCACGCTCGACCTGAAGGCCGAGGCGCCGGAGGTGAAGGGCCACACGTTCACGTTCGGCTATCACTACGACAACTACTTCCTGCGCAACGTCACGTACAACACGGCCGACTGGCTGGCCGGGCCGAGCACGTCGCTCGCGAGTGTCTATCGCGGCGATACGCGCACGCAGGCGCTGTTCGGGCAGGACGCGTGGCGTTTCGCGCCGGGCTGGCTCGCGACGCTCGGGCTGCGCTACGAGCGCTGGGATGCGTATGGCGGCGCGCTCGGCAATTCGGGCGGCACGCTGGGTTACGCGGACCGCGGCGCAAACGCGCTGTCGCCGAAGGTCGCGCTGCAATGGGATGCGACGGACGTGTGGCGCTTCCGGCTGTCGTTCGCGACCGGCACGCGGTTCCCGACGGTCGGCGAGCTGTTCCAGGGCACGATCTCGAACAACGCGATCGTCAACAACAACCCGAACCTGCGGCCGGAAAAGGCGATCGACTGGGACTTCACGGCCGAGCGCGACGTGGGCGTCGGTGTCGTGCGCGCGAGCGTGTTCCAGAGCGACCTGCGCGACTCGATCTACAGCCAGACGACGGTGTCGGGCGCGACGACCGTCACCAACATCTCGAACGTCGACCGCGTGCGCGTACGCGGCGTCGAACTCGCGTTCAGCGGCGAGAACGTCGGGCTGAGGGGGCTCGCGATCGACGCGAACGTGTCGGCAAGCAATGCGCAGATCCTCGCCGATGCCGCGAATCCGGCCTACGTCGGCTCGCGCTTCCCGCGCATTCCGCGCATGCGCGCGAACCTGCTCGCGTCGTATCGCTTCGACGAGCACTGGCTCGCGAGCGTCGGCGTGCGCTACTCGGGCCGCCAGTTCAACACGCTCGACAACAGCGACGTGAATCCGGATGTCTACGGCGGCACGAGTTCGTTCACGGTCGTCGACCTGAAGGCGCGCTACCGCCTCGATCGTCACTGGAGCGCGTCGCTCGGCATCGACAACCTGACGGACCGCCGCTACTACGTGTTCCATCCGTATCCGGGCCGCACCTTCTATGGAGAATTGAAATGGTCGCTGTGAAGTCGTTCGCGGCAGGCTGCGCGCTGTGGCTCGCGGTGCTGACGCCGGCCGGCGCGCATGACGCGCATGACGCGCACGATGCGTCGAAAGCCGCCGATCCGCATGCCGCGCACATGAACATGCAGGCCGCGCCTGCCCAGCAGAAGCAGCCGCTCGCGACGGGCGCCGCGTTCGATGCGCGTCACCGGCTGTGGGTCGCGTGGGTCGAAGGCGCGCATGTCGTCGTCGCGCATTCCGACGACGCAGGCCGCACGCTGTCGGCGCCTGTTCCCGTCAACGCGATGCCGGAGCCGGTCTACACGAGCGCCGAGAATCGTCCGAAGATCGCGACGAGTCCGGACGGGCGTGCGGTGTACGTGTCGTGGTCGATGCCGCTCGATGCGCCGTACACGGGCATGGTGCGTTTCTCGCGCTCGCTCGACGGCGGCGCGACGTGGAGCGTGCCTGTTACCGTGCACCGTGACCGGCAGGCGATCACGCACCGCTTCGACATGATGGCCGTCGATCCCGCCGGCAACATCGCGATTGCATGGATCGACAAGCGTGATCTCGTCGCGGCGAAAGCGGCGGGGCAGGCGTACGAAGGCGCGGCCGTCTACTACGCGGTGTCGCGCGACGGCGGCGCATCGTTCGAACCCGAGCGCAAGGTGACCGATCACACGTGCGAATGCTGCCGGATCGCGATGGCGATCGATCCGGCCGGGCGCATCGAGGCCGTATGGCGCAACGTGTTCCCGGGGCAGATTCGCGATCACGCGCTCGCGGTGCTGCCCGTCGTGGCGTCGGAGCAGGTCGTGCCGGTGCGCGCGACGTTCTCGAACTGGCATGTCGAGGCATGCCCGGAGCACGGGCCGGCACTGGCCATCACGCCGGACGGCACGCGCCACCTCGCATGGTTCGGCGTCGTCGACGGCCGGGCCGACGTGTTCTATTCGCGCATCGGCGCCGATGGCCAGCCGCGCGGCACGCCCTGGGCGTTCGGCGCGAATCCTGCCGCACCGGGCGAGCAGGCGTCGCATGCGGCGCTCGTCGCGCGCGGCGACGTCGTTTGGCTCGCATGGAAGGCGTTCGACGGCGACACGATGCAGATCAAGCTGCGCCGGTCGGACGATCGGGGCGAGCACTGGTCGGCGCCGCGCGTGATCGCGTCGACGTCGGGCGCGAGCGACAACCCGCAACTGCTCGACGATGCGGGCCGCCTCTATTTGTCGTGGCGCACGCGTAACGACGGTTACCGGCTGATCGCGGCGGAGGGGGCGCAATGAAGCGGCTGATTGGGTTGATCGGCATCGTGCTCGCGAGCATGCCCGCGTGGGCCGGCGGCGAACTGCAGCCGCTGCGCGCGGCCGACGTCGCGCGGTTGGTTGCAACCGCGCACGAGCGGCCGCTGGCGATCGAGATCTGGTCGCTCGATTGCGGATACTGTCGCGAGAACGCCGCCCATCTGGTCGCGTGGCAGCGCCGTCATCCGGACGTGCAGCTCGCGATGGTGGCGATGGATGCGTATGACGACAACGGTGCGGCGATCGCGCAGGCGCTTGCGCAGATGAACCTGCCGCCGCAGGTTGCGCAGTATGCGAACGCGGAACCGATGCCCGAGCGTTTGCGCGCGGCACTGGATGCCGGATGGCGGGGGGAAATGCCGCGCACCGTGTGGATCGGGCGCGATGGCGCACGCGAGGCGCGCAGCGGATTGCTGACGGCCGACGTGCTCGATGGCTGGTTGCAGCACGCGAAGCGTTGAACGCGCGGGGGGCGCGCGGCGAACGGGCCGCGCGCCGGCCTGATGCGAAAACGCGCCCGAAGGCGCGTGGAGAGAAGCGTCAGGCCGCTCGCTTGAATAGCCGGATCACGAACAGCAGGATCACCGCGCCGACGACCGCGACGATCACCGAGCCGATGAAGCCGCTGCCGACGCTGATGCCGAGTATCCCGGCGAGCCAGCCGCCGATCACCGCGCCGACGATCCCGACGATGATGTCGACGATCAGCCCGAAGCCGCCGCCCTTGACGAGCAGGCCGGCAAGCCAGCCGGCGATTGCGCCGATGATGAGCCACATAATCAAGCCATGAGTCATGGTGGTCCTCTCCTTGGGTTGAGTCGAAATGACCGGACGCCGGCTGTCGCGCCGCAAGCTGGTTGAAAGCGGCGTGCGACCCGCCGCGCCGCCCACGCAATGTAACGCGATAGGCGGGTCAGAATCGTTAAGTAATGTTATGCACCCTTAAGCGGATTTTCCAGGGAATTCGTCTGGATACGGCGCGGTTCGTGCGGGGACGATGCGCGACGAAATGAATCTGTAAGAAATGGCTGCCGTCGAAGTGCGTCGGTCACGCGTGTGACCGCCCGTGCGTTGTTGCCGGCAGGTGCGCGTCGGGCAGACCGTCGCCCGCATCGGCGATCAGTCGCGCGACAGTTGCGGCATCGCCGATCGCTTCGATCGACAGCAGTGCGAAACGGGCGAGAAAGAGCGACGCATCGGCTTCGCCGATCCGGGTCATCGTGTGGCACAGGTCGGTGTAGAGCGTGTCGCGTTCGGTGTCGGTCATCATGCGGTCTCCTGACGATCGGTTTCGGTTTCGGTGGATGTGCGCGGATGGAGCGCATGATCGAGTGCGGTGGCCAGATCGTCGGCATGCGCGTCGTGCCAGCGGCCGAGCACGTGCCCGTCCGGACGGACGAGATAGACGGTGCCGTTGCGTGCACCGTACAGGGCGAACAGCCTGCCGTCGTCGTCATGGCCGCTGCACGCCGGGTGCCGTGGTGCAGCATGCCGCGCGAGCGTGACGAGTGCGAACGGCACGTGCGCCTCGTGCAGGCGTTGCTCGAGCGCGGCGAGCGACGGATCGGGTACGCCATCGCTCGTGAAGCAGAACGCGGTGAAGCGTGGTGCGACGAGATCGGTCAGGTGGCCGCGGCGTGTGTCGTCGCCAGGTGCCGCATACAGCGTCAGCGGACATTCGGCGAGTACCGTGCCGGGTGCCGGGCCGGCCGCGAACGTGTCGCGTTCGGCTGCGTTGAGCGGTGACGCCGCATACGCGATGGCCGATGTCTGGCGCGGATTGATCAGCGAACGCAGTGCCGGATGCCGGACCGCGAGCGTCAGCACGGCCTTGCGCATCAGTTCGAATGCAAACGACGGCGGTGCCATGAACTCGGTGCTCTTCGTGCCGTAGCGCAGGTTCTCGTGCGTCGCGAATACGCGCTCGTCCGAGTAGCTGTCGAGCAGGGCGTCCGACGCGATGCCGCGGATCACGTACGCGAGTTTCCACGCGATGTTGTCGGCATCGTCGATACCCGAATTCGCGCCGCGCACGCCGAAGATCGGCACGAGGTGCGCGGCGTCGCCGCAGAACAGCACGCGGTCGTGCCGGTAGCGTTCGAGCGTCAGTGCGTTCGCCTTGTAGATCGTGATCCAGATCGGCGACCATGCGCCGCGCTCGCCCATCATGTCGAGCAGGTTCTGCACGCGCGGGATCACGTTCTCGGGCTTCACGGCCGCCTCGGCATCCTCGTCGTCGCGCAACTGGTAGTCGATCCGCCACACGTTGTCGGGCTGCTTGTGGACGAGCACCGTCGAGCCCGGGTTCGACGACGGATCGAAGTACGCGAGGCGCTCGGTGGGCCGGTCGCTGTCGAGCGCGATGTCGACGATCACGTAGCGGCCCTCGTAGCTCGTGCCCTGGAGCGACAGGCCGAGTGCATCGCGCATCGTGCTGCGTCCGCCGTCGCACGCGACGACCCGGTCGGCATCGAGCGCGTAGCCGCCGAGCGGCGTGTCGACGTCCAGGCGCACGCCGTCCGGTTGCCGCGTCACACCGGTGACCTTCGTCTGCCAGCGGATCTCGATGAGATCGGGGCGGCGGCGCGCGGCGTCCAGCAGGAACTGCTCGATGTGATACTGCGCGAGGTTCACCATCGGCGGCAGCTTCTGGTTCCCGTCCTGCGGCATCGTGAAATGCAGGACTTCATCGCGACGGTAGAAGCTGCGTCCGCCGGTCCACGGCAACCCGACGCGCAGGAAATCGTCGAGCGCGCCGAGCCGTTCGATGATCTCGAGGCTGCGGCGCGAGATGCAGATCGCGCGGCTGCCGTGGCAGACCGAGTCGTCGGCTTCGATCAGCACGCTGCGGATGCCGTGATTCGCGAGGCCGAGCGCGACGGCGAGACCCACGGGGCCGCCGCCGACGATCGCAACGCGATGCCGGTGCGTATCGATGCCGTCGACGCAATCCGGCAGATGCGCGGGATGGCGCTCGGCGACGAACGGATAAGGTTTGAACGTGATGCTCATCGTTGGCTTCCACCGTGGTCGGGTTCGATGCGCACGCATCGATCGACGCGTGCAGCAGGTCGATGCAGTATGAAAGCCGGTCGTGCCGCCGGTGTCCCCATTTCGGGTACGGCGAAACACGGCGCGCGTGGCCGCGCTACGCCCGGCGCGAACGGAAACGCGTCAGGGCTGCAGGCACAGCGCAAACAGCTCGCGCTGGCTCGAAATGCCGAGGCGCCGGTACGCGCGCTTCTGGTAGGTGACGACGCTCGATGCCTTCACGCCGATGGTCTCGCCGATCTCGTGCGCGGTCTGGCCGTCGAGCACGCCGCGCAGCACGTCGAGTTCGCGCTTGGACAGGTCGGGGCACGCATGACGCAACCGCGCGAGCATCCGTTGCGGAATGCCGATCTGCGTCGCGCCGGCGAGCGCGTAGTGATGTTTCGCGGCCTGGGCGATCAGCGGCGCGAGTGTTTCGATCGCCGCGATCTCGCGCGGCTGGAACGCGCCGCTGCGATGCGCGCGGTACAGGTTGATCGACAGCCACGTCGCATCGTCGGGCTGCATCAGCAGCGCCAGCCGGTCGGATACGTCGGGGCCGCGATAGCATGCCGCGCGATACGCTTCGTGATCGATCTCGTCGCCGGCCTGCCGGTGCAGCAGCAAGTCGTGCCGGTGCGTGCCGCGATGGGCGGTCGATACGATCTGCTGGTTGCCGTCGAGTGCGTAGAAGTGCCGCGCGTAGGTGTCGGCGACGTCGCGCAGGTAGCGGCCGCCGCGACGATCGGCGACCGAGATCGTGCGCGGACGATTGCCGAACTCGTACGCGAAGATCGTGCATTGCGTGATCGACAGTGCATCGTCGAACAGCGTCAGGACTTCGGCCGCGAATGCGTTCGGCTCGCTGCCGCCGATCGCGGCGACGAGCCGCGTCGCGCGGGACACGTCCAGCTGTGCGTTGAGAGTCGGTCGCTCGAGACGCCAGGTGCGCATGATGCGGGGAAGGGGCGGAATGGTCCGGCGATTGTAATCGGCGGCACGCGGCGCGTGAGTCGGGGGATGCCCGCAAGCGGGGTGAGGCGGGGAAGGGCGCGCACGATTTCGGCGCCGGAAAAGAGAAAAGGTCTGACAAGCGATGCTTGTCAGACCTTTATGTCTTGGTGCCGGAGATAGGAGTCGAACCTACGACCTTCGCATTACGAATGCGCTGCTCTACCAACTGAGCTACACCGGCAGCAGAGAAATGAAATTATATGGTGAAATCCGAGATCTTGGCAATAGGTTTTGCGAACTTTTTTTCAGCTTGCTGCTGCTGCTTCGCGAAACCCTCGATCCGGCGGACTTCCCGCTTTCACTTCACTGTGATGCGACCGGTCAGGGCCACATCAAGAGGCGCGATTGTACTTGTGCATCGCACCTCCGTCTAGTGCTGCAGTGCAATTATTTTGCTTCGTCGTGATAGCCGGTGACGCGCTCGACTTCGTTCTTCGAGCCAAGGAACACGGGCACGCGCTGGTGCAGGCCCGTCGGCTGCACTTCCATGATGCGCTGCGTGCCGGTCGTCGCGGCGCCGCCTGCCTGTTCGACGATGAACGACATCGGGTTCGCTTCGTACATCAGGCGCAGCTTGCCCGGACGATCGGGCGTGCGCTTGTCGGCCGGGTACATGAAGATGCCGCCGCGGTTCAGGATCCGGTGCACGTCGGCGACCATCGATGCGATCCAGCGCATGTTGAAGTTGTCGCCGCGCGGGCCGTCCTTGCCGGCGTTCAGTTCGTCGACGTAGCGCTTGACCGGGTCGTACCAGTGGCGCGCGTTCGAGGCGTTGATCGCGTATTCGCGCGTGTCGGCCGGGATCTGCATGTTGCTCTGCGTGAGCACCCACGAGCCGACTTCGCGGTCGAGCGTGAAGCAGTTCACGCCGTTGCCGGTCGTCAGCACGAATACCGTTTGCGGGCCGTAGACGGCGTAGCCGGCCGCGACCTGCTGCGTGCCGGGCTGCAGGAACGACTCTTCGGTCGCCTGCTTGCCGTCCGGGCAGCGCAGCACCGAGAAGATCGTGCCGATCGACACGTTCACGTCGATGTTCGACGAGCCGTCGAGCGGATCGAACACGAGCAGGTATTCGCCGCGCGGATAGTTCGCCGGGATCGGGAAGAACGTTTCCATTTCTTCCGATGCCATCGCGGCGAGGTTGCCGCCCCATTCGTTCGCGTCGAGCAGGATTTCGTTCGACAGGATGTCGAGCTTCTTCTGCACTTCGCCCTGGACATTCTCGCTGCCGGCAGTGCCGAGCGCTTCGCCGAGCGCGCCTTTCGACACGTTGTAGCTGATCGCCTTGCACGCGCGTGCGACGACTTCGATCAGCAGGCGCAGGTCGGCGGGGAGGTTGTTGGTCTCACGTTGCTGTTCGATCAGGAACTTCGACAGCGTGGTGCGGCGGGCAATGGACATGACAGACTCCAAAAGGCCAAAGAGAATCCTTGAATGGCCGCAATTTTACCTGTCGCGCCTCCCGTGCCGCCGGCTTTTTTCGTCCGGTTACATCGCCGGGCGGCCGAACCGGCCGGGTTTCCGGCGGCACCGGCGGGCGGGTCGCGCGTCGCAGCGCCGGCCGGCCGTGCGGTCAGACCCCGTGACCGAGCCCGGTTTCAGCCGCGCTCGCGCAATAAAAAAGCCGGCGCCGCATCAGGCGGCACCGGCTTCATCGCGCGAATGCGACGCGAGCGGCGGCGTTACGCGAGCGCCTTCTCGACGATCTCGCGCACGTCGCGCGACTTCGCGCCGGCCGCGACCTGCTCGAGCGCTTCGCGCATCCGCTCGCGCAGTGCCGGCGTGAAACGGCGCCACAGTTCGAGCGAGCGCGCGAGGCGTGCCGCGACCTGCGGGTTGATCGCGTCGAGCGCGAGCACCTGTTCGGCCCAGAACGCGTAACCCGAGCCGTCCGCCGCGTGGAATTGCGCGGGGTTGGCCGCGCAGAAGCTGAAGATCAGCGAGCGCGCGCGGTTCGGATTCTTCAGGTTGAACGCCGGATGCGCGAGCAGCTTGCGCACTTTCGCGAGCGTCGGCTGCGCGGGCGTGCCGCGTTGCGCCGCCTGCATCGCGAACCACTTGTCGATCACGAGCGCTTCCTTCTCGAAACGACGATAGAAATCGTCGAGCGCCTGCTCGGCCGGCCCGCTCGCGCCCGCGGCGGCGGCGGACAGCAGTGCGCCGAGCGCGGCCGCGCGATCGGTCATGTTGTTCGCCGCGTCGTACTGCGCGGTTGCGAGGCGCACGGCATCGGCCGGATCCTCGAGTTCGGCGAGATACGCGAGCGCGAGGTTCTTCAGCGCGCGGCGGCCGGATGCCTCCGGCGTCGGCTCGTAGGCGCCGGGCGTCTGGTGCTGCTCGTACGCGGCGAGCCAGTCGGCGCGCAGCGCGGTCGCGAGCTGGCGGCGCACGAACTGGCGCGCACGATGCACGGCGGCCGGATTGGCTTCGGCCATCTGGTCGGCGAGATAGGTTTCCGACGGCAGCGTCAGCGCGAGTTCGCGGAACGCCGGCGACAGCGTCGCGTCGGTCAGCACGCGGCGGAACGCGGCGACGAAGTTCTCGCCGAGCACGAGCGGCTCGTTCGCGGCGGCACGCGCGGCGAGTGTCAGCAGCGCGCGCGTCGCGAGGCGCTGGCCGGCCTCCCAGCGGTTGAACGGATCGCTGTCGTGCGCGAGCAGGAACGCGAGATCGTCGTCGCTGTAGTCGTACTCGACGATCACCGGCGACGAGAAGTTGCGCAGCAGCGACGGCAGCGGCGCCTCCGGCACGTCGACGAACGTGAAGGTCTGCTCGGTGTCGGTGAAGTCGAGCACGCGCGTCGTGCCCGATGCGGCGGCTTCGCCGTCGAGACGCAGCGGCAGGTCGCGGCCGTCGCGGCCGATCAGGCCGATCGCGAACGGGATCAGCAGCGGCCCCTGCTGCGTGTCGCGCGCGGCCGGCGACGCGTCGCCGTAACCCTGCGCGAGCGTGACCGTGTAGCGGCGCGCGGCCGCGTCGTACGCGGTGCGCACCGATACGCGCGGCGTGCCGGCCTGGCTGTACCAGCGCTCGAACTGCGCGAGGTCGCGCCCGTTCGCGTCGGCCATCGCGTGACGGAAGTCGTCGCAGGTCACCGCGTGGCCGTCGTGACGCTTGAAGTACAGGTCCATCCCCTTGCGGAAGCCGTCGCGGCCGAACAGCGTCTGGTACATCCGCACGACTTCCGAGCCTTTCTCGTAGACCGTCATCGTGTAGAAGTTGTTGATCTCGACGTAGCTTTCCGGGCGCACCGGGTGCGCCATCGGGCCGGCGTCCTCGGCGAACTGCAGCTGGCGCAGCACGCGCACATCCTCGATGCGCTTGACCGCGCGGGCCGCCGATTCGACGTCGTCACCCGCGGCCATGTCGGCCGAGAATTCCTGGTCGCGGAACACCGTCAGGCCTTCCTTCAGGCTCAGCTGGAACCAGTCGCGGCAGGTCACGCGGTTGCCGGTCCAGTTGTGGAAGTACTCGTGGCCGACCACCGATTCGATGTTCGCGAAGTCGGTGTCGGTCGCGGTCTCTGGGTTCGCCAGCACGTACTTCGTATTGAAGATGTTGAGCCCCTTGTTCTCCATCGCGCCCATGTTGAAGTCGCCCACCGCGACGATCATGAAGCGGTCGAGATCGAGCTCGAGGCCGAAGCGCTTTTCATCCCAGCGGATCGAGTGGATCAGCGAATCCATCGCGTGACGCGTCTTGTCGAGATCGGCCGGCTCGACCCATACCTGCAGCAGCTTTTCCTTGCCCGAGCCGGTCGTGATCTTCTCTTCGATCGCGACGAGCTTGCCGGCGACCAGGGCGAACAGGTAGCTCGGCTTGCGGAACGGGTCTTCCCACTTCGCGAAGTGGCGGCCGTCGGGGAGGTCGCCCGAATCGACGAGGTTGCCGTTCGACAGCAGCACCGGGTACGCGGCCTTGTCGGCACGCAGCGTCACGATGTACGAGGCCATCACGTCGGGGCGGTCGAGGAAGTAGGTGATGCGGCGAAAGCCTTCGGCTTCGCACTGCGTGAAGAAGTTGCCGCTCGACACGTAGAGGCCCGACAGCGTCGTATTCTGGTCGGGTGCGCACGCGCTTTCGAGCGTCAGCTCGAACGCGTCGGGCACGTTCTCGACCGTCAGCCCGTGTTCGTGCGCGCGTACCGCACCGTGCGGCGCGCCGTTCAGCCAGGCGCCGAGGCATTCGAGCGCTTCGCCCATCAGTTCCAGGTGCGGCGTAGGCGCGGCATCCGGATTGCGGCGCACGCGCATCGTATTCCTGACGATCGTGCGGGCCGGCGCGAGATCGAATTCGAGCGCGACGGAATCGATGAGGAAGGCCGGCGGCGTGTAGTCGGCGCGGCGGATCACGGTGGAGGAGGCGTTGTCGGACATGGTCGTCGAGATCGGTGGAGTGGGGGACGGGCCCGTTGCGCGGGCCAGGCGAACCGGGCCATTGTACAAAGGCTTGCGGCCGCGTGCCGGGCGAACTTTTTACCGCTTTCGGCAGTCCGCGTATTATCGGCATCCCGTTACGGTTCGCGCGGTGCGACGAACGGGTGACGGATCGACGAGGATCAACATGAAACGCGATTGGATTATTCGCGGTACGGGCTGGGCGGCGGCGCTGTGCGTGGCGCTGCTGACGGGCTGCACCAGCTATGTGACAACCCAGGTCACGGCCTTCTCCGACTGGAGCGGCAGCGACGCGACACGCACCTATGCGTTCACGCGCACCGATGCGCAGAAGAACAGCATCGAGCAGTCGACCTACGAGCCGATCGTCGCGAACGAGCTGTCCGCGTATGCGTTCCGGCAGGTGCCGCCGGCGCAGGCGCGCTATCTCGTCGGGCTGACCTATGCGGTCGGCAGCGATCTCGTGACGGTGCCGCAACCGGTCTACTACGATCCGTGGTTTGCGCCCGGGCCGTACTGGCGGCGCGGGCCGTGGGGCCCCTGGGGCCCGTGGGGGCCGATGCCGGCCGGCTATGTCGCGCAGACGTACCAGGTGTTCGACTACACGCTCGGGATCCGCATCACCGAGCGCGCGACGGGCAAGGAGGTGTACAACGTGTCCGCGCGCACGACCGGCGACAACGGCACGCTGCTGTATGCGATGCCGTTCCTCGCGCGCAGCGCGCTCGCCGATTTCCCGCTGTCGAACGGCGCGGTCCGCTCGGTCCGGCTGCCGGTCGACAAGCGCGGCGGGCCGGCGGCGCCGGCCGCCAACGAGCGCGCGGTGCCGGCTGCACCGGCGTCGGGCGCGGCCGTCGCGAAGTAGCGCAGTATCCCGCTCGGCGCGGCCGTCCGGCCGCGCCGGCCATTCCCCTCCGTCAGACCCCGATACCCAGCAGCGCCAGCGCGCCGAGCACGACGAACAGCACGGCTGCGATCCCGTGCACGAGCTTGGTCGGCAGGCGGTGCGCGAAGCGGTCGCCGAGCAGGATCGCCGGCACGTTCGCGAGCATCATCCCGAGCGTCGTGCCGGCCACGACGCCGATGTAATCCTGGAAGCGTGCGGCCAGCGCGACGGTCGCGATCTGCGTCTTGTCGCCCATTTCCGCGAGGAAGAACGCGACGAGCGTCGCGCCGAATACGCCGAGCCGCGAACGGTTGGCGTTGGCTTCGTCGGCATCGAGCTTGTCGGGCACGAGAATCCACAACCCCATCGCGATGAACGAGAACGCGAGCGCCCAGCGCATGATCGACGGCGTGACGAGCGCGCCGAGCCATTCGCCGAGTGCGCCTGCGAAACCGTGGTTCACGAGCGTCGCGACGAGCACGCCGAGAATGATCGGCACCGGCTTGCGATAGCGCGCGGCCAGAACGAGGGAAAGCAGTTGGGTCTTGTCGCCGATTTCAGCGAGGGCGACGGCGCCGGTGGAGATCAGGAAAGCTTGGGACACGGATGGGGTTCCACGGGCCGATGTTGTGCGTGCGAGCGACGATCCACGCCGCGCCGGGCCCTGATGCGGCGCGCTGTGAACCATCGGTCTCGCCAGGCCAACGTGGCTGCGTCCGCCATGGCCAAACGGCCAAGTCTGTTGACGGACGCCTCCGTCACGATGCGCGCCGGGGGCGCGGGACATCGAGCGGAGCGGCTACTCCCCAATGAGCGGCGAATTCTAGCACGGCGGATTGCGTGCGGGAAAGCGGCCGGGCCGGTGTGGGGCCCGATCGGCGTGTGGCGCGTCGGGCTGCCCGGCAAGCGCGGCGGCGAATGCGCCGCGCCTGCCGGGGCAGCGTTCCGGCACGCCGCTACCGTTACGCGGTGGCCGCGCGGCGCGCGGCGCCGCGCTCGTGGACGAGTTCGCCGGCTGCGTAGGTGCGGTACACCGCGCGGTCGTCGCCGAGCAGCGCGAACGCGAACAGCAGTTCCTCGAGTGAATCCGCGCGCTTCGTGCGACGCGCGAGCAGCGGCGTGGCCTGCGGGTCGAGCACGACGAAGTCGGCTTCGGTGCGCGGCTTCAGCGTGCCGACCGTGTCGGCGAGGTCGAGTGCCTGCGCGGCGCCGGCCGTCGCGAGCCAGAACATCCGCGTGGCGGTCAGGTGGTGGCCCGACAGCCGTGCGACCTTGTGCGCCTCGTTCATCGTCTGCAGCATCGAGAACGACGTGCCGCCGCCGACGTCGGTCGCGAGCGTGACCGGCACGTCGTGTTCGCCGGCCTTGTCGAAGTCGAACAGCCCGCTGCCGAGGAAGAAGTTCGACGTCGGGCAGTGCGCGACGACGGTGCGCGTCTCGGCCATCCGGCGGCGGTCCTCGTCGTCGAGGTGGATGCAGTGGCCGTACACCGCGCGCGGACGCAGCAGCCCGTAGCGGTCGTAGATGTCGAGATAGCTGCGATGGCCGGGGAACAGTTCGGCCACCCATTTCACCTCGTCGACGTTTTCCGCGACGTGGCTCTGCACGAACACGTCCGGATGGCGGCGCGCGAGTTCACCGCACGCCTCGAGCTGCGCCTCGGTCGACGTCGGCGCGAAGCGCGGCGTCAGCGCATACATCTGGCGGCCCTTGCCGTGCCAGCGGTCGATCAGCTCGGCGCTGTCGTCATAACCCGATTGTGCGGTGTCGCGCAGGAACTCGGGGCAGTTGCGGTCCATCAGCACCTTGCCCGCGATCATCCTCAGGTCTCGCGCGTCGCTCGCCGCGAACAGTGCATCGGCCGACTGCTTGTGCACCGTGCAGTAGACGAGCGCGCTCGTCGTGCCGCACGCGAGCAGTTCGTCAACGAAGAAATCGGCGACTTCGCGCGCATGCTCGGGATCGCCGAACTGGCGCTCGGTCGGGAACGTGTACTTGTCGAGCCACGGCAGCAGGCCCGGCGCCGGCGACGCGATCATGTCCGTCTGCGGATAGTGGATGTGCGTGTCGATGAAGCCCGGCACGATCAGCTTGTCGCGCAGGTCGTGGACGACCGCGTCGCGCGCGAGCGTTGCCGCGAGTTGCGCGTACGGGCCGGCCGCGACGACCTTGCCGTCGGCGACGATCAGGAGGCCGTCGGTCTCGTAGTTCGCGGCCTGGCTCGATTGCGCCGGGTCGCCGTTGAAGGTCAGCAGCTGGGAACGGAAAGCGGTTTGCGTCATGACGAATGGTCCTGCATCAAGGTAAGGCGAACAGAAGAAAGCGATCGACGCCGCACGGGGGCGGGACGGTGCTTCGCGAGCGGTGGCGGCACGCTGCGTGCGGCACGACCGGAGGCGATTGCGCGGGCGAATGCGGCGGCCGAAGCCGCCAGCCAGTGGTTGCCGGCTAACCTCGCGACCGTTGCGCTCGCGACCGATGCGGCGGCGAACGGAACGGCACACCGCGACGGCAGGCACCGGCGAGCGACGACGCATAGCGCCGTCGTCACTCGCGCACGCACGCGAGCGGCCCGGCGCAAGGCCGGACCGGTGGTCGCGAGGCGGATGCCGTTGCCGTGTCTCATCTGTCTAGCGTTCCTCGATGCGGGCCGTCACGCGGCCTGCCAGTACGCGTCGAGGCGCGCGTACAGTGCGTCGCGCTGCGCCGGTTCGATGAACGACGCCTCGAAGCCGTTGCGGATCACCGCGTGGACTTCCGCATCCGTGAGCTGCAGCCCTTCGGCCGTCGCGAAGTAGTTTTCATTGACGTAGCCGCCGAAATACGCCGGATCGTCGGAGTTGATCGTTACCGCGACACCGCGGTCGAGCAGCGCCTTCAGCGTGTGCTTCGCCATGTCGTCGAATACGCACAGCTTCAGGTTCGACAGCGGGCAGACGGTCAGCGCCGTGCGCGTTTTCGCGAGGCGTTCGACGAGTGCGGCGTCTTCGATGCTGCGCACGCCGTGGTCGATCCGGTCGACCTTCAGCACGTCGAGCGCTTCGTAGATATAGGCCGGCGGGCCTTCCTCGCCTGCGTGTGCGACGAGCTTCAGCCCGAGTGCGCGCGCCTTTTCGAACACGCGTGCGAACTTGGTCGGCGGATGGCCGAGCTCGGACGAGTCGAGGCCCACGCCGATCAGCCGGTGGCGATAGCGCTCGAACAGCGGCAATGCGGATTCGAACGTCGCGAGCGCATCCTCTTCGGACAGGTGGCGCAGGAAGCACAGGATCAGCTTGCTCGACAGCCCGCGCTGCTCGGCATCGGCGAGTGCGCGCTCGATGCCCGCGACGACCGTCCCGATCGGCACGCCGCGCTCGGTGTGCGTCTGCGGATCGAAGAACAGCTCGGTGTGGACGACGTTGTCGGCGAGCGCGCGTTCGCAGTACGCGGCCGTCATGTCGTAGAAATCCTGCTCGGTCAGCAGCACGCTCGCGCCGGCGTAATAGATGTCGAGAAACGACTGCAGGTCGGTGAACGCGTACGCCGCGCGCAGCGCGTCGATCGAGTCGTACGCGAGCTTCACGCCGTTGCGCTGCGCGAGCGCGAAAATCAGTTCGGGCTCGAGCGAGCCTTCGATATGGATGTGCAGCTCCGCTTTCGGCGCGCGGGCTATCTTGTCCTTGAATGTCGGGGTCATGGCGTCGTTCTTGGTCGGTCAGTAGGTAGGGGAAGCCTGCGCGGACGCATTCGCCTCGACGGCCTGCAGCAATTGCGCAGCCACCGAGATCGCGATCACTTCGGGCGCCTTGTCGATGATGCCTTCGACACCGATCGGGCAGCGCATCCGCGCGACCTGGGCCGGGTCGATGCCGATCGCCGCGAGGCGATGATCGAACTGCACGCGTTTTGCGTGCGAGCCGGTCATCCCGAAGTACGCATAGTCGCCGCGTCGCAGGATGCGCTCGGCCAGCACGAAATCGAGCGCGTGGTCGTGCGTCATCACGACGAAGTAGGACTGCGGCGGCGCTGCGTCGACCGCGTCGGCCGGGGCAGCGGCCGCGTCGATCGCGAGATTGCCGATGCCGGCGAGCGCGTCGGCTGGCGGGAACACCGCATCGGGCCCGTCGATCCAGCGCACGTGGCACGGCAGCGTCGCCAGCACCTTCACGAGCGCGGTGCCGATGTGCCCGGCGCCGAACAGCATGACGGGGAACGCATACGGCGCGATCGTTTCGGTCATCAGCGATACGCCGCCGGTTTCCCACAGCAGGCAGTCGGCATGCGCGGCTTCCGATTCGGGCTCGCTCAACAGCGGCGCGCCCGGCGAGGGGCCGAATGATACGCTACGCACGGTCGCGGTGCCGGCCGCGACGCGCTTCGAGAGCGACATGATCCAGCCGAGATCGCCGACGTCGAGCCGCTCGAACGCGAGCACCACGGCGCCGCCGCAGCACTGGCCGAGACTCGGACCGAGCGCGAGCCGCTCGAGCCTGCGTGCGTGCGGCACGTGCGCGCCATCCTTCAGCAGATGCCGTGCAATCTCGATCGCCTTCCATTCCAGATGACCGCCGCCGATCGTATGGCGGGCCGTGTCGCGCGTGACGAGCATCTTGGTGCCGGCTTCGCGCGGCGCGGAGCCGTCGGTATGCGCGACCGTCACGAGCACGGCCGCTTCGCCGTGCGCGAGCAGTTGCTGCAGATCGCCGAGCCAGGCTTCCATCAGCACACCCCGTTCGGAACGACGCGGCACGACACGCGGCGCGGGCTGGCGGGCGTGGCAATGACGAGGACGGACGGGAACGGGGCAGGCCGGCCGCACGCTTGAAGCGGTGCGACGGCAGCGCGCCGACGGCGCGCGCGAACGGCGCCGCCGGACTCGCGGACGCCATGAGGGTGACGGATGCGGATGGTTTGCGTTGTCATGATGAATCCAGTCGACATTGCGGATCGGGCGCGCGTTACGCAGGGGTGGTGAGACCGCCTGGCCTCGCGCACGTAGATCGCCATCCAGTCCCGAAGATAGCACCGCCACGCGGCGCGAACATGGCCGGGCGGTGATCCGGGCTATCAGGAGGCGATCATGTCGATCATAGGCCCGCCGCGCGGGATCGGGGCGCCGATGCGTGCACATCGGGCTGGAACGCATGCGTGACGGGGCGTGGGCGCGACGGTCGCGCGACGCGCGTTCGCCCGGCGATCCGGGCGGCGGCGGAGTAGGTGTTTACGCGTGGCCGGCCGGAGAGGGCCGGCGAAAGCGCCGGTTGGCGTCGTCGGCGCACGGCCCGCGCGAGCGGGCCGTGCATGCCGGGTGGCCGGCAAAGCGGCCGGCCGGTCAGCCCGCGAGCTTGCGGCGATGGCGCCAGAGGCTCGAGACGGCCGCCACCAGGATCACGGCGAAGCCGATCAGCGCCCAGCCGGGCAGCAGGATGCCGAAGATCGGCGGGTAAACGGTCTCGCACAGGCCGGCGACCTTGAACATGCCGGGGAACCACTGCGCGGGCGGCAGGCTGTCGACGATCGGCTGCAGCGTGTCGAAGCCGCAGCTGAAGCCCGGATTCATCTGGATCGACAGGTGCCGCGCGGCCGTGCCGACGCCACCGGCCGCGGCGATCGCGATCAGCAGTTCGAGCACCCAGACGCCGCGCCAGTTGCGGATCCCGGCGGCCAGGAACGCGAAGATCCCGATCGCGGAGAAGAAGTAGCGCTGGATGATGCACAGCGGGCACGGATCTTCGTTTTTCACGTACTGCAGGTACAGCGCGCCAGCCAGCAGGGCGATGCACGCCCATCCGAGCAGCATCAGCAGGCGGCGTTCACGGCGTAGCGCAAGCGTGTAGTCGTTCATGTCGGCGGGGTTCCTCGTCGGTCGGTCCGGAAAACAATCGCGCGATTTTAGCGCGAACGGTCTGGCACGAAACTGACAGCGCGCGTGCGGCAACCTGCCGCACCGCGCGCATGGCCCGCCGGCGCCGGGCTGGCGCGGTCAGCGGATCGTGTTCAGCACGGCCTCGACCGCCTGGCCGATCGCAAGCAGCGCGTCGTCGCGATGCGGCGCCGCCGTGAGCATCAGGCCGACCGGCGCCGCGTCGCGCGGATGGCACGGCAGCGACAGGCCGCACGCGTCGAGGAAGTTGAACGCGCTCGGGTTGCGCAGGATCAGCGCATTGGTGCGCGTGAACGCGTCGTCGTCCGTTTCGAGGTCGGCGATGCGCGGCGGCACGACCGGCACCGTCGGCGCGACGAGCGCATCGAAGCGTGCCCAGACCGTGTGCGCGGCTTCGTCGAGCATCGCGGCGCGCGCGGCGAGCAGGTCGAGGTAGTCGGCCGCGCTCGCGGGTTCGCCCTTCAGGATCCGCGTGAGCACGCGCGGGTCGTACTGGTCGCGATGCTGGGCGAGCAGCGGGCGATGCCATGCGTACGCCTCGATCGGCGAGAAGCCGAAGCGGTTGATCTCCGGCAGCCGGTCGAGTGCGGGGAAGCGCACTTCGGTGACGATCGCGCCGGCGGCTTCGAGATGCTTGAGCGCGGTGTCGAGCGCGGCTGCAACGTCGGCGTCGACGCCGTCCGTCACGTAGTTCGTCAGCACGCCGAGCCGCACGCCTTCGAGCGGCCGGGCGGCCGGCACGTGCGGCTCGAGGCCCGCGAGCATCCGGTCGACGAGCGCGCAGCACGCGACCGTCAGTCCGATCGGGCCGAACGAGTCGAGCGTCGTCGACAGCGGCACGCCGCCTTGCGTCGGGATCCGGCTCGCGGTCGGCTTGAAGCCCGTCAGCCCGCACAGCGCGGCCGGGATGCGGATCGAGCCGCCGGTGTCGGTGCCGAGCGCGACGGCGGCCATCCCGTCGGCGACGGAGGCGGCCGCCCCGGACGACGAGCCGCCGGAAATCCGCGCATCGCCCGGCACGTCACGGTGATACGGCGAGCGCGGATGGCCGAAATGCGGATTCAGCCCGAGCCCCGAGAACGCGAATTCGCTCATGTTGGTGCGGCCGACCAGCACCGCGCCCGCCCGCTTGAGCCGCGCGACGGCGACCGCATCGGTACGCGCCGCCGGCGCCCCGTCGAGCACGCGCGACCCCGCGCGCGTCACCTGGCCGGCGACGTCGAACAGGTCCTTCACCGACACGGGAATGCCCGCGAGCGGCGACAGCACGGTGCCCGCGGCGCGCAGCCGGTCGTGCGCGTCGGCGGCGGCGCGCGCGTTGTCGGCGTCGACTTCGGTGAAGACGGCCGCGCCCTGACCCGACGGATCGGCGATCCGCTCGAGCGCGGTGTCGACGAGCGCGCGGCTGGTGGTGCGGCCGGCCGCGAGATCGGCGGCGAGCTGGGCGAGCGGGGGGAAGGGCGTGAAAGTGGTCATGGGCGGCTCAGGGGCGAAGATGTTGAAGAAGCGTGGAGCGGAACGAATCGATATGGCCTTCGACGGCTGCGCGTGCGCCGGCGGCGTCGCGCGCGGACAGCCGCCCGAACAGCTCGCGGTGTTCGTGCTGGACGTCGGCGAGATGGTGCGGTTCGGACAGCGTGACGAACCAGAAGCGCAGCGAGCGCTCGTGCAGCGCGCGCAGGATTTCGGCGAGGACCGCGTTGCGCGCGGCCGCGGCGATCGCCTGATGAAACGCGCGGTCGAGCTCCATCATCCCCTCGACGTCGTGCGTATCGACGCAGGCCTGCCCGTCGTCGAGCAGCGCGGCCATGCGCGCGAGATCGTCCGGCGTCGCATGGCGCGCGGCGAGTTCGGCGCAGTGCGCTTCGTTGATGCGCCGCACGTCGATCACCGCGACGATGTCGTCGAGCGACAGTGGCTGCACCATCAATCCCTTGCGCGGCATCACGGACAGCAGCCCTTCGAGCACGAGCCGATGCACGGCCTGGTGCACCGGCGTGCGGCCGATCCCGGTGCGTGCGACGAGGTCGGCTTCGTTGAGCGCGGCGCCCGGCTTCAGGCGCATCGTGATGATGTCGCGCTGAATCAGCGCGTACGCGCGGTCGGCGAGGCTGGCGGCCGGCGCGGCGGGCCGCTCGCGGGTGACGTCGGGCAGGGTACTCATGCGGGGTGCGGCGCGGCGGCCGAACGGGGCGCGATCATGGCGCGGGCAAACGGGATCGGGGGCGATGCATGGATATTATTGTGATATATCACCGGTGTCCAGTGCGGGCGACGAGACGCCGGTGGCGCCGGCACGCAAACGGGGACGCGCCCCGGCGCCGCGTGCGTCGAGTTGCAACAATATCGACAGGATGTTGCAGGTTTGCCGTGCGATCGTGCACTGAAGCATAATGAATCCTCGTCTATCCATACGCGCGAGCGACGTACCAGACCATCGTCATGAGCGAAAACACGTCTTCCCCGGCCGGTCTGCCCGGCACCTTTTCCGCTTCTTCCGATTCCCCCCGTCCCGATCCGGCGAAAACGCCCGATGCGCCGGCAGCCCAGGCTGCCGCGCAGAACGTCGCCGCGGACGGCGCGTCGCCGGTCACGGCGGCATCCGAGCCCGGTGCGCCTGGCGCGGCGGCTGCCGCCGTCGATGGCGTTGCCGCTGCGGCGGCGCCGAAGCCTGGTGCGCCCCCGCCCGGTTTCGGCGCGCAGCCCGATTTCGATTCGCCGCGGCCGCCGCCCGCGAGTGCGCAGAATGTGCCGCCGGCCTACCTGAAGCAGAGCGATACGCCGTGGTCGGTGTTCGGCCGGATCGTCGCGGCCCGTGCGCGGCGGCTGTTCGACCGCGCGGGCCAGCGCATCACGCAGCGCACGCTGCGCATCGGCGTGTCGGCGCGGATCTTCCATCCGGAGCCCGGCGCGAAGGGGTTGCGCGGCAAGACGCTGCAGTATCTCGAGGAATCGATCGCCCACTGGGTGATGTCGCGCGACGTGCTCGTGTTCATGATTCCGACCGTCGGCCACCAGGGCATGATCCACCCGAGCAACATCCGCCTGCGCGACTACGCGAAGCATCTCGACGGCCTGTTGCTGCAGGGCGGCGCCGACGTGTCGCCGCAAACCTACGCGGCATCGGATGTGCGCCCCGAATGGCCGGGCGATCGCGTGCGCGACATGTACGAACTCGAGCTGCTGCATGAATTCGTCGAGTCCGGCAAACCCGTCCTCGGTGTGTGCCGCGGCTGCCAGCTGATCAACGTCGCGTTCGGCGGCTCGCTGTACCAGGACATCGCCACCGATGTGCCGACCGCGAATGCGCACGTGAGCGAGCACTACGACCAGCATCGTCACGCGATCCGCTTCCCGGATTCGTCGACGCTGGCGAGCATGTTCCCCGGGCGCAGCGAAGCGATCGTCAACTCGATCCATCACCAGGCGATCCGCGATCTTGGCCGTGACCTGAACATCGAAGCCGTGTCGGCCGGCGACGGGATCATCGAGGGCATCCGCCATCGCCGTTCGCCATTCGTCGTCGGCGTGCAATGGCACCCGGAGTTCCATCGTGCGGGCGGCTCGGAGCTGCTCGACTGCACGCCGCTGCTCGATGCATTCCTGCGCGCGGCGCGCGAAACGCGCCTGTAGCAAGCCGTCTGCTCCGCGTGGCGCGAGGGCCGGCCGCATCCCGATTAATTCGAGATGCGGCCGTTTCGTTTTGAACGATAATCGCGAGTCCCGATTCGTTCGCCGGAGTCTGACGTTGGCTTTCCGAAATTTTTCCCCTGCACGATGCGCGACGTGGATCGTTGCGCTGGCGGCCTGCGCGCAAGCGGGCGTGGTCTGGTCTGCCGACGCGACCGCCCCCGTCGCCGGTACGCGTCCGGCGGTGACGAGCCTGAGCGGTGGCACCGCGCCGGCAGCTGCGTCGGCTGACGCCGCCACGCAAGGCAACGTTGCCGAGCTGACGCAGATGCTGCGCGACGGCCGGATCGTCGAGATGCGTACCACGTACAACGGCAGTTACGGTGCGAGCCTGCTGTTCGATCCGCGCGAGATGACGTATTACGTCGCGCTGTTCCAGGACAAGAATCTGTGGCGCGTGATCCGCTCGCAGGAGAAGAGCCGCGCGGAGATGGTGTACGCGAACTTCGTCCAGCAGACCGTGCAGCTCGCCGATATCGAGATCCGCCGTACCGAACTGCAGGCGCAGAAAGCGTTTCTCGAACGCGTGATCGCGCTGCAGGCGAATCGTGCGCAGCAACTGCAGGCCGACCTGAGTGTCGCGCGCAGCCAGCAGGCCGAAGTCGCGCAGCGGCAGAAGTCGGCGCAGGAGCAGACGCAGGCGCTGCAGGTCGAGAAGCGCGCCGCGCAGTTGCAGTTGCGCGATCTGCAGGAGCAGGTGCGGCAACTCGAGAAGCAGACCGAGACGGGGCTGCCCGCGCACAAGTAACGAGGGGGCAGACGGACGGCAGAGACGAGCGAAACCCGGCGAAGCGAGCTTCGCCGGGTTTTTTATTGGGCGGCCGTCAGTGCGCGAACGCGTCCGGCATGTCGGTCATGCGGCGGTGCGACAGTTGCGACGTCCAGTCGAAACCGGCAGCGCTCGCGTGCGTTGCGCGGGCGGGCTCGGTGCCGCGCAGCGCGTTTGCCGTCGCGATCAGCGTGAGCGGATCGTCGAGCGTGTCGGTCGCAAGCGGCGGCGGAGCGTGCCGTTCGCGTGCCGGCAGGGTGACTGCAATGTGCTGGCGCGGCGGCCGTGCGGCGAGCCGCCTGACGGTCGGCGTTGCGGCCGCGGGCGGTGCCGGATGAGGATCGTTTGCCCGATGCGGCGATGCCGCGGCAGTGCGCTGCATGTCGGACGTTGCCTTCGGGGGAGGGGGCGCCGGACGACGTGCGACGCCGTGCGGGGCCGGCCGTGATTCGACTGTTTTCGTGACAGGTGTCGCCGCCGTGCGCGGCGGCGCAGCGTGCGTCGACGGGCCGGGCCGATCCGCGGCGGCGCGCACGGTGCCGGTGAGCGACGTAGCGTGATCCGGCGCGGTGCTCGCCATTGGAATCGTGAACACGGGCCCGACACCTGCGGACGGTTCATGCGCGGCGATCAGCCAGCCGATGATGCCGAGCGCGCCGAGGCTCCAGCAGATGGCGTACATCGCGCGCCGGTCATGCGGGCCGCCGGCCGTATGCCGGAAGCGCCGGCCCGCAGCAGCCGGCGTAATGGGCGAACCTGCGGAAGCGGGCACCGGCGTCATCACGGGTAACGGCTGCCAGCGACACGCGCGATGCGGCCGGTCGACGTCGATACAGGATGTCGTCAGTGTCGCAAGGCAGTTCTTGCTGGGCCGCGCGCCGGGCGCGCCGCGAAACTTCCATTCGCGGCCGAACGGCGGCACGCGGTCGAGCGGGGCGACGCGAGGGCGGGCGAGCGCGCCTTCGACGGGAACGAGGGGCGATGGAGTCATGAGGGCGGTGCGCGGTGCGACACGGGTAACCGTGCCGGCGCGGCGCGGAAGTGTCGTCGCAAATCGTGACATTGTGGTCAGCCGGCGAAGGCCGGTCGATCTGATCAATCTGATTCTTGTGCCTGTTTCGGGCCGACTTGTACGAGGCGGATACCGCGACGGCAACGACCGTGCCGGTACAAGGCAAATGTCGGCTTCGCGTGGCATCATTCGCGAATCATGCCGGTGCACGCGTCGTTGTGCGATGCGCCGCCGGCGGGCAGCGATGCCCGTGCGCGCCGGCCCGGTGCGTCGCGCATCGCCGGGTCCATGCGGCGCGGATTCGCGCCATCCGAGCTGAGCGAGAAAAACATGTCCACAGCGTCACACGCCATCGCGCAGGAATCGAAAGTCCGCACCGTGTTCCGGGTCGTCAGCGGCAACTTCCTGGAAATGTACGACTTCATGGTCTACGGGTATTACGCGTCGGCCATCGCGAAAACCTATTTCCCGAGCGGCAACGCATTCGCGTCGTTGATGCTGTCGCTGTCGGTGTTCGGCGCGGGCTTCCTGATGCGGCCGGTCGGTGCGATCGTGCTCGGCGCGTACATCGACCATCACGGTCGTCGCAAGGGGCTGATCCTGACGCTCGGGCTGATGGCGATCGGCACGCTCGCGGTGGCCGCGATACCGGGCTACGCGACGATCGGCGTGCTCGCACCGGTGCTCGTGTTGCTCGGCCGGCTGCTGCAGGGTTTCTCGGCGGGCGTCGAACTCGGCGGCGTGTCGGTCTACCTGTCGGAGATCGCGACGAAGGGGCACAAGGGGTTCTATACGTCGTGGCAGTCGGGCAGCCAGCAGGTGGCCGTGGTGTTCGCCGCGCTCGTCGGCGTGCTGCTGAACCGCGCGCTGCCGGTCGAGGAGATGACGGCGTGGGGCTGGCGCATCCCGTTCCTGATCGGCTGCCTGATCGTGCCGTTCCTGTTCCTGATCCGCCGTTCGCTGAAGGAGACCGACGAATTCCTCGCGAAGCGTCATCGTCCGACGATGGGCGAGATCATGCGCTCGATGCTCGACAACTGGGGCGTCGTGGTCGCCGGCATGGGGATGGTGATCATGACGACGGTGTCGTTCTACATGATCACCGCGTATACGCCGACCTTCGGCAAGGAAGTGCTGCACCTGTCGTCGCTCGACGCGCTCGTCGTGACCGTCTGCGTCGGTATCTCGAACCTCGTGTGGCTGCCGCTGTCCGGCGCGCTGTCCGACCGCATCGGCCGCCGCCCGGTGCTGATCGCGTTCACCGTGCTGACGCTGTTGACGGCTTACCCGGCCGTGCTGTGGCTCGTCGGCGATCCGTCGTTCCTGCGGCTGCTCGCGGTCGAGCTGTGGCTGTCGTTCCTGTATGCGTCGTACAACGGCGCGATGGTCGTCGCGCTGACCGAAGTGATGCCGGCCGACGTGCGCACGGCCGGCTTCTCGCTCGCATACAGCCTTGCGACGACGATCGGCGGGTTCACGCCGGCAATCTCGACGCTGCTGATCCACCAGACGGGCAACAAGGCGGCGCCGGGGCTGTGGCTGAGCGTGGCCGCGGTCTGCGGGCTGATCGCGACGCTCGTGCTGTATCGCACGTCCGAGGCGCGCAACCAGTACAAGGCGGCCTGACGGGCGTCAGCCCGTTGCGCGGCGCTGGCCGTGCATCGCATCGACAAAGGGAGCGCCGTGCGCTCCCTTTGTTCATTTGCGTTCAGGCGTCGCGCAGCTTGCCGGCAACCTTGGCTGCCACGTCGAGCCATTCGCCGGCCGCGGGCTGGCGCGCGATCCTGGCCTGCGGATACCACGGGCAGTCGTCGCCGGTGAACCAGCGCCAGTCGGGCGCGAACGGCAGCATGACCCACAGCGGCTTGCCGAGCGCGCCCGCGAGGTGCGCGACAGCCGTGTCGATCGTGACGACGCCATCGAGCCGCTCGATCAGTGCGGCCGTGTCGGCAAAGTCGTTCAGCCGGCCGTCGAGGCGATGCACGCGCGGATGCGCGTCGACGCGTGCACGTTCGTCGTCGTCGAGGGCGGGCTGCAGCACGATCCAGTCGATGTCCGGCAGCGCGAGCAGCGGCGCGAGCGCGTCGAACGGCATCGAGCGATTTTCCTGCGCCTGCCGGCGCCCCGACCACGCCAGGCCGAACTTGCGCTTCGACTGTCCGCCGAGCGAGCCGCGAAAGCGCCGGCGGGCGCCGTCGGGCGCGTCGAGGTAGCGCGAGCCGCCGACGATGTCGTCCGGCTGAAGCCCGAGCAGGAACGGCAGGCTCATCAGCGTGCAGGCGACCTCCGCAGCCGGCGGCTTGGCGGCACCTTGCGCGACGAGCGTCACGCGCCAGCGCGACGCGGCCGGCGCCAGCAGCGCGACGAGTTCCGGCTGGACTTCGAGCACGACGTGCGCGCAGCGTGCGCGGGCCAGCGGCACGAAGCGGACGAACTGCAGCGTGTCGCCGAACCCCTGTTCCGCCCGGATCAGCAGCGTACGCGACGCAATCGGCTCGCCTTGCCAGCGCGGCAGCGTGCCGAGCGACGTCGCGCCCGGCGTCTCGTGGCGCGCTTCGTAGGCGGGCAGGCCGCGCGTGAAGTCGCCGAGCGTCAGCAGCGTGACCGCGCGGTGCAGCCGCGCGAGCGTGAGATCGGGGGCGACCCGCAGCGCCTGGTCGAACGCGCGCAGCGCCATCTCGTGTGCGCAGAGCGCGTGATGCGCGTTGCCGAGATTGAGCCATGCGAGGCCGAACGACGGATCGAGGCCGACGGCGCGCTCGTAATAGGGCAGTGCGTCGCGATGGCGTGCCTGCGCGCAGAGCGCGTTCGCCAGCCCGAACAGCGCGAGCGGAAACGGCGGGTGCAGCGCGAGCGCGGTTTCGAACGCGGCGGCCGCTTCGGCATGCCGGCCGACTGCTTCGAACGTGTTGCCGAGATTGAAATGCGCGGCGACGAAGCGCGGCTGCGCGGCGATCGCGGCCTGGAAGTGCGTGATCGCGTCGTCGGCGCGGCCCATCGCGTTCAGCGCCATCGCGAGGTTGTTGTGCGCGCCCGCATGCCCGGGGCGCAGCTCGAGCGCACGGCCGAACGCGGCAAGCGCTTCGTCGTGGCGGCCGAGCGCGTTCAGCGCGTTGCCGAGATTGTTGTAGATCGATGCGTCGTCGGGCGTGAGCCGTAGCGCGCGGCCGAACGCATCGATCGCATCGTCGTGACGCTGCAGTGCCGCATACGCGTTGCCGAGGTTGTAGTGCGCGAGCGGAAATTCGGGCGCGAGCGTCAGCGCGTTGCGGAAGCGGTCGATTGCTTCGTCGAGGCGGCCGAGCGCTTTCAGCGCGTTGCCGAGATTGAGCTGCAGCGCGGCATCGCCCGGACGCAGCGCGACGGCGCGCCCGACGAGATCGGCTGCCTCGGCGTGCTGGCCCTGCTGGTGCCGCAGCACGCCGAACAGGTGCAGCGCGTCGGCGTCGGCGGGGTTGGAGGCGAGCGCGTTGCGATAGCCGTGCTCGGCCTCGGCGAGGTGGCCTGCGCGGTGTGCGGCGTACGCCCGGTCGAATGCGGAATCCATGACGCGAAAACTGACGGAAAGCAGGTATTTTCCCACACCGCGCGATGATGCCGCGCATCGGCCGGTCGGCATATGGCCCCGTCACGCGGAGCGGCGTAGACTTGCAGGATCGCGTGTCATCGAGGTTCGCATGGCTGACACACTGTCCGATATCCCGCCCGTGCTGATCGTCGGCGCGGGGCCGACCGGTCTTGCCGCGGCGATGAGCCTCGCGCGGGCCCGTGTGCCGGTGCGCATCATCGATCGCCTCGCGGCACCCGCGCCGCATTCGCGCGCGATCGGCATCCAGGCGCGCACACTCGAGCTGCTGGAGCAGCATCGCGCGGTCGAACCGTTTCTCGCGCTCGGCCATCGCGCGCATGCGGCCGCACTGCACGCCGACGGCCGCGTGATCGCGCGGCTCGATTTCGATCCGCTGCAAACGCGCTATCCGTATCTGCTGTTTCTCGACCAGAGCATCACCGAGCGGCTGCTCGCCGAGCACCTGGCTGCGCTGGGCGTGACCGTCGAGCGCGGCGCGGTACTGGCCGCATGCGACGCAGGCGGCACATCGCTCGGCGTGACGATCCACCGCGCCGATGGCCGCGACGAGTCGTTCGCACCGTCATACCTGATTGCCGCCGACGGCGCGCACAGCACCGTCAGGCATCTGCTCGGTCTGGGCTTTACCGGGCATGCGTTCGAACAGACTTTCCTGCTGGCCGATTTCGCGGCGATACCCGACTGGCCGGATGAAGAGATCCACCTGTTCGCAACGCCCGAAGGCATGGCGGGCCTGTTTCCGATGGGCGACGGCCGTTACCGGCTCGTCGCCGACCGGCCGCCCGGCAGCGACGCGTCGCCCGACGCGCCGACGCCGTCGCTCGCGGAATGCGATGCAATCGTTCGTGCTCGCGTGGGCGTATCGATCTCGCCGAGCGATCTCGCGTGGTCGTCCTATTTCCACCTGCACAGCCGGATGGTCGACCGGCTGCGCCACGGCCGCGTGTTCTTCGCGGGCGACGCTGCGCACGTCCACAGCCCGGCCGGCGCGCAGGGCATGAACACCGGCATCCAGGAGGCGTTCAACCTGGGCTGGAAGCTCGCGCGCGTGCTCGGCGCGGGCACGCCCGAGCGGTTGCTCGACACGTATCACGCGGAGCGCCATCCGATCGAGCGCGATGTGTTGCGGCAGACCAGTTTCGTCACGCAGGTCGTCGAAGCCGAGCGCGGCGCGATGAAGCTGCTGCGCGATCATGTCGTGCCGCTGCTGGCGTCGTTCGGGCCGATGCGCGATGCGGTAAGGCGCACGGTCAGCGAGCTCGGCGTGCAGTACCGGAAGAGTCCGCTCACGCTGGAGCGCGTGCTCGACGGCGGTCCACGCGCAGGCGAGCGGGCGCCCGATGCACTCGTGCACGTGCTCGACGGGCCGCTCGGTCGCGCGCCCGGAACGGCGCGGCTATACGATCTTCACGATCCGGCGAGCTTCACGCTGTTGCTGCTGGAAGATCCGGTGAATGCCGCCACCGGCGAAGTGCCGCCGATGCCGGCCGATGCGCAGGCGCTCGTGCAGGGGCTCGAACGGGTCATGCCGGACGCGGTGCGCGTGTGGCGCGTCGCCGATGCCGAGGGCGACGGCGCCGCCGGGCTGGCGCAGGAATACGGCCGCTCGCGGCCGTCGTTCTATCTGCTGCGGCCCGACGGTTATGTTGCCGCGCGCGGGCGCACGGCAACCGACGCGAACGGGCTGCTGCGCCACTGCGAAAGCTGGTTCGCGGGCATGACGCAGTCCGCGTAGCGGCGCGATCAGGCGCTCGCGGCGGCGGGCACGAGCGATGCGCGGTAGGTGGCGATCGCGTCGCGCACGATCGGTGCCGCGCGTTGCGCGCCTTCGCCCGACGGATCGTCGAGCGCGGCGAGCAACGCGCGGCGCATCCGCGGTTCCCAGAAGCGCCGGATATGGTCGGCGATGCCGGCCAGCGCTTCGTCGCGATCGGGCATCGACTCGAAGAATGCGCCGATCTGGTTGGCCATGTCGATCAGGTGTTCGTGGTTCATCGCGGCCTCACTTGCCTGTCGTCACGGTATCGGGCGTGGCCGCGCGGCGCTCGAGCAGGTCGATCTGCTCCGCATTGAAGCGCGCGTACGCGCGTTGCCAGTCGGAAGGCTGCGCAACCGGCATCACCTGCACGGCCGTCACCTTGTACTCGGGGCAATTCGTCGCCCAGTCGGAGCTGTCGGTCGTGATCACGTTCGCGCCCGATTCGGGGAAGTGGAACGTCGTGTACACGACACCCGGCTGCATGCGCTCCGTCACGAGCGCGCGCAGCACCGTATGCCCGGCGCGCGATTCGATGCCGACCCAGTCGTCGCTCCGGATCCCGCGATCCTGCGCGTCGTGCGGATGGATCTCGAGGCGGTCCTCTTCGTGCCACCGGACGTTTTCCGTCCGGCGCGTCTGCGCGCCGACGTTGTATTGCGACAGGATGCGGCCCGTCGTCAGGATCAGCGGATAGCGCTGCGTGACCTTCTCCGGCGTCGGAATGAACTGGGTGATCACGAACCGGCCCTTGCCGCGCACGAACGCGTCGATGTGCATGGTCGGCGTGCCTTCCGGGGCGTGTTCGTTGCACGGCCACTGGATGCTGCCGAGTGCGTCGAGCTTCTCGTACGACACGCCCGAGAAGGTCGGCGTGAGCCGCGCGATCTCGTCCATGATTTCCGACGGATGCGTGTAGTGCATGTCGTAGCCGAGCGCCTGCGACAGCAGCAGCGTCACTTCCCAGTCCGCATAGCCCGCGAGCGGCGGCATCACCTTGCGCACGCGCGAGATGCGGCGCTCGGCGTTCGTGAACGTGCCGTCCTTCTCGAGGAACGTCGAGCCCGGCAGCAGCACATGTGCGTATTTCGCGGTCTCGTTCAGGAAGATGTCCTGCACGACGATGCATTCCATGGCCGACAGCGCGGCCGCCACGTGCTGCGTGTTCGGGTCCGACTGGACGATGTCCTCGCCCTGGCAGTAGAGCCCCTTGAAGCTGCCGTCGAGCGCCGCGTCGAACATGTTCGGGATGCGCAGCCCCGGTTCCGGTTGCAGCGTGGCCGACCACGCCTGCTCGAACTGCGTGCGTACGACCGCGTCGCCGATGTGCCGGTAGCCGGGCAGTTCGTGCGGGAACGAGCCCATGTCGCACGAACCCTGCACGTTGTTCTGGCCGCGCAGCGGATTGACGCCGACGCCTTCGCGGCCGAGGTTGCCGGTTGCCATCGCGAGGTTCGCGATGCCCATCACCGTCGTCGAGCCTTGCGCGTGTTCGGTGACGCCCAGCCCGTAATAGATCGCGGCATTGCCGCCCGTCGCATAGAGGCGTGCGGCTTCGCGCACGCGTTCGGCCGGCACGCCCGTCACGCCGGCGGTCGCCTCCGGAGAATTCTCTTCGCGCGACACGAATTCGCGCCATTGCTCGAATGCGCGCGTGTCGCAGCGCTCGGCGACGAACGCGTCGGCAACGAGCCCTTCGGTGACGATCACGTGCGCGAGCGCGTTGACGATCGCGACATTGGTGCCGGGGCGCAGCTGCAGGTGGTGCGTGGCCTTCACGTGCGGGCCGTCGACGACGTCGATGCGGCGCGGGTCGATCACGATCAGCTTCGCGCCTTCGCGCACGCGGCGCTTCATCCGCGAGCCGAACACCGGGTGGCCGTCGGTCGGGTTCGCGCCCATCACGACGATCACGTCGGCCTGGCCGACCGATGCGAACGTCTGCGTGCCGGCCGATTCGCCGAGCGTCGTCTTGAGACCATAGCCGGTCGGCGAATGGCACACGCGTGCGCAGGTATCGACGTTGTTGTTGCCGAACGCGGCGCGCACGAGCTTCTGCACGAGATAGGTTTCCTCGTTCGTGCAGCGCGACGACGTGATGCCGCCGATCGAATCGCGGCCGTACTTCTGCTGCAGCTTGCGGAATTGCGTTGCCGCGTAGGTGAGCGCTTCGTCCCAGCTCACTTCGCGCCACGGGTCGGTGATCTTCTCGCGGATCATCGGCTTCGTGATGCGGTCCTTGTGCGTTGCATAGCCCCACGCGAAGCGTCCCTTCACGCACGCGTGGCCTTCGTTCGCGAGGCCGTTCTTGTGCGGCGTCATGCGAACGACCTGGGTGCCCTTCATTTCGGCCTTGAACGAGCAGCCGACGCCGCAGTACGCGCAGGTCGTGACGACCGAGTGTTCGGCCTGCCCGAGCTGCACGACGGATTTTTCCTGCAGCGTGGCAGTCGGGCATGCGGCGACGCATGCGCCGCACGACACGCATTCCGACGCCATGAACGATTCGCTTTCGCCCGCGGCCACACGCGATTCGAAACCGCGCGCGGCGATCGTCAGCGCGAAGGTGCCCTGCGTTTCCTCGCATGCGCGCACGCAGCGATTGCAGACGATGCACTTCGACGGGTCGTACGTGAAGTACGGGTTCGATTCGTCCTTGCGGTCCTTCAGGTGATTCGCGCCGTCGAAGCCGTAGCGCACCTCGCGCAACCCGACGACGCCCGCCATGTCCTGCAGCTCGCAGTCGCCGTTGGCGGGGCAGGTGAGGCAGTCGAGCGGATGGTCGGAGATGTACAGCTCCATCACGTTGCGGCGCAGCGACTGCAGCCGGTCCGATTGCGTGCGCACCTTCATGCCGGCTTCGGCAGGTGTCGTGCACGACGCCGGATAACCGCGCCGGCCTTCGATCTCGACGAGGCACAGCCGGCACGAGCCGAACGGTTCGAGCGAATCGGTCGCGCAGAGCTTCGGGACATTGACGCCGGCCTCGATCGCCGCGCGCATCACCGACGTGCCGGCCGGCACCGTGACCGGCTGGCCGTCGATTTCGAGCGTGACGTCGGTATCGGCATGCCGTTGCGGCGTGCCGTAATCGGTATCGTCGAACGGGTCGCGGGCACGCGCCTGCGCGGCGCTCTTGCATGCGCATTGGCCTGAGCCGCAGCCGCCTTGGCGGACGTTGTTCGTGTCGAGGGACATGCAGGGCTCCTTCTGGGTCAGGCCGCGGCCTTGACCGGGCCCGACGCGGCATCCTTGCCGGCGAGCCCGAAATCTTCGGGGAAATGATCGAGCGCGGACAGCACCGGGTACGGCGTCATCCCGCCCATCGCGCACAGCGAACCGGCCAGCATCGTGTCGCACAGGTCGCGCAGCAGCGTGACCTGGCGCTCCGACGTATCGCCGTCGCGAATGCGTGCGATCGTCTCGACGCCGCGCGTCGAACCGATCCGGCACGGCGTGCACTTGCCGCACGATTCGATCGCGCAGAACTTCATCGCGTATTCGGCCAGCTCGGCGAGGTTCGACGTGTCGTCGTGCAGTACGATGCCGCCATGACCGACGACCGCGCCGATCGCCGTGTAAGCCTCGTAGTCGAGCGGCACGTCCCACTGATGGTCGGGCAGGTAGGTGCCGAGCGGGCCGCCGACCTGTGCGGCGCGAGCGGGCCGGCCGCTGGCCGTGCCGCCGCCGAAGTCGAACAGCAGCTCGCGCAGCGTGACGCCGAACGCAAGCTCGACGAGACCGCCGTGACGGATGTTGCCCGCGAGCTGGAACGGCAGCGTGCCGCGCGAGCGGCCCATCCCGTAGTCGCGATAGAACGCGGCGCCGCGCGCGAAGATCACGGGCGCCGTCGCGAGCGTGATCACGTTGTTGATGACGGTCGGCTGGCCAAACAGGCCCGCCAGCGCGGGCAGCGGCGGCTTCGCGCGCACGACGCCGCGCTTGCCTTCGAGCGATTCGAGCAGCGCCGTTTCCTCGCCGCATACATACGAGCCCGCGCCTTTCGCGACGTGCAGCTCGAATGCGTGCGCGGAGCCGAGCACGTGCTCGCCGAGCCAGCCGGCTTCACGCGCGCGGACGATCGCGGCTTCGAGCGTCGCGATCGCGTGCGGGTATTCGCTGCGCACGTAGATGTAGCCGATCGTCGCGCCCGTCGCGATGCCCGCGATGATCATCCCTTCGATCAGGCAGTACGGATCGCATTCCATGAGCAGGCGGTCGGAGAAGGTGCCCGAATCGCCTTCGTCCGCGTTGCAGACGATGTACTTCTGCGCGGCGCGCGCGTTCCGCACGGTGCGCCACTTGATGCCGGCCGGGAATGCCGCACCGCCGCGGCCGCGCAGCCCCGATTCGAGCAGCGTTTCGCACGCGGCATCGCCGTCGAGCGCGAGTGCGTTCTTCAGGCCGGCGAGGCCTTCGTGCTGCAGGTAATCGTCGATCGACAGCGGATCGGTCAGGCCGATGCGCGCGAACGTGAGCCGCTGCTGGCGCGCGAGATAGGGCAGTGCGTCGACGAGGCCGACGGCGCTCGGATGCGTGCCGCCTTCGAGCCAGTTGGCGTCGAACAGGGCCCGCACGTCGGCGGCCGACAGGTTCGCATAGCCCACGCGGCCCGCGGCCGTGCCGATCTCGACGAGCGGCTCGAGCCACAGCAATCCGCGCGAGCCGTTGCGGACCAGTTCGATCGCGACGCCGCGCCGTTCGGCTTCCGCGACGATCGCGGCGGCAAGCGCGTCGGCGCCGAGCGCCAGCGCGGACGAATCGCGCGGAACGTAGATGCGGGTCGTCATGCGGCCTCCGGCGTGTGGGCGACCGCGTCGGCGAGCAGCGCGTCGAATTTTTCCGGTGTGACTTTCGCGTGCAGCACGCCGTTGACCGTCAGCGACGGCGATTGCGCACACAGACCGAGGCAGTAGACCGATTCGAGCGCGACGGCGTCCGGCGCGTGTGCGGCCGCGGCCTCGTCGTGCGCCGCGTCGAACCGGCAGCCGGTGCGCGCTTCCGCGTGAGCGGCCAGCGTTTCGCAGCCCATGCTGCGGCACGCTTCGGCGCGACACATCTGGATCGTCACGCGCGCGGGCGGCGCAGTGCGGAAGTGGTGGTAATAGGTCAGTACGCCGTGCACTTCGGCACGCGACAGGTTCAACGCTTTGGCGAGCGGCGCGACGCAGCCCGGCGGCACGTAGCCCGCGTCGTCCTGGATCGCGTGCAGGATCGCGACGAGCGACCGGCCGGCGCGCGCATGGCGCTCGACGAGCGCGTCGGGCGCAGGGGAATTCGGGGACATCGGTTATGCTCCTCCAAAGTCTCATATGCGCTCGAAATTCATATAGTGCGCATCGCGACTTCGTTCTGATTGATTTTGACCAACGATAAGCGGAAGATTTGGCAGTCGCAATAGGAAATCGGAGTGCATAATTGATTCGAATCGAATGCGACGCGTATCTGACCGTACGCGACACGGAGGGCCGTTCGGCCAGCCTGTCAGACGTCGCGCCGCTGCTGGAACTCGTGGCCGACACGGGCAGCATTGCGCAGGCGGCGCAAGCCAAGGGGCTGTCGTACCGGCACGCGTGGGGCATGCTGCGCGCGCTGGAGTCGTGCATCGGCGGTGAGCTGATCGAAACCGCGCGCGGCAAGGGTTCGACGTTGTCGGCGCTCGGGCAGGCCGTCGTCGATGCGCAGCGTCTCGTACGCAGCCGGCTCGACGGAAACTTGCGCACGCTGGCGGCCGAGGTGGCGAGCGACCTGAACCGGCGTCTCGCGCAGCGCGACGGCGCCGTGCGAATCCACGCGTCGCACGGCTACGCGGTCGCGACGCTCGTCTCCGCGCTCGTCGATGCGCAGGCGGCCGTCGACATCAAGTATCGCGAGAGCGTCGAGGCCGTGCAGGCACTCGCCCGCGGCGAGTGCGACCTCGCCGGCTTCCATTTGCCGCGCGGCGCGTTTCGCGCGCAGTGTGCGCAGATCTACCGGCCCTGGCTCGACGACACGCGCCATGTGCTGATCCACCTGACGCGCCGCCAGCAGGGGCTGTTCGTCCCGCGCGGCAACCCGAAGCAGGTCAGCGGGCTTGCGGACCTCGCGCGCAACGACATCCGCTTCGTCAACCGGCAGCCGGGGTCGGGCACGCGCATGCTGCTGGATCTCGCGCTGCGCGCGATCGGCATCGATCCGGAGCGCATCGACGGCTACGCGTCGGCCGAGCTCACGCATTCGGCGATCGCGGCGTTCGTCGCGAGCGGGATGGCCGACCTCGGCTTCGGCGTCGAGCCGGCCGCCCATCATTTCGGGCTCGACTTCATCCCGGTCGTGGACGAAGACTATTACTTCGCATGCGAACGCGCGCGGCTCGATGCGCGGCCGCTTGCCGGCGTGCTGGCGCTGCTGCGTGACGCGCGCTTCGTCGAGCGCGTCGCGCATCTCGACGGTTACGATCCGGCCGCATGCGGCACGCTGACGAGCATCGCGACGGGATTGGCCGGCGGCGACGGCACGTACGCGCAGGACGGCAATTCGCGGTAACGGGGACGCGATCGAGCCGCGCTGCAACAGCAGGGGATTTGCGCTACGCTTGCCGCTTGATCAACGTTCCAACAAGCACGCCGTTCAGGCGTCATTCCGCCATGAAATTTTCCGTTCCCCTCGCCGCGGCAGCGTTGACCGCGGGGCTGTTGGTCGTCGCTTCGCCGTTTGCGTTTGCGCAGAATTCCCCGGGCGTGCCCGGCGGCATCCTGAGCGAACAGTTTCGCCTGAACGAGCATCCGCAGATGCCGTTCGCGGCGTCGGCGCCGTCGCAGAAATACCAGGGCAGCAAGAAGTCGGCGTTGCGCCGCAAGGGCGACCTGGGCGACCCGAACGGCTGCAACCTGAAGTGCCCGATGGATACCCGGTAAGGCTCTGACTGGCGTATTCGTGCCGGGACGGCGCGGGCGTGCTTGTGCACAACGACCCGATCGCCTGACCGACGGCTGTACGCGTTCCGTTCCGAACCTGGCTGTGATCGAGCCCCGCGAAGCGTTGCTGCTTCGCGGGGCTCGTGCTTTTCGGCAGGCCCGCACGCAACGCGGCGCCATGTGAAGCCGCCGTTTTCACGCGTTGCCGCTTCGCCAGCCAATCTAGGGTTAACCCGTAATTCAGGAAGGATGTCTTCCAGAAACCTGCCTTATTCTTAAGCATCCGCCTACATAAACTTCGGGTTGTCAGCGATGAACAAGGTGTTCACCGCGAACACAGACAAATCTGGAGGTAGGTCATCATGAAGTCGCTCGTTCAAGCTGTTGTCGTTGCCGCTGCTCTCGTTGCCCCGGTCGTGTCGTTCGCCCAGTCGGGCTCGACGATCACCCGCGCGCAGGTCCGTGCCGAACTGGTCCAGCTCCAGCAGGCCGGTTACAACTCCGCCCGCGGCGAAGATCCGCACTACCCGGAAGCGATCCAGGCAGCGACGGCCCGTGTTGCAGAGCAGCAGCGTGCACTGGCGCAGGCGCAAGGTGCCGACGCCAGCGGCTACGGTGCGCAGGCACAGGGCGCATCCGCATCGGGTTCGCGTGCAATGGGCGTGCGCCCGGCCAGTGCTGAAGAAATGAAGTCGCTGTATCGCGGCAGCTAAGCTGCACGTCGCCCGATCTGCACGAGCATGGGGGCGGCGATGCGCTGCGCCCGAAGCCGGGGCAACCGGGCTGGCCGCTGCCCGGTGCAACCGATGACTGCGCGGGCGCGGCAGAACACCTGTCACCTCCTGCCGCCGGAGCACCGGTGGCATTCCGCCCGGCCGCCCGTCCGTGGTCGGGCGCTTTTTCGGCAGGAGAGGGATGCATGCGTGTCGCCGGCAACAAAAAACCCCGCAGACTTGCGTCATGCGGGGTTCGTGCGGCGAACGCGGAATTTGGTGGAGGCGGCGGGAATCGAACCCGCGTCCAGAAGCGCTCCACGACTAGTTCTACATGTTTAGTCCAGTCTTTTGATTTAACCGCAGCGACGCGGACGAACACGCTGCACTACGGCGATTCGCTAGATTTTCGACCCTGGCGTCGCGACGCCGACAGAGCTTAACTGACGTAAATGACCTCTGGCGGTATTGCTACCGGTCTTGCGACACTAGCCCGTCAGTGAACTAGGCAGAGGACGGCGGCCGTTAGGCTGCCAGTGCGAACGTATCGTCGTTTGCAGTTACGATTTTCCCATTGATTAACGAGGTGACGGGTCCTCGACATGCCCTAGCCGCTTCACAACCCCTGTCGAAACCAGGTCGCCCCCGCGGATAAGATCTAGCATTATAGCCCAACATCGCGCAGCAGTTCGCGCAGTTCCTGCGTCGTGTCGACGAGATGCTGCGCCTGCCAGTCGGCCGGCGCGACGCCGTCGCCGCAATAGCCGTACGCGGCTGCGACCGTCGCCATGCCGGCCGCGCTGCCGGCCTGAATGTCGCGCAGGTCGTCGCCGACGTAGACGATGCGCGCGGGGGCGAGCGTCAGCTGGTCGGCCGCATGCAGCAGCGGGGCCGGGTGCGGCTTCGGGTGCGGCGTCGTGTCGCCCCCGACCACGCAGGCGGCGCGCGGGGCGAGGCCGAGCAGCTCGACGAGCGGCGCCGTGAGGCGCATCGCCTTGTTCGTGACGATGCCCCAGCGCACGCCGCGCGCATCGAGTTCGTCGAGCACGTCGCCGATGCCGGGAAACAGCGTCGTATGTACGCAGAGGTCCGTCGCGTAGTTGGTCAGGAACTCGTCGCGCATCGCGTCGTAGCCGGGCGTGTTCGGATCGATGCCGAACGCGCCGCCGAGCAGGCCGCGCGCGCCGGCCGAGGCCAGCGGGCGCAACACGTCGAGCGACGTTTCGGGCAGCCCGCGATCGCGCTGCATCCTGTTGACGGCCGCCGCGAGATCGGGCGCCGTGTCGGCGAGCGTGCCGTCGAGGTCGAACAGCACGGCATCGCAGTGCAGCAGGCGCGGTTCGTCTGCTACCCGCGCGGTCGAAAGGGGAGTCGTCATGCCGGTCGGGGGGTCACGCGCCGCGGCGGCACGCGATGAGGTAGTTGATGTCGGTGTCGTTCGACAGCGCGAAGCGCTTGCCGATCGGATGATACGTGATGCCCTTGATCTCCACGATGTGCAGATCCGTCGCGCGCACGAAGCCGGCCAGTTCCGACGGGCGGATGAAACGCGCATAGTCGTGCGTGCCCTTCGGCAGCATCTGCGCGATGTACTCCGCGCCGATCACCGCGAACAGGTAGGACTTCAGGTTGCGGTTCAGCGTCGAGAAGAACACCCAGCCGCCCGGTTTCACGAGCGTCGCGCACGCGGCGACGACATCGCCGGGCGACGGCACGTGCTCGAGCATCTCCATGCACGTGACGACGTCGTAGGTGCCCGGTTCGCGCGCGGCGATCGCTTCGGCGGCGATGGCCTCATAGTCGACCGAGATGCCGCTTTCGAGGCTGTGCAGGTCGGCGACGCCGAGCGCTTCGGTCGACAGGTCGATGCCCTTCACCTGGGCGCCGAGCCCGGCCATCGATTCGGACAGGATGCCGCCGCCGCAGCCGATGTCGAGTGCACGCTTGCCGGCCAGGTGTGCGTGCGCATCGATCCAGCCGAGCCGGACCGGGTTCAGGTCGTGCAGCGGCTTGAATTCGGCATTCGGATCCCACCACCGGTGGGCGAGGTCGCTGAATTTCTGGAGTTCGTGCGGATCGGCGTTGGTCATGTCGGCAAACGGGCTACGGGAGGAGGGCAGTGCTGCGGTTCGTCAGACCCGAGTATATAAGAAGCGGACGAGCGGCGAAGCGACGAGCGCCCGGACGGGCGTCAAAGAAAAAGCCCCGCCGGAGCGGGGCTTTGAAGCAGTCGAAAACCGCGGCTCAGTTTGCCGGAACGGTCGTCTTCTGCACTTGCTGCGTACCCACCACTTCGACTTCCACGCGGCGATCCGGTGCGAGGCAGGCGATGAGTTGCTTGCGGTTCTTCTGGTTGCAGCCAGTCGTAACCGGGTTGCGCTTGCCCTTGCCTTCCGTGTAGATCTTGTTGGCCGGCACACCCTTGCTGACCAGGTACGACTTCACGGCTTGCGCACGGCGCAGCGACAGACGGTCGTTGTACTTGTCCGAACCGATGCGGTCCGTGTAGCCCGTTGCGACGACCACTTCCGTGTTCATGCCTTCGATCTTCGAAGCCAGTTCGTCCAGCTTTTGCTTGCCCAGCGGCTTGAGCGTTGCCTTGTCGAAGTCGAACAGTGCGTCAGCTTGATACGTGATCTTCTGGCTCGTGATGGCCGGAGCAACCGGAGCGACCGGCGGCTGCGGTGCCTGGGCGACCAGTGCGCCATCGCACTTCGCGTTGGCGGTGGCCGGCGTCCAGAACGCATCGCGCCAGCAGAGCTCGTTCGTGCCGTTCATCCACACCCATTCGCCCGTGCCGTTCACCCAGTTGTCATTGACGGCTTGACGCGACGCCGGCACCGACTGTGCCGAAGCGGATGCAGCCATAACTGCGGTAGCTGCAATGAACGCGAGCTTTGAAAGTTTATTCATATTTCTCCTCTCGAAATTGAGATTACCGCAGGTTTACTGCGAGCCTGTTGACGGTGACAAGTCATACATTGCTCGAAGTATAACATTGGTGCGGCACAAAAAACGCGGCGCGCTCCTGTGTAGACTTCGAGCAGCGTCTAACTTTCAGTGCGTTGGCATTTTGCCATATCGTTCCCTTCCTACGAAAAAAAATCCTCCCCACCCTAAGATCGCTCCAACTTTGTGGTGCATGCGCAACACCGGCCTGCCGCAACTTTTAGAGATTGTCAAGAGTGTGTCGGCGAAATTGCGCGGGTGTGTGCATTTGTTTACTCGTGCGCGTGAAACAAGCTGCTCGTGCGCGTGAAACAAACCGGATGCGATTGGCTGCGACGTCGCGTCGCGCGCGATTTGGGCCAATTCGCCGTCGCCGCGATTTTTGCTATTTATATATAGAGGGGGAGGCGAATTGGCGGCTGATGGGCGCATGTTAGAATCTCGCGTTGCGTTGCGCATGCAGCGCCCACGCGAAAGGCGTTCGCCGTCTTCGCTCCGAAACGATACGGATACATGGATCAATTCGCCAAAGAGACCCTGCCCACCTCCCTAGAGGAGGAAATGCGCCGTTCGTATCTCGATTACGCGATGAGCGTGATCGTCGGACGTGCCCTCCCGGATGTCCGCGATGGCCTGAAGCCCGTGCACCGGCGCGTATTGTTCGCGATGCACGAACTGAACAACGACTGGAACCGCGCGTACAAGAAGTCGGCGCGTATCGTCGGTGACGTGATCGGTAAGTACCACCCTCACGGTGACACCGCGGTCTACGACACGATCGTGCGGATGGCGCAGGATTTCTCGCTGCGCTACATGCTGATCGACGGGCAGGGCAACTTCGGCTCGATCGACGGCGACAATGCCGCGGCGATGCGTTACACCGAAATTCGCATGGCGAAGATCGGTCACGAGCTGCTCGCCGACATCGACAAGGAAACGGTCGATTTCGAGCCGAACTACGACGGCAACGAAACGCAGCCGTCGGTCCTGCCGTCGCGCATCCCGAACCTGCTGATCAACGGCTCGTCGGGTATCGCCGTCGGGATGGCGACCAACATCCCGCCGCACAACCTGAACGAAGTCGTCGACGCGTGCCAGCACCTGCTGGGCAACCCGGAAGCGACGATCGACGAGCTGATCGAGATCATCCCGGCGCCGGATTTCCCGACGGCCGGCATCATCTACGGCGTCGCCGGTGTGCGCGACGGCTACCGCACCGGGCGCGGCCGCGTCGTGATGCGCGCGGCCACGCACTTCGAGGAGATCGACCGCGGCCAGCGGATGGCGATCATCGTCGACGAGCTGCCGTACCAGGTGAACAAGCGCTCGCTGCTCGAGCGGATCGCCGAACTCGTCAACGAGAAGAAGCTCGAGGGCATCTCCGACATCCGCGACGAGTCCGACAAGAGCGGCATGCGTGTCGTGATCGAGCTCAAGCGCGGCGAAGTGCCGGAAGTGGTGCTGAACAACCTGTACAAGGCGACGCAGCTCCAGGACACGTTCGGCATGAACATGGTCGCGCTCGTCGACGGCCAGCCGAAGCTGCTGAACCTGAAGGAAATCCTGCAGTGCTTCCTGTCGCACCGACGCGAAGTGCTGACGCGCCGCACGATCTACGAACTGCGCAAGGCCCGCGAACGCGGCCACGTGCTCGAAGGTCTCGCGGTCGCGCTCGCGAACATCGACGAGTTCATCGCGATCATCAAGGCCGCGCCGACGCCGCCGATCGCGAAGCAGGAGTTGATGGCGAAGCCGTGGGATTCGTCGCTCGTGCGCGAGATGCTGACGCGCGCCGAAGCCGAGAATGCATCGGCAGGCGGCCGCTCCGCGTATCGTCCGGAAGGCCTGAACGCGGCGTTCGGCATGCAGAACGACGGGCTGTACCGCCTGTCCGACACGCAGGCCCAGGAAATCCTGCAGATGCGCCTGCAGCGCCTGACCGGCCTCGAGCAGGACAAGATCATCGGCGAGTACCGCGAAGTGATGGCCCAGATCGCCGACCTGCTGGACATCCTCGCGCGCCCCGAGCGGATCACGACGATGATCGGCGAGGAGCTGACCTCGGTGAAGGCCGAATTCGGCGACGCGCGCCGCTCGAAGATCGAACTGAACGCGACCGAGCTGAACACCGAGGATCTGATCACGCCGCAGGACATGGTCGTCACGATGTCGCATGCGGGCTACGTGAAGTCGCAGCCGCTGTCCGAGTACCGCGCGCAGAAGCGCGGCGGCCGCGGCAAGCAGGCGACGCAGATGAAGGAAGACGACTGGATCGAGACGCTGTTCATCGCGAACACGCACGACTACATCCTGTGCTTCTCGAACCGCGGCCGCGTGTACTGGGTCAAGGTCTATGAAGTGCCGCAGGGTTCGCGCAACTCGCGCGGCCGCCCGATCGTCAACATGTTCCCGCTGCAGGAAGGCGAGAAGATCAACGTCGTGCTGCCGGTCAAGGAATTCTCGGCCGACAAGTTCATCTTCATGGCGACGTCGCTCGGCACCGTGAAGAAGACGCCGCTCGAAGCATTCAGCCGTCCGATGAAGAAGGGCATCATCGCGGTCGGCCTCGACGACGGCGACTACCTGATCGGTGCGTCGATCACCGACGGCGCGCACGACGTGATGCTGTTCTCCGACGCCGGCAAGGCCGTGCGCTTCGACGAGAACGACGTGCGTCCGATGGGGCGCGAGGCGCGAGGCGTGCGCGGCATGCAGCTCGAGGACGGGCAGCAGGTCATCGCGATGCTGGTTGCCGGCAGCGAGGAGCAGACCGTGCTCACCGCGACCGAGAACGGCTACGGCAAGCGCACGCCGATCACCGAATACACGCGTCACGGCCGTGGCACGAAGGGCATGATCGCGATCCAGACGTCCGAGCGCAACGGCAAGGTGGTGGCCGCGACGCTCGTCGACGCCGAGGATCAGATCATGCTGATCACGACGGCCGGCGTGTTGATTCGCACCCGTGTATCGGAGATTCGCGAGATGGGGCGGGCTACGCAAGGTGTTACACTCATCAGTCTCGATGAGGGTACCAAGCTCTCCGGCCTGCAGCAGATCGCGGAGGCTGAAGAGGGCGATGGCGAGGCCGACGAGGCGTCGGACGGCGAAGCCTGAAGAACGGATGAGACTCTAGCCGCCGCGGGCGAAAAGCGCCGCGGCCGGCGAGCAACCATTCATATTTCCAAAAGGGAGTGATGATGCAAAAGCAATTCAAGCAACTGGTTCTGCTGGCTGCACTGGTGCCGACGTTCGCGATGGCGCAGGCGCTGTCGAATTCCGCACCGGCTGCTCCGGCGGCAGCTGCGCCGATCGACGCCGACAAGAAGGCAGCGATCAAGGATCTGCTCGACGCGATCGATGCGCCGAAGCTCGTGTCGGCAATCGGCAACAGCGCCGAAATGCAGGCCAAGCAACTCGTGCCGGCAATCCTGTCGGACGCGCTGTCGGAAAACAAGACGCTGAACGACAAGCAGAAGCAGGCTGCCGTTCCGACGCTGCAGAAGAATTCGGTGCCGAAGCTGGTTGACGGCGCAGGCAAGGTGTTCGGCACGCAACAGTTCCAGAACGACGCGATGTCGGCTCAGTACGACGCCTACGCGAAGTACTACAGCACGTCGGAGATCAAGGATCTGACGACGTTCTACAAGAGCCCGACGGGCCGCAAGTTCATCCAGGTTCAGGATCAGGTCGGTCGCGACGTGGTCAACGGCCTGATGCAGAAGTACATGCCGCAAGCGATCCAGGCAACGCGTACGCAGGCTGACAAGGAAGTCGCAGCAGTCAAGCCGGGCAAGTAAAGCTGTCCGGGCACGCCACCGGCCGTTCGGCCGGGTTTGGCGGGAGCCTGACGACAGTGCGATAATGGCCGTTTGCGCGTGAGCGCAAGCGGCCATTTCTTTTCTGGCGCGTTCTGCCGGCGGCGAGCCGGTCGCGTCCCTCCGAGGTTTTCACGATGCGCGTCTTTAATTTCTCCGCCGGCCCTGCGGCGATGCCCGAGGAAGTGCTGCGGCAAGCTGCCGACGAAATGCTCGACTGGCACGGCAGCGGCATGAGCGTGATGGAGATGAGCCATCGCGGCAAGGAATTCATGTCGATCCACGAGGCTGCGCTGACCGATCTGCGCGACCTGCTCGGCGTGCCGGCCAGCCACCGGGTCCTGTTCCTGCAGGGCGGCGGCATCGCGGAAAACGCGATCGTGCCGATGAACCTGCTCGGCTCGCGCAAGACCGCCGACTTCGTCGTGACGGGCTCGTGGTCGCAGAAATCGTTCAACGAGGCGAAGAAGTTCTGCACGCCGCATCTCGCAGCGAACGGCAAGACGGACGACGGCTTCACGCGTGCGCCCGCGCGCGCCGAATGGCAGCTGTCGGACGATCCGGCCTACGTGCATCTATGCACCAACGAGACGATCGACGGCGTCGAGACGTTCGAGATCCCCGATCTCGGCGACGTGCCGCTGGTCGCGGATGTCTCGTCGCACATCCTGTCGCGCCCGATGGATGTCGCGAAATACGGCGTGCTGTTCGGCGGCGCGCAGAAGAACATCGGGATGGCCGGCGTGACGGTCGTGATCGTGCGCGAGGATCTGCTCGATCGCGCGCTGTCGATCTGCCCGTCCGCATTCGAATGGAAGACCATCGCCGCGAACAACTCCCTGTACAACACGCCGCCCACCTACGCGATCTACATCGCGGGCCTCGTGTTCCAGTGGCTGAAGCGGCAGGGTGGCCTCGAAGCGATCGAGGCCCGCAATATCGAAAAATCGAAGCTGCTCTACGACACGATCGACGCGAGCAGCTTCTATCTGAACAAGGTCGAGCCGGCAGCACGTTCGCGGATGAACGTGCCGTTTTTCCTGGCCGACGAAACGCGCAACGAAGACTTCCTTGCCGGCGCAAAGGCGCGCGGGCTGCTGCAGCTGAAGGGCCACAAGTCCGTCGGCGGCATGCGGGCGTCGATCTACAACGCGGTGCCGCTCGAGGGCGTGAAAGCGCTCGTCGAGTACATGAAGGACTTCGAGCAGCGCGGCGCCTGACGGCGGCGCTGTTCAAACAGCACGGCAAAACGCATGGACGACGAACTGAATTCCCGCCTGAAACCGCTGCGCGATCGCATCGACGCGATCGATGCGCAGCTGATCGCGCTCCTGAACCAGCGCGCCGCGGTGGCGCTGGAGGTGGGCGAGGTCAAGAAGCATTTCAACGCGCCGGTGTTCCGGCCGGAGCGCGAGCTGCAGGTGATCGCGCGGCTGCAGGACATGAGCGCCGGGCCGCTCGCGAGCGAGCACATCAGCGCCATCTGGCGCGAGATCATGGCTGCGAGCCGCGCGCTCGAGCAGACGATCCACGTCGCGTTCCTCGGGCCGGTCGGCACGTACAGCGAACAGGCGATGCTCGAGTATTTCGGCCAGTCGATCGAAGGGCTGCCGTGCCCGTCGATCGACGAGGTGTTCCGCTCGGTCGAGGCCGGTGCGTCCGCATTCGGCATCGCGCCGGTCGAGAATTCGACCGAAGGTGCCGTGTCGCGCACGCTCGACCTGCTGCTGCAGACGCAACTGCTGATCAGCGGTGAGCTCGCATTGCCGATCCACCACAACCTGCTGACGCAAAGCGGCACGCTCGACGGCGTGAAGCGCGTCTGCGCGCATGCGCAGGCGCTTGCGCAATGCCAGCAGTGGCTCGCCGCGAATGCGCCTCAGCTCGAGCGGCAGGCCGTGGCGAGCAACGCGGAGGCCGCGCGTCTCGCGGCCGCCGATCCGACCGTCGCGGCGATCGCGGGCGACCGCGCAGCCGCGCATTACGGTTTGCAGATCGCGTTCTCGCTGATCCAGGACGATCCGCACAATCGCACGCGCTTCGTGATCGTCGGCAAGCAGCCGGCGGGCCAGAGCGGTCACGACCAGACGTCGCTGATCGTGTCGGTGAAGAACGAGCCGGGCGCCGTGTTCAAGCTGCTCGAGCCGCTCGCGCGGCACGGCGTGTCGATGACGCGCTTCGAGTCGCGTCCGGCGCGCGTCGGCACGTGGGAGTACTACTTCTACATCGATATCGAAGGGCACCGCGACGATGCGGCGGTGGCGGCCGCGCTCGCGGAACTCGGCCAGAAGGCCGCGTTCCTGAAGATACTCGGTTCGTATCCGAGCGCACGCTGAGGCGCGCTGGCCCGTCGCCGGGTCACGCAGGTGACGGAGAGGCGGGCAGGGCAGGCCGGTCGGCGCTGCCGAAGGCGGGTTCGGGCGGCACCCGGTGCAGGTTGCGCCGGGTGCGGGCTCGTTGCCCGGAATCTGGAATTCCGCATGCGGGGCGTCGTGCCGCACGCATAACTTGGCTCTTGTCGTGTCAGGCTTTGCATTCAACAAACTGGTCATCTTCGGCGTCGGCCTGATCGGCGGATCGCTGGCCCGCGCGTTGCGCGAGCGCGCGCCGGGCGGCGCGGGCGAAATCGTCGGCGTGGGCCGCTCGCGTCGCTCGGTCGAGCGCGCGCTGTCGCTCGGCGTGATCGACCGCGCAGCGGCGCTCGACGACGACGCGCAATTGCGCGACGCGCTCGCCGGCGCCGATCTCGTGCTGCTGGCCGCGCCCGTCGCGCAGACGGGCCCGTTGCTGGCGCGCATCGCGCCGTGGCTCGACAATGCGACGATTGTCACCGACGCGGGCAGCACCAAGTCCGATGTCGTCGCGGCCGCGCGCGACACGCTCGGCGCGCGAATCGCGCAGTTCGTGCCGGGGCATCCGATTGCCGGCCGCGAGTCGAGCGGCGTCGAGGCCGCGTTGCCGGACCTGTACGTCGGTCGCAACGTCGTGCTGTGCCCGCTGCCGGAGAACGCGCCCGAATCGGTCGCGCGCATCGACGCGATGTGGCGCGCAACCGGCGCCGACGTGCGCACGATGAGCACCGGGCAGCACGATCGCGTGTTTGCGTCGATCAGCCACCTGCCCCACGTGCTGTCGTTCGCGCTCGTCGAGCAGATTCTCGGCGAGGCCGACGCGGAACTGAAATTCTCGTACGCGGCGGGCGGTTTCCGCGATTTCACGCGCATCGCGGCGTCGAGCCCCGAGATGTGGCGCGACGTGTGCGTCGCGAACCGCGCGGCGCTGCTCGACGAACTCGACGGCTACACGCGCGTGCTCACGCGGCTGCGTGAGGCGATCGACGCCGGCGACGGCGCGGCGCTCGAAGCGGTGTTCACGCGCTCGCGCGCCGCACGCAAGGCATGGCAGGAGCGCGGCGGTGCGCCCGCTGCCGAACCGGTCAAGAAATAACAGGACGATTCCCATGGACTATCTCGATCTCGGCCCGTACTCCAGCGCATCGGGCACCGTGCGCCTGCCCGGCTCGAAGAGCATTTCGAACCGCGTGCTGCTGCTCGCGGCGCTGGCCGAAGGCGAAACGACGATCACGAACCTGCTCGACTCCGACGATACGCGCGTGATGCTCGACGCACTCGGCAAGCTCGGCGTGAAGCTCGCGCGCGATGGCGACACCTGTGTCGTGACGGGCACGCGCGGCGCATTCACCGCGAAGACGGCCGACCTGTTCCTCGGCAACGCGGGCACGGCCGTGCGGCCGCTGACCGCCGCGCTCGCGGTGAACGGCGGCGACTACCGCGTGCACGGCGTGCCGCGCATGCACGAACGGCCGATCGGCGATCTCGTCGACGGCCTGCGGCAGATCGGCGCGCAGATCGACTACGAGCTGAACGAAGGTTATCCGCCGTTGCGCATCAAGCCCGCGACGATTTCGGTCGATGCGCCGATCCGCGTGCGCGGCGACGTGTCGAGCCAGTTCCTCACGGCACTCCTGATGACGCTGCCGCTCGTGAAGGCGAAGGATGGCCGGACCGTCGTCGAAGTCGACGGCGAGCTGATCTCGAAGCCGTACATCGACATCACGATCCGGCTGATGGAGCGCTTCGGCGTGACCATCGAGCGCGATGGCTGGCAGCGTTTCGTCGTGCCGGCCGGCGTCCGCTACCGCTCGCCGGGGCGGATCATGGTCGAGGGCGACGCGTCGTCCGCGTCGTACTTCCTCGCGGCCGGCGCGCTTGGCGGCGGCCCGCTGCGGGTCGAAGGCGTGGGGCGCGCGAGCATCCAGGGCGACGTCGGTTTCGCGAACGCGCTGATGCAGATGGGCGCGAACGTGACGATGGGCGACGACTGGATCGACGTGCGCGGCATCGGCCACGACCACGGCAAGCTCGAGCCGATCGACATGGACTTCAACCTGATCCCCGATGCGGCGATGACCATCGCGGTCGCGGCGCTGTTTGCGAACGGGACGAGCACGCTGCGCAACATCGCGAGCTGGCGCGTGAAGGAGACCGACCGCATCGCCGCGATGGCGACCGAGCTGCGCAAGGTCGGCGCGATCGTCGAGGAAGGCCCCGACTATCTCGTCGTCACGCCGCCGGAAAAGCTCACGCCGAACGCGGCGATCGATACGTACGACGATCACCGGATGGCGATGTGCTTCTCGCTCGTCAGCCTGGGCGGCGTGCCCGTGCGGATCAACGATCCGAAGTGCGTCGGCAAGACGTTCCCCGACTATTTCGACCGCTTCGCCGCGCTCGCCAAAGCCTGACCCGACTGTTCCGATGAAATCGACCCGACCCTTTCACCCGACTCCCGTCATTACGATCGACGGCCCGACCGCCTCCGGCAAGGGCACCGTCGCGGCGCTCGTCGCTGCGAACCTTGGCTTCCACCTGCTCGACAGCGGCGCGCTGTATCGGCTTGCCGCCCTCGCGAGCGTGCGCTACGGCATCGCGGCGGAGGACATCGACGCGCTGGTGAAACTGATCGACGATCTGCACATCACGTTCCGCGAAGGCTGTGCGCAGCTCGACGGCGTCGACGTGTCGAACGACATCCGCGCCGAAGCGGTCGGCAATCGTGCATCGGCCATTGCCGTGCACGGGCCCGTACGCACCGCGCTCGTCGCGCGCCAGCGCGCGTTCCGCAAGACGCCGGGCCTCGTCGCAGACGGGCGCGACATGGGCACCGTGATCTTCCCGGACGCCGTGCTGAAGGTGTTCCTGACGGCCAGCGCCGAGGCTCGCGCGACCAGACGGCATAAGCAATTGATGCAAAAAGGTTTTTCTGCTAATATAGATGACTTGCTCCGGGATCTTCGTGAACGTGACGCGCGCGACAGCAATCGCGCAGCCGCGCCGCTGAAGCCTGCAGCAGATGCCGAGCTGCTCGATACGTCGGCACTTTCGGTCGATGAAGCCGTCGACCAGGTGCTGCAGTGGTACCGGGCACTCGGCCAGCCCGCCTGAGAAGGCGGGTAGCGGTAGGTGCTCCGTGCCGCAAGCGCGGAGCGTGTTTTGAACCCTTAACCCCGTGTGGTCTTCGATCTGGCCCTTTCAGCCTGCCATTCCGGCCGGCGTGGCACAGCGAGCCATGCACAATCAGATTTTTATGTCCGACCTGCAAACCTCCACCCCGAATACCGAATCCTTTGCGGCTCTGTTCGAAGAGTCGCTGACCCGCCAAGACATGCGCGCCGGCGAAGTGATTTCCGCCGAAGTCGTGCGCGTCGACCACAACTTCGTGGTCGTCAATGCAGGCCTCAAGTCCGAGGCTTACATTCCGATCGAGGAATTCCTGAACGATCAGGGCGAGGTTGAGGTGCAGTCGGGCGATTTCGTGTCCGTCGCGATCGACGCGCTCGAAAACGGCTACGGCGACACGATCCTGTCGCGCGACAAGGCGAAGCGCCTTGCATCGTGGCTGTCGCTGGAAAAGGCACTCGACAACAACGAACTCGTCACCGGCACGATCACCGGCAAGGTGAAGGGCGGCATGACCGTGATGGTCAACGGCATCCGCGCGTTCCTGCCGGGTTCGCTGGTCGACACGCGTCCGGTCAAGGACACGACCCCGTACGAAGGCAAGACGCTCGAGTTCCGCGTGATCAAGCTCGATCGCAAGCGTAACAACGTCGTGCTGTCGCGTCGTGCAGTGATCGAAGCAACCCAGGGCGAAGAGCGCGCGAAGCTGCTCGAGACGCTGAAGGAAGGCGCGATCGTCAACGGCGTGGTCAAGAACATCACCGACTACGGCGCGTTCGTCGACCTCGGCGGCATCGACGGCCTGCTGCACATCACCGACATCGCATGGCGTCGTGTGCGTCACCCGAGCGAAGTCCTGTCGGTTGGCCAGGAAGTCACCGCGAAGATCCTCAAGTTCGACCAAGAGAAGAACCGCGTCTCGCTGGGCATCAAGCAACTGGGCGACGATCCGTGGGAAGGCATCTCGCGCCGTTACCCGTCGGGCACGCGCCTGTTCGGCAAGGTCACGAACATCACCGACTACGGCGCATTCGTCGAAGTGGAATCGGGCATCGAAGGCCTCGTCCACGTGTCGGAAATGGACTGGACGAACAAGAACGTTGCACCGTCGAAGGTTGTCCAGCTGGGCGACGAAGTCGAAGTCATGGTCCTCGAGATCGACGAAGACCGCCGTCGTATCAGCCTCGGCATGAAGCAGTGCAAGCCGAATCCGTGGGATGACTTCAGCCGCAACTTCAAGAAGGGCGACAAGATCACGGGCGCAATCAAGTCGATCACCGACTTCGGCGTGTTCATCGGTCTGCCGGGCGGCATCGACGGCCTGGTCCACCTGTCGGACCTGTCGTGGAGCGAAACCGGCGAAGAAGCCGTTCGCAAGTACAAGAAGGGCGACGAAGTCGAAGCCATCGTGCTCGGTATCGACGTCGAGAAGGAGCGCATTTCGCTCGGCATCAAGCAGCTCGAAGGCGACCCGTTCAGCAACTACGTTGCAATGAACGACAAGGGCTCGATCGTCGACGGCGTCGTGAAGACGGTCGATGCGAAGGGTGCGGTCGTCACGCTGACGGGCGACGTCGAAGGCTACCTGCGTGCGTCGGAAATCTCGCAGGATCGCGTCGAAGACGCACGCAACGTGCTGAAGGAAGGCGACAAGGTCAACGCGATGGTGATCAACATCGATCGCAAGTCGCGCGGCATCAACCTGTCGATCAAGGCGAAGGATTCGGCTGAACAACAGGAAGCGATCCGCGGCCTGCAGTCGGACTCCAGCGCTGCTGCGACCGGTACGACCAACCTCGGCGCGCTGCTGAAGGCGAAGCTCGACGGCCAGAACCAGTAAGCCTCACGAGGTCTGCTGAAGTATGACCAAATCCGAGTTGGTCGCGCAGCTGGCATCGCGATTTCCGCAACTTGTCCTCAAGGATGCGGATTTCGCGGTGAAAACGATGCTCGATGCGATGTCCGACGCCCTGGCGAAAGGGCATCGCATTGAAATTCGGGGTTTCGGCAGCTTTGGCCTCAACCGTCGCCCGGCGCGCGTCGGACGCAACCCGAAGTCGGGGGAGAAAGTGCAGGTGCCCGAGAAGTTTGTGCCGCACTTCAAGCCTGGCAAGGAATTGCGTGAACGCGTCGACGGCCGCGCGGGTGAACCGCTGAAGGCTGACGATCCGGACGACGAGCGTTGAGCGTCGTTCGGTGTGCCCGGAACCTGTCCGGCGAAGGCTGAAAAGAAAAGCGCCCCTTGGGGCGCTTTTTTCATTTCCGGCGGCAGCGGCGCAACGCCTGGCGCAGGATGTGCGCAGCCGCGGAAACGCTTCCTTTACAATACGGGTCGATTCGGTGCGACGAAGGGGAGTCGCGCGCCGCGGCAAACCTCAACAAAGAGAGGGCTTCATGAAGTTTATCGTCTGGCTGATCCGGGTATTGGTGTTCGTCCTGCTGCTGGTGCTGGCGCTGGCCAATACGCAAACCGCGACGCTGAATTTCGTTGCCGGCTACGCATGGCAAGCGCCGCTGATCCTGATCGGCCTGGCATTCTTCGCCGTCGGGTTGCTGGCCGGCCTGCTGTCCGCGCTGCCTTCGATCTTCCGCCTGCGTCTCGAGAACGGGCGTCTGAAGCGCGATCTGCGCGCGGCGCGTGAAACGCCCGCGATCGTCGACCAGCCGCCGATGCCGCCCGTCATTTAACACGGACGCCGCGCGATCATCGCGCGGTTTTCGTCTCTGCTTCGATATTTCGCATGGATCTGGATTTCTGGTGGTTGCTCGCGATTCCGGTCGCATTCGCGCTCGGTTGGGCGGCGTCACGCTATGACCTGAAGAATCTCCTGTCGGAGAGTGCCAACCTGCCGCGCTCGTATTTTCGCGGCCTGAATTTTCTGTTGAACGAACAACCCGACAAGGCGATCGACGCATTCATCGAGGTCGCCAAGCTCGATCCCGAGACGGTCGAGCTGCACTTCGCGCTCGGCAACCTGTTTCGCCGCCGCGGCGAGACCGACCGCGCGATTCGCGTGCACCAGAACCTGCTGAGCCGCACGGACCTGCCGGTCAACGAGCGCGACCACGCGCTGTACGAGCTCGGCCAGGACTTCCTCAAGGCCGGCCTGCTCGATCGCGCCGAAGAGGCGTTCCACAAGCTCGCCGGCGGCGACTACGCGCTCGGTGCGCAGCGGGCGCTGCTGACGATCTACGAGATCGAGAAGGACTGGAACAAGTCGATCGATACCGCGAAGCGCATCGAGTCGATGAGCGACAAGCCGCTCGGTACCGAAATTGCGCAGTTTCACTGCGAACTCGCGCAGGACGCGCTGCAGCGCAAGAATGCGGCAGCGGCAGCCGAACAGCTTCGGCTCGCGCTGACCGTGAACCCGCAGAACGTCCGCGCGACGATTCTGTCGGGCGACGCAGCCGAGGCGGCCGGCGATCACGCGGCCGCGATCGAGCACTGGAAGCGCGTCGAGGCGCAGAACCCCGCGTATCTGCCGCTCGTCGCCGACAAGCTGATGAAGGCGTACGTGGCGCTCGGCAAGAACGTCGAGGGCGCCGAACTGCTGATGGGGTATGTCGACCGCTATCCGTCGAACGACCTGCTCGACATCGCGTACCAGCACATTGCCGGATTGCGCGGTCAGGATGCGGCGCACACGCTCGCACGTGCGCAGATGGAGAAGTCGCCGAACCTGTCGGGGATGCTGCACCTGCTCGATGCGCAGATCGCGGCGGCCGACGAACCGCGCCGTAAGGAACTTGAAATGATGCGTGCGCTGATCAAGCAGCGCACGAAAAATCTCCCGCGGTATACGTGCCAGAATTGCGGTTTCCGGGCACGGCTCTTCTACTGGCAGTGCCCTGGATGCAGCGGCTGGGAAACCTATGCGCCGCGCCGCGTCGAACCTGCGATGCCGGGCTGATCCCGGCACGCGGAGCCAACGCGCTGCGGTTGCCGCCGGGCTTGTCCCGGCGGCCAAGTTAGTCAATTACCGGGAAGTACCGGAACATCTATGAAAATCACCATCATCGGCACCGGCTATGTCGGTCTCGTCACGGGCGCCTGCCTCGCGGAGATCGGTCACGACGTCTTCTGTCTCGACGTCGATCCGCGCAAGATCGACATCCTGAACAACGGCGGGATGCCGATTCACGAACCGGGGCTGCTGGACATCATCGCGCGCAACCGCGCGGCAGGGCGCCTGCGCTTCTCGACCGACATCGAGGCGAGCGTCGCGCATGGCGAGATCCAGTTCATCGCAGTCGGCACGCCGCCCGACGAGGACGGCTCGGCCGACCTGCAATACGTGCTCGAGGCCGCGCGCAACATCGGCCGCCACATGACGGGCTTCAAGGTGATCGTCGACAAGTCGACGGTGCCGGTCGGCACCGCGCAGCGCGTGAGCGCCGTGGTCGACGACGCGCTTGCCGCGCGGGGGCTCGGGGGCAGCGTCGCGCATCGATTCTCGGTCGTGTCGAACCCCGAGTTTCTGAAGGAAGGCGCTGCGGTCGAGGACTTCATGCGTCCGGACCGGATCATCATCGGCGTCGACGACGACGAGACCGGCACGATCGCGCGCGAGAAGATGAAGAAGCTCTACGCGCCGTTCAACCGCAACCACGAGCGCACGATCTACATGGACGTGCGTTCGGCCGAATTCGCGAAGTATGCGGCGAACGCGATGCTCGCGACGCGCATCTCGTTCATGAACGAGATGTCGAATCTCGCCGACAAGGTCGGCGCTGACATCGAGGCCGTGCGCCGCGGGATCGGCTCCGATCCGCGCATCGGCTACCACTTCCTGTATGCCGGCGTCGGCTACGGCGGCTCGTGCTTCCCGAAGGACGTGCAGGCGCTGATCCGCACCGCGAGCGAGAACGGCCAGCCGCTGCGCATCCTGGAGGCCGTCGAGGCGGCCAACCATGCGCAGAAGGACGTGCTGATCGGCAAGATCGAGCAGCGTTTCGGCGCGGATCTGACCGGCCGTGAATTCGCGGTCTGGGGCCTGGCGTTCAAGCCGAACACCGACGACATGCGCGAGGCGCCGAGCCGCCGGCTGATCGCCGCACTGCTCGAACGCGGGGCGACCGTGCGCGCCTACGATCCGGTCGCAGTCGACGAAGCGCGGCGCGTGTTCGCGCTGGATTTCGGCGACGATGCGGCGGCGCTGGCACGACTGCATCTCGTCGAGACGCAGGACATCGCCGTCACGGGCGCGGACGCGCTCGTGATCGTGACCGAGTGGAAGGAATTCCGGAGCCCCGATTTCACGCGCCTGAAGGCGGAGCTGAAGGCGCCGGTGATCTTCGACGGGCGCAACCTGTACGAGCCGGATGCGATGGCTGAGCTGGGCATCGACTACTACGCGATCGGCCGGCCGTATGTCGATCCCCAGTCGTCCTCCCGTGGCTGAGCGCACGATGAATACTCCTCGCGAAGTCGTTCCGGTGCCGCGTGCGCAGCTCGCGCGCTCGCGCGTGCTCGTCGTCGGCGACGTGATGCTCGACCGCTACTGGTTCGGCAACGTCGATCGCATTTCGCCTGAAGCGCCGGTGCCGGTCGTGCACGTGCAGCGTCAGGAGGAGCGGCTCGGCGGCGCGGCCAACGTCGCGCGCAACGCCGTGACGCTCGGCGGCCAGGCCGGGCTGCTGTGTGTTGTCGGTTGCGACGAACCCGGCGAGCGGATCGTCGAGCTGCTCGGCAGCAGCGGCGTGACGCCGCATCTCGAACGCGATCCGACGCTGCCGACCACGATCAAGCTGCGCGTGCTCGCGCGCCAGCAGCAGCTGCTGCGCGTCGACTTCGAGGCGATGCCGACGCACGAGGTGCTGCTCGCGGGGCTCGCGCGCTTCGATGCGCTGCTGCCGCAGCACGACGTCGTGCTGATGTCGGATTACGCGAAAGGCGGCCTGACGCACGTCACGACGATGATCGAGAAGGCGCGTGCGGCCGGCAAGTCTGTTCTGGTCGACCCGAAGGGCGACGACTGGGCACGCTATCGCGGTGCTTCGCTGATCACGCCGAACCGCGCGGAACTGCGCGAAGTGGTCGGCCAGTGGAAGTCGGAAGACGATCTGCGCGCGCGCGTCGCGAATCTGCGCGCGGAACTCGGCATCGACGCGCTGCTGCTCACACGCTCGGAAGAGGGCATGACGCTTTTTTCCGCCACCGGTGAACTGCACGCACCGGCCCTCGCGCGCGAGGTGTTCGACGTGTCGGGCGCGGGCGATACCGTGATCGCGACGGTCGCGACGATGCTCGGCGCCGGCGTGCCGCTGGTCGACGCGGTCGTGCTCGCGAATCGCGCGGCAGGCATCGTGGTCGGCAAGCTCGGCACGGCCACGGTGGATTACGACGAACTGTTTCACTGAGCCCATTGGTGCGGCGCGACGAGCGCGCCGCACCAATGGCTCGCACTTTTCAGGCAGGACGATCATGACCCTCATCGTCACCGGCGCAGCCGGTTTTATCGGCGCGAACATCGTCAAGGCGCTCAACGAGCGCGGCGAGACGCGCATCATCGCGGTCGACAACCTGACGCGCGCGGACAAGTTCCGGAATCTCGTCGATTGCGAGATCGACGACTATCTCGACAAGACGGAATTCGTCGAGCGCTTCGCGCGCGGCGATTTCGGCAAGGTGCGCGCGGTGTTCCACGAAGGCGCCTGTTCGGACACGATGGAAACCGACGGCCGCTACATGATGGACAACAACTTCCGCTACAGCCGCGCGGTGCTCGATACCTGCCTCGCGCAGGGCACGCAGTTCCTGTACGCATCGTCGGCTGCGATCTACGGCGGCTCGACGCGTTTCGTCGAGGAGCGCGAGGTCGAGGCGCCGCTGAACGTGTACGGCTATTCGAAGTTCCTGTTCGACCAGGTGATCCGCCGCGTGCTGCCGAGCGCAAAGAGCCAGATCGCCGGCTTCCGCTATTTCAACGTGTACGGCCCGCGCGAGACGCAAAAGGGGCGCATGGCGTCGGTCGCATTCCACAACTTCAACCAGTTCCGCGCGGAAGGCAAGGTCAAGCTGTTCGGCGAGTACAACGGCTATGCGCCGGGCGAGCAGACGCGTGACTTCGTGTCGGTCGAGGACGTGACGAAAGTGAACCTGTTCTTCTTCGATCATCCGGAGAAGTCGGGCATTTTCAACCTCGGCACGGGCCGTGCACAGCCGTTCAACGACATCGCGTCGACGGTCGTGAACACGCTGCGCGCGCTCGACAACCAGCCGGCGCTGACGCTCGCGCAGCAGGTCGAGCAGGGGCTGATCGAATACGTGCCGTTTCCCGATGCGTTGCGCGGCAAGTACCAGTGCTTCACGCAGGCCGACCAGACGAAACTGCGCGCGGCCGGCTACGACGCACCGTTCCTGACCGTGCAGGAAGGTGTCGATCGCTACGTTCGTTGGCTATCCGGCCAGGTTTAAACGCAAGGGCTGCATCGATAGACTGGGTCTCACGGTCGGCAGCCGCCGGCCGGTTTCTTCGGAGATCCAGCACATGATCAGGAAATGGTTTGCCGCAGCGGTCATGCTCGGCGCAGTCGCGTCAGCCTGGGCTGCCGTCGACGTCAACACCGCGAACGAGGATGCGCTCATCGGCATCAAGGGCATCGGCCCGGCGCGTGCGAAGGCGATCGTCGACGAGCGCGGCGCACGCGGTCCGTTCAGGAATGCGGAAGATCTCACCGCGCGCGTGAAGGGAATGGGCGGGCATACCGTCGAGCGCCTCCAGCAGGAAGGGCTGACGATCGGTACGGCCGGCGCAGGCGCGACCCAGCAGGCCGCAGGCAAGCCGGCGGCCGCGAAGCCTGCCGCCGCACCGGCCCGCACCGCACAGAAGTAACGCGTCGCGCGCGACCGACAAAAGGCTCCTTCAGTCGCCGTCGTTACGACGGCTTCCCGCGGCATGCCGCGGGTTTTTTGCGTGATGCGGCGTGCGCGGCAAGCGCGAATCGCGCGGCACGCGTATTCCATCGCGGTGAAGGGGTTGCCGGCGCGAGCGGCGGTGCTGGTTTACAATCGATTGATTGATCGGCCTCGTACTCACGGTATACCCATGGCTTACAAAACTATCGAAGACACGATCGGCAACACGCCGCTCGTGCAACTGGTCCGCTTGCCGGACGACGAGATTCGCGCGCGCAACAACGTGGTGCTCGCAAAGCTCGAAGGCAACAATCCGGCCGGTTCCGTGAAGGATCGTCCGGCGCTGTCGATGATCAGCAAGGCCGAGGCGCGCGGGCGCATCAAGCCGGGCGATACGCTGATCGAGGCGACGAGCGGCAACACGGGCATTGCGCTCGCAATGGCAGCGGCGATCCGCGGCTACAAGATGGTGCTGATCATGCCGGAGGACCTGTCGGTCGAGCGGCGTCAGAGCATGGCGGCTTACGGCGCTGAAATCATCCTGACGCCGGTGAAGGGCGGGATGGAACTGGCACGCGACCTCGCGGAGCAGATGCAGCGCGAAGGCAAGGGCGTGATCCTCGACCAGTTCGGCAACCCCGACAATCCCGTTGCGCACTACGAAGCGACGGGGCCGGAGATCTGGCGCGATACGGAAGGGCGCATCACGCACTTCGTGTCGGCAATGGGCACGACGGGCACGATCATGGGCACGTCGCGCTACCTGAAGGAACAGAATCCGGCGATCGAGATCATCGGTGCGCAGCCGGAAGACGGCTCGCGCATTCCGGGCATCCGCAAGTGGCCGGAAGCGTATATGCCGACCATCTTCGATCGCAGCCGCATCGACCGCGTCGAGAATGTGAGCCAGGCTGCGTCGGAAACGATGACACGCCGGCTGGCGGCCGTCGAAGGCATCTTCGCGGGCATTTCGTCGGGCGGCGCATGCGAAGTCGCGATGCGCATCGCACGCCAGGTCGAGAATGCGACGATCGTGTTCATCGTCTGCGATCGCGGCGACCGCTACCTGTCCACGGGCGTGTTTCCTGCCTGAACATCGGCTGGCGCGTCGCGCGCCGGCAATAAAAAAGCGCCGCTTGTGCGGCGCTTTTTCTTTGGGCGGCCAGTGCTTACTGCGACTGTGCCTGGGTAGCAGCGGGTTGCAGCGCGCCGGTCGCCTCCATCTGCGCCTTCACGGCTTCGCCGAGCTGGTACACGGTGAGCGCGTAGAAGAAGCTGCGGTTGTAGCGCGTCAGCACATAGAAATTCTTCAGGCCGAGCATGTACTCGGTCGCACGCCCCGGCGACGGCAAATCGACCACGGTCACCGGCGTGCCGGCTTCGGTCGTGATGTTGACCGTCGGCTCGTTCAGCGTCATGCCGGCGCGCAGCAGTTGCGATAGCGCCCAGTGCGGTTCGGGCTGGCCGTCGGCGGCGGCCTGTGCGATGCCCAGGCTGCCCGTGTCGGGCGTGATCTGCCAGACCACCGGGCGGTCGGTTTCCCAGCCGTGCTGCTTCAGGTAGTTCGCGACGCTGCCGATCGCATCGACAGGACTGCTGCGCAGATCGACATGGCCCGTGCCGTCGAAGTCGACCGCATACTCGCGGATGCTGCTCGGCAGGAACTGCGGGATCCCGATCGCGCCCGTATACGAGCCGAGCACGGTGGTCGGGTCGAGTTGGTTGTCGCGGGTCCAGACCAGGAAGTCCTCGAGGTTCTTGCGGAACGTGGCCTGGCGGCTGTCGCGATTCGGCGTGTCCGGGTAGTCGAAAGTGAGCGTCGTCAGCGCGTCGAGCACGCGGAAATTGCCCATGTAGCGGCCATAGATCGTCTCGACGCCGATGATGCCGACGATCACCTCGGGCGGCACGCCGAACTGCTCGGACGCGCGCTGCAGCGTTGCCTGGTTCGCCTTCCAGAACTTCACGCCCGCGTTGATGCGGATCGGCTCGATGAAACGCGAGCGGTAGACGCGCCAGTTCTTGACCGTCGGCGATGCGGCGGGCCTCACGAGCTTGACGGCCGTCGCCGAATAGCTGATGCGCGAGAACAGCGCATGCAGGCTCGCCGAGTCGAAGCCGTTGCGGCTCACCATCTCGTCGATGAACGTGTCGACCTTCGCATTGTTCGCGTAACGCTGCGGAACGATTTCCTCTTCGAAGGTCTGGCCTTGCGGCACCGGCTGTTGCGGCTGGGCCTGTGCGACGAGCGTGCCGGCGGGCTTCGCGGGCTGCGTCTGCGCGCCGGCAGGCGCGATGCCGAGGGTCGCCGCGACGGCAGCGACGGCGAGCGGCGCGCGAACACGGAACAGCGCGGAGAGAAGGGCGGCAGGCTTGCTGGAATTCATGTCGAAGCGGGCGGACAGGGCGATTGGGTTCGGCGCAGTATACCCGACGCATCCGGCGTGCCGGGGCGAAGCTGGCCCCCGTTGTGGTAAGTTAGCGGCGAATTCGCGGCAGACGATGGACATCATTGATGGAGACCTGCGGCGCACCGTGCGCCGCGGATGACAGCTTATGGCAACCGCTTTCTATACGCACCCCGACTGCATGCTGCACGAGATGGGGGAATGGCATCCGGAATGTCCGGCCCGCCTGTCGGCGATCCAGGATCAACTGATTGCGAGCCGCATCGACGATCTGATCGTGCACGAAACCGCGCCGTTCGCGAGCGAGGTCGCGCTGGGCCGCGTGCATACGCAGGCGCACATCGACTACATCCGGAGCATGACGCCGGTCGACGGCTACGTCGAGATCGATCCCGATACGCTGATGAATCGCGATACGTGGCGCGCGGCGCTGCGCGCGGCCGGCGCCGCGATCGCGGCGACCGACGCGGTGATCGAGGGCCGCTACGCGAATGCGTTCTGCGGCGTGCGTCCGCCCGGTCACCATGCGGAACCAGCGCGCGCGATGGGCTTCTGCTTCTTCAACAACGTCGCGATCGCCGCGCGGCATGCGCTCGACGTACACGGTCTCGAGCGCGTCGCGATCATCGATTTCGACGTGCACCACGGCAACGGCACCGAGGCCGCGTTCGCGAACGACGAGCGCGTGCTGATGTGCAGCTTCTTCCAGCATCCGCTGTATCCGTTCTCGGGCGTCGATCACCAGGCGCCGAACATGGTCAACCTGCCGATGCCCGCGCGCAGCAACGGGATGGCGATCCGCGAAGCCGTCGACATGTTCTGGGTGCCGCGCCTCGACGCGTTCAAGCCGCAGATGCTGTTCGTGTCGGCCGGCTTCGACGCGCATCGCGAGGACGACATCGGCAACCTCGGCCTCGTCGAGGCCGACTTCGAATGGCTGACCGCGCAGATCGTCGACGTGGCACGCCGGCATGCGCAGGGCCGCATCGTGAGCTGCCTCGAAGGCGGCTACAACCTGTCCGCGCTCGGGCGCAGCGTCGTCGCGCACCTGCGCGTGCTGGCCGGTATCTGATTCCTGACGAGCGGCCGGGCCGCGCGCACTCAGCGCGCCGGCACGCGCGCGTGGATCCATGCGATCAGCGCGTCGATCACGCGGTCGCGGTCGAGATCGTTCATCGTTTCGTGGAAACCGCCTTCGTACAGCGTCAGCGTACGATCGGGCGAGCCGACGCGCGCGCCGAACGCGCGGCTGCCGTCGGGTTCGGTCAGCTTGTCCTCGGTGCCGTGATAGACGAGCACCGGCACGCGGAGCGCGCCGCGGCCGCTTTCGATGCGCGTCATCGCGTCGAGGATCTCCGCACCGGTGCGTGCGGGCACCGCGCCGTGATGCACGAGCGGATCGGCGCGATTGGCCGCGACGATGGCCGGATCGCGCGACAGCAGCGCCGCATCGATCTTGATGGCGGGGAAGGTCGGCCAGGCCCGGCTGATGATGCGGCTGACCGCGAGCATCCAGCGCGGCACGTCGCGCCCGGGCGCGAGCGCCGGGCTCGACAGTACGAGGCCCGTCAGCGCATGGCCGCGAGCCGGCGCGCGTTCGATCGCGTAGAGCGCCGCGACTGCGCCGCCCATGCTGTGCCCCATCAGGAACAGCGGCGTATTGCCGCGTGCGGCTTCGGCGACCAGCGCGTCCGCATCGTTCAGGTAGCCGTCGAAACGCTCGGCCCACACGCGCTTGCCGGGCGACTGGCCGTGCCCGCGCAGGTCGATCGCAAGTACGTCGATGCCGGCGGCATTGAGCCGCCCGGCGAGCGCGGCATAGCGGCCTGCATGCTCGGCGAGGCCGTGCACGAGCGCGATCGTCGCGCGCGGCACCGCCGTGCCGCCACCGGCCGGCCAGCGGTACGACGCCAGTTCGAGCCCGTCCGCGGTACGCAGCCGGCCCATTTGCGGCGCGGGCGGCGCGGAAGGCGCCGATCCTGCAGTGGCGGGTGCGGCGGCCGGCGTGGTGGTGGCGGTCATCTGGCGTGTCCCCTGTTCGTTGGTCGGTGTTCCGGATCATAGTCGCGGCCCTCTCGCGACGGGCCAGCGGCACTCCTCTAATTTCGTGTGGTTATGAAAAGATCGAAATCGATTATTAAGGGGAATGAGGGGTTTGCGGTAAAATCGACGGTTATTCCAGATGCATCGGCGGCTGACTGGCGGGCCAACTCGCCAGCCGGTCGCCGTTTTGTTTACATGATCGAATTACGCAATCTTTCGCAGCGTTTCCCCGGGCCGAGCGGCTGGGTCGACGCGTTGCGCAACGTCAACCTGACGATCCCGCAGGGCGAGGTGTTCGGCATCATCGGCCGAAGCGGCGCCGGCAAGAGCACGCTCGTACGCACCATCAACCTGCTCACGCGGCCGACCGAGGGCAATGTCGTCGTCGGCGGGCGCGATTTGATGCTGCTGCCGGCAGGCGCGCTGCGCGAAGCGCGGCGCGAGATCGGCATGATCTTCCAGCACTTCAACCTGCTGTCGTCGCGCACGGTATTCGACAACGTCGCGCTGCCGTTGGAACTGGCCGGTGCTAGCCGCGCTGAGATCGAGGCCGCCGTGCTGCCGCTGCTCGATCTCGTCGGGCTGTCCGCGCAGAAGGATCGTTATCCGTCGCAGATCAGCGGCGGGCAGAAGCAGCGTGTCGGCATTGCCCGCGCACTGGCGAGCCAGCCGAAGGTGCTGCTGTCGGACGAAGCGACGTCCGCGCTCGATCCCGAAACCACCCGTTCGATCCTCGATTTGCTGAAGCGCATCAACCGCGAGCTTGGCCTGACGATCGTGCTGATCACGCACCAGATGGAAGTGATCAAGCAGGTGTGCGATCGCGTTGCAGTGCTCGATGCGGGGCGCGTGGTCGAGGAGGGCCGCGTGATCGACGTGTTCCTGCAGCCGCATCACGAAGTGACGCGCGCGCTGATCGGCGACGTGATCGCGCAGGAACTGCCGCCCGCGCTGAAGGCGCGCGTGGCCGAGCGGCTGAAGACGGGCCGCGGGCATCTGCTGCGGCTCGCATTCACGGGCTCGGGCGTCGACCAGCCGATCCTGTCGGAGACGATCCGCCGGTACGAACTCGATTTCAACATCCTGCATGGCCAGATCGACGAGATCCAGGGGCAGGCATTCGGTTCGCTCGCGGTGCTCGCGGGCGGCGAGCCGGGCAAGGTCGGGCAGGCGCTCGCGTTCCTGCGCGAGCAAGGTGTGGTGGTAGAGGAGCTTTCGTATGTTGAGTGAGATGTTCGATATGTTCGTGCAGTCGTTCTGGGAGACGCTGATCATGGTCGGCATCTCCGGAGTGGTCGGCGCGCTCGTCGGCCTGCCGCTCGGCGTGCTGCTCTACCTGACCGATCGTCAGGGCGTGCTGCAGAACCTTGCGGTAAATCGCGTGCTCGGCGGCATCGTGAACGCCGTCCGCTCGACGCCGTTCATCATCCTGCTGGTCGCGGTGATTCCGTTCACGCGTCTCGTCACCGGCTCGTCGATCGGCACGGCCGCGGCGGTCGTGCCGCTGACGCTCGCGGCCGCGCCGTTCGTTGCGCGTCTCGTCGAAACGGCGCTGCGTGAAGTCGATCGCGGGCTGATCGAGGCCGCGCAATCGATGGGCGCGACCACGTCGCAGATCGTCTTCAAGGTGCTGTTGCCCGAATCGCTGCCGGGCGTCGTCGCGGGCCTGACGATCACGTTCGTGTCGCTGGTCGGCTACTCGGCGATGGCCGGCGCGATCGGCGGCGGCGGGCTCGGCGATCTCGGGATCCGCTACGGTTACCAGCGCTATCTGCCGGAAGTGATGTGGACGGTCGTCGCGATCCTGATCGTGTTCGTGCAGATCGTGCAGTCGTTCGGCGACTGGCTGGTCCGCCGGCTGAGCCACAAATAAGACCAGATTGATCCGATAGGGGAGACACGATGCAACGACGCTTCATGCTGAAGTTCGCGGCGGCACTGGGTGCGGCCGCGCTGTTCGCGGGCGCCAACGCGCAGGCCGAAACCATCAAGGTAGGCGTGACGGGCGGCCCGCACGCGCAGATCATGGAAGCGGTGAAGAAGGTCGCGGCGAAGAGCGGCCTGGATATCCGCATCGTCGAATTCTCCGATTACGTGCAGCCGAACGCCGCGCTCGCATCGGGCGACCTCGATGCGAACAGCTACCAGCACGATCCGTATCTGCAGGCGCAGGTGAAGGATCGCGGCTACAAGCTGATCAAGATCGCGGATACCGTCACGTTCCCGATGGGCATCTATTCGAAACGCGTGAAGTCGCTGGCCGAGCTGAAGCCGGGTGCGCGCATTGCGGTGCCGAACGATCCGACCAACGGCGGCCGCGCGCTGCTGTTGCTGCAAAAGCAGGGGCTGCTGAAGCTGCGTGCGGATGCGGGATTGAAGGCGACGCCGCTCGATATCGTCGACAATCCCCGCAAGCTGAAGATCGTCGAACTCGATGCGGCGCAGATTCCGCGCTCGCTCGGCGACGTCGACGCGGCCGCGATCAATACCAACTACGCGATGGAAGCGGGGCTGAAACCGAAACAGGACGCGATCGCGATCGAGGGCCCGAACGGCCCGTACGCGAACATCCTCGCGATTCGCGAGGCGGACCGCAACAAGCCGTGGGTCGCAAAACTGGTCGCGGCCTATCATTCGGCCGACGTGAAGCAGTTCATCGAAGGCAAGTTCGGCGGCGCGGTCATTGCCGCCTGGTAACGGGCAGAGCACGGGCGCCCGGCGGGTTTAGAGTTGATGATCGAAAACCCGGGCTTTGCGTCCGGGTTTTTTCTCTTTTAAAATAGAACGACCGTTCGCTATCATTGGCGCGTCGCCAAGAAGCGGTATCCTCGACAACCACGATGGTTGGGTCCGCTTGGCCGCGCAGTCATGAGGCCTCGCTATAAAATGGCCTCTGGTCGTATTCGTAACTTTGGAGCGTGTGCATGAAAATCCTGGTGCCAGTGAAAAGAGTGGTCGATTACAACGTGAAGGTCCGCGTGAAGTCGGACAACACGGGCGTCGACATCGCGAACGTGAAGATGTCGATGAACCCGTTCGACGAAATCGCGGTTGAAGAAGCGGTGCGCCTGAAGGAAGCGGGCGTGGCGACCGAAGTGATCGCCGTATCGGTCGGCGTCACGCAAGCGCAGGAAACGCTGCGTACGGCGCTGGCGATCGGCGCGGATCGCGCGATCCTCGTCGAGTCGACCGACAGCGTCGAGCCGCTGGCCGTCGCGAAGATCCTGAAGGCGCTGGTCGACAAGGAACAGCCGCAACTGGTGATCCTCGGCAAGCAGGCGATCGACGACGATTCGAACCAGACGGGCCAGATGCTGGCCGCGCTGGCCGGCCTGCCGCAAGCGACGTTCGCGTCGAAGGTGACGGTGGCCGACGGTAAGGCAACGGTCGCACGCGAAGTCGACGGCGGCGCTGAAACGCTGTCGCTGACGCTGCCGGCGGTGATCACGACCGATCTGCGCCTGAACGAGCCGCGCTACGTGACGCTGCCGAACATCATGAAGGCGAAGAAGAAGCCGCTGGAAACCGTGAAGCCGGAAGACCTGGGCGTGAACGTCGCGCCGCGTCTGAAGACGCTGAAGGTGGTCGAGCCGCCGAAGCGCGCAGCCGGCGTGAAGGTGCCGGACGTGAAGACGCTGGTCGAGAAGCTGAAGACCGAAGCCAAGGTGCTGTAAGAGGGAGCGCAAGAAAATGACGATTCTGGTGATTGCAGAACACGACAACGCGTCGGTCAAGGCCGCGACGTTGAACACGGTGGCGGCGGCAGCGAAGATCGGCGGCGACATCCACGTGCTGGTCGCGGGCCACAACGCGCAAGCAGCGGCAGACGCGGCAGCGAAGATCGCAGGTGTGTCGAAGGTGCTGCTGGCCGATGCGCCGCAGCTCGAAGCGGGTCTGGCGGAAAACGTCGAAGCGACCGCGCTGAACATTGCGAAGGACTACTCGCACATCCTCGCGCCGGCGACCGCCTACGGCAAGAACATTGCACCGCGTATCGCCGCGAAGCTGGACGTCGCGCAGATCTCGGACATCACGGCGGTCGATTCGGCCGACACGTTCGAGCGCCCGATCTACGCGGGCAACGCGATCGCGACGGTGCAGTCGAGCGATCCGATCAAGGTGATCACGGTGCGTGCGACGGGCTTCGATCCGGTTGCGGCCGAAGGCGGCAGCGCGGCGGTCGAGAAGATCGAGGCGGCGGCCGATGCAGGCAAGTCGCAGTTCGTGAGCCGCGAAGTGACGAAGCTGGACCGTCCGGAACTCACGAGCGCGAAGATCATCGTGTCGGGCGGCCGCGGTCTGGGCAGCGGCGAGAACTACACGAAGGTGCTGGAGCCGCTGGCGGACAAACTGTCGGCCGCGCTCGGCGCGTCGCGCGCGGCAGTCGACGCCGGCTACGTGCCGAACGACTACCAGGTCGGCCAGACCGGCAAGATCGTCGCGCCGCAGCTGTACATCGCGGTCGGCATCTCGGGTGCGATCCAGCATCTGGCCGGCATGAAGGATTCGAAGGTGATCGTCGCGATCAACAAGGATCCGGAAGCACCGATCTTCAGCGTGGCCGACTACGGCCTCGTCGGCGATCTGTTCGCGCTGGTGCCGGAGCTCGTGAGCGAGCTCGGCTGACGCGGCATCACGCTTCAGCGTTAGGTACACGGGAAAAGGGGCGCGACGAGCGCCCCTTTTTTTTGGTTCATCGCAGGAAACCGTGGAGCCTTGAAGAGCGATTGCGTAACCTGACGCCTGACTTTATGGAGGTCAGGAGGCAGAATTGCTCGATCGCAAGGCACTTCAGGCACTGGGTTGCTGGACAGGCTATCGGCTGGAGCGGGTGGAGTGGCCGCAGGGCGATAGCCGCACGCTGTCGCTGTACTTGAAGCCGGTCAGCAAGGTCATGTACTGCGAGCAATGCGGAGCGCGTTGCCAGCAAATCCACGAGACGACGGTTCGTCGGGTGCGCGATCTGCCGCTGTTCGAGTACCGGGTGGTGTTGCATGTGCCTCGTCGCCGGGTCTGGTGCGAACGCTGCGGCGGGCCGAGGCTGGAGAAGCTGGACTGGCTGGGACGCTACCAGCGGGTGACGGAGCGATTCGCCAAGGCCTGCGAGAAGCTGCTGCAAGCGGCCAGCGTGCAAGCGGTAGCGGCCTTCTACGACCTGGGCTGGCATACGGTCAAATCGATCGACAAGATGCGCTTGCGCGCACGCGTGGCCGAGCCGGACTGGTCAACGATCCGCTATCTGGCGATGGACGAGTTCGCGCTACATAAAGGCCATCGCTACGCCACGGTGGTGGTCGATCCGATCGGCCGGCAAGTGCTCTGGATCGGACAGGGGCGCTCTCGCGAGACGGCCAGGGCCTTCTTCGAACAACTTCCCGCGGGCGTCGCCGAGCGCATCGAAGCGGTCGCGATCGACATGACCACGGCCTACGAGTTGGAGATCAAGGCGCAGTGTCCACAAGCCGAGGTGGTCTACGACCTGTTCCACGTCGTCGCCAAGTACGGGCGCGAGGTCATCGATCGGGTGCGCGTTGATCAGGCCAATCAGTTGCGCCACGACCGGCCGGCCCGGAAGGTTCTGAAGTCCAGTCGCTGGCTGCTGCTGCGCAACCGTCGCAACCTGAAGCAGGAACAGGCCGTGCATCTGAAGGAACTGCTGGCCGCCAATCAGCCGTTGCTGTGCGTCTACGTGCTACGGGACGAACTCAAGCGGCTCTGGTTCTACCAGAAGCCAGCTTGGGCGCAAAAAGCCTGGGAGCAATGGATCGAGCAAGCACGGCAAAGCGGGATTGCCGCGCTGCAACTGTTTGCGCAGCGTCTGCAGAGTTACTGGCACGGAATCCTCGCCCGCTGCCGCCATCCGCTCAATACCAGCGTCGTCGAAGGCATCAACAACACCATCAAGGTCATCAAACGCAGGGCCTACGGGTACCGCGACGAGGAATATTTCTTCCTCAAGATCCGCGCCGCGTTCCCCGGTAATCCTCGATGAACCTTTTTTTTGCGCCCTCGACGGAAGAGAGAAGAGGGAGGCGCACCAGGGGTGATGTCGCACCGGTCACGAGCATGCTGTTCGTGTTGGAGGAACTCGCGGGCATCGACGCCGTTGCGCGGTTGCCGGGTTTCGAGGATGCCGGCTACGACACGGCGCAGGCCGTGCTCGGCGAGTCCGCGTAGGTCTGCGGCGAGGTGCCGGCTCGCTCGGGACGTCGATCGTCAATGCGAAGGGCAACGCGAGCGGGCTCGCGTTGACGGACGCCCCGTTCTGACCGCGCGCAACGCTCTCGACGCAATGAAAAAGGCGCCCCGAGGGGCGCCTTTCTTTTTGTCGCCGACCGGCCCGCGTGGCGGCAGGCCGTCGCGGCTCAGGCGTAGGCGGGGCGCGTCTGGCCGGCCACGTCCTTCAGGTAGCGATGCACCGACAGGTCGTCGGCCTGGATCGCAGGCATCTTGCCCGAGATCAGGTCGGCGAGCAGCTGGCCCGAGCCGCACGACATCGTCCAGCCGAGCGTGCCGTGGCCGGTGTTCAGGAACAGGTTCGACACCGGCGTGCGGCCGACGATCGGCGTGCCGTCCGGCGTCATCGGGCGCAGGCCCGTCCAGAACGTCGCCTTCGACGTGTCGCCACCGCCCGGGAACAGGTCGTTCACGCACATTTCGAGCGTTTCGCGGCGTGCGGCGCGCAGCTTCTTGTCGAAGCCGACGATTTCCGCCATGCCACCGACGCGGATGCGCTGGTCGAAACGCGTGATCGCGATCTTGTAGGTCTCGTCGAGCACGGTCGACACGGGCGCCGCCGCTTCGTTGACGATCGGCGCGGTGATCGAATAGCCCTTCAGCGGATAGACGGGGATCTTCATCAGGTTCGAGATGAAGTTCGTCGAGTACGAGCCGAGCGCGACGACGTACGCGTCCGCGCGCACCGTCTCGCTGCCGCACTGCACGCCGGCGATCCTGCCGCCCGCGATCGCGAGCGCATCGATCGGCGTGTTGTAGCGGAACTTGACGCCGAGCGATTCGGCGAGCGCTGCGAGGCGCGTCGTGAACAGCTGGCAATCGCCCGTTTCGTCGCCCGGCAGGCGCAGGCCGCCCGTCAGCTTGTGCGAGACGGCCGCGAGTGCCGGTTCGGCGTGCTTCAGTTCGGCCGGCGACAGCAGTTCGAACGGCACGTTCGCTTCCTGCAGCACGGCGATGTCCTTCGCCGCGCCGTCGAGTTGCTGCTGCGTGCGGAACAGTTGCAGCGTGCCGCCCGTGCGGCCTTCGTACTCGATGCCGGTATCGGCGCGCAGCGCCTGCAGGCAGTCGCGGCTGTATTCGGCGAGGCGGACCATGCGGCCCTTGTTGACCGCATAGCGCTCGGCCGTGCAGTTGCGCAGCATCTGGTACATCCACTGGAGCTGGAAACGCGTGCCGTCGAGGCGGATCGCGAGCGGCGCATGCTTTTCGAACATCCACTTGACGGCCTTCAGCGGCACGCCAGGCGCGGCCCACGGCGCGGCATAGCCGGGCGAGATCTGGCCTGCGTTCGCGAAGCTCGTCTCGAGCGCCGGGCCGGCTTCCCGGTCGATCACGGTGACTTCATGACCGGCGCGCGCGAGGTAATACGCGCTTGCCACGCCCACCACACCACTGCCCAGAATGACGACTCGCATAGCTGCTCCAGATGGAAGGGACCAGGTCGAGGCCGGGCGCATGTGCGGCTCCGTGTAACCTCTAGCTGATCTAGTTTTTTGCGCTATGGTATTGTCGAATGTGCAGGTTTTGTTATCGTATTTTTCAGGTTTTCAGCATAAAAAAATGAGAACGCAACGTCAGCCAGTACGCTCGCTCGACAAGCTCGACCGGCGCATCCTGAAACTGCTCCAGGACGACGGCCGGATGGCGATGAAAGACCTCGCGGAACAGGTCGGACTGACCGTCACGCCGTGCATCGAGCGTGTGCGGCGCATGGAGCGCGACGGCGTGATCACCGGCTATCACGCGCGGGTCGACCCGGGCCAGCTGGGCGCCGCGCTGCTGGTGTTCGTCGAGATCACGCTCGGCCACAAGGGCGGCAACATGTTCGAGCAATTCCGCCGGGAAGTGATGAAGATCGACGAGGTGCTCGAGTGCCATCTCGTGTCCGGCGACTTCGACTACCTGATCAAGGCGCGGATCGGCGAGATGGCCGACTACCGGAAGCTGCTCGGCGACATCCTGTTGCAGCTGCCCGGTGCGGTGCAGTCGAAGAGCTATGTCGTGATGGAAGAAATCAAGGAGACGCTGACGATTGCCGTCGGCGAGTGACGTGCCGGCGGCCTGTTGTCGGGCCCCTTATCCCGCCCTTGGCATGCCGCACCCAATACTGTATAAATGTACAGTATTGGGTGCGGGCGAAGGGGTGGGCACATGGACGATCGGTCCGACAATGAATTTCCGATAGCGCCGCCGGTGCCCCGCAAGGGGCGCGGCGCGGTCGACAACCTGCAGGGGCGGTATGAAATCGCGCAGCGCGAAGCGGTCGACGACGGCTGGGCGCACGAGTCCGGCGACGACGATTTCGCCGCGCCGCTGCGCACGCAGGTATTCGAGGAGCGGGCGAAGAGCATCCTGACGCACAACCAGTCGCCCGATATCCCGTTCAGCGTGTCGCTCAATCCGTATCGCGGCTGCGAACACGGTTGTATCTACTGCTTCGCGCGGCCGACACACAGCTATCTCGGCCTGTCGCCGGGGCTCGATTTCGAAAGCCGCATCTACGCGAAGGTCAATGCGGCCGAACTGCTCGAGCGCGAGATTTCGCGCAAGCGCTACGTGCCGGAACCGATCGCGCTCGGCGTCAATACCGACGCTTACCAGCCGGTCGAACGCGACCTGCGCATCACGCGCAGCGTGATCCAGGTAATGCACGATCGCGGGCTGCCGTTCGCGGCGATCACGAAATCGTCGCTGATCGAGCGCGATCTCGACCTGCTCGCACCGATGGCCGAGCGCGGGCAGGTGATGGCGGCGGTCACGATCACGACGCTCGATGCGGATCTCGCGCGGACGCTCGAGCCGCGTGCGGCCACGCCGGCACGACGGCTGCGCACGATCCGCGCGCTGCGCGACGCGGGCGTGCCGGTCGGCGTGAGCATTGCGCCGGTGATTCCGTTCGTGACCGAACCCGACATGGAGCGCGTGCTCGAGGCCTGCGCGGAAGCCGGCGCGACGTACGCGAGCTACATCATCCTGCGGTTGCCGTGGGAGGTCGCGCCGCTGTTCAAGAGCTGGCTCGCCGCGCATTTTCCCGATCGTGCGGAGCGCGTGATGAACCGCGTGCGCGACATGCGCGGCGGCAAGGATTACGACTCGGATTTCTCGAAACGGATGAAGGGCGAGGGGGTCTGGGCCGACCTGTTGCGCCAGCGCTTCCGCCAGACCGTCAAGCGGCTGGGGCTGAACGAGCGCACGAACGGCATTCTCGATCTGTCGCAGTTTCGCGGTGCGCCGGCCGCTGTCGCGCCGGCGCCGCGTGTTGCCGTGCGTTCGGCCGGCGCGCAGCCGCGCGACGACATGCAGTTGAATCTGTTCTGACACGCGAGCGAAGCCGTCGCGTGTCGACCGCGGATGCCGCCTGCGTTGTGCTTACTGCGAAAGCTGCTTCGCCGCTTCGACCTGCGATTCGAAGTACGTCTGGAACGACAGCGCGAGGGCGGTCATCAACAGGAATGCGCCGATCAGCAGCGAGAAGATCACGACGAAGATCACGGTCCAGCCCGACTTGCTGTGCTTGCCGGTGTCCGCGTTGAACTGCGCATCCCATTTCTCGTCGGGGCGCAGCCCGTAGACGAGTGCGGCGAGGAACGCCGCCAGCAGCGAGATCGCTCCGGGTACCGCGAGCCACCAGCCGAGGCCGGCGCTGCGTTGGGTCGCCGCGAGCAGGAGGAAGCCCGGAATGCCGACGATCGTCGCGAGCAGGTGTGCCCAGCCGTACACGTCGCGGAAGCCATACAGATAGAAGCGGTGCGCGCCGAGCGATCCGAGCAGGAATGCGAGGGCGGCGGTGAGCGTCTTGGAGCGGAAGCGGCGGGACGGTGCGGTGCTGCTGGACATGGATGGCGGCGTATTGTCGTTGGCATGGGCGGCCGGCGGGCCGGCGCGGGCGCGCGGCCCGGCACGCATTCTACGATGCCCGGTCGGACCCGGTCACCCCTTGCCTGCGTCAAGGTGCCGCATAGGTCACGCGGTAGATCGCGCCCGCGTAATCGTCGCTGACGAGCAGCGAGCCGTCCGGCAGCGGCAGCACGTCGGCGGGGCGGCCCCATACCGTGCCGTCGGGCCGCAGCCAGCCGGTGACGAATGGCGTCTGGCGCGCCTGGCTGCCGTCCGCCGATACGACCACGCGCATCACGCGGTAACCGACCTTCGTGCTGCGGTTCCACGAGCCGTGTTCGGCAATGAACACGTTATTGCGATACGACGCCGGAAACATCGGCCCGGTATAGAAGCGCATGCCGAGCGCGGCAACGTGCGCACCGAGTTTCAAGACGGGCGGCACATAGCGGCGGCAGACGTCGGCGCTGCCGAATTCGGGGTCGGGCGTATCTCCGCCATGGCAATATGGAAAGCCGAAATCGAGGCCGGCGCGCGGCGCACGGTTCAGCTTGTCGTCGGGTACGTCGTCGCCCATCATGTCGCGCCCGTTGTCGGTGAACCACAGCTCGCCCGAGTCGGGATGCCACGCGAAGCCGACCGTATTGCGCACGCCGCGGGCGACCACCTCGCTGCCGCTGCCGTCGGCCTTCATCCGCGCGATGATTGCGTAGCGGCTGCGATCGGCGAGGCAGACGTTGCACGGCGCACCGGTCGGCACGTAAAGCTTGCCGTCGGGGCCGAACGCGATGAATTTCCAGCCGTGATGGTGTTCGGTCGGCAGCGCGTCGGTCACGACGACCGGGGCGGGCGGTTTGGCGAGCCGGTCGTCGATATGATCGAGGCGCAGGATGCGCGACACGGCGGATATATAGAGGGCGCCATCGCGGTAGGCAACGCCGACCGGCATGTCGAGCCCGGAAGCGATCACGTAACGCGCACTGATCCGGCCCTCTTGCATCACGAATGCATGGACGCGTCCTTCCCGCGTGCCGACATACAGGATGCCGCGCGGCGACCACGCCATTTCGCGCGCGGCCGGTACCGCGTCGGTAAGGACTTCGACGTGGAAGCCGGGCGGTACGACGAGTTCGCTCACCGGCAACGGCGCGGCAAACACCGGTGCGGACGCGAGGCAGGCAAGGCCGGCGAGCAGCGCCGTGAGACGGGGCTGCGCGCGGCGCGTCGAGGCGGCGCGAAGGGACGGCATGACGGTGGGAAACGTCCAGGACACGACGATTGTATGCCCGCCCGACAGGCCGACCGCGGATTTTTTGCGCGTAAGTGTTTGTTGTACCTCTGGTTTCCGGCTATAATCGCGTGTTTCAGTAGTTTCGAACCCGGTTTTCCGAAGGACATCATATGGTTATCATCCGTCTGGCTCGTGGCGGCTCGAAGAAGCGCCCGTTCTACAACATCGTTGCTACCGATTCGCGTAACCGTCGTGACGGCCGCTTCATCGAGCGCGTCGGCTTCTACAACCCGGTCGCCACGAAGGGCGAATCGCTGCGTATCGCTCAGGATCGCCTGACGTACTGGCAAGGCGTTGGCGCGCAACTGTCGCCGACCGTCCAGCGTCTCGTGAAGGAAGCGCAAAAGGCGCAACCGGCTGCCTAACATGGCACGGTGTGCCGGTCGTGCCGGCTGTGAGGTGCATTGATGGCGGGTCACGATTCCGGTAATGCAAGGCGCGGGCGTGCGTCATTCGGCGCATTCGTCCGCAAGCCGGTCGAGCGCGACGCTGTCGCGAACGCCGGTGAGGCTGCCGAGCAAGGTAGTCTCGATACGACGCAAGCTTGGCCCGACGATGCCGTCGAGGTCGGGGCGGTCGTCGACGCCTACGGCCTGAAGGGCTGGGTCAAGGTGGCGACGCATGCCGATGCCGGTCGCGGCGGCGATGCGCTGCTCAACGCGCGTCGCTGGTGGCTGGAGCGCGGTGCGGAGCGGCTTTCCGTCCGCATCATGCAGTCGAAGACGCACAGCGACACTGTCGTTGCGCAACCCGCGGGCGTCAGCGACCGCGATGCTGCGCTTGCCATGCGCGGCTTTCGCGTGTTCGTGCGCCGGGAGGATTTCCCGGCACTGGCCGCGGACGAATTCTATTGGGTCGACCTGATCGGTCTCGAAGTCGTCAACGAGCAATCGGTGGCGCTCGGGAAGGTGAGCGGGATGATCGACAACGGCGTGCATTCGATCATGCGTGTCGAGTATCCGGCGACCGGCAAAGACGGTCAGCCGACCATCGACGAGCGGTTGATTCCGTTTGTCGGCGTATACGTCAAAACGGTGGATCAGGCGGCGCGTCGTATCGTCGTCGACTGGGAAGCCGATTACTGAAATGAACCAGGTTACCGAGAGCGCGGTGCAGTTCGACGTCGTCACGCTCTTTCCCGAGATGTTTCGCGCGCTGACCGACTGGGGAATCACCAGCCGGGCCGTCAAGCAAGGGCGCTTCGGGCTGCGCACCTGGAACCCGCGTGATTTCACGACGGACAACTACCGCACGGTCGACGATCGTCCGTACGGCGGCGGTCCGGGCATGGTGATGCTGGCCAGGCCGCTCGAAGCTGCGATCGATGCCGCGAAAGCGGCGCAGGCGGAGCAGGGCATCGCGAGCACGCGCGTCGTGATGATGTCGCCGCAGGGCGCGCCGCTCACGCACGATCGTGCGGTGCGGATGGCGCAGGAGCCAGGTGTCGTCGTGCTGTGCGGCCGCTATGAAGCGATCGACCAGCGTCTGCTCGACCGGTGCGTCGACGAGGAAATCAGCCTCGGCGATTTCGTGCTGTCGGGCGGCGAACTGCCGGCGATGGCGATGATGGATGCGGTCGTGCGGCTGCTGCCCGGCGTGCTGAACGATTCGCTGTCGGCCGTGCAGGACAGTTTCGCCGATGGCCTGCTCGATTGTCCGCACTACACGCGCCCCGAGGAGTATGACGGCGTGCGCGTGCCGGACGTGCTGCTCGGCGGGCATCATGCCGAGATCGAGCGGTGGCGGCGGCAGGAAGCATTGAGGAATACGTTGCGGAAGCGGCCGGACCTGATCGTCCGGGCGCGCCGCGAGAAGTTGCTGAGCCGGGCCGACGAGGCGTGGCTTGCGAACCTCGCACGCGAAGCGAAGAACGCCTCCTGAGGCGGCTGCGCGAGCGGGAATTGGCGGTGTCGTGCATGCGTGCGCGGCGCCTGATGTGAATCCATCCTCTATCGGGGCCAGGCCTGGAAGCAGGCGGGTGCCAACGCCGACAAGATGGCATAAGGAGTCAGTAATGAATCTGATCGCAAAACTTGAGCAGGAAGAAATCGAGCGCGCGCTCGCCGGCAAGACGATCCCCGATTTCGCCCCGGGCGACACGGTGATCGTGAACGTGAACGTGGTTGAAGGTACCCGCAAGCGCGTTCAGGCTTACGAAGGCGTCGTGATCGCGATTCGCAGCCGTGGTCTGAACTCGAACTTCATCGTCCGCAAGATCTCGTCGGGCGAAGGCGTCGAGCGTACGTTCCAGACGTACTCGCCGCTGCTGGCAAGCATCGTCGTGAAGCGTCGCGGCGATGTGCGTCGTGCGAAGCTGTACTACCTGCGCGAGCGTTCGGGCAAGTCGGCTCGTATCAAGGAAAAGCTGGTGTCGAAGGATCGCGCCGCAGCAGCTTCCCAAGAGTAAGAGCTGTAAGGAAAAAGCACCCAACCGGGTGCTTTTTTCATTCTGGCGCGACAATATGCTCGATACGACACGACCCCGAGAGCCCCATTGAATCGCCGCCCCATCATCGATCCCGAAGTCCTGCCGGTCGAAGGCACCGGCGCCGGCCTGCCTGTCATCGATCCCCGCCTGATGACGCCGTCCGGCTTGCGCGAACGTTTCGCGCGCACGCTTGAATGGAGCGTCGAGCCCGGCGAAGCGAGGCTGCAGGAAGGCGTCGATCCGCGGAGCGCGGCCGTCCTCATGCCGCTCGTTGTTCGCGAGTCGGGCCTCACCGTGCTGCTGACCCAGCGCGCCGACCACCTGAACGACCACGCCGGACAGATCAGCTTCCCCGGCGGCCGTCGCGAACCGTTCGATCGCGATGCCACGGCCACCGCGTTGCGCGAGGCGAAGGAAGAGATCGGGCTGGCCGCGGAGCGCGTCGAGATTCTCGGTGCGCTGCCCGACTACCTGACCGGCACGGGTTTCTGCGTGACGCCGGTGGTCGGCCTCGTGCATCCGCCGTTCACCGTGCAGGCCGACACGTTCGAAGTCGCCGAGATTTTCGAAGTGCCGCTCGCGTTCCTGATGAATCCCGCGAACCACCAGGTCCGCGTGTTCCGCTGGGAAGGCGGCGAGCGTCGTTTTTTTGCGATGCCTTATCCGAATGGCGAACCGGCCGGGCATTACTTCATCTGGGGCGCAACTGCCGCCATGTTTCGCAATCTCTACCGCTTCTTGGCCGCCGGCTAGGTGCATGCACCGGCCGGCGCGCGCCGCCGGCCGCCGGGCGACCGCGCCGGCAGCCATGCGGGGCTTACGCTGTGCTATCGTTATGCAAAAAATGACATAACTCCGAAGACGGCGCCACGCATGACTTTCTTTTCGGTTCTCCTCGCCCTCATCATCGAACAGGTCCGCGCGTTATCACCGAGCAATCCGGTGTTTGCGCTGTTCCAGTTTCATGCGGAAACCGTCGCGCATGGCCTCGACGCCGGCAAGCAGAAGCACGGCATCCTCGCATGGCTCGCGGTCGTGCTGCCGTGGGTGCTGATCGTCGCGCTGATCTATTTCCTGCTGTTCAAGGTGAGCTTCGTGCTCGCGTTCCTGTGGAACGTCGTCGTCGTGTATTTCACGCTCGGCTTCCGCCAGTTCAGCCATTACTTCACCGATATCCACCTCGCGCTCAACAACGACGACGTGCCGCGTGCGCGCGAAATCCTCCACGAGTGGACGGGCATCGACACGGTCGACATGCCGGTCGGTGAAATCGTCCGCCACACGCTGATCCACGCGGTTGTCGCATCGCACCGCCACGTGTTCGGCGTGTTCTTCTGGTATGTGCTGCCGATCGGCCCGGCCGGCGCCGTGCTGTACCGGATTTCCGAATACCTCGCGCGCACCTGGTCGACGCCGGGCGACGACCGCACGGCTGCGTTCTCGACGTTCGCGCAGCGCGCGTTCTTCGTGATCGACTGGATTCCCGCGCGTCTGACGGCGCTCGGCTTCGCGATCGTCGGCAATTTCGAGGATGCGATCTACGCGTGGCGCAATCACACGCGCCAGTGGCCCGACCCGAACGACGGCGTGCTGCTCGCAGCCGGCAGCGGCGCGCTCGGCGCGCGTCTCGCGGGGCCGCTCGCGGAGCCGTCGAGCCTCGATGCGCTGGCGGTCGGCGACAGCGGTCCTTTGACGGTCGGTGACGATTGCACGCCGCGAACGCTGCAGTCGGCGGTCGGCCTTGTCTGGCGCGCGGTGATCCTGTGGATGATCCTGCTGCTGATGCTGACGCTCGCCGTCTGGGTGTCGTGACGGAGCACCGCAATACCCGATGAAAGAACAAGGCCGGCTTGATGCCGGCCTTGTTGCTGTGGGGTCAGTCGTCGAGCGGATCGCGCACGGCGCCGCATTGCCAGCACGCGGTGAACTGCGCTTCGAGCGCTTCGCCGCACTGCCGGCAGCGCCACGGCGCTGCGCCGGCCGACGGGCCGTGCGACGCGGCGTCGAGGAGCCGGCGGGCGAGCGCGTCGTCGCGTTCGTCGTCGAGCCACAGTTCGGGCGTGCACGCATCGGCCGGCAGGCCGCCGAGCGCGCCCGTCGCGTAGCAGTTATGCAGCTCGCAACCGATGCCGGCCACCTGAAGCACGTTGGCCCAATGCTGCGCGGTCGCGAGATCGGGTGCCTTGAAACGCATCGCGGCTCCTGTCGGTGAAGGCGGGCCCGCAGCGTGCCGGCCGGCGCCGCGCGCGTTCCGCGCGCTCAGCGGACGATCTGGCTCGCTTCGTGCACGAGCTGCGCGTACAGCGCGTGCCGCGTCGGTGCGATGCGGCCATCGGCGACGGCGTCGAGAATCGCGCAGCCGGGCTCGTGCAGATGATGACAATTATAGAAACGGCAGTCCGCGAGTAGCGGACGGAACTCCGGAAACGCACGTTCGAGGCGGCCTTCGGTCAGGTGGTAGAGGCCGAATTCCTGGAAGCCCGGCGAATCGATCAGTGCGCCGCCGCCTTCCAGCGGGTAGAGGCGCGTGAACGTCGTCGTGTGGCGGCCGCTGTTGAGCGCGGCCGAAATCTCGCGCGTGGCGGCCTCGGCGTCGGGCACGAGCAGGTTCACGAGCGTCGATTTGCCCATCCCGGACTGACCGAGCAGGATCGTCGAATGTCCGGCGAGGTGCGGCATCAGTTGCGCACGCGCGTCGTCGGGCGAACCTTTCACCGACAGCTCGAGCACGTCGTAGCCGAGCGCACGGTAGGGGGCGAGGCGTTCGCGCGCGACCGGCAGTGCGGCCTCGACGTCGATCTTGTTCAGCACGACGAGCGGCTTCAGCTCGTTCGCCTCGGCGGCGATCAGCGCGCGGCCGAGCAGATCTTCGCTGAAATAGGGCTCGGTCGCGAGCACGATCAGCAACTGGTCGAGGTTGGCCGCGAACAGCTTCGACTTGAACTGGTCGGAACGGTACAGCAGGTTGCGTCGTTCGCCGATCTCGACGATCACGCCCTGGTCGGCCGATGCGAGTTCGTACACGACGCGGTCGCCGACCGCGATGTCGCTCTTCTTGCCGCGCGGGAAGCACTGCAGCATCGGACCGCCGTCGTCGGGTGCGACGATGTAGTGGCGCCCGTGCGCCGCGATCACGCGGCCTTCGGCCCGTTGCGCGTTCGACGCGCGCGGGGCCGGCTTGCGGGAAGTCGGGCGGCTCATGCGTGTTGCAGCAGGCGGTCGATCCGCTGCGACGCAGGCGGATGCGAGTAGTAGAAGGCCGTGTAGACGGGGTCGGGCGTCAGCGTCGACGCGTTGTCCTCGTACAGCTTCACGAGCGCGCTGACGAGATCCTGCGCGTCGGTCTGGCTGGCCGCGAACGCATCGGCCTCGAATTCGTGCTTGCGCGACGTCAGGCTGCTGAACGGCGTCGCGAAGAACAGGAACACCGGAATCGCGAGGAAGAACAGCACGAGCGCCGCGCCCGCGTTGCTGGTGTCGAGCGACGGTATGACGCCGAGCCCGGTGTAGAACCACGTGCGTTGCGCGAGCCAGCCGAGCAGCGCGAGCAGCACGAGGCTCAGCACGAACGACACGAGCATGCGCTTCATCACGTGGCGGCGCTTGAAATGGCCGAGTTCGTGCGCGAGCACGGCCTCGATTTCCTGGCCGGACAGGCGCGCGAGCAGCGTGTCGAAGAAGACGATCCGCTTCGATGCGCCGAAGCCCGTGAAATACGCGTTGCCGTGCGCGGAGCGGCGGCTGCCGTCCATCACGAACAGCCCCTTCGCCGCGAAACCGCAGCGCTTCATCAGCGATTCGATGCGCGAGCGCAGCGCGTCGTCCTTCAGCGGCTCGAACTTGTTGAAGATCGGCGCGATGAAGGTCGGGTAGATCAGCAGCACGAGCATCTGGAACGCGACCCAGACGATCCAGGTCCACAGCCACCACAGGCTGCCGGCCTGGTTCATCAGCCACAGCACGACGAACAGCAGCGGCAGGCCGAGGGCCGCGCCGAGCAGCGAGTTTTTCAGCATGTCGGTGAAGAACAGCCGTTTCGTCATCCGGTTGAAGCCGAATCGCTGCTCGATCCCGAACTGGCGGTAGTACTCGAACGGGATGTCGATCACGCTGGTGATCACGAGCACCGCGGCGACGAGCGCGACCTGCTGCCCGTAGCCGCGCCCGAGCCAGCCGGTCAGCAGCGTGTCGAGCGCACCGACGCCGCCGAGCAGCGTGAGGCCGACCAGCACGGCTGCGCTGACGACGATTTCGAGCATCGTCAGCCGGGTGCGCTCGACCGTATAGTCGGCCGCGCGCTGGTGGGCGGTCAGCGGGATGGTCGCGCTGAACTGCGCGGGCACGCCGTTGCGGTGCGCCGCGACGAAGCGGATCTGCCGCGACGCGAGCCACAGCTTGGTGACGACCATCGCGAGTACGGCGATCGCGAACAGCAGGGTGAACGAAAAGGGTGACATCGAAGGCGCCAAAGGGTTCTATGCGAGAATTATATGTTCTTGCGGACCGGCCCCGCTGATGCGATGCCGCCCGCCCGGGCGGCGCCGCGCGCCGTCCGCCATTTTCCAGGATGACTCATGACCGATACCGCCGCTTCCGCCAGCCAGCCCGCGCTCGTGCGCAACGAGTTGAACCTCGTCTGGCTCGACATGGAGATGACGGGCCTCGACCCGGATAACGACCGCATCATCGAGATCGCGGTCGTCGTGACCAATTCCACGCTCGACATCGCGGTCGAAGGCCCGGTGTTCGCGATCCACCAGAGCGACGAAACGCTTGCGAAGATGGACGACTGGAACAAGTCGACGCACGGCCGCTCGGGCCTGATCGACCGCGTGCGCGCGTCGACGGTGACCGAGGCGGAAGCCGCCGCGCAGCTGCAGGCGTTCCTCGCGCAGTACGTGTCGCCGGGCAAGTCGCCGATGTGCGGCAACTCGATCTGCCAGGACCGCCGCTTCATGGCGCGCTGGATGCCGGAATTCGAGCGGTTCTTCCACTACCGCAATCTCGACGTCAGCACGCTCAAGGAGCTGTGCCGCCGCTGGCAGCCCGCGATCTACAAGGGTTTCCAGAAGCGTGCGATGCACACGGCGCTCGCGGACATCCACGAGTCGATCGACGAGCTGAAGTATTACCGCGAGCATTTCCTGATTCCGGCCGCATCGGCGCCGGCAGGCGAGTCCGCGCCGGCCGCCTGAGCGGGCCGGCACGCGCTCAACGCGGCGCGCGCTGCGCGCTTTTCGGCCGGAACGCCGCGACCACCGCGGCGTCGGTCTCGATGTACGGGCCGCCGATCAGGTCGATGCAGTAGGGCACCGCGGCGAAGATGCCGGGCACGGTCGACTTGCCGTCGGCATCGCGCAGCCCTTCGAGCGTTTCCCGGATCGACTTCGGCTGGCCGGGCAGGTTGATGATCAGCGCCGCATGGTCGGCCGTCTCGCGGATCACCGCGACCTGCCGCGACAGGATCGCGGTCGGCACGAAATTCAGGCTGATCTGCCGCATCTGCTCGCCGAATCCCGGCATTTCCTTCGTCGCCACGGCCAGCGTGGCCTCGGGCGTCACGTCACGGCGCGCGGGGCCCGTGCCGCCGGTCGTCAGCACGAGGTCGCACCCCGCGACGTCGACGAGCTCGGCGAGCGTGGCGGAAATCGTCGGCGCATCGTCCTGGATCAAGCGCGTTTCGGCCCGCCACGGCGAAACCAGCGTGCCGGCGAGCCACTCCTGCAGTGCCGGAATGCCCTTGTCTTCGTAGACGCCCGTGCTCGCGCGGTCGCTGATCGACACGAGGCCGACGACCAGCTCGTCCGGGTGGTTACGCTTCGTCGTCATGGTCGTCTTCGGTGTCGTCCGGCGCCTCGTCACCCGCATCGGGCGTGCCGCTTGCGGTCTTGATCCACTGGAACAGCTCGCGGAAATAGCGCGGCGGCTTGCCTTGCTGCGCTTCCTTGCGTGCGTTGCGGATCAGCGTGCGGCCTTCCTGGATATCCGCTTCCGGGTGCTGGCGCAGGAAGTCGGTCAGTGCGTCGTCGTTGGCGAGCAACTGGTCGCGCGTGCGCTCGATCCAGTGCAGGCGGGCCGTCGCGGCCTTGTTCACGCCGCGTTGTGCGTCGAGTGCGGTGCGCAGCGCGGCCGTTTCGTCGTCGGTCAGCGAGCGCATCACGCGGCCGACGTACTGGAGCTGGCGGCGCTTGCCTTCGTGATCGGTGATCCGGCGTGCCTCGCGAACGGCATCCGAGAGACTTTCGGGCATCGGCATGCGCTTGAGGGCGTCTTTCGGCAGATCGACGAGCGCCTGGCCGAGCACCTGCAGCTCGTGCATCTCGCGCTTCAACTGGGATTTGCTGGGGCGATCGTAGCCGTTGTCGTCGTCCTCGACGGCATGCTCGATCGGCTGGATTCGGGTTTTGCGTGTCATAGGCGGCATTGTATCGCGGCGCGGACACCCCAAGCTTGTCGGTGCGCGGCCCCGGACCTTGCTATGATCGCGGGATACGCAACATTTTGACCATGCGGGCGCCCGCCCGCCACCGGATACCAAGACGATGGCAGCCAATCTCGACGTACAAGCGCGCTATTTCCCGCACACGCAGGACCAGCTCAAAGAAATCGCGTCGGACATCCTTCGCCATGCGAAGGCGCTCGGCGCGTCGGACGCCGCGACCGAAATCTCCGAAGGCGACGGCCTGTCGGTGTCGGTGCGCCGCGGCGAAGTCGAAACGATCGAACACAACCGCGACAAGATGGTCGGCGTGACCGTGTTCATCGGCAAGAAGCGCGGCAACGCGAGCACGTCCGATTTCTCGCCGGCCGCGATCAAGGATACCGTCGCCGCCGCGTACAACATCGCGCGCTTCACGGCCGAGGACGAAGCAGCCGGTCTCGCCGAGGCCGAACTGCTCGAAACCGACCCGCGCGATCTCGACCTGTACCACCCGTGGGCGCTGACGGCCGACGAGGCCGTCGAGCTCGCCCGCCGCGCGGAAGACGCCGCCTTCGCGGTCAGCCCGCAGATCCGCAATTCGGAAGGCGCGAGCGTGTCGGCGCAGCATTCGCAGTTCGTGCTCGCGACGTCGCGCGGCTTCCTGTCCGGCTACCCGTACTCGCGCCACTACATCGCGTGCGCGCCGATCGCGGGCAGCGGCCGTCACATGCAGCGCGACGACTGGTATTCGTCGAAGCGCAGCGCGATCGATCTCGCGGCGCCCGAAGCGGTCGGCCGTTACGCGGCCGAGCGTGCGCTCGCACGGATGGGCGCACGCCGTCTCGACACCCGCAAGGTGCCCGTGCTGTTCGAGGCGCCGCTCGCGGCGGGCCTGCTCGGCGCATTCGTGCAGGCCGTGAGCGGCGGCGCGCTGTACCGCAAGACGTCGTTCCTCGTCGACAGCCTCGGCAAGCCGGTGTTCGCACCGCACATCCAGGTCGTCGAGGATCCGCACGTGCCGCGCGCGATGGGCAGCGCACCGTTCGACGAGGAAGGCGTGCGTACGCGCGCGCGCAGCGTCGTGAAGGACGGTGTCGTCGAAGGCTACTTCCTGTCGACCTATTCGGCACGCAAGCTCGGCACGCAAACCACCGGTAACGCGGGCGGTTCGCACAACCTCGCGCTGCGCAGCTCGAGCACGCAGGCCGGAGACGATTTCGACGCCATGCTGAAGAAGCTCGGCACGGGCCTGCTGCTGACCGAGCTGATGGGGCAGGGCGTGAACTACGTGACGGGCGACTATTCGCGCGGCGCGGCGGGTTTCTGGGTGGAGAACGGCGTGATCCAGTATCCGGTCGAGGAAATCACCGTCGCGAGCACGCTGCAGGAAATGTTCCGGCACATCGTCGCGATCGGCGCCGATTCGATCGTGCGCGGTACGAAGGAAACGGGCTCGGTGCTGATCGAGCAGATGACGATCGCGGGGCAGTAAGCGACGCGCGGCGTCAGCCGCCATCCAGCGAAAAAGCCCGACCGGCTCAAGCCGGTCGGGCTTTTTTCATCGTGCGTGACTGCGAAACGCGTCAGCCGCGCTTGCGCGCGTAGACGACGAACGCATAGCCGAACGTATTCGGCGCGGCGGCCTGATGCGCATCGCGCGACACTTCCTGCCAGTGTGCGGCGTCGGGCGCGGGGAACGACGCGTCGCCGTCGAAGTCGGCATCGATCTCGGTGACGACCAGCTTGTCGGCCAGCGTGAGGCCTTCCGCATACAGTTGCGCGCCGCCGATCAGGAATGCCTCGGGCACATCGTCTTGCGCGGCCAGCGCCAGTGCATCGGCAAGCGACGTGACCGTGTCGCAGCCGTCGAAGCGGCGCGTGGCGTCGCGCGTGACGACGATATTGCGGCGGCCCGGCAGCGGCCGGCCGATCGATTCGTGGGTCTTGCGGCCCATTACGATCGGCGCGCCCATCGTCGTGCGCTTGAAGAATGCGAGATCCTCGGGAAGTTTCCAGGGCAACTGGTTGTCGCGGCCGATGATGCCGTTGCGGGCACGCGCGACGATCAGGGTCAACGTCGTCATGAAGGTCTGGGAACAGGGAAAACGGAATGGCGCCGATTCTACCGGAACGGCGGCGCGTGCCGGATTCCGCGCACACGCGCATCGGCTTGCCTGCGCTGCGCGCCGCGACGCGTCATGTCATGCGTCGCGGCGGCGATCCGAATAAAAAGAGTGCCCGCCGGGGGACGGAGCACAAAAACGTGTCGCGTGCGAGATCGGCGATGCCGTTCCGGCCGATGACATCCGGCCTGGTTCGATCGTCAATTCAGTACGTCATCCTTATTGATTTTTCCGGTGCAGCCTCACTGACGTGTATTGCCCTGAGCATTGCCTTCCATCGCATGCTGCATGTCGCCCGGTTGCGGTACCGGAAGCGGCATCGGCAACTGGGGCGGCGGCGGGATCTCGTCCCACAGCGTCACGGAAGCCTTGCCGGCCGGCAGCGGTTGCGGTGCCGACACGGTCACGATGCCGAACCCGTTGCCGTGCTGCATGCTCGGCGCGATATCGGCGAGCAGCATGGCGCGATCCGGCTGCGCGGCTTCGTCCGCGCGGGCCGGCGCAGGCGGGCCGGCGGCCGTGAGCGCAAGCGCCAACGGCACGAAAGAAAGTAAAAGATGTTTGCGCATGATGGCCGTCTCCGATCGTTTGCGTATTCAGCGAAATACATGCCATCGTGCCGGGATCGTTGTCGCCATTGCGATTCGCGCTCAAGCGTTGCGAATTGTGGCTGAAAACGCCTGAAAATGTTTCAGGCCTGAAACGAAGGGGGTCGGGAATACTGCGGATTCAATCGGCGCGCTTCAAGGATGAAAATCGGCCCGTGTGTTGATGAAGGCTCCTTCGCTGCGCAAGTGCTATGTGCAGATGATTGACCTGCATCGACCTGTTGAGCGATCGGGCCGCATCGCCATCGGCACTGAAACGGGTTTGTCGTATTCGGTGCCTATAACTAAGCTGTCTTGATCAAAAAGAACTGGACGCGAGATAAGCGCCATCATGCGAGGCTTTGTCGTTGCCGCGCATCGGCATGGCGAATCGAGCCACCTCTGGCTGACCCGATTCGATCCTTTTTCACGTGACTTGACGTGTGCGGCAATCGTTAGACGGTTGATGAACGGGGTGAGCATATGGGAGCCGATCAGCGGCACGTGATCTACTATTCGCGCGAACCGAACGACGCGTTGCGCGGTCATTTCGACGAATGCGGCTGGAGCGTCGATCTCGCGGAGACCGTGCGCGATGTGCGGCGCGTCGTGCAGCATGGTGTCGCCACGGCCGGCCTGCTCGATTTCTCGCCGGGCTTCAAGCCGTCGGATCTGCGCGAACTCGAAACCTGCCTGAGCATCCAGCACATCGGCTGGATCGCGGCGACGCGGCGCGGCCAGTTGCAGGACGCGACGCTGCGCCATCTCATTCGCGATTATTGCTTCGACTACGTGACGATGCCCTACGAAACGTCGCGGATCGTCGAGACCGTCGGTCATGCGCACGGCATGGTCGCGCTGACCGATCCCGTCGCGCCGCCCGTCGGCGCCGGACGCAGCGAAGGCGAGATGGTCGGCACCTGCGACGCGATGCTCGGGCTGTTCAGGACGATCCGTCGCGTCGCGGCGACCGACGCACCCGTGTTCATCTCCGGCGAATCGGGCACCGGCAAGGAGCTGACGGCGGTCGCGATTCACGAGCGTTCGTCGCGCGCCCAGGCGTCATTCATCGCGATCAATTGCGGCGCGATTCCGTCGACGCTGCTGCAGGCCGAACTGTTCGGCTATGAACGCGGCGCGTTCACCGGTGCGAACCAGCGCAAGATCGGCCGCGTCGAGGCCGCCAACGGCGGCACGCTGTTTCTCGACGAGATCGGCGATCTGCCGCTCGAAAGCCAGGCGAGCCTGTTGCGTTTCCTGCAGGAAGGCAAGATCGAACGGCTCGGCGCGCACGTGTCGGTGCCCGTCGATGTGCGCGTGATCTGCGCGACGCACGTGGACATGGAGACGGCGTTGCGTGAAGGGCGCTTCCGCGAGGACCTGTACCATCGCCTGTGCGTGCTGAAGATCGAGGAGCCGCCGCTGCGCGCGCGCGGCAAGGACATCGAGGTGCTCGCGCGGCACATGCTCGAGCGTTTCAAGGGCGATGCGCATCGTCGCCTGCGCGGTTTTTCCCCTGACGCGGTCGCGTCGCTGTACGGCTATTCGTGGCCGGGCAACGTGCGCGAACTGATCAACCGCGTGCGCCGCGCGATCGTGATGTCGGAGGGCCGGATGATCACCGCGGCCGATCTCGAGCTGAACGACTTCGCGACGCTCGCGCCCGTGTCGTTGCTGGAGGCGCGGGAAGCGGCCGAACGGCAGGTGATCGAGCAGGCGCTGCTGCGCCACCGCGGCCGGTTCGCGGATGCCGCGCGCGAGCTTGGCGTGTCGCGCGTGACGCTCTATCGGCTGATGTGTGCGCACGGGATGCGCGATCGCGGCGACACGCTGGCAGGGTTTTCGGCGCCGTTGCCGGAGCTTCCTCACCACGCTTGCTAAAATTGGCGGGTACGGCCGCCCTCGCGGCCGAAGGAACCCGCATGAAACAGTATCTCGATCTCGTTCGTACCATTCTCGATACCGGCACCTGGCAGGAAAATCGCACGGGGATCCGCACCATCAGCATGCCGGGCGCGATGCTGCGCTTCGACCTGCAGCAAGGCTTTCCGGCCGTGACGACCAAGAAGCTCGCGTTCAAGTCCGCGATCGGCGAGCTGGTCGGCTTCCTGCGCGCGTCGCGCAGCGCGGCCGATTTCCGTGCGCTCGGCTGCAAGGTGTGGGATGCGAACGCGAACGAGAACGCGCAGTGGCTCGCGAACCCGTATCGCCAGGGCGTCGACGATCTCGGCGACGTGTACGGCGTGCAATGGCGCCAGTGGCCGGGCTACAAGGTGCTCGACGCGGGTGCCGACGCGCAGATCGCCGATGCGACGCGCCGCGGCTACCGGATCGTCACCCGTTTCGACGAAGACGGTGCGCCGAAGGTACTGCTGTACAAGGCGATCGACCAGTTGCGCCAGTGCCTGGACACGATCATGGAGAACCCGTCCGACCGTCGCATTCTGTTTCACGCGTGGAATCCGGCCGTGCTCGACCAGATCGCGCTGCCCGCATGCCATCTGCTGTACCAGTTCCTGCCGAACGCAACGAAGCGCGAAATCTCGCTGTGCCTGTATATCCGCAGCAATGACGTCGGCCTCGGCACGCCGTTCAACCTGACGGAAGGGGCCGCGCTGCTGGCGCTCGTTGGCCGGCTGACGGGCTACACGCCGCGCTGGTTCACGTATTTCATCGGCGACGCGCACATCTACGAGAACCAGCTCGACATGCTGCAACAGCAGCTCACGCGCGAGCCGTACGAAAGCCCGCAGCTCGAGATTGCCGAGCGCGTGCCCGACTACGCGAAGACGGGCATCTATGCGCCCGAATGGCTGGAGCAGATCGAGCCGTCCGATTTCTCGCTGGTCGGCTACCGTCACCATGAGCCGCTGACCGCGCCGATGGCGGTCTGAGCGCACGCCCGGGGCGTGCGGTTTCATCGATCCGCACCCCGATAAAAAAGGCCCGACCGGCTGATACCGGGCGGGCCTTTTTGTTTCACATTTGCGGCACTTACTGGCGATGCCGCTCATCGTGACCGCCTGGCGGCGGCGAGTTGCCCGGGTGCGGCGCCTCGACGTGCGGCGCCGGTTGCGGCCGCGGTTCCATGCGAGGGGCGGGCATCGACGGGCGCGGTTCCATACGGGGTGCCGGTTGCGGTCGCGGCTCCATACGTGGCGCGGGTTGTGGCCGAGGTTCCGTACGCGGCATCTGCGGTTGCGGACGCGGCATGTCGTGCACGGCGGGGGCCGGCGGGCGGTACTCGTTCACGCGCGGCGGAGCGACATCGCGATGCGGCGCCGGTTGCGCGAAGTCGGGATGCGGCGGCTGCGCCGGGATGGCTCGTTCCGGTTGCGGTTGCGCGTGCTGGGCCGGTGTCTGGAAATCGGGGCGCGGACGCGGCTGCGAAAGCTGCGCCGTGTTGTCGATCCTCGGTTGCGGCAGCGCGCGCGGCGCTTCGTTCCGGCCGCCGGGCGGCATGCCTTCTTGAGCCGCTACGCCGCCCGGATGCGGCACGGCCGCGCTGCGCACGGGCGGCAGCGCATTCTGGCCTGCCGCGTGCAGCGCGGTCGGCGGGGCGGGGCGCTGACGTTCCATCGGCGTGTGCGGCTGCATCCATGCGGGTGACGGCGCGTCGGCTGCGTGCGCGTTGCCGATGCCCGACGGCATGTTGTTCGCTACCGGCGGATGCGGGACGCCGTTGCCTGGCGCGAATGCCTGATGCGGCATCGGGTTGCCGGGGGCCTGAGGCAAGCCGCCGTTGGCGAAACGCGGCGCGCCGGGGTTTTCGCCGTTCGCCGGCCGTCCGGCATTCGGCACGCCCGGCACCGGTGCACCCGGCCGCCCGGCCTGCACGGCGGCCGGCTGACCTTCGCGCGGCGCGCGCGACGGCTGCACGACGGGGCCGTGCGGATTCACGAGCTGCACGTTGTGCATCGCCCACGCGCCGCCGCCGGGATTGCCCGGCACGCGAACCGGGCGTGCCCGGTAGTCGGCCGGCACGCTCGTCTTCACGACAGGTGCGCCGGCGCCCGGCACGCGTCCGCCCTGGTGCGCGAGGCGGGCAGCGGCCTGGTCGCGATACGCGGCCGGCACGGCGGGGTTGCGCGTCGCGACATACGGGTGCTGCGCGATCGCCGCCGGCGGACGGTAGCTGGCGTTGCGCAGCCCGCCGGTAAAGCTCTGGCGTACCGGAGCGATGCCGGGCGTGCCCGGCGTGACGTGCGCGTTGCGCCATTGCTGCGGATCGACGTGCTGCGAGAAGTGCGCGACCGGCTGGCCATGCACGAACGCGGAGGCTGGGACGGCCGTGATCGCGTGCGGTGCGCGGAAGTTCACGTACGTCTTGTTGACGTTGGTGATGTTGGTGATGTTCGTCACGTTCACGGTCTTGTTCACGTTGACGTTGTTCACCACGATGTTGCGATTGACGCGGTCGTAGTAATGCGGACTCCAGCCGCCCCAGCCCGGGTGCCACGGTTCGCCGGGGCCGAGCGCGAACCACGCGCAACCGGCCGCGGCGACGCCGCCGACCGTGAGCGCGACGCTCCAGTCGGGACCGCCGCCACCACCCACGAACGCGACGAGCGCCGGTGCATAGACGGGCGGCTGGCTGACGACCATCGGGCCCGGCACCCATGCCCAGCTATCGTCCACGTAGGCCCAGCGGCCGTAGTGATACGGCGCGAAGCCCCACGGTTGGTCGTCGACCCAGGTCCAGCCCCACGGCGCCTGCCAGATCCAGTGACCGTCGTGATACGGCGCCCAGTCGGCCGGCGTGTCGTTCGGCACCCAGACCGAGCCGTAATTCGGGGTTTCGCGCCACGTGCCGTTCGCGTCGAGATCCTGGTAACCGGGCACGTCACGCGACACGTAGCGGGCCGACACCGAGCGCTCTTCGGCCGCGTCGCGGCTGGCGGCCCATTGGTCGAGCGGGTCGGGGCCCGGCGCCGCCGATTGCTGCGCGACCTGCAGGTCGGTGCCCGTGAACACGACCTGCTGCCCGGGCGACAGCGGGTACTGCCCGTTGCTGCCGTACACGGTCGCGCTGCCGCTGCGTACCGTCACGGTCGTGCTCGCGCCGTTCGGCGCGACGTCGACGCGATAGTCGCCGGGGCCCGTGATGCCGAGCGCGAGGTTCGGCGTATCGATTTCGTACGATCCGCCGGCAGGCAGGGCGCGCACGTGCGTCGAGACGGTGCCGAGGCCGACTTTCAACTGCGTCGTCGTGTCGTCGAGATTGAGTACCGACAGGCTCGTCGATTCGCCGAGCCGCACCGCGGACGAGCCGATGTGCAGTTCCGAGCGCGCGCCGGCATCGTTCCAGAGCTGGTCGCCGGTCGTGAGCGGCCGGTTCACGGCCGCATACGACCACGTATCGCTGCCGGCCGGTTCGGTCGTGACGGCACCCGACAGGTAGTTGAGCCGCGCGACGCGGCTGGGCGGGTCGCCGCCCGGTTGCCGTGCAGCGGCCGCGTACTGAGGGGCCGCGGCCGATTGCGCGAATGCGGGCGGTAGTGCCGCAAGCGCGGCGAACGCGAGCAGCGTGCAGCGGGCGGTTCGCTTGAGCGTGAACTGGGTGGCCATGGTGAGCGTGATCGTCGTTGTCGCGGCGCGTCGATTCGTGCCGTTGAATTCACAATATCCGCTTGGCCTGTTTCAATGCTCGGTGTTTTGTAAGTCGGATGGCACGCGATGTAACAAAACCTGTCCATCGCGTGCCGTTGTCGTAGAGACGCAATGCAGGCGTCAAGCGGACGTAAGCCACCCTTCGAAAACCTGCTGGCCGGGCACCGTGACGCGCAGCACGCGCGGCCGCGCGGAGCGCTCGATCCAGCCGTTTTCACAGAAGCTCTCGAGTAGCGCCGCGCCGAGCGCGCCGCCGAGATGCGAGCGCCGCTCGCTCCAGTCGAGGCAGCCGCACGCGAAGCGGCGCCGGCGCGTGCGCTGCTGCGCGACGTCGATGCCCCATTGCGCAAGGGCCTGCGTGCCCAGCTCGGTGGCTTCGATCGCGTCGCCGTCCGCGAGCAGCCAGCCGCGCGCGGTGAGCCCGTCGAAAATGCGCACCGCAAGTTCGCCGGCCATGTGGTCGTAGCAGGTGCGCGCGTAGCGCAGTTCGGCCGGGACCGTGCGCGACGGCGGCGGAACCGGGCGGTGCGGTGCGGCTGCGCGGGCGACGTTCGCGAGCGCTTCGAGCGACGCCGCGATGTCGGCCGACGCGATGCGGTAATAGCGGTGCCGGCCGCGCACGTCGAGGGCGAGCAGGCCGCCTTCGGTCAGGCGCGCGAGGTGTGCGCTGGCCGCGGACGGCGACAGCCCCGCGATCATCGTCAATTCGCCGGCCGGCCGTGCGCTGCCGTCCATCAGCACCCACAGCATCGCGGCGCGCCCGGGATCGGCGATCAGTGCGCCGATGCGGCTCAGGCCCGGAAAGTGGTGGTCGTCTTGGTCGGTCATCGTCGTGTCTCGTCAGCCCGGATGATTGGCAGTGTAGTCGGTGCGGGCATTCGATGTTTCGCTTCCGGATGAAATGTCGGATGCAGCGATGCCGTCTCGGCGGCGGGCCGGACTGCGGCCCGTTGCAGGGCGCGCGTAGAATGGCCTGACGCGGCGGCAGCGGGCCGCCGCACGGGACACGATGCAACGATGAAGACGATTTTCTGTGTATTGGCAGCCGCGCTCGTCTGCGCGGCCTGTGCGCAGGGCGGCGCGGGCGCCACCGGCGGGCAGGGCGGCAGTATCGAGATGTACGGGACGATCGACCAGGGCATCACGGTGCGCCGCTGATCGGAGCCGGTCAGCGGGCGTGTCGGGCATGGCCGCCACAGCCGCGCCACACGGGGTTTGCCGCGACGCGTTGCCGCAGTGCAACGTATAATGGCCCGATTACAGCGCCCCTGCCGCCTGGAGCCAGAACGATGTCCCAACCGTCCCCCGTGCCGGCCGCCCTCGACCGCACCGAAACCGTATTCCGCTTCCTTGCCGAGCCTTCGTCCGTGAACTTCGGCGGCAAGGTGCATGGCGGCGCGCTGATGAAGTGGATCGACGAGGTCGCGTATGCGTGCGCGGCCGTCTGGTCGAGCCGCTATTGCGTGACGGTCAGCGTCGGCAACATCCGTTTCCAGCGTCCGATCCTCGTCGGCAATCTGGTCGAGTTGAAGGCGCGCGTCGTGGCGACGGGCCGCACCAGCATGCACATCCATGTGTCCGTGCACGCCGGCGATCCGAAGGGCGGCGTGCTGCGCCAGACGACCGATTGCCTGGTCGTGTTCGTCGCGGTCGACGAGAACGGCAACCCGGTGCCGGTGCCGCCGTTCGTGCCCGAGACCGACGAGCAGAAGGTGCTCGCGAAATATGCGGCCGACGTGCGGGCCGCGCTCGACAAGATCGTCGAGATGAAACCGGAAGAGGTCGCGAAGGGCGCGGTCTGACCGCGACGGGCGCCGCGCTCGACGCGCCGCGCCCGCTGTCCTGCCTTTACTGCGTCCCGATCATCTGTTCGGGGCGTACCCACGCATCGAATTCCGCCTCGGTCAGATAGCCGAGCGCGAGTGCGGCCGCTTTCAGCGTCGTGCCTTCCTTGTGCGCCTTCTTCGCAATCTGGGCGGACTTGTCGTAGCCGATGTGCGGATTGAGCGCCGTCACGAGCATCAGCGATTCGTTCAGCAGCAGGTCGATCCGCGAACGGTTCGGCTCGATGCCGACCGCACAGTGATCGTTGAAGCTCTGCGCGCCGTCGGCGAGCAGCCGCACCGACTGCAGCACGTTGTGCGCGATCATCGGCCGGAACACGTTCAGTTCGAAATTGCCGCTCGCGCCGCCGACGTTGACCGCGACGTCGTTGCCGAACACCTGGCAGCACAGCATCGTCACGGCTTCCGACTGCGTCGGGTTCACCTTGCCCGGCATGATCGAGCTGCCCGGCTCGTTCTCCGGAATCGACAGTTCGCCGAGCCCGCAGCGCGGCCCGCTCGCGAGCCAGCGCACGTCGTTGGCGATCTTCATCAGGCCGGCCGCAACCGTCTTCAGTGCACCGTGCGCGAACACCAGCGCGTCGGCGGCCGCCATCACCTCGAACTTGCTCGGCGCCGTCACGAACGGCAGCTTCGCGAGCCGGCCGATTTCGTCGGCGACACGCACTGCGAACTCCGGATGCGCATTCAGCCCGGTGCCGACCGCAGTGCCGCCGAGCGCGAGCTCGTACAGGTGCGGCAGCGCCGATTCGACGTGACGGATGCTCTGGTCGAGCTGCGCGACGTAGCCGGAAAATTCCTGGCCGAGCGTGAGCGGCGTCGCGTCCTGCAGGTGCGTGCGGCCGATCTTCACGATGTCGGCGAACGCCTTCGACTTCGCGTCGAGCGTCGTGCGCAGCGTGCGCAGCGCCGGCAGCAGGTGGTTGACGATCGCGTACGCGGCCGCGACGTGCATCGCGGTCGGGAACACGTCGTTCGACGACTGGCCGCGGTTCACGTCGTCGTTCGGATGCACCTTGCGCGCTTCGCCGCGCTCGCCGCCCATCAGCTCGCTCGCGCGGTTCGCAATCACCTCGTTGAGGTTCATGTTGGTCTGCGTGCCGGAGCCCGTCTGCCACACCGCGAGCGGGAATTCGCGCGGATGCTTGCCGGCGATGATCTCGTCGGCCGCGTCGATGATCGCGCGCGCCTTGTCGTCGGCGAGCACGCCGAGCGACTGGTTCACGGCTGCCGCGGCGCGCTTGACGATCGCCAGCGCGTGGATCAGCTCGGGCGACTGCTTCTCGGTCGAGATCCGGAAATTCTGCAGCGAGCGCTCGGTTTGCGCGCCCCAAAGTCGGTCGGCCGGCACGGCGATTTCGCCGAACGTATCGCGTTCCATCCGAACTGCTTCGTTCATGATGCACTCCTCCTGGAAAGGGGAAAGGCCGCGCGTCGTCGCGCGGCATCAGACGTATCGTGAGGCAGTCGCGCCGCTCGCGCGGCGTCTCGAGGTGTTCAACCGACAAGCATAGCGCCGGCCGCGATTTCGCGTCGTGTCGCGCCTAGTGCGCCGCCGCAATGAGCGACGCGGTCTTGCGGTGAAAGCGCCATGCCATCAGCGCGGCGACGCTCGCGAGGCCGGCCGCGAGCCCCCACCACAGGCCGCGCGCGCCGAGGCCCGCGTGGAACGCGAACCAGTAGCCGGTCGGAAAGCCGATGCCCCAGTAGCCGAAGGTTGCGGCGAGCATCGGAATGCGCGTGTCCTTCAGGCCGCGCAGCGCACCCGACGCGACGGTCTGCATCCCGTCGACGATCTGGAACACCGCGGCGATGCCGAGCAGCGACGCGCCGAGCGACACCGTGGCCGCGTTGGCCGGGTCGTCGAGGTGCAGGTACAGGCCGACGATCGTATGCGGCGCGACGATCATCACGACGCCCGACAGCGACATGAACGCGACGCCGAGCGCGAGTGCGACGAAGCCCGCGTGCCGTGCGGCGACGGGTGAGCCCGCACCGACCCAGTAGCCGACGCGCACGTTGGCGGCCTGGCCGATCGCGAGCGGCACCATGAACGACACCGACGCGACGTTCAGCGCGATCTGGTGCGCGGCGAGCGACGTCGCGCCCAGCACGCCGACCGTGAGGCCGGTGGCGAGGAACAGCGTCGATTCGACCCCGTACGTGATCGCGACAGGCCAGCCGATGCCGATCAGTTCGCCCATCATGGGCAGCTTCGGGCGCGACGCAGTCACGAAATGGCGGAAGCGCTGCCGGCCGTGCAGCAGCCAGATGAGTGCGAGCGCGGTGAGCCAGATCGTGATCGTCGTCGCGACCGCCGAACCGAGAAAGCCGAGGCGCGGCAGCCCGAATGCGCCGTGGATCAGCCCGTAGTTCAGCACGCCGTTGACGCCGACGCCGCCGATCGACACCCACAGCAGCCGCTTTGCGGCGCCGATCGCCGGCAGGAATGCACGCATCAGCCCGACGCCGATCAGGCTGCCGAGCGCCGCGTAGCGCAGGATCCCCGTGTATTCGCCGACGTGATGCGCGAGCAGCGGCGGCTCGTGGAACATCAGCAGGATCGTTTCGGACAGCGACAGCGCGACGATCGCCGGAATCGCGAGCAGCACGGACAGTGCGAAGCCGGTCCAGTAGATGTGCGGCACGCGGTGCTCGGCCTGCGCGCCGCGCGCATGCGCGACGCTCACGCTGACCGACGACAGCACGCCTTGCAGGATGGTCACGATGACGAAGAAGAAGTTCGCGCCGAGCCCGCCCGCCGCGAGCGAATCGGGGCCGAGCGAACCGAGCAGCACCGTGTCGGTGACGCTCATCGCCATCTGCGAAAGTTGCGCGATCGCGAGCGGCGCGGCGAGGCGCGCGGTATCGGCGGCGTGACTGGATAGCGACGGCGGCGCAGCGACCGTCCGCGTAAGACCGGAATGCGACATGGAATGGGCGCTCGCGCGGGTGCGGGCCCGCGCTGTATGTATTTATTTTGAGAGACGCTTAGCTTACGGCTTTATTCAAACCGTGTCGAACGCGTGCGCCGATGGCCATGTCGCGGACAGGGGGAACGACGCGAGTGCTAGGCCTCGCGCACCGCGATGCGCGTGTCGCCAAGCAGCACGACCTGGCCCGCGCGGATCTTGCAGGTCTTGCGCAGCTCGACCGCGCCGTCGACTTTCACCGCGCCGGACGCGACGATCAGCTTCGCGGTGCCGCCGCTGTCCGCGAGGCCGGTGATCTTGAGAAGGTTGTGCAGCTCGACGTATTCGCCGGTCAGCGTGAAATCCAGGTTGGGCATGACGAAGAAGGTGCGCAAGGCGCGGGAGGAAACGCTCCGCATCATACGGCACCGCGGCCCGGCACGCGAGCGCGGGCCGCTGCTGCGGGCAGTTGTTAAGGACTGTGAGCGATTCGTCAGCAAATGCAATGGTGGGTAACAGTCTGAGAAATCGACGAACCGGCCGTGCGGGCGGCGGGTCTTCTGTCGTACCTGCTGCGTGTTGCGGCAGGGACGCGACGGGCCGCATCGCTGCGGTCCGGGCTCACAACTCTTGAGGAGAATTGCCATGTCCAAGATTCGTACGATGCTGATCGGTGCCGCGCTGACGGCGTTCGCCACTTCGGCCGCGTTTGCCCAGACGGGTACGGCGGCGCAGGGTGCAGCCGGTGCCGGCGTGCAGGCGCAAGCTCCGGCGGCAGGTGTCGGCGCAGGCGTGCAGGGCGGTGCCGGCGCGAACGCGTCGGGCAATGCGGCCGGCGGTGCGACCGATGCGGTCGGCGCGGCCGCCGACGGCGCGAAGGATTCGGCGACGTCGACCGTCCATTCGGCCAAGAAGCACACGAAGCATGCCGCGAAGTCGGCCAAGGGCCATGCCGGTTCGGCCAAGGCGAAGGCCGGCGAAGCGACCGAAGGCGGCGCCTCGGTCGGCGCGGAGGGCGGTGCATCGGCCCAGGGCGCCACGCAGTAAGCGGGTGCCCGGCGCCGTCGCGATGTTCGCCGGAAGCGGTGTTGCGACGGCGGTTGTCAAAAGGCCCGGTTCGCTTTGCGCGAACCGGGCCTTTTTCATCGCGTCGTGTTGTCAGCGGAACGGGCGTGCGGTCACGGCCGGCGCTGTCCTTGCCCTTGTCCCTGCCCCTGGGCCGGTCGCACCGCCGCAGGTGTGAATACGCTGCGCAGCCATGCAGCGAGCCGCGCGAAGACGTCGTACGGTTCCTCGACGAAGATCTCCGGTTTCAGCAGCCGCAGGTATTCCATGATCTGCTGCGCTTCCTGCTTCTGGAACGACCCGTGCGCGAGCCCGAGGCGCAGCAGCCCGCGCAGTTCGCCGAGCTTGTCGCGCGCGGTGCTGCCGACGCTCATCTCGCACGCGAGCTTGGCCTCGTAGATCCGCTGCCGCAACGATTCCGCGAGCCGCCACGCGGGCGTCTGCATCAGTTCCTCGAGCGTCTGGATGTCTTGCGCCGCGCCCTTGATCTGCGATGCGAGCGGATCGATCAGCGACGGGTCGCCCTGCGCTTCGGCGACGATCGCCTTCGCCCAGTCGCGGCACGCTTTCGCGAGTTCGTCGGGGGTCCATTCGGAGCGCGACGCAAAGCCGAAGCCGAATTCGCCGGCCTGCCGCATCAGGATCGCGACGACGTCCGGAAATTCCTTGTCGAGCGTGCGCTTGGCCCACGCGTACTGGCCGCCCTGCAGCATCCGCTGCACCGCGTGCTCGGTCAGCGGCACCATGTTGTCGAGCAGCTTCGCGCGCAGGAAATCCTCGAACGACGGCGTTGCGAACTGCGGGTCGAGTTTCAGCGACACGCGCACGAATGCGTCGTAGTCCTTGCGCAGGGACTCGAGCGTGTCGTCCTTGAGGGAAAGGGTGATCTGGCCCATGAATCGTCTCGATGGCGGCCCGCGCAAGCCGACGGCCGGCACGGCGCACCGGGGCGGGCGCCGTGTCGACTGACCGGTGCGCGCCGAGGCCGGTGGCGGGTCTTCATTCCCTATATCGGCGCGCCGGGCGGAAACTTGAGCGCGCGCGGTAGAGCGTGTGCTCAGGCGGGCAGCCAGTGCGGGATCACGACCCCTTGCCAGAAGAAGAACACCACGAGCCCGGCCGCGATCGTCACGAGCGGGCGGCGGGTTGCCGCCGACACGAGCACGGCGGCGAGCGCGCCGACGAGCTGCGGATTGCGCCAGGTCAGCTCGGCCGTGCCGCCGTGCGGCGAGACGGCCATCGGCACGATGATCGCGGTCAGGACGGTGACCGGCACGAAGCCGAGCGCGGTCCGCACGAGCGGGGGGAACGTCAGCCGCTCGCCGAACAGGAACAGCGTCGAGCGGATCGCGTACGTGATGACGGCCATCCCCAGGATCAGCAGCGCATAGCTCACGATGCAGCCTCCCTGCGCGAGCCGGCACGCGTGCGTTCATGCAGCAGCGTGAGCGCAACGCCGATCGCGACGCCGGCGGCGACCGCGCCGAGCAGCCCGAGCTTGTACGGCCAGCCCTGCCAGAAGTACGCGAGCGTGCCGGCCGTCGCGGCCGCCGCGAAATAGCGCAGCGTGCCCAGCTGCGGGACGACGATCGCAATGAAGGTGGCCGCCATCGCGAAATCGAGGCCGAGCGACTGCAGGCCCGGGAACGCCGCGCCGAAGCCGATGCCCGCGAGCGTCCAGACCTGCCAGTTCAGGTACATCGCGAGCCCGGAGCCGAAAAAGTAGTGGGGGCCGATCGCGCCGGGCGGGAAGTGCCGGTAGTGCGCATAGGCGACCGCGAACACCTCGTCGGTCATCAGCGCGCCGAGCGTTGCGCGCCAGCGCAGCGGCAGATGCGCGACATAGGGCGCGAGCGTCGCGCTGTACAGCAGGTGGCGCAGGTTCACGATCAGGGTCGTCGCGAGCACGACGACGAAGCTCGCGCTGCCGGCGATCAGGCCGAGCGCGATGAACTGCGCGGAGCCCGCGAACACGGCGAGCGACATCAGTGCGCCGTGCCATGCGGCGAGCGGGCCGCCGCCGACGAGCGTGCCGAAAATCACGCCGAACGGTGCTGCGCCGATCATCATCGGAATCGTGTCGCGCGCGCCGTCGAGCCACTCGTTGAGCGGGCGGCGCGGGGGCGATGCGGGTGTCGGGTTCAAAGAGCGCTTCTCCATGAATTGGAGGATAGCGAGCCGGTGGCGGGCCGGCTTGTATGTTCTTGCGCTCGCGGAATCGGGGGCGGGGCTCGCGTGCCGGCCGGCGCGGGGTGCGTCGCGGTTGCCGGCCGCGGGGCGCCGCGGGTCAGCTCGCCTGCCAGCGGCCGGGCGGCACGCCGAACATCCGTTTGAAATGCCGCGTGAAGTGGCTCTGGTCGACGAAGCCGCTGGCTGCGGCGACGTCGGCGACGGGTACGCCCGCGCGCAGCGGCGCGAGCGCACGTTGCAGCCGCAGCTGGTTGCGCCACGCATGCGGCGGCATGCCGGTCGTGCGCGTGAACAGGCGTGCTGCGTGGAACGGCGACAGGCCGGCCGCCTGCGCGACGTCGTCGAGCGTTACCGTGGCCATCAGGTCGGCGGCGAGCCGCTCGCGCATCGCCTCGACGCGCGGTTCGTCGGACGCGAGCGGCGCCGGTCGCGGCAGCGCGTCGGCGTGACGCACGATCAGCGTCGACAGCGCGTCGAGCATCGCCGTTTCGGCGGCGAGCGGATCGTAGATGCGCGATGCGGTGTTGGCCGGGTCGTCGGCCGCTTGCCCCGGCGCATGCGCATTCGAAGACAGCGCGCGGTCGCTGCCGGCTTCCATCATCCGGTGCGCGAGCGTGAGCCGGGCTGCGAGATCGGCATCGTGAATCACGTCGGGGGCGAACCACGGCGCGTCCTGCTGGCGGCCGGCGATCGCACTCGTGAGTTCGCGGATGAATTCGACGGGCATGTAGCTGACGCGATAGCACCAGCCTTCGTCGGCTGCGCGCGACCCCGTATGCACTTCGCCGGGATTGATCACGGGCACGCTGCCCGTTTCGGCGACATAGCCGTTGCCGCGATAGGTGAAGCGTTCTGCGCCTTCGAGAATCACGGGGATCGTGTACGCGTCGTGCCAGTGCGGCGCGAACGTGTGGTCGCGATAGGTCGCCGTGACGAGATCCGCCTCCGGCAGCAGCGGCGTGCGCCAGTAGCGTGCGGAATCCGGAAGGTGGGCGGCGGACATGATCGGGCGCGGGAGCGGTCGAACCGACAGTGTATCGCTCGCGCGCCCGGCCGGTGTGCGTGTTACTTGACCGGAATCGTAGTGCCGGCCGGCATCGGCACCGCGGTGACCGCGTTCTTCGGGCTGCCGCTGACGATGCGGTCGCTGTAGGTCAGGTAGACGATCGTGTTGCGCTTCTTGTCGACGACGCGCACGACATGCAGCGTCTTGAAGATGAACGACATGCGTTCGCTGAACACGTCGGTCTGCTGCTTGAGCGGTTCCTTGAAGCTGATCGGGCCGACCTGCCGGCAGGCGATCGACGCTTCGCTCGGATCCTCGGCGACGCCGAGCGTGCCCTTGATCCCGCCGGTGCGCGCGCGAGACACGTAGCAGGTCACGCCGTTCACGACCGGATCGTCATACGCCTCGACGACCACGCGGTCGGAGCCCGTGACGCGGAAATGGGTGTTGACGCTGCCGACTTCCTCCGCGTGCGCGAGCGGTGCCGCGGTGAAGGCGGAGAGCAGGAGGGCGAACGGGGCGGAACGGAGGAGGCGATGCTTCATCGACGGAACCGGATGCGAATGCGGGACAGAGACTCTAGCATGCGCGTGACCGGGCGATGAAAGGCGGAACGCGAGAGGGCGGCCGGAAAAACAAAAGGCCCGTCGAATGACGGGCCTTTCGCTGTCTGGCTCCCCGACCTGGGCTCGAACCAGGGACCTACGGATTAACAGTCCGGCGCTCTACCGACTGAGCTATCGGGGAATAAATCGGTATATCTGCGTGCGTTGTTTCCAACAAAAAACCCGTCCACTTTCAACGGGCTTGTGTGTTTTTGGCTCCCCGACCTGGGCTCGAACCAGGGACCTACGGATTAACAGTCCGGCGCTCTACCGACTGAGCTATCGGGGAACAAACAACAACAGCAGAGAAACGAGATTGTATGGAGTGTTCGCTAACCTGTCAACACTTTTGGGCCGCGGCACACAAAAATTTTATGCGGCGCGCGGCGCGCGGCGCGATCAGCGCTCGAGCAGGTGCAGCTTCTCCTGCACGTCCTTCCACTCGTCCGCGTCGGCCGGGGCCGGCTTGGTCTTCGTGATCGACGGCCAGCCCTTTGCCAGCTCGGCGTTCAGCTCGGTGAACTGCTGCTGGTCGCCCGGAACGTCTTCTTCGGCATAGATCGCATTGGTCGGGCACTCGGCCACGCACACGGCGCAGTCGATGCACTCGTCCGGATCGATGGCGAGAAAGTTGGGACCTTCACGGAAGCAATCCACCGGGCACACATCCACGCAATCCGTGTATTTGCACTTGATGCAGCCTTCGGTCACAACGTGAGTCATTAAAACGCTCCTGCTTGGCGGTATATATGGGGTGGCGTTTGCGCCAAAAGCGGCATTGTAACTGAAGCGCAAAACCCGCATGGCGTGGTCGGCTATCCGGCTTATATCGTTTCGTGATTAGTTTATGGGGTGGGCAAAGCCCATCCCCGCACACGGGCGCCGGCGCGACGGGGCAGGGCGGCGGGCGGTTTCGCGATGGTCGGGCCCGCATTCGGGTAACATGACCGGCAGACCGGGCGGCGCGCGGTGCGCCGGGGCCCTGTCACGATATTGGCGGTGCCGTAATCATGATCATCACTTCGCTGCTCGACACGGATCTCTACAAGTTCACGATGATGCAGGTCGTCCTGCATCACTTTCCCGCCGCAAGCGTCGAATACCGTTTCCGGTGCCGTACGCCGGGCGTCGATCTCGTGCCGTACATCGACGAGATCCGCGACGAGGTGCGCGGCCTGTGCGCGCTGCGCTTTTCGGACGTCGAACTCGACTACCTGCGGCGGATGCGCTTCATCAAGAGCGATTTCGTCGACTTCCTCGCGCTGTTCCATCTGAACGAGAAATACATCTCGATCACGCCGTCGCCGAGGGGCCATGGCGAGATCGACATCGTGATCGAGGGGCCGTGGCTGCACACGATCCTGTTCGAGATCCCGGTGCTCGCGATCGTCAACGAAGTCTATTTCCGCAACACGCAGCGCGAGCCCGACTATCGCGAGGGCCGCGAGCGGCTGCGCGAGAAGATCACGCTGCTCGGCGCGAAGCCCGAGTTCGCCGACTGCAAGATCGCCGACTACGGCACGCGCCGGCGCTTCTCGAAGGTCTGGCACGAGGAAGTCGCGCTCACGCTGCGCGACGGGCTCGGCCCGCAGTTCGCGGGCACGAGCAACGTGCTGTACGCGATGAAGCACGACATCACGCCGCTCGGCACGATGGCGCACGAGTACCTGCAGGCGTGCCAGGCGCTCGGCCCGCGGCTGCGCGATTCGCAGATCTACGGCTTCGAGATGTGGGCGAAGGAATACCGCGGCGACCTCGGGATCGCGCTGTCGGACGTCTACGGAATGGATGCGTTCCTGAACGACTTCGACATGTACTTCTGCAAGCTGTTCGACGGCGCGCGCCACGATTCGGGCGATCCGTTCGACTGGGGCGAGCGGATGCTGCGCCACTACGAGGCGAACCGCTGCGATCCGCGCACCAAGGTGCTCGTGTTCTCGGACGCGCTCGACATCCCGAAGGTCATGCAGTTGTACGAACGGTTCCGCGGTCGCTGCAAGCTTGCGTTCGGCGTCGGCACGAACCTCACCAACGATCTCGGCTACGTGCCGCTGCAGATCGTGATCAAGATGGTCCGCTGCAACGGCCAGCCGGTCGCGAAGCTGTCGGATTCGCCGGGCAAGAGCATGTGCGACGACAAGGCGTATCTCGCGTACCTGCGCCAGGTGTTCGGCATCGCGCAGCCGGTCGAGGAAGACGCGTCGAAGTAAGCACCGGCCGTTCGGCCGAAGGTGCGTGGCGGCAGGGGTGGCCGGTATAATCGGACGGTATTGCACGCCAACGTCACGAGGACCGTTCATGGACACTTCCGCTGCCCGTCGCCAGATCCTCGCGCGCATCCGCGCGGCGCAGGGGCGCGCGGCCGAACCCGACGCAGCAGAGCGCGACGGCGTCACCGACTACCTCGCACGGCATCCGCAGGGTCCGCGCCCGCCGGCGCCGGCCGACCTCGTCGCCGCCTTCGTCGACGAAGCGGCGCGCCTGTCGACCACGATCGACGAAGTCGCGACGCTGGCCGACGCGCCCGCCGCCGCCGCCCGCTATCTTGCCGCTCAAGGCCTGCCGACGCAGGCTGTCGCCTGGCGCACGCTGGCCGATTTCGACTGGGCCGGCGCCGGCCTGTCGGTCGAATGCCGCAAGCCGCGCGACGGCGATCTCGTCGGCCTCACCGGCTGTTTTTGCGCGACCGCCGAAACGGGTTCGCTGGTGCTGCTGTCCGGCCCCGACACCTATGCGTCGGCCGGCCTGTTGCCGGAAACACACATCGCAATCGTACCGGCTTCGCGGATCGTTGCCGGGCATGAAGACGCGTTCGCGCTGATTCGCACGGAGCGCGGCGAATTGCCGCGCGCGGTCAATTTCGTGTCGGGCCCGTCGCGCACGGGCGACATCGAGCAGACCATAGTACTGGGTGCGCACGGCCCGTACCGCGTGCACGTGATCATCGTACGGGGCGCATGACGCACCCGCTGCATCCTCTACCACTCGAACAAGGAAGTTCTGCATGAAACGACATGCCGCCTGGGCGGGCATGGCGTCGGGAATCGCGCTTGGCGCGGCTCCCGCGCTTGCATCGGCCGCCACGCTCGACGGCGCCACGCTGTCCGCACTCTGGGGCATCCCGTTCGCCGGGATCCTGCTGTCGATCGCATTGTTCCCGCTCGTCGCGCCCGTGTTCTGGCATCACCACTTCGGCAAGATCGCCGCCGGCTGGGCGGTCGTATTCCTGGTTCCGTTCGCGTTCGCGTTCGGTGCCGGCACCGCGTTCGGCACGCTCGTGCATGCGCTGCTCGAGGAATACATTCCGTTCATCGTGCTGCTCACCGCGCTTTATACGGTTGCGGGCGGCATCTGCGTGAACGGCAACCTGCACGGCTCGCCGAAGCTGAACACCGCGATCCTCGCGCTCGGCACGCTGCTCGCGAGCGTGATGGGCACGACGGGTGCCGCGATGCTGCTGATCCGGCCGCTCCTGCGCGCGAACGACAACCGCAAGCATGTCGTGCACGTCGTGATCTTCTTCATCTTCCTCGTCGCGAACGCGGGCGGTTCGCTGTCGCCGCTCGGCGATCCGCCGCTGTTCCTCGGTTTCCTGAACGGCGTGAGCTTCTTCTGGACCACCACGCATCTCGCGTTGCCGATGCTGTTCATCTGCGTCGTGCTGCTGACGCTGTTCTTCGTGCTCGATACGTACTTCTACCGGAAGGGCGGCGAGGAGCGGCCGGCCGCGCTCGACCCGACACCCGACGGCGCGGCGCTGTCGATCGACGGCAAGATCAACTTCGTGCTGCTCGCGGCCGTGATCGCGCTCGTGCTGATGAGCGGCGTCTGGAAGCCGGGCATCACGTTCGACGTGTGGGGCACGCACGTGGCGTTGCAGAACCTCGTGCGCGACGTCGCGCTCGCGGGCGTGACGCTCGCGTCGCTTGCATTGACGCCGCGTTCCGCGCGTGAAGGCAATGCGTTCAACTGGGCGCCGATCGAGGAGGTCGCGAAGCTGTTTGCCGGGATCTTCGTGACGATCGCGCCGGTGATCGTGATCCTGCGCGCGGGCGCGGACGGCGCGTTTGCGCAGATCGTCCATCTCGTCACGGGGCCGGACGGCAAGCCGGTCGATGCGATGTACTTCTGGGCGACGGGCCTGCTGTCGTCGTTCCTCGACAATGCGCCGACCTATCTGGTGTTCTTCAACCTCGCGGGCGGCGACGCGCAGGCGCTGATGACGACGGGCGCGTCGACGCTCGCCGCGATTTCCGCGGGCGCGGTGTTCATGGGCGCGAACAGCTACATCGGCAATGCGCCGAACTTCATGGTGAAGGCGATTGCGGAGTCGCGCGGCGTGAAGATGCCGAGCTTCTTTGCGTACCTCGGCTGGGCACTCGTGATTCTGGTCCCCGTGTTCCTGCTGACGTCGCTGATCTTCTTCCCGGCGTAACCTGACAACTTTCAACCCAGCGCGGGCGATCCCGGCGGCGCGACGCGCGTCTCGATCGGCCCGCAGCATACGGAGATGGCGATGCAGAAGATCCTGGTCGCACGTCCGATCTTTCCGGACGTGATCGAACGGCTCGAGCAGTATTTCGAGGTCGACTGGAACAACGGCGACGCGCTCGCGCCCGATGCGCTCGCCGCGCGTCTGGCCGACAAGGACGGCGCACTGACGGCCGGCGACCCGGTCGGCGCGGCGACGCTCGCGGCGGCCCCGCGCCTGCGCGTCGTGGCGAACATGGCGGTCGGCTACAACAACTTCGACATGGCCGCGTTCAACGCGGCGAACGTGCTCGGCACCAACACGCCTGACGTACTGAACGAGTCGACCGCCGATTTCGGCTGGGCGCTGATGATGGCTGCTGCGCGGCGGATCGCCGAATCCGAGCACTGGCTGCGTGCCGGTCACTGGCAGAAGTGGGCATACGACGGTTTCCTCGGCACCGACATCTACGGCTCGACGCTCGGCGTCATCGGGATGGGCCGCATCGGCCAGGCGCTCGCGCGCCGCGCACGCGGCTTCGGGATGCAGGTGATCTATCACAACCGTTCGCGGGTCGCGCCCGAGATCGAGGCCGAGCTGAGCGCCGAGTACGTGTCGAAGGAGGCGCTGCTCGCACGTGCCGATCACGTCGTGCTCGTGCTGCCGTACACGAAGGAGAATCATCACACGATCGGTGCGGCCGAGCTCGCGCAGATGAAGCCCACGGCGACGCTGACCAACATCGCGCGCGGCGGGATCGTCGACGACGCGGCGCTGGCTGCCGCGTTGCGCGACGGGACGATCGCCGCGGCCGGCCTCGACGTGTACGAGGGCGAGCCGGCCGTGCATCCGGCGCTGCTCGAGGTGCCGAACGTCGTGCTGACGCCGCATATCGCGAGCGCGACCGAACAGACGCGCCGCGCGATGGCGAACCTCGCTGCCGACAACCTGATCGCCGCACTGGGCGAGGGGGCGCGCGCCGGGCAGCCGCCGAATCCGATCAACCCTGACGTGATCGGGAAGCCGCGCGCATGACGATGACGTTGTTGCTTGCGGCGGTCGTCGTGCTGGCCGTTGCGCTCGCGGTGGCGGTCGTCGCGCTTGTGCGCGGCGGCGGCCGCCACGATGATGTGGCCGTACTCGGCGACCAGATCGAGGACGCCGCGCATGCGCAGGCGCGTGCGGTCGAGCGGCTCGAACGCGAATTGCGCGGCGAGATCGTCGAGAACGCGCGCGGCTCGCGCACCGAGCTGGCCGGCAGCTTTGCGCAGCTTCAGCAGACGCTCGCCGCGCAGCTGACGAGCGTGGCGACCGTGCAGAACAACCAGATCGAAGGCTTTGCGCAGCAGCTCGGCAAGCTCGTCGCCGGCAATGCGCAGCAGTTCGACGCGATGCGCGAGAGCGTGCAGCGCCAGGCACAGCAGGCGCGCGAGGAGCAGACGGGCGCGCTGCGGCTGTTCGGCGATACGTTGAACCGGCAGCTCACGCAGCTGACCGAGGCGAACGATCGCCGGATCGGCGAAGTGCGCGCGACGCTCGAACAGCGGCTGAAGGAAATCGAGACCAACAACGCGGCGAAGCTCGAGGAGATGCGCCGCACGGTCGACGAGAAACTGCATGCGACGCTCGAGCAGCGTCTCGGCGAATCGTTCAAGCTCGTGTCGGACCGGCTCGAACAGGTCCATCGCGGGCTCGGCGAAATGCAGACGCTTGCGGCCGGTGTCGGCGACCTGAAGAAGGTGCTGACCAATGTGAAGACGCGCGGCACCTGGGGCGAAGTGCAGCTCGAGGCGCTGCTCGAACAGATGCTGACGCCCGACCAGTACGCGAAGAACGTCGCGACGGTGCCGAAGAGCACCGAGCGCGTCGAGTTTGCGATCCGGTTGCCGGGGCGCGACGCCGGCACGCGCGATGCGCCGCCCGTGTGGCTGCCGATCGATGCGAAATTCCCGCGCGAAGATTACGAGCGGCTGATCGATGCGCAGGAGCGCGCCGATGCGGTGGCCGTCGAGGAGGCGGCCCGTGCGCTCGAGGCGCGCGTGCGGCAGGAAGCGCGCACGATCGCCGAGAAGTACGTCGCGCCGCCGCACACGACCGATTTCGCACTGCTGTTCCTGCCGACCGAAGGGCTCTACGCGGAGATCCTGCGTCGCCCCGGCCTGACTGATCTGCTGCAGCGCGACTATCGCGTGACGGTTGCCGGGCCGACGACGCTCACCGCGCTGCTGAACAGCCTGCAGATGGGCTTCCGCACGCTCGCGATCGAGCAGCGCTCGAGCGAGGTGTGGCAGGTGCTGGGCGCGGTCAAGACGGAGTTCGGCAAGTTCGGCGACGTGCTCGCACGCACGAAGGCGCAGCTCGAAACGGTCACGCGCTCGATCGAGTCCGCCGAGCAGCGTACGCGCGTGATGAGCCGCAAGCTGAAGCAGGTCGAGGCGCTGCCGGGCGACACGGCGGCCGGGCTGCTCGGTGCGGAAGGTGCTGATGGCGCCGATGCGGACGACGCGTGACGTGTGGTTGCCGGCAGCAACCGGAACGAAAAAAACGGGCGCCGAGGCGCCCGTTTTCTTTTGAAGCAGTTTCCGACGTGTTCACCGGCGCGGCCGGCCCGCGCTCATCGTCCGGCGAGCGTATCCAGCGCGTCGCCCGTTACGCGAACGATGCGCCAGTCGGGCAGCACGGTTGCGCCCATCTTCTCGTAGAAATCGATCGCGGGCTGGTTCCAGTCAAGGACCGACCATTCGAAGCGGCCGCAACGGCGCTCGACGGCCAGCGCCGCGAGGTGACGCAGCATCGCGGTGCCGAGGCCCGTGCCGCGCTGCGACGGCTGCACGTACAGATCCTCGAGATAGAGGCCGCGACGGCCGAGGAACGTTGAATAGTTGTGGAAGAACAGCGCATACGCGACGATCGCGCCGTCCTGCTCGGCCACCCGTGCTTCGGCGGCGGGGTGTGCGCCGAACAGCGCGTCGGCGAGATCGGCTTCCGTTGCAACGAACAGATCCGTGAGCTTCTCGAACTCGGCCAGCTCGCGCATCAGCGCGAGGATCGCGCCGACGTCGCGCGATTCGGCTGCGCGGATCCGCGGCATGCCGCTCACGCTTCCTCCGGCGGATCGGACAGCACGATCTCGATGCCGCCGAAGCGCGACGCGACCCAGTTGTACGCGTGGCATGCGATCCACAGCAGCACGAAACCGAGGATCGCGTTCAGCAGCAGCGCGCTCAGGATCGTGCTCAGTTCGACCATCCCGTAGCGGATGTACGCGACGAGAATGCCGAGCAGCACGATCGGCACGCTGAACGTCAGGTAGACGAGGATCAGTGCCTTTGCGGTCTGCCCCGCGGCGATCGAGGAGATTTGTTTCTTCATGTGTGGATTGCCCCCGTAGAGATATACCGATAGTGGAATTCAGATCAGGCCGTCGAGCGGCAGGATGTCGACCGGGGTGCCCGCGTCGACTGCCGCGGTATCGTGGCCCAGGACGATGAAACAGTTGGCGGCCGCGAGGCCGCTCAACGATGCGGAGCTCTGCGAACCGGCCGGTGTGACATGCCAGCGGCCGTCGGCGGCGCGCGTCGCGATGCCGCGCAGGTATTCGGTGCGGCCGGGGCGTGTCTTCAGCGCATGCGTGCTGAGCGCCGTGTACATGGCCGGCGGCGGTGTCGGTGCGCCGGCCAGCGTCAGCAGTGCCGGGCGCACGATCGCGTAGAACGTCACGGCGGACGCGACCGGATTGCCGGGCAACCCGAAGAACAGTGCGTGTCCGGCGCCGCCGGCCGCGCGAGCGAGCGTGCCGCAGGCGAGCGGGCGGCCGGGCCGCAGCGCGAGGCTCGCGAACGTCACGTCGCCGAGTGTCGCCATCACGTCGCGCGTGAAGTCGGCTTCGCCGACCGACACGCCGCCCGACGTGATTACCGCGTCGGCCTGCGCGGCGACGGCGTCGCGCAGTGCGGCTTCGAGCGCGGCCGGATCGTCGCGGACGATCCCGAGATCGATCGCGTCGACGTGCAGCCGTTCGAGCATCGCGATCAGCATCCCGCGATTGCTGTCGTACAGCGTGCCGCGGCCGAGCGGCTCGCCGGGCTCGCGCAGTTCGTCGCCGGTCGAGAACACGGCGACGCGCACGCGGCGGCGCACCGTGACGTCGGTGCAACCGAACGAGGCGAGCAGGCCGAGATCGGACGGGCGCAGAATGCGACCCGCGGCGAGCGCGCAGGCGCCGCGCGCGAGATCCTCGCCGGCCTTGCGGCAGTTCGCGCCGCGCGCGACGTCGTGCGCGGCAAAGCGGATCGTGTTGCCGTCGACGCGCACGCGCTCCTGCGGAATCACCGTGTCGCATCCGGCCGGCATCGGCGCACCCGTCATGATGCGAACGCATGCACCGGCTGCCGTCACGCCGTCGAACGGATGGCCGGCGAACGCGGTGCCGGCGACCGTCAGCGCGACGTCGCCCTGCGGCGACGCGTGCGTGGCGCTGCCGTCGAATGCATAGCCGTCCATCGCCGAGTTGTCGTACGCGGGAATGTCGAACGGCGCGTTCACGTCGGCCGCGAGCACGCGGTCGAGCGCGTCGCGCAGCGTCACCGTGTCGCACGCGTCGACCGGCACCGCGAAACGGCACGCGAGCGCCTGCGCGTCGGCGAGCGACAGCGGCGCATCGGAATCGGGTGCGGTTCGGGAGGCGGGCGAGGATTGCGTGATCATCAGTCGGACTGCGCCGCGAGGCGTATCGGGTTCGTGGCCGGTGGCGCGAGGGGGGCCCTGGGCGCGGGTTGCGCGTGTGGCGGGCGCCGGGCGGGAACGGCGCGGGCGCTTCAGCGGCGGGCCAGCGCAGCGAGTTCCTGCCAGGAGTTGGCATTGTAAAACGCACGCTCGTCGCGAAACTCGACTTCGACCGTCTTGTGGCGTGCGTACCACGCACGCACCTTGCGGTCGCCGGCCGCGAGCCGGGCCGCCAGATCGTCGGCCAGCGACGTGCGCAGCAGCGCGAACGTCGGCTGCGGCGAGCGCACCTGCTGCGCGTCGACGGTCACGGCCATCGCGATGTCGGCCTGCTGGGCGTCGAGCGCTGCGTGCAGCCGTGCGACGAGGTCGGCGGGCAGATACGGCGTGTCGCACGGCGAGCTCGCGACGAGCGGCGCGCGCGCCGCCCGCAGGCCGGCGAGCAGGCCCGCGAGCGGGCCGGGGAAGTCGGGCGTTTCGTCGGCGACGATGCGCGCGCCGAACGGCGCACCCAGCTCGGCATAGCGATCGGCGTGGCGATTCGCGCTGATCAGCGTCTCGTCGACCTGCGGCGACAACCGGCGCAGCACGTGCAGCGCGAGCGGCGTGTCGTCGAGCAGTTGCAGGCCCTTGTCGACACCATCCATGCGCGTGCCGCGCCCGCCTGCGAGCAGCAGGCCGGCGATCGACGGAGAAGCGGAAGCGGGCATCGTACGAAGGCGAAAAGGGCGGCGCGCGTCAGCCGCCGATGTAGGACATTTCGACGCGCTTGCCGGCGCCGTCGGGCAGGGCTTCGGCCGACGCGCTGCCCCGCAGCTGCGAATAACGGTCGGTACGGGCCTGCCAGATGCGCGCGATCGCGGTCGCGATTTCGGCATCGCTCGCGCCGCCGCGCACGAGCGCGCGCAGGTCGTGGCCGGTCGATGCGAACAGGCACAGGTACAGCTTGCCTTCGGTCGACAGCCGCGCACGCGTGCAGTCGCCGCAGAATGCCTGGGTGACGCTCGAGATCACGCCGATCTCGCCGCTGCCGTCCGCATAGCCCCAGCGCTGTGCGGTTTCCGCCGCCGTATGCGGCTCGAGCGGCACGAGCGGGAAATGTTCGGCGATCCGTGCGACGACGTCGGCCGACGGCAGCACCTCGGTCATGTTCCAGCCGTTCGACGTGCCGACGTCCATGTATTCGATGAAACGCAGGATCACGCCGGTGCCGCGGAAACGCTCGGCCATCGGCAGGATCTCGCTGTCGTTGGTGCCGCGCTTCACGACCATGTTGACCTTGACCGGCGCGAGGCCCGCGGCCTGTGCGGCAAAGATGCCGTCGAGCACGTCGGCGCTCGCGAATTCGGCATCGTTCATGCGCTTGAACAGCGTGTCGTCGAGCGCGTCGAGGCTGACCGTCACGCGCGTGAGCCCGGCGTCCTTCAGCGCGCGCGCCTTGCGCGCGAGCAGCGAGCCGTTGGTCGTCAGCGTCAGGTCGAGGGGGCGGCCGGCGTGCGTCGTCAGGCGTGCAAGGCGCTCGATCAGGAATTCGAGATTCTTGCGCAGCAGCGGCTCGCCACCCGTGATGCGGATCTTCTCGACGCCGTGTGCGACAAAAAGCCGCGCCACACGTTCGATTTCCTCGTGCGTGAGCAGCGCGCTGTGCGGCAGAAACGGGTAGTCCTTGTCGAAGACCGCACGCGGCATGCAGTACACGCAGCGGAAGTTGCAGCGGTCCGTCACCGAAATGCGGAGGTCGCGCAGCGGCCTGGCGAACGTGTCGGCCAGCGTGCCGTCAGGGGCATGCGCGACGCCGGAGACGTCCGGCATCCCGCTGACGTCGGCGAGAGGAATGATGCGTCGGGACATGGTGAATGAAGTGCGAACCGGACTTCTATTTTAGCCGCAAGCGGCCGGCTGGTCCGGTGGGCGGAAACCCGCAGCGCGGACATGAAAAAGCCCGCCGGGGGGCGGGCTTTTCCTGGTCAGGCGATGCGACTTAGTGATGCGTCGTTTCGACCTGCTGCATCGGGGCCGTATCGGCCGGCGGCAGCGTCTTGCGTTCGCGCGGCACGCGGGCTGCGCGCGGAAGTTGCGACGCGGCTTCCTGCGCAGCTGCGAACTTGTCGGCGTCCGTGTTCACCCAGACGAGGCCGGCTTGCTCCAGCACGACATCCAGGCTCGCCGAAGCGGGCGCGGCTGCCGATTGCGCGGGAGCCGGTGCCGGTGCTGCGACAGCCTCGACCGGTGCAGCTTCGACCGGTGCCGGCTCGACAGCCACCGGAGCGGCTTCGGTCGTCGCGGCCGGTGCGGCTTGCTCGACGGGTGCGGATTGCGGCGCCTCGACAGCGGCCGGGGCCGCCGCCGGGACTGCCGGCACTTCGAACGCGTCGGTCGGCGAAACCGCGACCGGTGCCGGGCCGCTTTCCACGACGGCAGGGGCGACCGGTGCCGGTTCTGCTGCCTGGACAGCGACGGCGGGCTCGGCCGGGGCGGCCGGAGCGGCTTCGGCGTGTGCCGGTGCCGGCTGGGCTTCGACCGCGACCGGGGCAGCATGCTGCTCGACGACGGCTTCCACGACGACGGCGCTTGCCACGGCTGCGACGACTGCCGGTGCGGCCGTGTGGGCCGGTTCGGCGGCAGCCGGTGCTGCCTGCGTCACGGTTTGCACGGCGGCTTCGTCATCCGCGCCTTGCTCGGCCTGGTCGACGATTGCGCCGTCTTCCTCGCGCTCGCGACGACCGCCGCGGCGGCCGCGGCGGCGGCGGCGGCGTTCTTCGCCGTCACGCGCGCCGGCTTCCGAATCGGCTGCCAGCTCGGCGTCGGGCAGGGCCTCTGCAACGGCCTTGTCGTCTTCCGCTTCCGGGTGGTTTTCGCCACGGGTGACGGTTTCGAGCGTGGCCGCATGCTGAGTCGGCTTGCGGCGCTCGCGACGCTCACCGCGTTCCTGGCGCTCGCCACGGCCGCCTGCCTCGACGCCTTCCGGCTGCTCGGCACGCTCGCGCGGCTCGCGGTTTTCGCGCGGCTCACGGCTTTCACGCGGCTCACGGCCTTCGCGCGGCTCACGGCCTTCACGCGGCTCGCGGCCTTCGCGCGGTTCGCGACCTTCGCGCGGGCCACGGCCCTCACGACCTTCGCGGTTTTCGCGACCTTCACGCGGTTCACGGCCTTCACGCAGTTCACGACCCTCGCGCGGCTCGCGGCCTTCACGCGGCTCGCGCACTTCCTTGCCTTCGCGCTCCTGGCGTTGCGGCTGGCCACGGCCTGCCGCTGCCTGGTCGCGGCCGCCTTGCGCCTGCTGCGTGCCGCCGCGACGGTTGCGGTTGCGATCGCCGCCGCGCTGCTCGGTCTTCTCGGTCCGCTCGCGGGCCGGGCGGGCTGCCTGCTCCTTCGCCGGTGCCGGAGCAACCGGTGCGGGCGCCGGTGCCGGCGACACGCCGAACAGGCCCTTCAGCCAGCCGATGAAGCCGCCGCTTGCCGCGGCGACAGGGGCGGGCGCGGCAACCGGTTCGACCGGGCGCTGCGGTGCCGGGCTCGGGGCCGGACGCTCGGGCGTGATGCCCTTGACCGCGGCTTCCTGCTTCGGCTTCACTTCTGCGGCGCGCTTGCTGTAGCCGGTTTCCGACTCGAGTTCGCGAGCGGCTTCCTCGGCCATCTTCCACGACGCGCGCGGATCGTCGAGGCGCGCATCGTCGTGACGCAGGCGCTCGAGCTTGTAGTGCGGCGTATCGAGGTGCTTGTTCGGGATCAGCACGATGCCGACCTTGAAGCGCGATTCGATCTTGTTGATTTCCTGACGCTTTTCGTTGAGCAGGAAGGCGGTCACCTCGACCGGCACCTGGCAGTGGATCGCCGCGGTGTTTTCCTTCATCGCTTCTTCCTGAATGATCCGCAGGACCTGCAGTGCGGACGATTCGGTGTCGCGGATGTGGCCGGTGCCGTTACAGCGCGGGCACGTCACGTGGCTGCCTTCCGACAGGGCCGGACGCAGGCGCTGGCGCGACAGTTCCATCAGGCCGAAGCGGGAGATCTTGCCCATCTGCACGCGCGCACGGTCGTGCTTGAGCGCGTCCTTCAGGCGTTGCTCGACTTCACGCTGGCTCTTGGCCGATTCCATGTCGATGAAATCGATCACGATCAGGCCGCCGAGGTCGCGCAGGCGCAGCTGGCGGGCGACTTCGTCGGCCGCTTCGAGGTTCGTGCGGGTCGCCGTTTCCTCGATGTCGGCGCCCTTGGTCGCGCGCGCCGAGTTCACGTCGATCGCGACGAGCGCTTCGGTGTGGTCGATCACGATCGCGCCGCCCGACGGCAGCGGCACCGTGCGCGAGTACGCGGTTTCGATCTGGTGCTCGATCTGGAAGCGCGAGAACAGCGGCACGTCGTCGTGGTAGCGCTTCACCTTCGCGACGTTGTCCGGCATCACGATGTCCATGAATGCGCGGGCCTGATCGTGGATTTCGTTCGTATCGATCAGGATTTCGCCGATATCGGGCTGGAAATAGTCCCGGATCGCGCGGATCACGAGGCTCGATTCCAGGTAGATCAGCATCGGCTGGCCGGCATTGCCGCTTTGCGATGCCGCTTCGATCGCGCGCCACAGTTGCAGCAGGTAGTTCAGGTCCCACTGCAGTTCCTCGGCGCTGCGGCCGATGCCCGCGGTACGGGCGATCATGCTCATGCCGTCCGGAATCTGCAGCTGCGCCATCGTTTCACGCAGTTCCTGACGCTCGTCGCCTTCGATCCGGCGCGACACGCCGCCGCCGCGCGGATTGTTCGGCATCAGCACGAGGTAACGGCCGGCGAGCGAGATGAAGGTGGTGAGGGCGGCGCCCTTGTTGCCACGCTCTTCCTTCTCGACCTGGACGATCAGCTCCTGGCCTTCGCGCAGGGCATCCTGGATGCGCGCGGAGCGCATGTCGATGCCTTCCTTGAAGTACTGGCGGGCGACTTCCTTGAACGGCAGGAAGCCGTGGCGGTCTTCGCCGTAGTTGACGAAGCACGCTTCGAGCGACGGCTCGATGCGGGTGATGACACCTTTGTAGATATTGCCTTTGCGCTGTTCGCGCCCGGCTGTCTCGATGTCGATGTCGATGAGCTTTTGCCCATCGACGATGGCGACGCGCAGCTCCTCCTGCTGCGTCGCATTGAACAGCATGCGTTTCATGAACGACTCCAGGCGGCTCCGCTGCCGGCGCCTCGCGGTTGTCAGGCGCGAGGGCGGGAACGACGGCAGGCCGCACCTTGTTGTGTTGTCACAAGCACGCTGGAGCGGGAACGATGGCGGGGAGAATTGCCTGAAGAGGCGCTTGGGCCCGAAACATGGGGCCGGCGGCCATAGGGCACCTGCGAATACGGTTTCAAAGCACGGCGTTCACACACCGCACGCTGCAAAAGCGCGCTAAGCCTGAGTCCGGGCATTGCCACGGGCGCGCGCAATGCGTCGCGCGCACCGACGGGCGGCAGATGCTGCGGCTTGGGCCGCAGCGGGGAGTATCGAATCCAGCCCGACTTTCCCGCTTGGGGTGTACTTCCCTGGTTTGACGTCGCCAAGCCCCGCACGCTTCGCGGGACCAAATCGGGCGCAACGCCGTAATTTTCGCAACCGGCAGCCTGCGGACGCACCTCGCGCCGTCGGGCTGCCGATCAAATTCTTTTCAACCAACTTTCCGTTACCGCGGCGCCTTGCCGACCGAATCCGCCTGTGGGCGCGATCCTTGCCGACGGGCGGCGCCGTGCGTGCAACTTGCTGCATCTCTTTGATTAGGGGCGAGCAGCAGACCCCCGGCGCAAGTAAAATAACGGTTTCCGCTTGCGCCTTGCCCGACTCGGTCGGGGCCGGCCGGTCAGGCCACCCTCAACGTCAGGCTGGGCAAAATTATATTCAGTATGAATGAGTTAGGCAAAATATCCCAGAATTCAGTCGCAAGCGGCCAGGTATCGATGATCGAGATCGACGAAAACTCGGCCGGTCAGCGGATCGACAACTTCCTGTTGCGCGTCTGTAAAGGCGTGCCGAAAAGCCATATTTACCGGATCCTCCGCAGCGGCGAAGTGCGCGTGAACAAGGGTCGGATCGATGCGCAGTACCGCCTGGCCCTGGGCGACATCGTCCGCGTGCCGCCCGTGCGCGTGGCGGCGGCGGACCTCGCGCGCGCCGACACGCTCATCGTGCCGCCGGCCAATTTCGACGTGCTGTACGAGGACGACGCGATGCTCGTCATCGACAAACCGGCCGGCGTCGCGGTCCACGGCGGCAGCGGCGTCGCGTTCGGTGTGATCGAGCAGATGCGCCAGGCGCGCCCGCGCGCGAAATTCCTCGAACTCGTGCACCGGCTCGACCGCGAGACGTCCGGGGTCCTGATGCTCGCGAAGAAGCGCACGGCGCTGGTCGGCCTGCATGAGCAGATCCGCGAGAACCGGATGGACAAGCGCTACTTCGCGTGCGCGCACGGCGAATGGCAGCCCGACTGGGGCCGCCGCCGCGCGGTCAAGGCGCCGCTGTTCAAGTATTCGACTCCGGAAGGGGAGCGCCGCGTGCGCGTGCAGGACGACGGGCTGCCGTCGCATACGGTGTTCAACCTCGTCGACCGCTGGTCCGACTATGTGCTCGTCGAAGCGGAACTCAAAACGGGTCGGACCCATCAGATCCGCGTGCACCTCGCGCATCTCGGCCTGCCGATCGCCGGCGACGCCAAGTATGGCGATTTCGCACTGAACAAGGCGCTGGCGCGTGCGAACGCGCAACCGTCGCTGAAGCGGATGTTCCTGCATGCGCACCGGCTGCGGCTTGCCCATCCGCTGACTGGCGAGGCGCTGCAGTTCGACGCGCCGCTGCCGGACGAATGCCGGCGCTTCCTCGATCAACTCAGCGCATTGCGCGATACCGCCTGAACCGCATGGCCCGACAGCAATTTGACCTGATCGTCTTCGACTGGGACGGCACGCTGATGGATTCGACTGCGCACATTGCGCACAGCATCCAGGCCGCATGCCGCGATCTCGGCCTGCCTACGCCGTCCGACGAGGCGTCGCGCTACGTGATCGGCCTCGGCCTGCGCGATGCGCTGCAGATTACCGCTCCGACCCTCGATCCATCCGAGTACTCGCGACTCGCCGAGCGCTACCGCTATCACTATCTGCTCGACGACCAGCGCATCGAGCTGTTCGCCGGCGTGAGGGAACTGCTCGCCGAGCTGCGCGATACGGGCTACCTGCTCGCGGTGGCGACCGGCAAGGGGCGGGTGGGGCTGAACCGCGTGCTCGACCAGTCGAAACTGACGAGCCTGTTCGATGCGACGCGCTGCGCGGACGAGACGTTCTCGAAACCGCACCCGGCGATGCTGCACGAGTTGTCGCGGGAATTGGGGCAGGACCTGGCGCGCACCGTGATGATCGGCGATACGACGCACGACCTGCAGATGGCCGCGAGCGCCGGTGCGGCGGGCGTCGGTGTCGCGTATGGCGCGCACACGGCCGATGCGCTGGCGGCGCTCGCGCCGCGCTTTGTTGCGCCCGATGTCGCGGCGCTGGCCGCATGGCTGCGGGAGCACGCATGAGCGCGGCGCCGGACGCCGTGCGCGTGTGCGCATCGGACGCGCTGAGCGACGGCGGCGCCGGCGTGCGCGTCGATGCGACGCTGCGCGGCGAGCAGGCCGTCGTGTTCTTCGTGCGCTACGACGGTCGTGCGTACGGCTACCTGAACCGCTGCGCGCACGTACCGATGGAACTGGACTGGGCCGAAGGGCAGTTCTTCGAGTCGTCGGGCCTCTATCTGATGTGCGCAACGCACGGCGCGATCTATGCACCGGATACCGGCAAATGCGTCGGTGGCCCGTGCCGCGGCGGCCGTCTGCGGCCGGTCGAGGTCGACGAACGCGACACGCCCGACGGCCGTGCGGTATTCTGGGTGCCCGATGCCGACCTGCATCCCGCCACTCCCGCCACGACCGACTGACGACACCACTGCATGGCCGACCAACCGAATTCCCCGGAATCCTCCTCCCGTCCCGACAGCCGTGAACCGAACTGGGAGCGCGCGGCGCTCGAGCGGATCGCGCTCGCGGCCGTCAAGGAACAGCGCGCGGCACGGCGCTGGAAAATCTTCTTCCGCTTCGCGTTCCTCGGCGTGTTCGTGCTGTTCGCATTCGCGCTGATCGATTTCTCGAGCGATTCGAAATTCTCGTCGAGCGGGCGGCATACCGCGCTCGTGACGATCGACGGCGAGATCGCGGCCGGCGTCAATGCGAATGCCGACGACATCAACACGGCGCTCGACGCCGCATTCGACGACGACGGTACCGCCGGCGTCGTGCTGCGGATCAACAGCCCGGGCGGCAGCCCCGTGCAGGCCGGCATGGTCTACGACGAGATCCGGCGGCTGCGTGCGAAGCACCCGGACAAGCCGCTGTACGTCGTCGTGACCGACATGTGCGCTTCGGGCGGCTATTACATCGCGGCCGCGGCCGACAAGATCTTCGTCGACAAGGCGAGCATCGTCGGGTCGATCGGCGTGCTGATGGACGGTTTCGGCTTTACCGGCCTGATGGGCAAGCTCGGCGTCGAGCGCCGCCTGCATACGTCGGGCGAGAACAAGGGCTTCTACGATCCGTTCTCGCCGGAAACGCCGAAGATGGATGCGCATGCGCAGGCGCTGCTCGACCAGGTGCACGCGCAGTTCATCAAGGCCGTGAAGGATGGCCGCGGCAAGCGGCTGCACGAGACGCCCGACATGTTCTCGGGCCTGTTCTGGACCGGTGAGAAGAGCGTCGAGCTCGGGCTCGCCGACGGCTACGGCACGACCGACACGGTGGCGCGCGACGTGCTGAAGGCGCCTGATCTCGTCGACTACACGGTGAAGGAAAGCCTGACGAACCGTGTCGCCCGCAAGTTTGGCGCGGCCGTCGGCGGCGCCGCAATGAAGGCGCTGACGGCCGGCGGCGCATCGGTCAGCCTGCGCTGACTGGCCGGCGGCGGGCCGCAACGGCCCGCCCCGAGTCACTAGTTCATCGGCCGCGGCTTCAGTTCGCGAGCAGCAGGAAGATTGCGGGGCGCTTGTGCAGATTCGGCGCAGGCGCCTTTTTCCAGTCGGTCACGGTGCGGCTCGCGATCGTCTCGGTCGCGAGGGTCAGATCGGCCGCGACGCAGATCTGCGTCGACGGCGCGCAGGTCGCGACCAGCGTGTCGAGCATCGCCTGATTCCGGTACGGCGTTTCGATGAAGATCTGCGTCTGGCGCGCCTTGCGTGACAGTTGCTCAAGTTCGCGCAGGCGTTTCGCGCGCGCGGCCGCATCGACCGGCAGGTAGCCGTTGAACGCAAAGCTCTGGCCGTTCAGGCCCGACGCCATCAGCGCGAGCAGGATCGAACTCGGCCCGACGAGCGGCACGACCTTCACGCCGCGCTCGTGTGCGCGGCGCACCAGCAGCGCGCCGGGATCGGCGACGGCCGGGCAGCCGGCCTCCGACACGAGGCCGGCGTCCGCGCCGGCCAGTATCGGCGCGAGCAGCCGGTCGATGGCGCCGGCCGGCGTATTGACGTTCAGTTCGCTGATCTCGATTTCCTGGATCGGGCGCGTCGTGCCGATCTTCTTCAGAAACGCGCGCGTCGTCTTCGCGTTCTCGCCGATGTAGTAGCCGAGCGTGCCGGCGCGAGCCTGAACGGCCGCGGGCAGCACGGCGGCGAGCATCGATTCGTCGCCTTCGCCGAGCGTGTTCGGGACGAGGTAAAGCGTGCCGGCGGTCATGCGCGGTCTCCACGGGTGGTTGCAAACAGCGGGTATTCGGCGGCGCGCAGCATCCGCGTGAGCGCGATCAGCGGCAGGCCGACGAGTGCGGTCGGGTCGTCGGAGTCGATCGCGTCGAGCAGCGCGATGCCGAGCCCCTCGGATTTCGCGCTGCCGGCGACGTCGTACGGCGTTTCCGCGCGCAGGTAGGCGTCGAGTTCGGCCTCGGGCAGCGAGCGGAAGCGCACGTGCGTGACGACGTCCTCGACCTGGGCTTCGTCCGTGCGGCTGTCGTACAGGCACAGCGCGCTATGAAATTCGACTTCGCGGCCCTGCATCGACACGAGCTGCGCGAGCGCGCGCTCATGCGTGCCGGGCTTGCCGATCTGCAGGCCGTCGAAGGTCGCGACCTGGTCCGACCCGATCACGAGCACGCCGTCCGGCGCGTCGAGCGTCGCGGCCACCGCGCGCGCTTTCGCGCCGGCGAGGCGCAGCGCGGTCGCGGCTGGCGTTTCGCCGGCAAGCGGGGTTTCGTCGAGGTCGGGCGACAGGACGTCGAACGGCACGCCGAGGCGCTCGAGGAGCGCGCGGCGGTAACGGGAACTGGAGGCGAGAATCAGCCGCGGCGGGCGGCAAACGGTATCCGGCATGGTCGGTTGGATCGGTGAGTCGTCAGGTGTGGCGCGGCGTTGCGCGGACGCAAGCTTAAGTGATTGACCGCAAAAGGTAAAACAGGTATGCTTTCCCGCTTTTCGTCGGCAGGCTTTCGTTGTGGTGGCGCCTGCCGGGTCTTCGGAAGTAAAGTACGTCATCCGCGGATGAGCCGTACGCGAGCGGTAGCAAGCCGGATTCGCAAGTCAGCCTGTAGGCAGGAGCGCACATGAACACTTCTTCTGGCAAACCTGCGGCGGCGCTTGATCCGCACGCGGTCGACCTGTTCGAGTTCGCCCGCAGCGGGCGGCAGGCAGCAGGAGCGGTGCACCTCTCGCAACTGCCGCGCATGTTAAACGAAGTGCCGGCGGACGCGCCAGATCGCGACACGGTCTTCACTTGGCAGGCGGAAGGGTTCACGCAGAAGGAGTTGCAGGACGACGGCGCCGATGGGCAGCAACCGTACCTGCGCCTCGCGGTGCATGGCCATGCGTGGCTCACGTGCCAGCGTTGCATGACCCCGTACGACCAGGCGTTCGGCGTCGACATGACGTACCGGGTCGTCGCGACCGAAGAAGAAGCTGAAGAATTTCCGCTCGACGACGATGAAGCCGATGTGATCGTGGGCTCACGCCAGTTCGATCTCGTCGACTTGATCGAAGAGGAATTGCTGCTTTCGTTGCCGCTCGTGCCCAAGCACGAGGTTTGCCCGGCAGTTCACGAAAGCCTCGTGTCGGGTGCGAGCGGTCCCGCGGAAGAGACGGACGAGGAGTCCGACGAAGCCGGGGACGAAGGCAAACGGCCGAATCCGTTCGCAGCGCTGGAAGCGTTGAAGAAGGACGGTGACGGCACCAAGAAACACTAAGCAGTTGTGGCGCGGGAAGGCGTAAGGGCTTTGGGCCAGGGTAGTTAAGCGCCGGATCGGGCTGTGTTAGAATCCGGAAAATTATTTAGGAGTTAGTCATGGCAGTCCAGCAAAACAAGAAGTCGCCGTCGAAGCGCGGCATGCATCGTTCGCACGATTTCCTGACGGCAGCGCCGCTGGCAGTCGAGCCGAGCACGGGTGAAGTGCATCTGCGTCACCACGTCAGCCCGAACGGCTACTATCGCGGCAAGAAAGTCGTCAAGACGAAGAACGACTAAGCGTCAAGTCACGCGTTGCGCGCTACGTTCGCCGTTCGCGTGACAACTGGTTCGCTTGACACTTTCCTGGCGCAACAAAAAGGCGGCATTCAACTGCCGCTTTTTTGTGCCTGAAATTCGTCGCATTCCATGACCGTAAAGCTCACTATCGATTGCATGGGAGGCGACCACGGCCCGTCCGTGACCGTTCCCGCGGCAGTCAAGTTCGTCCGCGCGCATCCCGATGCGCACCTGATGCTCGTCGGCATCGAAAGCGCGATCCGCGCTCAGCTGAAGAAGCTGAAAGCCCTCGACGATCCCGCGCTGACCATCGTTCCCGCCACCGAAGTCGTGGCGATGGACGACCCTGTCGAAGTGGCGCTGCGCAAGAAGAAGGATTCTTCGATGCGCGTCGCGCTCAACCACGTCAAGGAAGGCGCGGCGCAGGCCTGTATCTCCGCCGGCAACACCGGCGCGCTGATGGCCGTTTCCCGTTACGTACTCAAGACGCTGCCCGGCATCGAGCGGCCCGCGATTGCGTTCGCACTGCCGAACCCGACCGGCTACACGATGATGCTGGACCTCGGCGCGAACGTCGACTGCGAACCGCAGCACCTGCTGCAGTTCGCGGAGATGGGGCACGCGCTCGTGGCCGCGCTCGAAGGCAAGGAACGCCCGACGATCGGCCTGCTGAACATCGGCGAAGAGGTCATCAAGGGCAACGAGACGATCAAGCGCGCAGGCGAACTGCTGCGCGCCAGCACGCTCAATTTCCGCGGCAACGTGGAAGGCAACGACATCTACAAGGGCACCGTCGACGTGATCGTGTGCGACGGCTTCGTCGGCAACGTCGCGCTGAAGACGTCGGAGGGGCTGGCGCAGATGCTGTCCGACATCATCCGCGAGGAGTTCGGCCGTTCGCTGATGTCGAAGCTGATGGCGCTGCTCGCGCTGCCGGTGCTGATGCGTTTCAAGAAGCGCGTCGACCACCGCCAGTACAACGGCGCAGCGTTGCTGGGGCTGAAGAGTCTCGTGATCAAGAGCCATGGTTCGGCCGACGCCTACGCGTTTGAGTGGGCGATCAAACGCGGGTATGATGCCGTCAAAAACGGCGTGCTGGAGCGCCTCGCGCGCGCGATGGCGGATAATTCAGTGTCGCTCGGCGACGGCGAACACGACGCGGGCGGCGCGGGCCAAGCAAGCCCGGCCGCAGGCCATCACGCCGAACCTTCCGCTGCGCAATCCTCTAAAGCATAAATGGCCCAATCGACTCTCTATTCCCGCGTGCTCGGCACGGGCAGCTACCTGCCGCCCGACCGCGTCACGAACCAGCAGTTGACCGATCGTCTTGCGAAGGAAGGCATCGAGACGAGCGATGAGTGGATCGTTGCGCGCACGGGCATCCATGCGCGCCATTTCGCCGCACCGGACGTCACGACGAGCGATCTCGCGCTCGAGGCGTCGCGTCGAGCGATCGAAGCAGCCGGTGTCGATCCGCAGTCGATCGACCTGATCATCGTCGCGACTTCGACCCCCGATTTCGTGTTCCCGAGTACCGCGTGCCTGCTGCAGAACAAGCTCGGCATCAAGAACGGCGGCGCGGCATTCGACGTGCAGGCCGTGTGTTCGGGCTTCGCCTATGCAATGGCGACGGCCGACAGCTTCATCCGCAGCGGCCAGCACCGTACGGCGCTCGTGGTCGGCGCGGAGACGTTCTCGCGCATTCTCGACTTCAAGGACCGCACGACCTGCGTGCTGTTCGGCGACGGCGCGGGCGCGGTGATCCTGTCCGCATCGGAAGAGCCGGGCGTGCTCGGCAGCGCGCTGCACGCGGACGGCAGCTATTCGCACATCCTCTGCACGCCGGGTAACGTCAACCGCGGCGTGATCGAGGGCAGCGCGTTCCTGTACATGGACGGGCAGGCCGTGTTCAAGCTCGCGGTCAACGTGCTCGAAAAGGTCGCGATCGAGGCGCTCGCGAAGGCGAATCTCGCGCCCGAGCAGATCGACTGGCTGATCCCGCACCAGGCCAACATCCGCATCATGACCAGCACCTGTCGCAAGCTCGGCCTGCCGCAGGAGCGCATGGTCGTGACGGTCGACCAGCACGGCAACACGTCGGCCGCGTCGATCCCGCTGGCGCTCGACACCGCGGTGCGCGACGGTCGCATCCAGCGTGGCCAGCACGTGCTGATCGAAGGCGTCGGCGGCGGCTTCACCTGGGGCGCGTCGGTCTTCCGCTTCTGATCCGCGGCGCGCGACAAGCTGCGCGCGGATCCCATCGGCGCGCCGTTCGTGCGCGCCGTCCGAATCGATTCAATTGGGGACGATATGAAATTTGCATTCGTTTTTCCGGGGCAGGGCTCGCAGGCGATCGGCATGCTCAACGCATTCGCCGATCTGGCCGTCGTGCGCGAGACGCTCCAGGAAGCGTCCGATGCACTCAATCAGGACCTCGGCAAGCTGATCGCCGAAGGCCCGGCCGAAGAGCTGAACCTCACCACCAATACGCAGCCCGTGATGCTGACCGCCGCCTACGCGTGCTACCGCGCGTGGCAGCAGGCAGGCGGCCCGGCGCCGTCGATCGTCGCCGGCCACAGCCTCGGTGAATACACGGCGCTCGTCGCCGCGGGTGCGCTCGCGTTCAAGGACGCGGTACCGCTCGTGCGCTTTCGCGCGCAGGCGATGCAGACGGCCGTGCCGGTCGGCCAGGGCGGCATGGCCGCGATCCTGGGCCTCGACGACGACACGGTGCGCGCGGTGTGCGCCGAAGCCGCGGAAGCGGGCGTCGTCGAAGCGGTGAACTTCAATGCGCCCGCGCAGGTCGTGATCGCAGGCAGCAAGGCCGCGGTCGAAAAGGCGTGCGAGATTGCGAAGGCGAAGGGCGCGAAGCGCGCGCTGCCGCTGCCGGTATCGGCGCCGTTCCATTCGTCGCTGCTCAAGCCGGCGTCGGATCAACTGCGCGACTATCTCGCGAACGTCGACGTCAAGGCGCCGCAGATTCCGGTCGTCAACAACATCGACGTGGCCGTGGTCAGCGATCCGGCTGCGATCAAGGACGCGCTGGTGCGCCAGGCCGCGGGCCCGGTGCGTTGGGTCGAGTGCGTGCAGCACATCGCCGGCATCGGCGTCACGCACGTGATCGAATGCGGTCCGGGCAAGGTGCTCACCGGCCTGACGAAACGCATCGACGGCAACCTGACGGGTGCGTCGGTGTTCGATCCGGCGTCGCTTGACGAAGCCCTCAAGCTGGTGACCGCCTGACGCGGCGCCTTTTTTCAAGAGACGGATATTCGATTCATGGAAAAGACTCTCGATAAACAGGTCGCGATCGTGACCGGCGCGTCGCGCGGCATCGGCCGTTCGATCGCGCTCGAACTCGCGCGCCTGGGCGCGACGGTGATCGGCACGGCAACGAGCGAATCGGGCGCCGCCGCGATCACCGCTGCATTCGCGGAAGCGGGCGTCACGGGCCGCGGCGCGGTGCTGAACGTCAACGACGCGGCTGCCGCCGAGGCACTGATCGATGCGACCGTGAAGGAGTTCGGCGCGCTGAACGTGCTCGTCAACAACGCAGGCATCACGCAGGACCAGCTCGCGATGCGGATGAAGGACGAGGACTGGGACGCGGTGATCGACACCAACCTGAAGTCGGTGTTCCGCCTGTCGCGCGCGGTGCTGCGCCCGATGATGAAGGCACGCGGCGGCCGTATCATCAACATCACGTCGGTGGTCGGCTCGGCCGGCAACCCGGGTCAGGTCAACTACGCGGCCGCGAAGGCCGGCGTGGCGGGCATGACGCGTGCGCTCGCGCGCGAGATCGGCAGCCGCGGCATCACCGTGAACTGCGTCGCGCCGGGCTTCATCGATACCGACATGACGAAGACGCTGCCGGAAGAACAGCAGGCCGCGCTCAAGACCCAGATTCCGCTCGGCCGCCTCGGCAGCCCGGAAGACATCGCCCATGCCGTCGCGTTCCTCGCATCGCCGCAGGCCGGTTATATCACCGGCACGACGCTGCACGTGAACGGCGGCATGTACATGTCGTAACGGTTTTCGTTTACCATCCGCGCCGTATCCCGTTTTTCAGTCGGATCGGCGCTTGATCGACCATCAAGCCAACGCGCGTTTTGGCGTCAGCAAACCTGATAAAATGCGCGCACTTGTAATTCTGAACTTTCCCTCGGAGGGGTAATGGACAACATCGAACAACGTGTCAAGAAGATCGTCGCTGAACAACTGGGCGTTGCGGAAGCCGAGATCAAGAACGAAGCTTCGTTCGTGAACGACCTGGGCGCCGATTCGCTCGACACGGTCGAACTGGTGATGGCTCTGGAAGACGAGTTCGGCATGGAAATCCCGGACGAAGAAGCAGAGAAGATCACGACCGTTCAGCAAGCGATCGACTACGCTCGCGCAAACGTCAAGGCGTAAGCGCCTTTCGCGCTTGTCCGCCACGTCGCCGCGATCTTCGCGATTGACGCGTCATCCAGCCGGCTTCGCGCCGGACGGACTAACAGCCACAGGGCTCGCAGGGCTGATTCCTGTGGCCACTGTGGCTTTTGTTTTTGTCATCCAATAATGGAAAAGAGGTTACCGTGAGCCGCCGTCGTGTTGTCGTTACAGGCCTGGGGCTGATTTCGCCTGTTGGCAATAGTGTTGCCGACGGCTGGGCCAATCTCGTCGCCGGCAAGTCCGGCATCGCCACCGTCACGAAGTTCGATTCGTCGAACCTCGCCGTCCATTTCGCGGGCGAAGTGAAGGGTTTCAACGCCGAGGAATACATCCCGGCGAAAGAAGCCCGGAGCATGGATACGTTCATCCATTACGGCATCGCCGCCGGCGTCCAGGCCATCAAGGACAGCGGGCTGGAAGTGACCGAAGCCAACGCGGAACGCATCGGCGTGATGGTCGGTTCCGGCATCGGCGGCCTGCCGATGATCGAAGATACGCACCAGACCTACGTCGATCGCGGCCCGCGCCGGATTTCGCCGTTCTTCGTGCCGGGTTCGATCATCAACATGATCTCGGGCCACCTGAGCATCATGTTCGGCCTGAAAGGCCCGAACCTCGCGGCCGTGACCGCCTGCACGACCGGCCTGCACAGCATCGGCCTCGCCGCGCGCCTGATCCAGGCCGGCGACGCCGACGTCATGGTCGCGGGCGGCGCCGAATCGACGGTGTCGCCGCTCGGTATCGGCGGTTTCGCGGCAGCGCGGGCGCTGTCGACCCGCAACGACGATCCGGCCGCGGCTTCCCGTCCGTGGGACAAGGATCGCGACGGCTTCGTGCTGGGCGAGGGCGCGGGCGTGATGGTGCTCGAAGAGTACGAGGCGGCGAAGGCACGTGGGGCCAAGATCTACGCGGAAGTCTCGGGCTTCGGCATGACGGGCGACGCGTACCACATGACCGCGCCGAACATGGACGGCCCGCGCCGCTGCATGGTCGCGGCACTGCGCGACGCCGGCGTGAATGCCGACGAGGTCCAGTACCTGAACGCGCATGGCACGTCGACGCCGCTGGGCGACAAGAACGAGTCCGACGCGGTGAAGGCAGCCTTCGGCGAGCATGCGTACAAGGTCGTCGTGAACTCGACGAAGTCGATGACGGGTCACCTGCTGGGTGGCGCGGGCGGCCTCGAATCGGTGTTCACGGTGCTGGCGCTGCACAACAACGTGTCGCCGCCGACCATCAACATCTTCAACCAGGACCCCGAGTGCGATCTCGATTACTGCGCGAACACCGCGCGTGACATGAAGATCGACGTCGCCGTGAAGAACAACTTCGGCTTCGGCGGTACCAACGGCACGCTGGTGTTCAAGCGCGTCTGACGCTGAATCGCTTGACGAGTCCATTCGATGCACCGGCCGGGCGTCCGCAGCGCTTTGCGTTGCGGGCCTCGGCCGTGTCGTATCTCGTGCTGGCCGCGTTCGTCGCGGCGGCTGCCGCGTCGGCATACCTGTTCTGGGCGCCGCGCGCGGGCGCTGCTGCCGGCGCAGGCGTGTCCGCCGCGACGGCCGCGCTGCTGGCCGTGTGTGCGGCGCGGGCCTGCGCCCGCCGGCTGCCGGCCGAGCTGCGGATCGATGCATTCGGGGAGATCGCGGCGTTTGGCCGCACCGGGCGGTTGCTGGCCCGCGGCCGCGTGACCGGCCATGCGCACTGGAGCAGCCTGCTGCTGGTGCTGTCGGTCGGGCAGGGCGCCCGGCGGGCCCGGCCGCTGCTGATTCCGGCCGATGCGCTCGACGCGGCGTCGTTCAGCGCGCTGTCCGTGCTGGCGAGAACCGCGGGCGCGGCGGGGCGGCCATGACGGCGGCACGGTTACCGACCGTAACCAGCGGTCGGCGCCGGAACGCTACAATGATGCTCCGCGTTGCATCCCTAGTTAACGGATTTGTCAGGTGAGTGAAAAAGAAATCGATCAGGCTCTGGTCGAACGCGTACAGAAGGGCGACAAGGCGGCGTTCGAACTCCTGGTCTCCAAATACCACCGCAAGATCATTCGGCTGATCTCGCGCCTCGTGCGGGATCCCGCCGAGGTCGAGGATGTGGCCCAGGACGCGTTCATCAAGGCGTATCGTGCGCTGCCGCAATTTCGCGGCGAATCGGCGTTCTATACGTGGTTGTACCGAATTGCCGTCAACACGGCGAAGAACTACCTTGCGACGCAAGGCCGCCGGGCGCCGACCTCGACCGAGGCCGATGCAGAGGAAGCGGAAACTTTCTCCGACGCAGACCAACTAAGGGATATCAACACGCCAGAGTCGATGTTGATGAGCAAGCAGATTGCCGAGACGGTCAACGCTGCGATGGCTCTGCTGCCCGAAGAATTGCGCCAGGCAATCACGCTGCGCGAGATCGAGGGCCTGAGCTACGAAGAGATCGCGGAAATGATGGGCTGTCCGATCGGGACGGTCCGGTCGCGGATCTTCCGCGCGCGCGAAGCAATCGCTGCCAAATTGCGTCCGCTGCTCGATACGCCCGAAGGCAAGCGCTGGTAAGCGCCTGGGGTGGAACGACGCGGGTCGGGGTCTAGTTACGGATAGAGTCGTGAAGTCACGACGGGGTGTGCAAGATGGGGAGCATCATGGGGTCGGTCAATACGCAATCGCAATCGCAGGCGGGCTCGCGCGGCGAGCGCCTTTCCGCGCTGGTTGACGGCGAAATGTTCGATGGCCCGGACCACGGGCAGTTTCTGGCTGAGCTCGACCGCGCGGACCGCGCTACATGGGCCCATTACCACCTGATCGGCGATGCGCTGCGCTCGGACGAGCTCGCGCTGTCGCCCGCGTTGAGCGTCGCGTTCACCGCGCGCATGTCGGCTGCGCTCGAAAGCGAGCCGCACCTGCTCGCGCCGGCGGCCGCGCCGGTCGCGCGCAAGCTGCTGTCGCTGCGCCGGCGCGTCGTGCCCGCGTTCGCGGTGGCGGCCGCGGCGGCCACGCTGACGTGGATCGTCGTCCCGCAGATGCAGACGGCCGGTGCCCCGGGCGCCGTCCAGGTCGCGTCGGCCGGTGCGCAGCAAGGCGGTAGCCTGCAGCGCGTGACGGTTGCGCAGGCATCGGCCCAGCCGGGCCTGCAGGACGTCAACATCATTCGCGATGCAAGCCTCGACCAATATCTTGAAGCGCACCAGCAATTCGCGCAGCAGCCCGTCGTCACGGGTTCGATGCCGCTGATCCGCGCAGCCGTGACCACCACGCCAGGCCAATAAACCCGATGCGGACATTGCAGTTGAATCACGCCATCTCCGGATGGAAGCGGCTGCCGGCCCTCCTGCTTTGCGCAGCCGCCCTGTTGTCCGTTCAATCCCTTCCCGCCAGCGCCCAGCAACCGGACGATCCCGTCGCGACCCGCAAGGGCGCCGCGGACTGGCTCGACCGCGTCCAGCAGGCGGCGCAGCAGCAGAGCTACGAAGGCACGTTCGTCTACCAGCGCGGCGGATATGTGCAGTCGTCGCGCATCGCGCACGTCGCGTCCCGCGACGGCGAATTCGAGCGGATCGAGACGCTCGACGGCAAGCCGCGCAAGCTGCTGCGGCATAACGACGAGCTGTACACGTTCGTGCCCGAGCGCAAGCTGTGCGTGGTCGAACGCCGTCAGACGCGCGACTCGTTCCCCGCGCTGCTCGGCGCGAGCGGCGAGCACGTGATGTCCGTCTACGATGCGAAGTCGCTCGGCAAGGACCGCGTGGCCGGGATCGACGCGCAGGTCGTCGAGCTCGTGCCGAAGGATGCGTACCGCTTCACGTACAAGCTGTGGGCCGACACGCGCACCGGGCTGCTGCTGCGTTCGCAGACGCTCGATGCGAACGATCACGTGCTCGAACAGATTGCGTTCTCCCAGTTGCAGGCGGGCGGCGCGAGCGGTGACAAGGCCGCGATCGCGGCCGGCATGCGCAACCTGAGCGGCTGGACGGTCGTGCGGCCGCCGGTCGCGGCGGTCGACATGGAAGCGCAGGGCTGGCAGCTCGCCCCGAGCGTCGCCGGTTTCCAGAAGATTCGTGAAGTGCGCCGGCCGATGGCTGCGCGCGATGCGGGCGATCCACCGATCGCGGTCGATCAGGCTGTCTTCACCGACGGTCTCGCGACGATCTCGGTGTTCATCGAGCCGGCCGAGAAGAATACGCGCAAGGAAGGCGCGGGCAGCACCGGTGCGACACACGTTCTCGTGAAGCGTCGCGGCGACTACTGGATCACCGTGCTCGGCGAAGTGCCGCCGGCTACGTTGCAGCAGTTCGCGTCTGCCATAGAATACAAGGCTTCCAAGTAACGCTACGGCTTCCGACATGATGAAACTCACGCTGCGCAAATGGTTCGCGGCGGCGGCGCTGTCTGCCTGCCTGCCGCTCGTGCCGCATACCGCGTTCGCCGTGACGGCTCCCGCTGCCAGCCTGCCCGACTTCGCCGATCTGGTCGAAAAGGTCGGGCCGGCCGTCGTGAACATCCGGACCACCGCCAACGTGCCGACGAGCAGCGGCCCGCGCGGGATGCTCCCGCCGGGCTTCGACAACGGCGACATGTCGGAATTCTTCCGGCGCTTCTTCGGCATTCCGCTGCCGCAGGCGCCCGGCAACGGCGGCGGCAACGGCAGCAACCCGAAGAACGCGCCGGCGCCGGACAATCCGCCCGATACCGAGCAGAACCGCGGCGTGGGCTCGGGCTTCATCGTGTCGGCCGACGGTTACGTGATGACCAATGCGCACGTCGTTGACGATGCGGACACCATCTACGTGACGCTGACCGACAAGCGCGAATTCAAGGCGAAGCTGATCGGTGTCGACGACCGCACGGACGTCGCGGTCGTCAAGATCCAGGCGTCGAACCTGCCGGTCGTTGCGATCGGCGATTCGAACAAGGTGCGCGTTGGCGAGTGGGTCGTTGCGATCGGTTCGCCGTTCGGCCTCGACAACACGGTGACGGCCGGTATCGTCAGCTCGAAGAGCCGCAACACGGGCGACTACCTGCCGTTCATCCAGACCGACGTCGCCGTGAACCCGGGCAACTCGGGTGGCCCGTTGATCAACATGCAGGGCGAGGTGATCGGCATCAACTCGCAGATCTACAGCCGTACTGGCGGCTTCATGGGCATCTCGTTCGCGATTCCGATCGACGAGGCGATGCGCGTGGCCGATCAGTTGAAGGCGACCGGCAAGGTCACGCGCGGCCGGATCGCGGTGGCGATCGGCGAGGTGACGAAGGACGTGGCCGATTCGATCGGGCTGCCGAAGGCCGAAGGCGCGCTGGTCAGCAGCGTCGAGCCGGGCGGCCCGGCCGACAAGGCGGGTATCCAGCCGGGCGACATTATCCTGAAGTTCAACGGCCGTTCGGTCGATACGGCGTCGGATCTGCCGCGCATGGTTGGTGACACGAAGCCCGGCGCGAAGGCGACGGTCAGCGTGTGGCGCAAGGGTCAGGCACGCGATCTGCCGATCACGATCGCGGAGACGCCGGCCGAGTCGACGGCGAAGGCCGAGCAGCGCAAGAACGTGCCGCAGAAGCCGCGCCAGACCAATTCGCTCGGCCTGACGGTCAGCGACCTGACGGCCGATCAGATGAAGACGCTGAAGTTGAAGAACGGCGTGCAGATCGACGGCGTCGACGGTCCGGCCGCGCGTGCAGGCCTGCAGCGCGGCGACATCGTGCTGCGCGTCGGCGACACCGACATCACGAACGCGAAGCAGTTCGCCGACGTGACGGCGCAGCTCGATCCGCAGAAGGCGGTCGCGGTGCTCGTGCGGCGTGGCGACAACACGCAGTTCGTGCCCGTGCGGCCGCGCCAGAAGTAACGCGCCGATGTTCACGCTCTACGGCCGCGGCTGGTGCCACCTGTGCGACGACATGCGCGACGCACTGGCGCCGGTGGCGGCCGAATTCGGCGTCGTGGTCGAATACGTCGACATCGATGCGGATGCGGCGCTGGTTGCCCGTTATGACGAGGACGTGCCCGTGCTGTTGCTGGACGGGGCGGAAGTGTGCCGTCACCGGTTCGACGACATGCGGGTGCGCGACGCGCTGGCAGCCCGGCGCTGAGCCTGGCCAGCCGCCGGCCGGCGTCGCCTGGCACGGGGCTCGACCCGGGGGCGCCTCCGGCGGGCCGCTGCGCGGCCCGGCGTCCGAAATCCCGCCCGTCGTAAGCCTTTTCGGCTAAAATAGGCTGTTTTTTCACCGACTTACAAGGCGTGCTCCGCAGTCGTCGAGCGCGCCTTTTTCGCTTGATCGGCACTGAATGGATCATATTCGCAATTTCTCGATCATCGCGCACATCGACCATGGCAAGTCGACGCTCGCGGATCGCATCATCCAGGTATGCGGCGGTCTCGCCGACCGTGAAATGGAGGCGCAGGTGCTCGACTCGATGGATATCGAGCGCGAGCGCGGCATCACGATCAAGGCACAGACGGCGGCATTGTCCTATCGCGCGCGCGACGGCAAGGTCTACAACCTGAACCTGATCGATACGCCGGGGCACGTCGACTTCTCGTACGAGGTCAGCCGCTCGCTGTCCGCGTGCGAAGGCGCGCTGCTGGTCGTCGATGCCAGCCAGGGCGTCGAGGCGCAGACGGTCGCGAACTGCTACACGGCGATCGAGCTCGGTGTCGAAGTCGTGCCCGTGCTGAACAAGATCGACCTGCCGGCCGCGAACCCCGAGAACGCGATCGAGGAGATCGAGGACGTGATCGGCATCGACGCGACCGACGCGACGCGCTGCAGCGCGAAGACGGGGCTCGGCGTCGAAGACGTGCTCGAAGCGCTGATCGCGAAGGTGCCGCCGCCGAAGGGCGACCCCGACGCGCCGCTGCAGGCGCTCATCATCGATTCGTGGTTCGACAACTATGTCGGCGTCGTGATGCTGGTGCGCATCGTCAACGGCACGCTGCGTCCGAAGGACAAGATCAAGATGATGGCGACCGGCGCGCAGTATCCGGTCGAGCACGTCGGTGTGTTCACGCCGAAGTCGCGCAATCTCGATTCGCTGTCGGCGGGGCAGGTGGGCTTCATCATCGCCGGCATCAAGGAACTGACGGCCGCGAAGGTCGGCGATACCGTCACGCATGTGACCAAGGCCGCCGCCGAAGCGCTGCCGGGCTTCAAGGAAGTGAAGCCGCAGGTGTTCGCCGGACTCTACCCGGTGGAAGCGAACCAGTACGACGCGCTGCGCGAATCGCTCGAGAAGCTGAAGCTCAACGATGCGTCGCTGCAGTACGAACCGGAAGTGTCGCAGGCGCTCGGCTTCGGTTTCCGCTGCGGCTTCCTCGGGCTGCTGCACATGGAAATCGTGCAGGAGCGCCTCGAACGCGAATTCGACATGGACCTCATCACGACCGCACCGACGGTTGTCTACGAGGTCGTGATGAACGGTGGCTCGATCGTCAAGGTCGAGAATCCGGCGAAGATGCCGGAGCCGCCGAAGATCGAGGAGATCCGCGAACCGATCGTCACGGTGAACCTGTACATGCCGCAGGACTACGTCGGCTCGGTGATCACGTTGTGCGAGCAGAAGCGCGGCTCACAGATCAACATGCAGTATCACGGCCGCCAAGTGCAGCTGACCTACGAAATCCCGATGGCCGAGATCGTGCTCGATTTCTTCGATCGCCTGAAATCGGTGTCGCGCGGCTATGCGTCGATGGATTACGAGTTCAAGGAATACCGGTCGGCCGACGTTGTGAAGGTCGACATGCTGATCAACGGCGACAAGGTCGACGCGCTGTCGGTGATCGTCCACCGGTCGCAATCGCAGTATCGCGGCCGCGAAGTGGCGGCGAAGATGCGCGAGATCATTCCGCGCCAGATGTACGACGTGGCGATTCAGGCGACGATCGGTGCGCATATCATTGCACGCGAGAACATCAAGGCGCTGCGCAAGAACGTGCTGGCGAAGTGTTATGGCGGCGACATCACGCGTAAGAAGAAGCTGCTCGAAAAGCAGAAGGCCGGCAAGAAACGCATGAAGCAGGTGGGTTCGGTCGAGATCCCGCAGGAAGCGTTCCTTGCGATCTTGCGCGTCGAAGACAAATAACAGGACTGTTCCTTTTATGAATTTTGCGCTGATTCTTTTTGTGCTCGTCGTCGTGACGGGCGTAGCGTGGGTGCTGGACAAACTGGTGTTCCTGCCGCGGCGACGCAAGGCAGCCGACTCGGCGATCGAGGAGTTCGATCGCCAGCAGTCGCGCATCGACAAGCGTTTCGCGGATGAAAACGCGGTGCAGACGCGTTCGAAGCTGCGTGACGAGAAGCTGCGCCAGCCGTGGTGGCTCGAGTACACCGCGAGCTTCTTCCCGGTGATCCTGGCCGTGTTCGTCGTGCGTTCGTTCGTCGTCGAGCCGTTCAAGATTCCGTCGGGCTCGATGGTGCCGACGCTGCTCGTCGGCGATTTCATTCTCGTCAACAAGTTCGAATACGGGCTGCGCCTGCCCGTCACGAACACGAAGATCACGCAGGGCAGCCCGCTGTCGCGCGGCGACGTCGTCGTGTTCCGTTATCCGAAGGACGAGTCGGTCGACTACATCAAGCGCGTGATCGGCCTGCCGGGCGACACGGTCGCGTATCAGGACAAGCAGCTCACGATCAACGGCCAGCCGGTGCCTGAGACGCCGCTGCCGGATTTCTTCGACGACGAGCGCCAGAATTACGCGAAGCAGTTCGAAGAAACGATCGGCAACAAGAAGAACGCGATCCTCAACAACCCGGCCGTGCCGCCGTTCGTGATGGGCGCCTACGACTATCCGTATCGCGACAACTGCACGTACAACAGCCGCGGCGTGATCTGCAAGGTGCCGCCGGGTCACTACTTCATGATGGGCGACAACCGCGACAACAGTGCGGACAGCCGCTACTGGGGTTTCGTGCCGGACCAGAACATCGTCGGCCGCGCGTTCTTCATCTGGATGAACTTCAGCGACCTGAAGCGCATCGGTTCCTTCAACTGATCGCAGTCGACTCGCACGCAATACGCGACGCACGGGCCGCGTCGCGTATTGCCGAACTACTTTAAGAACTGGCGGTAACACCGCCTCGTCACGCCTTTTCGCGTCCGGCCGAGCCGTTTCGGCCCGACCGGCGCCCGCGTTATACTCCTGCACATGCCCCTATCCCAGTTGGAAAGCCGGCTGCGCTACGAATTTCGCAATGCGGAATTGTTGCGCCAGGCTTTGACCCATCGCAGTCACAGTGCCACGCACAACGAACGGCTCGAGTTTCTCGGCGACTCCGTTCTGAATTGCGCGGTGGCCGCCCTTTTGTTCCAGCGTTTCAGCAAGCTGGACGAAGGCGATCTGTCGCGCGTACGCGCCAATCTCGTCAAACAGCAGTCGCTGTACGAAATTGCTCAGGCCCTGAATATTTCGGACGGACTGCGGCTGGGCGAGGGCGAGCTGCGCAGCGGCGGGTTCCGGCGCCCGTCGATCCTCGCGGACGCGTTCGAAGCCATCATCGGGGCCGTGTTCCTCGATGGCGGCTTCGAAGCCGCCCAAGGGGTCATCAAGCGCCTCTACATCCCGATTCTCGACCACATCGATCCGCGCACGCTCGGCAAGGATGCGAAGACGCTTCTGCAGGAATACCTGCAGGGGCACAAGATCGCACTGCCGACCTACACGGTCGTCGCCACGCATGGTGCGGCGCACAATCAGCAGTTCGAGGTTGAATGCACGGTGCCGAAGCTGGACGTGAAGGTCTCGGGCTCCGGCGCGAGCCGGCGCGCGGCCGAGCAGGCCGCCGCGAAGAAGGCGCTCGACGAAGTGATGGCCGCCGCGCCGATGCTGGCCGCGAAGCCGAAGCGCTCGAAAAACGCGCGCGGATCGAAGCATGTCGAGCCTGAGATCGTGCCGGGCGTGAAGGGGGTGCAGGAAGCACTCGACTTGCGCTCGCCCGAGCGGAAGGAACGCGCGGCTGCACGCGAGGCCAGGGCGGCCGCCGGTGCGGCGCCCGCGGCAACGGCTGCGACCGGCGCCGAGCCGTCCGTCGCGCCGATGGCCGCGATTCGCGCGGCGCATGTCGAGCCGGCTGCCGACAAGGGCGAACGGGCGGCGAAGCCGGCGACCGACAAGGTGGCCGACAAGCCGGCCGAGCGGCTCGACAAGGCCGTGGAAAAGCCCGTCGACGCCACGCCGCGTGCAGCCGACAAGCCGGCCGGCCAGGCGGCCGATCCGGCATCCTCGTCCGCCGACAAGTCTTCCGCCGGGTCCGACCCCGCTGCGCGCCCGACCGCACGTGTACGCGACGCCGCTGCACCGGACGCCGAGACGCCGCCGGGCGGTTCGAGCCTCGCCGCCGCGCAGGCGCGCGTGGCCGATGCCGACCACTGAATTGCCCAGCGATCGTGCCGCGCGCCGCGCGGCCGTTTCCGAACCTGTCTCCCAAACGATATGAACACTCCCGCTCCTACCGGCTTCCGTTGCGGCATGATCGCGATCGTGGGCCGCCCGAACGTCGGCAAGTCGACGTTGATGAACGCACTCGTCGGCCAGAAGATCAGCATCACGTCGCGCAAGGCGCAGACGACCCGCCACCGCATCACCGGTATCAACACGTTCGACGACGCGCAATTCGTGTTCGTCGACACGCCGGGCTTCCAGACCCGTCACAGCACCGCGCTGAACCGTTCGCTGAACCGCGCGGTCACGTCGACGCTGACGTCGGTCGACGTGATCCTGTTCGTGATCGAGGCCGGCCGCTTCGGGCCCGACGACCAGAAGGTGCTCGACCTGATCCCGCCCGGCATGCCGACGCTGCTGATCACGAACAAGATCGACCGGGTGGCCGACAAGGCCACGCTGTATCCGTTCATGCAGAAAATGAACACGCTGCGCGAATTCGCCGAGCTCGTGCCGCTGTCGGCGCAGCAGCCGGACGACATCAAGCGGCTGCTGGAGACGATCAAGCCGTACCTGCCGGAAGGCCAGCCGATCTACGGCGAGGACGAGCTGACCGACCGCAGTTCGCGTTTTCTCGCGGCTGAAATCCTGCGCGAGAAGGTGTTCCGCTGGACCGGCGACGAACTGCCGTACACGAGCACCGTCGTGATCGACAAGTTCGAGGAAGAAGGGCGGCTGAAGCGCATCTTCGCGACGATCCTCGTCGAACGCGATTCGCACAAGGCGATGGTGATCGGCAAGAAGGGCGAGAAGCTCAAGCAGATCAGCACCGAGGCGCGGATGGACATGGAAAAGCTGTTCGACGGCCCCGTGTATCTCGAGACCTTCGTGAAGGTGAGAAGCGGCTGGGCAGACAACGAGGCCGGACTGCGCGCCTATGGGTACGAATGACGCGCTGACGTCGACTGAAGACGCGGTGACGGCCGGCGCGAACGACGCGCCGCTGCCGGCTCCGCCCGAGCCGCCGCGCAAGGCGCGGCGCGCGACGTCTCGCACGTCCGATTTCCGCGTCGCCGAGCAGCCGGCGTTCGTGCTGCACAGCTATCCGTATCGCGAAACGAGCCTGATCGTCGACGTGCTGACGCGCGATCACGGCCGGCTCGCGCTCGTCGCGAAGGGCGCGAAGCGCCCGCACTCCGCGCTGCGCGGCGTGCTGCAGACGTTCCAGCCGCTGCTGCTGTCCTGGTCCGGCAAATCCGAGGTGCGCACGCTGACGGGCGCCGAGTGGGTTGGCGGCATGCTGCCGCTCGGCGGCGACGGGCTGCTGTGCGGCTTCTACGCGAACGAGCTGCTCGTCAAATTCTGCGCACGCGAGGATCCGCAGCCGCCGCTGTTCAATCACTACGTGCTGACGCTCACGCGCTTGGCGCACGGCGAACCCGCGGTGCAGGTGCTGCGCTCGTTCGAACGCGTGCTGCTGCGCGAGACCGGCTATGCGATGGCGCTGAACCGCACGGTCGCGCGCCGCGCGGTCGAACCGGACGGCCGTTACGTGTTCGATCCCGAGCGCGGCGTGCGCCATGCGGACGACGATGTGCCGTCGCACTGGCCGGTCATCACCGGACAGACGTTGCTCGACATGGAGCAGGACGATTACCATCGAGCCCAGACGGTTGCGCAAAGCAAGACGCTGATGCGCTTCCTGCTGAACACCTATCTTGGCGGTACGCCGCTCGCCACGCGTCAGATCCTGATCGACCTGCAAAACCTATGAGCTTCTTCCTGACAACGCCCACCGCCATCGACCTCGGCGTGAACATCGACCACGTCGCGACGCTGCGCAATGCGCGCGGCACGACTTATCCCGATCCGATCCGCGCGGCGCTCGCCGCCGAAGAGGCCGGTGCGGACGCGATCACGCTGCATCTGCGCGAGGATCGCCGTCACATCGTCGACGCCGACGTGCGCAAGCTGCGCCCGCTGCTGAAGACGCGCATGAATCTCGAGTGCGCGGTGACGGCCGAGATGCTGGACATCGCATGCGAAGTGCGCCCGCACGATGCGTGTCTCGTGCCCGAGAAGCGCGAGGAGCTGACGACCGAAGGCGGCCTCGATGTCGCCGGGCACTTCGAGGCCGTGCGTGCGGCGTGCAAGCAACTGGCCGACGTGGGCGTGCGCGTGTCGCTGTTCATCGATCCGGACGAAACGCAGATCCGCGCCGCGCACGAAGCGGGCGCACCGGTGATCGAACTGCATACGGGCCGCTACGCGGAAGCGCACGACGAAGCCGAACAGCAGCGCGAGTACGAGCGCATCGTCGCAGGCGTGCAGGCCGGCGCGCAGCTTGGCCTGAAGGTCAATGCGGGTCACGGGCTGCATTACACGAACGTGCAGCAGATCGCCGCGATCGACGGCATCGTCGAGCTGAACATCGGTCACGCGATCGTCGCGCACGCGATCTTCGCGGGCTGGGACAACGCGGTGCGCGAGATGAAGGCGATCATGGTCGCCGCCCGCGTCGCCGCGCTGCACGGCGGCGCGCGCTGAAGATGGCATACGGCCGCGTCCGCGCGTACTGACATGGCGATCTACGGCATCGGTACCGACATCGCCCAGGTGAGCCGCGTCGCGGCCGTGCTCGAACGCACGGGCGGCCGGTTTGCAGAGAAGGTGCTGGGCCCAGACGAATTGCGCGTGTTTCATGCGCGCCGCGCCCGCTCCGAGGCGCGCGGCATCGCATTTCTCGCGACGCGTTTCTCCGCGAAAGAAGCGTTCTCGAAGGCGATCGGGCTCGGCATGCACTGGCCGATGACGTGGCGTGCGCTGCAGACGCTCAACCACCCGAGCGGCGAGCCGTACGTGGTCGCGTCGGGCGAGCTGGCCGACTGGCTTGCCGCGCGCGGCATCACCGCGCGCGTGACGGTCAGCGACGAACGTGACTACGCGGTGTCGTTCGTGATCGCCGAAACGGACGCTGCGCCTGCCCCCGTACCTGTTTCCCGAACCTCCTCCTGACGGAATTCCCGATTCGATGAAAACGACTCCCGGCCCGGTCATGCTCGACGTCGTCGGCACGGCCCTGTCGCGCGACGATGCGCGGCGCCTCGCGCATCCGAATACCGGCGGCGTGATCCTGTTCGCGCGGCACTTCCAGAATCGTGCGCAGCTGACCGCGTTGACCGACTCGATCCGCGCGGTGCGCGAAGACATCCTGATCGCCGTCGATCACGAAGGCGGGCGCGTGCAGCGGTTCCGCACCGATGGCTTCACGGTGCTGCCCGCGATGCGCCGCCTCGGCGAGCTGTGGGATCGCGACGTGCTGCTCGCGACGAAGGTCGCGACCGCCGTCGGCTATATCCTGGCCGCCGAACTGCGTGCGTGCGGGATCGACATGAGCTTCACGCCCGTGCTCGACCTCGACTACGGGCACTCGAAGGTGATCGGCGATCGTGCGTTCCATCGTGACGCGCGCGTCGTCACGCTGCTCGCGAAGAGCCTGAACCACGGACTGTCGCTCGCCGGCATGGCGAACTGCGGCAAGCATTTCCCCGGGCACGGCTTCGCGGAAGCCGATTCGCATGTCGCGCTGCCGACCGACGACCGCACGCTCGATGCGATCCTCAAGCAGGACGTCGCGCCGTACGACTGGCTCGGCCTGTCGCTGTCCGCGGTGATTCCCGCGCACGTGATCTACGCGCAGGTCGACAAGCGGCCGGCCGGTTTCTCGCGCGTGTGGCTGCAGGACATCCTGCGCGGAAAGCTCGGTTTCACGGGCGCGATCTTCAGCGACGATCTGTCGATGGAAGCCGCCCGCGAAGGCGGCACGCTCACGCAGGCGGCCGACGCCGCGCTCGCCGCCGGTTGCGACATGGTGCTCGTCTGCAACCAGCCGGAGGCGGCCGAGGTCGTGCTGAACGGGTTGAAGGCGCGGGCATCGGCCGAGTCGGTGCGGCGCATCAAGCGGATGCGCGCGCGCGGCAAAGCGCTCAAGTGGGACAAGCTGATCGCGCAGCCGGAGTATCTGCAGGCGCAGGCGCTGTTGAAAAGCGCACTGGCGTAAGCGGAGAAGGAGGGCGCGCGGTGCGCGTCACCCGGGCACCGGAACAAAAAAGCCGCGCAATTGCGCGGCTTTTTTCATGGATTGCAGCAGGTTGAATCAGGCGATCGCCGGAGTGGATTGAACGCAACTAACGGTCAGATCTGGCCAGCGCCTCCGGTCATCGCGGCCCGCTCAATTCACCTTCATCCGCTGCAGCTTGTTGTACAGCGTCTTCGGGCTGATGCCGAGCAGCGTGGCCGCACGATGGCGCGTGCCGCCGACCGCGTCGAGGGTCGCGCGGATCAGCAGATCCTCGACGTCGGACAACGGCGTGCCGACCTTGATCTGCACGCTGCTGCCGTTCAGCGCGGCGCCGGAGGAGAAGCTCGGCTCGCCTGCGCGCAGCGTCTCGATGAAATCGCCCGATGCGTCGTATGCGAAGCGCACGCGCTCCTGCAACTCGCGCACGTTGCCGGGCCACTCGTAGGACACGCATTCGCGCACGAAACCCGGGGCCGCGCGCTTGTCGGTGGTGCTGCGGCCGGTTGCGCGCGCTTCGCGGTTCAGTTCGTCGATCAGCGCGTCCGCAATCGCGAGCGCATCGCCGTCGCGCTCGCGCAGCGGCGGCATCGTGATCGACGCTGCATCGAGGCGCAGCCACAGATCCTCGCGCAGCGTGCCGTTCGCAACGGCTTCGCGCGCCGGGCGGCGCGTGGTCGCGATCAGCCGGAAGTCGCTCGTGATCGAGCTCGTGCCGCCGATCCGCATGAAGTTCTGCGAGTCGAGCGCATGCAGCAGCGCTTCCTGCAGCACGAGCGGCAGCGCGGTGATCTCGTCGAGGAACAGCGTGCCGCCGCCGGCCTGTTCGAACAGGCCCGATTCTCGGCGCTCGGCGCCGTCGAACGCGCCGCGTTCATGGCCGAACAGCACGCTGTCGAGCGATGCGCCGTGCCGGCCCGCCTGCGCGATCATCCGGCAGTCGAACGATACGAACGGCCCTTTGCGGCGCCGGCTCAGCTCGTGCAGCGTACGCGCGGCCAGCTTCTTGCCGGTACCGGCTTCGCCCGAGAACAGCACGGCCGTTTCAGTGCCGGCGTTGTGCTCGATCATGTCGTACACGTGCTGCATCGCGTCGCTGCGGCCGACGAGCGAGCCGAAGCGGCCGAGATGGCGCAGCGACGCGCGCAGCGACTGCACTTCGTCGATCAGTTCGTACGGGCGGGGGATTCGCGCGAGCAGGCTGCGCAGGCGCGGAATGTTGATCGGCTTCAGCAGGTAGTCCCAGATGCCGTGGCGCAGGCCCTCGATGGCGCTCTCGACCGTCGCATTGCCCGTCAGCACGATGACGGGCAGCGAGCCGTTCGGCTGTTGCTGCGGCAGGTGCTGGAGCAGGTCGAACCCGCTGCCGTCCGGCAGGTTCAGGTCGACCAGGACGACATCGGGAATCGAGCGGCCGAGCGCCGTGCGCGCTTCCGCGAGCGAAGTGGCCGTGTCGACCGAGAAGCCGTCTGCGGCGAGCAGCGCGGTGAGGCCGGAGAGACTGTTGGGATCGTCTTCGACAATCAGGGCGTGTGGCATGGTGGACGCGAGTCGAGTCAAGAGAGGCGGGCTGTCGGCCATCGGGGCCGCAGCCGCATGTCAGATTAAAAACTGATTTTATGCCCCACCGAACGCGTAACGAGCATTATTTCTCCCGCGCTATAAAACAGTTACCGATGATACAAATTGAATATCTTTACCGGTGGATTTTGTGCTTCTTCTAGCGCTGGCTGACTGCCGCTGTTGGCGCCAGACAAACAAAAAGCGCCCCGAAGGGCGCTTTGTTCGATGCGGGAATCGCTGACGATTACGCGCGGCTGCGGTATTCGTTCGTGCGCGTATCGATTTCGATCTTGTCGCCGGTGTTGCAGAACAGCGGAACTTGCAGTTCGAAGCCCGTTGCGAGCTTGGCGTTCTTCAGCACCTTGCCCGACGATGTGTCGCCCTTGACGGCCGGTTCCGTGTAGGTGATCTCGCGAACGAGGACCGTCGGCAGGTCGACCGAGATCGCCTTCTCGTTGTAGAACACGACTTCGCACGCCATGCCGTCTTCGAGGTAGTTCAGCGCTTCGCCCATCATTTCGGCTTCGACTTCGTACTGGTTGTAGTCGGCGTCCATGAACACGTACATCGGATCGGCGAAGTACGAATACGTCACTTCCTTGCGGTCGAGCACGACGACGTCGAACTTGTCGTCTGCCTTGTAGACCGATTCCTGGCCTGCGTTCGTCAGCAGGTTCTTCATCTTCATCTTGACGACGGCGGAATTACGGCCCGACTTGTTGTATTCCGCCTTGGCGATGACCCAAGCATCGCTGCCGATCTGCACGACGTTGCCTACGCGGAGTTCCTGTGCGGTCTTCATAAAAACTGTCCTGATCAAATCAAATAAATAGGTGCCTGAGCGTTGCGCAACGGCTGACGGCGCAAGCGGCGCGTTCCGGTGGACGCCAAAAGCGAGCGCTTGCCTGGTCAGCCGTCGGATAACCGCTTATTTTAACTGAGATTTTGCGTATTCCGCCAGCTTTCCGGCGAGATCGCCGACGGCCGCGAGCGCGTCGGCCCAGCGGGCAGCGTTGGCGTCGAGCGCTGCGCGGTGTTGCCAGAAATCGGCCCAGTCGGGCGTGCCGACGCCGTTCCATGCGTGCCAGAACCGCTCGAGCGCCGCGCGCGGCGCGTCGGCGAGGCCGGCCGACAGGTGTGCGAGCGCGGCATCGAGCTTCGGCAGGTGCACGTCGTCGGCCTGCGGGTAGATGTGCCACACGAACGGCTTGCGTGCCCACTGCGCACGGACGAACGAATCCTCGCCGCGTACGAAATTGACGTCGGCAGCCCACAGCAGTGGATCGTAGTCGGCTTGCGGGACGAATGCGAGCCCGTGAGCGACCAGGTTGCCGGCGCTCGCGCGGGCGCCCCCCGCGAACGACTCGACCCCGAAAAAGCGTGCGACGGCCGGCGACAGGCGGCCGGCCGGCACGAGCGCGACGACGGGAGACGGGCCGTCGCGCCACTGCGCGAGCAGCGCGTCGACGGCCGGATTCTCGTACGCGAACAGGCTGACGACCGTCGTGCCGGGCGCCGGCGGCGCGCCGCCGGTCGCGCGCCGCCACCATGCGGCGCGGGCTGCCGGGTCGGTTGCGAAAGCCGTGCGGCGCGCGTCGAGGTCGCGTTCCTTCGGCACGCCGCCCGTGCCGGCCGACAGGCCCGGGAAGAAGAAGGTTTTCAGCAGCCGGTAGCGCGGATGCGGCGACGGCCGCAGATGGAAATCGGCGACCCAGTCCTCGGCGCTCAGGTATTCGAGGTTGATCCACACGGGGCGACGCTCGCGGCGCGCCATCGCCGCGAGATACGCGCCGGGCAGCTCGCACGCGAATGCCTCGATCACGACATCGGCGATCTCCAGCGCGTCGCCGACTTCCGCATGCCAGTGCTCGATCGCGATCGAATCGACCGTCTGCCGCCCCGCGTCGGGGTCGACCCCCGGCAGCAGGCGCGCGAACGTGTGCAGGTCGTCGACGAACAGGCGAACCTGCCAGCCGTGCTCGTGCGCGAGCTGGCGCGCGACGCGCCAGCACACGCCGATGTCGCCGAAATTGTCGATCACCGTGCAGAAGAGGTCGCAGGCGATCGGTTCGCCCGGCGCGAGCGGCACGGTGGAGAGTGGGGCAGCGGTGGTGCGTGGCATCGAAGCGGGACGGTGAATGCTCTAAACTGGCGATTCTAATAGACCCGTTCCGCGTTACAAGGCGCCCGGATCACGCATGACATCCCCAGAAGCCTCCGATACTCCGTTCGAACCGAAGAAGATCCTTGCGCAGTTGCCGCACATGCCGGGCGTCTATCGTTATTACGACACGGCGGGCGCCGTGCTCTACGTCGGCAAGGCGCGCGACCTGAAGAAGCGCGTATCGAGCTATTTCACGAAGACGCAGCTGTCGCCGCGCATCGCGATGATGGTCACGCGCATCGCGCGCATCGAAACGACCGTCACGCGCTCGGAAGCCGAAGCGCTGCTGCTCGAGAACAACCTGATCAAGGCGCTCGCGCCGCGTTACAACATCCTGTTTCGCGACGACAAGTCTTATCCGTACCTGAAGCTCACCGCGCACCGCTTTCCGCGGATGGCCTACTACCGCGGGTCGGTCGACAAGCAGAACCAGTATTTCGGGCCGTTTCCGAGCGCGTGGGCCGTGCGCGAGAGCATCCAGATTCTGCAGCGCGTGTTCCAGTTGCGGACCTGTGAGGATTCGGTGTTCAGCAACCGCACGCGGCCGTGCCTGCTGCACCAGATCGGGCGCTGCACGGCGCCGTGCGTCGGTGCGATCTCCGGCGAGGATTACGCGGTCGACGTGTCGAACGCCGCGCGGTTCCTGCTCGGCCGGCAGTCCGAAGTGATGAAGGAGCTCGAGCAGAAGATGCATGCGTTCGCGGCCGAGCTGAAATTCGAGCAGGCGGCGGCCGTGCGCAACCAGATGAGCTCGCTCGCGACCGTGCTGCACCAGCAGGCGATCGAGGTCGGCAGCGACAGCGACGTCGACATCCTGGCCGTCGTCGCGCAGGGCGGGCGCGTGTGCGTGAACTTGGCGATGGTGCGCGGCGGACGGCATCTCGGCGACAAGGCGTATTTCCCGACGCACGTCGAAAGTGCGCTGACGCTCGCCGAAGGCGGTCTCGGCGACGAGTCCGAACTGGCGGAGGCAGCCGATGCGGCCGTCGCAACGGGCGCGGCCGCCGACGCGGCGCCGGACCAGCCGGCGGAAGAAACCGGCCGCGCGCGCGGTGGCGCGGCGGCGTCAGCGTCGGTCGAGGCCGAGGTGCTCGACGCATTCATCGCGCAGCATTATCTCGGCAACCGCGTGCCGCCCGTGCTCGTCGTCAGCCATGCGCCCGCGAGCCGCGACCTGCTCGAGCTGCTGTCGGAGCAGGCCGGCCACAAGGTATCGCTGGTGCGGCAGCCGCAGGGGCAGCGGCGCGCGTGGCTGTCGATGGCCGAACAGAATGCACAGATCGCGCTCATGCGGCTGCTGTCCGAGCAGGGCTCGCAGCAGGCGCGCACGCGTGCGCTCGCGGACACGCTCAGTTACGACAGCGACGATCTCGCGACGCTGCGGATCGAATGTTTCGACATCAGCCATACGATGGGCGAGGCGACGCAGGCGTCGTGCGTCGTCTATCACCATCACAAGATGCAGTCGGGCGAATACCGCCGCTACAACATCACGGGCATCACGCCGGGTGACGATTACGCGGCGATGAGGCAGGTGCTCACGCGCCGCTACGAGAAGATGGTCGAGCAGGCTGCGCAGGCGGCCGCGGTGGACGAAGCGGCCGGCATCGACGGCGAGTCGACGCGCCAGGCCGAGGCGTCGAGCCTGCTGCCGAACATCGTGCTGATCGACGGCGGCAAGGGTCAGGTCGAAATCGCGCGCCAGGTGTTCACCGAGCTGGGGCTCGACACGTCGATGCTGGTCGGCGTCGCGAAAGGCGAGGGGCGCAAGGTCGGCCTCGAGACGCTCGTGTTCGCGGACGGCCGCACGCCGCTCGAACTCGGCAAGGAAAGCGCCGCGCTGATGCTGGTCGCGCAGATCCGCGACGAGGCACACCGCTTCGCGATCACCGGCATGCGGGCAAAGCGGGCGAAGGCGCGCCAGACCTCGCGGCTCGAGGAGCTCGAAGGTGTCGGCGCGAAGCGCCGGCAGCGGCTGCTCGCGCGGTTCGGCGGATTGCGCGGCGTGGTGGCCGCGAGCGTCGAGGAACTCGCGAGCGTCGAGGGCATCTCGCACGCGCTCGCCGAACAGATTTACAAGCAGCTTCACTGACACGGCCGTGCGGCCGGCTGCCTCGCGCGCTTTTTCGCGTTCTTGTGGCAGGCCGGTCGACACGGCACAATTGCGAATCCTTTACTGTCCCGCATGCCATGCCGTTCAATTTCCCGATTTTCCTGACGTGGGTACGGATCGTGCTGATTCCGCTCGTCGTCGGCGTGTTCTATCTGCCGGACACGGTGATGGGCGGCGCGCACCGCAATCTCGCGGCGGCGGCGATCTTCATCCTCGCGGCGCTGACCGACTGGTTCGACGGCTTCCTGGCACGCAAGTGGAACCAGACATCGTCGTTCGGCGCCTTTCTCGATCCGGTGGCGGACAAGCTGATGGTGACGGCCGCGCTGCTGATCCTCGTGCAGATTTCGCGAGTCGACGCGGCGATCGCGCTCGTGATCGTCGGCCGCGAGATCGCGATTTCGGCGCTGCGCGAATGGATGGCGCAGATCGGCGCGTCGAAGAGCGTCGCGGTGAACCAGCTCGGCAAGTTCAAGACTGCGTGCCAGATGGTCGCGATCCCGATGCTGCTGTTCTACGGGCCGCTGCCGCTCGGCGTCGTGACGATCGACACGCGTGTGTGGGGCGAGTGGCTGATGTATCTCGCGGCGGTGCTGACGATCTGGTCGATGCTGTACTACATGAAGCTCGCGTGGCCGCAGATTCGCGAGCGCGGCGGCGCGTGAGCAGTACGTCTCGCGTGCCGGCGAGCACGTTTTTGGAAAAAGGGCTGGAAAAGCCCTTGACACACGAATGTGCCTTCGACATAATCTCGCTTCTCCGCTGCACGACGAAGTAAGTGTGTGACGGGGAAGCAGTAGTGCAGCAATACGCGGGAGTAGCTCAGTTGGTAGAGCGCAACCTTGCCAAGGTTGAGGTCGCGAGTTCGAGACTCGTCTCCCGCTCCAGATTTTTTCTGGCAGCGCGTGGTACGGCGAAGCGCTGCAGATGCAGGACACATGCGGGAGTAGCTCAGTTGGTAGAGCGCAACCTTGCCAAGGTTGAGGTCGCGAGTTCGAGACTCGTCTCCCGCTCCAGATTTTTCTGGCAGCGTGTGGTACGGCAAAGCGCTGCAGGTGCAGGACAATGCGGGAGTAGCTCAGTTGGTAGAGCGCAACCTTGCCAAGGTTGAGGTCGCGAGTTCGAGACTCGTCTCCCGCTCCAAGTCATGGGGAAGCCAAGCTTCCCTTTTTATTTGATGGACTTCCGGTCCTCGAATGAAAATCTGTCGCTTGCCTCACGGCATCCGGACAGTCCGCTTTTGGCGCGATAGCAAAGCGGTTATGCAGCGGCCTGCAAAGCCGTTTAGGCCGGTTCGACTCCGGCTCGCGCCTCCAGCAAGAAAAGAAAAGCCCCGCTTCGGCGGGGCTTTTCTTTTTTCTGCGTACGTTGCGGAGAGGGGCCGGCGGGCACATGCGGTAGCCTGGCACGATGCCCGGGCTTTCGAAGCCTGCCCGAGACGTCGAGGTGATCGATGACGTACCACCATCTCCCGTACTTCGCGATGTTTTGCTGGATTGGCGGCGTCAAGCCGCATATATCCGCGACCCACGATCGAAAGGGCGGGCGAGCGTTGCCGGAGGAATCGCAAGGAATTTCCCGGGAACTCGCAACGAGGGAAACGCGGCTGTCTGATTGCGTTGAAATCGTGATGCTGCTGCATCAGCCCGGATATGAAGCGACGCTCGCGCTGAATCACGAAAAGCTGCACGCGTTGGCCGGCAGTCCATGCGACCGGATTTACGTGGCGACCGTGGATGACGAGTTCGTCGGCGGCATCAGCCTGCCCATCCTCCCGCTCTTTCATGCGAACGGGAATCTCGGGCGCATCACGAGCATGGTCGCCGACGCGCGCTGCAGAGGAGGCGGGATCGGCGGTGCGCTGACGGCGGCTGCGGAACGCTGGTTCGAGAATGGCGGATGCGTTCGTAGCCTACTGAGCAAAAAAGCCCGCTTTGTGCGGGCCCTTTTTCGACGCACGCGGCTCGAATGACGTGTCGGCCACATGGTGTCTCAGATGTCGTGGCGACGCCTGATCAACCATCCACCGGCTGCGCCGGCGTCTCGAGCTTCAGCTGATAGAACGCCGCATCGAGCCAGCGGCCGAACTTGAATCCCGCCTCCGTGATCGTGCCCGAGTGCACGAATCCCAGCTTCGTATGCAGCGCGATGCTTCCGGCATTGGTCGCATCGATGCAGCCCACCAGCACGTGCACCTGCGCTTCGCGCGCACGCCGGACCACTTCGCGCAGCAGCAGTTCGCCGAGCCCGCGGCCGCGCTGGTCGCCGCGCACGTAGACGCTGTGTTCCACCGTGTACTTGTACGCGGGGAACGCGCGGAACGTGCCCCAGCTCGCGAAGCCGAGCAGCGTGCCCGATTCGTCGACGGCGCCGATGACCGGAAACCCGCCCGCGCGCTTCGTCGCGAACCACGAGACCATCGCTTCCGGCGGGCGAGGCCGGTAGTCGTACAGCGCGGTCGAGTTCGCGATCGCGTCGTTCAGGATCTCGAGGATGGCCGCTGCATGCTCGGCCTCGCTGCAATCGATCAGGCGCACGTCGTCGCGCTGTTTCGGGGAATTCATACGGGCTCCTTCCTGTTGGCTCTAAACCGATTGCGCACACGCGGTGCGCATCACGCGCTCCGCACGCCGGCGGCGGCGGATGCATCGCAGATCACGACGACATAGCGCGCGGCATGCGACGACGGGTTGCTGAAGATCAGCGGCTGGTCGAGCCGCATGGCCAGACAGTCGCCTTCGTGAAGTTCGTGAAGCGCATCGCCGAACGTGACGTCGACGCGGCCGCTGATGATCCATACCTGCTGGTGCAGCGCGCTTTCGCGCCCGCCACTGTCGTATGCGACGCGCGCGCCGGGCGGGAAATCGACCTCGACGAGCTGAATCGGCGACGGCCAGCCGGCCGGAGAGAGGTTGCGCCGCACATAGCCGGACGCCGGATCGCGCCATTCGGCCTGCTGCGCGCGCCGGGCCAGCGGCTGCGCGGGCGCGTCGTCCCGGTCGCCGCCGAACAGCCCGGCCAGCGAGACGCCGAGGCCGGCCGCGAGCTTGTCGAGCACGACGGCTGTCGGGCTGGCCGACGCGCGTTCGATGAGCGAGATCATCGAACGGCTGACGCCGGAGCGCGCGGCCAGCGCATCGAGCGTGTAGCCTCGAACGGTGCGCAGGTCGCGCACGCGTCGGGCAATGCGCTCGTTGATGCCGGTGTCGTCGGCCGTGGTGATCGCTGTTTCTTTCATGATGGATTTATTTTCCAGCAAACTGGAATCCGATGTCAACGGCATTTGTCGCGACCGGCGAAGGGGGGGCGGAAATTGGACGGCTTGCCCGGCAGGCGTACGCAGCGTAATATACGAAACAGCTACGTTTCGTTTAATTGGGGATATATGGGAATCATCAAGATTTCCGAGCACATGCATGAACGGCTGCGCTCGACGAGCACGGCGCTGAGCCGTTCGATCAACGCGCAGGCCGAGCACTGGCTGCGTGTCGGAATGCTGGCGGAACTCAACCCGGCGCTGTCCTACGGCGACATCTGCAAGATGCTGATCGAGGCCGAAGCGCGGGGCGGTGACGTGGGACCGGCTGAACCGGTCGCGCAGCACATCGAGCAGGTGGCGTAATGGCGAAGCGAGAAATTCCGATCCGCGGCGCCGCGGAAATCGCCAAGTCGCGCGAAGCCGCGAAGCTCGCGTCGCAGGTGCTGACGATGATCACCGAGCACGTGAAGCCGGGCGTCACGACCGACGAGCTGGACGCGCGCTGCCGCGAATACATCGTCGACGAACTCGGCGCGATTCCGGCGAACATCGGGTATCACGGCTATCCGAAGACACTGTGCACGTCGGTCAACCACGTGGTCTGTCACGGCATTCCGACGTCGCGGCCGATGCGCGACGGCGACATCGTGAACCTCGACATCGCGGTGATCAAGGACGGCTGGTTCGGCGATACGAGCCGCATGTATTTCGTCGGCGAGCCGAACGAACTCGCGCGGCGGCTCGTCGCGGCGACCTACGAGGCGATGCACGCGGGCATCCGCGCGGTGCGTCCGGGCGCGACGCTGGGCGATGTCGGCTACGCGATCCAGCAGGTCGCGCATCGCGAAGGGTTCAGCGTGGTGCGCGAGTACTGCGGGCACGGCATTGGCGACGTCTATCACGACGAGCCGCAGGTGCTGCACTACGGCCGCCCGGGCACCGGCGTGCCGCTGCGGCCGGGGATGATCTTCACGATCGAGCCGATGCTCAATGCGGGCAAGCGCGACACGCGCGTGCTGGGCGACGGCTGGACGGTCGTCACGAAGGACCATTCGCTGTCCGCGCAATGGGAGCACATGGTCGTGGTGACGGAAACGGGCTTCGAGGTGCTGACCGAGGATGCGAAGCCGCAGGCGTTCGCGGCGCTTTCAGGCACGCACGCGGCCTGACGGCGCAGCGCTGCAACGAAACGGGCCCCTTCGCGGGGCCCGTTTCGTTTGAGGTTGCGCAGCATCCCGCTGCGCGACGCGTAACGGCCGTTCAGCCGCGCGCCTTCTGCCACGCGTGTTCGACGAACACGCGGCACAGCGCTTCCATCCCTTTGCGGTCCTCGTCGTCGAAGCGCGCGGCGACCGGGCTGTCGACATCCCACACGCCGATCAGCGTGCCGTCGCCGGCCACCAGCGGTACGACGATTTCCGATTCCGATGCCGCGTCGCATGCGATGTGGCCCGGGAAATCGTGCACGTCGCGCACGACCTGCGTCTCGCGCGTCTGCGCGGCCGTGCCGCACACGCCCTTGCCGAGCGCGATCCGCACGCACGCGGGCTTGCCCTGGAACGGCCCGACCACGAGTTCGGTGCCGTCGAAGAAGTAGAAGCCGGCCCAGTTGAGGCGATCGAGCGAGTGATAGACGAGCGCGGAGAAATTCGCGGCGTTTGCCGTCAGGTCGCGTTCGGACTCGACGAGGGCGCGTGCCTGCTCGACGAGCGTCGCGTATTGATCGGCCTTGGAGGCGTTGGGGTCGTTGGACAGCGTGAACATGACGGGAAAGCGATAAGGGTTGTGAAAATGCGCGTGGCGCGTACCGCAGTCTACGGCACGCGCGCGCGGCCTGCAGCGCTCAGTCGGGGTCGAGTTCGGCAAACCGCTCCGCCAGGAAGTCGAGCAGCGCGCGCACCGCGGGCAGCAGCCCCCGGCGCGACGCGAACACCGCATGCACGATCTCGCGACGTGGTGCCCAATCCGGCAACACCGTGACCAGTTCGCCGCGTGCGACCTCGTCGCGCACCATCATCGTCGGCAACTGCACGACGCCGACACCCGCGACGGCCGCCGCGCGCAACGCGAGCATGCCGCCCGTCACGAAGCGCGGCTGGTGATGGATTTCCGCGTGCGCACCATCAGGCCCGCGCAGCCGCCATACGTGTGTGGACTGCGGCGCGCCGTGATCGAGGCTCGGCACGCGTGCGAGATCGGCGGGAACGGCTGGCGCGCCGTGCTCGCGCAGCAGCGCGGGGCTCGCGACGAGGCACTGGCCGCGTTCGGCGAGCACGCGCAGCGCGAGATCGCTGTCCTCGAGCGGCGGCGGGCGCACGCGGATTGCAACGTCGATCCCTTCACCGACCACGTCGACGCGCCGGTTGGTCGCTTCGAGGTGGATCTCGACGCGCGGGCATGCGGCCATGAACGCGGCGATCATCGTGCCGACCAGCGAATCGAGCAGCACGACCGGGCAACTGACGCGCACGATGCCGCGCGGCTCCTCGTGCAGCAGCGCGATCGCCTCGTCGGCCGCATCGGCCTCGACGAGCATCGCGCGGCAATGTGCGTAGTACGTCTGGCCGACGTCGGTGACCGTGAAACGGCGCGTCGAACGCTGGATCAGCCGCATCCCGAGCCGGGCCTCGAGCAGCGCGATACGGCGGCTCAGCTTCGATTTCGGCATGTCGAGCGCACGCCCGGCCGGCGCGAAGCCGCCGTGTTCGACGACCTGCACGAAATAATAGAGATCGTTCAGATCCCGTGCTTTATCGTTCATGAAATAGAACGCTGAGTGTGATTTCGGCAGTCTACCGGATCGATCGTTCCACCTCTATATTGCTACTCATGGATGCGAAACACGTGTTTCGCCGCAATTTGGAGAAGGGCAATGAAGAAGATCCAGGGTGTGTACAGTGCGCCGCGCGGCCATTGGGTCGGCGACGGTTTCCCGGTGCGTTCGATGTTCAGCTACCAGTCTCACGGCACGCACCTGAGCCCGTTCCTGCTGCTCGACTACGCCGGCCCCGCGACGTTCGAGCCGGCGACGGCGCCGCGCGGAGTCGGCCAGCATCCGCACCGCGGGTTCGAAACGGTGACGATCGTCTATGACGGCGAAGTCGCGCACCGCGACTCGACCGGCGCGGGCGGCGTGATCGGCCCGGGCGACGTGCAATGGATGACGGCCGCGAGCGGGATCCTGCACGAGGAATTCCACTCGGAGGCGTTCACGAAGCGCGGCGGTGCGCTCGAGATGGTGCAGCTGTGGGTGAACCTGCCCGCCGCGGACAAGATGGGCGCGCCCGGCTATCAGACGCTGCTGGACGCCGACATCCCGGTGGTCGAACTGCCGGACGGCGCAGGGCGCGCGCGGATCATCGCCGGTGAACTCGACGGGCGGCGCGGCCCGGCCCGTACGCATACGCCGATCGACGTGTGGGACGTGCGGCTCGTGGCAGGCGGCCATGCGCGGTTCCCGGTCGCCGAAGGGCGTACGCTCGCGGTGGTCGTGCTGAGCGGCACCGTGCAGGTGAATGGCGAGACGGTCGCTCGCGAAGCGCAGTTCGTGCAACTCGGCCGCGACGGCAGCGACGTCGAGATCGAAGCGAACGGCGATGCGAAGCTGCTGATCCTGAGCGGCGAGCCGATCGACGAGCCCGTCGTTGGCTACGGTCCGTTCGTGATGAACTCGCAAGCGGAGATCCGCACCGCGATCGAGGATTTCAACGGCGGCCGCTTCGGCCAGATGCCGGCATGACTGTCATGACGGCATGACGAACAGGCCCCGCACCATGCGGGGCCTTTTTTTCGCGCGCGGGCAGGCGGTCGCGCGCGATGTGCGCTTCGAGGCATAATCGACGGTTGCCGCGCGCCGGCCGGCGCGCTTGAATCAGGACCGCACATGAACGCATCCGCCGCATCCCCGGGCGCCGCCGATCTCGACTGGCGCTGGAAATCCTTCGACGCGCTGACGGCGCGCGAAGTCTATTCGATCCTCGAAGCGCGCAGCGCCGTGTTCGTGGTCGAGCAGAACTGCGTGTATCGCGACATCGACGACGCGGACCAGGCCGCGTGGCACCTGGCCGCATTCGATCCGGCCGGCCGCCTGGCCGGCTATCTGCGCGTGCTGCTGCCCGACGCGCAAAACACCGACGTGCGGATCGGCCGCGTGCTGACGACCGCCGCGTTCCGCGGTGCGGGCCTCGGCAACGGGCTGCTGTCGCGCGCGCTCGAGCATATCCGCGCGCAGTGGCCGGATACGCCGGTGAGCCTGCATGCGCAGGCTCACTTGCAGCGTTTCTACGGCGCATTCGGCTTCACGCCGAGTTCGGACGTGCACGACGAGGACGGCATCCCGCACGTGTGGATGAGCAGCGCGCGCGCATGACGCGTGCCGCGCCGCGCAGCGCTCAGTGCGCGGCGTGCGGTACCGGCGGCTTGTCCGCGCGCTGCACCGCACGTTCGCCGATCAGGCGTCCGCGCGCGGACAGCCGCAGCCAGTGCCGCAGCGCGATCAGCGCGCCGATCACGCTCATCATCGAGCCCGGAATCCACAGCAGCAGCCCGCCGATCTGCTGATCGCGCAGCGGGCTCAGCCACGTGAACGCGCGGCCGCAGATCGAGTAGATCGGATACAGCTCGTGCGGCGTAAAGAAAATCAGCGCGCCGAGCGCGATCTGCGGCGGGATCGCCGCGACGACGATCAGGATCCGGCGGCCCGGCGACAGCCGCGCGGGCGGCGCGGGCCGCGGATCGACGACGAGCCACCAGAACAGCAGCCCGTCGATCACCATGCTCCAGTTCATCACGCGATAGAGACGCCAGTCGAGCATCGCGATGAAGTGGATCGGCGACAGCAGCCAGAAATAGATCAGCCCGACGAACAGCACGACCGCGACGACGGGATGGAACACGACGTCGAGGGTCGCGCGCACGGGCGCCCACGCGAGCGCGGGGCGCACGAAGCGCTGCCGCCAGCTGAACGGGATGCCCGCGCGGATCGCCGCGCCCGGATACGACAGCGCGATGAAGAACGGCCCGAGGTGATGCAGCACGAGATGCTGCGCGCGGTGCAGGAAGAACTCGTGCTCGAAGAAATAGTCGAGCCGCGTATGCAGTGCGATATAGAGCGCCGTCAGCCCGAACCAGAACGAGAACTGCCGCAGCGGCGTCACCTTCGCCTTCTTCACGCCGCGCGCGAACAGCACGGCGGCGGTCAGCACCGCGATGACGACCGTCGGCGACGGTTCCCACGGATCGAGCCAGTACAGGAGGTTCATCGCGCGCGGATCACTTCGTCTGGGCCGGCGACTTCACGGCGAACGGTGCGTCGACCGTTTCGCCGTCGGAGAATTTCAGGCGCAGGTGCACGGTGTCGCCCGGCTTGATCGCGTGCTTCGGTTCCTCGAGCATGAAGTGATAGCCGCCCGGCGCGATGTCGACCTTGCCGCGTGCGGGGATCGTCAGCTTGTCGACCATTTCCATCTTCTGCGTCGAACCGTTCGACACGGTCTGGTGCAGCATCGCCATCCCGTAGTCGGGGCTGTCGACGTCGACGAGATCGATCGGCTTGTCGCTCGTGTTCACGAGCGTCACGTAGCCGCCCGCGGGCAGCTTGTTCGGCAGCCAGCGCACCCAGGCGTTCTGCGCGGTGATCGCGCCGGCGGCATACGCGTGGGCGCCGACGCACAGTGCGGCGAGGAGGGCGAACGTCTTGAGAGTCGTTTTCTTGTTCATGTCGGAATTCAGGTATGGGAGGCGGTGTCGATGATCCGGCGCACATCGGCGGCGATGGCGTCGGGCGAATCGCGATCGGTCGCGAGCAGGCGCGCGCGGCCGGTTGCGTCGAAGATGTAGACGGCCGAGCTGTGCGTGACTTCGTAGCCGCCGGACGGATCGCGCTGTTCCATCTGATACGCGACGCGATAGCGTTTCGCGAGCGATTCGATCTGGCCGTCGGTGCCGGTCAGCCCGCGCGCATGCGCGGCGTCGAACGCGGCGACGTACGACTGCATCATCTGCGGCGTGTCGCGCGCGGGATCGACCGACACGAACAGGATGCGCACGTCATCGGCCCGCGGGCCGAGCTTGGCGAGCACTTCCATCAGCCGCGCCATTGTTTCGGGGCAGACATCGGGGCAGTGCGTGTAACCGAAGTAGACGAGCGCGATGCGGCCGTGGAACGCGTCGGCGTCGACGGGATGGCCGTCGCCGCCTGTCAGCGTGAACGACAGGTCGGGCAGGTGGCCGGTGACGTTGGTCAGGTTCCAGCGCGGCTCGTCGTGCGTGCACGCGGCGAGCGCCACGGCGGCGGCGACGGCCGCGACCGTGTGGATGAGGCGGGACAAGCGCCGGTGCGGCGCGGGACGGGCAGACGACATCCTGGGGCTCGATCGGACGGAAAGGTGGCCGGCCGGCGCGATGCCATGCGTCGCGCGGCAGGCGGTTGCGACTGTAGCGCAATTCGTCCGTCCGCGTCCTTTCGAAACCCGTACGGGGCGCGCGAGCGGGGCAATATGTCGCAGTTGACGCAACGGGTCGCGTGAGGCTGGCAATGCACCGGTTTCGCCCATCTCGGTGCGCAGGCGCGGTAAGATGCGCACAATTCCATTCGCGCAGCGGCGGCCTGCGTTTGCCGGCCGACCCCCAGACTATCGAATCGATGCAATCCGTTCCGGCTTCCCTGTCCCTGACCGATACCGCGTTCTTCTTCGACTTCGACGGCACGCTCGTCGAACTGGCGCCGACCCCCGACAGCATTCACGTTCCGTCGTCGTTGCTGACGCTGCTCGACGAGCTGCGCCGCCGCTCGCACGGCGCGGTCGCAGTCGTGTCCGGACGCGGGATCGACAACCTCGACACGTTCCTGAAGATGCCCGATCTGCCGATCGCGGGCCTGCACGGCGCGGAGCGCCGCGATGCGAACGGCGACACGCAGCGTATCGGCTTCAACGACGAACGCCTCTTGCGCATCGAGCGCGAGCTTGCGGGCGTCGTCGACCGTCATCCGGGCATGCTCCTCGAAATCAAGGGCGCGGCCGTCGCGCTGCACTTTCGCAATGCGCCGGAGCGCGAGGCCGTGGCGCGCGAAGCGGCCGAGCGTCTCGTCGCCGACTATGCCGATGCGTACGTGCTGCAGCCCGGCAAGATGGTGTTCGAGATCAAGCCGAAGGGCGTCGACAAGGGGCGCGCGCTGGCCGCGTTCCTCGACGAGCCGCCCTTTGCGGGGCGCGTGCCGCTGTTCGCGGGCGACGACCTGACCGACGAGAAGGGCTTCGCGGTGGTCAACGCGCGCGGCGGCCTGTCGATCAAGGTCGGCGCCGGCGAGACGTCGGCCCGTACGCGGCTCGATTCGGTCGACGCGCTGCATGAGCAGATCGCGCGCTGGCTCGGCGCGGGGCAGCCGCACGCATGAGCCGGCTCATCATCGTTTCAAACCGCGTCGCGCCGATTTCGGAAGGCGAACCGGCGGCGGGCGGTCTCGCGATCGGCGTCTACGACGCACTGAAGGAGACGGGCGGCATGTGGTTCGGCTGGAGCGGCGAAGTGGTCGCGTCCGGTGCGCCGCAGCCGCAGATCCGCGTCGAGGAGCGCGGGCCCGTGACGTTCGCGACCGTCGGGCTGTCGCGCCGCGATTACGACCAGTATTACCGCGGTTTCTCGAATGCGACGCTGTGGCCTGCGTTCCATTACCGCGCGGACCTGATTCAGTACGACCGGCACGAATTCGACGGCTACCGTCGCGTCAACGTGTGGCTCGCGCAGCAGCTCGTACCGCTGCTGCAGGACGACGACGTGATCTGGGTGCACGACTATCACCTGATCCCGTTCGCGCGCGCGCTGCGCGATGCCGGCGTGAAGAACCGCATCGGCTTTTTCCTGCACATCCCGTTTCCGGCCGCGCAGGTGCTCGTCAACGTACCGCCGCACCGCGAGCTCGTCGAGTCGCTGTGCGCGTTCGATCTGCTCGGCTTCCAGACCGAGCCCGATCTGCGCGCGTTCTGCGACTACGTCGAGTTCGAGGCGGGCGGCGAGGTCGAGCGCGACGGGCACACGGTGCGCGTGCGCGCGTTCGGCCAGACGCTGTGCGCGGCCGCCTATCCGATCGGCGTGTATCCGGACGAAATCGCGTCGCTCGCGCAGGCGGGCGAGCATGGCAAGGCCGTGCGCACGCTCGCGACGTCGCTGCGCGGGCGGCAGCTGATCATGAGCGTCGACCGGCTCGATTACTCGAAGGGGCTCGTCGAGCGCTTCCGCGCATTCGAGAAGCTGCTCGAGCACCAGGCGTCGATCCGCAACCGCGTGTCGTTCCTGCAGATCGCGCCATCGACGCGCGCGGACCTGCGTGCGTACCAGGACATCCGCCTGCAGCTCGAAGCGGAGTCGGGGCGCATCAACGGGCGCTACGCGGAGCTCGACTGGGCGCCGATCCTCTACATTCACCGCCAGTACGACCGCCAGGTGCTGGCGGCGCTGTACCGGCTTGCGCGCGTGGGGTTCGTGACGCCGCTGCGCGACGGGATGAACCTCGTCGCGAAGGAATACGTGTCCGCGCAGAATCCGGACGATCCGGGCGTGCTCGTGCTGTCGCGTTTCGCGGGCGCCGCGCGCGAGCTGACGGGCGCGCTGATCGTCAATCCGATCGACATCGACGGGATGGCCGATGCGCTGTCGCAGGCGCTGACGATGCCGCTCGCCGAGCGGCGCGCGCGCTACACGGACATGATCGCGCAGCTGCGCGAGAACAACGTGTCGGTGTGGCGCGACAATTTCCTGCGCGATCTGCAGCACGTCTGACCGGCTGCTTCCGGTGCAATGAAAAAAGCCGCCGTGCGTGATGCACGGCGGCTTTTTTGTCGGCTGGATGCCTGCGCGTCAGGCGACGCGCTCGCCGGTCGGCGTGTTGCCGTCGGGTGCGGCGTGATGGCGGCCGTGCTGCTTCGCGAGCAGGTCGCGATACAGGCCGGGGCGGTTGCGCAGCACGTCGGGCGGGCCGTCGTCGATCACCTTGCCGTTGCTCATCACGATGATCCGGTCGAAGTTGCGCAGCGTCGACAGGCGGTGCGCGATCGCGATCACCGTGCGGCCGACCATCAGGCGGTCGAGTGCGCTCTGGATCGCTTCCTCGGACGCGCTGTCGAGTGCCGACGTCGCTTCGTCGAGCAGCAGGATCGGCGCATCCTTCAGGATCGCGCGCGCGATCGCGATGCGCTGGCGCTGGCCGCCGGACAACTTGACGCCGCGATCGCCGACGATCGTGTCATAGCCTTCCGGCATGGCCTCGATGAACTCCGCGCAGCGCGCGTCGCGCGCGGCGGCGAGCACTTCGTCGCGGGTCGCCTCGGGGCGGCCGTACGCGATGTTGTCGTAGATGGTCCGGTGCAGCAGCGAGATGTCCTGCGGCACGAGCGCGATCGCATGGCGCAGGCTGTCCTGCGTGATCGTCTTCACTTCCTGGCCATCGACCTTCACGGCGCCGTCCTGCGTGTCGTAGAAGCGCTGCAGCAGGGCAAGCACGGTCGACTTGCCGGCGCCCGACTTGCCGATCAGGCCGACACGCTGGCCCGGTTCGATATGGAGGTCGAAGTGGTCGAGGATCGCGCGGCGGTGCGGGTACGCGAACGTCACGCGCTCGAAGTCGACGCGGCCGCCCGTGGCCGACAGCGGTTGCGCGTCGGAGCGGTCCGGCATCCCGTGCGGTTCGAGCAGCGTCTTCACGGCCTCGGAGAGGCGTGCGACGTGCTGCGTGACGTCGACAAGCGCGACCGCGAGGTCACGCGTGCCGTGCAGGATCGTGAAGCCGAGCGAACTGACGAGCACGATGTCGCCCGACGTTGCGCGGCCCTGGTCCCACAGCCACAGCGCCCAGCCGAGCAGGCCGGCCGACAGCATCGCGGTGATCACCGCGTGCAAGAGGCGCAGCTTTTCGAGATAGAGCAGGCTTTGCTGGCGCGCGTCCATCTCGGCCTTGACCGTCGCGCCGAAGCGCTTCTGTTCGCGCAGCGTCATGCCGAACGCGCGCACGAGGCCCATGTTGCCGATCACGTCGACGAGCTCGCCGTCGACCGCGGCGGCTTTCGCCGCGAACGCATGATGGCGAGCCGAGCCGCGCCCGGCGAGCTTGAACAGGATGACGGACAGCACGGCCGAACAGCCGAGCAGGCCGGCGGCCATCAGCGGATTGACGACAATGATCATCAGGATCGCGCCCATCACCGCGATGCACGGCGGCAGCACGTTCCACGCCATCGTGTTCTCGGACGTGTAGACCGCGTTCGACGTGGCCGTGATGCGGCTCGCGAGCGTGCCGGGCTGCTTCTCCGAGTAATACGTCGGCGAATGGCCGATCAGGTACTGGAACAGGTCGCGCCGCAGGTCGCCTGTCACCGCGACGAACGTGTGCGCGGCGACCCAGCCGCCGACGCGCCACAGCAGGTTGTCGGCCGCGATCAGCCCGACGAGCAGCGCGAACGCGCTCCACAGCGGGCCCGGGTGATGGCGCCCGGTCGCGAGTACGTCGATCAGGTGCTTGATCGCGTATTGCGAGCCGAGCGCGCAGCCGACGGCGGCCAGCACGCTGCAGAACACGATGAGGTGCGCGACGGGGTGGAGACGGATGTAGCGGAACAGGAACGCGATCGGCCGGTGCGCGTAGCTCGACAGCTCCGCGTTGTGGGCGTTGCGCTGGGCAGGGGTGAGAGATTCCAAAATATGCGTGCGGTGATTCGGTGATTGAGCGTTGCGGCTGGATCGCATGCCGGCGTTCGCCCGGACTGAATAATCCGGCATTGTAAACAAGGCCGTGCGTCGCGCTGCGCGAATCTTGCCTTGGCCAGGGGGCTCGCGATCGATTTTGAGATAAAATCCGGCATCCCGTCCTGCCTCATGTGCCGGAATCGTGCTGCCGGCAGCCACGGGTGACCTGGATCGCCAAAAGGGCCTTCCACTCTAGAACGGACACCCAAGTCCGCGGGTTGCAAAGTGTTGCACCTTTGTAACAAAGTAAAGTGTTTGAAATGTTGTGCGCCGTATCAGGATTAACCCTAGATAATCGGCTCCGGGTTCGATTCCAGGTTTTTTTACGAACCCCTGTCAACGGGTCTTCGTTTCAAACGTTCTATGCCTGTCGCGTCGCCGACGCTCCTTGAGCAGCGCGGGTTCGACGCCCCCGGCAGGCTGATTCGTCTGATTGTCGGACGAGATGCTTCCAGCCCGGACCGCCGGCAGGTTGCCGACCCATACCTGGTTTTTAGCCGATTTTTTAGGAGTTACGCATGCGAATCGCCCAAATCGCTCCGTTGCATGAAGCGGTGCCCCCGAAACTGTACGGTGGTACCGAGCGAGTGGTGTCCTACCTCACCGAAGCACTTGTCGAGATGGGGCATGACGTCACGCTCTTCGCGAGCGGCGATTCGCAAACCTCCGCAAAGCTCGAAGCGTGCTGGCCGCAGGCACTGCGCCTCGACCCGACGATCCGCGACGTGATGGCCCCGCACATGCTGCTCCTCGAGCAGGTGCGCCGCCGCGCGGAAGAGTTCGATGTCCTGCACTGCCACATCGACTACTACCCGTTCTCGCTGTTCTCGCGCCAGCCGGTCCCGCATCTGACGACGATGCACGGCCGTCTCGACCTGCCGGAACTGCAGCCGATCTTCAATGCATTCAACGACGTGCCGGTCGTGTCGATCTCCGACAACCAGCGCATCCCGCTGCCGCAGGCGAACTGGCTGTCGACCGTGTACCACGGCCTGCCGGAAAACCTGCTGACGCCGATCCCGAACGTGAAGCCGAGCTACCTCGCGTTCCTGGGCCGCATCTCGCCGGAGAAGCGCGTCGACACGGCGATCCGCATCGCCGAACAGGCCGGCCTGCCGATCAAGATCGCCGCGAAGCTCGACAAGGCTGACCGCGCGTACTACGAAGAAAAGATCAAGCCGCTGTTCGCGCTGCCGCACGTCGAGTACATCGGCGAAATCAGCGAGTCCGAAAAGACCGAATTCCTCGGCAACGCGCATGCGCTGCTGTTCCCGATCGACTGGCCGGAGCCCTTCGGCCTGGTGATGATCGAGGCGATGGCATGCGGCACGCCGGTGATCGCGTTCAAGCGCGGCTCGGTGCCGGAAGTGATCGACAACGGCGTGTCGGGTTTCGTCGTCGAAGACGAACTGTCGGCCGTCGCGGCGCTCAAGCGCCTCGATACGCTGCCGCGCGAGAAGGTCCGCGCCGCGTTCGAAGCACGTTTCTCGTCGAAGGTGATGGCGCAGAACTACGTGAAGGGCTACGAGGAACTGCTGCGCCAGAAGCGCCGCACGGTGCTCCGCGAAGTCAACGCAAGCTGATTGCGGGCCGCTGCCGCGCTGCGGCGCGCGGCCGTCATCGACGCCCCGTCCGGGTTTCCGGCGGGGCGTTGTCACATCCGCGGCGCGGATGTGTTGTATTCTCGCCGCGCCCGGCGCCGCGAACGACCCTCGAAGCGGCCCGGCACGCCATCCAGCCGTCTGTCCAGCCGGTAATGTCCCTATAATGGCCGTGCCGTGAAATCCGGCCCTGTACGAATATCCAGAGGAGAGCAGTCTTGGCGAGAACGAAAACCACGCGCGCAGCGCCGGCCCCCGGCGCCGGTGTGATCTTCGCGTTGCGCGCGATCGGTCTCGTGCTGCTCGCGCGCTGGCTGTTCTCGATGTCCCAGATGGGCTATCGCTCGTCGCTGTCCGCGATGGTGTCGTCGCCGTGGGCGTTCGTCTACCTCGTGCTGATCTTCCTGCTGCTCGCGCTGCCGGGCGCCGCCGCGCGTGCCGAGCGGCCGTTTCATCCGCTGCCGCAGTGGCTGCGTCAGGCGCTGCGCGTCTTCGCGCTGATCGGTTTCCTGTTCGCGGTCTGGTCGATCGGCATGTTCGCGTGGGTGGCCGGCTGGCGCCACGCGCTGCATGCGGTGACGGCGACCAACGGCTGGCTCGTCGCCGCGCCGGCGCTCTACGCGGCAATCGTCTGGATCTGCCGCCCGCGGCCGCTGTGGCGCACCAACGTGGCCGCTCGCCGCTTCGCGGTCGGCCGGTATGCGATTTCACTCGACGTGCTGACGCGCACCGCGATCGTCTGGATGGAAAGCCGCAAGGTCGGCCAGTACGACGCGCGCGAGCTGTCGGTGCGCTGGCCCGGCCGGGCGGCACCTGCCGTTGCGGGCGAGGGCGCGCTGGAGACGCAGCCGGCAGTCGTGCCGCCGCGTCGCGGCAGCCTGTTCAATCGGCCGAAGGTCGAACTGCTGTGGGATTCGCCGGCGGCCGTCGGCCATAACCGGCAGATCGTGATGCGCGCGCGGCTCGCGACCGAAGGTGACCGCGTCGCGGTGCTCGCGCTCGACGCCGCGCTCAAGCAGATCGTCTGACAGGGCCTGCGCACCGGGCGCGGGCGACAAGGAGGCGCGATGATCGTCCGCTGGTTGCTGGCTGCCATTCACCTGAGCGCATTCGGCGTCGCGTTTGCCGCGATCGCGGGGCGTAACCGCGCATTGCGCCGGCTCATTGCGTCCGCGCAGGCCGCCGACCTGCCTGGCGTCTTCAAGGCGGATGCTGCATGGGGAGTGTCCGCGCTCGTGCTGGTCGTGACGGGCCTCATGCGCGCGTTCGGCGGTTTTGAAAAAGGCGCCGCGTACTATCTGCACGAGCCACTCTTTCACCTGAAGATGACAGCGCTCGTGCTGATCCTGCTGCTCGAGGTCGTGCCGATGCTGGGGCTGATCCGATGGCGCGTTGCCGCGCGGCAGCAGCAGATGCCCGATCTCGGCCGTGCGCGCACCTATGTGCGGATCGGCCATTGGCAGGCCGTGCTCGTGATCGTCATCGTGTTCGCCGCGTCGGGGATGGCGCGGGGGATCGGGCTGGCCGGGTAGGTGCGGCCGGCCAGGCCCGACCAGGTCGTCGTGGCCGGCAAGGGCCGGTCACCGGTCACCGGGCGGCCCTGCCGCCCGGTTCGTCCCGCGCTCAGCGCACGAGACAGGGGCGCTTGTTGTTGAACGTCCACCCCGGGATCAGATACTGCATGGCCGCCGCATCGTCGCGGGCGCCGAGGCCATGCTGCTTGTACAGTTCGTGCGCGACCGCGACCGCATCCATGTCGATGTCGACGCCGAGACCCGGGCGTTTCGGCACTTCCACCAGCCCGTCCTCGATCTTCAGCGGCTCGCGCGTCAGCCGTTCTCCGTCCTGCCAGATCCAGTGCGTGTCGATCGCGGTGACCTGACCCGGCGCGGCGGCCGCGACATGCGTGAACATCGCGAGCGACACGTCGAAGTGGTTGTTCGAATGCGAACCCCACGTGAGGCCCCAGTCGCGGCACATCTGCGCGACGCGTACCGAACCCTGCATCGTCCAGAAGTGCGGGTCGGCGAGCGGGATGTCGACGGCCTGCAACTGTACGGCGTGGCCCATCTGCCGCCAGTCGGTCGCGATCATGTTGGTCGCCGTCGGCAGCCCCGTCGAGCGGCGGAATTCGGCCATCACCTCGCGGCCCGAGTAACCGTTCTCCGCGCCGCACGGATCTTCCGCATACGCGAGCACGTGATGCTGATCGCGGCACAGTCGCACGGCCTCGTCGAGTGACCATGCGCCGTTCGGGTCGAGCGTCACGCGTGCGTCGGGGAAGCGCTCGGCGAGCGCCGTCACGGCCTCGATCTCGCTTGCGCCTTCGAACACGCCGCCCTTCAGCTTGAAGTCGTTGAAGCCGTAGCGCGCATGCGCGGCCTCGGCGAGCCGCACGACGGCCTCGGGCGTCAGCGCGGCTTCGTCGCGCACGCGGGTCCAGTCGTCGGTCGCGCCGCTGCCGTCGCGATAGGCGAGTGCAGTTTTAGTGCGGTCGCCGACGTAGAACAGATAGCCGAGCATTTCGACGCGCTCGCGCTGCTGGCCTTCGCCGAGCAGGGCGGCGACCGGCACGCCGAGATGCTGGCCGAGCAGGTCGAGCAGCGCAGCTTCGAGTGCGGTGACCGCGTGGATCGTCGTGCGCAGGTCGAAGGTCTGCAGCCCGCGGCCGCTCGCGTCGCGGTCGGCGAAGGTGCGCCGCACGTCGTTGAGCACCGCGTGGTAGTTACCGACCGGCTGGCCGACGACGAGCGCGCGTGCGTCGTCGAGCGTGCGGCGGATGCTTTCGCCGCCGGGCACTTCGCCGACGCCGGTCCGGCCCGCGCTGTCCTTCAGGATCACGAGGTTGCGGGTGAAGAACGGACCGTGCGCGCCGCTCAGGTTGAGCAGCATGCTGTCGTGGCCGGCGACCGGAATCGCTTGCAGGTCGACGATGCGCGGCGTGTCGTGGGAAGGCGAGGCTGTGACGGCGTTCATGGGCGGCGATGGCAAAAGAGTGGGGCAATGCCGTGCGGCAAAAGCTTTGCCGCGCGCGGCGGGAGGTGCGATCATTCGACAACCGACGTGCGCGGCGCGCAAGGCCCGCATGTCGACGCAACCCGAAACGGGGTGGGAGCGACAACGAGACCAGCAAAGCGCAGAACGCGAACACTGGCCGATCGTAAGGCATGGGACCGGGCGGCGCTGGAATGCCGGCCTGAGTCGACAGGAGATCCGTGCACCGATCATCAGTCGTCGGATGACTTGTGACGCAGTATAATGAATCATCGGCTTTCGCTCAAACCCCGCGTAAACCCTCGGCTCACATTACGATCATTCAAAAAGGAACCGGCCTCATGTCCGTGCCTACGCTTCCCGCAGCGCCGCGCCGTCGCGCACGCAGCCTCGCACAAGATGTCGTCGACGCGCTGACCGCGCAGATCGAAAACGGCACGCTGCGCCCTGGCGACAAGCTGCCGACCGAAACCGAAGTCATGGCGGCGCAGGGCGTGAGCCGTACGGTCGTGCGCGAGGCGATCTCGCGGATGCAGGCGAGTGGCCTCGTCGAAACGCGCCACGGCATCGGCAGCTTCGTGCTGGAGCCGTCGCGCCGCCAGGCGCTCGGCATCGATCCCGCGACGATCACGACGCTGCGCGACGTGCTCGCGGTGCTGGAACTGCGCATCAGCCTCGAGAGCGAGTGCGCGAGCCTGGCCGCGCAGCGCGCGAACGATACCGACCTCGCCGCGCTGCGGCGTGCGCTCGACGCGATCGCGACGGGGGCGGGCGGCGGGCGTGACACCGCGCAGCTCGACTTCCAGTTCCACCTGCAGATCGCGCAATCGACCGGCAACCGCTATTTCGTCGACATCATGACGCAACTCGGCACGTCGATCATCCCGCGCACGCGCGTGAATTCGGCGCGCTTCGCGGGCGACGATCTCGAGCGCTACGTCGGCCGGCTGAATCACGAGCACGAGGACATCTACGAGGCGATCGCGCGCCACGACCCGGAAGCCGCGCGCGCCGCGATGCGCACGCACCTCACGAACAGCCGCGAGCGGCTGCGCCGCGCGCACGAGGCGGCGGAAGCCGAGGCCGGCTGACCGTTGCATGACGAGGCCCGCGTTGCCGCGGACCCAGCCGAATTGCGGCAACATCAGTCGTCATACGAGATCGGTGTCGCGTCATCGATCTGCGCGGCCAGGCGGCGCATCCGCCGCCGGCCGCCGAACCCGCCGATCAGCCTCCCTTCGTCACGATCGTCTTCCACGCGCCGCTCTTCACCTGGTACAGCGTCGACATCCCGCTCTTCAGCGAGCCGTCGTTCGCAAATGAGATGCGGCCGGTCACGCCTTCGAAGTCGATCTTCTTCAGCGCCGGGCGATAGACCTTCGGGTCGGTCGAGCCGGCCGCCTGCATCGCCTTGATTGCCGCCCACGCCGCGTCGTAGCCGAACTGCGCATACGACAGCACGTCGACGCCGAAGCGCTTCTTGAACCGCTGTTCGAAATCCTTCCCCTGCGGCAGCTCGTCGAGCGGCCGGCCGTATTCCCACGCCATCGCGCCTTCGGCGGCCGGGCCCGCGATCTTGATGAACTCGTTGTCCTTCACGCCGCCGCCGCCGACGAACTGCGCATTCAGCCCAAGCTGACGCATCTGCTTGATGAAATTCGCGGCGAGCGAGTCGAGGCCGCCGAAGAAGATCAGGTCGGGGTTCTTGCCTTTCAGGCTCGTGATCTGCGCGCGGAAGTCGACCGCCTGGTTGCTGGTGAACTCGCGGCCGATGATGTTGCCGCCGGCGGCCTTCACGGCCTTCTCGAATTCGTCGGCCTCGCCCTGGCCGAACGCCGTGCGGTCGTCGATGATCGCGATGCGCTTCGCCTTCGTCACGTCGACCGCGTACTTGCCCGCGTTGCCGGCGTTCTGGCCGTCGGTCGCGATCACCATGAACATGTTCGCGAGCCCGCGCGACGTGAGCGTCGGGTTGGTCGCGGCCGGGTCGATCACCGGGATGCCGGCCTTGTCGTAGACGACCGAGGCCGGAATCGTCGTCCCCGAGTTGAAGTGACCGACCACGACCGACACGTTCTGGTCGACCAGCGCCTGCGCGGCCTGCACGCCGATGCGCGGGTCGGCCTGGTCGTCCTGCACGACGAGATTGAAGTGCGCGGGCTTGCCGGCGATCTGCACCTTCTGCGCGGCGGCATCGTCGAGCGCGAGCTGCACGCCGTTCTGCAGATCCTTGCCGTAGCCGGCGTTCACGCCCGTGAGCGGCGCGGCGAAGCCGACCTTCACGTCGGTTGCGTCGGCGGCCTGGGCGGCCTGTTGCGAGAGGAGGGCAAGCGCGGATGCAATCGACACCGACAGCAGGGAATGACGGAATTTCATGTTGTTCCTCTTGTTCGACACCTGCGAGTGGGTACCGCGCGCGTCCGGGCGGGCCGGGCGCGTGCGACGGGCGGGCGGTTCGACCGCTTCTCGGAATCGGGCGGGGAGGTCGGCATCGTGATCCTCGGAAGAATCTCCCGTCAGGCTCCGTAAGAAGCCCCGATCGCCTCGATATATAGGTCGCCGATATGCCCGGGTCTTGGCAATTTGCCGCGCATTCGGTGCGGATTTGCGCATAGCTTCCGCGCGAGCGGGATCGACCGGTATCGGGAGTTTCCCGTCGGGAACGGAGCGGGCGGAGAGGCGGAGAGGCGGAGAGGCGGAGAGGCGGAGAGGCGGAGAGGCGGAGAGGCGGAGAGGCGGAGAGGCGGAGAGGCGGAGAGGCGGAGAGGCGGAGAGGCGGAGAGGCGGAGAGGCGGAGAGGCGGAGAGGCGGAGAGGCGGAGAGGCGGAGAGGCGGAAAGGCGGAAAGGCGGAAAGGCGGAAAGGCGGAAAGGCGGAAAGGCGGAAAGGCGGAAAGGCGGAAAGGCGGAAAGGCGGAAAGGCGGAAAGGCGGAAAGGCGGAAAGGCGAAGAGGCGGAGAGGCGGGGCAAAGACGCGGCGCGGCCCGCCGGGGCCGCGCCGCGCGCGGGAGGCCGTCAGTCGGACAGGGCGTCCGATGCGGCTTCGGCGTCGTCGTGCGACGCGTGCGTGCGGATCAGCGGATCGCTGGTGCTCGGGCGGCCCGTTTCGACGTGGCCCGCGAAGCGGCGCAGGAAGCCGAGCAGCCGGCCGTCGCTGACGGTCAGGTCGTACCAGCCGTGGCTGCCGCGCAGATCCCAGTAGTCGTCGACGTGCGCGCCCGGCGCGAGGTCGAACGTGCGCGAGCGGCCGTGGCCGTACGCGTTCGTGACCTTGAGCCGCACGGCCTTGTGGCCGCGGTTCATCAGGCGCAGCGTGATGTTGCCGTTCGCAACGTCATAGCCGTAGATCACTTCGGGGTTCACGTTCGCGCTGCCGACGCCGGTCGCGAACGGGCCGCGGAAATGGCAGTAGAAGCCGTTCGGGCCGTACACGTCGAGGTCGTACAGGCCGAGCGATGCCGCAGCGCTCCACGTGTCGGCAACCCGCTTGCCGGCTTCGACCGTGTAGGCCCACGGACCGTCGAGGCGGTTGCGCGACTGGACCTGGAACGCGGCGCCTGCGCGGCCCGTGTTCGCGAAGGTCAGCCGGAACTGGCCGTTCACGGATTCGACGCGGCCGTGCACGAACAGCTCGTACGGCAGCGCGCGCGCCGGACGCAGCCCGGCCTCCTGCTTCGGCAGCTTCTGCAGCACCGGCGGCGCCGGGATGTAGTCGGGGTGGCGGGTGCGGTCGGGCGGCGCGTAGCTGCTCGTGTCGGGCAGCGTCGGCCACGCGGCATCGGACGTCGCGAAGTCGAACGCGGCGGTCAGGTCGCCGCACACCGTGCGGCGCCACGGCGACACGTTGGCGGCCGTAACCGGGTATTGCGCGCCGAACCGTGCCTCGATGAATTGCAGCAGCGACGTGTGATCGAAGGTCTGCGAGCAGACCCAGCCGCCCTTGGTCCACGGCGACACGACGAGCATCGGCACGCGCGGCCCGAGCCCGTACGGGCCGGCCATGTGCGACGCGTCGCCGGGGAACACCTCGTTGGTCGTCGCGACCGTCGACAGCCCGTTGTCGCGCGACTGCGGCGCGAACGGCGGCTGCACGTGATCGAAGAAGCCGTCGTTTTCGTCGTACGTGATGAACAGCGCGGTCTTGCTCCACACGTCGGGATTCGACACGAGCGCCTTCAAGACCTGCTCGATGTACCACGCGCCGTAGTTCGCGGGCCAGTTCGGGTGCTCGGAATACGCTTCCGGTGCGCAGATCCACGACACCTGCGGCAGCGTGCCGTTCTTCACGTCCTGCTGCAGCACGTCGAACAGCGTGCCGCCGGCGCTGATGTTGGTGCCGGTGCGCGCCTTGTCGTACAGCGGCGTGCCGGGCAGTGCGGTGCGGTACTGGTTGAAGTAGAGCAGCGAGTTGTCGCCGTAGTTGCCGATGTACGGGTTTTGCGTCCAGCCCCACGAGCCGTTCGCGTCGAGCCCCGTGCCGACGTCCTGGTAGATCTTCCACGACACGCCGGCCTGTTCGAGCACTTCCGGATAGGTCTTCCAGCCGTAGCCCTTTTCCTCGTTGCCGAGCACCGGGCCGCCGCCCGTGCCGTCGTTGCCGACGTAGCCCGTCCACATGTAGTAGCGGTTCGGGTCGGTCGAGCTCGGGATCGCGCAGTGGTATGCGTCGCAGATCGTGAATGCATCGGCGAGCTGGTAGTGGAACGGGATGTCGTCGCGCTTCAGGTACGCCATCGTCGTGGTGCCCTTGTTCGGCACCCACTGGTCGTAGCGGCCCTTGTTCCACGCGGCGTGCATGTCCTGCCAGCCGTGCGGCAGGTCCTGCAGGAACTGCAGGCCGAGCTTGTCGGCGCCCGGGTGGAACGGCAGCAGTTCGGCCGGGCCGACAGGCTGGTGGAACACCGACTTGCCGTTCGCGAGGCGCAGCGGGCGCGGGTCACCAAAGCCGCGGACACCGCGCATCGTGCCGAAGTAGTGGTCGAACGAACGGTTCTCCTGCATCAGGATCACGATGTGTTCGATGTCGCGGATCGTGCCGGTGCGGCGGTTCGCGGGAATCGCGAGCGCATCGCGGATCACGGGCGGAAACAGGTTCAGCGCGGCGGCGCCGGCAGTGCCGGCGGCGACGCGCAGGAAGTCACGACGGTTCGATCGGGTCATGGTCGTTATCGTGCGGTAAAGGGGGGAGCCGATTGGCGGGACCTACGGGAAGGCGCGCACCGGGGCGCAGGATGCGGCTGCGCCGGTTCGTGCCGCCGCGAGCATAGCGAGGAATCGGTGTCATTCATGTGAAGTCCGGAAACGTTTGCATGTGCGGCGAAGCGGCATCGGGACGTATGTCGTCAACGGTCGTGAACAGCAGGGGGAAGCAGGAAAGCGGCGCGGCGCGAGCGGTACGCCGGCGAAGCGGAGGGCGGTGCCGGTGCGTCAGGCGTCGGTCACCCACGCGCCGAACCATTCGCTCGGGCGTGCGATCTCGTCCTGCGCGGCGACGAGTTCGAGTTCGTAGCGGCGTGCATCGTAGGTGGCCTTCACGACCGCATGCACGGCCGCGAGCGTGTGTTCGAATGCGGCGCGCACGGAGTCGCCGCGTAGCCGGCACGCGACGAAGATCGCGCTGGTCAGGTCGCCGACGCCGACGGGATGGCGCGGAAACGCATACAGCGGACGCTGGCCGATCCACGCTTCGGTTTCGGTGACGGCGAGCATGTTGAAACGGTCGGCCGGACTGTTGCGGTCGTGCAGGTGCTTGACGAGGATGATCTGCGGGCCGCGGCGGATCAGTGCGCGGCAGGCTTCGACGGCTTCGGCGACGGTTTCGATGCGCCGTCCGGCGAGTTTCTGCAGCTCGGTGTGGTTCGGCGACATGCCGTCCGCGAGTGCCGGCATTTCCTGGACCATGAACTCCTCGACGCCGGGCTCGGGCCGGATACCGCCCGTCTGGCCCATCGCCGGATCGCAGAAGTACCACGCATTGGGGTTCATCGCCTTCACCGAGCGGACGATCTCGACGGCCGCGCGCGCTTGCGGCGGCGAGCCGAGGAAGCCTGACAGCACGGCGTCGCAGCGCTTGAGCGCGCCGATCGCGGCGATGCCGTCGACGAGCTGTTCCATCTTCGCGGCATCGATCGCGCTACCGGCCCAGTGGCCGTACTGCATGTGATTCGACAACTGGACGGTGTTGAGCGGCCAGACGTTGATGCCGAGGCGCTGCATCGGGAACACGGCCGCACTGTTGCCGGCATGGCCGTAGATGACGTGCGACTGAATGCTGAGGACGTTTTTCATGGGAATTCGCCTGCACGCGTTTCAGGGTCACGTCACACGATACCCGAGTTCGTCATACGCGCGAAAGTCGCGCGGCCCCGGAGTGTTGCGCGCCGTCGTCACGCGACCGCGTAGAATCCCGGGGCGCGGGGCAGCCCGGCTGCCCGCGTGCATCTCCAATCACAGTGATCGCCATGCTTTCGATTTGCAAGATGTTGTCTGTCGCGCGCGCCGCCGTGCTCGGCGCGGGTATCGCTGCTGCGTGCGCCATGCCTGTTGCGGGCGTCGAAGCGGCGCCCGCCGCCAATGACGGTCCCGTGTACGGCCCGCGCCTGGAAGGGTTCGCCTATCCGGCGCCCGTGCACGCGTACGCGTTCGTGTCGCAGCGCGAAACCCTCGAGATGGCGTTTCTCGACGTGCAGCCGGCGCACCCGAACGGCCGCACCGTCGTGCTGCTGCACGGAAAGAACTTCTGCGCGGCGACCTGGGAGGACACGATCGGCGTGCTGAGCCGTGCCGGCTATCGCGTGATCGCGCCGGACCAGATCGGCTTCTGCAAGTCGTCGAAGCCCGAGCGCTATCAATACACGTTCCAGCAACTCGCGCGCAACACGCACGCGCTGCTTGAATCGATCGGCGTGAGATCGGCGACGATCGTCGGCCATTCGACCGGCGGGATGCTCGCGATCCGTTACGCGCTGATGTATCCGAAGTCGACCGACCAGCTCGTGCTCGTGAACCCGATCGGCCTCGAGGACTGGAAGGCGCTTGGCGTGCCGCCGCTGTCGGTCGACTACTGGTACGCGCGCGAACAGAAGACCACGGCCGACGGCATCCGCCGCTACGAGCAGGGTACGTACTACGCGGGCAAGTGGTCGCCGTCGTACGAGCGCTGGGTGCAGATGCTCGCCGGGATGTATCGCGGCGCCGGTCGCGATGCGGTCGCATGGAACTCGGCGCTGATCTACGACATGATCCTCACGCAGCCGGTGGTCTATGAACTCGGCGCGATCCGCGTGCCGACGCTGCTGATGATCGGCGACAAGGATACGACCGCGATCGGCAAGGACGTTGCGCCGCCCGACGTGCACGCGAAGCTCGGTCATTATCCGGAGCTCGCGAAGCGCACGCAGGCCGCGATTCCCGGCGCGCAGCTCGTCGAATTCCCGGCGCTCGGCCATGCGCCACAGATCCAGGATCCGGACGCGTTCCACAAGGCGCTGCTCGACGGGCTGGAGGCCGTGCACCCGCAGTGATGCGGGGCAGGCCGCCGGCGGCGCGCGGCCGTGCCGTCAGCGCGCCTCGTTCGCGAGTTCGTCGCGGATCTGCGCGGCCAGTTCGAACGAACGCAGCCGCGCGGCGTGATCGTAGATCTGCGCGGTGATGATCAGCTCGTCGGCACCCGTTTGCGCGATGCGGTCGCGCAGCTTGTCGCGCACCGTGTCGCGCGAACCGACTGCCGCGAACGACAGCGAATGCGCGACGGTCGCGAGTTCGAGTTCATTGGCCTCGAGCACGTCGACGGGCGGCGGCAGCTTGCCCGGCGTGCCGCGCCGCAGGTTGATGAACTGCTGCTGCAGCGACGTGAACAGGCGCCGTGCCTCGTCGTCGGTCTCGGCCGCGAACACGTTGACGCCGACCATCGCATGCGGCTTCGGCCATGCGGCCGACGGCCGGTACTGCGCGCGATAGATCTCGAGTGCGCGCATCAGGTAGTCCGGCGCGAAGTGCGACGCGAATGCGAACGGCAGCCCGAGCATCGCGGCAAGCTGCGCACTGAACAAACTCGAACCGAGCAGCCACACGGGGACGTCGAGCCCCGCGCCGGGCACCGCGCGCACGCGCTGGCCGGGCACCGGCTCCGCGAAGTAGCGCTGCAGTTCCGCGACGTCATCCGGAAACGAATCGGCGCTGCCGATCAGGTCGCGGCGCAGCGCGCGCGACGTGGTCTGGTCGGTGCCGGGCGCGCGGCCGAGGCCGAGGTCGATGCGCCCCGGGTACAGCGATGCCAGCGTGCCGAACTGCTCGGCGATCACGAGCGGTGCGTGGTTCGGCAGCATGATGCCGCCCGAGCCCACGCGGATCGTCTGCGTCGCGCCCGCGACATGGCCGATCACGACGGCGGTGGCCGCGCTCGCGATGCCCGGCATGTTGTGATGCTCGGCCAGCCAGTAGCGCTGGTAGCCCCAGCGCTCCGCGTGCTGCGCGAGATCGACGGAATTGCGGAACGCCTGGGAGGCGTCGACGCCCGCCGGAATGGGGGCGAGATCGAGTACGGAAAACGGTGTCATCGGGTGGCCTTCGAAACGGGGGAGCGCGGTGATGCGCTGACGCAACAAATGCCAAGGATTTTGCCAAAGGGTTCCGGAACGTGCTGGCGACGCGCCGATACCCATGCGCCTTACAGGGGTGCAGGGTCGAATACCTTGATTGTTGCAAAAATCAATTCAATCGCGGATTAATTACTAATCTTTACGGCGATTGGCCGTGAATCCGCATCGACGTACAAATTTGCACGAAACGTTTGATTTTCAAGACTGCAATACGCCTGCAAAGTGCTTACGCTAATGTGAACGTGGCTGTGCCGATAAGGTTCGTCGACCACTCAGCTTTGCCGGAACTGCACCAGTCCGTTTCTCGTAGTGCCGAGCGCGGGGTGCCGCAGACTGCTAAAATCCGGCGCCTGCCCATGTTGTGCCGATGGTAGCCATTCGAGTCTTCCCGCATCCCGACCGGGTAGTGCGCGGAGAGATGCCACGCGAAGCCGGGCATGGCCGTACCCGAAGAACGGGTCGTGCTTCCCCCAAATTACAGACGCTGCTGGAACAAGGAGTCGGGTCGTGCCCGCGTTCGTCGTTGTCGGAATACCGCATCACGCTCAATCAAGCTCAAGCGTTCTCCATGGCGTTCAGGTCGCCGGGAGGCGTTGCGCATGACGCCAACCGCAACGTTGCTCGACTGGCTCCTGATCGTGTTCACGCTGGCCGCGGCCGGCTATGCGCTCGTCGCCGCGTTCGCGCCGCGGCCGCGTACGCCGCGTACCGCCGCGCGCGACGGTTTCGAGCCGGTCAGCGTGCTCAAGCCGCTGTGCGGCGCGGAGCCGCACCTGTACGAAAACCTCGCGACGTTCTGCGAGCAGCGCCATCCGCGCCATGAGGTGCTGTTCGGCGTCGCGTCGTCGGCCGATCCGGCTATCGCGGTCGTCGAGCGGCTGCGCGCCGATTATCCCGAGTGCGACATCACGCTCGTGGTCGACGCGCGCGTGCACGGCAAGAACCTGAAGGTCAGCAACCTGATCAATCTCGCCGAGCGCGCGAAGTACGGCCGCATCGTGATCGCGGACAGCGACATCGCGGTGCAGCCCGACTATCTGGAGCGCGTGACGGCGCCCCTCGCCGATGCGTCGGTCGGGGTCGTCACGTGCCTGTATCATGCGCGCAGCGTCGGCGGGTTCTGGACGCGGATCGGCGCGCAGTTCGTCGATGCGTGGTTCGCGCCGTCGGTGCGGATCACGCACCTCGGCCGCTCGAGCCGCTTCGGCTTCGGCGCGACGCTCGCGCTGACGCGCGACACGCTCGAGCGGATCGGCGGCTTTTTCGCGCTGAAGGATGAGCTGGCCGACGATTTCTGGCTGGCCGAGCTGCCGCGCCGCCTCGGGCGGCGCACCGTGCTGTCGGAAGTCGAGGTCGCGACCGACGTGATCGAACCGTCGTTCGGGCCGCTGTGGCACCGCGAGACGCGCTGGCTGCGCACGATCCGTTCGCTGAATCCGGCCGGCTTCGCGTTCCTGTTCATTACGTTCACGGTGCCGTGGCTCGCGATCGGCGCGGCGCTCGCGCTGCGTCTGGATGGCACCTTCGCCGGCACGCTGGCGGGCGGGGCGGCTGCGGTCGGCGCATTCGGGCGGCTCGTGCTGCATGCGCGCGGCGAGGACGGCTGGCGTGCATTCTGGCGCGACCTGCCGCTCGTCGCGGTGCGCGACACGCTGCTCGCGCTCGAGTGGCTCGCGGCCGCGTTCGGTACGCACGTCGTGTGGCGCGGCGCAAGGATGACGGTCGTCGGCGGCGAACGCGCGACGGCGGCAGTGGAAGCAGTGGACGGCCGCTAGGGCCGTCGCTCGAACCCGGCCCGAGGGCCGAGACGCGTTGCGCGGCGAAACCGCGCGGCGCGACATGACAGAGAGGCGGGCGCCGGTACGGCGGCCCGCGGTTTTTTGACTGAATCGTTGTGACGAATCGAACTATGCAGGCTACCGGAGCATTCATGAAAACGCTGTTCTTGCAGGCCCCTTCGTATGACGGCTTCGACGGCGGAGCCGGCTCGCGCTATCAGGCGAAGCGCGAAATCCGTTCCTTCTGGTATCCGACGTGGCTCGCGCAGCCGGCCGCGCTCGTGCCGGGCAGCCGCGTCGTCGATGCGCCGGCCGACGGCCTGTCGGTCGAGGAAACGCTGAAGATCGCCAACGACTACGACCTCGTGATCATCCACACGAGCACGCCGTCGTTCCCGACCGACGCGATGTTCGCGCAGGATCTCAAGAAGATGAAGCCGTCGATGCTGGTCGGCATGGTGGGCGCGAAGGTGATGGTCGATCCGCACAACTCGCTCACGGCGAGCGAGGCAATCGACTTCGTGTGCCGCGAGGAATTCGACTACACCTGCAAGGAAATCGCCGAAGGCACGCCGTTCCCGCAGATCAAGGGCTTGAGCTGGCGCGCGAAGGACGGCTCTATCGAGCACAACGAAGCGCGTCCGATCCTCGAGAACATGGACGAACTGCCGTTCGTCGCGCCCGTCTACAAGCGCGACCTGAAGATCGACAACTACTTCATCGGCTACCTGAACTATCCGTACGTATCGATCTACACGGGCCGCGGCTGCAAGTCGCGCTGCACGTTCTGCCTGTGGCCGCAGACGGTCAGCGGCCATCGCTACCGCACGCGCTCGGTCGAGAACGTGCTCGCGGAAGCGAAGTGGATCCGCGACAACATGCCGGAAGTGAAGGAACTGATGTTCGACGACGACACCTTCACCGACGACCTGCCGCGCGCCGAAGCGATCGCCATCGGCCTGGGCAAGCTCGGCATGACGTGGTCGTGCAACGCGAAGGCGAACGTGCCGTACAAGTCGCTGAAGATCATGAAGGAAAACGGCCTGCGCCTGCTGCTGGTCGGCTTCGAATCCGGCGACGACCAGATTCTCGTGAACATCAAGAAGGGCGTGCGCACCGATTTCGCGCGCCGCTTCAGCGCGGACTGCAAGAAGCTCGGCATCAAGATCCACGGCACCTTCATCCTCGGCCTGCCGGGCGAGACGCAGGAGACCATCAAGAAGACGATCGAGTACGCGAAGGAAATCAATCCGCACACGATCCAGGTGTCGCTCGCCGCGCCGTATCCGGGCACGACGCTCTACAAGCAGGCCGTCGAGAACGGCTGGATGGAAGAGAACAAGACCATCAACCTGGTCAGCAAGGAAGGCGTGCAACTGGCGGCGATCGGCTATGCGCACCTGTCGCGCGACGAGATCTATCACCATCTCGAGCAGTTCTATCGCCAGTTCTACTTCCGTCCGTCGAAGATCTGGGAAATCGTCCGCGAGATGCTGACGAGCTGGGACATGATGAAGCGCCGTCTGCGCGAAGGCGTCGAATTCTTCCGCTTCCTGCGCGCGCACGAGGCCTGATTCGTGACGACGCAGCGGGCGGCGCGGGCGCTGATCTTCACCGCGGACGACTTCGGGCTGCACCCGCGCGTCAACGCGGCGGTCGAGCGCGCGCATCGCGACGGCGTGCTGAACGCCGCGAGCCTGATGGTCGGCGCGCCCGCCGCGCAGGATGCGATCGAACGCGCGCGGCGGCTGCCGTCGCTCGCGGTCGGCCTGCATCTGGTGCTCGCGGACGGGCCCGCCACGCTGCCCGCGCATGAAATTCCCGCGCTCGTCGGCGCCGACGGGCGGTTCGGCGACGCGATGGCGAAGGACGGCTGTCGCTTCTTCTTCCTGCCGCAGGTTCGCGCGCAACTGCGCCGCGAGATCCGTGCGCAGTTCGACGCGTTCGCGGCGAGCGGCCTGCCGCTCGACCACGTGAACGCGCACAAGCATTTCCACCTGCATCCGACCGTGCTGTCGATGATCATCGAGATCGGCCGCGACTACGGGCTGCGCGCGGTGCGGTTGCCTTACGAGACGAGCGCCCCCGCGCTGCTCAAGCCGTGGATCGCGCTCGTGCGTGCGCGGCTCGACCGCGCGGGGCTCGCGCACAACGACTACGTGGTCGGGATCGAGCACACGGGCGCGATGGACGAGGCCGTGCTGCTCGATGCGCTCGCGACGCTGCCGCCGGGTGTCGGCGAGATCTACTGCCATCCGGCCGAGGCCGGCGACGGCCCGATCACGCCGACGATGGCGGCCTACCGTCCGGTCGACGAACTCGATGCGTTGCTGTCGCCGCGTGTCGCGGCCGCGCTGCAGGCGGCGGGCGTCGCGACCGGCGGCTTTGCCGACGTGTTCGGTCAGCCCGCGGCACGGCGCGGCACGCCCGCGTCGCGCGCACCGGGAGCGCAGCCGTCGTGAGCAAGTTGATCAAATGGCTCGGCTGGCCGATCGGCATTGGCATCCTGCTCGCGCTGGGGTTGCACGAGGGCGTCGGCGACGTGTCGCAGATGCTCGCGCGCGCCGGTTATGCGCTGCTGTGGCTCGTGCCGTTCCATGGGCTGCCGTTGCTGCTCGATGCGTACGCGTGGCACCTGCTGCTCGACCGGCGCAGTTCGCTGCCGTTCCTGTGGTGGATCGCGACCGTGCGCGAGGCCGTGAACCGGCTGCTGCCCGTGGTCGGGATCGGCGGCGAGATCGTCGGCATCCGGCTCGCGCGCTGGCAGGTGCCCGACGCGAGCCGCGTCACCGCGTCGGTGATCGTCGAGGTACTCGTGACGATCGTCGTCCAGTATGCGTTCGCGGCGCTCGGCCTCGTGCTGCTGCTTGCCTCGACGGACAACATGGGCGGCGGCACGATCGGCCTCGCGCTGCTGCTGACGCTGCCGTTGCCGGTGCTCGGCGTCGTGCTGATGCGGCGCGGCGGCATCTTCCACGCGATCGAGCGTTTCGCGGGCCGCCTGCTCGGCGATTCGCACCGGCTGCTGCAGGGCGTCGACGGCCGCCGGCTCGACGCCGACATCGATTCGCTGATGTCGCGTACGGGCCTGCTGTTCAGCGCATTCTTCTGGCAGCTGGCCGGTTACGTGCTCGGCGCGCTCGAAATCTACTGGGCGCTGTCGCTGCTCGGCCATCCGGTGTCGATCGGCGGCGCGATCGCGATCGAGGCGATGACGCAGGCCGTGCGGCATGCGGCGTTCATGGTGCCGGGCGGGCTCGGCGTGCAGGAGGCGACCGTCGTGCTGCTCGCGCAGATGTTCGGCGTCGACCGCGAGACGGCGCTGTCGCTCGCGCTGGTCAAGCGCGGCCGCGAGGTGCTGTTCGGCTGCCTGGCGCTCGGCTCGTGGCAGCTGGCCGAGCTCGTGCGCACGCGCCGCCGCCTCGGCGCGCCGCCGGCCGTGCCGCGTGCGCCGCACCCGGCGAACCGTGTGCACGACGCTGAAACGGAAACCGAAACGACGCATTGAACGAGAGACGGGCCGCGCGCCCGTCTCGCGCTTTTGGCGCTGCGCGGGTATCCTTGCCGCGTGTTTTCTCCACGCGCATTTCTTCCGATGACTTTTCGTTTCCGGCTGCTTCCCGTGACGATGCTGGCCGCCGCGCTGGCGCTGACCGGCTGCGACGACAAGCAAGGCAATCTCGACGTGCAACGCATCAGGGACTTCTTCACCGCGATCAAGCCCGCGCCGCTGCTGCTCAAGGGGCTGAAGGCCGGCGAATCGACCGAGGCCGACGTGCGCGGCACGATGGGCAAGCCCGAGACCGTGCGCGAGTTCACCGACGGCTCGAAGCGCTACGAATATCCGCGCGGCCCGATGGGCAACCAGACCTGGTTCGTCGATCTCGATGCGAACGGGCGCTACACGGGCGCGACGCAGGTGCTGACCGCCGAGAATTTCGCGAAAGTGCGCCCGGGGATGAACGAGGACGAGGTGCGGCGCCTGCTCGGCAAGCCCGGCGACATCGCGCAGTATCCGTTGAAGCCGGAGACGGTCTGGAGCTGGCGCTGGCTCGAGGACGGCGTCAACACCGACGCGTTCTTCAACGTCCATTTCGGCCCGGACGGGCTTGTCTATACGACTTCGCGCTCTGACATCCTCAAGGGGCGCTGACGTTCACGCGCGGCGCTTCTTCAGCCATTCGCGCAGCGCGTCGTTCATGCGCGTCTGCCAGCCCGGGCCCTCTGCCCGAAACGCGGCGAGGATATCGGCGTCGTAGCGGATGCTGACCTGTTCCTTCGGGTGTTCGAGTTTCGGACGCCCGAATTTTTTCGCGACGACTTCGACGAATGGCTCCATCGCATCCATTTCTTCGTCGCTGAGTGCATGAGCATCCGGATCGGCGGCGATGCCGCGCGCGATCGCCGCTTCTTCCCCGGGCGTGTTGCATATGAATTTAACCGCCTTCTTCATATCGACTCATCTCTCGGTTGTTGGCTTTTCGCAGGCTGACGACACGTAGTGTGCGGCCGCGCGGGACGACGATCGCCGCGTGGAGGCGAGCGCCGATCGGCACCAGGCAGATCCACCGCGTCTCGCCGCAATCGCGGCGGGTGTCCGGCCACACGCACGCTGCTTCCCACTCGGCGAGTTCCGCCATTCGCAACGATTTGCCGTGTTTCAGCCGGTTCGACAGATCCTTGGCATCGTCGAAAACGAACGGAATTTCGACTAATTGTGGATGCGAAAACATCAGATGCCAAGAGGTTTTCGTAGATGCAGAAATGGAGCCCTGTCGCGGGTGGCATCGACTACGCGCGCATCGTGTCGCGGGGATGAGCGAGCGATTGTGTGGCGTGGGCCCGGATGTGCCTGTTCGGCCCGATGGCCAGTCCGGCGCTATATCGAAAAAGCGACCGGAAAATTGCAAAAAGTCTGCTTCCCTGCGTGTCATCTGACTGTCAGGGAGCGGCTTTTTTCCTTTTGAAACAGCGGAGTAGGTTGCGGTTGTAAATGATGGGACGGATTGCTGCGATGCAGCAACCGCACGCAAGGTGATTTGAGGCAATCCATTTCGCTTGCGACTATCCGCGTCAGCCCGGCGCGGGACACGCATACGCGTCGGCATTCATTCCAACTCTGGAGACGCGCGTGTTCCTTTACGGCTTTGGTCCTGTCCTCTGGGCCGGCACCGTGCAGACCATCGAGCTGTCGGTGCTGTCGCTCGCCACTGCGGTGGCGCTGGGGCTGATCGGCGCGGTGGCGAAGCTGTCGCACAACCGGGTGCTGCGAGCGATCGCGACCGGTTATACGACGCTGATCCGCTCGGTGCCCGATCTTGTGCTGATGCTGCTGCTGTTCTACAGCATCCAGATCTGGCTGAACCAGTTCACCGACCTCGTCGGCTGGGACCAGATCGACATCGACCCGTTCGTGGCCGGCGTGCTGACGCTCGGCTTCATCTACGGCGCGTACTTCACCGAGACCTTCCGCGGCGCGTTCCTGTCGGTGCCGCGCGGCCAGCTCGAGGCCGGCGCGGCTTACGGGATGAGCGGCGCGCGCGTGTTCGTGCGGATCATGTTCCCGCAGATGATGCGCTTCGCGCTGCCGGGGATCGGCAACAACTGGCAGGTGCTCGTGAAGGCGACCGCGCTGGTGTCGATCATCGGTCTTGCGGACGTCGTGAAGGCCGCGCAGGACGCCGGCAAGAGCACGTTCAACATGTTCTTCTTCATCCTCGTCGCGGCGCTGATCTACCTCGCGATCACGACCGTTTCCAACCTCGTGCTGATCCAGCTCGAGAAGCGTTATTCCATGGGCGTGCGGCACGCAGAACTATGATCGAGATCCTCCAGGAATTCGGCAAGGCGTTCCTTTTCTGGGACGGCCAGCGCCTCTCCGGCCTCGCGGTGACGCTGTGGCTGCTCGTTGCGTCGATCTCGCTCGGCTTCGTGTGCGCGGTGCCGCTCGCGGTTGCGCGCGTGTCGAAGAAGAAGTGGGTGTCGATGCCCGTGCGGTTCTACACGTACGTGTTTCGCGGCACGCCGCTCTACGTGCAGCTGCTGCTGATGTACACGGGCATGTACAGCCTCGAGTTCGTGCGTTCGCACTCGCTGCTCGACGCGTTCTTCCGCAGCGGTTTCAACTGCGCGATTCTCGCGTTCGCGTTGAACACCTGCGCGTACACGACCGAGATCTTTGCCGGCGCGATCCGTGCGATTCCGCACGGCGAGGTCGAGGCGGCGCGTGCGTACGGGATGTCGCCGTTCACGATGTACTGCCGCGTGATCCTGCCGTCGGCGCTGCGCCGTGCGCTGCCGCTCTACAGCAACGAGGTGATCCTGATGCTGCACGCGACGACCGTGGCGTTCACGGCGACCGTGCCGGACATCCTGAAGGTCGCGCGTGATGCGAATTCCGCGACCTACATGGCGTTCCAGTCGTTCGGAATCGCCGCGCTGATCTATCTTGCGGTATCTTTCGCACTCGTCGCGGCGTTTCGCCGCGCGGAGCGCCACTGGCTCGCGTATCTCGCGGCCGCCCGTCATTGATTCACTTCGAGGAGAGCCAGTTGGCCGAGATCACTCAAACGAGCGCTGCCACCAAGCTTGCGGCGCTCGACATCCACAAGCGCTACGGTGACAACGAGGTGCTCAAGGGCGTGTCGCTGAACGCGAAGGCCGGCGACGTCATCAGCATCATCGGTGCGAGCGGCTCGGGCAAGAGCACGTTCCTGCGCTGCATCAATTTCCTCGAGCGACCGAATGCGGGGCAGATCGTCGTCGACGGCGAGGCCGTGCGCACGAAGGCCGACCGCGCCGGCGCGCTCGAAGTCGCCGATCACAAGCAGTTGCAGCGGATCCGCACGAAGCTCGCGATGGTGTTCCAGCACTTCAATCTGTGGGCGCACATGAACGTGCTCGAGAACGTGATGGAAGCGCCCGTGCACGTGCTCGGCATTTCGAAGAAGGAAGCCGAGGACCGTGCGCGCGAGTACCTGGAGAAGGTCGGCTTGCCGCCTCGCGTCGAGAAGCAGTATCCGTCGCACCTGTCCGGCGGCCAGCAGCAGCGCGTGGCGATTGCGCGTGCGCTCGCGATGCATCCGGACGTGATGCTGTTCGACGAGCCGACGTCGGCGCTCGACCCGGAGCTGGTGGGCGAAGTGCTGAAGGTGATGCAGAAGCTGGCCGAGGAAGGCCGCACGATGATCGTCGTCACGCACGAGATGGGTTTCGCGCGCAACGTATCGAACCACGTGATGTTCCTGCATCAGGGGCGGACCGAGGAAGAGGGTGATCCGAAGGAGGTGCTGGTGCGCCCGCAGAGCGAGCGGCTCAAGCAGTTCCTGTCGGGCAGTCTCAAGTAACGCGACAGGGCAGGTTTCAGCCGTGGTACCGGTGTCTCGTCCCGCAGGCGCCACCCGCACGACGCAGGTGGCGATCGTTGCATTGCCGCCCGTGTCGATGTCGGGCGTGGGTCCGATCGTCGATGCGTTGAATCTGGCGAACGAGATCGACGGGCGGTTGTTGTACCGCTGGCAGGTGTGTTCGTGGGACGGGCGGCCCGTGCCGCTCGCGGGCGGTGCGCAGTGGCATGCCGATGCGGCGTTCAACGATGCGATCGCGTGCGACTGGCTGATCGTCGTGACGGAGCGGTTCCAGCAGTTTGCCGATTACCGGTTGTTTCTCGCGAGTCTCGCGCGGGTCGGGCAGCGGACGCCGGTCGTGACCGGGATTCACCACGGCGTGTGGTGGCTTGCGATGGCCGGGCAGCTTTCCGGGTATCGCGTGAGCGTGAACTGGGAGACGTATCAGCAGTTCGCCGAGCAGTTCGAGCGGTCGATCGTCACGCAGCAGATCTTCGAGATCGATCGCGATCGGGCGACCTGTGCCGGTGGGCAGGCTACCGTCGATTTCATGTTGGCCATGATTGGCCGGGAACATGGGGCGGACCTCGCGGAGCGGATTGCCGATGCACTCGGGGTCGGGACTTTGCGGAGTGGTGAGGAACGGCAGCGGATTCCTTTTGTGACTGCGCCGGGCGAGCGGCATCCTCGGTTGAACGATGCGTTGCAGTTGATGGAAGCCAATGTCGAGGATCCGCTGACTACCGATGAAATCGCCGAGTTGGTTGGCGTGTCACGCCGGCAGCTGGAGCGGCTCTTTCGACAGTATCTCGGGGCGATGCCCTCCAAGTATTACCTCAATCTTCGATTGCTCAAGGCTCGTACCCAGTTGCAGCGGACCAGCAAGTCGGTCGTGCAGGTTAGCCTCGCCTGTGGGTTTTCTTCTGCTGCGCACTTTTCTAATGCGTACCGCGAAAGGTTTGGGGTCACGCCTCGGGAGGATCGGCGAGCGTGGCTCGAGAAGCAGACTGGCGGGGGGAGTGAGCCTCGCGGGGGCGCGTTGGTCGAGCGCGGGAAGGATTGATCAAGGTTTCTGCGGGGCGCTGGTGTTTTCGCGAAGCACCTGTGATCGTGTCGGTCTATTTGCGTCGCCCCTGCGCGGGGCGGCGGTTACTTTTCTTTGTCTTGCCAAAGAAAAGTAACCAAAAGAAAGGCGCTCGGAGAACGCATGACTTCCCGGTGCCGCAGTCCACGGAGTGGACCCCGCCTAAGTGTCCGCGCCAGTCAGGATGCCGGAGTGGTTCGAGCAATGGTTCCGACACCACTCACCCCCCAACAGACCGGTATACCTCCCGCTCGCTCCATCCTCGCTTCGCTCGGCTGCAAGATACTTCAGGTCGGGCGGTTGAGCTTGGTGCTCTCCTGTTTGGACGTGTCGCCTGCCGGGCATTTCCTCCATTCACATCATTCGTGTGACCACGTCGTTTGCGGATCGATAATTGCTCGATGGTGTGTTGGCTGCCCGATATTTATTGGCAGGGCAGCAGACCTCGTACCTATTGAAAACGGTGGTCCGTCCATGTGTGGGCGTTCGTTGATCGACGACGATTTTTGAGGGGGTGTACCTGTCGGCCGAGCGAAGCGAGGATGGAGCGAGCGGGAGGTATACCGGTCTGTTGGGTACTGGTGGGTGTCGGAACCATTGCTCGAACCACTCCGGGTTCCTGGCTGGCGCGGACACTTAGGCGGGGTCCACTCCGTGGACTGCGGCACCGGGAAGTCATGCGTTCTCCGAGCGCCTTTCTTTTGGTTACTTTTCTTTGGCAAGACAAAGAAAAGTAACCGCCGCCCCGCGCAGGGGCGACGCAAATAGACCGACACGATCACAGGTGCTTCACGAAACCGCCGGCGAGCCGCCCCAAAAGCCTCCATTCACGAAACCGCCGGCGAGCCGCCCCAAAAGCCTCCATTCACGAAACCGCCGGCGAGCCGCCCCAAAAGCCTCAAAATACCGACACCCAGCAACGAACCCACCCGCCCGAGAGGGCAAAACCAAAACCTTCCGATAGAACCCGTCGCAAATCCGCAAGACGCTTGCGTCACCCTTACCTAAACTTGATCCTGTTGAACCCTCTTACGAAACCGAAAGGAACGACCATGACGACCTCGACCGTGAACCGCCAGACATTCGACGAAGTGATGGTGCCGGTATTTTCACCCGCCCCGTTCGTGCCGGATCGCGCAGAGGGCTCCCGCGTGTGGGACACGGCCGGCCGCGAGTACATCGATTTCGCGTGCGGCATCGCAGTAACGTCGCTCGGCCACGGCCACCCGGAACTGCTGAAAGTCCTGGACGAACAAAGCCGCAAGCTCTGGCACATCGGCAACGGCTACACGAACGAGCCGGTGCTGCGCCTCGCGAAGCGCCTCGAATCGCTGACCTTCGCCGACCGCGCATTCTTCGCGAACTCCGGCGCGGAAGCGAACGAAGCCGCCCTGAAACTCGCACGCCGCGTCGCGTTCGACCGCCACGGCGCCGACAAGGCAGAAATCATCTCGTTCGTGCAGTCGTTCCACGGCCGCACGTTCTTCACGGTCAGCGTCGGCGGCCAGCCGAAATACTCGGAAGGCTTCGGCCCCGTGCCGGCCGGCATCAAGCACCTGCCGTACAACGACATCGAAGCGGCGAAAGCCGCGATCGGCCCGCAAACCTGTGCCGTGATCGTCGAACCCGTGCAAGGCGAAGGCGGCGTGATCCCGGCCGATCCGGCCTTCCTGAAGGCGCTGCGCGAAGCGTGCGACGCACACGGCGCACTGCTGATTTTCGACGAAGTGCAAACGGGCGTCGGCCGCACGGGCCAGTTCTACGCGTACATGGACACGGGCGTCACGCCGGACATCCTGACGACCGCGAAAGCACTCGGCAACGGCTTCCCGATCGGCGCAATGCTGACGACCAACGAACTCGCCGCCCACTTCAAGGTCGGCGTGCACGGCACGACGTACGGCGGCAACCCGCTCGCATCGGCCATCGCGGACAAGGTCGTCGAACTGATCGGCGATCCGGCACTGCTCGAAGGCGTGCGCGAACGCAGCGTGCGCCTGAAGGGCGCGCTCGAACGCATCAACGCACGCTTCGGCATCTTCAAGGACGTGCGCGGCAAGGGCCTGCTGGTCGGCGCCGAACTCACCGCCGCATTCGACGGCCGTGCGAAGGACTTCGTCACCGCCGCCGCCGAGAACGGCCTGATCATGCTGATCGCCGGCCCGAACGTGCTGCGCTTCGTCCCGTCGCTGGTGATCCCGTTCGACCTGCTCGACGAAGGCATGAAGCGCTTCGAGAAGGCAGTCGAACAAGTGCTCGCCGCACAGGAAGCCACCGCGCGCTGATCGGCGCCCCCATCGCAGACAGGAACGACGATGCTATTTGTTCGCCCCGGCAAACTCACGGATCTCGATGCGCTCGCGCACATGGCGCGCACCGCGCAGCCGGTCCTGCACTCGCTGCCGCACGACCGCGCGGCGCTCGAAGCGCGCGTGGCGCTCTCCGAAGATTCGTTTCGCGCGGACGTCGACTTCGCCGGCGAGGAGTTCTACCTCTTCGTGCTCGAGGATTCGTCGACGGGCAAGCTGCTCGGCACGGCGAGCATCGTGGCCGCGGCCGGCTACTCGGAACCGTTCTACGCGTTCCGTAACGACGCGCTGATCCACGCGTCGCGCGAACTGCACGTGAACCGCAAGATCCACGCGCTCACGATGTCGCACGAGCTGACTGGCAAGAGCCGGCTCGCGGGCTTCTACGTCGATCCGTCGCTGCGCGGCGACGCGGCCGCGCACCTGATCTCGCGCGCCCGGATGATGTACATCGCCGCGAACCGACGCCGCTTCACGCCCGAAGTGTTCACGCTGCTGCTCGGCGTGAGCGACGGCAACGGCGCATCGCCGTTCTGGGAAGCGGTGGGGCGCAAGTTCTTCGGCCGCAACTTCACCGACGTCGACATCGCATCGGGCGGCCGCAGCCGCACGTTCATCGCGGAAGTGATGCCGGCCTATCCGCTCTACGTGCCGCTCCTGCCGGAAGCCGCGCAGCGCGTGCTCGGCGAGCCGAACGAAACGGCCTTGCTCGCATACGACATCCATCTCGAGGAAGGCTTCGAGCCCGACCGCTTCGTCGACATCTTCGACGCGGGCCCGGTGCTGACCGCGCAGGTCGACCGCACCGCATGCGTGAAGCAGGCGTCGGAGCGTATCGTGCGCGAGGCCGCGCACCAGCAGGGCGACGTCGCCTACATGGTGTCGACGGGCAGCGGCGAATCGTTCCGCTGCGTGCTGGCCGACCTGCCGGGCGACACGGCCGACGCGCCGCTGGCCGGCGACGTGCGCGCGGCGCTCGATGTGAAGGATGGCGATGTCGTGCGCTGCGTGCCGCTGCACCGCCGCGACGATGAAGATTTGACGGGAGACGCAGCATGATCGTCGTTCGGGTCGTACAAACGGGCGATGTCGACGCGCTCGTGTCGCTCGCGAAGGAAACCGGGCCGGGCCTGACCACGTTCAAGCCCGACCGCGACGCGCTCGCCGCGCGCATCGAGCGCTCGCGCCGTACGCTCGACGGGCAGGCGGCGCCGGGCGAAGCCGGCTACTTCTTCGTGATGGAAGAATCGAAGACGGGCGACATCGCGGGCGTGTGCGGGATCGAAACGCAGGTCGGCCTCGAACAGCCGTTCTACAACTATCGCGTGAGCACGGTCGTGCACGCGAGCCAGGAACTCGGCGTGTGGACGCGGATGTCCGCGCTGAACATCTCGCACGACCTCACGGGCTACGCGGAAGTGTGTTCGCTGTTCCTGAGCCCGCGCTATCGCACGGGCGGCGTCGGCGGCTTGCTGTCGCGCTCGCGCTTCATGTTCATCGCTCAGTTCCGCGAGCGCTTTCCGGAACGCATCTGCGCGGAACTGCGCGGCCACTTCGACGAGGACGGCACGTCGCCGTTCTGGCGCGCAGTCGGTTCGCACTTCTACCAGATCGATTTCAACGCGGCCGATTACCTCAGCTCGCACGGCCGCAAGTCGTTCCTCGCGGAACTGATGCCGCGCTACCCGGTGTATGTCGACCTGCTGCCGCAGGACGCGCAGGACGCGGTCGGCCTCACGCACCGCGACACGCTGCCGGCCCGCAAGATGCTCGAAGCGGAAGGGCTGCGCTACCAGAATCACGTCGACATCTTCGACGCGGGCCCCGTGCTCGAATGCCATGTCAACGATCTGCGCACGGTGCGCGAGAGCGTCGTCGTGCCGGTCGCGATCGGCGTGCCGGACGCACGTGAAGATGGGCCGAAGTCGCTCGTGTCGAACACGTCGCTCGGCGATTTCCGCGTCGGCGTCGCGCCGGGCGTGGTCGCGAACGGCGCGTTCGTGCTGTCGGCCGACGATGCCGTCGCGCTCGACGTGAAGGCCGGCGATCCGGTCCGCGTACTGCCGCTCAAAGTCAAACAGGGATAAACGAATCATGACGGAACTCTTCATCGACGGCGCCTGGGTCGCAGGCTCGGGCCCCGTCTTCGCTTCGCGCAACCCGGGCACCGACGAGATCGCATGGCAGGGCGAAAGCGCGTCGGCGGCCGACGTCGACCGTGCGGTCGCGAGCGCACGGCGCGCATTCGCCGGCTGGTCGGCGCTCGACTTCGAATCGCGCTGCGCGATCGTCAAGCGTTTCGCCGCATTGCTCAACGAACGCAAGGAAGCGATCGCGACCGCGATCGGCCGCGAGACGGGCAAGCCGCTGTGGGAAGCACGCACCGAAGTCGCGTCGATGGCCGCGAAGGTCGGCATCTCGATCCAGGCGTACCAGGAACGCACCGGCGAGAAGCGCCAGGACATGGCCGACGGCGTCGCGGTGCTGCGCCACCGTCCGCACGGCGTCGTCGCGGTGTTCGGCCCGTACAACTTCCCCGGTCACTTGCCGAACGGCCATATCGTGCCTGCGCTGATCGCCGGCAATGCGGTCGTGTTCAAGCCGTCGGAACTCGCACCGGGCGTCGCGCGCGCGACGGTCGAAGTGTGGAAGGAAGCCGGGCTGCCGGACGGCGTGCTGAATCTCGTGCAGGGCGAGAAGGACACGGGCATCGCGCTCGCGAACCATCGGCAGATCGACGGGCTGTTCTTCACGGGCAGCTCGGACACGGGCACGCTGCTGCACAGGCAGTTCGGCGGTCGCCCGGAGATCGTGCTCGCGCTCGAGATGGGCGGCAACAACCCGCTCGTGATCGGCGAAGTCGAGGATATCGACGCGGCCGTGCATCACACGATCCAGTCGGCGTTCCTGTCGGCCGGCCAGCGCTGCACGTGCGCGCGCCGCATCTTCGTGCCGCAGGGCGCCTTCGGCGACCGCTTCCTCGCACGCTTCGCCGACGTCACGTCGAAGATCACGGCCGACGTGTTCGATGCCGATCCGCAGCCGTTCATGGGCGCGGTGATCTCGGCCCGTGCGGCCGCGAAGCTGGTCGACGCGCAGTCGCGCCTGATCGAGCAGGGCGCGAAGCCGGTCATCGCGATGACGCAGCGCGATCCGCGCCTCGGCTTCGTGAACGCCGCAATCGTCGACGTGACGAACGTCGCGAACCTGCCCGACGAAGAACATTTCGGCCCGCTCGCGCAGATCGTCCGCTATGCGACGTTCGACGACGCGATCGAGCGCGCGAACGACACGGCGTTCGGCCTGTCCGCCGGCCTGCTGGCCGACGACGAGAAGGCATGGGAACACTTCCGCCGCACGATCCGCGCCGGGATCGTCAACTGGAACCGGCCGACCAACGGTGCATCGTCCGCCGCGCCGTTCGGCGGCGCGGGCCGCTCGGGCAACCATCGCCCGAGCGCGTACTACGCGGCCGACTATTGCGCGTACCCGATGGCGTCGGTGGAAAGCACGCAACTGACTTTGCCCGCGAGCCTGTCGCCGGGCCTGCATTTCTGATCGAGGGAACGACGATGAACGCACAAGAAGCCAATTTCGACGGGCTCGTCGGCCCGACCCACAACTACGCCGGCCTGTCGTTCGGCAACGTGGCGTCGCTCAACAACGAGAAGTCGGCCGCGAACCCGAAGGCCGCCGCGAAACAGGGGCTGCGCAAGATGAAGCAGCTCGCGGATCTCGGGTTCGCGCAGGGCGTGCTGCCGCCGCAGGAGCGGCCGTCGCTGCGCCTGTTGCGCGAGCTCGGTTTCTCGGGCAAGGACGCGGACGTGATTGCGAAGGCCGCGAAGCAGGCGCCCGAGCTGCTCGCCGCGGCGAGTTCGGCGTCGGCGATGTGGACCGCGAACGCGGCCACCGTCAGCCCGTCGGCCGACACGAGCGACGGCCGCGTGCACTTCACGCCGGCGAACCTGTGCAGCAAGCTGCATCGCGCGATCGAGCACGACGCGACGCGTCGCACGCTGTCGACGCTGTTCGCCGATCCCGCGCATTTCGCGGTGCATGAAGCGCTGACGGGCACGCCGGCACTCGGCGACGAAGGCGCGGCGAACCACACGCGCTTTTGCGCCGAATACGGCAAGCCGGGCATCGAGTTCTTCGTGTACGGCCGCGCGGAATACCGCCGCGGGCCCGAGCCGAAGCGCTTCCCGGCACGCCAGACCTTCGAGGCGAGCCGCGCGGTCGCGCATCGCCACGGTCTGGCCGAAGAAGCGACGGTCTATGCGCAGCAGGATCCGGACGTGATCGACGCGGGCGTGTTCCACAACGACGTGATCTCGGTCGGCAACCGCGACACGCTGTTCACGCACGAGCGCGCGTTCGTCAACAAGCAGGCAATCTACGACACGCTGACCGCTGCGCTCGACGCACGCGGTGCGCGCCTGAACGTGATCGAGGTGCCGGAAGCTGCCGTGAGCGTGAACGACGCGGTGACGTCGTACCTGTTCAACAGCCAGCTGCTGTCGCGCGCGGACGGTTCGCAAGTGCTCGTCGTGCCGCAGGAATGCCGCGAGAACGCGAACGTTGCCGCCTATCTCGACCAGCTCGCAGCTGGCAACGGCCCGATTCACGACGTGCTCGTGTTCGACCTGCGCGAAAGCATGAAGAATGGCGGCGGGCCCGCGTGCCTGCGCCTGCGCGTCGTGCTGAACGACGCGGAGCGCGCGGCCGTCACGTCGAACGTGTGGATCAACGACACGCTGTTCGCGTCGCTCGACACGTGGATCGACAAGCACTACCGCGATCGCCTTGCACCGTCGGACCTCGCCGATCCGGCGCTGCTCGAGGAATCGCGCACGGCGCTCGACGAGCTCACGCAGATCCTGCACGTCGGTTCGCTGTATGACTTCCAGCGCTGAGGCACGGATGCCGCCCACCGCGCTGCTCGACGATTTTCTCGCGTTCACGCTGGACGGCAGCGTGCCGGCCGAGCAGCACGGTAGCTGCGCGGGCGGTGCGGTGCGCTGGCGGTGGCCCGGCGACGGGCTGCTCGTGCTCGAACCGGCGGCAGCCGACGCGGCGGCTCGCCCGAGCGTGCTCGTGTCGGCCGGCGTGCATGGCGACGAGACGGCGCCGATCGAGCTGCTGTCGATGCTCGTGCGCGATCTCGCGTCGGGCGCGCTGCCGCTCGCGTGCCGGCTGCTCGTCGTGCTCGGCAACGTGCCGGCGATGCGCGCGGGCGAACGCTATCTCGACGACGACCTGAACCGCCTGTTCAGCGGCCGTCACGCGCAGGTGCCCGCGAGCCGCGAAGCGCCGCGCGCCGTGCAGCTCGAAGCGGCGGCCGCCGCGTTCTTCGCGGCCGCGCCGGCAGGCAGCGCACGCTGGCATATCGACATGCATACGGCGATCCGCGCATCGGTGTTCGAGCAGTTCGCACTGCTGCCGCACACGGGCACACCGCCGACGCGCACGATGGTCGAATGGCTCGGCGATGCGCGCATCGCGGCCGTGCTGCTGCATACCGCGAAGGGCAACACGTATTCGCATTTCACGGCCGAGCACTGCGGCGCGCTCGCGTGCACGCTCGAACTCGGCAAGGTGCGGCCGTTCGGCCAGAACGACCTGACGCGTTTCGCACCGGCCGACCGGGCGGTGCGCAAGCTGGTGTCGGGGGCGTCGACGGATGTTGATGCGCGAGGCGGCCATCCGTCGCTGCCGCGCGTCTTCACGGTGATCGACCAGATCACGAAGCAGAGCGACGCGCTCGAGCTGTTCGTCGCGGCCGACGTCGCGAACTTCACCGCGTTCGCGCGCGGCACGGTGCTCGCGCAGGACGGCGACTACCGCTACACGGTGACGCACGACGAGGAGCGGATCGTGTTCCCGAATCCGACGGTGAAGCCTGGCCTGCGCGCCGGTCTGCTCGTGATCGACACGACGCGCGAGACGATTGCGGCACTCGTCTGACCGATCGGCACGGCCGCACTCGGCGTGCGACCCCGCCTTGCGTATTTGCGACATCGTCTTGCAAGTTTGGCGGCCGGCCCGGACGGCGTTGCGTGCGCACCGCAGCATCGTGCGCCGACGGCCGCTTTGCCATACCGGGCCGCGCGGATTGGTACAATCGCGGCCTTGCGGCTGTTGCGCCGCATCACGGCGCGGCAGCCGCATTGCCGTGGTCATCTGACCCTGCAATGATGCATGTGCCCGTAGTTCCGGAACATTCGAGTATCGAGGAGAACACCTGATGAAGTTGGATTGGCGTAAAGTGGCCGCGCATGCGGTGGTGGCGGCATCGGCGGTGGCGGCAGGCAGCGCGGTTGCCGCGGATCTCAAGGAGATCCGGTTCGGCGTCGAGGCCTCGTACGCACCGTTCGAATACAAGACGCCCGACGGCAAGCTGACCGGCTTCGACATCGACATCGGCAACGCGGTGTGCGCGAAGCTGAAGACGAAGTGCGTGTGGGTCGAGAACGACTTCGACGGCCTGATCCCTGCGCTGCAGGCACGCAAGTTCGACGCGATCAACTCGGACATGACGATCACCGATCAGCGCAAGCACGCGATCGCGTTCACCGACCCGATCTATACGATTCCGAACCAGCTGATCGCGAAGCAGGGCAGCGGCCTGCTGCCGACCCCGCAGTCGCTGAAGGGCAAGCGCGTCGGCGTGCTGCAGGGCACGATCCAGGAAGCGTACGCGAAGAAGAAGTGGGCGCCGGTCGGCGTTGAAGTCGTGCCGTACCAGACGCAGGATCTGGCCTATGCCGACCTGAAGTCGGGCCGTCTCGACGCGACGTTCCAGGATTCGGAAGCCGGCTCGAAGGGCTTCCTGACGAAGCCGCAAGGCCAGGGCTTCGCGTTCGCGGGCGGCACGGTCAGCGACACCGAGATCCTCGGCTCGGGTGTCGGCTTCGGCCTGCGCAAGAACGACGCGGCGCTGAAGACCGCGCTCGATCAGGCGCTGAAGGACCTGAAGGCCGACGGCACGATCGACAACCTCGCGAAGAAGTACTTCAGCGTGCCCGTGACGCTCAAGTAAGCGTTTCGTTCGAACGCACGATGCAAGCAAACCGGCCGCTGATGCGGCCGGTTTGTTTTTGCGGAGCGCAAACGCCGGAGGCGGCCCGGGCGTCAGCCGTGCTGGGCGGGGAAGAACCGCCCCAGCTCACGCGCGAGCTCGTTGAGGATGCTCATTTCCTGTTGCGAGATCTTGCGGGCCGGCTGCGCGCCGGCCCAGTCGCCGTACAGCAGCGCGACCGTGGTCGTATCGACGCGCACCGGCAGCAGCACGAACGCGCGCGTGTCGTCGAACACGTCGAGGTACCACGCGGGCAGGCGCTTGAGCATCTTCGGTTCCTGCGCCTGTTCGATGAAGATGCCGACCGAATTGGTGATCGCGAGATGGAACACGTCCGGCTCGAAGCGCTCGTCGAAGCGCAGCCGGTAGAGCGCCGCGTCGACGCCGGGACCGAAGCCCAGGCGCGCGGCGAAGGTGCCGTCGTCGTGCCGGACGAACATCACGGTGCGCGTGAATGCGAGGCTGGCGAGCAGGCTTTCCGACGCGAGCGCGAGCACCGGCGTCAGCACATGCTCGGACGGCAGCGCACGCAGGTCGGCGAGGCCGGCTTCGAGGCAGGCCTCGGGTTCGGCCTGGGCTCGCGCGATCGCATCGGCGTTCGCGCGCAGTTCGACGATCTCGCGCATCACCGTGTCGCTCGCTTCCTCGTGCGCGAGCTGCTCGGCGATCTCGACGAGTGCGTCGGGTTCCGTGTCGAGCGCCAGCGCATAGTGCTGCGCAAGCGCGTCGATGTGCGCATCGCGCTGCGGACTGTCGGGCATCGCGAGCGCGCTCGCGACGTCGGTCGAGCAGCGGCTCACCGCACGCAGCCAGTTCACGCGCTCGATCCGCTCCTCGTCGGCGGGGAGTTCGCGGCCGAATGCGTCGACGCGGTTCAGATGGTGGTGATCGTCGGCGATGCCGTCCCGGATCGTGTCGGGCAGCCGCCAGCGCGTGGCCGCCTCGAGCCCGATCTCGTCGAAGCCGACGCCGAGCACGGCGACGCAGGCGGCCGATTCGTCGCCATGCATCTCCGCTGCGCGGCGGCGGATCTTGTCCCATTCGCTGTCGAGATAGCAGACCACCAGCAGCTTGCCGACCTGGCGCATCAGCGTACAGACGACGGCTTCCTCGCCCGCGCGCAGGTCGGCGCGCTCGGTGAGCTTGCGTGCGACGCAGCCGGACAGCAGCGCACGGTTCAATTCCAGCTTCGCGTCGATGCGCCGCGGCGTGCTGTGGTGGAAATGGTCGACGAGCTTCAGCCCGACGACGAGATGGCCGACGGCGTCCATGCCGAGCACCATCAGGGCGCGGGTCACGGTCGTGATGTTGCCGCCGAACGCCATGTACATCGCGGAATTCGCGAGCCGCAGCACTTTCTGCGTGAGCGCGAAATCCGACAGCACGACGCGCACGAGCGCGGTGAAGTCGAGGTCGTCGTTCTTCATCGCGGCCATCGTGGCGCGCAGCGATTCCGACAGCAACGGGAAATCGCCCCGTTCGTTCATCCGGGCCCACAGCTTGTCGAGCAACGCAGTGCGGGGCAGGTGTTCGGTGATTGACATACGGATCTGTCCGGTTCGCCGCGCGTCAGGCGGCGGCGTGCAGGTGCAGCTGCTGCGCCTCGAAGCGCCGCGCGAGCTCCTCGGACGGCAGCGCCTGGCAGACGAGCCAGCCCTGGATGTGATTGCAGCCCATCTCCGTCAGCAGCTCGCGCTGCGCCTCGGTCTCGACGCCTTCGGCGACGAGCTCGAGATCCAGTGTTTGCGCGAGGCCGACCACTGCCGACACGATCGCGCGGTCGTTGCGCGACGTCAGCAGGTTCTCGACGAAGCTGCGGTCGATCTTCAGCTTCGCGAGCGGGAAGCGCTGCAGATAGGCGAGGCTCGAGTACCCGGTGCCGAAATCGTCGATCGCGAAGCGGATGCCGAGATCGGTCAGCTCCTCGAGCAGCACTTTCGCGTGCGCGGGATCGTGCATCAGCAGGCTTTCGGTGATTTCGAGCACGATGCGGCGCGGGTCGATGCCCGTCAGCGCGATCGCCTCGCGCACGCTCTGCGTGAAGCGCGGGTCGCGGAACTGCTGCGGCGACACGTTGACGGCCACGTATTGCAGCGCGAGCCCCTGGCCGTCCCAGGCAACGAGTTGCATGCACGCGGCCTTGAGCACCCAGTTGCCGAGGTAGTTGATCAGGCCGATCGATTCGGCGAGCGGAATGAAGGTCGCGGGCGGCACGAGGCCGTGCACCGGATGGCGCCAGCGGATCAGCGCCTCGACGCCGACCACCGCGCCCGACTGGCTGCGCGTGATCGGCTGGAAATGGAGCGAAAACTCGCCGTTGCGCACGCCGTCGTACAGGTCGGCTTCGAGCTTGAGCCGCTCGGCGTCGGCCGGATCGTCGACGGGCGCATGGAAGGCGAGCGCGTTGCCGCCCGATGCCTTCGCTTGCGCGAGCGCATGGTCGGCGCGGCGCAGCAGCGGACTGTGATGCTGCGCCCGATGCGGCGCGGCACGTTCGTCGGGGTAGAGCGCGATGCCGATGCTCGCCGACAAGTGCACGGTCTGCCCCTGGTACACGTAGGGCTCGCGCACCGCGGCCTGCAGCCGGCGCGCGAGCGCGTCGGCGGTATTGCTCGCCTGCGTGCGGCCGGAGGCGCTCAGCACGACCGCGAACTTGTCGCTCGCGACGCGCGCGAGCTGCTCGTTCGGCGTGACGAGCGCCTTCAGCCGCTGCGCGGTCTCGCGCAGCAGCGTGTCGCCCGCGTCGTAGCCGAGCGCGCGGTTGATCCGCTGGTAGTCGTCGAGGTCGAGCAGCAGCAGCGCCGCGCAGGTGCCGTCCTCGTCGGCGGTCTGCTGCGCGCGCATCAGCGCCGGCACGAGCGCGGACAGGTTGTCGAGCCCCGTCATCGGATCGTGGTGCATTTCATACGTCAGCTTTGCTTCGAGCGCGCGCCACGACGACACGTCGAACGCCGCGATCGCGAAGCCGTCGACGCCGTGATGGCGGCTCTTGAACGCGCGGATCTCGACGTCCAGCGGGTAGGTGAGCGACTTGACGATGCACATCGTCGCCTTCTCGACCTGGCCGGAACGCGCGGCGCGGGCAAGCAGCCCTTCGAGCGCCGGGGTATCCTGTTCGGCGATGAGGTCGCGCAGCGTCAGCGTGTGCAGATAGTCGCGGTGATAGCCGATGAAGCGCAGGCTCGCGTCGGAGACGTACAGAAAGCGCAGCTCGCGGTCGACATGGGCGAGGAAGTCCACCGTGCCGACCGTCTGTTCCAGCCAGTTGCGCACGGAATCGTCGCGGCGCGGCGCGCCGGCGCGCGCGGGCATCAGCGCGCCGCCCGACCAGGCGAAGCGGCGCAGCGTATGCAAGGCGCTGCGCCAGGAGCCCTTGCGTGACGTCTGTTTCCTGTTGGCTTCCATGTTTCTCGCTGACGTGAAGGGCTGGAACCGGTTGTCCGCAAGGAATAACGGCAGACTGTGCGGAATCTTTAACGGACCGGCCGCGGCTGGCGCTGCCGGCGGTCCGGATCGTATGCGCAGGTGTTCGACAGGCGAACGCCTACGTGGCCTACATCGAGGCTGACTTTATAAGAAATGAGGACGCAGATGAAGCGAAAACTGTTGCTGGGCGCCGTTGCGGCGCTGGTGGCCGGCCATGCGCTGCTGGCGCAGGCGGAACTGAAGCCGGGCGCCGCGGCGCCCGATTTCACGACGCAGGCGTCGCTGGGCGGCAAGACTTACACGTACTCGCTCGCGGACGCGCTGAAGCAGGGGCCGGTCGTGCTGTACTTCTACCCGGCCGCGTTCACGAAGGGCTGCACGATCGAGGCGCATGCGTTCGCGGATGCGGTCGACCGTTACAAGGCTTACGGCGCGACGGTGATCGGCGTGTCGGCCGACAATATCGACACGCTGACGAAGTTCTCGGTGAGCGAGTGCCGGAGCAAGTTCCCGGTCGCGGCCGACCCGGACGCGAAGATCATCCGCGAATACGACGCGAAGCTGCCGGCGCTCGACCGCGCGAACCGCGTGTCGTACGTGATTTCGCCGGAAGGGAAGGTTTTGTACGAGTACACGAGCCTGTCGCCCGACAAGCATGTGGAGAACACGCTCGCCGCCGTGAAGGCGTGGGCCGACGCGCATCCGAAGCAGTAAGCGGCGGCGCCTGGCGTGAAAGCGGCCCGTCGTGCGGGCCGCGGGCATGCGCGTACGCGCCGCCGGGCGGCGGCGCGCGGCGGGGCGTTACGCGCGCAAGGCCTGTTCGATCGGCACGCTGCCGCCGACGAAGCCGACGATCTTGCGCGAGATGCCGAGCTTGATCGCCTCGATCGCGGCCCAGGCAACGTCCTGGCGCGACACGGGCGGTGCGGGATCGAGCCATGCGTCGGTCAGCGCGATCTTGCCGACGCCCGGATCGTCCGTGAGCGGGCCCGGGCGCAGGATCACGTAGTCGACACCCGACGCGATCACGCGATCGTCGCCTTCGCGTTTCATCTGCGAATAGTGGCGAATGGCATCCGGCGCCTGCTCGGGCCGGTAGGCCGACAGCGAACTGATCACCACGAGCTTCTGCGCGTTGTAGGCCAGCGTGTATTCGGCCGCGCGGGCCACCGCGTCGCGGTCGACCTGTTCCTCTTCGGCCGCGCCCTCCGATTCGGCCGAGCCGGCCGCGTAGATCACGTGCGTGATGCCCTGGAATGCGTGCGAGAAATCGTTCGTCAGATCGGCCTCGACGACCCGTGCGCCCGCCAGCGCATAGCCGTGGCGGCGCACGAGCGCCGTGACCTCGAACTCCGGCTGCTTGAGCAGCAGATCCGCGCAGGCCTGGCCCGTTCGGCCGGTCGCGCCAATCAGCAGTACCTTCGTTGTCATGAAACCGCTCCTTGCTCGATGCGTCATCCATCCAGATAGGGACGGACGACGGATAACTCAAGTGTAATGTCGAATTGGCCCGGCCGCGGGTGCGTATTAAGGGGCGTACCGGCGTCGGGCGTACCGGCATCGGGCGTACCGGCGTCGGGTATATCGGCATCGGGCGCAAGCAGGGCGGCGCGGGCACGCGATCTGCGGTGTCGCGGCTGGCGTTCGGGCGTTCATTCATGCAACGGATGCGGGAATGACGCGCCGACCGGCTATCATGTGCGCGATGGATTTTTCGCCGTGACGCGTGATAACGCGCCGGCCCACCGGTTGGAGTACACATGGCATTACCCCTGGACAACGTCAGCATGGCCGTGTTCTGCGACTTCGAGAACGTTGCGCTCGGCGTGCGCGACGCGAAGTACGAGAAATTCGACATCAAGCCCGTGCTGGAGCGCCTGCTGCTGAAGGGCAGCATCGTCGTGAAGAAGGCCTATTGCGACTGGGATCGCTACAAGGGCTTCAAGGCGTCGATGCACGAGGCGAGCTTCGAGCTGATCGAGATTCCCCACGTGCGCCAGTCGGGCAAGAATTCGGCCGACATCCGGCTCGTCGTCGACGCGCTCGACCTCTGCTACACGAAGTCGCACGTCGATACGTTCGTGATCATCAGCGGCGATTCCGACTTTTCGCCGCTCGTATCGAAGCTGCGCGAGAACGCGAAGAAGGTGATCGGCGTCGGCGTGAAGAAATCGACGTCGGACCTGCTGGTCGCGAACTGCGACGAATTCATCTTCTACGACGACCTGGTGCGCGAGCAGCAGCGCGCGCTCGCGAAGCGCGAACAGCAGCAGCGTGCGGGCAACGGCGGCGCGAAGCGGTCCGACGAGCCGTCGTCGCGGAAGCACGATCTGGACGCACGCAAGGCCGAGGCGATCGCGCTGGCGGTCGAGACGTTCGACGCGCTCGCGTCAGAGCGCGACGACGTCGGCAAGATCTGGGCGTCGGTGCTCAAGAGCGCGATCAAGCGCCGCAAACCGGATTTCAACGAGTCGTACTACGGGTTCCGCGCGTTCGGCAACCTGCTCGACGAAGCGCAGGCGCGCGGCCTGCTCGAAGTGGGGCGCGACGACAAGTCGGGCGCGTTCGTGTCGCGGGCCCGCCAGCCGGCGGTCGTGGAGCATGTCGCGACGGGCGGTGAAGGCGGCACGCACGGCGGCGAGCACCACGGTCACGGTACGCGTGCGGCCGAGCCGGCGCGGGCCGGGCGCAATGCGCAACGTCGCGGGCAGCGGGCGGAAGCGGTCGTGCACGAAAGCGTGCAGGTCGAGGCGGACGAGGAAACGGTTGCCGAGGCCGTCGAGGCGGTGACGCCGCCGGCTGAAATAGCCGAAGCGGCCGACGCGCATGGCGATGCGAAGGATGGCCGCAAGCGTGCGCGCAAGAGCGCGGCGAAGAAGACCGGCGCGAAGAAGGGCGTGGCCGCGAAGGGCGCGGGCCGTCACGCGGCCGGGAAGAGCGGCGACGCTGCCCGCGATGCGGCGACGCACGCGCACGGCAAGCATGCCGACGACGCGCACCGCGACGCGGAGCAGGGCGGCGAGCGGCACGTCGCGGTGGCGCACGCCGAGCCGGCAGCCGGCGATGTCGGCGGCGAGGTTGCCGCCGCCCAGCCGTCGCACGACGCGGCGCCGGCCGAAGCGGCTGCCGAAGCGCCGGCTGCTGCCAAGAAGAAGCCGGCCCGCAAGGCGGCACCGCGCGCGCGCCGTCCGCGCAAGACGGCGGCCGACGCTGCCGAGTAACGCCGGCCGGGTGCCTTCCCGGGCGGAGCGGCACCCGCACCGCGATACGGGCCGGCGCAACGCCGGCCTGCCGCGCTAGCCGTTCAGCGCATACGGCCGCGTCATCACTTCGAGGAAGTGGCCGTCCGGATCGTCGAAGTACACGCCGCGTCCGCCGTTGTGGCGGTAGATGTCATCGGGTTGCCGCTTCGCCGGATCGGCCCAGTGCGCCAGCCCGCGCTCGCGGATGCGCGCCAGCACGCGATCGAAGCCGGCTTCGTCGAGCAGGAACGCGTAATGCTGCGACCGGATTTCCCCCGCCTGTTCGTAAAAATCGAGCGACACGCCGTTGTCGAGCGCGACGACCAGCATCGCGCCGAACGGCGTCGGCGGCGGCAATTCCAGGAGTTCGGTGAGGAAGCGGCTCGACGCACGCTTGTCGCGGCACCAGACGATCGTATGGTTCAGCTGGACGTTCATGGTGTGTCCCCGTGAAGGGCTCCGCGGTGGGCATGGACTCACGATAGCCGATCGTCGCTGGCGTTCAAGCGCAAAAAAATGGCCGCCCACCGGGCGGCCGCTTTCATCACTCGCCGGCGACTGCCGGCCCGCCGGTATTGCCGCGGCGGTTGCGCCGCTTCTCGCCCCACACGCGGAACCGGTCCATGTACAGGTAGACGACCGGCGTCGTATAGAGCGTCAGCACCTGCGACACGATCAGGCCGCCGGCGATCGCGATCCCGAGCGGCGCGCGCAGCTCGGCGCCGTCGCCGCTGCCGAACGCGAGCGGCAGCGCGCCGAGAAGCGCCGCCATCGTCGTCATCATGATCGGGCGGAAGCGCAGCAGGCACGCCTCGTGGATCGCGTCGAACGACGATTTCTGGTTGTTGCGCGTCTGGTCGATCGCGAAGTCGACCATCATGATCGCGTTCTTCTTCACGATGCCGATCAGCAGGATCACGCCGATCAGCGCGATGATGCTGAACTCGGTCTTGAACAGCAGCAGCGCGAGCAGCGCGCCGACGCCGGCCGACGGCAGCGTCGACAGGATCGTGATCGGGTGGATGTAGCTCTCGTACAGGATCCCGAGCACGATGTAGACGGCCAGCAGCGCGGCGAGGATCAGGATCGGCTGGTCGTTCATCGACTGCTGGAACGCCTGCGCGGTGCCCTGGAAGCTGCCGACGATCGTCGGCGGGACGCCGACCTGCGCCATCGTCTGGTAGATCACCTGCGTCGCCTGCGACAGTGACACGCCCGGCGGCAGGTTGAACGAGATCGTCGTCGCGACGAACAGCCCCTGATGGTTGACCGACAGCGGTGTCGTGCTCGGCCCGAACGTCGCGATCGCCGACAGCGGGATCATCGTCGACTTCGACGTCGACACCGACGCGCCCGACGACGCGCTCGACTTGCCGCTCGCCGCGATCGAGTTGAGCGCCTGGTTGCGCGCGGAATCGGACGCGATCGCCGCGGCACTTTGCGTGGCCGTGCCGGCGCTCGACGTGCCGGCCGACGTCGCGACATAGGTGCCGGCCGCCGCGTTGGTGGTCTGCGAGCCGTTCGCGCTGCCGCCCGACGTGCTGATCCACACCTGGTTCAGCATCTCGGGGCTCTGCCAGTATTTCGGCGCGACTTCCATCACGACGTGGTACTGGTTCAGCGGGTTGTAGATCGTCGAGACCTGGCGCTGGCCGAACGCGTCGTACAACGTGTTGTCGATCTGCGCGGGCTTGATGCCGAAGCGCGCGGCCGTCGCGCGGTCGATCGTCACCATCGCCTCGAGGCCGCCTTGCTGCTGGTCGGAGTTCACGTCGGTCAGCTCCGAGCGCTTCTGCAGCGCCTCGGTCAGGATCGGCCCCCACTTGTACAGGTCGGCGCTCGAATCGCCGAGCAGCGTGAACTGGTACTGCGCGTTGCTCTGCCGGCCGCCGACGCGGATGTCCTGCGCGGCCTGCAGGAAGGTGCGCGCACCCGCGACGTCCGCCAGCGGCGGGCGCAGCTGCTGGATCACCTGGTCGGCCGACAGCTTGCGCTCGGTGCGGTCCTTCAGCGTGACGAACATGAAGCCCGAGTTGGTCTGCGTGCCGCCGGTGAAGCCCGCGACGCTCTTCACGTTCGGGTTGCTCTGCACGATCCGCATCATCTCGGAGAACTTCAGCTTCATCGCCTGGAACGACGTCGACTGGTCGGCCTGGATGCCGCCGATCATCAGCCCGGTGTCCTGCTGCGGGAAGAAGCCCTTCGGCACGACGATGTACAGGTAGACGTTCAGCCCGATGGTCGCGAACAGCGTCAGCAGGATCAGCAGCGGCCGGCGCAGCGCCCACGACAGCGAGCGCTCGTAGCCGCGCTGCATGCGCGAGAAGCCGCGCTCGAGGAAGCGCCCGAAGCGGCCTTCGCTTTGCGGGTCGTGCGACTCGGGCAGCAGGCGCGCGCACATCATCGGCGTGACCGTGAGCGACACCGCGAGCGACACGGCGATCGCGAGCGACAGCGTCAGCGCGAATTCGCGGAACAGGCGCCCGACGATGCCGCCCATCAGCAGGATCGGCAGGAACACCGCGACGAGCGAGATGCTCATCGACAGCACCGTGAAGCCGACCTCGCGCGCGCCGTCGAACGCGGCCTGCATGCGCGACTTGCCGTTCTCGATGTGCCGCGAGATGTTCTCGAGCACGACGATCGCGTCGTCGACGACGAAGCCGGTCGCGACGATCAGCGCCATCAACGACAGGTTGTCGATCGAGAAACCGAGCAGGTACATCGCGCCGAACGTGCCGATGATCGAGATCGGTACCGCGACACTCGGGATCAGCGTCGCGCGCCAGTTGCGCAGGAACAGGAACACGACCATCACGACGAGGCTGACCGCGATCAGCAGCGTGTGCTCGGTGTCCTTCAGCGACGCGCGGATGGTGGTCGAGCGGTCGAGCACCGGCGTGACCGTGATGTCGGCCGGCAGCGACGCGGTGAGCTGCGGTAGCGCCGCGCGCACGCGGTCGATCGTGTCGATGATGTTCGCGCCGGGCGAGCGGTAGAGGATCACGAGCACCGCGCGCTTGCCGTTCGACAAACCGAGGTTGCGCAGATCCTCGACCGAATCGACGACGTCCGACAGGTCGGACAGCCGCACGGCCGAGCCATTGCGGTAGGCGACGACGAGGTCGCGGTATTGCGACGCCTGGGAGGCCTGGTCGTTCGTATAGAGCTGGTAGTGCTGCGGGCCGAATTCGATCGCGCCCTTCGGCGCGTTGGCGTTCGCGGAAGCCAGCGCCGCGCGCACGTCCTCGAGGCCGATCCCGTAGTGGAACAGCGCCTGCGGTTCGAGCTCGACGCGCACGGCCGGGTTCGCGGAGCCGCTCACCGTGACCTGGCCGATCCCGTCGATCTGCGACAGCGACTGTTGCAGCACCGTCGACGCGGAGTCGTACAGCTTCGCGGGCGACGACGTTTCCGACGTCAGCGACACGATCATGATCGGCGAATCGGCCGGGTTGACCTTGCGGTAGGTCGGGTTGCTCTTCAGCGCGGCGGGCAGGTCGGCGCGTGCCGCGTTGATTGCGGCCTGCACGTCGCGCGCCGCGCCATCGATGTCGCGGTTCAGGCCGAACTGCAGGATGATCCGCGCATTGCCGACCGTGCTCGTCGACGTCATTTCGGACACGTCGGCGATCGAGCCGAGGTGCCGCTCGAGCGGGCTCGTCACGCTGGTCGCGACCGTTTCCGGGCTCGCGCCCGGCAGCGACGCCTGTACCGAGATCGTCGGGAAGTCGACCTGCGGCAGCGGCGACACCGGCAGCTTGATGAACGCGAACAGGCCCGCGAGCGCGACGCCGAGCGCGAGCAGCGTCGTCGCGACGGGGCGGGTGATGAAGGGGCGCGACAGGTTCATGTCGGCACTCGCTGGGCCGCCGCGTGTTCCGACGGATGCGTTTTCGGGAGATGGGGGGGCTGCGCCCCCCCACGCGAACGAAGTGAGCGTGGGGGTCGTTTCATTTACGCATCCGTGCGCGTGTCGGCACCGGGGCCGTGGCGTTCGAACCAGCCGCGCACGCGGCGCGCGAGCGAGTCGAAGCCGAGGTAGATCACGGGCGTCGTGAACAGCGTCAGCACCTGCGACACGATCAGGCCGCCGGCGATCGCGATCCCGAGCGGCTGGCGCAGCTCGGAGCCCGCACCGGAGCCGACGATCAGCGGCACCGCGCCGAGCAACGCGGCGAGCGTCGTCATCAGGATCGGCCGGAAGCGCAGCAGACACGCCTGGTAGATCGCCTCGCGCGGCGGTTTGCCTTCGACGCGTTCGGCTTCCAGCGCGAAGTCGATCATCATGATCGCGTTCTTCTTCACGATACCGATCAGCAGCACGATGCCGATGATCCCGATGATGTCGAGGTCGTGCCCGGTGATCATCAGCGCGAGCAGCGCGCCGACGCCGGCCGACGGCAGCGTCGACAGGATCGTGATCGGGTGGATGTAGCTCTCGTACAGCACGCCGAGCACGATGTACATCGTGATGACCGCCGCGAGAATCAGGAACAGCTGGTTCGACAGCGATGCCTGGAACGCGAGCGCCGCGCCCTGGAAGCGCGTCTGGAACGACGCGGGCAGGTTGATGTCCTTCTCCGCAGCCTCGATCGCCTTGACCGCTTCGCCGAGCGACGCGCCCTGCGCGAGGTTGAACGAGATCGTCGTCGACGGGAACTGCGACAGGTGCGCGACCAGCAGCGGCGACGGCCGTTCGTGGAACGACGCGATCGACGACAGCGGCACCTGGCCGCCACCGGCCGACGGCAGGTAGATGTCGTTCAGCGATTGCGCGTAGTGCTGCTCCTTCGGCTCCGACTCGAGAATCACGCGGTACTGGTTCGACTGCGTGAAGATGGTCGACACGATGCGCTGGCCGAACGCGTCGTACAGCGCGTTGTCGACGGTCGCCGGTGTGATGCCGAAGCGCGCGGCGCTCGCGCGGTCGATCTCGATGTACACCGACTGGCCGTTGCTCTGCAGGTCGGTCGCGACGTCGGCGAGCGACGGCTCCTGCTGCAGCCGCGCGACGAGCTTCGGCACCCAGGTCGCGAATTCGTCCGAGTTCGGGCTCGTCAGCATGAACTGGTACTGCGTCGGGCTGACGGTCGAATCGATCGTCAGATCCTGCACCGACTGCATGAACAGCGAGATGCCGGTGATGTTCGACACGCGGTGCTGCAGGTCGCGGATGATCTGCGCGGCCGTTTCGGAACGGTCGTCGCGCGCCTTCAGGTTGATCAGCATCCGGCCGCTGTTCAGCGTGATGTTGCTGCCGTCGACGCCGATGAACGACGTCAGGCTGTCGACGTTCGGATCCTTCAGGATCTCGGCCGCGAGCGCCTGCTGGCGTTCGGCCATCGCGCCGTACGAAATCGACTGCGGCGCCTGCGTGATCGCCTGGATCACGCCGGTGTCCTGCGCGGGGAAGAAGCCCTTCGGCACGTACACATAGAGCAGGGCGGTCAGCCCGAGCGTCAGCAGCGCGACGACGAGCGTCGAGCGCTGGCGGTTCAGCACCCATTCGAGCGCGACCGCGTAGCGCGCGATCACCCAGTCGATTGCGCGGTGCACGCGTGCCTCGAAGCGGTGGCTCTCGGGCGGCGGCGAATGGCGCAGCAGCTTCGCGCACATCATCGGCACGAGCGTGAGCGACACGATCGCCGAGATCACGATCGTCACCGCGAGCGTGATCGCGAATTCGTGGAACAGGCGCCCGACCACGTCGCCCATGAACAGCAGCGGGATCAGCACCGCGATCAGCGACACCGTCAGCGAGATGATCGTGAAGCCGATCTGCCGGGACCCTTTCAGCGCGGCCTCGAGCCCCGTTTCGCCTTCCTCGACGTAGCGCGCGATGTTCTCGATCATCACGATCGCATCGTCGACGACGAAGCCGGTCGCGATGGTGAGCGCCATCAGCGACAGGTTGTTCAGCGAGAAGCCGGCCATGTACATCACCGCGAGCGTGCCGATCAGCGACAGCGGCACCGACAGGCTCGGGATGATCGTCGCGTAGACGTTCGCGAGGAACAGGTACATCACGAGCACGACGAGCGCGACCGCGAGCAGCAGCTCGAACTGCACGTCGCGCACGGCCGCGCGGATCATCGTCGTGCGGTCGGTGACGATCTCCACGTCGAGCGCGGCCGGCAGCGTTTCCTGCAGCTTCGGCAACTGCGCCTTGATCGCGTCGACCGTCTGGATCACGTTCGCGCCGGGCTGGCGCTGCACGTTCAGGATGATCGCGGGGTCCGAATTCACCCACGCGCCGAGCTTGGTGTTCTCCGAGCCGGCGACGACCGTCGCGACGTCGGTCAGCATCACCGGGCGGCCGTTCTTGTACGCGACGACCGCGCTGTTGTACTGGTCGGCGCTCGTCAGCTGGTCATTCGCGTTGATCGTGTACGCGCGCGTCGGGCCGTCGAAGTTGCCCTTCGGCGTGTTCACGTTCAGGTTCGAGATCGTCGTGCGCAGGTCGTCGAGGTTCATCCCGTACTGCGCGAGGGCGGTCGGGTTCGCCTGGATCCGCACGGCCGGGCGGTTGCCGCCCGACAGGCTGACGAGACCGACGCCCGCGATCTGCGAGATCTTCATCGCGAGGCGCGTGTCGGCCAGGTCCTGCACCTGCGTGAGCGGCAGCGTCTTCGACTTGACGGCGAGCGTCAGCACCGGCGCATCGGCCGGGTTGACCTTCGCGTAGATCGGCGGGGCTGGGAGGTCGGACGGCAGCAGGTTGCCGGCCGCGTTGATCGCGGCCTGCACTTCCTGTTCGGCGATGTCGAGCGGCAGGTCGAGCGAGAACTGCAGCGTGATCACCGACGAGCCGGCCGAACTCTGCGACGACATCTGGTTCAGCGACGGCATCTGCCCGAACTGGCGTTCGAGCGGCGCGGTGACCGACGAGGTCATCACCTCCGGGCTCGCGCCCGGATAGAAGGTCTGGACCTGGATCGTCGGATAGTCGACTTCCGGCAGCGCGGCGAGCGGCAGGAAGCGCAGCGCGACGAGACCGGCGAGCAGGATCGCCGCCATCAGGAGCGCGGTGCCGACCGGCCGGAGAATGAAGAGGCGGGATGGATTCATCGAGCGGCCCGCGCGTTATTGGGCCGCTGCTTGCGACGCGCCGTGCTTGTGTCCACCGCGATGGCCGGCTGCGCCCGATGCAGCCGATGCACCCGACGCCGCACCGGCGCCGCGCGCGCCCGACGCACTCTTCGGCTTGTCGGCCGGAATCGAGATCTTCGAGCCTTCGCGCAGGCGGTCGGAGCCGTCGGTCACCACGCGTTCGCCGAGCGTCACGCCGCTGGCGATGCTGGTGCGCTCGCCGTCGACCGGGCCGATCGTGACCTTGCGTACCGTGACCGTGTTGTCGGGTTTCACGACATAGACGAACTGGCCGATCGAACCCGTCAGGACGGCGGACGTCGGCACGATCGTCGCGTTGCGCAGCACGTCGACGAGCAGCCGCGTGTTCACGAACTGATTCGGGAACAGCATGCCTCCCTTGTTATCGAAGTTCGCGCGCAGCTTGACCGTGCCGGTGCTCGTGTCGATCTGGTTGTCGAGCGTCGCGAGCGAACCCGTCTCGAGCGGCACCGTGTTGTTGCGGTTGTAGGCGGTGACCGACAGCTTCTGGCCCGCGTTCACCTGCTTGAGGATCTGCGGCAGGTTGTCTTCCGACGTCGTGAAGATCACGCTCATCGGCTGCAGTTGCGTGATCACGACGAGGCCGTTGGCGTCGCCCGGCGTCACGTAGTTGCCCGGGTCGACCTGGCGCAGGCCGACGCGGCCCGAGACCGGCGCCGTGATGCGCGCATACGTGAGGTTCAACTTCGCGGAATCGATCGCGGCCTGGTCGGTCTTCACCGCGCCTTCGTACTGCTTGACGAGCGACGCCTGCGTATCGACGGTCTGCGACGCGATCGAGTCCTGCGACAACAGCGTCTGGTAGCGCTTCAGGTCGAGGCGCGCCGTTGCGAGCAGCGCCGAGTCGCGTGCGTGCGTGCCTTCGGCGTTCTCGAGCGACACCTGGTACGGGCGCGGGTCGATCTGCGCGAGCACGTCGCCTTTCTTGACGATCTGGCCTTCCTGGAACGACACCGACTGCAGGTAGCCCGACAACTGCGTCTTGACCGTCACGTTCGCGAGCGGCGTCACGGTGCCGAGCGCCGACAGCACGATCGGCATCTCGCCCTGTGTCGCGGTCGCGACCTGTACCGGCTGCGGAACGTTCGCCATCGCAGCGGGGCCGCCGCGGCCGCGATGGCCGCCTGCGCCGCTGGCGCCCGCGCTTTGCGCCGTGCTGCCGGCTGCCGGCGTGCGGTTCCACGGGTGCCACCACAGCAGGCCGCCGATGACGACGACCGCGATCGTCCCGATCATCAGCGTGCGGCGCGGGCGCTGCGCGGCGGGGGACGCGGGGTCTTTCGAAGGGGGCGTGGGCTTTTGTTCGTTATCCATCGTGTTCTGTCAGGAAGACGGCGCGGCGTGCCGGAAATCGGACTGCTGGGCTGCGCGTGGGCGGGCGGGTGACGGGACGGGGTGGCCCGGCTCGGTCCGGGACCCCGCCGACTCGCGCGGGAAAAGAGCGGTGCGCACCGCGAATGCGGCGCGACGATGGGCATGATCCTACGTCCCGTCCCCGTTACAGTCCAGTGGTCTATCTTTCAACGGGTTACTGTCGTTACAGAACGCGACAGGACGGTGACGGAACGATTACACGCTGATGCGCCGGGCCGGAGCGCCGCCGATCTCACGGGTGATTTTCGCGATGCATTCGTGCAGCGCGGGCACGACGTGTTCCTGCAGCCATTCGGGCGAACACTGGTGCGCCGCGCCGCCGCAATTCACCGAGTAGCGCTGGCCCGACGGGCCGACGAAACCGGCTGCCACCGCATTCAGGCCCTCGCGCCATTCGCCGATCGCGATCGCGTGGCCGTCGCGCATCGCTTCGTCGAGCGCGGGGGTCAGGCGTGCGGACACGTGCGGCCAGTCGTCGCCCGCCGTGGTGCGCAGCGACTCGAGCAGCAGGCGCCGCTCGTCTTCCTCGAGTGCGGCGAGATACGCGCGGCCCACGGCCGTGCGGGCGATATCCATCCGCGAGCCGATTTCGAGGCGCGTGACGAGCACGGCCGAGCGCGGCCGGATCACGTCGATCGCGACCATGTCGAGCCGGTCGCGCACCGCGAGGTGCACGGACAGCGACGTGCGTTCGGCCAGCTCGATCATGAACGGCCGCGAACGCGCGCGAATGTCGAAGTTGCGCAGGAAGCCGTGGCTCAGTTCGAGTACCGACGCGGTGAGCACGAAGCGCTCGCTGTCGGGCAACTGGAACAGGAAGCCGGCACTGACGAGCGTCGCGGTGATGCGCGAGACGGTCGGCTTCGGGATGCCGGTCAATTCGGTCAGTTCGCGGTTGCTGACGGGGGCGTCGGCAGCCGCGATGCGGCGCAGCACGGCGAGGCCGCGGGCGAGGGCGGTGATCTCGTCGGGTGACGATTCACGGTCCCGCGACGCGGGAGAGGTTACAGTTGTCGACACGAGGGATTCTCTCTAATTCCGAAACTCGATTTCAATTTTGTTGGTATTGTAGGACTATTGTCAAAAGATGCATGTTCCGCGGGCGAACCGGTCATTGGATGAGATTTTACGGGTTCACCCTTGGTTTATTAGGAAAACGCTCAAATGAGCGTTGCCGGAAAGTGCATGAGCCGGTGCAAATACCGCTTGACTTGTCGGGCGGAAACGGAAAGAATGTCTCACGTTTTCGAAACATCGTTTCAAGAGTTTAACCGGCAACGATGTTTCGCGCAGTCTCTCAGGTTCTAGCACGGCCCTCGGAATGGCTAGAACTTTTTTAGCGCCACGGTCTCCGTGGCGCTTTTTTTTGCCCGTCTTTTTGACTGTCCGCCCGGACGCGTCAGACCCGCATTATCCCCCGATCCTCGGAAGCGCCCGTCCAACGCCCGTGTGGGCGCGTCCGGCGTGCGCTTGTGCGCGCGACCGGCGCCCCGCACGCGTGCCGCTCACGCGATTCGCTCGCACAAAAAAAAGCGCGATGCCCGCACTGGGCATCGCGCATGAAACGGCGTGGAGCGCCGACGAATGAACGGTGATGAAGAAACGGGGCGCCCGGGTAACGGGCACACTCCCTCGCGCGACCCGGTCAGGCCTTCGCGAGCTTGATGCTGGTCTGCTCGGCCGTCAGGTAGCCGACGCTGGCGCCGAAGCGGTCCTTGAAGTTCGCGCGCACGAGCGGATCGAGCGTCGGCTTGACCTTGTCGTGCAGCGGCGATTCCCAGTCGCCTGCGTGCTGGAAGTTGCTCATGATGTACGTCCAGCCGTTGATCTCGTCGACCGCGTGCAGGCCCGTCGATTCGGCGCCGGCCGGGCACGACAGCACGCGCACCAGCGACTTCGTATCGACGTTGTACGCCCACAGGAAGTTGTTCACGTGCATGCCCGAGTCTTCGCCGATGAACAGCGTGCGCAGCTTTTCGGAGAACTTCAGGTTGTCCGGGTTGGCGATCTTGTCCGGGTTCGCGAGGTTGCCGAGCCCGTCGGCCGCGGCGAGGTCCTCGCCGACGAGCGCGGCCGGCGCGCCCATGTCGACCGGTACCCATTCGCTGTCGATCGCGCCGCCCGTCGTGTCGCGCTGGCTGGCCTTCAGGTTCAGTGCGTAGACGGCACCGGCGGCGATCTTCTTGTCGACCGCGACGTCGCGCGACACCGCATTGCCCTTGACCATCGACGTTTCGATCCGCGACATCGCCGTGTAGACGATCTTGTCCTTCGCGTTCACGGTCGTGCCTTCGAGCTTCGTGAAGCCCATGCTGCCGCCGACCAGCGCCGCATAGCGGTGCGTCTCGAGGAACGCGGCCGCCTTTTCCATCCCCGGCTTTACGCGCATCCAGTTGAACTTGCCGCCGAAGTGGATCTTCGTGTAGCTCGCGTCGTTCGGGTCGGCGGTCACCAGGTCCATGATGTCCGACGCCTTCAGCGTGTTCGCGAGCGCTTCGATCTCGCTGCTGGTCGCGTGGCCGATCTTGATCCACGTGAGCGTCGCGGTGCCGGCGCCGGCGGACGACGTCTGCGTCCACTTCGCGACGTACAGCGTGCCGGCCGACAGGTCGGCCGCCTTGTCGGCGACGAACATGAACAGGCCGCCGTTGGTGGCGTCGTCACCCATCATCACGGTGCGCTGGTCCGGCATCACCTGGATCAGCTCGTGCGAGATGCGGCCGAGGCAGTAGTGCTTCTTCACGGTGCCCGAGCCGTCCGGGTTCACGGTGATTTCGGGCAGGTGGCCGTAGTGGTAGGGGTTCGCCTTCGTCTCGTCGCCGAACGTGTTCTTGCTGAACGCCTTGAACTGCGCGTCGGTTGCGACCTTCGTCGCGTCCGGCTCGTATTCCTCGCTCGACAGGTGCGTGCCCCACGGCGACAGGCTCGCGCCGCAGGTGATCCACAGGCCGTGCGCCTTCGACGTGTCGACGTTGTGGTACTTCACGACCTTCAGCGCGCCGGTGGCCGGATCCTGGTCGAGCGAGAGCACCGCGATCGGCGACGGCAGCTGGCCGTACTGCGATGCGCTCGCCTGGTCGCGCGTCGTGTATTCGAACTGCACGACCGCGAACACCGTGTTGCCCTTCACGCCGGGCACGTTCGCGTTCTTCAGCGTCAGCAGCGAGCTGCCGTCCGGGCAGTCGGAATAGAACTGGCGCTCCTTGCCGGCGACCGAGCGATCGATGATCGGCTGGTTGTTGATGTCGTAGTAGCCGCCCGCGAGCGTCGTGCCGCCCTTGCCGTCCGGCACCATGTCGCCCGTCACGAAGAACGGCCGGTACGCGAGCTTGAAGTTGCGCGACGAGCCGTCCGAGAACGACACCGACAGCGTCGAGCCGACCGTCGTCGTGGCCATCGCGGCCGCGTTGTCGAGCGTCGGCGCGGCCATCGCCGAGAACGTCGCCGACGTGTACGCGGCGGCGACCGGGGCCGGCGTCGATGCGGGATTGTCGTCGCCGCCGCAACCCGTCAGCAGGGCCGGCAGCGCGAGACCGGAAAGGGGAAGCATCGGCGCGCCGGCGAGGATCTTCAGGGCCTGACGACGGGAAGCATTGGGCAACGCGGGCATGTGGAGTCCAGTTTCAGTTGTTGGAAGAATGGCCTTCGCGAAGCAGGCGCTCGGCAAGCTTCGCGAAGGCATATTGAAAACTGGACGGAAGTGTAAGGACGCTCGATGAAAGTTTTTTGAATTGAAAACGTAATGATGCGTCGGGCGTTCGTCAGACGGTCAATCGCGCTCCGGTGTCGCCGAGATGCGGTGGATCGACAGGTCGGCCCCGTCGAATTCGGCTTCGCGGCCGAGGCGCAGCCCGACGGTCGCTTTCAGCGCGCCGTAGACGAGCGTGCCGCCCGCAGTCGCGATCGCGATGCCGCCGAGCGTGCCGACCAGTTGCGACAGGAACGACACACCGCCGAGACCGCCGAGCGCGGGGAGCCCGAACACACCGGCCGCGAGGCCGCCGAGCGCGCCGCACATGCCGTGCAGCGGCCACACGCCGAGCACGTCGTCGATGCGCCACTTGTTCTGCACGCAGGTGAACATCGCGACGAACAGCACGCCGGCGGCCGCGCCCGTGACGAGCGCGCCGATCGGATGCATCACGTCGGAGCCGGCGCACACCGCGACGAGGCCCGCGAGCGGCCCGTTGTAGGTGAAGCCCGGGTCGTTGCGGCCAGCCATCCACGCGGCGAGCGTGCCGCCGACCATCGCCATCAGCGAGTTCACGGCGACGAGGCCGCTGATCTTGTCGAGTGTCTGCGCGCTCATCACGTTGAAGCCGAACCAGCCTACCGCGAGCACCCACGCGCCGAGCGCGAGGAACGGGATGTTCGACGGCGGGTGCGCGGCGATCCGGCCGTCCTTCGCATAGCGGCCGTGGCGCGCGCCGAGCAGCAGTACGGCCGGCAGCGCGACCCAGCCGCCGAACGCATGCACGACGACCGAACCGGCGAAATCGTGGAACGGCGCACCGAACGCGTGCGTGAGCCAGGCCTGCACGCCGAAGCGCTCGTTCCACGCCATCCCTTCGAAGAACGGATAGATGAAGCCGACGATGATCAGCGTCGCGACGAGTTGCGGGTTGAACTTCGCGCGCTCGGCGATGCCGCCGGACACGATCGCGGGAATCGCCGCCGCGAAGGTCAGCAGGAAGAAGAAGCGCACGAGCGCATAGCCGTTGTGCTGCGACAGCGTGCCGATGTCGTCGAAGAACTCGACGCCGTACGCGATCGTGTAGCCGATGAAGAAGTACGCGAGCGTCGACACGGAGAAGTCGACGAGGATCTTCACGAGCGCGTTGACCTGGTTCTTCTTGCGGACCGTGCCGAGTTCGAGAAATGCGAAGCCCGCGTGCATCGCGAGCACCATGACGGCGCCGATCAACAGGAACAGTGTGTCGACGCCGGATTTCAGACCATCCATGCCGTGGCTTCCTTGCGCAAAAAACGGGCAAGGAACGCAAGTATCGAGCCAACTTGGTGAACGGCTGCGTGGAGTTGGTGCCTGCGCGCCGCGCGGTGCGGCATTCCGGTGAATCGTGCACGAGGTGAGGGCGCGGCCGGCGACGGTTGGTGGAGGCGCCGGGTGCACGCGCGTGGTGCGATGCGTGCTGAACTGGTGCGTGCGGTGGGTGGGGTGGTGCGGCGTGGTGCGCGGCGGTGCATGATGACGCACCCATTTGGCGCGTCAGTGGCGGGCGAACAGCGTGGGCGGCCGGCGCAGCTGCAGCGCGCGTGCCGACCAGTAGGCGGCGACGGCCGACAGGCCGAGCGCGGCGAACGCGAGTGCCGCGAAGCCTGCAAGCGACTGGCCGTCGCCGTCGGGGCCGAGGATGCCTTCCATGACGATCAGCGCGGCCGTCCAGAAACCGATCAACGCCTGCGTGAGCAGGCGCGCGCACGCGATGCGGCGCGGACGCCCGGATTCGGCGAGGCGGCGCGCCGACGGTGCGCGCAGGCAAAGGAAGAGGATGGCGGCGAGCAGCGCGGCCAGGGCGATGAGCCAGTCGACAAGGAAAGCCATAGGAAAAAGGGGACACGGACAAAGTGGATTGAAGCGTGCCCACTTTAGAGGCGTAGCGCCTGCGATTGAATCAGACAAGTCCGAAATTGAAAGGCATTTTTAATGATGGGTCGTTATTTGGCCTGTTCCACAGGCGGTATCATCGACACCGGTCCAACCACGAGGCCGTGCGACGCACGGCCGGAGATTGCTGATGAACATGAAGACATCGCGGGCGCGTCGCGTGCCCGGGTCCGTGCTGGCGGCCGTGGCCGCCGGTGCGCTGCTGTTGCTCGCGGGCTGCGAGAAGTCCGGCACGCCGGCCGCCCAACCCGATACGGCCGCGAGCGCGGCCGCCGATGCCGCGAACAATGCGGCGAAGGCGCTCGACCAGGTGGCGAGCACCGTCAACCAGCAGCTCAACGCTGCGAAGGCCGGTATCGCGTCCGCGGCGTCGGCGGTGCCGCCGCTGTCCGCAAGCGGCCTCGCGTCGGCCGCACAGGCGCAGATCGATGCGGCTGCCTCCGCGGTCGTCGCACATGCGGCGTCCGAGGCAGGCGCGAAGATCGCGGAAGCCGGCAAGAAGCTCCAGCAGTGGAGCCAGCAGAACGCTGCGGGTGCCAAGCCCGCGAGCGGTGAGTGACGCGGGCTTGCACGATCCGCAAAATGTAATTATGATGGTTACACATGTCGCCGGTTGCAGTTCGGGCCGGCGTCGCCGAGTGAGTCAGGAATGAATACCAGCAGCCGGTTCGCGTTTGCCGTTCACGTGCTCACCTTGCTGTCGATGAAGGAAGGCGTGCCGTTGTCGTCCGACATCATCGCGGGCAGCGTGAATACGAATCCGGCACTGATTCGCCGGTTGCTGTCGATGCTGGCGGCGGCGGGGCTGACCACGTCGCAGCTCGGTGCGGGCGGCGGTGCGCTGCTGGCGCGCGAGCCCGACGAGATCACGCTGCTCGACGTGTATCGCGCGGTCGACGATGCGCAACTGTTCGCGCTGCATCGCGAGGCACCGAATCCCGCGTGTCTCGTCGGGCGGCACATCCAGGGTGTGCTGACCGGCTATATCGGCGATGCGCAACGCGCGATGGAGGCATCGCTTGCCACGCGCACGCTGGTCGACGTGACGGCCGATCTGCTGGATCTCGAACAGCGCACGCAACGGGCCGCACGCGCCGGCGGGTGAGCGGCGGCAGGCAGGGCAGGAGGCCGGACGGCGCGCAGGCGCGCAGGCGCGCGACCGGCGCAACGGGGGCTTTGCCCCGTTTTTTTCGGATTTAAGTGTAATTAAAATTGTTACACATTTTTCTTTGTGGAGAATCGACATGACGCAACGTTCCCTGAATATCGCGCTGTTCGGCGCAACCGGCACGATCGGCTCGCGCATCGCCGCGGAAGCCGTGCGACGCGGTCATCGCGTCACGGCGCTGTCGCGCCATCCGGGCGCCTCCGTTGACGGCATCACCGCGAAGGCGGCCGACCTGTTCGACGCGGCCAGCATCGCGGCCGCGCTGCCGGGACATGACGTCGTTGCGAGCGCATACGGCCCGAAGCAGGAAGATGCGGCGAAGGTCGTCGAGGTGGCGAGGGCGCTGGTCGCCGGCACGCGCCAGGCTGGCCTGAAGCGGCTCGTCGTGGTGGGCGGCGCCGGTTCGCTCGAAGTTGCGCCCGGCAAGCAGCTCGTCGACAGCGAAGGCTTCCCGGAAGCGTACAAGCCACCGGCGCTCGCGCACCGCGATGCGCTCAACTACCTGAAGACGGTCGCCGATCTCGACTGGACGTTCTTCGCGCCGGCCGCGCTGATCGCCCCGGGCGAGCGCACGGGCACGTTCCGCACGGGCGTCGGCAAGCTGATCGTGGACGCGCAAGGCAACAGCAAGATCTCGGCGGAAGACTACGCGGTCGCGTTCGTCGACGCGCTCGAGCAGGACAGCTTCGTGCGCGAGATCGCGACGGCCGCGTACTGAGCGGTGTGACGGCCGGCAGCGAATACGGGCCAGTCCGGCCCGGGCGCTGCAGGCACGTGCCAGCGCGCAGGCATTTCAGGCGATTCCTCCTTGACGGGAGGTGTCGCCTGTTTCGTCTGGTGATGCGGAATCGTTGCGGATTGGTATTTATACCGGTCGACGCGGCTAAGCCGTTTTCATATTGTTCCCCGTTGTGCAGGATGAATAGAATAAATTTCTATCGACGAGGGAATGGAGAAATGGACGCCATCGATCGCAAGCTGCTGGAGCTGCTGCAGGCGGATGCCACGCTGCCGATCGCGGAACTGGCACAGCGCGTGAACCTGTCGCAGACGCCGTGCTGGAAGCGCGTGCAGCGGCTCAAGGAAACCGGCGCGATTCGCGCGCAGGTTGCGCTGTGCGATCCGCGCAAGCTCGGGGTCGGCACGACCGTGTTCGTCGCGATCCGCACGAACCAGCACACCGAGGAGTGGGCGCAGCGCTTCACGCAGGCCGTGCGCGACATGCCGGAAGTGGTCGAGGTCTACCGGATGAGCGGCGAGACCGACTACCTGCTGCGCGTCGTGGTGGCCGGCATCGACGACTACGACCGCGTGTACAAGCAGCTGATTCGCGCGGTGCCGCTGTTCGACGTCAGTTCGTCGTTCGCGATGGAGCAGATCAAGTATTCGACCGCGCTGCCCGTGCGCGATCTTGCCGAGCCGACCTGACGGGCAGGGCTGGCGCGCCAGCCCTGCCGGCGGCGCGGGTCAGCGGCCGCGCGCCAGTGCGCGCGCGCGTTCGTCGGCCAGCGCGTCGCGACGCACGAAATCCGCGACGAACGGGCTGGCCGGATGGTGATGCAGCGCATATGGCGTATCCCATTGCGCGAGCTGGCCGTCCTTCATCACGCCGATCCGGTCGGCGATCGCGAACGCTTCCGCCTGATTGTGCGTGACGAGGATCGCGGTGTGACCCGTGTGCTTCAGGATGTCGCGCAGCTCGAACGCGAGCCGCTCGCGCGTATCGACGTCGAGATTCGAGAACGGCTCGTCGAGCAGCAGCAATTCCGGTGACGGCGCGAGCGCGCGCGCGAGGGCGACGCGCTGCTGCTGGCCGCCCGACAGTTCGTGCGGAAACGCGTCGCCTGAATCGGCGAGGCCGACGAGTTCGAGCATTTCCGCGACGCGCATGCGCCGTTCGGTTTTCGCCATGCGCCGCAAGCCGAACGCGACGTTGTCGGCCGCGCTCAGGTGCGGGAACAGCGCGTAGTCCTGGAACATCATGCCGATGCGCCGCCGCTCGGGCGGCACGTCGAGCGACGGTGCCGCGACGGGCGCGCCGTCGAGCACGATGCGCCCCATGCGCACGGGCTCGAAGCCGGCGATCGCGCGCAGCACGGTGGTCTTGCCGCAGCCGGACGCGCCGAGCAGGCAGCCGATCTCGCCGCGCGGCAGCGCGAGGCTCAGCCCGTCGACCACCGTGCGGCGGCCTTGCGGCATGTCGTAGGCGATGCAGAGGTCGTCGAGTTCGAGCAGGTTCACGGTGTCAGGCTCCGATCTTGTGGCGGGTGCGCGCGAGCAGGATCACGGGCACGAGCCCGGCCAGCACGATCGCGAGCGCGGCGACCGCGCCTTCTTCATAGGTACCGCGCGCGGCTTCCGCATACAGCCAGGTCGCGAGCGTGTCGAAATTCAGCGGGCGCAGCAGCAGCGTGGCCGGCAACTCCTTCATCGCGTCGACGAACACCAGCAGCGCGCTCGTCGTGAGCGCGGGCCGCAGCAGCGGCAGGTGAACGCGGCGCAGCGTGCCGCCGGCCGTTTCGCCGAGCGAACGCGCAGCCTGTTCGAGCGACGGCGGAATGCGGGCGAGGCCGGCCTCGATGCCGCCGGCCGGGATCGCGAGAAAGCGCACGGTATAGGCGATCACGAGTGCGGTCGCCGAGCCCATCAGCAGTAGCCCGTCGCGGCCGAGCGCCGCGCCGAACAGCCGGTCGGCCGCGGCGAACGGGATCAGCAGGCCGATCGCGAGCACGGTGCCCGGCACCGCATAGCCGAGGCTTGCGATCCGCGCGCACAGGCGGGCCGGGCCCGCACGGGCGCTGTCGCGTTGCGCACGCGCGGCCCATGCGACGACGAGCCCGCACGCGAGCGTTGCAGCAGTGGCGGCGGTCGCGATCGTCAGCGTGTTCGCCAGCCCCGTCATCAGTTGCGCGGACACGCCGCCGACGAGATGCAGCCGCTTGCCGGTCTCGACCGCGAGGTACGCGGCCGGTGCGCCGAAGCCGATCAGGACGGGCAGCCAGCCGAGCACGGCGGCGCCCAGTGCGGCCGCGCCCGTCAGGCGGCGCGGCGCGATCGGCCGCATGCGCCGGCCGTGCGCGTAGCGCTGGCGGCGGCGCCCGTAGCGCTCGAGCCCAATCATGCCGACAACGATCGCGAGCATCGCGAGCGCGATCTGCGCGGCGCCGGCAAGATCGGAGCGCGTGATCCACGTCGTGTAGACCGACACGGTCAGCGTCTGCACGCCGAGGAATTCCGATGCGCCGATGTCGTTCAGCGTTTCGAGCAGGGCGAGGCTCATGCCGACCGCGATCGCGGGCCGCGCGAGCGGCACGACGACGCGCCAGAACGTCGCGATGCGCCCGGCGCCGAGCGTGCGCGCGGCTTCGAGCAGGCTTGCGGACTGCATGACGAACATCGCGCGCGTGCTCAGATACACATACGGATACAGCACGAAGCCGAGCACGAAGATCGCGCCGGGCAGCGAGCGCAGGTCGGGCAGGCGGAACTGGCGCGGGCTGTCGAAGCCGAGCAGCCAGCGGATCGCGCTCTGGACCGGGCCGATCGGGTGCAGCAGGTCGAGATACGCGAACGCGACGATGTAGGTGGGGACGGCCAGCGGCAGCAGCAGCGCCCACGTCAGCATCCGGCGGCCGGGAAAATCGTAGGCGGTGACGAGCCACGCGCAGCCGGTGCCGATGATCGACACGATCGTGCCGACGCCCGCAAGCAGCAGCAACGTATTGACGAGCGCCTGCGGCAGCACGAATTCAGCGAGATGCGCCCAGTGCGCGAGATCGGCATCGAACGCGGCGGCGACGAGCACCGCGAGCGGCGCAGCGACCGCCGCAGCGATCGCCAGCGCCGCGAGCAGCCACAGGCTGCCCGCGCGTGGCCGCAGGCGCGGCCGGGAGGGTTCGCGGCGCGCGCCGGCGGACGATGCGTCAGTTGTCAAAGCCGACCTTGTCGACGAGCTGGCTGGCCTGCTTGCGATACTTTGCGATGTCCGTCAGCGACAACGGATCGACCTTCAGCGCGCCGAAGCTCGCGATTACCGGATCGAGCTTCACGTTCGCGCGCACCGGGTATTCGTAGTTGGCCTGCGCATACAGCGACTGCGCTTCCGGCGACACCAGGTATTCGAGCAGCTTCACCGCGTTGGCCTTGTGCGGCGCGTGCTTCGCCACCGTCGCGCCGCTGATGTTCACGTGCGTGCCGCCGCTCTTCGCGTTCGCGAACGTCGGCCGCACGACCTTGATCGCGTCGCCCCATTTGCGCGCGTCGCTGCCCGGCTCCGCATTCTTCATGTGGCCGACGTAGTAGGCGTTCGCGAGGCCGACGTCGCAGATGCCGCCGAGGATGTCGCGCGCGACGTCGCGGTCGCCGCCGGTCGCCTTGCGAGCGAGGTTCGCCTTCACGCCGCGCAGCCACTTCTCGGTCGCGGCTTCGCCGTCGTGCGCGATCATCGCCGCGACGAGCGCCGTGTTGTACGGATGCTGGCCCGAGCGGATGCAGACCTTGCCCTTCCATTTCGGATCGGCGAGATCTTCATAGCGGAACGCATCGACCTTCAGGTCCTTTTCGACGTACAGCACTCGATCGCGCAGCGACAGTGCGTACCAGTCGCCGTTCGCGCCGCGCAGGTTCGCGGGAATCGCGTCGTCGAGCGCCTTCGAGCGCACCGGTTGCGTGACACCGCCATCGACGAGGTCGAGCAGGTTGCCGACGTCGACCGTCATCAGCACGTCGGCCGGCGATTGCGCGCCTTCCACCTTCACGCGCTCAAGCAGGCCGTCCTTCACGAATACCGTGTTGACCTTGACGCCGCTCTGCTTCGTGAACGCGTCGATGAGCGGCTGGATCAGCTTCGGCTCGCGGGTGGTGTACAGGCTCACTTCCTCGGCCGCGTGGGCGAGCGGCGCGAAGGCGGCCGCGGCCAGGGCGAGGGCGCCGGCGAGCGGCAGCAGGCGGGTGCGCGGATTCGACATGAAGACTCCGGTGGGGCAGGTGGACGAGGGGGCGTTCCGGGGCGCGCCTGCCGCCCGAGCATCCGGAACATTACAAAATGAAAGACTCCGGATTCTAGATCGAAATGGGAACGATTACCAAATGAAAGCTTGCGGAAAGCCGCGGCGAAGGTGCAGGCGGGGATCGGGAAACGGGACGTCGCAGTGCGGGCGCAAGCGCGTAGAATGCCCGCTTCGACGAATTTGACGGAGACGCACCGACCATGAACGATCAGCGCAAGAAGAACCCTGTCCGCAACGTGAGCATCCTGATCGTCGTGGCCGTGCTGCTCGTGATCGGGACGATCCTGTACAACGCGATTTCGCAGAAGCGCGCGTACGACGAGGCCCATCCGGCCGAGGCCGCGAGCGCGGCGTCGCACTGACGTGCCGGTGCGTGGCCCGGTCGGGCCGCGCTTGCGGGGCAGATGCAGGGGGAGATTCCGCGGTTTCCGGCGCGACAGATGCCGCGCGGAACCGGGACGGTAGCGGGCGCCGAAGCAGGCGCGCCGCGCAGGCAGGTCAGCCGTGCGTCAACGTGACGCAGCGGCGAATTTCGGACGTATCCGGGCGTAGAACACGACCGCGAGCAGCGCGAGCCACGCCGCGCCGACATACAGCGCGACGCGCGTGTCCTCGAACCAGCCGAGCATCACGATCACGAAGCCCATGAACGCGATCGTCAGCGCCGGCGCGACCGGCCACAGCGGCACCTTGAACTTCAGCGTCGCGACTTCGGCGCTCGACAGGCGGCGGCGCATCGCAACCTGCGACAGCAGGATCATCAGCCAGACCCACACGGTCGCGAACGTCGCGATCGCGGCGACCATCAGGAACACGTCCTTCGGCATCAGGTAGTTCAGCACCACGCCGACGAGCAGCGCGCCGGCCATCACGAGCACCGTGACCCACGGCACGCCGTGCCGCGACGTCGTCATCAGCACGCGCGGCGCCTGGCCCTGACGCGCCATCCCGAACATCATGCGGCCCGCGCCGAAGATGTCGCTGTTGATCGCCGAGATCGCCGCGCTGATCACGACCAGGTTGAGGATCGTCGCGGCCGACTTCACGCCGAGCGCCGAGAAGATCTGCACGAACGGGCTGCCGTCGCCGCCGACGCCCGTCCACGGGCTGATCGACATCAACACGACCATCGTCAGCACGTAGAACAGCAGGATGCGCGCGGGCACCGCGTTGATCGCGCGCGGAATGACGCGCTCCGGGTCCTTCGCCTCGCCGGCGCTCATCCCGATCACCTCGATTCCGCCGTACGCGAAGATCACGACCGACAGCGATGCGATCAGCCCGCCGACGCCGTTCGGCAAGAAGCCGCCATGGTTCCACAGGTTCGCGAACGTCGGCACGTCGGCCGAATGGCCGAAGTGCATGCCGGTCAGCAGGATCGCGACGCCGCCGCCGATCATCGCGACGATCGCGCCGACCTTGATGATCGACAGCCAGAACTCGAGCTCGCCGAACACCTTCACGTGGCACAGGTTCAGCCCGCAGATGATCGCGACGACGCCGAGCACCCAGATCCATTGGGGGACATCCGGAAACCAGAAGCCCATGTAGATGCCGAATGCCGTGATGTCGGCGATCGCGACGATCACCATTTCGAGCGTGTAGGTCCAGCCGGTGACGAATCCCGCGAACGGGCCAAGGTTCTCGGTCGCGTAATGGCCGAACGAACCGGCGACGGGTTCGCGCACGGCCATCTCGCCGAGCGCGCGCATCACCATGTAGACGGCCGCACCGCCTAGGATGTACGCCAGGATCACGGCCGGGCCCGCGAGCTGGATCGCGGACGCCGAGCCGTAGAACAGGCCCGTGCCGATCGCCGAGCCGAGCGCGAGAAAGCGGATGTGCCGCGCGCTCAGGTGGCGCTGCAAGTTTTTCATCGAGTCTCCGATATCGTTATGCGACGGACCGGGCGAGCGGGGCCGGTCCGATTGGCTCAAGTTGTCTATACAACTTGAATGTGAACGAATGATAACAAGCCAGGCCCGGTGACCGGAATCGGGTATTCCCTGACTGGCGCGGCGAGCGGAATAGGGCGTGGGGCGGTCGCGCGGCGGGCGAGCGGGCCGCGTGAGGCAGGCGGGTCATGCTGCGGGTGATCGTTGAATCGGGCGCGCCGGTGGCCGATCCGCGGCGTGCGCGGGCCGGCCCGCCGGCAGGAACATTCGGGGTCAGGCGGGCAGGCGGATCACGCTCGCATCCTTGCGGATCAGCAGCGACGACGCGAGCATCTGCTTGCACTGGTGCGCGAGCACTTTCAGGTCGTGCGTGAGTTCGGCGCCGACCGCCTCGGATTTTTCCGCGGACACGACCATCGCGTCGAGGTCGCGCGTGATCTGCTTCGACGCTTCGAGCTGGTCGGCAGGCGGCGGCTCGCCGGCCTCGGCCTTCTCGAGATTGTCGAGCACGGCGGCGAGGCCGCGCCGCAGCGCGTCGTCGTGCTCGAGGCCGCCGTCGGCTGCGCATGCGTTGCGGATCAGCGGCGCAGCGGCCGTGATCTGCGCGCCGAGCACGTGCGTCTGCACGAGCAGGTCGTTCAGCTCGGGCACGAAGCGCTGGTGCGCCTTCGGCTCGATCATCATCCGCTGGAACGCCTGCCCGAGGTTCGCGAATGCGATGTGCACGTCCTTGCGTGCAAGGCGGTAGCGGTAGTCGTCGTCGAGGCTCGCGGCGGGCGATTCGACGACCGCCGCCACGCCCGGGACGACGGCCGCGCCGTCGGCGGCCGGCACTGGCGGCGGCGACATGCCGCGCCCGGCGCGCCACACGGCTTCGAAATACTTGCGGGTGGACGTCAGCATGTCGGTGACGAGCTTGCCCATCAGCCGGTATTCCCAGTACGGGAACAGCCGGCTCGCGGCGATCGCGATCATGCAGCCCACCACCGTGTCGATCGCGCGCTCGCCGATGATCCGCATGCTGCCCGGTGCGAGCAGGTGGAACATCAGCAGCACGTACGATGACGTGAACACGACGCTGGCCGCGTAGTTGAACAGCAGCAGGCTGTAGCTCATCACCATCGACCCGAACATGATCGCGATCAGCAGGTGCGGCTCCTTCACCGTGTAGATCAGCGCGATGCTCGCCGCGCAGCCGATCAGCGTGCCGATGATCCGCTGCGCGTTGCGCTGTTTGGTCAGCGAGTAGCCGGGCTTCAGGATGATGATGGTCGTCATCACGATCCAGTACGCGTTCGTGAGCGGCAGCAGCCGGCCGATCCAGAAACCGACTGCCACGGCGATCGTCACGCGCAGCGCGTGGCGGAAGCTCGGCGAGCGCATGTTCAGGTTCGAGAAGATCAGCAGCGGCGACATGCGGCGGCGCTGCAGGAAGCGGGTGAGCGCCTTGTCGATCTTCAGTTCGGTTTGCTGCGGATCGGCATGGCCCGACAGGTTGCGGCGCATCCGGTCGATCAGGCGCGTCGCGCTCCAGATGCGCCGGAACGTCGCGAGCACGGCCGCATACGCTTCCGCGTTGGTGGCCGCGAAGTTCTTCTTGCGCATCAGCTCGATCTCGTACTCGATCGCGCGCAGCTCGGCCTTCACGCTGATCCGGGAATGCGGCGCACGGTTCTCGAGCACCGCGAGGCCGATCTCCTCGAGATCGGCGGCGGCCTTGCGGATCAGGTCGCGGTAGAAAATGATCAGATCCGAGCCGCCGAACGTATTGCGCACGAGCGGGTAGTCGGTATGCGCGCCGACGAACAGCTCGTGAAGATCGACGCTGTTGATGAACAGGTTGTACATCGTCGTGCGGCCGGGGTCGAGCTTGCCGCGCCGCAGCTTCGGCAGGTTGCGCAGCACGATGTCGCGCGCGGTTTCCTGCGTTTCGACCGCGGTGATCTGCCGGGCGACGAGGTTGCGGTAGCACTCGTCGAGGTCGGCATCGAGATCGTAGAACTGCGCGCGCGCGAGCAGGTAGTCGGCACAGGCGAACAGGCTCTCGGCCAGCGCCTGCTGCTCGATCCGGCGTGCCTGCCATTGCGACACGAGCGTGGCCCAGTACGTGTACCAGAGGCCGCCCGCGAGAATCCAGCCGGCGTTGATGAACGCCTGCAGCGGCGTGAACTTCTCCTCGAGCGTCATCACCATCATGAACAGCGTCGCGAAGCTGATCTGCGGCCAGCGGTTGCCGTAGACGACGATCAGCGACAGCACGAACGTGAGCGGCACGATCGTGAGCCACAGCGCGAAGATGTTCGGTGTCGCGAGGCCGGTGGCGAGCGCGGCCAGGAAGCCGATCACGCTGCACGCGAGCATTTCGTTGTGCTTGTACTTGAGCGGGCCCGGCATGTCGACGACGCAGGCGCCCAGCGCGCCCGTCGAGATCGTGAAGCCGAGCTCGCGGTTGTGAAACACGATCAGGCAGAGCACGGCCGGCAGCGATACGCCGACGGCGATCCGCAAGCCGCCGAAAAAGTACTGGCTGTAGAAAAACTTTCTGATTTCGACCGAATAGCGCATCGATGGGCTGAATGGCAGACGAAGACGCCCGGGAGCGGCGTATTGACTGGCGACGAGTCTATCGTATTTCGCGGTCCGCAAAACCTGGCTTTCCGGCAGAGCTTCGCGGCGGCGGTCCATTTGCTATCCTTGGTGATCTTGTTCGCCCGGTCCGGCCGGTGCGAGGTTCCGACGCCCGCTTCATGCTCCATCTCTTCTATTCGAACCGTCACGAAACGCTGGCCGACGCGCTGCTCGAGGATCTGGCTGCGTTTCCGGCCCGCAACGGCCCGTGGGCGCAGCAGCAGGTCATCGTGCCGAGCGCTGCGCTGCGTCGTCGTCTCGAGCTCGACATCGCCGCGCGCAACGGCGTGTGTGCGAACGTCGAGTTCACGTATCTCGCGCAGTGGCTGTGGGCGCAGATCGGCCGCGTGCTGACGGTGCCCGCGCGCTCGCCGTTCGCACCCGACCGGCTCGTGTGGCGCTGCTACCGGCTGTTCGCGCAGGCGGCCGACGGCGCGCCGTGGCTCGCGTCGCCGCGGCTCGCCGCTTACCTGTCCGCGTCCGACGATGCGATGCGCTACGAGCTTGCGCAGCGCGTCGCGGCCGTGCTCGATCACTACCTGACCTATCGCCCCGAATGGCTGGCCGCGTGGCAGGCCGGCGAATCCGTGCTCGCGGGCGATGGCGCGCCGCGCGGAATCAGCGATGCCGCACGCGACGACGAGCGCTGGCAGGCCGCGCTGTGGCGCGCGCTGCTCGCTGAACTGAGCGACAGCGGCACGCCGCCCGCACACCGCTTTCTCGTCGAAGCGCGCCATCTCGATGCCGACGCGCTCGCGCGCGCCGACTGGCCCGAATCGGTCAGCGTGTTCGCGCTGCCGACGATGCCGCCGCTGCATGTCGCGTTGTTGCGCGAACTGTCGCGCTGGATCGACGTGCGCGTCTATGCATTGAACCCGTGCCGCGAATTCTGGTTCGACATCGTGACCGCCGCGCATGCCGAGGCGCTCGACGCCGCCGGGCGCCTCGACTACCAGGAAGTTGGCCATCCGCTGCTCGCCGAATGGGGCCGGCAGACGCAGGCGCAACTGCACATGCTGCATGAGCTGACTGAAAGCGCTGCGTCAGGCGATGCGTCGCGTTTCGTCGAGAATCCCGCGCCCACGTGGCTCGCGCGGGTGCAGAACGCGATCCTCGCATTGCAGCCGGAGGCCGAAACCGGCGACACGCCAGCCGAGCGCGGGATCGAGGTGCATGTGTGCCACAGCCTCGCGCGCCAGCTTGAGGTGCTGCACGACCGGTTGCTTGCTTGGTTCGACGCGGACGCAAGCCTGCAGCCGTCCGACGTGCTCGTCGCGGTGGCCGATCTCGCCGCGGCCGGGCCGCTGATCGACGCGGTGTTCGGCACGGCCGGCGCAGGCGGTTCGCGCGTGCCTTACCGGATCACCGGCCTGCCGCCGTCGCAGGCGAACCCGGTTGCACGCGTACTGCTCGACTGGCTCGCGCTGCCGGAGCGGCAGGTCGGCGCGCCGGAGCTGGTCGAATGGCTGCGCGTCGATGCGGTGGCGGCGCGCTACGACATCGACGCAGCCTCGCTCGAGACCGTGCAGACCTGGCTCGCGGCGGCCGGCGCACGGCGCGGGCTGTCGCCGCTCGTGAGCGACGACGCGGCCGTGCCCGCGCCACGTCATACGTTCTCCGATGCGCTCGCGCGGCTCTTTCTCGGCTATGCGATGCCCGAAGGCGCGGCGCCGATCGGCGCGTGGCTGCCGATCGAGGCGGCCACGGGCAGCGAGGCCGAACTGCTCGGCCGGCTCGCGCGTTTCACCGACGATCTCGACGGTTTCGCGCGGCGGCTTGCCGAATCGCACACGCCGCGCGGCTGGAGCGAACTGTTTGCCGACACGCTCGCGCGCTTCTTCGATTCGGGCGCCGTGCATGCCGACGCACTGGCCGGCGTGCGCGATGCGCTCGACGCGATGCTGGCCGCGATGGCGGAAGGCGCGCCTGACGAGGCATTGCCGGCGGCGGTCGTCCGCGCCGGGCTGGCTGCGGCGCTCGACGATCCGGCACGCGGCGGCGTGCCGTGGGGCGGCGTCACGTTCTCGTCGCTGACGAGCTTGCGCGGCTTGCCGTATCGCGTCGTCTGCCTGCTCGGGATGGACGACGGCGTGCTGCCGAGCCTCGCGCGCGCGGACGAATTCGACCTGATGGCCGTGCTGCCGAAGCTTGGCGACCGGCAGCGCCGCGACGACGAGCGCAACCTGTTTCTCGACCTGCTGCTCGCCGCGCGTGACCGGTTGCTGATTGCCTATACGGGCCGCAGCATTCGCGACAACGCACCGTTGCCGCCCGCGGCGCTCGTCGACGAACTGCTCGATCATCTGGCGATCGTCACCGCCGGGCCCGATGCGGCGCCGGACGCAGTCGATGCCGCGCGGCGCGCGTTCATCGTCGAGCATCCGCTGCAACCGTTCGCTGCCGCGTATTTCCAGCCCGGCAGCGCGCTCGTTTCGTATGACGCCGAGCGGGCGACGCTCGCGTCGCTGCTCGCCGCCGAAGCGTCGCGCGACGGGCCGCGCGAGCAGCCGTTCTTCGCGCAGCCGCTGCCGGCGGAGCCGGTCGAGCCCGTCGCGTTCAGCGAATTCGAGCGCTTCTGGCGGCATCCGGCGCGTGCATTGCTGCGCGGCCGGCTCGGCATCGTGCTGGCCGACGCGCAGGCCGAACTGCGCGACACCGAGCCGTTTTCGCTCGACTTTGCCGGCAGCGATGCGCTCGCCGAACGTGTGTTGCCGCTGTTGATCGAAGCGGACGAGGGCGGCGTGCACGATCACGCGCTGCGCATTGCAGACGCGAGCCCCGAGCTGCCGGGCGGTGCGACGGGCGCCGTGTGGCGCGACCAGGCGCTCGGCTCGATGACGCAGTTGGCGTCGAACGTGCGCCGCGCGCTGGCCGACGGCATCGAGCGGCGGGCATTCTCGCTCACCGTCGTGCCGGCGTGGCCCGACACCGGGCAGGCCCTGTTCGGCACCGATGACGCGATGCTGTCGGCCGACGCGGTGAGCGCGCCGCTCGAACTGAACGGCACGCTGAACCGGTTGACGCCGGCCGGTCAGATCATCTATCGCTATGCACGGCCGAGCGCGCGCGACTATCTGTCCGCGTGGCTCGCGCATCTCGTCTACTGCGCGGTCGAGCCCGACGGCCCGCGCCGCACGCTGTGGTTCGGCAGCGGCGGCGCGTTCGAGCTGACGCCCGTCGCGGCGTCGCTCGAGCAGCTTGCACCGCTTGCCGCGCTGTTTCGCGCGGGGCGGCGCATGCCGCTGCGGTTCTTTCCGCGCAGCGCGTGGGCGAGGGTATCCGACGGCGAGGCCAAAGCCGCGAGCGTGTGGATCAATGAACGCGTCGTGAGCGAAGCCGACGATCCGGCCATCGCGATCGCATGGCGCGGTGCGCATCCGTCGCTCGACGAGCCGTTCGGCACCCTTGCGCGGCTCGTGTTCGAACCGCTGATCGCGCATCTGAAGGAGGTCGCATGAGCGCCGTGTCGCAGCCGCAGCAGGCGCTCGAACTCGACGTGTTCGCGTGCCCGCTCGACGGCGTCAACCAGATCGAGGCGTCGGCCGGCACCGGCAAGACCTGGAACATCTGCGCGCTGTATGTGCGCCTGCTGCTCGAAAAAGATCTCGGCGCGGACGAAATCCTCGTCGTGACCTTCACGAAAGCAGCGACGGCCGAACTGCACGAGCGGATTCGCAGCCGGCTCGCGCAGCTTGCGCATGCACTCGACACGGGCGACGACGGCGGCGATCCGTTCATCGCGCGCCTGCTCGAGACCACGCTTGGCGACGAAGGCGCGCTCGATCCCGAGACGGCCGCGAAGCGGATCCGGCGCGCGCTGCGTGCGTTCGACCAGGCCGCGATCCATACGATCCACGCGTTCTGCCAGCGCGCGCTGCAGGAAGCGCCGTTCGCGGCGGCGATGCCGTTCGCGTTCGACATGGAGGCCGACGACGCGTCGCTGCGCTTCGAACTCGCGGCGGATTTCTGGCGCACGCGTGTCGAACCGGCGGCCGCACGCTGGCCGGGCTTCGCCACCTGGCTCGTCGAATCGGGGGCCGGCCCGGCCGCGCTCGATGCGCAGCTCGCGCGCCGGCTGAAGAAGCCGCTCGCCGCGCTGCGCTGGGACGGCGTGACCGAGCCTGACGAATCGGCCGAAGCGGCCGCGGCCGAATGCTTCGCCGAGGCGGCGCGGATGTGGGCGGCCGAGCGCGATGCGATCGATGCGCTGCTGCGCACCGCGCAGCCCGTGCTCAATCAGCGTTCGCACAAGCCCGACGCGGTCGCCGATGCGCTGGCTGCATGGACGGCGCATTTGGCGCAGGGCAATGCGACGGCCGCACTGCCGAAAGCCGCACTGAAGCTCACGCAAACCGCGCTGACGAAGGCGACGAAAAAGGGCGGGTCAACGCCCGCGCACGCGTTCTTCGATGTCGCGGACGCGCTCGACGCCGCAGTGGCCGCCGCCGAGGCCGCGCAGCGCGCGCGCTGGCTCGCGCTGATCGCCGAATGGCTCGACATGGCGCCCGGCGAGCTGGCCGAGCGCAAGCGCACGCGTCGCGTCGTGTCGTTCGACGATCTGCTTGCGAACCTGTATCACGCGCTGCATGCGCATCCGTGGCTGGCCGAGACGCTGCGCGCGCGCTATCCGGCCGCGCTGATCGACGAGTTCCAGGATACCGACCCGCTGCAGTTCGCGATCTTCGACCGGATCTTCGCGCCGGGCGGCCCGCTGTTTCTCGTCGGCGATCCGAAGCAGGCGATCTACAGCTTCCGCGCGGCCGATCTGCATACTTATCTTGCGGCGCGCGCGAGCGCGAGCGCGTGCTACACGCTCGCGGTCAACCAGCGTTCGACGCCCGCGATCGTCGATGCGTGCAACCGCTTCTTCATGTCGAATCCGCGCGCCTTCGTGCTCGACGGGCTCGACTATTACGCGGTGCGCGCCGGCGCGCGCGCGCGCGCACCGTTCTTCGACGAAACCGATCCGGGCCCGGCCGGCGATTTCCGCGTGTGGGCCCTGCCCGGCGGCGAACGCACGCTGCTCAAGCGCGACGCCCAGGCGCAGGCCGCGCAGGCCTGCGCGGCCGAAATCGCGCGGCTGATGCGCGGTGCGCGCGAAGGGCGCGTGCGGCTCGGCGACAAGCCGCTGTCGCCGGGCGACATCGCGGTGCTCGTGCAAACGCACCGGCAGGGCAGTCTCGTGAAGCGCGTGCTTGCCACGTGGGGCATCGGCAGCGTCGAACTGGCACAGGCGTCGGTGTTTTCCACCGGCGACGCCGAGCAGCTCGAGCGCGTGCTGGCGGCGATCGATGCGCCGGGCGACCTGCGGCGTCTGCGCGCGGCGCTCGCGTCCGACTGGTTCGGCCTCGATGCCGGCGCATTGTGGCGCATGGAGCAGGGCGACGGCGATGCCTCCCGCGACGCGTCGGCGGCCGACGGCGCCGATGCGATGAGCTGGGTCGAGCGCTTCTCGCGGTATCGGCTGTTGTGGCGCGAACGCGGTTTCGCGGTGATGTGGCGCACGTTCACGCGCGAGCTGCGGATCGCCGAACGGCTGATGGCCGGTGCGGACGGCGAGCGTCGCGTGACGGACATCAACCATCTGGCCGAGCTGACGCAAGCGCGCGCATCCGCGCAGCCGGGTATCGCGCCGACGCTGCGCTGGCTCGCCGCGCAACGGCTCGACGGTGGCGGCGAGGAGGCGCAGTTGCGGCTCGAATCGGATCGCAACCTCGTGCAGATCGTGACCGTGCACAAATCGAAGGGCCTCGAATACGCGGTCGTGTTCTGTCCGTTCCTGAACGACGGCGGGTTGCGCGAGCCGCCTTCGTCCGCGCTGCCCGATGCGCGCGAGTATCACGACGATGCGGGCGACGCGGTGCTGCATTACGGATGCGACGACGAGGCGGCCGCGCATGCGGCGCGGCAGGCATTGCGCGAGCAGGCCGCGGAACGTGCACGGCTCGTCTACGTGGCGCTCACGCGCGCGGTCTATCGCTGCTACGTGGTCGCGGGGCCGTACCTGTCGTCGCGTTCGACGCGCGAAGCGCGGCGCAGCGTGCTCAACTGGCTTGTCGCCGGCGCCGGCCAGTCGTTCGATGCGTGGCTCGACGAACCGCCCGACGAAGCTGCGCTCGACGCGGCGTGGCAGGCGCTCGCGGGCGGCCCCGTGTGCGTCGCGCCGCTGCCGGCGCCCGCGCGCCGCGAGCGTCTCGCGGCCGGGCACGACGCCTCGCAGACGCTCGCGGCGCGCCATGCGACGCGCGTGCTGCGCGATGCGTGGCGGATGGCGAGTTTCAGCTCGCTGACCGCGTCGATGGCGCGCGAGGAGGCGGGTGTTGCGGCGGTACCCGACGACGAGCTGCGACCCGATCACGATGCGCTTGCCGAGGTGACGCCGGACGGCGAATGGCTGTTCGCCGATCCGGTCGTGGCCGAGCCGCCGGACGACGACATCCTCGTGTTCCCGCGAGGAGCGGCCGCCGGCGAATGCCTGCACCGCCTGTTCGAACTCAGCCGGTTCACGGAACCCGAATCGTGGCACAAGGCCGCGCTCGGCGCGTTGCACGACCGGCCGGTCGAGGCCGAACCGGAACTCGCGACGCGCCTGCCGGCGATGATGGCGCAGCTCGTCGACGATGTCGTGCACACCGAGCTCGTGCCGGGCATGCGGCTCGTCGATCTCGATCCGGCGAAGCGGCTCGACGAAATGGGTTTCCTGTTCCCGGCGCCGTCGCTCGACCTGACGGCGCTGCGCCGGCTGCTGGTCGCGCACGGTTATCCGGACGTTGCACTGGAGGCGGGCATGCTCGCCGGTTTCATCAAGGGTTTCATCGACATGATCGTCGAACACGACGGCCGTTTCTGGATCGTCGACTGGAAGTCGAACCATCTCGGCACGACGCCGGATGCCTACGGCCCGCGCGCGCTCGACGTCGCGATGGCCGATCACGCGTATCACCTGCAGGCGCTGCTCTACACGGTCGCGCTGCATCGCTACCTGCGCGGGCGGCTGCCCGATTACGACTACGACACACACATCGCGGGCTATCTGTACCTGTTCGTGCGCGGCGTGCGGCCGGGCTGGCGCAGCAGCGGCGAGCCGGCCGGCGTGCATGCGCGGCGGCCCGCGCGCGCGCTCGTCGACGCACTCGACCGGATGATGGAAGGGGGCCGCGCATGAATGCGTCCGACGACATGCTCGAATTCACCGGCGGCCTCGTCGCACGGCTGCCCGAGCCGGCCGATTTCGGCATCGCGCTCGCGGAAGGGTTTGCACGGCGCATCGGCGATCTTGCGCGGCGTGCCGGTGCGCCGTCCGCGTCGGCACGCTGGGCGGCGCGCGCCGCGTTCGCGACGAGCCGCGCGACCGCGGGCGGCCACGTATGCGTCGCGCTCGGCGCACTCGCGCAGCGCTACGAAGCGCCGCTCGACGAGGTGCGTGCCGCGCTCGCGGCAAGCGGCGTGGTTGCGTTCGGCACGCTCGCGCGCGGCGACGAGCGGCCGCTGATCGTCGACCGGCACGATCACCTGTACCTGTCGCGCTATTTCGATTACGAACGGCGTCTGGCCGATGCGCTCGTCGCGCAGGCCGGCGTTGCCGCGCCCGACGAAGGCCTGTCGCCCGACCGGTTGCGCGACAGCCTCTCACGATACTTCGGGCCGGCCACCGGCGAAGTCGACTGGCAGCGCGTGGCGGCGATCGTCGCGCTGACGGGGCGCGTGACGATCGTCAGCGGCGGTCCCGGCACGGGCAAGACGACGACCGTCGTCGGCGTGCTGGCTTGTCTGCTCGACGCACACCCGGGGCTGCGCGTCGCGCTGGCCGCGCCGACCGGCAAGGCCGCGCAGCGGATGCAGGAGGCGCTGCATGCGCGCGCCGGCGATCTGCCGCCCGAACTCGCGGCGCGCCTGCCCGACACGTCGTACACGCTGCATCGGCTGCTGGGCGGTGGCGGGGCGGCCGGCTTCCGGCATCATCGCGACAATCCGTTGCCGTACGATCTGATCGTCGTCGACGAGGCGTCGATGATCGACGTAGCGCTCGCCGCGCATCTGCTCGACGCGCTCGCGCCGGGCGCGCGGCTCGTGTTGCTTGGGGACAAGGATCAGCTGGCCGCGGTCGAGGCCGGCGCCGTATTTGCGGAGCTGAGCGCGCGACCGACGTTCACCGCTGCGGCGCGCGCGCGCATCGCGCAGGCACTCGGCATCGACGACGCGTCGTTCGCCGCGGCATTGCCGGTGCCGGACGAAGCTGCGCCGGCGATGGCGCCCGCTGCGAGTCCGGCTGCCGCAGCCGTTCGCGCGCCGGCGTCGCCATCGGCGTCTGCTTCCGCTTCCGTTTCACGCATGCCGGCGTCCCGGCCGAAAGTCGATCCGCGACAGGCATCTCTGTTCGACGACGAACCGCAGGATGACGAAGGTTCGTCGGCCGGGACGGTATCGCCACCGCTCGCCGTAACGGCGCCGGCTGATATCGGCGGCGCCGTTTCAGCAGGCGGCACACCCGCATGGATCGAGGTCGACGAACTCGCCTGGCTCGATGACGTCGAACTGCCGCCGTTCGACGCGGGTGATATGGCGCTTGCGTCGGTCACGGCAGCCACATCGGCATCGACCGACGAAGCCGCCGCCGCGTCCGGCATCGTGCTCGCTCCGGCGCCGCTCGCCGACTGCGTCGTGTGGCTCGAGCGCAATTACCGCTTCGGTCTCGATTCGCCGATCGGGCGGCTGTCGCTGGCGATTCGCAGCGGCGACGTGCAGGCCGCACTCGATGCACTGCCCGCGGACGACGCAGCCGCGGCGTCCTTCCACGACGATGCGGGCGATACGCTTGCGTCGTCGACGGTCGAGCGGCTCGCACGGCGATTCGGCGCATACCTCGACGCATTGCGCGACGCGCTGGCCGCGCCGGTGCCCGATCCGCTGCCGCTGTTCGATGCGCTCAACCGGTTCCGGATCCTGTGCGCGACCCGCAGCGGCTCGCGCGGCGCCGAACACGTCAATGCGCTGGTGGCCGCGCACGTGCGGCATGCGGCGCGCGTGCCGCTCGCGGTCGGGGCGCACTGGTTCACCGGGCGGCCGATCATGGTGACGCGCAACGACTATGCGCTGGGGCTGTTCAATGGCGACATCGGCATCGCGCTGCCCGACGCGCACGGTGTGCTGCGCGTGTGGTTCCGGCGCGCGGACGGCACCGCGCGCGCGGTGTCGCCCGCTGCGTTGCCGCCGCACGAAACGGCATTTGCGCTGACGGTGCACAAATCGCAGGGCTCGGAATTCGACGAAGCCGCGCTCGTGCTGCCGGCATCGTTCGGCCGGGTGCTCACGCGCGAGCTCGTCTATACGGCCGTCACGCGCGCCCGCACGCGCGTGCAGGTGATCGGGCCGCGGCGCGTGCTGGCGCAGGCGGTCGCGACGCGCACGCAGCGCGATTCGGGGCTGGCGGCACGCGTCGACGAGGCGCTCGCACGGCGCCGCAAGGAGGCATCGCGATGATGATCCGCTACACGCTCGATCCGGCCGACGTCGAATGGACGGCCGTGCGCGCGCAGGGTGCGGGCGGGCAGAACGTGAACAAGGTGTCGAGTGCGATTCATCTGCGCTTCGACATCCGCGCGTCGTCGCTGCCGCCGGTCATCAAGGAGCGGCTTCTCGCGTTGTCGGACCAGCGCATCACGCGCGACGGCATCGTCGTGATCAAGTCGCAGGAATATCGCACGCAGGAGAAGAACCGCGAGGCCGCGCTCGCGCGGCTCGATGCGCTGATCGGCGGCGTCGCGTATACGCCGCGCGCACGGGTGGCGACGCGGCCGACGCGTGCGTCGAAGGAGCGGCGGCTCGAGCACAAGTCGCGCCGTAGCGTGGTGAAGTCGGGACGAGGGAAAGTGGTCGACTGACGAGCGAATGGCCGGCGGCCCTCGCAGGCCGGCGTCCACCGCCTGCGCGGCTAGCGCATCACGGTCCCCGCGCTGTCGAGCACGAAGTCGACGCAGAACACGACGAGCCGGCGCTGTGCGCGGATCGCGACGGCGGCCGTATAGCAGTCGCGGCCTTCCGTCAGCGAGAAGTGCGGGCCCATCAGCGCGACGCGCCCGGGTGCGGCGATCGCGCGCTGGAAGTATGGGCGGCGCGACCAGTTGCTGTGGGTTTCCGGGAACAGCGGCGCGAGGCGGGTGACGCTCGCCTGGTTGTCGTCGGCAGGTGCGCCGATCGACGGCAGGAACTGCTCGCCGATCTCGTCGGTGACGAACACGCGACGCGCGGCCGGCACCGCGAACACGCGTTGCGCGGCATCCTGCAGGTTGCCGCTCGCCGAAAACGCGGCCGCACCGGTGAGTACCAGCCGTTCGATTGCGTCGAAGCCCGGCTGCTCGGCGACGACGGGCGTGTGCCGGCGGGCGATGAAGCGCCGCCACGCGGCGTCGAGCATCGCGGGCGCTGCCGCGCTTGCGTGCGCGATCGATGCATCGGGCTGGCCGAACTGGAAACCCTGCACGAAATCGATGTCGGCTTCCATCAGCGCCTGCAGCGCGTCATCGCTTTCGACGCCTTCGGCCAGCACCATCGCGCCGGCCTGGTGCAGCATCGACACGAGGTGATGCATGATGCGGCGGTCGTCGGCCGAGCCGGTCGAACGCTCGACGAGCGAGCGGTCGAGCTTGACGATGTCGGGCCGTGCCCGCCACACGCGGTCGAAGTTCGAGAAACCGGTGCCGAAATCGTCGATCGCGATCAGGAAGTCGCGATGCTGGATCATGTCGATCGTGCGGGCGAGCGCGGCTTCGTCGCGCGCCGGCTGTTCGACGACTTCCAGCACGATGCGGTTCGGCGGCAGCGCGAAATGCCGGCACAGCGCCTCGACGAACTCGCGCTGCACGAGGCCCGTATCGAGCACGCGTGGCGTCACGTTCAGGAACAGCCAGCCGTCGCCGATGCCCTGTGCAACGAAGTTGGCCGTGTGCAGGCAGCGCGCGAGCCGGTCGAGCAGCAGCGCGTCGGCGTCGGCGCGCGTCCGGTCGAAGAGGGCGGTGGGCGATATCAGCGCGCCGTTCGCGTCGACGACGCGCAGCAGCGCCTCGTAACCGACGACGCGCTTGTGCGTGATCGACAGCACGGGCTGGAATACGCTGCGCAGCGTCGTCGTGCGATAGGTGGCGACCCAGCCGCCGGGCGTCGGCGTGAGGCGTTCGAGCAGGGAGTCGAGCGATAGGTCGCGGGCGGGCTTCATGTCAACGGTGCCCGGGAGCGAGCGGCGGCACCCCACCACGCTGATGCAGTCGCATGCGCAGGCGGGCGCGAGAGAACGTGAGGCATCGAGACCGCCTTCTGCGGATAGGTTTCCCGAGTGTAACGGGATTGCGGCGGCGCGCGTATCAGGGAAACTCCAGACGCAAACGGTACACCGCGCCATCCCGGCCCGTGCGCAGCGGCGATCCGCGCCGCACGCGTGCGCGCCTTGCATGACCGCCACGAAGCGGAGGGCGCTGCAGCGGCCGATGACAATCCCGCGCAATGCCGGTGGCATGACCGTGCGCTGCGGGTGCTGGATGTGCAGGTGATGCGGGAAATCCCGGCGGCCGGGCGTCGCCGTCAGACGAATGCCGATGCGCTGCGGTGCCATTCGCGGCGCGTCGGCAGACCGGTGCCGCATCGCCATCGCTGCACGCCGGGCGACGATGCGCGCACGCGGACCGTCAGGTCGCTTCGCCGCCGCGCGGCCGGATCCCCGGAATCCGCTTGATCACGCCGGTCGCGAGCGCGGTGCCGACGAGTACGATCGCGCAGCCTTCGATCATCACGGCCGACACGTGTTCGCCCAGGAACAGCGCGCCCCACAGCAGCCCGAATACGGGGATCACGAACGTCACGGTAATCGCGCGGGCGGGGCCGACATGCGCGATCAGGTAGAAGAAGATGAAATACGCGATGCCCGTGCACGCGATGCCGAGGGCAAGTACCGAGCCCCATGCGTGCACGCCGACCGGCGCGGACGGCCAGGTGGCGATCGCGAACGGCAGCAGCAGGACGGACGAGCCGATCATGCTGCCGGCTGCATTGACGAGGGGATCGACGCCGCTGAGCTTGCGCTTCGTGTAATTGGCCGCGATGCCGTACAGCAGCGTCGCGCCGAGCGCCGCGGCGGCGGCGAGCGCGGTTGCGCTGGCGCCCGTGTCGCCGTGCGCGTTCGCGATCTGGTTCCACACGAGCGTGAGCACGCCGGCAAACCCGATCACGAGGCCGAGTGCGCGCGGCAGCGACAGCTTGTCCTTCAGCCACAGGTACGCGACGAGCGCGCCCCACAGCGGCGTCGTCGCGTTGATCACCGACGTCAGGCCGGCCGACAGCGTCAGTTCGGCGAACGCGAACAGGCAGAACGGGATGCCCGAATTCAGCGCGCCGACGACGAACAGCGGCCACGCGTGACGGCGCAACCGGGTGCCGAGGTCGGCGGGTTTGAAGCGCGTGAGCGCGAAGCCGGTGAGAAACAGCGCACCGATGCCCACGCGCAGGGCCATCAGCGGCGCGACGCCGAAATCGACCACGCCGATCCGGATGAACAGGAATGATGCGCCCCACAGGGCAGCGAGCACGGTCAGCAGGAAAGCATTCTTGGGCGACATCGTTTGGCGAGGGCGGGGACGGGATGCGAAGAATCTTACACCGCGTTACCACGCCGTCGTTTCACAATGGGATGAAACGACAAGAAACGGGAATGGGGCCGGTTGCGGGGGCCGGGCGGCCGTCCGTCGACGGCCGTGCCCGGTCAGTGATGGCGCCAGCCGCCGCGCCCGCCAAAGCCGAAATTGAGCGACAGCGCCGGTCCCCAATAACCGCCCCACGCGGGTGCATACGCGGGGGCCGGATAGTAGTAGGCGGGGCCGGGGTCGACGTACACGGGCGCCGGCTGCACCGGCACCGGTGCGGCCGTGTAATAGCCGCCAGGATAGTAGCCGTACGGGTAGTAGCAGCCGGCGAGCGTCGTGCAGGCGAGCGCCGCGGCGACGAGGGTCCTGTTCATGATGTCTCTCCGGCGGAGCCGGCAATCGGCAGATGCTTAAGCTTAGGCCGCGCGCCGATGACACGGTGTGCAAAACGGTAACGGATCATTTCCGGGCGCGGGCGGGCATATTGCGGTGCCGCATGCGAAAACGGCGCTTCCGCATCGCGGAAACGCCGTTGGACCGGCCAGGCTGCCGCCGCGCATTGCGCGGCGGGCCGTGACCGGCGGCTTACTTGCCGACCTGGTTACCGATGATGCCGCCGGCTGCCGCGCCGCCCAGCGTCGACAGCGCGCTGCCGCCGATCGCTGCGCCGGCGACGCCGCCGACACCCGCGCCGATTGCCGTGTCGCGCTGACGCCTCGTCATCGAATCGCAGGCCGACAGACTGGCCACCGTCGTGACGAGGAGAGCGCATACCCCAATACGCCGAATCGAAATCATGATCGTTGTCCTTGTGGTAGTGAATGGAGGGCGCGTGACCGGCTGGCGGCCACGCATGCCCCCAATCTACGCGCCGCCTGGCGGGGCTGCTGTAAGGACTTGTTAAGGCTCGCGCGGTTTCGTAATCAATTGTTTCCCGTGCATCGGCAGGCACACGACATGCGCAAAAAAGCCCGCTCGAAAGCGGGCTTCGTGCATCGCGAGGCGATTCCGGTGCGGATCGCCGCGGGTGCTTACTGACGGTGATAGATCTCGGCGCCGGTCTTCACGAACTCGACCGCCTTCACTTCCATCCCCTTCTTCAGCGCTTCGGTTTCCGACACGCCTTGCTGCGCCGCGAACTCGCGCACGTCCTGCGTGATCTTCATCGAGCAGAAGTGCGGGCCGCACATCGAGCAGAAGTGCGCGACCTTCGCCGAATCCTTCGGCAGCGTCTCGTCGTGGAATTCGCGCGCCTTGTCCGGATCGAGACCGATGTTGAACTGGTCTTCCCAGCGGAACTCGAAGCGTGCCTTCGACAGCGCGTTGTCGCGAACCTGCGCGCCCGGGTGACCCTTCGCGAGGTCGGCGGCGTGCGCGGCCAGCTTGTACGTGATGATGCCTTCCTTCACGTCGTCCTTGTTCGGCAGGCCGAGGTGCTCCTTCGGCGTCACGTAGCACAGCATCGCGGTGCCGAACCAGCCGATCATCGCGGCGCCGATGCCCGACGTGATGTGGTCGTAGCCCGGCGCGATGTCGGTCGTCAGCGGCCCGAGCGTGTAGAACGGCGCTTCCTTGCACCAGTCGAGCTGGAGATCCATGTTCTCCTTGATCAACTGCATCGGCACGTGGCCGGGGCCTTCGATCATCACCTGCACGTCGTGCTTCCACGCGATCTGCGTGAGTTCGCCGAGCGTCTTCAGTTCGCCGAGCTGCGCTTCGTCGTTCGCGTCGTAGATCGAGCCGGGACGCAGGCCGTCGCCGAGCGAGAAGCTCACGTCGTACGCCTTCATGATCTCGCAGATCTCTTCGAAGTGTTCGTACAGGAAGCTTTCCTTGTGATGCGCGAGGCACCACTTCGCCATGATCGAGCCGCCGCGCGACACGATGCCGGTCATCCGGTTCGCGGTGAGCGGCACGTACTGCAGGCGCACGCCCGCATGGATCGTGAAGTAGTCGACGCCTTGCTCGGCCTGCTCGATCAGCGTGTCGCGGAAGATCTCCCAGGTCAGGTCCTCGGCCTTGCCGTTGACCTTTTCCAGCGCCTGGTAGATCGGCACCGTGCCGATCGGCACCGGGCTGTTGCGGATGATCCACTCGCGCGTTTCATGGATGTGCTTGCCGGTCGACAGATCCATCACCGTGTCGCCGCCCCAGCGGATCGCCCACGTCATCTTGTCGACTTCCTCGCCGATCGACGACGTGACGGCGGAGTTGCCGATGTTCGCGTTGATCTTCACGAGGAAGTTGCGGCCGATGATCATCGGCTCGGATTCCGGGTGGTTGATGTTCGCGGGGATGATCGCGCGGCCGCGCGCGATTTCGTCGCGCACGAATTCGGGCGTGATCTCGGCCAGCGCGTTTGCGCCGAAGGCCGCGGCGCCGAACGCCTGGCCCGGGTGCTGGCGGCCCATCATCGCGGCGAGCTTCGCGCCGTTCGGGCCGCTCGACTTCAGGCTCTCGAGGTATTCGGCGCGGCGCTGGTTCTCGCGGATCGCGATGTATTCCATTTCCGGCGTGATGATGCCCTGGCGCGCGTAGTGCATCTGCGTGACGTTCCTGCCGGCCTGCGCGCGGCGCGGGTTGCGGTGCAGGCCCGGGAAACGCAGGTCGGCGGTGGCCGGGTCGGCCGCGCGTTCGAGGCCGTAGCGGCTCGACAGGCCGGAGAGCACTTCGGTGTCGCCGCGCGCTTCGATCCAGCCCTGACGCAGCGCGGGCAGGCCCGCGCGGATGTCGATCTTGGCTTCCGGATCGGTGTAGGGGCCCGACGTGTCGTACACGTAGATCGGCGGATTCTTTTCGCCGCCGAAGCCGGTCGGCGTGTCTGCCTGCGTGATTTCGCGCATCGGCACGCGGATGTCGGGCTGCGAGCCGGTGACATAAACCTTGCGCGAATTCGGCAGCGGCGCGACAGCGGCGGCGTCGACGTGAGCGTCGGCGGACAGAAACTTCGGATTGGCGTTCATGCAATCTCCTGTGTGAGCGCCGGACAGGCGCGTCGGCGCTTGCCCGGAGCCCTTGACGTATGTGGGGCTCGAGCTAAGCAGGAGACGAGGCTTGGTGAGGCGGCGGATTTCGTCAGAAGGATGGCGGCGAAATCCGTACGCTTCCCTGCGCTGGCATTATCCAGATCAGGTTCAAAGGGTATTTCTCACCCGCAATGCCGGTTGTTTGACCGAACGCATTGCAGGACCCCCGCGTTAGCAAGGGCACACGATACACCGGGTTTGCGGCGGTTTCAACCGGGCGTAGAGTGGTTATCCCGGTGCAGCCGCAACATGGCGGGCGGCGCGGCAGGCCGGGTGCACCGCAGCACATGCCTTTGCCGATCGGTCCGGCAGCCCGGTCGGCGGCGGCCGAGCGGTGCAGCATGACGGGTTGTCCGGCCGGCATAAAAAATATTTTCAGAGCGGCTGTCATTTCCCGCGACGTCGTCCGTCTATTCGGCTCCTCAAACCCATGTTTCGGAGAGATGTCATGAAAAACGTACTGATTGCCGCTTGCGTCGCCGCTCTTGCCACGTTCGCAACGGGCGCCTATGCGCAGAACGATGCGATGTCGAAGGACGGCACGTCGATGTCGAAGGACGCGATGGGCCACGACGCGATGGCGAAGGATGGCGCGATGAAGAAGGACGGCATGAAGAAGCACGCGATGAAGAAAGACGCGATGAAGAAAGACGCGATGGGCCACGACGCGATGTCGAAGGGCGACGCGATGAAGAAGGACGCAATGAGCCCGTCGAACTGACGGATGCGTGCGGGGCGCGGCCAGCCGGCTGCACGCGCGCATCGCGTCCCGTCGCATCACCCCGGAGTCTTCATCATGCAAACCGTTCCTGCAACGGATCGCGCGCCTGCGACGCCACCGGCACGCCCGATCCATCCGCCGTGGGTGCGCGTGAGCCACTGGCTCAACGCGCTCGCGGCGATCCTGATGGCGCTGTCCGGCTGGCGCATCTACGACGCGTCGCCGATCTATCCGTCATTCACGTTCGCGCATGGCATCACGATCGGCGGCTGGCTCGGCGGTGCGCTGCAATGGCATTTCGCGGCGATGTGGCTGCTGGTCGTCAACGGGCTGTTCTACCTCGCGATGTCGATCGCGACGGGGCGCTTCGCGCGCAAGATGCTGCCCGTCACGCCGGCGTCCGTGTGGCGCGACGTGCGCGCCGCGCTGGGCGGGCGGTTGTCGCACAACGACCTGAGCGTCTACAACGCGGTGCAGCGTGCCGCGTACCTGACCGCGATCGTCGATCTCGTCGTGCTGGTGCTGTCGGGACTCACGATCTGGAAGTCCGTGCAATTCCCGTTGCTGCGCGAACTGTTCGGCGGCTACGACAACGCGCGCGTCGTGCATTTCTGGGCGATGTCGCTGCTCGTCGCATTCTTTGTCGTTCATGTCGCGATGGCGCTGCTGGTGCCGCGCTCGTTGCTCGCGATGCTGCGCGGCCGCTGACCCGCAAGCCGCGGGCGAAGGAAATCATCATGTCGGAATCCGAAAACAGGCGCGGCGAGCCGCGCTGGACGCTCGACCGAAAGTCGCTCGAACTCGATGTGCGCCGCGAGCTCGAGATGCCGTCTCGGCGCCTCTTCAACCGGCGCGTGCTGACGCTCGGCGGCCTCGCGATGCTGACCGGCTGCACGCTGCAGGACGACGCGTCGGTCAACACGTTCCTCGAGAAAGTGTCGCGCATGAACGATCGCGTGCAGGCCTGGCTGTTCAGTTCCGACCGGCTCGCGCCGACCTACACCGAAGCCGACATCACGCGCCCGTTCCCGTTCAACGCGTACTACGGGATCGACGACGTGCCGCACGTCGACGAGTCGACGTACCGCCTCGTGCTGTCCGGCCGCGTAACGGGCAAGCGCGTGTGGACGCTCGACGAACTGCGCGCGCTGCCGCATGCGGAACAGATCACGCGGCATATCTGCGTGGAAGGGTGGAGTGCGATCGGCCGCTGGGGCGGCACGCCGTTCGGCGCGTTCCTCGCGCGTGCCGGCGCCGACACGCGGGCGAAATACGTCGGCTTCAAGTGCGCGGACGATTACTACGAGAGCATCGACATGCCGACCGCGCTGCATCCGCAGACGCTGCTCGCGCTCGAGTACGACGGCCGCCGGTTGCCGCCGGAATTCGGCTTCCCGATGAAGCTGCGGATGCCGACCAAGCTCGGCTACAAGAACCCGAAGCACATCATGGAAATCTTCGTGACCGATACGTATCCGGGCGGCTACTGGGTCGATCAGGGGTACAACTGGTTCGGCGGATCGTAAGCGGCGCGCGTGACGCGCTCACGCGTCACGCCGATTCGCGCACCTGGAGATCGACGCGCAGGCCCACGGCCGCCGCCATGTTCACGAGCGCGTCGAGCCCGAACAGGTTGATCTTGCCGCGCAGCAGGTCGGAGACGCGCGGCTGCGTGACACCCAGCCGTTGCGCTGCCTGGGCCTGGCTGAGCTCGAGCTGCGCGATGCGCTGCTTGAGCGCGATCATCAGTTCGGAGCGCAGCTTCATGTTCTCGGCTTCGGCCGGCTGGCCTTCGATTGCGTCCCAGACGTTGGTGTAGCGTTCATCGGTCATCGTTTCAACTCCATCATCGGCGTGCGATAACGCCGGGCGGCCAGGCCGATATCGGGTTTGCTCGTGCGTGCCGATTGTTTCCGGAAGCAGTGAAGCACGTAGACGGCATCGGCGAATGTCGCGACGTAGACGATCCGGAACGCGCCGCTCGCATCGCGCAGGCGAATTTCCCGCACGCCGGCGCCGATGGTGCGCATCGGCTTCCAGTCGTCGGGCGCAAGGCCGCGCTGTACCTGGTCGATCTGGTGGCCGGTGTCGCGCCGCGCGGGCAGCGGAAAGCCACGACGATCGTCAGGTGCGCTGCCGACGAAAACAACCGGCTTCGGCGGAAGGAGCGTTGAATCATACAAAATTTTGTATGGGTGGTACGGGTTTCGAAGGGCGGCTGTGGACCGCTAGAACAGGGCGTGTCGCCCGTCACGATAAGCGCGAAGCAGCGGCCGGCGCGCTTGATTGGCCGTCCGGCCGATGGTTGGTTCGGTCGGGGCGGATTGCGATGGATTGCGTGTGGAAGCTGCACCGACGCCGGCAACGCGCGCGCATTGTGAATCCGGCCCCGGATTTCACCGGCCCGCCGACCGAAAGCCCGCCGGCCGAAAAATGTCGCGCCGAAACGTCAGTCGCTATCCTTTCAGACAGGTCTGACGATGCTTTCGAATCCTTGATGCCATAATGCCGAGCGTGTGCAGCCGAAGCGGTTGCGCGCATTTTTTTTGTCCCTCTGCCGCCGCTTGCCGGTTCTCTTTCGTCGCCGTTCGCACTGCCATGTCGTTCCGCACGTTCGCTCTGCCTTCCCGGTCCCGCCAGGACCGTTTGCCGGCATCGCCGGCGTCTCTCAGCGGAGCACGTGGCGCGACGTGCGGGCGGGTTGCACGATGACCCCGCTCGACCGCCTCCTCGATTTCTTCGCCCGCTTTTCGTTCCGGATCCGCCTGCCGCAAAGCCGCGGCGGCCGCGTCGCGCTGGCGCTCGTGTTCATCTATTTCGTCTGGGGTTCGACCTACAGCGGCCTGCATTTCGCGCTGCAGTCGTTCCCGCCGCTGTTGCTGTCGGGGCTGCGCAACCTGCTCGGCGGGATCGGCCTGTTCATCTTCGCGCTGCGCCGCAAGCCCGAATGGCCGACGCTGCTGGAGATCCGCAACGCGGGGATCGTCGGCACGATGCTCGTCGCGCTGTCGTCCGGCACGATCGCGCTCGGGATCAGCTCGGTCAGCAGTGGCTCGGCTGCGGTGATGGTGGCCACGGTGCCGCTGTTCGCGACGGTGATCGCGGCGGTGGCCGGCCGGCCGGTGACGAAGGGCGAGTGGGCGGCCGTCGCGCTCGGGATGGTCGGTATCGTCGTGCTGAACTCGGGGGGCGCGGCCGCCCAGAATTCGGCGCTCGGCACGATCTGCGTGCTGGCCGGCGCGCTGTTCTGGGCAGGCGGCGCGCACCTCGCGACGCGGCTCAAGCTGCCGTCGGACCTGTTCCTGTCGACGTCGCTCCAGATCGGCCTCGGCGGCCTGATGTCGACGCTCGTCGCCTGGCTGATCGGCGAACGCATCGAACACGTGATGGCGGGGCCGGTATTCGCGTTCCTGTACCTGATGGTGTTCTGCACGATGGCCGCGTATGTCGCGTACGGCTATCTGATCCGCCACACGAGCCCGATCATCGCGAGCAGCTGCATGTACGTGAACCCGATCGTCGCGGTTGCGCTCGGTGCGCTGCTGCTCGGCGAGCCGGTGACGATGGCGACCGTGGTCGCGACCGTCGCGATTCTCGGCAGCGTCGGATTGTCGTTCGTATTCGATCCGGCGCGTCGACCGGCGGCGCGTGCGGCGGCAGTGGCGGCCGAGCCGGCGCAGACGGCGGACGTTGCGTCCGCACCCGAGCAGATTGCGATTCCCGAAGCGGCGCCGATCCTCGCGCCGTCCGCCGTTCCGCTGGCGGTGCCGACGCCGGCGGCCGTGATGGATCCCGCCGCGGTGATCGACCCGGCACCGGCCTTTGCGCCGCCGCCCGTCGAACAACCGGCCGCGTCGCGCACCGACGTGTGACGCCGCCGTGGCCGGACGCGCTCAGCCGCGCCGGCCGCCGCGATGGTGGAACCAGCCCGCGAGCGCGGTAAACAGCAGCCCGGCCGTGCACATGCCGATCCAGCCGAACGCATGCCATGCGGCGACACCGGCCGACGAGCCGAGCGCGCCGCCGATGAAATAGCACACCATGTACACCGTGTTCACGCGGCTGCGCGCCTCGGGCTTCAGCGCGTAGATGCGCGACTGGTTTGAAATCTGCGCGGCCTGCACACCGACATCCAGCACGATCACGCCGATCACGAGCCCGACGATGCTCGAACCCGACAACGCAAAGATCACGAACGACAGCGCGAGCAGCGCGATCGCGAGCGAGATGATCGCGCGCGGGCCGCGCGTGTCCGCGAAGCGGCCCGCGTATGGCGCCGCGAGCGCGCCCGCCGCACCGACGATCCCGAACAGGCCGGCTGCCTGCGGACCGAGATGGAACGGCGCACCGGCGAGCAGCAGCGTGAGCACCGGCCAGAACGCGCTGAACGCGGCGAACAGCGCGGCCCCCGTCAGCGACGCCTCGCGCAGCCCGCGCAGTTCGACGGCCAGGTGCCACATCGAGCCAAGCAGCTTGCCGTACGGCAGCGTCGACGTGGGCGTGCTGCGCGGCAGCCGCATCACGATCACGGCGGCGAGCGCGACGAGCGCCGCGACGGATGCGCCGAACACCGCGCGCCAGCCGAAATACTCGGCGACGAAGCCGGCGGCCGTGCGTGCGAGCAGGATGCCGAGCAGCAGGCCGCTCATCACGGTGCCGACCGCATGCCCGCGTTCGGCAGGCGGCGCGATTTCGGCGGCGAACGGCACGGCCTGCTGCGCGATGGTCGCGAGGATGCCGATCGCGAGGCTCGCGCAGGCGAGCACGGCAAGCGACGGCGCGGTGGCCGCCATAATCAGCGCGACCGACAGGCCGGCGATCTGCAGCAGGATCAGCCCGCGGCGATCGAAGCGGTCGCCGAGCGGCGCGAGCAGGAACATGCCGGCCGCATAGCCGAGCTGCGTCGCGGTTGGTACCGCGCCGATCCATGATGCGCCGTCGGGAAAGGCCGCGCGGAAGCTGTCGAGCAGCGGCTGGTTGTAGTAGATGTTCGCGACCGACACGCCTGCGATCGTCGCGAGCAGCAACAACAGGCTGCGCGAGTAGTGGGGCGAGGCGGCGTCGGTCGGACGGTCGGTGGAGGCGGTGGACATGGCTGCGCGGACGAAGTGGGACGGCGTGGCAAGCGGCGCACGCGCCGGGAGGCGCAGGCGGGCCGGGCGCCGGTCGAGGCTGCCGATCATACCGGAGCGACGTGAATCCTGCCGGGCGTGCGGCGAACCGGCCGCCGCCCGTCATCGTGTGAGCCGCAAGCCGCAAGCCGCGAGCCGCGAGCCGCAAGCCGCAAGCCGCGAGCCGCGAGCCGCGAGCCGCAAGCCGCAAGCCGCGAGCCGCGAGCCGCAAGCCGCGAGCCGCAAGCCGCAAGCCGCAAGCCGCAAGCCGCAAGCCGCAAGCCGCAAGTCACAAGCCGCGAGCCGCAAGCCGCAAGCCGCAAGTCGCAAGTCGCAAGTCGCAAGTCGCAAGTCGCAAGCCGCAAGCCGCAAGCCGCAAGCCGCAAGTCGCAAGTCGCAAGTCGCAAGTCGCAAGTCGCAAGTCGCAAGCCGCGAGCCGCGTGCCGCCTGCCGCGTGCCGCAAGTCGTAAGCCGCAAGCCGCAAGCCGTCAGTCGACCAGCTCGCCCGTCGGTTCGTAGAACGGATACGGGCCGGCGCCTTCATCGACATATACGTGATGCGACGTCATCCCCGTATCGGGGGTGTAACGATGAACCGCGAACGCCGGCGGTTCGAGCCGGAATGCGGACGGCGCGTCGGTCCGCAGGTCGAACGCGACCTGGTGCGCAGGCGAAGGCACCGCCGACGCGAGCGTGCCGCCGAAGCGCGCGAACATCGTGCGGTGCACGTGACCGCACAGTACGCGCTCGACGTTCGGATGCCCGCGCAGCAGCGCATCGAGTTTCTCGGCGGCGGCGGGCGCGAGACGCAGCTTGTCCATATGGCCGATGCCCGCCACGAACGGCGGATGATGCAGCGCGACGATCACGGGCCGGTCGCGCGCGGCGTCGAGCTGCGCGGCGAGCCACGCGAGCCGTGCGTCGCACAGGTCGCCGTGGCTTGCGCCCGGCACCTGGGAGTCGAGCGCGAGGACGCGCACCGCGCCGACGTCGAGCGCGTACTGGATGAATTCGCCGTTCTGCAGCTCGGCGCGCTCGGCAAACGCGCGGCGCAGCCCGGCACGGTCGTCGTGATTGCCGATCATCAGGTAGTACGGGATCTCGAGCGCCTCGAGCAGCCCGCGCAGGTTGCCGTACTCTTCATCGTGGCCGAAGTCGGTCAGGTCGCCCGTGACGAGCACGGCGTCGGGACGCGGCGCGAGCGCGTTCAGCTTCGCGATGCAGCGCGCGAGCGCGGCCGTCGTGTCGACGCGCCGGTACGCGAGCTGGCCCGGACGCTTGATGTGGAGATCGCTGATTTGAGCAAGCAGCATCGTCGTTCCTCGGAATTGTCTGGTTGTTGTCGCGGCGGCGTCGTGCGCCGCGGTGGGGGGCTGCATGAATGATGCCCGAACGACGGATTACGCGCCGAGCGCGATCAGGCCTTCCGGGGCGATCGTGAGGCCGACCGCCGTGCCGCGCGCGAGCGCGACGCGGCCGGGCACGTCGATCACGAGTGCGTCGGGCGCCGCATGCTCGATCGTGAGCCGCGTGCGTTCGCCGAGGAATGCGCATGCGCCGACCGCGCCGCGCAGCGGCGCATGCGCGGGATCGGCGAGCTGTGCGTCCTCGGGGCGGAAGAACCATTCGTCGGCCTCATGCGGCGTGACGATCGCGCCGCCCGTCGTTTCGAGCGCGCCATTGCGCCACTGTCCCGCCAGCCGGTTCAGCGTGCCGATGAACTGCGCGACCGTGCGGTTCGCCGGGTGGTAGTAGATGTCGCGCGGCGTGCCGATCTGCTCGATGCGGCCCGCACCCATCACGACGATGCGATCGCCGAGCTCCATCGCTTCGGCCTGGTCGTGCGTCACGTAGACGGTCGTCACGCCGAGTTCGCGCAGCAGCGCGTTCATCTCGCGGCGCAGCACGTCGCGCAGCTTTGCGTCGAGCGCGGTCAGCGGTTCGTCGAGCAGCAGCACGCGCGGGCGCACCGCGAGCGCGCGCGCCAGCGCGACACGCTGACGCTGGCCGCCCGACAACTGATCGACCGGTTTGTCCGCATGCGCATCGAGCCGCATCATTGCGAGCAGCTCGTCGACGCGTTCGCGCAACGCGCGTGGCTCGGTCTTGCGGATCTTCAGCCCGTATCCGACGTTGCCGCGCACCGTCAGGTTCGGAAACAGCGCGTAGTTCTGGAACACCATGCCGACCTGCCGGCGCTCGATCGGCAGCGCGGTGACGTCGTCGTTGCCGAACGCAATCGTACCGCCGGCATCCGGCGTGTCGAGGCCCGCGATCAGGCGCAGCGTGGTCGTCTTGCCGCAGCCCGACGGCCCGAGCAGCACGAGCGTTTCCCCGGCGCCGATCGACAGGTCGAGCGGTTCGAGCACGCGTGTGCCGCGGAACGTCTTCGCGCAGCCGGTCAGGGTGATGGGAGTGGAATCGAGTTTCATGTCTGCGAAAAATTCAGCGCGAGCGCTTCTTGAGCGCGCGCGTGCCGGACGGGTCGACGCCGAGCCACTGCATTGCGACGAGCAGCGGCAGCGTCATCAGCAGGAACAGGATCGTGTAGGCGCTGCCGACTTCGAGGCGTAGCGAAGCGTAGGTATCGGCGAGCCCGACCGGCAGCGTCTTGGTGTCGGGCGTATGCAGCATCCACGTGAGGTTGAATTCGCCGATCGACAGCGTGAGCACGGCGAGCGCACCGGCGACGATGCCGGGCCGCAGGTTCGGCAGCACGATCGTGACGAAGCGCGTGACGAACGATGCGCCGAGGCTCGCCGCGCCTTCCTCGAGCGTGCGCAGGTCGGCGCCGGCCGCGACGGCTGCGACCGCGCGCACCATGAACGGCAGCGTGAACACGACGTGGCCGACGACGATGAACCACAGGCTCATCCGGAACGCGGTGAAGCCGCCGTACACGACCAGCAGCGCGAGCGCCGAAGCGAGGCCGGGCAGCGCGACCGGCAGCACGAGCGCTTCCTCGATCGCACGCGCGACGCGGCTTTTGCTGCGCGCGAGCGCATAGCCGGCCGGCACGCCGGTGACGAGCACGATCGCGAGCGTCGCGAACGCGACGTAGAGCGACAGCGCGACCGAGCCGTGATACTGCTGCCACACCTGTTCGAGCCAGCGCAGCGTGAGGCCGCTCGACACGCCGCGGAAGTAGTTGACGGTCAGGCCCGCGAGCACGGACATCACGACGGGCACGATCAGGAACGCGCACAGCAGCAGCGTGACGCCCCATTGCAGCGCGGCAATCGCGCGTGCGCCCGTGACGCGCGGCGCGCGACGTGCGGCGCAGTGTGCCTGCGCGGGAGCGGGCGCCGGTGACGGCGCGGAAGAGCCGGAAAGCGATGGCATGCGGGAATCCTCAGGCCGCGGCGGCGGCGGTGTGGCCGGTGAAGCGGCGCGCGAGCGCGAGCACGGCCCAGGTGACGATGCCGAGCACGATCGACAGGCCGGCCGCCGTCGCGATGTTCGCGTTCAGCGTGAACTCGGTATAGATCGTCATCGGCAGCACGTTCAGGTCGGTGGCGAGCGTGAACGCGGTGCCGAATGCGCCCATCGCGGTCGCGAAGCAGATCGCGCCGGCCGCGATCAGGCCCGGCGCGAGCGCGGGCAGCACGATATCGATGAAGATGCGCCACGGCGAGGCGCCGAGCGAACGGGCGGCTTCCTCGAGCGACGCGTCGAGCTTCGACGCGGCCGCGATCACGGTGACGATCACGCGCGGAATCGAGAAGTACAGGTAGCCGATGAACAGGCCCGCAACCGAGTACGCGAAGACCCACTTGTCGCCGGTGAGTTTCGCCGACAGCATCCCGATCAGCCCCTGGCGCCCGGCGAGCATGATCACCATGAAGCCGACGACGACGCCCGGAAACGCGAGCGGAAACGTGAGCAGCGCGAGCAGCACGCGCTTGCCTGCGAACTCGCGGCGCGCGAGAAGCAGGCCGGAGATCGTCGACAGCGCGAGCGTCGCGAGCGTGACGCCCGCTGACAGCGCGACCGTCTCGCCGAGACTCTTCATGTAGCGCGCATTGCCGAGCAGCGCCGCATAGTGCGGAAAGAACGCGCCGTCGGCGGATACCTGCACGAGCGCCGCCATCGGCAGCAGCCAGAATGCGGCGAACACCGCAAGCGCCGGCGCGACGAGCGCGACGCGCCAGCGCAGCGGGAAAGTCAGGTCGAGCATCGGTTGCGTCCTGCCGCTTACTGCATCACTTGCAGGTATTGCTGGCCGAATGCCTGCTGGCCGGCCGCCATCTTGCCGAAGTCGACCGACTTCGCCCGCGCGTATTCGCTTGCCGGCAGGAACTTCGCGGCGATGTCGGCGCCGAGCGTCTGCGCGCGCACCGGACGCAGGTACGCGTTGGCCCACAGCTTCTGGCCTTCGTCGGACAGCACGAAGTCGAGCACCTTCTTGCCGTTCGCGTCGTGCGGCGCACCCTTCACGAGGCTCATCACGTATGGCACGGCGATCGTGCCTTCCTTCGGAATCACGAACTCGACGTTCGCGTTGTCCTTGTATTTCGCGCGATACGCATCGAAGTCGTAGTCGAGCAGGATCGGAATCTCGCCGGACAACACGCGCGCATACGCCGTTTGCTTCGGCACGATCGGCGCATTTGCCTTCAGCTTGCGGAACCAGTCGAGCGCCGGCTTGAAGTTGTCGAGGCTGCCGCCGAGCGCCTGGTTGACGGCGACCGCGCCGGCATAGCCGACGAACGCGCTCGACGGATCGAGATAGCCGACCATGCCCTTGTATTCGGGCTTCAGCAGATCGGCCCACGAGCGCGGCACCGGCTTGCCGTCGAGTGCGTCCTTGTTCACGAAGAAGCCGAGCGTGCCCGAGTGGATCGCGAACCAGTAGCCTTGCGGATCCTTCAGGTTCGCGGGAATGTCGTTCCAGTGCGCGGGCTTGTACGGCGCGATCACGCCCTTGTCCTTCGCCTGGAACGCCGACGACACGCCGAGGTAGACGACGTCGGCGACCGGGCTCTTCTGCTCGGCGATCAGTTGCGCGATCGACTGGCCGGAGTTCTTGTTGTCGAACGGCACGCGGATGCCGGTCTTCTGCTTGATCGCGGCGATCTGCGCGGCCCAGTCGGCCCATTCGGGCGGGCAGTTGTAGCAGATCGCCGTTTCGTCGGCGTGGGCGGCGGGTGCGCCGGCGATGAGCGCGGCGCAGGCGAGCGGCGCGGCGAGCGCGCGCAGCAGCGAGGTCAGGCGAAGGGACACGGTGGGTCTCCGGGCGAGTGGGTGTAGCGCTGGTGTGGTGGCGTGGTTGTTCGTGTGCGTCGCGGCGCGACCGGCGTTCAGGCCTCGCGCAGGTGCAGCTCGGCGGCCGGCGGCGCGACCGTCGCGCCGTCGCGCACCGCATGCGGCAGGATCATCGACGTGCGTTCGATCGCCGTTCCGCCGATGCATTCGACGAGACGCTGCCATGCGTGGCGGCCGATGTCGCGGTTCGGCGTCGCGACGCTCGCGAGCGGCGGCGCGAGCAGTTCGCCGATCGCGATGCCGTCGAAGCCGAGCACCGACAGGTCGTCCGGGATCGAGAAACCCGCGCGGCGCAGGCCGCGCATCACGACCATCGCGAGCAGGTCGTTGCTGCAGAAGAGGGCGGTCGGGCGCGTTGCATGTGCGGTGAGATGCGCGAGCACCGCGTCGGGCAGTTCAGGTGCGTTGAAGTCGACTTCGACCGGCGGCAGCGTGGCCACGCCGCTTTCCTCGAGTGCCTGCGCATAGCCGAGATGGCGCTGGCGCGCGCGGTCCGACGCGGCGAGCGAGCCGGCCAGCATCAGCACGCGACGGTGACCGCGCGCGGTCAGCAGCCGTACGCCGTCGTAGGCGGCACGGCGGTTGTCGACCGATACCGACGGACGGCGCTGCGTGTCGTTGTGCATCAGCACGTAGTGCGGGCCGTCGTGGTCGAGCATGTCGAGCAGCGGGTGCGTATCCGCATCGGCGACGGTGAGGATCAGCCCTTCGACGCGCTGCTCGCGCAGCGTCTCGATCGCGTGGCGTTCGCGCGCCGCGTCGTACTCGGTCGTCATCAGGATCAGCTTGAAGCCGGCCGCGGTCGCGAGCTCGTCGATGCCTTGCAGGCAGTCGGCGAACACCGGGTTCGACAGCGTCGGCACGACGACGCCGACGAGCCGCGTACGCTCGCCGCGCAGTTGGCGGCCGAGCGGGCTCGGGCGGAACTGCAGCGTGTCGATCGCGGTGCGGATCGTTTGCAGCGTGGCGGGGCTGACGGTATGCGGTGCATTGATCGCACGTGAAACGGTGGCGATCGAGAAGCCCGCGAGGGCAGCGACATCCTTGATGGTCGAGGTCATGAAATAACGCGATGTAAACGTTTTCGGCTGGAAAATTATCGAAAACGTTTGTGACTTCGCGATGACGCACGCGACGCTTGTTTCGCAAAAAGCACGACACAAACGTCTGACGGTTGGGGCCGCCGGACGACGCGGACTCGATTGTATCGGGGATGGTGCGGCGCGGGAGGAAATCGCTGGCGGTGTCGTATCGGTGTCGAATCCGCGGGCGAAATCCATGCGACGGCGGCCGGTGTCGCGATGCGGCGGCGCAGAATAAGGGAACGCATGCGCAAGCAATGGTAGAATCGCGTCCGCCCTCTTGCCGGGGTGATGAAATTGGTAAACATAGCGGACTTAAACGATTGAGTGCCCGGTCGGAAACGGTCGGTGCAGAACCCTTCAAATTCGGTGAAACCCCTGATGCGCGCATCGAGGCAACGCCGAGCCAAGCCTCGCGGCACACGCGAGGAAGGTGTAGAGACTAGACGGGGGGCGCCTAAGGCGCACGGGCAGCGGTCACGCCCGCGCGCGACGGTGAAGGCATAGTCCAGCGCACGAACGGTTACGCTTACGCGACGCCGGCTTTGAAAGAAGCAGTGTGACGAAAATCCGCCGCCTTAACTGGCTTGCCGGTTCAAGTCCGGTCCCCGGCACCACGACTATCCACGCGCATCGACATCGAGCGTCGAGATCCTTGTCCATCAAGGATTCAACAACTATCGGCGGGCTGTGCCTTCCGGTTTCCGCACAACGCTTTCTCCAAGCTCCCCCAGCATTGCGCACGGGGTTGCGCATGGCATCGATTACCCGGTGTAGGTCGGGGGCGTGCGGGACTCACAGGTGTGCAGCGCGACGCGCTGGCCTGGGCCTTCATCGCGCACTCGATGGCAAGACGCCTGTCGATCGTATTGCGGAGCCGCGCGAAATCACGTCTCTTGCGGACGAGGTGGGGATGGCTTGAGGCGAAACGAGGGAGCGGAGCCGGCAACGCGAATGGCGCGTCGGCACCACCCTCGGCGAACACTACCGGCACGTGGTGGAACTTGCGCCTCCTGACGGGGCCGCGAGTCCCACCGTTCAACGAAAACGGCACGCCGGGATGCGGCGCGATGTCTATGAATCACACCGCTCGCGCATGAAGTTCAGATTGCGCGTGCGCGCCGTGTCGATGCGAAAGCGCGTCACCTCGTTTCCCGAGCGTTCCACCGTCAAGACGCCGTGCATGACGGCCAGCTGACCGGCCGGGTCGAACGTGAAAATGTCGTCGGCGACGGGCTCCAGCCGGTACCCGACACTGCCAGCGACGCCGTTCATGGTCATGGTGAGTTCGCCGTTCGTCACGGCGATCGTCGCACGTGCCGCAGCATCGTGACTGCGATACGTACCGGCCAGGCCTGCCGACGCATCGGCGAATGGCGGTGCGTGATCGGGCAAGCGCTCGAGCGTCTCCGCGTGGCCGCAGTCCACCAATTCGAGCGCCGTCACGCGTGCCGTTGCCGTCGACGCGCAAGGTTTGATCAGCAGCGCGCCGCCGGCCCCGTCGTCAACCCGCAATCCGGCCTCCGTCTCGATGAGCGGCTGGGGCATCTGCTTGACGTGATGGAAGCTCGCGATGACCTGCCCGTCGTGATCGCCGATCACGCAATACGTCCCGGACGCGCGCGAGTGGTACTTGCCGAGCAAGGTTTCGTGGCCGGCAGTTTGCAGGGGCGCGGCAAGCTTCGCGCCAAGGATCGCATCGCCCAGAACGATATCGACGATCTGCGTAGCCAGTTCAACCGGATTGGCCGCGGCGCCGTTGGTGAGCACGATGACATCCAGTGCGTGGCTGGCCACGGTCAACATCTGACAGGCGCCACCGAACACACCGCCAGCATGATGCAGCAGCTCCACGCCGCGATGGGGCGTGCGCATCAGCCCGAGGGCATAGACGCCTTCCGCACCGCTCGAATAGTGCGGTTTGGCCAGCATCTGGCGCCAGCTTGCTTCGCTGCCGAGACGCTTGGGGCTGCGCAAATGCGCGAGCCAGAGCAGCATGTCGTCGACCGTCGACACGATCCCGCCTTCGCCGAGCACTTCCCATGTCGGAAAGAGGCCGCGCATGAAGCCGCCGTTTCCATCCGGCACATGCTGGGTCGCCATGCGCGGGCGGATTTGCATGTCATCGGCGACCGACTCCGTATCGGCCATGCCGATCACATTGAAGATGCGCTCCTTCAGAAACGTCTCGAAGGGGATGCCGCTGACCCGTTCGATCGCGAGCGACAGCAGGTGATATCCGCCGTTGCAGTAGATCATCCGTTCGCCCGGCGGGAAATTGACGTCGCGTTGCCGGACTTCCGCCGCCAGCGCGCCACCGCGCGGCAGCGTCGCCACGCCTTGCGCGAGCAGCGTGAGGTCGAGATAGCAGCGGTAGCCGCCGGTATGCGTCATCAGTTGGCGCAAGCTGGGGGCGCCTGCCAGCGGCGGCAGCTCGGGCACGTACGTGCGAATTCCGGCGTCGATGTCGAGCTTGCCGTCTTCGGCGAGCAGGAGTGCGGCGAGGCAGGTGAAGTGCTTGCTCGTCGAGCCGATGCGCAAGCGTGTGGCCGGTGTATTGGCGACGCCGTGCTCCAGGCTTGCCATGCCGAAGCCTCGCCGGTAGAGGACTTCGCCGCGATGGGCCACGGCCACGACGAGGCCGGGTTCGTCGCACTTGTTGAAACGTTCGAACAGGGCATCCAGTTGCTTCACGATGTCGCGCGATTCTTGTTTCATTGTAAGTTATCCATATGAATTAGAACGGAACGGTAAGCGCCGCGCCGATCGTGCGGGGCTGAATCACGCTGACGAGCGCCGGGCCGCCGAGCGGCATCAGCGACGTACCGGCCGCGATCAACGCGCGACGGTCGAGCAGGTTGCGAACATAGAACGCCAGGCTGAACTTCTTGAAGTCCACACCCGCTTGCAGATCCGTGATTGCATAGCCTGGCAACGGGTAGTCCGGCCGGCCGGAGCTGGCGTCGAACCCGCTATGGCGCCGACCGACAAAGCGCTGGGTAATACCCGCATACGACGGATACCCGTGTGCGGTGAACAGATAGGTGCCCGAGAGTGTCGCGGCGAACCTGGCCGAGTTCGGCAATGGCGCGCCCGCAGTCGTACCCGCGCTGGCATTGCCTGTCGTCAAGCTGGCGTCGATGAGCGACAGGTTCGCACTGAAGTTCCAATGCGGGCCGGGGCGGAACGTGCCGGAGAACTCCAGGCCCTTGATTCGCGCGTTACCGGCGTTGATGACCTGGTTGACGCCGTCGACAGTGCCGAGCTGCTGGATATTCTTCCACTCGATGTCGTAGACAGACGTCTCCAGCGATAGCCGCTTGTCGAACAGATCGGCCTTGTAGCCGGCCTCATAGCTCCACAGCGTGTCGGGCGCGAAGGTCGGGCTACCCGCCGCGCGTACGCCGGTGAGGGGATCGATCAGCAGTGCATTCGGGCCACCGGGCCGGTATCCGCTGGCGATGCGGACATACGCATTGCTGTTGGAAGTCAGCGCATAGCGCGCGGTGAACATGTAGGTCTTGCTGGTGTCCGACGACGGCGCCGAGACGGTCTGTGTCGGGCCGGCAAGCGTACCGGAGGTCGTCTGGTCATAGGTCTGGGTGTTGTGCGCGATCCGGACGCCGCCGGTCAGCGAAAGACGCGGCGTGAGGTGATAAGTCAGGTCGCCGTATGCCGCGTACTCGTTGTACGTGCTGGGCGCCTGGATCTCCGACAGGTTGGGGCCGGGCGTGCCGTCCGGCAACGTCGTCAGAAAGCCCTCGTTCAACGTGCTGCGCTCGTGCGTATAGAAGAGTCCGGCCAGCCACTCGAGCCGCCGGTTGCCCGGGGAGGTCAGGCGAAACTCCTGGGTAACCTTGTTCGTGGTGGCGACATCCTTCGCCACCACCGAGCCCAGGTTCAGCCCCTGGGCGGCAAACAGCGGCCCATAGACGCCGGTCAGGTCTTGCGGCGCGCTCGAGTTGATTCTTTGATACGACGTGATCGAGTTCAGGCGCGCCCAGCCGAGTTCGTATTCCACCCCGGCCGAATAGAGTTGAATGTTCTGGTGAAAGGGTTGCGGGGCGAACTGTTGCGTTGTCAGGTCCCCGCGGACAGGCTGCCCGTCGGGGCCGTATTCAACGTAGTTCGGATCGTTGCGGTTGATGTTTTGCGAGACCGCGGTCAACCGGACCGTCAAATCCCTGGTCGGCGTCAGTAGCAACGACGCGCGGGCACCGTAAGTGTCGCCGCGATCGATGTGGGAGCCGGCCACGGGGCCCATTGCGTCGACATAACCGCCGTCGTGCTGCCCGAAGACGGAAACGCGCAGCGCAGCAACGTCGGTCTTCAGCGGGATATTCAACGCTGCGTTGGCCGTTCCGCTCACGCCGCCATGCGCGGTTCCCGACACGCCGGTGCCGACTTGCCCGGAAAATTGCCCCGAGTCCGGTTCGTTGGTCACGTATTTCAGCAGGCCGCCCATCGCACCCGCGCCATACAACGTGCCCTGCGGACCCCGCAGGATTTCAACGTGATTGAGGTCGAGCAGGCTCATGTCGAGCGCGAACGTTGCACTCTGGGAGAACAAGGTGCTGCCGCCGAACGCGACGTCGTCGATATACATGCCGACCGTCGGCCCTGTCTGAATGCCTGTCGTCACGCCGCGGATACTGACCTGACCGGAACCGCTGCCGCCACTGGCGTTCAAGTCGACACCCGGCTCCGAGGACAGATAGTCGGACATCGTTTTCGCGCCGCTCTTCTGCAGTTCGTCGGCCGAAAGCACATTGACCTGCATGGGTACTTCGCGAGCCGGTTCACGTCGGCGTGTCGCGGTAACCACGACGGTATTGAGCGTCGCGCCACCTTTGCCTTGCGCCTTCGACATCTCGGCTGCAGGGGCATTCGGCACCGCGGTGCCGGACGCAGTGGCAGGCGTCGCAGCGGACGCCGCATCGGGCGCGGCGATCTGTTGAGTCTGCATGGGCGTTTGCGCCTGTTCCTGCGCGTGGACGCCCAACGATACCAGCCCGAATACCGGTCCGACGAAGAGGGGGGCGTAACGCCCGCCGTGCCGCAGCGGTAGCGTTGCCGAAACCGCCGTGTGCTTCGTCCGGTTTTTCATCTTCACCATTGTCTCCTCCTGATTTTGCGATCTACTGAACGCGGTGCCGCGTCGCGCAACTCAGGGTGAACGGTAAGTGCCGGTTATTTCTGGTTCATGTGGCGTTTGTATCGTCGCTGATACAAACGATCGGGGAGGGCGAAGAGCGGACAGGCAGGCAGATGGAGCGGACCCGGGACGACGACTTGTTTCGGGTTTGCAATAAAGGGCACACATGGCGCCTACATTCACGGGTAATAATTGAAACTATCGCTCGCTGTCGGCCAGGACCATGCACAGACCCCGCTTCGATTCAGCCTTCTACCGCCTGTTTTTCGTGATGATCTCGATCATCCTCGTGATGCAGATCAGTGCCGGCCTGCTGCTCTTCAAGCTCTACAGCACCGCTCCGTTCAAACCGCCTCCCGGGATGAGCGCATCGTTGCAGTGGGGCGCCGCCGTGATGATCCAGGTCATGCCGGCACTGATCTCGTCATGGATCGGCGCGCGCATGCTGGCCGCTCCGTTCCGCTCGCTGGCCGTAGGGGCCGCCGAGTTGTCGAGGAATATCGATGCGCCGCCCATCGAGGAAATCGGCCCTGTCGAGGCGCGTCAGGCCGCCAGCGTGTTCAACACGATGCAGGCGTCGCTGCGGCGGCAAATGAGTGAGCGCAACCGCTTTCTTGCCGCCGTGTCGCACGATCTGCGTACCCCGCTGACACGCATGAAGCTGCGTCTTCGATCCGCTCAGGATACCGAATTGAGTGAGCGTCTCAGAGACGATATCGACGAGATGACGCAGCTTCTGGAGGCGACCCTGTCGTTTCTGCGCAATGAAGAAGTGGTCGAGGCGTTCAGTCCGGTCGACATCAATGCACTGGTCGATGCAATCGCGGAGGATGCGGCCGAACACGGTCAAAAGGTGACGATCAGCGGCGAGGTGCCGCCGATATCCGCTCAACCGCTCGGCCTCAAACGCTGCCTGACGAATCTGGTTGCCAATGCGATCCGATACGGCGAGGACGCGCACATCCGTCTGTTCGACGCACCGTCGTGTGTGCGCATCCAGATAGCCGATCACGGCCCGGGCATACCGGAGTCGCAACTGGAGCGGGCCCTGGAGCCGTTCTACCGGGTGGAAAGTTCTCGCAACAGGAACACGGGCGGGACGGGGCTGGGCCTTGCCATCGCGAACGACGTCGTGAAACGTCACGGCGGGGAACTGGTGTTGCGCAACGGGACGGAAGGCGGGCTGGTGGCACAGGTCACGTTGCCGCGTCGATAGGGCGGGCGGCCGGGGCGGCCGTCGGCGCAGCTCTGTTTCACGCTTGATACAGATTGCTCACAAAGCGGAAACAGCGCGTGCTTATAGTCGTTTCACGTCCTTCAATCCTATTCGGCAGACTTCACCATGAAGCTATATACGGCCCAGCTTTCGACCGAAACCAATACATTCGCACCGTGCCCCACCGGTTGGGGCGGCTTCGAAGAGAGCACCGTCTTTCACGGCGACGCGAGTTTGCGCGAGCCTGACGGCATGGGTCACGTGCTCGCGGAAGTGCGGCGCCTCGCGGAGGGTGACGGCCATGAAATCGTTGAAGGTCTGTGTGCCGAAGCCCAGCCGTCCGGCCGCACGATTCGTGCGGTCTACGAGTCCCTGAGGGACGAAATTCTCGGTGGCGTAAAGGCCGCGTTGCCGTTGGATGCCGTGATCCTGCTGCTGCACGGAGCGATGGTGGCCGAGGGTTACGACGATTGCGAGGGTGAACTGCTTGCCGGCGTTCGCGCGGTTGTCGGACCGGACGTTCCAGTGCTGGTCACGCTCGACCCGCACTGTCATTTCACGCAACGGATGAAGGCATCGGCAGATGTCCTGATTGCTTACAAGGAGTATCCGCATATCGACGCCATCGACCGGGCGCGCGACGCCTACCGGTTGGCGCTCGATATGGCGGCAGGACGCATCCGTCCGACGATCGGCGTGTCCGACTGCCGGATGGTCGGCGCCTGGCACACGACGAGCGAACCGATGGCGGGGTTCGTCCGGCGCATGCAGTCGCTCGAAGGACACGACGGCGTGCTGTCGGTGTCGCTCGGCCACGGGTTCCCGTGGGGCGACGTGCCGGAAGCCGGCGCGAAACTCTGGGTGGTGACGGACAACGATCCCGTCAAGGCCGAGGCGCTGGCGGCGCAACTGGCGCGCGAGTTCTGGGAACTGCGCGACGCGACCGCCCCCGCATGGCTCGATATCGATTCCGGACTGGATCGTGCGCTGGCCGTCGAGGGCGGCCCGGTCGTGCTGGCGGATGTCGCGGACAATCCCGGCGGTGGCGCGCCGTGCGACAGCACGTTCATCCTGCGTCGCGTGGTCGAGCGACGGATTGCCGATGTCGCGATCGGGTGCTTCTGGGATCTCGGTGCCATTCAGATTTGCAGGGACGCCGGTGTCGGGGCAACGCTGACTCTGCGCATCGGCGGTAAATGCAGTGTGTACTCCGGGGACCCGGTGGACCTGCGCGTCACCGTGCGCGGTGTGGTCGAGCATCATGCGCAAAGCATCATGGGTCTCGAGCAGCCGCTTGGCCGCGCGGTGTGGGTAGAGGCCGACAACGGGCTCGACATCGCGCTGATATCGGTTCGCACCCAGGTGCTGGGCGTGGACGCATTCACTGGCCTTGGCATCGACTTCGCCGGCAAGAAGCTGGTGATCGTGAAATCGACGCAGCATTTTCAAACCGATTTCGCGCCGCGCGCGAAGGCCGTGTTTCATATCGCTGCGCCAGGCGCGCTCTCGACGGATTTTGCCGGACTGGACTATCGGCATCGTGATCTCAACTACTGGCCGCGCGTGTCGAATCCGTTTGCGACGGGGATGTGAAACCTGGCCGGCGCCGTTCGGCGCCGGCACGCATCAGGCGTCGGCGTGCAGCCGTGTGAAGGCCAGATGCCGGGTACGCGGAGTATCGACGCGCAGGCCGGTGATGTCTGCGCGCGTCGGGTCGCGCGTCAGCGTGACGATCCCGGTCATGATGTCCATGGGATCGGCCGGTACCAGCCCGAACACATCGTGGGCGACCGGCGTGAGGCGGTAGTCGCAACGGCCCACCGCGCCGTGCATGCGAAGGAAGAGTGCGTTGTTGTCGAGTCGAATGACCGCGCGGGCATTGGCGTCGTGGCTTGCGAATGTGCCGGACATCGCGGCGACGAGCGACGGCGACACCTCCGGCGCTTCGTCGAGTCGTACGAACGTCTCGACATGGCCGCAATGCACAATGCGCAGGCTGGCGGGATCGTCCGGCGTGCAAGACGATCCCCAACGCACTGCCAACGGCCCGTCTCCGCCCGCTTCGACCTGGACGTCGTTCAGCGCATCGGCGCTATCGTAGAGCGTCATCGACGGCCTGGGGCAAAGCGGTCCCGTCAATACCAGGGCGCCTTCACGATCTTCCAGTGCATACACGGCGCTGGTGCTGGACGACCGGTAGCTGCCGAGGCGCGCGACATGGTCGGCGGCGCGCGCCGCGACAGGTGGGCCATCGCTGCCAAGCTCATCCGCGAGCACGATGTCGACGACACGCTTCGACAGTTCGAGCGGCGCGTCGAGCGCGCCGTTGCCGAGCAGTATGACGTCGAGCCCGTGCGCCGCCGACACGAGCATCTGGCAAGTCCCGCCGACGACACCGCCGGAATGGTGGATCAGCTCGACACCGCGATAGCGGCTCTGCGTGAGACCCAGCGAGTATTGGCTGCGCTGACCGCTGGAGAATACGGGCAACGCCAGCATCTGGATCCACGTATCGGCGTTGCCGACAATCTTGTTGCTGCATCGCAGGTGGGCAGTCCATCGCAGCATGTCATCGACGGTCGACACGATCGAGCCTTCACCGAGCACGTCCCATGACGGAAAGATGCCGCGCCGGAATCCACCGTTGCCGTCCGGAACATGCATGGTCGCGATACCGTGCCCGATCGTCATGTCGTTGGGCACGCACGCGGTGTCGCGCATGAGCATGGGGTTGAAGACATGCGTCGTGAGGAAGGCGTCGAACGGCATCCCGCTCGCGCGTTCGACGGCGAGCGAAAGCAGGTGATAGCCGCCGTTCGAATACATCATGCGTTCCCCCGGCGGGAAGTTTTCGTCGCGTTGACGTTGCTGCGAGGCCAGGAGTGCGCCATGCGGCGACATGGCGAGACCTTGCGTCAGCAGTGCGAGATCCAGTGCGCATCGCTGCCCGCCGCGATGCGACATCAACTGCCGCAGCGTCGGCAGGCCGGCGGCCGGCGGCAGCTCGGGCAGATACGCGCCGATGGGGGTGTCGGCGTCGAGAACGCCGTGCTCGCACAGGAGCAGCACGGCGAGGCAAGTGAAATGCTTGCTGACCGAGCCGATACGCATGCGCGTGGCCGGTGTGTTGGCGATGCCGTGTTCGAGGCTGGCCATGCCGAAACCGCGTCGATACAGCAACTGGCCGCGATGGACGATGCCGGCGATCAATCCGGGGGCATCGGCGCGACGATAACGCGTGAACAGCGCGTCGAGCTGCATCGTCGTGGTGAGTGAATCCGAGGTCATGTCGATGGCTCAGCGTGAGGAATCCGTGGCGCTCGCGTGCTCCCAGACCTGGGGCGGACAGTGCAGCAGGCCGTCGACGTACGCGACACCTGGCTCGCGATCGCGCGCGAGGAAGATCGGTCCGTCGAGATCGACGTGATCGCACTGTTGCCCGAGCAGAAAGGCGGGAGCGACCGCCAGCGAGGTGCCGGCCATGCAACCGACCATCACGGACAAGCCCGCTTCGCGTACCCGCGCGGCCAGGTCGAGCGCGCGCGTCAGGCCGCCGCATTTGTCGAGCTTGAGGTTGACGATGTCGTAGCGGCGCGCGACGGCGGGCAGGTCGCCGAGATCCTGAAACGATTCGTCGGCCGCGAGCGGGATCGGACAATCGATCTGCTCGAGACAGGCGTCCGCACCGATCGCAAACGGCTGTTCGAGCATGCGAACATCAAGCTGTTGCAACACGGGGATCATCGCGTCGAAGTGCGCGTGCGACCAGCCCTGATTCGCGTCGACGGCGAGCGGTACGTCCGGGCGCACCTCACGGATTGCCGCGAGGCGCGCGGCGTCGGCGGCGCTGCCGTCCAGCTTGACCTTCAGCGCCCTGGCGTGGGGCAGTCGTTGCGCGGCCGCGGCCATTGCGTCCGGCTTGTCCACGCCGATCGTCATCGTGGTCAGCAACGGGCGAGGCGCGGCGAGGCCGGCCATGCGCCAGACCGGCATGGCGTGCTGGCGCGATTCGAGCGCCCACAATGCCGCATCGATCGCATTGCGCGCGCCGCCGTTCGGCAATACGTCGAGCAACTGCGCGCGCGTGATGCCCGCTTCGATCGACATTCGGACGCTTTCGATTTGCGCGACGATGGATTCGGGTGTCTCGCCAAGATAAAAGACCCCGGAGGCTTCGCCGTTGCCGGCGTGGCGTCCGTCGTCGATGGTCACGCTCACGAGGCGGGCGGCGTCGATGACGTGGCCGGTGATATGGAACGGCGCAGCCAACGGCCAACGTTCGATGCGCAGCGAGAGGGAGAGCGTGCGGGGCGGCATGGGAGCGGGAGAAAGATGAGCGTTACGCATAGCGTTCGATTGCCTCGCGGACACCGCGGCCGGCTGCGCGCATCAGGATGCAGGCGGCAAAGAAGCCGAATGCCGCGACACAGACGATCGACCACAGCAAGCCCTGGCTGAACGCATGCAGACGATCCGACATGAAACCGATAAACACGGGGCTGCCGGATTGCACGACGATCGACGTCAGCGCGCCAATCGCCGCCACGCGCGAGCGCAGGTGCGCGGGGCAGATGTTCTGCATGATGGTGGGAAACAGCACCATGCCTGCGACCATGCAGGCGAGCTGCACGCCGAAGAGCGCGTAGACCGGCGTGAGGGAGCCCACGGCCAGATAGAGGAACGACAGGCCACCGGCGACCAGCGCGCCACATTCGCAGACACGCAGTGGCGCGAGCACGCCGAAGCGCGCTTTCATGCGGCCGGCAACGAGGCCGCCGAGCACGCAACCCGCGATACCGCCGGCCATCGCCGCCACGCCCATGCCGCCGCCGGCTTCGGCCGGCGTCGCGCCGAAGGTTCGCACCGCCACGACCGGCATCCACGTCGCCACGCCGCCGAACGACAGATTGACCAGTCCGATGGCGCCGAAGAACTTGAGCATCATGATGGCTTCACGCCGGAAGTAGACCGGTGCGGACGGCAGCGGCGCGGAAGGCCGATGACGACCGGCGGATGCTTCCGTGTCGCCATGCCTTCCGGGTCGAATCAGCAGAATCAGCACGACCAGTACGGGGGCAGGCAACGCAACGGCAAAAAACGCGAGCCGCCACGGCGCGAGATCGGCGAGCCCGGCCGGTAACGCGCCGTGCACCGCCGCGATGCCGTGCATCAGTGCGCCGCCGAGCGCCATCCCCGCCCCTGCGCCCAACAGGTTGGCGAGCGCGAAGATTGCATTGGCGAGCACCCGCTGGCGGGCGGGGAAAAGATCGGGAATCAGGCCGTAGATCACCGGCACCAGTCCGGCTTCGCCGATCCCCAGCCCGACGGTGGCGATGAACAACTGCCAGAAGTGGGTGGTCATGCCGCAGATTGCGGTGGCAGCGGTCCAGACGAGAACACATGCTGCCAGCACCGCACGGCGGTCCAAGCGATCGGCGACCCAGCCGATCGGCAACGAAGCGACGCCCGCGAACAGCGCGATGCCCGCGCCTTGCATCAGGCCGATTTGCGTGTCGGTCAACCCGAAATCGTGGCGGATAGGCTCCGTCAGCAGGATCAGCATCTGACGGTCGACGAACGCGAAGAACGCCACGATCACGAGAATCGCCAGACCGAACCACGCGAGCGGCCCGGCGGGTGAATCCGACGGCGGGTGTTGGCCCGCCACGGGGGCGGGCACGTCGAGGTTGGAGTCGAACATGAGGGCTCTGTGATGAGGAAGCGGTTACTGCATGAACTGCTCGTTACCCACGAGCCCGATGCGGGTCGCGCCGAGCCGCTGCGCGGACGCCATGACCATTGCGACAGCGCGATAAGGCGCCGCCTTGTCGGGCCGCAAATGCAGTTCGGTCGGCGCGGGGTTGGCGGCCACGTCGCGCAATCGCGTTTCCAGTTGCTCGCGCGAACCCAGCGTCTCGCCATTCCATGCGATGGCGCCGTCGGCCGCGATATCGATCTGCACCACGGGCGGTGTCTGCCGTTGCGACGGCGGCGTGCCGGACGGCATGTCCAGCTTGACCGCGTTCGTCTGAACGGGAATGGTGAGGATCAACATGATGAGCAGGACGAGCATCACGTCGATGAGCGGCGTGGTGTTGATCTCGATCATCACGTCGGCTTCGTCGGCGCTGCCGGTGGGCATCGTCATTGCCATCTCGGGACTCCTTGTCGGTGTGGATGGATCATTGGCGCGGTGGCGGTTCGGTGATGAAGTCGACCTTGACGATGCCCGCCCGCTGGCAGGCAAACACGACCCGGCCGATGGCGGCGTAGCGCGCGTCGAGATCGCCGCGGATGTGGACTTCGGGTTGCGGCGATTGCACCGCGACCGCCTTGAGTTTCTCGACGAGCGTTGCCGCGTCGGGCACGCGCCGTTCGTCCCAGAACACGTCGCCTTCCTTCGTCACCGCGAGAATCACGTTCTGCGGGGTCGTTTGCAGCGGCTGCACGGTCTCCTTGGGCAACGTGACCGGCACGGTGTGCGATACCACCGGAATCGTGATGAGGAAGATGATCAACAGCACCAGCATCACGTCGACCAGTGGCGTCGTGTTGATGGACGACATGGTCTCGTCGTGATCGTCGCCGTCGCGGGATCCTGTGGTCATGGCCATGGTTCACCCCACGCGGGAGAGGGCAGCGGCCTTGGTCGCGGCGGCGGCCCCGGCCGTGGTCGTGCCGGTCAGGATGACGATGTGCAGTTCCGTCGAAAACCCGCGCACGCGTTCCATCACGGCCTTGTTGCGGCGCACGAGCCAGTTGTAGCCGAGCACGGCAGGCACGGCGACGGCCAGGCCGATCGCGGTCATGATCAGCGCTTCGCCGACCGGCCCCGCGACCTTGTCGATGGAGGCCTGGCCCGCGATGCCGATGGCAGTCAGCGCGTGATAAATGCCCCACACCGTGCCGAACAGGCCGATGAACGGCGCGGTCGAACCGACGGTGCCGAGAAACGCGAGGCCGTCCTGCAAGCGGCTCGAGACTGACGTGGTCGCTCGCTCGATGGCGGCCGCGACCCAATGGTTGAGGTCGACCTGTTCGAGCAGCGCGCCTTCGTGGTGGTCGAATGCTGCGAGGCCTGTTTCGGCGATGAAGCGGAACGGACTGCCGGTGTCCAGTTGACGCGTGCCTTCGCCGAGATTGGCCGCCTTCCAGAAACCCTTCTCTGCCGCCTTCGCGCGGCGCAGCACCCGCGTTTGCTCGAGCAGTTTCGCGACGATGATGTACCAACTGCCCATCGACATGACGACCAGAATGAGCAGCGTGCCGCGCGCGATGAAGTCCCCGCCTTTCCAGAGCGCATCGAGGCCGTAGGGGTTCGTCACCGTATCGGTGGCGGCGTGGGCGGCGCTGGCCGCGAGGAACAGGGCCGTCACCAAGGCGGCCTTGCGGGTACGGTTGATCATGAATGTCTCCTGAAATGCGTTGGCATGAAAAAAGGAACGGCGGTCGCGGGCGCCTTCAATCGAGCTTGAAAGAGAAGGGCACTTGCACGCGGACTTCCTCGCCCTGAGCGACGCAGTGGAACTGTCGAACGGCGTTTTCTGCTGCCCTGTCGAGAACGGGCGCGGCTGACTGGGTCACGCTCAGGTCCTTGACGTTGCCGTCGGTGCCGACCACGAACGTCACGACGACGTCGCCGGTCAGGTTGTCCTTGAGCGCTTCACGCGGATAGCGAATCGCGGCGCGGACTTGTGTCGAGTTGGGACACACCACGCCGACGCTCGTCGACACCGGCGCGGCAGCGGCGGGCGGCGCCGGCGGCGCGACGGGGGCTGACGGCGCAGGCGTGGCCGACTGCGTGGCGATCGCGTTCGGCGATGGAGGCGCGGCGACATGCACGTCGGGCGGCGGCGCGAACGGCGGCGGCGGTGCGACGTGCTTCGGCGGTGGCGGCGCGATCCGCTTCGGTGGCGGTGGTGGGGGCGGCGGCTTGATCTCTTCGATGATTCGCGTCTCGATCGGCTGACGAATCACGTCCACGACTTTCGTCGCGAGACCGGTGAGCAATGCGTAGACGATCGCCGCGTGCAATCCGACCACGAAGGCGATGCCGCCAATGCGCCGGACCGGTGGCTTGGGTTGTGCGTAGTTCATGTCCCGCGTGTCTCCTGCGTCGAGATGACTTGGGAGCCACGTTAAAACCCGGGCATTTCTGTTTCATATCGGCTTTGTATCCGCGCTGACACAAAGTCTTTCCGGTTGGGCAATATCGCGGCACGACGCGCAAAACCAGACGGGGCGGCACAGGCGGACGACGCGCGGGAGCGCGTCTCCGGGAAAATACCGGGCGGGTTATCCATGACGTGAATCCTCGTCAGGCGTCCCGATTTCTCCGCATGACCTTGCGGGACAAGGTGCGGGGGCAATTATTTCAAGGCCGCAACAATTCGTGCAAATAGCCCTTATATTGGCGGGCAATAATGAGTGCGGGGCACACCTCACCGCCGCAACATCGGAGACAAGACGCCGTGAACAAAGCGATTCGTATTCTCGTCGTCGACGACGACTCGCAGATTCGCAGCCTGTTGTGCGACTGCCTTGCAGACTTCGGCATGACGACCGAGCAAGCCGGCACCGGCGCGGAAATGCATCTCGCGCTCGGCGAGGGCGGCTTCGATCTCGTGGTGCTCGACCTGATGCTGCCGGACGACGACGGCCTCAATCTCTGCCGCGAGATTCGTGCGACTTCGGAAATTCCATTGATCATCCTGACCGCGCGCGGCGAGATGACCGACCGGATCGTGGGGCTGGAACTGGGGGCCGACGACTACATCGTCAAGCCGTTCGAGCCGCGTGAACTGGTCGCGCGCATCCAGACGATCCTGCGCCGCGTACGCGCGCAAACGCAAGGCCGGACGCGGGCGCAGGAGGAAAGCCGCTTCGCCGGATGGCGGCTGCATCAAATCGGCCGTCACCTGATTGCTGCCGACAATACGGTCATTCCGTTGTCGAACGCGGAGTTTCGCCTGCTCAACGCCTTCCTTGCCGCGCCGGGGCGTGTGCTGAGCCGCGAATACCTGATGGATACCGCTCGCGGCAAGTCGATCGACACGTTCGACCGCAGCATCGACGTGCAGATATCACGCTTGCGTCAGAAGTTGCGCGAGGACATCAAGGAGCCGCGCCTGATTCGTACGATTCGCGGGGAAGGCTACATGCTGGATGTGGGGCATCGTTAGGTGTGCGTGCGGTTCATTGCCCCGACCGCGCAAGTGCCGGATCGGCGCCCGCCGATCGAACCCGCAACGTCTCGATCAGCGCACGCAGCCCGCCGGACACATGACGATGCCCGGGGTAGTACAGGCACAGTCCCGGCATGACCGGACACCAGTCGGTCAATACGCGTTCGAGCCGTCCGTCGTCGAGCGCAGCGCGGACGAGATGATCGGGCACGAACGCGATCCCGATGCCGTCGATCGCGGCGTCGACCATCAACGGTTGATCGGTCAGCGTGAGCGGGCCGCCGACATTCACCGTTTCGACGACGCCGCGCCGCTCGAACTCCCAGCGGTAGATCGCGCCGCTGTCGAATCGAAATCGGATGCAGTCGTGTCGATGCAGATCCTGCGGCACGGCGGGGCGCCCGCGCGCGGCGAAATAGGCCGGTGACGCGACGGCGGCGAACTGCACCGGTTCGGACACGCGCACCGCGATCATGTCTTGCGGCACGGCCTCGGCCAGCCGGATCCCCGCATCGAATCCGCCGGCGACGATGTCGCCGAGTGTCCCGTCGGTCACGATGTCGAGATGGACCTGCGGATAGTCGCGCAGGAAGCGCGCGAGCACCGGCTTCAGCACCATGCGGATCGCGCCTTCGCTGGCGTTGATGCGCACGGTGCCGCTGGGCGTGTCGCGCATTCCGTCGACCGCGAGCATCGCGTCGGCAACCGACGAAATCGCGGGGCGGAGCTTCTCGACGAGCCGCTCGCCGGCATCCGTCAGCGACACGCTGCGGGTCGTGCGGTTGAACAGGCGAACCCCCAGGCGCTGCTCGAGGCTCTTGATCGAATGGCTGATCGCCGACGGCGTGACGTCGAGCTCGATCGATGCCGCGCGAAAGCTGAGGTGCGTTGCCGCGACAAGGAACACGTTGAGCGAGAACAGATCGCCGCTTTTCAATTGATGAGCTGAATTCATCTGGACGTAAAGATTGGCGAGATTGTCATGATAATGCGCCTTTTCTAGACTAGGGCGTTCGTCATCGCGACGGCCGGCCGCGGCCGCGGTCGCGGCGACGCAGCGGCTGCGCGGGCTGACGGGCTGCGCAATGAACCCTACGTTCGGTTGAACAAGGAGCAAGCAATGAAGATGAAGGCGGTCGTGATGACTGGCGCCAATCGGCCCTGGGAAGTGCAGGAAGTGCCGGTTCCGGTAGCCGGGCCGGGGCAGGTGCTGGTGAAGGTTCATGCGTCCGGGATGTGCTACACGGACGTCTGGGCCACGCAAGGCTTCGGCGGCGACATTTACCCGCAGACGCCCGGCCACGAGGTCGTCGGCGAAATCGTCGAAGTGGGCGCGGGCGTGCATGCGCGCAGGGTGGGTGACCGGATCGGCACGACATGGGTGCAGTCCGCATGCGGTCGTTGCGCGTACTGTCGCGAGAATCGCCCGCTCTCCGGCCAGACGGCCGTGAACTGCGACACGCCGCGGACCACCGGGTTTGCGTCGCAGGGCGGACATGCCGAGTACATCGCCGTGGCGGCGGAAGGGACGGTGCTGTTGCCCGACGGGCTGACGTACGTCGATGCCGCGCCGATGATGTGCGCCGGCTATACGACGTGGAGCGGCTTGCGCGATGCGGCGCCGCAACCGCACGAGAAGGTCGCCGTGCTCGGCATCGGCGGACTGGGGCACGTGGCGCTGCAACTGTCACGCGCGTGCGGCTTCGAGACCATCGCGATCACGCACTCGGCGGACAAGCGCGACCTGGCGATCCGGCTGGGCGCCGACCAGGTCGTCGCAAACGGCGCGGAACTTCGCGAGGCGGGCGGTGCGGACGTGCTGCTCGTCACGACCAACGAGTTCAGTACTGCAGAGGAAGCGATGGCCGGATTGCGGGTCGACGGCCGGGTGATCCTCTGCGGGCTCGACTTCAGCAAGCCATTCTCGATCGCGTCGCAGCGCAAACCGTTCCACATGATGCGTCAGCAGGTCATCGGGTCGACGCACGGCGGCTTGCGCTACCTGAGCGAGGTGCTCGAGCTTGCCGCCAGGGGCAAGGTCAAGCCGATCGTCGAGACGTTTGCGCTCGACCAGGCCACCGAAGCGTACGACCGTCTTGCGTCGGGGAAGATGCGCTTTCGCGGCGTGTTCACGCCCGCTGGGCGCCACTGAAAGCCGACAGGCGCCGGGGGATGCGGGGACGCATGCCCCCGGCCAGCGCGCGTTGCGTTCACGTGAAGCGCCTCGGCGCGTGACCGGCATGACGCGGGCCCGATCGATCGCGATCCTCCGGGCGCGGCATCCCGCCCGGGACCGGCTGTGTCCCGCTGCGGGGCCGGCCGCCGATTTCGTCCGACGCATCCGGTAGCGACCGCGGCCGCCCGCGCATTCCAGCCCGGACCCGGCTCGAAGCCGCACGGCAACGCGGGTCCGCCCGCCGCGGCAACCCTGCCCGCTGGCCATCCCGTACCCGCCATGGCAAATCTGCTCACCGCAATCGAGCGGCTTGGGCATCGACGTCCGGCGCGGCAAGGCATAGATTTCCAAGGTTGACGTGCCTATCCGCGCGTCAGCCCGCGCGCAGGCCGGCAACCGGCCGCGCGTTCCCAAACAGCGTGAGACACAATCGAGCGTGGAGACGACACGATGAGCCTGTCAGAGCCATTGCGTCTGCATGTGCCGGAGCCCACTGGGCGCCCGGGCTGCAAGACGGACTTTTCCTATCTGCATCTATCGCCGGCCGGCGCAGTCCGCCGCCCGCCGATCGACGTAGCCGCGGCGGACACCGCCGATCTCGCCCGCAGCCTCGTGCGCGTGCTCGACGACAGCGGCAAGGCCGTCGGCCCGTGGGCCCCCGATCTTGACGATGCGCGTCTGATCGCCGGGTTGCGCGCGATGCTCAAGACCCGCATTTTCGACGCGCGCATGATGATCGCGCAGCGCCAGAAGAAAATCTCCTTCTACATGTTGAGCCTCGGCGAGGAGGCGATCGGCACCGCGCACGCGATGGCGCTGCGCGACGGCGACATGTGCTTCCCGACCTACCGGCAGCAGAGCATCCTGATCGCGCGCGACGTGTCGCTCGAGCGGATGATCTGCCAGCTGATGTCGAACGAAGGCGATCCGCTGAAGGGCCGCCAGCTTCCGGTGATGTACTCGGACCGCGAAGCCGGCTTCTTCTCCATTTCCGGCAACCTCGCGACGCAGTTCATCCAGGCGGTCGGCTGGGCGATGGCGTCCGCGATCAAGGGCGACACGAAGATCGCGTCCGCGTGGATCGGCGACGGCGCGACGGCAGAAGCCGACTTCCACACAGCGCTCACGTTTGCGCACGTGTATCGCGCGCCGGTCGTGCTGAACGTCGTCAACAACCAGTGGGCGATCTCGACGTTCCAGGCGATCGCGGGCGGCGAAGGCACGACCTTCGCCGGGCGCGGCGTCGGCTGCGGGATCGCGTCGCTGCGCGTCGACGGCAATGACTTCCTCGCGATCTACGCGGCGTCGAGCTGGGCGGCCGAACGCGCGCGTCGCAATCTGGGCCCGACGCTGATCGAGTGGGTGACGTACCGCGCGGGTGCGCATTCGACGTCGGACGATCCGACCAAGTACCGGCCGAGCGACGACTGGTCCCATTTCCCGCTCGGCGACCCGATCGAGCGCTTCAAGCGCCACCTGATCGTGAAGGGCATCTGGTCGGACAGCGCCCATGACGCGCTGACGGCCGAGCTCGAAGCCGAGGTGATCGCCGCGCAGAAGGAAGCGGAGAAATACGGCACGCTGGCCGACGACCGGATTCCGTCGCCGGCCTCGATGTTCGACGACGTATACAAGGAGCTGCCCGCGCACCTGCGCCGTCAGCGCCAGGAACTGGGAGCGTGATCATGGCGCAACACGAGACAGATACGGCGACGCAGCCGATGACGATGATCCAGGCGCTGCGCTCCGCAATGGACGTGATGCTCGGGCGCGACAGCGACGTGGTCGTGTTCGGGCAGGACGTCGGTTACTTCGGCGGCGTGTTCCGCTGTACCGAAGGCTTGCAGAACAAATACGGCAAGTCGCGCGTGTTCGATGCGCCGATCTCCGAAGGCGGGATCGTCGGCGCGGCGGTCGGGATGGGCGCGTACGGGCTGCGCCCCGTGTGCGAGATCCAGTTTGCCGACTATTTCTACCCGGCGTCCGACCAGATCGTGTCGGAAGGCGCGCGGCTGCGCTATCGCTCGGCCGGCCAGTTCATCGCGCCGATGACGATCCGGATGCCGTGCGGCGGCGGCATCTACGGCGGCCAGACCCACAGCCAGAGCCCGGAGGCGATGTTCACGCAGGTGTGCGGGCTGCGCACGGTGATGCCGTCGAATCCGTACGACGCGAAAGGGCTCTTGATCGCGTCGATCGAGAACGACGATCCGGTGATCTTCCTCGAGCCGAAGCGGCTGTACAACGGGCCGTTCGACGGCCATCACGAGCGGCCCGTCACGTCGTGGCTCAAGCATCCGGCAAGCGCGGTGCCCGAGGGCTACTACACGGTGCCGCTCGATACGGCCGCCATCGTGCGGCCCGGCAACGACGTGACGGTGCTGACGTACGGCACGACCGTGCATGTGTCGCTCGCCGCGGCCGAGGAGACGGGCATCGATGCGGAGGTGATCGACCTGCGCACGCTGTGGCCGCTCGATCTCGACACGATCGTCGCATCGGTCCGCAAGACCGGGCGCTGCGTCGTGGTGCACGAGGCGACGCGCACTTGCGGCTATGGCGCGGAACTCGTTTCGCTGGTTCAGGAACACTGCTTCTACCACCTCGAAGCGCCGGTCGAGCGCACGACGGGCTGGGACACGCCCTATCCGCATGCGCAGGAATGGGCGTACTTTCCGGGCCCGGCCCGGGTCGGTGAAGCGTTGCGACGCGTGATGGAGGCGTGAGATGGGGATTCATGTCATCAAGATGCCGGATATCGGCGAAGGGATTGCCGAGGTCGAGCTGGTGGCCTGGCACGTGGAAGTCGGGCAGATGATCAAGGAAGACCAGCCGCTCGCCGACGTGATGACCGACAAGGCGGCGGTCGAGATTCCGTCGCCGGTGACGGGCAAGGTGATCGAGCTGGGCGGCCGGATCGGCGAGATGATGGCGGTCGGCAGCGAGCTGATTCGCCTCGAGGTCGAAGGCGGCGGCAACCTGAAGGCCGGTGCACCGGTGCGAGAATCAAAGGTGGAAACCGCACCGGTCGCGGCGGCGCCGTCGAAGCCGGTGGCCGACGTGCCGGCCGAACCGCCTGTCCGGCCGGTGGCGAGTCACGCTCCGGCGAAGCCGCGCCGTGCGGAACCTGCGACGCAGCCGCGCGCGGCGCTCGCGCCGGGCGAACGGCCGCTTGCGTCGCCGGCCGTGCGTCAGCGCGCGTGGGACATGGGCATCGAGCTGCGCTATGTGCGGGGCACCGGTGAAGCAGGGCGGATCCTGCATGCGGATCTCGATGCGTATGCGGGCACGGGTGGCGGCGCGGCGCGACCGTCGCACGCCCACGGCTACGACGAACGCAACGACGAAACCGAAGTGCCGGTGATCGGCTTGCGGCGTGCGATCGCGCGCAAGATGCAGGAAGCGAAGCGCCGCATCCCGCACTTCAGTTACGTCGAGGAAATCGACGTCACCGAGCTCGAATCGTTGCGCACGGAACTGAATCGCCGCTACGGCGATACGCGCGGCAAGCTCACGCCGCTGCCGCTGCTGATCCGCGCGATGGTGATCGCGCTGCGCGACTTCCCGCAGATCAACGCGCGCTTCGACGACGAAGCGGGCGTCGTCACGCGCTACGGCGCGGTGCACATGGGTGTTGCCACGCAGACGGACGGCGGCCTTACGGTGCCGGTGCTGCGTCATGCCGAAGCGCGCGACGCGTGGTCGATCTCGGCGGAAATCGCGCGGCTCGCCGACGCGGTGCGCGCGAACCGCGCGCAGCGCGACGAGCTGAGCGGATCGACGATCACGATCTCGAGCCTCGGCGCGCTCGGCGGCATCGTGTCGACACCGGTGATCAATCATCCGGAAGTGGGTATCGTCGGCGTGAACCGGATCGTCGAACGCCCGATGATCCGCGACGGCGCGATCGTCGCGCGCAAGATGATGAACCTGTCGTCGTCGTTCGATCATCGCGTCGTCGATGGCGCGGATGCGGCCGAATTCATCCAGGCCGTGCGCGCGGTGCTCGAGCGCCCGGCACTGCTGTTCGTGGAGTGAGCGCGATGAAGAACGAACACACCACACTGCTCGTCATCGGCGGCGGCCCGGGCGGCTACGTCGCCGCGATCCGCGCCGGCCAGCTCGGCATTCCGACCGTGCTGGTCGAGCGCGACCGGCTCGGCGGCACGTGCCTGAATATCGGCTGCATTCCGTCGAAGGCGCTGATCCACGTGGCCGACGCATTCGAACAGGCGTGCGGTCATGCGGGAGAGGGCGCGCTCGGGATCCGCGTGCACAAGCCCGAGATCGACATCGGGAAAAGCGTCGCGTGGAAGGACGGCATCGTCGACCGGCTGACGCGCGGCGTCGGCGCGCTGCTCAAGAAGAACGGCGTGCGCGTGCTGCATGGTGACGCACACGTGGTCGACGGCAAGACCGTCGACGTCGTCACCGGCGGGCACTCGGTGCGGATCAGTTGCGAACACCTGCTGCTCGCGACGGGTTCCGAGCCGGTCGAACTGCCGACGATGCCGTTCGGCGGGCACGTCGTGTCATCGACCGAGGCATTGTCGCCCGCGACGCTGCCGAAGCGGCTGGTCGTCGTCGGGGCCGGGTATATCGGGCTCGAACTCGGGACCGTCTATCGCAAGCTTGGCGTCGACGTCAGCATCGTCGAAGCGGCCGAGCGCGTGCTGCCTGCGTACGATGCGGAACTCGGGCGGCCGGTTGCCGATTCGCTTGCGCGGCTCGGTGTCCGGCTGTGGCTCGGCCACAAGGTGCTCGGGCTGGCGGAGCATGGCGCGGTGCGCGTGCAGGCCGCCGACGGCGCGGAGCAGACGCTGCCGGCCGATCGCGTGCTGGTTGCCGTCGGCCGCCGGCCGCGCGTCGACGGCTTCGGGCTCGAGACGCTGCAGCTCGATCGTAACGGCCGTGCGCTGCGTATCGACGACGAATGCCGGACGTCGATGCGCAACGTGTGGGCGATCGGCGATGTCGCGGGCGAGCCGATGCTCGCGCATCGCGCGATGGCGCAGGGCGAGATGGTGGCCGAGCTGATTGCCGGCCGGCGCCGCCAGTTCGTGCCTGCGTCGATTCCGGCCGTGTGCTTCACCGATCCCGAGATCGTGACGGCCGGCTGGTCGCCGGACGATGCGCACGCGGCCGGCGTCGATTGCCTGAGCGCATCGTTTCCGTTCGCGGCGAACGGGCGCGCGATGACGTTGCAGGCGACCGAGGGGTTCGTGCGCGTTGTCGCGCGGCGCGACAACCACCTGATCGTCGGCTGGCAAGCGGTCGGGCGCGGTGTGTCGGAGCTGGCTGCCGCGTTCTCGCAGTCGCTGGAGATGGGGGCGCGGCTGGAGGACATCGGCGGTACGATCCACGCGCACCCGACGTTGGGCGAAGCACTGCAGGAGGCTGCGCTGCGTGCGCTCGGGCATGCGTTGCACGTCTGACGTGCGGTTTGCCTGAAACGGAGCCGCCGGTGCGCAATGTGCGCACCGGCTGAAGCAGCTTGCCGATCCGGATTTCACGGTGCTGGCTGCGCAGGAGCTGGCCGTCGCGTCGAACCTGCTGACCTGACCGCCGTCGAGGCCGGTATCGGCCTGAAGGTCGGCCTGCCGGCATGCGGGCTGCTCGGCTATGGGTTGTTGAGCAGCGCTACGGGCATGAACGCCGTCGCGCTCGCCGGCCGCTATCTGGCGCCGACCTATACGTTTGTCGGGATGACGTTCCGCCGCGTCGGGCCGCACGATGCGATTCGGTTCGACGCATGGCCGGAGCTCGCTGCCAACGTGCAGCGTTTCTTCGTCGAACGTGCGATGGGGGCGACATGCCGCGTATTGCGCGACGTGATCGGCAGCGCCTTCGAACTCGCGACGTTCGACCTGGCGTACGACGCCGGCGCCGGCACCGAAGCGAAACAGATGGTGTTCGGCGCGAAGATCCGGTACGGCCAGCCTGCCAGTACGCCCACGTTCGAACACGCGCATCTCGAGCGGCCGCTGCGTAGCACGCGATCCGGCACGACTGCGCCGATGAAAAAAGCCCGTGAACGATCTGACGTTCACGGGCTTTTCCGTTTTGCGGCGGAGCGGGCCGGCACGTACCGCTGCGGCCCGCGCGGCATCACCACGAATGTCCGATGCCGCCGTTGACCATCATGCGCGAGCCGTTCACCGTGCCGACGCCGAGCTTGATCACGGTGTTCTGCGTGATCCGCGCGCTGCCGCCGACGGCGATCGCCGTATAGCCGCCGTAGTTGCCGAATCCGGCGCCGACCGAGACGACCTTGCCCGGATCGACCTGCGGCATGCCCGCGAGCGCGCCGGCGATCGCGATCCCCGAATACGCGTTGCGCGCGAGATCGTTCACGCCTTGCTGAATCGCGCCGACCCGCTGGTCGGTGTAGCGGTTCGCCGATTCCGTCGCCGTCGTCAGCTGGTTCAGGTTGACCGCGTCGGTACCCTGCGTGCCCGGTGCGACGTTGACGATCTGGCGCTGCTGTTCGGCGGTGCCGACCGAGACCACGTTCGAGCGGCCACCGTCGTTCGAGTTCGCGCCGATCGCGACCGAATTGGAGCCGGCCGTGACGGTCGGCGCATCGGTGCCCGAGCCGTTCATGTCCGCGGTGATGCCCGTGTTGCGCGATGCCGACGTCGACAGGTTGTTGATCTGCGTGTTGATGTTCGTCACGCTGGTCGACAGCGACGACACGCGGTCGTTGGTCGTCGACAGGCCGGTTGACAGCGACGTCACGCTCGTCGACGTGGACGTCGACAGCGAGCCCAGCGCTTCGTTGGTCGACGACAGGCCGGTCGACAGCGAACCGATGCTGGTCGACGTCGACGTGGACAACGACGCGAGGTTGCTGTTCGTCGAGCTGAGCCCGGTCGACAGCGACGCGACGTTCAGGTTGGTCGCATGCAGTTGGCTGCCGTTGATCGCATCGGTGCTGTCGGCGCTCACGCGGCCGGCCGCGACGTTCTGGATCTGGCGTTCCTGGCCCGGTGCGCCGACGCTGAACACGCCGAACGGGTTCGCGCCCGCATACGCGCCGAAACGCAGGTCGCCGATGGCCGACGACGACACGCCGACGGCCGCGCCGGTGACCGAGCGGTTGCCGATCGCCACCGAGTTGTCGAGGTTGGCGACCGCGTTCGGGCCGATCGCGACGCTGTTCGCGCCGGTGGCCTGGCTGTCGGCTTCGGTCGAGTTCGCGTGGAAGTACTTCGCACCCTTCGCGTTGAGATTGTCGATCGCGTCGCCCACGTTGGTGTGGGTCGTCGTCGTGCCGTCGTTGTTGTACGTCACGTACGACGGCGCGGTGATCTTCCCGGTCGCCGGATCGTACGTGGCGCCGCCGCCGAGCGCGTCGGCCGTGCTGTTGCCGAGGTTCGTCGTGTTGACGGTGACCGAACTGATGCTCGTCGACAGCGAGCCGAGGCCCGACGAGGTCGACGTGGACAGCGACGTCATCGTGCTGTCGGTCGCGCTGAGGCCGGTCGACAGCGAGTGGATGCCCGTCGATGCGGACGTCGACAGCGACGCGAGCGTGCTGTTGGTCGTCGACAAGCCGGTCGAGGCCGACGTCGACAACGACGTGACGGTGTCGTTGGTCGTGCTCAGGCCGGTCGACAGCGACACGAAGCCGGTCGACGTCGAGGTCGACAGCGAGACCAGATTGTCATTCGTTGTACTGATCGTGGTGGACAAGGAACCGGCGGTCGTCGACGTTGCGGTCGACAGCGACGTCAGGTTCTTGCCGAGCGTGTCGATCCCGGTCGATGCCGACGTGGACAGCGAAACCAGCGTGTTGCGGGTCGTCGACAGGCCGGTGGACGTGGCGGTCGACAGCGATGCGACGGTGTTGTCGGTCGTGCTCAGCCCGGTCGACAGCGAAGCCATGTTGCTGTCGACGATGCGCAGGCTGTCGGCGGTCGAGGTCGACAGCGACGTGAGCGTGTCGTTCGTCTTGGAGAGGCCGGTCGACGTCGACGTCGACAGCGACGCGATCGACGATTCGGTCGAGGTCGACAGGCTCGCGAGATTGGAGCCGACCGTGCTGAGTTCGACGTTGGTCGCGTTCAGCTGCGAGCCGTTGACGGCGTCGGTGCTCTTCTCGGCCAGCCGGCCTGCGGCGACGTTGGTCACGGTACGTTCACGGCCGGCCGCGCCGACACTGACGGTCGAGGCGGGGGCGGTGCCGGCGAAATCGTACGCGGTGCCGTTGATCGTCGCGCCGCTCGTGCCGATGGCCGCCGCGGTCACGGAGCCTGAGCCCAGTGCGACCGCGCCGGCGTCGGCAGCCGTTGCGCTCGCACCGAGTGCGACCGCACCGGCGCCCGACGCGATGGCACGCGGGCCGATCGCGCTCGCAGCCTGTGCGCTGGCGTTGGCCTGCGTGCCGACCGACACGCTGGTGGCGGCCGAACTCGTCGCGCGGTCACCCAGCGCGAGTGCGCTCGTCGCGGTGGCGGCGGCGGACGAGCCGGCGCCCAGCGCGCCGCGCGCGGTGGCTTCCGCCGCACGGCCGAGTGCCGTGCCCGTGTGGCTCGACGACGCGTTGGCGCCGATGGCCATGCTGTTCTCCGTGGCCGAGCTGTTGTAGCCGATCGCGGTGGCGCCGGTGTAGCCGCCCGTGCCGGCCTTCGCGCCCGCGCCGAGCGCGATCACGCCGAAGCCGCCGCCCGTCGTGACCGCACTGGCGTCCTGGCCGATCGCGACGTTGCCGGCGCCGGTCGAGCCGCTGCTGCTGGCCGCGCCCGCGCCGATTGCGACGTCCGCCTGGCCGGCTGCCGATGCGTTCACGCCGGCCGCGAGCGCGTTGAGGCCCGTGGCGCCGTCGTTGTTGTAGTTCGCGCCGGCCGTGCCGCCGTCGTTGACGCTGTAGTAGCGCGTGGTCGCGGCATCGATCGCGGCCGACGTGGACGTCGACAGCGAAGTGAGGCCGGTCGCGACCGACGTCGACAGCGACGTCATCGTGGTGCCGGTCGTGCTCAGCCCGGTCGACAGCGACGTGAGGCCGGTCGATGCCGCTGCGTCGACGGCGGCCAGCTGCCGGACGTTGACGGCATCGGTGTCCTGCGTGCCGCCGGCGACGCGGGTGATCTGGCGTTCCGCGCCGGCGCTGCCGACGGACACGACGCCGTTCGATGCGACGGCCGCGTCGGAGAAGCGCTCCGTGCCCGAACCGGTGCGGTCGGCGATGGAACCCTGGCCGAGCGCGACCGCGTTGGCGACGCTTGCGTTCGACCGGTAGCCGACGGCGACGCCGCCGTGACCGGATGCGGTGGACTTGCCGCCCATCGCGAGCGAGCCTTCGCCGGTGGCGTTGGCCTCGGCAGCGAAGGCCGCGGCATAGGTGCCGCCGGTTGCCTTCGAGCGCGAGCCGACCGACGTCAGGAAACTGGCCGTCGTTGCGCCGGCGCGGTTGCCGGTTTGCGTCGCCGTGGCTTCATCGCCGATCGCGACGGACCAGTAGTCGGCGCAGGCTGCCCACGTGCCGGAGCAGGGGTAGCCGGTGTCGCCGCCGACGGAGACGTAGGCGAGGCTGTCGAGGGGGATCAGGGCGGCGGCGGCGACGGAGAACGTGGCGGCAACGCGTGCGGAAGCCGAGACCTTGCTCGAGGTTTTCTTGCCGTTGGCGCGGGTGGTTTCGGAGGTGGCGACCCAGGCGCCCAGTGCGTCGTTCCAGATCGTACGGAAAGTGCGGTTCATAGACTGTCTCGGAAAAAAGAGGACGCCGCACCGCGATACGATGACTTGAAGAATTAAGACAGCTGGATGGGCGTTCCCGGGTGAATTAGGAGATAAAGAATGAGATGAATCTTACAGAATGAAATGTATTTGTAATGTAAAACAACGAAAAATGAATGCGTTTTCTTGCACTGTTTGACATTATTTGTCGTATAAACATCGAATAAATCGACGTTTTTAGAGATAGGGTGCGATGAAAATAGCGAAAATGCGTGAAAAGGTGCGACGAATTGCTGCATCGGTGAACCTGCGAACAGAAGCCGGCGTGGGTAAATTCGAGATATGTAGTGAGCGCGGTCTGTAATTTTTCGAGATGCGGGAAGGTTGTCGGCGCGAGGTCGGCCGACGATCATGTCGATAGCCGGAAACCGGGCCGCATCGGGCCCGCCAACGCAGGCTCCTCACGGAAGAACCGGACATGAAACTGCTGCTCGTCGGCGCGACCGGACTCGTCGGACGCCACGTCCTCGAAGTCGCGCTCGCCGATTCGCGGGTCGATCAGGTGGTCGTCCTCGCGCGCCGGCCGCTGTCGCCGCATCCGAAGATGCGCGCGCTGGAGGTCGATTTCGACCAGTTGCCCGCCGCGGCCGACGGGTGGCGGCCCGATGCGGTCATTTGTACGCTCGGCACCACGATGCGGGCCGCCGGTTCGCAAGCGGCCTTCCGGCGCGTCGATCACGACTATCCGCTCGCGGTCGCGCGGCTCGCGCACCGGCACGGCACGCCGACCTACGTGCTGAATTCCGCGCTCGGTGCAGACGCCGCGTCGCGCATCTTCTACAACCGCGTGAAGGGCGAGGTCGAGCAGGCGCTGGCGGGTATCGGGTTCGCGTCGCTCACGTATGTGCGGCCTGGCCTGATCGGCGGCAGCCGCGACGAATTCAGGTTCGGCGAGCGGCTGTTCGTGTTCGCGCTGAACGCCGCCGGGCCGATGCTGCCGGCGAAGTGGCGCGTGAATCCGGCGTCGCGGATCGCGCGTGCGCTGGTCGATGCCGCGATCGACGCGCGGCCGGGCGTGCACGTCGTCGCATCGGACCGGCTCGCCTGACGCGGCACGGGCAGGGGGCCGGCCTGGCTATCCGCCTGCGCACCCGTCAAGCTCGCCGAACTGTTCGGCGAGCGCAGCGGTGAACGCATCCAGCGCTTCGCTGCCGTCGCAGTTCCTCGGTGTCGCGAGCTGGAATTCGACCGTATGGCTCAGCTTGCTCGCGAGCAGCCGGCGCATCTTTCCGGCGGCGACCCACGGCGCCGCGACGTGGTCGGGCAGGAAGCCGACATGCGCGCCGGACAGGATGAAGATCACGTCGGCGTCGACGTTTTCCGAAAACGCGGTCGGCTGCGCGTTGCGCAGCGCCGCACCCGACGTGTTCGTCTTGTAGAGCCGCGCGACGTTGCTCGTGCGCGCGATGTCGTTGACCGACACGCTTTTTTTCGCAAACAGCGGATGGCGTGCGCCGCAATGCAGCGACTGGTGTTCGACGAACAGCGGTGCGTAGTGCAGGCCGGCCTGGTGGCCGGAGAAATAGCCGATCGCGAGTTGCAGTTCGCCTTTCAGCAGCCGGCGCTCCAGTTCGTCGGGCGGTATCGCAATCATCTCGATCAGCACGTCCGGTGCCTGTTCGCGAAAACGGCCGACGGCCGCTGCGATCGATTCGACGACGTCGGGCGCGAGCCGCTCGGACAGGCCGATGCGCAACTCGCCCAGCATCGTGTCCGATACGTGTTGCGTATCGCGCGTGAACACGTCCATTGCCTGCAGGAGCCGGCGGGTCGACTGCAGCACGCGTTCGCCCTTCGGCGTCAGCCGGAAGCCGCTTTTGCCGCGATCGCACAGCCGGAACCCGAGCCGGGTCTCGAGCTTGGCCATCTGCGTGCTGATGGTGGACGGCGCCATCCCGAGCGTGCCTTGCGCGGCGCTGAAGCCGCCGCTCTCGACGATCGTCAGGAAGAGCCGCAGCAATTGCAGATCCATGTCTCGGAGTCGGGTCAGCATGGCGATACATCGCATTTCGTGAAGTTGGCTTATGTTAGTTCATATTTTTCGTCGGATGCCGCGCGGGCAGAATCGGGTTCGAGGTCGCCAGCCGCGCGGCCGTGTCCCCCTTCAGACAGGATTCCGACGATGAGCCAGAACGATTTCGCGTTCACGCGCGACAGCCTCTACGGCACGCAGGCCGAACCGACCTTCGCGGGCGCGACGAGCTTCATGCGCCGGCGCTTCAGCCGCGATCTCGACGGCGTCGATCTTGCGATCACGGGCGTGCCGTTCGATTCCGCCGCGTCGCACCGGCCCGGCACGCGATTCGGCCCGCGCGGGCTGCGGATCGCATCGACGGGCATCGCATGGGAGCGCCCGTGGCCGTGGTCGTTCGATCCGTTCGACGTGCTGGCTGCGGTCGATTATGGCGATTGCGCGTTCGATCTCGGCCAGCCCGAATCGGTGCCGGGAGCGATCGAGCGGCATGCCGATGCGATCCTCGCGAGCGGCTGCGCGATGCTGACGCTTGGCGGCGATCACTTCATCACGTATCCGCTGCTGAAGGCGCATGCGAAGGTGCACGGCCCGCTGTCGCTCGTGCATTTCGACGCGCACACCGACACGTGGCCCGACCGCGACGTGAAGCGCATCGATCACGGGACGATGTTCTGGCACGCGGCGCGGGAAGGGTGGGTCGTGCCCGAACGGTCGGCGCAGATCGGCATCCGGACGACCAACGACGAGCCGATGGGATTCGACATCCAGGATGCGCGCCGCGTGCATGCGTCGACGCCGGCTGCGGTCGCCGCACGGATTCGCGAGCGCGTCGGCGATCATCCGGTGTACCTGACGTTCGACATCGACTGTCTCGATCCGGCGTTCGCGCCGGGCACCGGTACGCCGGTGTCGGGCGGCCTGTCGAGCCATCAGGCGTTCGAGATCCTGCGCCACCTCGACGGCATCAATCTGGTCGGCATGGACGTGGTCGAAGTGTCTCCACCGTATGATCATGCGGAAATCACATCGCTGGCCGGCGCGACGATCGCACTCGAACTGATCTGCCTGTATGCATCGCGCCGGCGGCAAACCAGGGAAGCTTCGATCGATGGATGACCTCATCTGGCGCAAGGCCGTACCCGGCGACGCGGCCGCGTGCATCGCACTGCGCGGGCGGACGCGCGAGAACGCGTTGACGGAAGCGCAGTTGCGCGATCTCGGCATCACGGCCGAAAGCTGGGACGCCGGAATTCGCGACGGCCTGTTTTCGGGCCATGCCTGCTTTGCGAACGGAACCATGGTCGGCTACTGCTTCGGCGACACCGGTTCGGGCGAGATCGTCGTGCTCGCGATGCTGCCTGCGTACGAAGGGGCGGGGATCGGCAAGCGGCTGCTGCGGCGCGTGATCGACGATTTCGCGGCAAGCGGCTTCACGTCGTTGTTTCTCGGTTGTTCGACCGACCCCGCGTCGCGCTCGTACGGGTTCTACCGGCATCTCGGCTGGATTCCGACCGGGCAGCTGGACGAGGCCGGCGATGAAATCCTCACGCTCCGGGTCGGCTCGAGCACCTGACGGCATGCGTTGTCCCGATCGTGGCACTTCACGCGATCCGTAAAACTGTTTCGTCATACAAAACAATAGATCAATGGCGGCGTGCTCGCTGATCTACGATGGAAACATTGCTTCCATCGTCAGCCGAGCCGTGTGCACTCACTACCGCGCTCCGGGCGAAGACCCGGGCATCAGCGAACTGAAGATCGGCATCGGCGATCTGTATCGCCGCGACCCGTGGGCACCCGACGTGTATCCCGACTACGCGGCACCGGTCGCATGCGCCGAAGGCGACAGCCTTGCGGTCGTGGGGGCCGTGTTCGGTTTCTGGCCGAAATTCATGCAACCCGAGCGGCTCGACGAGCACGGCCGGAAGAAAAAGAAGCTCGATACGGTGAACGCGCGCACGGAAACGGTCGGCTCGTCGCGGCTCTACGGCAAGGCCTGGCGCAATGGCCAGCGTTGCCTGATTCCGGTGCGCTGGATCTGCGAGCCGTGCTACGAAACCGGCCGCAATGTGTGGCACCGGATCGGCGTCGACGGCTGGCAGCCGTACTGCGTCGCCGGTATCTGGCGCCGCTACGAAGACAGCGACGGGCGCGCATGCATCGGCATGACGATGCTCACGGTAAACGCCGACGATCACCCGCTGTTCGCGCGGATGCATCGGCCCGGCGACGAGAAACGAGGCGTCGTGATCCTGCGCCATGACGATTACGACGAATGGCTGCACGGGCGCGACATCGAGGCCGCACGGCGCATGCTGAACCTGCTCCCCGCCGGCGACATGACGGCGGCGCCCGATCAGGCACCGCCGGCCGCCACCTGACCTTTCATTTTTCCGACGTCCGGCTTGCGGCAAAACGACCGGCCGTGTCGCGATTATTCGGACAATTTCGAAAGCCGGTCGATACCGGGTAATCACCGATATCTCGCAAGTTGTATATACAAGATTATCCGCTGGCAATGTCGGCGCACGTCGTGCCGCTTGCGCGCCAGCGTGCAGACCGTGCGTGCGTGGCGCATGCCGGCGATCCACGGCGCCCCGCACCCGCAGAGCCGAAAGGGCGGCTCGCAGCATCCTGTCCCGTTTAAACCATGTGTGGTCCTGAGTATTTTGGAGATTGACTCGTGTCAACGAATTCCAGTGGAAAAGCCGGCGGACTGATCGAGGTACGCTCGATCGACTTCATTCCCGATGCCGAGCGACACGGCGGCCTGCTGAGCCAGTTCACGCTGTGGCTGTCCGCGAACATGCAGATCACGGCCATCGTCACGGGCGCGCTCGCGGTCGTGCTCGGCGGCGACGTGTTCTGGTCGCTGGTCGCGCTGCTGCTCGGCCAGCTCGTCGGCGGCGCGGTGATGGCGCTGCACGGCGCGCAGGGGCCGCAGCTCGGGCTGCCGCAGATGATCTCGAGCCGCGTGCAGTTCGGCGTGTACGGCGCGATGATCCCGATCGTGCTCGTGTGCCTGATGTACATCGGCTTCTCCGCCAGCGGCTCGGTGCTGGCCGGGCAGGCCGTCGCGCAGTTGCTGCACGTCGACGACGCAGCCGGCATCCTGCTGTTCGCAGCCGTGATCGTCGTGCTGACCGTGTTCGGCTATCGCGCGATCCACTTCGTCGGCCGGATCGCGAGCGTGGTCGGCATCGTCGCGTTCGTCTACATGTTCACGCAGCTGTTCGCGAACCACGATGTCGGCGCGCTGCTCGCCAACCGCCATTTCTCGCTCGCGAGCTTCCTGCTGTCGATGTCGCTGTCCGCGTCGTGGCAGATTGCGTTCGGTCCGTACGTGGCCGACTATTCGCGCTACCTGCCGCGCTCGACGTCGTCGGTCGCGACGTTCCTCGCGGTTGGCCTCGGCTCGGTGATCGGTGCGCAGGCGGCGATGGTGTTCGGCGTGTTCGCGGCCGCACTGGCCGGCGGCCAGTTCGCACACCATGAGGTCGCGTATATCGTCGGGCTCGGCTCGACGGGCGCCGTGGCCGCACTGCTGTACTTCAGCATCGCGTTCGGCAAGGTGACGGTCACGGCGCTCAACGCATACGGCAGCTTCATGTCGATGGCGACGATCGTCAGCGGCTTCCGCGGCAAGGGCGCGGTGTCGTCGAAGAGCCGCCTCGTGTACATCTTCGGGATGATCTGCGTATCGACGCTGATCGCGCTTGCGGGCCGTCATTCGTTCCTGAAGGAGTTCACCGCGTTCATCCTGTTCCTGCTCGCGTTCTTCACGCCGTGGAGCGCGATCAACCTGGTCGACTACTACTGCTTCACGCGCTCGCGCTACGACGTGCCGGCGCTGTCCGATCCGGACGGCCGCTACGGCCGCTGGAATGCGATGGCGATCACGATCTACGTGGTCGGCATCCTCGTGCAGCTGCCGTTCATGTCGACGCACATCTACACGGGGCCGCTCGTCGATGCCCTTGGCGGCACCGACATCTCGTGGATTCTCGGGCTGATCGTGCCGGCCGTGCTGTATTACATCGGCGCGCGCGCGTCGCGTCGCAGCATCCCCGAACGCCTGATCCTGCCGCTCGAACGCGGCGAAGTGCACCACTGACGACACGTCTCGCGCATCGGGCCGGCAAGCCGCCGGCCTGAGCGTCGAGCCCGGCGCAGCCTGCGCCCGGCTCTGTCAACACGATCCCGTATCCCGCGATACCGGTGCGGCATGCACACCGCGCCCGGTGTCGTTTCATTCCTGGACTATTGAATAGTATGACTAAACAAATTGAAGCGCGCGGCAGAGATTGCAGCGTGCGGCCGGTGCACGCCGGGCTTCGCATGACGGTCGCGGTTGCCTGCCTCGCCGGATCGGGCACCGCGCTCGCGCAGGACGGCGTGACGCTGTACGGCGTGATCGACGAATTCGCGCAGTACGTGAATACGGGCAACGGCTATACGGCGGCGATCAACTCGGGCGGCCAGTGGGGCAGCCGGTTCGGATTGAAGGGCGGCGAGGATATCGGCGGCGGGCAGAAGATCGAGTTCGCGCTGGAAAACGGCTTCAACCCGAATGACGGCTCGCTCGCGAGTGCGGGCAGCATGTTCAACCGGCAGGCGTGGGTCGGCCTCGCAGGGCAGTGGGGCAAGGTGCGTGCGGGCCGCCAGAATTCGCCGCTGTTCAACGACCAGGGCGGGCAGGACGCGTTCGGCGGTGTCACGCAGGCGTCCGGCATGGACAACCTGACCGTGTTCGCGTTCCGCACGAGCAACACGTTGTCGTACCAGAGCCCGGAGATCGCGGGTTTCCAGGGCGGGATGTACTTCGGATTCGGCGACGCGGGCGGCGTGCGCTCGGCGGGTTCCAGCCAGCAGTTCGATCTGACCTACGAACACGGGCCGTTCGGCGCGTTCGTCGCGGGCCAGTGGCTGAAGAACGCGACGGCGGCCACGACCGATCGCACGATCATGGCCGGCGCGTCTTACGAGATCGGCAAGGCCACCGTGTACGGCGGCTTCTCGGCGGTGAAGTGGGCCGACTTCGGGATCGATTCGCGCGTGTACGGGCTGTCGGTCAAATACCAGTTCAACCCGGCGAACACCATCGCGCTCGGCTATGCGTATCTGCACGACCAGTCGTCGCAGGGCAACAACGCGGAGCAGCTCGGGCTGATGTACGAGTACGACCTGTCGAAGCGCACGAGCTTCTACGGCGCGCTGTCGTACCTGCGCAACCGCAACCAGGCTGGCTACACGCTCGCAGGCGCGGCGAACCCCGGCTTGCCGCTTGCGTATCCGGGCGCGAATGCGCGCGGCGTGCAGCTCGGCATCGTGCATCGCTTCTGACGCGTGCGACGCGCCGGGCCGTGTGCGCCCGGCGCTTTCCTTCGGCGCATTCGCGCCGTTACTTCCCCAGCCGCTGCGCGAGCGAATAGCGCTGCATGCAGCGTTCCATCGCGTCGAGAAACGCATGCTCGGCCGCATTCATCTTGCGGTCGCGGTGCCACAGCAGGAACACGTCGACATCGACGAGCCCGTCGTCGGGCGGCAGCCGCCACAGCCGCTGCTGCGCGATGTCGTCGCGCACGATGTGCTCGGGCAGGCAGCCGATCCCGTAGCCCGCGAAGATCAATCGCCGCACTTCCTCGAGGCTCGGCGACGACGCGACGATGCGCCCCGTGAAACCCTTCTGATCGCGGAACACGGTGAGCGGCGACAGGCTGTCGCCGATCTGGTCGCTCGTGAACGACACGAAATTCTCCGCGAGCAGATCGTCCATCCGCAGTTGCGTCTGCCCGAACAGCCGGTGATGGCGGCCGCAGTAGATCGCATAGCGCTGGCGCAGGAAACAGCGCATCTCCAGTTTGTCGTGCGGCGTACGGCACAGGCCGAGCCCGGCCGTGGCCGTCTTCTGCAGCAGCGACGACAGGATGTCCGACGAGCGCATCACTTCGATCTGCAGGTCGATGCGCGGATACGCGCGGTGGAATTCCGCGAGGAATTCGTCGTAGACGGGCGATTCGATGCGGCTCACCGTCAGCAGCCGGATCGACCCGGTCAGGTCGGCCGTACTGTCGTCGATTTCCGTTTCGAGGCGCGAGATGCCGCCGTAGATGTCGCTCGCGATCCGGTACACGGCTTCGCCGGCCGGCGTCGGCGCGAAGTGCGCGCCGCGCCGCTCGATCAGCCGGCGTTCGAGCGTCTCCTCGAGCCGCCGCAGCGCCTGACTCACGGCCGGCTGCGTCACGTGCAGGCGCGCGGCCGCACGGCTCACGCTGCGCTCCTGCATGATCACCAGGTAAGTGCGCAACAGGTTCCAGTCGAGTCGGTCGTTCAGGAACGGGGCGAGGTCGGGGCGCATCGGGTCTCCGGGCGAGGCGTCAGGGTAGTCATTAGTTGAATTTATGCAGCGAATAATAACTTGAAATTTGACTAATGATTTGCGGTCGCCGATAAAGGAGGGGTGCCGCAGCGTGCGGCGCGAGGCCGCGACAGACGGCCGTCACACGATATTGCGCGTCGCCCGCAGCGGCGCGCGTCAGGAGCCCGCATGACCCAGTCCCTTCCTTCCGCCCGCCAGCCGGGACGCGCCGCGACGGCCGCGTTCATCGGCACGATGATCGAGTGGTACGACTTCTACATCTACGCGACCGCCGCCGCGCTCGTGTTCGGCGAACTCTATTTCCCGTCGCATGACCGCTTCGTCAGCACGATGGCGTCGTTCGCGACGTTCGCGGTCGGCTTCTTCGCGCGGCCGCTCGGCGGCGTGATCTTCGGTCACCTCGGCGACCGCATCGGCCGCAAGAAGGCGCTGATGACGACGCTGATGATGATGGGCGTCGCGACCGTGTGCGTCGGGCTGCTGCCCGATTATTCGAAGGTCGGCATGCTCGCGCCGGTGCTGCTCGTCGCGCTGCGCGTCGTGCAGGGGATCGCGGTCGGCGGCGAATGGGGCGGCGCGGTGCTGATGGCGGGCGAGCATGCGCCGCAGGGGCGCCGCACGTTCTTCGCGTCGTTCGCGCAGCTCGGCAGCCCGGCCGGGCTGATCCTGTCGCTGATCGCGTTTCGCGCGGTCACGTCGATGGACAAGGCCGACTTCCTCGCGTGGGGCTGGCGCCTGCCGTTTCTCGCGAGTTCGGTCCTGCTCGTGGTCGGCATCCTGATCCGGCTCGGCGTGAACGAATCGCCGGAATTCGCGCGGGTGAAGGCAACCAACCGCACGGTGAAGCTGCCGGTCGCGGAAGTGTTCCGTTCCGCGTCGGGGCTCGTGCTGCTCTGCATCGGCGCGAACACGATCGGCATCGCGGGCGTCTATTTCACCAACACGTTCATGATCGCGTACACGACGCAGTACGTCGGCGTCTCGCGCTCGCTGATCCTCGACAGCCTGTTCGCAGTCGCAATCATCCAGTTCATCGCGCAACCGATCGCCGCATGGACCGCCGAGCGGATCGGCGGCGCGCGCTTCCTGAAGATTGCGGCGCTGCTCGCGATGCTGTCGCCGTATCCGATGTTCATGCTCGTGCAGGGCGGCACGTCCGCGTCGCTGATTGCAGGCATCGCGCTCGCCGTCGTCTGCATGGCGGGCTTCTATTCGGTGATCGCGGGCTTCGTCAGCGACGTATTCCCCGCACACGTGCGCTATTCGGCGATCTCGCTTGCGTATCAGATCTGCGGCGCGATCGCAGGCGGCCTGACGCCGCTCGTCGGCACGTGGCTCGCGCATCGCTTCGCCGGCCAATGGTGGCCGCTCGCGGTGTTCTACACGTGTCTCGCCGGCGTTTCGCTGCTTTGCATCGTCGCGCTCGACGCGCGCCGGGCGGCGCAACCGGCCGCCGCCGAAGCGCTCGGCTCGCACTGAACTTCAACGAACGAATTCATCCGGAGTGCACATGAAAGACCTGCTGGAAATCGACGGCGCCCGTTTGTGGCAGAGCCTGGCCGACATGGCGCGCGTCGGCGCGACGCCGCGCGGCGGCGTGCGGCGCCTCGCGCTTACCGATGACGACCGGCGTGGGCGCGACCTGTTCGCGCAATGGTGCCGCGACGCGGGAATGGCGGTGAGCGTCGATGCCGTCGGCAACCTGTTCGCGCGGCGCGACGGCGCCGATGCGCAAGCGGCGCCCGTGTTGATCGGCAGCCATCTCGACACGCAACCCGAAGGCGGCCGCTTCGATGGCGTCTACGGCGTGCTCGCCGCGCTCGAACTCGTGCGCACGCTGAATGATGCAGGAATCGCGACCGGCAAGCCGCTCGAGATCGTGTCCTGGACCAACGAGGAGGGTGCGCGTTTTGCGCCGGCGATGCTCGGTTCGGCCGTGTCCACGGGCGCGTTGCCGCTCGACGAGGCCCTCGCGACGCAGGACGCCGACGGCGTCGCGCTCGGCGCGGCACTCGACGCGTGCGGCTATCGCGGTACGCGCGCAACGGGCGGCGCGGTCGACGCATATTTCGAAGCGCATATCGAACAGGGGCCCGTGCTCGAAGCGAACGGTACGACGATCGGCATCGTCACGGGCGGGCAGGCGATCCGCTGGCTCGACGTGACGGTGACGGGCGTGGCCGCGCATGCGGGGACGACGCCGATGCCGTATCGCAAGGACGCATGCTTCGCGAGCGCGCAGATCGCGCTCGAACTCGAACGGATCGTCGCCGGCTATGCGCCGCGCGGGCTCGCGACGATCGGGCAGGTCGGGATCCGCAACGCGTCGCGCAACACGATTGCCGGCGACCTGACGTTCACGGTCGACCTGCGTCATCACGACGATGCCGAAGTCGACGCGATGGAGCGCGACCTGCGCGATGCGTGCACACGCATCGCTGCCGCGCGCGGCGTGCGGGTCGCGATCGATACCTGCTGGCGCAGCCCGGCGACACCGTTCGACCGTGACTGCGTCGAACTGGTTGCGCAGGCAACCGAAGCGTTCGGCTACACGAACGAGCGGATCGTCAGCGGCGCCGGCCACGATGCAATCCTGCTCGCGCGCCGCGTCCCGACCGCGATGGTGTTCATCCCGTGCGTCGACGGCCTGTCGCACAACGAGGCCGAGGACGCGCTGCCCGACGACGTGACGCGCGGCACGAACGTGCTGCTCCATGCGGTGCTGGCGCGCGCAGGCATCGCAGCGCGCGTCGAAGCGGCGGCCACCGCGCACGATGCGTGACGCGGCGAATCGACGAGGACGAACGATGAAAACCTATTTCCATCCCGAACAACTGCTGCACCATCCGCGCAGCTACCTGTCGCGCGGCCAGATGCGCGAGCCGCAGGAAGTGCCCGAACGCGCGGCCCGGCTCGTCGCGGCGGTGCGTGCGCTCGACTTCGACGTGCGCGAGCCGGCCGACCGCGGCACCGCGCCGATCGCGGCCGTGCACGACATGAACTACCTGCGCTTTCTCGAAGAGGCGCACCGCGACTGGAAGCAGATGCCCGACGACTGGGGCGACGAAGTGATGTCGAACGTATTCGTGCGCGACCCGAACCCGTTGCGCGGCGTGCTCGCGAAAGCCGCGCGCTACCTCGCCGACGGCAGTTGCCCGGTCGGTGCGAACACGTGGCGCGCTGCGTACTGGTCCGCGCAGGACGCGCTCGCGGCCGCAGCGGACGTCAACGACGGCGCACGCGAGGCCTACGCGCTGTGCCGGCCGCCCGGTCATCACGCGCGCCGCGATGCGGCCGGCGGCTTCTGCTACCTGAACAATGCGGCGATCGCCGCGCAGTCGCTGCTGGGCCGCCATCGCCGCGTGGCGGTCCTCGACACCGACATGCACCACGGGCAGGGCGTGCAGGAGATCTTCTACGGCCGCGACGATGTGCTGTACGTATCGATCCACGGCGATCCGACCAACTTCTACCCGGTCGTCGCGGGCTATGAGGAAGAGACGGGGGCGGGCGCCGGCGACGGGTTCAACCTCAACCTGCCGATGCCGCACGGTTCGCCGGAATCGGCATTCTTCGCGCGGCTCGACGACGCGTTGCGCGCGCTCGCGCGGTTCCAGCCCGATGCGCTCGTGCTCGCGCTCGGCTTCGACATCTACAAGGACGATCCGCAATCGCAGGTTGCCGTCACGACCGACGGGTTCGGGCGGCTCGGCGGTGCGATCGGCGGGCTCGGGTTGCCGACGGTGATCGTGCAGGAGGGCGGCTATCACCTCGACAGCCTCGATGCGAACGCACGTGCGTTCTTCGGCGGGTTCGCCGCCGCACGCTGACCGTTTCAGCGGGGCCGGATCGCGTGCGCGCGGCTTCAAGTTTTCCGTGCGTACGCCGATAATTCGCGCATATGCTGAATGGATGCACGAAGGAGGGCCGCACGATGACAGCCGGCCAAATCAGACGCGGTGCGCTCGCGCTCGCGGTGCTGGGCACAGGGTCGCTCGCGCACGCAGCGGAACCGTCGATTCCGCTGCGCGTCAGTCTCATCATTCCGGAAATCTGCACGATCGGTTCGGGCGCACGGGGGGCCGCCGACGCCGACATGCCGAGCGTCAGCTGTGTGCACGGCACGCCGTTCGTGCTGAGCCACGCACCGCTGCCCGACCTGCGATCGGCGCCGCGCAGCGTCGGCACGGGCGCGCCGCCCGCATGGACCGTCACGTTCTGACCGCCCGCCATTCCCGCTAGAAGCTGATCGTCGCGGTGATCTTGTCGCTGTAGTTGCCGGGCGCGGGCGTGGTTTGCGCCGGCACCGCGCCATATACGGTCACGACCTGCGACGTGCCCGTGCCGACACCCGTGGCCGTCGAGCTGCCGCCCGTGCCGTCGCCCCACGCGATCGAGCGCGCGGCATCCGTGTAAAGCCCGTAATTGATCGTGCCGCCGCCGCCGCTGCGCTGCATCCCGCGTGCCGTCACGTTGCCGGTGCTGCCGCCGTCCAGCGCGATTTTCCACGCGTCGCCGTTCGTGCACTGCGCGGTGATCGAGCCGGTTGCCGTGAGCGTGCCGGACAGCACGCTCGCGGTGCCGAAGCTGACGTTGGTCGCGCTGATGTTGCAGTTGTTGATCACGTTCGCGGTCGCGCTGAACGGGAAGGTACCGTTCGACGTCGTCAACGACGCGCAGGTCGGCGCACCGAGCAGGTAGAACCCGGCGTTGAGCGACGTCGTGTTGCCGCCGAACGTCTGCGAGTAGGTCGTCGTGTTGTTGCCCGTTGTCGGCACGGTCGGCTGGTTCGACGTGATCTGTCCGTAGATCGTGACCGTCGCGCTCGCGCTCGTGCCGAGCGCGGGTTTGGCGAGCGTGACGGACGCCGGTGTGGTGCCGGAATACACGGAACCCCATGCGACCGAATGCCCGCCGTCGAGATAGAGGTCGTACTGCATCGCGTTGGCGCCGTTGACGAGGCTGCGCGGGCTCGTGCCGCCGAGATTCAGGCACACGAGCACGTTCGGCGTCAGCGAGACGGCCGACCACGTGCACGTGATGCTGACGGTGCCGGTCGCGGTGACCGGCGCGAGCGAGATCGGGCTGACCGAGCCGAAGCTGACCGTTGATGCGGTGGCCGTGCAGGTCTCGGCCTGCGCGTGACGCGGCACGCCGCACCACGCGGCGAGCGCCAGGACGAGCAGCAGCACGATTCTCATGGCGCCGCCCGGCAGGTGAGCGGCCCGACGGTCGGCAGCGTGCCGTTGCCGGGCGCGGTGAACGCGAATGCCACGGCGCAGCGTTGCGTGCCGTAGTCGATCGCGAGATGGTTGTCGTCCTTCAGCCCGTCGATGAACGTGAGCCCGTCATAGCCGACGATCGTGTCCGCGCCGCTTTCGGCGTGATGCACGCGCGCACCGGCCGGCAGCGGATTCCCGGCGGCGTCGCGCAGGATCACCGACGCGGCGCGATAGCGCGACACGCCGAAATGCGCGACGACGCCCGATTGCGCCTGCGGCACGATCGTCATCGACGTGCGGGCGATTCGCGCATCGGCCGGCAGCTTCATCGAATCGATCGCGACCTGGTTGTTCTGGTACGCGTTCAGGTCGGGCACGAGCAGATGCCCGGCGCGATCGGTCGTGCCGATCACGCGGTTCTCGTGCAGCACGGGGATGCCCGCGACGCCGTCGGTCGACACCAGCGCGAAGCCGTCGTCGATGCGGCGCGACAACTGCAGGCTGCTGTCCATGAACACGAGCGCGCCGCTCACGTCGAGCGATGCGCCGGTCTGGCGGTCGATGCTTTGCGCGGCCGCGATGACCTCGCCCGCGCGGCCGAGATAGCGCACCTGCGCCTGCCGGTAGGGCACCGCGCCCGTGCCGCCGGTCTGCACGCCCCAGCCCCAGCCGCCGTCGTAGTCGGGCGGACGGTTCGCGTCGACGGTGTAGTTCGACTGGCCGCGCTGGCGGCCGACGGTCGCGTTGACCGACGTGTTGTGGCCGAGCCCGATGTTCAGCGACACGAAGGCGCCGTTCGCGCCCTGCTGCGCGAAATCGCGGTAGGCGCTCACGCTCAGCGATGCGAGATCGCCGAGGCTCAGCGTGTACGACACGGTGCCGATCCGCGCGCTCGGGCCTTGCGGCAGCCGGAAGCCGATATAGCTGAGCGACAGCGTCTGGCGGTGCATGAACGGCAGCGCGAGCGTCGCCTGGTCGGTCGCCGACGGCACCGGTGAACCGTCGCGCGATGCCAGGTCGCCGTAGCGGCCGAACGCGCGGATCGTCTGCGCGTTGATCGAGAAGCGCGGTTCGATCAGCTGGTAGCCGACGCTCACCTGCGTGCCCGGATAGCGGCCGACGCTGCCCGCGACCGCGCCGCTCACCACGCCCGCATAGCCGAGCCGCATCAGCGCGCCGACGCCGGCGTTGAGCACGCCGCCCGTCGCTTCCGCATGCCCCTCGACGGTCAGCGTATCGCTGACGCCGCGCCGCATCGAGCCGCTGACGGCCGGCCGCGCGTCGTAGTCGAACGACTGCAGCGCATAGTTGCGGCGCAGGAAGCCGGCCTCGAACGAATAGCTCGACAGCCCGGCCGACAGCATGCGCGTGTCGACATAGAGCGGCACGGACGTCGCGACGGTGCGCCCGAGCGCGTCGCGCGTGATGAGGGTCGCCTGGCCGGCGCCGGTGATGCCCGGCACGTCGTGGATGATGAACGGGCCGCTCGGCACGTTGCCGGTGTACTGGCGCACGTTGTTGACGTACAGGTCGACCGCCGACGGTACTGCGGCGGAACCCGCGAGCGACGGAATCGGGAACGTCACGAGATCGGGCCGCAGCGCGAAGTTGCTGCGCCACTGGAAGCCGCCGAGGCGCACGGAGCGCGTCCACGCGAGCGATCCCGAGATCGCGTCGCCGATCTGCGTCGTGCTCGGCCGCGCCGGGTCCGAGCGGCTCCATGACGTATCGAAGCGCGTGTAGCGCCGCTGGCCGTTGTAGAAATACGCGGTGCCGGTGGTGTTGAACACGCCGTCCGGATCGAAGTAGCGCACGCCGGTGTAGAGCGAGAACTGCCGGTCGCCGATCGTCTGCGCGTACGCCTCGTAGTTGATCGCGAGCCCGCGCGACGCGGTGGCCGCCTGCGTGGCCGGCAACGCGCGGCTGTCGACCGCGTACGGACGGCGCAGCGTGTCGGCCATCTCCAGGTCGACACGCTGGTGCGCGGCGTCGTAGCGATAGCGCAGGCCGGGAATCGTGCCGAGCTCGACGGTCGCCGCGTCGGCGATGCCGAGCCGGTCGGTCGCGAAGCCGATCGTGCGCAGGTCGGCGCCGCTCGCCGACAGATGGCCGTCGCGTTCGCGGAAATGCGCGAGCAGCGTCGTGCTTTCGCCGTTGATGCTGACTTCGAGGATGACGTCGTGGATGCTGTCGGCCATCACGAGCGCCGCCGGTTCGTCCGCGCGAGCCGCGCCGTGCACGAGCAGGCGCCCGGCCACGACGGCGACGAGCACGATGCGCCGGGCGCGCCGCGACGTTCTGCGTCCGTTGACCGGAAACGTGCCGGCGCGTGGCGAAGGGGAAGGGGCCGGGCGGCGCACCGGCGGTCTAGCCCGGCGGCTCCACCGCGACGACCGCGCTGGCCGGCTGCGAATTGACGGCCGCGCGCACCGTGACCTTGCCGCCGAGCGTGAGGCCGGCCGGCAGCGGCACGCTCCACTGGCCGGTGCGGCCCGCGAGCGCGTAGCCGAGCAGCCCGTGCGTGAGCGGGTACGCGCGGCCGTCGCCGGTCACGAGCTCGACCGATGCCAGCTGCGCGCGGCGTGCGCCCACGTTGCGTACACGCAGCACCCAGCCGCCGTTTTGGCGCGCGAGCGCCCAGTCCAGCTGCGGCGCGCCGTTGGTCGGCGGTTCGACGAACACCGGAATCGAATAGCGTAGCCGGATCGACACGCCGTTGGTCGGCGCTTCGCCGGGCGGCGGCAGCTCGTCGATCAGCAGCCGGTAGCTCTGCTCGACACCGGATGGCGTGCGCGACGCGCGCACGACGCGGATCAACTGGTCGGACTGCGTGCCGACCTCGATCAGCGGCGGGCTCGCGACGAGGTCCTGCGTGGGCGTCAGCGTGTCCTGGCCGTCGGCCTGGTCCCAGCGGAACACGCGCACCTGTCCGTACACGGGACGATCGCCCGGATTGCGCAGCGTGATGCCGGTGGCCGTGTCGTCGGCGCCGAATTCGATCGTGACGGGGGAGATCTGCAGCGACGCGGCGTGCGCGGCGCCGGCCGCGCACAGCAGCGCGGCGAGCGTTCGACGTAATGCGATCATGCGTGGCGGCGCCGGTCAGAAGTAGACCGTTGCGGTGACGGTCGTCTGATAGGTGTCCGGCTTCGGCGTGGCCTGCGTCGGCACTTGGCCGTAGACGGTCAGCGCCTGCGCGGAGCCCGTGCCGGTACCGGCGACCGTGTCCGTCCCCTGCGTGTTGCCCCATACGGTCGTGCGGCCGGCGTCCTGGTACAGCTGGAAGCCGACGGTCGTCGTCGTATTGCCGGTCGCCGTGCCGGCCATCAGGCGGCTCGCGACGGTCGACCCCGTGACCGTGCCGGCATCGAGGCCGACGTTGTACGGCGTCGTGTTGGTGCAGGTGACGCTGACGGTCGTCTGCTGGTTGATCGCGGCGGAGAGCACGCCGTTGGTCCCGAAGGCCAGCGGGTTCGCGGTGATCATGCAGTTCGGCTGCAGTGTCAGCGTGACGTTGAAGGTGGCGGTCGCGGTGCCGTTCGAATAGGTAGCGGCGTCGGCGGCAGGTGTCGAAAGGCCGATTGACAGCGCGAGCGACAATGTCGTGGAAGCGATGGCGACTTTCACTCTGAATCCTCCCCGGTCGGTTTTTCATTGGATTTATGCCGCGCTCCGCGCGCCACGGCCGCTTGAATGCTGATACGAATCGAGGAGTCTTTCAATCTTAAAGTTTTGGCTGTTTCATTTTGTTACAGTTTGATCGATTAATGATTGAATAAAACCGGTAAGCATTGCGCTTTTCGATTTTGTCCGGCGCGTCGGGCGAAATATTTTCTTGTGGAGCACAAATGGCTGCGGGGCTTATGCGGGGTGCGACTCGATTTTCAGATTAGTGTGGCGGATTGAATCGACCGGTGCGGAATGGATAATTGCGGTGTGTGGTGAATTGGAAATGACGTGCGTCGAATCATTTCAGGGCATTGAATCGATCCCGGTAATCCGTGAGTGGATTCAATTTTCAATTCGGGTGTAGAAGGAGGAGGGAGTGATATTCGGGATTTATCCCGATTGAAGAATCGGCGGATCCGGATTGGCGGCGGAAAACGAAAACGGCCGCATTGCGCGGCCGTGAGCGTCGGTACGTCGGATTGCCCGGATTGCGATTACGAATTCGCGGTGGCCGGTGCACGGCGGCGCTGCGCAACCTGCAGCACCACGAGCGCGAGTCCGGCCGCGGCGATCAGCCCGCCGACGAGCGGCACGGCTGCGTAGCCGAAGCCTGCCGAGATCGCCGCGCCGCCGGCAGCCGCGCCAACCGCATTGCCGAGGTTGAACGCACCGATGTTGACGGCGGACGCGAGGCCCGGCGCTTCGTGGGCGGCGCGCATCACGCGCATCTGCAGCGGCGGCACGACCGCGAACGTTGCGACACCCCACACGAGCAGCGTGACGGCGGCGCCGACATGCGTGCTGGCGAGCAACGGGAACGCAGCCATCGTCGCGATCAGCAGCAGCAGGAAGCCGGTCAGCGTACCGTCGAGCGAGCGGTCGGCGAGGCGGCCGCCTGCGATGTTGCCGATCGAGAAACCGACGCCGATCAGCACGAGCATCGCGGTCACGAAGCCGGGCGTCGCGCCAGTCAGGTGTTCGAGCGTCGGGGCGACATACGTGTAGAGCGTGAACATCGCGCCGGCGCCGAGCACCGTCGTCCCGAGCGCGCCGAGCACGACAGGGCGCGTCAGCACCGAGAGTTCGGCACGCAGGTTGGGCATCTTGCCGGCTTCGCCCTTCGGCAGCGCGGCGAACAGGCCGGCGATCGCGATCAGGCCGAGGCCCGCGGTTGCCGCGAACGACATGCGCCAGCCGATGATCTGGCCGAGCCAGGTTGCGGCCGGCACGCCGCCGACGTTCGCGATCGTGAGGCCCATGAACATCGTCGCGACCGCGCTCGCCTGCTTTTCACGCGGCACGAGGCTGGCCGCGACCACCGAGCCGAGCCCGAAGAACGCGCCGTGGTTGAGGCTCGTCACGAGGCGGGCGAGCAGCAGCGTCGTGTAGTCCGGCGCGACGGCCGACAGCAGGTTGCCGATCGTGAAGATCGACATCAGCGCGATCAGCGCCGAACGGCGCGACCAGCGCGCGAGCAGCAGCGTCATCAGCGGCGCGCCGACCATCACGCCGATCGCATACGCGCTGATCAGCATGCCGGCCTGTGGAATCGACACGTGCACGCCGTCGGCGATCACGGGCAGCAGGCCCATCGGCGAGAACTCGGTCGTGCCGATGCCGAACGCACCGGCGGCGAGCGCCAGCAGCGGCAGCGCGGCGCTGCCGCCCGGGCGGGAACGAGAGGAAGTCGTGGGGTTCACGCGGTGGGCTCCTGTAATCGAAGGACAACGGCACGGGACCGTTGAGGACAGGGCGAAGTTTGCCTGCATTACTTTTGCGGAAAAAGCCGCATGCGGGCGAAATTATCTTGATTTCATGTCAACAATGCGGAGCAGGGGCGACATGCGCGCGAGGCTTGTGGATGATGCGTCGGCGGGGGCTGCCGAACGAGGCTGGGATTGGCGAAAGATATTCGTAAGATGAAAGGGCGGAGCTTGCGGTCGCGCGGCCGCGATCCGGTGAGGGTGTGCGGCGAATGGGCGGCCGCCCGGGGCGATGCGCCGGGCGCGGTCCGGCCGCCGTGCGGCGACCTGCAGCCGGGTGGTCCGGGCGCGCGGCCCAGGTATCGGCGAGCGCCGGTGGCAGACATCGTGCGTTGGCCGGAAACCCTTTCCCCGCAAGGCGCAAGCGCAAAAAAGCCCCGACCACAGGGGGACCGTGGCCGGGGCGGAAAAGCATCCTCTCTTTGGCACGAGGGTTGGATGCGGGCGCAGTATATTTCGGCCCGTGACAATTCGAATCGGCGTTAAACGGCCGTTTTGGGTGTCAATTTAAGAATTCCGGTGCTGCAGTGTCGTGCGTCAGTTTTTTGAAAGCTTTTTTATGGGCTCGACGGTGTCGTTCAACGCGCTGAAGCAGCCGGAGCGACGGTATGGCGGAGGGGCGGTTACGCTCGCCGGCCCGAGTTGCAAGCCGCGTTGCCCGATTGCGTGCCGGACGCGCCCCCGGCATCCGTTCAGCCCGGTTCGCCGGCCGCATCGCGTACGGCCGCGAGAAACCGTGCGACGACGGGGGACGGTGCCGCCGCCGCGCCGTCGAACACGAACTCGATGTCGAAGCGGCTCGCAAGCTCGTCGAGCGCGACGAGCCGGACCGTGTGCGGGCAGGTCGGCGACGCGCTTTCGGGCACGAACGCACAGCCCATCCCGGCCGCCACGAGGCCGATCAGCGTCGGGATGTCGCTGCCGACCTGCGCGATGCGCGGCGTGAAGCCGGCCTGCTGGCACTGCGCCATCAGGAACCGGTGGTGCGCGGCGGAGCGCTGTGCGTCGAACCAGACGAACGGTTCGTTTGCGACATCGGCCAGCGTGCGCGGCGCGTTGAAGCCGCCGCCCGGCGGCGCGGGCATCGCGAGCACGAAGCGGTCGCTCAGCAGCCGCACACCCGACAGGTGCGGCGCCTCGTCGCGACGCCAGGCCATGATCCCGGCGTCGAGCTGGCCGCGCATCAGCGCGCTCGCCTGTTCGGCCGACAGCATCGGCGCAATCGACAGTTTCACATCGGGGCATGCGTCGCGAAACGCCTTGAGCACGTTCGCGACGATCGGCAGCGGCAGGCAGTTCGGCAGCGCGCCGAGCCGCAGTTCGCCGAGCTGGCCGGCCGCGCTGCGCAATGCGCGCTCGCGGCTGTCCTGCAGCGTGGCGAGCAGGCCGGTCGCATCCTGCAGGAAGCTCGCGCCGGCCGCCGTGAGCGTGACGCCCGTTGTGCGGCGGATCAGCAGCGGCGTACCGATCGCGTCCTCGAGCTCGCGGATCTGCCGCGACAGTGCAGGCTGGACGATGCCGGCCGCGCGGGCGCCAGCCATCACGCTGCCGGCCTGTGCGACGGCGACGAAGTAGCGCAGGTGACGCAATTCGATCTGGCGCATGCGGTGTCCGTTCCGGTTTGTTGATATGCCTGTCAAGCATAGTAAACGCCATTTGATGGTATTGGAAAGCATGGCGAGCCTGCCGTACGATAACCGTCCCTGCCGCACGCGTGTGCTCACGAGTCGCGTGCGCTTCCCTCCGTTTCCACAGCGTTCCGTCCCATGCCGCTTCATATCCCGACCCCTTATATCCGCTCGCAAATCGCGTCCCGCCGGCTCGGCAGGACCATCCGGCTGAAGCTCGATGCGCTGCAGCCGTCGGGCTCGTTCAAGCTGCGCGGCATCGGTGCCGTCTGCGAGGCGCAGCATGCGGCCGGCGCGCGGCGGTTCGTGTCGTCGTCGGGCGGCAACGCGGGTATCGCAGTCGCGTATTGCGGCCGTGAGCTTGGCGTGCCGGTGCGAGTCGTGGTGCCGGAAAGCGCATCGGCCCGCGCGCGCGAACTGATCCAGGTCGAGGGCGCGGAACTCGTCGTGCACGGTGCGAGCTGGGCCGAGGCGAACGCGTTCGCCCAGTCGGCGCTCGGCGAGCACGATGCGTTCGTGCATCCGTTCGACGATCCCGTGCTGTGGCAGGGCCACGCGACGATGATCGACGAGATGGCGGCGGCCGGTCCGAAGCCCGACGCGGTCGTGCTCGCGGTCGGCGGCGGCGGGCTGTTGTGCGGCGTGCTCGAAGGGCTTGCGCGCAACGGCTGGCACGACGTGCCGGTCGTCGCGGCCGAAACGGAAGGCGCCGACTGCTACGCGCGTTCGGTTGCGCAGGGGCGTCCGGTCGAATTGCCGGCGATTGCGAGCATCGCCACGTCGCTCGGCGCGAAACGGCCGTGCGACGCGGCGGTCGAGTGGGCGACGCGCCACGAAATCCATCCCGTCGTCGTGTCCGATGCCGACGCGGTGGCTGCGTCGCTGCGGTTTCTCGACGAGCACCGGATCGTCGTCGAGCCCGCGTGCGGCGCGGCGCTGGCCGCACTCGAGCGGCCGGTGCCGGTGCTGGCGTCGGCGTCGGACATCGCCGTGATCGTCTGCGGCGGCGTGACAGCGACCGTCGAGTATCTGCAGACGCTGCGCGCGACGTTGCGGTAACGCGGTAACGCGGGAAAGCGGGAAAGCGGGAAAGCGGGAAAGCGGGAAAGCGGTAACGCGGGAAAGCGGGAAAGCAGGAAAGCAGGAAAGCAGGAAAGCAGGAAAGCAGGAAAGCGGGCGGGGCGGTCGGGAAATGGCCGGGCGGCTTGCGATCGTCGCGTGCGGAGCTTAGGGAATCGGCCGTGTCGGGCCTGCCGAGCGGCGTCGGCGTTGCTGGTCCGTCATCACGGCGTGGTCAGATGGCCGGATGCGCGGACATGGCTTGGGGAAATGACGCGGAGGGGACGCGTATCGCCGCGCTGAGCCCGGTGCGGCCGGGCGCGGCGATACGACAGATCGATCAGTTCGCGGCTGGCGCGCTCGCGCCGGAAGGCGCGGAAGATGCGACGGGGTTCACGGCGGCAGGCGACGCGCTCGACGGTGCCGATGCTGATGCAGGCGCGGAGGCTGCCGACGAAGGCGCCGGCGTGGCCGATGCCGGGGTGGCTGGGGCCGACGGTGCCGCCGGACCCGAAACCGAGGCGGGCGCGGAAACCGGTGCGGCCGCCGGTGCGACCGCCGGTGCGACCGCCGAACCGGCGGCCGGCGAATGGGCCGAGGCCGGCGAGGTAGCCTGACCGGAGGAAGCCGACACGGGTGCCGAAGCGGGCGCAGGCGCGACAGCCGACACGGGCGCAGGTGCGACAGCCGGTGCGGGCGACGAACCGGTAGTCGATGCGGGTGCCGAAGCCGGTGCGGGCGCGGCGCCGGAGGCGGAAGCCGGGACCGCAGCAGCAACCGGCACCGACGCGGAACCGGACGCCGCCATCGGCGCGGCCGCGCGCACCGTGGCCGGCACGACGACAGCCGATGCCGCGGCCGGCACGGCGTTCGCGCCCGGCTCGGGCGCCACACCCGGCACCGAAAGCGGCACCGGCGCCGCGGGCGGCGTCGGCACGACCGGCGTCGTCATCTTGATCGGTTCGCCTTGCGGCGTCGGCGCGGGTTCGGGCAGCGGCGCGACGGGTTCCTTCTCGGCCGCCTTCACGGTTGCGCGATCGCGGCGTGCCGGGTCGATCTTCAGGAAATGGTCGACGAGATTGAAGAAGCGTTCATAGAACACGCCGGCGGGAATCGTCTCGCTCGCGGTCTTGACGAGCGCATCGTCGCTCGACCCGATCGGCAGCGACAGCGAGCCGAACACGCTCAAGCCGACGCTGGCCGACGTATTCGACTTCTTCAGCGTGTAGCGGTCCTGCACCGCATTCACGTACGCGATGCTCGACGAGCCGTCCGCGTTCGCATCCGCGCACACGACGTGAAACTCGATCACGACGTGCATGTCGTTGTTCGGCTGGAAATTCTTGCTGCCGTCGACCGCATCGTTGCGCGACGACGACACCACGTAGCCCTGGCTCAGCAGCGCCCGCCGCGCGGCCTCGCAGGCCGCGTCGGATTTCGAGTGGAACGTGTGCGCGTACGGGCTGCTCGTCGCGTCGAACTGTTCCTGCTGGTAGATCGGCTTGGGCGGCGACGAGCACGCCGCCAGCACGGTCGCGGCCGCGAGCGCGCACGAAACGGAAAACAGGCGAAATCGGTTGTGCATGGCGTCTTTCAGAAGGCTTGGCGAGAGGCTGCGCAATGGCGGTGCCTGGGGTGATGCGCGTGCACATCTCGTAAGGCCGGGGCGTCATTATAGTTTCGTTTGATGTCGCGCTCGCTTCAGTCGGCCGGTGCGCCGCGCGCCGCGGCGAGCAATTGCGACGTCAGCGGATGATGTTCGCCGCGCCGCGAGCGGATCGCGTGGATTTCCTCGGTCACGTCGCCCGCGCGCCCGAGCCGCCTGAGCCCACGCAGCAGCGACGCGTCGTTCGCGCCGAGCTCGCTCAGCGGAAACACGCCGAGGCCGCGCGCCGCGAACACGGCCATCAGCGCGCTGTCCTCGAATTCCCCGGCCACGCGCGGCACGATCCGTTCGCCTTCCAGCCACACGTCTAGGCGTGCGCGCAGCGCCGAATGGGCGGTCGGCAACAGCACGGGCAGATCGGCCAGGCACTGCGGAAAGCGCTGCCGTGCCGCCGGCGTGACGAGCGCCGCGGGCCCGTACCAGTCGACCGGCGAGGCGACGAGCCGCTCGCTCGTCACGCGCAGGTTCGACCCCGACGGCGCGCCCTGGCCGGCCAGCACGAGATCCAGATGATGCAGCGCAAGCTCCGCGAGCAGCGCATCGTGTTCGCCCTCGTGGCACAGCAGCCGCAGCGTGGGCGTGTCGAGCACCGGTGCCAGGATCGCATGCGCGGCGAGCTTGGAGATGCCGTCCGCGAGGCCGACCGCGAGCCGCACGGTCGGCTGGCTGGCCGCCGCGCGCACGTCGTCGGGAATCAGCCGCCCCATCTCGAAGATGACCTCCGCACGCGCAAACGCGGCCTGGCCCGCGTCGGTCATCGTGACGCCGCGCCCGGCCGGGCGCAGTAACTGGTGCCCGAGCGATTTCTCGAGCTCGCGCACCTGCGCGCTGATCGTCTGCACGGCCATGTCGAGCCGGCCGGCGGCGCGCGCGAAGCCGCCTTCCTTCACGACGACCCAGAAGTAGTACAGATGTCGGAAATTGAGCATCGGATCGATATATCGAAAAAACCGAACTTAAAGTCAGATTCTCTCTGATTTTTACGAAGTTCGGGGCGGCATATCATCTGGCTTTCCACTTTCGTATCGGCCCATTTCATGGACTACCTGCTGACGCTTGCCGCCGACCCCGCCGTCTGGGCCGCGCTCCTGACGCTCGTCGTGATGGAAGTCGTGCTCGGCATCGACAACCTGATCTTCATCTCGATCCTCAGCAACAAGCTGCCCGAGGCGCAGCGCGCCCGCACGCAGCGCCTCGGCATCGCGCTCGCGCTGGTGATGCGTCTTGCGCTGCTCGGCAGCGTCGCGTGGATCGCGAGCCTGACCGAACCCGTGTTCACGCTGTTCGACCACGCGTTCTCGTGGCGCGACATGATCCTGCTGTCGGGCGGCCTGTTCCTCGTGTGGAAGGCGACCACCGAGATTCATCACCACGTGTCGCATGACGGCGGCGCGGGCGGGGCGAGCGGCGCGGCCAGCCTGACGGTATGGGCCGCGATCGGCCAGATCGTGATGCTCGACATCGTGTTCTCGATCGACAGCATCGTGACCGCGATCGGCATGACCGAGCACATCCCGATCATGTTCGTCGCCGTGATCGTCGCCGTGGCCGTGATGCTGTTTGCCGCACAGCCGCTCGCACGCTTCATCGATCGCAACCCGACCATCGTGATGCTGGCGCTGTCGTTCCTGGTCGTGATCGGCATGACGCTGATCGCCGAAGGTTTCGGTTCGCACGTGCCGAAGGGGTACATCTACGCGGCAATGGCGTTCTCGGCCTTCGTCGAGGGCATGAACATGCTGGCGCGGCGCGCGAAGGCGAAGCGTGCGGCGCAAGGGGAAGGCGACTGAGCCGCTGCGCGTGACGCCGGCCGCCGCGGCGGCCGGCTCGCGCGCCTCGTACGGAATCCAGACGAAATTCGCACGGAAAGGAGAAACGCGATGAAATGCCCTGTCTGCAAGACGCCCGACCTGCTGATGGCCGAGCGCCAGTCGATCGAGATCGACTACTGTCCGACGTGCCGAGGCGTGTGGCTCGATCGCGGCGAGCTCGACAAGCTGATCGCCCGCGAAACCGGCGATGCGCCGGCCCGCCGCGACGATTCGCCGACGCAGCACAACGCACCGGCGCAGCACAACGCACCGGCGCAGCGCGGTCGCGACGATGGCTGGGGGCGCGACGGCCGCTCGCACGACGATCGTCACCGGCACGACGGCCAGCGGCGCAAGAAGTCGGTGTTCGACCTGTTCGACTTCGATTGAATCCGGATACGGCGTGCCTGCACGCACGCCGGTCGATAAAAAAGCCCCGCCCGGCATCGCGCCGGGCGGGGCTTTTTTCATGCGGGTCGCGACACGTCACATCGCGACCCGCACCAACGCTCACGCGTTGCCGGCCGTCACGTCGATGCGGCGCGGACGCGTTTCCTCGCGGCGCGGAATCGTCAGGGTCAGCACGCCGTCGCGCAGGTTCGCGTCGATCCGCGACGTGTCGAGATCGGCGCTGAGCACGAACGACCGTGCATAGCGTGTCGAGCGCACTTCGGCGTGTCGCACGCGCAGGTCTTCCGGCGTATCGAGGTGCGTACCGGCTTCGATCGTCAGCGTCGTGTCGTGCACCTTCACGTCGAGGTTCTCGCGCGGCACGCCGGGCAGGTCGGCGCGCAGCGTGACGCCGCGATTGTTCTCGACGATGTCGACGGCCGGCGTGATCGCGGGCCGGTGCGCGGCTTCGGCAGCAGCAGGGTGAACGGTGTTCGTGTGGCGTTCGGCCAGGGTCGGGTTCGTATTCATGTCGGTATCCTGAAGATTACTGAACGGTGATCGCACGCGGCTTCGCGGCTTCGCGCCGGCCGACGCGTATCAGCAGGCAGCCGTTTTCGTAGCGCGCGCTGACCTGGTCGGGATTCGCGTCGCGCGGCAGTTCGACGACGCGGCGGAACGCGCCGTGAAAGCGCTCCTGCGCGTAGGTCCGCACGTCTTCGCCTTCGGTACGCGGCACCGGCTTGCGCTCGCCGCTGATCGTCAGCAGGTCCTTGTCGATCGACACGTCGAAATCGCCTGCGGCCATGCCGGGTGCGAATGCAACGATCTCGATCGCGTCGTCGGTGGCGCCGACGTTGAGTGCGGGAAAGGCGCCCGGACGCACCGCGCGGATGCCGGACGGGCGCTCGCCGAGCAGGTTCGCCACTTGCCGCTGCACGCGGGCGAATTCGTCGAACAGGTCGTTGCCGAAATGGATACCGCTCATGTTGGTCCTCCTGAACAGGGAACACGGGAGACGTGACGGCGCGACGCCTGCGGCGGGCGCGACGGGTGGCTCCACTGGATCGAAACGGGGGCGGTGCAAGAGATGAAGCACGGCCCGACGACGGTTAATTAGTGGCCGCTGCCGCGCATTTCAAGAGGGAATCTGCAATCTGCGTCAACGCATGCGCACAGGATTCGATGCGACAATCGCCGCGAGATATCTGCAGACCAACCACACGGGACAACCATGGACATTCGACGTATCGCGATCGTCGGCGCCGGCGTGATCGGCGCGAGCTGGGCGGCTTTCTACCTGACGCAGGGTTTCGACGTTGTCGCGACCGATCCGGCGCCGCAAGCCGACGCGCGGCTGCGCGACGCGCTGGCCGCGTTTCTCGGCGAGCGGGCCGCCGAACTCTCCGCGCGGCTGTCGTTCGACGCCGATCTCGTGCGCGCGCTCGCCGGCGTCGATTTCGTGCAGGAAAACGGCCCTGAGCGCCTCGATCTGAAGCGCGCGCTGTACCGGCAGATGGACGACGTGCTGCCGGCACACGTGCCGATCGCATCGAGCTCGTCGGGGCTGAAGATGTCCGACATCCAGACCGCGTGCGCGAAGCATCCGGAGCGCTGCCTGATCGCGCATCCGTTCAATCCGCCGCACCTGATTCCGCTCGTCGAGCTGGTCGGCGGCGATGCGACCGGCCAGGACGTGATCGCGCGCGTGAAGGATTTCTACGATGCGCTCGGCAAGCAGACGATCGTCCTCAACAAGGAGATGACCGGCCATGTCGCGAACCGGCTCGCGGCCGCGCTGTTCCGCGAGGTGTATCACCTCGTCGGCGAAGGCGTCGTGAGTGTCGCCGATGCGGACAAGGCCGTCGCGTGGGGGCCCGGCCTGCGCTGGGGGCTGATGGGGCAGTGCCTGACCTACCACCTCGGCGGCGGCGCGGGCGGGATCGCGCACTTCCTCGAACACCTGTCGGGGCCGATCACGAGCTGGTGGGACGACCTCGGCACGCCTTCGTTCGATCCGGACGTCGATCGCAGGCTGAACGACGAACTGCGCGCGATCCAGGGCGAGCGTTCGATGCAGGAACTGGCGGCCGAGCGCGACCGTCTGCTCGTCGAATTGATCGACGCGCGGCGCCGCAGCTTCCTGCCCTGAGCGCGCCGGAGCGTCAGCGGTCCGGCTATTGCTGCGACGTCGATTGCGGCGCGGGCGGCGTCTGGGCCAGCCACGCGGGGCTCGCGGCCTGCACGAGTTCGCGGTTGCGTGCTCGCGTCGCGGCATTCGGCGGGTAGTTGCTGTCGTTCGTCGGCAGCTCGCCGTCGAGATAGGCCTGCTTGAGCTGGGCGATGACTTCCGCGCGGGTCAGGCCCGGCGCGGACGCAGCGGCGTCGGTCTGGGCAAAGGCGGGGGACAGCAGGGCGGCTGCGGCGGTCGCGACGGCGAATCGCAAAACGTTCATGGCGGGCTCCGATCAAGGGGACGGGGAACCGGAGGTGCGCGGCGGTTTGCCGTGCATTCCGATGGGTCCCATTGTCGCGAGCGGGTGCTGCGCGGACGATGACGCGTTCCGGGCAAAGCTGTCAGGTGCGGGCGCGGCCGCGCAGGCGTGCGGCGCCCGGTGTCGTCACAATTCGGCCGCCGCCGCGATCAGCGTCGCTTCGAGCGCGAGCGTGGATCGCGATGCGGCCGCCGGCCGGTCGATCACGTATTCGAGTTCGCCGAGCTCGGGCAGCCCCGCGTCGAGCCGCGCGAGCCCGGCCGGGATCACGTAGCCGGCAAACGCGCTGACCCCGAGCCCCGCGCTCGCGGCCGCGCGCAACACCGCGACGCTGCTGCTCACGACCGCAATCCGGTACGGCCGCCCGACGGCCTCGAGCGATTCGAGCACGCGGCGGCGCGACACGCTCGGTTCCGGATGCATCGCGAGCGGCAGCACGGTCTCATGGCCGGTGAGCCGCGATTCGGGGCCGGTGCACCAGTACAGCGGTTCGCTGCGGATCACGCGGCCGCGCCGGCTGCCGGCGATGCGCTTCGCGAACACGAGATCGTGCCGGCCTTCGTCGAGCGCGTCGAACAGGTCGCCCGACAGCCCGGTCGAGATCGCGAGCTCGACGTCCGGGTTGCGCTGCACGAAGCTCGCGAGCGCGGCAGTCAGGTGCGCCGAAGCGAAATCCTCCGACATCGCGAGCCGCACCTTGCCCGACAGCGGCGGCCCGCACACCGACGTGACGGCTTCGTCCATCAGTTCGAGGATGCGCACCGCGTAGCGGAACAGCGCGTCGCCGTGCTGCGACAGGTGCACGTTGCGCGTGTCGCGCTCGAACAGCGGCCGGTCGAGCAGCTCCTCGAGGCGGCGGATGTGCTGGCTGACGGTCGATTGCGACAGGCTCACGCGCTCGGACGCGGCGGTGAAGCTGCCGGACTGGGCGACGGCGACGAAGCTGCGCAGCAGCTCGGGCGGTAACGGGCGCATTGCTAAATCCACTGAATCGGTTTCGACAACTTCATAAATGGCCGGATTGGGCGGCGCTAGTATCGGATCACGCGCCGGTGCGTGCCCGCAGCGGGGCGTACCGGACGCGTAGCCCGCGTCGTGCCGGCGGCTGCTTCGTTCAGTCTACGGCATCCGGCGTCCGGGCCGAAACCGCATCATCCCATCGACCGCCCGAGAACGGGCCCGCCAGACGGGCCGCCGGGCCGCGGCGCACCGCCGCAGGAGACAAGTCCGCGCCCGGGACCGGCGTGCGGGCCCGGTTCCTGCACGCGTCCGGCGCCCGTCACGAAGAGACTGGAGACGACTCATGATCATCTACGGAACCGCGCTGCTGGCGTTTTGCCACCTGGCCGGACTGTTCCTCGGCGACCTGCTCGGCAGCGCGATCGGCGTGAAGACCAACGTCGGCGGCGTCGGCATCGCGATGCTGCTGCTGATCTGCCTGCGCCTGTGGCTGCACCGGCGCGGCTGGATGCCGAAGGAGACCGAGGCCGGCGTCGGTTTCTGGGGCGCGATGTACATCCCGGTCGTCGTCGCGATGGCCGCGAACCAGAACGTCGTCGCCGCGCTGAAGGGCGGCCCCGTCGCGCTGCTGGCCGCGGTCGGCGCGGTCGCGATCTGCGCATGCTGCATCGCGGTACTGGTGCGCACCGGGCGCGACGACACGGCCTTCGCGGGCGTGCCGCAATTCGAAGAACAGTAACGGAGGCCGCCATGCTGCAGATGCTCGAAAAAACCGTCGCCCACAACGGGCTCGTCGCGTCGTTCGCACTGGTCGGCCTGATCATGTGGCTGTCGTCGATCGCGTCGTGCAAGCTCACGTTCGGCCGCGTGCACGGCTCCGCGATCGCGATCGTGATCGGTCTCGTGCTCGCGTACGTCGGCGGCGCGTTCACCGGCGGCGAGAAGGGAATCGCCGACGTGCCGCTGTTCGCGGGCGTCGGCCTGATGGGCGGCGCGATGCTGCGCGATTTCGCGATCGTCGCGACCGCGTTCGAAGTGCAGCCGGCCGAGGCGCGCAAGGCCGGGCTCGTCGGCGTCGTGTCGCTGCTGCTCGGCACCGTGCTGCCGTTCATCGTCGGCGCGTGCATCGCGCGCGCGTTCGGCTATACCGATGCGGTCAGCATGACGACGATCGGCGCGGGCGCCGTCACCTACATCGTCGGGCCCGTCACGGGCGCGGCGATCGGGGCGAGCTCCGACGTGATCGCGCTGAGCATTGCGACCGGGCTCGTGAAGGCGATCATCGTGATGGTCGGCACGCCGGTCGCGGCGAACTTCATGGGCCTGAAGACGCCGCGTTCCGCGATGATCTTCGGCGGCCTCGCGGGCACCGTCAGCGGCGTGAGCGCGGGGCTCGCCGCGACCGACCGCCGGCTCGTCCCGTACGGCGCGCTGGTCGCGACGTTCCATACGGGCGTGGGCTGCCTGCTCGGCCCGTCGGTGCTGTACTTCACGACGCGCGCGCTGGTCGGCGCATGAGGCCAGGCGGTGCGGCCTGCGCGTGCGGGCCGCATCCATCGCGGCGTCCTCTGAGTCGCATTCGTCAACATCATCAATCGGCGGCGGCGCCAGGCTTAGAATGCCGCTGAACCATCGAAGCGGGAGAACTGTTCATGACGGGATGGAATCACGCGCGGCAGGCGCGCGATGCACGGCTCGCGGCCGGCGCGGTTTACGCGCAGGGCAAGCGGGTCGATGCGCGCGACACCGTCGCGTTGCTCGAAGCGGTGCTGCGGCCCGGCGACCGCGTCTGCCTCGAAGGCGACAACCAGAAGCAGGCCGACCTGCTCGCGACGGCGCTTGCCGACGTCGACAGCGCGAAGATCCACGACCTGCACATGGTGCAGTCGGGCGTCGTGCTGCCCGAGCATCTCGATGTGTTCGAGCGCGGCATCGCGAAGCGTCTCGACTTCGCATATTCGGGCCCGCAGTCGCAGCGCATCGCGAAGCTGCTGTTCGGCGGCAAGATCGCGCTCGGCGCGGTGCACACCTATCTCGAGCTGTTCGCGCGCTACTTCATCGACCTCACGCCGCAGGTCGCGCTGATCGCCGCGGTCAGCGCCGATCGCGACGGCAACCTGTACACGGGCCCGAACACCGAGGACACGCCGACCGTCGTCGAAGCCACCGCGTTCAAGGACGGCATCGTGATCGCGCAGGTCGACCGCATCGTCGACAAGGTGCCGCGTGTCGACATCCCGGGCGACCGCGTGCACTTCGTCGTCGAGGCCGGCCGGCCGTTCTACGTCGAGCCGCTGTTCACGCGCGATCCGGCTGCGATCACCGAAACGCAGATCCTCACCGCGATGCTCGCGATCAAGGGCATCTACCAGCCGTACGGCATCAAGCGCCTGAACCACGGGATCGGCTTCAACACGGCCGCGATCGAGCTGCTGCTGCCGACCTACGGCGAGAAGCTCGGGCTGAAGGGCAAGGTCTGCACGCACTGGGCGCTCAATCCGCACCCGACGCTGATTCCCGCGATCGAGTCGGGCTGGGTCGAGCAGATCCACTGCTTCGGCTCCGAGGTCGGGATGGACGACTACATCCGCGAACGTTCCGACGTGTGGTTCACGGGCCCCGACGGGTCGCTGCGCTCGAACCGCGCGTTCTGCCAGACGGCCGGCCTCTATGCGTGCGACATGTTTATCGGCTCGACGCTGCAGATCGACCTGTCCGGCCATTCGTCGACGGTCACGGCCGAGCGGATCGCGGGCTTCGGCGGCGCGCCGAACATGGGCAGCGACGCACGCGGCCGGCGCCATCCGAGCGAGCCGTGGCTGAAGGCCGGCGCGGAAGCCGACCCCGACACGCCGGCGGCGCTGCGGCGCGGCCGCAAGCTCGTCGTGCAGATCGGCGAGACGTTCGGCGACAAGAACGTGCCGATGTTCGTCGAGAAGCTCGACGCGCTGAAGCTTGCCGACAAGCTGCAGCTCGACCTCGCGCCGATCATGGTCTACGGCGACGACGTCACGCACATCGTCACCGAGGAAGGGATCGCGAACCTGCTGATGTGCCGCGACAAGGACGAACGCGAGCATGCGATCCGCGGCGTCGCCGGCTATACGGACGTCGGCCGCGGCCGCGACCGGAAGATGGTCGAGCGCCTGCGCGAGCGCGGCGTGATCCGCCGCCCGGAGGATCTCGGCATCGATCCGCTCGACGCCGACCGCCGCTGGCTCGCCGCGCGTTCGATCAAGGATCTCGTGCACTGGTCGGGCGGGCTCTACGCGCCGCCGGCCCGGTTCCGCAACTGGTGAGGAAGAGGGCATGGAACAGTTGAACTATCGCTTCACCGCGCGCGAACGCGCGAAGGGCGAGCAGGCCGCGGCGCTCGTCGGCGTGGTCGCGTCCGGCAATCTCGAGGTGCTCGTCGAGCGCGTGCTGCCGGGCAACGAATGCGAGATCGACATCCGCACCGCGGCGGTCGGTTTCGGCGCGGTATGGCAGGCCGTCGTGTCGGATTTCGTCGAACGGCGCACGCCGGGCGGCCTGAAGCTGTCGATCAACGACGGCGGCGCGCGGCCCGACATGGTGTCGTTGCGGCTCGCGCAGGCCGTGCGCGCGATCGAGGGGGAGGCATGATGAGCGACGTGATCCACGACGCGCCGGCGTTCGTCGCGAACGGCGCGAGCTGGTACGAAGCGTCGGCGCGGCAACGCATCGACGGGCTGCTCGACGCGGGCAGTTTCAGTGAATTCCTCGGGCCGGCCGAGCGCGTGACGAGCCCGCACCTGCCGCTGTTCGACCTGCCGCAGCAGTTCGACGACGGGATGGTGGTCGGCCACGGCCGGCTCGACGGCCGGCCGGTGTTCGTCGCCGCGCAGGAAGGCCGCTTCATGGGCGGCGCGTTCGGCGAAGTGCACGGCGCGAAGCTCACCGGGCTGCTGCGCGCCGCACGCGAAGTCGGCAAGCCGGTGCTGATCCTGTTCGATACGGGCGGCGTGCGGCTGCAGGAAGCGAACGCGGGCGAGCTTGCGATCGCCGAGATCATGCGTGCGCTCGTCGAAGCGCGGGCAGCCGGCGTGCCGGTGGTCGGGCTGATCGGCGGGCGTGCGGGCTGTTACGGCGGCGGTGGATTGCTCGCCGCGTGCTGTTCGGCGCTCGCGGTGTCGGAACAGGGGCGCATCAGCGTGTCGGGCCCCGAAGTGATCGAGACCAATCGCGGCGTCGAGGAATTCGATTCGAAGGATCGCGCGCTGATCTGGCGCACGATGGGCGGCAAGCACCGGCGGCTGATCGGCGGTGCCGATCGTTACGTGGCCGATACGCCGGACGCGTTCCGTGCGGCGGCGCTCGACCTGATCGGCCGCGCGCCGGCGTTCGACGCGGCGATGCTGCGCGCGGAACAGGCGCGTCTCGAAGCGCGTGTCGAACGGTTCGGCGCGTGCAAGGATGCGCGCGACGTGTGGCGTACGCTCGGGGCCGACAAGCCGGAAGCGATCCCGGGCATGCCCGACGACGCATTCGCGAAGCTCGCCGACCAGTTACAGGAGCCGCAGCATGACGCTCGATGAAGTCCTGAATTCGCTGTTTCCCAACGGTCATTCGATCGCGCGCGACGGCGGCCTGCTGACCGGCCACGCGGAACTGGCCGGCACACGCGTCGACGTGATCGGCGTCACCGACCGCTTGCCGTTCGGCATCGACGAAGCGCTGACGCTCGCGTCGCGCGTGCTCGACACGATCGCGCGCGGCGGTGACACGCCGATCGTCGTGCTCGTCGACAGCGACAGCCAGCGGATGAGCAAGCGCGACGAACTGCTCGGCCTGAACGAAGGGCTGTCGCACCTCGCGAAGTGCCTGATGCACGCGGATCTCGCCGGGCACCGGACGATCGGCGTGCTGTACGGCCATACGGCGGCCGGCGCGTTCATCGCGACCGCACTCGCGACGCGCACGCTGCTCGCGGTGCCGGGCGCCGAGCCGGAGGTGATGGACCTGCCGTCGATGTCGCGCGTGACCAAGCTGCCGATCGACGTGTTGAAGGAGATGTCGCGTTCGACGCCGGTGTTCGCGCCGGGGCTCGACAACCTCGTGAAGATGGGCGCTGTCGACGCCGTGCTCGATCCGGCCCGCGCGCTCGACGCACAGGTCGGCGAATGGCTCGGCAAGCCGTTGGATCGCGTCGACCGGCGTGCGTCGCGCGGCCGGCCGGTTGCGACCGACGTCGCGCAGCGCGTCGAGGCACTCGCGCGTGCCGCACGCTGAGCTGCCGCTGCGCCGTCACACGCTCGTCACGCTGACGGCGGCCGGATGGGGCGCGGCATTCGCGCGCGACCCTGCACTTGCGGGCGATCCGCTCGTGCGCGCATGGGCCGAACGCGGCTGGCCGTTGATCGTGCGCCGTGCGTCGCCGGATGAAGCCGATGCCGGCCGCGTGCCGCTCGGCCTGCCGCTGCCGCCTGCGGCGGGCAAGCGGCGCATTGCGCTGAACGTCGCCGCCGACGCGCTCGCGACGGTCGGCCCGCTGCCCGCGCTGGCCGACGTGCTCGCCGCCGCGCCCGACGCATGGCACGTGCCGTTGCGCGCGCTCGACGCGCTCGGCGCGCGCTGCGGCGTGCCGGGCCGCGTGTTCGGCAGTCTTGCGTGGCAGGCGCTGACGGGCGAGCCGTACCTGGCCGCATCGTCCGATCTCGACATCGTGTTTCCGCTGCCGGCCGCCGAGTCGCTCGCCGCGCTGCTCGACGGCCTCGCGGCGATCGACGCGCGTGCGCCGATGCGGATCGACGGCGAGCTGCTGCGCGCCGACGGCGCGGGCGTCAACTGGCGCGAACTGCACGCGCGGCTGCCCGACGTCGCGGTGAAGACCGCGATCGGCGTCGAATTGATGACGGCCGACGCATTCACCGGAGCCGCACGATGAGCGCATGGGCTGCCTGTCGCGTACCGGCGCCGTCCGATGCGGAGCGTATCGCCGCGCTGGCCGAGCGCAGCCTCGTGCTCGAGATCGAAACCTTTCCGAAGCCGGGCCTCGTCAGTCACGTCGACAGCGGCAGTCACACCGACATGGACGCTGCGACGTTCGCGCGCAGCGCCGCCGTGCTGCGGCCGTACTTCGCGGAGCTGGCCGACGCGGGCGCGCGCGACGCGGACATGACCGTGCTGCGCAAGATCGGCCTGCGTGCCGAACACGCGATGCTCGCCGCGACCGGCGGCGTCAATACGCATCGCGGCGCGATCTTCGGGCTCGGGCTGCTGTGCGCGGCCGCGGGCCGGCGCGCGATGCCGGGCGCCGTACCGGACGGGACGACGCTCGGCGCGTTCGTCTCCGGCCGCTGGGGCACCGATATTCTCGGCGGCCCGCGCTTGCCCGACAGCCACGGCGAGCGGGCCAGCCACCGCTACGGCGTCGGCGGCGCGCGTCGTGAAGCGGCAGACGGCTTCGCGACCGTGTACGCGGTCGGGTTGCCCGCGTTGCGCCGCGCGCAGCGCGATCTGCCGGACGACCCGGAGGCCGCGCGCGTGGCAGCGTGCTTTGCGCTGATCGCCGCGCTCGACGACACGAATCTGCTGCACCGGGGCGGGCAGGGTGGCCTCGATTTCGCGCGGGCGACTGCCCGCGCGTTCGTCGCACGCGGCGGCGTGCGGTCGCGCGACTGGCGGCTGCGCGCGGCCGCCGCGCACCGTGCATTCGTCGCGCGCCGGCTGAGCCCGGGCGGCGCGGCCGACCTGCTTGCGATGAGCGTATTCGTCGATGCGCTCGAAGCCGACGGGGGCCCGCGATGACGCTGGCCATCCTCTGTTCAGGACAAGGCGCGCAGCGCGCCGACATGTTCGACCTGACGGGGGCCGCGCCGCAGGCCGATGCATTGTTCGCGTACGCCGGCCGGCTCCTTGGCGACGATCCGCGCACATGGGTCCGGCAGGCCGGGCCGGACGCGCTGTGCGAGAACCGCGCTGCGCAGATCCTCTGTACGGTCCAGGCGCTCGCGGCCGCCGCGCTGCTCGACGCGGCGTGGCCGCGCCGGCGCTGCGTCGCGGGCTACAGCGTCGGCGAGGTCGGCTCCTGGAGTGTGGCGGGGATGATCGAGCCGCACGACGCGCTCGATCTGGCCGACGCGCGTGCACGCGCGATGGATGCCGCAAGCGGCGGCGACGAGCGGATGGTGTTCGTGCGCGGCCTGACGCGCGCGCAGCTTGCGCAACTGTGCGACGGCCGCGATGCGGCCATCGCGATCGCGAACCCCGGCGATGCGTTCGTGGTCGCGGGGCGGCACGCGGATGTCGAGGCAGTGGCCGACGACGCGGCGCGTGCCGGCGCACAGCGCGTGGCGCCCGTCTGCGTGCGGATCGCGTCGCACACGCGCCGGCTCGCGGCGGCCGTGCCGGTATTTCGCGCGTCGCTCGCCGCGGCGCACGTGCGGCGGCCGTTGCCCGGCACGCGGCTGTTCTCGGGGATCGACGGCGCGTCGGTGCTCGATATCGACGCGGGCCTCGACAAGCTCGCGCGGCAGATCGCGGAGCCGGTCGAGTGGGCGGCCTGTCTCGCCGCCTGCGTGGAGGCAGGCGCCACCGCGTTTCTCGAACTCGGCCCCGGGCGGGCGCTGGCCGAGATGGCCGGCGGCGCGTATCCCGCGTTGCCCGCGCGCAGCCTCGCGGATTTTCGGTCCGTCGACGGCGTGACGAGCTGGCTCGCGCGCGTCGCGGCCGGTTGATCGACCGTCTGAAATACGGCCCGGAACACAGCCGCCAGGCCCTCGTTCCGCATTGGGTGTTGCGCCGGCGCAGCAGCGTCGCAGGCGCCCCTTGCCACGCGAATTGGCGCCGCTACAATGGCGCCCGCCATGAGACCAGCCGCCTTCTTTTTCGCCGTGTTCTGCTGCGTGACGAGCGTCCACGCGAGCCAGATTCCGTCCGACGCCGCATCGGTCGGCACGTACTTTTCGTATGACAACGCGGCGGCCGACGCGACCGTCGACCTGATCGAACAGGCGCAGCGCCGCGTGTTGCTGGCCGGCTATACGCAGGTGCCGCCGGTTGTCGCGAGCGCGCTGCGCGCGGCCCGCGCGCGCGGGATCGAGGTACGCGTGGTGCTCGTGCGCACGCCGCGCGCGGGCCGGTACAGCGGCGCCGGCTATCTGAAATCCGCGGGCATCGACGTCGCGATCGATTCGCGGCATGGCGACCCCGCACCGCGCTTCGTGATCGTCGACGACAGCGTCGCGCTGACGACGCTGTCCGACGGCGCGGCCGCGCATGCCGAGACGGTGAACGTGTTCCGGCGTGCCCCCGAACTCGCGCAATCCTACGCGCAGTCTTTCTGGCGGCTATACCGGCAGGCCGGCGGCCTCTGACCCTTGCCTGCGGCGTGTCCTGCGCCGGTGTGACCCTGCTTGCATCGGCGCGGCCGATGAACCATGCTCGATGACAGGCGCCGGCGCGGGTTCCGCGCATCCGGCGCAACGGCAGGGAGCCGATCGTGACCGAATATTTTGCCGATCGCGCCGATGCCGGCCGCCAGCTGGCCGACGCGCTGCGCGAATACGCGGGGCGCAGCGATGTCGTCGTGCTCGCGTTGCCGCGCGGCGGCGTGCCCGTCGCGTATCCGGTCGCCTGCGCGCTGCGCGCGCCGCTCGACGTGCTGGTCGTGCGCAAGCTCGGCGTGCCGCACGATCCCGAGCTCGCGATGGGCGCGATCGCCACGGGTGGCGCGATTCACCTGCAACGTTCGGTGCTCCGCTCGATGGGGGTCTCCGACTCGCAACTCGCCGACGTGATCGTGCGCGAAACGGTCGAACTGCATCGTCGCGAAGCGTTGTATCGCGGCGCCGTGCCGCCGTTGCCGGTGGAAGGGCGCATCGCGATCGTCGTCGACGACGGTGTCGCGACCGGCGCATCGATGTGCGTCGCGCTGCAGGCATTGCGCGCGCGGCGCCCCGCGCGGGTCGTGGCGGCTGCGCCGGTTGCGCCGGCGGGTACGCGGCACGTGTTCGACGGCCTGGCCGACGCGTTCGTCACGGTGTCGCAGCCGCTGCGGTTCTTCGGGATCAGCCAGTTCTACGCACGCTTCGAGCAGACGAGCGACGACGAGGTGCGCGCATGGCTCGACGCGGCCCGGTCCTGACGCGTCGTCACGTTCGCCGGATGCGGCGCGGGCGCGGCCGGCCGGCCTCGGCCAGCGCGAACACGCGCTGCAGCGCCGGATGGACGGTGCCGTGCCAGCGCGCCCCGATAAACAGCCCGTAGTGATCGCAATCGTCGACGTCGATACGGTGACGCTCGCCGGCCGACAGGCCGCTGCACAGGTCGAGCGCCGCGTGCGTCTGGCCGGCGCCCGTGACCGTGTCGCAGGCGCCTTCGACGGTCAGCAGCGCGACGCCGCGCAGCCTGGCCGGTTCGACGCGCCGGCCGCCCACGTCCCACGTGCCGGTCGCGAGACGCATGCGCTGGAACACGATGTCGACCGTATCGAGGAAATAGTCGGCCGGCATGTCGAGCAGCGCCGTGTATTCGAGCAGCGCACGCCGCGCGCCGGCGAGCCCGGTCAGGTCGAAGCGCGATGCGGCCAGCGCGTAGGCCTCGATCAGCGTCAGGAAGCGTTTCGGATACAGCAGCGCGATCTCGCCCTGCTGCAGATAGGTCGGAAACACGTGGCGGCCGTGCCCCGCGAAGCCGGGCGGCACGATGTCGATCAGATGACGCCGGCACCAGTCGAGCGAATGGCTGGCGGCGGCGGTGCCGAGCGCGCTCGGATTCAGGCGCGCATCGAGCGGGCCGCCGATCAGCGTGACGCTCGCGGGCGGCGCGAGGCCGCGCGCGGCACGCAGTGCGAGTGCGCCGAGCGCCGGTACGGTTGCCTGGCACACGGCGACGACGTGCAGCGGCCGGCCGTCGTGCTGGAGTGCGTCGACGAAGCCGTCGAGCATCGCGACATATTCGTCGAGCCCGAAACGGCCTGCCGCGAGCGGCACGTCGCGCGCATTGCGCCAGTCGGTCACGCAGACGTCGCCGTCGGCGAGCAGCGTCTCGGCGGTTTCCCGCATCATCACGGCCGCGTGCCCGGCGAGCGGCGCGCACAGCAGCACCGTGCGGCGCGCATCGGCGTGCGCGAAGCGCCGCAGGTCGCAAAACGGCGTATGCGCGACGATCCGCTCGCCGATGGCGGGCCAGTCGATGTCGAAGCACGGCGGGGCGGCCGGCGGCCCGAGCAGCGGTTCGAACAGGTCGTCGTAGCACGACGACGCGGCGTGCGGCAGCGAGGCCGCGGGCCACGCATCGAAGGCGTACCGTGTCGCCGCGCGCCAGGCGCGCATCCATTCCCGCTGCTGCTCGACGAGGGCATACCACATGGCGGACCTTGGGGCGGAAGGGGCGTGAACTTGCATTATGGTCACTGTGGCCGGGCAGCGGGAGCCGGATGAGGCCCTAGGCGGCACCGCGCGACGCTGCTACAGTCGTCGGTCCCATTCTCCTCAAGCGGAGCGTTTGCGATGAAGCTGATCGGCATGCTGGATTCCCCGTTCGTGCGCCGCGTCGCCATTTCGGCGAAGCTGCTCGACCTGCCGTTCGAACACGAGTCGATCTCGGTGTTTCGCCATTTCGAGCAGTTCAGGACGGTCAACCCGGTCGTCAAGGCGCCGACGCTCGTGACCGGCGACGGCGCGACGCTGATCGATTCGTCGCTGATCGTCGACTATCTCGATCACCTGGTGGCGCCGGAGCGGCGCCTGCTGCCGGACGCCGCCGAGGCGCGGCTGCGAGCGCTCGTGCCGGTCGGCTTCGCGCTGGCGGCCGCCGAGAAAACCGTGCAGGTCGTCTACGAGCAGGCGCTGCGCCCGTCCGACAAGCAGCACGCGCCCTGGATCGAACGCGTACTGAGCCAGCTGGAAGGCGCGTACGGCGCGCTGGAGCCGCTCGTCGCGGCCGCGGACGGCTGGTTCGGCGGCGCGCGGCTGCTGCAATCCGACGTGACGGTCGCGGTGGCCTGGCGTTTCACGCAGTTCATGGCGGCCGATTATCCGGTGCTTGCGCGGATCGATCCCGCCCGTTATCCGGCGCTCGCCGCACATTCGGCGCGGGCGGAAGCGCTGCCGGCATTCGTCGAAACGCCGCTCGTCTAGGCCCGGCAGTGCGGCGCCATGCCGCGCCACGCCGCGTTTCGTCGTCCGTCCGGCCTTGTCCGGCAGGCCGCTGCCGATTGTTCGCAGCGGCTGACAAGTGACTTCGCATTCGCGCTGTTTATCCGGAAGCGGCCGGTCCCTAAAATCCACTCCATCGAATCACGCCTTGCCAGATGGAGCCGATGATGAAAGCCTTGATCGAATCGAGCCTGTACCACCCGTCCGTCGTGTTGCCGCTTGCCGCGCTGACACAGCTGATGGTCGAGCGCGACTTCAATCTCGGCCAGGTCGGGTTGATCATGGCGACGCGCGGCGCCCAGGCGGCCGTGTCGCGTTCGCGCGCGCTGATCTTCTGCCGTCATTGCGAAGTGCGCGCGTGAAAGCGTTCGCGTCGAAAGGATAAAAAAATGCCCGGCCGGCGCAAGCCGGTCGGGCGGATCGGGTTCGATCGGGCCCCGGCTTCGGCCGGGGCTTTTTCATGGTGCGGCGCTCAGGCGCGTGCCGGCGTCGCGACGCCATACATCTCCGGCGCGTCGTCCTCTTCGCGCAGCTTGCGCGCAAGCTGGTGCGCCTCGCGGCGCGTCGCGACGGCGGGCGGCGAGCCCTTCAGCGGCTGGCGCGCGGTTTCGGCGAGCGCGACGACCGATACGATGCCGATCACGGCGGCGCCCATCATGTAGTACGCGGGCATCATCAGGTTGTGCGTCACGTCGACGAGCCACGCGGTCATCAGCGGCGTCGTGCCGCCGAACAGCGACACCGACACGTTGAAGCCGATCGCGAGCGCGCCGTAGCGGATCTCGGTCGGGAACAGCGCGGGTAGCGCCGACGGCATCACGCCGGTGAAGCACGACAGCAGCACGCCGAGGATCAGCAGGCCGCCGAACACCGACGCGGTGGTGCCTGCATGGATCAGCATCATCGCCGGCATCGACAGCACGAGCAGGCCGACGCAGCCGGCGAGCATCACGGGCTTGCGGCCGATCTTGTCCGACAGGCGGCCCGCGTACAGCGTCATCGGCATCATCAGCACCATCACGATCAGCACGAGCACGAGGCTGTGCGATTCGTCGAAGTGCAGCGTCGACGACATGAAGCTCGGCAGGTACGACAGCACCATGTAGTCGGTCACGTTGAAGATCAGCACGAGGCCGACGCACAGCAGCAGCGCACGCCAGTTGCGCATCAGCGTTTCGCGGAAGCGCGCTTTCGGCACGGCCTTGTCCTGGGCTTCACGTTCTTCGGCCTGGCGCTTGAACGCCGGCGTTTCCTCGAGCTTCATCCGGATGTAGAGGCCGATCAGGCCGAGCGGGCCCGCGATCAGGAACGGCACGCGCCAGCCCCACGACAGCAGCGCTTCCTGCGACAGCGACGCGGTGAGCAGCGCGACGACGCCGGCGCCCAGCACGTACCCGATCAGCGTGCCGAATTCGAGGAAGCTGCCCATGAAGCCACGGCGCTTGTCGGTCGAGAATTCGGCGATGAAGGTGGCCGCGCCGCCGTATTCGCCGCCGGTCGAGAAACCCTGCACGAGGCGGGCGACCAGCAGCAGCACGGGCGCCATGATGCCGATCGACGCGTAGCTGGGGATCAGGCCGATCGCGAAGGTGCCGACGGCCATCATGATCATCGTCGCGGCGAGCACGCGCTGGCGGCCGATACGGTCGCCGAGCGGGCCGAACACCATGCCGCCGAGCGGGCGCACGAGAAACGCGGCCGCGAACGTGCCGAAGGTCGCGAGCAACTGCGCGGACGGGCTGCTGGACGGGAAGAACACCTTGCCGAGCGTGACGGCGATGTAGCTGTAGACGCCGAAGTCGAACCATTCCATCGCATTGCCGATGGCCATCGCGCTGACGGCGCGCTTGAGCAGGCTCTGGTCGACGACGGTAATGTCGTCCGCGGCGAGCGGAGCTTCACCGGACGGCGAAGCGGAGGAAGAAGCAGCGGTCGGGCTGACGTGTGTTGCGGTCAAGGTCATGCACTCCTTTGACTGCGCCGGAACGGGCGGGCCGTCCGACACGGTTTGCCGGCGAGCGCGGTGTCGCGTGCTGCGCGTCGGGGCAAACCTTTAAGCACTTACTGCACAACGGGCGGTAAAGGGCCGTAAGGGGCTGCTTCGACGCGGGCCCGATGGGCCGTCGCGACAGTGCGCTCATGAAGAATGGGCCGCGTGATGCAGGCGGCAGATGCCGGTGCGGACGATGTGTCCGGCGTTCCGGCAACGCCCCGGAGGGGCAACGAAACGAGAAAAGCGGGCCTGTCGGGCGGGCTTTCCTGTGGATGCAATTTCGGTCGAAGCGCCGGCCCGCAACGTGCGGACGGACTTCTCTCGAAATCGAATAGACAGAGATTGAATGTTGAAACAGGCGACATGATAGCACGATGGCGGATGATCGTGCAAATTGCCGGGAAACGCCCGTCTGGCGGGGCGTTCGGCGCGGCCTGCTCGGGTATGATCGGCGGCGCGCGGCGGGGCCGTGCGGCCCCCGGGAGCAGGGGGCGAATTCGCGAGAAACCGGATGACCGAACTGATGAAGATCGCGGCGCTGTTCGCCGCCACCGCGCTGGCCGAAATCGTCGGCTGCTACCTGCCGTGGCTCGTGCTGAAGGGCGGCCGCCCGGTCTGGCTGCTGGTGCCGGCCGCACTGTCGCTCGCGCTGTTCGCGTGGCTGCTGACGCTGCACCCGAGTGCGGCGGGGCGCACCTATGCCGCGTACGGCGGCGTGTATATCGCGGTGGCGCTGGTCTGGCTGCGGGTGGTCGACGGCGTCGCGCTGACCCGCTGGGACGTGGCCGGCGCGGTGCTCGCGCTCGGCGGGATGGCCGTCATCGCGCTGCAGCCGCGCGCGTAAGCGCGGCCGCAGTGCGTGCGGCGGGCGTCAGGCCGATTCGGCGGCGCCCGCGTCGGCGGACTGGCGCCACACGCAGGTGCCCTTGACCGACTTGTCGAGCTCGTCGAGCTGCGCTTGGTGCGCGGCGAGCTCGTCGTCGCTCGCGGCCACCACGGCCAGGTCGAGCGCGGCGAGCGATACGCGCTGCCCGCTCGCGGCGCCGCCGCCCGCGCCCGCGTCGTCGAGCATGTCGATCACGAGGCTTTCCTGGCCGCGCGTCATCGCGAGATACACCTCGGCGAGCAGCTCCGAGTCGAGCAGTGCGCCGTGCAGCGTCCGGTGCGCATTGCTGATGCCGAAGCGGTCGCACAGCGCGTCGAGCGAGTTGCGCTTGCCGGGGAACATCTGCTTGGCCTGCACGAGCGTGTCGATTACGCCGCCGCACTGTTCGGTGAACGGCGGCAGGTTGAGCCGCGCGAATTCGGCATCGAGGAAGCCAAGGTCGAACGGTGCGTTGTGGATGATCAGCTCGGCGTCCTTCACGAAGTCGCGGATCTGGTCGGCGACTTCCGCGAATTTCGGCTTGTCGCTGAGGAATTCGGTCGTGAGGCCGTGCACGGCCAGTGCCCCCGGATCGCTGTCGCGCTCGGGGTTCACGTAAAAGTGCAGGTTGTTGCCGGTGAGCTGCCGGTTCAGCAGCTCGACGCAGCCGATTTCGATGAGGCGGTCGCCGGTGCGGGCGTTCAGGCCGGTAGTTTCGGTATCGAGAATGATCTGGCGCATGTCGGGGAAAACGAAGAAAACAGGGGAACGGCCGGCGTTCAGGCCGTGAGCGATTCGACGCCGCGATTCGCGAGCGCGTCCGCGCGCTCGTTTTCGGGATGGCCCGCGTGACCCTTGACCCAGCGCCACTCGACCTCGTGCTGCGCGACAAGCGCGTCGAGCCGCTTCCACAGGTCGGAATTCTTCACGGGCGTTTTCGCCGCGGTGACCCAGCCTTTCTTCTTCCAGCCGTGGATCCACTCGCTGATGCCTTTCTGCACGTATTGCGAGTCGGTATGCACGACCACCTGGCACGGCCGCTTCAGCGCTTCGAGCGCAGCGATCACGCCCATCAGCTCCATGCGGTTGTTGGTCGTGTTCGGCTCGCCGCCGAACAGTTCCTTCTCCTGGTTGCCGTAGCGCATCAGTGCGCCCCAGCCGCCGGGGCCGGGGTTGCCCTTGCAGGCGCCGTCGGTATAGATGTCGATGGTATCGGTAGTCATGAATGTTCTTGATGGGTAGTCGGGGAGGCCGCCGGCGTCAGGCCCGGTGCGAGCACGGGCTTCTTCATCTTGATCTGGCCGACGAGACGCATGCCGCGCACGCGCTTGACGGCCGTCACCATGTAGACGGCGCCGAAGATCGGCCACCAGCGGTCGCCGGCGGCCTCCATGAAGCCGTAGCGGCCCAGCCACTTGTCGGTGACGAGCGGCGGCCGGTAACAGCCGAAGCGGCCGCGTTCGAGGTCGAAGCCGAGCAGCTTGATCCAGTCCTTGAGCCGGATGAACGCGATCTGGTCGCGCGTGGCCGGCACGAACGGGCGGTTCGCCATGCGCCCGAACGATTGCCGCATGCCCCACAGGCTGAGCGAGTTGAAGCCGGTGATCACGAGCTGGCCTTCCGGCATCAGCACGCGCTCGGCCTCGCGCAGCAGGCGGTGCGGATCGGACGTGAATTCGAGCGTGTGCGGCATCACGATCAGGTCGACGCTCTGCGACTCGAACGGCAGGTCGAGCAGGTCGCACCAGGTCGTGCTGCGATCGGCGGGTGCGTGCTCCGCCGCGTGCGCCTCGCGCGCCCACGGAAACTGGTAGGGCGCGCTCGCGCCGCTCGCCGGATCGAGCACGAGGCCGCGATACGGCATGCGGTTCTCGCGCAGCGCGTCGAGTTGCGGCAGGCCGAGCTGCAGCGCATGAAACCCGAAGACGTCGGACACGATCCGGTCGAGCTGCGCCTGCTCCCAGTCCAGCACGTAGCGGCCGGGAGGCGAGTCGGTCCAGGCGGGCCAGTCTATAATTTGACGATCAGACATAACGATGATTGCGCGCCCATGAACGAGCTGGAATACGTGCCGGTTCCGGCATTCGATGACAACTATATCTGGCTCGTCTCGGACGGCCGCGATGCGATCGCCGTCGATCCGGGTGAAGCCGCGCCTGTACGCCGGGTTCTTGCCGAACGTGGCTGGCGGTTGACCGCTATTTTACTCACGCACCACCACGCCGACCACGTCGGCGGTGTCGAGGCGCTGCGCGATAGCCAACCGGACAATGCTCCGCTGACCGTTTACGGCCCTGCGGCCGAAGCGATCGGTGTGGTCACGCGGCCGCTTGCGGGCGGCGATCGCGTGACGCTCGACGCACCGACCGTCGAATTCGACGTGCTCGACGTACCGGGTCACACGCGCGGCCACATCGCCTATTTCCAGGCGGCCGGGCAGCACAACGCGGCGCCGCACGTGTTCTGCGGCGACACGCTGTTCTCGTGCGGCTGCGGCCGCCTGTTCGAGGGCACGCCCGCCCAGATGCTCGCTTCGCTCGACGCGCTCGCGGCACTGCCGGGCGACACGCGCGTGCATTGTGCACACGAATACACGCTGTCCAATATCCGCTTCGCGCTCGCGTGCGAGCCGGGCAATGCGGCGCTTGCCGCGTGGCGCGACGAAGCGCAGGCGCTGCGCGCGCGCGGCGTGCCGACGCTGCCCACTACGATTGCACACGAGCGTGCCGTTAACCCGTTCATGCGGGCGGACAGCGCGGCCATTCATGCCACGCTCGAGGCCGAGCTGCACGAAACAGTGCCGGATCGTCTGGCGGCATTCACGCTGATGCGCGAGTGGAAAAACCGGTTCCGATGATGATTTCCGGAGGACTCCAAAGCTCAAGCGGTGTCTGTAAAAATTGCTCCAAATGTAGGATTTCGCTGAGTTTTCGGTGTTTTTATTGACGTGAAGCACGCACTTCCGTAGTATCGCCTGCAATTTCCAGCCGTCGGAAGCCGAGATTTTCATGCGACTTATATTGAGTGCGATGGTGGTCCTGCTACTCGCCGCTTGTGCGAGCCAGGCCCCTGTCGCCAACAACGCCGCCGATTCGCAGGCGACGTCCAACTACCTCCGTAAATCAGCCACCGCCAAAGAAACTGTCGACGTCGACAAGCAATCGGTCGGCGATCTGACCAGTGCCGACTCCGATCTGTGGGGGCGCATCCGCCGCGGCTTCCAGATGCCCGACCTGCAGAGCGACCTCGTCGACATGCAGACGACCTGGTACACGCAGCGGCCCGATTACGTGCAGCGCATGACCGAGCGCTCGCAGAAGTACCTGTATCACATCGTCGAGGAGCTCGAGGCGCGTCACATGCCGACCGAGCTCGCGCTGCTGCCGTTCATCGAGTCCGCGTACAACCCGCAGGCGCTGTCGGTCGCGAAGGCGGCCGGCATGTGGCAGTTCATGCCCGGCACGGGCCGCACGTACAACCTGAAGCGCAACATGTGGCAGGACGAGCGCCGCGACGTGCTCGCGTCGACGAGCGCCGCACTCGACTACCTGTCGCGCCTGCATGACATGTTCGGCGACTGGTATCTGGCGCTGGCCGCGTACAACTGGGGCGAGGGCAACGTGCAGCGCGCGATTGCGCGCAACCAGGCGGCCGGCCTGCCGACCGACTACCAGAGCCTGCGGATGCCGAACGAGACGCGCAACTACGTGCCGAAGCTGCAGGCGGTGAAGAACATCATCGCCAGTCCGCAGCAGTACGGGCTGGCGCTGCCGGATATCCCGAACCACCCGTACTTCGTGACGGTGACGACGTCGCGCGACATCGACGTGGCGGTGGCCGCGAAGCTCGCGAACCTGTCGCTCGACGAGTTCCGCTCGCTGAACCCGTCGTTCTCGAAGCCCGTGATCCTCGGTGCGACCGATCCGCAGATCCTGCTGCCGTTCGACAACGCGTCCGCGTTCGAGAAGGGCCTGAAGGCCTACAACGGCCAGCTGTCGACGTGGACCACCTATACGGTCAGCGAACGTGCGCGCCCGGCCGCGATTGCCGAAAAGATCGGCGTCGACGCCGATACGCTGATGTCGGTCAACAAGATTCCGGCGGGCATGCGCCTGAAGCCGGGCTCGACGATCGTTGTGCCGCGCGGCGATGACGACGACGAGGACATCAGCGCAGACGTCGCCGAAAACGGCGCGCTCGCGATGGAGCCCGACGTACCCGATACGCGCAAGATGCTGATCCGCGTGCGCCGCAAGCAGTCGATGGCGGCGATCGCCGGCCGCTATGGCGTGTCGGTCGGTCAGCTGAAGGCGTGGAACCGCACGCACCGCGATCTCGCGATGCCGGGTCAGGCGCTCGTGCTGCACGTGCCGGTCGGCCGTTCGGTGCCGGCGGAACCCGGTCCGGAGCGGATCGCGACGTCGGCCGGCGGTGCGCACATCGAGCGCGCAAGCCTGGCAGTGGGCGGCAGGTCGCACGGCGCGAAGCGCGGTGCTGCAAAGCCGGCCGCCAAGTCGGCGAAGGCAGCGCCGGCCAAGGCTGCTACCCACAAGGGCAAGAAGAAGTAACGCGGCGGCCACGCGCAGCGGCCGGCCGGTCCGGTTCCCGCAATTGCGCTATCATCCGACGAATTGCGACGAAACGCCGTCACCGAGGTGACGGCGTTTTCGTTTGTGCGCGGCGCGGGGGCGCCGCGTCGCGCGTCTTCATATAACAAGGGGAAGTGATGTCGTCGGTGCAGGTGAGGGTGCTCGCGCTGTTTTCGGTCGGGTATTTCGTGTCGTATGTGTTCCGCGGCGTCAATCTGGGCTTCGCGCCGTTCGTCACGCACGAGCTCGGGCTGTCGGCTGCCGATCTCGGCCTGCTGACCAGCCTCTATTTCCTCGGCTTCGCGGGTGCGCAGATTCCGGCCGGCGTGATGCTCGACCACTTCGGCCCGCGCCGCGTGACGGCCGGCATGCTGCTGTTCGCGGCGGCCGGCGCGGCGGTGTTCGGCGCCGCGCACAGTCTCGGCACGATGATGGTCGGCCGGCTGCTGATCGGTGTCGGCGTGTCGGTGTGCCTCGGCGCGGCGTTCAAGGCGCTCGCGCAGCATTTCCCGGTCGGCCGGCTGCCGCTCGTCAACGGTCTCGTGATGGCCGTCGGCGGCCTCGGCGGCGTGATGGTCGGCTCGCCGCTGACCTGGCTGCTCGGCTGGACGAGCTGGCGCGCGATCTGTTTCGGTCTCGCGGTGCTGACGGTGGTCGTCGCGGCGTCGATCGGCCTGGCTGCGCCCGAGGCGCCCCGGGTACGCCACCAGGGCAGCCTCGTCAGCCAGTTCAAGGGCACGTGGCACATCCTGAGCAGCCGCGCGTTCTGGAGGATTTCGTCGTTCTCCATCGTCACGCAGGGCGTGTTCTATGCGATGCAGTCGCTGTGGGTCGGGCCGTATCTGCGCGATGTCGCCGGGTTCGATGCGCCGCACGCCGCGCGCCTCGTGTCGGTGCTCGGCTTCGCGATGATGGCCGGCTGCGTCGGCTTCGGCGCGGCGGCGCGCGTGCTCGAGCGGCGCGGCGTGTCGGTCTATGCATTCTGCGGCGTCGGGATGGCGCTGTTCGTCGCGACGCAGGTCGCGATCGTCGCGCGCGTGCCGCTGCCGCCGGCCGTGCTGTGGGCGGCATACGGGATGTTCGGCGGGGTTGGCATCCTGACCTATGCGGTGATGGCCGGGCACTTTCCCGCTCACCTGATCGGCCGCGCGAACACGACGCTCACGCTCGTGATCTTCCTGCTGATTTTCGCGTTCCAGATCGGTGTCGGCGCGGTGCTGTCGCACTGGCCGGCGGTCGACGGCCGCTATCCGGCCGTCGCGCACTTCACCGCATGGGGCGTGCTGCTCGCGCTGCAGCTCGCGAGCGCGGTCTGGTACGTGTGGCCTGCGCGCGGCACTGGCCAAGCGCACTGATCCGGCGGTACGCTGACGGGTAGGGCGGCCGCGGAAACGGGGCCGCAGCGCGTTGCGCCGCTCGGCGCGTGCATGATCGGACGGCCATATCGATTGAAGATAAGGCCATTTTCAGGCTATAATTTGAAAGTTTGTGCTGATCAACCTCGCACCCTAGCGCCTACCTCATTCATCCCGTTCATCCGCCGCACGCCGCCTGCCGGGCGATGCCGCGAAGCCTCGTGCGCCACGCGCCGGGTTCGCGACTCGACAGCGCAGGCCGCGTCCAGCAAGCGACCACGCGCGCCCACGCAGCGCGGCGCTCGCGCGGCAGGGTAAACAGGTCGGCAGCAGGGTGTTCCCCAAGGAGCCTCCCGTGTTGCCGTCTTTTTCTCCCGCCTTGCTTGCACTCGCCGACGGCACGGTCTTTCGTGGTTATTCGATCGGGGCCGAAGGCCACACGATCGGCGAAGTCGTGTTCAATACCGCGATCACCGGCTATCAGGAAATCCTGACTGATCCGAGCTACTCGCGCCAGATCGTCACGCTCACCTACCCGCATATCGGTAACGTCGGCGTCAATGCCGAAGACGTCGAAGCCACGAAAGTCCATGCCGCCGGCCTGATCATCCGTGATCTGCCCACGCTCGCATCGAACTTCCGCATGGACCGCACGCTCGGCGATTACCTGCGCGACGAAGGCATCGTCGCGATCGCCGGCATCGACACCCGCAAGCTGACCCGCATCCTGCGCGACAAGGGCGCGCAGAGCGGCTGCATCCTGGCGGGCTCCGATGACGAAGCGAAGGCGATCGAGCTCGCGCGCTCGTTCCCGGGCCTCGCGGGCATGGATCTCGCGAAGGTCGTGTCGACCGCCAAGCCGTTCGAATGGAAGCAGACGGAATGGCGCCTCGAAGGCGGCTACGGCATGCAGGAAGCGCCGAAGTACCGCGTCGTCGCGTACGATTTCGGCGTCAAGTACAACATCCTGCGCATGCTCGCGGAGCGCGGCTGCCACGTGACGGTGCTGCCGGCACAGGCCAGCGCGGAAGATGCGCTGGCGCTGAATCCGGACGGCATCTTCCTGTCGAACGGCCCCGGCGATCCGGAGCCGTGCGATTACGCGATCGCGGCCACGAAGCAGTTCATCGAACGCGGCGTGCCGACCTTCGGCATCTGCCTCGGCCACCAGATCATGGGCCTCGCGGTCGGCGCGAAGACGCTGAAGATGAAGACGGGCCACCACGGCGCGAACCATCCGGTGAAGGATCTCGGCGACGGTCGCGTGGTGATCACGTCGCAGAACCACGGCTTCGCGGTCGACGCCGATTCGCTGCCGGCCAACGCGCGCGTGACGCACGTGTCGCTGTTCGACGGCACGCTGCAGGGCTTCGAGCTGACCGACAAGCCGGCCTTCTGCTTCCAGGGCCACCCGGAAGCGTCGCCCGGCCCGCACGACATCGGCTATCTGTTCGACCGTTTCACCGCGCTGATGGACGCGGCGAAGCAGCGCAACGCTTAAGTCACTGACGCAACCGAAGGACGGGAGATTCGCATCATGTTCGGCCACGCACTCGGCATCACGGATATCTGGACCTACGTGTTCGGCGTGATCTTCATCATCCTGCTGCCGGGGCCGAACTCGATGTACGTGCTGTCGCTCGCGGCGCAGCGCGGCGTGAAGGCCGGTTATCGCGCGGCCTGCGGCGTGTTCGTCGGCGATACGGTGCTGATGGTGCTGTCCGCCGCGGGCGTCGCGTCGCTGCTGAAGGCGAACCCGCTGCTGTTCTCCGTCGTCAAGTACGGCGGCGCCGCGTATCTGCTCTACATCGGCACCGGCATGCTGCGCAGCGCGTGGCAGAAGCTGCGCGCGCCGGCGAATGCGCCGGCCGGGGCAGCGCCCGCGGTGGACGGCGAACGGCCGTTCCGCAAGGCGCTGATCGTGAGCCTGCTGAATCCGAAGGCGATCCTGTTCTTCATCTCGTTCTTCATCCAGTTCGTCGACCCGGCATTTCCGCATCCCGCGCTGTCGTTCGTCGTGCTCGGGGCGATCGCGCAATGCGCGAGCTTCCTGTACCTGAGCACGCTGATCTTCGCGGGCGCGCGGCTCGCCGAGCATTTCCGCCGCCGCCGCAAGCTTGCGGCAGGCGCGGCGAGCAGCGTGGGCGGCCTGTTCATCGGTTTCTCGGTGAAGCTTGCGCTCGCGACCATGAGCTGAGCGCTGCCGGCCGACCCACGACAACGATTACTTATTGAATTCACAAGCCATGCCAAAACGCACAGACATCAAGAGCATCCTCATCATCGGCGCCGGCCCGATCATCATCGGCCAGGCGTGCGAGTTCGACTATTCGGGCGCGCAGGCTTGCAAGGCGTTGCGTGAGGAGGGCTACAAGGTCGTTCTCGTCAACAGCAACCCGGCGACGATCATGACCGACCCGAACACGGCCGACGTGACCTACATCGAGCCGATCACGTGGGAAGTCGTCGCGCGCATCATCGAGAAGGAGCGCCCGGACGCGATCCTGCCGACGATGGGCGGCCAGACCGCGCTGAACTGCGCGCTCGACCTGCACCACCACGGCGTGCTCGAGAAGTTCGGCGTCGAGCTGATCGGCGCGTCGCCGGAAGCGATCGACAAGGCGGAAGACCGTCAGAAGTTCAAGGAAGCGATGACCAAGATCGGTCTCGGTTCCGCGAAGTCGGGCATCGCGCATTCGCTGGAAGAAGCGACCCAGGTGCACGCCGAGATCATGGCGCTCACCGGCGGCAGCGGCTACCCGGTCGTGATCCGTCCGTCGTTCACGCTCGGCGGCTCGGGCGGCGGCATCGCGTACAACCGCGAAGAGTTCGAGGAGATCTGCAAGCGCGGTCTCGACCTGTCGCCCACGCGCGAGCTGCTGATCGAAGAGTCGCTGCTCGGCTGGAAGGAATACGAGATGGAAGTCGTGCGCGACCGCGCCGACAACTGCATCATCGTCTGCTCGATCGAAAACCTCGACCCGATGGGCGTGCACACCGGCGACTCGATCACGGTCGCGCCGGCCCAGACGCTCACCGACAAGGAATACCAGATCCTGCGTAACGCATCGCTCGCGGTGCTGCGCGAGATCGGCGTCGACACGGGCGGCTCGAACGTGCAGTTCTCGATCAACCCGAAGGACGGCCGCATGGTCGTCATCGAGATGAACCCGCGCGTGTCGCGTTCGTCGGCGCTCGCATCGAAGGCGACGGGCTTCCCGATCGCGAAGGTCGCCGCGAAGCTGGCGGTCGGCTACACGCTCGACGAGCTGAAGAACGAAATCACCGGCGGCCAGACGCCGGCGTCGTTCGAGCCGACGATCGACTACGTCGTCACGAAGATCCCGCGTTTCGCGTTCGAGAAGTTCCGTGAAGCCGATTCGCGCCTGACGACGCAGATGAAGTCGGTCGGCGAAGTGATGGCGATCGGCCGCACGTTCCAGGAATCGTTCCAGAAGGCGCTGCGCGGCCTCGAAGTGGGCGTCGACGGTCTCGACGAGAAGTCGACCAACCGCGACGAGATCGCGATCGAGATCCACGAGCCGGGCCCGGACCGCATCTGGTACGTCGGCGATGCATTCCGCATCGGCATGACGGCCGCGGAAATCTTCGCGGAAACCGCGATCGACCCGTGGTTCCTCGAGCAGATCGAGCAGATCATCCTGAAGGAAAAGGCGCTGTCGGGCCGCACGCTCGCGTCGCTGACGTTCGACGAGCTGCGCTACGTGAAGCAGAGCGGCTTCTCCGACCGCCGCCTCGCGAAGCTGCTCGGCGCGACGCCGGAAGACGTGCGCAAGCGCCGCGTCGAACTGAACGTGCGTCCGGTCTACAAGCGCGTCGATACCTGCGCGGCCGAGTTCGCGACGAAAACGGCGTACATGTACTCGACCTACGAGGAAGAGTGCGAGGCGCAGCCGACCACGAACAAGAAGATCATGGTGCTGGGCGGCGGCCCGAACCGGATCGGCCAGGGCATCGAGTTCGACTACTGCTGCGTGCACGCGGCGCTCGCGATGCGCGAGGACGGCTACGAAACGATCATGGTCAACTGCAACCCGGAAACGGTGTCGACCGACTATGACACGTCCGACCGCCTGTACTTCGAGCCGCTGACGCTCGAAGACGTGCTCGAGATCGTCGACAAGGAAAAGCCGGTCGGCGTGATCGTCCAGTACGGCGGCCAGACGCCGCTGAAGCTCGCACTCGACCTCGAGGCGCACGGCGTGCCGATCGTCGGCACGTCGCCGGACATGATCGATGCGGCCGAAGACCGCGAACGCTTCCAGAAGCTGCTGCAGGACCTTGGCCTGCGCCAGCCGCCGAACCGCACCGCGCGCGCCGAAGACGAAGCGCTCGCGCTGGCAGACGAAATCGGCTACCCGCTCGTCGTGCGTCCGTCGTACGTGCTCGGCGGCCGCGCGATGGAAATCGTCCACGAGCCGCGCGACCTCGAGCGCTACATGCGCGAGGCCGTGAAGGTGTCGAACGATTCGCCGGTGCTGCTCGACCGCTTCCTGAACGACGCGATCGAATGCGACGTCGACTGCATCTGCGACGGCGAAGCCGTGTTCATCGGCGGCGTGATGGAGCACATCGAGCAGGCTGGCGTCCACTCGGGCGACTCGGCATGCTCGCTGCCGCCGTACTCGCTGTCGAAGGAAACCGTGGCCGAGCTGAAGCGCCAGACGGGCGCGATGGCGAAGGCGCTGAACGTGGTCGGCCTGATGAACGTGCAGTTCGCGATCCAGCAGGTGCCGCAGGCGGACGGTTCGAAGCAGGACATCATCTACGTGCTGGAAGTGAACCCGCGCGCGTCGCGCACGGTGCCGTACGTGTCGAAGGCAACCAGCCTGCCGCTCGCGAAGATCGCGGCGCGCGCGATGGTCGGCCAGAAGCTCGCGCAGCAGGGCGTCACGAAGGAAGTCGAGCCGCCGTACTTCAGCGTGAAGGAAGCCGTGTTCCCGTTCGTCAAGTTCCCGACCGTCGATCCGGTCCTCGGGCCTGAAATGCGTTCGACCGGCGAAGTGATGGGCGTTGGCCAGACGTTCGGCGAAGCGCTGTTCAAGTCGCAGCTCGCGGCCGGTTCGCGCCTGCCGGAGTCGGGCACGGTGCTGCTGACCGTGATGGACGCAGATAAACCGAAGGCCGTCGAAGTCGCGCGCATGCTGCACGACCTCGGCTACCCGATCGTCGCGACGAAGGGGACGGCTGCCGCGATCGAAGCGGCCGGCGTGCCGGTGAAGGTCGTGAACAAGGTGAAGGACGGCCGTCCGCACATCGTCGACATGATCAAGAACGGCGAGATTGCCCTCGTGTTCACGACGGTCGACGAGACGCGCCAGGCGATCGCCGATTCGCGTTCGATCCGCATGAGCGCGCAGGCGCACAAGGTCACGTACTACACGACGATGTCGGGCGCGCGCGCGGCTGTCGAAGGTTTGCGCTACCTGAAGGATCTGGAAGTCTATGATTTACAAGGTCTTCACGCTCGCCTAAACTAAGCAGTCAGTTACCTGTCGAAGCAACACGTGCCGCGATTAGGCGGTGTTTCCAGTGCATCGGAAACGCGCTTAATCGCGGTGATTTTTTTTATAGCCGTTTTTAGCGATTGAGCCGTTTATGAGCACCATTCCGTTGACAAAGCGTGGCGCAGGGCAACTGCGCGATGAATTGCAGCGCCTCAAGTCCGTCGAGCGGCCGGCCGTGATCAACGCGATCGCGGAGGCACGCGCACAGGGCGATCTGTCCGAAAACGCCGAATACGATGCCGCGAAGGAAAAGCAGGGTTTCATCGAGGGTCGCATCGCGGAACTCGAATCGAAGCTGTCCGCCGCGCAAGTCATCGATCCCACGGTGCTCGACGCCGATGGCCGCGTGGTGTTTGCCGCGACGGTCGAACTCGAGGATCTCGAGTCGGGCGACACCGTCAAGTACCAGATCGTCGGCGACGACGAAGCCGATATCGATCACGGCCTGATCTCGGTCAGCTCGCCGATCGCGCGCGCACTGATCGGCAAGTCCGAGGGCGACGTCGCGGCCGTGCAGGCGCCGAGCGGCGTGCGCGAGTACGAAATCATTTCGGTCAGCTACGTCTGAGACGGGGCGACGTGATGCCGCATCGCGTGTTCCGTCTGCTGTCGGCCGTGTGGGTCGGCAGCCTGCTGACGATCGGGTATGCGGTCGCGCCCGTATTGTTCAAGACGCTGGAGCGGATGACGGCCGGATCGGTCGCCGCCCAGCTGTTCCGTATCGAGGCGATCCTCGGTGTCGTGTGCGGCGTGCTGCTGCTCGCGTTGTCGAACCAGCAGGTACGGCGCGGCAGCAGCGAATATCGCCGCGTGCGCTGGGTCGTTGCCGCGATGGTCGTGTGCGTGCTGGTCGGGTATTTTGCGCTGCAGCCGTTCATGAACGCGCTGCGGGTGGCCGCGATGGATGCGGGCACCGATATCGCGAACTCGCCGTATGCAAGCCGCTTCGGGATGCTGCACGGCGTCTCGAGCGTGTTCTATCTCGTCGAGAGCGTGCTGGGGCTGATGCTGATCTGGCGTCTGCCGGCGCGCGACGCCTGAGCGCCGCGCGGGCAGGGCGGCACGGGATGCCCCGTGCCGCATGCGTGATTACTTGTCCTGGAACGGACGCTTGGTGCTGGCCTGGCGCTTTTTTGCACGCTTCACGGTGCCGCCTGCCGTCACGCGCTCGTTGCCGCGCACGACGACCTTCGTCGGCTTCGGGCGGCGCACGGGGCTTGCGTTCGGCGACACCTTGACGACCTTGACCGTGCGCGGTGCGCGGCCTTTCTTGTCGTCGACGGCTTCGGCCGCGCTCGGCAGCGTGCCGGCACGACGGCCGCGGGCCGGGGCCGCTGCGGCGGCTTCCGGCTTCCAGATCACCAGCAGCTTGCCGATGTGCTGGATCGGCGCCGCGCTCAGGCGGTCGCAGATCTCGTCGTAGATCGCGATGCGTTCGTCGCGTTCGTCGCCGAACACGCGGATCTTGATCAGCTGGTGCGCATTGAGGTGCACCTTGATTTCCTTCAGCACGGCGTCGGTCAGCCCTTCGGCGCCGATCAGCACGACGGGCTTGAGCGCATGGGCCTGGGAGCGCAGCGCGGAGCGCTCGGCGGGAGAAAGCGAAAGGGCGGGCATGGAAATGTCGAAATCTAAATAAGGGCGCGCTGACTGAATGGAGATTGCGGGAAGTTACCGCGTCAGCCGTGCGCCGAAACCACGTAAAATCGCGGCTTGGGCCCGAAAAGGGGCCGCAGCCGCGCGAAGAAGACGCGTATTATCCGCTAAAAGCGCGGCTTCACGAAGCAATTGGCAGCAATCTCTCTCTCGAATGGCAAAAAACCGCTTCAACCAGCACTGGCTGCACGACCACATCAACGACCCGTACGTCAAAATGGCGCAGCGGGAGGGCTATCGCGCGCGTGCCGCGTACAAGCTGAAGGAAATCGACGAACAGGACAAGCTGATCCGTCCGGGCCAGGTGATCGTCGACCTTGGCGCCACGCCGGGCAGCTGGAGCCAGTATGCCCGCAACAAGCTCGCGCAGGGCAAGAAGCGTGACGCGGAGCGCGAAGGCGGCATCGACGGCACGATCGTGGCGCTCGACATCCTGCCGATGGAGCCGATCGCCGACGTTCACTTCCTCCAGGGCGACTTCCGCGAGGACGACGTCCTCCAGCAACTCGAGGAAGTGCTCGAAGGGCGCGAGGTGGACCTTGTTATTTCCGACATGGCCCCCAACCTCTCCGGCGTGGCCTCGGCAGACGCGGCGCGCATCGAGCATCTCTGCGATCTGGCGCTCGAATTCGCGCAGAACCATCTGAAGCCGGACGGTGCGCTGCTCGTGAAATGCTTTCACGGCAGCGGCTACAGCCAGATCGTCGAGAAGTTCAAGCAGCAGTTTAAGGTTGTCGCGCCGCGCAAGCCCAAGGCATCCCGCGACAAATCGTCCGAAACGTTCATTTTGGGTCGGCAGCTGAAGCATCCGCGTTGATGCGGGGCACGATGCCGCAAACGGGCTCCGGCCCTTGCCAGACAAGCGAAGCGCTATCGCGCCGGTTGTCAATGCTTATGGCGAGGGTGGTCGGACTGGATTAGAATGACCGAGGGGCGCCGCAAGGAAAATGTAGGCGCTCGTCTACGAGTGAAGGAGTGGTGCTTTGAACAACAATATGTTTTCGAAGGCAGCGGTGTGGCTGGTGATCGCACTGGTGCTGTTTACGGTGTTCAAGCAGTTCGACAAGCCCCGCGTCCAGGAAGGCGTGTCCTATTCGCAGTTCATGGACGACGCCAAGAGCGGCAAGGTCAAGAACGTCATCGTTCAGGGGCGTAACCTCACCGTCACTCCGGCTGATGGCCAGAAATACCAGATCGTGTCGCCCGGCGACATCTGGATGGTTGGCGATCTGATGAAGTACGGCGTGCAAGTCAGCGGCAAGGCCGACGACGAGCCGAACGCGCTGATGTCCGCGCTGTACTACCTCGGGCCGACGATCCTGATCATCGTGTTCTGGTTCTACATGATGAGGCAGATGCAGGGGGGCGGCAAAGGCGGCGCATTCTCGTTCGGGAAATCGCGTGCGCGGCTGATCGACGAGAACAACAACGCGGTGAACTTCTCCGACGTCGCGGGCTGCGACGAAGCGAAAGAAGAAGTGTCCGAGCTCGTCGACTTCCTGCGCGATCCGCAGAAATTCCAGAAGCTGGGCGGTCGCATTCCGCGCGGCGTGCTGCTCGTCGGTCCTCCGGGTACCGGCAAGACGCTGCTGGCCCGCGCGATCGCGGGTGAAGCGAAGGTGCCGTTCTTCAGCATCTCGGGTTCGGACTTCGTCGAAATGTTCGTCGGCGTCGGCGCGGCCCGCGTGCGCGACATGTTCGAGCAGGCGAAGAAGCATGCACCGTGCATCGTGTTCATCGACGAAATCGACGCGGTCGGCCGTCATCGCGGCGCCGGCATGGGCGGCGGCAACGACGAACGCGAACAGACGCTGAACCAGATGCTCGTCGAAATGGACGGCTTCGAGGCGAACTCGGGCGTGATCGTGATCGCCGCGACCAACCGTTCCGACGTGCTCGACAAGGCGCTGCTGCGTCCGGGCCGTTTCGACCGCCAGGTCTATGTCGGCCTGCCGGACATCCGCGGCCGCGAGCAGATCATGCGCGTGCACCTGCGCAAGGTGCCGATCTCGAACGACGTCGATGCCGCAGTCATCGCACGCGGTACGCCGGGCTTCTCGGGCGCCGATCTCGCGAACCTCGTGAACGAGGCAGCGCTGTTCGCCGCACGCCGTGGCAAGCGCATCGTCGAGATGCAGGATTTCGAGGACGCGAAGGACAAGATCTTCATGGGTCCGGAACGCAAGTCGGCCGTGATCCGCGAGGAAGCGAAGCGCGCAACCGCCTATCACGAGTCGGGCCACGCGGTGATCGCGAAGCTGCTGCCGAAGGCCGACCCGGTGCACAAGGTCACGATCATTCCGCGCGGCCGTGCGCTGGGCGTCACGTGGCAGCTGCCGGAGCATGACAACGAGACGTACTCGAAGGACTACCTGATGGATCGCCTCGCGATCCTGTTCGGTGGCCGCGTGGCGGAAGAGCTGTTCATGAACCTCGTCAGCACCGGCGCGTCGGACGACTTCAACAAGGCAACGCAGACGGCGCGTGCGATGGTCGCCCGGTTCGGCATGACCGATGCACTCGGGCCGATGGTCTACGTCGACGACGAGAACGACGCATCGCCGTTCGGCCGTGGTTTCACGCGCACGATTTCGGAAGCGACGCAGCAGAAGGTCGACTCGGAAATCCGCCGCGTGCTCGACGAACAGTACAGCCTTGCGCGGCGCCTGCTGGACGAAAACCGCGACAAGGTCGAAGCGATGACGGCTGCGCTGATGGAGTGGGAAACGATCGACGCCGATCAGATCAACGACATCATGGAAGGCCGTCCGCCGCGCTCGCCGAAGAGTTCGCCGGCTGTTGGCGGCGATTCGTCGGGCGGTGGCAGCAGCGCCGAGGTCAAGCCCGGCAACGCGCCGGCGCCGGCTTCGCCGGCGGCGTAATCCCTCCGCTTTAGCACCGTTCACGGGCTGGTGTGGCTTCACACCGGCCCGTTTTGCATTCATCCACGCCAGTCGCTCGTGTCCGATTCCGCAGTGTCCCCGTCCATTCCCGCGCCACTCCAGTGCGGCCGCTTCGAGCTGACGTTCGAACGCCCGCTCGTGATGGGCATTCTCAACGCTACGCCCGATTCGTTTTCCGACGGCGGCCGCTTCCTTGCGCGCGACGATGCGTTGCGCCAGGCCGAGCGGATGATTGCCGAAGGTGCGGACCTCCTCGACATCGGCGGTGAATCGACGCGCCCCGGCGCGCCGCCCGTGCCGCTCGACGAGGAGCTCGCGCGCGTGATCCCGCTCGTCGAGGCGCTGCGACCGCTGAACGTGCCGCTGTCGATCGACACCTACAAGCCGGCCGTGATGCGCGCGGCGCTGGCCGCCGGCGCGGACCTGATCAACGACATCTGGGGGTTCCGCCAGCCGGGCGCGATCGACGCCGTGCGCGACGGCAACAGCGGGCTGTGCGCGATGCACATGCTCGGCGAGCCGCAGACGATGCAGATCGGCGAACCCGACTACGGCGACGTCGTGACCGACGTGCGCGACTTTCTCGCCGAGCGCGCGCAGGCGCTGCGCGATGCAGGGGTGGCGGCGGAGCGGATCTGCGTCGATCCCGGCTTCGGGTTCGGCAAGGCAGTGGTCGACGACAACTATGCGCTGCTGGCCGCGTTGCCGGACACGGCGCCTGCGCGGCCCGACGGGCGCGCGTATCCGATACTCGCGGGCATGTCGCGCAAGTCGATGCTCGGCGCGGTGATTGGCGGCAAGCCGCCGCTGGAGCGCGTCGCGGCGAGTATCGCGGCCGCATTGTGCGCGGTCGCGCGTGGCGCCGCGATCGTGCGCGTGCACGACGTCGCGGCGACGGTCGATGCACTGAAAGTCTGGAATGCCGTGCGCGAAGCCGCGCGGCAACGATAAGTCAGAAAACGAAGGAGGAAGGACCCCATGGGACGTCGATATTTCGGCACGGACGGCATTCGCGGCACGGTGGGCGACGCGCCCATCACGCCGGATTTCGTATTGCGCCTCGGCTATGCGGCCGGCAAGGTACTGGCCGGCTCGGCCGACGTCGCGGCAGGCTCGCGTCCGACCGTGCTGATCGGCAAGGACACGCGGGTGTCGGGCTACATGCTCGAAGCCGCACTCGAGGCCGGGTTCTCGGCGGCCGGCGTCGACGTGATGCTGGCCGGCCCGATGCCGACGCCGGGCGTCGCCTATCTGACGCGCGCGCTGCGCCTGTCGGCCGGCGTCGTGATCAGCGCGTCGCACAACCCGTATCACGACAACGGAATCAAGTTTTTCTCGGCTGACGGCAACAAACTGCCCGACGACACCGAAGCCGCGATCGAAGCGTGGCTCGACAAGCCGCTCGAATGCGCGTCGTCCGACGGTCTCGGCAAGGCGCGCCGCCTCGACGACGCAGCCGGCCGCTACATCGAGTTCTGCAAGAGCACGTTCCCGGCCGCGTTCGACCTGCGCGGGCTGAAGCTCGTGATCGATTGCGCGCACGGCGCCGCGTACCAGATCGCGCCGCACGTGTTCCACGAACTCGGCGCGGATGTCATCCCGATCGGCGTCGCGCCGAACGGCTTCAACATCAACGACGGCGTCGGGGCGACCGCGCCGGACGCGCTGGTGCGTGCGGTGCGCGCGAACCACGCCGATCTCGGCATTGCGCTCGACGGCGATGCGGACCGCCTGCAGGTCGTCGACGCGGCAGGGCGCCTGTACAACGGCGACGAGCTGCTCTACGTGCTGGTGAAGGACCGGATCGCGACCGACGGCAAGGTCGACGGCGCGGTCGGCACGCTGATGACGAACCTCGCCGTCGAAGTCGCGCTGCAGCGCGAGGGCGTGAAGTTCGTCCGTGCGGCGGTCGGCGACCGCTACGTGCTCGAGCAGTTGCGCGAGCACGGCTGGCAGCTCGGCGCGGAAGGGTCGGGGCACATCCTGTCGCTCGACCGGCACTCGACCGGCGACGGCATCGTGTCGGCGCTGCTCGTGCTGGCCGCGCTGAAGCGCAGCGGCCGCACGCTCGCGCAGATGCTCGACGGCGTCACGCTGTTCCCGCAGAAGCTGATCAACGTGCGGATGAAGCCGGGCGCCGACTGGAAGGGCAGCGCATCGATTCGCGCGGCGATCGATGCAGCCGAAGCCGCGCTCGCCGGCAGCGGCCGCGTGCTGATCCGCGCCTCGGGCACGGAGCCCGTGCTGCGCGTGATGGTCGAAGCGCAGCAGGCCGCCGATGCGGTGCGCCACGCAGAGACGATCGCGGACGCGGTGCGCGCTGCGACAACCTGAAGCAGGTTGCCGGTGCGAGGTGGGGTTGCCGCCCGCGCACCGGCATCTCGCGAGACGGCAAGCGGCGCCCTCGAGGCGCCGTCATTTCGTCAGACGCAAAGGTTTGCGATATTAATAGAAGTGCGTTTCCACGCACGCATTCGTTCGACCAGATAAATCCTCCGACCCCGAATCTCCGGCCGCTGCCGGCGGGGGCTTCCCGCGCTGCCGACGCTGCGCTACGATCCGCCGGCGCACCCGCGAAACGGGTGCCCGCGACGTCCTTCCCGGGCAGGCAATTCTTGCCGCCATTGCCGCTTCGGCGCCGTCCAGACAGCGCCCGCGCAGCGCCCGCTACTCCCTTTCAACCAGTCATGTTACTGTCACGCCAGTTTCATCGATTGTCACATTACCGTCATGAGCAGCCCCTAACCTTCGCGGTGCCGTAGTCATCCGCTCACACACTGGAGGTCTCATGAAATTGATGCAAACCGCGATTGCCGGCCTGGCTGGCGCGCTTTTCGCCGTCGCCGCCCACGCTGCCGACATCACGGGCGCAGGCAGCACGTTCGCGATGCCGATCTATACGAAATGGGCTGCCGACTACCAGCAGTCCGGCGGTTCGAAGGTCAACTACCAAGGTATCGGCTCGTCGGGCGGCCTGAAGCAGATCGTCGCGAAGACGGTCGATTTTGCCGGTTCGGACGCTCCGCTGAAGGATGACGAGCTCGCGAAGGAAGGCCTGTTCCAGTTCCCGACGGTGGTCGGCGGCGTGGTGCCGGTCGTCAACGTGCCGGGCCTGAAGGCCGGCGAACTGACGCTGTCGGGCCCGGTGCTCGGCGACATCTACCTCGGCAAGATCAAGAAGTGGAACGACCCGGCGATCGCCGCGCTGAACCCGAAGGTCAAGCTGCCGGATACGGACATCGCCGTGGTTCGCCGCGCTGACGGTTCGGGCACGAGCTTCATCTGGACGAACTACCTGTCGAAGGTCAACGACGAGTGGAAGTCGAAGATCGGCGAAGGCACGACGGTCAACTGGCCGACGGGCACGGGCGGCAAGGGCAACGACGGCGTCGCAGCCTTCGTGCAGCGCCTGCCGGGCGCGATCGGCTACGTCGAATGGGCGTACGCGAAGAAGAACAACATGGTCTACACGGCCCTGAAGAACTCGACGGGCACGGTGGTCGAGCCGAAGACGGAAACGTTCAAGGCCGCTGCTGCAGGCGCGAACTGGTCGAAGTCGTTCTACCAGATCCTGACGAACCAGCCGGGCAAGGAAGCATGGCCGGTCGTCGGCGCGACGTTCGTGCTGCTGCACGCGAAGCAGGAAAAGCCGGAGCAGGGCGCCGAAACGCTGAAGTTCTTCAGCTGGGCGTTCAAGAATGGCGAGAAGGCTGCTGACAGCCTCGATTACATCTCGCTGCCGTCGGCTGTCGAGACGGAAATCCGCAAGCAGTGGAAGGCGAAGGTGACGGACGCTTCGGGCAAGCCGGTCGCCGCCGAGTAAGCAATGCAGCGGTTCGCTGCCCGGCCGTGCCGGTCGGGCAGTGTGTGCGGTAAAGCCGGGCGTTATGGCGCCCGGCAATCAAAAGCAGGCACCCATGTCTGATATTTCCTACACGTCCTCCCGATCGCCCGACGGTGCGCAGCACGCGCCGAGCCGTCTCGGGGATGTCCTGTTCGGCGGCCTCGCTCGGCTCGCCGCGATCGTGACCCTGCTGCTGCTGGGCGGGATCATCGTTTCCCTGATCATTGCGTCGATGCCGACCATCCAGAAGTTCGGCCTCGGCTTCCTGTGGCAATCCGAGTGGGATCCCAACTCGGACGTCTACGGCGCACTCGTGCCGATCTACGGCACGATCGTGACGTCGGTCATTGCGCTCGTCATCGCTGTGCCGGTCAGCTTCGGCATCGCTCTGTTCCTCACCGAATTGTCGCCCGTCTGGCTGCGCCGTCCGCTCGGCATCGCGATCGAGCTGCTCGCCGCGATTCCGTCGATCGTGTACGGCATGTGGGGCCTGCTCGTGTTCGCGCCGATCTTCGCCGAATACTTCCAGAAGCCGCTCGGCCGCCTGTTCAAGGACGTCTGGGTGCTCGGTCCGCTCACGTCCGGCCCGCCGATCGGCATCGGCATCCTCGCGGCCGGCGTGATCCTCGCGATCATGATCATCCCTTACATCGCGTCGGTGATGCGCGACGTGTTCGAGGTCACGCCCGTGCTGCTGAAGGAATCGGCGTACGGGATCGGCTGCACGACCTGGGAAGTGATGTGGAAGGTCGTGCTGCCCTATACGAAGACCGGCGTGATCGGCGGCGTGATGCTCGGCCTCGGCCGCGCGCTCGGCGAGACGATGGCCGTGACCTTCGTGATCGGCAACACGAACCTGCTCGACAGCGTGTCGCTGTTCGCGCCGGGCAACAGCATCACGTCGGCGCTCGCGAACGAATTCGCCGAAGCGCAACCGGGCCTGCATACGTCCGCGCTGATGGAACTGGGCCTGATCCTGTTCGTGATCACGTTCATCGTGCTGTCCATCTCCAAACTGCTGTTGCTTCGTCTCGAGAAGGGAGAGGGCAAGAAATGAGCGAGCCCATCATGAATTTCCCGGGGGCCGACGGCGCCGTGCTCGAAGCGATGCGCAACCGCCTGCAGCGCAAGCGCAAGGCCGTCAACGCGATCGCGCTCGCGGCGGCGCTCGGTGCGATGGCATTCGGCCTGCTGTGGCTCGTGTGGATTCTCTACACGACGATCCACCTCGGTATCGGCGGCCTGTCGCTGCAGCTGTTCACCGAATCGACGCCGGCACCGAACACGGAAGGCGGCGGTCTCGCGAACGCGATCGTCGGCAGCCTGCTGCTGTGCGGTTTCGGCACGCTGGTCGGCACGCCGATCGGCATCCTCGCGGGCGTCTATCTCGCCGAATACGGCCAGAAGAACCTGCTGGCAAGCACGATCCGCTTCATCAACGACATCCTGCTGTCGGCGCCGTCGATCGTCATCGGCCTGTTCGTGTACGCGATCGTCGTCGCGAAGTCGGGGCGCTTCTCGGGCTGGGCCGGCGTGATCGCGCTCGCGCTGCTGCAGATTCCGATCGTGATCCGCACGACCGAGAACATGCTGAAGCTCGTGCCGAACGCGCTGCGCGAAGCGGCCTTCGCGCTCGGTACGCCGAAGTGGCGCATGGTGCTGAAGATTACGCTGCGCGCATCGGTCGGCGGGATCGTGACGGGCGTGCTGCTCGCGGTCGCACGGATTGCCGGCGAAACGGCGCCGCTGCTGTTCACGGCCCTGTCGAACCAGTTCTTCTCGTGGGACATGAGCCAGCCGATGGCGAACCTGCCCGTCACGATCTACAAGTTCGCGATGAGCCCGTTCGCAGAATGGCAGTCGCTCGCATGGGCGGGCGTGTTCCTGATTACGCTCGGGGTGCTCGGACTCAACGTCCTGGCGCGCTCGATCTTCTCGAAAAAGTAACGGCGGAGCAATCCGATGAATATGGCAGAGAGCCACCTGAATCCCGTCGAGCGCACCGCTGCGCCCGCCGGCACGCATGACGCGGCGAACGATCGCCCGCTCGCGCCGCTGAACGCGAAGATCGAGGTCAACAACCTCAACTTCTTCTACAACAAGTTCCATGCGCTGAAGAACATCAACCTGCGCATTCCGGACGGCAAGGTGACCGCGTTCATCGGTCCGTCGGGTTGCGGCAAGTCGACGCTGCTGCGCACGTTCAACAAGATGTTCGCGCTCTATCCGGAGCAGCGCGCCGAAGGCGAAATCCTGATGGACGGCGAGAACCTGCTGACGACGAAGCGCGACATCTCGCTGCTGCGCGCGCGCATCGGCATGGTGTTCCAGAAGCCGACCCCGTTCCCGATGTCGATCTACGACAACATCGCGTTCGGCGTGAAGATGTTCGAAAAGCTCACGCGTTCGGAAATGGACGATCGCGTCGAGTGGGCGCTCACGAAGGCCGCGCTGTGGAACGAAGTGAAGGACAAGCTGGGCCAGAGCGGCTACGGCCTGTCGGGCGGCCAGCAACAGCGTCTGTGCATCGCGCGCGGCATTGCAATCCGTCCGGAAGTGTTGCTGCTCGACGAGCCGTGCTCGGCACTCGACCCGATCTCGACGGGCCGCATCGAAGAGCTGATCGCGGAGCTGAAGAGCGACTACACGGTCGTGATCGTCACGCACAACATGCAGCAGGCCGCACGCTGCTCGGATTACACGGCCTACATGTACCTGGGCGAGCTGATCGAGTTCGGCGAAACCGAAAAGATCTTCATCAAGCCGGTACGCAAGGAAACGGAAGACTACATCACCGGCCGCTTCGGCTGATGACGGAGAACAACAGCCATGTCGGATAAACATCTGTCGAGCCAGTTCGACGCGGACCTGAATGCCGTGTCGTCGAAGGTGCTGGAAATGGGCGGGCTCGTCGAGTCGCAGATCGTCGGCGCGATGCACGCGCTGAACGAATTCGACCGCGATGCCGCCGAGAAGGTGATCGCGAACGAAGAGATCCTGAATACGATGGAAGTCGACATCGACCAGGAGTGCGGCAACATCATCGCGCGGAGGCAGCCTGCTGCGCGTGACCTGCGCCTTTTGATGTCGATTTCGAAAACGATTACGAACCTCGAGCGCGCCGGCGACGAAGCCGAGAAGATCGCGAAGCGCGTGCGCCGCCTGGTCGACGAGCCGGCCGCGCGCACGGTCAACATCGCCGAGATCAAGGTGTCGGGCGAGATGGCCGTGACGATCCTGCGCCGCGCGCTCGACGCGTTTGCACGCCTCGACACGGTCGCGGCCGCGCAGATCGTCAAGGACGACAAGGAGATCGACCTCGAATTTCGCGCGTTCGTGCGCAAGCTCGTGTCGTACATGCAGGAAGATCCGCGCACGATCTCGGTCGGTCTCGAGTACCTGTTCATCGCGAAGGCGATCGAGCGGATCGGCGACCACGCGAAGAACATCGCCGAATTCATCATCTACATCGTGAAGGGCACGGACGTGCGGCACCAGCCGCGCGACACGCTCGACCGTGAAGCCAACAGTTAACACGACCCAGCACAGGAAAAAAAGAGGTGCCGATGCCCAGCAACATTCTCGTCGTTGAAGATGAGCCCGCGATTTCCGAACTGATCTCGGTGAATCTCCAGCACGCCGGTCACTGCCCGATCCGTGCGTACAACGCCGAACAGGCGCAGAACCTGATCAGCGATGTGCTGCCCGATCTCGTGCTGCTCGACTGGATGCTGCCGGGCAAGTCCGGTATCGCGTTCGCGCGCGACCTGCGCAACAACGAACGGACCAAACACATTCCGATCATCATGCTGACTGCTCGCGGCGACGAGCAGGACAAGGTGCTCGGCCTCGAAATCGGCGCGGACGACTACGTGACGAAGCCGTTCTCGCCGAAGGAGCTGATGGCGCGGATCAAGGCCGTGCTGCGCCGCCGCGCGCCGCAGCTGACCGAGGACGTCGTGTCGATCAACGGCCTGCGTCTCGACCCGGCCACGCATCGCGTCGCCGCGCACGGCGACGGCAGCGAGATCAAGCTCGATCTCGGTCCGACCGAGTTCCGCCTGCTGCATTTCTTCATGACGCATCCGGAACGCGTGCACAGCCGCACGCAGCTGCTCGACCAGGTGTGGGGCGACCACGTGTTCGTCGAGGAGCGTACCGTCGACGTGCACATCAAACGATTGCGCGCGGCCTTGAAACCGGCCGGTTGCGATGCGATGATCGAGACCGTGCGCGGCAGCGGCTACCGGCTCGCCAAGCACGCGTAACGTATCCGGACATGCCGTGTGCCGCGGCATGCCGTTCATTCTTTCGGACGCTGAATCATGAACATCATCTGGGCGCGCTTTCTGGTGTCGCTCGTGCTGCTCGTGCTGATCGGCGTATTGGTCGGCGTCTTCGCCGGCCCGACCGCGGGCCTCGTGTTCGTGGTCGTGATGCTGATCGCGCAGGGCTTTTTCAGCACCTTCCATACGCAGCGTCTGTGGCGCCTGCTCGACGCGCCGGTCTACGGCGAAGTGCCGAGTGCGCCGGGCATCTGGGGCGAGATCTACTATCGCCTGCACAAGCTCGCGAAGCAGTGGCATGCGCAGGTGCGGCAGGTCGAACAGCAGCATTCGCGCTTCATCCAGGCGATCCAGGCGTCGCCGAACGGCGTCGCGATGCTCGACGACCACGACCAGATCGAGTGGTGCAACGCGATCGCCGAGGTTCATTTCGGCCTCGATGCGAAGCGCGACCTGCGCCAGCACATCACGAACCTGGTGCGCCATCCCGATTTCGTCCGCTACCTGAATGCGCAGCATTACGACGAGACGCTCTTGATGCGCGGCATGGGCGATTCGCGACAGAACGTGCTGGCCGTGCAGGTGTTCCCGTACGGCGAGAACCGCAAGCTGCTGCTCACGCAGGACATCACCGAGCTCGAGCGGACCGACGCGATGCGGCGCGACTTCGTCGCGAACGTGTCGCACGAGCTGAAGACACCGCTCACCGTGCTGTCGGGCTTCCTCGAGACGATGCGCGAACTGCCGCTGAACGAGGAAGACCGCGCGCGCTATCTCGACATGATGGAGCAGCAGGCGTCGCGGATGCGGCACATCGTGACCGACCTGCTGGTGCTCGCGAAGCTGGAAGGCGAGAGCAAGCCGCCGCTCGATCGCGCGATCGACATGCGCGCCGTGTTCGATCATCTGAAGGAGGACGCGCAGACGCTGTCGAACGGGCATCACGACATCGCGTTCTCGATCGACGAGACGCTCGGCGTCACGGGTGCGCAGACGGAGTTGTTCAGCGCGTTCGCGAATCTCGTCACGAACGCGATCCGTTATACGCCGGACGGCGGCAAGATCGTCGTCACGTGGCGGCGCGAGGGCGCGCAGGGCGTGTTTTCCGTCACGGACAGCGGCTTCGGGATTCCGGCCGCCGACCTGCCGCGGCTCACCGAGCGCTTCTACCGTGTCGATCGCAGCCGCTCGCGCGATACGGGCGGCACGGGCCTCGGGCTCGCGATCGTCAAGCACGTGCTGCAGCGGCACGACGCGCATCTGTACGTGCAGAGCGAGGAAGGACGCGGCAGTACGTTCACCGCGCGGTTCCCGGGTTCGCGCATCATCGCGATCCGGCCGGCGGCTTACGAAGCATGATTGCGTAGCGGCATGTCCGGTCAACAAAAAAAGCGCAGCCCGCGGGCTGCGCTTTTTTTTCGATGACCGTGCGGCGCGCGACCGGCGCGCCGCGGCCGCATTACGAACAGAACTTCGCGAGCAGCCCGAGTTGCGCGTTGCGGATCGTCTTGCCGGCGCGGCGGCGGCGGTAGTGCCCGTCGCTGTGCATCTGCCACGCCGACTGGTTGTCGCCGAGGCACACCGACAGCCCTTCGGCGATCACGCGCCGCTTGAGCTTGCGCTCGCGGATCGGGAATGCGACTTCGACGCGGCGGAACAGGTTGCGGTCCATCCAGTCGGCGCTCGACAGATAGACGTCCTCTGCGCCGCCCGCGTGGAAGTAGTAGATCCGGTGGTGCTCGAGGAAACGGCCGACGATCGAGCGCACCGTGATGTTTTCCGACAGCCCCGGCACGCCGGGCTTCAGCGCGCAGACGCCGCGCACGATCAGGTCGACCTTGACGCCGGCCTGCGACGCTTCGTACAGCGCGGCGATCACCGACGGCTCCAGCAGCGCGTTCATCTTCGCGACGACGCGCGCGCGCTTGCCGGCGCGCGCATTGTCGATCTCCACGCGGATCGCGTCGATGATGCGCGGATGCAGCGTGAACGGCGACTGCCACAGCTCGTGCAGCGTGAGCTCGCCGCCGATCCCCGTCAGTTGCTGGAACACGTGATGGACGTCCTCGCAGATCTTCTGGTCGGCCGTCATCAGCCCGAAGTCGGTGTAGAGGCGTGCGGTGCGCGGATGGTAGTTGCCGGTGCCGAGGTGCACGTAGCGGCGCAGCGACGCCTTGCCGGCCTGCACGACGCGCCGCACGATCAGCATCATCTTCGCGTGGCACTTGTGGCCGACCACGCCGTACACGACATGCGCGCCGACGGCTTCGAGCTGCGACGCCCAGTTGATGTTGGTTTCCTCGTCGAAGCGCGCGAGCAGCTCGACGACGACGGTCACTTCCTTGCCGTTGCGCGCGGCTTCCATCAGCGCGTCCATCAGCGGCGAGTCGGTGCCGGTGCGGTAGATCGTCTGCTTGATCGCGACGACGCTCGGGTCTTTCGCGGCCTGCTGCAGCAGTTCGAGCACGGGCTGGAAGCTCTCGTACGGGTGGTGCAGCAGGACGTCGCCGTTGTCGATCGCGTCGAACATCGTCGGCGCGTTCGTGACCGCGGCCGGAATCGACGCGGTGAACGGCGTGAACTTCAGGTCGGGGCGGTCGACGAGATCGGGAATCTGCATCAGCCGCACGAGGTTCACGGACCCGGCCACGCGATAGCAGTCCTTGTCGCCGAGCTCGCTTTCCTCGAGCAGGCGCCGCACGATATGCGGCGGCGTGTCGGCCGACACTTCGAGGCGCACCGCGTTGCCGAGGTGGCGCGCGGGCAATTCGCCCTGCAGCGCGACGCGCAGGTTCGTGATTTCGTCTTCGTCGACGAACAGCTCGCTGTTGCGCGTGATGCGGAACTGGTTGCAGCTCTTCACGACGAGTTGCGGGAAGAGTTCGCCGACGAAGCGCTGCATGAACGAGCTCAGCAGCACGAAGCCGTGCTCGAAACCCGACAGCGCATGCGGCATGCGCACGACGCGCGGCAGCGCGCGCGGCGCCTGCACGATGCCCATCACGGCCTGGCGGCCGAACGCGTCGCGGCCTTCGAGCTCGACGACGAAGTTCAGGCTCTTGTTCAGCACGCGCGGGAACGGGTGGGCCGGATCGAGGCCGATCGGCGTCAGTACGGGCAGCAGCTCGTCGAGGAAGTAGTGCCGCGCCCATTCGAGCTGCTCGTCGTTCCACGTGTCGCTCGCGTGGAAGTAGATGCCTTCCTGTTCGAGCGCGGGCAGCACGGTTTCGTGCAGCATCGTGTACTGTCGATGGACGAGCCGCTGCGCGCGTTCGACGACGAGGTCGTAAGCATGCTGTAACGACATGCCGTCGGGCGTCAGCGCGCCGGGGTTGTCGCGGATCTGCTCCTGAAGGCCGGCCATGCGGACTTCGAAGAATTCGTCGAGGTTGCTGCTGGTGATGCAGATGAAGCGGAGGCGCTCGAGCAACGGGACTTGAGGATCGGCCGCTTGGGCCAGCACGCGCTCGTTGAAACCGAGGATGCCGAGTTCACGATTGAGAAGCGGGTAACGGACGGACATCGGCAGAGTAGGGGGTGATTCAGGCGATGATTCGAAAGGACGCTCGGAAACTCTCACGGTACGATGACGTGCTGATGACAATAATGGTTTTATATCGGCAAATTCTACGCTGTAACCCTTTCGTCTCATAAATGTTTCGGCGATATGGAATCAAGCAGTGTGCATGCCCGTGAAGCGTGGCAACGGCAAGCGTTCCACGCTTAAAATGTCGCCTTTGATTGATCGCCCTGGGCTGCCGGTCCGGCTGCCGCGGGTGAACGCGCACGGAGCCCCCTTCTGATGGTTACAACTCCCCACTTGCTGGCTGCCGTGGATCTCGGCTCGAACAGCTTCCGGCTGATCGTCGGCCGCGTCGAGGAAACGCCGGCGGGCAGCCAGATCTATCCCGTCGACGCGCTGCGCGAGCCCGTTCGGCTGGCCGCGGGCCTGTCGAGCGACAAGATGCTCGATCGCGCGTCGCAGGAGCGTGGCTGGGAGGCGCTCAAGCGGTTCGGCGAGCGCCTGCGCGATTTCCATCCCGACCACGTGCGCGCGGTGGCGACCAATACGCTGCGCGTCGCGAAAAACGCGGGCGAATTTCTCGGCGAGGCCGAAGCGGCACTCGGGTTCCCGATCGAAGTGATCGCGGGCCGCGAAGAAGCGCGGCTGATTTATGCGGGCGCCGCGCACTCGGTGCCGGCGAGCGCCGGCAAGCGGCTCGTCGTCGACATCGGCGGCGGCTCGACCGAATTCATCATCGGCTCGCACTACACGCCGATCGTGATGGAGAGTCTGTATATCGGCTGCGTGAGCCACAGCCGCACGTTCTTTCCGGCCGGCAACGTCGACGAATACACGATGCGGCAGGCCGAACTCGCGGCCAAGCGCGAGATCCAGATCATTTCGAGCGAGTACAAGAAGGCGGGGTGGGACCAGGCGATCGGTTCGTCCGGCACCGCGCGTGCGCTCGCGGAACTCGTCGAGGCGAACGGCTTCAACGATCCGGGCATCACGCACGGCATTTCGCGCGGCGGCCTCGAGCGCCTGAAGCGTGCGCTGATCAAGTCGGAGAACGTCAACCGGCTGAAGCTGATCGCGCTGAAGCCCGATCGCGTGCCGGTGCTCGCGGGCGGCCTCGCGATCATGCTCGCGGTGTTCGAGGAACTCGGCGTCGACTATGTCGATACGACCGACGGCGCGCTGCGCCTCGGCGTGCTATACGACCTGCTCGGCCGGACGCAGCACGAAGACATGCGCGCCGTAACCGTCGAGGGCTTCACGCGCCGCTACGGCGTCGATCGTGCGCAGGCCGAGCGGATCGGCGCGCTCGCGGGGCGTTTCTACGACGAGCTCGAGGAAGACGACGAGGCGCGCGAGGAAGGGCGGATGTTCATCGGCTGGGCGGCCGCATTGCACGAGATCGGCCTGTCGATCTCGCACAGCGCTTATCACAAGCATTCTGCCTATATCGCGAGCAACGCGGACATGCCGGGTTTTTCGCGCACCGACCAGGCGCGGCTTGCCGCGCTCGTGCTCGGTCATGCAGGCAAGCTCGGCAAGCTGTCGCAGGCGCGCGAGGTCGAGTGGCCGCTGCTGTTCTGCCTGCGGCTCGCGGCGCTGCTGTGCCGGCGCCGGACCGATGCGGGGCTGCCCGACATTTCCGTTTCGCAGATGAAGAAGGGCGGGTATGAAGTGCGTCTGCCGAGCGCATGGGTCGAGCAAAACCCGCTGACCGACTACAGCCTCAGCCAGGAGGCGGCGGAGTGGGAGAAGGTCGGTATCCCGTATCGCGTGGTGTATACCGGCGCGTAACGGGCCGATTGCGGGGCCCACGAGGCCGTTGAACGGGAGGGTTGGTGGTGGCGCCCTCAGGCGTGCCGCACGGCCGTCCTGACGGCGCGCTCAATCCGACGAGCAGACGATCGCGGTCAGGAACGGGAACGCCTGCTTGACGGTCGCGTCGCTGCCGGCCTTGCGCACGGCTTCTTCCACCGAACTCTTCGTGCCGCGCACCACGACGCCGTAGGCCCAGTCGCCAATCGGCGTGCCGTCGCCCGGGCGGAAGATCGGGTCGTTCGCCTGATAGCCCAGCACGACATAGACGCCGAAACCGTATGCGGTCAGCGAGCGGTTCGTGCGGAACGCGTTCACGGAATTCGATTCGACGTGCATCGGCTCCGACTGGATGTCGCCGGCGGCGAGCAGCGGCGCGACGAACTTGTGGCCGGTCGAATGGCAGTCGAGCGCATCGTCGAGCGCCTTGGCCGACGCGTGGCCGGCGGTCGCCAGCGCGAGCAGCGACGCGCAGAGGGCGGTCTTGAGAATGTTGTTTTTCATGCGCGGGTGCGGGTTGTTCACGCGCATTATCGCGTGTTCCCGAAAGTGCCGCGCGCGGGTTGCGGGCAGAGGCGCGTGCGTTGTCGCGTCGGCGCCCCAATGAATCCCTACAATGAATTGAAGTGCGCGAGCCGGGAATCCGTGCGGGTGGTTCAGGGCCCAGAAACGGAAAAGGGGCTACGGTGTTTAACCGTAACCCCTTGATTCCTTGGTCGGAGCGATAGGATTCGAACCTACGACCCTCTGATCCCAAATCAGATGCGCTACCAGGCTGCGCTACGCTCCGACGAGCCAAAGATTATATCGGTACATATCCGATTCGGTCAATCACCGTCTGCGGGTAAATGTCGCGGCGGCGAACCGGCCGCGATTTGGCCGCAATTTGCGACAATCCACCGGATGATCGGCCGGCCCGTGCGCATCGGCGCGCGGCCGCTCGCCGAAGCAAGGAGAACATCATGATGAACCTGATCCTGTGGCGCCATGCCGAAGCCGAAGACTACGCGACGAGCGATCTCGCGCGCCAGCTGACCGTCCGTGGCCGCAAGGACGCGCAGGCGATGGCCAAATGGCTGCGCGGCCGGCTCGAAACGAACAGCGTGATCCTCGCGAGCCCGGCGGCCCGCACCGTGCAGACGGTCGAGGCGCTGACCGACCAGTACCGGACCGTCGACGCGCTCGCCCCGGGCGGCAGCGTCGACGACGTGCTGGCGGCGGCCGGCTGGCCGGAGGGGATCGCACCGACGGTCGTGATCGTCGGACACCAGCCGACGCTCGGCAGCGTCGCCGCGCAGCTGATCGCCGGCGGCGACGACAGCTGGAGCGTCAGGAAGGGCGGAATTGTGTGGCTCGCAAGCCGCACGCGCGACGGCAGCCGGCAGGCCGTTTTGCGGGCGGTATTGACGCCCGAACTGGTGTGAAGCCCGGCTGAATTGGTTTGAAGGGATTGATCATACGGTTTCGCAAGCTTTCTGCTAAAGTCATTTCGGCGACACGTCATTGAAAGGACACGGTCGTGCCACATAACGGTCACGGCCGATTACTACATTGGCGGGCATGTCGCCTTATTCCTTACGACCAGGAAAGCCTAATGCGAGAACTGCCGACGCCTACGCTCCCTTTTGCCTCGCTGCCCCTCGACACGTCGCGGCGCCACCTGCCGCGCGCCAGTGAAACCGTCACATCGGAGTATCGCCTGCGCGCCGCATGGGCGCGTACGGAAGACGAGTTGCGGGAAGCCCAGCGCTTGCGCTATAGCGTGTTCGCCGAAGAGATGGGCGCGCAGGTCAGTGGCCCCTCCGGTCTCGACGTCGATCCGTTCGACGCGTACTGCGACCACCTGCTGGTTCGCGATCTCGACACGCTGAAGGTTGTCGGCACGTACCGCGTGCTGCCGCCGCACCAGGCGGCGCGTGTCGGCCGTCTGTACGCCGAAGGCGAATTCGACCTGTCGCGCCTCACGCACCTGCGCGGCAAGATGGTCGAGGTCGGCCGCTCGTGCGTGCATAGCGACTACCGCAGCGGCGCCGTCATCATGGCGCTGTGGGGCGGTCTGGGCGCGTACATGATGCAGAATGGCTACGAGACGATGCTCGGCTGCGCGAGCGTGTCGATGGCCGACGGCGGCCATTACGCGGCGAACCTGTACCAGTCGCTGTCGGCCGGGTCGCTGACGGCGCCCGAATATCGCGCGTTCCCGCACACGGCACTGCCGGTCGACGAACTGCAGACGGGCACCGTCGTCGCACCGCCGCCGCTGATCAAGGGCTACCTGCGTCTCGGCGCGAAGATTTGCGGCGCACCGGCCTGGGATCCCGATTTCAACTGCGCGGATTTCCTGACGCTGTTCCGCCTGTCGGACATCAACGCGCGCTACGCCCGCCACTTCCTGGGCTGAGCCGTCCGAATCGCGTCGCGCCCGTCGTGGCGCGCGCAAGCGAACGCCGCCGCGCGGTCAGTGCCGCGCGGCGGCGTTCGTGTATCCGGTTGGCGAGCGCGTATCGGGCCCCGTTAATTTCAGCGATACGCAGCCGCTATCGTGCCGCAGGACGGTACGTTTGCGAACGGCCCGTGGGCGGGCCGGACCGCAGCGCGGCTCGCTCAGTGCTTGCGCCGCCAGTCGAGCAGGTGATGCTCCGCCATCCAGTGGTGGATCATCCCTTCGCCGTCATGGCTCCGCTTGTATTCGCGCGACTCGAAGTACGACAGCGCGACCAGCACCATCAGGCCGATGAACAGGCCGATCAGGCCTGCAATTTCCTCAGACGACATGGCAGCCTCCTTTCCACGGCACAGCGCCATGCGTACATAGTAGGACATGCGCGGCGCGACCCTGAAACCGGATTTCCGCTAGACTCGGCGCGGTCCGGCGCGCGATAAGGCACGCCGCTTTCCGGAGCCATACCCGATGACCCGTTTCATGCTGGCCGTGCTGGCCGCATCCCTCCTTGCCGCCTGCACCAGCGATCCTCGTCAGGCGCGCCGTGGCCACCCGCCGGAAGATCCGGCCGACTATCACGGCGTGCCGACCGACATGACGCCGCCGTCGATGCTCGACGCGCCGCCGCCGAAGCCGGTGCAGTAACGCTCGCCGGGCCCGGTGTCAGGCGCGTGCCGTTGACGCGGCATGCGCGTCGGCGCCGATGTGCCGCAACAGCCCCGGCAGGTAGCACGCGAGCGTCGCGCCGCGCGCGGCCATGAACAGCAGCAGCGCGAACCAGAGTCCGTGATTGCCGAGCGTGCCGACGGCGGCGAGCGTGGCCGCGATGAAGATCGAGAACGACACGACCATCGCGCGCATCAGCGATTGCGTCTGCGTCGCGCCGATGAACACGCCGTCGAGCAGGAAGCCCCAGACCGACACGATCGGCGAGATCGCGGCCCACGGCAGGTAGCGCAGCGCGACGGCACGGATCTCGGCCTGGTCGGTCAGGCGCGCGACGATCCAGCCGCCCGCCGCCCAGTAGACGAGCGCGAACAGCAGCGCGCCGAGTGCCGACCAGAACAGCGTGACGCGCACGGCCTGCCGGAATGCGCGACGGTCGCGCGCGCCGGCTGCCGCGCCGACGAGCGCCTCGGCCGCATGCGCGAAGCCGTCGAGGCCATACGCCATGAAGGTCTGGAAATTCAGCAGCAGCGCGTTCGCGGCAAGCGTCGCGTCGCCTTGTTTCGCGCCGAGGTGCGCGAACCAGCCGAAGGCGCCGAGCAGGCACAGCGTGCGCAGGAAGATGTCGCGATTGAGTACGATCAGCCGTTTGAGCGCGACGCGGTCGGCGAGCGCGCGTACCGCGAGCGGCGCCAGGCCGCGCGGGCGCAGCCGCCACAGTATCCACGCACCGAGCGCGAAGCCGCATGCGTCCGCGGTGGCGGTCGCGGCGCCGATGCCGGCGATGCCCCAGCCGAAGCCGTACACGTAGAGCAGCACGGCGCCGATGTTCACCGCATTGATGAACACCTGCGCGACGAGCGCGAGCCGCACGCGCTGCATGCCGAGCAGATAGCCGAGCACGACGTAGTTCGCGAGCGCGAACGGTGCGCTCCAGATCCGTGCATGGCTGTACGCGAGCGCCGTCGCGCGCACGGCATCGCTGCCGCCGAGCGCGGACAGCGCGAACGACAGCAGCGGCACCTGCAGCGCCAGCACCGCGGCGCCGAGCGCGAACGCGACGATCAGCGCGCGCAGCAGGTTCAGGCGGATCCCGGCGTCGTCGCCGGCGCCGTGCGCCTGGGCGACGAGGCCGGTCGTCCCCATCCGCAGGAAGCCGAACCCCCAGAACACGAAATTGAAGAACAGCCCGCCGAGCGCGACGCCGCCGAGGTACTGCGCGCCGTCGAGGTGGCCGGCGACGGCCGTGTCGACCGCGCCGAGGATCGGCTGGGTCAGGTTCGCGAGGACGATCGGGAACGCGAGCGCGAGGACGCGCCGGTGCGTGACGGTGGCCGAGCCGGTGCCGGCCCCGTGCGGTAACGCGGATTCGGACATGGCGGACGCGTCAGGCGCGTTCCTGCACGCAGACCCATGGCGAGACGACGACCGCCCACAGCTCGGGGTTGCGCGCCGCGTAGTCGGCGGCGGTATCGGACGGCATGCGCGCGACGAGGCCGGCCGACAGCCAACGTGTGACCTGTTCGGCATCGTCGCTGGCAACCGCTTCCGCGACGCTGACGAGATCGAGGTCGCGCGCGACGGACAGCAGCTTGCCCTGCGCGAAGAAGCGTTCGAGATCGCACCAGTCGATCTTGGCGGTCTCGCCGAGGAGTTTGGCGTAGAGCGGGCTGTGCGACGCGCCCGCGGCGGCGTGGTGTTCGGAGGACATCGGATTCTTGGAAAGACTGCGTGGCGCCACTATAAACCATCCGGCCGGGCAGGCCGAGCGTGCGGCGGGCCGCTCACGCGTCGCGCAGCGCGCGGCGCACGATCTTCCCGGTCGCGGTCATCGGCAGGCTGTCGACGAACGCGATCGCGCGCGGATACTCGTGCGCGGCGAGCCGCGTGCGCACATGCGCCTGCAGCGCGCCGACGAGCGCGTCGTCGCCGGCGTGGCCGGGGTTCAGCACGACGAACGCCTTGACGATTTCGGTACGCGTCGCGTCGGGCACGCCGACGACGGCCGCCATCCGCACCGCCGGATGCGTGAGCAGGCAGTCCTCGATCGGCCCCGGGCCGATCCGGTAGCCGGCGCTCGTGATCACGTCGTCGTCGCGGCCGACGAAGCGCACGAAGCCGTCGGCGTCGATCGTGCCCGTATCGCCGGTGAGCAGGTAGTCGCCCGCGAACTTGTCGCGCGTCGCATCCGGGTGGCGCCAGTATTCGATGAACATCACCGGGTCCGGGCGGCGCACCGCGATGCGGCCTTCCATGCCGGGCGGCAGCGGCGTGCCGTCCGCATCGACGATCGCGACCGCGTGCCCGGGCACCGCCTTGCCGATCGCGCCGGGCTGCGCGTCGAACAGCGCCGCGCACGACGACAGCACCATGTTGCACTCGGTTTGCCCGTAGAACTCGTTGATCGTCACGCCCAGCGCGTCGCGGCCCCAGGCGGTCAGCTCGGTGCCGAGCGATTCGCCGCCGCTCGCGACCGATTTCAGCGACAGCGCGTAGCGTTCGCGCGGTGCCTCGACGGCGCGCATCAGCTTCAGCGCGGTGGGCGGCAGGAAGGCGTGGGTGACGCCGTGACGCGCCATCAGCGCGAACGCTGCGTCACCGTCGAATTTTTCGAAGCGGCGCGCGAGCACCGGCACGCCGTGATGCCATGACGGCAGCAGCACGTCGAGCAGTCCGCCGATCCATGCCCAGTCGGCTGGCGTCCAGAACAGGCGCGCGTCGCGCGGGAAGCATTGCTGCGACATCTCGACGCCCGGCAGATGGCCGAGCAGCACGCGATGAGCGTGCAGCGCGCCTTTCGGTTTGCCCGTCGTGCCGGACGTGTAGATGATCACCGCCGGATCATCGGCGGCCGTATCGGCCGGCACGAAGTCCGGCGTTTCGGCGGCAAGCGCCGTGTCGTAGCGCTGTACGCCCGGTGCGTCGGGCGCGTCGTCGCCGATGCAGTAGACGGTGTGCAGCGCCGGCAGTTGCGCGCGCAGCGGCGCGATTTTCGCGTAGCCGGCCGCGTCGGTCACGAGCGCGGCGGCCTCGCTGTTCGCGAGCCGGTACTCGAGCGCATCGACGCCGAACAGCGTGAAGAGCGGCACCGCGATCGCGCCGAGCTTGTAGGCGGCGAGGTGCGCAATGGCCGTTTCGGGACCCTGCGCGAGAAAGATGCCGATCCGGTCGCCGCGTCGCAGGCCGGCTCGCGCAAAGCTGTTCGCGAGCCGGTTAGAAGCATTCTTCAGGTCGTCGAACGTGATTCGAAAAACGTCGCCTTGCGCCGTTTCGTGGATCAGCGCGAGGCGTCCGCTGCCGTCGGCCCATTTGTCGCAGACGTCCACGCCGATGTTGTAGCGCGCCGGAATGTCCCACTGGAAGCGGGAGAGCAGGTCGTCGTAGCGGTCGGCGTCGGGCAGCATCGCGTTGTCTCCTGGGTGTCGAACGTCGCGTCGGTCGCGCGGCTTACATCAGCGTTTCACGCAGACGAATCCACAATGGTGTCTGCTGATAGGGAATGTTCGGACTCGTCCAATAGCCAAGGCTCAGTGCACGATTCCACAATGACGCATAAGATCACGACAAAACAGTGATGTGACCATGGATTTGCTTCTGATAGCTGCGGGGTTCAGCCTGATCGGAATCGGTGTGCTGGTGGCGTTTGCTCGTCACGTCGATCCGTTGTCCGGCCGTTTCACCGGACGTCTGCGCAAGCGCTGACTCAACTTTTCCCGTTTTTCGCCGCGACGGCACGCGATGCGCGCCGGCATCGCGTGTCGCCTGTCGGGCGCTCAGCGCGCCGGCAGGTAGCGTGACGGGTCGATCGAGCGGCCGCCGTAGCGCAGCTCGAAATGCAGCGCGACGCGCTCGCTGTCGCTGTTGCCCATCTCCGCGATCGACTGCCCCTGTGTAACCGACTGGCCTTCCTTCACCAGCAGCGCGCGGTTGTGCGCGTAGGCGGTCAGGTAATCCGCGTTGTGCTTCAGGATGATCAGGTTGCCGTAGCCGCGCAGCCCGTTACCGGCATAGACCACCACGCCGGGCGCGGCCGCAACCACCGGCGTGCCCGGCGCGTTCGCGATGTCGATCCCCTTCGATTTCGAGCCGTCGAACGTGCGGACCACATTGCCGGCCGCCGGCCAGATCAGCGCAATGCTCGTGGCCGGCTTGACGGCCGATTCGACCGGCGCGGAAGGTGCCGGGCGCGCGCGGCCGGCGCTGCCGGTGCCGGTGGTCGACGGCGTCGATGCAGTGGTCGTGCCGGGCGGCGGCGCGACGCGCAGCACCTGGCCGACTTCGATCGCGTCGGGGTTCGCCATCTGGTTCCAGCGCACGACGTTCTGTACCGACGTGCGGTTGTCGCGCGCGATCTTGTAGAGCGTGTCGCCACGTTCGACGCGATAGAAACCGGGGCCGACGGGCGCGGAGCCGCACGCGGCGAGCAGGGCGGCGCAGGCGGCTGCGAAGAGTCGCTTCGTTGTTGTTCCGAACATTGAACCTCGCAAAACCTTGCCGCGCGTGACGCGGCAGGCAACACAAAACGTCCGATTTTAACGGGTTCGACCCGCGCACCGCAGTTTCGGTCGTTGCCGGGGCCGTCGCGTGCCGGTTCGGCGCGCGGCAAATCAGCCCGCGAGCGGGGTCACGCGAATCCGCAGCGCGGCCGTTTCGGTCGCGCCCGGCGCGAGCATGCGCAGCCCGAGACCGTTGTGGATCGCGTCGGGCAGGCCGAGCCACGGCTCGACGCAATAGAAGTCCGACTCCGGTTTTTCGGTCCAGGTCGTGACCGCGTACCACGGGATCGAGCCCGGTACGTCGAGCGCGATCTCGATCGTGCGGCGGCGGCCCGGCATCACGATGCGCACCGGCGTGGACGGTTCGCCGTCGAGGCAGTGGAAGCGGTCGAGGATGTCCGGATTGTCGAGGCGGTAGTGCGCTTCGCCGGGTTCGAGCGGGCTGATCGAACCGTCCGGGCGCTGCTGGCAACGGCGGGTCGGCGGCAGCTCGAGCGTGGTGTCGGCCCGTTCGCCGTGCGGCAGCGCGAAATAGAAGTGGTGGCCGGCGTAGTAGGGCAGCGGTGTGTCGCCGCGATTGGTCGTCGTCAGCGCGACGTCGAGCGTGTGCGCGTCGGCCAGCCGGTAGGTCGTCTCGAACCGGAAATCGAACGGATAGCTCGCGCGCAGCGCGTCGGTTGCGTCGAGCGTCATCGACAGGGCGGCGCCGTCGGTCGACGGGTGCGCGTCGAACGGCAGGTCGCGCGCGAAGCCGTGCATCGGCAGGTCGCGGACCACGCCGGCGGTGTCGCGCCAGCGGCCGAGTTCGCCGTCGACGCGGTGGCGGCCGAGGAACGGGAACAACAGCGGATTGCCGCCGCGTACGCGTGCGAGGTTGCTCCAGTCGGCCGTTTCCGGCCAGAAGATGACCGGTTCGCCGTCGACGTGCCAGGACAGCAGGCGGCCGCCGAATTGCGGAGCGACCCGGACGAGCGACGGGCCGGCGTGAAGTTCGTGGATATCGTGTTGCTGGAAAGTCGGCATGGCGAATCGGGTTGGGCGGGTGGACGGAGCAACGCGCGTTCCATTATCGGGCCGCGACGGCTCGGGGAAAACCCTTCTCGGGAAATTGCGAGTTTTTAACATTGTCAACGGTCCGGATAATGCCTCTAAACCGGTGAGGTTGCCGGGTCATGACACTTCGAGGAGGGGGCCATGGATCTGGCAATGGCAATGGGTATCGCACTGTTCGGGATGTTCACCGGCAGCACGGTATTATTTTTCTATCAGCTCGGCCGCTGACGGCAATTCCTGCCGAAGTCGACAGGCCCGCCATGCAAATGGCGGGCTTTTTGCTTTCTACATGCTTACAAATTGCAAGCGTTTGTGTGCATTGCCGCAATAACCTGCCAAATGCCTTGGCGCAGTAATCCTGGCTCGGCATAATCGGGGCGCGTTTTTTCGGACGCGCATCGCGTCGTCCGTCTTTCTTCCCGCTTAATCTCGACTAAAAGGACCGACGCGTGAGTCTCTGGTTTCTGGTATTCCTGAGCGTCCTGCAGGGCGTCACCGAACTCTTTCCCGTCAGCAGTCTGGGCCATACGCTGCTCGTGCCGGCGCTGTTCGGCATGCATATCGACAAGCACGCGCCGCAACTGCTGCCGTTCCTCGTCGCTCTTCACCTCGGCACCGCGCTGGCGTTGCTGTGGTACTTCCGTGCGCGCTGGATCGCGTTGATCGGCGGCTTCTTCGCGCAGCTCGGCGGCCGCAAGAACGACGACGGGCACCTGATGTGGGCGCTGATCATCGGTACGATCCCGACCGGCATCGTCGGGCTGCTGCTCGAGAAGCGTATCGAACGCGTGTTTCACGACCTGCGGATCGTCGCGATCGCACTGATCGTGAACGGCGTGCTGCTGTGGCTCGGCGATCGCATCCAGCGCAGCCGCGCGCACCAGGCGCCCGAAAAAATGACCTTCAAGCAGGCGTTCTTCGTGGGTCTCGCACAGATCGGCGCACTGATTCCGGGTTTTTCGCGTAGCGGGCTGACGATGATCGCCGGCAATGCGGCCGGGTTGACGGCCGAGAAGGCCGCGGAATTCTCGTTCCTGCTCGGCACGCCGATCATCTTCGCGGCGGGTGTGCTCGAACTGCCGAAGCTGTTTCATGCGCGCGGCCAGCTCGCCGATGCGCTGCTCGGCGGCGTGCTGACGGCGATCGCCGCGTACCTGAGCGTGCGGTTCCTGATGCGCTACTTCGAAGGGCGTGGCCGGCTCGCGTCGTTCGGCGTGTATTGCGTGATCGCCGGCGTGTTCTGTCTCGGCTGGTTCATGCTGCATCCGCAGCCGCTTTAAGGGTGGGATGGCTCGCCTCGCGTGATGTGGCGCGATGATCGGGTATAATTTCGGGCTCGGTTCCATACCGGGCCCGTTTTGTTTCGGGGCTTCGAGTGAGGTGGTGCGGTTGCCTTTACGCGCGACTCGAATGCCCGACGCCGAATGCGGTCCGCGTCAGGCCGTGTCTTTTCTCCCCGACCGCCCTTAGCTCAGTTGGATAGAGCAACGGCCTTCTAAGCCGTAGGTCACACGTTCGAATCGTGTAGGGCGGGCCAGTTTGATCGATTGACGACGTTCGCGGGCCCGCCAGGGTGACTTCACCGCATCACTCCACCGTCACCGATTTCGCCAGATTCCTCGGCTTGTCGATATCCGCGCCGCGCAAGCACGCCGCGTGATACGCGAGCAACTGCAACGGCACGACGTGCAGGATCGGCGACAACAGGCCGTAGTAATCCGGCATCCGCAGTACCGACACGCCTTCGCTGTTGTCGATTCGCGTATCCGCATCGGCGAACACATAAAGCTGCCCCCCGCGCGCCCGCACTTCCTGCATGTTCGACTTGAGCTTTTCGAGCAGCGCGTCGTTCGGCGCGATGGTCGCGACGGGCATCGTATGCGTCACGAGCGCGAGTGGCCCGTGCTTCAGCTCACCGGCCGGATAAGCTTCCGCGTGGATATACGAAATCTCCTTCAGCTTCAGCGCGCCTTCGAGCGCGATCGGGTAGTGCAGCCCGCGCCCGAGAAACAGCGCGTTTTCGTGCTGCGAGAATTCCGCCGCCCAACGCTCGATCTGCGGCTCCAGCCCGAGCACGTCTTCGAGCGCACCGGGCAGTCGCCGCAACTGCATCGTGTAGCGCGCGAGCTGTGCGTCGTCGACGTAGCCGCGCAGCCGTCCGAGCGTCACGGCGAGGATGAACAGCGCGACGAGCTGCGTCGTGAATGCCTTGGTCGACGCGACACCGATTTCCGGGCCGGCCCGCGTCAGGAAGCGCAGGCCGGTCTGGCGCATCATCGCGCTGGTCGGCACGTTGCAGATCGCCAGCGTATCGATATGGCCGAGCGCCTGCGCGTACTTGAGCGCGGCGAGCGTGTCGGCGGTTTCGCCGGATTGGGACACGCTGACCACCAGCGTGTTCGGCATCGCGAGCGCATCGCTGTAACGGTACTCGCTCGCAATCTCGACCTGAGCAGGGATGCGTGCGATCGTTTCGAGCCAGCGGCGCGCGGTCAGGCCGGAATAATGACTCGTGCCGCACGCGAGAATCAGCACGTTGTCGATCTGCTCGAACGCACGCGCCGCATCAGGACCGAATACGGCCGGATCGAACAACCCGGCATCCGGGATCGTCGCGGCCACCGCCTGCGGCTGCTCGAAAATCTCCTTCTGCATGAAGTGCCGGTATGGCCCGAGTTCGACCACACCCTGCGCGGATGAAACGGTTTGTATCGCGCGTTCGATCGGCGCGCCGGTGCGATCGAGCACCCGCACGCCACCTGGCGTCAACTCGACGATGTCGCCTTCCTCGAGAAAGATGAAGCGGTCGGTGATGCCGGCAAGCGCGAGCGCATCGGACGCGAGAAAGCATTCGCCGTCCTTCACGCCGACGACAAGCGGCGAGCCGGCCCGCGCGCCGATCAGCCGCTGCGGCTCGTGTTTGCTGAACACCGCGATCGCGTAGGCGCCGTGCAACTGCGACGTCGCATCGCGCACGGCGGCGAGCAGGTCGCCGCGATACTTGCTGTGGATCAGATGCGCGACGACCTCGGTGTCGGTCTGCCCGTCGAATTCGTAGTGCTCGTCAGACAGTTGCTTGCGCAACGTTTCGTGGTTCTCGATGATGCCGTTGTGCACGAGTGCGATCTCGTCGCGCGAAAAGATCGGGTGCGCGTTGCAGGTTGCCGGTGCGCCGTGCGTTGCCCAGCGCGTGTGCGCGATGCCGGTGCTGCCGGTCAGGCCGGCGCTGCGCACATGCGCGTCGAGATCGGCGACGCGCGACATGCTTCGTTCGCGGCGCGCCTGGCCGTCGACGACCGTCGCCACCCCACATGAATCGTAGCCGCGATATTCAAGGCGGCGCAAACCTTCAATCAGAATCGGAACGATGTCCCGTTGCGCGACCGCGCCGACGATGCCACACATGACACGTCTCCTTCCCTGTCAAGCCTGTTGGACCACATGCACGCTGTGTCAGCGCGACGCAGTCTCCGTTGCCTCCGCCGTCGTGAAGCCGCATTGAGCGGGCGCGACGGGGTCGGCCATCCTGCTTTCGAATGCGAGATAAAGCGATTCCTCCAGTACGTTCCAGTGCGCGCCGTGCCGGTACGGGCCCGATCGCGCATGCCAGCAGGCGACCGTGCTCCAGTCGTTCATCTTGAAGGCGACCAGTGCGATCAGCCCCCACGGGTAATCGCTGCCGGCGAGTTGCAGCCAGGTCTTGCCGTATTTCTGCATCCACTGCGCGTAGATTGTCTCGTTCGACTGGTCGGGAACATGAATCCCGGACAGGAGCGGGAAGATCTGCGCGACTTTCGCCGGATAGAAGCTCGTATCGCTGATGCGTTGCGTGCTAGCGCGAAAGCCGGATTGCGTGCCGCGCCAGAACACCTTCAGGATCGCGGACGAGAGCCGGTCGGCGCGCTGGCTCCACGGGCCCGCATGCGTGTAGTCGGCATGCCGGACGTAGTACGCGGCGAGCGCCTGGAACGCGCTGTGTACCTCGACGTTGTCCATCAGCAGCGCGACGTGCAGCGTCGACGAGATCTGATAGACGCCGGCCGGCTTGCTGAGCAGCGTATCCAGATGCGCGCCCGCGCGGTTCAGGCTGAGTTCCCACGCGGCGGGCATGCCGTCGGGCGGCGCGAAGCGGGAGAGCAGCTCGATCCACGTCGCCATCATCGAGTCGTCGGCGTCGGCTTCCGCGCATGTGCTGTACTGGCCGCTCTTCACGCAGTAGCGATCGAAGCCGCCGTCGGGGCGCTGACGCGGCAACAGCCACGCGATCCACGCGAGTGCGGCCTGGTGGGCGTCGAGCCCGGCGTCGGCGGCGGCGAGCAGCGCCTTCGCCGCAAAATACGGATCGATGCCGGCGCCATTCAGGCGCACGGTGATCGCACCGTCGGGGCGCTGGTACAGCCCGTTGAGCTGGAGTTCGGCGGCGCTCGCATGCAGCGCGAAGCCGAATGCCGAGACACAGCAGGCAACGCACCACAGACGGCATAGCCGGGCGGTGGCCGCCAGGCGTGCGCGTGCGGCCGGGAAAAGCGCGGGCCGGTTCATGATCGGGGGCTCCTGCGCGGTGGTCCTGCGCAAATCCCGCCGGGCGCGGCGTTGGCCGCGTCGCGCGCCGGCGGGTGGGTCGACGTTGCGGCTCAGTTCACCTTGGCGCTGGTGAACTTGATGCTGGTGCCGCTGTTCGCGGTGACGAGCCAGTATGTCGAGTCGGTGATGACGACGCTGCCGATGCCTTGTGTGATGACGGGCAGGGCGAAGCCCTTCTTCGGCAGCAACCAGGTCATGTTCGCGAGGCTCGTCGGGTGGCTGGCGGCGAATGACCAGCTACTGCCCGTGTCGGTGGCCGACCACGTGACGTTCAGGCGCGCGCGATCGAAGATCGTGATGTCACTCATCGTGTACCACTTGAACTGACCGAGCAGCTTCAGCGTATTGGCTTGCGAGAAGATCGCCGACAGCGTGGACGTGTAGGACGAAGCGCCGAGCGGGTGCGCATAGATCAGCCGGCTCGTGCGGTTTGCGACCACGAAGTTCATCAGGGCTGCGTACCAGTTGTTCACGTCGCTCGTCGGCACCGCATACTGCTGGAACTCCTCGAACGTCGCGTACTTGCCGAACGGCATCACGGGGTAAGCCCACAGGCCCGGGTTCAGCAGCGCGCCGTTGCGGTATGCGCGGGTCGGTGCCGAGCCGGTGTGGCCGGTGAAGTAGTACCCGTTGAAGCCGTTGGCTTCGAGCCAGTTGACCGACCAGGTCGGCGTGTTGCCTTCCGGCGCCGCGTATTCGACGTCCGGCTGGCCCGTCGCTGCCTGGATGGCCTGATGGTTCATCACCAGATACTGCGTGAACGTGCTCGCGTTCGTTTCGCTGGCATTTGCCCCCCAGTAGTCGTGAATCCAGCCGCCGTGGCTGCCGACGTGATGGCCCTTGCTCAGGAAGTACTTCACGAGGCTCTGCGCGGTGGGGTTGTTGGCGAGGTTCACGCCGTCACCGTCGCCGAAGGCCGCTTCGTCAGGGCCGGCCGTGATCACGAGCGAGAACGGCCCGTTGTTCCACACGCCGAGGTTCTTCAGCTGGAGCGCAGGCTGGATCTGGTCGCCCGCACAGAAGTGCCAGTTGAACACCAATCCGGCCATCGCCTTCGGCAGCGGCGACAGCGACGGCAGGTTCAGCATCTGCGTGCCGAAATAATGCAGGTAGCCGTGGATCAGCATCCCGTCGGTCTGGCCGTCGAGGTAGGCGAGCGGCAGGTTGACGAACAGCACGCCGCCGTTGCCGTACGTGTTGTAGCCGGACACCAGCCCGAACGTCGGAGACGTCAGGATCGTCGTGCCGGTGTACGTGCCCTGAGTGACGAAGCTCGGATAGGTGAGGAAGCCGTACACGTAGCCGGAGATGCCTTCGAGCGTGTCGGTGGTCGTCGCCATCGTGGACGCGAGCGCGGTGGCCGCCTTGCCGGTCGTCGTGCTGACGAGCGAGTTGGCGCTATACGTGCCGGACTTCACGAGCTTGCCGTTCGCGACGCCGTTCAGCTTCGGGGCCGTCTGGTTCAGCACGCCGCTGCCTGCAGGCGACGTGTCGTACTGGAACCATGCACCGTGGTTGTAGTTGGCGAGGCCACCGGGGTTCGACGGGCTGCCGGACAGATAGAGCGCGGTACCGGTCGTCGGCTTCGACGAGTTGTTCGACTTCGAGTTGCTGGTGGTTGCCGCGGCCATGACGCTGGCGGTCGTCGTGGTCGAAGCCGTCGTGGTCCACGTCATGGACTTGCCGGGAGGCACCTGGAGCGTGCGCAGCCAGCTGCTCATGCCGGTCACGTTGCCGAGACCGATCATGTTGCCGCCCAATTGGTCATACAGTACGTAGTCCACACCGACCATGTTGCTGAAACGAGATTTCGGGCTCACGTAGAAGCCGGCCGAATTCAGCACGCCGAAATCGTAGACGAGCATCACCTTGCCGCCGTTCAGCGCGTAGTTCTGGATCGCCGTGACGAGCGTGTCGTCGGCCGTCGTGTGCACCTGGTCCGGCAGGATCAGGCCGGGATACTGCGATAGCGACGCGCCGGCCGCCATGAACTGGCTGTCGGTCATGACCGTGATCTGCAGCCCTTCCTCCTGCGCGGTGTCGAGCCATGCGGACACACGCGGATCGGGCAGCGTCAGCGTATTCGGCACCAGCAGGATGAGCTGGTTGGTGGCCGCCTGAACGCCGCCCGGACTGAATGCGAACGCCAGCGCGAACAACGCGAACAGGATCCGCAAGAACTTGCCTGACTTTGCCAACATGGTGTGCTCCTCGCTCAAGGGATGGGGGCGCGCGGCAACCGTGATGCGCGTGCGGCCAGGTCGTCCAATCCTGCCCCGTAAGTGTGTGCGGCTGTCCGGTTCGTCGGGCATCGAGCGGTGCTTGTCGAAAGCAGCCGGACATGCGCAAACGTGCACGTTTGCCGCGCTGCCTTCGCCGATGAGAGGACTCGATGCGACGAAATGAAAGAAGCGAACAACGTGCCATTTGCCGTGGAAGCCCGGTCCTGCTGGCTTCTTGCGGCGCGGGGCGGATGCGGTGGTCGCAAACGCAACGGATTCGTTTCATCGCTGATACGGCGCGTTTGTACGCGATATCAGCAGACGGAATCGCGGTCGCGCGTCAGTGCGCCGGGCCAGCTTGCGCAGTAGGTGTAGAGCGTGACGAGCAGGCCGATCAGCAGCGGCCCGCCGAGCAGGAAATAGCAGAACGGCAAGAACAGCAGCGAGCCGTGATGGATGATCATCGCGTGCAGCAGCATCACGAACGGCAGCGCGAGCACGAAGTAGCCGAGCACCAGCAGCGATGCGGCGGTCTTTTGCAGCAGCGAGAAATCGAGCGGGTAGTACAACGCGGCCATCACCAGCGGGATCAGCGCGATCGCCGCGCCGTTCAGCACGAACATGTCGCGCAGGTGCAGCAGCGGGACATACGGGAACGTGCCGGGCGAGAGCCAGAAGTATGCGCAAATCAGCAACTGGGTGAAGCTCGCGATACGTAACAGATATGCAACGGGCAGCCAGTTGGTGCGCCGGATGAACGACGCGGCGAAGCCGGCCGCGCAGAGCGCGGCGGTGACGGCCAGCAGCACGCCGCCTGGCATCCGGGCCGCGACGTCGATCGACAGCAGCGGCACGCGTGGCGCGTCGGGCGGATAGCCGATCACGACCACATGGAGCGCCGGATCGATCTGGTGCGCGCCCCAGACCATGACCGCGCGCCAGTAGCGCCAGGCCAGCGGCAGTCCGAACCACAGCGATGCATACAGCGCGGGCGTCAGCAGTGCAATCGACGACAGCCAGCGCTGCGGATACGCGTGGATGCGAAGCGAGCGATCGACGGGAGGACGGACGGGATGCGTCTGCATGGCGCCCGCCCGGTTACCAGCGATAGAACACGCTCAGCTCGCCGCCGATCCGTGAGTAGTACGGGTTGTGGTAGTAGTCGAATTCGACCTGCGTGCCCCACTTGCGCGTGAACCAGTAGCGCCATTTCGCTTCGATCTCGTGACTGCGGAAATCGGCGATCTGCGAGCCGGAGCCGGTGACCTGATAGGCCTCGCGGCCGAACCCGCCGCGCAGCACGATCACGCTCTTGCCGACTTCGCCGTAGGTGACGGCGCCATAGTAGGCGGGCGCCTTCACCGAACCGGGCGAATCGACCGTGTAGTTCGTGCCCGCCTCGAAAATCCACTTCGGCAGCGCATACCAGATCACGCCGGCGTGATAGAGCTGATCGCGGTGGCCGCTGCGGTTCCACGCGTAGCCGGCGCCCAGCGACACGACCAGCGAACGATCGGACAATAGCTTGCGATTGATCGACAGGTCGACGCGTGCGCTCGGCAGGATCGTCCCCGACGTGGTGCCCGCGAAGCCGATGCCGCCGAACCAGTCGGGCCCCATGTCCTGCACGTAGGTCAGCGCGCCGAGCTGCGTGTTCTCGCCGAAGCGGTGCAGTTGCGCCAGTTCGCCGAGCACGGTGCGGCCGCCATCCTGATAGACGCCGCGCAGATGCACGCCGTACCAGTCGCCGTAGCCGTGCGTCAGGTGTGCGCTCGAATAGCCGAGCGACAGTTCGGTATGCGTCTCTTTGGGCGCCTGCACGTGTGTGACGACTGCATCGGGCAGCGGTGGCCGGTTCGTATCGTCCGGCGTGAACTCGGCGAGCGATACGCCGTCCGGGAGGCCGTCGGCGCTCACGCGTACGAATGTGGACTCGTCGCGCGGCCGTGGCGTAATGACGGTCCCGGCGTCCGGCGATTGCGCAGGTGGCATCGCGGCGGCGTCGTCCTGCGGTGCCGCCAGTACCGGGGGCGCGCCGAAGGCGACGCCGCACAGCATCGCGAGGGCGGCAACCGGCACGCGCGGGCCGCGATGGCAGGGGCGATCGGACATGAGGGCGCTCCTTAACGGGATGCGTGGAACCAGCCGCTGCGCCACGCGACGAGGTCGCCGTGCACGCAGGCATGGCCGACGACCGAGACGTCGCGCGCGCATGCGCTGACAGGGTGACCGGCGACACCGATGCGCGCGCCCGTCAGCCGCAGCAGGCCACCGGCCGACACGACGCCGTCGATGCAGCTCGCGTTCGCGAGCAGCACGTCGTCGCGCGCGAACACGGCGCCGTGCAGCAACGCGTGACGTTCGAGTTCGACACGATGCGCCTTGACGCTGCCGCGCAGCACGCAGCCTTCGCCGAGTACAAGCGTGCCGTCGACGATCAGGTTGCCTTGCACGACCGTGTGCGCGGGCAGGCGAACGTCGCAGTTCAGCAGGTAACGGCCGTGCAGGAAGCGATGCGGTAGCGATGCGAAATGGCGGGTGAGCGAGATTGCGCGACGCGGAGCGGCAGGCGTGCCGGCCGGCCGTGCGCTCGGCGCCGCGCCGAAGACGACCGGTTCGCCATACAGGCACGAGAAGCCGCCGGCGCCGTGCAGGTGCACCGTGTTGCCGACCACGACACCGCGCAGCACCGCGCCGTCGATGTCGATCTGCGGCGCGTGCGCGAGCGTGCCGATCGTCGCGCCGGCGTGAATGTCGATGCGCTCGTCGGCGAACGCATAAGCGGCCCGGGCGCCGTCGTCGAGCGTGATCGCGCGATGAGCGTAGAGCACGTCGTCGCGATGCTCGTCGCGTGCGACGTGGATCGCATCGGCGTGCTGCACGGCGAGCCCGAGCACCTGCCAGGGCAGTGCGGCGGAAGGATCGGCCGGCGGCTCGCCGGCCACGTGCGCGCGCAGCGCGTCGTGCCATCGTGCGGCGAGCAGCGCCTGGTCGACGAACGGGCCGTCGCCGATCGGCAGGGCCGCGACGTCGCTGCGCCGGATCAGTTCATGGAGCATCGGCAGGAACGGCAGGCTGAGTACGCCGGCCACCGGCACCATCACATTGAAGGTCGTCATCGATCATCGCTCCGGTTTCAGTTGCCGGCGAAAACGCTCGGTCTTGTCCCATTTGAGTTCGCGGCGAAATGCAGCGTCGAGCGCGAGCCCCCATAGCGCGGAGACGACCGCGGCGATCGTCACGCAGAAGCCGACAACATTGACCGGCACGAGCCGCAGGCGCGTCGCGCGGCCGTCGAGCCGCGCGGCGACGACGATCTCGAAGAACACGCCGAAGTTGCCGAAGGTGCTGAACGAGAACAGCGCGAACAGCGACACGATCAGGCCGAGCGCGGTCGAGTTGACGCCGTTGAACAGATAGAGCGCGAGCGCGGCGCTCCATGCGATCGCGAGGAGCGCGGGCATCACGAACACGCCGAGCAGCAGCGCACCGTCGAGCCGGCAGCGCCGCGAGATCAGCGGATTGCGCAGCACCGGGACCAGATAGCGCAGCAGCGTCTGGTTGTGGCCCTTCGCCCAGCGCGTCAATTGCCGGGCGCGCACGGCCCAGCGTTCCGGCACTTCCTCATAGCATTCGGCGTGGTTCAGATAGACCGTGCGCCAGTCGCTCAACAGCAGCCGGTAGGTCATGTCGGTATCTTCGGCGAGCGTGTCGTCGCGCCAGCCGCCCACCGCGTCGAGTGCGCCCTTGCGGATGCCGCCGACCGTACCGCCGTACTGCGGTACCAGGCTGAGGTTGTTGCGGGCCTGCTGGTTGACCTGGTAGCCGCCGGCGCGCTCGAGATCGAGGAGCCGCGCGAGCAGGTTGCTGTCGGCGTTCTGCGGCACCACGCGGCCCATCACCGCGCCGACCTCCGGATCGAAGAACGGTGCGACCAGTTCCTTCAGCAGCCCCGGACGTGGCAGGTAGTCGGCGTCGAACACCACCATGATGTCGCCGCGGATGAACTGCAACGCATCCTTCAGTGCGGCCGCTTTGCCCGGCTTGCCGGATTCGCGGTGAAACGGCTGGATGAGGTCGGGCGCGCGTGTCCGGACCTCGTCGATCAGCGCACGCGTGTTGTCGGTCGAGCGGTCGTTGACCGGAATGATCGTCAGGCGGTCGCGCGGGTAGGTCGTCGCCAGCAGCGCCATCAGGCAATCGACGACGACGGCTTCCTCGTTGTGGGCGGCGACGAAGACCGTGAGCCGCGGCCATTCGCCGTGGGTAATCGTCCGGTAGGGCGCGTGTTGCGGCTTGAACAGGCGGTCGAGGCTGAACGCGTAATGCCGCGCGGCGTACACGCACGTCAATAGCGTGAACAGCCACAGGTAGGCGACGCAGGGTATCAGCAGCAGGTCGGGGTCGAGCGCGATACCCGGTGCGACGGCGGGCGGCAGCTCGAGCGAAGCATCGGCGGCGGGCGAGGCCTGCATGGGGATCGAGAGCGGGGCGCTGTCGAGCGCGGTGCGTTCCACCGCGACCGCGGCGTTTGCGGCAGGCATGACGAGCCGGACCGGTTCGACGGCCGCCTGCAATGCGGTGTCGCGCACGATCAGCGAGCAGGCAAGCACGATCAGCAGCAGAATGCCTTGCTCGCAGAGTGACGCCGTCCGCGTTTTCGTCATGTTCCGATCCCCGTGTCCGCGACGACGACCGATGAGAGCTGAAGGCGCTCCGTGGATCGCGCGGATATCAATGGAAAGCGGCGGCGCGTTTGTCGCGCTGGGGCGGATGTCGGCCGCCCCGGACCGACGCGTCGTGTCGCTTTCCGGCTTCGTTGCTTTGGCGTCCCCGTCTGTCTGCTGCCGTGCGAGTGCTTCGGGACGCACCTGTCTGACATTAAGCAAGGCGTGAGCCATCGGCCGCGATGCCCCGCGCAGCAAGGAGCGGGGCGCGGAGCACGGTTGCCGCGGCAGCGGCGGCGACGTGTTTTGATTCACTGACGAATCAGCGTTTGCGCACGACATCCGACCCCGAGCGGCCGGCGCGGTGCATCGAATACGTCGCACGGCGGGCCGTTTGTCTGACGAGTCCATGCCGCTTTGCCGGACGCGGCCTTGCGTGACGCGACATCGCGCGTCGTGCGTCGAATGTGTGTCGGCCAGAATGCCGGCGCGCGTCACGCCGTCTCATGCGAAAAATAGACCGGACTCCGATGTATTTTCCCGCTCCGGATCCGCGTTACACATTCGCAACATTTCCCGCGCATCGATTCGTGTGACGCAAACGCCGCCGCATGCCCGGGAAATCCGGCGTGCGCGGCCGCGACAGGCAACCGGGCGCGCGGCTTGCGCTGCACAGACAAAAGTGGCGAATCGAGGCGACGTAAAGCGCCTCGAAAGATGCACGCGATTCGAGGCACGATCGAACACCGGCATTCCTGCGTCATTCATCGGACGACGTCGTCAGACGGATCGCGCGAGCGGCCGGCTGTTTATCGTTGTCGTGCTCGCCGTGCGATGCGACAGCCCGTAGCAGTTGTGAAACATTCCGTAACGCACCTTATGTGTGCGATGCGCGTCGAATGAAGCGGGCCCGGATCCGGGGCGGCTGGTTTGAATATTGCTGTAGTGGGAGTGCGTGACGAACTGACGTGACGCTCGACACAGCGAGGAACGACTCATGACGTGATGGATCCGTGCAACGGGACGCCGGTAGTACGACGATTCGCGTGGCCCAGACCGCGCGGACAAGACGGCGCGCTCGCCCCGCGACACTGCCGCGTGTTGACCGCGTGCGAGTACGGGAAGCGCCGCCTGAATACATGCTTCGCGCCGCGTGCAGGGTCGTCCGGCGCGAAGTGGCTAAACGAGGATAACGATGAAGAAGATCTTGCTTGTGTTCGGGACTCGGCCGGAGGCCATCAAGATGGCACCGCTGGTGCGTGCGTTGAAGGCGCAAGCGGATGTCGACGCCAGGGTGTGCGTGACCGCCCAGCATCGGGAAATGCTCGATCAGGTGCTGACGCTGTTCGATATCAAGCCCGACTACGATCTCAACCTGATGCGGCAAAGCCAGACGCTGACCGACGTGACGACCGGCATTCTTCAGGCGATCGGCATGGTCTTCGACGACTTGCGTCCGGACGTCGTGCTCGTGCACGGCGATACGACGACCACGCTCGCGGTCAGCCTGGCGGCGTTCTATCGCTATCTTCCGGTCGGCCACGTGGAGGCCGGTTTGCGCAGCGGCGACATCTGGTCGCCGTGGCCGGAGGAGCTGAATCGCCGTGTGACCGACGCGGTGTCGTCATGGCATTTCGCGCCGACCGGGCAGGCACGCGACAACCTGCTGAGCGAGGGCGTGCCGGGTGGGGCGGTCTCGCTGACCGGCAACACCGTGATCGATGCGTTGCACGAGGTCAAACGCATGCTGGACCGTACCAGTGCACTCTCGGACAAGGTTGCCGCGTATTTTCCGTTTCTCGAGCCGTCGCGGCGCGTCGTGCTGATCACCGGGCATCGGCGCGAAAGTTTCGGCGAACCGTTCCAGCATTTCTGCGAGGCGCTGTGCACGCTGGCGAGCCGCTATCGCGACGCGCAGTTCGTCTATCCGCTGCACATGAATCCGAACGTGAGGGAGCCGGCGCGCGCACGGCTCGGCGGCGTGCCGAACATCTACCTGATCGAGCCGCAGGAGTACCTGTCGTTCGTATTCCTGATGTCCCGTGCGCATTTCATCATCACCGATTCGGGCGGCATTCAGGAAGAAGGGCCGGCGCTGGGCAAGCCGGTGCTCGTCACGCGCGAGACGACCGAGCGGCCCGAAGCGATCCAGGCGGGCACCGCGCGGCTCGTCGGTACCGACCAGGAGCGGATCGTGTGGGAGGCATCGCGCCTGTTCGACAGCGAGAGTGCCTACGAGGAAATGTCGCGCGCGAGCAATCCGTACGGTGACGGTCATGCGAGCGAGCGGATCGTTCACGCGCTGATGCGTACGCCCGGGGTGACCACGAAGACGACGAGCTTCTCGATGGGGGCAGCGGAGATGCCGTTCAACGCGCTCACGCTGGGGCTGCAGGCGTTGCGGTCGCCGTGATGGGGCGTGCGCGGTAGCGCCTTCCGGGGCATTCGACCCGGAGTCGGACGTACAAGGATCCGGTCCGGCCGCAAGGCCGGCCGGATCGTTTCATTGATGCGACCTGGAACGAATTCTCCCGACGCATTCAAAAGTGTTTTCGCGGAAAGTCCCTTTTCCGGTGTGATGCCGTGCACCGATACTTCAGCGGATATCCACCCCGCATCTTCCGGACATCGCATTGACGACCAAATGCGCGATGCCGGGGTTTCCTTGCACGCGAGCGCCGATCGTCCGTGGCGACGCGGACGGCACTGGCGCGGCCTCGACGCCTGCCGCGTCTCACTTCATCCCAATCTCCATGACTCGATCCAATCATCAAGCTTCGTTGCCGGCCCGCTATCGGGCGTGGACCTGGCAAGGCTGCGAGCACCCCGGACAGTTGCGTCTCGAACAGCGGGCGATGCCGGTACTGAAGCGCGGCCAGGTACTGGTCCGCAACCACGCAATCGGCCTCAATCCGGTCGACTGGAAAGTGCTCGGCGGTGCGCTGGTGACCTGGCATCCCGGGCATGTGCCCGGCGTCGACGGCGCAGGCATGGTGGTCGCGGTCGCGGACGACGCGATGAACCATCTGCTGGGCCGTCGGGTGGCGTATCACCAGGCGCTCGGCGAGCACGGGAGTTTCGCGGAATACACGCCGATTGCCGCGTCCGTGCTGTTGACGGTGCCCGAATCGCTGGATTTCGAAACGGCGGCGAGCGTGCCGTGCCCGGCGCTGACCGCCTGGCAGGCGCTCGAGAAAGTCCCGTGTCGCGTGTCGACGGAAATCCTCGTCAGCGGAGCAGGGGGCGCGGTCGGCAACTATCTGGTGCAGCTTGCCGCCGAGCGCGGGTTCGTGGTGTCGGTGTCGAGTCACGAGCGCCATTGGGAGCGCCTGCGCGCGCGCGGCGCAAGCCGATTCCTGAGCGGCCCGGGCGATGAAGCGATCGGCGCGACGCATGAACTGGCGCGGCACTTCCATGCGGTGTTCGACAGCGTCGATGCGCAACACGCTGCCCGGTGGGCGCCGGCGGTTGCCGCCAACGGGCACATCGTCTGTATCCAGGGGCGCTTCGACGCGCCGCCGCTGCCGCCGTTTACATCGAGCGTGTCGCTTCATGAGGTCGCGCTGAACGCGTTGCACGTGTATGGCGACGACGCAGCATGGCTCGAGACGACCGCGGCGGGCAGCATGCTGCTGGCCTGCATCGCGAACGGCCGGATGCAACCCGAAGCGCGCGTCACGGGCGACTTCGACACGTTGCCCGTGCAACTCGAAGGGCTCAAGCAGCGGCAGTTTTCCGGCAAGCCGGTGGTGCGCGTCGGATAGCGGGAGCGATCGACGCGTGTGACACCCCGCATCGGGGCGCATCCGGTGCGGCGGCGCAAAACCGCAGCACATCAGTTAAAGTTGGAGTCCGGCTCATTCCCCATACGATTCCGCCCGTCCGGGCGCGGTCGAAGCCGCGTCGGCGGGACGTCGCGCGCGGGTGCCGGCGGTCCGGCGCGCCGTTTCTGGCAGCCCGGACAGGGGCGCGTTGCTTGCGTGACGGGTTGCATGGGGCAGAATCGGGCCCGCGGGGCGCCCGCTTTCGAGCGGAGTCGTGCGCCCGGCGCGCCCGATACGGTGGTCCCCGGCACGCTGCAGCACCGATCACGCATTGACAGCAGTCCACCAGGCGGTGCCGGAGCGGCGCAGTCGAACGCGCCCGGCACCGTACGAATCCCCACACGGCACCCGTGGTGCGACGCGGGCGCCTCGACCAAGAGGTGAACGATGATTACGCTGACCATCAACGGTAGCGAGCAGCACTTCGACGGCAATCCCGACATGCCGTTGCTCTGGTATCTACGCGACGTCCTCGGCCACACCGGCACCAAGTTCGGCTGCGGCATGGCGCTGTGCGGCGCGTGCACCGTGCATCTCGACGGCGCGGCGATCCGGTCGTGCATCACGCCGGTCGCAGCGGCTGCCGGCAAGCGCGTGACGACGATCGAGGGACTGTCGACGGACCTGACGCATCCGCTGCAGCAGGCGTGGCAGGAACTGAACGTCGCGCAATGCGGCTACTGTCAGTCCGGGCAGATCATGCAGGCCGCGTCGCTGCTGAAGACGAATCCCCATCCGACCGACGCCGACATCGACGATGCGATGTCCGGCAACATCTGCCGCTGCGGCACCTACACGCGCATTCGCGCGGCGATCCGGCTGGCCGTGCGTCGCGGAGGTGCCGCATGAGCGCGCCCGAACTCTCCGCCCACAACGAAAGCCGTCGTGCGCTGCTGCTCGGCTTCGCTTCCGGCGGGTTGTTGCTCGCATTCGGCGTGCCGTCGCTTGCGCGTGCGGCCGCGCCGGTGCAGCCGCCCGTCAGCGCGAATCCGCAGTATGGCGGCGCGGGAATGCCGCACGGGTTGCGCGACGATCCGAACCTGTTCGTTGCGATTGCACCGGACGGCACCGTCACCATTACCTGCATCCGCTCCGAGATGGGGCAGGGCGTGCGCACGAGTGTCGCGCTCGTGGTGGCGGACGAACTGGGCGCGGACTGGGCACGCGTGAAGGTCGCGCAGGCCGTCGGCGACGAACCGCGCTACGGCAACCAGAACACCGACGGTTCGCGCAGCCTGCGCCAGAGCTTTGCCGCACTGCGCCGCGCGGGTGCGGCTGCACGCACGATGCTCGAGCAGGCTGCCGCCACCGCGTGGGGCGTCGATGTCCGGCAGGTCAAGGTGACGGTGCACGAGGTCGTCGATACGAAGAGCGGGCGCAAACTCGGTTTCGGCGAGCTTGCGTCGCAAGCCGCCGCGCTGCCGGCGCCCGATACGAAGACCCTCCCGTTGAAAGCGCCGGCCGAATTCCGCTTCATCGGCAAGGGTAAGACGGCGCTGATCGACGGACGCGACATCGTTGGCGGCCGCGCGCATTACGGGATCGATACGCGGCTCGACGGCATGCTGTATGCGGTCGTCGCGCGACCGCCGGTGTACGGCGACACGGTAGCGTCGTTCGACGCGTCGGCGGCCGAGAAGCTGCCGGGCGTCGTCAAGGTCGTGCAGCTTGCATCGACGCCGCTGCCGTCCGGTTTCCAGCCGCTTGGCGGCGTGGCCGTCATTGCGCGCGACACGTGGACGGCCATTCAGGCCCGCGCGCAGTTGAAGCTCGACTGGACGCGCGGACCCCACGCGAACTACGACTCGGCGGAATACCGCAAGACGCTCGAAGCGGCCGCCGCGCAGCCGGGCGACGTGATCCGCAACGACGGCGACGCGACGGCAGCGCTGGCCGGCGCCGCGAAACGCGTGCGTGCGACGTATTACATCCCGCATCTCGCACACGCGACGATGGAGCCGCCCGCGGCCGTCGCGCGCGTGGCCGACGGCCGCTGCGAAGTGTGGACCTGCACGCAGGCGCCGCAAACCACGCGTGACGAAATCGCGAAGGCGCTCGGGTTGCCGGCCGAACGCGTGACGGTCAACGTCACGCTGCTCGGCGGCGGGTTCGGCCGCAAGTCGAAGCCAGACTACGTGGTGGAAGCCGCGCTGCTGTCGAAAGCGGCCGGCGCGCCCGTGAAGCTGACGTTCACGCGCGAGGACGACATCGCGCACGACTACTTCCACGCGGTGTCGCTCGAAGCGTTCGACGGCGGGATCGATGCATCGGGGAAGGTAGTCGCGTGGCAGCATCGCACGGTCGCGCCGTCGATCCAGTCGACGTTCCGGGCGGGCGTCGTGCACGAGCAGCCGGGCGAACTCGCGCAAGGGATCGTGGATCTGCCGTTCGCGATTCCGAACGTGCGGATCGAGAATCCGGCCGCGGAAGCGCACACGCGGATCGGCTGGTTTCGCTCGGTCTACAACATTCCGCACGCGTTCGGCATCCAGAGTTTCGTGTCGGAGCTCGCGCATGCGGCCGGCCGCGATCCGAAGGATTTCCTGCTCGAGCTGATCGGGCCCGCGCGGCGTTTCGAGCCGCACCTCGCGGTGAAGAACGTGAACTACGGCGAGGATCCCGCGCTGTATCCGGTCGATACGGGCCGGCTGCGGCGGGTGGTGGAGACGGTTGCGCGCGAAGCCGGCTGGGGGCGCACGCTGCCGAAGGGGCACGGGCTCGGGATCGCCGCGCATCGCAGCTTCGTGTCGTACACGGCGGCGGTGTGCGAGGTGCAGGTCGGCGCGGACGGCAAGATCACGGTGCCGCGCGTCGACATCGCGATCGATTGCGGGCCGCAGGTCAATCCGGAGCGTGTGCGCTCGCAGCTCGAGGGGGCGGTGGTGATGGGGCTCGGCATCGCGTTGCACGGCGAGATCACGTTCAAGGACGGCCATCCGGAACAGCGCAACTTCAACGGCTTCCAGGTGCTGAGAATGAACGAGGCGCCGCGTGAAATCCGCGTGCATCTCGTCGCGCCGGACGACTTCGCGACGCCGCTCGGCGGCGTCGGCGAACCGGGCTTGCCGCCCGTGGCGCCGGCGCTGACCAACGCGATCTTCGCGGCGACCGGCACGCGCATCCGCAGCCTGCCGGTTGCCGATCAGCTCGCGAAGCCGCCGGCGGATTGACGCACAATATCCCCCGCGCCGGGCCGCATCGTGCGGCCCGGTCCGCATCGACCCCTGAACAAGGAGTGTGACGTGGCCTCATCCGATGTCAGTGTGAAGCAGACGGTTTCTCCCGCCGAATGGGATGCACGAGTCAACCTGGCGGCCGCGTATCGCCTCACCGCGCTGTTCGGCTGGGACGATCTCGTGTTCACCCATATCTCCGTGCGCGTGCCCGGCCCGGAACACCATTTCCTGATCAACCCGTACGGGATGATGTTCGACGAGATCACGGCGTCGTCGCTGGTCAAGATCGATCTCGACGGACGCAAGGTGTCCGAATCGCCGTACGAGATCAACCCGGCCGGCTTCACGATTCACAGCGCGGTGCATGCGGCCCGCGACGACGCGCTGTGCGTGATGCATACGCATTCGATCAACGGCGTCGCCGTGTCGGCGCAGGAAGCGGGCTTGCTGCCGCTGTCGCAGCAGTCGCTCGGCGTGCTGGCGTCGCTCGGCTATCACGACTACGAAGGCATCGCGCTCAACGAGGGCGAGAAGGCGCGCCTCGTGCACGACCTCGGCGGCAACACGAACCTGATGCTGCGCAACCACGGGTTGTTGACGGTCGGCGCGAGCCCGGCCGACGCGTTCGTCGCGATGTACTTCTTCGAGGCGGCGTGCATGATCCAGGTCCGCGCGCAGGCCGGCGGCTCGGCGCTGCGGCCGATCGCGCAGCCGATTCTCGACGGCATCAGGCAGCAGATCGCGGCGGTCACGCGCGGGATGGGCGCCGGCGCGCTCGTCTGGCCCGGGTTGCTGCGCCGGCTCGATCGACGCAATCCCGGCTACGCGGACTAGCTCGCCTGCCGTTGTCGTTTGCGAACGACCGTGCTAAATTCCTGCCAGCACTTGCGGTCACGGAACCCTTCATTCGGCTGACAAAGCCGGCACCCCGGGAGGCAGCACGATGAGCCTGTTGATGTCGCGACGCGATCTCGCGTTCCTGCTGTATGACTGGCTCGACGCCGAATCGCTCGTCGCGCTGCCGCGCTTCGCGGAGCACAGCCGCGAGACCTTCGACGCGGTGCTCGATACCAGCGCGCGGATTGCCGAGGATCTGTTCGCGCCGCATGCGGCGCGCGGCGATCGCGAGGAACCGCATTTCGACGGCGAGCGCGTGACGCTGATCCCCGAAGTCGAACCGGCGGTGCGCGCGTTCGCGGACGCCGGGCTGATCGCCGCGGGCCATGACGAAGCGCTCGGCGGCATGCGGTTGCCGAAGCTCGTCGAAGCCGCGTCGTTCCTGTTCTTCCAGGCCGCGAACATCGCAACGGCCGCCTATCCGTTTTTGACCGTCGCCAATGCGAACCTGCTCGTCGCACATGGCAGTCCCGCGCAGATCGACGCGTTCGCGCGCCCGGAGCTGGAAGGGCGTTTCCTCGGCACGATGTGCCTGTCCGAGCCGCAAGCGGGCTCGTCGCTGTCCGACATCGCGACGCGCGCGGATTTCGAGGGCGACTCGCCGCTCGGGCCGCGCTACCGGCTGACGGGCAACAAGATGTGGATTTCCGGCGGCGAACACGAGCTGGCGGAGAACATCGTCCACCTCGTGCTCGCGAAGATTCCCGACGAACACGGCCGGCTGCAGCCCGGTACGCGCGGCATCTCGCTGTTCATCGTGCCAAAGTTCCTGACGGGAGCGGACGGTAGCGCGCAGGGCGAACACAACGACGTCGTGCTCGCCGGGCTGAACCACAAGATGGGCTACCGCGGCACGACCAATTGCCTGCTGAATTTCGGCGAAGGCACGCGCTATCGTCCGGAAGGGCGCGCGGGCGCGATCGGCTACCTGATCGGCAAGCCGAATCAGGGGCTCGCCTACATGTTCCACATGATGAACGAGGCGCGCATCGGTGTCGGCGCGGGCGCGGTGGCGCTCGGCTACACCGGCTATCTGCACGCGCTCGACTACGCGCGCAACCGGCCGCAGGGGCGCCCGCTCGGGCCGGCCGGCAAGGATGCGGCCGCGTCGCAGGCACCGATCGTCGAACATCCGGACGTGCGGCGCATGCTGCTCGCGCAGAAGGCCTATGTCGAAGGCGGTCTTGCACTGATCCTGTACTGCGCGAAGCTGGTCGACGAAGCGCGCGCGCACGACGATGCGGACGTGCGCGCCCATGCCGCGCGCCTGCTCGACATCCTCACGCCGATCGCGAAAAGCTGGCCGTCGCAGTGGTGTCTCGCCGCGAACGACCTCGCGATCCAGGTGCACGGCGGCTACGGCTACACGCGCGACTACGCGGTCGAGCGGCTCTACCGCGACAATCGGCTGAATCCGATTCACGAAGGCACGCACGGCATCCAGGCGCTCGACCTGCTGGGCCGCAAGGTCGCGCAGGACGATGGCGCGCTGTTGCGCGCGCTGGGCGGGCGGATCGGCGCGACCGTCGAACGCGCGCGGCCGCTGGATGCCGGCACGCGCGAGCAGGCCGATGCGCTGGCACGGCGCTGGGCGCGGTTGTGCGACGTCACGCAGCAGTTGGGCACGATCGACGATCCGCAGCGGCGGCTGGCGAACGCGAGCGTCTATCTCGAAGCGTTCGGCCATCTCGTCGTTGCATGGCTCTGGCTCGACGTGACGCTCGCCGCGCACGGGCACGACGATGATTTCCACGACGGCAAGCGTGCAGCGGCCCGCTATTTTTCCCGCTGGGAATTGCCGAAGGTGGATGCGCAGCTCGATCTGTTGTCGAGCGTCGACACGACGCCGCTCGACATGCACGACGCGTGGTTCTGAACGGTATCGCACCGACATTCCGGAATGCTGACGATGTCGCGAACGCCGCCTCCGGTGACCGTCGGACATTCGTCTTGAACCGGCCGCGCGGGGGTATCCCGCCGGCCGCACCGAGGCGCGGCCATGCCGCGCAAGGAGAGAGAAGCGCATGAAAGCCCTGTTGTGTACCGCATTCGGCCCGATCGACAGCTTGCGTATCGAAGATGTGGCGATTCCCGAACCGGCTGCCGGCCAGGTCCGGATCCAGGTGAAGGCCGCGTCGCTCAATTTTCCCGACGCGCTGATCGTGCAGGGGTTGTATCAGGTGAAGCCGGCGTTGCCGTTTTCGCCGGGCGCCGAGTTTGCCGGCGTGATCGACGCGGTGGGCGAGGGCGTCACCGCATGGCGGCCCGGCGATTCGGTGGTTGCATTCACCGGGCACGGCGGGTTCGCCGAGCAGTGCGTGGCCGACGTGCACCAGATCGCCGCGCTGCCGCCGGGAATGGCGTTCGAGCAGGGTTCGGCGCTGGTGCTGGCCTACGGCACGTCGCTGCACGCGTTGCAGCAGCGTGCGCGCCTGCAAGCGGGCGAGACGCTGCTGGTGCTGGGTGCGGCGGGCGGCGTCGGGATCGCCGCGATCGAGATCGCGAAGGCGCTTGGCGCGCGCGTGATCGCGGCGGCGTCGAGCGCGGACAAGCTGGCGCTGTGCCGCGAAGCAGGTGCCGACGAGACGATCGACTATGCGGCCGAAGACCTGCGCCGCCGCGTGGACGAACTGACCGGCGGGCGCGGCGCCGACGTCGTCTACGATCCGGTGGGCGGTGCTTGCAGCGAAGCGGCGCTGCGCGCGACCGCGTGGCGCGGCCGGTTCCTCGTGGTCGGCTTTGCGGCCGGCGAGATCCCGAAGATCGCGCTGAACCTCGCGCTGCTCAAGGAGCGCGACATACTCGGCGTGTTCTGGGGCGATGCGATGCGCCGCGACCCGGCGCAGCATGTCGCGAACATGCGGTTGCTCGCCGAATGGTTCGCGGCCGGCAAGGTGCGTCCGGCGATTACCGAGCGCGTGTCGCTGGCCGGTGCCGCCGATGCGATCGCACGGATCGCAAACCGGCGCGTGAAGGGCAAGGTGGTGATCCTGCCCGGCGCATGATCGGGGCCCGGCGCGCGGCGGCGCGATGCGCGTCGCGCGTCCGGTGACGGCGCGCGCAGTTGCGGCGCGCGTGCGGCTGCATTGGCGGCCGCTACGCGACCCGGTTCAGTTCCTCGAAGCCCGCGACGAGCGCGTCGAGCAGATGGCGAACGGCGGGCACCATCCCGCGCCGGGTCGGGAAGATCGCGTGGACGAGCGCCGTCGGTGCCGACAGCGCGGGCAGCAGGTGGAGCAGCCGGCCGGCCTGAAGGTCGGCGTTCACCAGTTCGCGCGGCAATTCGGCGACGCCGATACCGTCGAGCGCGGCAAGGCGCAGGGTCGCCAGATCGTCGGTCGCCAGTCGCGGCCGGTGGGCGAAGGCGAGGGCGCGCCCGTCGGCGTCCGTCAGGCTCCACACGAACCGGTCGCCGCTGCCGGCAGTCGACACCGTTGGCCAGTCCTTCAGGCTGTCGATCGACTCGGGCGCCGGAAAGCGGGCGGCCAGTGCCGGGCTCGCAACGAGAATCCGGTACGACAGTCCCAACTGCCGAACGGCGAGATCGGTGTTCTCCAGCGGCGGAACCCGCGCACGAATCGCGAAATCCAGCCCTTCCTCGATCACGTCCACGCGCCGGTTGGTTGCATCGAGCCGCACCTGAACCTGCGGATGGCGCTCGATGTAGCGTGCGACGATCGCGGCGACACCCGAACTCAGCAAACCGACCGGGCAACTGATGCGCACGGTGCCCTGCGGCTGCGTGCGCGTGCGATCCACGATGTCCTTCGCGGCTTTCGATTCGGCGACCAGCGCGACGCAATGCTGATGGAACTGCCGCCCGGTTTCCGTCAGCGACAGGCTGCGGCTCGTGCGATTGAGCAGCCGCACGCCCAGTTCTTCCTCGAGCGCGCGAATGCGCCGGCTGAGCTTCGACGTTTGCACGCCGAGGCTGCGGGCGGCCGCCGTAAAGCTCCCGTGTTCCACCACTTCCGCGAATAGCCGGAGATCGTTCAGGTCGGCGATGGGGTTCATGGCGGCGGCTCCGTTCGAATCGATCGTTCTACTGGGGGCAATGATACGTTGCCATTCAGGAGATATGCGATCGATCTTTGCGAAATTAGCATTCATTCCACGTTCGGTGCCGCGCAGAAACCGGCAAGGCACCGCCAGGCAACCGCCCGCCGTCCGGGCAGCAGGAACAGGAGTCGAACATGTTGACGCATCGGCGTTGGGCATCGCTGGATACGGCGAATCACGGCTGGCTGCGCGCGAAATTCCATTTCGCGGTGACGGCCGACGGTACGCCCGGGCACGCGCCGCTGGGCCCGCTGATCGTATGGAACGACGACGAGATCGCCGTCGGCAGCGGGTTCCCGATGCACGGGCACCGCGACATGGAAATCATCACGTACGTGCGGCAAGGCGTGCTCGGCCATCGCGACACGCTGGGTTCCGAAGGCACGATCCGCGCGGGAGGCGTGCAGGTCATGAGCGCGGGCACCGGCATCCGGCATGCGGAGTTCAACGGCGGCGACACACCGCTCAAGGTCTACCAGATCTGGCTGCTGCCGCGAGCGAATGGCGGCGCGCCCGGGTGGGGCACGAAGCCGTTTCCGAAGGGCGACCGGTCCGGGCGTTTCGTCGTGCTGGCGAGCGGCTACGCCGGCGACGACGGCGCGCTGCCGATCCGTGCCGACGCGCGCGTGCTCGGCGCAACGCTGAGGGCGGGCGAGCGGGTCGGACACGCATTGGGCGCATCGCGCCGTGCGTATCTCGTTGCGGCATCGGGGCGCATCGACGTGAACGGGGAACGCGTGGGATCGCTCGACGGGGTCGCGATCACGAACGAGGCCGCGCTCGACATCGTCGCGCTCGAGGATTCCGAGCTGGTGATGGTGGACGCCGGCTGAGTGCCTTGATTTTTTTAGTCTGCCGAATCATTTCATTTCAGGAGTGCATCATGAATCGTTACACGTATCTTCCGCTGCTCGGCCGCATTCTGATCGGCGCGCCGTTTCTGATGAGCGGGTTGAGCAAGCTGGCCGCGCACGCGACCACCGTCGGCTACATCGCCTCCGTCGGCCTGCCGGCGCCATCGCTCGCATTCGTGGTCGCGGTGCTCGTCGAGGCGGGTGGCGGGCTGCTGCTGATGGCGGGTTACCGGGCCCGCCCGGTGGCGCTGGCGATGGCGCTGTTCAGCCTCGTGACGGCCGTGTTCTTCCACCACAACTTCGCCGACCAGAACCAGATGATTCACTTCCTGAAGAACGTGATGATGGCCGGCGGCCTGCTGCAGATCGCGTACTTCGGCGCGGGCGCATTCAGCCTCGACGCACGGAACGCACGTGCCGCATTGCGTGTCGCTGCGGCGGCATGAGCGGGCCGGCCCGCATGTGTGGTCGGGGCGAACCGGCCGCGCGCAGGGCGAACCCGCTGTCCGGTTGAACCGCGCAGGCCCTGCACGGCAGGGGCCAAGCCGGTTCAATCCTTCGGCAGACGCAAGGTGTCGAGCGCGTCCTGCGAAAACTCGACCCAGAACCGCTCGTTCGCAATGCCGGCCTGCAGCACCAGATGCTGCAGGCGCTTCGCGCGCGAATCGTCGGGCGCCGAAAAATCGCGCGCCTCGATCTGCAGATACAGGTCGAGCTTCTCCTGGTGAAGCGCGATGCGCCGCCTGATTTCGTCCTCGAGGCCGGACGGGCCGAGTACCGCTTCTGCCCGCAGGCGCACCATCAACGCCTCGCGCAGCGGCGTCGGATCTTCCTGTTCGGCGATCCAGCGCCGAAGCTCCTTCTTGCCGGCGGGCAGGATCCGGTACGCGCGCTTGCGGCCACGCCCCGATTCGGCGGGCAGCGATTCGATCCAGCCCGTTTCCTCGAGACGCCCCAGCTCACGATAGATCTGCTGATGCGTCGCCTGCCAGAAATAGCCGATCGAACGATCGAAGCGGTCGGCGAGCTCGGACCCCGAACCGGGACGTTCGGCGAGTGCGGTGAGGAGTGCGTGAGGCAGGGACATGTCGGATCGGAGGAGGCCGCAGAATGAATCGCATCTTGCCATATCGGGGCCACAGTACAAGCCAGGGATCATGTTTATGCAACGTGTTGCATAAACGAGGGCGGTGAACTACCATCTGTGCAACTTGTTGCATAAAAAATGGAGCCCCCCGATGACACCCCGTTATCTGCATTTGACGACCCCGCTCGAACTCGGCTTCACGTCGCTCAGGAACCGCGTGTTGATGGGGTCGATGCACGTCGGCCTCGAGGAAGCGCCGAACGGCTTCGAGCGGATGGCGGCGTTCTATGCCGAGCGCGCGCGAGGCGAGGCCGGCCTGATCGTCACGGGCGGATTTGCACCGAACGAGCGCGGCCGTCCGGCGCCGGGCGGCGCGATGCTGACGACCGAGGCGGAAGCCGAACGTCATCGCGTCGTGACGCGCGCGGTGCATGCGGAGGGCGGCAAGATCGCGCTGCAGATCCTGCACTTCGGGCGCTACGCGTATCACCCGGCGCTGGCGGCGCCCAGCGCCTTGAAGGCGCCGATCAACCCGTTCACGCCGCATGCGTTGAGCAGCGACGAAGTCGACGAGACGATCGCCGATTTCGTGCGATGCGCGGCGCTCGCGCAGCATGCGGGCTACGACGGGGTCGAGATCATGGGGTCCGAAGGCTACCTGATCAACGAATTCATCGCCGCGCGCACGAACCATCGCGACGACGCGTGGGGCGGCGCGTACGACAACCGGATCCGCTTCGCGGTCGAGATCGTGCGGCGCGTGCGCGCGCGCGTGGGCACGAACTTCATCGTCATCTACCGACTGTCGATGCTCGATCTCGTCGAAGGCGGTTCGACGCTCGACGAGGTGATCCGGCTCGCGCAGGCGATCGAGGCGGCCGGCGCGACGATCCTCAATACCGGCATCGGCTGGCACGAGGCGCGCATCCCGACCATCGCGACCAAGGTGCCGCGCGCCGCGTATGCATGGGTGACGCGGCAACTGATGGGCAAGGTCGGCATCCCGCTCGTCGCCACGAACCGGATCAATACGCCGGAAGTCGCCGAACAACTGCTTGCCGACGGCTATTGCGACATGGTGTCGATGGCGCGGCCGTTTCTCGCCGATGCCGAATTCGTCCGCAAGGCGCGGGAAGGGCGTGCGGACGAAATCAACACGTGCATCGGCTGCAACCAGGCGTGCCTCGACCACACGTTCAGCGGCAGGATCACGTCCTGCCTCGTGAATCCGCGGGCATGCCATGAAACCGAGCTCGTGATCCGCCCCGCACGGCAGCGCAAGCGGATCGCCGTGGTGGGCGCCGGGCCGGCGGGCCTCGGCTTCGCGGTCACGGCGGCCGAGCGCGGTCATGCGGTGACGCTGTACGAAGCCGCCGCCGAGATCGGCGGCCAGTTCAACATCGCGAAGAAGGTGCCCGGCAAGGAAGAGTTCAACGAAACGCTGCGCTATTTCCGCCGGCAGATCGAATTGCGCGGCATCACGCTGCACGTCAATACGCGGGCGACCGCCGAGATGCTGCTGCAGGGCGCTTTCGACGAAGTGGTGATCGCGACGGGCATCGTGCCGCGCACGCCGCCGATCGACGGCGCCGGGCATCCGAAGACGCTCGGCTATCTCGACGTGCTGCGCGACGACAAGGCCGTGGGCCGCCGTGTCGCGATCGTCGGCGCGGGCGGCATCGGCTTCGACGTCGCGGAGTATCTCGTGCATCGCGACGGCGGCGAGCGTGGCGACGCGGACCGGTTCTTCAGCGAATGGGGCGTCGACCGGTCCTATGCGCATGCCGGCGGCCTGGGCCGTGCGCAACCCGAGCCGGCTGCGCGGCAGGTGCATCTGCTGCAGCGCAAGGCGTCGAAAGTCGGCGACGGGCTCGGCAAGACCACCGGCTGGATTCACCGCACGGCGCTGAAAGCGCGCGGCGTCGGGATGTCGTCGGCGGTGACGTACCGGCGCATCGACGACGAAGGATTGCACGTGACGATCGACGGCGTCGAACAGACGCTGCCGGTGGACAACGTGATCATCTGCGCGGGGCAGGAGCCGTTGCGCGAACTGGCCGTGCAACTGGAGGCGGCCGGATGCAAGGTTCACGTGATCGGCGGCGCATACGAGGCCGCCGAGCTCGACGCGAAGCGTGCGATTCACCAGGGCACGACGCTCGCCGCGACCCTTTGAGACCGCTCGTTTCTTTTCCATCAGACGATACAGGAGACTTCGATGACGCACGCACCGCTCAATGTTCATCCCGCTGTTGCGAAATCGCTCGACGCGTGGCACGCGATGATCGAAAACAAGGACTTTGGCGCGCTGGATGCGATCGTCCATCCGGATGCCGTGTTCCGTTCGCCGATGGCGTTCAAGCCGTACGGGCCCGCGCCCGCGCTGTTGATGGCGCTGCGTACGGTGATCACGATCCTGCAGGATTTCACGTATCACCGCCAGTTCGTTACCGACGACGGCAAGAGCGTGGTGCTGGAGTTCAGCGCGGCCGTCGGCGACAAGGCGCTGAAAGGGATCGACATGATCCGCTTCGACGACGACGGGCTGATCGTCGAATTCGAGGTCATGATCCGGCCGTTCAATGCACTGCAGGCGCTCGGCGCGGAAATGGGCGCGCGGCTCGGGCAGCAGTTGCCGACGTTCAAGATCGGCGGTTGAGCGGGGCGGCGGCTGCCGTGTCGCCCGGCCCGCCGCCGCCTGCCGTTAAGCCCGCGTCAGCCGCTCGACGAACCAGTCGCACACGAACGCGGTGCGCTCGGACGCGTGGTTGTAGATCGTATGCTCGCCGTCTGGCCAGACCTCGAGCGTCGCATCGCCGCCCGTCGCCGCATCGAGAAACGGCTGCTGGTCGTCGAGCCGGATCAGCGGATCCTCGCCGCCGTGCAGCACCAGCAGCGGGCATGCGATGCGGTCGCGTCCGGACGAGAAGCTCATCCGCGCGAAGTTCGCCGCCACCGCGTCGGGATCGTCGTTGCCGAGCATCGCCGCGGCCTGTTCGACGAACGTGCGGAACGGCAGCAGCGACGGCGCCGCCAGCGCGCCGTTCACGCAACAGGCCGCGATCCGCCGGTCGCTCGCCGTGGTCGAAGCGGCCCACAATCCGCCGATGCTGTTGCCCCAGATACCGATCGGCCCGGGCACGCGTTCGGCGACGTGATCGACGAAGCGCCGATAGGCCGCGCTCATATCGACGTCGACGAAGATCCGCTGTTCGAGCCGCGTTTCGCCCTGGCCGGGCCCTTCGGCGAGCAGCGTGGCGATGCCGCGTGACGCGAGCGCGCGTGCGATCGGCCAGTACGCGAAGCCCCAGCCGCTCTGGCCACCGAACACGATCACGGTGCCGCGCAGGTGTTCCACCGGCGGGCGAACCAGCCAGCCGATCAGGCGGGCATCGCCGAACGGCACTTCGACGCGTTCGATCCGTTTGTCGGACCAGCGCGCGAGTCCGTACGACGCGTCGACGAGCCGCGCATAGAGCGCGCGCTTGCGCGGCACGTCGTGGTTGAACGCCATCTGCGCGAACAGCAGACCGGCGATGGCCATCGCCTGCGCGTCGGCGGCGGTGACAAGATGGCCGGCATCCGCCGCCTGCGTGGCGCGCGCGAGCTGCGCGTCGGCGAGCGCCTCGGCCGCGACATCCCAGGGCTCGCCGGCCGACGTGCGTGCGTGCAGTGCGATCGCGTCCGCGTAGTCCATTCCGCAATCGAGCAGGCGCGTGACGGGCATCGCGCGTTGCAGGGACAGCGCGAACGGTGACAGTTCGGTCGTCATGCGTGCATCTCCGTTACGAGGCGTGTGCGGTGGTGGCCATGGCGGCGGACGGTTCGCCGGACGGCGCCGACCAATGCAGCTTGTCGCGCAGCGCATCGACGAGCGCGCCGAGATCGCGCAGGTCGGCCACCGAACCGAACACGAGGAAATCGGGCCGCCGGATATACGCGCCGATGCCGTGCGCATCCATGAACGCGCGCTGTTCGCCGTCGAGATCGATCACCGCATCCGGCGTGCACACGTCGTCGGCCAGCACGGCCACGTGACAGCCGAGCTGCGCGAGGAACGCGCGCTGCGCGTCGTCGAGATGGCGGCAAGGGTGCTCGCGCGTGACGAGCTGGAAGCCCTGGCCGACCACGTCGTCGAAGCGGCCGTCGGCCGCGCCGCGCCGTGCGCGCCCTTGCGGTGCCGGTGCGCCGGTCGTCGGCAGCAGCGTGCCGTCGGCTTCGGCGTGCAGGATGCCATGGCCGAGCTTCGGGAACGGCGGCATCGGCGGCATGTTGCCGGAGCGGAATGCCGCGTCACGCTCGGCCACCTTGCGCGGATCGTCCTCGTTGACGACCTGGCCGAGAAACAGCGACATCTGCGTGATCGCGGTCACGTGCGGGCGGCGCTCGGCTTCGTAGGTGTCGAGCAGGTCGGCGGATGCGCGGCCGGTCAGCACGAGATCGAGCTTCCACGCGAGGTTGATGCCGTCGCGCATGCCCGAGCATGCGCCTTGCCCCATGTACGGCATCATCGTGTGCGCGGCATCGCCCGCGAGCAGCACGCGGCCGGAGCGCCAGTGTTCGGCCATGCGCGTCTCGAACGTGTAGACGACATGGCGCAGCAGCTTCAGGTCGTCCGGGCCGTAGCCGTAGTGGTCCTTCAGCCACTTCCAGCCGGCTGCCTCGGTTTCCCATTCGGCCGTCGATTCGTCCGGCAGCACGCGCAACTCGAAACGCGTGCGCTTCGTGCCGATCGGCATGTGCATGTACGCACGTGCCGGATCGCAGTAGATCGTCGTGCGCGCACAGCCGTCGCCGAGATCACGCTTGTTTTCCGAATCGAGATTGAGCCAGCGCTCGTTGTAGCCGAAGTCGGAACGTTCGATGCCGAGCGTGCGGCGTACGAGGCTGTTCGCGCCGTCCGCGCCGATCAGGTAGCGCGCACGCATGGTGCGCGGCTGGCCGGTCCATTGCGCATCCTGGCCGCCGCGCCACGGGCGTGCCGTGAGCGTCACGCCGTCGTCGTCCTGCTGCAGCGTGTCGACTTCCCAGCCGCGCAGGATCGTTACGTTCCGGAAGGTGCTGGCGCGCGCATCGATCGCATCCTCGATGTCGGGCTGGTAGATCGAGATGTGCGCGGGGTAGCCGCATGCGCGGCCGGTCCAGTTCAGTTCAAGCAGCAGGTCGCCGTTCGCGTCGCGGTAGTGGTAGGTATCGACGGCCTTCGCGTTGCGCAGCGCATGATCGACGTCGGCGCTGGCCTGCACGATGCGCGCGGTTTCGCCGTCGATGTGCGTGAGGCGAGGCAGCCCGTAAGGCGTCGGCCAGCGTTCGAGGACGATCACGCGGTGGCCGGCGCGGCCCAGCATCGATGCGGCGACGAGGCCGGTCGGGCCGTAGCCGACGATCGCGACGTCGCACGACTCGACGGCGCCGTGACCTTGGCCGCTCGGTTCGGTATTCATGTGGGTTGTCTCCATGACGGGTTCGTTTGTTGGTGTGTCGTGTGGGCGCCTCAGTGCGCGGTCGAGCCGGGCAGGTTGCCGTCGAAGGCATCCTGCAGCAGCGCGCGCAGGCCGTCGCGTTCGATCGGGCGCGGGTTCCAGTACGGATTGGCGGCCGCGAGATCGGCCGCGCGATCGAGATCGGTTTCCTGCATGCCGATCGCTTTCAACGAAACCGGTGCGCCGTTGTCGAGCGCCAGTGCGTAGAGGCCGCGCGCCGCGTCGTTCGTGCCGATCGCGCGGGCGATCCGCTGCATCGCGTCAGGCGCGTGCGCCGCGTTGTATGCGAGCGCATGCGGCAGCACGACCGTGTGGGTCGGCGCGTGCGGCAGATTGAAACTGCCGCCGAGCGTGTGACAGAGCTTGTGGTGCAGCGCCATGCCGACGTTGCCGAGCACCATTGCGCACAGCCAGGCGCCGTAGAGGGCGTCGCTGCGCGCGGCGAGATCGGCGGGATCGCGCCGCACACCGGGCAGGCCGTGCGCCAGCGCGCGAATGCCTTCCTCGGCCACGAGGCTCATGACCGGATTCGCGTTGCTCGCGTACAGGCCTTCCGCTGCGTGCGCGATCGCATTGAGGCCGCTCGTCACCGACAGCTCGACCGGCAGCGTCACGGTGAGCGCGGGATCGTAGATCACCGTCTTCGGCAGCACGCGTGCGTCGGTGCCGGTGCGCTTGAGGCCGCCTTCGGTCAGCCCGTAGATCGGCGTCATTTCGCTGCCGGCGTACGTCGTCGGTATCGCGAGGATCGGCAGGCTGCTTTCGAGCGCGATCGCCTTGCCGAGGCCGATCGTCGAGCCGCCGCCGATCGCGATCGCGCAATCGGCGTCGCATGAACGGGCGAACGCCTGCGCATCGCGGGCGATCTCGATCGGCACGTGCATCGTCGCGCGGTCGTACAGCCCGGCGGCACGCGCGCCGAGTCGCTCGACGATGTGTTGCGCGAGCTCGCGCTGCTCCGGCGTGCAGAGCACGATCGCCCGTTGCGCGCCCAGTTCCAGCACTTCGCGTTCGAGGTGGTCGAGGCTGCCCGCGCCGAATATCACGCGTGCGGGGCGTGCCTGGTAGATGAAGTTCATGTCGTCGTTACTCCGTTGCGTAGTCGACCTGATGGCGCGCGATGCGCAGGCCTGTCAGTGCGTCGCGTACGCGTGCGTGTTCGGGATGTGCCGCGTAACCGTCCAGTGCTTCGCGCGATTCGAAATCGGCGACGAGAATCAGGTCGCACGCGTAATCGGTCGCGCTGAAATCCGCGCCGACCTCGAGGTGCGTCATTCCCGGAATCCGGCCGCGCAGGCTTTCGAACGCAGTTTTCACGCTGGCGCGCGCCTCGGCGCGCTCGCGGTCGGTTGCGCCGGCAACCTTCCACATCACGACGTGCCGGATCATGCGGCACGCTCCGCGGGATTCAGCACGAAGTCGTAGTCGAGCGTGTAGAACGGCGTGTCCATCCGCGATCCGTCGGGCGCGCTGCCCGGCGCATGCCGGACCCAGTCGGCGACGAGCGTCGAGCGCACGCCGAATACCGCGTCGGAGTCGAGATAGCGGTCGCCGTCGCGGAACACGTGCGTGATCAGCGTTTCGTAGCCGCGTGCCTGGATCATGAAGTGCAGGTGTGCGGGGCGCCACGGGTGGCGGCCGAGCGCATCGAGCATCGCACCGACGGGGCCGTCGTGCGGAATCGGATACGGCTCGGCGAGGATCGAGCGGAACGCGTAACGGCCGTCGGCGCCGCTGCGCAGCCGGCCGCGCGCGCGATGCGTGACCGACCCGTCGCCGGCCGGCTGCTGCACGTCGTAGTGGCCGTCCTCGTCGGCTTGCCAGACTTCCAGCGACGCGTGCGCGATGGGCGTGCCGTCGATGCCGCGCACATGGCCGGACACGAAGCAGGGCTCGCCGCATGCGCCGTTCGCGATGTCGTCGAACATCGCGAACTCGGGGCTGCCGTCGACGTAGAACGGGCCGAACACGGTCGCCTCGGTGCAGCCGGCCGGTTTCGCGTGGTTCTGCGCGGTGACGAGCGTGGACAGCCCGAGCACGTCGGACAGCAGGATGAACTCCTGGCGCTTGTCGTCGGTGATGTGGCCGACGGCCGTCAAAAAGCCGATCGCCGATTGCCATTCGGCCTCGGTGAGCTGCGTTTCGCGGGCGAATGAATGCAGGTGCTGGACGAGGCTTGTCATGACCGTGCGCAGCCGCTCGTCGCGACAGCCGGAGAGCGACGCGATCACGGCCTGCGTGATGGTGTCTTCGTTGAGATTGCGCATAGGGGTTGTCTCCTGATGTCGTTCGATGGCGCGTTGACGTAACATTAATTCCTCCCGGGATCGTAAAAAAGATGATTTGGAGGAGTTTTGTTCTCCGCCAGGTGGAAGAATCGAACGCATGGACAAGTGGACGCAGATCGAGTTTTTCGTACAGGTGGCCGAGCTGGGCAGCCTGTCGAAGGCCGCCGAACGGCTCGGCATGTCGAGCGCGGCGGCGAGCCGCTGCCTGAATGCGCTGGAAGAGCGGCTGGGCGCGCGGCTCGTCGAGCGCACCACGCGCCGGCTGTGGCTGACCGACGCGGGGCATGAGTACCACCGGCGGTGCGTCGCGATCCTGACGGAGTTGTCGGAAGCCGATGCGGCCGTCAACGAGGCGAGCGTCAACCCGGCCGGCACGCTGCGCGTGACGGCGTCGGTGTCGTTCGCGTCGATCTACATCGCGCCCGCGCTGCCCGAGTTTCACCGGCGCTATCCGAACCTGAACGTGCAGATCATCGCGGCAAACCGCTACCCGGATTTCATCGAGGCCGGCATCGACGTGGCGATCCGTACGCGCGAGCACGAGGCCGATTCGGGCATCACCGTGCGCAAGCTCGCCGAGACGCGGCGCGTGCTGGCCGCGTCGCCCGGGTATCTGGCGAAGCACGGCGCGCCGGCGACGCCCGATGCGCTGGGCGACCACCGGCTGCTGGTGTACAACCTCGCGAACGATCCGTACGTGCTGCATTTCCGCCACGGCGCGAAGACGCAGTCGGTCACGATCAAGAGCGTGCTCGATGCGAACGAAGGGCAGGTGATCCGTGCTGCGGCGCTCGCCGGGCTCGGCATCCTGATCCAGCCGCTCTACATCGTCCACGACGACATCGTCGCCGGGAAACTCGTGCCCGTGCTCACCGACTGGCAACTGCCGGCGCTCACCGTCAACATCGCGTACCAGAGCCGCCGCCATCAGCCGGCGAAGATCCGCGTCTTCACCGAGTTCCTGATCGAGCGCTTCGAACGCCTCGGGCTCGCGCGCAAATGGAAGGAAGTCGGCCGCTGATCGCAAGCGGCCCGGCGCTGTCGCGCATTTCTCCGCATGACGGAGAACTGTTCTCCCGATCGTCGTCTTTTTCGCCGCCGTCGTGCGATTTACATTGCGTCTCCCCGGGCCAGCAGCGCCCGGCTCGCGATTACACGATAACAATCCGGTCTGGAGACGACATGAAACATGCATTGCGACGAGTGCCGTTGGCACTCCTGATCGCCGGGGCCATTCACGTGCCGGCGCTGGCCACGGAGGGCGGCCAGATCAGCTATCCGTTCGGCGTCAACACGGTGCTGAACGGGCTGCTGCCGCCGCCCGGCAACACGCAGTACTTCAACTATTCGCTGTATTACTCGGCGAACCGCTTTGCCGGGCCGGACGGCGGCAGCGCGGTGCCGGGGTTCCACCTGAGCGTCGTCGCGGAAACGCCGCGCGTCGTGCATACCTGGGGCGCGACGTTCGGGCCGTTCTCGCTGTCGAGCAGCGCAATTGTGCCGATCGTGCACCTGCATCTGTCGACGCCGGGCGGCACCGGCAACCGCACGTCGCTCGGCGACGTGATTCTCGAGCCCTTCATGGTCAATTACGCGAATGCGTCGAAGACGTTCTTCGCGTTCTTCTCGCCGTCGTTCGCGGTGCCGAGCGGTGCGTACTCGGTGAACCGGATCGCGAATCCGGGGCTGAACACGTATGCGTTCCTGCCGTATCTCAGCATGACGTGGTTGCCGGGCCGCGACTGGGAGATGTCGACGACCACGCTGGTGGAGCTGAATTCGCCGAACCACGCGACGCGTTACCACTCGGGCGCGGTCGCCGTGCTCGACTACCTGATCGGTTATTCGATCGGCCGGCGCGTGCAAGTGGGCGTGCAGGGCACGTTCCTGAAGCAGTTCACCGACGATACGCAGGACGGCGTGAAGGTCGGCTCCGACGGCTTTCGCGGGCAAACCGTCGCGATCGGTCCGCAGTTGCGCTACATGTGGGGGCCGGCGTCGGGCGTGGTCGTGAAGTATCAGCACGAGTTCGCGGTGCGCAACCGGCCGCAGGGCGACAAGCTGTGGGTGCAGTTCAGTTTCCCGTTGTAAGCGCGCGGTGAAGGGGGAAGCTGACAAAACCCTGACGAATCAAGTTGATATAATGTATCATCCGAGGTTTTCGTCGCCGGCGGCTGGCGACGACATCCAACGAAGATCGATACGACGTGACGAAATCCGGAAACCACCCGGCGCGCGGGGAGCGGCACCATGCCGCGCCGCACCGGAACACGGGCGCCTGGCGTGCATGCGCGGCGCGCAGCTGCACGACGCTGCTGGGCTGTGCAATGGCCACGTCCGGCGTGCTGGCCGCCGAAGCCGCGGCCCCCGCGCCGGACGACCGGCGCGCGCTGCCGGCCATCAACGTCACGGCTTCATCCGCACCGGCCGATCCGCTGACGCAGCCGCTCGAAACGGGCTCGCGGCTCGGGCTGGCAAGCCTCGATACACCCGCGAGCGTCGAAACCGTCACGGCCGACACGATCGAAGCACGCGGCGATCGCACGGTGCTCGATGCGGTCACGCGCACGGCCGGCTTTTCGAGCGCGATGGCGCCCGGCACCGGCGGCACCGCATTGAGCGTGCGCGGCTTCAGCGGGCAGGAATCGGTGATGACGCTGCTCGACGGCGTGCGGCTGATGCCGGCGGCCGGCACGATCACGTTTCCGTTCGATACGTGGTCGGTCGAGCGCATCGAGGTGCTGCGCGGCCCGGCGTCGGTGCTGTACGGCGAAGGGGCGATCGGCGGCGTCGTGAACGTCGTGCCGAAGCGGCCGCAGCGCGAGAGGGAGACGACGCTGCAGGCCGGCGTCGGCCCCGACGGCGCGAAGCGCTTCGGGTTCGATACGACGGGCGCGCTCGGCCCGCGGCTGTCGTACCGCTTTTATGCGAGCGATGCGCGCGCGAACGGGCTGGCCGAACGGGCCGATACGCATACGACGGCAATCGGCGGCGCGCTGAAATTCGACGTGAGCCCGCAGCTCACGCTGACGCTCGACTACGACTACGGCCGCCAGATGCCGGCGACGTACTATGGCGTACCGGCGCCGAACGGCGTGCTCGATCCGTCGCTGCGCAAGCTCAACTACACCGTCGGCGATGCGACGATTTCGTACTATGACCAGTGGACGCGCCTGTCGGCCAGCTACCGGCCCACGGCCGGCGTGACGATCGACAACCAGCTCTACTACCTGACGTCGAACCGCCACTGGCGCAATGCCGAATCGTATGCGCTCGATGCGGCGACGGGACGTGTCACGCGCAGCGACTATCTCGACATCGGCCACCACCAGCGGCAGATCGGTGACCGGCTGAGCGCGCGCTTCGACGGCATGCTGTTCGGCCGCGCGAACCGCTTCGTCATCGGCACGGAGTTCAGCCAGATCACGTTCAGCGGGACCAACAACTCGCCGTACGGCGGCGCATCGACGGTGGCCGCGCACGGCTTCGATCCTGGCGTGTTCACGAGCCCCGATCCGACCGTGCCGCAATTCAGCACGCGGGCGCGACAGGCCGCGGTGTTCGCGGAGAACCGGCTCGAAGTGCTGCCGCGGCTCGCGTGGGTGAGCGGCCTGCGCTACGACCACATCGCGTTCAGCCGCGAGCAGGCGGCGACCGGGGCGGGCTTCGACAAGCGATTCGCGAACGTCGGCTGGCGCACCGGTTTCGTGTTCGAGGTTGCGCCGACGCTCAGCGCATACGCGCAGTACACGACGGGCGCGGAGGGGCTCGGCTCGCTCGTGACGCTGTCGGCATCGCAGGCGAACACCCGGCTCGCAACCGGCGAACAGTGGGAAGCCGGGCTCAAGCAGACGCTGCTCGACGCTCGCGCGTACTGGACGTTCGCCGTGTACGACATCACGAAGCGCAACCTGCTCAGCACCGATCCGTTCAATCCCGCGCTGCGCCAGCAGGTCGGCCGGCAATCGTCGCGCGGCGTCGAGCTGACGGGCGGCGCGCGGCTGCCGCACGGCTGGACGATCGATGCGAACGTCGCGCTGCTGCGTGCGCGCTACGACGCGTTCAACCAGACGGCCGGCGGCGCGACGGTGTCGCGGGCCGGCAACGTGCCGTCCAACGTGCCGCAGCAGACGGCGAACCTGTGGCTCGGCTGGGCATTCGCCGAGCGCTGGCAGGCGAATGCGGGCGTGCGCTACGTCGGCGCGACCTACGGCGACGATGCGAACCGCGTGCAGGTGCCGTCGTATACGGTGTTCGATGCATCGCTGCGCTGGCAGCCGACGTCGCGCACCGAGCTCGCGCTCTACCTGCGCAATCTCGCGAACCGCACGTATGCGGTGACGACGTCGAACGGCGGCGAGCAATGGCTGCTCGGTCCGTCGCGTTCGGCGGAGCTCGTCGCGACGATGCGCTTCTGATGCGGCGCGACGTGCATCCCGTTACCCGCATGCTCGACATCGAGCGCGTGAGCTGGTCGCCCGGCGGTGCGGTCACGGTGCTCGATTCGGTGGCGCTGACCGTTGCCGCCGGCGAGTTCGTCGGGCTGGTCGGTCCGAACGGCAGCGGCAAGACGAGCCTGCTGCGCTGCGTGTTCCGCTACGCCCGGCCCGACGCGGGCCGTGTCGCACTCGATGCGCAGGACGTGTGGCGCATGCGACCGCGCGCGGTCGCACAGCGCATCGCGGTGCTGCAGCAGGAGGCGCCGGACGATTTCGGGCTGACGGTGGACGAACTGGTCGGCATGGGCCGCACGCCGCACAAGCGGCCGTTCGACGCGGAATCCGCCGACGATCGCCGGATCGTCGAGTCCGCGCTGCACGACGTCGGCCTCGTCGAGCGCCGCGCGCAACGCTTCGCGTCGCTGTCGGGCGGCGAGAAGCAGCGCGCGCTGCTGGCCCGTGCGCTCGCGCAGCAGCCCGAACTGCTGCTGCTCGACGAACCGACCAACCATCTCGACCTGCGTCACCAGCTCGAACTGCTCGCACGCGTGCGCCGCCTCGGCATCGCGACGCTCGCGACGATTCACGACCTCAATCTCGCGGCTGCGTATTGCGACCGGCTCCACGTGCTCGCGCACGGCCGGGTCGTCGCGTCCGGCGTGCCGGACGACGTGCTGACCGAAGCGCTGCTGCGCGACGTGTTCGGCGTCGCCGCGCTCGTCGATCGCCATCCCGTCACGGGCCGGCCGCGCATCACGCCGCTTCATCCGGAATGACCGCCATGCCGTTTCCTTTGTCCTCTGTTGCACGCCGGCTGGTTGCCGCCGCCGTGCTCGGCTGTGCCGCCGCTCACGCGGGCGCCTATCCCGTCACGGTGCGCAGTTGCGACCGCGACGTGACGTTCGATCGCGCGCCGACGCGCGCGGTGAGCAACGACGTGAACCTGACCGAGATGATGCTCGTGCTCGGCCTGAAGGACCGGCTCGTCGGCTATACGGGCATCGGCGGCTGGAAGACGGGCACCGCACGCGTGCGCGACGCATTGCGCGGGGTGCCCGAGCTGGCGAGCCAGTATCCGTCGCTCGAGGTGCTGGTCGCCGCACGCGCCGACTTCTATCTCGCGGGCTGGAACTACGGGATGCATGTCGGCGGCCCGGTGACGCCCGCGACGCTCGCGCCGTTCGGCATCCGCACGTACGAGCTGACCGAGTCGTGTTCGCACGTGATGAAGCAATCGGCCGCGTCGTTCGACGACGTGTTTCGCGACCTGAACACGCTCGGCCGGATCTTCGGTGTCGATGCGCGTGCCGCGCAGGTGGTCGCCGCGATGCGGGCGCGTCTCGCGGCGGTGTCGCGCGCGATCGGGCAGCCTGCGCCGCTGCGCGTGTTCGTCTACGACAGCGGCACCGACAAGCCGATGACGGCAGGCGGGCTCGCGATGCCGACCGCGTTGCTGGCGGCGGCCGGCGCGCGCAACGTGATGGACGACCTGCCGCGCAGCTGGACGCAGGTGAGTTGGGAGAGCGTGGTCGCGCGCGATCCGCAGGTGATCGTGATCGTCGACTATTCGGCCGTGACGGCCGCGCAGAAGCAGCAGTTCCTGCTGAGTCAGCCGGCGCTTGCGCGCGTGGCCGCCATTCGCGACCGGCGCTTCGTCGCGATTCCGTACGATGCGGCGACGCCGGGCCCCGAGAACGTCGCGGCGGTCGAGACGCTCGCGCGCGCACTGTATCCGGCCGCATTCGCCGGGCCGGCGCGATGAGCGTGGGCGGGCGGGTGGCGCGGCCCGGCATGCGCGTGGCGCTGCCGGTGCTGGCCGTGCTGCTGAGCGTGTCGATCGTCGTGTCGGCCGCGTTCGGTCCGGCGCCGGTCGCGATGCCGGATGCGGTGCGGATCGTCGCCATGCACGTCGCGTCGGCATTCGGCGAGGCCGGTGCATTCGCGCCGGGAGCGGGAGACGACAGCATCGTGTGGCTGATCCGGATGCCGCGCGCACTGCTGGCCGCGATCGTCGGCGCGACGCTGGCGGCGGTCGGCGTCGCGTTGCAGGCGGCGACCGCGAACCGGCTGGCCGATCCGCACCTGCTCGGCGTGAGCGCAGGCGCGATGCTCGGCGCCGTCACGGTCACGGTGGTGGTGGGCGCGGCATTCGGCCCGTTCACGTTGTCGGCCGCCGCGTTCGCCGGCGCGCTCGCGGCAACCGCATGCGTCGTCGCGCTCGCGCATCGGGGCGGCCGGCTCGAATCGGACCGGCTGCTGCTCGCGGGCGTGTCGGTGTCGTTCATGATGGCCGCGTTCGGCAACCTGTTGCTGTATCTCGGCGACCAGCGCGCCGCGTCGTCGGTGCTGTTCTGGATGCTCGGCGGCGTCGGGCTCGCGCGCTGGGATCTGCTGCCGGTGCCGGCCGTATGCGCGGCGCTCGCCGGCGGCGCGCTGTACGCACGCCGGCGGGAACTGAATGCGCTGATGTCGGGCGATGTCGCCGCGGCGTCGCTCGGCGTGCCGAGCGCGCGGATGCGGCGCGAGGTGTTCGTCGTCGCATCGTTCGCGACGGGCGCGATGGTCGCGGTGAGCGGCGCGATCGGCTTCGTCGGGCTCGTGACGCCGCATCTGTGCCGTCGCGTCGTCGGCGCCGAGCACGGCCGGCTGCTGCCGGTTGCCGCGCTGACGGGCGCGATCCTGCTCGTGTGGGCCGATGTCGCGGCCCGCACGCTTGCGGCGCCGGAGGATTTGCCGATCGGCATCGTGACCGCGATGTTCGGCAGCCTGTTCTTCGTCGCGTTGCTGCGCCGCCGCTGAGCGGCGCAATCCCGTCAGATCCGGTGGGCGACGGCGGGGCGGCCGCCCGCCGTGCAACTTATCGCGACGGCGTGGCCGTGCGCTTGCCGTCGCCGGGCGTGCCGGCACGTGAATCGATGCTCGCCACGTCGAAGAGGCTGTCCGGCAGTGTCAGCGGGGGCAGCGTGATGACGAAGCGTGCGCCGCCGAGCGGCGAATCTTCGAGCCGCACGTCGCCGCCGTGCACCTGCGCGACGCGCCGCACGATCGCGAGCCCGAGGCCGAAACCGCCGGTCTGCCGGTCGCGGCTGGAGTCGAGCCGCTGGAACGGCTCGAACACGCGCGCGCGTTCGGCGGCCGGAATGCCGGGGCCGTCGTCGTCGACACTGAGCACGAGCGCGCCGGTCGCGTCGCTGGCAGCGGCCAGCACGACCTTGTGCGATGCGTAGCGTGCGCCGTTGCGGATCAGGTTCAGCAGCGCGCGGGCGACGAGCTTCGGGTCGCACACGTGGGTCGCGGGCGCGCCGAGCGCCGAGACGTCGAGCGTGATCCCGCGATCGGCGACGTCGTTCGCGACGTTGCCGGCGACGCTGTCGATCAGCGCATCGACGACGATTTCCATCGGCGCGAGCTCGCTCGCACCCTGTTCGAGCCGGCCGATCGTCAGCAGTTCGGTGACGAGTTCGTCGAGTTCGCGCACGTCGCGCCGCAGTGCATCGCGGCGCTCGCGCATCCGTCCCGTTTCGTCGGGCTCGGCAAGCAGCGCAAGCCCGAATTCGAGCCGTGCGAGCGGCGTCTTCAGCTCATGCGAGATACCGTGCATCATTTCGCGCTGCTGCTTGATCGACGCCTCGATGCGCGCGGCCATGTCGTTGAACTGCTGCGACAGGTCGTAGATGTTCGACTTGCCCGACAGCTTCACGCGCGTCGACAGCGTGCCGGCGCCGAACGTGCGGGCCGCTTCCTGCAGCCTGCGAATGTCGCGCCAGTGATAGTGAATCCACAGCACCACCGCGAACAACGTCGCGAGCGCGAGCAGCATGTACGCATAGATCCGGATGTCGAGGTCCGGCGGCTCGATCGGGCGCGCATGCAGCACCGAGCCGTCCGCGAGCGGCATGTAGTAATCCTTGCCGTTGTAGCTGATCGCGATCCTGCCGGCATCGAGATCGCGCAGCGGCGCGCCGTTCAGTTGCGCGCGCGCGTCGGCCATCGACATGAAGCCGAACCCTTCGTTGCCGTGCAGCGCGAGTTCGCGCAGCGCGAGCGCGCGCTGCGCGCCCGGATGGCGCTCGAGGTAGTCGTTCAGCACGAACGAATAGGTCGTCAGCGAGTCGCGCTGCGCCTGCGCGACCCGCTCGTAGAAGATCCGGTCGAACGCCAGCTGGATGAAGACGATCGATGCGGCGACGCACACGATCACGATGAGGTACAGCCTGATCAACGGGCGCAGCATTTATTCGTCCCACGCGGAAGGGCTGAACAGGTAGCCGCGACCCCAGATCGTCTTGATCTTGTGCGGCTCCGACGACGCGTCCTCGAAGCGGCGGCGCAGCTTCGAGATGCCGGAATCGACCGAGCGGTCGAGCCCGTCGAATTCGATCCCGCGCAACTGCTTCAGGATGTCGTCGCGGCTCAGCACGGTGCCGGCCGCGCGCGCGAGGATCAGCAGCAGGTTGAATTCGGCCGTCTTCAGGTCGACCGGCTCGCCGCGCCACGTGACGGTGCGGTTCGGCGGCGAGATCGTCAGTTCGCCGAACACGAGCGCGTCGGGCGCGGCAACGGGCGTTTCGATCGCGGCCGGCTGCGCGCGGCGCAACAGCGCACGGGCGCGCGCGACGAGCACGCGCGGTTCGAGCGGCTTCGTCACGTAGTCGTCGGCACCCGTCTCGAGGCCCGCGACCTGGTCGTACACGTCCGCGCGTGCGGTCAGGATCAGCACGGGGATATTCGTGAACGCGCGAATGCGCCGGCAGACTTCCATGCCGTCGAGATTCGGCAGCATCAGGTCGAGTATCACGAGGGCCGGCTGGTGCTCGCGCACCGCCGCGACGGCGAGGTCGCCGCGCCGTACGACCGTCACCGCGAATTCGTAGCCGTCGAGGTATTCGCGGACGAGCTGCGCGAGGCGGTCGTCGTCCTCGATCAGCAGCACACGGTATTTGAGCGGATTGTCGTTCATGGTCTCCTCAGGATGCACGCGCCATTTCACACCCGGCAGGCTGTTGCGCGGCGTGGCACGCGAATTCTATCCGGCGTTCCGGAGGCGGGGACAGCGGCACGACAATCTCGAACAATCGAACACAATTGAGCACAGATTCTCCGCAGATTCTGGACAGTCTTGGGGCAGGGCGGCACCTAGACTGCGGGCTCCGTCACTCTTATCTCAATATTGTGCGCCCATTACTTCGCCGCTACCGCTATTGCGTGCCGCTCGCCGGCCTGACCCTCGCCGCCGCCGCCCACGCGGAAAACCAGTATTCGCTGTCGCTCGGCGGCGGTTTCGCACCGCGCTACCAGGGCAGCAACCAGTATCGCGGCGTCGTTGCGCCGTCGTTCTCCGCGAAGTTCGGCAACGGCTTCTTCATCGACGGCACGCAGGGCGCCGGCTACCGGCTGGACCTGCCGCATGGGGTGTTCGTGTCGGCGGCCGTCAGCTACGACGCGGGCCGCGCGGACGAGAACCGCTTCGACCTGCCGGGCTCCGACTACCTGAAGGGCATGGGCCGGATTCCGGGCTCGGTGCTCGTCGGCGTGCGCGCAGGCGTGACGCTTTTCAATGCAGCCGAGCTGAGCGTCACGATCGATTCCCCGGTGACGCACACGTCGCGCGGCGTGTCGGGGCACATGGATCTCGCGGTGCCGGTGTTCAAGACGTCGCAGCACGAGATCGTCGTGACGGGGACCGTGCATGCGGGCTCGGGACGCTACATGCAGACGTTCTACGGCGTGACCGACGCACAGTCGATGACGAGCCGGTTCCGGCCGTATTCGGCGAGCGGCGGGATCGACAGCGCGTCGATGGCGGTCGCGTGGAACTGGACGCTGTCGCAACACTGGTCGGTGCTCGCGACCGGCGGTGTGACGCGGCTGCTCGGCCGTGCCGGCGACAGCCCGATCGTCCAGTCCCGCAGCAACTACTACGGCATTGCAGGCGTGACCTACACGTTCTGAGCGTGCTGTCGCGGCAGGCGTGACCCGGCGCAATCGCCGTGCATGCGCGGTCGCGCTGCATGGCGTGCGGTAACATGCAGGCGGCTTCGGCAGCGGGCCGAACCCGCGGCTGCGGTGCGCCGAATCGGCGCGGCCGGCGCGCGCGAGGCTGCGGTTGGCCGGCCGGCATCTTCCGGAAACGGCCGGCGGCGCGGAACCGATCATGCATGCAACGCCCGCTCGGCGAGGAACGCCGCACCAGTGTCGCCGGGCGCGAAAGGGAGAAACCGATGAAGAAGACGATCGCGATGATGACGGCGCTGGTTGCGAGCGCAACGTTTGCGGGATGTGCGGACATGAACACGAAAATCTCGAGCGCGGGCGGCACGCCGGCGAATGGCGGGCCGGCGGGCGCGGCGCAAGCCTGCAAGGCGGACGCAGGGCCGGACGATGCGCTGGTCGGCAGGACCGAGGCCGATGCGAAGGCGCAACTGGACGGCTGCCTGTGGCGTGTGCTCGAGCGCGATGGCCAGTCGCTGCCGGGCACGATGGATTACCGGCCGGAGCGCCGCAATCTCGGCATTCGCGGCGGGAAGGTGATCTGGGTGCGGCGCGGGTGACGGCGGCTGCCGGCGTGACGCGCCAGCGCGTGTCGTCGCCGGGCACGTGCCGCCCGGCCCCGCGGGTCGTGCGGGGCCGTCGATGAGCGCCAGGGCAGGGGCGCTCGCTTTGGCGCTGACGATGCCGGGCGTGCTCGCCGCGTGCGGTCCGCATGATGGCGAAATGGCGGCGACGCGGCGCACCGTATGCATCACCGGATACAACGAGTACGACCGCAAGCTTCACGAATTCTGGCTCGACAACGAGCACCGGTCGGGATGCTTCGGCAATCCGTCGGCGCGGGATGCGGGCGAGGCCTTCGGCGGCGGTGGCGGGTTCGCCTGCGGCTGCAAGGTCACGCCGGGGCAGCAGGTGAAGCTGTCCTGGCTATTCGCGCAGCCGCTCGACGACATTCAGCGCGGTATCCCGGCCGAGCACAAGACGATCGACGTGACGATTCCACAGCCGGAATCGGCGACGTCGCGTTACCTGCGCGTGTATTTCAGGAACGACGGCACGGCCGAACTGCAGTGGGTGGACGACATGAACGCGCCCGAGCTGCCGCCGACTGCGCAGCAATGATCGCCGCGCGACGCGCGCGATCGACGGCGCGTCACTTCGAGATGTACCACAGTGCGTCCGTGCTGACGCGCGCGGGCTGAGCGGCCGCAGCCGGCGCCTGGACCGGTGCGGGCGGCGGCGTGTTCGACGTGATCGCCGTCGGCAGCGTGGCGGGAAGGTTTGCCGTCGACGGCGAGGCCGCCGTCGTGCCCGACGTCGACGGCGTATTCAGATACCACAGCGCGTCGGCCGACGCCGTGCGTTTCGCCGGCGTACCGGTTGCCGTGTTCGTGGCCGCATTCGTCGCCGTACCGGCGGCCGGCTTCTTCGATGCCGCGGCCGGGGCCGCACCTGCCGTGCCGGCCTGTGCGGTCATGCCCGCGGCCGCTGCACTGCGCTGCGCGCGCGCTTCGAACGCGCCGAGCTGGAAGATTAACGTTTGCGCGGGACGCGTCAGGACGGCATACGGAAACTGCAGCTCCCATGACATCAGCACGCGCCCGGCCGACGTCTCGGTGAAGATCGCCGGCACGTGCTTCATGTCGCTGAACTGCACGTAGATCCGCGCACCGTCGTCGAACACCTGGGTCGGCTTGGCCTGGTCGGCGCCCGTGACCGACCAGCCGAAGTTGTACGTGCCGGCCGGACCGGCGGGGCCGCCCTGCGGCGGCGGAGGCGGCGGGGCCGGAGACACCGTGCGCGGGCGCGTGACCGTCGACGCCGGCACGCTCAGGCTCGCGAACGGGTTGTACGCCTGTGCCTGTTGCGGCGGCGTAAAGGAAGGGGGCAGGATAGGCATGGGGGTATCCGGCGAATCCGGCATGGTCCGGATTGCATCATAGACCTTGCGCGCATACGCGAGGCGCTTGTCGGGCGACGCGGAGTTGTACGCGCCGATCGCGTTCCAGTTGGGGCCGAGCTGGCGGATGTTCTGCGACAGGATCCACGCGCCGACATACGCGTTCGTGCACGCATCGAACAGGCTTTCCCGCGTGATGCCCTCGCGCGCGAGCGTCGGCAGCCACGTGCTGTTGATCTGCATCAGCCCGATGTCGACCGTGCCGTTGGTATTCGTGTTGACCGCGTTCGGATTCATCCCCGATTCGACCTGCGCGATGCCGCGCATCAGGCTGACGCTCACGTGCTGGAACGTGGCCGCGTCGTCGAGGCAATCGGCCCGCGCGACACCGTGCAGCGCGCACGACATCGCAATCGTCGAGGCGATTTTCAGTGTTTCGCGGCTGATCGAACAGGTGGTATGACGCGGCATGGCAGGATGGGGCGGAATCCGGCCGCCCGGTGCAAGGAAATTACGCAGACGCGAAGTGTGCCATAGCGAGCAGACAAATGGCTCGCGTCAAACTTTCCTTTGCATTTGCCCGGGCGTTCGTCGCGCCTTTTTATCGCGCCGGATCATGCGGTGCGACGATCTCCGGCCGGTAAAAATGGCCGGTATTTGGCGCGAGCGCCAATACGATGGCGCCGACCGAAACCTGACGCGTTACGTCAGTCGTGGGGTGAAGCCGGCGACGAATCGCGCGAAAGGGAAATCGCCCGGCGGCGATTGGCGCGGTGAACGCACGCGATATAAAAAAACGGCGGCCGAAGCCGCCGTGTGCGCAATGCGGATTCGACCGGCCGCGCGCCGCGCAGCCGGCCGTTCGACATCAGAAGCGGTGACGCAGGCCGAGGTTGACCATCGTCTGCGAACTCGTGCCCGCGTAACCGTACGAGCCGATCGATGCCTGCGCGGCCATCGAGCCGCCCTTGCCGTCGCCGGTCTGGCCGCTCGCGTGCTGATACGCAGCGGTCAGGTAGACGTCGGTGCGCTTCGACAGGTTGTAGTCGGCGCCGGCCGATACCTGGTGATAGGTCGCCGACGTGTCGCCGCCCGAGCGCGTGTAGCTGTAGCCAACGCCGACGAGCAGCGCATTCGTCGCCTGGTAGTTCACGAAGCCTTGCCCCGTGTTGTAGTGCTCGTTCGAGCCGAACACCGAGCTTGCGTCGCGGCGGTACTGCGCGTTGCTGTAGCCGAGGCCGAACGTGAACGGGCCGGCGACGTACTGGCCCGCGATGCGCGCGATGCCGATCGAGTGGGCGCTCGCATAGCCGTTGTTGATCGGGCCGTCGAAGGTGCCGTCCGACGAGCTGGTCCAGCCGTTGCGCAGGCCGCTCGACGCGGGGCTGTTGGTCGCATGGAAGTAGCCGCCCGCGACGCTGAACGGCCCGTTGTTGTACGACACGGCAGCCGAGTACGACTGCGCGGCGCCGGTGCTGCCGGCAATGCCGCCGAACGAATACATCGCCGAGAACTGCAGGCCCGAATAGACGGCCGACGTGTACTTCACCGCGTTGTCGACGCGGAAGCTGTTGTCGTAGTTGTCGACGTCGCCCGGCGTCGCGAATACGCTGCCCAGATAGTTGTCGGCGGTGATGCCCTGCACGAGATCGACGAGCGGATCGTACTGGCGGCCGAACGTGAGCGTGCCGTAGCGGTCGCTCGTCAGCCCGACGAACGCCTGCCGGCCGAACATGCGGCCGCCCTGGCCTTGCCGGCCGTTGCTCGGGTCGAAGCCGTTCTCGAGCTGGAACAGCGCCTTCAGCCCGCCGCCGAGATCCTCGGTGCCTTTCACGCCCCAGCGGCTGCCGGCCAGGTTGCCTGCGCTGCTGTTGCCGAGCATCCACGCGTTGTCCTTGCCCTGCGCGTGGTTCACATAGGTGATCGACGTGTCGATCACGCCATACAGCGTGACGCTCGACTGCGCATGCGCGACGGGTATCGCCGCGAACGACGCGACGGAAATCAGCGAGAGGGTCGTGCGTTTCATTTCATCTCCTTGCGCATTGGCTTGTGTTCGTGATCCGGAATGGCAGGAGACTACAGAGCCGGAATAAAACGGCAAAAATGAAATTCTCCGGTGTGGTCTGATGCAGACGGAGACGTTCTTCGAAATTCACCATTGAGGGATTTGAATTATTGACGATCGCGTATCAATTGGTTTTCATTTCGCGATTTTCTCAGGGCATTTTGCGTCGCGCGTGATAATTCCGGGTGATTTTCGAGGGAATTGCCGTCGGCGGAATATTGTTATTGATCCGTCAAATCATTATTTAATGAATTGAATTGGCCGGGCTGTAATGAATGTGATAAACGCGCGCCGCGCGCGACCGCCGGCGGCATCGCGTCGTCGCGATCCGTCGCCGCCTCGTGGTCGTCGCGCACCGAAACCCGGGCTGCAAGCTTACTTTTGTATATAATAATCATTCTCATTTACAGAATCGTTGACGCCTGCGCACCCCGGAACCCGGCCATGTCCGCTGACAAGCTGTCTCTCCATCGAGAAATCGACGCCCTCTATGCCGGCCATCACGCGTGGCTGCGCGGCTGGCTGAGCCGGAAGCTCGGTTGCGCGCACCGCGCGGCCGATCTGGCGCACGACACCTTCATGCGCCTGCTTGCACGCGACGAGCCGATCGGCGCCGACGAGCCGCGCGCGTTCCTGACGACGGTCGCGCAGCGCGTGTTGAGCAATCACTGGCGGCGCGAGCAGATCGAGCGTGCGTATCTCGACGTGCTCGCGCAGCGCCCGCAGACGTATGCGCCGTCGCCGGAAGAGCGGGCTGTCGTGCTCGAGACGCTGCTCGAGATCGACCAGCTGCTCGACGGCCTGCCGCTCGCGGCGAAGCGCGCGTTCCTGCTCGCGCAGCTCGACGGGCTCACGCAGGCCGAGATCGCGCGCGAACTCGGCGTGTCGCTCGCGACGGTGAAGCGCTATCTCGTGAAGGCCGGCACGCAGTGTTTCTTCGCGATGGCGGCCTGACCGATGGCCGCCCCGGGAGCGCCGGCGGTCCCGCCGCACGTCGCGCGTCGCGCAGTCGAATGGTGGGTCGACGGGCAGTCCGGCCGTCAGGACGAAGCGTTCGCCGCGGCGCTCGCGCGCTGGCGCGCGGAGGATCCGTCGCACGACGCGGCCTGGCGTCATATCGAAACGATGCAGGGCCGCTTCGGCCGGCTCGCGGCCGGGCTCGACCCGCAGGCCGCGCACGCGGCGCTGCTGCCGCCGCGTGCGAGCCGCCGCCGCGCGGCCGTGAAGGCGCTGGCCGTGCTGCTGTTCGCGGGCGGCGCCGCGTGGATGGCCGAGCCCGCGCGGCGTGCGGCGATCTGGCCGGCCGACCTGCGCACGGCGGTCGGCGAGCGGCGCACGGTGACGCTCGCGGATCGTACGGTCGTCGTGCTCGATACCGACACGGCGCTCGACGTGCGTTTCGACGACGCAGCGCGCCACCTGCGCCTGCTGCGCGGCACGATCATGGTGACGAGCGGCCACGACGATCGCGTGCCCGCGCGGGCGCTGGTCGTGGCGACCGCGCAAGGCGAGTTGCGGCCGCTCGGCACGCGCTTCGCGGTACGGCAGCGCGACGATGCGACGCGCATCGAGGTATTCGCCGGCGCCGTGCGCGTACAGCCGGCCGACGGGGCGGCCGGCGCGCGCGTGATCGCGGCGGGAGAGGGCGCGGAGTTCACGCGCGACGCGATCGATGCACCGGCGCCGCTCGATCCGTATGCGTCCGCGTGGACGGGCGGCATGCTCGTCGCGTCGCGGATGCGGCTGGCCGATCTCGTCGCCGAGCTCGACCGTTATCGCCGCGGCACCCTGCGCTGCGATGCTGCCGTGGCCGACCTGCGCGTGTCGGGCACCTTTCCGCTCGACAATCCCGCACGCGTGCTCGACACGTTGAAGGCGACGCTGCCGATCGACGTTACCTACCTGACGCGTTACTGGGCGACCGTCGTGCCGGCCCGTTCGTGAGCTCATCGAAAAAAACTTTCGCCGGCCTGAGCTGTTTCTCGATGTTCGCGTGACATGGGTATTGAAAGCAGCACTGGCCCATCGCCCACCGACTCTTCGATCATGGTTTCCATCCGCCTCACGTATCGGCGCCGTCCGGCGCCCGCCCGTCACCTGCCGCGCGCATCGCGCCCGGCCGCGCCGGGCTGTCTTGCATGCCGACTGGCCGGCGCCGTCCTGCTGTCGGCGCTGCTGCCGCTCCCCGCGCTGGCCGACACCGGCGCCGACGCGGCGCCCGCCGCGCAGCGTGCGTCACGCCGCGCGTTCGACATTCCGGCCGGCCAACTCGAAGCGGCGCTGAACCGGTTCGGGCGCGAGGCGGGCATCCTGCTCGCGTTTCCGGCCGAGATGACGGCCGGACTGACGAGCGGCGGCGTGCGCGGCCGGTTCGACGTCGACGGCGCGTTCGACCGCCTGCTGGCCGGCACGGGGCTCGTCGCGCTGCGCCAGCCCGGCGGCGGCTACACGCTGACGCGCGCCGGCGGTTCGGCGGCCCGGCCCGTGGCGGCGGGCGCCGCGCCGGCCGCCGAGTTGCCGGCGATCGACGTGCGCACCAGCGCGTTGCGTGCCGAAAGCTATCGCGCGCCGAAGGAAGCCGGCGTGCTGCGCTCGGAGATTCCGTTGCTCGACACCGCACAGGCCGTCAACATCGTGCCCGCGCAGGTATTGCGCGACCAGCGGCCGCGCAATCTCGACGACGCGCTCGGCAACGTGAGCGGCATCACGCAGGGCAACACGCTCGCGGGCACGCAGGACACGATCATGAAGCGCGGCTTCGGCGGCAACCGCGACGGCTCGATCATGCAGAACGGCATGCCGCTCGTGCAGGGCCGTGCGTTCAACGCGGCGGTCGACAGCGTCGAGGTGCTGAAGGGGCCGACGTCGCTGCTGTACGGGCTGATGGATCCGGGCGGCATGATCAACGTCGTCACCAAGCAGCCGCAGCTCAAGCGTTACAACGCGATTTCGCTTGGCGCGTCGACGTTCGGGCACGGCAAGAACGGCGGCAGCGTGACGTTCGATTCGACCGGGCCGGTCGGCGATTCGCGACTCGCGTACCGGCTGATCGTCGACCAGTCGAACGAGCAGTACTGGCGCAACTTCGGCGAGAACCGGCAGACCTTCGTCGCGCCGTCGCTCGCATGGTACGGGCGCGATACGCAGGTCGCGGTGTCCTACCAGTACCGCAAGTTCCATTCGCCGTTCGATCGCGGCACCGCGCTCGATCCGCGCACCAATGCGCCGCTCGACATTCCCGCGCGGCGGCGGATCGATGAGCCGTTCAACAACATGGACGGCGAATCGCATCTCGCGCAACTGACCGTCGATCACCAGTTCAACGCGGACTGGAGCGCGCACTTCGGCTACAGCTACAACCGCGAAACCTACGACGCGAACCAGTTGCGCACGACGGGCGTCGATCCGGTGAAGGGCACGATGACGCGCAGCAACGATGCGACGCACGGCTCGCTCAGCACCGACAGCTACGGGATCGGCTACGTGAACGGCAAGCTGACGCTCGCGGGGATGCGGCACGACGTGCAGGTCGGCTTCGATACCGAATACCGCCGCATCTATCGCAAGGACATGCTGCGTCAGGCCGTGAAGACGCCGTTCAGCTATGTCGATCCGGTGTACGGGCTGCTGCCGCCGTCGAGCACGGTGTCCGCGAGCGACAGCGACCAGACCGACACGCTGCACGATGCGTCCGCGTTCTTCCAGGATACCGTTCACCTGACCGACAAGTGGATCGTGTCGGGCGGGATCCGCTACATCACGTACAACCAGGTCGCGGGGCGCGGCCGGCCGTTCAAGGCGAACACCGACCTCAGCGGCTCGAAGTGGCTGCCGCGCGCGGGCATCGTCTACAAGTGGACCGATGCGTTCTCGCTGTACGGCAGCTATTCGCAGTCGCTGAAGCCGTCGTCGTCGATCGCGCCGATGACGGGCTACATCATCGACGGCGCGACGCCGCCCGAGGAAGCGACCGCGTGGGAAGTGGGCGGCAAGCTCGACCTGCCGGGCGGGATGACCGGCACGCTTGCGCTGTTCAACATCGACAAGAAGAACGTGCTCGTGTCGCAGTACAACGACACGACGAAGCTGACCGACTGGCGCACGTCGGGCAAGGCGCGCTCGCGTGGTGTCGAGCTCGACGTGTCGGGCAAGATCGGCGAACGCGTGAACGTGATCGCGAGCTATGCATACATCGACGCGAAAACGACCGAGGATCCGCTGTATGCGGGCAACCAGCTGTGGAACGTCGCGCGCCACACCGCGTCGCTCGCGGCCGTCTACGACTTCGGCACGGTGACCGGCGGCGACGACCTGCGCATCGGTGCGGCCGCGCGCTATGTCGGCGCACGGCCCGGCGATTCGGCGAACAGCTTCACGCTGCCGTCGTACGTGCTCGCCGACGCGTTCGCGACCTACGACACGCGGATCGGCAAGCAGAAGCTGTCGTTCCAGCTCAACGTGAAGAACCTGTTCAACCGCACCTACTACCCGTCGAGCGCGAACCGTTACTTCGTCGCGATCGGCGACGCGCGACAGGTGTCGCTGCTGACCACGCTGCAGTTCTGACCATGCACTTGCCGCGCGGCCGCCATGCCGGCGCGCGGCGTCGGAGAACCCCCTGATGAACCTGAAGATGAAGACCGGCGCCGCGCGCGCCGTTGCCGACGGCGCACGGCGCCGCGCATTGCGCGCGATCGCGGGCTCGGTGCTCGCACTGTCCGCTGGCCTCGGCGCCGGCGTCGCGGTGCCCGCGTGCGCCGCCGATGCGCCGCCGGCGGTTACGCGCGTCGCGATGCTCGTGCAGTTGCGCGGCCCGAACCTGAAGGTCGACGAACGCATCAGCCAGCATCTCGGCGAACGCGGCTACGCGGTGCGCCTGATCGACGAGTCGGCCACGCCCGATGCGGCGCGCGACGCCGACGTGATCGTGATCTCGTCGACGGTATCGTCGAAGAACGTGCGGCCCGGCTGGCGCACGCTCGACAAGCCGCTCGTCACCTGGGAAAACGACCTGCTCGACGATCTCGCGATGACGGGCAAGCGGCACGACGTCGACTTCGGCGAAACCGGCAAGGAGCGCTACCTGTGGCTCGTCAATGCGCCGCATCCGATTGCGGCCGGCTTGCCGGCCGGCGCAACCAACGTGTACGGCAAGCAGGCGCCGATGAGCTGGGGCAAGCCGGGGCTCGGCGCGATCACGATCGCGACCGTGTACGGGCAGCCCGACAAGGCCGCGATCTTCGCGTACGAGAAGGGCGCGACGATGGACTACGAAGCGCTCGCGCCGGCGCGGCGCGTGATGTTTTTCCTCGACAACGACACGTTCACGAACCTGTCGCCGGCGGGCGTCGCATTGTTCGACGCGGTGCTCGACTGGGCGGCCGGGCGGCGCTGAGCCGCCACGCGCAGGTCAGGCCGGCCGCGGCGGCGCGCCGACCCGCGACGCGTCTTCGATCAGTTGCACCAGCTGCTGCGCAGGTTCCGACATCGTGCGCCGCGCGCGATGCACGAGCCCGATGTCGCGGTGGAACGTGTGATGCCCGAGGTCGATCGCGCGGACGCCGGCAGGCCAGCGGCGATACACGGCGGTCTGCGGCACGATCGCGACACCCACGCCGTTCTCGACCAGCTTGACGATCGCATCGAGTTCGTCGAGTTCGCAGGTGTCGCGCACCGCGATGTGCATCTTGCGCAGAAAGCGATCGACCTGGCGGCCGCCGAACGACGCGCGGTCGTAGCGGACGAACGGCTCGCTCGCGAGCAGCTCGGCCCAGTCCTTGCCTTTCACGCCGCGCGGCACGATCAGCCGGAACGGTTCCTGCGCGAGCGTCGTCCAGTGCAGGTCGCTCTGCAGCGAAAACGGCGGGCGGATGATCGCAGCCATGTCGATCTCGCCCGCATCGACCCGGTTGACCAGCTCGATCGACAACCCCGGGATCACGCGTGTCCGGCACGCGGGATGCCGGCGATGGAAATCGGCCAGCGCGGCCGGCAGCAGCGCGCTCTGCACCGACGCGATCGCGCCGATCGTCACGCGCACGGCGGCGGGCGAGCCGGGCGCCGTCGAGCTCAGGTTCTCGTACAGGCCGATCAGCGCCTGCGCCTGGTCGAGCACGTGATGACCCATCTCGTTGAGCCGCGCCGACCGGCCTTGCCGGTCGAACAGCGCGAAGCCGAGCTCGGCCTCGAGGCGCTGCATCTGCGCGCTGACGGCCGCCTGCGTGAGCCCGATACGATTGCCGGCGGCGGCGAACGTGCCTTCCCGGGCGACGGCGACGAGGGTTTTCAGCTCGCGGATCATTCATCAATTCCGTTTGTGAATCGCGAAATTATATATTGATTTAATTTTTGCTTGACCTTGTCTACCATGGTGCCGTCCTCGCGCCACGCGAGCGTTCCTTCACGAGGCAACCATGAGTCTTTCCCCGTTTCACCTGGCGATTCCGGTCTACGACCTGCCGGCCGCGCGCGATTTCTACGGCCGCGTGTTCGGGCTGGAAGAGGGGCGTTCGAGCGCGCAGTGGGTCGACTTCGACTTTTACGGGCACCAGCTCGTGATCCACGCGCATCCGAAGACCGCGTCGCAGGAAGGCGCGCACACGAATGCGGTCGACGGGCACGACGTGCCGGTGCCGCATTTCGGGATCGTGCTCGACTGGCCGAGCTGGGAAGCGCTGGCGGAGCGGCTGCGCTCGTTCGGCGTGACCTTCGTGATCGAGCCGTATGTGCGCTTTCAGGGGCAGGTCGGCGAACAGGCGACGATGTTCCTGTTCGATCCGTGCGGCAATGCGCTCGAATTCAAGGCGTTCCGCGACATCGGCCAGCTGTTCGCGAAGTGACCGGCGGCGCCGTCAGCGCCGATTGAATTTGGGTGCGAGAATGCGGCCTCCGGCACGTGCGCGCAGGTGCGCCGGCCGGCGCCGCGCCGCACGGCATCCGTCCGTGCGCGCCGTTCTCCAAGGAACCCGTATGGACCGTCACATCGCTCCGGTGGAGCTGAAGAAAGCCTACCGTCTCCTCAACCACGGCCCGACCGTGCTCGTGTCGGCCCGTCACGGCGGCGTCGACAACGTGATGGCTGCCGCGTGGGCGTGCGCGCTGGACTTCCTGCCGCCGAAGCTGACGGTCGTGCTCGACAAGTCCGCGAAGACGCGCGAGCTCGTCGAGCGCAGCGGCACGTTCGCGATCCAGGTGCCGACGGCCGCGCAACTGCAGCTCACGCATGCGGTCGGCAGCCACAGCCTCGCGGAGCGGCCCGACAAGCTGCGCGAAGCGGGCGTCACGCTGTTCGACGTCGAAGGGCATGACCTGCCGTTCGTCGCCGGCTGCTCGGGCTGGCTCGCATGCAAGCTGATTCCCGAGCCGCACAACCAGCAGACCTACGACCTGTTCATCGGCGAAGTGGTTGGTGCATGGTCCGATACGCGCGTGTTCCGCGACGGGCACTGGTATTTCGAATCGGCCGATCCCGCGCTGCGCAGCCTGCACTACATCGCGGGCGGCAATTTCTATGCGATCGGCGAATCGCTGCACGTCGATCCGGACGCGCAGTAAGCGCCGGGCGACCGGCCATTCCCCATCAGGGCGCGCGATTCACGCGCGCTTGTTCAATTCCGCGAGCATGGTTTCGGCGAACGCCTGCGCGACGCGCGGCAGCGTGCGCCCGCGTTTCGTGACGAGCGCGATCGGCCGCACGAACGCGGGATCGTCGATCGGCTTCGCGACCAGCTCGGGCTCGGCGCGCACCTCGCGCGCGGTCGCGGGCAGGATCGTCACGCCGAGGCCGCCGCGCACCATCGCGACGGCCGTCATCATGTAGGTCGGTTCGCACGCGATGTCGGGGGTGCAGCCGGCCGCCTCGAGCGCGGCATCGACGACGCTGCGCACGCTGGTGCCTTGCGCGGTGAGCACGAGCGGCACGCCGGCGACGTCGGCGGTGGTGACGCGCCGCTTGCGCGCGAGCGGATGATCCTTCGGGCACACGGCAACGAGCCGGTCGGTGCCCGCATACAGCACCTCCAGCGACGCATCGAACGTGTCGCCGCCGGTCAGCCCGAGATCGGCTTCCTCGTTGCGCACGAGCGCGGTGACGAGACTCGCGACGCCATCGCGGATCTCGAAACCCGCGCGCGGCACGTCGCGCCGGAACGACTGGATCAGCTCGGGCAGCATGCTGGATGCAAAGGTCGGCAGGCACGCGAGCCGCACCGTGCCGCTCGTGCCTTCGCCGAGCGCGCGCGCATCGCGCAGCACGCGCTCCATGTCGTCGAGCGAGCGCTGCAGCAGCGGCAGCAGTTCGCGCCCGGTCTGCGTGAGCGCGACGCTGCGGCTGTTGCGGTCGAACAGGCGCGCGCCGACGATTTCCTCGAGCCGGCGGATCTGCACGGTCAGCGCCGGCTGCGACAGGTGCAGGCGCGCGGCCGCGCGCGTGAAGTTGCCGGCCTGCGCGACGGTGACGAACGCGCGAATGTCGCGAAGATTCAGATCCATAACGGTTCGTGATTGCTGCGATCAAATCATTTCAATTGTGCTATCGCTGCGCCGACCTTACGCTCGTCTCCAACAAAAGACAAGGTAGGAGACACGGATGCTGCCGTTACTCGGGCTTGGCACGATCGTCGTGCTGCTGGCCGCGATTCTGTCGAAGCGGATGTCGCCGCTCGTCGCGCTGATCATCGTGCCGATCGCCGCGTCGCTGATCGGCGGCTTCGGGCTGCACACCAGCAAGTTCGTCATCGACGGGCTGAAGGGTCTCGCGCCCGTCGTCGGGATGTTCGTGTTCGCGATCCTGTATTTCGGGACGATTACGGATGCCGGCACGCTCGACCCGATCATCGACCGGATCCTGCGCGCGGTCGGCACGCGGCCGACGCGCATCGTGATGGGCACGACGCTGCTCGCGCTGCTGATCCACCTCGACGGCTCGGGCGCCGTCTGCTTTCTCGTGACGATTCCGGCCGTGCTGCCGCTGTACGACCGGCTGAAGATGGACCGGCGCGTGCTGGCCGCCGCCGTGTCGATGGCGGCGGGCATCAATTTCCTGCCGTGGACGGGGCCGATGATCCGCGCGTCGGCGTCGCTGCACCTGCCGGTGTCGGCGCTGTTCAATCCGCTGATCCCGGTGCAGGCGATCGGGCTCGCGTTCGTGTTCGGCGTCGCGTACTGGCTCGGGCGGCGCGAGGAGAAGCGGCTCGGCCTGTCGCGCGGCGATGCGTCGATCCCGCTGCCGACACGCGAACTGACGCCCGACGAACTGGCGCTGCGCCGGCCGCATCTGTTCTGGTTCAACCTCGTGCTGACGCTCGTCGTGCTCGGCACGATGGTCGTGATGGGCGAGAAGATCCCGCCCGCGATCATGTTCATGGTCGGGCTGTGCATCGCGCTGATGGTGAATTACCCGGACGTCGACATGCAGCGAAAGCGCATCGACGCGCATGCACGCGCCGCGCTGATGATGGCCGGCATCCTGCTCGCGGCCGGCGTGTTCACGGGGATCATGCAGGGCAGCGGGATGCTGAAGGCGATGGCGCAGGCGGCGGTCGGCTTCGTGCCGCCGTCGATGGCCGGCCACATTCCCGTGGTGCTCGGCCTTGCGTCGATGCCGCTCAGCATGCTGTTCGACCCGGATTCGTTCTACTTCGGCGTACTGCCGGTCATCGCGGAAGTGGCCGGCCAGCTGGGCGTGCCGGCCGTTCAGGTCGGACAGGCCGCGCTGCTCGGCCAGATGACGACCGGGTTTCCGGTCAGTCCGCTGACGCCCGCGACGTTCCTCGTCGTCGGCCTGTGCGGCATCGAGCTGGCCGAGCACCAGAAATTCACGTTTCCGCTGCTGTTCGGCGCGTCGATCGTGATGACGATCGCATGCGTCGTGCTGGGCATCTTTTGATTTTTACCGGCGGCGCAAGCCGCCGGACGACGGGACGGACATGACAGCAAAGCAACCTGAACGGCGCGTGCGCATCGGCGCGGGCGCCGGCTACTCGGGCGACCGGATCGAGCCCGCGGTCGAGCTGGCCGAACACGGGCAACTCGACTATCTCGTGTTCGAATGCCTGGCCGAGCGCACGATCGCGATCGCGCAGCAGGCGCGGCGCAAGGATCCGGCGCTCGGCTACGACCCGTTGCTCGACGCGCGGATGCACGCCGTGCTGCCGGTCGCGGCGGCGAAACGCGTGCGCATCGTGTCGAACATGGGCGCCGCGAACCCGCGCGCGGCGGCGCGGCACACCGCGCAGATCGCGCAGTCGCTCGGTATCGCGGGGCTGAAAGTCGCGGCAGTCGAAGGCGACGACGTGCTCGACGTCGTGCTGCGCGGCGCGTTCCGTTTCGAGGAGTCGGGCGACGAAGTCGCCGCGTATCGCGATCGCATCGTGTCCGCGAATGCGTACCTCGGCGCCGCGCCGATCGTCGACGCGCTCGCGGCAGGCGCGGACATCGTGCTGACCGGGCGGGTCGCCGATCCGTCGCTGTTTGCCGCGCCGCTGATCCACGCGTTCGGCTGGCGGATGGACGACTGGGACACGCTCGGGCAGGCGACCGTCGTCGGCCATCTGCTCGAATGCGCCGGGCAGGTGACGGGCGGCTATTTCGCGGATCCCGGCTACAAGGACGTGCCGAACCTGGCGCGGCTCGGCTTCCCGATCGGCGAAGTCGCGGCTGACGGTTCGGTCGTGGTCACGAAGGTGCCGCACGCGGGCGGCCGCGTGAGCGCGGCGACCTGCAAGGAACAGCTGCTCTACGAGATTCACGATCCGGCGCGCTATCTGCAACCCGATGTCGTCGCCGATTTCACGCATGTGGCGGTTGCCGAGGAGGCGGCCGACCGCGTGCGCGTGACGGGCGGCCGTGGAAGCGCGCGACCCGATACGCTGAAGGTGTCGGTTGCTTACGTCGACGGCTGGATCGGCGAAGGCCAGATTTCGTACGGCGGGCCGGGCGCGCTCGAACGTGCGCGCCTCGCGCGCGACATCGTCCGCGAACGGCTGGCGCTGACCGGCGTCGCGGCGACCGAGTGGCGCTTCGACCTGATCGGCATCGATTCCCTGTATGGCGACGCAACGCCGGCCGAGCGCGGCGAGCCGGCCGAGGTGCGCGTGCGGGTGGCCGGCCGTACGGCGAGCGCCGCCGAAGCCGCGCGGATCGGCAATGAAGTCGAGACGCTCTATACGAACGGGCCGGCCGGCGGCGGCGGCGCGTTCAAGTCGGCACGCGAGGTGATCGCCGTGCAGTCGGTGCTGCTGCCGCGTGCGGCCGTGACACCGTCGTTTTCATTCGTGGAGGCATGATGCAACTGCGTGAACTCGCGCATGCGCGCACCGGCGACAAGGGCAATACGCTGAACGTATCGGTCATCTGCCGCGATCCGCGTCATTTCGATCATCTGCGCGCGCATCTCGATGCGCAAGCGGTGAAGGCATGGCTCGCGGGCATCGTGCACGGCGACGTCGTGCGCTACGAACTGCCGGCGCTCGGTGCATTCAACTTCGTGCTGCGCGATGCGCTCGGGGGGGGCGTGACGCGTTCGCTCGCGCTCGACGCGCACGGCAAGTCGGTCAGTTCGGCGCTGCTGGCGATCGAGGTGCCCGATCCGGCGTGACGCGTGGCGTCGCCGCCGCGGGCAGGCAGGTGCGGGTCACGGAATCAGCAGCTCGCGACGTCCGTTCGCGTGCTCGATGCGTTCGCCAGCGATATGCAGGCGCTGATCTCGCCGATAGTCGTAGACCGCGCGCGATGCGGCGAGCTGGTCGAAGTCGAGTTCGAGCGCATGACGCGATTCGGTGTTGCCGGCTTCGAACATCACGTTGCCGTACGGATCGACCGCGAGGCTGCCGCCCGCGAACACGACGTCGTGCGTGCTGTCGCCGACGCGATTGGCGACTGCCGCGAACACCTGGTTCTCCATCGCGCGCGCCGACACCGACGTGCGGTGGACGTTGCGGTACGGCTCCATGTTGCCGTCGGTCACGAGGATCAGCTGGGCGCCGAGCGCGGCGAGTGCGCGGCCGGTTTCCGGGAATTCGCTGTCGTAGCAGATCAGCAAGCCGATCCGGACGCCGCGCCATTCGACCGTTGCGTAGCGGTCGCCCGGCAGCACGACGCCGTGCTCGCTCACCCACAGGTGCGTCTTGCGATAGCGCAGCGCGATGCCGTCCGGCGTGACGAACACGGTCGTGTTGTAGAAGCGTCCGCCGTCGTTCTCGATCAGCCCGACCACAACCGCCACGTCGCGTGCGCGCGCAGCCGCAATGACCGCGCCGACGCTCGGGCCGTCGAGCGGCTCGGCGACTTCCGCGAGATTCGACGGATCGAGGAAGCCGGTGAGCTGCGCTTCCGGAAACATCACGATGTCGGTGCCGGGCGCGCAGGTCGCGATGGCGTCGAGCGTGCGCTGCAGGTTGTAGTGCGTGTCGCCGTCGCGGCCGGCGAGCTGGACGATGTCGAGCTTCAGTTTCATGGGCGGTTTCGGGAGCAGTGGCCCGTCGCGACACGCGGCGGAGCGGTTGGAAACAGGGCCTAGTATGCGCCGATCCTTACGGTTTCCCATCCCGCCGACGCGTTAACCCGTCGGGGGTATTGAACTCGCGACAGGTATCGACGGAGGCGTGAACGGATACGGAAATCAGTGGCTGCCGGAGGGCGTCGTGAACGGGCGAGTACCGACCGAATCCGCAAGGACGCCCGGACGGCGCGGTCGATAGACGGGATCGGCGCGCGAAACGCTCAGCCGTCGATCAGCGCCCAGTCGAACAGCGCGCTGCGCGTGCGCACGCCGAGCTTCGCGAACGCGCGCTTCACGTAGGTTTCGGCGGTCGAGTGGCGGATGTCGAGCAGGGTTGCGGCTTCCGGCACCGAGCGGCCGCTCAGCAGAAGCTTGCAGATTTCCTGCTCGCGGCGCGACAGGCGCACGTCCTGGCGCGCGATGCGCGTGTCGAAGCCGTGATGCGACGGCGCGTGGCTGGCCGCCGGCGCGATGCGGCGCGCGGCGCACGAGCGCGCATGCATTTCGAGCAACGGGAACAGCAGGTCGGACATCTGCCGCAGGTGGAACAGCTCGTCGCGGCTGAATGCGGCCTGGCCGGTCGAGCGCGTGACCGACAGCGCATACTGGACGTTCGCATTGCCGTGCACGAGCATGCATTCCTGCGTGACGCGCTGTTCGTCGAAGAAGCGCCGGCGGAAATCGCCGTCGGGCAGTCCGCCGACGTGCCGCTGCAGCAGCAGCGTGCCGGTCGTGCCGCGCACCGGCTCGATGAGCGGATCGGTTTGCCAGAAATCCAGATAGTACGCATCCATCAGCGCGCACAGCTCCTGATACCGGTCACCCCAGCTCCCGAGCCATTCGATCAGATAACCCGACGCGGCGCCCGGGTCGGGCCGCCAGCGTTCGAGATGGATCGCGTCGGTGACGAGGCTCTCGTTGACGAAGCGGGCGACGGCATCGGCGAACCCGGCGGTGCCGGCCGCCCGGATCGTATTGCCGAGTGTCTGCGGCCGCACGCCGATGACAGGGCCGGCGTGGCCGGGTGAAGCGGGTGGAGAGAGGTGCATCGCGGGGTGCCCGGGAGGCTGAACGATACGCGGACCTTACGCGAGCGGCGTGCGGACGTCAGCCGGGGATTGCCCGCGTCTGGGCCAGATCGCGGCGGCGCTGCGCATCACGCATCGGTCTGCGCCTTCAGGAACAGCGAAAACAGTTCCGACTGCGAATTGATCGAGAGCTTGGCGTAGATGTTGCGCCGGTGCACCTTGACGGTTTCCGCCGAGATTTCCAGCTTGTTTGCGACTTCCTTGTTCGAGCGACCGCTCAGGATCAGCCGGATCACGTCGAGTTCGCGGGCGGTGAGCGGGGTGCCGAGCCTGGCCATCGCGTGCTCGAAGCGGTGACTCGCGTCAGCACCGGCGCCGGCCGGGCGCGACGGCGCGGATTCGGCGGGTGTCCGCTCGTACGCGAGGCGCTGGCGCATCAGCGCGACGATCCACGGCCGCACCAGGTCGAGCAGTGCCACTTGTTCGGGGCTGAAGCGCCGCTTGCTGCCGAGCGACAGGCACAGCGTGCGCGTGTCGTCGAGCACGACGTTGAACTGCACCTCGTCCTCGACGACGTTGTGCGTGAAATAGCGCGTGTAGTACTCGGTGTCGCGAAAGCACTCGGGCGCGACGTCGGACAGCCGGAACAGGCCGCTGGCCGGCGCATCGCGGTTCGCGATGTAGAACGGATCCAGCAGGTACAGGCCCTGCACGTAGTCGCGAAACAGCGGGTCGGGGCCGCCGCCTTCGTACGCGCATTCGGCGAACACCAGCGGGCGGCCTTCGCCGAACATCAGCGCCACCCAGCTGTCGACCGCGACGTATTCCTCGATCAGCCGGATCAGCGACAGCCAGAAGCCCGGCTGGTCGAGCGACTCGATGAGCCGCCCGACCGAGCGGTGCCAGGCGACGTCCTGCAAGGTCAGGTTCATGCGTGTGTCCATGTCGGGCCGGCGATTCGACGCTTGCGGTGCCGCGCCGTGCGTGTACGCTACGGCCTCGCGGACCGATTCCCGCGTGCATCGAACGGAGCCTGGAGTGAAGAACGAGATCGTAACGCCGGCCGGCGCGAATGGCGAGGGCATGCGTCGCGGCCGGTGTGCGGCACTCGCCGTGGGCGCCGGGCTGGCGTGCGCGGGCGTGCTGGCCGCGCAATCGGCGGCCGCTGCGCCGCCGGCGTCGTGCAACGCGCAATTGACGGCGCTGATCGTACCGGCGCTGCGGCAGACCGCGATGGCGCGGCACGACATCCATGCCGACGTGGACGAGCGCAACGGCCATCTCTACCGCATCCGGCTGTTCACGGTGCCCGACCACCCGGGCACGCCCAATCGCGAAGCGACGATCGGCTGGGTGACGCTCGATACGCAGGCGATGCGCGCACTCGACATCACACGCGATCCCGACCGGCCGGACGTGCTGAAGATCGACCGGCGCGCGCTGTCGCGTGCCGTGTCGGCGTGCGATGCGCCGGCTGCGCCGGTGCGCGGTGCCGTCGATTGCGACGCGCTGAACCGCCGCGCACAGGGGCAGGGTGATTTCGTGACAGGTAGCGACGCCGGGCGTGTCGTCACCGGCAAGGGGCGCCTGCCGTTCTTTTCCGCGCCGGACGACGCATGCCGGATCGACGGGCTGTTCATCGTCGAGCACGACCACGTCGATGCGCGGACCGAATATGGCCGTTTCACGTCGATTGTCTACCTGAATCCGCGCACGCGCGGCATGGCCGAGGGATGGGTGTCAACCGCGCGGCTGAAGCCGGACGGCACCGGCATCGCGCCACGGCAACCGTGATCGGGCGCGCCCGCAACCATTCACCGCCCATCCTTCCGACCAGAACGAACCTCGTCATGACAGTCCCGCACCGGAACACACGTCTCAAGCCGCTCGCGGCTTCGCTTGCTGCACTGGGTGCACTCGCGGTACTGACGGCGCTCTCCGCGCTGTCGCCCGTTTATGCCGTCGAGCCGGCCCAGCCCGACCATCAACTGAAGACCTTCATCCACGACACTTACGGCAACTGGCGTGCGGACCGCAAGGGTTGGCAGGCGGACGGCGACGATTTCATCTACGCGCCGTGCGGCTCGCTGCGCGTCGCGACCGCGGACGGCGCGCGCACGCTGCTCGCGGTGTGCGGCGAAACCGAAGCGGCCGTGCAGAACGGAACGCCGGGCATGGATGCGGACGCGTCGACCGGCACGATCGACCTGTACGTGCTGAAGCCGACGGCCGACGGCAAGACGCTCGAGCCGGTCGTGAAGAAAACGGAGATCGCGTCGGGCACGCGCGGCGAGCCGGGCACGGTGCGCATCGAGCGGCTCGGGCCGCACGTGTTCGGGTTCGTCATCGGCGAACGCGACATGCGGCAAGGCTATACGCAAAGCTTCCGCTCGATCTGGCTGCCGTACGGCAACGCGCTGGTGCAGGCGGCGGCGCGCATCGACGAGGCGCTCGACAACGCGGAGTCGACCGAATGTGCGAACGCGCACGCTCGCTGCGAGGAGCGCCGCTTCGAGATCGTGCCGGACCTGACCGGCACCGGCGACGTCTATCCGCTGACGGTCAGCGAAACGGGCACGCGCGGCGACAAGGCCATCCGCGCACGCCATACGGTGACGTTCGACGCGGCACGCGGCCGCTACGTCGTGCCGAAGGCATTGCGCGACGGCTACTGAGCCGTCGCGCGCGGGAACGGGCGGCGTGGCGCCGCCCGTGCATCACACGTACAGGTAGCGGACGAGGTGGAAGAACACCGGCGCGGCGAAGCAGATCGAGTCGACGCGATCGAGCATCCCGCCGTGGCCCGCGATCATCGAGCCCCAGTCCTTCGTGCCGAGCGAGCGCTTGACGGCCGACAGCACGAGCCCGCCGACGAAGCCCGCGATCACGATCGCGAGCGAGATGCCGAAGGCCGCGCCGAAGCTGAACGGCGTCACGCGATACAGCGACGCGCCGCACAGCGTGGCCAGCAAACCGCCGCCGACGAAGCCTTCGATCGTCTTCGACGGCGACAGCTGCGGCGCGATCTTGCGGCGCCCGAACAGCTTGCCGACCACATATTGCAGCACGTCGCTGATCTGCACGACGAACAGGAAGAAGAACAGCAGCAGCGCGTTCTGCCCCGCGTAGCGCGGAATATCGAGGATCAGCACGGCCGGCGCATGGCTCAGGCCGTACACGCACACCATCAGCGCCCAGTTGATCTTCGCGTTGCGGCTCAGGAATTCGCGCGTGTCCTGCGTGAGCGCCGAGACGAGCGACATCGCGAAGAACAGGTGCACGGGCACGAAGATCGAATACATCCCGTACCAGTTGATCCCGAGCAGCAGGTACTGCACGGGGATCGCGACGAAGAACGCGATGAAGAGCGTCGTATGGTCGCTCGCGGTCGTCGGCGTGAGCGTGATGAATTCGCGCAGCGTCAGGTACGACAGCAGCGCGAACACGAGATACGTGACGTTGTTGCCGAGGCCGATCGCGATGGCCATGATCGCGATCATCGCCCACCACGCGCGGATGCGCTGGTTCAGGTTGACGATGGTCGAGCTCTGGCCGCCGCTGCGCGCGCCGAGGATCGCGCCGATCACGGTCGCGACGACGAGCACGCCCGTGACGCCCGCGACCAGTTCCCAGAAGATGGTTCGCATTGTTGTTGGTATCCGGAAAAAGGGAGAAAAGGGCGGCGCGTTCAGCCGGCGGGCCGCTGCGGCGGCGCGAGCGCGACGACCGCGTCGCGCATGCGGGCGAGGAAGGTCGGCTTCTCTTCCTGGTCGCCGAGCGCGTCGTTCGCCCCGAAATGCACCTTGCAGATCAGCGGCACGGGCCAGATCGCGCCCTTCGGCATGATGCGCTGCAGGTTCTCGAGGTAGACGGGCGCGAGCGCGACGTCCGGGAATTCGGTCGCGAGATGGAACAGCCCGCTCTTGAACGGCTGCGGCAGCACCTCGGCGCCGCGCGTGCCTTCCGGGAAGATGATGATCGAATGGCCCTGCCGCAGCGCGTCGCGCACGGGGTCGAGCGGGTCGCCGCCGGATTCGCGGTGGCGGTCGATCAGCACGACGTTCAGCAGCTTCTGCGCGATGTGCCGCTTCATGTCGCTGCTGTCCCAGTAGTCGCGCGCGGCGACCGGCCGCACGACCGCGCGCACGTTGCGCGGCAGCGCGGCGAGGATCGCGAGCGTGTCGATGTGGCTCGTGTGATTCGAGAAATAGATTTTCTGCGTCGGGGACGGCGGCGCCTGATGCCAGACCGGATACGCGCCGGCGACGAGTCGCACGATGGACAGCAGGAAGTCGCGCTGCCAGACATTGAGGATGTTCATCGGCGCAGTGCCTCCTGCCTGCATGCCCGGCCCGCTGCGCAAGCGCGGCGGGCGGAACCCCGGAATGCCGGCGCGGCAGGATGCGCGCCGGACGGCTCTTGTTTAAATTTTTTCAAATTCGTGGCTGCCTGTCGCAGGTCCGCGATAATCGGACGATTCGCCGTCGCACGCTGTTGCGTCGCGGCGAATGCGCCGGTCGGCGGCGTGATAATCGGCTGTTGCACGAGTGCCCGTCTGCAGTTCGAATGGATCTCACCGCGATCGGGCCAGCGGATTATCGCGAGTTTCGCTGAAAAACGCCAGATTCGCGCCGCGCGGGCGTGCCGGGCCGCAGGCTTGACGCATCGGGGCCGCTCGGCGACGATTAGGGCCGTCCAATGAAGGCTGACGAAGGCCGTTTCGCCGCCCGGGGCAGGGCGGCGGGAAACGTATCCGACTGTGCCGCGCAAATAAAACGATGAGCCTCTACGCACTCAAACCCAAATTCCAGAACCGTCTGCGCCCGTTCGCGAATTCGCTCGCCGAACGCGGCGTCACGGCCAACCAGGTCACGCTGTTCGCGGCCGGCGGCTCGATCGTCGTGGGCGCGCTCGCCGGCCTGGGCGTGTTCGCCCGTGCGCTGTTCCTGCTGATTCCGCTGTGGCTGTTCGCGCGGATGGCGCTCAACGCGATCGACGGGATGCTCGCGCGCGAGCACGGGCAGAAGAGCACGCTCGGCGCGTACCTGAACGAGCTCGGCGACATCGTGTCCGACGTCGCGCTCGTGCTGCCGTTCCTCGCCATGTCCGCGTTCGCTCCGGCGGACGTCTGGCTGTTCGCGCTGACGGCGGTGATCGTCGAATGCGCGGGGCTGATCGGCCCGCTCGTCGGCGCGACGCGCCGCTACGACGGCCCGTTCGGCAAGAGTGACCGGGCGCTGGCCCTCGGCGCGTTCGCGCTGTGGATCGGCCTCGGATTCCCGGTCGGCAGCGTCGCCGCGTGGCTGTGGCGGCTGCTGATCGTGCTGTCGATCGTGACGGCGGTGCGGCGCGTACGGGCCGGGATCGCCGAAGCGGGCGGCTGATGGCCCGGGCGCCGGAGGGCGGCGCCACACAATTCGAATAACGAAACGAGAGAAATCGCATGAGCGCACGCACGGCACGTGAGGCCGACTTCATCACGCACGACGGCGAAACGCTGTTCTATCGGCACTGGCCCGCAACGGCACCGCATTGCCGCGGCGCCATCGTGCTGCTGCATCGCGGCCACGAACATTCGGCGCGCGTCGCGCACCTCGTCGACGAGCTCGACCTGCCGGATTTTGCATTTTTCGCGTGGGACGCGCGCGGTCACGGCCGCTCGCCGGGCGCGCGCGGCTACAGCCCGAGCGCGGCCGCGTCGGTGCGCGACCTGCAGACCTTCGTCGAACATATCCGCGACACGCACGGCATCGCGATCGAGGACATGGCGGTCGTCGGCCAGAGCGTCGGCGCGGTGCTCGCGGCCACCTGGGCGCACGACTATGCGCCGCCGATCCGCGCGCTCGTCGTCGCGTCGCCGGCATTCCACATCAAGCTTTACGTGCCGTTCGCGCGGCCGGGGCTGCGGCTGATGCACAAGCTGCGCGGGCTGTTCTACGTGAACAGCTACGTGAAGCCGAAATTCCTCACGCACGATCCCGAGCGGATCGCGAGCTATGCGTCCGATCCGCTGATCACGCGGCCGATCGCGGTCAACATGCTGCTCGACCTGCACGACACCGCGCAGCGGATCGTCGCCGACGCGGCCGCGATCACCGTGCCGACGCAGTTGCTGATCTCGGGCGCCGACTGGGTCGTGCGTCGCGGCCCGCAGGATCGTTTCTTCGAACGGCTCGGCGCGGCGCGCAAGGAGCGCATCGTACTGCCGGGCTTCTATCACGACACGCTCGGCGAACGCGACCGCGCACAGGCGCTCGCGCCGCTGCGCGCGTTCGTGCTGCGCGAGTTCGACGCGCCGAGCCCGCGCGTGTCGCTCGCCGATGCCGACCGGCGCGGCGCGTTCCACGACGAATACGCGGCGCTCGGCCGGCCGCCCGCGAACGTATTCGCGCGGGCGTACTGGGCGCTCACGCGCGCCGGCCTGAAGGCCGGCGGCGCGCTGTCGGACGGCATCGCGCTCGGGCTGCGGCTCGGCTTCGATTCGGGCTCGACGCTCGACTACGTGTACCGCAACCGTGCGCAGGGGCGGCTCGGCGTCGGCGCGCTGATCGACCGCACGTATCTCGATTCGCCGGGCTGGATCGGCATCCGCCAGCGCAAGGTGCATCTGCAGGAACTGATCGGCACGGCGATCGGCCGCCTGCGCGGGCACGGCTCGCCGGTGCGGATCGTCGACATCGCGGCCGGTCACGGGCGCTATGTGCTCGACGCGATCGCGTCGGCCGCCGAGCGCGACGGCGCGGCGCCCGACGACATCACGCTGCGCGACTACAGCCCGCCGAACGTCGAGGCCGGGCGCGTGCTGATCGCGCAGCGCGGCCTCGAGCCGATCGCGCGCTTCGAGCGCGGCGACGCATTCGACGAGACAGCGCTCGCGACGCTCGAGCCGCGCCCGACACTCGCGATCGTGTCGGGCCTGTACGAACTGTTCGGCGAGAACGCGCTGATCGAGCGCTCGTTGCGCGGGCTCGCGCAGGCCGTGCCGCCGGGCGGCTATCTCGTCTATACCGGGCAGCCGTGGCATCCGCAGCTCGAATTCATTGCGCGCGCGCTGAACAACCACCGCGGCGAGGCGACCTGGGTGATGCGCCGCCGTTCGCAGGCCGAGATGGACGAGCTCGTCGCGCGTGCAGGCTTCCGCAAGCTCGAGCAGCGGATCGACGAGATGGGCATCTTCACGGTCAGCCTCGCGCAGCGGGTCGACGCGTCATGAGCGCGTTCGGCGGCGGCGCGGGCGGCCTTGCCGAACCGGCGGCCGGCGCGCGCGACGCGTCGTTCGCACTGCGCTTCGGCTGGCTCGCGGCGATGGGCGCGGTGTTCTTCTCGACGTACGGCTTCGCGAACTGGCTCGCCGCGCGCCGCGCGGCAGTGCCGACGTTCGCGTTCGGCTGGGAGCATGCGATCCCGTTCGTGCCGTGGACCATCGTGCCGTACTGGTCGATCGACCTGCTGTATGCGCTGTCGTTCTTCTTCTGGACGCGCCGCGCCGATCTGCTCGATCACGTGAAACGGCTGCTGACCGTGCAACTGGTGTCGGTCGCCTGCTTCATCGTGTGGCCGCTGCGTTTCGGGTTCGAGCGGCCCGACGCGGGCGGCGTGGCCGGCGCGCTGTTCACGCTGCTGATGGGCTTCGACAAGCCGTTCAACCAGGCGCCGTCGCTGCATATCGGCTTGCTCGTCGTGCTGTGGGCCGTCTACGCGAAGCACCTGCGCGGCACGTTTGCGCGCGCCGTGCTGCATCTGTGGTTCGCGGCGATCGGCGTATCGGTGCTGACGACCTACCAGCACCACGCGATCGACGTGCCGACCGGCGCGGCCGTCGGTTGTCTCGCACTGTTCCTGTTTCCGCTGCGCGATGCGGCGGGCCGCTTGCCGGGCGCCGACGCGTTGCCGGGCGCGGCTGGCCGCGCGCTCGCGCGGCGCTATGCGCTCGGCGCCGCACTGGTGGCGCTGGCGGCCCTGTGGTGCGTGCCGCGTGCGCCGGGCTGGGCGCTGGCGGCAGGGTGGATCGCGCTGGCGCTGACGTGCGTGGCATGGGTCTACCGGCGTGGCGCGCCCGGCGCATTCCAGAAGGATGCGCACGGCCGGTTGCCGGGCTTCGTTCGCTGGCTGCTCGCCCCGACGATTGCCGGTGCGTTCGTCAATTCGCGGCTGTGGACGTTCCGGCAGCCGGCGCCGGTGCGGATCGACGCACGCGTGTCGATCGGCCGTACGCCGACGACGCGCGACCTCCGGCGCCACGGTTTCACCGCGCTGGTCGACCTGACTGCCGAGATGCCGCGCTGGGCGGCGGCCGATGCGTCGCTCGCGTATGCGTCCGTGCCGCAGCTCGATCTGGTCGCGCCGACGCCGGCGCAGCTCGCGCAGGCCGTCGCGGCGCTCGAACGCCTGCACGGGGACGGGCGCGACGTGCTGGTCTGCTGCGCGCTCGGCTACGGGCGCAGCGTGCTGTGCGCGGCCGCGTGGCTCGCCGCGCGGCGCGGGCTGGGCGATGCGCGCGACGCGCTGGCGGCGGTGCGCGCGGTGCGGCCGCATGCGGTGTGGTCGGATGACGGCGTGGCCGTGCTGCAGGACTGGATCGATCGCCGTCGCGACATGGGACGGGCGTGATGCGCGATCCGTCCGCTCCGTTCAGGATTGCCGCCGCGCGCGGCGCGCTCGATGCGGGTGCATGGGCGATCGCGGCGGCGCTGGCCGCGGCGGGCGCGGGCTGGTGGATCGCGGCGGGCTGGGCGCCGGCGACGCTCGCCCGCGGGCTGCTGGCCGTCGTCAGCTCCGGGTCGGGGATTGCGGCGTTGTGGTACGCGGTGCGCATCGCGATCGACCGCCGGCTGTTCGCGGCGCTCGCGCGGGCGGCCGCGGGCGACGGGGCGCTCGACGACGGGCTCGAGGCGCTCGACCGCGCGCTCACCGATCTCGGCTGGATCGACGCGACGAAGGCCGGGCGCGCGCTCGACGCGCGCGTGCGCGGCGCGGTCGGACTGTGCCGCGCCGGCGTGCTCGTCGCGATCGTGCAGTGGCTCGTGGTCGGGATCGCGCTCGCGGTGCCGCTGACCGGCTAGCGTCGCCCGTCAGGCGTTACGCGTGCGCGGTGCGCTGCGACCGCGTCCGCTTGGCTTCGTACATCGCCTGATCGGCGTGCTCGATCAGCGCGTTCATGTCGGTGCCGTCTTCCGGCAGCATCGCGATTCCGACGCTGACGCCGAGCCGCAGCGCGTGCCCCTCGAATTCGAACGGTTCGCCGACCTGCCGCGCGAGCCGCGTGCTTTGCGCGTGCGCATCGTCGCGGGTGCCGATGTTCGGCAGGATCACCGCGAATTCGTCGCCGCCGACGCGCGCGACCGTGTCCGAGCGCCGTACCACCCCCTGCATCCGCGTGGCGATCTCGCGCAGCGCGGCGTCGCCCGCGCGGTGGCCGAACCCGTCGTTGATCGGCTTCAGTCCGTCCATGTCGATGTTGAGAATGCCGAGCCGGCCGTTTGCGCGCAGCGCCGTGTGCATCGACTGGCGCAGGCGGTCGTAGAACAGCGCGCGGTTAGGCAGGCCCGTGAGCGCATCGTGCGTCGCGCGCAGGTACAGCTCGTTCGCCTCGTTGCGCGCCGCGTGGAACATCGCGGCGGCAATCAGGTCGGCCATCAGCCGCAGCGTGCCGGCGTCGGCCTGCGAGAAGCCGTCGACGTTCGGCGACATCACCTTCAGCACGCCGACCGTCGTGTCGGCATGCGTGAGCGGCATCACGAGCATCGAGCGCAGGCCGACGCGGCGGCATGCGTCGCGATCGACGCGCGGGTCGATTTCCGAATCGACGCAGTGCAGCAATTCGCCTTGCTGCACGCACAGGCCCGACAGGCTGCCCGAGCGCCGCAACCGCAGCCCGAGCATCCCGGCAGCCGTGCCCGACGCGGCGCGGTACACCATGTCGTCGCCCTCGGCGAATTCGACCGCGGCGGCGCTCGCGCCGGTGAGCTGCGGCACCTGCTCGGCCACGTAGGCCATCACGCTGCCGAGGTCGAGACCGAGTTTCGCGATTTCGGTCTGCGTCGCGATGATGCGCAGCAGCGTGTCGGAGGAAGGGGGGGCGGGGTCGATGATTTGATTCAAGTCAGTTTTCCGTGAAAGAAAGCACGTCCGGCGTCGCGGGTTTGCGGTAGCATACGCGCCGCTCCGCGGCAGCGCGTTCCGGGCGGTCTGCAACGGACCGCCGCACCGCGCCGGCAGTATGCCGTTCGACCCGTCTGGCGACAACGGCGCAATTCTTACCATTCGTACCGCATGCGCAGCATTTCCGACCGGATTGAGGTTTTTTTCGCTTCGCCGTCGCGAAGCGGCGTTAGTTTTGTCCCATTTTTGAGATAGTGTGACGAATGCGCGTGCGCCAGTGCCAGGCGCGCGGAGCACGACGACGGCCATGAAAGGATTTGCCGCGTCGTTTCGATAAATGCATCAGGCCAGTTCGCCATATGAGGGGAAGCAGTGGGGATGTGCACTCACGGGCATAGCTGCTTAGCGCGCGTCGGTTCCGACACGCTTGATGACCGGATCAGCCAGACGAAACGGAGGGGCGCATGAAGCCGTCCGCGTCGCTGCTCGTCCTGTCGGTCGCCATGGTTGGCGCTTTCCACACGGCCGCGTTGTCGGCCGCGCCGATGCCGGCAGTGCCGGCCGTCGCGTCAGGCCCCGGTCCCGGTCAAGCGGCGCCACCTGCCGAGGCAGCCGCGCCGACGCTCGCGGCTGCGCCGCCGGCGGCCAGCGCGCCGGCCGCCGGCCTGCCGGCCACGACCGTGCGTCTGCCGTTCGCGTCGCTCGGCGCGTTCGATCCGCTGCGCCTGCGCGGCGCCGACGACGCCCGCACGATCAACGCCGGCGTGCGGCTCGACCGCGTGGTCACGGGCGCGCGGCTGCGCCTGACCTACGCGTATTCGCCGTCGCTGATATTCCCGATGTCGCACCTGAAGGTGTCGGTGAACGGCGAGGTGATCGCGACCGTCCCGTTCGACGCCGCGCGCGCGGGCCGCACGGTCACGCAAGAGATCCCGATCGATCCGCGCTACTTCTCGGATTTCAACCAGCTCGGCTTGCGCCTGATCGCCCATTACACGCTCGACCATTGCGAGGATCCGGCGAACTCGGCGCTGTGGGCCGACGTGAGCCCGACGAGCGAACTGATCCTCGACGAATCGCCGGTGCGCCTGCCGAACGATCTCGCGCTGCTGCCTGCGCCATTCTTCGACCGGCGCGACAACGGTCGCGTGCGGCTGCCGTTCGTGCTGCCGGCCACGCCCGATTCGGCGACGCTGCGCAGCGCGGGCGTGCTCGCGTCGTGGTTCGGCGCGCTGGCCGACTACCGGCATGCGCGCTTCCCGGTGTCGTCCGGGCTGCCGGCCGACGATCAGGCAGTGGTGGTCGGCACGGCCGCGACGCTGCCGGCCGGCCTCGCGCTGCCGTCGGTCAACGGCCCGCTGCTCGCGGTCGCCGACAACCCGGCCGCACCGGGGCGCAAGCTGCTGGTCGTCACGGGCCGCACGGCGGCCGAAGTCGACGACGCGGTGGCGGCACTCGTGCTCGGCCGCGCGGCGCTGTCGGGGCCGGCGGCCACGGTCGCGCACGTCGATCTCGGCGCGCCGCGCAAGCCGTACGACGCGCCGCGCTGGCTGCCGGTGAACCGGCCGATCACGTTCCGCGAGCTCGTGAACGATCCGCGTCAGCTGGAAGTGCGCGGCACGACGCCCGATGCGATCCGGCTGAACCTGCGCGTGCCGGCCGACCTTCACTCGTGGAACGGCGCGGGCGTGCCGATCACGCTGCGCTACCGCTACACGGCGCCGACCGTGCAGGACAACTCGACGCTCGCCGTCGAGATCAACGACCAGCTCGTGAAGTCGTACCGGCTCGGGCCGGCCCAGGCCGAGGACGCGCGCGGCCGCATGCAGCTGCCGCTGCTGTCGGTGCCGGAAGGGCGCGTGACGAGCGATGTCGACATTCCTGCGTTCCGCGTCGGCAGCGGCAACCAGCTGCAGTTCCACTTCACGCTCGATTCGCAGAAGACGGGCCTGTGTTCGAGCACGGCCACCGAGCCGCAGCGCGCGGCGATCGATCCCGATTCGACGATCGACTTCTCGCACTTCGTCCATTACGCGCAACTGCCGAACCTCGCGTTTTTCGCGAACAGCGGCTTCCCGTTCACGCGCTTCGCGGACCTGTCGCAGACAGCCGTCGTGCTGCCCGACCGGCCGTCGCCGCAGGAGCTCGAGGCCTACCTGACGATGCTCGGCCACATGGGCGAATGGACCGGCTTCCCGGCGCTGCGCGTGCAGGTCGCGCGCCCCGGCGACGTTGCCGCGTTGGCGGGCAGCAAGGACCTGCTCGTGATCGACGGCTCGCCTGCGTCGCCGCTGCTTGCGCACTGGCGCTCGGCGCTGCCGCTCGCGATCGGCGAGCAGGGCGGTGCGGGCGGCGGCGCGACGCGCGTCGCGTTCACGGTGAAGGAGCGCTGGCGCAACGGCGTCGGGCTTGCCGACGGCGGCGCGCATATCGAACAGAGCGGCCCGCTCGCGGCGCTCGCCGGTTTCGAGCTGCCGGGCAGCCGTGGCCGCAGCGTCGTCGCGCTGACGGCGACCGACCAGCCGCGCCTCGGCGATCTGCTCGACGTGTTCGAGAACGCCGGGCTCGTGTCGCAGCTGCAGGGCGACCTCGCAGTGGTGCGGCCGGGGCAGGTCGACAGCCTGCGGGTCGGCGAGCCGTACGTGGTCGGCTTCGTGCCGTGGTATGCGCGCGTATGGACGCATGCGGCGCGGCATCCGGTCGCGCTCGGCGCGGTTGGCGTCGTCGCGGGGCTGCTGCTCGCGCTCGGCGTGTTCAGCGTGCTGCAGAGAATCGCTGCGCGTCGACGGGGGATGTAACGGATGGCGCGGGCAATGACGAAGCGACGGGCAGCGCAGCCGGCGCGGCGTGTCGGCGCGACACTCGCGCTCGCGGTTGCGGTGACGTGCGCGGCGGCCGGCGTGGCCACGCGCGCGCACGCCGCGGGCGCCGCCGCGCCCGATGCGGGATGCAGCGCGGCGTGGCCGCGCTGGGACGCGTTCAAGCGCGATTTCATCTCGGCCGACGGCCGCGTGATTGACGTCGGTTCGGCCGATTCGCGCACGGTGTCGGAGGGGCAGGCGTATGGGCTTTTCTTCGCGCTGGTCGCGAACGACCGGCGCATGTTCGACACGATCCTCGCATGGACCGAGAACAACCTCGCGCAGGGCGACCTGAGCGCGCACCTGCCCGCGTGGCTGTGGGGCCGCGCGCCCGACGGCGCGTGGCGCGTGCTCGACCCGAACGCGGCATCGGACGCCGATCTGTGGATCGCGTATGCGCTCGTCGAGGCCGGGCGGTTGTGGCGCGAGCGCAGCTATACGGCACGCGGCGCGCTGCTCGCGAAGCGCGTGCTCGACGACGAGACGGCGGCCGTGCCGGGCCTCGGCCTCACGCTGTTGCCGGGGCCGACCGGGTTCAAGCTCGCCAACGGCCAGTTCCGCGTGAATCCGAGCTATTCGCCGCCGCAGGTGATTCGCGCGCTCGGCGCGCGCCTGCCCGACGACCGGCGCTGGGCCGCGCTGGTCGCCAGCACCGGGCGCGTGCTGCTCGACACCGCGCCGAAGGGTTTTTCTCCCGACTGGGCGCTGTATCGCGCGGGCACGGGCTTCGGACCCGATCCCGAAACGCATGCGGAGAGCGCGTACAACGCGATCCGCGTGTACCTGTGGGCCGGCATGCTCGATCGCACCGATCCGCTTGCCGCGCCGCTGCTCGCACGCTTCGCCCCGTTCGCCGACTACATTGCCGCGCATGGCGCACCGCCGGAGAAAGTCGATACGACGACGGGCGTCGCGGGGCCGAACGACGGCAATGGCGGGTTTTCGGCGGCGGCCGTGCCGTTCCTCGACGCGCGCGGCCAGCGTGCGCTCGCGGATGCGCAGGCGGCCCGCGTCGAGACGCTCGCGCGCCAGTCGGCGCCCGGCTATTACACGAGCGTGCTGACGCTGTTCGGCCTCGGCTGGCGCGACGGACGCTATACGTTCGGCGCGGACGGCACGCTCGACACGCGCTGGGGAGGCCGCTCGTGCGCCGCCCGCTGAAACGCGCCGTGCCGCACGTCGCGGGATTCGCGTGGCTCGCGTCGTCGGTGTGCGCGGCGGCGCCGGGCACCCCATCCGGCGGCACGGCGATGGCGAACCCCGCGGCGCCGGCGACCTCCGCTTCCGCCGACGCGCTGCGTCAGCTCGACACCGCGCGGATGTGGGGCACCAAGCATCGCGACGACCTTGCCCGCGATGCATTGCGCAAGGGGCTGCTGATCGCGCCGGGCGATCCCGAATTGCTGGCCGAACAGGTCCGCGTGCTGCTGCGGCTGGGCGACGCGAAAGGCGCGCAGGCATCGCTCGCGCGCCTGCAGGCGCAGTCGCCGAATGCGCCCGCCACGCGGCGGGTGGCCGACGAATACCGCGTCGCGACGAGCGGGCGCGGCGAGATGGCGCAGATCCGCCTGCTCGCGCGCAGCGGCCGTGCGGACGAGGCGGCCCGGCGGATCGTCGCGCTGTTTCCGAACGGCGCGCCGTCCGGTGCGCTCGGCGCCGAGTACTACCAGATCGTGTCGAATGGGCCGGGTGGCCGCGAGCCGGCGATCGCCGCGCTGCGTCGCGCGGTCGCGGCCGATCCGCAGGACACGAGCGCGTCGATGGCGCTCGCGCGGCTCTTGAACCAGCGCGCCGACACGCGCCCGGAAGCGAACCGGATTGCATGGTCGCTCGCGCAGCGCGCCGATGCCGACCATACGGAGTCGATGGCGCTGTGGCGCCGCGTGTTGCAGTCGGCCGGTAACGATCCCGCGTATCTCGATGCGTTGCGCGCGTATCTCGCGCTCGTGCCGGACGATACCGAATTCCGCGACCGCATCACGGCACTGGATCGGCAGCGCGATGCACAGCGCCGTCTTGAACGCGATCCCGACTACATTGCGCAGCAGCGCGGGTTGCAGGCGCTGTCGCGCGGCGACCTGGCCGCCGCCGATCCACTGCTCACGCGGGCCGCGCGGACGCGCGCGGACGATGCCGATGCGGTCGGGGGGCTCGGCCTGCTGCGCCTGCGCGAAGGGCGGCACGACGAAGCGCGCACGCTGTTCGCGCGGGCCGCGACGCTCGCGACCGACCAGCGCGGCAAATGGCAAAGCCTCGCGCGTACCGCGCAGTTCTGGGGACTGCTCGCGCAAGGCCGCGAAGCGGCCAATGCGGGACGTCCGCAGGATGCCGAACGTGCAGCGCGGGCGGCGCTCGCGATGCAACCGGGCAGCCCGGACGCGAAGCTGCAACTTGCCGATGCGCTGCTCGCCCAGCGCGACTGGGCGCACGCGGAGCCGTTGCTGCGCGAGTTGCTGGCCGCGCGTTCGCCGAACCTGTCGGCCATCCGCGGCACGGCCACGCTGTATGAAAACACCGGCCGCGCAGACAAGATCGGCCCGCTGCTCGACGCGCTGCAAGGGCGTGTGACCGGGCACGACGATCGCCGCGCACTCGACGGCCTGCGGGCCGACCTGCTCGCGAACCAGGCGCGCGCATTGGCCGACAAGGGCGAGCGCGGGCCCGCCGCGCAACGCTACGAAGCGGCCGTGCGCGCGGCGCCCGACGCGGCGTGGACGCGTTTCGCGCTCGCGCGCCTCTATCGCGACATGGGGCTGCCGCAGCTCGGCCGCACGGTGATGGACGACGGGCTGGCGCAGAGCGATACGCCCGAGATGCGCTACGCGACCGCGCTGTACCGTCATTCGCTCGACGATGTCGCGGGCGCGCAGGCTGCGCTTGCTCCCGTCGACGACGCGCATCGTTCGGACGGGATGCGGGCGCTTGCGCGCAAGCTCGAAGCCGAACGCGCGCTGGCCGACGCACGCGGCGCGCTCGCGCGCGGCGACCGCACGGCCTTTGCCGCGTCGCTCGCGCAGGCGCAGGCGAGCGCGCCGGACGATCCCGACATGCTCGCCGCGATTGGCGCGCAGTGGATCGACGCGGGCGAACCCGATCGCGGTCTTGCACCGCTGCACGACTGGATCGCCGCGCATCCGCGCGAAGCCGATGCGGACGTGCGGCTGCGCTACGGCGACCTGCTCGGCAGCGCGGGGCGCGACGACGCGCTCGCCGCGTGGCTCGATACGCTGCGCCGCGACCCGTCGCTGACGCCTGCGCAGACGACGCGGCTCGAGGATCAGTCGCTGCGGCTCGTGCTGCGGCAGACCGACGACGCGATCGCGCAGCGGGACTATGCACGGGCGCGCACACTGCTCGATCGCGCGAGCCCGGCCGGCCGCGCGGACACGCGCCATGCGCTCGAGCTGGCCGATCTCGAACGCGCGCAAGGCCATTACGGCGCGGCGCGCGACGCGCTCGCGCCGGTCGTTGCGCGCACGCCGGACGACGCCGATACCCAGCTCGCGCTTGCACGGATCGACGAGGACAGCGGCAACCGGGCCGCCGCGCTTGCACGTGTGCAGGCGGTCCTCGCACGCACGCCGGACGACGACGTCGACACACAACTGTCGGCCGTGCGCCGCCTGAACGCGCTGCGCCGCGCCGACGAAGCCGCGCAGGTGACCGACCGGCTGCACGCCGCGTATCCGGAGCGCGCCGACGTGACGGTCGCGGCCGGGCGGGTGGCCGAGGCACGGGGCCGCTACGACGACGCGGCGTCGCTGTACCGGCTGTCGCAGTCGCAGGAACGCGCGACGGGCGTGAGCCCGGGCCGCGACGGGCTCACGCCCGCGCAGGCCGCGTTCGCGGATCTCGAGCAGCGCCGCAATCCCGAGATCGAAACCGGCTGGACGCCTGCGTACAAGTCGGGCGACGAAGGCATCTCGTCGTATCGCGCGCAGCAGGTGCCGATCTACCTGCAGATGCCGATCCGTTACGACGGGCACGTGTTCGCGCAGATCGACACCGTGCATCTCGATCCGGGCACGCTCGACACGAGCGACCCGAACGCGTATTCGCTGCAGACGTTCGGCACCTACGCAGCGCTCAAGGGGCTGAACGGGCTGCCGCCGCCATTCCAGCTGAATCAGCCGGCCGCCGCCCTGATTGCGAATCCGCCGGGCTCGCTGCACCAGTCGATGACGGGCGTCGCGCTCGGCGCGGGCTACCTGTCGGACGCATGGCGCTTCGATCTGGGCACGTCGCCGCTCGGGTTTCCCGTGCACTACCTCGTCGGCGGCGTGCGCTACCGCTTTGAAGCGGGCCCGGCGAGCTTCAGCGTGAATGCGTCGCGGCGACCGGAAACGAGCAGCGTGCTGTCGTATGCGGGGATGCGCGACCCGTGGTCGGGCGCGGTCTGGGGCGGCGTGCGCCGCGACGGCGTGAACCTGCGCGCGTCGGTCGACGTCGGCCGCACGAACCTGTTCGCGGAACTCGGCGCGGGCGTGCTGTCTGGCCGGAACGTCGAACGCAACGCGGAAGTCACGCTGCGCACCGGCTTCACGGTGCCCGTGTACGAGCGCGCGACGATGAAGGTCAGCACCGGGCTCGTCGGCAACGCGTGGCACTACGCGCAGAACCTGCGCTATTACACGTACGGGCAGGGCGGTTATTACAGCCCGCAGCGCTACCTGTCGCTCGGCGTGCCGATCGAATGGGCGGGGCGCCACGATGCGCTGTCGTGGGACCTGACTTTCACGGGCGGGATCTCGAACAGCTACGAGAAGGATTCGCTGTATTACCCGACGTTCAAGGACCTGCGGGCCGAGCAGGTCGCGGCCGGGTTCGTGTACGCGGGCAGCTCGACGCGCGGCGTGTCGTTCTCATACGGCTTCAACGGCATCGTCGAGTACCGCGTGAATCCGCACCTGAGTGTCGGCGCGCAGTTGCATATCGACCGGTCGCACGACTATGCGCCGAGCTCGGCGCTCGTGTACCTGCGCTATGCGTTCGAGGCGCGCGCGCAGCGCAGCTGGCTCGTCACGCCGACGCCGGTGCGGCTTTATTCGGATTACTAGGGGCTGTTTCCGTATGGAACACACATGCGAATGCCCGAAATCGCTCGTCCCGCAACGGGACTTCCGGCGGGGCGTAGGGCAGGAAGTGAGGCGCGCCGGTTGGCCGCGCCAAACAAGCGACGAGCGACGCCGCCATACGGGCGATTTCGGGCCTTCCCGCGGAATGAATTTTTTGATCAGGGGTTGCCGCGAGAACGGCTGCTCGTCGCGTTGCGCGCCTTGCGAATACGTCGGTATTCGTGGCGTCACGCGCCGCGCGAGCGGCCGTTTTCGCGGCAACGCATGGGTGTTCCAGATGGCAACAGACCCTAGGGGAACGTCGTGAATACGGAAATCGATGCCACCCGTCCCGCGCTCGGCGCCGCCGGCCTGCTGGGCCGCCTGCGCGCGCTGCTGCGCATGGGGCCGGCTGGCGGCCGCGTCGGCACGCTGAGCCGGCTCGCGATCGACGGCCTGCCCGACACCTGGACGCAACTGGAGGCGGGCGGCCTGTACGCGATCTATGCGGCCGGCGGCACGCCGGCGTGCGATGCGCTCGTCTGGGAAAGCGCGCGGCAGGCGCGCACGCGCGACGTGACGGTCGTGCTCGCGCGCGATGCGGCACGCGTGGCCGACCAGATGGACGCGCTCGGATTCGCGGGCGGCGCGCAGCCGGCCGGCTGGCCGCGCAACCTGAACGTGCTGGCGATGCCGCCGGCCGCGGAGCCGGCCGACGATGGCGCCGGCACGACCGGCGCCGCGCCGCGCCGCGCGGCACCGGGCCCGTTCGCGCGGTTGACCGGCGGCCTGCGCGCGATGAAGCGCTACGGTTTTCGCGCGCGTTCGCTGTATTTCGTGGAAGGGGCCCAGCGCTGGTTCAGCTGGGACGATCCGGTCGCACTCGCGGAAGAAGCACACGCGCTGGCCGACTGGTGCCGCACGCGCCGGATCGCGCTCGTGCTGCTGCTCGACCCCGAAGCGGCGCGTGCGGGCGACGACGCGCGCACCGACGATGCGCCGCTCGTGCGCGATGCGGACCGGACGCCGCGCAGCGGCTTCCACGGCATCTGCTCGGGCGTCGCACAGTTGCAGCGCACGCACGGCGAACTGCTGTGGATCGTCGATTTCTGGCGGGCGGGCGACACGCTCGCGGCCGGCGAAGTGCGGCCGCTGCGCTTTGCGCCGGGCGGCCGGTTGTCGGCGAGCATCGACGGCGGTGCGACCGAACCGGCGCACCGGATGAAGCTCGCGAGTGACGAGGATCGTGTCATCGTCAGCCGCGCGGTACTCGACGGCACGAATCGCATGCCCGGCGACTGGGAAGTCGTCGAAGACAACGCAGCCGTCGTCGCGGCCTGCGCGCACGCCCAGGCCGCAACCGCGGTGCTCGCGTTCCGCTCGCATGCGCAGCTCGAGGCGTTGTGCGCGGACGTGCATGCGCTGCGCCGGCAGTGCGGCGGTGCGCTGAAGATCGCGGTCGTCGAGCGCGGCGAAGTGCTGCGCCAGCAGTTCGAGATGCTCGTGCTGAGCGTCGGCGCGAACCGCGTCGTCGCGCGCGATTTGCCGGTCTCGCGAATGCAGGCCGCCGTGCATGCGCTGCGTGGCCAGCTCTACGCGCGGCCTGTCGCACCCGACTATCGCGCGGCGCTCGCGGCCGCGCTCGGTGACTCGGTGCTCGGCTATTTGCCGGTCGGCGCGTTCTGCCTGCGCATTCGCGCGGTGCTCGATCGCGGCGCCGTGCTCGCGTTGCCGCACACGCTCGCGAAGATCACGCTGCTGCCGGGCGTGTCGCACGTCGACGCGTTGCGGCACTGCCGCCCACGCCGCGCGGGCGACGTCGTGACGGCCGATCCCGGGCACCTGTTCGTGTTCCTGTTCGCGTGCGAACCGGTCGACGCGGAAGACGCGCTCGCGCGGATCTTCGACGTGCCGGTCGATACGCTGTCCGACCGCGTCGTGTGTCTTGGGCAGGGCAGCATCAACTCCGAGCTCGATGCGTTGAAGGCCGAGAACCGGCGTGCGCCGATCGCCGACTACAGCGACCTGTTCGCGGCGACGCACCCGGCGGGCAGCGTGCGCAAGCCGCCCGCGGGCGCCGATCTCGGCGTGACGCCGGCCGAAGCAAGCAAGGCGATCGAAGCAATCGATGCCATCGTCGCGCTCGAGGCGATCGGTGAGACGCCGGCGCCCGAAGCCGTCGACGCGCCGGCGCCGCATCCCGTCATTCCCGCCGCGCGTGCGCGCGGCGCCACCCGCAGCGTGATGCCGCTGCGCAAGCAGGAGCGCGCATGATTGCCGTACTCGTCACCGGTTTCATCGTCGGCATCGTGGTTGCGGTGCCGGTGTGGATCGTCGCGCAGCACCTCGGCATCGGCCGTGGTTTCCATGCCCCGCGCGGGATCGACCGGCACGGCGCGGTGCCGTGCGAACTCGTGCCGGTCGCGCTGCGCGGCCGGTTGCTGCCCGGCGCCGGCGCCGACAAGGCGGCGCGATGAAGACGATTGCCATTACGTCGACGACCGGCGGCGCGGGCCGCACGACGCTTGCGGCCGCGCTCGCGGTGCTGCTCGCGCGCCGTGGCCGGCCGGTCGTCGCCGTCGAACTCGATCCACAGAACCTGATGGGCGCGACGCTCGGCCTCGACACGCTGGCCGAACACGGCCTCGCGCAGAGCGTGCTCGGCGGCGCCGAGCCGTGGCATGCGCATACGTGGCGTAATGCCGACGGCGTGCTGTTCGTGCCGTACGGGCACGTCGATGCCGCCGGTGCGGCCGCATGCGATGCGCGGCTCGTGGCCGATCCCGCGTGGCTGTCGCGCGCGCTGGACGAGATCGGGCTGCCGGCCGACGGCGTCGTGCTGGTCGACACCGCGCGCTATCCGTCGCCGCAGGCCGAGCAGGCGATTCGCTGCGCGGACCTGACGCTCGTCGTCGTGCCGCCGGAGCCGATCGCCTGCGCGACGACGGCCGCGCGGCTCGGTGCGCTCCGGGCCGGCGCGGGTGAACTGCAGATCGTCGTGAACCGGCTGAACCCGGCGCGCGACATGCAGCGCGACGCGCTCGCGATGCTGCGCGCGGTCGCGGGGCCGGCATCGATGCTCGAGCAGCGCATCCACGTCGATGCGGCGGTGCCCGAAGCACTAGCGCGCGGCAGCTGGATCTTCGACGACGCCCCGTATTCGCAGGTGTCGCACGACCTGAACGGCATCGCGAACTGGGTCCATGCGTGGCTGACGGCCGTCGCCGCGGGCCGCACCGGAGCGGTGCGATGAAGGCCGCGTTCGCGTCGCGACTGCGCACGCTCGGCCGCCGTGCGGCCGACTGGTGCGCGCGCGGCATCGGGCTGCCGGCGGAACGTACGCTGGTCGATTGGCTCGTGCGGCTGTTCTTCCACGCACCGCCGCCCGGCCGGCCCGATCACGTGCGCCGCTGGGTGCGCGTCGGGTTCCTGCGGCTCGCGCACGACTGGGGCGTGCTGCAGCCGCTCAGCGTGCGCGAATGGCTGTGGCGTGCGATCGTGCGTGCGCCGCGCGCGGCCGACGGCCGGCCCGCGCGCGATCCGCTCGCGTGGTTCGACAAATACGTGGTGCCCGTCTACGTGGCCGGGCGCGCGGTCGCCCGGCGCATCAACGCGCTGCTCGAACGTTTGCCGTGGGTGCGCTGGGGCGGGTGGCTCGATGCGCGCGCGAACGGCGTCGGCCGGCACCGCTGGCTCGCGCCGCTGCTGCTCGTGGCCGGTGCGGTGCTGTGGGCCGCGGCCGGGATGTCGCCGCTGATGCCCGGTGCGCAGTTCGCCTTCTTCGCGATCGTCGCCGTGCTGGCGCTCGCGCTGCGCCGCCTGCCGGGCCACCTGCCGACGCTCGCGCTCGCGTCGCTCGCGCTGCTCGCGACGGTGCGCTACGTATGGTGGCGCACGACGCAGACGCTCGATTTCCGCAGCCCGGTCGAGGCCGTCGCGGGCTACCTGCTGTACGGCGCCGAAGCCTATACGTGGATGATCCTGCTGCTCGGCTTCGTGCAGACCGCGTGGCCGCTCGACCGGCCGATCGTGCCGCTGCCCGACGATCCCGACACCTGGCCGACCGTCGACATCTATATCCCGACCTACAACGAACCGCTGTCGGTCGTGAAGCCGACGGTGTTCGCCGCGCAGAGCATCGACTGGCCGACGGCGAAGCTGCGCGTGTACCTGCTCGACGATGGCCGGCGCCCCGAGTTCGCGGCGTTCGCGGCCGAGGCGGGCATCGATTACCTGACGCGCGACGACAACCGCCACGCGAAGGCCGGCAACATCAACCGCGCGCTGCCGAAGACGCACGGCGAATACATCGCAATTTTCGACTGCGATCACGTGCCGACGCGCTCGTTCCTGCAGACGACGATGGGCGTGTTCCTGCGCGACCCGAAGTGCGCGCTCGTGCAGACGCCGCACCATTTCTTCTCGCCCGATCCGTTCGAGCGCAACCTCGGCACGTTCCGCGAGATCCCGAACGAGGGCAACCTGTTCTACGGCCTCGTGCAGTCGGGCAACGACCTGTGGAACGCGACGTTCTTCTGCGGCTCGTGCGCGGTGCTCAAGCGTACCGCGCTGGAGGAGGTCGGCGGCGTCGCGGTCGAGACCGTGACCGAGGACGCGCACACGGCGCTCAAGCTGCACCGGCGCGGCTATACGTCGGCGTACCTGCCGACCGTGCAGGCGGCCGGCCTCGCGACCGAAAGCCTCGCGGGCCACGTGAAGCAGCGCACGCGCTGGGCGCGCGGGATGGCGCAGATCTTCCGCATCGACAACCCGTTCTTCGGGCGCGGGCTCGGCCTGATCCAGCGGATCTGCTACGGCAACGCGATGCTGCACTTCTTCTACGGGATTCCGCGGCTGGTGTTCCTGACGATCCCGCTCGCGTACCTGTTCTTCCACCTGTATTTCATCAACGCGTCGTCGCTCGCGCTCGCGAGCTACGTGATCCCGTACCTCGTGCTCGCGAACGTCGCGAACTCGCGGATGCAGGGACGCTACCGCCATTCGTTCTGGGCCGAGGTCTACGAATCGGTGCTCGCGTGGTACATCGCGCTGCCGACCACCGTTGCGTTCTTCAGCCCGAAGCATGGCAAGTTCAACGTGACCGACAAGGGCGGCAAGATCGACGAAGGCTATGTGGACTGGTCGACGTCGAAACCGTATCTGGTGCTGTTCGGGCTGAACGTGCTCGCGATCCTCGCCGGCCTGTGGCGGCTGGTGGCCGACCAGGGCGACGAGGCGTCGACGATCCTGATCACGCTCGGCTGGACCGTGTACAACCTCGCGATGCTCGGCGCGGCGCTGGCCGTCGCGCGCGAGACCAAGCAGGTGCGCGTCACGCACCGGATCGCGATGCGCGTGCCGGCCATGCTGGTGCTCGCCGACGGGTCGACCGCCGCGTGCTTCACGAGCGACTATTCGACCGGTGGCCTCGGCCTCGAAGCGGTGCCGGGGCTGCCGCTCGCCGTCGGCGACACGGTGACGGTGTGCGTGACGCGCGGCGACCGGGCGTTCCCGTTCTCGGTCCGCGTGACCCGTGTGACACCGACCCATGTCGGCGTGAGCTTCGAGGAACTGACGCTCGAACAGGAACGCCAGCTCGTGCAGTGCACGTTCGGCCGCGCGGATGCGTGGCTCGACTGGCACGAAGGAGAGCGTCTCGACACGCCGCTCGGCGGGCTGAAGGAAGTGCTGCGGATCGGGCTCGACGGTTACGTACGGATGTGGAAGGGTGCGGCGCGCGGCGTGCAGGCGATGCTCGCGCCAAAACTCGATCGGGCGCGCGACTGACGCGGCGCTCATCATGGAGCGGTTTAGATGACATTCTGGAATCTGTATTTCATCCTGAAGTTCGCGCTGTTCGCGACCGGGCACCTGCAGCCGTTCTGGCTCGCAAACCTCGCGTTCGCGGTGGCGCTCGTGGCAAGCGCGCCGATCCGGCAGCGCGCGTGGCGCATCGTCCGGCAGGTCGTGGCGATCGCGATCGCGGTGCCGCTGCTCGCGCGCGAAATGCATGCGCCGCCGCTGGCCCGTCTCGTCGATGCCGCGCGCGAAGTGAGCACGTTCCGCCTCGACTACTGGATGGAACTGCTGCCGCGCCTGCTGCCGCCGTTGCTGGTACTCACGGTCGTCGGCGCGCTGATCGTCTATTTCATCGTCAATCGCTGGCTGCGCGTCGCGACGTTCGTGCTGGCCGTGCTGATCGTGATGCCGCTGTGGCAGGCCGGCAACGGGTTGATGGCACGCGTCGTCGCGCCGGCCCAGCAGCAGGCAAACGCAACGGGCGCCACGCGCGCCGACCAGCCCGAGGATCACAACGCGGCGCTCGCGACATTCCGTGCACAGGAGTCGCAGCGGCAGGTTGCGTTCGGTCATCTCGGCGACGATCCGGCCGCGCAGTTCGACGTGATCGTGCTGCACATCTGCTCGCTGTCGTGGGACGACCTCGATGCGGCCAAGGTGCGCAACCACCCGATGCTGAGCCACTTCGACTACCTGTTCACGAACTTCAGCACGGCGGCGAGCTACAGCGGCCCGGCAGCGATCCGCGTGCTGCGCGCGAGCTGCGGGCAGGAAGCGCACGCGGACCTGTACAAGCCCGCGCCGCAGCAGTGCTATCTCTTCTCGCAACTGGCGCGCGCCGGCTACTCGGTGCAGTCGCTGCTGAACCACGACGGTCATTTCGACAACTTCCTGCAGGTGATCCACGACAACATCGGCGTGCCCGATGCGCCGTTGATCTCGAACGCGGCCGCGCCCGTTGCGATGCACGCATTCGACGGCTCGGCGATCAAGGACGACTACTCGACGCTCGCGAACTGGTACGCGCAGCGCGCGTCGGTGCCGGGGCCCGTCGCGCTGTACTACAACACGATCAGCCTGCACGACGGCAACCGTGTCGTCGGCAGCTCGCTGACGAGTATCGACTCGTATCCGCAGCGCGCGACGAAGCTGATGAGCGACTTCGACCACCTTGCCGACCTGATCGCGCAATCGGGCCGTCGTGCGGTGATCGTGTTCGTGCCCGAGCACGGTGCCGCGCTGCGCGGCGACAAGAACCAGGTCGCGGGGCTGCGGGAGATCCCGACGCCGCGCGTCGTGCACGGGCCGGTCGGCGTGCGGCTAGTCGGCTTTGCGGGCAACCACGGCGCGACGACCGTGATCGACCAGCCGACCAGCTTCCTCGCGCTGTCGCAGTTGCTGTCGAACCTGGTATCGAACAGTCCGTTCAAGCCGGGCACGACCCTCGCGCAATACGCGGCGGACCTGCCGCGCACGCGGATGGTCGGTGAGAACGAGGGCACGGTGACGATGCAGACGGCCGCGGGCTACGCGGTGAAAACTCCGGACGGCGTATGGATCGACGAACAGTAATCCTTCCCGGCGACGGCGACCTCGATCGCCTGTCGCAACCGAACGACGTGATCGGTCTCGCGCGGCATCTGCCCGCGCTCGATCCCGAGCGTTATGTCGACGAGCAGGCGCGCCGCGCATTCGTCGAGTCGCTCGACCGCTGGCCGACGCTCGCGAAGCTGATGGGGTTGACGCCGTAAACGAACGACGGCCGGCGTGGGTGCCGGCCGTCTTCGGTGGGGCGGGCGACCCCGCTTACTGCGCCTTGCGTTCCGGCTGGCGGGTCCATTCGTTTTCTTCGCCCGGTACCTTGCCGAACGTCTGAGCGGCCCAGGCAGCACGCGCCGCGTCGATCTTGGCACGCTCGCTCGAGACGAAATTCCACTCGATGAACCGCTCGCCCGGCAGGTGTGCACCGCCGAGCAGCATTACGCGCGCGCCGTTCGCGCTCGCCAGCGCCACGGTCGCGCCCGGTTCGAGCACGGCCATCGTCGCGGAGGCGAGCGGCGTGCCGTCGATGCTCAGATCGCCGTCGACGAGATAGATGCCGCGTTCGTCGTGCTCCGCATCGAGCGCGAGTTGCCCGCCCGACGCAAATTCCGCATAGGCGTAGAGGGTCGACGAGAACACGGCGACCGGCGACGTGAGCCCGAACGCGGTGCCCGCGATCACGCGCACGTTTACGCCGTTGCGCGTGAACGACGGCAGCGTGTCGGCGGCATGATGAACGAACGCGGGCGTCGTGTCCTCATGCTCGACCGGCAGTGCCACCCAGGTCTGGATCCCGTGCACCGGCTGATCGTGCGGCCGGTCTTCGTCGGGCGAGCGTTCCGAATGCACGATGCCGCGACCGGCCGTCATCCAGTTCACGTCGCCCGGCACGATCTTCTGCCGGAAACCGAGGCTGTCGTGATGCATCAGCGAGCCGTCGAACAGGTAGGTGACGGTCGCGAGCCCGATGTGCGGATGCGGCAGCACGTCGATGCCGCGGCCGGCCGGCAGCACGGCCGGGCCCATTTCGTCGAAGAAGATGAACGGGCCGACGAGGCGCGCGGCGCGTGCGGGCAGCACGCGGCGCACGACGAGGTTGCCGATGTCGCTTTCGCGCGGCGTGAGCAGGGTCTTGATCGAGGCGGACATGATGGGGACTTTGTGGTCGGTGCGGAAAGCGTCAGGCGATCGCCGTGTCGATCGTGATCGGGTGCGTGAGGATCTTGTGCACCGGGCATGCGTTGGCGATCTGCAGCAGACGCTCGCGTTGCTCGTCGGTCAGGTCGCCGTCGAGCGTGATGCGGCGCACGATCGTGCTGCCCGCGCTGCCCGATTCGTGTGCGAGCTTCACGTGCACTTCGGTGAGCGGCCAGCCTTTTCGTTGCGCATACATCTTCAGCGTGATCGCGGTGCATGCGCCGAGGCTCGACAGCAGCAGCGCGACGGGCGTCGGTGCGGCATCGCCGCCGCCGAGCGACGCCGGTTCGTCGGCGCGCCACTGGTGGACGCCATCGCTGAAGTGGACGAGGTAATCGACCGAGCCGATGCTCGCTTCGACGGACAGTTCGCTCATTGCAGTTCCAGGTGGGGAAAGGGGGCGGGCCGGCGGCGTGGCCGGCCGTTACGGTTCGAGCAGCCGCTGCAGCCGCAGTTCCTCGAAATCGAGTTCCGATTCTATGCGGTGCAGCGTCGCGTCGTCGACCTTGCCGTCGCGGTGCAGGTCGAGCAGCGCGCGCCGCGACACGCCGACGAGTTCGAGCTCGACGCGCAGCATGCGGGCCCGCACGCCGGCGGGCTCGGCGCCTTGCCGGTGCGCGCGTTCGTTGAACGTGACGCGGTTGCGGTATTCGGCGAGCAGGCGGTCGAGCGACTGGCGTTCGAGATCCGATCCGCGCTGCTCGCGCGCGTCGAGTTCGGCGAGCGCCGCGCCGAACGTGTGCGCACGCACCGCATGCTCGGACATCGTGTGGCGCGCGGCCGGGCGCAGCTTCAGCACGCGGATCAGCGGCGCGAGCGTGCCGCCCTGCACGACGAGCGTCGCGATGATCAACAGGAACGTGCTGAACAGGATCAGGTCGCGACCGGGGAAGTTGCCCGGCAGCGCGATCGCGGCCGCGAGGCTCACGACGCCGCGCATGCCCGACCAGCCGAGCACGACGGCTTCGCGCCACGACCACGGCGTGTGACCTGCGCGCGGCGCGCGCAGGCGGCCCGGCAGCCACATCGCGACGAATACCCACACGACACGCGCGCCGATCGCGGCGGCGGTGGCGGGCAGCGCGACGCGCAGGCCGGCCATCAGCACCGCGCCTTCGTGGTTCACGCGCGCGAGGATCGCGTGCAGTGCGAGACCGATCAGGATGAACACGAGGGCGTCGAGCACGAACACGATCGCTTCCCACGTCGCTTTCGCCTTGATCCGCATGTCGGCGTCGAACACGCGATGCTGGCGCACGCCGAGCACGAGGCCGCAGGTGACGACCGACAGCACGCCCGAGCCGTCGACGGCCTCCGCGATCCCGTAGCTGCCCCACGCCATCGCGAAGGTGACGACGATGCCAAGCATCGGGTCGCGCAAGCGCGGTAGCACCCAGCTCATCGCATGGCCGCACGCCAGGCCGACCGCGATGCCGATCAGCGTGAGCGAGAAGAACAGGCCGGTGGCGCTCGCGGCCGTGATCGACACCGCGAGCGCGGCCGATACGGCCATCTGGTAAAGCAGCAGGCCCGATGCGTCGTTGACGAGGCTTTCGCCTTCGAGCACCGCGACGAGCCGTGCGGGCAGCGGGTGGCGTTGCAGGATCGCCTTCGCGGCGACCGCATCGGGCGGCGACACGATCGCGCCGAGCGTGAAGCACGCGGCCCACGGCAACGCCGGGTTCGCCGCATGCACCGCGAGGGCGACCGCGACGGTCGTGAACGCCACCGCGCCGAGCGCGAGCGACGCGATCGATGCCAGTTGCTCCCGGAATTCCTTCCACGCGGTGTAGAACCCGCTCGACATCAGCAGCGGCGGCAGCACGGCCGCGAGCAGCAGCGCCGGGTCCATGTCGGGCACGCGCTTGCCGGCGATCGCGATCACGCAACCGCCGAGCAGCAGGACGACGGCCGGCGGAATCGAAATCCGTTCGGCGAGCCACGTGAGCGCGCCCGCGCCGCAAATCAACAACAGCAGGTAATGGAACAGTTCGACGTTGGTCATGCGCGGCGGGTCGTGAAAGAGGGCATCACGACGGCTTGCGGTCGTTCGTCGTGCCGCCCGGCAGCGCGCCGAACATGTGCTGGCTGCACTGCGCGTCGCGCCATGCGGTATTCAGCCGGTGGCCCGACAGCATCCGGCGCGCGACCGGCAGGATCTGTTCGCCGGCCAGCATGCCGAGCAGGCCGGTGAGCGCGATGATCGGCGGCGCCGGCGAGTTCACGCCGAGTGCGCCGTAGATGACGCCGGCGAGGATGCCGGCGAGCAGCGACAGGAAATACGGTTTCATGGTGAGCCTCCCGTGATGGCGGACGAGCGGCGCAGTGCACGTCGTCAAGGTCTTGAAAGCGTATCGGGTTTGCGTGAAGAAAAAAAGGGCGGGGCGCCCCGATCGGGCATCGATTCCGGAATCGGATCGATTCCGTTTCTTGGGTGTTCGCGCCGCGCGTTTGCGGATTAAATATTTCGAGCCGGATGACGATCCGGCGCCGACGTACCCCGGCTCCTCCCGTTTTCACGGTCGAGGCAGGCCCCCCTTTTTTCGTTCACAGGACACCTTGCGCCATGAGCAATCCGAAACTTGAAGTACTGACGCCGCAGAACAGCCAGCTGATCTTCATCGACCAGCAGCCGCAGATGGCGTTCGGCGTGCAGTCGATCGATCGCCAGACGCTGAAGAACAACGTCGTCGGGCTCGCGAAAGCCGCGAAGGCGTTCAACATTCCGACCACGATCACGACGGTCGAGACCGAGAGCTTCTCGGGCCATACGTTCCCCGAGCTGCTCGACGTGTTCCCGAACCAGAAACTGCTCGAACGCACGTCGATGAACTCGTGGGACGACCAGAAGGTCCGTGATGCGCTCGCCTCGAACGGCCGCAAGAAGGTGATCGTCTCGGGCCTGTGGACCGAGGTCTGCAATACGACGTTCGCGCTGTGCGCGATGCTCGAAGGCGGCTACGAGATCTACATGGTGGCCGACGCATCGGGCGGCACGTCGCAGGCCGCGCACGATTTCGCAATGCAGCGGATGGTGCAGGCCGGTGTCGTGCCCGTCACGTGGCAGCAGGTCGTGCTCGAGTGGCAGCGCGACTGGGCGCGCCGCGATACGTACGACGCGGTGATGTCGCTCGTGCGCGAGCACTCGGGTGCGTACGGGATGGGGGTCGACTACGCATACACGATGGTCCACAAGGCAGCGCAGCGCACCGCGACGCCGCACGAGTCGCTCGCGGCAGTCCCGGCGAAGTAACGGGCCGCCGGCTGCGATCGTCGCGCGGGATGCGGCGGTCGCCTGCCATCGGCCATCGCGCGATCAGGTGTTGGGCAGCGCCCACGGCGCGTGCGCGAAGTGCTCCGCGAGGAAGTCGAGCAACACCGTCACGCGCGCGGCGCGCAGCATGCCGGGCGGCGTGACGAGGTTCACGTTGATGTCGGCGATCTTCCAGTCGTTCATCACTTCCTCGAGCTCGCCGCGCTGCATCGCATCCCACACGAGGAATTCGGGCTGCAGTGCCAGGCCGTGACCGGCGACGAGCGCGGGAAGGATCACGTCCGCGTTGTTGGTGCGAATCCGTCCGTGGACGGACACGCCGACTTCGTCACCCGAGGCCGGGTGACGGAAGCGCCAGTGCTCGGGTGTCGGCAGGTTCGTGTAGGTGAGGCACACGTGCTGTTCGATGTCGCGCGGGTGCGCGGGGCGGCCGCGCCGGTCGAGGTAAGCCGGGGCCGCGACGAGCGGCCGGCGTACTGCGCAGAGGCGGCGCGAGCGCAGCGACGAATCGTTGAGTTCGGCGATGCGGATCGCGACGTCGAAGCCGCCGGACACGATGTCGACGATGTGGTCGGTGAGCACGAGGTCGATGTCGATGCGCGGATAGCGTTCGAGAAACGCGGGCAGCACCGGCGACAGGTGGCGTAGCCCGAACGACATCGGCGCGTTCACGCGCACGAGGCCGTGCGGTTCGAGCGCCTGCGCGGACGCTTCGTTCTCGATCAGCTCCGCGTCGGCGAGCAGGCGGATCGCGCGGTCGCGCAGCAGTTCGCCGGTCGGCGTGAGCGACAGCTTGCGCGACGTGCGGTACAGCAGCATCGCGCCGAGACGCTTTTCGAGGCGCGCGATCGCCTTCGACACGGTCGGCTGCGACACGCCGAGCAGGTCGGCGGCTTTCGCGAACGAACCGGTCTCCGCGACGCGCGCAAAGATGGCCCAGGCTTCGAGATCAGGAAGGAGTTGCATGGTCGGAATGAATGGCAGGGAAGCGAAACGGATGCGACGTGCCGCGAAGGCGGGCGCGCGATGCAGGTGATTCTAATCCGGCCGGGAGAAAAATCGTTATGGAATCTTATCTACTTTCGTTGGGCGCCGGCGTGTTGATCGGCGTCGTATACAGCGTGATCAAGGTGCGCTCGCCGGCACCGCCGCTGATCGCACTGGTGGGCCTGGCCGGCATGCTGGTCGGCGCGCAGGCGATTGCGCCGGTCCGTCACTGGCTCGGCTTCTGACCGCATCGAGGACACTTCATGAGCGCAACCGATACTCAACCCGATCTCATCCTGCACAACGGGCGCATCACGACGCTCGATCGTGCGAACCCGGTCGCGACGGCCGTCGCGATCAAGGACGGCCGCTTCGTCGCGGTCGGCGGCAACGCGGACATCGTACCGCTCGCAGGCCGCGCGACGCAGGTCGTCGACCTCGATGGCCGCACCGTGCTGCCGGGCCTGATCGACAACCACACGCACGTGATTCGCGGCGGCCTGAATTACAACCTCGAACTGCGCTGGGACGGCGTGCGTTCGCTCGCGGTCGCGATGGAGATGCTGAAGCGCCAGGTCGCGATCACGCCCGCGCCGCAGTGGGTGCGCGTGGTCGGCGGCTTCACCGAGCACCAGTTCGCCGAGAAGCGCCTGCCGACGATCGACGAACTCAATGCGGTGGCGCCCGATACGCCCGTGTTCATCCTGCACCTGTACGACCGCGCGCTGCTGAATGCGGCCGCGCTGCGGGTGGTTGGCTATACGAAGGACACGCCCGAGCCGCCGGGCGGCACAATCCTGCGCGACGCAGCAGGCAACCCGACCGGGCTGCTGCTCGCAAACCCGAACGCGACGATCCTCTACGCGACGCTCGCGAAAGGACCGAAGCTGCCGTTCGACTATCAGTACAACTCGACGCGCCACTTCATGCGCGAGCTGAACCGGCTCGGCGTGACGGGCGTGATCGATGCGGGCGGCGGCTCGCAGAATTATCCCGACGATTACGAAGTGATCCGCAAGCTGCACGACGCGGGCGAGATGACGGTGCGGATCGCGTACAACCTGTTCACGCAGAAGCCGAACGCGGAGAAGGAAGACTTCGTGAACTGGACGAAGAGCGTCACGTATCACGACGGCACCGACTACTTCCGCCACAACGGCGCGGGCGAGATGCTGGTGTTCTCGGCGGCCGACTTCGAGGATTTCCGTGTCGCGCGGCCGGATCTGCCCGCGCAGATGGAAGACGATCTCGAAGGCGTCGTGCGCGTGCTCGCCCAGAACCGCTGGCCGTGGCGCATGCATGCGACGTACGACGAAACGATCAGCCGCGCGCTCGACGTGTTCGAGAAGGTGAACCGCGATATTCCGCTCGACGGACTGAACTGGTTCTTCGATCATGCGGAGACGGTCTCCGATCAATCGATGGACCGGATCGCCGCGCTCGGCGGCGGCATTGCCGTGCAGCACCGGATGGCATACCAGGGCGAATACTTCGTCGAGCGTTACGGCGCGCAGGCGGCCGAGGCGACGCCGCCCGTCGCGAAGATGCTCGACAAGGGGCTCAAGGTGTCGGCCGGCACCGACGCGACGCGTGTCGCGTCGTACAACCCGTGGGTGTCGCTCGCGTGGCTCGTGACGGGCAAGACGGTCGGGGGCTTGCGGATGTATCCGCAGCGCAACCTGCTCGATCGCGAGACCGCGCTGCGCATGTGGACCGAGTACGTGACGTGGTTCTCGAACGAGGAGGGGAAGAAAGGGCGGATCGCGGTCGGTCAGCTTGCCGACCTGATGGTCCCGGATCGCGATTTCTTCACATGCGCGGAGGACGATATCGTGGACACGTCCGCGCTGCTGACGGTGGTCGGCGGCAAGATCGTGTGGGGCGCGGGGCCGTTCGCATCGCACGACGCGCCGATTCCGCCCGCGATGCCCGACTGGTCGCCGGTGCGCGAGTATGGCGGTTACGGCGGTTGGGGGGCGACGCGGCGCAACGGCGCACCGCTGCAGCGTGCAGCAGCGGCGGCCGCCGCGTGCGGCTGTTCGAGCGCGTGCAACGTGCACGGCCATGCGCATGCCGGTGCGTGGGGGCCTGCGTTGCCGACGTCGGATGCAAAGGGCTTCTGGGGCGCGTTCGGCTGTTCGTGCTGGGCGGTCTGACATGGCGACTCCGACCCATTCCGTCGGCGTCGGCAACCCGGCGTGGGTGCGCATGCTGCTGGCGCGGCCGGCGGTCCTGCCGCTCGTGCGTCTGGCGCTGGTGTCCGCGTACCTGATCGGCGGCGTCGCGAAGGCGCTGGACTTCGACGGCGCGGTGGCGGAGCAGGCGCATCTGGGTCTGCATCCGGCCGCGCTGTGGGCGGCGCTCGCGATCGCGGTCGAGATCGCCGGCTCGCTGTGCGTGGTGTTCAACCGCTTCACGTGGCTCGGCGCCGGCAGCCTCGGCATGTTGACGCTGGTCGCGATGGCGGTGGCGAACGACTTCTGGAACCGCACGGGCGCCGAGCACTTCATGGCGCTCAACAGCTTTTTCGAGCATCTCGGACTGATCGCGGCACTCGTGCTCGCGACGCTGCTTGCCGATACGAAGCACGCGGCCGGCGACGGCCGCACCACTCGATGACGATAAAACAACCAGGAAACCCCTTCATGAAAATCATTCGTTCCGTGTTGCTCGCCGCGATGATCGCGGGCGGTCTCGCCGTCGCGCCTGTCGCATTCGCGAAGACGCCGGTCGCAAAGGCCGTCACGACACCGGCCGTCGCGGTCGGCCCGCAGTACGACACGACGCACGTGTGCGTGTCGCCCGACGATTTCGACCGTTTCACCGACAGCTTCGTCGCGACGTTCGGCGGCAAGAAATCGAAGCAGGGCGTATTCCAGGTCACGCCGACGCCGAGCCAGACGATGTCGCAGCTCGTGCTCACGCCGGTCGGCACGATCTCGGTGTTCGGTTTCAAGACGCCGATCCCGTATCCGTTCTGTGCGGAGCGCACCGGCTATCTCGTCACCGATCTCGACGTCGCGGTGAAGTCGGCGCGCGCGCACGGCGCGGACGTGGTCGTCGACACGTTCCCCGATCCGATCGGGCGTGACGCGATCATCCGCTGGCCGGGCGGCGTGAACATGCAGCTGTACTGGCATACCGAAGCGCCGCACTACGACGCGCTGGAGACGGTGCCCGAGAACCGCGTGTATGTGTCGCCGGAAAGCGCCGACACGCTCGTGCGCGACTTCGTCGCGTTCTCGCACGGCAAGGTCGTGTCCGACGTGCGCAACGCGCCGGGTGTCGAGATCGGCCGGCCGAACGACACGTACCGACGCATCCGCATCGAATCGGGCTTCGGCAAGATGACCGTGCTCGCCACCGACGGCCATCTGCCTTACCCGTTCGGCCGCGATATGACGGGGTACGAAGTGCCCGATCTCGCCGCGACGCTGAAGAAGGCGCAGGCCGCGGGCGTGACCGTGCTCGTGCCGGCGTTCACGTCGGCCGGCCGCGACGCGGCGCTCGTGCAGTTCCCGGGCGGCTACGTCGCCGAGATCCACGCGGGCGCAGCGCGATGAAGCACGAGGACACGATCCTTGCCGCGGTGGCCGGCTTCGTCGACACACTGAGCTTCGTCGCGCTGTTCGGGTTGTTCACCGCGCACGTGACGGGCAACTTCGTGCTGATCGGCGCAGGCATCGCGGGCTTCGGCCAGGGTGTCGTGCTGAAGCTCAGCGTGTTTCCCGCATTCGTGTGCGGCGTGATCGCGAGCAGTCTGATCGCGCGGTCGATGTCCGCGCGGCCTGCGTGGCAGGGCACACGTGCGCTGCATGCGGTGCAGGCCGTGCTGCTGCTCGGCTTCTGCGCGGCCGGCGTGTGGGCGACGCCCGTCACGCAGCCCGACAGCCTGCCGGCGCTCGTGGCCGGTATCGTCGGCACGTTCGCGATGGGCGTGCAGAACGCGCATCCGCGCGTGATCCCGCGTGCCGGCGTGCCGAACACCGTGATGACCGGCAACGTCACGCAGGCGATCCTCGACGTCGTCGACATGCTGTCCGCCGGCACGGCCGACAACGTGCGCGCGGCCGCACGCGCGCGCTTCGCGAAGATGCTGCCGGCGATCGTCGCGTTCGCGCTCGGCGCGGCGTGCGGTGCGCTCGGGTTCCGCTACGTCGGGTTTCTGGCGCTGCTCGCGCCGGTCTGCGCGCTGGCGGCGCTCGCGCTGTGCGCGTCGCAAGGGGCCGTCACCGTCAAGCAGGAGCGCGCATGAGCCGGTGGCGGGAACGGAATCGCCGCGCGCGCCGCTTCGGCAGTGCGGCACGTGCGTCGGTCGTCGCAGGTCTGCTGATCGCGGGGGCCGATGCTGCGTTCGCGGCCACCGCAACGGCAACGGCAACGGCAACGGCAACGGCAACGACAACGGCAACGGCAACGGCAACGACAGCGGCACCGGCACCGGCACCGGCACCGGCCTCTGACGGCACCGCGTCGACGTGTACGGCCAAGCGGCCGACCGTACTGTTCAACCGCTGGCAGGAAGACTGGTCGGTGCTCGCGAATCCATGCGTGCCGCGCGCGCCGCTCGACGGGTTGAAGTACATTCCGCTCGGCAACGATCCGGCCTCCTATCTGTCGCTCGGCGTGAACCTGCGCGAGCGCCTCGAAACGAACGACGCGCCGCTGTTCGGCATCGGCTCCGCTCAATCGGATACGTACCTGATCCAGCGCGTCGAAGTGCATGCCGATGCGCATCTCGGCCAGCACTGGCAGTTCTTCGTGCAGTTGCAGGACGATCGCGCGTACGGCAAGAACACCATCTCGCCGGTCGACAGGAATCCGCTCGATCTCGAACAGGCGTTCGCGACCTACACGGGCGCGCTCGGCGGCGGCACGTTCAAGTTCCGCGTCGGCCGCCAGGAGATGGCGTTCGACCTGCAGCGCTTCATCGCCGCGCGCGACGGCCCGAACGTGCGGCAGGCGTTCGATGCGGTGTGGGCCGACTACGAGTACCAGAAGTGGCGTTTCATCGCGTATGCGACGCAGCCGGTGCTGAACCGCACCGTGTCCGCATTCGACGACGTGTCGAACCGCGACCTCACGTTCAGCGGCGTGCGTTTCGAGCGGCAGTCGGTCGGGCCCGGCGACCTGTCGGGCTACTGGTCGCGCTACAACCGCAGCAACGCGCGCTTTCTCGACGCGAGCGGTGCCGAGCGGCGCGACGTATGGGACGTGCGTTACACCGGTACGCAGGGCCGCTTCGACTGGGACTTCGAAACGATGCTGCAGACGGGCACGGTCGGCAGCAGCTCGATCCGCGCGTGGGCAGTGGGCTCGATCGCCGGCTACCGGCTCGACGCGCCGTGGTCGCCGCGCGTCGCGCTGCAGGTCGATGCGGCGTCGGGTGACCGCAATCCGCACGACGGCCGCGTCGGCACCTTCAACCCGCTGTTTCCGAACGGCTATTACTTCACGCTGGCGGGCTTCACGGGCTACTCGAACCTGATCCACGTGAAGCCGTCCGTGACGCTGAAGCCGTCGCCGAACCTGTCGCTGCTCGGCGCGCTCGGCTTCCAGTGGCGCGAGACGACCGGCGACGCCGTCTACCAGCAAGGCAACGTGGTGGTGCCGGGCACGGCAGGCAAGGGCGGGTTGTGGACGGGGATGTACGTGCAGCTGCGCGCGGACTGGACGATCGCCGCGAACCTGATCGGTGCGATCGAGGCCGTGCATTTCCAGGTCGGCGATGCGATCCGGCAGGCGGGCGGGCACAATGCCGATTACGTCGGTGTCGAGCTCAAGTACGGCTGGTAACCGGCACGCGTGCGCATGAAAAAGGGCGGCCCGGAGGCCGCCCTTCGTGCGCTCGGGCCGGCGATGCCGCCGGCCCGTTCGTCGCGATGCCGTTACAGGTTCGGCGACAGCGCGAGCGCGTTCGTCAGGTCGCCCATCGGCTGGCCGCCGTTCGCCTTCAGCGCGTCGTCGCGCTGCTGCAGGCCCGCGAGGCGCGGCAGCGAGAAGCGGCGCGTGATGAAGCGCAGGATCGACGCGGTGTCGTACTGCGTGTGGTCGACGAAACCCTTCTTCGAGAACGGCGACACGATCAGCGCCGGAATACGCGTGCCCGGGCCCCAGCGATCGCCCTTCGGCGGCGACACGTGATCCCAGAAGCCGCCGTTTTCGTCGTACGTGACGACCACGACCATGTTCTTCCACTGCGGGCTTGCCTGCAGGTGGGCGATCAGGTTCGCGATGTGCTGGTCGCCGCTCGACACGTCCGTGTAGCCCGCGTGTTCGTTCAGGTTGCCCTGCGGCTTGTAGAACGCGACTTGCGGCAGCGTGCCCGCGTCGATCGCCTTGATGAACTCGCTGCCGTCGGTGCCGCCGTCGAGCAGGTGCTGCGCGCGGCTCGTGCTGCCCGGCGCCTGATTCGCGTAGTAGTTGAACGGCTGGTGGTGCGGCTGGAAGTTCGGCGCCGTCATGTTCGGGCCGTAGATCACGTTGGCCGTGCCGCTTTGCGCGGCCTGCAGTGCCTGGTTCCATGCACCGCCGTACCATGCCCACGACACGCCGGCGTTGGTCATCAGGTCACCGATGTTCTGCTGCGACTGCGGCGGCAGCGTCGACGCGGCCGACGGATCGGCGAGGTTCGGATCGCCGCCGGAAGCCGCCTTGTTGCCGCTCGGCTGATACGGCGGCTGCATCGTGTTGATCGCGTAGAAGTCCGGCGTCAGGTTGCCCGAGTTCACGAACTTCGGAATGCCGTCGAGTGCGGACGCCGGCGAGTTGGTCGCGAGCTGCAGCGACTTGCCGTCGGCGGCGACGGCCGAGATCGACCCCGCGGCCGGGCTCTTGTCCGCATTCGCGTAGAACGGCGCGCAGGCGCAGATCAGGTACTGGTGGTTCAGGAACGAGCCGCCGAACGCGCCCATGAAGAAGTTGTCGGCCAGCGTGAACTGCTGCGCGATCTTCCACAGCGGCAGCTTCGTCGCGTCGGGCGTGTAGTGGCCCATCACGAGGCCGCCGGAGTCGGCCCAGGCGGCGAACATGTCGTTCTTGCCGCCGTTGATCTGCATCTGGTTCTCGTAGAAGCGGTGATACAGGTCGCGCGTCGTCACGCTCATCGGCGTGTTGAAGCCGCTCGGATCGTCGATCGCGAACGGTGCGTTCGGCAGGTTCGCCGTCATCGCTTCCGTCACGGCCGGCGTCACGCCCTTCGCGGTCAGGCCGCCCCAGACCTTCGGCAGCGTCGCGAGCGGCTGGCCGTTGCGGTCCTTCTGCTGCGCGCTGGCCGCGGTCACGTTCTGCAGACCGTTCGCGCCCGGGAAGTTGCCGTACAGGTTGTCGAAGCTGCGGTTTTCCGCGTAGATGACGACGACGTTCTTCACCGTCGACAGGCCCTGCTGCTGCACGTCGTCTCCGCCGCAGGCGGTGAGGGCGGCGGCCGCGGCTACGGCGATCGGTGTAAAGCGAATCCAGGCGTGGTTTTTCATCCGTTGTACTCTCTATCTCTCTCTTGTCGCGTGGGGAACCGGCGCATTCGTGTACCGCCGGTTCGCGAGGTGACCGTGGCATGTCCGGCTGCACGCATTTTGAGGGTGCGATTTGACAGGCGGGTGTAGGCGTCCTTTCGATTAGCTGTCGGCGAGGCGTCATGTAACGGTCATGCGGCTGACATAAACTCCGGCCGCTCATGAACCCACTTTCCGACGAATCGATGAAGCCTCGCCAACCGACAGCCGGCGCGTTCGCGCGTTCGTGGCTGCATCTCGCCGGCGCATTCGCGCTGGCCACCACGCTCGTCACCCTTGCCGGCTGTGACGGACAGCCCGGTGCCGGCACGCCGTCCGCGCAAGCCGCCAGCGCGGCGAGTGCGCCGGGCGCTGCGAGCCTGGTTGCGTCCGCAACGGTTGCCGCGAGCGGCGCCGTGGTCGCGACGAACCAGCCGCAGACGCGGGCACAAGTTTACGAAGGCGTGCGCCGGATGACGGCGCTCGGCAAGCAACTTTTCTTTGACCCTACGCTGTCAGGTTCCGGCAAGCTGGCGTGTGCGTCCTGCCACAGCCCCGATCACGCGTTCGGGCCGCCCAATGCGCTCGCCGTGCAGTTCGGCGGCGACGACATGAAGCGGCCGGGCTTTCGTGCGGTGCCGTCGCTGAAGTACCTGCAGGGCGTGCCGCAGTTCACCGAGCACTTCCACGATTCCGACGACGAAGGCGACGAGAGCGTCGACGCGGGCCCGACGGGCGGCCTCACGTGGGATGGTCGCGTCGATACGGGCGCCGAGCAGGCGCGCATTCCGCTCACGTCGCCGTTCGAGATGAACAGCTCGCCCGCGAAGGTCGTGCAGGCCGTGAAGGCTGCGCCGTATGCGGACGAGTTCCGGGCGGTGTTCGGCGTGAAGGTGCTCGACGACGACGCGGCCACGTTCAAGGCCGTGTTGCGCGCGCTCGAAACGTTCGAGCAGACGCCCGAGCTGTTCTCGCCGTATACGAGCAAGTACGACGCGTATCTCGCGGGCCGTGCGCAGCTCACGCCGGCCGAGCTGCGCGGGCTGCAGCTGTTCAACGACGAGAAGAAGGGCAATTGCGCGAGCTGCCACATCAGCCAGCGCGCGCTCGACGGCACGCCGCCGCAGTTCAGCGATTTCGGGCTGATCGCGATCGCGGTGCCGCGCAACCGCGCGCTGCCCGTCAACCGCGACCCGCGCTTCTTCGATCTCGGCGCGTGCGGCCCCGAGCGCACCGACCTGAAGGGCCGCGACGAATTCTGCGGACTGTTCCGCACGCCGTCGCTGCGTAACGTCGCGCTGCGCAAGACCTTCTTCCACAATGGCGTGTATCACACGCTCGAGGACGTGATGCGCTTCTACGTCGAGCGCGACATCCATCCGGAGAAGTTCTACCCGGTCGTGCACGGCAAGGTGCAGATCTACGACGATCTGCCGAAGCGCTACTGGCCGAACATCAACCGCGAAGCGCCGTTCGACCGCAAGCGCGGCGAGCCGCCGGCGCTGAACGCGGCCGAGATCAAGGACGTGATCGCGTTCCTCGGCACGCTGACTGACGGATATCCGCAAACGGCCGCGCCGGCCGGGCACTAGACATTGCAGCACGCATGCTATGCTCGCTCGCTGACGGGCGCGGTGCGTGCTGGTTCGCCGGCCTGCACCGCGCCGTTCGACCGAACATCCAAGGAGAACAACATGTCGATGCGTGCATCCCTTTCCGTCGTCACGCGTGTGCTGGCCGGCGCCGCGTGCGCAGCCGCGATGCTGCCTGCCCATGCGCAGAACAACCTGAACTTCCTGAACGACACGCCGATCAGCTATTTCAGCAAGACCGACCGTGCGTCGCTTTCGAAGGCAGTCGTGCAGGCGCGCGACGAGGGCAAGGACGGCGAAGTCACGACGTGGCAGAGCAGCGGCCGCGGCACGCAGATCGACGCGAAGCTCACGCCGGCCACGACCGAGACGGATGGCAAGACCTGCCGCGAAATCACCACCGAAGTCACCGCGAAGGGCCAGACGATGACCCTCAAGCCCGTCTACTGCAAGACGGGCGCGGGCAAGTGGCAGCTGCAGAAGCGCTGAGCACGCGTGCGATGAAGCGGGGCGGCGCGCCGCGCACGGTGTCGTGCGGCGTCGTGATCCTCGACGCGGCGGGTCGCGTGTTCCTCGCGCACGCGACGGATACCACGCACTGGGATATCCCGAAGGGGCAGGGCGAGCCCGGCGAGACGCCGGCCGACGCCGCGCTGCGCGAACTGCTCGAGGAAACCGGCATCGAGTTCGCGCCCGCGCGGCTGCTCGATCTCGGCCGCTTCGCGTACCGGCACGACAAGGATCTGCACCTGTTCGCGGTGCGGGTGGCCGAAGGCGAGATCGATCCCGCGCAGTGCACGTGCACGTCGCTGTTTCCGAGCCGTCGCGACGGCTCGATGATTCCCGAGATGGACGCGTACCGCTGGACCGTGCTGGCCGACATCGACGCGTATGCGAGCCGCAGCCTCGCGCGGCTGTTTCGCACGAAGCTGTCGCTGGCGGACCTGCATCGGCGGTTGTCGGGCGGGTGAATGTTCCGCTTCGATGCACGCAATGAAAAACCGGCCCTTGGGCCGGTTTTTTATTGGTCGCGCGACGGCGGCTGTCGAAGCCGCCCGCCGCCGTGCGGAGCAGGCCGTCAGGCCGGCTTGCCCCAGCTGTCGCGCAGCCCGACGATCCGGTTGAACACCGGCTTGCCCGGCTTCGAATCGACCCGGTCGGCAACGAAGTAGCCGTGGCGCTCGAACTGCAGGCGCGTTTCCGGCGCAATGTCGCCGTTGCCCGGCTCGACGTACGCCTGCACGATCTTCTTCGAATCGGGGTTCAGCGCCTCGAGGAAGTTCGCGCCGCCCGCGTCCGGATGCGGCTCCTTGAACAGGCGGTCGTAGATCCGCACTTCGGCCGGCTGCGCATGCTTCGCGCTGACCCAGTGGATGTTGCCCTTGACCTTGTACGTGTTCGCGCCTTCCGTGCCCGACTTGCTGTCCGGGAAGTAGTTGCAGTGCACGGCCGTCACGTTGCCTTCGGCGTCCTTGTCGAAGCCCGTGCACTCGATCACGTAGCCGTAGCGCAGGCGCACCTTGTTGCCCGGGAACAGGCGGAAATAGCCCTTCGGCGGGTTTTCGACGAAATCCTCGCGCTCGATCCACAGCTCGCGCGAGATCGGGAACGTACGCACGCCGCGATCCGGGTGGTGCGGGTGCACGGGCGCCGTGCACGCTTCCTCGAGGTCTTCCGGATAATTGTCGATCACGAGCTTCAGCGGATCGAGCACCGCGACCGTACGCGCGGCCTTGTCGTCGAGGTCGTCGCGCAGCGCGCCTTCGAAGATGCTCATGTCGATCCACGAATCGATCTTCGTCACGCCGATCCGTTCGCAGAACAGGTGGATGCTCTCCGGCGTGAAGCCGCGGCGGCGCACGCCGACGATCGTCGGCATCCGCGGGTCGTCCCAGCCGTCGACGTGGCCTTCGGTGACGAGCTGCAGCAGCTTGCGCTTGCTGGTGATCGCGTACGTGAGGTTCAGGCGCGAGAATTCGATCTGTTGCGGCAGCGGGCGCGTGAACATGCCGGCTTCCGCGAGTTCGTTCAGCACCCAGTCGTACAGCGGGCGGTGATCCTCGAATTCGAGCGTGCACAGCGAATGCGTGATGCCTTCCAGCGCATCCGAGATGCAGTGCGTGTAGTCGTACATCGGATACACGCACCATGCGTCGCCGGTGCGGTAGTGGTGCGCGTAGCGGATCCGGTAGATCACCGGGTCGCGCATGTTCATGTTCGGCGAAGCCATGTCGATCTTCGCGCGCAGCACGTGCTCGCCTTCCTTGAACTCGCCGGCCTTCATGCGGCGGAACAGGTCGAGGTTTTCTTCCGGCGTGCGCCCGCGGAACGGCGACGGCTTGCCGCCTTCGGTGAGCGAGCCGCGGTTCGCGCGCATTTCATCGGCGCTCTGGCTGTCGACATACGCCTTGCCGCGCTTGATCAGCAGCTCGGCGAACTCGTACAGCTTGTCGTAGTAGTCGCTCGCGAAATACTGATGATCGACCGCGTCCTTGCGCCAGTCGAAGCCGAGCCAGCGCACCGCGTCGACGATCGAGTCGACGTACTCGACGCTTTCCTTTTCCGGGTTCGTGTCGTCGAAGCGCAGGTGGCACACGCCGCCGTAGTCGCGCGCGACGCTGAAGTTCAGGCAGATGCTCTTCGCATGGCCGATGTGCAGATAGCCGTTCGGCTCCGGCGGGAAGCGCGTCTCGACGCGGCCGCCCCATTTGCCGGTGCGGTTGTCGTCGTCGATGATGTTGCGGATGAAATTGGAAGCCGCGGGGGCGTCGTTGCGTTCGGTGCTCATGCGGTTGGCGTCAGGTTGTGTCGGCGCGTCGCGCCGGTTTAATCCTGTAATTCTACCTGACCGGGGTCCGTCCCGCGCGGGTTGCGGGTCCGGCACCCTGCGTTCGCAATGCGTAACGCAATATATCGAGTCTGTGTCGGCTGTAACACGACGTAAATCGGATTGCCCGCGCCGTTCGGGTTTTCCTATGATGGCTTTACCGATACAACGCCGCCAGTCGTATTTTTTTCCGGGCGGAAGGAAGCCAATAACCATGATGAAGAAGACCACTTTTCTCGTTCGTACCGCAGTGATCGTCGCGGCCCTGTCGCAACTCGGCGCATGCGCGATGACGCATACGCAACGTAATGCCGGTATCGGCGCGGCCGCGGGCGGCGCGCTCGGCTACCTGATCACGGGTGGCCCGGTCGGCACGGTCGCCGGTGCGGCGGCAGGCGGCCTGGTCGGCGCCGGCGTACGCTGATCCCGGCCGGCGGATGCCCGCGACGCGGGCGCCGCTGAACGCCGGCCGGTCGTGACGCCGGTCTGAACGCGTCACGGCCCGCATGAATTTCACGCACATCCCCGGATTTTGACAGGCAGCATCAGGGAGAGGAGGGTGTGCGACACTTCGTCGACGCCACATCACGATTCCATTCGTCGACGAACCCTCCATGAGCGACCCCTTCGTTTTCGTCCTGCCGGGCTACGGCAATTCCGGCCCGCTTCACTGGCAAAGCCGCTGGGAGCGCGCCGATGCGCGCTTTTCGCGTGTCTCGATGCCCGACTGGGACCGCGCGTTCCGCAACGGCTGGTGTCTCGCGCTCGACCGCGCGGTCGAAGCCGCGCGCGGGCCGGTACTGATTGCCGGCCACAGCCTCGGCACGCTGACCGCCGCATGGTGGGCGACGCGCTATGCGCGCCCGGCCGCGCTCGCGAAAGTGCGCGGCGCGCTGCTCGTCGCGTTGCCCGATCCCGCCGGGCCGGCGTTTCCGGCCGGCGCGCACGGTTTCGGCCCGGTGCCGCACGAGCGGCTGCCGTTTCCGACCTGCGTCGTCGCGAGCAGCGACGATCCGTACGGTTCGCTCGCGTTCGCGCGCGGCTGCGCGCACGCGTGGGGCAGTGAATTCCGTGAAATCGGCCCGCGCGGCCACATCAACGCGGACAGCGGGCTCGGCGACTGGCCGGCCGCGCGCGGCTGGCTCGACGCGCTCGCGCGGTAGGCGGGCCGTCCGCCATCGCGCGAGCCTGGCACGTCAGATCGCCTGCTTCGCCTTCAGCGCGGCAATCTGCGCGTCGTCGTAGCCGAGCATGTCGCGCAGCACGTCGCCGGTCTGCGCGCCGAGCAGCGGCGGGGCCGTGCGCGCGTCCGGCGGCGTCGCGCTCATCCGGATCGGGTTGCGCACGAGCTTCACGTCGGCGCCGCACGGGTGCGGCAGCGACAGCTGCATCCCGCGCGCGATCACCTGTTCGTTGTCGAACACTTCGTCGAGATCGTTGATCGGCCCGCACGGCACGCCGGCCGCTTCGAGCACGGCGATCCAGTCGGCCTTGCCGCGCGTCTTCACCATCTCCGCGAGGATCGGCACCAGCGTGTCGCGATGGCGCACGCGCGACGGGTTCGTCGCGAAGCGCTCGTCGTCGGCCAGTTCGGGCCGGCCGCCGGCCTCGACGAACTTGCGGAACTGCCCGTCGTTGCCGACCGCGACGATGATCCAGCCGTCGCTCGTCTGGAACGTCTGGTACGGCACGATGTTCGGATGCGCGTTGCCCCAGCGCACCGGCGGGTTGCCGCTCGCGAGGAAGTTGGTGTTCATGTTCGCGAGCAGCGCGACCTGAACGTCGAGCAGCGCCATGTCGATGTACTGGCCTTCGCCGGTCCGGTCGCGGTGCGCGAGCGCGGCGAGCACGGCGATCGTCGAATAGAGGCCGGTCGCGAGATCGGCGATCGCGACGCCTGCCTTCTGCGGGCCGCCGCCCGGCTCGCCGTCGCGCTCGCCGGTGATGCTCATGAAGCCGCCGATTCCCTGCACGATGAAGTCGTAGCCCGCGCGGTGCGCGTACGGGCCCGTCTGGCCGAAGCCGGTGACCGAGCAGTAGACGAGATCGGGCTTCACCGCGCGCAGCGAGTCGTAATCGAGCCCGTATTTCTTCAACTGGCCGACCTTGTAGTTCTCGAGCACGACGTCGCTTTGCGCGGCGAGTTCGCGCACGATCTGCTGGCCCTCGGGCGTCGCGATGTCGATCGTCACCGAGCGCTTGTTGCGGTTCGCCGCGAGATAGTAGGCGGCCTCGGCGGTATCCGCGCCGTCCGCGTCCTTCAGGTACGGCGGCCCCCAGTGGCGCGTGTCGTCGCCGGCGCCCGGGCGCTCGACCTTGATCACGTCCGCACCGAAATCGGCAAGCGTCTGCGCGCACCACGGGCCCGCGAGCACGCGGGTGAGGTCCAGCACGCGGATATGGCTCAGGGCACCCATCGTCGAATCGTCTCCTTTCATGGCTGGCCTGCCTTGTCGGGCAGGGCCGATTGGCATGCCGAGCATCTTAAGGCGAATCGGCCATCCGGGTGGCCCAGCCGGGCCGTCCGGATGGCCGAGCCGCTTTGCCGGCGCTTTGCCCGGAAGCCGGCCCCGATCCCGTATAATCGATCGTTTCCGAATCCATGCCGTCGAGCGCCCACCAAGGGCGCCGGCGTTTGAAGCCGTCTTTGCCAGACTGTCCCCGCACGCCATGAAAGCTGCCGAAATCCGCGAGAAATTCCTCAAATTCTTCGAATCGAAGGGCCACACGATCGTCCGCTCGTCGAGCCTCGTGCCCGGTAACGACCCCACGCTGATGTTCACGAACTCGGGCATGGTCCAGTTCAAGGACGTCTTCCTCGGCACGGACCCGCGCCCGTACTCGCGCGCCACGACGGCGCAGCGCAGCGTGCGCGCGGGCGGCAAGCACAACGACCTCGAGAACGTCGGCTACACGGCGCGCCACCACACGTTCTTCGAGATGCTCGGCAACTTCTCGTTCGGCGACTACTTCAAGCACGACGCGATCAAGTTCGCGTGGGAGCTGCTGACCACGGTCTACCAGCTGCCGAAGGACAAGCTGTGGGTCACCGTCTACCAGGAAGACGACGAGGCATACGACATCTGGGCGAAGGAAGTCGGCGTGCCGACCGAGCGCATCATCCGCATCGGCGACAACAAGGGCGCGCGCTACGCGTCGGACAACTTCTGGACGATGGGCGACACCGGCCCGTGCGGCCCGTGTACCGAAATCTTCTACGACCACGGCCCGGACGTGTGGGGCGGCCCGCCGGGATCGCCCGAAGAAGACGGCGACCGCTACATCGAGATCTGGAACCTCGTGTTCATGCAGTTCAACCGCGACGCGCAGGGCAACATGACGCGCCTGCCGAAGCAGTCGGTCGACACCGGCATGGGCCTCGAGCGCCTCGCCGCGGTACTGCAGCACGTGCACAGCAACTACGAGATCGACCTGTTCCAGAACCTGATCAAGGCCGCCGCGCGCGTGACCGAGATCAGCGACCTCACGAACAACTCGCTGAAGGTGATCGCCGATCACATCCGCGCATGCTCGTTCCTGATCGTCGACGGCGTGATTCCCGGCAACGAAGGCCGCGGCTACGTGCTGCGCCGGATCGTGCGCCGCGCGATCCGCCACGGCTACAAGCTCGGCCGCAAGGGGTCGTTCTTCCACAAGCTGGTGGCCGACCTCGTCGCCGAGATGGGCGTCGCGTATCCGGAGCTGAAGGAAGCCGAACAACGCGTGACCGACGTGCTGCGCCAGGAAGAAGAGCGCTTCTTCGAGACGATCGAGCACGGGATGTCGATCCTCGAAGGCGCGCTGGCCGACGTCGAGGCGAAGGGCGGCAAGGTGCTCGACGGCGAACTCGCGTTCAAGCTGCACGACACGTACGGCTTCCCGCTCGACCTCACGGCCGACGTGTGCCGCGAGCGCGGGATGACGGTCGACGAGCCGGCATTCGACGACGCGATGGCGCGTCAGCGCGAGCAGGCGCGCGCGGCCGGCAAGTTCAAGGCCGCACAGGGCCTCGAATACACGGGCGCGAAGACCACCTTCCACGGTTACGAGGAAATCGCGTTCGACGACGCGAAGGTCGTCGCGCTGTACGTCGACGGCTCGTCGGTCAACGAGGTGAAGACCGGCCAGGATGCGGTCGTCGTGCTCGACCACACGCCGTTCTACGCGGAATCGGGCGGCCAGGTCGGCGACCAGGGCGTGCTCGCGAACGCCGCGACGCGCTTCGCGGTGGCCGACACGCTGAAGGTGCAGGCCGACGTGATCGGCCATCACGGCACGCTGGAGCAGGGCGCGCTGAAGGTCGGCGACGTGCTGCGCGCGGAAATCGACGCGCATCGCCGCGCCCGCACGCAGCGCAACCACTCGGCCACCCACCTGATGCACAAGGCGCTGCGCGAAGTGCTCGGCGCGCACGTGCAGCAGAAGGGGTCGCTGGTTGACGCGGAGAAGACCCGCTTCGACTTCGCGCACAACGCACCGATGACCGACGACGAAATCCGTCGTGTCGAGCAGATCGTCAACAACGAGATCCTGGCCAACGCGCCGGGCATCGTGCGCGTGATGCCGTACGACGAAGCGGTGAAGGGCGGCGCGATGGCGCTGTTCGGCGAGAAATACGGCGACGAAGTGCGCGTGCTCGACCTCGGCTTTTCGCGTGAACTGTGCGGCGGCACGCATGTGCATCGCAGCGGCGACATCGGCTTCTTCAAGATCGTCGTCGAAGGCGGCGTCGCGGCCGGCATCCGCCGCGTCGAGGCGATCACCGGCGACAACGCGGTGCGCTACGTGCAGGAACTCGACGCGCGCGTGAACGAAGCGGCGGCCGCGCTGAAGGCGCAGCCGTCGGAACTCACGCAGCGCATCGCGCAGGTGCAGGACCAGGTGAAGTCGCTCGAGAAGGAGCTGGGCGCGCTGAAGTCGAAGCTCGCCTCGAGCCAGGGCGACGAGCTCGCACAGCAGGCAGTCGACGTGGCCGGCGTGTACGTGCTGGCCGCGACGCTCGACGGCGCCGACGCGAAGACGCTGCGCGAAACGGTCGACAAGCTGAAGGACAAGCTGAAGAGCGCGGCGATCGTGCTGGCGGCCGTCGAAGGCGGCAAGGTCAGCCTGATCGCGGGCGTCACGCCGGATGCGAGCAAGAAGGTCAAGGCCGGCGAGCTCGTGAACTTCGTCGCGCAGCAGGTCGGCGGCAAGGGCGGCGGCCGTCCGGACATGGCGCAGGCAGGCGGCACCGAGCCGGCAAACCTGCCGGGCGCGCTGGCTGGCGTGAAGGGCTGGGTCGAAGAGCGGCTCTGATCGTGACGCGATAGATGCGATGCCGTGTCACTGACGGCATCGCATGAATGGAAAAACGACCCGATCGGCAGGCGCCGGTCGGGTCGTTTTGTTTGTGCGCGTCGATCGGTGCGGCGACGCGCGAACACGGGTCAGGCCGTCACGGTCGCCGGCGGCTTCGTCGCGTCGCCAGGCGGCCGCGCGGCTTCCGTGAGCGCATCGCGCAGCGCGGCGAGCGCCGCCGACGCGTAGCCCTGCCGCCACGCGAGCAGTGTGTCGATGCCTTCGAGGTCGGGGATCGTGTGCGCGGTGATGTTGCCGGTCTCGGGTTGCAGATCGAGCACCGAACGCGGCGCGACCGCGATGCCCGCGCCGGCCGCGACGCACGCGACGATCGCGTGATACGAGCCGAGTTCGAGCACGCGCGCCGGCTTCACGCCGTGTGCCGCATACCACTGTTCGACGTACTTGCGATACGTGCAGCCGCGCTCGAACGCGATCAGCGTCGGCAGGATCACGTCGCGCGGCGTGCGCACCGGCGGATGGCCGCGCGGCGTCAGCAACACGAGGTTCTCGCGGAAGATCGGCACCGTCTCGAACGTGTCGGGCAGTGACGCCGGCTCGGGCGGGCGCGCGAACAGCGCGGCGTCGATCTCGAAGTCGCGCACCCGGTCGATCAGCCAGCCCGTCGTGCCGGTCAGCAGTTCGAGCGATACGTCGGGCCACGCGTGGTGATAGTGCGCAAGTATGGTCGGCAGCCGGCTGGCCGCCGTGCTTTCCATCGTGCCGAGCCGCAGGCGGCCACGCGGCGTGTCTTCGCGCACCGCGTCGCGCGCTTCGTCGGCGAGCGCGAGCAGGCGCTCCGCGTACGGCAGCAGCGTGTGGCCGGCCGGCGTCAGCACGAGCCGGCGGCCGTCGCGCACGAACAGCGCCGCGCCGAGTTCTTCCTCCAGCTGCTTGATGCGCGTCGTGACGTTCGACTGCACGCGATTGAGCTTGGCCGCCGCACGCGTCACGCCGTTCTCGCGCACGACCGCCCGGAATATCGCCAGCGCGGCCAGATCCATGATTCTCTCCAAGGGATGGGTCGATTCTCAATTATTCATTTTTCGAGAACGTTTGGTCAAGCTACGATGCAAACATTCCGATTTCCGATCCGGCCGGCGCGCTGAGTGCCGGCCGCTGCCGCCATGTCCCGCTTCGATGCCCCGACCGCCGCTGCCGGCGTGCTTTCGTCCGATCAGGCCGACCGCCGTGCCCGCGCGGCCGCGCTGGCCTGCATGATCGGCCTCGCCGTCGTACTCGGCGTCGGCCGCTTCGCGTTCACGCCGCTGTTGCCGCTGATGCTTGCGGACGGCTCGATCGGCCTGAAGGCCGGAAGCTGGCTCGCGTCGGCGAACTATGCGGGCTACTTCGCCGGTGCGGTCAGTTGCGCGGCGTTGCGCGTCGCGCCCGCGCGGATGGTGCGCTTCGGGCTCGCGGCCACCGTGCTGCTGACCGCCGCGATGGGCGTCGGCCACCTGCTGCCGGTGTGGCTCGCGGTGCGTTTCGTCGCGGGCGTCGTCAGTGCGTGGACGTTCGTGTTCATGTCGCAATGGGGATTGCGGCGTCTGGCCGAGCTGTATGCGCCGGAGTGGAGCGGGGTGATCTACGCGGGGCCGGGCGTCGGCATCGTCGTGACGGGGCTGCTCGGCAGTGCGCTGGCCGGCCAGCGCGCGGCGGCGGGCTGGCTGGGTTTCGCGGCGCTGTCGGCGGTGCTGTCGGTCGCGATCTGGCGCACGTTCGGCACGACGCGGGCGAACGCGGCGCCGCCGGCGGCCGCCGCGCCGCATGCGGCCGCCGGAGCGACGGCAGCTGCGACGGTACCTTCAACGCCACCTGCCGCCGGCAGGCGAAGCCATCGCGCGGACGCCGCGTGGCTCGTCGGGCTGTACGGCGCACCGGGCTTCGGTTACATCATCACCGCGACGTTCCTGCCGGTGATCGCGCGCGCCGCACTGCCGGCCGGTTCGCCGTGGCCCGACCTGTTCTGGCCGATGTTCGGCGCGGCGCTGATCATCGGCGCGATCACCGCCGCGCGGCTGCCCGGGCACTGGGACAACCGGTTGCTGTTGGCGGCCGGTTGCGCGACGCAGGCGCTCGGCATCGCAGCCGGAATCGTGTGGCCGAATGCGGCCGGCTTTTCGGTCGGCAGCGTGCTGCTCGGCCTGCCGTTCACCGCGATCACGCTGTTCGCGATGCGCGAGGCGCGGCGCCTGCACGGCGAGCGCGCGGCCGGGCTGATGGGTTATGCGACCGCCTCGTACGGTGTCGGGCAGATACTCGGGCCGCTCGTCGCAGCGCCGCTGGCCGCGCATTCCGGGTCGTTTACGCCCGCGCTGTGGGTCGCGGTGGCCGCGTTGCTGACCGGCGCCGCCGGCTTCGCGGCCACCGCCGCACGCGGGCGCCGGCAATTCTGACGCCGGCGGGGCCGGATCGTCTGCGGCGCGGGCAAACTCGCTAGAATGAAGCCTTTCCCGCGCCGAGCGGGTGCGCGGGCAGCCGGCTGGCGGCCGTCCGGCGCTCGCCAGATCCCCATCGATGACCACCGCCGACTACCGCTTTTGCCCGCGCTGCGCGAGCCCGCTGACCGAGCGCGCCGATCCCGAACATGAAGGCGGCCGCATTCGCCAGGCATGTCCCGACGACACCTGCGGCTATGTGCACTGGAACAACCCGCTGCCCGTCGTCGCGGCGATCGTCGAGCTCGACGGCAAGATCCTGCTCGCACGCAACGCGGCCTGGCCCGAAGGGATGTTCGCGCTGATCACCGGTTTCCTCGAAAACGGCGAAACGCCCGAGGACGGCATCGCGCGCGAGGTGTTCGAGGAAACCGCGCTGAAGGCCGAGCACGTGTCGCTCGTCGGCGTGTACGAATTCATCCGCAAGAACGAGCTGATCATCGCGTACCACGTGCGTGCGTCGGGCTCGGTGTCGCTGTCGCCGGAATTGCTCGAATACAAGCTCGTCGATCCGCCGTTGCTGCGCCCGTGGCGTGCCGGGACGGGTATCGCGCTCGCCGACTGGATGCGCGCGCGCGGCCTCGATTTCGAGTTCGTCGACCGGCCGGGCCAGTGACGGGCCGGCCTGCCCGCAAGGTTTCATCCGCCGCACCGCGAGCGATCGCGGCACGGCGGCGCGTTTCCCGCCGCCGTGCCGCGCCTTACGGCCGCCGCGCGTCGTCCTCATCGCTCCCATCGTCCTGACCGCCATCGCCATGTCCGACAAGCCGCAGCCGCGTCCGCGCGACGCCTATCGCCACTTCCTGCCGATCACGACCCGCTGGATGGACAACGACGTCTACGGGCACGTGAACAACGTCGTCTACTACAGCTACTTCGACACGGTCGTGAACGCGTACCTGATCCGCGCGGGCGTACTCGATGTCGAGCACGGGCAGACGATCGGGCTGGTGGTCGAGACGCAGTGCAACTATTTCGCGCCGCTCGTGTTCCCGCAGTCGGTCGACGCGGGGCTGCGCGTCGTGAAGCTCGGCACGTCGAGCGTGCGCTACGAGGTCGGGCTGTTCGCGCAAGGCGATGCGTCGCCCGCCGCGCAAGGGCATTTCGTGCACGTGTACGTCGATCGCGCGACGCGCCGCCCCGTGCCGCTGCCCGATGCGTTGCGCGCCGCGCTCGAGCCGCTCACGGTCTGACGGCTCGCGGTGCACGCGTTCGCGCTCCAGGCCTTCAACGGCCTCAGCTACGGCTTGCTGCTGTTCATGCTGTCGGCCGGCCTCACGCTGATCTTCAGCGTGCAGGGCGTGCTGAACTTCGCGCATGCGAGCTTCTACATGCTCGGCGCGTATGTCGGTTACAGCATCGCAGCCCACGCGGGCTTCTGGCCCGCGCTCGTGCTCGCGCCGCTCGCGGTCGGGCTGCTCGGCGCCGGCTGCGAACGCGCGCTGCTGCGCCGCGTGCAGGCGCGCGGTCATACGAGCGAGCTGCTGCTGACCTTCGGTCTCGCGTACCTGATCGGCGAGGGCGCGAAGCTCGTCTGGGGCCTCGCGCCGCTGCCGGCGCCCGTGCCGCGGTTGTTCGACGGCGCACCCGCGACCGTCTTCGGCCTCGCATTGCCGCGTTACCGGCTGTTCATGATGGCGATGTCCGCGACGATGCTGGTCGCGCTCGGCGCGCTGCTGCGCGTGTCGCGCATCGGGCTCGTCGTGCGTGCGTCGCTCACGCATCGCTCGGCCGTCGAGGCGCTCGGCTACGACGTGCCGCGCGTGATGACGGCGTTGTTCGGCGCGGGCACCGCGCTCGCCGCGCTGGCCGGGGTGATCGGCGCGCCGCTCGCGGTGATCGAACCCGCGCTGGCCGAGACCGTCGGGTCGGTCGTGTTCGCGGTCGTCGTGATCGGCGGGCTCGGCTCGCTCGGCGGCGCGTTCGTCGCGTCGCTCGCGGTCGGTTTCGCGCAGACCTTCGCGGCCGCGAGCGACACGTCGCTGCGCGACCTCGCGCAATGGGCCGGCATCGCGCTGCCTGACAGCGTGGCCGCGGTGTCGATCGCGCAACTCGCGCCGCTGGTGCCGTACCTGCTGCTCGTCGCGGTGCTGGTCGCGCGGCCGCGCGGACTGTTCGGAGAACGTGCCGATGCGTAGCCGCATGCTGGCCGGATGCGTGCGCTGGGCGCTGTTCGCCGCGTGCTTCGCGCTGCCCGCGTGGCTGTGGCCGCATGGCGCGGTGCTCGGCTATCTCGCGCAGACGGCCGCGCTCGTCGTGCTCGCGCTGTCGTACAACCTGCAGCTCGGCACGACCGGGCTGCTGTCGTTCGGTCACGCGGCGTTCGCGGGCCTCGGCGCGTTCGCGGCCGCGCACTGGTTCAACCATCTGGGCGGCCCGTTGCCGCTGCTGCCGCTCGTCGGCGGTGTGGCCGGCGCGGGATTCGGGTTCGTCGCGGGGCTGCTCGCGACGCGCCGTTCCGGCACCGCGTTCGCGATGATCACGCTCGGGCTCGGCGAATGCGTCGCGGCGGCCGCGTGGAGCGTACCGGCGTGGTTCGGCGGTCTCGGCGGCGTGCCGATCGACCGCGCGAGCGGCACGCCGTGGGGCACCTGGCATTTCGGCGCGCCGGCGCACGCGTATGCGGTGATCGCCGCGTGGTGCGTCGTGTCGGCGTGGGCCATGCACGCGCTGACGCGCACGCCGCTCGCGCGGCTCGCGAACGCGGTGCGCGACAACCCGGCACGCGTCGCCGCGCTCGGCACCGATCCGCGCCGCGTGCGGCTTGCGATGGTCACGTGCGCATCGTTCTTCGCGGGCATCGCCGGCACGCTGACGTTGATCGACATCGAGATCGCGACGCCCGACAGCGTATCGATGGCGCGCTCGGCAACCGTGCTGATCGCCGCGGTGATCGGCGGCACCGGCGCGTTCTTCGGGCCGGCCGCCGGCGCGGCGGTGCTGACCGCGCTGAGCATCGGCGTCGCGGGCGTGTCGCGGGCGTGGGCGCTGTATCTCGGCGTGCTGTTCGTCGCGATCGTCGTGGCCGCGCCGCGCGGGCTCGCGGGCATCGCGCAGGCGCTCGCGCGGGCGATGCGGCGCGATGCCCCGGCGCCCGAGCGGTGGCGGATGCTGTGCGCGGTCGGCGCGTGCGTGTTCTGGGCCGTCGCGATCGTCTGCGCGGCCGAACTCGGCTATGCGTGGCGCTTCGCGCAGGACGACGGCACGGGCCTCGCATTCGGCGCATGGGGCATCGACGCCGATACGCCGGCCGGCTGGGCCGTCGCGTGCTCGGCGGCCGGCATCGGTACGCTGCTGTGGGGCTGGCGCGCCCGGTTCGTGCAGGGCGGGCAGGCCGGCAAGCGGGAGGATGCGCGATGAACGGCAACGCGATCGCGCTGCATGGCGTCGTGCAGCGCTTCGGCGCGCAGACCGTGCTCGACGGTGTCGAGCTGAGCATCGCGGCCGGCGAGCGTCATGCGCTGATCGGGCCGAACGGCGCGGGCAAGTCGACGCTGTTCGGCGTGATTGCGGGGGCGACGCGGCCGACGCGCGGGCGCGTCGTGCTGCATGGCGTCGAGCTGCGCGGACGCGGGCCGGTCGTCGCGAGCCGCCTCGGCATCGGCCGCAGTTTCCAGCAGACCAGCGCGTTCGCGCGGCTGACGGTATTCGACAACCTGCGTTGCGCGGCGCTGCATGCGCCGGCCGAACGGCGGCGCTGGTGGAACCGGCTGCGCGAATCGGCGTCGGTCGATCTCGCGGCCGCGCGCGTGCTGCACGACATCGGTCTCGACGCGCGGCGCGACACGCCGGCCGCCGAACTGAGCTATGCGGAACAGCGCGCGCTCGATCTCGGGATCGCGCTCGCGAGCGGCGCGCGCACGCTGTTGCTCGACGAGCCCACGGCCGGCATGAGCCGCGCGCAGGCGGCGCGGATGATCGCGCTGATCCGCGCGACGACGCAGGGTCGCACGGTGCTGATGATCGAGCACGACATGGACGCGGTGTTCGGCTTCGCGGAACGCATCACGGTGCTCGTGCGCGGCACGGTGGTCGCGACCGGTGCGCCCGATGCGATCCGTGCCGATCCGCGCGTGCGGGCCGCGTATCTGGGCGAGGGCCGCGCATGAGCGCGCTGCTCGACATTCGCGGCCTGCGTGCGTGGTACGGATTGCAGCCCGTCCTCGACGGTGTCGATCTCGCGCTCGCGCCGGGCGAGACGCTCGCGCTGCTCGGCCGCAACGGCTCGGGACGTTCGACGCTCGCGAAGGCCGTGATGGGGCTCGTGCGCACGGCCGGCTCGGTGCGCATCGCCGGTGCGGAATGCGCGGGCGCGAGGACGTTCGAGATCGCGCGGCACGGCGTTGCTTACGTGGCCGAAAGCCGCGACGTGTTCCCGCTGCTGACGGTCCGTGACAACCTGCGGCTCGGGTTGCGCGGCGCTAGCGGCCTGGCCGAACGCGCGGCGCTCGACCGCCTGTTCGACCGCTTTCCGCTGCTGGCCGCGCGCGCGGACGTGAAAGCCGGGCGGTTGTCGGGCGGCGAGCAGCAGGTGCTCGCACTGGTGCGCGCCCTGGCCGGCAGCCCGCGCGTGCTGATCGTCGACGAGCCGGCCGAAGGGCTCGCGCCGCTCGCGGTCGACGAAGTCGGCGCGTGCCTCGCCGCGCTGCAGGCCGACGGCGTCGCGATCCTGCTGATCGAGCAGCGGCTGCAGTTCGCGCCGCGGCTGATGGGGCGCGGACGGATCGTCTACGACGGCGCGCTCGACGGCCTGGGCGGCGAAGTCGCCAATGCCTGGCTGAGCGCCGGGTGACGGCGCGCGACCGATTGTTCGGCAAACTCCGCCAGTCAATTCGCTTCGGGCCGCTTTATCGCTGCGGTGCCGCAAAGTAAATTTCCAGTCAGGCCGGTTGCCATGGCGCCGCATCAGCGCGGCAGCCGGCGCCAACCATCGAACGTCTTCTGACCGAGGAATGAAATCATGAGCAAGCTGGCAGGCAAGGTAGCGATCGTCACGGGCGCATCGAAGGGCATCGGCGCGGCAATCGCGAAGGCACTGGCCGTCGAAGGCGCGTCGGTCGTCGTCAACTACGCGAGCAGCAAGGCGGGCGCCGATGCGGTCGTGAGCGCGATCGTCGAAGCGGGCGGCCGCGCAGTCGCGGTCGGCGGCGACGTGTCGAAGGCGGCCGACGCGCAACGCATCGTCGATACGGCGATCGACACGTACGGCCGTCTCGACGTGCTCGTCAACAATTCCGGCGTGTACGAATTCGCGCCGATCGAAGCGATCACCGAAGAGCACTATCGCCGTCAGTTCGACACGAACGTGTTCGGCGTGCTGCTGACCACTCAGGCGGCCGTCAAGCATCTCGGCGAAGGCGCGAGCATCATCAACATCAGCTCGGTGGTGACCAGCATCACGCCGCCGGCCAGCGCCGTGTACAGCGGCACGAAGGGCGCGGTCGACGCGATCACCGGCGTGCTCGCGGTCGAACTCGGCCCGCGCAAGATCCGCGTGAACGCGATCAACCCCGGCATGATCGTGACCGAAGGCACGCACAGCGCGGGCTTCATCGGCTCGGATCTCGACAAGCAGGTGCGCAGCGAGACGCCGCTCGGCCGCCTCGGCGAACCGGACGACATCGCGTCGGTGGCCGTGTTCCTCGCATCGGACGATGCCCGCTGGCTGACCGGCGAGCACCTCGTCGTGAGCGGCGGGCTGAACTGATCCGGCGGGATTGCGCGATCGGCGCGCGTGCGCCGATCGCGTCGTTACGCGAGCATCGCCAGCGCGTTCGCGCCGACGTGCCACTGCAGGCTCTCGACGACGAGCGCGTGATTGTCTTCGGAATCGAGCCCTGCGATCGTCATCGCGCCGACGATGCCTGCGCTGGCGATCCGCAACGGTACGCTGCCGCCGTCGAGCGCATAGTCGTCGTCCGACAAGCCCTGCGATTGCAGCGACCAGCCGGCGCGGCGAAAGCGCGCGCCGACCGCGAGCGAACTCAGGCCGAAACGCAGCACCGTGTTCTGCCGGCGGCGGATCGCGTCGCTGTCGTTTGCATCGCTGCCGTCGAGCGCGCAGTAGAACAGCGGCGCCTCCTCGCCGACGATGCTCACCGCGATCGGCAGCCCGCGCCGCGTCGCGAGGTTGACCGCGATTTCGCCGATCTGGCGTGCGACGGCCGCATTGAAGCGCGGCAGCGCCGGATTCGACGCGTCGTCGTCGAAGGGATGGGGTTCGAGGCGAAAGAGGGTCGTCACCATGGCGGCTCCGTGGCGTCGCCGGCTCAGTGTGCGCGTGCCGGGCGTCGCATCGTCACGGGCCGCGCGCGGGCCCGTCGTCCGTTCAGTGCTGCGGCATGTCAGCGTTTTGGCGCCGCGTCGAGCATCCACTCGTGCGCGGGGTCATTCTTGAACGCCCACGCGCGGCTCGGCCCGGCCATCACGTTCAGGTAGTACAGGTTGTAGCCGTGCGGCGCGACGACCGGATGGTAGCCGCGCGGCACCATCACGACGTCGTGGTTCTCGACCGCGCATGCTTCGTCGAGGCTGCGGTCGTCCGTGTACACGCGCTGGAATGCGAAGCCCTGCGGCGGGTCGATCCGGTGATAGTAGGTTTCCTCGAGCGAGGTTTCGTCGGGCGCGGCGTCGCGGTCGTGCTTGTGCGGCGGATAGCTGCTCGAATGGCTGGCCGGCGTCACGACTTCGACCACGAGCAGCCGGTCGGCGGCCGGGTTGTCGCCCATCAGGATGTCGCACACGTAGCGCGTGTTGGTGCCTTGCCCGCGCACCGAGCGGCGCATCCGTTCGCCGTCGAGGCGCCGCACGGGCTTGTCGCCGCTCGCGTACGGCGCGGTGCACAGCGCGATTTCCGCATCGCGCGTCGCGATCAGCGTGACGCGCTTGCCGCCCGGCACGTACAGCGCGTCCGGCGAGACCTCCTCGAACACGCTGTCGCGCTTGCCGAGCGCATCGTAGGTTGCGCCGTCGACTTCGGCACGCACGGTGCCCGTCAGCACGACGACGCACAGCTCGCGCGTGCCGGTGTCGAGCGTTTCGGCGTCGCCGGCCTTCAGGCGCAGCGCGCGAAAGCCGACATGCTTCCAGCCGGCCGATTCGGGCGTGACGTTGCAGATTTCGCGGTCGGCGGATGCCTTGACCAGCAGGGGAGAAATCGTCATGGGGAGGGGCTCCGCAATAGGGTAGGGCTCACGCGCTCAAGCACTCAACCGGTCGACGATCGCACGCAGCGACTCGTAGCCCTTTTTCGCATAGGCATAGCTCGGCGCGACGGCCGGATCCTGCTCGGCCTCGACGACGAGCCAGCCTTCGTAGCCGGCGTCCTTCAGCGTGCGCAGCGTCGCGTCGTAATCGAGCGCACCGTCGCCCGGCACGGTGAACGTGCCGTTGATCACGCCGTTCAGGAAGCTCCAGCCGTCGTTGCGCGCCTGCGTGACGACCTGCGGCCGCACGTCCTTGCAGTGCACGTGCGCGACACGCGACACGTGCTTCTTCAGCAGCGTCACCGGATCGGTCGCACCGCCGAAATACGCATGGCCCGTGTCGAACAGCAGGAACACCTTCGCCGGGTCGGTCAACGCCATCAGCCGGTCGACGTCGTCCGGCGACTCGACGTATGCGCCCATGTGGTGATGGTAGGCGAGCTTGATCCCGTATGTGTCGAGCAGGTGCGCGCCGAACGCATCGAGGCGCGCCGCGTAGCGCTGCCAGGCTGCGTCGTCGACGAAACGCGGCCGTTTCGCGACCGGCGTCTCGATGTTGCCCTGGATCGTGCCCGCGCATTCGCCGTAGACGACGACCTTCACGTCGTTGAACTGCAGCTTCGTCATGTGCGCGCGGCAGCGCTCGATCTCTGCCGCGACCGCGTCGGCGTCGCTCATGCCCGGCGCGACTTCCGCGAGGAAGCCCGAATACCAGCCGGACACGCACACGAGGCCGAACTCGGCGAGCTTCGCCTTCAGCTCGGGGCCCGTCTTCGGAAACTTGTTGCCGAGCTCGAAGCCCGCATAGCCGATTTCGGCGCCTTCCTTCAGTGCCGTTTCGAGCGGCGTCTCGCCGCCGAGCGACGGCAGGTCGTCGTTCATCCACGACAGGGGATTGATGCCGATGCGGACGTTCCAGCTCATGACGTGCTTCCTTGGTTCGAATGATGGGGGGTGCGGGGCGGGTTCGTGGACAGCGTTCGTAGTCAACGCCGCTGCCGGGTCTTCGCGTCGAGATACGCGCGGTGTGCGGCGTCGACGCCGGTGCGTTCGGACACCTGCGGCACCGCGACTTCCCACCACGCGCCGCCGTCGTCGGTCGTGCGCCGGTGCGTGGTGTCGATCACGAGCACCTGGCTCTTCTTCGCCGCGCGGGCGCGCGTCATTTCCCGGCGTAGCTCGGCGATGTCGCGCACGTGCACGGCTTCGGCGCCCATCGCGCGGGCATGCATCGCGAAGTCGATCGTCGAGCGCTCGCCGCCTTCCGGCACGCAGTCGTCGAGCATGTTGTTGAAGCTCACCCCGCCGCAGTTCAGCTGCAGCCGCTCGATGCAGCCGTAGCCGCGGTTGTCGAGGATCACGACGATCAGCTTGCGGCCGAGCATCACGGACGTCGCGAGTTCGGCGTTGAGCATCATGTACGAGCCGTCGCCGACGATCACGATCACTTCGCGTTCGGGCCGCGCGAGTTTCGCGCCGAGGCCGCCTGCGACTTCGTAGCCCATGCACGAGTACGCATAGTCCATGTGATAGTTGCCCGGCACGCCGCTGCGCCACAGCTTGTGCAATTCGGCCGGCAGCGTGCCGGCCGCGCAGACGACGAGATCGTCGCGTGCGCTGTCGCGTCCCGCGTCGGCCGCGGAGTCGCGCACCGCGCCGATCACTTCCGCGTCGTACGGCAGCGTGTCCGCCGGAATGCGCGTCGTCAGCTCGGTGACGCGCGCGTTCCACGCGGCGGCCTGGTCGCGATTCGAGGCCGTCCACGCGGGGTCGGCATGCCAGCCGGCCAGCGCGGCCGACAGCTGGCCGAGGCCCGTGCGTGCGTCGGCGATCAATTGCCGGCCGCGTTTCTTGCCGGCGTCGAACGGCTGCACGTTCAGGCTCAGCAGCGTCGCGTTGCCGAACAGCGCATGCGAGCCGGTCGTGAAATCCTGCAGCCGCGTGCCGACCGCGAACACGACATCGGCCTGCGCGGCCGCGCGGTTCGCGGCGGGCGAACCCGTTACGCCGATCGAGCCGAGGTTCAGCGGGTGATCCCACGCGAGGCTGCCCTTGCCGGCCTGCGATTCGGCGACCGGCACGCCGTGCGTGTCGGCGAACGCGCGCAGCGCGTCCCACGCCTGGCTGTACAGCACGCCGCCGCCAGCGACGATCAGCGGCTTCTTCGCGGCTTTCAGCACGTCGAGCGCGTCGGCGAGTTCGAGCGCGTCGGCCGGCGGCCGGCGCATCCGGATCACCGGCGGCGCGAAGAAATCCTCGGGCCAGTCGTATGCGAAGGTCTGCACGTCCTGCGGCAGCGCGAGGCACACCGGGCCGCACTGCGCGGGGTCGGTCATCACCTGGATCGCGCGCGGCAGCGCGACGAGCAGCTGCTCGGGCGACGTGATGCGGTCGAAGTAGCGTGTCACGGGCCGGAAGCAGTCGTTCGCGCTGACGTCGCCCTGTTCGAAATCCTCGACCTGCTGCAGCACCGGGTCGGGCAGCCGCGACACGAACACGTCGCCGGGCAGCAGCAACAGCGGCAGCCGGCCGACGTGCGCCAGCGCGGCCGACGTCAGCATGTTGGTTGCGCCGGGGCCGATGCTCGACGTCGCGGCCATCATCCGCTGGCGGAAATTCGCTTTCGCGAACGCGACGGCCGCGTTGGCCATCCCTTGCTCGTTGTGTGCGCGGAACGTCGGCAGCCGGTCCTGCTCGGCATGCAGCGCTTCGCCGAGCCCGGCCACGTTGCCGTGGCCGAAGATCGCGAACACGCCGCCGCAGTACGGCAGGATTTCGGTCCGGCCGTCGGGCTGGACGACTTCGGCGCGCAGGGCGGCCAGGTAGCGCACGAGCGCCTGGCTGACGGTCAGTCTCACGGTGGTGGTCATCGTCGGTCGATAGAGAGGAATCGGGTGGTCGTCACGGGCACGGTCATCAGGCTGCTGCGGCGGCGCGCGCGGCGGCGCGGCGGCCGAGCCACGCGTCGACCAGTTGCGCGAAATTGCCGGCCACTTCGTCGATCAGCGCCTGGTCGTCGATGCGGCCGGCGAACCAGTTCAGCGACGCATCGGCCCACAGCGTGCGCCCGACCATGAAGCCCTTGACGATCGGGTTGGTCGCCGAGCGGAAACTGTCGACGAGGTATTGCAGCGGCTGGTTCAGGCCGAGGATCACCGCGCCGCGGCAGTGCGGGTCGCGCTCCGCGATCAGCGCGGCGAGCCGTGTCCAGCCGTCCGCGCTCAGCGGCGTGAGCTTCCACCATTCGGGCTTCACGCCGAGGTTGTAGAAGCGCGCGACCGTGCGCAGCACCGCGTCGTCCTCGGTGCCGGCCGGCGTGACCGCGCGCGGCGGAATCATTTCCAGCAGCAGTTCGTTGCCGCTGGCCCGCGTGGCTTCCCACAGTTCCAGCACGCGCTGTTCCTGTTCGACGCGCAGGTCGACGTCGTCGTCGGGGTGATAGTGGACGAGGCACTTCACGACCTGTTCGGTCGGCCAGTGCGTGAGCGACGAGCCGACCGAGCGCGTTTCGTCGAACCGCAGCGGCCGCGAGCCCGGCAGCTCGACCGGGCGGCCGACCCACCAGCCGCGCCCGGTGGCCGACGCGAGTGCGTCGCTGCCGTAGGCGCCGCCGTCGATCAGCACGCCGACGTGGCCTTCGATATGACGATCGCGCTCGACCTGCTCGACCGCACGCACGAGCAGCCGCTTCAGCGTCTTGACCCGCGCTTCGTCCGCGCCGGCCTGCACCGCGAGTTCGTAGAACTGGCTGCGATGGTCGAATGCCATGACGCACAGGTCGTCCCATTCGCGGCGCGGCACCGTCACGCGATGCAGGTGCGCGAGCGTGCGGTCGGCGTCGACCACCGGATTGCGGCTGCCGTCGAACCAGTGCGCGAGTTCGGCCGGCGTCGGCATCGCGGCCGAGCACGCATGGCGCGACACGACGATCGCGCCGCACGCGTTCGCGATGCGCGTCGATTCGCCCCAGTCGCGCCCGCGCAGCAGCCCCGACAGCAGGCCCGACAGGAACGCGTCGCCCGCGCCGAGCACGTTGAGCACCTCGACACGTTCGCCGAGGAAGGTCGGCGCGTCGTCGATGCTGGCCGGAATGCCGCCTTCGATCACGCAGCAGCCGAGCGCGCCGCGCTTGACGACCAGCGTCGCGTTCGTGATCGCGCGCACCGCTCGCAACGACCCGGTCAGGTCGTGCGGCACGCCGCCCGCGATCAGGAATTCCTCTTCGGTGCCGACCAGCAGGTCGAATTCGCCGAGCACCTGCTGCAGTTGCCGCGTCACCTGCGCGTCCGGCACGTAGCGGTTTTCGCCCGCGCCGCGCGCGGTCAGGCCCCACAGCACGGGGCGGTAGTCGATGTCGAGGATCCGCACGACGCCGTGGCGGCGCGCATAGCCGAGCGCGGTCAGCGACGCTTCGCGCGTGGCCGGTGTCGACAGGTGCGTGCCGGTGATCGCCAGCGCGCGGCAACCGGCGATGAAATCCTCGCTGATCTCGTCGGCGCGCACGGCCATGTCCGCGCAGTTTTCGCGCACGAACAGCAGCGGAAACGTGTCGCGATCCTTCAGCCCGAGCAGCACCAGCGCGGTGAGGCGCTCGCGGTCGGTCTGCAGCTGGCTCGTGTCGCAGCCTTCGCGCTCGAGCGTTTCGCGCAGGAAGCGGCCCATCTGCTCGTCGCCGACGCGCGAAATCATCGCGGTCTTCAGCCCGAGCCGGGCGACGCCGAACGCGACGTTGCCCGACGAGCCGCCGAGATACATCTGGAAGCTGCGCGCGTCTTCGAGGCGGCTGCCGTACTGCTGCGCATAGAGATCCACGGCCACGCGGCCGAGGCAGGCGAGATCGATGGGGCGGTCACTCGGAAAGTTCAGCAGGCTCATATCACGTGTCACGCTCGCGGCCGGCGTTCGGCGCTGCCGGCAGATTAGGGGACCGATCCTGTGGCCACGGTCCGCAACGTGCGCTGCACGACGCGGGACTGCCTGCCGCAGGAAATCGGGCTACGAACGCAGTCTAGACTTTTTGGAAATCCAGTTCCCTAGGTGAAATCACGTAGAAATAAATTTCCAAATTTTCGAGGAAGTGATCTACAGTTTCATCCGGATGCTTCAGTCCGTATCGGACTCGGCCCGGCGGCGCGCAACGCGCCGTCTTCCGCCCCCCGGAGATGAGGAGACAGATTGATCATGAAGACCAAGCTGATGGCCGTCGCGGCCGCCGCGATCCTGGCTGCGCCGCTCGCGCATGCCGAGAAGATCGGCGTGACGATGGCATCGTTCGACGACACGTTCCTGACCATCCTGCGCAACAGCATCGCCGATTCGGCGAAGAAGGACGGCGCGACGGTGCAGATCGAGGACGGCGGCAATGACGTCGGCAAGCAGTTGAGCCAGGTCCAGAACATGATCGCGCAGAAGGTCGACGCGATCATCGTGAACGCGGTCGATACCGACGCGACGCCGAAGATCACGAAGATGGTGACCGCCGCGAAGATTCCGCTCGTCTACGTGAACCGCAAGCCGGTCGACTTCGACAAGCTGCCGGCGGGTGTCGCGGTCGTCGCGTCCGACGAGAAGCAGTCGGGCACGCTGCAGGCGCGCCAGGTGTGCAAGCTGCTCGGCGGCAAGGGCGACCTCCTCGTGCTGATGGGCGAGCTGTCCAACGAATCGGCGCGCGCCCGCACCAAGGACATCGAGGACGTGATCGCGACGAAGGATTGCTCGGGCATGAAGATCGTCGACAAGCGCGAAGGCAAGTGGAGCCGCACGCAGGGCCAGGACATCACGATGAACTGGCTGAGCTCCGGGACGAAGTTCGACGCGATCGTGTCGAACAACGACGAAATGGCGATCGGCGCGATCAATGCGCTGAAGGCCGCGCGCAAGTTGACGCCGAAAACCGTCGTCGCGGGTATCGACGCGACGCCGGACGGTCTCGCGTCGATGAAGGCCGGCGAGCTGAAGGTGTCGGTCTACCAGAATGCGGCCGGGCAGGGTGCGCAGGCGGTGGCCGCCGCGCTCAAGCTCGCGAAGAAGCAGCCGGTCGACCGCTACGTGAACGTGCCGTTCGAGCTCGTGACGCCCGAGAACATGAGCCAGTACGCGAAGCACTGACCGGTGATCCGTTGAACTGCGCGGGCCCGGCACGGCCGGGTTCGCGCGCGACTTGTCGAGGAACGTCCATGTTTACAGCCAGAGTCGCGCGCCCGATGGCCGGCGGCGACGCGCCGGCCGCTTCGTCCGGCGCGGCCGGCCAGTCCGGTGCGCCGGCTTCTTCCGCGGCCGACTGCGTGCTCGAGGTGCGCGGCGTCGGCAAGTCCTTTCCCGGCGTCGTCGCGCTCGACGGCGTGCAGTTTCGCGTGCGCCGCGGCACCGTTCATGCGCTGATGGGCGAGAACGGTGCCGGCAAGTCCACGCTGATGAAGATCATCGCGGGCGTCTACACGCCCGACCAGGGCGAGATCCTGATCAACGGCGAACCGGTCGTGCTGAACGGCCCGCTCGATGCGCTCGACCGCGGGATCGCGATGATCCACCAGGAACTCAACCTGATGCCGTACATGACGGTCGCGGAGAACATCTGGATCCGCCGCGAACCGAAGAACCGCTTCGGCCTGATCGATCACGCCGAATTGCGCCGCCGCACGGCCGCGCTGTTCGAGCGGCTGTCGATCGACATCGATCCGGAAACCGACGTGCGCACGCTGACGGTCGCGAGCCGCCAGATGGTGGAGATCGCGAAGGCCGTGTCGTTCGACTCCGACGTGCTGATCATGGACGAGCCGACCTCCGCGCTGACCGACAAGGAAGTCACGCACCTGTTCCGGATCATTCGCCAGCTGCGCGAGCAGGGCAAGGGCATCGTCTACATCACGCACAAGATGAACGAGCTGTTCGAGATCGCCGACGAGTTCTCGGTGTTCCGCGACGGCAAGTACATCGGCACGCATGCCTCGAGCGACGTCACGCGCGACGACATCATTCGCATGATGGTCGGGCGCGAAATCACGCAGATGTTCCCGAAGGAAGAAGTGCCGATCGGCGATGTCGTGCTGTCGGTGAAGGATCTCGGCGTCGACGGCGTGTTCCGCGACGTGAGCTTCGATCTGCGCGCCGGAGAAATCCTCGGCGTCGCGGGCCTCGTCGGCTCCGGGCGCTCGAACGTCGCGGAGGCGCTGTTCGGCGTCGTGCCGGCCACGTCGGGCGAGATTCGCATCGACGGCAAGCCGGTGCGGATCGCGACGCCCGCACAGGCGATGAAGCATGGGATGGCGTTCCTCACCGAGGATCGCAAGGACAGCGGCTGCTTTCTGAATCTCGACCTGCTCGCGAACATGGAAGCGGCCGTGCTCAGCAGCCGCTACGTGAAATTCAACTTCGTGCAGCAGGCGCAACTGAAGCGCGACTGCGAGGAAATGAGCCGGACGCTGCGCGTGAAGTCTCCGGGGCTGCACGAGGAAATCCAGAACCTGTCGGGCGGCAACCAGCAGAAGGTGCTGATCGGCCGCTGGCTGCTCACGCAGCCGCGCATCCTGATCCTCGACGAACCGACGCGCGGCATCGACGTCGGCGCGAAGGCCGAGATCCACCGGCTCGTCAGCGCGCTCGCCGGCAAGGGCGTCGCGGTGCTGATGATCTCGTCGGAGATGCCGGAAGTGCTGGGGATGAGCGATCGCGTGATGGTGATGCACGAAGGGCGCATGACCGGCATCGTCGATCGCAAGGACGCCGACCAGGTCCGCATCATGGATCTCGCGTCGCGCTGAGCCGTAACAAGATTGGAGACAACTGAAATGGGCAACCTGAACCCGGTCGCGGATGCGCAGACCATGACACTCAAGTCGCGGCACACGAAGTGGCCGCCCGAGCTGAGCATCTTCCTCGTGCTGGTCGGCATCAGCCTGTTCTTCGAGATCGTCGGCTGGATCGTCGTCGGCCAGAGCTTCCTGTTCAACGCCGAGCGGCTCGAGATCATCGTGCTGCAGATGGCCGTGATCGGCATCATCGCGGTTGGCGTGAACCTCGTGATCATCACCAGCGGGATCGACCTGTCGTCGGGATCGGTCGTTGCCGCCGCTGCCGTCGTATCGGCGAGTCTCGCGCAGGTGTCGGATTTCCCGCGCGCGGTGTTTCCGCACCTGACCGACCTGCCGATCATCTGGCCGGTGCTAGCCGGCGTGTGCGTCGGGCTGCTGGTCGGCCTGCTGAACGGCACGCTGATCGCGATGACGGGGATCCCGCCGTTCATCGCGACGCTCGGCACGATGGTTGCCGCGCGCGGCTTCGCGAAGTGGTTCACCAACGGGATGCCGGTGTCGATGCTGACCGACCCGTTCGCGGCGATCGGCGCGGGCGCCAATCCGGTGATCATCTTCCTCGTGATCGCCGCGATCTTCCACGTCGTGCTGCGCTACACGCGCTTCGGCAAGTACACCTATGCGATCGGCGCGAACCGCCACGCGGCCGTCGTGTCGGGCATCAACGTCACGCGGCACCTGATCTTCGTCTATGCGATCGCGGGCCTCCTGAGCGGTATCGCAGGCACCGTGACCGCGGCACGCGCGATCTCCGGCCAGTCGGGCATGGGCGTGATGTACGAGCTCGATGCGATTGCGGCTGTCGTGATCGGCGGCACGTCGCTGTCGGGCGGCCTCGGCCGCGTGACGGGCACCGTGATCGGCGTGCTGATCCTCGGCGTGATGACGTCGGGCTTCACGTTCATCCGCATCGACGCGTATTACCAGGAGATGGTGAAGGGCGCGATCATCGTCGCGGCCGTGATCGCCGACCAGTACCGCAACAAGAAGACGCGCCGCTGAGCGGACGCACGCGTCGAGCCGGTAACCGCATTCGCGAAGGAAGCCTGATGAAGATCGCGCTGGACCCTTACATGATTCGTCACCTGCCGCTCGACCGGCTGCCGCACGCGGTGGCCGAGCTCGGCTACGACCAGATCGAATTGTCGCCGCGCAGCGACTTTCTCGACTGGTGGGTGATGCCGCGCGCGACGCGCGAGCGCATGGCCGCGTTCCGTCAGGCGATGCGTGCGAGCGGCGTCGGCCTTGCGTCGCTGCAGCCGATGTACCGCTGGGCGAGCCCGTTCGAGGACGAGCGGCAATGGGCCGTGCGGTGCTGGAAGAAGGCGATCGAAGTGGCGGTCGAGATGGAGTGCGCGCTGATGGTGTCGGAGTTCGGGCGCGGCGCGTCGCCCGAGCGTTCGGTCGGCGAGCGGCCGGGCGCGAACCCGAAGGAGCTGTGCGAGGCCGCGTGGTTCCGGTCGATGGACGCGCTGCTGCCGATCCTCGAGCGCGAACGCATCGTGCTGTCGGTCGAACCGCATCCGGAGGACTGGATCGAGCAGCTGCAGCCGGCGATCGACATCGTCACGAATCTCGCTTCGCCGTCGCTGAAGCTGTCGTACATCGCGCCGCACACGTTCTACTACGGCGACGACATGGCCGTGATGATCGCGCAGGCCGCGCCGCTCCTGGCGCACGTGCGCGTGGCCGATACCTTCGACCACCGCAAGAGCAGCCAGCTGCGCTACATCGTGAACCCGCCCGGCTCGACCCAGATCCGCGTGCACCAGCATCTCGACATCGGGCAGGGCGAGATCGACTGGGACCTGTTTTTCGGCGCCCTCGGCGCGGCAGGCTTCGACGGCGTGATGTCGTCGTGCGTGTTCGCGTGGGAGGACCGCGCGGAGGTGTCGTCGCGTTACATGCGCGACACGATCCAGCGCTACGTCGATCGTCATTTCGATCGCACCGCGCGCTGACCCAATGCTGACCGGCGCGGCACGGGCCGCGCCGCTGATGAACGACTGGAGACTCGTAGATGACCTTGCAAATCGGCGTGATCGGCTGCGGCGCGATCGGCCAGGACCATATCCGCAGACTGACCCGCACGCTGTCCGGTGCACGCGTCGTGGCCGTCAACGACATCGATCCGCAGCAGGCGCGCGACGCGGTGTCGAAATACGGCCTCGATGCCGAGATCTACGGCGACGGCCATGAAGTGGTCGCGGCTGCCGACGTGCAGGCCGTGCTCGTCACGTCGTGGGGGCCGACGCACGAAGCGTTCGTGCTCGACGCGATCGCGCACGGCAAGCCCGTGTTCTGCGAGAAGCCGCTCGCGGTGACGGCCGACGGCTGCATGCGGATCGTCGAAGCGGAAGTCGCGCACGGCAAGCGGCTCGTGCAGGTCGGCTTCATGCGGCCGTACGACGAAGGCTATCGCGCGCTGAAGCGCGTGATCGACAGCGGCGAGATCGGCGCGCCGCTGATGCTGCATTGCGCGCACCGCAACCAGTCGGTCGGCGAGCGCTACACGACCGACATGGCGATCACCGATACGCTGATCCACGAACTCGACGTGCTGCGCTGGCTGCTCGGCGAAGACTACACGAGCACGCAGGTCGTCTATCCGAAGAAGACGCGCCATGCGTCCGCGCATCTCGCCGATCCGCAGATCGTGCTGCTGGAAACCGCGAGCGGTGTGCGCATCGACGTCGAGATCTTCGTGAACTGCCAGTACGGCTACGACATCCAGTGCGAGGTGGTCGGCGAGCAGGGCATCGCGAAGCTGCCCGATCCGCCGGCCGTCGGGCTCAAGCATGCGGCGCGGCAGTCGGTCGAGATCATGACCGACTGGAAGGAGCGTTTCATCGCGTCGTACGACGTCGAGCTGCAGGCGTTCATCGACGGCGTGCGACAGGGCGCGCTCACCGGGCCGTCCGCATGGGACGGCTACGCGGCGGCGGTCGCGGCCGACGCCTGCGTGCGGGCGCAAAAGAGCGGCGCGGTCGAGCCGATCGCGATGGCCGAGCGTCCCGCGTTCTATCGCGGCTGACCCGAGGCCGCGCGCCACTGACCTGCCGGGAAGACCGACATGACGATGAAGATTGGTTGCGCCCCGTGCTGCTGGGGCGTCGACGACGTGAAGAACCCGCATCTGCCGCCGTGGCGGCATGTGCTCGCCGAGGCCGCGCAGGCCGGCTACTCGGGCATCGAGCTCGGGCCGTACGGCTATATTCCGCTCGAACTCGACGTGGTGAGCGCGGAACTCGAGCGGCAGCGCCTGAGCATCACCGCCGGCACGATCTTCGACGATCTCGTGTCGCCGGAGAACCTGCCGAACCTGCTGCGCCAGACGCGCGACATCTGCGCGCTGATCACGCGGCTGCCGAAGCTGCCGACGCAGGATGGCCAGCGTTACGCGGCGCCATACCTGGTCGTGATGGACTGGGGGCACGAGGAGCGTGACTACGCGGCCGGTCATGCCGATCGCGCGCCGCGGCTGTCCGGCGAGCGCTGGGCGGGCATGGTCGACCATATCCGGCAGATCGCGACGATCGCACGCGACGAATTCGGCGTGCGCGCGGTGATCCATCCGCATGCGGGCGGCTACATCGAGTTCGCGGACGAGATCGACCGGATCGTCGCCGATATTCCCGCCGACACGGCCGGCCTCTGTCTCGACACCGGCCACCTGCATTACTCGGGCATGGACCCGGAAACGTGGCTGCGTCGCCACGCGGCGCGTCTCGACTACGTGCATTTCAAGGATATCGACGCGGCCGTGTACGACACGGTGATGGGCGAGCACATCGCGTTCTTCGCCGCATGCGCGCGCGGCGTGATGTGCCCGATCGGCACCGGCGTGCTCGACTACCGTTCGATCCGCCAGGCGCTCGACGACATCGGCTACGCCGGGTACATCACGATCGAACAGGAGCGCGATCCGCGCAATGCCGGCACGAGCCTGCGCGACGTCGCCGCGAGCCGCGCGTTTCTCGCGTCGGCCGGTTTTGCATGACCCCTGAACCCGCACCAGGAACACCACCATCATGATTGACGGACAGATTCTGCTTGGACATTCGATTCGCTGGGGCATGGTCGGCGGCGGGCTCGGCAGCCAGATCGGCTACAGCCACCGGTCGGCCGCGTTGCGCGACGGCAGCTTCCAGCTGGTCGCCGGCGCATTCGACATCGACCCCGAACGCGGCCGCCAGTTCGGCGTGAAGCTCGGCGTCGCGGCCGAGCGCTGCTATCCCGACTACGCGACGATGTTCGACGCCGAGGCGCGCCGCCCGGACGGTATCCGCGCGGTGTCGATCGCGACGCCGAACAACACGCATTTCGAGATCTGCCGCGCCGCGCTGCATGCGGGGCTGCACGTGGTCTGCGAGAAGCCGCTGTGCTTCACGACCGAGGAGGCCGAGGCGCTGCAGCGCCTGTCGGTCGAGAAGAACCGGATCGTCGGCGTCGCGTACGGCTATTCCGGACACCAGATGATCGAACAGGCGCGCGAGATGATCGCCCGCGGCGATCTCGGCGAGATCCGCATCGTGCAGATGCAGTTCGCACACGGGTTCCACAGCGAGGGCGTCGAGGCCGCGAGCGCGGCCGCGCGCTGGCGCGTCGACCCGAAGTTCGCGGGCCCGAGCTACGTGCTCGGCGACATCGGCACGCATCCGCTGTACATCTCCGAGGTGATGGTGCCCGGGCTGAAGATCCGGCGGCTGATGTGTTCGCGGCAGAGCTTCGTGAAGAGCCGCGCACCGCTCGAGGACAACGCGTTCACGATCATGGAATACGACACCGGCGCGGTCGGCTACGTGTGGTCGAGCGCGGTGAACGCGGGCTCGATGCACAGCCAGAAGGTGCGCGTGATCGGCTCGAAGGCGAGCGTCGAATGGTGGGACGAGCACCCGAACCAGCTGCGCTACGAAGTGCAGGGGCAGCCCGCGCAGGTGCTCGATCGCGGGATGGGCTACCTGCACCCGGCGGCACTGCGCGAGGACCGCATCGGCGCCGGGCATCCGGAAGGGCTGTTCGAGGCGTGGTCCAATCTCTACGCGCGCTTCGCGCTCGCGATGGATGCGGCCGATCGCGGTGACGTCGACGCATTGAAGCAGATCCGTTATCCGGACGTTCATGCGGGTGTGGAAGGTGTCCGCTGGGTCGAGAATTGCGTGCGCTCCGCCGACGCGGGCAGCGTGTGGGTCGACTATCGGTGAGCAGGGCAGGCCGGCTGCGCGGGCGACGCCAGGTTGCCCGTCGACAGCCGGCCTCGGTACACACCCTAATCTTTACGACGCCGCGAGAGCGTTGGACAATCGCTTCCAGTCTTGCCGTGGAGCGTGTGCAAGTGATGATCGAGCGCGTGGGAGCGAGCGCGCGGCGCGGGCCGTGCCGCAAACGTGATTAAATTCGCCCTTCATGCATGTATCCAGTCGAGTCCCGGGCCGCGCCTGCCAGTATCGCGCGCATCGGGGCCGTCAACTTCGCGCTATCCGATGAGTTCATCCGAGAAACCTCCCGCCACCGTCGAGCAGTTCCTGCAGCATCTGACGCAGGAATACGACGGCCTCAGCAATCGCCTGAAGGTGATTGCGCGCCACGTGGAAACGCATCGGGACCAGCTTGGGCTGGAAGGCATCCAGTCGCTCGCGGAGGCGTGCGGCGTCCAGCCGTCGGCCGTCGTGCGTTTCGCAAAGCACTTCGGCTTCTCCGGGTTCTCGGAGATGCAGCGGCTGTTCCGCGAAGGGCTCGCGCAGCAGATCGCGCCGGGGCGTGCCTACAACCTGCGGCTGCGCGACGTGATCGAAGCGGGCTCGTCGAGCCTGCAGCCCCAACAGATCGCCGACGAATTCATCAAGGGCAGCATTGCCGGCATGCAGCAGCTGCGGCAGACGCTCGATTCGCAGGCGCTCGCGCAGGCCGTCGACCTGCTCGCGAACACGCAGGCGATCTGGATTGCCGGTTCGCGGCGCGCGTTTCCGATCGCCGTGTATCTCGACTATGCGCTGCAGCACACCGACAAGCGCATCGGGCTGTTCAGCGCGCTCGGCAGCATGCATCTCGGGCAGATCCGCTCGGTGCGCGAGGGCGACGTGATGATCGTGATCTCGTTCATGCCGTATGCGGAGGAAACCGTCCAGGTCGCGCAGCAGGCCGTGCAGCGCGGCGCGCGCGTGATCGCGATTACCGACAGCCGGATGAGCCCGCTCGCACGGGAGGCCGAGGTGACGCTGATGGTGCAGGACAGCGAGACGTTCGGCTTTCGCGCGCTGACGGCCACGATGGGCCTCGCGCAGAGCCTGTTCGTCGCGCTCGCGTACCGGCTCGAACTGTCGTACCTGCCGACCGCCGATGGCGCGCACGGCTCGAAAGCCGGTTGACCTTGACTGCCGGCGTACCGCCCGCGACCCCGATCGGCGGGCGGCACACCGGCCGGCTTACTTCGCGGTCGGCATCGCGAATTCGGCGCCCTTGCCGATGCTCGACGACCAGCGCTGCATCACCGACTTCTGGCGCGTGTAGAAACGCACGCCTTCCTCGCCGTACGCGTGCATGTCGCCGAACAGGCTCTTCTTCCAGCCGCCGAAGCCGTGCCAGGCCATCGGCACCGGGATCGGCACGTTGATGCCGACCATACCGACCTGGATGCGCCGCGCGAATTCGCGCGCGATGCCGCCGTCGCTCGTGAAGCACGCGACGCCGTTGCCGAACTCGTGCGCGTTGATCAGGTCGACCGCTTCGCCGAAATCCTTCGCGCGGACGCAGCCGAGCACCGGCCCGAAGATTTCTTCCTTGTAGATCCGCATGTCGGGCGTCACGTGATCGAACAGCGTGCCGCCGGTGAAGAAGCCGGCCTCGCGGCCCGGCACGCGCAGCCCGCGGCCGTCGACCACCAGTTGCGCGCCTTCGTTCACGCCTTGCTCGATATAGCCTTCGATGCGCTTCAGCGCTTCGCCGGTGACGATCGGGCCCATCTCGACTTCCGGCGACATGCCGTCGCCGATCACCAGCTGGCGCGCACGCTCGGCCACCGCCGGCACGATCCGGTCGGCCACATCGCCGACCAGCACCGCGATGCTGATCGCCATGCAGCGCTCGCCGGCCGAGCCGTACGCGGCGCCGATCAGCGCGTCGACGGCCTGTTCGATGTTCGCATCGGGCATCACGACCAGATGGTTCTTCGCGCCGCCGAGCGCCTGCACGCGCTTGCCCGACTGCACCGCGCGCTGCTGCACGTAGGCTGCGATCGGCGTCGAGCCGACGAAGCTGACGGCCTGCACGTCGGGGTGGTCGAGCAGCGCGTCGACCGCACCCTTGTCGCCCTGCACGACGTTGAACACGCCGGCCGGCAGCCCGGCCTGCGTGAGCAGGTCGGCGATGAACAGCGCGGCCGACGGGTCGCGCTCGCTCGGCTTCAGCACGAACGTGTTGCCCGTCGCGATCGCGACCGGGAACATCCAGCACGGCACCATGCACGGGAAGTTGAACGGCGTGATGCCCGCGACGACGCCGAGCGGCTGGCGCATCGTCCAGTTGTCGATGCCGGTGCTGACCTGGTCGGTGAAGTCGCCCTTCAGCAGTTGCGGCACGCCGCACGCGAATTCGACGATGTCGATGCCGCGCGCGACTTCGCCCTGCGCGTCGGAGAACACCTTGCCGTGCTCGGCCGTGATGATCGCCGCGAGCGTGTCGCGGTGCTCGTTCATCAGCTGCAGGAAGCGGTGCAGCACGCGTGCGCGGCGGATCGGCGGCGTCGCGGCCCAGGCCGGGAACGCGGCGTGGGCCGATGCGACGGCCTGCTGCACTTCGCTGTCGTCGGCGAGTGCGACGCGGCGTACCGCGCGGCCGAGCGCCGGATTGAGCACGTCCTGGAAGCGGCCGCTGCGGCCGGCAACGGGCGCGCCGTCGACATAGTGGCCGACGTCGGCGTCGGACGTGTACGCGGGAACCGGATTCATCGTGTCTCCTGGGGGTGAGGGGGGAACAGGACCCAGTCTAGGGAAACCGGCAGGGCGGGAGAAGGCCGCGAAACTTGATTCACTGTTCAGAATTCTGAATAATCAGTGGATGAATCAGCAAAATGTCCAGGCGCTCTGGCCGCATATCCATTCGCTGACGGTGCTGGCCGCGGCCGGCAGTTTCACGGCGGCCGCGCAGCGGCTCGGCATCAGCAAGGCCGCGATGAGCCAGCGCATCGCCGATCTCGAAAAGGCGGCCGGCGTGCCGCTCGTGCGCCGCACGACGCGCAGCGTGCGGCTCACCGACGCGGGCCAGACGCTCGTCGACAGCACACGCGACGCGTTCGAGTCGATCGGCCAGCACTTCGCGCGCGTGAAGGATCTGGCCGGCGAGCCGCGCGGGCTGCTGCGCGTGACGGTGCCGGTCGCGCTCGGGCGCCAGCAGGTCGTGCCGCACCTGCCCGATTTCCTGCGGCAGCATCCGGGCGTGCAGATCGAGCTCGACCTGTCGGACCGGCTGCATTCGCTGACGCAGGAAGGCTTCGACCTCGCGATCCGTCACACGACCACCGCGCCGCAAACCCACGTCGCGTGGAAGCTGTGCGACACGCGCTCGCTGCTCGTCGCGAGCCGCGACTACCTCGACGCGCGCGGCGCGCCGCGTCATCCGAACGAACTCGTCGACCACAGCTGCCTGTGCTACCTGCGCGACAACGAGCCGGCCGCCTGGAGCTTCGAGCTGCACGGCCGGCGGCGCGAGCGCGTGAGCGTGCCGGTGCGCGGCAGTTTCGCGGCGAACAACAGCGAGGCGATGCGCGAGGCCGCGCTCGGCGGGCTCGGCATCGCGCTGCTGCCGGATTTCAGCGCGCAGCGCGATCTCGACGCCGGACGGCTCGTCGCGCTGCTCGACGGCTGGCGGCCGTCGGGCGCGTTCGGCGATCACATCTTCGCGATCCGCCCGTACAGCCCGGTCGTGCCGAGCGCGGTGCGCGCGCTCGTGCGGCACCTGCGCGAACGGCTCGCGGGCGGTTTCGCGGGCGCGTGAGCGCGGCGCCCGCAGGCGCCGGGCCGCGGGCCGCGGGCGGCCCGGGCAGGCGCGGCGGCGCTGCGGTAAAATCGCGGCTTCCTCCCGCGCCATGTGTGGCGCGTCATTCGAAGGTCGAAAGCCGATGCAGATTCACAAGGAAGTGGATGCGCGCGGGCTCAATTGCCCGTTGCCGATCCTGCGTGCCAAGAAAGCGCTCGCCGATATGGAAAGCGGACAGATCCTCAAGGTGCTTGCGACCGATCCGGGCTCGCAGCGCGATTTCGCCGCGTTCGCGAAGCAGACCGGCAACGAAATCGTCGAATCGACGACGCAGGACAAAACCTTCGTGTTCCTGATGCGCCGCCGCTGACGGCCGCATCGCCCGTCATGCCGCGCCCGCGCGCTGGCCGGGCCTCTCTGACAATTCTTAAACCTCGCCATGCGACGGGCTGCGTATACTGACCCGGCCGGTCGTCCGCTCCCAGCGGAGGCGCCGGCCACGGTACGTCGCAAGGCGGGCACGGGGGCCATGCCTGACGCTACCGTCGTACAACGGGGAGAGGACATGTCCTTCAGACCAGGGACCCTTCGAAGTCCGTCCGGAGCGGAAAGCATTGCGCCCGCGCGCAGATCGGAATTGAGCCGGATCGAGCTCGATCCGCAACAGGACCGCCACGCGCGTGCCGCGCTGGAGGCGTATGCAGATTCGGCCGCGGCCGAGATGCCGTGGCTGGCCGAGTGGCTCGACGAACGGCTGCGCGATGCCGCGCAGGACGACGGCTCGGGCCTGACCTACTGCGGTGCGACGGTCGAACGCGTGTTCGATCTGGCGCAGGCGTGGGCGGCGGGCCAGCCCGACTACGCGGCCGGCGCGTGGGAACGGGTGCGCGGCCAGCTGCAGCGGATGCTTGCGCAACCGCCGCTGCCGGAGCCGCCGTCGCCACGCGTGCCGTCCGACGATTTTGCCGAGCCGGTGGCCGGCATCGCGGGTGCCGATTAGGCGTCCGATTGCGCAACAGAAAGGATTATTCGAAGAAAGGACGATAGTCCGCGCAATTTCTTGGCGAATTTCATACTACTATGATGAAATCGCCGGTTCGTCCGTGCCCCGTTTTTGAGATATTTAGCCGGGGTCGCCGGTTTGCGCAGGTGGCGCGAACGGCGAACGACGGCTCTCCGGCCGATATCCGGATGCCGCGTGCGTGCTGCGCGGCCGGGGGCAGGCGCGGGAGCTGAATGGACGAATCGCTTTCGATTTGCGGGGTGCTATGAGAATTGCTGTACTGGATGACGATCCGGCCCAGACGGATTTCGTCAGTCAAACGCTGACGGCCGTTGGCCATACGTGCTATGCGTTCAAGGAAGGCAAGGCCCTGAAGAAGCGTCTGCAGCGCGAGACGTTCGATCTGCTGGTGCTCGACTGGAACGTACCCGACATGTCCGGCGAGGAAGTGCTCAAGTGGGTGCGTGCCAACCAGACCGAGCACAGCCTGCCGATCATCTTCATGACGAGCCGCGACGACGAGGCGGGGATCACGCAGATCCTCAACGCCGGCGCCGACGACTACGTGGTCAAGCCCGTGTCGGGCCCGATCCTGCGCGCGCGCATCGGCTCGCTGCTGCGTCGCGCGTATCCGGTCAATGCCGAGGCGACGGTCCGCGAATTCGATCAGTTCCGTTTCGACGTGAACCTGAAGCAGGCGTACGTCGGCGACAAGGCCGTGAGCCTCACGCAAAAGGAATTCGAACTCGCGCTGCTGCTGTTCCAGCATCTCGACCGGCCGCTGTCGCGCGCGCACATTCTCGATCTCGTGTGGAAGCAGGCGACCGACATTCCGTCGCGCACGATGGATACGCACATTTCGATGCTGCGCACCAAGCTCGGCCTGCGGCCCGAGAACGGCTACCGTCTGGCGCCGATCTACGGGTACGGCTACCGGCTCGAACGGGTCGGCCAGGGAGAACCGGAGTGACCACGCGAATCACGCAGCGCACGGCAAACCTGCGCACGGCGGCGCTGCGCGCGGCGTGCGCGGTCGCGGTTGCGTTCGCCGCGCAGCAGGCCGCGGCACAGCCGCCCGCTGCCGCGGGCAAGATGGTCGTCTATCGCACGCAGGCGGGCGACACGCTGTACGACGTCGCCGCGCGCTACCTGCAGGGTGCGGACGACTGGCAACTGCTTCAGCAGATCAACGGCGTGCCGGCGCCGAAGCACCTGCAGCCCGGCATCGCGCTGAAGCTGCCGGTCGCGCGCCTGCGCAAGGAAAAGCTCACCGCGCGCGTGATCGCGGTGCAGGGCACGGCGGAACGCGCGTCCGGCGACGCCTACGCGCCGCTCGCGAACGATGCGACGCTCGCCGAAGGCGATCGCGTGCGCACGGGCCCGAACGGCTTCGTGACGCTGGAGCTGGCCGACGGCACGCACATGAGCCTGCCGCCCGACAGCCAGCTCGACCTGAAGTCGCTGCGCCGCACCGTGCTGACCGGCACGCTCGATCGCGAATTCGAACTCACGCGCGGCTCGGTCGACAGTGAAGTCACCCATTTGAAGAAACGCGACGACCGCTTCCAGATCCGCTCGCCGTCGGTCGTGGCCGGCGTGCGCGGCACGCACTTTCGCGTGAACTACGACGCGGCCGGCAATGCATTGACGCGCGTCGAAGTGCTCGACGGCACCGTCGGCGTCGCAGGCGGCCGGCAGGCGGCCGATCCGACGCTCGTGCACGCGAATTTCGGCAGCGTCGCGACGTCGTCCGGCGCGGTTGGCGCGCCCGTCGAGCTGCTGGCCGCGCCCGCGCTCGCGCATCCGGACAAGGTGCAGGACGAGCCCGACGTCGCGTTCGACGTCGCACCGCTCGCGCAGGCGCATGCATATCGCGTGCAGCTCGCGCACGACGCGGGGCTGCTCGACCTGTTCCGCGAAACCCGCACCGATTCGCCGCGCGCGGTGTTCCGCGACGTGCCGAACGGGAACTACTTCGTGCGGATCGCCGCGATCGATGCGAACGGCCTCGAGGGGCGCCCGCGGACCTACGCGTTCGAGCGCCGTGTGATGGGCCTCGACGCGAGCGCGTCGCAAGGCGCCGGCGGATACGAGTTCCGCTGGTCGCCGAACGGTTCGGGCAAGGATGCGCGCTACCGGTTCGTGCTGTCGCGCTCGAAGGACCTGAGTGCGCCGGTCGTCGACCAGGTCGGCCTGCATGCGCGCCAGCTCACCGTCGCGCATCTGCCGCCGGGCGACTATTTCTGGGCCGTGACCGTCGAGGAATTCGAAGGCGGCAAGTTCTACGAGAAGACCAGTCCGGTCAGCGCGTTCACGCTGTCGCGCTGACCCGCGGCGCATGAAACCCGACTCCGTTTCCCCGCGGCGGCGGCTCGGCCGCCGCTTCCTGATCGAGTGGATCGCGATCGGCTGCCTCGGGATCGCGGTGATCCTCGTGTGCGCGCTCGGCCGGCTGTCGTCGAGCGTCGACGGGCTGATCTACGACCGGCTGCTGATGCTGCGCAGCCTGCCGCTGTCGCCCGACGTGGTGGTGGTCGACATCGACAACCAGAGCGTGTCCGCGCTCGGCCGCTGGCCGTGGCCGCGCGACGTGCATGCGCGGCTGCTCGACACCCTGGCGCGCGCGCAGCCGGCGGCGGTCGTCTACGACGTGCTGTTTACCGAACCGTCGCCGGAGGATCGCGCGTTCGCGGACGCGATGAGCCATGTGCCGACCTTCCTGCCGGTGCTGTTGAGCCCGGAGCAGGAGGACGGCACCCGGTCCGTCGATCCGCCGGTCGCCGCGCTCGCGGCGCGCGCGACGGGGCTCGGTCACATCAATCTCGAAGTCGATCGCGACGGCATCGTGCGCAGTGTCGCGCTGTTCGAAAGCGACGGCCGCGTGCGCTGGCCGCAACTGATGGTGCCCGTGTACCGCGCAATCCAGGCCGGCCGGCTGCATCCGGTCGGCGGCACGCCCGGCCCGAACGCGCACGACCTGTCGCGCGACGCGGCCGGCGAGGCCCGCTACCTGATTCCGTTCAGCCGCAACACGCCCGCGTATCCGACGCTGTCGTTCGACGACGTGCTCGAAGGGCGCGTGAAGCCCGACGCGCTGCGCGGCAAGATCGTCGTCGTCGGCGTGACGGCGTCCGGGCTGTACGACCGCTTCGCGACGCCGGTATCCGGCGAGTTCGGCCCGCTTGCCGGCGTCTATATCCATGCGAACGTGCTCGACATGCTGGCGACCGGCAGCGCGATCTCGCCCGCATCGCGCGTGGGGCTGTTCATCGCGTCGCTGCTGCCGCTCGCCGTACTGCTCGGCGGCTTCCTGATGCTGTCGCCGTGGCGCTCGCTGCTGCTGACCCTGAGTCTGGCCGCGCTCGCCGTCGTGGCGAGCCTGGCGCTGCTGTTCGAGGCGCGCATCTGGTTGTCGCCGGCCCCCGCGATCTTCGGGCTGGTCGCCGTCTACCCGATCTGGAACTGGCGGCGCCTCGAGATGACGATGTCGTACCTGCGCCGCGAGCTGCAGCGGCTCGCCGACGAGCCGCACCTGCTGCCCGAGGCGCCGCGCACGCGCAGTGTCGGCGGCGATGTGCTGGAGCGGCAGATGGCGCTGATGGCACAGGCCGCGCAGCGCGTGCAGGACATGAAGCGCTTCGTGTGGGACAGCCTCGACAGCATGCCCGAGCCGATCTTCGTGACCGACCTCGCCGGCACCGTGCTGATCGCGAACCATGCGGCGAAGCGCTACGGCTCGCGGCTCGCGCTGCCGCTGCCGGAAGGGCGGCCGTTGCGCACCGCGCTCGGCGAGCTGACGTTCATGAAGACGGTCGACGGCAATGCCGAGCACGACGCGGCGATTCGCGAGCACTGGCCGGCCGTGCTCGACCCGACGCTCGAGGCCGAGCACGATGCGATGGCGCGCGGCATCGAGGTGCGCGATCGCGACGGGCTCGACCATCTGTTACGCTACGCGGCGTGTACGAACGCGCAGGGCCGGGTGACGGGCTGGATCGCCGGCCTCGTCGACGTGACCGAGCTGCACGCGGCCGAGCGGCAGCGCGAGGAAGCGCTGCACCTGCTGTCGCACGACATGCGCTCGCCGCAGTCGTCGATCCTCGCGCTCGTCGAGATCGAGCGCGACCGCGTCGAGACCGATGCGGTGCGCGCGCTGCTCGCGCGGATCGAGCGCTATGCGCATCGCGCGCTGTCGCTTGCCGACGAGTTCGTGCAACTGGCGCGCGCCGAGTCGCAGGTCTACCAGCTCGAGATCACGAGCCTCGTCGACGTGCTGATCGATGCGAGCGACGAGGTGTGGCCGCAGGCGCAGGCGAAGCATATCCGCGTCGAGACCGGCGTCGGCACCGACATGTGCTGGGTGCGCGCGGACCGCTCGCTGATCACGCGCGCCTTTGTGAACCTGCTGAACAACGCGGTCAAATACAGTCCGTCCAACACGGTGATCACGTGTACGCTGACGGTCGAGCACGCGTCGAAGCGGTTGTTCTGTACGATTCGCGATCAGGGATACGGCATTGCGCCGGAAGATCAGCGGCATCTGTTCGAGCGTTTCAAGCGATTCCATGCCGGCGAGCGGCCCGAAATTTCGGGTTCCGGGCTCGGCATGGCGTTCGTGAAGACGGTCGTCACGCGCCATGGGGGCAGCGTGTCGGTCGACAGCGAAGTGGGTGTCGGCACCGCGGTGACGGTGTCGCTGCCCGCGATCGACGAGCCGTCCGCCTGACAGGGCCGGGCACGACGGCAGGCATTTGGGGAAAGCCATGAGAAAGGAATGGGCAGCGGCCGCGCTGGCGGTGTCGCTGTTGACGGGTTGCGCCGGCGTGACGAGCGGCGTGAGCGCGGTCGGGCAGCCGAATGCATTTGCATCCGGTGCGCACGGCTACGAATTCGCGCGGACGGCCGCGCAGGCGGGCGATGCCGAGTACCGGCAGATCGAGACGCTGGTGCGCGACGAGCTTGCGCACCGCGGCTTCGACGCGCAGTCGCTCAAGGACGCGCGCTACCGGCTGTCGATCGCTTACGCGACGCAGCCGGCGTCGGTCGCGACGAGCGCCGACCGGTGCGGCGCCGCGAGCAGCGCCTGCGTGACGGTCGACGGGCCGGCGCCGTTCGCGCTGCCGTTCATGGGCCGTGTGTACCGCCATGTGCTGACGCTGCGTTTCGTCGATGCGAAATCGGGCGCCGACGTCTATCGCGTGTCGGCCGCGCTGCGCGATCGCGACCCCGGCACGCAGCAGGCCGCGCCCGCGCTCGTGAAGAGCGCGCTCGCGAAGGTGCCGTTCGGCGACGGCAGCGGCTGGCTCGTCAAGACGAAAAAAGACGACGCGGGCGGGATGCCGGGCGTCGTCTCGGTGAAGCCGGCCGAAACGCGCTGAGCGCCGGCCGGTGTGGTGAGGGCGGGCCCGCCGGGGCGAGCCCTTGCCGCGTTCAGGCGGCCGGTTGCGTGCCGCCGCGCGTGCGCAGGTACGCGTCGAATTCGGCGCTGACTTCCGGGTGGCGCAGCGCGAATTCGACCGTCGCCTTCAGGTAGCCGAGCTTGCTGCCGCAGTCGTAGCGCGTGCCCTGATACTTGTAGGCCAGCACCTGTTCGTCGGCGAGCAGCGCCTGGATCGCGTCGGTGAGCTGCAGCTCGCCGCCCGCACCGGGCTTCAGCGCACGCAGGTGCTCGAAGATCCGCGGCTTCAGGATGTAGCGGCCGACCACGCCGAGGTTCGACGGCGCGACTTCCGGCGCCGGCTTCTCGACGATCGCCGACATCTTGACGATCGACTCTTCCCATTCCTTGCCGTCGACGATCCCGTACGACTTCGTTTCCGACGGCGGGATCTCTTCGACGCCGATCACCGAGCTGTGATAGTGGTCGAACACGTCGACCATCTGCTTCATGACCGGCGGGTTGCCGTCGAGCAGGTCGTCGGCGAGGATCACCGCGAACGGGTTGTCGGCGACGAGCTTCTCCGCGCACAGCACCGCATGGCCGAGGCCGAGCGCTTCCGGCTGGCGCACGTAGAAGCAGTCGACGTGACTCGGCTTGATGCTGCGCACGAGTTCGAGCAGCTTTTCCTTGCCGCGCGCTTCGAGTTCGGCCTCGACCTCGTACGACTTGTCGAAGTGATCCTCGATCGCCCGCTTGCTGCGCCCGGTGACGAAGATCATCTCGGTGATGCCGGCGGCGATCGCTTCCTCGACAGCGTACTGGATCAGCGGCTTGTCGACGACCGGCAGCATTTCCTTCGGGCTCGCCTTAGTTGCCGGGAGGAACCGCGTGCCGAGACCGGCAACGGGGAATACCGCCTTGGTGACTTTCAACATGATCGAACCTTTATTCCTGTAATCGACTTGTCAGACGGTCTATGTTCACGTTCGCATTATAGTGAACGCAAACGACCTTACCCTTTGTTACGCAGGCAACCGATCGAGCTGCGCACGCAGTTTTTCGAGCGTGCTCTGGAATTCCGCGACGCGTTTCTGCTCCTGTTCGACCACGGCCGGCGGCGCTTTCGCGACGAACGCCTCGTTGCCGAGCTTCGCGTTGCACTTCGCGATCTCGCCGGTCAGGCGCGCGATTTCCTTCGACAGGCGCTCGCGTTCGGCCGCGACGTCGATTTCCACCTTCAGCACCAGCTTGTTCGGGCCGACGATCGCGATCGGCGCACCGTGCGCTTCCTTGTCGAGCGTCGCTTCGTCCGCGAGGATCTGCACTTCCGACAGGCGCGCGAGCGCCTGGACGTACGGCGCGAACGAGCGCAGGCGCTCGGCATCGCCGGCGGCGAGCAGCGGCACCTTGGTCGCCGGCGACAGGTTCATTTCGCCGCGCAGGTTGCGGCATGCGTCGACGATCGCCTTCAGGTCGGCTGCCCACTGTTCGGACGCCTCGTCGAGCTTCTGCAGGTTCGCGACCGGATACGGCTGCGTCATCAGCGACGCTTCGCCGTCGGTCTTGCCCTGCGGATAGCGGCCGGCGAGCGGCGCGACCTTCTGCCAGAGCGCTTCGGTGATGAACGGGATGATCGGGTGGGCGAGGCGCAGCACCGTTTCCAGCACGCGCAGCAGCGTGCGGCGCGTCGCGCGCTGCTGTTCCGGCGTGCCGTTCTGGATCTGCACCTTCGCGAGTTCGAGGTACCAGTCGCAGTACTCGTCCCACACGAACTTGTAGATGCTGGTCGCGATGTTGTCGAAGCGGTAATCGGCGAAGCCCTTCGCGATGTCGGCTTCGGTGCGCTGCAGCAGCGACACGATCCAGCGGTCGGCCGCCGAGAAATCGAGGTAGCCGCCGGGGCCGCAGTCGCCCGCGCCGCACACTTCCGGCTTGTCGGTGCCGCAGTCGTGGCCTTCGCAGTTCATCAGCACGAAGCGCGTCGCGTTCCACAGCTTGTTGCAGAAGTTGCGATAGCCTTCGCAGCGCGCGAGGTCGAAGTTCACGTTGCGGCCGAGCGTCGCCATCGACGCCATCGTGAAGCGCAGTGCGTCGGCGCCGAACGCGGGAATGCCGTCCGGGAACTCCTTGCGCGTCTTCTTCTCGATCGTCGCGGCCTGCTTCGGGTTCATCAGGCCGGTGGTGCGTTTCGCGACCAGCGTCTCGAGGTCGACGCCGTCGACGATGTCGATCGGATCGAGCGTGTTGCCCTTGCTCTTCGACATCTTCTGGCCTTCGGCATCGCGCACGAGGCCATGCATGTACACGGTGTGGAACGGCACCTTGCCCGTGAAGTGCGTGGTCATCATCACCATCCGGGCGACCCAGAAGAAGATGATGTCGAAGCCCGTGACGAGCACCGACGACGGCAGGAAGTGCTGCAGCTCAGGCGTTTCGTTCGGCCAGCCGAGCGACGAGAACGGCACGAGCGCCGACGAGAACCACGTGTCGAGCACGTCTTCGTCGCGCTTCAGCGCACCCGTGTAGCCTTGCGCGGCGGCCTTCGCGCGCGCGTCTTCCTCGCTGCGCGCGACGAATACCTCGCCGTTCTCGCCGTACCATGCGGGGATCTGGTGGCCCCACCACAGCTGGCGCGAGATGCACCAGTCCTGGATGTTCTCGAGCCACTGGTAGTAGGTCGTCGTCCAGTTTTCCGGCACGAACTTGATCTGGCCGTCGCGCACGACGTCGAGCGATACCTCGGTGATCGACTTGCCCGGATGGAACGTGCCTTCCGGTGCCGGCTTCGTCATCGCGACGAACCACTGGTCCGTCAGGAGCGGCTCGATCACGACGCCCGTGCGGTCGCCGCGCGGCACCATCAGCTTGTGCGGCTTCACCGAGTCGAGGAAGCCCTGCGCGTCGAGGTCGGCGACGATCGCCTTGCGCGCGTCGAAGCGGTCGAGGCCGCGATACTGCTCGGGGCCGTTGTCGTTGATCTTCGCGTCGAGCGTCAGGATCTCGATCGGCGCGAGCGAGTGGCGCAGGCCGACCTGGTAGTCGTTGAAGTCGTGTGCGGGCGTGACCTTCACGACGCCCGTGCCGAACTCGCGGTCGACGTAGTCGTCGGCGATCACGGGGATCTCGCGGCCCGTCAGCGGCAGCGTGACGAGCTTGCCGATCAGGTGCGCATAGCGCTCGTCTTCCGGGTGGACCATCAGCGCGACGTCGCCGAGCATCGTTTCGGGGCGCGTGGTGGCCACCGTCAGCGAGCCCGAACCGTCGACGAGCGGGTAGCGGATGTGCCACAGGTGGCCGTTTTCCTCTTCGCTGACGACTTCGAGATCCGACACCGCGGTGAGCAGCACCGGATCCCAGTTGACGAGGCGCTTGCCGCGGTAGATCAGGCCCTGTTCATGGAGGGTGACGAACACGTCGCGCACGGCGGCCGACATCTTGTCGTCCATCGTGAAGTATTCGCGCGACCAGTCGGTCGACGCGCCGAGGCGGCGCACCTGGCCCGTGATCGTCGAACCGGATTTCTCCTTCCATTCCCACACGCGCTCGACGAACGGCGCGCGGCCGAGGTCGTGGCGCGACACGCCCTGCGCGTCGAGCTGGCGCTCGACGACGATCTGCGTGGCGATCCCCGCGTGGTCGGTGCCGGGCACCCACAGCGTGTTTTCGCCGAGCATCCGGTGGTAGCGGGCGAGGCCGTCCATGATCGTCTGGTTGAACGCGTGGCCCATGTGCAGCGTGCCCGTCACGTTCGGCGGCGGCAACTGGATCGCGAAATCGGGGCGGGACGGATCGAATGCCGGGGCGGCATAGCCGCGTTTTTCCCACTCCGGCCCCCATTGGGACTCGATGGTGTGGGGCTCGAAGCTCTTCGCAAGCGTGTTGTCGCTCATGTTGGAAATCTGCCGAAAAATGCGTGAATTGGATGCCGAATCTGACAATTATAAATGGATGCCCATCGGCCAGCCATCGCCTTGCCGCCACGGGCCTGTCGCGACGGGGCCGCAACCTGCCGGCAACGCGTCCGCAACGCGCGGTCGAACGGATCGGGAACGGCATCGCGCGGCCGACTTATAATGTCGGGTCCGCATTTTTCTCGCCCGTCCGCTGCCGCTCCATGCCCGATCTGCTCGCCAATCTGAACCCCGAACAATTCGCCGCCGTCACGTTGCCGAACGAACCGGCGCTGATCCTTGCAGGGGCGGGCAGCGGCAAGACCCGCGTGCTGATCACGCGCATCGCGTGGCTGATCCAGCAGGGCTATGCGTCGCCGCCCACCGTGCTTGCCGTCACCTTCACGAACAAGGCCGCGCGCGAGATGATGGCGCGCCTGTCGGCGATGATGCCGATCGATACGCGCGGGATGTGGATCGGCACGTTCCACGGCCTGTGCAACCGGATGCTGCGTACGCACTGGCGCGACGCCGGCCTGCCGCAGACGTTCCAGATCCTCGACACGGCCGACCAGCTGTCCGCGATCAAGCGGCTGATGAAGGCCGCGAACGTCGACGACGAAAAGTATCCGCCGAAGAACGTCCAGTACTTCATCAACAACGCGAAGGAGCAGGGGCTGCGCCCGGACAAGGTCGACGCGACCGACAACTTCAACCGCAAGTTCGTCGAGCTGTACCAGGCGTACGACCAGCAGTGCCAGCGCGAGGGTGTCGTCGATTTCCCCGAGCTGCTGCTGCGCTGCTACGAGCTGCTCGCGTACAACGCGCCGCTGCGCGCGCACTACCAGGCGCGCTTCCGGCACATCCTCGTCGACGAGTTCCAGGACACCAACAAGCTGCAGTACGCGTGGCTCAAGATGCTGGCGGGCGGCGAGAACGCGATCTTCGCGGTCGGCGACGACGACCAGTCGATCTACGCGTTCCGCGGCGCGAACGTCGGCAACATGCGTGATTTCGAAGACGAATTCCGTGTGCGCAACCTGATCAAGCTCGAGCAGAACTACCGGTCGCACGGCAACATCCTCGACGCGGCGAACCAGCTGATCTCGAACAACGCGCACCGCCTCGGCAAGAACCTGCGCACCGACGCCGGCCACGGCGAGCCCGTGCGCGTGTACGAAGCCAGCACCGATTCGCAGGAAGCCGGCTGGATCGTCGAGGAGATCCGTTCGCTGATCAACACCGGGATGGCGCGCAGCGAAGTGGCCGTCCTGTACCGCAGCAACGCGCAGTCGCGCTCGATCGAGCACACGCTGATGTCGTCGGGCATCCCGTACCGCGTGTACGGCGGCCTGCGCTTCTTCGAGCGGCAGGAAGTGAAGCACGCGCTCGCGTACCTGCGCCTGATCGACAACCCGAACGACGACACGGCGTTCGTGCGGGTCGTGAACTTCCCGACCCGCGGGATCGGCGCGCGCTCGATCGAGCAGCTCGCCGACGCCGCGCGCCTGTACGGCTGCTCGATGGCCGCCGCGATTCCGTACGTGACCGGCAAGGCCGGCACGAGCCTCGGCGGGTTCGCGAACCTGGTCGCGAAGATGCGCGCCGACACGCAGCACATGAACCTGCCCGACACCGTCGAGCACATCGTGCGCGCCAGCGGTCTCGCCGATTTCTACCAGGGCGAGCGCGAAGGCCAGGACCGCCTCGAGAACCTGCAGGAACTCGTGAACGCGGCCACGGCGTTCATCGCCGAGGAAGGCTACGGGCTCGATACGCCGGCCCGCTCGATCCCGCTGCGCGCAGGCGCGATCGCCGCGCCCGAGCTCGGTACGGCGACGGACGATCCGGCGGTGGACGTGCTCGATCCGGCGTCGCCCGCCGACCCTGCGCAGAACCCCGACACGATGACGCCGCTTGCCGGCTTCCTGTCGCATGCGTCGCTGGAGGCCGGCGACAACCAGGCGCAGGCCGGCCAGGACGCCGTGCAGCTGATGACGGTCCACGCGGCGAAAGGGCTCGAGTTTTCGGCCGTGTTCATCACGGGTCTCGAGGAAGGGCTGTTCCCGCACGAGAACAGCGTGCTCGAATCCGATGGCCTCGAAGAAGAGCGCCGGCTGATGTACGTCGCGATCACGCGCGCGAAGGAGCGGCTCTACCTGTCGTTCGCGCAGAGCCGGATGCTGCACGGCCAGACGCGCTACAACGTGCGCTCGCGCTTCTTCGACGAACTGCCGGAGCACGTGCTGAAGTGGCTGACGCCGAAGGTCGAGGCCGGGTCGCGCTGGGGCGGGCGTTCGGACAACGCCGGGTACGGGCGCGACTGGTTCGCGCGGCCGGGCGGCGGCAGCCGCGAGCAGATCGTCGACGCGGCCGTGTCGGCGCCGCTGCCCGCGTTCGCGGACAAGCAGCGCGCGGCCGGCGCCGGCTTCCGGGTCGGCCAGCAAGTGTTCCATACCAAGTTCGGCGAAGGCACGGTCACCGCGCTCGAAGGCAGCGGCACCGATGCGAAGGCGCAGGTGAAGTTCAAGCGGCACGGCGAGAAATGGCTCGCGCTCGCGGTCGCGAAACTGCAGGCGGTGGAATGATGGGCATCGACGGGGTTTCTGCGCCTTCGGGCCGCCCGCTCGGCATTCTGGCCGCGCTGCCCGAGGAACTCGGCGACCTGATCGCCGCGATGCGCGCCGACGGCGCGATGAAGACGGTCACGCTCGGCCGCCGCGATTATCACGTCGGCACCGTGCACGGCGCGGCCTGCGTCGTCACGCTGGCGCGGGTCGGCAAGGTCGCGGCCGCCGCGACGGTCAGCGCGCTGATCCACGTGTTCGGCGTGTCGGGCGTCGTGTTTACCGGCGTCGCGGGCGGCGTGTCGCGCACGGTGCGGGTCGGCGACGTCGTCGTGGCCGATATGCTGCTGCAGCACGATCTCGACGCATCGCCGCTCTTTCCGCGCTACGAGGTGCCGCTGCTCGGCATCACGCGCTTCGCGACCGACGCGGTGCTGACGGCGCGGCTGCGGGCTGCGTGCACGCTGTTCGTCGAGGAAGAGGGCGCGCAGTTCGCCGAGCGTTTCGGGCTCGCCGGCGCCGCGCTGCACGCGGGGCTCATCATCAGCGGCGACCGCTTCGTGTCGAGCGAGCGCGAGGTCGTCGCGCTGCGCGACGCGCTGCCGGACGCGCTTGCGGTCGAAATGGAAGGCGCCGCGATTGCACAGGTGTGCGCGGAGCACGACGTGCCGTTCGCGATCGTGCGCACGATCTCCGATACGGCCGACGACCACGCGACGCAATCGTTCTCGCACTTCCTGTCGGCGATCGCGAGCAGCTATTCGTCCGGCATCCTCAAGCGTTTCCTGACGCTGCATGCGACGACGGCGGCCTGAAGCCGCCGTCGTACGCTCCCTTCCAGCCTGTCGGCCGGCCGCGGCGCGCACGCCGCGGCCGGTTCGTCACGCCTTCTTGCGCCGGCTGCTTTCGAGGTTCGGCAGGAACACCGTCAGCACGCCGATCAGCGGCAGGAACGAACACACCTTGTAGACGAACGTGATGCTCGTCGCGTCGGCGAGCTGGCCGAGCACGGCCGCGCCGACTCCGCCGAGCCCGAACGCGAAGCCGAAGAACAGGCCCGCGACCATCCCGACCTTGCCGGGCATCAGTTCCGTCGCGTAGACGAGGATCGCGGCGAACGCCGACGCCAGCACGATGCCGATGATCACGGTCAGCACGCTCGTCCAGAACAGGTTCGCGTACGGCAGCAGCAGCGTGAACGGCGCGACGCCGAGGATCGACACCCAGATCACATACTTGCGGCCGATCCGGTCGCCGACGGGCCCGCCGATCAGCGTACCGGCCGCCACGGCCGCGAGGAACACGAACAGGTGGATCTGCGCGGCCTGCACCGACAGGTGGAACTTGTCGATCAGGTAGAACGTGAAATAGCTGTTGATGCTCGCGAGGTAGAAGTACTTCGAGAACACGAGCAGCACCAGCACGCCGATCGCGGCCATCACGCGGCCGCGCGACAGCGTCGGATGGCCGGCCGCCACGGCTTTTTTCTTCATCGACGGATGCTTCTTGTACCAGTGGCCGATCTGCGTGAGTACGATCATCGCGACGAGCGCGGCTGCCGAGAACCACGCGATGCTGTGCTGGCCGTGCGGGATGATCACGAGCGCGGCGAGCAGCGGCCCGAGCGCGGAGCCCGCGTTGCCGCCGACCTGGAACACCGACTGCGCGAGCCCGTGCTGGCCGCCCGACGCCATCCGCGCGACGCGCGACGATTCGGGATGGAACACCGACGACCCGCAGCCGACGAGCGCCGCGGCGACCAGCAGCATCGGGAAATTCGACGCGACCGACATCAGCAGCAGCCCCGCGAGCGTGAAGCCCATGCCGACCGGCAGCGAATACGGCTTCGGACGCTTGTCGGTATAGAGGCCGATGAGCGGCTGCAGCAGCGACGCGGTGATCTGGTAAGTGAGCGTGATCAGGCCGATCTGCGCGAACGACAGCGCGAACTGGCTCTTGAGCATCGGGTAGATCGCGAGGATCAACGACTGGATCATGTCGTTGAGCATGTGCGAGAAGCTGATCGCGCCGAGCACCGGATACACGGTGCGAGTGGCGGGGGGCGCGGACGGCTGCGCGGCGGCTGCGCCGGCGGATCCGGTGTCGAGACTGGTTTCCATGTGAGCTGAACGAGTTGAGGTGGCGGGCGCGCTCTGCTGGGGGCGGCGCGTGTTGATTCGTTGCTGCGTCAAAGAAGTGTAATGTGGCGTATCAAGAATGTCAGGCCAAGTTTTATCGCGAATCGGACATTCATGTGACGGATCGTCCGGTGCCTGTTTTTTTGGACGGGTATAACGCTGGCGGCGCGTCCGCCCGCCGGCGGGCCGCGCCGGAGCCCGGTGGGTGTTTTACCGGACTCAAGAAACGGCGGTGGCGGCCGTAGAACGACCCAATGACAACAGGTGCGCCGCGTCCGGCCCCGGCTACCCGCCGGGAGGGCGCAGGATGCGCGGCATGGCCAGCCATCGCGGGAATGCCGGGACCGACCTTTCCGGCAGCGTGATCCATACGGGGATAGATCGATGAAAGCAGCATCTTTGCATCCACGGCCGGGTGCGGCCGCCGCCGCACCCGACGTTGCCGCCGGTCGCGCCACACGGCGCACGCGTGCGGCGCGGCGCGAGCGCCGGCCGTGGACCGTCAAGGCGACGTTGCGCGCCGCATTCGCGATCCTGCTGGCCGGCACGCTCGCGATCGGCGTGTTTTCGCTGTGGCAGATCAGCCGGCTGAACGCGTCGATCGCGTCGGTCTACGAGCAGGGCCACGTCGCGAGCCGTGCGGCGCAGGAGGTCCGGGCCGAGGTGCTGCGGGCGAGCCGCGCGCAGAAGATGCTGCTGACCGCGACCACCGCCAAGGAGCGCGACGAACTCGGCGCCGAGGTCGGCGCGGGGCTCGCGTCGATCGGCCAGGCGCTCGGCACGCTGCAGCGTTACGCGGATCCGGCCGACGCCGGCGATTCGGCGCGGCTGCGCGCATTCTCGACGGCCGTCGGCGCGTGGAGCGCGCATCTGCGCGATTTCGTCACGCTCGTGCGCGCGCAACCGCTCGACCTGTCGCAGATGAACTGGCAGGTCGGCACGCAGGACGTGTCGCTGCTGGTCGAAACCGGCAAGCTCGAGAAACTCGTCGCCGAACTCGTGAAGACGCGCGGCGAAAAATCGAAGGCGACGCTCGATGCGTCCGCCACGATCTTCTCGTCGTCGTTCGCGATGATCGCGGCGATGACGGCCGCGCTGATCGTGCTGGCAATCGTGATCGCCGAGCGCGTCGTGCGGCGTCTCGCGTCGCAACTCGGCGGCGAGCCCGCTCATGCGAAGGCGATCGCGGCGGACATCGCGCGCGGCGACCTGACGCGGCAAATCACGCTCGGCCGGCACGACCGCGACAGCATGGTGCGTGCGCTGGCCGAGATGCAGACGGGGCTCGCGGCGACCGTCGGCGAGATCGCCGTCAGCGCCGAGGCCATCGCGGCTGCGTCCGGCGAGATCTCGACCGGCAACCTCGACCTGTCGCGGCGCACCGAGCAGCAGGCCGTCGCGCTCGAACGCACCGCGGCCAGCATGGAGCAACTCACGTCGACCGTGCGGCAGAACGCCGAGAACGCGCGCCAGGCGAGCGCGCTCGCGGCCAGTGCGTCGGAAGTCGCGGAGACGGGCGGGGAAGTGGTCGGGCGCGTGGTCGCGACGATGAGCGAGATCGACGACAGCGCGAAGAACATTCGCGACATCATCGGCACGATCGAGGGGATCGCGTTCCAGACCAACATCCTCGCGTTGAACGCGGCGGTCGAGGCGGCGCGCGCCGGCGAACAGGGGCGCGGCTTCTCGGTGGTCGCGGGCGAGGTGCGCCTGCTCGCGCAGCGCGCGGCAACGGCGGCGAAGGAAATCCGCGCGCTGATCGGCGCGTCGGTCGAGCGCGTCGCGAACGGCGCGGCGCTCGCGCACGACGCGGGCCGCACGATGGGCGACGTCGTCCGTGCGGTCAAGCGCGTGACCGACATCATCGGCGAGATTTCGGCGGCGTCGGACGAGCAGAGCGCCGGGATCGACGAGATCGGCCGCGCGGTCACGCAGATGGATGCCGGCACGCAGCAGAATGCGGCGCTCGTCGAACAGGCGGCCGCTGCCGCGAATGCCCTGGACGAACAGGCGCAGGCGCTGAAGTCGCTGGTCGGGCGTTTCCGCATCGCGGCCTGAGCGCCGCACGGTCGCGGGCCGGCCGCCCGCGACGCGCGCACGTCACCGGCTGCCGGCAGATCGATGACGAAACCGGCAGCCGCCCGCCGCGCAATCCCCTACAATGCGCTTCCACACAGCTGGGGGCCAGAACCCGCGGTGCGTGCGCATCCACACAGGTGCGGCACGCCGAGCGGGTCATCCATAACAATGACATCGACGATTTACCTGAGCGGATACCTGTGCATGCTCGTTTCCGCCGCGATCGGCATGCGTGCGCGCATCGCCGCGTGGCGGTGGCTCGCGGCGGGCATCGCACCGGCCGCCACGTTCGCCGTGCTGCGCGGCCGGACGGGCACCGACACGGCGATTTACCAGAACATCGTGGCCGGCATCTGGGGCGGCAACCTGAAGGTCGTGCCGCGCACGCTCGAGCCCGGCTTCGTGTGGCTCGTGCGTGCGCTCGAATGGGCAGGGCATGATCCGCGCATCGCGATCGCGATCCTGTCGCTGCTGATCGTCATCGCATGTGTCGTCGCGTTCGGGCGGACCGCCGAGGATGCTTGCGTATTCGCCACGCTGATCTTTCCGTTGTTCTTCTACGACATGGCGATGAGCGGGCTGCGCTACGGCCTCGCGTTCTGTGCGGCGAAGGGTGCGTCGGACATCTGGGCGCGCAGGCGGCACGGCGCGTCGATTGCGCTGGCGGCCGTGGCGGCCAGCCTGCATGTGTCGGCGGTGCTGCTCGTCGTGCTGCTGCAGGTCCGGCGGCTGCGCGTGCTGCGCTACGCGGGGCTGGCGGCTGCGGTCGGCGGCGTGCTGTTCGCCATGCACCACGACGCGCTGCTCGCGAAGGTCGGCCTCTATTCAGCCTTCACGCCGCCCGCGCAGATGTCGGGCAGCGCGCCGCTTGTGCTGGCGCTGCTGACGTTCGCGGCCGGCTGGGCGCTGCTTGCGCGCCTGCCGCGCACGCTCGCGTTCCTGTTCGTCTGCGAGCTCGCGAGCTTCGCACTCGCACGGGTCAGCTATGCGGGGTTGCGGTTCCAGTGGCTCGTGCTGTTCGCGATGGGCTGCCAGTGCGTGCCGCTGCTGCGCGTGCCGGGGGTGCGGCGCGCGCACGTGATCGTCGCGCTCGTCACGATCGGCGCCATCGGCTTCGCGATGCGGTTGCGCAACATGCTCGGCGAATACGGGCTCGGCCCGTCGCCGTTCCTGCCTTACCGGTTTTTCTGGGAATAAGGCAGCCGGGCGGCGTGCCGCCCGGCCGTCATGCGCTTACGACTTCTTCTGCTTGTCGGGATCGATGATGACCGTGCAGGTCGTACCCGCCGACAGCACCACGTCGGCCGGCACTTCGTCGATCCTGATGCGCACCGGCACGCGCTGCGCGAGGCGCACCCAGTTGAAGGTCGGGTTCACGTCCGCGACGAGGTCGCGGCTTTGCGGGTTGTCGCGATCGTAGATGCCGCGCGAGATGCTCTCGACGTGGCCCTTCATCACGCCGCCGCTCATCAGCCGCATTTCGGCCGGTGCGCCGATCTTCACGCGCGGCAGCTTGGTTTCCTCGAAATAGCCGTAGACCCAGAACGAGTGGCTGTCGACGATCGCGAGCTTCGCCTGGCCGGCCACCGCATAGTTGCCCTTGAACGTCTGCAGGTTCGTGATGTAGCCGTCGACCGGCGCGACGACGCGCGTACGCTCGAGGTTGAGCTTCGCGGCGTCGAGCGCGGCGATCGCCTGCTGGTACTGCGCATCGGCGCTCGACGCACTGTGCGCGGCGTTCTCGCGGTTTTCCTTCGACACGACGAGCGCATCGAGGTCCGCGCGGCGGGCCGCGTCGTCGCGGCGCATCTGCAGTTCCGCACGGCGGGCGGCCACGGCCGCCTGTGCCTGTTCGACCGCGATCTGGTAGTGCGACGGGTCGATCTGCATGATCAGGTCGCCTTTCTTCACGAGCTGGTTGTCATGCACCGGCAGCTCGACGATCGCGCCCGACACGTCCGGCGCGACGTTGACGATCTCGGCGCGCACGCGCCCGTCGCGCGTCCACGGATCGTCCATGTAGTGCACCCACAGCGAGCGCCCGATCAGGATCGCGACGAGAAGGATGACGGCGGTCGCGACGAAGCCGAAGAGTTTTCTGAGAATCATGATGGTTCGGAATCAACGGTAGACGGCGAGACTCAGTCCGCCGCAAATACAGACGAGAAGGCAGGCCCGGAACAGCGACGGGTGCCAGACGAGACGGTAGAGGCCCGTGTAGGCGAGCAGGCGGTCGACGGCCCAGGTCGCGAGCGCGCCCAGGACGAACATCAGGACCACCGTGGGCATGTAGGCATCGAGAATGGCGATTTCACGCGGCATCATGACGAGGCTCCTGGTTGGGGACGCACGGGGCGGTTGCGGTTGAGCGGCTCGAGCGGCGATTCCGGATCGAGCAGCGCGGTACGCACGAAATGCAGGTGGCTCAGGATGCGCTGCAGCCGGTGGCGCTCTTCGCGCGACGGCTCGAACGCGTCGAGCGTCTGCCGGGTCGCATCGATCGCCGCATTGGTCGCGGCGAGCGTCGCATCGAAACGCGCGGCGCTCGGCTTCGAGAACAGCGCAGACAGCGCGCTGCGCATCGACTCGATCGCGCGACGCCACGGCATCGCCGGCGCATAGCGCGAGTCGGGCGGCAGCGTCGCCAGCTCGTGGCGCAGGTCGATCGTCGCGTTGCCGGTTTCGAGCACCGCGAACATCCAGCGCAGCGCGTCGCGCTGCACGTCGGGCTGGTCGGCCGACAGCGTGTGCGCCTGGTACATCAGGTCGCGCGCGCCGCTTTCGAAGCGTGTGCGCAAGCCCGCGAGCCGCGCGTGGCCGGCCGCGACGGCCTGGTGGCGCAGGTCGGCGAACAGGCGCTTCTTGAGCCACGGCGCGGTCGGCGGGAACAGCACCGCGAACGCGATCGCCGACACCAGCATCGACAGCACGAGCGCGAGCGAATCGTTCATGAAGCTGGTCGGATCGTAGTGCGTGATGTTGTCCGGGCCGGCGAGGAAGCTGAAGAAGATCAGGTAGCCCATCCCGTAGCCGGCGAGCTTCGGCTTCAGCGTCATGTAGATGCCGATCGCGAGCAACGGTGCGAGCGCGACGCACAGCAGCGGGAAACCGTCGATGTGCGGATAGATGCCGAACGTCAGCAGGAAGCCCGTACAGACGGCGAGCGCGGTGCCCATGCCCATCTGCGCGGACATCGCGGTCGGACGCGGCGTCGACGACGCGAGCGCGCAGGTGGCCGCCGCCGTCAGCGTGAGCGTCACGCCGCTCGGCCACGCGGTCTCGATCCAGAACCACCCGAGCACGAGGATCACGGTCGCGGTGCGAATCGCCGCGATCACCATCGCCGTCACGTTGGTGCGCGGCTCGTAACGCTCGATCCAGCGTTCGCGCTCGTGCGTCGCGGTCGACAGCGACGCGTAGGTGGCCGCGTACTCGTGCAGGTCGGTGATGAAGCGGTACAGCAGTTCGGCGGCCGTATCGAAATCGAGCAACGGAAAGTCCGGCTGCGTTTCGAGCGCCGCGCGGGTCGCACGGATGCGGCGCGGCAGCGCATCGCGCCACGTGAGCAGTTGCTCGGCCGCGTGGCCCGCATCGGTCGACGAGCGCACCGGTTCGCCGGCGGGCGTCAGCAGCAGCGGGGCGATTTCGCGGAAGTACGGCTCGATCGCGTCGATCGCGGCCTGCGCGCCGGCCGCATGCAGCCGGTTCATCAGCTGGTGCAGCGCATGGAAGCGACTCGATGCGCTCATGAATTCGCTGTTCAGCCGCGCGAGGCGGCCGCTGCGCATCCGCGTGTCCGGATCCTCGAACACGGCCATGCTGCGCGCGGCCTCGAACCCGACCACGTCCGCCACGAAGCGCGTGTGGATGGTTTCGATATGCGCGCGGTCGAGCGAGCCCGACAGCGCCGATGCGACGTAGTCGACGAAGCTGCCGAAGCGCTTGCGTACCGTCGTGCGCATCTGCTCGCCGGTGGTCTGCGGAAACACGAGTGAGCTGACCACGCCGGCCGACACGATCCCGACCATGATTTCGGCCACGCGCGTCATTGCGCTCATGAACGCGCCGTCCGGGTGCTGCGACGCGGGCAGCCCGATCAGCGCGGTCGTATAGCCGGCCAGCAGGAAGCCGTAGCTGCGGAAGTTGCGGTTGCGCGCGGCGCCGGCCGTGCACAGCGCGACCCACAGCGCGACCGCCAGCAGGAACAGTTGCGGCTGCTGCGGGAACAGTCCGACGAACGTGAGCGTCGCGATCAGCCCGAAGATCGTGCCGGCGACGCGGTAGAAGCTCTTCGCGAGCACCGCGCCGCTTTGCGGCTGCATCACGATGAATACCGTCGTCATCGCCGTTTTCGGCGCGGGCAGGTCGAGCCGCATCGATACGCCGGTCGCGATGAACGCGGCGAGCAGCGCCTTGAACAGGTAGAGCCACGCGGCGCCGTCGGTGCGGGCCCAGTCGCCGAATGCGGCATACCAGGCCGCGACCGGACCGCCGGCGGGCGTGGAAGCGGGGGAGGAGGCTGACATGGCGGCGCTCCGCGTTACCGTGCGGCCGTTGCGCCGGACGCACCGGCGGTCGCGACCTGCGCGGGCCGGGCGGCGGCCACGGGCTTCGTGCCCGACGCGGCAGCCGGCGCGGCGGCGCCGGCCGTCTCGTCCTTCGGTACGTCCGTGCCCGTCTCGACTCCGCCGCCGAGCGCGGCCATCAGCTGCGCATGCGCGGCGAGGCGTTCCGCATCGATGCGGGCGGCCGTCTCCTGCGCGCGCAGCAGCTGCTGTTGCGCGACCAGCACGTTCACGTAATCGGTCAGCCCGCGGCGGAAGCCTTCGCGCGACAGCTGGTAGCTGCGGTCGTTGGCGGCCACCGAGCGCGCGGCGTCCTTCTTCTGCGTATCGAGCGAGCGGATCCGCACGACCTGGTCGGCGATGTCCTTGAGCGCGCCGACGATCGTCTGGTTGTAGCGCTCGACCGCCTGGTCGTAGCCCGCGTTCGCCGCGCCGAGCTGCGCACGCAGCCGGCCGCCTTCGAAAATCGGCAGCGACAGCGCGGGGCCGGCCGTCCAGCCGCCGTTCATCGCGCGCAGGAAGTCGGTGAACGGCGCGGTCACGCCGAAGCCGCCGACCGTCGCGAGCAGGTCGATGTTCGGGTAGAACGACGCCTTCGCGACATCGATGCCGCGGGCCTGCGCGTCGACCGTCCAGCGCGCCGCGACGACGTCGGGGCGGCGGCCGAGCAGATCGGCCGGCATTGCCGACGGCAGCCCGGCCGGCGCATCGAGCGACAGTTGCGGCCGCTTGATCGCGTCGCCGGCGCCCGGGCCCTTGCCGGCCAGTGCGGCGAGCTGGTGGCGCGCGAGCTGGACCGCTTCCTCATAGCTGTCGATCTGGCGCTCGTAGTCGGGCAGCGTCGATTCCGCCTGGCTCACTTCGAGCTGCGTGCCGAGGCCGGCCTGCAGCCGCTTGCGCGCGAGATCGGCGAGCGAACGCTGGCGTTCGAACGTTTCATGCGCGAGGTCGAGCAGCGCGTAGTTCATCGACATGCCGACATACGCGCGCACGACGTTGACTTCGAGCTCGAGCTTCGCCGCTCGTGCATCGGCCGCGGTCGCATGCGCGGTGTCGAGCGCGCGTTCGGTCGCGTTCTTGTCCTTGCCCCACAGGTCGAGGTGATACGACAGGCCGAGCGTGCCGGTGTTGTTCCACGTGTCGGCGTTCGCGAGCGGGCCCGGGCCGTAGAACACGTTGTCGGGCCAGTGCTCGCGCGTCAGCGACAGGTTGCCGTTGATCTGCGGCAGTTCGGCCGAGCGGGCGACGCGCGCCATCGCCTGCGCTTCGCGCACGCGCGCCTCGGCCGCCGCGAGGGTCGGGTTGCCGGCCTGGGCGGCGGCGATCCACGTGTCGAGCTGCGGATCGCGATAGGCTCGCCACCAGTCCGCCGCGGGCCAGCCCGCGTCGCGGTCGGCCGCGCGGATCGCGGCGCCGGCGTCGAGCGCGTTCGCCTCGATGCGGGCCGATTGCGGCTTGTTGTTGTCGCCCATGCTCGCGCAGCCGGCCATTATTAATGAGACTGCAAGAACCGCCAGTGCGAGCGTCCCTTTTGTCGCCGGAGACTGCACGATTTTCTCCCTTTCGGATATAGATGAGTCGGATGCGATTATATTTTTCAGTGATTCCTGAATAAATGGACAACGGTGCAAGTCATTTTTACGAATCCTGAGATAATATTTGTTGGCCCCTGTGCAACAATCCCTCCGGATTCAAACGGGTAATGGGATGGATACGTTACAAAACATGCGGGTGTTCGTCCGCGTGGTCGACGCGGGAAGCTTTACCGCGGCCGCCCAGCAGATGAATTCGACCACCGCCTACGCGTCGCGCGCAGTCTCGGATCTCGAGGCGCACCTGCGCACGCGTCTCCTGAACCGCACGACGCGCCGGATCGCGTTGACCGAAGCCGGCGAGCGCTACCTGCAGCGCTGCGAGCAGATCCTGGCGTACGTCGACCAGGCCGAAGCCGAGGCGGGCGACGCGCATGCGCGCCCGTCGGGCAAGCTGAAGGTCCATTGCTTCACGAGCCTCGGCCAGCACTACCTGGTGCCGGCGATCGCGCGCTACCGCGAGCGCTACCCGGACGTGCACGTCGAGCTGACGCTCGCGCAGCGGATGCCCGACCTGCTCGACGAGGGGTACGACGTCGCGATCGTCGTCGGCCGCGACCTGCCCGATTCGGGGCTCGTGTCGCAGCGGCTCGGCGAGAGCTACAGCGTCGTCTGTGCGTCGCCGGGCTACGTCGAGGCGCACGGCGTGCCGCAGCGGCCGGCCGATCTCGCGCAGCACGTGTGCCTCGGGATGGTCGCGCCGGGTTTTCACTTCGACGAATGGGCGCTGGCGGGGCCGAACGGCGACGAGGTCGTGCCGATCACGGCGCCGCCGTTCCGCGTGAACGTCGCCGAGGCGCTCGCGGTGGCCGTGCGGGAGGGGATGGGGGTCGGCGGGCTGCCGCTCTATTCGGCGATCGGCTGGCTGCGCAGCGGGCACATCGTGCGCGTGATGCCGGAGTACCGGTCGCACGTGATGAACATCTACGCGCTGTATCCGTCGCGCCAGTACCTCGACGCGAAAATTCGCACCTGGGTCGATTTCCTGCGCGACGAGTTGCCGGCCACGCTCGAAGCGGACGAAGCCGCGCTCGAGCAGTACACGCGTGCGACATGACAGCGCGGTTGGCGGCTATCTGACGAGATTTGTCCTTCACGCAACATTTTTTTACGAACGTGTGTCAGACAGTTTGATACTGTGGGAATTAACGAGATACACCACACCGGAGTAGCAATGGATACGCACCTGATGATCGGCCTTGGCGTTCTGCTGGGCGCGGCTGCCGCCGCCGCGGCGACCCGCGACCTGCTGCGTGCGATGAAGGCGAAGGCGCAGATGAAGCCGGTTCCGGTGCGCGTGCGCGAGCCGCGCCGCCCGGGCCGCTGATCCTGCCGTCACGCTTCAGGTCGGGAAGGCCGCGCAACGCGGCCGCCCGGGCCGGCGCTCAGTCGAGCTCGACGACCTTGTCCCACGCGAACGCGGCATTTTCCCGTTCGCCGGTGCGCCGGTGGATGTAGCCACGCGGGTTGCACACCACGCGCGTGCCGCCGTCCGCAACATAGTCGAATGACGTATGCGTGTGGCCGTGGAGCCACAGATCCACCGGCGGCCGCACCAGTTCCGCCATGTCCGTCACAAACCCCGCCGAAGCGAGATCTTCCGCATAGCGTTCTGCCAGCGAACGCCGGTGCGGCGCATGATGGGTGACGACGATCGTCTTGCCCGCGAACGGCGTCGCGAGTTGCGCTTCCAGCCATGCGCGGCCTTGCCGGTGCAGCGCGATCGCGTCGGCCGGCGAGAAATCCCGTTCCGGCGTGCCCGGCGCCGCATGCAGCGCCGCGTCGTGCGGCCAGGTCACCTGGATCAATCCCTTGAAATCGAGCATCACGCGCAGCGCGGCCTCGATTGCGCCCGTCACGCTGGCGTCGTCGTTGCCGAACAGCGAAAAATCGGCCCAGAGCGTCGTGCCGAGCACGCGGAAGCGCTGCCCGGGATCGACGTAGACGCCATTGTTCAGGTAATGCACGTTGTCGAGCGCATGCGCCGCGTCGCGCATTGCCGTCTCGAGCGCCCCGAATTCCCCGTCGTAATACTCGTGGTTGCCCGGCACGTAGACCACCGGCACGGCCGGGTCGAACGTTTCGGCGGCCCAGCGCAGGCCTTCCGCGTGATTGTGGATGTCGCCGGCCAGCACGACGAGATCCGCGTCGGCATGCGCGATCACGTCGGGCTGGTTGCTTTCGAGGTGCAGGTCGGACAGGACGCGGACTTTCACGGGCGGGGCTCCGGAGTGGATGGCTTCAGCGCAGGACCTTGCCGGGATTCATCAGGCCGCGCGGGTCGAGCGCGGTCTTCAGCGTGCGCATCAGCGTCGTTTCGACCGGCGACTTGTAGCGCTGCGCGTCGTCGATCTTCAACTGGCCGATACCGTGTTCCGCGCTGATCGTGCCGTGATGGCGGTGCACGTTGTCGTAGACGATCCGGTTGATCGGCACCTGGAACGCGGCGAGGAATGCCTTTGCATCGCCGCCTTCGGGCATCTGCACGTTGTAGTGGAGGTTGCCGTCGCCGAGGTGGCCGAACGTGACCATCCGCGCGCCCGGCGCGGCCTGCTGGATCGCCGCGTCGGTCTCGTCGATGAAGCGCGCGACCGACGAGATCGGCACCGCGATGTCGTGCTTGATGTTGAGCCCTTCGTCGGCCTGCGCGAGCGGGATGTGCTCGCGCAGGTCCCAGAACGCGCGCGACTGCGCGAGGTTCTCCGCGACCACCGCGTCGACCACGAGCCCGGCCTCGAACGCTTCTTCCATCAGTTTCTCGAACAGCGCGCGCGCATGCGCTTCGCTTTCGTTGTCGGACAGCTCGAGCAGCACCGTCTGCGCATGCGTCTGCGCGAACGGGTAGCGCAGCTGCGGGTAGTGCTTGCCGACCAGCTGCATGCAGAAATCCGACATCAGCTCGAAGCCGGTCAGGAGCGGACCGGCCGCGCGCTGCGCGAGCGACAGGAAGTCGAGCGCCGCGTGCGGCGATTCGAGCGCGGCGAGCGCCGTGACCTGTGCGGCCGGCAGCGGATGCAGCTTCATCACGGCTGCGGTGATGATCCCGAGCGTGCCTTCCGCCCCGATGAACAGGTCGCGCAGGTCGTAGCCGGTGTTGTCCTTGCGCAGTCCGCGCAGGCCGTCCCAGATTTCGCCCTGCGGCGTCACGACCTCGAGCCCGAGGCACAGCTCGCGCGCGTTGCCGTAGCGCAGCACCGCGGTGCCGCCCGCATTGGTCGACAGGTTGCCGCCGATCGTGCAGCTGCCTTCCGCCGCGAGGCTCAGCGCGAACAGCCGGCCGCCTTCGCGGGCGCGCGCCTGCACGTCGGCGAGGATCACGCCGGCTTCGACGGTGATCGTGTTGTTGTGTGGATCGAGCGCGCGCACGCGGTTCAGGCGCGCGACGCTCAGCACGGCCTGGCTGCCGCTCGCATCGGGCGTGGCGCCCCCGGCGAGGCCCGTGTTGCCGCCTTGCGGCACGAGCGCGATGCCGTGCGCGTTGGCCAGCTTCACGAGCGCGGCGACTTCGGCGGTGTTCGCGGGCTTCAGCACGGCGCACGCGGCGCCCTTGTAGCGGCGGCGCCAGTCGGTCAGGAACGGTTCGGTATCGTGCGGGGCGGTCAGCACGTAGTCGGCGCCGATCGCGTCGCGGCACGCGGAAACGAAAGCTTCGGAGGACATCATCACCTTGTCGCGTAAGGGTCAGGACGCGGCGCGCGACTGCTTGGCCGCGCGCTTGAACGGCGCGACGTATGCCAGCGCCGCCACGAAGAAGCCGACGGCAAGCGCGGTCTCGCACCAGCCGAGCGTCGCGGACAGCCCGCGATCGGACATGCCGCGCACGATGCCTTCGGCAAAATAGACGAGGATCAGCATGCTCGCCCACTGCATCGTATAGATGTTACGCCGCCAGACGCCGGGCAGTGCGAGCGCGAGCGGCACGGCCTTGAGCATCAGCGCGGAGCCGCCCGGGCGCAGCGGCGCGAGCCACAGCTCCCAGGCGAGCGACAGCGCGATCAACGCGACGAGGCACGCGGCGGCGGCCAGCGCGTAGCGCGGCCGGGCTGCGACGGCGGGGCGGGCGGGGGCGTTCATGCGGCCTCGGCGCCTTGGGCGGCTGACAGGGCGGCCGCCGCGCGCGCAAGCCGCACGCCGAGCGCGGCCGCGAGCGCCTTCTCGTCCGCGGACAGCCCGCCGGACGCCGTACGATCGTGGTGCGCGACATGCGACGCGCCGTACGGCGTGCCGCCGGTGCGCGTGGTGCTGAGTGCCGATTCGGTGTACGGGATCCCGACGATCATCATCCCGTGATGGAGCAGCGGGAGCATCATCGACAGCAACGTCGATTCCTGGCCGCCGTGCAGGCTGCCCGTCGACGTGAACACGCTCGCGGGCTTGCCGGTCAGCGCACCCGACAGCCATTGCGGTGTCGTGCCGTCGAGGAAATACTTGAGCGATGCGGCCATGTTGCCGAAGCGGGTCGGCGAGCCGAGCGCGAGGCCCGCGCATTCCTCGAGGTCGCGCAGTTCCGCGTAAGGCGGGCCGTCGGCGGGGATGTCGGCGGCAGTGGCTTCGCAGACGGTCGATACGGGCGGCACGGTGCGGATGCGCGCCTGCATGCCCGGCACGCTGTCGATGCCGTTCGCGATGGCGAGCGCGAGATCGCGCGTGGCGCCGTGGCGGCTGTAATAGAGGACGAGGATGTCTTTCATGGGCGACGGAGCCGCGTGCGGCCGCGCGCGTGCCCGGTGCAGTCGGCCCCTGCTGGAATCGAGCGGCTATTATAGGGGCTGAAGCCGTCGCGCAGCGCGGCGGCGGCGCGCCGTGAGGCGCGCGGCATCGAGAAGGAGAAGCCGTTTGCCGAAGTTGAGCGTCGATCTCGACACCATCAAGCGCCTCGCGCAGTTCGCGGCCCGGCGCAGCGCCGAGGATCGCATCCCGCAAGTGGCGGGCAGCCTGACCTTCACGACGATGCTGGCACTCGTGCCGCTCGTGACGGTCGCGTTCGCGCTGTTCACCGCGTTCCCGATGTTCGCGTCGTTCCAGATCTCGCTGCAGGGGTTCCTCGCGGACCACCTGATGCCCGCGCAGTTCAACATCCAGATCTTCAAGTACCTGAACCAGTTCGCGTCGAAGGCCAAGGGGCTGACGACGGCCGGCCTGATCGTGCTCGTCGTCACGTCGGTGATGACGATGATGACGATCGAATCGGCGTTCAACCTGATCTGGCGCGTGCGCAAGCCGCGGCCGTTCGCGCAGCGCGTGCTCGCCTACTGGGCGTTGATCACGCTCGGCCCGCTGCTGTTCGGCGTGAGCCTGTCGATCTCGTCGTACCTGTTCACGCAGTCGCTCGCGTTCACCGGCGCGGGGCCGTCCACGTCGATCGTCGAGTGGCTGCTCGCGCTCGCGTCGCTGCCGCTGACGGTGCTCGCGTTCACGCTGCTGTACGTGTACTTGCCGAACTGCGCGGTCGCGTGGCGCGACGCGGTGATCGGCGGGCTGTTCGCGGCCGTCGCGTTCGAGCTCGCGAAGCGCGGCTTCGGCTACTACGTGCGGCGCATTCCGACTTACACGGCCGTCTACGGCGCGTTCGCGGCGCTGCCCGTGTTCCTGCTGTGGGTGTACCTGAGCTGGTTCATCGCGCTGCTCGGCGCGATGGTGGCGTCGGCGCTGCCGGCGATCCGCGTCGGGCAGTTTCACCGCATCCACTATCCGGGCAGCGACCTGCTCGACGCGCTGGAACTGCTCGCGCGGCTGGCCGAAGCGCGCGCGGCCGGCAAGCGCGGCTATACGGCGATGCGGCTCGCGACGATGCTGCGCTGCGACATGGAAACCGCGCAGCGGTTGCTGACGACGATGGAGGAGCGGGAATGGATTGCGCGGCTCGACGGCGGCGGCGAGACCACGCCGCGCTACATCCTGCTCGCGAATCCGGAGCAGCTGACGCTCGCGCAACTGTTCGACGTGCTGGTGATCGACCGCACGGAGCTGACCTATCAGCTGCAGCGGCGCCGCAGCCACGTCGAAGGCGCGGCGCTGCTCGCGGTGCTGTCGAGCGACCGGTTCGACGTGTCGCTCGCGTCGCTGATCGCCGCGCACCGGCTCGCGGGCGCACAGCCGGCCGGGATCGCCGGGCAGGCGCCGGACGCCGTGCCCGACCCGCACGCGCGGCCGCCGCGGCCTGCGTGAAGGCGGATTCCGGCGGCTACAGCGGAATCTTGCCGGTGCAGATGTCCTTGAACATCACCCAGTCGCCCATCAGGCTGTAGATCGGGTGCCGGAACGTGGCCGGGCGGTTCTTCTCGAAGAAGAAGTGTCCGACCCACGCGAACCCGTAGCCGCAGACGATCGCCGCCGGCAGCCACAGCCAGTAGCCGGTCGCGATCGCCATCGCGACGCAGCCGATCACGCCGAGCGAGCCGATGAAATGCAGCCGCCGCGACGTCAGGTTCTGGTGTTCGTTCAGGTAATACGGGTAGAAATCAGCGAAGCTGGCGAATTGCTCGGAATGCGTATGCGCCATGGCCGTCTCCTCGGGCCGCCGTCGATAGGGCCATTGTGCGGCGGCCGGCCCGTGTCCGCAAGCGGGGGCGGGCCGCCGCGCGGGGCCGCGCTTTCCTTTTGACAGGCTTTCCGATAGGATCGAAAGAGATTTTGCATTCAAGCATGAGGGGACTACGATGCGCGTCAGCGATATTCTGAAAGTGAAGGGCAACACGCTGTTTACGGTGACGCCCGATAAGCCGCTGCGCGAAGCGGTCGATACGATGGCCGAACACGATATCGGTTCGCTCGTCGTGATGGAGTACGGCGATCTCGTCGGGATGCTGACGTTTCGCGAGATCATCCTGCGCCTGCACGTGAACGGCGGCGCGATCGGCGACGTCCAGGTGCGCAAGGTGATGGACGAGCCGCTCACGTGTACGCCGGAAACCGACGTCAACGAAGTGCGCCGGATGATGCTCGAGCGTCACGCACGCTACATGCCGGTGCTCGACAAGAAGGTGCTGATGGGCGTCATTTCGTTCTACGACGTCGCGAAGACGGTCGTCGAGGCGCAGAGCTTCGAGAACCGCATGCTGAAGGCGTACATCCGCGACTGGCCGGAGTCGGAATCGGAAGCCGAAGCGCACAAGCCGTGAACCACGCCGCGCCCGGCACCTGGATGCATGGGCGCCGCCATCCGGCACACGGCGGCGCAGGCTTGTCCTGCGCCGCCTTTTTTTCAACGACAACACAAGGCCCGCGCAGCTTCGCCAAGACGATGCGCGCGTATTCCGCATGAGCGATCAAACGCAAGCTTCTTCGGAGCGGCGCGACGAACGTCGTGCCCACGCGTCGCAGTTCGACCTGCTGCGCGAGCGCCGTTTCGCGCCGTTCTTCACGACCCAGTTCCTCGGTGCGCTGAACGACAACGTCTTCAAGATCGGCTTCACGTCGCTCGTCACCTATCACACCGCGCGGTTCTCCGGCGTCGACGCGAAGACGGCCGCGTTCCTGATCTCCGCGATCTTCATTCTGCCGTTCGTGCTGTTCTCGGCGACGTCCGGCCAGATCGCCGACAAATACGACAAGGCGACCCTCACGCGCTTCGTGAAGACCTTCGAGATCGTGCTGATGCTGGTCGGCGCGGCCGGCTTCGTCACGCACAGCGCGACGCTGCTGTATCTGTGCACGTTCATGATGGGGATGCACTCGACGCTGTTCGGGCCCGTCAAGTATTCGTACCTGCCGCAACATCTCGGCGAGCATGAGCTGGTCGGCGGCAACGGCCTCGTCGAAATGGGCACGTTCATCGCGATCCTGATCGGCACGATCATCGGCGGCGCGGCCGCGGGCATCGAAGGCGCCGGCGAGCGCGTGCTCGCGGTGAGCGTCGTCGTGATCGCGCTGGCGGGGCGGCTCGTCGCGCAGCGCGTGCCGTCGACGCCGGCGCCGCAGCCCGATCTCGTGATCAACTGGAATCCGGTCAGCGAGACCTGGCGCAATCTCGCGCTCGCGCGCCAGAACCGCACCGTGTTCCTGAGCCTGCTCGGCATCTCGTGGCTGTGGTTCGTCGGCGCGACGTTCCTCACGTCGTTCTTCAATTTCGCGAAGGACGTGCTGTCCGCGAGCCCCGACGTCGTCACGATCCTGCTCGCGACGTTCTCGGTCGGTATCGGCCTCGGCTCGCTGCTGTGCGAGCGGCTGTCGCAGCGGCGCGTCGAGATCGGCCTCGTGCCGCTCGGCTCGATCGGCATCAGCGTGTTCGCGATCGAGCTGTATTTCGCGAGCCACGCGCTGCCGTCGCCCGGCCACCTGCTGTCGGTCGGCGAATTCCTGGCCGGCGCACGCCACTGGCGCATCCTGGCCGACCTGTTCCTGCTCGCGATGTTCGGCGGCTTCTACAGCGTGCCGCTGTACGCGCTGATCCAGAGCCGCAGTGCGCCGACGCACCGCGCGCGGATCATCGCCGCGAACAACATCCTGAACGCGTTGTTCATGATCCTGTCGGCCGTGATGGCGATGGGGCTGACCAAGGCCGGCGTCGACATCCCGGGGCTGTTCCTCGTCACCGCGCTGCTGAACGTGATCGTCGCGACGTATATCTACCTGCTCGTGCCCGAGTTCCTGCTGCGCTTCGTCGCGTGGGTGCTCGTGCACACTTTCTACCGGATCCGTCTCGTCCACGGGGAGCGGATTCCCGCGGAAGGGGCGGCCGTGCTCGTGTGCAACCACGTCAGCTACGTCGACGCACTCGTGCTGGCTGCCGCGAGCCCGCGCCCGATCCGTTTCGTGATGGATCACCGGATCTTCAAGACGCGCTTCGCGAGCTGGGTGTTCCGGCACGCGAAGGCGATCCCGATCGCGCCGCGCCACGAGGATCCCGCGATGCTCGCGCGCGCCTACGACCTGTGCGAAGCCGCGCTGAAGGAAGGCGAACTCGTGTGCATCTTCCCCGAGGGCAAGCTGACGAAGACGGGCGACATCAACACGTTCCACCATGGCATCACCGAGATCCTCGGCCGCACGCCGGCGCCGGTGATCCCGATGGCGCTGCGCGGGCTGTGGGGCAGCTATTTCTCGCGGCATTCCGATGCGCGGATGCCGCGCCCCATCAAGCGCGGCGTGATGAGCCGGCTGACGCTGGCGGTCGGCGAGCCGGTCCCGGCGTCGGTCGCGACGCCCGAGTCGCTGCAGGCGGCGGTGACCGAGCTGCGCGGCGCGCGGAAGTAGGCGGAAGTAGGCGGGCGCCGGCCGGTTCCGTGCCGGCATCCGCTGGCCGCCGGGCCGGAACGGCCGTCGGGCGGCACTGGCCGGGCTGCCCGTGTACGTGTCGTGCGCCCGGCCGGCATGTCATGCGGCCCGCGGGCCCGGGACGGCTGGCATAATAGCGGCTTACCTCTTTTTCTCGACCGGCAAACGATCGACCTGCCCGCGGCCCGGGTAGCGCATCGGTTTGCCCATTTCACTTTGGGCGGTTCCATCATGTCCGGCAATACCCTCGGCACGCTTTTCACTGTCACGACCTTCGGCGAGTCGCACGGTCCCGCGATCGGCTGCGTGATCGACGGCTGCCCGCCGGGGATGGGGCTGACCGAAGCCGACATCCAGGTCGAGCTCGATCGCCGCAAGCCCGGCACGTCGCGGCACGTGACGCAGCGGCAGGAGGCCGACGAGGTCGAGATCCTGTCGGGCGTGTTCGAAGGCGTGACGACCGGCACGCCGATCGCGCTGCTGATCCGCAACACCGACCAGCGCAGCAAGGACTACGGCAACATCGTCGAGACGTTCCGTCCCGGTCACGCCGATTACACGTACTGGCAGAAATACGGCATCCGCGACTATCGCGGCGGCGGCCGTTCGTCCGCACGCCTGACCGCGCCGATCGTCGGTGCGGGTGCCGTTGCGAAGAAGTGGCTGCGCGAGCGCTTCGGCGTCGAGGTGCGCGGTTACATGAGCGGCCTCGGCGAGATCGACGTGCCGTTCGTCGACTGGTCGCACGTGCACGAGAACCCGTTCTTCTCGCCGAATGAGGCGGTCGTACCGGAACTCGAGGCGTACATGGATGCGCTGCGCAAGGATGGCGATTCGATCGGCGCGCGCATCGACGTCGTCGCGTCGGGCGTGCCGGTCGGCTGGGGCGAGCCGGTGTTCGACCGTCTCGATGCCGATATCGCGAAGGCGATGATGAGCATCAACGCGGTGAAGGGCGTCGAGATCGGCGCGGGCTTCGACAGTGTCGCGCAACGCGGCTCGGTGCACGGCGACGAACTGACGCCGGGTGGTTTCGTCGGCAATCACGCGGGCGGCGTGCTCGGCGGGATTTCGACGGGGCAGGACATCACCGTGTCGATCGCGATCAAGCCGACGTCGAGCATCCGTACGCCGCGCCGTTCGATCACGAAGGCCGGCGACGAAGCGACGGTGGAAACGTTCGGCCGTCACGATCCGTGCGTCGGCATTCGTGCGACGCCGATCGCCGAGTCGATGCTCGCGCTGGTGCTGATCGATCATGCGCTGCGCCATCGCGCGCAGTGCGGCGACGTCGAGACGCCGACGCCGAAGATTGCCGGCAGTGCGACCTGACGCAAACGGGCGGGGCGCGTCGCCTGGCGGACGTGCCGGGAATGCAAAACGGGGCGCTGCTTCAGGCAGCGCCCCGTTTCGTTTTCAGCGACCCCAAAAAACGCGCCGCTCGTGGCGGCGCGTTCCGGCGGATCGGCGGTGGTCCGATTACATGTTCGGGTAATTCGGCCCGCCGCCGCCTTCAGGCGTGACCCACACGATGTTCTGCGTCGGGTCCTTGATGTCGCAGGTCTTGCAGTGCACGCAGTTCTGCGCGTTGATCACCAGGCGATCGCTGCCGTCGTCGTTCTTCACGAACTCGTACACCGCCGCCGGGCAGAAACGCCCCTCCGGCCCCGCGTACGTGCGCAGGTTCACGTTCACCGGCACGTTCGCATCCTTCAGCGTCAGGTGCGCCGGCTGGTTCTCTTCGTGGTTCGTGTTCGAGATGAACACCGACGACAGCCGGTCGAACGTCAGCTTGCCGTCCGGCTTCGGATACTCGATCGGCTCGCACTGCGACGCCGGCTTCAGCATCTCGTGGTCCGCATGCTTGTGGTGCAGCGTCCACGGCACGTTGCCGCCCATCACCTTCTGCTCGAGCCCGACCATCAGCGTGCCCAGGTACAGGCCCTTGGCCATCCACTGCTTGAAGTTGCGCGCGCGATACAGCTCCGTGTACAGCCACGACTGCTTGAACGCGTCCGGGTACGCGTTGAGTTCATCGCTCTGGCGGCCGGCCTGCACCGCGTCGAACGCGGCGTCGGCCGCCAGCATGCCGGTCTTGATCGCCGCATGGCTGCCCTTGATCCGCGATGCGTTCAGGAAGCCCGCGTCGTCGCCGATCAGCGCGCCGCCCGGGAACACCGTCTTCGGCAGCGACAGCAGGCCGCCGGCCGTGATCGCGCGCGCGCCGTACGACACGCGCTTGCCGCCTTCGAGAAACGCGCGGATCGACGGATGCGTCTTGTAGCGCTGGAATTCCTCGAACGGCGACAGGTACGGGTTCGTGTAGCCGAGGCCGACCACGAAGCCGACCACGACCTGGTTGTTGTCCATGTGATACAGGAACGAGCCGCCGTACGTATCGGACTTCAGCGGCCAGCCGGCCGTGTGGATCACGAGGCCCGGCTTGTGCTTCGCGGGATCGATTTCCCACAGTTCCTTGATGCCGATCCCGTACGCCTGCGGCTCCGCGTTCGCGTCGAGCTTGAACTTCGAGATCAGCTGACGGCCGAGGTGGCCGCGGCAGCCTTCGGCGAACAGCGTGTACTTCGCGTGCAGCTCCATGCCGAGCTGGAAGTTCTCGGTCGGCTCGCCGTCCTTGCCCACGCCCATGTTGCCGGTCGCGACGCCTTTGACCGAGCCGTCGTCGTTGTACAGGATCTCGGCGGCCGGGAAGCCCGGGAAGATCTCGACGCCCAGCGCTTCGGCCTGTGCCCCGAGCCAGCGCGTGACGTTGCCCAGCGAAATCACGTAGTTGCCGTGGTTCTGGAAGTTGGCGGGCAGCGCCCAGTTGGGCGTCGTGACCGCGCTTTTCTCGGACAGGAACAGGAAGCGGTCTTCCGTCACCTCGACGTCGAGCGGCGCACCCCGTTCCTTCCAGTCGGGGAACAGTTCGTTGATCGCGCGCGGGTCCATCACCGCGCCCGACAGGATGTGCGCGCCGATCTCGGAACCCTTCTCGAGCACGCACACGCCGATCTCGGTGCCTTTCTCGGCGGCCAGCTGCTTGAGCCGGATCGCCGCCGACAGCCCGGCGGGGCCGCCGCCGACGATCACGACGTCGTATTCCATCGATTCGCGCGGGCCGTATTGCTCGATGAGGCTTGCGGGGGTCATTGGCGTTCCTCTAACCGTTAGAATGCTTTTATTCGGGAGCGTATTGTCTGCGAAACGAAACGCTTGCCGCAACAACATGCGGGTAGATTAGCACGATCGTTCTATTTTTGTGCTAGGGTAAGGCTGCCCGGGCTGTGCCGCCCGGGCGGGTGAAACGACATCGAAAGGGGATGTGCAAATGGGTCGATCGATCAATCTGGAAGGCAAGGTTGCGCTGGTCACGGGCGCGTCGAGCGGCCTCGGTCAGCGCTTTGCGCAGGTACTGTCGCAGGCCGGCGCGAAGGTCGTGCTCGCGAGCCGCCGCGTCGAGCGCCTGAAGGAACTGCGCGCGGAGATCGAGGCGGCCGGCGGCGCCGCGCATGTCGTGTCGCTCGACGTGACCGACATCCAGAGCATCAAGGCGGCCGTCGCGCATGCGGAGACGGAAGCCGGCACAATCGACATCCTTGTGAACAATTCGGGCGTCTCGACGATGCAGAAGCTCGTCGACGTGACGCCGGAGGATTTCGAGTCCGTGTTCGATACGAACACGCGCGGCGCATTTTTCGTCGCACAGGAAGTCGCGAAGCGGATGATCATGCGCGCGAACGGGAGCAGCAACGGCAAGCCGCCTTGCCGGATCATCAACATCGCGTCGGTGGCCGGGTTGCGCGTGTTCCCGCAGATCGGGCTGTTTGCGATGAGCAAGGCCGCGGTCGTACAGATGACGCGCGCGATGGCGCTCGAGTGGGGGCGCCACGGGATCAACGTCAACGCGATCTGTCCGGGCTATATCGATACCGAAATCAATCATTACCTGTGGGAATCCGAGCAGGGCCAGAAGCTGCAGTCGATACTGCCGCGCCGGCGCGTCGGCAAGCCGCAGGATCTCGACGGGCTGTTGTTGCTGCTCGCGGCCGACGAGTCGCAGTTCATCAATGGCTCGATTATCTCCGCCGATGACGGCTTCGGCCTCGCCTGAGCGGATGACATTCAGCAACAAAGAAGACTGCAATGAGTGAAACAAGCGATTACTCCCCCGTTTTTGAGATGTCGATGCCGATCCGCTGGGGCGACATGGACGCGTTCGGCCATGTGAACAACACGGTCTATTTCCGCTACATGGAGCAGGCGCGGATTTCGTGGTTCGAGCAGCTCGGCATCGCCGGCGGCAACGGCGAGGGGCAGGGGCCCGTCATCGTCACGGCGTCGATGGAATTCCTCAAGCAACTGCACTATCCGGGCGACGTGATCGCGAAGATGTCGGCCGCGAAACCGGGCCGAAGCAGTTTCGACACCGGGTTCGAACTCACGCGCGCGGATGATCCGCAGCATGTCTATGCGCGTGGCAACGCGCGTTGCGTGTGGGTCGATTACGCGCTCGGCAAGTCGGTGGAACTGCCGCACCTGCTGCGCGACACGATCGAGCGCGCGCTCGCGGCGAAGGTCGGCTGAGTGCCGATGCGGTGACGCCGGCACGGCGTGCCGGTGAGTCGCCATGCCTGTTGTCACCCGAATCGGCCGCCATGCGCGGCCGATCGCCATTCGGGCGCGCGATCCATTGCGCGTTCACTGCCCGAGCAGGCGCTGCAGCAGCTCCGGCGTATTGCTCGTTCCGTACTTGCGCATCAGCCGTGCGCGGTAGATGTCGACCGTGCGCGAGCTGATGTCGAGCACGCGCCCGATCTGCTTGCTGGTCTTGCCGGTGGCGAGTTGCGCGGCGATCTCGCGCTCGCGCGGGGTCAGCTCGACCGCGACGCGGCGCGTCGCGCTCAAATCCTCGAAGGTCCACACGCCGGCCGCGAGCGGCGCGGTGCGGTCGAGTGCGCGGCCCGTCACGTGGCACCAGAACAGCTCGCCGTCCGCGCGCTTCATGATTCTGTCATCCGAGTAGATGCCGTTCGCGGCCATCACGCGCGCGATGCGCTCGCCGATGCGCTGGAATTCGTCCGTCGACGGGTAGAGCACCTCGTACGATTTTCCGATCAGGTCGGCCCGCGCGCAGCGGAAGATCGACGCGAGCGCGTCGTTGCAATCCTCGATCACGCGGTCGCGCGACAGCACGAGACCGAGCGGCGCGAGGTGGAAGGCAGTCTGGTAATCGAGAGCGGGCATGGCGCGGGCAAGCGGAGGCAAACGCTTATGTATTTTTGCGTATTGTGCCGCATCCGCGCCGCATCGTACCCTTTCAGGCATCTCGTGGCGGGTTGCCGCGACATAAAAACAGCGCGCTTCGACGCAGGCACTGCCGCGCATGCATAGAATGATGCGGCAGGCTTGCGGCCCAGGTGGGCGCGTGAACCGGTTTTGCTGGTTTCCATAGAGGAAGGGACAACTGATGAACAAAGTCTATCCAAGCGCGGCTGCCGCGCTGGAAGGGATCGTCCGCGACGGACAGACCTTCGCGGTGGGCGGCTTCGGCCTGTGCGGGATTCCCGAGGCGCTGATCGCGGCATTGCGCGATTCGGCCGTCAAGGGCATCACCTGCATCAGCAACAATGCGGGCGTCGACGGCTTCGGCCTCGGTCTGCTGCTGGAAACGCGCCAGATCAAGAAGATGATCTCGTCATACGTCGGCGAGAACAAGGAGTTCGAGCGTCAGTACCTGGCCGGCGAACTCGAGCTCGAATTCACGCCCCAAGGCACGCTCGCCGAGAAGCTGCGCGCGGGCGGCGCGGGCATTCCCGCCTTCTTCACGAATACCGGCTACGGCACCGTGATCGCGGAAGGCAAGGAAACGCGCCAGTTCGGCGACCGCCACTACGTGCTCGAGCCGTCGCTGACGGCCGACGTCGCGCTCGTGAAGGCGTGGAAGGCCGACAAGTCCGGCAACCTGATCTACCGCCGCACCGCGCGCAACTTCAACCCGATGTGCGCAATGGCCGGCAAGATCACCGTGGTGGAGGTCGAGGAGATCGTCGAGAACGGCGCGCTCGATCCGGACCAGGTCCATACGCCGGGGATTTTCGTGCAGCGCATCGTGCTGAACGCGACGCCGGAAAAACGCATCGAACAACGCGTCGTACGCGCGAAAGGAGACTGACATGGCCTGGAATCGTGACCAGATGGCCGCGCGCGCGGCGAAGGAATTGCAAGACGGCTTCTACGTGAACCTCGGCATCGGCCTGCCGACGCTCGTCGCGAACCACGTGCCGGAAGGCGTCGAGGTGTGGCTGCAGTCGGAGAACGGCCTGCTCGGCATCGGCCCGTCGCCGACCGAAGACGAAGTCGACGCCGATCTGATCAACGCCGGCAAGCAGACCGTCACGACGCTGCCGGGCTCGTCGATCTTCTCGTCGGCCGACTCGTTCGCGATGATTCGCGGCGGCCACATCAATCTCGCGATCCTCGGCGCGATGCAGGTCAGCAAGCAGGGCGACCTCGCGAACTGGATGATCCCGGGCAAGATGATCAAGGGAATGGGCGGCGCGATGGACCTCGTTGCGGGCGTCGGGCGTGTCGTCGTGCTGATGGAGCATGTCGCGAAGGGCGACCAGCACAAGATCCTCGAAGAGTGCAACCTGCCGCTGACGGGTGTCGGTGTGGTCGACCTGATCATCACCGATCTCGGCGTGATCGAAGTGACGCCGGCCGGCCTGAAGGTCCTCGAGCTCGCCGACGGCGTGAGCGCCGACGAGATCCAGGCGAAGACGGGCGCGCCGCTCGACGTCAGCGCGGTCGCATAAACCCGCCGCACATCGGCGCGGATTCGACGCCCCGCCTGCCGGCCGACGGCAGGCGGGGCGTTTGTCATTGCGCCTCGGCGGGATGCCGGTTCGGGGCCCGATGAGCCGACCCGTGCGACGGAAGCGGTTTACAATCGTTGGCATCGGGCGTCGCAAGCGTTGCCCCGCGCGTCGCCCCCCGTTCTCGACAGGATGCCAACGATGCCAACGACCCCAGCGAATCCTCCGGTTCCCCGCCAGCGGCGCGTGCAGTGTGCGAGTGCCGCCGGCCTTCATCGCATCGCCTATACCGAGTGGGGCGATCCCGCCAATCCGCGTGTGCTGGTCTGCGTGCATGGCCTGACGCGTTCGGGGCGTGATTTCGACCGGCTCGCCGCCGCGCTGTCCGATACGTATCGCGTCGTCTGCCCCGATGTCGCCGGACGTGGCCGGTCTGACCGGCTGGCCGATCCGCGGCTCTATGCGATTCCGCAGTACGTGGCCGACATGGTGACGCTGATCGCACGGCTCGACGTCGAATCGGTCGACTGGTTCGGCACGTCGATGGGCGGCCTGATCGGCATGGCGCTCGCGGGGCTGCCCGGTTCGCCGCTGCGCCGGATGATCGTCAACGACGTCGGTCCGCGCATCGAGCCCGATTCGCTGACGCGCATCGGCGAATATCTCGGCGTGCAGCCGCGCTTCGACACCGAGCAGGAGGCCATCGACTATCTGACGTCGCTGTCGTTGCCGTTCGGCGCGCTGAGTGCCGACGAGTGGCGCGAGATCAACGGGCCGTTGCTGCGCGAGCTGCCGGAAGGCGGCTGGACGATGCGCTACGATCCGCGCATCGCCGAGCCGTTCAAGGCGACAACGCCCGAACTGGCCGCGCTTGGCGAGGCCGCGCTGTGGCATGCCATCGAGACGACGGAGGCGTCGCTGCTCGTCGTGCGCGGCGAGACGTCCGACTTGCTGTCGCGCGAGACGGTGGCCGACATGGTGCGTCGCGGCCGGCATGTGACGCACGCGGAGATTCCGGGTGCCGGCCACGCGCCGGCATTCGTCAGCGCCGACCAGATTGCGCTCGCACGGCGGTTTTTCGTCGAAGGCGACGCATAAACGCGTCATAATATGCGGTTCGGCGGCACGCGGGCCGTGCTGCCGTCCGATTTCCTTACCCATTCACGACCGGAACATTCCATGGCAGTCATTCGTCACCACGTCGGGGCCCGTCTCTCCGAAACCGCGATCCACAACGGTACCGTGTATCTGGCCGGCCAGATCGCCGAAGACACCACGCAGGACATCAAGGGCCAGACGCGCGAAGTGCTCGGCCACATCGATCGCCTGCTCGCCGAAGCGAACAGCGACAAGGCGCATTTGCTGTCGGTGCAGATCTACATCTCGGATCTGGCGAACTTCGACGGCATGAATGCGGAATGGGACGCATGGGTCGCGCAGGGCAACACGCCGCCGCGCGCGACCGTCGAGGCGAAGCTCGCGGATCCGGCGCTGCTCGTCGAAATCGTGGTGGTCGCCGCGCAGCGGAGCTGAACTGGGCGTTACCCGACGATGACCGTATTCCGCCAGGCCGTGCAATGACCGAGTTCGTTTCCGCTTCCCCCGTCGCTGCGCCGTCGTTCGACGACGTGCTCGCGTTCGTGCGCGAGCGGGCCGGCGACGCGCGCCTGTCGTCCGGTGAGCTGCTCGCCGATCACTCGGCGGGCACCGCGGCGATCATGCGTACGCTGAACGTCGATCCGTCCGCGATGCAGGCCGCCGCGCTGTTCGTGCTGACGCCGCACCTGAGCAATCCGGAGCGTGAGCTCACCGAGCGTTTCGGCGAAGAAGTGGCGCGGCTCGTGTCCGACGTGCGCAAGCTGCTGAGGCTCGGCACGGTCAGCCTGCGTGCCGCGCAGAATGCCGTGCCCGACGCCGGGCGCGACGCGGCGGAGGAGCGGCGCACGCAGATCGAGGCGCTGCGCAAGATGCTGCTCGCGTTCGCGCAGGACATCCGCGTGGTGTTGATCCGGCTCGCGTCGCGGTTGCAGTCGCTGCGCTACTACGCGGCCATGAAGATCGACCCGCCGCCCGACGTTGCGCGCGAGACGCTCGAGATCTATGCGCCGCTCGCGAACCGTCTCGGTATCTGGCAACTGAAGTGGGAGCTCGAGGATCTCGCGTTCCGCTTCGAGGATCCCGTCACCTACAAGCGGATCGCGAAGCTGCTCGACGAGAAGCGCATCGAGCGCGAGGCATACGTCACGCAGGCGATCGGGCGGCTGCAGCACGAGCTGGCGGAAGCGAACATCCAGGCCGACGTGAGCGGCCGGCCGAAGCATATCTACAGCATCTGGCGCAAGATGCGCGGCAAGGAACTGGATTTCTCCGAGCTGTACGACGTGCGCGCGTTTCGCGTGATCGTGCCGGACATCAAGGATTGCTACGCGGTGCTCGGCATCGTGCATCACCTGTGGCAGCCGGTGCCGAAGGAATTCGACGACTACATCTCGCGGCCGAAGCCGAACGGCTACAAGTCGCTGCATACGGTCGTGATCGGTGACGACGGTCGTGCGTTCGAGGTGCAGATCCGCACGCAGGAGATGCATCGTTTCGCCGAGTACGGCGTGGCCGCCCACTGGCGCTACAAGGAGGCCGGCGCGCGCGGTTACGGCGGCCAGTTCTCGGCAAGCGACAAGTACGACGAGAAGATCGCGTGGCTGCGCCAGTTGCTGGCGTGGAAGGACGACGTCGAGGACGGCACCGAGGTGTCGGGCGACCAGGCGTGGGCGCAATTGCGCGAGACGTCGCTCGACGACGACCACATCTACGTGCTGACGCCGCAGGCGCGCGTGATTGCGCTGCCGCAGGGCGCGACGCCGGTCGATTTCGCGTACCACCTGCACAGCGAGCTTGGCCACCGTTGTCGTGGCGCACGTGTCGACGGCGTGATGGTGCCGCTGAACACGTCGCTCGCGAACGGCCAGACGGTCGAGATCGTCGCGGTGAAGGAGGGCGGACCGTCGCGCGACTGGCTGAACGTGCAGCTCGGCTACATGAAGAGCCCGCGCGCGCGGCAGAAGGTGCGTGCGTGGTTCAACTCGATCGAACAGGAAGAAAACGTCGCGCACGGCCGGGCGCTCGTCGAAAAGACGTTGCAGCGCGAAGGCAAGACGTCGGTCAGCCTGGACAACCTCGCCGCGAAGCTCGGCTTCAAGTCGCCCGAGGAGCTGTTTTCGGTCGTCGGCAAGGAAGAGTTCAGCCTGCGCAACGTCGAGCACGCACTGTCCGATGCGCCGCCGCCGGAACCGGCGCCCGAGGCGCCAGCCGATTTCGAGAAGCGCAGCAGCGGTGCAAGCGTGGCGCACGGCGCGTCCACCGGTGTGCTGGTGGTGGGCGTCGACGCGCTGCTGACCCAGCTCGCGCGCTGCTGCCGTCCGGCGCCGCCCGATCCGATCAGCGGTTTCGTCACGCGCGGCAAGGGGATGTCGATTCACCGCACCGACTGCCCGACGTTCCGCCGGATGGTCGAGCGCGCGCCGGAGCGCGTGCTGCAGACGACCTGGTCGGCCGACGTGCTGGGCGGGCGCGGTGCGTCCGTCTATCCGGTCGACCTGATGATCGAGGCGAGCGATCGGCAAGGGTTGCTGCGCGACATCTCCGAAGTGTTCGCGCGCGAAAAGATGAACGTCGTGGGCGTGAAGACGCAGAGCCGCCGCAATGCGGCATTCATGCAGTTCACGGTCGAGGTGTCGAATTCGGCGCAGGTGCAGCGCGCGTGCACGCTGCTCGGCGAGGTGCAGGGAGTGGTGCGGGCGGGGCGGAAGTCATGATGGGGTTGGCGCCCCATTATTTTGCTGCGACCGCATAAAAACGCTTGCCAAACCTGTAGCAGCTCCATATAATCTTAGCTTCTCTAGGCTCGTAGCTCAGCTGGTTAGAGCACCACCTTGACATGGTGGGGGTCGTTGGTTCGAGTCCAATCGAGCCTACCAACGAATTGAGAATGCCCGGCCTCCGGGTGTTCGATGCAGTAAATTACTCAACGCGAACAAGGCGAATACGGTTATGACACCGCGAACGTTGACCGAAACTACTTCGGAGCGACGCTAGTCGAGGAACGTTTTCGCCCTTTCAGTTTGAGTGAAGTATCGAATGCGGCCCCTCGAAAGCGGGGCCGCATTTTTTTTGTCGCGAAATTTTCACGCGTGATTTTCATTCCGCGTACCTGGTCTGCCGCCCACTGTCGGCATCACGGAGATTGCTATGGTTTCGATACGCTTGCCTGACGGCTCAGTTCGACAATACGAGCATCCGGTGACAGTTGCCGAGGTTGCAGCCTCGATCGGTCCCGGCCTTGCAAAGGCTGCGCTTGGTGGCAAGCTCGATGGCGAGCTCGTTGACGCGTCGACGGTGATCGACCGCGACGCATCGCTCGCGATCATCACGGACAAGGATGCCGACGGTCTCGACATCATCCGTCACTCGACGGCGCACTTGCTCGCCTACGCGGTGAAGGAACTGTACCCGGATGCGCAGGTGACGATCGGCCCGGTGATCGACAACGGCTTCTATTACGACTTCTCGTACAACCGCCCGTTTACGCCCGAAGATCTGGAAAAGATCGAAAAGCGCATGCAGGAGATCGTGAAGAAGGACGAGCCCGTCACGCGCCGCGTCGTGTCGCGCGACGAGGCGGCCGGTTACTTCCGCAGCATTGGCGAGAAGTACAAGGCCGAGATCATCGAATCGATTCCGCAAAGCGACGAAATCAAGCTGTACTCGCACGGCGGCTTTACCGACCTGTGCCGCGGCCCGCACGTGCCGTCCACCGGCAAGCTGAAGGTCTTCAAGCTGATGAAGGTCGCGGGTGCGTACTGGCGCGGCGATTCGAAGAACGAGCAGCTGCAGCGCATCTACGGCACGGCCTGGACCAAGAAGGAAGACCAGGACCAGTACCTGCACATGCTCGAGGAAGCGGAAAAGCGCGACCACCGCAAGCTCGGCAAGCAGCTCGACCTGTTCCACATGCAGGAAGAGTCGCCGGGCATGGTGTTCTGGCATCCGAAGGGCTGGGCGCTGTGGCAGCAGGTCGAGCAGTACATGCGCCGCCGCGTGAACGACGCCGGCTACCTCGAGATCAAGACGCCGATGATCATGGACCGGTCGCTGTGGGAAGCGTCGGGCCACTGGCAGAACTACCGCGAGAACATGTTCACGACGGAGTCGGAGAAGCGCGACTACGCGATCAAGCCGATGAACTGCCCGGGCCACGTCCAGGTGTTCAAGCATGGTCTGCGTTCGTACCGCGATCTGCCGCTGCGTTACGCGGAGTTCGGCTCGTGTCACCGCAATGAGGCGTCGGGCGCGCTGCACGGCCTGATGCGCGTGCGCGGCTTCGTGCAGGACGATGCGCACATCTTCTGTACGGAAGACCAGTTCATCTCGGAATCGATCGCGTTCAACACGCTGGCGATGAGCGTGTACAAGGATTTCGGTTTCGATCACATCGACATCAAGCTGTCGTTGCGTCCGGAGCAGCGCGCGGGCACCGACGAGACGTGGGATCGCGCGGAGCAGGGCCTGCGCGACGCACTGACGGCCTGCGGCCTCACGTGGGAAGAGCTGCCGGGCGAAGGCGCGTTCTACGGCCCGAAGATCGAGTACCACATCAAGGATGCGCTCGGCCGTTCGTGGCAGTGCGGCACGCTGCAGCTCGACATGGTGCTGCCGGAGCGCCTCGGCGCCGAGTACGTGGCGGAGGACAACAGCCGCCGCCGGCCGGTGATGCTGCACCGCGCAATCGTCGGTTCGATGGAGCGATTCCTCGGCATTTTGATCGAGCACCATGCTGGTGCAATGCCCGCCTGGCTCGCGCCGTTCCAGGCAATTGTGCTGAATATCGCCGAAAGTCAGGCCGAATATGCGCACTCTCTGGCCCAAACGTTGCAAAAACAAGGGGTTAGAGTGGCGGCCGATTTGCGCAACGAGAAGATTAGCTATAAAATACGCGAGCACACGCTGGAAAAGGTGCCTTATCTCCTCGTCGTGGGCGATAAGGAGCGTGATGCGCAAACGGTAGCCGTGCGTGCCCGTGGCGGCGTCGATCTTGGCGTAATGCCGGTCGAAGCCTTCGTTGAGCGTCTGCAGGAAGACCTGCGCTCGTTCAAGTAACCGCCCTGGCAGCGCGGCTCGTTTTTTTAATTTTTAGAGGAAACGTAACATCGCTACTGATAAGTCGTCGCACCGCATCAACGGTGAAATCACTGCGCCGGAAGTGCGCCTGGTCGGGATCGAGAACGAACCGCTCGGTATCGTAAAACTCGCTGATGCTTTCCGTAAATCGGAAGAACTGGATGTTGACCTGGTGGAAATCGCGCCGCAAGCGGTTCCCCCGGTTTGCCGTCTGATGGATTACGGCAAGTTCAAGTACCAGGAATCGAAGAAGCAGCACGAAGCGAAGCTGAAGCAGAAGGTCATCCAGGTCAAGGAAGTCAAGTTCCGCCCGGGTACCGATGACGGTGACTACAACGTCAAGCTCCGCAACCTCGTGCGCTTCCTCGAAGAGGGCGACAAGACGAAGATCACGTTGCGTTTCCGCGGCCGTGAAATGGCTCACCAGGAGATCGGTATGCGGATGCTTGAGCGTCTGCGCACGGATCTCGAGGAAGTCGGCCAGGTCGAGCAGATGCCGAAGATGGAAGGGCGCCAGATGATCATGGTGCTCTCGCCGAAGAAAAAGAAGTAACGGGCCCGCGCGCGTTGCGCGCTGGTTCGACAGTGGTTCGGCGCGTTGCCCGGTCAGGGCGGCGCGCCAACAATGACGGCGGCTGCGCAAGCGGCACGCCGTACACAAGTGGACTGGGTTTCGAAGGGCGGGTCAAGGGCGCAAGCCAACCGCACACCCATCGCCATCTAATAAACTGGAGTTGTTCGTCATGCCTAAGATGAAGACCAAGAAGAGCGCTGCAAAGCGCTTCGTGGTGCGTCCGGGCGGTACCGTCAAGCGCGGTCAAGCCTTCAAGCGCCACATCCTGACCAAGAAAACCACGAAGAACAAGCGTCACCTGCGCGGCGCAACGGCAGTTCATGATTCCGATCTGAACTCCGTCCGCGCGATGCTGCCGTTCGCGTAACCCCTCAACTGATACTCTAAGGAGAGAAACATGCCTCGAGTCAAACGTGGGGTAACCGCACGGGCCCGCCACAAGAAGATCATCAACCTGGCCAAGGGTTATCGCGGCCGCCGCAATAACGTCTACCGCATCGCCAAGCAAGCGGTGATGCGCGCTGGTCAGTACGCGTACCGCGACCGCCGCAACAAGAAGCGTGTGTTCCGCGCACTGTGGATCACGCGTATCAACGCGGCAGTTCGTCAGCACGACATGACCTACAGCGTGTTCATCAACGGCCTGAAGAAGGCGTCGATCGAACTCGACCGTAAGGTGCTGGCTGACATGGCGGTGTTCGACAAGGCTGCTTTTGCTGCGATCGTCAAGCAGGTGAAAGCCGCCGTTGCAGCCTAATTGCGAAATTAGCACTGCGTGGTTAGTTGCAGCGATGTTCCGGTAGTCTCGGCCGCTGCAGCGAAAACGGGGCTCTTCCGAGCCCCTTTTTTGTTTGGTGGAGCAGTTTCGCTCGCCAAGACCGAATGACGTTGGAAATGATGGGATCTATGGATCTGGACCAGATTGTCGCCGACGCGCAGCAGTCCTTCGAACAGGCTGCCGACATCACCACGCTCGAAAACGAGAAAGCACGATTTCTCGGCAAGTCGGGTGCGCTGACCGAGTTGCTGAAGGGCCTCGGCAAGCTCGATCCCGAAACGCGCAAGACCGAAGGCGCACGCATCAACGTCGTGAAGCAGCAGGTTGAAGCCGCGCTGACCGCCCGTCGCCAGGCACTGGCCGACGCGCTGCTGAATCAGCGCCTCACTGCCGAAGCGATCGACGTGACGCTGCCGGGCCGCGGCGCCGGCGCAGGCAGCCTGCACCCCGTGATGCGCACGTGGGAGCGGGTCGAACAGATTTTCGGCTCGATCGGTTTCGATGTGGCCGACGGCCCCGAAATCGAGACGGACTGGTACAACTTCACGTCGCTGAACAGCCCGGAGAACCATCCGGCGCGTTCGATGCAGGACACCTTCTACGTCGAAGGCAAGGATGCCGACGGCCGCCAGCTGCTGCTGCGCACGCACACGAGCCCGATGCAGGTGCGTTATGCGCGCATGAACCGTCCGCCGATCAAGGTGATCGCGCCGGGCCGCACGTATCGCGTCGACAGCGATGCGACCCACTCGCCGATGTTCAATCAGGTCGAGGGGCTGTGGATCGACGAAAACATCAGCTTCGCCGACCTCAAGGGCGTCTATACCGACTTCCTGAAAAAATTCTTCGAGCGCGACGACATCCTCGTGCGCTTCCGTCCGTCGTATTTCCCGTTCACGGAACCGTCGGCCGAGATCGACATGATGTTCGAGCAAGGCAAGAACGCGGGCAAGTGGCTCGAGATCTCCGGCTCGGGGCAGGTGCATCCGACCGTGATTCGCAACATGGGCCTCGATCCCGAGCGCTATATCGGCTTCGCGTTCGGCAGTGGCCTCGAGCGTCTGACGATGCTGCGCTACGGCGTCCAGGATCTCCGGCTGTTCTTCGAGAACGATCTGCGTTTCCTGCGCCAGTTCGCATAACGCCGCTCGCCGCGCCGACCTGTGCCCGCGCACGCCCCGACGGACGATCCGACGGGGCCCGGGCGTCGATCTAACCTGTTTCGAACGTAGACATCCATGCAATTCCCTGAATCCTGGTTGAGAACCTTTGTCGACCCGCAGCTGACGACCGACGAACTGTCGCACGCGCTGACGATGGCGGGGCTCGAAGTCGAATCGCTGAGCAAGGCTGCGCCGCCGACGTCGAAGATCGTCGTTGGCCGCGTGCTCGAAGTCGTCAAGCATCCGGATGCGGACAAGCTCAATGTCTGCCAGGTCGACGCCGGTACCGGCGCGACGCTGAACATCGTCTGCGGTGCGCCGAACGTGGCGCCCGGCATCAAGGTGCCGGTCGCGCTGGTCGGTGCGGAACTGCCGCCGGCGGAAGAGGGCGGCAAGCCGTTCGCGATCAAGCTGTCGAAGCTGCGCGGCGTGGAGAGCCAGGGGATGCTGTGCTCGGCGCGCGAGCTGAAGCTGTCCGAGGATCACAGCGGCCTGCTGATCCTGCCGGAAGCCACGCCGGTCGGCCAGGACATCCGCGAGACGCTCAATCTCGACGACACGGTCTTCGAAATCAAGCTGACGCCGAACAAGGCCGACTGCCTGTCCGTGTTCGGTATCGCGCGCGAGACGGCCGCGATCACCGGCGCGCCGCTGACGCCGGTCGACATCCGTCCGGTGCGCGTCGAGCTCGACGAAACGTTGCCGGTGCGCATCGCCGCGCCGGATCTGTGCGGCCGTTTCTCGGGTCGCGTGATCCGCGGCGTGAACGCGCACGCGAAGACGCCGCAGTGGATGGTCGAGCGCCTCGAGCGTTCGGGCCAGCGCAGCGTGTCCGCGCTCGTCGACATCTCGAACTACGTGATGTTCGAGCTCGGCCGCCCGTCGCACGTGTTCGATCTCGACAAGATCCACGGCGGCATCGAGGTGCGCTGGGGCAAGCGCGGCGAATCGCTGAAGCTGCTCAACGGCAACACGGTCGAACTCGACGAAACGGTCGGCGTGATTTCGGATGACCGCCAGGTCGAGAGCCTGGCCGGCATCATGGGCGGCGACAGCACGGCCGTCACGCTCGACACGACCAACATCTATCTCGAAGCTGCGTTCTGGTGGCCGGACAGCATCCGCGGCCGCGCGCGCAAGTACAACTTCTCGACCGATGCGGCGCATCGCTTCGAGCGCGGCGTCGACTACGCGACGACCGTCGAGCACGTCGAGCGCATCACGCAACTGATTCTCGAGATCTGCGGCGGCAAGGCAGGCCCGGTCGACGATCAGTCGGTGAACCTGCCGCAGCGTGCGCCGGTGAAGATGCGCGTGTCGCGCGCGAACCGCATCATCGGCGTGAAGATCGGCGCCGACGAGATCGCCAGCATCTTCACGCGCCTCGGCCTGCCGTTCGAGCGTGAAGACGACGCATTCCTCGTCACGCCGCCGTCGCACCGCTTCGACATCGAGATCGAGGAAGACCTGATCGAGGAAGTGGCGCGCATCTACGGTTTCGAAAAGATCCCGGCGCGTCCGCCGGTCGCGACGAGCGAAATGCGCGCGACCAACGAGACGCGGCGCTCGATCCACGACATCCGTCACGCGCTTGCTGCGCGCGACTACGCGGAAACCGTCAACTTCAGCTTCGTCGATGCGGAGTGGGAGCGCGATTTCGCGGGCAACGACAACCCGATCCGGCTGCTGAACCCGATCGCGAGCCAGCTTTCGGTGATGCGCACGACGCTGTTCGGCAGCCTGATCGCCGTGCTGCGCCACAACCTCAATCGCCGCGCCGATCGCGTGCGCGTGTTCGAATCGGGCCGCGTGTTCCTCACGGATTCGTCGGTGAAGGCCGGCGAACTGGCGGTCGAAGGTCATGCGCAGCCGAAGCGTGTCGGCGCGCTGGCGTACGGTCCGGCAGTCGACGAGCAGTGGGGTGTCGCCACCCGAGCGGTCGATTTCTTCGACGTGAAGGGCGATCTCGAGGCGCTGCTTGCGCCGGCGGCCGCACGCTTCGTGAAGGCTGAGCATCCGGCCCTTCATCCGGGCCGCAGCGCACGCGTCGAGGTCGATGGCCGTGCGGTCGGCTGGATCGGCGAACTGCATCCGCGCCTGATGCAGAAGTACGAGCTGCCGCACGCACCGGTGATGTTCGAAATCGACGCGGACGCGCTGATCGCGCGTGCGCTGCCGGCACCGGCCGACGTGTCGAAATTCCCGCCGGTGCGTCGCGATATCGCCGTTGTCGTCGATCAGGCGGTCGAGGTTCAGGCACTTTTCGACGAAATGAAGAAGGCGCTTGCCGAAGAGGCCTGCCGATTCGTTCAGAAGGTTGTACTCTTCGACGAATTTCGTGCAAAATCAAATACTTCCGGTGGTCTTGCCGCGAACGAGAAGAGCCTTGCCTTCCGCGTGACGCTGCAGGATGCGGCTGGCACGCTACAGGACGAGGTCGTCGATCAGGCGATCCAGACGCTGGTCGAGCGGATGGCTCGTGCTGGTGCGCGCCTGCGCGGCTAAGGAGAGGATCCGCCCGTTCGCGGGCGGCTTTTCCCCATCGTAAGTTTTGATTCAACGCGCTGTATGGCAGATATGAACGACATGACCTCGAGTGAATTCGAAGCCCTCCTGACGGCGCAACGCAGCGCCATGAACCGCGACGCTTCGGCGCCGGCGTCCACCGAGACGCCCACGCTGACGAAGGCGGAGCTGGCGGAGCTGCTGTTCGACAGCGTCGGGCTGAACAAGCGTGAAGCGAAGGACATGGTCGAGGCGTTTTTCGAGGTGATCCGCGACGCGCTCGAGAATGGCGAAAGCGTCAAGCTGTCGGGCTTCGGCAACTTCCAGTTGCGCGACAAGCCGCAGCGTCCGGGCCGCAATCCGAAGACGGGCGAGGCGATTCCGATCGCGGCCCGCCGGGTGGTAACCTTCCACGCGAGCCAGAAACTGAAGGCACTGGTCGAAAACGGCACGGAGTAAGCTCCTCGCGCTGATGCCCCCGCGCGGCCGCCGCGCACCCTTTACCGACGGTTAACCGACGATGACCACTACGGTTGAGAAAGTCGTCTTGCCTCCGATTCCCGCGAAGCGCTACTTCACGATCGGTGAAGTCAGCGAACTGTGCGGGGTCAAGCCGCATGTGCTGCGTTACTGGGAACAGGAATTCACTCAGCTGCGGCCGGTGAAGCGGCGCGGCAATCGCCGGTATTACCAGCATCACGAGGTCCTGCTGATCCGGCGGATTCGCGAGTTGTTGTACGAGCAGGGGTTCACGATCAACGGTGCGCGCAACCGGCTCGATTCGCCGGGTGGCCAGCGGGCCGCGGCAGAGCGGGTCGAGCCCGACGGGCAGGCTGCCGTCGATACGCGTGTGCCGGGCAAGCCGGGCACAACCGTCGACGTCATTGCGTTGCGGCAGGCGTTGCTCGACGTGCTCGACGGACTGAAGCACGACTGAGCGCGCAGCGCGAACGAGATGCATGGAAAAGCCCGGTTGGCAGTGCGCCACCGGGCTTTTTTCATGCGGGCCGCACACGGTGATCAGCGCGACGCGAGCGGATTCTTCTGTCCCATGTCGACGACCAGCGTGCCGTCCGGCAGCATCCGCACCGAGCCTTGCGCGACCTGGCTGCGGTAGCCGTACAGGTCGAAACGCATCGGGCCGGCCTCGGCCGTATTCCGGATCAGTGCGCGCACGTTCAGTTCGAGCACGTTGAACATCTTCATGTCGCCGCCTTCCATCCACATGTAGCTCGGTGCATCGATCTGCGGCGGCTTCGTTGCGGGCGCGCCCGCCGCGCGCCGGAACGTGAGGCGCAGTCCGTCGCGTTCGACCGTCGCCTGCCCGAGCTTGCCGTTCAGCATCGGCGGCGGGAACACGGTGTACTGGTCGAGCACGAGCGTGTCACCGCGCAGTTCCGCGCCGCGCCGCTGCAGCGGCGTCAGCGACGCGAGCTCGATGCCGAGCGAGCGCAAGAGCTTCGCCTGCGGAATGCCGAGCACCGCCACCTGCGACGGCTTGAACGCGAGGTGGCGGTCGTCGAGCACCGTCAGCGAGCCCTTCATGTCGGTCGGCAGCCAGACCCCCGGCACGTGATTCCACAGCTTGATGCCGCCCTGGACGCGCAGGTTAGGGCCATCCGCGCTCAGTTGCAGATCGTTCAGTGAGCGCGGCGAGTAGTCGAGCAGGTAGTTGTTGAACAGTGCCGACATCGCCTTCCACGACTCAACGACCGTGCCGCCGAGTATGCGGATGTCGTACTGGTTCGGATCGTCGAGATCGACGGGCTCGCCGGGCCGCTTCGACACGAGTTCGACGTCGAGATCCTCGACATGAAAGCCGATATCGCCGGACAGGTTGAAGTCGACGTTGCGCAGATGGATCGTCGGATTGCGGTTCGACACGTGCCGTTCGTTGAACGGGGTGGTCGACGTGCGCCGCATCGCGACCTTCTGCATGCCGGGTCGCACGGCGTCCGCCGCGAGCGCGTAGGCTTCCCAGTGCTGGCGCACGTCGCGCAGCGCCGTCTGCTGCGCGGCGAGGAAGCTGTCGTTCAGGCGCGCCCCCGCATTGCCGAGCAGTGCGCCGCTGGCCGGGCCCGTGTACGAAGGCATCCGGATCGCCATCGCGCCGCTTTCGTCGAAATTGAAGTAGCCGGCCGACACCTGGTCGCGATAGTGATACAGGCCGAACACGAACGTCTGGTCGCGCTTCGACGGATCGACCGGACCGATCAGGATGTCCGCGTTCATCGGCATCGAGCGCATGAACTTCACGTCGCCGCCGCGGATGTACATCGCCTGCTGCGGCGCGTTCGCGGGCATCGCGAAGCCGGCATGCGTACCGTCGTCGAGCTTCAGGTCGAGGCCGGCCGGCGTTACGCGCAGCGCTGTGATCGTGAGCTTCAGGCGCGGCGGCGGCATCAGCTTGTCGACCGCCATCACGAGATCGTCGCCGGCGAGCTGCGCGATCGGCGTCTGGACCTTCAGCAGGTCGGCCATTTTCACGTTGGCCGCGCGCATCACCGGCTGCGCGTTGATGCCCGACACGCGCACGCCGGTCGGGTGGAACACGAGCTGGCTGCCGTCGCGGATCGTGAGCGTGCCGGTCAGCGAGAACGGCACCCAGCCGTCGCGCTGCATCTCGCCTTGCAGGTGGATCACGCCGTCGCCGGCCGAGACGGCCAGCTTGCGCAGCGGCGCGTTGCGGTAGCCGAAGATGTAGGTGTTGAAGAGGGCGGTCAGCTTCGCGTTGTCGAGCGTGACCGTGCCTTCGTGCACGTCGATCTGGAAGCTCGTCGGATCGTCGAATACGATGGGCGCGCCGGCCTGCGTCGGCACGAGCGTGGCCGACAGCTGATGGATGAAGAAGCCGAGGTTGTTGACGATGCGGAAATCGACGTCGCGCAGGAACGTCATCGCACCGTTCTGGCCGGAGTCGCGCAGCGTGAACGGGCGCGGTTGCGTGAGGCTGATCGATGCGAGCGACGGCACGGTGCGCGCGACCTGCTGCTCGCGTGCGAGGCGTTCGGCCTTGGTGCGTTCGATCTTCGTCGACGCGGCCGGCGGGTTGCCGTCGCGCTGCGCGGCCGATTCCGCACAGCCTGCGCAGAGCAGCGCGAGCGCCAGTGCGCCGCAGCCGAACACGCGGGATGGCGAGTGCGACACCGGACCGGGCGTGCGCCGCAGGCCGGAAAACCAGTTGAAAATTGCCAAAGGCGAGCGATGGCCGCGCCGGACCGCATTCCGCATCGTCTGTCTCCATGTCTTGTCGTGATCGACGGCGGCGCGTGCCACTGCACGGCGCGAGCGTCGATGCCGTGCAGTGTGTCATAGCGCGCTAGAGCGGCGTTACCAAACAACGGACGCCTAGGCGGGGCGTGCCGGCGGGCTGCGGGACAATGGATTCGGGAGGGACGGACGGCCGGTTCAAACGGTCGTTTGGTTTGTGCGGGGGCACCGGCCCGCGTCATTCGAGGCGGCGGTGAAACCCGCGGCCGGCCTTGGCCGGCGCGGATTTCACCGGATGCGCGGCGTGGCGGCCGGTTACACCAGCATGCGCTGCCGGATCGCGTTCTGCGTGGCCTGGTCGAGCTGCAGGCCGCTCTCGATATACGACGCCATTGAGCCGTACGACGCGGCGACCTGATCGAATGCCGCCTGCAGATAGTCGGCATGGGCGCCCTGGAGCGCGGTCATCATGTCCGCCGCATTTTGCCCGCCGGCTTGTTGGGCATGGGCGACGGAAGCGGCGATATCGGCTGCGCTGTAGGTGTTGGTCAGCAGGTAGTCGTCGACGATCGTTTGCTGCGGGATACCGAGGATCGTGTGCAGAATGGCGGTCGCCCAGCCGGTGCGATCCTTGCCGGCCGTGCAGTGGAACACCAGGTTTTCGCCGGTGCCGGCGAAGCCGCTGAACAGCGCGTGATAGCTTGCATGCGCGGTATCCGACGTCACGAATGCGCGGTACATGCTCAGCATGAAAGCGGTCGCGGTTGCGCCGCTGGTGGGGAGCGGATCGATGCTGGCGGCGCCGAGCACGTTGAGGTTTTGCCAGGCGGCGCCGGCGAGTGTCACATCCGGTTGCGTCTTGATCTCGGCCGGCGTGCGCAGGTCGCAGATCTGCCGGATGCCGAGCGTCCCGACGGTCGCGACATCGGCGGCGGACAAGGCGAGCGCGGACGAGCGATAGATCACGCCTTTCTTCATCTTTGCGCCGCCGGTCGTCACGTAGCCGGTTCCGTCCGGTCCGGCCGTGTCGCGAAAGTTCGACGCGGAAGCCAGTCGCGGTGTCGCGACCGGTGCGACCGACATCGAGTCGCCTCCGCATGCCGATAGAAACGAGGCGCTCCCCAGCGCTACGCCTATCGTGCCGGCGCTCAGCCGGAGAAACTGTCGACGGGAAATTTCGTTTTTCTGATGCATTCGATGCCCTGTGTCGAAGAGGGTGACAAGAAGCCGCGACCGCGGCGGCGACCGGAGCCGCACCCTGCTTCCCGCTCGACGCGGCAAAGCCGGACGGGCCGGATCGATCGGCATGCAGTCGGACGGCGCGCCGCGCACGCCAATCTCGCGCCGGCTAAGCGCACGGTAGCGATTTGCGGCGAAGCGGCCATCGTCTTTTTCGACTAGGGGTGCATGCGGATTGTCGGTGCGAGCCGGGCATCGACGGATACGATCGGCGGCGATGGCGAGGTAAGATCGGCGTCAGTGGCTGGTTCGATCACAACACGGTAGCCATCACGGGGAAACGCCATGGATCTCAAGGAAGTCGACGTACTGGGTTCGGGGGTGGGCGATCACTGGTACTACGCGTCGAAGGCGAGCGCAATCCGCCGGTTCCTCGGCGCGTCGGGCGCGAACCGGATTCTCGACGTCGGTGCGGGCTCCGGCTTTTTCTCGAAGCATCTGCTCGAACGCACGCAGGCGACGGAAGCATGGTGTGTCGATACGAGCTACGCCGACGACAGCGATGGTGAGACGGCCGGCAAGCCCATTCACTTTCGGCGGTCCGTCGATCGATTCGATGCCGATCTCGTGTTGCTGATGGACGTGCTCGAGCATGTCGACGACGATGTCGGGCTGCTGACGCAGTATGTGAAGGGGGCGCCTTCCGGCAGCCGGTTCCTGATCACGGTTCCCGCGTTCCAGTTTCTCTGGAGCGGCCACGACGATTTCCTCGAGCACAAGCGCAGGTATACGCTCGGCGGCCTCGAGGAGGTAGTCCGGCGTGCGGGGCTCGACGTCGAGCACGGCGCTTATTATTTCGGCCTGACGTTTCCGCTTGCGGCCGCATTGCGGCTGGGAGAGCGTGCGCGCGCGCATCCGCGCGAGCCTGCGTCGCAATTGCGCCGCCACCATCCGTTCGTCAATGGCTTGCTCAAGGCGATCTGCCGCGTCGAATTGCCGATGTTCCGCTTCAATCGCGTCGCCGGCCTGACGGTCATGTGTGTCGCGCGCAAGCGGTGAGTGCGATGCGGATGCCGATGGTCGGCATTCGCGCGTCCGCCTGCCGTCACGCCAAAAAATTTCACAAGAACATCCACAAAATGCATGCGACCCGATTCTAAATCTGAAAAGTGTCTGTTATACTTTTCTTCTTTCGGGGCGTAGCGCAGCCTGGTAGCGTACCTGCATGGGGTGCAGGTGGTCGGAGGTTCAAATCCTCTCGCCCCGACCAGACAAAGAACCCGCGTCAGCTCAAGCTGACGCGGGTTTTTTCTTGCCCGTCGCTTTTTTGCACATCGTGGCGCGGCCCCGGTAAAATGCAAGGTTGATCCACGGAAAGCGCCGTGATTTAGCGGAAGAGGATTCCCCGAACATGACTGATCTTCGTCTTACCATGCGGTTCGCTGCAGTGCTCGCCACCGGCGTACTCGTCGCCGGTTGCGGTACGTCGTCGCCCACGAAAGTGGACTACAAGAGCGATTCGAAATCGAAGGAAGCGTCGCTCGCAGTGCCGCCCAACATGCTCGACGAGACGGCCGATCAGCGTTCGCTGCCGCCCCAGGGCGGCGCGACTTCCCTGTCCGCGCTTCAGCAGGTCCAGCAGGCAGCGCCTGCGCTGGACACCGTCGCACCGGCCGTGGCCGGCATGCATATTCAGCGTGACGGCACCGAAAGCTGGCTCGTGATCGACGGCAAGCAGCCGGCCGCGATCTGGCCGCAGGTTCGCCGTTTCTGGCAGGAGCAGGGCTTCCTGCTCGTCGTCGACCAGCGCGACAAGGGCGTGATGGAAACCGACTGGAACGAAACCCATCCGCAGATCAACGACGGCCTGATCCGCAGCGTGATCTCGAAGGCGATGGGCAATTCGTACGTGACGGCCGAGCGCAACAAGTACCGCACGCGTCTCGATACGGCGCCGAATGGCGGCACCTACGTGTTCATCAGCCAGAAGGGGATGCGCGAGGCGATCACCGGCGCGAACAACGATTCGAGCAAGTGGGAGCCGAAGCCGAACGATCCGGCGCTCGAGACCGAATACCTGAAGCGGCTGATGGCCGTGCTCGCACAGAACGAGCAGCGCGCGAAGAACGGCGAGCCGCCGGTCGCGAACATCAAGGACAACACGGTACCGAAGGACAAGAAGGCCGACGCCGACGCATCGTCGAAGGCTGCCGCAGCGATTGCGGCGCAGAACGTCACGCGTACGTCGGCGCAAGGCAACGATGCCGCTGACGCGGCCGTGCCGTCCGAAGTCACGCTCGGCGAGCCGTACGACCGGTCGTGGCTGCACGTCGGCCTCGCGCTCGATCGCGCGAACTTCACGGTCGACGATCGCGATCGCACGAAGGGCCTGTATTTCGTGCGCTACGTCGATCCGAAGGATCTGACCTCGGCCGAGCAGGGTTTCTGGAGTCAGCTGTTCCATGGCAAGAAGGAAAAGCAGGCGAAGCAGTACCGTGTCAACGTGAAGGCGCTGACGGCCGACCAGACGCGCGTTGCAATCGTCGACGATGCGGGCGGGATCGACTCGTCGTCGGCGGCACGCCAGATCATGGGGCTGCTCGTGAATCAGCTTCGCTGATCCCGGCACTTCTCCGCATCATTGAAAAAGCCCGCCTTTCGGCGGGCTTTTTTCATGGCCGTTCGCCGGCGCATGTGCGTGTCCGGGTCGTTCGGTTCCTGCTCGTGACGTTACGTAACATCCGCGCGTTACGACGGCAGAACACCTGTCACATTGTCGCCGACGTTAAAAAATGTCCTTTTAAATCAACGAAATGATCGGCATGAGTTGGCTGGCACGCAACCTGCTTTATATGTTGGAATTGTTGAAACAGGGAGGATGACGTCAGATACCGGGCGTGCGCAGCGAGCGCCGGATCAACGGTATCGGCGTCTTCACATGCCGGCGCGACATGCGTCGGCGCAACCGATGACGATCCGCGCCAGCGTGCGGATCTCGATGGCCCCGTCGCCTATCCTCGTAGGGCGACGGTTTCGCCCGCGCTTCTCTGAAGCGCGGGCTATTTTTTTGGCGGCCCGCCGTCGTGCCGTGTCTTATCTGCGCGGCCGATGCGCGATGCGCGATGCGTGATTCGCGATGCGTGATTCGCGATGCGTGATTCGCGTATTCTCGAACTTTTTCGGATGAAGGAGGCGGGAATGGCGGAAATTGCAGTCGTGGCGCTGATCGTGGCGAAGCCGGGCGCCGAGGAAAAGCTGCGCATTGCGCTCGAAGGGATCGTCGAGCCGACCCGCAACGAAGCCGGCGCATTGCAGTACGACCTGCATCGGGATCTGAGGGAGCCCGCGCGATTCGTATTCGTCGAGCGTTGGGAGAGCGAGGAGGCGCTGGCCGTCCATGCGCGTTCTGCGCACATCCTCGCTTATCGCGAAGCGGCCGCGGACTGGATCGAACGTTCCGAAATCCGCGTGCTGTCGAAGCTCGTCTGAGCCGGATGGGGGCGACCGGACGTGTCCGGTCGCAGCGGCGCGTCAGTGCGACGCGCTGGGGACGTCGAGGATCAGGATGATCGTCCAGTCGGCGTCGCCGTCATGGTGATACTGGCGCTCGGCCACGATGAACGGTTGCTGCTTGCCTTGCGGGCCGAGGAACAGCACGTCGCCCTCCATCGGCAGGCACTCGATCGGCGGCAGCGCGAGGAACGCGTCGGTCGAGCCGCGGGGCATCAGTTGCTTGATCTGGCGAGTGGCGGCTTCGGTCCACTCGATATCGAGTTGAATGTTGCTCATGCTGTCCTCCGCACCGGGGTGCGCACGGGTGGAAAATTTCGGTGCGCGACTTTAGCACAGCGCGCGGGCGCCGCAACCAAAAAAGCCGAACCCGGTTGCCCGGATTCGGCTTTTCGCATGTGCGGTGCCGCCGAACTTACTGGCTGGCAGCGTCTGCAGCCTTGGCAGTCTTCTTGCCGGCCTTCTTCGCCCCTGCCTTGTGATGAGCAGCCTTCTTGCCGTGGTGATGCTCTTCCTGCATCGCCGGCTGAGCGGCTTCGGCCGCTTGCTGCTGTTGCAGCGCTTGTGCGCGCTGCTCGATCTCGGCGATCTTGGCCGGATCGGTGATGGTCTGGATCTGCGTGCTCTCTTGCGCATACGCTGCGCCAGTCAGCGCCGACATCGCTACCAGGATAGCCAGGGACGTCTTCTTCATTGCTTTACCTCCGCTAAGTGGTGATGAACCCGAGTGTTGCCGTTGAGTCTGGCGACTGCAATCGAGTGCGTGTCGAGTGTAACAAAAGTGACGGATCAATGTGCACCGGATCGCGGCGCGATGCAAGGCCCCGTTGAAGTCGCGCAACACTTCTTGCACTTCGTCACGCGCGTGCCATCCGGGGCGGGGCGCTTGTTTCCGCGCCCGTTTTCGCGCTGTCTTCAAAACCATCCAAGCCATCGATAGACGTGGAATTGTGCGATGCCGACCAGCTCGTGCAGTGCCTGTTCGGCGTTGGCCACATTGCGCCAGCGCGGCAGCCAGCCCGTTTGCGCGCGTCGGAGATTTGCATAAACAGGCTGCGGATCGATGCCGAAACGGTGGAAATCGAGCAGGGCGCGGCGCATCTGGTACGACGACGTGACGAGAATGCGTGCGTCGTCATACTGTGAGCGTAGTATAGACGCAGTGAATTTCGCATTTTCGTAGGTTGTGCGGCTGTTGGGTTCGAGCACGAGGTCGGCGGAGGCAACGCCTTCCGCCATGAGTTGGCGCCCGTATACGGCCGCCTCGGTTTCGCCGTGATGCTGCGGGTCGCCGCCCGACATCACCACGGTGCAGCGCTCGGCCCGCTGCAGACACGTGCGATAGAGCGCGGCAACCGTATGGATGCGCGCGACGCCGTCGGGTGGCGGTTGCAGCCCCGTGTCGGTGCGGCGTGTGCCGGCGCCGATGAGGATCAGCGTGGTCCGCCCGTGCATGTCCGGGTGCTCGACCGGCGTGACGCCGGCCTCGGTCCAGGCGATCAGCGGCGCTGCGAGCCAGCCTGTCGCAAGCAGCCAGAACAGCGCAACGGCGACGATCGAAATGGTTCGACGCTGCTTGCGGCAGAGCATGAAACAGATGAAGAGAAGTACAAATGAATCGAACAGAATCAATTTGATTGGGGTAAGGTGTCTTTTTATGGACGGCTGACGATCCGGCCCTGACGCGACGCCGAAGAACGTCGGCCTCCAGAATCGGTGGCGGTTTCGGCGGGCGGAAACCCCGCCCGGCGCGCCGCTTCGCATTGTCGCTGCACTTTAAGAAAGAATCGAGATGGCCACGTATTCCAACGAAGCGGTGCTCGACGCATTGAGACGAGTGCAGTACCGCCAGGTACCGTGGGCACGCCGCCCGGGCGTGTTCGAGTATCTCCGTTCGCTCGGGTTGATGGACACGGTCAGGCAGAAGACCGTTGCCCCCGCGCCGGGTTTTCATGCTCCGGTCGACATCGCCATACTGACCGACAGTGGTCGAGCCGAATTCTCGCGCCTCGAGCGCGACGAGAAATTACTTTCCTGGACTGATCGCCGTATGGACGACTACGCATTGAGCGAAGCGAGCGCCGTGGCGATTCTCGAAAGCCGCCTGTAGCGCCCGCACCATCCCGCCCCGTGCATCGTCGCGCAGGCCGGCGATGCAAAAAAAAAGCCCGTATCGCGAGGATACGGGCGTACCGGATACTTTTGCTGTTGCCACGCTGTGCTCATGGCAACGGATGTGACTCGCCGTATGCGGCGCAGTTCCCGAAAGCGGGCATTTTCTTTGGCGAATTCCTGAAATTGGCGGGACTACGGATGACGCGGCACGTCGGACGGCTGCGAGCCGATGCGCGCCCGCGCGTTGCTGGCGATGTCGCCGCGCAGGTCGCCGCGCGGCACGGTTTGCCGGCTGGAGGCATTTGCGGACGGTGGCTGGCGAAGGGTGTTCCGGTGATCCTGCTGGCGATGGGGCGGCTTCGCGCGATCGTCGGCGTGGGCAGGGGCGGTCAGCGCCATGGAAACGACAATGCCGCATGCGACGAGCAGTGACATTGGTTTCATGGCGGGGCTCCCTTCAAGCCGTCGGCGCGGCCTGTTGATATGTCGCTAAGGTAAGCGTGGGAGTGCAGGCTTGCTGTAAATATTGGTAAATAGATGTATCGCGGCACGACAACGGTAATGAACGGCAATGCAGGCGTCGCGAAAAAGTCGCGTCGCAGAAAACAACCGGGCGGCCGAAGCCGCCCGATCGAGCATGCGTTACGCCATCTTGACGGGCGCGCGCCAGGATTCCGGATTGGTCCAGAAGGCGCCGCGCAGCCGGTCGCGGCTCGGCGGTGCGGGCGGCTTCGCGGCGCTTGCGCCGATGCGTCCGCGCAGCGAGATCTGCCGGCCGCTCGTGCCGAGTCGTTTCACGATTTCGGCGAGCGTGCCGTCCGCCTGCCATTCGTCGAAACGGCGGCGGCAGGTCGGCGGCGACGGGTAGCGGCCCGGCAGCTTCGACCAGCCTTCACCCGTCGACAGCACCCACAGCACGGCGTTTACCACCGAGCGGGCTTCCACGCGGGGACGGCCGCGCCGCTCACTCCGTGCGGGTTCCGAGCAAAACAGACCCTCGACCAGCGCCCACTCGTTATCTCTCAAATCGTCGAACAGCATCATGTCCTCACCTCAGCGAAGCTAACTCCGGTGCGCTGCCCTGCGCCGCGCACTCTTCAAGCACTCGATCATTGAGTGCCGGGTGGGGGCGTCCGGTTGGCCGGCAGCGGCGTTTCTGCTCTTCCGTCCGACGAAACCTGCGCCCTGTGCGCCAGGTAATGCACGAAGCGTGCCATGTCGGAGGCCAATCCCTCGAGAGCCGCTTGGCAGCGAGCTAACGGCTAAGTCAGCTAGGGGCGTATAAGACGCCAAAATAACCTGGCAGCAAATCGGGACAATCACCAATCTTGTGCAGTTCGCCCGTACCACGTGCGTTTGCGAATGTATTGCACCGCAGCGAAACATTCGCGGAAGGTGCCGGATTCGGCCGCCGAGGCCCGATTCGCGCATTACAATCCTGCATCGATATCGACGATTGATGAGGTCAGGGGATGAACGTCACGCTGCGTCAGCTTCGCGTATTCATCGAGGTCGCGCGGCTCAGGAGCTTCAGCCGCGCGGGCGACGAGATCGGGCTCACGCAGTCCGCGGTCAGCCGCTGCGTACGTGAGCTCGAGGCCGAACTCGGGCTGAAGCTGATCGATCGCACGACGCGCGACGTGCAACTGACCGACGTCGGCGCGAACCTGATCGCGAGCGTGTCGCGCCTGATCGACGATCTCGACGACACGCTGCGCGAGATTCGCGAGATCGGCGAGCAGCGTCGCGGGCGGGTGATCGTCGCGGCGAGCCCGACGATCGCATGCAGGCTGATGCCGCGCGTGGTGGCATCGTGCGAACGCCAGTTCCCCTTCGTGACGCTCGGCCTGCGCGACGACGTGCAGAGCGACGTGCTGCGCAAGGTGAAGTCGAGCGAAGTCGATTTCGGCGTCGTGATCGGGCCGCTGACGGTCGCCGATCTCGTGTGCGAGCCGCTGATGACCGACTCGTTTTGCCTCGTCGCGCGCGCCGACCATCCGCTCGCCGCGCGTGCCGAGGTGCCGTGGACGGCGCTGGACGGCGAGCGTCTCGTGCTGCTCGATCATGCGTCGGGCAGCCGGCCGCTGATCGACGCGGCGCTGGCCACCCATCGCGTCAACGCGACGGTCATGCAGGAGCTCGGGCATTCGGCGACCGTGTTCGGGCTGGTCGAGGCCGGCGTCGGCGTGAGTGTGCAGCCGTGGCTGTCGCTGCCGCTGCCGGCGGGCTCGACGCTCGTCGCACGGCCGCTCACGCCGCGCACCGAACGCACCGTCGAGCTGGTGCGCCGCCGCGACCGGTCGTTGTCGCCCGCGGCGCAGGCGATCTGGGAGCTGGTGCGGCAGATGCCGGCGAGGGCGGAGGATCTCGACTGACGCACGCAGGCATGCGCCGGTCCGGCTTGTCGGCCGGTACACTACGCGGATCGTGTTCCTCGGCGGTGGTTCTCGATGACGCATTCTGCAGATTTCCTTCCGATGACCGGTGAGCCGGCGGCGCGCGCCGCGGTGCATGCGCTGCGGCCGTCGCTGATCCGGGAAGTGGCGAACGCCGGCTTCGGCGTGCCGGACATGCTGCCGTTCTGGTTCGGCGAATCCGACCGCGTGACGCCGGATTTCATCCGCGACGCCGCCGCAGCGGCGCTGCGCGACGGCGCGACCTTCTACACGCACAATCTCGGCACGGCGCCGCTGCGCGATGCGATCGCAGCCTACGTTGGCGCGCGTCACGGCGCGACGGCGGCCGATACGGTCGCCGTGACGAGTTCGGGGGTGAGCGCGCTGATGCTGGCTGCGCAGCTGGTGGCCGGTCCGGGGGATCGCGTCGTCGCGGTCACGCCGCTGTGGCCGAACCTCGTGGAGATTCCGAAGATTCTCGGCGCGCACGTCGAATGCGTGCCGCTCGGCTATGGCGACGCAGGCTGGCAGCTCGATGTCGGCCGGCTGCTCGAGGCGCTGACGCCCGATACGCGGATGCTGCTGATCAACTCGCCGAACAACCCGACCGGCTGGACGATGTCGCGCAACGAGCAGCAGGCCGTGCTCGCCCATTGCCGTCGTCACGGCATCTGGCTGGTCGCGGACGAAGTGTACGAGCGGCTTGCGTTCAAAGAGGGCGGTGCGCCGTCGTTCCTCGATATCGCGTCGCGCGACGAGCGGGTCGTGGTCGTGAATTCATTCTCGAAAGCGTGGGCGATGACGGGCTGGCGGCTCGGGTGGCTCATTGCGCCGGCAGCGGTGATGGGCGACCTGTCGAAGCTTGTCGAATACAACACGTCGTGTGCGCCGGGCTTTGTGCAGGCCGCTGGCGAGGTCGCGTTGCGCGACGGCGAGCCGTTCGTGCGGTCGTTCGTCGCGGCGCTGCATGACGCGCGCGATCACCTGGTCGCCGCGCTGCGGACGCTGCCGGGTGTCGAGGTGCCGCCTCCGCCGGGTGCGATGTACCTGTTCCTGCGCCTGCCGGGCGCGGCCGACAGCCTCGCGTTCTGCAAGACGCTGGTGCGCGACGCGGGGCTCGGGCTTGCGCCCGGGCGCGCATTCGGCCCGGAGGGGGAAGGGTTCGTGCGCTGGTGCTATGCCTGCGATCCGGCGCGACTCGACGCGGGCGTCGAGCGGCTGCGCCGGTTCCTCGCGCGCGGCGCAGCCGGCCGCTGAAGCAGGGCCGGAGCGGACGCGCCGCACGGGCGGTGGCCTGCTCGGCTCATCTTTACGCACCGGGCAATTTTGCGTAATATGGCGCTCAGTCACGCGGTTCCGTCGTTGAGCCGTGCTGTTCCGTCCGGTCTGGGCCTGGCCTTGAGTTGGTTCGCCGCCCCCGGTTCGTGCTCCCATCAATATGACCGATCAGAATCGGGCGAGCGCGTCTTCCGTTCCTTTCGTCTGTTTGTTGATCCGGTTCGTTTGACCACAGGGTCTGGCCTAGCTGCATGAATACCCAAGAGGCGAAGATCGTCCTCGAGACTGCTTTGATCTGCGCGCAGGAACCGCTGAAGCTCGGCGATTTGCGCAAGCTCTTTGCCGACGGCGTGTCGGCTGACACGGTCCGCACGTTGCTCGAAGATCTGAAACAGGATTGGTCCGGTCGCGGCGTCGAACTGGTGGCGCTGGCGACCGGGTGGCGCTTTCAGAGCAAGCCGGCGATGCGTCATTATCTGGATCGCCTGCATCCCGAGAAGCCGCCGAAATATTCGCGCGCGGTGCTCGAAACGCTCGCGATCATCGCGTACCGGCAGCCCGTTACGCGCGGCGACATCGAAGAGATTCGCGGCGTCACGGTCAATACGCAGGTGGTCAAGCAGCTCGAGGATCGTGGCTGGATCGAGGTGATCGGTCATCGCGACGTGCCGGGGCGTCCGGCGCTGTATGCGACGACCAAGCAGTTCCTCGACGATCTCGGCCTGAAGGCGCTTGACGACCTGCCGGCGCTCGAAGAGCCGGCTGCGAACATCGAGGCTGCGCTGCTGGCGCAGCAGGCAATGGATTTCGACGGCGACATGCCGGTTGCCGACGACGCAGCGGGCGACGTGCCGCAGACGCTGACGGGTGAAGTGCCCGCCGGCCAGTCGGCCGAATTGCCGGGCGAGGATGGGGCGGCCGACGTCGCGTCGACGCAGGAAATCGCGGGCCGCGATACGCTCGAGGCTGATCGCGGGCAAACGGAACAAACGGAACAGGTTGGCGCCGAAGCAGTGCCGACCGGTGTACAGCCCGAGCCGCTGCGCGCGGATTGGAGCGAGGAAGATCGCAAGCCGGCCGCCGAAGCGGCTGCCGGAGGCGGAGCGGAAGCGGCCGGCGACATGCCCGGCGAGGTTGGCCAGGCCAACGCCTCCCGTTCCGGTCCCGCGGACGACGAGATGCTGGACGACACGTCCGACAGTCTCGCGGATGCCGTACGAAGCGCCAGTGCGCCCATCGGCGCCGACGCGCTGCCGGACGACGAAGCAGAACCCAAACAGCGTCGCGCCTGATCGCGGCCAACTTCTTGCCGCGCCCGCGCCGGGCGCGAGACCTGACATTTTGAGGTTGTTTTGACAGATATCCACGATATTGAATCGTCCGCGCCTGCCGTGCAGGCAGCGCGCGCCGACGATGCGCCGGAGCAGGACGCTTCGGCCGGTGGCGACGAGCGTCCCCGCCGCGGTTTGCGGCGAGGCCCGCGCAGCCTGATCGCGCGGCGTCGCGCGGCAGCCAAGTCGAAGGGCGCCGAAGGCGAGCAGCCGGGCGGCGAAGGCGCGGATGCGCAGCCGGCCGAGGCGGCCGAAGCGCAGCCGGCGCGCGCGCCGCGCAACAAGGAAGGTGCGGCCAAGGGTGCCCGCAAGCCGGCCGGCAAGCGCGAAGGCGCGGCGAAGACTGGCCAGGGCGGGCAGGGCCGACGCGGCGCTCCGAAGGCTGAAGGCGCTCCGGCGAAGGCGGAAGGCGAGGCGTCCCAGGACGAGTTGTTCGCTTACGTGACGTCGCCCGCATTCGACGCGGACAACTCCGCGGGCGGTAGCGGCGTGCGTGCGCCGATGCTGCGTCGCGGCCGCAACCAGCCGGCGAACAAGCGCGTGCTGTCGCCGGACGACGATGCGCCGAAGCTCCACAAGGTGCTGGCGGAAGCGGGCATGGGCTCGCGCCGCGAAATGGAAGAATTGATCGTCGCCGGCCGCGTGTCGGTGAACGGCGAGCCCGCGCACATCGGCCAGCGCATCATGCCGACCGACCAGGTGCGGATCAACGGCAAGCCGGTCAAGCGCAAGCTGCCGAACAAGCCGCCGCGCGTGCTGCTGTATCACAAGCCGACGGGCGAGATCGTCAGCCACGCGGATCCGGAAGGCCGCCCGTCGGTGTTCGATCGCCTGCCGCCGATGAAGACGGCGAAATGGCTTGCAGTGGGCCGTCTCGACTTCAACACCGAAGGTCTGCTGATGCTGACGACTTCGGGTGACCTCGCGAACCGCTTCATGCATCCGCGCTACAGCGTCGAGCGCGAGTACGCGGTGCGCGTCGTCGGCGAGCTGGCCGAAGGCATGCGGCAAAAGCTGCTGCACGGCGTCGAACTCGACGACGGTCCGGCGAATTTCCTGCGCATCCGCGATGGCGGCGGCGAAGGGACGAATCACTGGTATCACGTCGCGCTGGCCGAAGGCCGCAACCGCGAAGTGCGCCGGATGTTCGAGGCGGTCGGCCTGATGGTGAGCCGCCTGATCCGTACGCGTCACGGCCCGATCCCGTTGCCGCGCGGCCTGAAGCGCGGCCGCTGGGAGGAGCTTGACGATGCGCAGGTGCGCAAGCTGATGGCGACCGTCGGCCTGAAGGCGCCGACCGAGGAGAAGGGCAAGCGCGGCGGTGCCGGCCAGGTCGAGCGCCGCCAGCCCGATCCGATGGAGACGTCGATGGGTTTCATCGGTCGTGAGCCGGTGCTGACGACGCACGGGCAGCTCGACCAGCCGCGTCGCGGTGGCGGCCGGCGCGGCGGGCCGGGCCTGCCGGGCCTGAGCGGCTACGGCAGCCTGCCGGTTTCGCCGTCGGGCTACGGTAACCGTGCCGGCGGCGCTCGTGATGGCAACCGCGGCGCGGGTGGCCGTGACGGCAACCGCCCTGGTGGCGGCCGCGACGTCGACGGCAATCGCGCATCGTACGGCGCGGGCCCCAAGCGCGAAGGCGCGGGCGGCAAGCGTGGTGGCAGCAAGGCTGGCGGCAATCGCAATCCGAACGGCAATCGGGCTGAAGGCGCCGGCAACGGCGGCGGCGGCCCGCGCGGCGGCCAACGTCCGCAGCGCAGCCGCCCGCGCAGCCGCTAAACGCGTATCGGCGCACGGCGGCGCAAGGCCGCCGGCATGCCGGCCCGATCGGCGTCTGGCCGATTTTTGCCGGTGCGCCGCATTGCGCCGATCGCTTTCGACTATATATGTCGCGTGCCGCTGCGCCGCAGCGGGCATGACCGATCTCCGGCCTGGCAGGAAGGGGCCGGCTGATCGGATAACCCGATTTCGTATTTTTGGTCCGTAAAGGCGCGCGACGCGCTGCTTTTACCGGCTGGCTTGGCGTTTGCGCCAAAAATCGCTATAATCGCGGAGTCGCTGGGCGTACGGATTCAATGTGCGGCTCAGGTGCGACCACCAGTAAGAAGATGGGCGTTCCGCCCATTTTTTTTTGCTGAAACGGTTAGGCATCTCGGGTAGCGCTTCCTGCGCCGGCTAAGGCGCGCGCCCGCGGGTGAATCGCGAGCGGCGGGCGCGAACACCTGAGAGGACACAGTGCAACTGACGGAACTGATAGAAACCACGGTCACCGGGCTCGGCTACGAGCTGGTGGATCTCGAGCGCACCGGGCGCGGCATGCTTTGCATCTATATCGATCAGCCTGCCGGCATCTCGCTCGAAGATTGCGAAAAGGTCACGCGTCAGCTCCAGCACGTCTTGACGGTCGAAAACATCGATTACGAACGGCTCGAAGTCTCGTCCCCGGGGCTCGACCGCCCGTTGAAGAAGCTGGCCGACTTCGAGCGCTTCGCTGGCAGCGAAGTCTCCGTGACCTTGAAAAAGCCGCTGGACGGGCGCAAGACGTACCGGGGCATTCTGCACGCGCCGAATGGCGAAACGATCGGTTTGGAATTTGAGGGGAAGAAGGGCGAGGCAGCCATGCTGGATTTCACGCTGGCCGATATCGATAAAGCCCGCCTGATTCCGCAAGTTGACTTTAGGAGCCGCAAATAATGAGTCGCGAAGTGTTGATGCTGGTGGATGCGCTGGCGCGCGAGAAAAACGTCGACAAGGATGTGGTGCTGGGCGCCCTCGAGGCTGCGCTCGCTTCCGCTTCCAAGAAGCTGTTCGACGAAGGCGCCGAAATCCGCGTCCATATCGATCGCGAAAGCGGCGAGCACGAAACCTTCCGTCGCTGGCTCGTCGTGCCCGACGAGGCAGGCTTGCAGGAGCCGGATCGCGAGATCCTGCTGTTCGAAGCACGTGAGCAGAATGCCGACGTCGAAGTCGGCGAGTATGTCGAGGAACCCGTTCCGTCGATCGAGTTCGGTCGCATCGGCGCGCAGGCCGCGAAGCAGGTGATCCTGCAGAAGGTGCGCGACGCGGAACGCGAGCAGATCCTGAACGACTACCTCGAGCGTGGCGAAAAGATCATGACCGGTACGGTGAAGCGCCTCGACAAGGGCAACTTCATCGTCGAATCGGGCCGTGTCGAGGCGCTGCTGCGCCGCGATCAGCTGATCCCGAAGGAAAATCTGCGCGTGGGCGACCGTGTGCGTGCGTACATCGCGAAGGTCGACCGCACCGCGCGCGGCCCGCAGATCGAGCTGTCGCGTACGGCGCCCGAGTTCCTGATGAAGCTGTTCGAGATGGAAGTGCCGGAAATCGAGCAAGGCCTGCTCGAGATCAAGGCGGCTGCCCGCGACCCGGGCGTGCGCGCGAAGATCGGCGTCATCGCCTACGACAAGCGGATCGATCCGATCGGCACCTGCGTCGGCATCCGCGGTTCGCGCGTGCAGGCCGTGCGCAACGAGCTCGGTGGCGAAAACATCGACATCGTGCTATGGTCGGAGGATCCCGCCCAGTTCGTGATCGGCGCGCTCGCGCCGGCAGCTGTCCAGTCGATCGTCGTCGATGAAGAAAAGCATTCGATGGACGTCGTCGTCGACGAGAACGAACTGGCTGTCGCGATTGGCCGCAGCGGTCAGAACGTTCGCCTCGCCGGTGAACTGACCGGCTGGCAGATCAACATCATGACGCCGGACGAATCCGCCCTGAAGCAGGGTGAAGAGCGCGACCGGCTGCGTGCACTGTTCATGGCGCGTCTCGATGTCGACGAAGAAGTTGCCGACATCCTGATCGACGAAGGCTTCACGAGCCTCGAAGAGATCGCCTACGTGCCGCTCAACGAAATGCTCGAGATCGAAGCGTTCGACGAGGACACCGTGCACGAACTGCGCAACCGCGCACGCGATGCGCTGTTGACGATGGCTATCGCGAACGAAGAAAAAGTCGAGAACGCAGCGCTGGATCTCAAGAGCCTCGACGGCATCACGCCGGAGCTGCTCGCGAAGCTGGCCGAACACGGTGTGCAGACGCGAGACGATCTCGCCGAGCTTGCAGTGGATGAACTGGTCGACCTGACCGGAATGGAAGAGGATGCCGCTAAGGCGTTGATCATGAAAGCACGTGAACATTGGTTCCAGTGAGAAATGACCATGGCGCACTGATTTGATGGCGGCCGTATGGCCTGACCCGATGCTAACAGCAAGGAATCGGTCCTTGCACTAAGAGGAATGAATGGCGAGTAACAACGTAGCCCAATTTGCCGCGGAACTGAAAATGCCTGCTGGTGTGCTGCTCGAACAGCTGCAGGCAGCGGGCGTCCAGAAAGCGAGTGAAGACGATGCGCTGTCCGAAACGGACAAGGCGCGTCTGCTCGATCATTTGCGCAAGTCGCACGGCGCAACCGACGGCGACAAGCGCAAGATCACGCTGACCCGCAAGCATACGTCGGAGATCAAGCAATCTGACGCGACGGGCAAGGCTCGCACCATTCAGGTCGAGGTCCGCAAGAAGCGTACGTTCGTCAAGCGCGACGACGTGAGCGAGGGTGCGGAACAGGGTCAGGCGCAGGTCGCCGAAGCGGACGACGATGCAGAACTGAAGCGTCGCGAGGAAGAAGCGCGCCGCGAGGCCGAGCTGCTCGAGAAGCAGGCGCAGGAACTGCGCGAGCGCCAGGAACGCCTGGAGCGCGAGGAAGCCGAACGCCGCGCCCGCGAGGAAGCGGCTGAAGCGGAGCGCCGTCGCGCCGAGGAAGAAGCGGCTGCGAAGCGTGTCGCGGCCGAAGCCGCTGCGGCCCAGCAGCAGGCAGCAGCGCAGCAGGCCGCCGCGGCCGAGCAGGAAACGGTAAGCGCACCGTCCGCCCAGGCGCAGTCCGCGCAGGCGCAGGACGAAGCGCGCGCGGCCGCCGAACGTGCGGCCCAGCGTGAAGCGGCGAAGAAGGCCGAGGACGCAGCCCGCGAGGCGGCGGACAAGGCGCGCGCCGAGCAGGAAGAGATCAGCAAGCGTCGTGCGGCGGCAGAAGCCGAGGCGCGCGCGATCCGCGAAATGATGAACACGCCGCGCAAGGCCGTGGTCAAGGCGGTCGAGCCGCCGAAGCCGGTCGAGCCGCCGAAGCCGGCCGAAGCGAAGGGTACGCTGCACAAGCCGGCGAAGCCGGAAGGCGCGCAGGCGCGTCCGGCCGTCAAGAAGCCGGCCGGCGCTGCCACCCCGGCAACGACGCAGGCGCCGGCAGGCGCGGGCGACCGCAACAAGAAACCGGGCGCAGGCAAGGGCGGCTGGCAGGACGACGCGTCGAAGCGCCGCGGCATCAAGACGCGCGGCGATTCGAGCGGCGGCGTCGACCGCGGCTGGCGCGGCGGCCCGAAGGGCCGTGGCCGTCACCAGGACAGTTCGACGTTCCAGGCGCCGACCGAACCGATCGTCCGTGAAGTGCACGTGCCGGAAACCGTGTCGGTTGCCGATCTCGCGCACAAGATGTCGATCAAGGCCTCCGAAGTCATCAAGGTGATGATGAAGATGGGCCAGATGGTCACGATCAACCAGGTGCTGGACCAGGAAACGGCGATGATCATCGTCGAGGAACTGGGCCACCGCGCGGTTGCCGCGAAGCTGGACGATCCGGAAGCGCTGCTCGTCGAAGGCGAAACGGGTACCGATGCGGAGCAACTGCCGCGTCCGCCGGTCGTCACGGTCATGGGTCACGTCGACCACGGCAAGACCTCGCTGCTCGACCACATCCGCCGCGCGAAGGTTGCCGCTGGCGAAGCGGGCGGCATTACGCAGCACATCGGCGCTTATCACGTCGATACGCCGCGTGGCGTCATCACGTTCCTCGACACGCCGGGTCACGAAGCGTTCACGGCAATGCGTGCACGCGGCGCGAAGGCGACCGACATCGTGGTGCTGGTGGTGGCAGCCGACGACGGCGTGATGCCGCAGACGAAGGAAGCCATTGCCCACGCGAAGGCGGGTGGTGTCCCGATCGTCGTGGCGATCAACAAGATCGACAAGCCGGATGCGAACCTCGATCGCGTCAAGCAGGAGCTGGTCGCGGAAGGCGTCGTGCCGGAAGAGTACGGTGGCGATTCGCCGTTCGTGCCGGTGTCGGCGAAGACGGGCGCGGGTATCGACGATCTGCTCGAGAACGTGCTGCTGCAAGCCGAAGTGCTGGAACTGAAGGCACCGGTCGAAGCGCCGGCCAAGGGCATCGTGATCGAAGCGAAGCTCGACAAGGGCAAAGGCCCGGTCGCAACGATCCTCGTGCAGTCCGGTACGCTGAACCGCGGCGACATCGTGCTGGCCGGTACGGCTTACGGCCGTGTTCGCGCGATGCTCGACGAGAACGGCAAGCCGACGAAGGAAGCCGGCCCGTCGATCCCGGTCGAAATCCAGGGTCTGTCGGAAGTGCCGGGCGCGGGCGAGGAAGTGATCGTGCTGCCGGACGAGCGCAAGGCGCGTGAAATCGCCCTGTTCCGTCAAGGCAAGTTCCGCGACGTCAAGCTTGCGAAGCAGCAGGCCGCGAAGCTGGAAAGCATGCTCGAGCAGATGGGCGAAGGCGAAGTGCAGAACCTGCCGCTCATCATCAAGGCAGACGTGCAGGGTTCGCAGGAAGCACTCGTGCAGTCGCTGCTCAAGCTGTCGACCGACGAAGTGCGCGTGCAGATCGTGCACAGCGCGGTGGGTGGCATCAGCGAAAACGACGTCAACCTCGCTACGGCATCGAAGGCGGTCATCATCGGCTTCAACACGCGTGCGGATGCACAGGCGCGCAAGCTGGCCGAATCGAACGGCATCGATATCCGCTACTACAACATCATCTATGACGCAGTGGATGAGGTGAAGGCGGCGATGTCGGGCATGCTGGCGCCGGAGAAGCGCGAAGTCATCACCGGCATGGTCGAGGTGCGCCAGGTCTTCAAGGTGCCGAAGATCGGTGCGGTCGCCGGCTGTATGGTGACGGACGGCATCGTCAAGCGCTCGTCGTCGGTGCGCGTGCTGCGCAACAACGTCGTGATCTTCACGGGCGAACTCGAATCGCTGAAGCGCTTCAAGGACGACGTGAAGGAAGTGAAGCAAGGCTTCGAGTGCGGTATGTCGGTGAAGAACTTCAACGACATCGTCGAAGGCGACCAGTTCGAAGTCTTCGAAGTGACCGAAGTCGCGCGGACGCTGTAATCGTCGCGCATCGGCTCATGGGCGGGGCAGGCTTGGGCCTGTCCCGCCCATTTTCATGGTGGTGTGCCAATCGTGGCCGCCGCTTTATCCTGATAAACGGATCACGGATCGATCATGTCCAGGAAACGTACTTCCCCCAATCGCAACGTTCAGATCGCCGACCAGATTCAGCGCGATCTGTCCGAACTCATCATGCGCGAGGTCAAAGACCCGCGTATCGGCATCGTGACCATCCAGAGCGTCGAGCTCACGCCGGACTATGCGCATGCGAAGGTCTATTTCACTGCGCTCACCGGCGATCCTGAAAAGACGCAGGAGGCGCTGAATCATGCGTCGGGTCACTTGCACAACCTGCTGTTCAAGCGTCTGCACATTCATACGGTGCCGACGCTGCATTTCCACTACGACCAGACGATCGAGAAGGCCGTCGAGATGTCGCGCCTGATCAAGGAAGCGAACTCGACGCGCGCGAAGGACGACGACGAGGCCGACGCGCCGGCCAAGGACGACTGAGCTCGACCGGCCTATGACGAATGCAGCACCCCAACGTCCGCGCGTGCCCCGGCGCGTGCTGGACGGCGTCCTCCTGCTCGACAAGCCGGTCGGCCTGTCGAGCAACGACGCGCTGATTCGCGCGAAGCGCCTGCTTCTCGCAAAGAAAGCCGGTCACACCGGCACGCTCGATCCGCTGGCTTCGGGCCTGCTGCCGCTGTGCTTCGGCGAGGCGACGAAGTTCTCGCAGGATCTGCTCGAGGCCGACAAGACCTACGAAGCGACGATGCGTCTTGGCCAGCGTACGGCCACCGGCGATGCGGAAGGCGACGTGATCGACACGCGGCCCGTCGAATGCGACCAGGCGGCGGTGGAAGCCGCGCTCGTGCGCTTCACGGGTGAGATCGTGCAGGTCCCGCCGATGTATTCGGCGCTCAAGCGCGATGGCAAGCCGCTGTACGAATACGCGCGTGCGGGTCAGGCCGTCGAGCGCGAAGGCCGCAATGTGACGATCCATGTACTCGAGCTGCTCGCTTGCGAACTGCCCGACGTGACGTTTCGCGTGACCTGCAGCAAGGGCACGTACGTGCGCACGCTCGCGGAGGATATCGGCGAGGCGCTGGGTTGCGGTGCGCATCTGACGATGCTGCGTCGCACGGGCGTGGGTGCGCTGACGCTCGAACATGCGGTGACGCTCGACGCGCTGTCGGATGCGGCCGAATCGGCTCGCGATGCATGGCTGCAGCCGGTCGATGCGTTGCTGTCGACGTTTCCGTCCGTTCGTCTCGACGAGGCATCCGCGAAGCGGTTCCGGCATGGCCAGCGCCTGCCGCTGTCGGAACTCGGGCCGCTCGAGGCGGCTGATGGCGAGCGCGTGCGCGTGTACGACGCAACGCGGTTGCTCGGCGTGGCACGCAAGGCGAATGGCGTGCTCGCACCTGAGCGGCTCGTCGTGACGGCTGCATGATGCGGCGGCGCAAGCGCTCGGTAGCATAAAAAAAACCCGGTCGAAATCGACCGGGTTTTTTGTTTGGTGCGTGTGATCGCGCGGCGCTGCGGCCGGACGGCGTTCAGTGTGCCGCGGATGCGGCCGCTCCGGCATCGCCGCCGCCCGAGCGTTCGGGCTTGGTGATCCAGATCAGCGCAATCAGCAGCACGAAGATCGCCGCCGAGATGTAGAACAGATCGTTCACACCGAGCTGTGCGGCCTGTTGCGTCGCCAGGTTGTTGATGAGTCCGTGCGCCTGGTCCTGCGTCAGCCCGAGGTTGCCCATCTGCGTGACGGCCTGGTTGAACGTCGGGTTGTACACGTTCGTCTGCTCGACCAGTTGCGCGTGATGGAAGTTGTTGCGGTGGTCCCACGCGGTCTGGAAGATCGACGTACCGATACCGCCGCACATGATCCGCACGAAGTTCGACAGGCCGGATGCCGCGGGAATGCGGTGGCCGGGCAGGCCGGACAACGTGATCGACACGAGCGGGATGAAGAATCCGGCCATCGCGATACCCTGTACGAGCGTCGGCAGCGTCAGCGACCACTCGTCGACACCTGTCGTGTAGCGCGAGCGCATCCAGAAGCACAGTGCGAACGTCAGGAATGCGGCGGTCGCGATGTAGCGCGGATCGGTGCGCGGCAGGAACTTGCCGGTCAACGGCGACAGCAGGATCGCGAACAGCCCGACCGGTGCCATCACGAGGCCGGCGTCGGTCGCCGTGTAGCCGATCTGGGTCTGCAGCCACAGCGGCAGCAGCACGAGGTTGCCGAAGTAGAGCCCGTAACCGACTGCCAGTGCGACCGTGCCACCCGTGAAGTTGCGCCGACGGAACAGCGACAGGTCGACGACGGGGTGCTCGGCGGTCAGTTCCCAGATCACGAAGAACGCGAACGAGATGATCGCGATCAGCGCAAGCGCGACGATCGTCGTCGACGAGAACCAGTCCAGATCCTTGCCCTTGTCGAGCATGATCTGCAGCGAGCCGACCCACAGCACGAGCAGCGCGAGGCCGACACCGTCGATCGGTGCGCGGCGTATCGTCGATTCACGCGTGCGATAGATCGACCACGTGGCGAGCGCGGCGGCGATGCCGACCGGGATGTTCACGTAGAAGATCCACGGCCACGAATAGTTGTCCGAGATCCAGCCACCGAGGATCGGGCCCGCGACCGGTGCGATCAGCGTCGTCATCGACCACAGCGCCAGCGCCATCGGCGCCTTCGCGCGTGGATAGCTCGACAGCAGCAGCGATTGCGACAGCGGAATCATCGGCCCCGCGACCGCGCCCTGCAGCACGCGCGATGCGAGCAGGAACGGCAGGCTCGGCGCGAGGCCGCACATCCACGACGAGATGACGAACAGGATGATCGATGCGAGGAACAGGCGGACCTGTCCGAAGCGATCGGTCAGCCAGCCCGTCAGCGGCACCGAGATCGCGTTCGCGACCGCGAACGACGTAATGACCCACGTGCCCTGGTCGGACGACACGCCGAGATCGCCCGAGATGGTCGGGATCGCGACGTTCGCGATGGACGTGTCGAGCACGTTCATGAACACCGCGAGCGATACCGCGATCGTCCCGAGCAAAAGTTTCCCGCCCTGCAGGGGCGGGTACGAGACAGGAGCCTGTGCCATGTCGGTTGTCTTTCCGGAGTCGGAACGGTTACATCATTTTCGCGGCGCTGTTCTGCTTCGCCGCGGCCGGGGCCGGCGCATTGCCGCCTGCGTTCTCGGCGATGACGCGTGCGATTTCGGCGTCGGCTTCGTCGCCGTACTTCGCGAACACGTTGGTCTCGTAGACGGTGTTCGGCGCGTTGACGAGCTGGTCGCCGCGTTCGTCCTTGATGTCCACGTCGACCTGCATCGACAGGCCGATGCGCAGCGGATGCTTGTCGAGATCCTTCGGATCGAGTTCGATCCGCACCGGCAGGCGCTGCACGACCTTGATCCAGTTGCCGGTCGCGTTCTGCGCCGGCAGCAGCGAGAACGCCGAGCCCGTGCCGGCCGAGAAGCCGACGACCTTGCCGTGGTACGTGACCGACGAGCCGTAGATGTCCGCCGTCATTTCGACCGGCTGGCCGATGCGCATGTGCTTCAGCTGGACTTCCTTGAAGTTCGCGTCGACCCACACGGCATTCAGCGGCACCACCGACATCAGCGGGTTGCCGGGCGACACGCGCTGGCCGACCTGCACCGAGCGCTTCGCGACATAGCCGGTGACCGGCGCCGGCAGCACGTTACGCGCGTTCGCGAGGTAGGCGTCGCGAACCTTCGCGGCGGCGGCCATCACGTTCGGGTGCGATGCGATGGTCGTGTTCGCGGTCAGCGCGCGATTCGACGCGAGCTGCTGCTGGGCGGCATCGACCGATGCCTGCGCGGCCTTCACGGCGTCGCGTGCGTGCGAGATTTCTTCCTGCGACACGGCGCCCGTCTGCGCGACGGCCATGCGGCGACGCAGGTCGTCCTGGGCCTTCGACAGGTCGGACTGGCGCAGCGCGACCTGCGCGCGGTACTGGTCGTCGTTGACGAACAGGCCGCGCACCTGGCGCACCGTCTGCGCGAGGTTGGCTTCCGCCTGTTGCAACGCGACCTGCGAATCGGCCGGGTCGAGCACGACCAGCGGATCGCCGGCCTTGACCGTCTGCGTATCGTCCGCCTTCACGGCGATCACGGTGCCCGTTACCTGCGGCGTGATCTGCACGACGTTGCCGTTTACGTACGCATCGTCGGTACCTTCATGGAAGCGTGCGACGAGGAAGTAGTACAGGCCATACGCGATGGCCGCGATCACGATGACCGCGACGAGTAGCGTCATCATTCGTTTGCGCTTGCCGTTGCCCTGCGGCTGCGCGCTGGCGGCGTTTTGTTGGTCGCTCATGGCGATTTTCTCCGTCCGTTATTTCGAGTGTCTGCGTAGTGGTGGCGCCGGATCAGTTGGCGGCCTGTTTTGTCGGCTTGGTGGTGTCGGGCGCGGCGAGCGGCGTACCGGTCGCATCGAACCCGCCACCCAGCGCCTTGATCAGTGCGAGCTGCATGTCGCGGCGGCGCATCTTCAGGTTGGTCACCGTCTGCTCCGAGGCGAGGCGGTTGCTGTCCGCCGTCAGCACCTGCAGTTGCGGCGACAGCCCGGCCTTGTAACGGATCACCGCGAGATCGTAGGCGCGCGTCGACGCGTCGAGTGCGCGTTGCGCGTCGCCCATCTGGCGATCGACCGCGCGGATCGACGCGACCTGCGTCGCGACGTCGTTCAGCGCGCTGATCAGCGTCTGGTTGTAGTTCGCCACCGACAGGTCGAAGTCCGCGTAGCGGCCCTTGAGCTGGGCGCGCAGCGCGCCGGCGTCGAAGATCGGCAGGTGGATCGCCGGGCCGAACTGCGCCTGGCGGCTCGCGAAGTTCAGGAATTTGCCCCAGCCGAACGCATCGAAGCCGAAACCGGCCGCGAGGTTCACGTCGGGGTAGAACTCGGCCTTCGCTTCCTTCACGTCGTGCATCGCGGCCTCGACCTGCCAGCGCGCGGCGACGATGTCGGGGCGGCGCGACACGAGATCGGCCGGCAGGTTGCCGGGCAGCGCGACTTCGCCGCTCGGGTTCATCACGGGCGCCGCGATCTGCAGCCCGCGATCCGGCCCCTTGCCGAGCAGCGCGGCGAGCTGGTAGCGCACCGTCGTGATCTGGCCGTCGAGGTCGGACAGCGAAGCCTGGGTCGTCGCGATGTTGCCGCGGGCCGTCTGGCGTTCGACGTTGGTGTCGAGGCCGGCCGACACGCGGCCGTCGGTGATCTTGCCGACCGTCTCGCGGTTGGTGATCTCGCGTTGCGCGATGTCGCGCAGCGCATAGAGCTGCGCGAGCGAGTTGTAGCTACGCGCGACCGACGACGCGAGCGTGATGCGCGCCTGCTGCATGTCGGCTTCGGCGGACTTTTCCTGCGACACGGCCGTGTGCAGGCGTTCGCGGTTCTTGCCCCACAGGTCGAGTTCCCACGACGCGCTCGCAAGCGCGTTGTTTTCGCTGTACCACTGGCCGCCGTACGGGGGCGGGAACAGTGCGTTCGACGAGTACAGCTCGCGTGTCCACGAATAGCTGGCTTCGGCCTTCGGCATCAGGTTCGAGCGCGACGATTCGATGTACGACGATGCCTTCGCGATGCGTGCCTGCGCCTGCGCAATCGACGGATTGCCTTGCAGCGCTTCGTCGATCAGCTTCGGCAATTGCGGATCGCCGAACTGGTTGGCCCAGTCGAGCGCCGGCCACTGGCCACCCTGGGCCGGCAGGCTCTGGGCGGATTCGAATTGCGACGCCGGGGCGATCTGCTTGTCGCTCTTGATGCCGAAGTAGTTCGCGCAGCCCGCCAGCGCCAGTGCGGCGACCGCGGCGGCGACGGCGGCGCGGCACGATCCGGCGCGCTCGGACAACGGGGAGGATTTCATCGCGCTAACCCCTGACTCGGAATGAATGATGGACACTGCAAGGATTTCCTTACATTAATCTGTCAAAAGTAATTGTTATGGCAACTATTACGCGATGCTGGCGCCAGCCGTCTCGCAATAGTTGCTGAGAATGCGGCGCAACATGCTCTTCAGGAACCCGACTTCTTCCGGCGTAAACCCGTCCAGCACCTGATCGAGCACGCTGCGGAAAATCGGCGGCAGCCGTTCGGCAAGCGCACGGCCTTCGTCGGTGAGTTCGAGGCGCACGACGCGCCGGTCCTCGATACTGCGGACGCGGGACAGCAAGCCGCGTTTCTCGACCCGGTCGAGCAGGCGCGTGACCGCGCTTGCGTCGATCCCGTATTCGCGGGCGAGTTCGGCGGCCGTCGAGCACTTGCCGACCGCGATCATGAACAGCATGCTCGCCTGCGTGCCCGTGATGCCGAGCTCTTCCTGCGTGCGTTGCGTGACGAGGTTGGTCATCACCGACTTCACGCGCGACATCAGATAACCGACGCTGTCGTTCATCTGATACGTGGACAGTGGCGAAACGGGCGGTTGGGTAGGAGAATCCGACATAAAACCCTGAAGCTGCAATAGTTGACTAGGCAGCAGTATAGGCACAATTGCTTGCCGCGGCAAATGTTAATCGAACGGCAAAGGGCGTGCTTCGTCGCTCGAGAATCCCTTGTCTCGATAAGGTTTTTGGCGCCGCTGCGGGCGGCGGGGCCGGATGGGTTGCCGGTTTCGGGGGAGGGCGGAGCAGTCCGTCTTGGCACGTTACATCGTGTCGGTCAGCTCTCGACATTCTCACGTGCTATAATTTGTGGCTTTCCAAGCTGCAACAGCGCGCGCCCGTGAAAACGAGCGGGCGCGTTTGCGCGTTCAAACGATTTCCAGGTTTCTATGACCCGCGCCCTTCGCAATATCGCCATCATCGCTCACGTCGACCACGGCAAGACGACGCTCGTCGACCAACTGCTTCGCCAGTCCGGCACCTTCCGCGACAACCAGCAAGTCGCCGAGCGTGTGATGGACTCGAACGACATCGAAAAGGAACGCGGGATCACGATTCTCGCGAAGAACTGCGCGGTCGAATACGAAGGCACGCACGTCAACATCGTCGACACCCCGGGGCACGCGGACTTCGGCGGTGAAGTCGAGCGCGTGCTGTCGATGGTCGACTCGGTGCTGCTGCTGGTCGACGCGGTCGAAGGCCCGATGCCGCAGACGCGCTTCGTCACGAAGAAGGCGCTGGCGCTCGGCCTGAAGCCGATCGTCGTCGTCAACAAGATCGACCGCCCGGGCGCGCGTATCGACTGGGTGATCAACCAGACGTTCGACCTGTTCGACAAGCTCGGTGCGACCGAAGAGCAGCTCGACTTCCCGATCGTCTACGCGTCGGGCCTGAACGGCTATGCGTCGCTCGACCCGGCTGCGCGCGATGGCGACATGCGCCCGCTGTTCGAGGCGATCCTCGAGCACGTGCCGGTTCGCCCGGCCGATCCGGAAGCGCCGCTGCAGCTCCAGATCACGTCGCTCGACTATTCGACGTACGTCGGCCGGATCGGCGTCGGCCGTATCACGCGCGGCCGCATCAAGCCGGGCCAGCCGGTCGTGATGCGCTTCGGCCCGGAAGGCGACGTGCTGAACCGCAAGATCAACCAGGTGCTGTCGTTCAAGGGCCTCGAGCGCGTGCAGGTCGAGTCGGCCGAAGCGGGCGACATCGTGCTGATCAACGGTATTGAAGACGTCGGCATCGGCGCGACGATCTGCGCGATCGACACGCCGGAAGCGCTGCCGATGATCACCGTCGACGAACCGACGCTGACGATGAACTTCCTCGTCAACTCGTCGCCGCTCGCGGGCCGCGAAGGCAAGTTCGTGACGAGCCGCCAGATCCGCGACCGCCTGATGAAGGAGCTGAACCACAACGTCGCGCTGCGCGTGAAGGATACGGGCGACGAAACGGTGTTCGAAGTGTCGGGTCGCGGCGAGCTGCACCTGACGATTCTCGTCGAGAACATGCGTCGCGAAGGCTACGAGCTGGCCGTGTCGCGTCCGCGCGTCGTGATGCAGGAAATCGACGGCGTGCGTCACGAGCCGTTCGAGCTGCTGACCGTCGACCTCGAAGACGAACACCAGGGCGGCGTGATGGAAGAGTTGGGTCGCCGCAAGGGCGAAATGCTCGACATGGCGTCGGACGGCCGTGGCCGTACGCGTCTGGAATATAAGATCTCGGCACGTGGCCTGATCGGCTTCCAGAGCGAATTCCTGACGCTCACGCGCGGCACGGGCCTGATGAGCCACATCTTCGATTCGTACGCACCGGTCAAGGACGGTTCGGTCTTCGAGCGCCGCAACGGCGTGCTGATCTCGCAGGACGACGGCGCAGCGGTGGCCTACGCCCTGTGGAAGCTGCAGGATCGCGGCCGCATGTTCGTGAAGCCGGGCGATGCGCTGTACGAGGGCATGATCATCGGCATCCACAGCCGCGACAACGACCTCGTCGTGAACCCGATCAAGGGCAAGCAGCTGACCAACGTGCGTGCTTCGGGTACCGACGAAGCCGTGCGTCTCGTGCCGCCGGTCCAGATGTCGCTGGAATACGCGGTCGAATTCATCGACGACGACGAGCTCGTGGAAGTGACGCCGCAGTCGATCCGCCTGCGCAAGCGCTTCCTGAAGGAGCACGAGCGTCGCCGCGCGAGCCGCGAAGGCGCGGTCGACTAAGCATTTCGACCGTTCGCTGCATCACGGAAAAGGCTGCCTTCGGGCAGCCTTTTTTGCACCTGCGCGATGTGCAACCGGATGACCTGCAAAACACTGTTCCCGCAGGTCGTGGCAATCCGGCAAAACCCCGTCGCGCGGTGCTTTCAGGCACATTTCGCCGTGAACTCCGGTATCGGTTCTGTGATATGCTGCGCGCACGCAAGTTTTAGGTCCTTCCAAGCAAGACTTGATTCGCAATCCGCTAAACGGTCAGGCCGTGTCGCGGAAGGTTGAGTAACCCGCTATTTCTCGAGAAGCTCGAAGAAAGGTGAGCGTAAAATGTCAGATGTAATGAAGCAGTTTCAGCTGAACTCCTATCTGTTCGGCGGCAATGCTTCGTACGTTGAAGAACTGTACGATGCATACCTCAACAATCCGGCGTCGGTGCCGGAGAATTGGCGAGAGTATTTCGACGCGCTGCAGAATGTGCCTGCAACGGACGGCTCGAGTGCCAATGACGTCGCTCATTTCCCGATCGTCGAATCGTTCGCCGAGCGTGCGAAGGCCAATGCCTTCATCCCGCGCGAAAGCACGAGCAACCTCGCGACCGCGCGCAAGCAGGTCCATGTTCAGTCGCTCATCAGCGCCTATCGCTTCCTCGGCTCGCAATGGGCCAATCTCGACCCCCTGAAGCGTCGCGAACGTCCCGCCATTCCCGAACTCGAACCCGCGTTCTACGACTTCTCCGAAGGCGACCTCGACCAGACGTACAGCGCAAGCAACCTGTACTTCGGTTTCGACCAGGCTTCGCTGCGTGACATCGTCAAGGGTCTGCGCGACACGTATTGCGGCACGATCGGCGCCGAGTACATGTACATCAGCGATCCGGAGCAGAAGCGCTGGTGGCAGGAGCGCCTGGAGTCGACCCGTGCGACGCCGGCATTCTCGTCCGACAAGAAGAAGCACATCCTGAATCGCCTGACGGCGTCGGAAGGTCTCGAACGCTACCTGCACACCAAGTACGTCGGCCAGAAGCGCTTCTCGCTCGAAGGCGGCGAAAGCTTCATCGCGGCGATGGACGAAGTCGTCCAGCACGCGGGCAAGAGCGGCGTGCAGGAAATCATCATCGGCATGGCCCACCGCGGCCGTCTGAACGTGCTGGTCAACACGCTGGGCAAGATGCCGGCCGACCTGTTCGCCGAATTCGAAGGCAAGCACGTCGACGACCTGCCGGCCGGTGACGTGAAGTACCACAAGGGCTTCTCGTCGGACGTGTCGACGGAAGGCGGCCCGGTCCACCTGTCGCTCGCGTTCAACCCGTCGCACCTCGAAATCGTGAACCCGGTGGTCGAAGGTTCGGCGAAGGCGCGGATGGACCGTCGCGGCGACGAAGACGGCCTGCAGGTGCTGCCGGTGCAGATCCACGGCGACGCGGCCTTCGCTGGCCAGGGCGTCGTGATGGAAACGCTGAACCTCGCGCAGACGCGCGGTTACGGCACGCACGGCACGCTGCACATCGTCATCAACAACCAGATCGGCTTCACGACGTCGGACCCGCGCGATGCGCGCTCGACGCTGTACTGTACCGACGTGGTCAAGATGATCGAAGCGCCGGTGCTGCACGTGAACGGTGACGATCCGGAAGCTGTCGTGCTCGCGATCCAGATCGCGATCGACTACCGGATGCAGTTCCACAAGGATGTCGTGATCGACATCGTCTGCTTCCGCAAGCTGGGTCACAACGAGCAGGACACGCCGGCCGTCACGCAGCCGCTGATGTACAAGAAGATCGCGCAGCACCCGGGCACCCGTGCGCTGTACGCCGAGAAGCTCGTGCAGCAGGGCGTGATCACCGCGGAAGACGCCGACAACTACGTGAAGGCGTACCGCAAGGCGATGGACGACGGTCACCACACGGTCGACCCGGTCCTGTCGAACTACAAGAGCAAGTACGCAGTCGACTGGGTTCCGTTCCTGAACCGCAAGTGGACGGATGCAGCCGATACGGCCGTGCCGCTCGCCGAACTGAAGCGCCTCGGCGAACGCATCACGACGGTCCCGGAAAACTTCAAGGTTCACCCGCTCGTCGAGCGCGTGATCAACGACCGCCGCAACATGGCGCGCGGCGACCAGCCGCTCGACTGGGGCATGGGCGAACACCTCGCATTCGCGTCGCTCGTCGCATCGGGCTACTCGGTGCGCCTGACGGGCCAGGACTCGGGCCGCGGCACGTTCACGCACCGTCACGCGGTGCTGCACGACCAGAACCGCGAGCGCTGGAACGACGGTACGTACGTGCCGCTGCAGAACATCGCCGAAGGCCAGGCGAAGTTCACGGTGATCGACTCGGTGCTGTCGGAAGAGGCGGTGCTGGGCTTCGAATACGGTTACTCGACCGCCGAGCCGAACACGCTCGTGCTGTGGGAAGCGCAGTTCGGCGACTTCGTCAACGGCGCGCAGGTCGTGATCGACCAGTTCATCTCGTCGGGCGAAGTGAAGTGGGGCCGCGTGTCGGGTCTCACGATGCTGCTGCCGCACGGCTATGAAGGGCAAGGTCCGGAACACTCGTCGACGCGTATCGAGCGTTTCCTGCAGCTGTGTGCAGATCACAACATGCAGGTCGTTCAGCCGACGACGCCGGCGCAGATTTTCCACCTGCTGCGCCGCCAGATGATCCGCCTGTTCCGCAAGCCGCTGATCGTCGCAACGCCGAAGTCGTTGCTGCGTCACAAGGAAGCGGTGTCGGACCTGTCGGAACTGGCGAAGGGTTCGTTCCAGCCGGTGCTGGGCGAAACCGACGGCGGCATCGACGCGAAGAAGGTCAAGCGCGTGCTGGCGTGCTCGGGCCGCGTGTATTACGACCTCGTCGCGCATCGCCGCGAAGCGAAGGCGAACGACGTCGCGATCATTCGTATCGAGCAGCTGTATCCGTTCGCGCACAAGCAGTTCGAAGCCGAAATGAAGAAGTACGAGAACGCGACTGAAGTGGTCTGGGTGCAGGACGAGCCGCAGAACCAGGGCCCCTGGTTCTACGTCGAGCACCATCTGAAGGAAGGCATGAAGGAAGGGCAGAAGCTGGCATACAGCGGCCGTCCGGCTTCGGCCTCGCCGGCGGTTGGCTACTACGCGAAGCACTACGAGCAGCAGAAGGCCCTGATCGAAGGTGCTTTCGGCCGCCTGAAGAGCGGATCGATCGCGAAATAACCGACGGAAGCGAAACGGGAAGGCGCGCGGCGCTTTCCCGTCTCTTTTGGCCTGCCGGGCGCGTGGCGCGCCGCACCGGCCGAAGGAATCGCACGAACCTCGTCATTACCCAGATTAAGCATCCAGGAAAATCACATGGCTATCGTAGAAGTCAAAGTCCCCCAGCTTTCGGAGTCGGTTTCGGAAGCGACCATGCTGCAGTGGAAGAAGAAGCCGGGCGAAGCAGTCGCGCAGGACGAAATCCTGATCGAACTCGAGACCGACAAGGTCGTGCTCGAAGTGCCGGCACCGGCAGCGGGCGTGCTCGCGCAAGTGCTGCAGAACGACGGTGACACCGTGGTTGCCGATCAGCTGATCGCGACGATCGACACCGAAGCGAAGGCAGGTGCTGCCGAAGCAGCGGCTGGCGCCGCCGAAGTCAAGCCGGCCGCAGCGCCTGCTGCCGCCGCACCGGCCGCACAGCCGGCCGCCGCAACGGCATCGTCGGCAACCGCATCGCCGGCTGCCTCGAAGCTGCTGGCCGAGAAGGGCCTGTCGGCGGGCGACGTCGCAGGTTCGGGCCGCGACGGCCGCGTCACGAAGGGCGACGCACTGTCCGCAGGCAGCGCACCGAAGGCCGCTCCGGCCGCCGCACCGGCCAAGGCCGCTGCCGCGAAGCCGTCGCTGCCGGAAGTGAAGGTGCCTGCGTCGGCAACGACCTGGCTGAACGACCGTCCGGAACAGCGCGTGCCGATGTCGCGTCTGCGTGCGCGTATCGCCGAGCGTCTGCTCGAATCGCAGCAGACCAACGCGATCCTGACGACGTTCAACGAAGTCAACATGCAGCCGGTCATGGACCTGCGCTCGAAGTACAAGGACAAGTTCGAGAAGGAACACGGCGTGAAGCTCGGCTTCATGTCGTTCTTCGTGAAGGCGGCCGTGCACGCGCTGAAGAAGTTCCCGCTCGTGAACGCGTCGATCGACGGTAACGACATCGTCTACCACGGCTACTTCGACATCGGTATCGCTGTCGGCTCGCCGCGCGGCCTCGTCGTGCCGATCCTGCGCAACGCGGATCAGCTGAGCCTCGCCGAGATCGAAAAGAAGATCGCCGAATTCGGCCAGAAGGCGAAGGACGGCAAGCTGTCGATCGAGGAAATGACGGGCGGTACGTTCTCGATCTCGAACGGCGGCGTGTTCGGCTCGATGCTGTCGACCCCGATCATCAACCCGCCGCAGTCGGCCATCCTCGGCGTGCACGCGACGAAGGAGCGCCCGGTTGTCGAGAACGGCCAGATCGTGATCCGCCCGATCAACTACCTCGCGCTGTCGTACGACCACCGCATCATCGACGGCCGCGAAGCCGTGCTGTCGCTCGTCGCGATGAAGGATGCGCTGGAAGATCCGGCACGTCTGCTGCTCGACCTGTAAGCCGAGTCTCACTGCATTGACCCGTTCCGCAGGTTCGCGCACGCGCGCGAACCTGCGGACGTACAAGTAGAAAGGATTGTCATGTCCAAGGAATTTGACGTCGTCGTGATCGGTGCCGGCCCCGGCGGCTACATCGCCGCGATCCGCGCCGCGCAGCTCGGCAAGACCGTTGCCTGTATCGAGAAGTGGAAGAACCCGGCCGGCGCGCTGAAGCTCGGCGGCACGTGCCTGAACGTCGGCTGCATTCCGTCGAAGGCGCTGCTCGCATCGTCGGAAGAGTTCGAGAACACGTCGCATCACCTGGCCGACCACGGCATCACGGTCGACGGCGTGAAGATCGACGTCGCGAAGATGCTCGGCCGCAAGGATGCGATCGTCGAGAAGATGACGAGCGGGATCGAGTTCCTGTTCAAGAAGAACAAGATCACCTGGCTGAAGGGCCATGGCAAGTTCACCGGCAAGACCGATGCCGGCGTGCAGATCGAAGTGAGCGGCGAAGGTGAAACCGAAGTCGTCACCGCGAAGAACGTGATCATCGCGACGGGTTCGAAGGCGCGTCACCTGCCGGGCGTCCCGGTCGACAACAAGATCGTGTCGGACAACGAAGGTGCGCTGACGTTCGACTCGGTGCCGAAGAAGCTCGCCGTGATCGGCGCAGGCGTGATCGGCCTCGAGCTCGGCTCGGTGTGGCGCCGTCTCGGTGCCGAAGTGACGGTGCTCGAGGCGCTGCCGGCATTCCTCGGCGCAGCGGACGAAGCGCTCGCGAAGGAAGCGGCCAAGCTGTTCAAGAAGCAGGGCCTCGACATCAATCTCGGCGTGAAGATCGGCGAAGTGAAGGCGACCGCGAACGGTGTGTCGATCGCCTACACGGACAAGGACGGCAACGCGCAGACGCTCGACGCCGACCGCCTGATCGTGTCGGTCGGCCGCGTGCCGAACACCGACAACCTCGGTCTCGAGGCAATCGGCCTGAAGGCGAACGAGCGCGGCTTCATCGACGTCGACGACCACTGCCGTACGGCGGTGCCGAACGTGTACGCGATCGGCGACGTGGTGCGTGGCCCGATGCTCGCGCACAAGGCGGAAGACGAAGGCGTGCTGGTCGCGGAAGTGATCGACGGCCAGAAGCCGCACATCGACTACAACTGCATTCCGTGGGTGATCTACACGTACCCGGAAATCGCATGGGTCGGCAAGACGGAGCAGCAGCTGAAGGCGGAAGGCCGCGAGATCAAGACGGGCAAGTTCCCGTTCTCGATCAACGGCCGCGCGCTCGGCATGAACGCACCGGACGGCTTCGTGAAGATGATCGCCGATGCGAAGACCGACGAACTGCTCGGCGTGCACGTGATCGCCGCGAACGCGTCGGACCTGATCGCGGAAGCCGTGGTGGCGATGGAATTCAAGGCGGCGTCGGAAGACATCGCCCGCATCTGCCATCCGCACCCGTCGATGTCGGAAGTGATGCGCGAAGCGGCGCTCGCCGTCGACAAGCGCTCGCTGAACAGCTGAGCACGGACTAGCGCCTGCCGGCCATCGGCCGGCGCAGCCGTCTCATGACGAAGGCGGGCGGGGTTTCCCGCTCGCCTTCGTTCTTTCTGGTTTGCCCGATGAACGTCACCGAATACTACGCGCGCGAACTGACCACGCGCGGCTATCAATCCGATCCCGCTCAGCGTGCGGCCGTCGATCGCCTGCAGCGCTGTTTCGACGAATGGGTCGAATACAAGGCGCGCCGCTCGAACGCGTTCAAGAAGCTCATCAATCATCCGGATCTCCCGCGCGGCGTGTACATGTGGGGCGGGGTCGGCCGCGGCAAGAGCTTCCTGATGGACAGCTTCTACGCAGTGGTGCCCGTGCAGCGCAAGACGCGCCTGCATTTCCACGAGTTCATGCGTGAAGTGCACCGCGAACTCGAGGAACTGAAAGGGCAGGCCGATCCGCTCGACGAACTCGCGCGGCGCATCGCGAAGCGCTACCGCCTGATCTGCTTCGACGAATTCCACGTGTCGGACATTGCGGACGCGATGATCCTGTACCGTCTGCTCGACCGCCTGTTCAACAACGGCGTGCAGTTCGTGATGACGTCCAACTACGATCCCGACGACCTGTACCCGGACGGCCTGCATCGCGACCGCATGCTGCCGGCGATCGCGCTGATCAAGGACCGGCTCGACGTGCTGAACGTCGACGCGGGCGTCGATTATCGCCAGCGCACGCTCGCGCAGGTGAAGATGTATCACACGCCGCTCGGCGCGGATGCGGATCGCGAACTGCGTCACGCGTTCGGCAAGCTCGCCGCGGTGCCCGACGAAAGCCCGATCCTGCATATCGAGAAGCGCGAGCTGAAGGCGCTGCGCAAGGCGGACGGCGTGGTCTGGTTCGACTTCGCGACGCTGTGCGGCGGCCCGCGTTCGCAGAACGACTATCTCGAACTGGCGAGCCGTTTCCACGCAATCGTGTTGTCCGAGGTGCCGCAGATGTCGCCGCGGATGGCGTCCGAGGCGCGCCGCTTCACGTGGCTCATCGACGTGCTGTACGACCACAAGGTCAAGCTGCTGATGTCCGCGGCGGTGCCGGCGGAGCAGTTGTACATCGAGGGTCCGATGGCCAACGAATTCGCGCGCACGGTGTCGCGCATCGTCGAGATGCAGTCGAAGGAATATATCGAAACGCCGCGTCGCATCGTCGATACGTCGCTGACCTGATTGCGCTTTCTGGCAATTGACGGGATTCAAACGTCAATTCCGGTCAAATTCACGCAATCTCGGGGTATTTTCGGATTTGTCTTATATTCATCGTTGAGGTGAGCCGATATCGTTGTGTCATGGTTACTAAGGCTGGAGATGTCCATGACACCGTATCGCGATCTGACCGACCACGAGTGGCGCTGCGTTGCGCCGCTTCTGCCCGAAATGCAGCCGCGCACCGAGTTGCGCGGCCGTCCGTTAGCCAATACGCGGGGCGTGCTGAACGGCGTGCTCTGGGTGATCTACAGCGGCGCAACATGGTCGGCCATACCGCGCCGTTACCCGTCGTATCAGACATGCCATCGCCGCTTCAAGGTCTGGCACGACACGGGCACGCTGATGAATGTGATGCGTGCGCTTTATGGCGATGCCGGCATGAATCTGTGCAACGAATTGTCCGCGCGGATGCGCAAGCACGCGCAATCGAAGGCGGCCGAGGCGCGTAGCAACGCGGCACCCGCGTATCGCTCCCCCGGCGACTATCCGCCCGATTCGCTGAAGCATGCTGCGTGATGCTGATCGGTTTCCGTTGCGTCCGCACCCAAAGAAAATCGGCCTGACGACTTCGTCGCAGGCCGATTTTTTCATTGAGCCGCGCGAGTCGGCGCGTGCTGCGTTATTGCTGGCGAACCCAGGTCTGCGAGCGGCCGAGCAGCGATACGCCGATATAACCGCGCACCACGAGCTTCTGGCCGCCGTCTTCAAGCGTCATCTTGCACTTGTAGACCTTGCCGTTTTCCGGGTCGAGAATGTTGCCGCCGTCCCAGTGGTCGCCTTCCTTCTTCATCGCCTTGATGATCGTCATGCCCTTGATGAGCTGATCCTTGCGCTCGTCCGTGCAGGCGGTACAGCGGCGATCGGGCGTATCGTTCGCGCCGAGGCCCTTGACGACCTTGCCCGTCAGCGCGCCGTCGCCGTCTTCCGCGATCTGCACGAGTGCCTTCGGCTGGTGGGTGTTGTCGTCGATCGTCTGCCACATGCCGATGGGATTGTCGGCTTGTGCGAACGTGGGGGCTGCGCACGCGAGCAGGGCGCCGGCGATGGCGATTGCACGCAACGGGCGGGTCAGTTGAATCATTGTCATCCTCCTTGTTTTGCATGTCGTGTTCGATTCGCCCGCACGACCGTCTGCATGGGGCGGGCATGTTGCGAGCTTCGCCAGAATACGTGAAACCGCGCGCCACGTTTGATAGAGGGGACTCTAATCGAAACAGCCCGCGTGGCGCGGGCTGTCGGGTGACCGATCAGTTGAGCTGATACGAGAATGCGGCGTTGATGCGTGGGCTGCGCGATGCGCTTTCGACCGGCGCATCGCCGATCGGCTTCGCGACGTTCAGGTCGAGACTGTAGAAGCGGCTGTCGGAAAACCGCACACCGATGCCGACCGACGACATGCGGTTCGGTGACGGCGTACCCGAGTGCAGGTATACGCGCGCCATGTCGTACGCGACGTACGGCGTGATCGATTTCAGATACGTCCAGCCCGGCGTGAAGCCGCGGTTGACCTCCAGCGACATCCCCCAGCCAGAGTCACCCGACGCTTCGCCAGGCTGATAGCCGAGCGCGTAGCGCGTCGAGCCGAATGAGATCTGTTCGGACGTCGGCAGCGAGTCGGGGCTGTATTGGCCGGTCAGCGAAACCGACGTGCCGATCCGGAACGGCCATTCGTTGGTTTGCGTGACAGTCGCGCCGGTGCGGACGAAGGTCAGCGAAGTCGGATCGGCATACGTGACCCCCACGCCGTTAACCAGGCCGGTCTGTGATTTCGAGGCACCGAGGATGTCGAACGCCTTGGCCACGTTGACGCTCAGTTTTCGCACCTGCTTCGGTTCGACACTGGTGTAGTCGAGTTGCAGTTGCAGCACGCGGACTTGAGACCGGTTGTCGAGCGTATTGCCGTTGATCTGGCTTTGATAGCGGTCTTCGTTATGCGCTGCGTAGCCCGATACCGTGCCGAGCAAGCTGCGTTGGTTGTTCAGCAGTATTGGGTAGGATGCCGAAAGACCGAGCTTCTCGTTCTTCACGGTACGCTCGACAGATGACGGCAACCCCGGGTTGTTGGTCGGCTTGCCGCGATACGTACTGGCATCGAGGCGCGTGATCAGGCCGTTGCTGCCGACGGGCACCGCGCCGCTGAACGCGAAGTAGGTCTGCTTGTCGCGTCCCGGCGGCGCGAGCGCGGAGATGCTCAACTGCTCGCCGAACGACGTGAGGCCGTTTTCGGTCGCGGTGATGAGGCCCTGGACGCCCGGGTGGTTGAAGTCGATCCCGGTGCTGACGTTGAACGGCTTGCGGTCGACCGCAAGATCGAGCGTCGTGGCGCCGTCGGTGGTTTGCGGCGGCGGGACATTCGCCTTCACCGTGAGGCCGGGCAGCAGGCCGAACGTGTTCACGTAGCGCTCGAACGTCGCGCGGCGCAGCGGGCGGTCGGCCGTGATATGCGCGGCAATCGCACGAATCTTCGATTCCATCGCGCCGGGCTTGCCGGTGACCTTCACATCCGACACGTAGCCTTCGACAACCGTGATGCGCACGACGCCGTTCTCGAACGTCTGCGCGGGAACGAACGCGAACGACAGCGCGAAGCCGCGCTCCTGGTACAGCTTCGTCACGCCGTTGGCGGTTTCGATCAGTTCGCCGATCGTGATGTCCTTGCCGACGAGGGGCGTGAAGCGGCGCGTGATTTCCTCGAACGGAATCGACTTCACGCCTTCGACCTGGAACGTCTTCGGCGTCAGGTGACGCGACAGCAGCTCCTGCAACTGCGGCGCTTGCGGTGCGACCTGTACGGTGACGTTCGGGCCTGTCTTCGGTGCGTTGATCTGGGGAAGGGAGTCGAGCGGGTTACCGCCGACGCGCGTTTGTGCCTGTGCCGTGCCTGCCGCCGCGATGACGAGCAGCATCATCCATCTGTCGAGTCTGGATTTCATTGTTCTTCCTCGTAGGCCTTGCTTTTGTGTCTTCTTTGTAATGCCGGCGCGCGACACCCAGGTGTCGCGCGCCGCGTGCCGCCATGCCGGTTGTGTGTGTACGGCCGCGCCATCCGCTCCGGCTGCGATAGTGCGACCGTCCTCCTTACTTGCCAACGCTACCCAGCGTACCCAGCAACCCCGTTACCGGTGCCAGCAGGCCCGTCGAACCGCCGCCCGACGATGCGGTACCCGTGACGCTGCCGACCAGCGACGTGACCGGCGCGAGCGGGCTCGAGCCCCCGGATGCACCGCCCACTGCTCCGGTGACAGTATTCAGCAATCCGGTGACCGGCGCGAGAGGGTTTGCACTGCCTGCGCCACCCGTTGCGCCACCCAGCGTGCCCGTGACCGTCGACACGAGATTCGTGACGGGGGCGAGCGGGCCGCCGTTGCCGCCTGCCGCGCCGCTCAGTGCACCCGTGACCGTCGAGACGAGGCCCGTGACCGGTGCGAGCGGGCCGCTGCCCGAGCCGCCCGTTGCACCGCCGAGGGCGCCCGTGAGCGAGCCGAGCGGCGTGGAACCCAGACCCGACAGCAGGCCGCCGAGCGGGTTCGTCGAGCCGGAACCCGACGACGTGCCGTTCTGGACGGTCGCCGTCGAGCCGCCGACGAGGCTCGTGATCAGGCCGGGGATCGGCGCGGCACCGTTCGGGCCGTTCGGGTTGACGAGGCCACCCGCGTTGGTCACGGTGTTGCCGACCGCGGTCACGAGCTGACCGACGTCGCCGACGAGCGGCTGGCTCGACGTGCCGCCGACCTGCTTGCCGGCCGAGCTGATCGCGCCGCCGATCTGGCCGAGCAGGCCCGAGACGGGTTGGCCGAGGCCGGTCGTCGTGCCGACCTGCTGGGTGACCTGGCCGGCGGTGATCACGAGCGGCGTGATCGCCGAGCTGATCGGTTGCGTGACCTGCTGCACGGCACCGGACGACAGCGTGGAACCGATCGTCGTACCGGCGGCCGTCAGGCCGTTGGCAACCGTATCGAGCACGGTGCCGACCGGGGTCGTGACCGGTGCGAGCGGGGCGAGCGGGCCCGTACCCAGCGCCTTGACCGTCGAGCTCAGGCCGGACACCGTGTTGCTCGTCGCGCCGACCACGTTGCCGAGACCGGCAACCGTCGTGCCGACCGGATCCTTCGTCGAGCCGATCTGTCCCAGCCCGTTGCTGACGGCATCGGCCGCCGCGCCGACGATCGTGCCGGTGCTGGAGAGCGTGCTGCCGACGCCCTTCGTCACGCCGTCGCCGAGGCCGGGCAGGCTGATGTTGCCGACCGTGCTGCCGAGGTCGGTGGCCGTCTGGCCGACCGTGCTGACGACACCCTTGGTGCCGGTCGGCGAGCCGCTGGTGCCGCTCGTGCTGGGCGTACCGCTCGTGCTCGGATTGTTGTTGTTGCTGCTGGCCGGCGGCGAGCTCACGCCGCCACCGCCGCAGGCGGCCAGCAGGCAGGCTGCGGCGAAGGCGGTGAGGGGCACGCGCCACTGGCGCAGGGCGACCGTCGTGATTGAACGTTGCTGGGACATGATGGACTCCTCGCTGTCTTGTCGATGAATGGATACCGGATTACTTGCCGTGCGTGCCGCCGAGCAGGCCGCCGATCAGCGACGTGACAGGCGCGAGCGGATTCGACGACGAGCCCGCGTTCGTGACGGCGCCCGTGCCGCCGCTCAGTGCGGGTGCGCCGACCGCGCTCGTGACCGTGGATACCGCGTTCGTCACCGGGGCGAGCGGGCTGCCGCCGCCTGCGCCACCGAGTGCGCCCGTGACTGCGCCGAGGAGGCCCGTGACCGGTGCGAGCGGACCGCCGCTCGTGCCGCCCGTTGCGCCGCCGAGTGCGCCGGTGACCGTCGAGACGAGGCCCGTGACCGGAGCGAGCGGGCCGCCGCTGCCGCCTGCCGCGCCGCCGAGTGCACCGGTGACCGTCGAGACGAGGCCCGTGACCGGAGCGAGCGGGCCGCCGCTGCCGCCTGCCGCGCCGCCGAGTGCACCAGTGACCGTCGAGACGAGGCCCGTGACCGGGGCGAGCGGGCCGCCGCTGCCGCCTGCTGCACCGCCGAGTGCGCCGGTAACCGTCGAGACGAGGCCCGTGACCGGGGCAAGCGGGCCGCCGCTGCCGCCTGCCGCGCCGCCGAGTGCGCCGGTCACGGTCGAGACGAGGCCGGTGACTGGTGCGAGCGGGCCGCTGCCGCCACCCGTTGCGCCGCCGAGTGCGCCCGTGACCGTGGAGACGAGGCCCGTGAGCGGGGCGAGCGGGTTGGTCACGCCGCCGGTGCCACCGGTGAGCAGGCCGCCGACGGCCTTCACGGTGTTGCCCGTCGACGAGACGGTGTTGCCGAGGCCCGTGGTGACCGGGTTGCCGCCCGTCGATGCGAGCAGCGCGCCGGCCTGGTTCAGACCGTTGCCGATCGTGCCGAGCAGCGTGTTGACCGGCGCGCCGAGGCCGGTCGCCGAGCCGATCGTCTGGGTCGTCTGGCCGACCATCGTCGTGATCGGCGTGATGGCCGAGCTGACGGTTTGCGTGACTTGCTGGATCGGGCCGGTCGACAGTGCGTTGGTGAGCGTGTTGCCGCCGTTCGCGACGGCGCCGCCGAGCGTCGACACGAGGCCGCCGACGGCACCCGTGACCGGGGCGAGCGGCGACAGCGGGCCGCTGCCGAGGCTCGTGACCAGGTTGCCCGTTTGCGTAACTGCGCCGCCCAGCTGATTGACCACGCCGCCCGTGCTGGCGAGCGTGGTGCCGAGCGGATCCTTCGTTGCGCCAAGCTGGCCGAGACCGTTGCCGAGACCGTTGCCCAGCGCGGTGACGGCGCCGCCCACGTTCTGCACGATGCCGCCGGCGGCTTGCGTGGTGGCCGGGTTGACGCCAGGCAGGCTCTGGCTGCCGATGACGGAGCCGAGACCCGAGACGGTGCTGCCGACACCCGTGACGATATTGCTGCTGTTTGCGAGGACATTTCCCACTGGGTTCGACGACACACCCGAGGTGCCGGACGTACCGCTCGTGCCGGAGGTACCGCTGGTGCCGGAGGTGCCGGAGGTGCCGCTCGTGCCCGAGGTGCCGGAGGTACCGCTCGTACCCGAGGTGCCGCTGGTGCCCGACGTGCCGCTCGTCCCCGAGGTACCGCTCGTGCCGGACGAGTTGCCGCCCGACGTGGAGATCGAATCGCCGCCGCCCGAGCTCGAGCCGCCGCCGAGACCTTGGCTGATGGAGCCGGAACCGCCGCACGCGGAGAGGGAAAGCATGGCTGCAACGGTGGCCGCGATCAGAGTCGTCCGGAACACGCCATGAGGGATAACCTTAATGTCCATTTTGTCCTCGCATTAAAGATGTGTTGTGAACTGCGTTGTGTTGAGTGGTGCGAGGACTACTCTGCAACAGTCGTGCCATTCCGATGCCCGACGGTTCGACAACAGGTTTTAAACGAGGCAATTCCTTGTCGGAAAAGGAAGTTATGGAAATTGAAAGATTGTTGAATCTGTTTAAGTGCAGACGAATGAGAACGGTTTCGGCCGTTTCGTAACGTAACGTCACAACATTGGCGTTACGCGTGCGGCGTAACGTGGGGCCCATGCAGGCTTGGTGGACGAGGCAATTGTTTTACTGGTGGATTAGGCGTGCACATCTAACCTATCGTAAATCCTATGTGTAAGTCGTACCGAAACGCCGTACAAATACGTTGTGCTCCTGAAGATTTTTTTCCGACAGAGTCGCTAAAGAGGTTGGAACTTAAATAGGATCGGATATAGAATCCGGAGCAGATGTAAGGAAATGTACGGTTCGGTACACAACGTTCGAGGAGGGTCACTATCGCGAATGTTAACTTGCATCAAATTGTGAGCCATGCCCTTCGGGGCGACCTATAAAGAAAGCGCACCCGACTGTCGTTACAGCAGATGTAGCGAACGGCTCGGGGCAAGGGCCGGATATGCGGGGACGTATACGTATAAAAGGCCAAAAAACGTAAATACAGGCACGAGGAATAAAATGAAAGCAATCATCAAGCGTTTCCTTAAAGAAGAAAACGGGGTTACCGCAGTCGAGTACGGACTCATCGCCGGGCTGGTCGCCGTTGCCCTCGTCACTGCCGTTGGCACGTTGACGGGCGGTATCTCGGGGGCGTTCTCCTACATCGCGAACCAGCTGCCGAAGGCATAACGAACGGGCTTTTGCTCACTCCCTGTTGTTAGGGGCGCGGATTGCTTCGGCAATCCGCGCGGTAAGTTTTGCCGCTCGGGGCGTAAATGATCCTGCTAACTGGCGTCGGGGTTTTCCTCGCGTGGGCGGTGCTTGTCGCGCTCGAGGACATCCGTCATAGGCGTATACCGAATTCACTGGTGATCGGTGGATTCGTATCTGCATTTCTGCTCTCCGGACATAATCCATTCGGCATTTCCGTGAATCAGGCGCTCATTGGCGTACTGATCGGCTTTGTCAGCCTTTTTCCGTTTTTCGTGCTGCGCGTCATGGGCGCCGCAGATGTCAAGGTATTCGCGGTATTGGGCGCGTGGTGCGGCCCGCATGCGCTGCTGTGGCTCTGGATCGTGGCGAGCCTGCTTGCATTCGCGCATGCCGGTACGCTGGTCTTCGCCACCCGTACGCCGGTATCCGCGTTGTGGCAGCGGCATGCTCCGACGATGGAGATCGCCGGGTTCCGGGCGTCGCCGTATGCCGCGTTTCTCGTGATTCCGGCAGCACTGTGGTGCCTGTACCGGATCGCCACCGGGGGGATGCAATGACGGCCGTTCGTCCCGTGTCGGGCTGGCGGCGTCGCGAGCGTGGCGCGACGGCCATCGAATTTGCACTGATGCTGCCGGTGTTCTTCCTGATCCTGTACGCGATCGTCACGTACGGGATGATCTTCGCCGCGCAGCAAAACCTGACGCTGGCGGCAACGGAGGGCGCGCGCGCCGCGCTGAACTATCAGCAGGTCGGAGCGGCCGCATCGGTGCAGGCGGCACAGCAGGCTGCGCTTGCGGCGCGGGCCCAGGCCGCCTGCACGGCCGCAACGAACCTGACCACGTGGCTGAAAGGATCGACGTGCACGCCGACGCAGCAAGGCACCTGTTCGTACGACGCGACGATGCTGTGCGTGCAGATCACGCTGACCTACCCATATTCGCAGAACCCGCTGATCCCGTCGTTCCCGCTGCTCGGTGCGCTGTTGCCGGTGCCGTCGACACTCACCGGAACCGCGATGGTGCAGATCAGCCCGGTCAACATCATATAAACGGCAGCGATCGCGTCGTGCCGGGTGGAGGGCGCCCGGCCGGCAAGGTTGCGCGGAGAATTCAATCGTGAGTAGCGGGGAAACATAACAACACCATGGCCAACAACCTGACCAAGATCATTGCCGGCTTGCTGATCGCGATCGCGGTCCTGCTCGGCGTCTATGCATGGATGCTCGGCCGCAAGCCGGCCGACGTCGCGCCGGTTGCGGCGACGGTCGCGACGCAAAGCGTACCGGTCGTCGTGGCGACACGGCCGTTGCAGGCCGGCCAGCCGATCCCGGCCGATGCGCTGAAGGTGCAGCAGTCGGCCGCCGCGCCGCAAGGGGCGTTTGCCGATCCGCTGCAACTGGTCGGCCGCATTCCGGCAGCCGACATTCCCGCGCAGGCGGCCGTCGTCGCCAGCGCATTGTCGTCCGGGCTTGCCGAGCAGATCGCCCCGGGAGAGCGCGCCGTCGCGATCAAGGTCGACGAGACCAACGCGGTCGGCAACCGCGTACGGCCCGGCAACTATGTCGACGTGTTCCTGAACCTGAAGCGCGACGGGACCGGCGTGGCGATCGGCGGAACGTCGACGGCCGAGATCGCGAATACGCAGGCACGGCTGCTGATGTCGAAGGTTCGCGTGCTGTCGTTCGGCGATGCCACGACCGAGCGGGACAGCTCGAACGGCTCGGTGGTCGGGATGCGGACCGCGGTGCTGGCCGTGCCGACCGCACAGGTTGACGCGCTGACGCTCGCCGAGCAGAGCGGCCGGCTCGTGCTCGCGCTGCGTAACCCGCGCGACGACGATATCGCGGCGCAGACCGTCGCGGTTCGTGCCGGCGACGACAAGACCCCGTCGGCGCTTGCAGCCGCCGGCGTGATGCTGGGCGATCTGTCGAAGAGCGCGACGAGCCCGGCGCCGCGTGCGCCGCCGCGGGTGGTCACGCGGCATCCGGGCGGCGGCGGCATCGAAGTGATTCGGGGTGGGCGGGCCGAAACGGTCGCCTATTGAGCGGGACGAAGACGACAACCAGAGAAGGGGGGCGGACCGATGCCTCCAAAACAATGAAAAAGAAACTGATTGGATTGGCTATTGCATTGAGCGCGCTGGCGATGCCGCCGCTGTCGGACGCGGCCGACACGAGCGGGACGATCAGCCTGGCGATCGGCGCACAACGGCAGCTTGCGACGGGGCGTACGCTGCAACGGGTTGCGGTCGGCGATCCGTCGGTCGCCGACGTGCTCGTCGTGAAGGGCGGGCGCGGCGGCGTGCTGCTGATCGCGAAGAACGCCGGCGCGACGAACGTGATGATCTGGGAGCGCGGCCGCGACGAACCGACCGTCTACAACGTGAACGTCACGAGCGGCGCGGCGCGGGCGCTGCTCGACAGCGGATCGCCGAGCGTGAATACGTACGGGGGCACGACGGTGATCGGCGGCGCGTCCGGGACGCTCGAAGGGCACCAGCGGGCGGTTCATGCGGCGAAGTCGGTCGGCGGCAAGGACGCGACGACCGTCGATGCGTCGACGATCTCCGGCAAGAACGTCGTGCAGGTCGACGTGCGCGTCGTCGAATTCAGCCGTTCGGTGCTGAAGCAGGCGGGCCTCAACTTCTTCAAGCAGAGCAACGGCTTCTCGTTCGGCGCATTCGCGCCGACGGGGCTGACATCGATTACCGGTACGCCGGGCGGTTCGCTCACCTACAACACGAGCGTGCCGATTTCGTCGGCGTTCAACCTCGTCGTCAATTCGGTGTCGCACGGGTTGTTCGCAGACCTGTCGATTCTCGAGGCGAACAATCTGGCCCGCGTGCTCGCGCAGCCCACGCTTGTCGCGTTGTCCGGCCAGAGCGCGAACTTCCTCGCGGGCGGGGAAATTCCGGTGCCGGTGCCGCAATCGCTCGGCACGATCTCGATCGAGTGGAAACCCTACGGCGTCGGGCTCACGGTCACGCCGACCGTGCTGAGCCCGCGGCGGATCGCGCTGAAGGTCGCGCCCGAGTCGAGCCAGCTCGACTTCGTGCATTCGATCACGATCAACAGCGTCCAGGTGCCTGCGCTGACGACGCGGCGCGCGGACACGACGGTCGAGCTCGGCGACGGCGAAAGCTTCGTGATCGGCGGCCTGATCGACCGCGAGACCACGTCCAACGTCAACAAGGTGCCGTTCCTGGGCGATCTGCCCATCATCGGCGCGTTCTTCAAGAATCTGAGCTACCAGCAGAACGACAAGGAGCTCGTGATCATCGTGACGCCGCATCTCGTTGCACCGATCGCGCAGGGCGCGCCGCTGCCGGCAACGCCGGGCGAGCTGTCCGAGCAACGCGACGGTCCGGTGTGGCGTTCCTACCTGGGCGGCATGGCATCGCCGGATGCAGGACCGGGGTTCTCGAAATGAGCGCGCCGAATCGTTACGGGACAGCGCAGGCCGTCGCGCACAACGCGATGCCTTGCTTCATTGGGAGTATCCAAGATGAATGCGAGAACCTATTCTTTGGCTGAGCCCGCCGTCACCGACCACTTCGTATGCGCATCCTCGCTTGCGGAGCACGTGCATTGGCTGTCGCAGTCGCTGCTTTCCGCCGGCGCGGTCGAGGGTGCGCCGCTCGACGGCGCGGCGCTGTCGCAGCGTATCGGCGTGTTGAACCCGGCACTGGTATTCATCGATTTTTCGAGTGATTGCGTGGCCGCGAGCACGGTGGTCGCGGCGGTGCGCGTGTCGCATCCGGGCGTGCCGGTGGTCGCGCTGGGCTCGCTCGCGCAACCGGAAGGCGCGCTTGCCGCGCTGCGCGCGGGGGTGCGCGATTTCGTCGATTTTTCCGCCCCGGCCGACGAGGCGCTGCGGATCACACGCGTGTTGCTCGACAACGTCGACGAGCCGGTGAACCGTCACGGCAAGGTCACCGCGTTGCTCGGCGCGCGCGCCGGGATGGGCGTGAGCACGCTCGCCGCGAACCTGTCGGTGCTGATGCAGCGGCGGCCCGCCGATCCCGCGCACACGGCGGCGCTCCTCGATCTCGGGTTGCCGGCCGGCGACGGCGCGTTGTTCCTGAATACGCGCTGCGAATTCCATTTCGTCGAAGCCGTGCGCAACCTGCGCCGGATCGACCGCACGTTCGTGACGACCGCGCTCGCGCGCCATTCGAGCGGCGTCGCACTGACGACGCTGCCGCCGAACCTCGCCGAGCTGCGCGAGGTGGCGACGGCGTCGTGCGCGGCGTTGCTGAACCGGCTGCGTGCGTTCTTCGATCACCAGATCGTCGACCTCGGCGGCTTCCCGAATCGCGAATTCATCGCGCAGGTCGTGAACCTGGCGGACGAAGCGTGGCTCGTGTGCGACCAGGGGGTGGCATCGATCATATCGGCCGTCGAGATGCTGGACGGGCTGCGCGAGGCAGGCGCCGCGACCGAACGGATCCGGCTCGTGGTCAACCAGTTCGACGCCGAGCTCGGGCTGTTGCCCGCGCAGATCGCCGAACGGCTGGAACTGTCGCTGGTCGCGACGCTGCCGTCGCGGCGCGTGTCGATCGGGCATGCGGCGAACCAGGGCAAGCTGATTGCCGAGGTCGCGGAGCGCGATCCGTACGTCCGCGCGCTCGGGCCGCTGGTCGAGCGCCTCGCGGGCGCGCCGGCGCCGGGAGCGGCGCAGCGTGCGGCCGGCGGCCTCTCGGCGCTCAGGCGAATCATTCAATCCTCTACGAAGCGGTCGTAAGCGATGGCACACGACATTCAATTTGCCGACGGCGCAGCGCCGTTCTCGCAAACGCAACAGTTCCACGACATCAAGAATGCCGCACACGAGCATCTGCTCACGCGGATCGAGGAGCTGGGTGCCGAATTCGGCCGCTGGTCGCGGCAGGCGATCAACCAGTTCGTCGATCTCGAGATCGACAGCTTCGTGCGGCTGCGGCGGATCCCGCTCAACGAGAGCGAGGTGCGTGCGGTTGCCGAGGCGCTGACGAAGGAGTTGGCCGGCTTCGGGCCGATCGAGGACCTGCTGGCGGACCCGCACGTCGAGGACATCCTGATCAACGGCTACAACGACATCTACGTGTCGCGGCACGGGATCCTGTCGAAGCTGCCGATCCGCTTTACCGACAACGCGCACCTGCTGCGGATCGTGCGACGGATTCTCGCGCCGGTCGGCCGGCGGCTCGACGAATCGAATCCGATGGTCGACGCACGGCTGCCCGACGGCGGGCGTGTCAACGTCGTGATCGAGCCGCTGTCGATCGACGGCCCCGTCGTGTCGATCCGGAAGTTCCGCAAGGATCCGCTGAAGCCCGAGGACCTGCTGGGCAACGGTACCTACAACGAGGAAATCGGCCGGCTGCTCGAGGCCGCGGTCGAGGCGCGCTGCAACGTACTCGTGTCGGGCGGCACCAGCTCGGGCAAGACGTCGCTGCTGAACGCGCTCGCGTTCCACATCCCGATGGCCGAACGCGTCGTGACGATCGAGGATACGGCCGAACTGTCGCTGAATCACCCGCACGTCGTGCGGCTCGAGAGCCGTCCCGGCGGGTTCGACGGCAGCGGCGTCGTGTCGATTCGCGACCTGCTGCGCAACACGTTGCGGATGCGGCCGGACCGGATCATCGTCGGCGAAGTGCGCGGCGGCGAAGTGCTCGAAATGCTGCAGGCGATGAATACCGGTCACGACGGATCGATGGGCACCGTGCACGCGAGTTCGCCGCGCGAGTGCCTGTACCGGCTCGAGATGCTGGCCGGCTTCGCCGGTTTTCAGGGTACCGAAGCAAGTCTGCGCCGGCAGATCGCCAATGCGATCGATTTCATCGTCCAGATCGGCCGGCTGTCCAACGGTCGCCGGCGGATCCTGTCGATCACCGAAGTCACCGGCATGTCGGACAACATCGTGTCGACGCAGGAACTGTATCGCTACGAGGCGCGCGTCACGCCGGAGGGCGACGAGATCGATCACTGGGAATCGCTCGGCATTCATCCGCATTCGCCGAAGCTCGCACGTTTCCGCAACACGCTGGTGTCGAGCGGCGGCGGGTTCGGCGGCAACTTCGGGCGAGGCGGGGGCTTCAATGTCTAGCGCCACCTTGCTCGCGCTGATGTTCGCGCTGATCTGCGCGGCGGCCGGGCTGCTGCTGTGGCGCGGAAGCCAGGTGCGGGAAGGGCGCGCGCATACGCAACGGTTCTTCGACAGCCAGGTGGGACAGGGTGCGCGCACCGCCGCCCCGGCGGGCGACACGCGTACCGTGCGTGCCACGGCGGCCGGTGCGGCGAATGCGCAGGAACCGGCACAAGGGTTTGCGCGCTGGCGTGCGTCGGTGTTCGAAGCGTGGAGCGTGTTGTCCGACCGCGCGGGCCTCGACGAAGTGCGCGCGGGCCTCGTGCTGGCGGTCGCGATCGTTGCGCTGCTCGCGCTGTGGGCCGGCGTGGCCGGCGGGGTGCTCGCCGCGGTTGCTGCGATCGTTGCGGGCGGGGTGCTCGTCGTGCTGTGGATCACGTCGCGCATCGGCCGGCGCCGCCTGAAGATCGTCCGGCAGTTGCCGTCGTTTCTCGACGGGATCGTGCGGCTCGTGACCCTCGGGAACAGCGTGCCCGCGGCGTTCCAGTCGGCGCTGCAGACGGCCGAGATGCCGCTGCGCCGCTGCCTCGACGACGTGTCGCAGATGCTGCGCTCCGGCGTCGAGATCGATCGCGCGATGCTGCACATCGCGCACACGTACCGGATCCGCGAATTCGAACTGGTCGGTGCGGTGCTGCGTCTGTCGGTCCGCTACGGCGGGCGGGCGGACGTGATGCTCGACCGGATGTCGACGTTCATGCGCGATCTCGAGCAGGCGGAGCGCGAATTGTCCGCGATGTCGGCCGAGACCCGGCTGTCAGCCTGGGTGCTGGCGCTGTTGCCGATCGCGGTCGGCAGCTTCGTCATCGCCACGAGCCCGCGCTATTTCACGGTGATGTGGAACGACGATGCCGGGCGTCAGCTGATCTATCTGGCGTTCGCGCTGCAGGCGATGGGCGGTTTCTGGCTGTACCGGCTCGCGCGGCTGAGGTGAATCGATGGATGCAAACCGTTTAGGCGCACTGGCGCTGGTGCTCGGATCGGTCGGCGTGCTGCTGCTGGCCGCGCTCGCAATCGTGCGCGTCGTGCTCGTGCAGCGTGCCGAGCGCGCGCTGGTGAACGCGCTCGAACGCCGGACCGCGGCCATCGAAGCGGCCGCCGCGCGCGCCGGCGCCGCAGAGCCGGTGCGCGAGGCGCCGCCGCCAGTGTCGCGCCCCCGTTTCGCGGGGTTGCGCGCACGCTTCGAAGACGCCGGGATGCGGTGGCTCGAGACCGGCTTCAGCCGCTACCTGATCGCCGACGAGGATCGCCAGTTGCTCGAACAGTGCGGCTTCGTCGACGTTCGTGCGCGCGCGCTGTTCGTCAGTGCGCGCATCGTCTGCGCGACCCTGCTGCCGGCGCTCACCTTGCTGATACTGGTCGGCCGCGGACACGGGACGCGCTGGCCGCTCTGGCTCACCGTCTCGCTCGTGACCGGCTACATGCTGCCGAAAATCTACGTGCGCCGTCGCGCCACCGCGCGCCGGCAGAGCATCGCGGCCGAGTTGCCGCTGCTGGTCGACATGTTGCGGCTGCTGCAGGGCGTCGGCCTGTCGCTCGACCAGAGCATCCAGGTCGTCACGCACGATTTTCAGACCATGCTGCCGGTGCTGTCGTGGGAGCTCGGCGTCGCGCAGCGGCAGTTCGCGGCTGGACGCACGCGCGAGCAATCGCTGCAACGCCTGACGAACAGTTTCGACAACGAGGATCTGCGGGCGATCGTGCGATTGCTGATTCAGGTGGACAAGCATGGCGGCGCGGTACAGGAGCCGCTGAAGCAGTTCGGCGACCGTCTGCGCGAAGGGCGTCGTGCGACGCTGCGCGAGCAGATCGGCCGCCTGACGGTGAAGATGACCGGCGTGATGATCATTACGCTGTTGCCGGCATTGCTGATCGTGACCGCGGGGCCCGGCATCATGACCGTGCTGTCCGCGCTCGCTGCGATTCAGCGCTGATGCGGCATGAAGGGAAGGAGCGACACAAGATGAATCGATTGAGTTGGATCGGCACGATCGCAGGCGCGACGGCGTTCGCGTTGCTTGCCAGCGGGTGCTCGCTGTTCAAGGAGTCCGGATACGGAATCGGTGCGCAGGCCGAACGCGGTGCGCTGATGCAGGCCGCCGCCGACAAGAATGCGAAGCCGGATACGCCGGGCATGTATCTGGGCCTGATCGACCGCATGCAGGCGCAGGGGCTGTATTTCGCGTCGCTCGCGCACATCGATCAGTACGAGAAGCAATATGGCGCCTCGCCGGACACGATCCTGCTGCGCGCCGACGCATTGCGCGCGACCGGCCAGTACGACGCGGGCGTGGCCGCCTATACGAAGCTGCTGACGACGCCGCTTGCCGCGCGCGGCTATCGCGGGCTGGGTCTGACCGCCGGCGCCCGCGGCGATTTTGCGCTTGCCGCGCAGCAACTCGAACAGGCGACGGCGCTTGCGCCGACCGATGCGGCAACGCTGTCCGATCTCGCGTATTCGCGGATGCGCGAAGGCGACCTGGCGGGCGCACGCGTGCCGCTGCTGAAGGCGGCCGAACTCGAGCAGAAGAACCCGAAAATCCTCAGCAACTTCGTGCTGTACCTGCTCGCGACCGGTCACGCGAAGGACGCGCGGCGGCTGATGGATCAGCAGAAGCTTTCGCCTGCGGTACGCAGCCAGATTCACGACGACGAGACGAAGGTCGCGGCCGCGGTGCGCGCGCAGCAGCGCGCGATTGCCCGTGCGCCGGCCACGACGTCCGCGCCGGCGGTGGCGAGCAGCGACAACTTCGATCTCGCCGTGCCGCTGCTGCAGCGTTTCGCGCGATAACGACGATATTCACGGAGGCCATCATGTTTCACCTTTCCTCAATCCGCGTGCGGGCCGTGTGCGTCGCGTTCGCATGCGCGCTGGGTGCGGGCATCGCGCACGCGCAAAGCGACACGCCGGCGTCCGAGATCGGTCATGCGACGAACGCGCTGCTCGACCTGCAGCGTTCGAATCGTGCGGCCGCCACGCCTCAGCCGATCGACGGCGCGGCCGGCACGTATGCCTATCAGCGCTACATCGACACGTTCAAGACGCCGATTCCGCAGTGGTTCGGCACGATGTCGACGGCGGGCGGCGGCGGCAGTGGCGGCAGTGGCGGCGGCAGCGGCGGATCGTCCGGTGGCGACCTCGCGCGCTGACGGAGCAAAACGGTGAATACCCGGCACAGTGGCGGCGCAATCCGCCGCGCGTCACGACAGCGCGGCGCGTTCTCGGTGATGGCGATCATCGCGACGCTGATCGCCATCACGACGCTTGGCGCGATCGGCGTCGGTAACCTCTTTTACCAGCGCCGGGACGTGCAGCGGATTGCCGACATGGCCGCGCTCGCGGCCGTGCAGCGGATGGACGATGCCTGTTCGCAACCGACCGCCACGGCGACCAGCAACGCGCAGTCGAACGGGCTCAATGCGTCGAACGGCGACACGATCAGCATCGAATGCGGCCGCTGGGACACGTCGGTCAATCCGAAACCCAGCTACTACGCGACTGCGACTCCGGGGACCACGCAGTTGAACGCGGCGAAGGTGATCGTCACGCGTCAGGTGCCGTTCTTCTTCGTCGGACCGCCGCAGACGGTGTCGGCGGTATCGACCGCGCGTTCGACGAACATCGATACGTTCTCGGTCGGGGCGACCCTCGCGGCGCTCGGCGGCGTCGGTTGCGCGGGCGGATCCGCGCCCGTGTCCGGCAATCCGGGGCTCGTCAACGGACTGATCGGCGGGTTGCTCGGCGCCAACCTGAACCTGAACATCGGGTCGTATCAATCGCTGGCCTGCACGAACGTGACGGTCGGCGATCTCGTCGTGGCGGCGGGCGTCGGCACGGTCGATCAACTGCTCGCGCTGAAGCTCACGTTGCCGCAACTGGTCCAGTTGATGGTGAACGCCGCCACGCAGACGGCCGTCGCGAACGCCAACCTGCAGGCGAGCCTCGCCACGCTGCAGGCGATCCTGAGCGCCAACATTCCGGGGACGACGATCGGCCTCGGCGGCGCCGGCGGCTTGCTGAACGTCGCGCTCGCAGATACGCAGGCGGCGCTCAACGCGCAGGTGGATCTGCTCGACCTGCTGCTCGTCGGCGCGGAGATCGCGGCAACGGGCAAGCCGGCGGTCACGGTCAATGTGCCGTCGCTGAATCTCGGCGGGCTGACGGGGACGCAGCTGCAGGTGCAGATCATCAGCCCGCCGTCGATCGGCATCGGCGAGGGCGGGATCGATCCGTCGACGGGAACGTGGCGCACGAAGGCGTCGACCGCGGCGGTGGGCGTGTATCTCAATGTCGATCTCGGCACGGCGCAGTTGCCGCTGCTTGGCGCTTTGCTGACTTTGCTGAGCGTGAATGTCGACGTCAATCTGCCGATTTATCTGCAGGCAGGTACCGGCACTGCGACGTTGAACTCGACCCAATGCGCCTCCACGCAGGCGGCAAGCACGGTCGTCATTACCGCACAACCGGGCGTGGCCAATCTGTGCATCGGCAAGCCTCCGCTCAATGCGTCCGGCCAGATCAGCCTGTCGTCGAGTTACAGCTGTACATCGCCGGCTCAGATCATCAACGCCAATGTTCTCGGGATTGCCCAGTTGACGGCTTCCATGTCCAACATCTCGGTTCAGGTGCAAGGCGCGTCCCAATCGCATACGTTCAATGGCGTACCGGGAATCGATGCGAATTACTGGACCGTGAACTCGAATGCGCTCGGCTCGGCGCTCAGTTCGGCATTGACGCAACTCGCGGCCGCAAATATCACCGTCAACGTCGGCCTGTTCGGCGCCAGCATCCTGACGGTTCCGGGGAACTTCGTCTCCACGTTGCTCAGCTTTTTGAGCGGTCTGCTCGGGCCGCTCCTGTCGAGCCTTGACGCAGTCCTCGTTCCGCTGCTGAATCTCCTCGGCGTCCAGGTTGGCGCGGCGACGGTCCATCAGATCTCGCTCAATTGCGGGGTCGCCCAAACGGTTTACTGAAGAAGCAGATCAGATGAGAAATACGCCCGCAATCGAAGAGCTCGACCTGTATGTCTGGGAAGGCAAGGCGGACATCGTCGACCGCGTCGCCCGGTGCATGGCGAGCTTCGACGTCGAAGTGATCCGCGCCGACAACGCGGTGGTCTCGCCCGAGCGCGCCGCGATGCGGCGGTCGCTGGCGATCATCAGCGTGACGATGATCGAAGGCGGCGCAGCATTCCTGCGCGACTGGCAGGCCAACATCGGCATGCCGGTCGTCTGGGTCGGCGCGGCGCGCGATCACGACGCGTCGCAGTATCCGCCCGAGTATTCGCACGTCCTGCCGCTCGACTTCACGTGTGCCGAACTGCGCGGCATGATCGGCAAGCTCGTCACGCAACTGCGCGCGCACGCGGCCGAAACGTTGCAGCCGTCCGAACTCGTCGCGCATTCGGAATCGATGCAGGCGCTGTTGCACGAAGTCGATACGTTCGCCGACTGCGACACCAACGTGCTGCTGCATGGAGAAACCGGCGTCGGCAAGGAGCGCATCGCGCAACTGCTGCACGAAAAGCACTCGCGCTACCGGCACGGCGAATTCGTGCCGGTGAACTGCGGCGCGATTCCCGACGGCCTGTTCGAATCGCTGTTCTTCGGGCATGCGAAAGGATCGTTCACCGGCGCGGTTGTTGCGCATAAAGGCTATTTCGAGCAGGCTGGCGGCGGCACGCTGTTCCTCGACGAAGTCGGCGATCTGCCGCTGTACCAGCAGGTCAAGCTGCTGCGTGTGCTCGAGGACGGCGCGGTGTTGCGGGTCGGTGCGACGGCGCCGGTCAAGGTCGATTTCCGCCTGGTCGCGGCGAGCAACAAGAAGTTGCCGCAGCTCGTGAAGGAAGGGCTGTTTCGCGCCGATCTCTACTACCGGCTCGCGGTGATCGAGCTGAGCATTCCGTCGCTGGAAGAGCGCGGCGCGGTCGACAAGATCGCGTTGTTCAAGTCGTTCGTCGCCGAGGTGGTCGGCGAAGAGCGGCTCGCCGAGTTGTCCGATCTGCCGTACTGGTTGACGGATTCGGTCGCGGACAGCTATTTCCCCGGCAACGTGCGCGAACTGCGCAACCTCGCGGAGCGCGTCGGCGTGACGGTGCGGCAGACGGGCGGGTGGGATGCCGCGCGGCTGCAGCGGCTGATCGCACACGCACGGAACTCGGCCCAGCCGGTGCCGGCCGAAAGTGCGGCCGAGGTCTTCGTCGATCGCAGCAAGTGGGACATGAACGAGCGCAGCCGCGTCATCGCGGCGCTCGACGCAAACGGTTGGCGGCGTCAGGACACGGCGCAGCAGCTCGGCATCAGCCGCAAGGTACTGTGGGAAAAAATGCGCAAATATCAGATCTTCGACGAAGAGCCCGAGACACGCGAAAGCGAGTAATTAATGAGATAAAATCGCGCTGAATTACAACGACTCGGGCGGGAATAAAACTTCATGAGCCATATGACGGGGTTGGGGCGGGTGGGCGTGTTGCTCGCCATGGTGGGAGGCATGCAGGGCGCGTTCGCGCAGGGGCTGGCAGGCAGCGATCCGTCGGCAGTGCAGCAGGCGTCTGCGCCGGTGGCTGCGATTCCGGTGATCGATTCGCAGGTCCAGGCGTCGGTGCAGCCGCAGGCGGGCGAGACGACGGGGCAAAGCACGGTCGACGACCTGCAGCGCCAGATCCAGGCACACTCGCTGACGGAAATGCGAACGAGCTACAACGGCAGCTATGGCGCAAGCCTGCTGTTCAACGTAAAGGACGGCGCGTACTTCGTTGCGCTGTTCCAGCAGAAGGCGTTCTGGCGCGTGATCAAGACGTACGACGAAACGCGCGCGGAAGCGATCTATCGCGATTTCTCGCGCCAGGCCGAGCGGCTGGCGGTCAACGAGCTGCGCGCGGCAAAGCTGGAATCGCAGAAGGCGCAGACGGACAAGCAGATCGAGGTCACGCAGGACCGTGCGCGGCGTCTGCAGGCCGACATCTCGATCGCTCGCCAGCAGCAGGCGGCCGTTTCGGACCGCCAGAAGAGCGTACGCAGCGAGACGGTTGCGCTGCAGGCGCAGCAGGCCGAACTGCAGTCGCAACTGCGCGCCTTGCAGCAGCAGGTGCGCTCGCTGCAGCGCGAGGCCAACGCGGGCCTGCCGGCGACGGCGCGCTGAGTGTCGGCGGCGGTGCGGCGACATGCCGCGCCGGCCGTACAAGTAAAAAGGGCAAGCCGTTTGGCTTGCCCTTTGGTTTTACTGGCCGTCCGGCACGATTCGCCGGCGGCGCGTCACGATCACCGGCCCGTTGCCGCCGCGGGAATCCGGCGACGACGTGTTGCCTGATGCATCGCCGGTGTCGCGCGGCGCGCCGTAGCTTTCGCGCGGCTCACGGGGTTCGCGCGGTGCGCCGTAGCCTTCGCGCGGCTCGCGCGAGCCGTAACCCTCGCGCGGTTCACGCGAACCATAGCCTTCACGCGGTTCGCGGGAGCCGTAGCCGCCGTCGCCGCGCGATTCGCGCGAGCCGCCGTGCGAGCCGTACGGGCTGTGACCGCCGCCTTCACGGCCGCCGGGGCGACCGCCGGTGCGCGGCCCGCGGGGGCCGCTGCCGCCCGGGCGCGAGCCGCCGGTGTCGAGCTGGATCGTGGAAATCGCACGCTTGTAGATGCCTTGCAGACCCACGGGGGTGCGCAGCATCACCAGATACTGGTCGAACGACTCAATACACCCCGTCAGACGAATGCCGTTGACGAGATAGATTTCAACGCGCTTACGTTCCTTGCGCGCCGAATTGATGAAGTCGTTTTGCGGATGGGATTCTGCGGGATTGGCCATTGAGGTGCGGCAGGAGCCTGCGTCAGAGAATATGTTGTGCGTGTGTGTGGCGTGTTCGTCCACAAGGCGTTTGGCGGGATTCTACCCTGTTCGATAGGCAAGCGCGCAGTCGTGATTGTGTCGAACCGTAACCCACTATAGACGTTCCGGCGCATTTTCGCGATTCGGCCGAACGGCCAAAGCCGTTTCGTTACGTTGCGTTACGACTCTCGCAGCGCGGTATCACCTCGGCGCGGGCGCCATCCTTATATTGCTTGCGTGAGCCGGGCGGGCCGGCTTGTCAGGGATCCGCAGCATGAACAAGAGACAAGTGGCAGGGGTGATCGGGAGCATGGCATGGCTTGTTTCCGGCAGTGCAATGGCGCATGTCGACCTGTCGGTCGGCATCGGCGTACCGGTCGCACCGGTCTATGTCGAGCCGGCACCGGTCTATGTGGCGCCGCAGCCGGCCATCGTCGCCTATCCGGGCTACGGATACGGCTACTACGGCGATGACGACGACGATCGTTACCGGAAGTGGCGCAAGCACTACTACAAGCATTGGCGCAAGCACCACGGCGACGACGATGACGATTGAACCCGAGGCCCGCACCGGCGGCGCGAATCAGAACGCGTAGTCGGGGTTTTTCGGGTCGAATGCGGTGTCGTCGAGGGTCGCCGGCGCGATTTTCTCGATGACGATCCGCTCGAAGATCTTGCCGTCGTTGTCATAGGACTCGACGGTCCGGAAATACGGGGCGTGCAGGTCGAGCCCGAGGATTTCCTTTTTCGCATAGAACTGCGGCCGGCCGGTCGGCGTTTCGTAGGTGAGCGTGACAACACGTACGCCGCTGATCGTTCGGACTTCCACATTGGTTGGCCGCTGCACGCCGGCTTCCAGGTATTTCTTCCCTTCGGTCAGGTACAGGTTCGTGATGAACTCGGTGCCGAGATCCTTCACCTGGTGATTCGACTGGGCGCGCGCCAGTGCGCCGTCGATCGCCGTCCACAGCGGAATCTTGCCGAGCAGGCCGCCGAGATGGCCGTACATCTCGTCCTTGCGCTGGGTCGTATCGTAGATGGTCTCCTGTCCGTCATGGGCGCCGCCCGGCAGCCATTTCGCATACACGCGCAGCGGCTCGCGGGTCGTCTTCACGAGCATGCGGTCGGGCGTGTCGGACCATTTTCCGCTGATGCGCTCCTGGCGCACCATCGTGAACTGGTACGACGGATAGCCGTTGGGACCGTTACGGATGTAGAGCGGCACGGCGAGCGGATCGAGCGCCTTGAAGAGCGCCGTCAGCGTCGCGTCGTCGAGCTGCGCGAGCGTGCCGTGCTGGGCTGCCGTGCGCAACCAGCGCGCCTGTTGCGCGAGTGGCTCGTGCGTGACCTTCGCGAGGTCCGCCGGCAGCGCGACTTCCTGTGCCGCGCTCGCGGCGCCGGCCGTTTCCTGAGCATGCAGGCCCGCGTGCGCGAGCGACAGCACGCAAGCGGCTGCCGTGGCGGCATGCCGCGTACGGCGCTTCATTCCTTCGTTCATCGACAGCATCTCCCGGAGCGATGGATCGTTCAGCCTTGCTTCGCGGCCTTGATCCTGGCGAGTTCCTCGTCGCGCAGCGCGCGGCGCAGGATCTTGCCGACGTTGGTCTGCGGCAGCGCGTCGCGGAACTCGACGAATTTCGGCATCTTGTAGCCGGTCAGGTTCTTGCGGCAGTGCGCGAGCACGTCGTCGACCGTCAGCGACGGGTCGCGGCGCACGACGAACACCTTGATCCGTTCGCCCTGTACCTCGTCGGGAATGCCGATTGCCGCGGCTTCGCTGATGCCGGGATGCATCACGAGCACTTCCTCGATCTCGTTCGGATACACGTTGAAGCCCGACACGAGGATCATGTCCTTCTTGCGGTCGATGAGGCGGATGAAGCCGCGCTCGTCCATCACGCCGATGTCGCCGGTGCCGAGCCAGCCGTCGGCGTCGATCACCTTGGCCGTCTCGTCGGGGCGCTGCCAGTAGCCGCGCATCACCTGCGGGCCATGCACGCACAGCTCCCCCGGCTCGCCGATGGCGGCCCAGGTGCCGTCCTCGCGGCGAAAGCGCACGACGGTGGACGGCGCGGGCAGGCCGATCGACCCGCTGAATGCGGCCATGTCGTTCAGGTCCACGGGATTCATCGTGACGATCGGCGAGCATTCGGTGAGGCCGTAGCCTTCGACGACCGGCCGCCCCGTCACCTGCTGGAAACGCTCCGCGACCGCGCGCTGCATCGCCATCCCGCCCGCCATCGCGAGCTTGAGCTTCGAGAAATCGCGCTTGCGGAATTCCTCGTTGTCGAGGAACGCGTTGTACAGCGTGTTGATGCCGGTGATCCCCGTGAACGTTTCGTTGCGGATGATCTTCATCACCATCTTCATGTCGCGCGGGTTCGCGATCAGGATGTTGCGCCCGCCGAGTCCCATGAAGATGAACGCGTTCACCGTCAGCGAATAGATGTGATAAAGCGGCAACGGCGTGAGCACGGTTTCGACGTCGCCCGACACCTGGTCGGCGATCCAGGCCTTTGCCTGCAGCAGGTTCGCGATCAGGTTGCCGTGCGTGAGCATCGCGCCTTTCGCGACGCCGGTCGTGCCGCCCGTGTACTGCAGGAACGCGAGGTCGTCGCGCGTCGTCTGCACGCGCTGCGGCTTGCCGCGTGCGCCGAGCGCGAGGGCGGAGCGCAGCCGGATGGCCTGCGGCAGGTGATAGGCGGGCACGAGCTTCTTCACGTACTTCAGGACGAAATTGATCAGGCGTCCTTTCGCATTGAAGCCGTCGGCGAGCAGGTCGCCGAGCGCGGTGACGACAATGTTCTTCACCTGCGTTTCCGGCAGCGCATCCTGCAGCGTGCGCGCGAAGTTCTCGAACACGACGATCGTCTGCGCGCCGCTGTCCTTCAGCTGGTGCGCGAGTTCGCGCACAGTGTAGAGCGGGTTCACGTTGACGACGATCGCGCCGGCCTTCAGCGTGCCGAACAGCGCGACCGGATACTGGAACGTGTTCGGCAGCATGATCGCGACGCGGTCGCCCGGCTTCACGCCGAGGCTTTGCAGGTACGACGCGAATGCGTCGACCTTCCGGGCGAGCGTGCGATAGGTCATCGACGCGCCGGCGCTCACGTACGCGACGCGGTCGGCGAAGCGGGTCGTGCATTCGTCGAAGAACTGCACGAGCGACGCGTATTGCGCGACGTCGATTTCGTGCGGGACGCCGGGCGGGTACGACGCGTACCAGATGCCGTCGGTGTTCGGCGGAACCTGGGCCGCGGTGGTTGCTGCGGAAGATGACATGACGTGTCTCCGGTCTTGGCTCTCGGCGAGGGCAGGCGGGCGCTTCGGCGCCTGCCCATGCCCCGTGCTTCGCGGCCGGTCGGTGCGGGCGCCTCGACGCCCTGCATGACCGCGCGTATCAATCAAATCGTGAACAGGAAGCCGCGCGTGGCTTCGCGCGCTCAGTTCGTGGAATGCAGCGTCGCCGTATCGGCGGTCGTCGCGCCCGACTGCGGCAACCCGAACGCTTCGCTCGCACCCGCGTCGTCGAGTACCGCCGCGAAGATCGACAGTTGCGCGCTGTCGGGCATCGGCGCCTTCAGCGCGGCGACGATCAGCGACGACAGCCGCGCGATCATCTGCACGTCGTTCATCGTGCGTCCTTGCGAGAACTCGTCGATCAGGCTTTCCGTTTCGGCGCCCGCGAGCGCGCCGGACAGCGCGCCGATCGCGAAGTGCAGCCGCCAGCCGAGCTCGGTGCGCGGCAGATGCGGCAACGCGCGCTGGAACGCGTCGAAGAAGCGGCCCGCGACGCTCGCGTAGTGCGCGGTCAGGAAGTTGCGCACGAACGGCGACGGATCGGTGTACGCGCGGCCGATCAGCCGGAGAAACCCGGGCCCGCCGCGCTCGGGATTGCGCGACGCCTTCAGCGCGGGAATGAACATCGCGCCGAGCACGTGCTCGCAGGTGATGTGCGTGCCGAGTTGCGCATCGAAGCGGTCGAGGATGCCGAGGCGCTCCTGGTTGAGCTGGTCGAGCCGGCGCGACAGCATCGCGTGGATCAGCGCTTCCTTGCTGCCGAAGTGGTAGTTGACCGCCGCGAGGTTGACCGCCGCGCGCGACGTGATCTGCCGCATCGACATCGCTTCGAAGCCGTGCTCGATGAAGAGATCCTCGGCCGCATCGAGGATGCGCGCCTTCGTCCCGCCGGTCTGCCGAGTGCCGGATGACCGTGCCCCGGACGGCCGTCCCGCGGATGGCCGCCCCTCCTGACTTACTGCCATGTTCCGCCTCCCATGCCGGTTTCCCGGCCGCGAACAGGTGATTTGATTATCTGATTCAAACAGTCGTTTTTATTAAGATAAAAAATCGCGGGCGGAGCGGGCAAGCGGGGAATCTGGACAAATTCCTCTAGTTCGATGTGCGAATGCGGAAAGTGCGGTGCGCGACCCCGGCGGGACGGGGCGCGCGCGATGATGCGGTGCCGCAAGGTGCGGGTTTAGCCGACCGTGCTACGCGTATTGACCGATTGCGTCATGTCGATACCGCGCCGTTCGCGGCTGAACAGGATCAGCACGGCGATCGCAACGGCGACGATGCCGGCCACGAGCGCGAGCGCGAAGCCGTAGTTGTTGCCGTTCGAAACGGCGAGCGACGCCTGCATCGTCGCGTTGCCGGACGCGAGCAGGTTGCCGAGCTGATAGACGACGCCGGGGAAGGTGGCCCGGATTTCGTCGGGCGAGATCTCGTTCAGGTGAACCGGAATCACGCCCCACGCGCCCTGTACCGAGATCTGCATCAGGAACGCGCCTGCTGCGAGCGCAACCGGGCCGCTCGAGAACGCCCACAGCGGCAGCACGGGCAATGCGATCAACGCGGCGATGAAGACCGCGCGGCGCCGGCCGATCCGCTCCGAGATCGCACCGAACGACAGGCCGCCGACGATCGCGCCGATGTTGAGCACGATCGTGATCCACGACACGGTATGCGGATCGAAGTGATGCTGTTCGCGCAGGAAGGTCGGATAGAGATCCTGCGTACCGTGCGAGAAGAAGTTGAACGCGGTCATCAGCACGATCGCGTAGATCGTGAGCTTCCAGTTCTGCTTCAGCGTGGCGCCGAGGCTCGGGCGCGGGCGCTTCTCCATCTGCTTCCACGCCGGCGATTCGGGCACGTGCGCCCGGACGTACAGCACGAGCAGCGCGGGCAGCACGCCGACCATGAACATGCCGCGCCAGCCGATGGTTTGGTAGAACAGGCCGAACACGACGGACGCGAGCAGGTAGCCGCTCGGGTAGCCGGCCTGCAGCAGTCCCGACACGAAGCCGCGCGCATGGGTCGGCACGGTCTCCATCGTCAGCGCGGAGCCGACGCCCCATTCGCCGCCCATCGCGATGCCGAACAGCGCGCGCAGTACGAGCAGCGCGGTGAGGCTCGGCGCGAAACCCGACGCAAGTTCGAGCAGCGAGTAGCACGCGATATTGACCATCAGTGTCGGGCGGCGCCCGAAGCGGTCGGCAAGCCGGCCGAAGATCAGCGCGCCGAGCGGGCGCATCGCGAGCGTCAGTGTGAGTGCGAACGCGACCGCGGGGATCGTCGACGCGAATTCCGCGGCGATATCCTTCAGCACGAAAACCATCAGGAAAAAATCGAACGCATCGAGCGTCCAGCCCAGGTAGGCGGCGATCGTGACGTTGCGTTGTTCGCGGGTCCAGCTCATGTCCGAGGTCTCCACGTTGGCTTGTGCGCGCACGATGTGCATGCGGATTGTGCATGCGGATGCCGGCCCGGCCGGCGCGCGGCGCGGGGGCATGGATCGAGTGTAGGCGTCCGCGCTGCGCGATGCGGGGCGCGATACCCCCGAATCGGGAATAATCCCTACGAAATGAACTGTTTCGGAAACGGAAACGGGGCCGCGCGAGACCCGCGACAGGTGTCTGTATCATTCCGGAAGGCTTTTTGTATCCATTCTGTAATGCGTTCGATGCGCATCGTCACCGAATCAGGAGTCCGGATGAATGAACGTTCCGCCGCCGAATTGCCCGTGCTCGAAACAGCCAGGCTGTGGCTGCGTCCGCGCGTGCTGGCCGATCTCGATGCGTGCCTCGCGATGGATCGCGATCCAGAGGTCACGCGGCACATCGCGGGCCCGTGGCACGACCCCGTCGAGCATCGCCGCTTCGTCATGCACCGGATCACGCGCGACTATCCGCCGGGCCTCGGCTACTGGTCGATCTTCGAGAAGACGGCGCCCGATGCATTCGTCGGCTGGATCCTGCTGATTCCCGACTATGTGGACGGGGCGCACGACGTCGAGATCGGCTGGCGGCTCGTGCGCGCGACCTGGGGGCGCGGCATCGCGAGCGAGGCCGCGCAGGCCGTCGTGCGGCACGCGTTCGACACCGTGCGCCTGCCGCGCGTGATCGCCGACATCGCGGAAGCCAACAGCGGCTCGCTGAACGTTGCGCACAAGCTCGGGATGCGCCGCGTGAGCGTCGTGAACGACGGCATTCCTTACATTCGCCATCGTCTCGAACGCAACGATCTGCGCACGTAACGCCGCGTCGTGCGCGCGGCGGGTGTCAGAGATCGTCAACCGCACGCGTATCGAGGTCATGACGTATTAACGGCTCGCGCGATCAGGAGTATCGTTGCCGGAATTTCGCAACATGGGGTACGACCATGGCACTCGGCAACGACGTTCATCTCATTCCCGTCCGGCTCGACGCGTTGCGTCCGACGCAGATGACGGTGGGCTATCGCGAAGTCAAGGCGAAGCGCAAGCACTGGAAGGCGCTCGACAAGCGTGCGCGCAAGGCCGCGATCGAATCGCACTGGTTCCCGGCGATCCTCGGCCCGGACGGGATGCACTACATCACCGATCATCACCACCTCGGCCTCGCGCTGATCGAGGAGGGCGAGTCGCGCGTGAACGCGATGCTGCTGAAGGATCTGTCGTGGCTCGACGACACGATCTTCTGGCGGATGATGGAACACAACCAGTGGGTGCATCCGTTCGGCGCGGACGGCTCGCGGCGCGACTATGCGCACTTGCCGAAGGCGCTGACCGGGCTCGAGGACGATCCGTACCGCAGCCTCGCCGGCGAGCTGCGCACGGCGGGCGGCTATGCGAAGGACGCAACGCCGTTCAGCGAATTCCTGTGGGCCGATTACCTGCGCCAGCACGTGTCGCTCGACCAGATCCGCAAGAATTTCGCGAAGGCGCTCGACGTCGCGCTGCATCGCGCACACGAGCAGGATGCGCGCTATCTGCCCGGCTGGTCGGGCGTCATCGCCGTCAAACCCTGACCGGCGCACGGCGCCGACCGCTCATGACGACTGCCCCGATCCGCCCCGACGCCGGCCCGCAGCATGCGGACCATTTCGCCGCGCTCGATGCGGCTTCGCCGCCGCCCAGGCGGCGCATCGGCCTCGATGCGCTGGCCGGCCTGTCGATCGCCGGGCTGCTGATTCCCGAAGCGGTCGCGTATGCGGGGCTCGCCAACCTGCCGCCGCAGGCCGGCCTGATCGCGCTGCTGTCGGGGCTCGTCGTCTATGCGCTGACGGGCAGCAGCCGCTTCGCGATCGTGTCGTCGACGTCTTCGTCGGCTGCGGTGCTCGCGGCAACCGTGCTCGCCGAATCGGGGATGGCACTGGCCGCGCAGCTCGCGCTCGCGGCGGCGCTCGTTGCGATGACGGGCGTGCTGTTCATCCTCGCGGGCGCCGCGCGGCTCGGCGGCATGTCGGATTTCGTCGCACGGCCCGTGCTGCGCGGCTTCACGTTCGGTCTCGCGCTGACGATCGTCATCAAGCAGTTGCCGAAGATCCTCGCGATTTCCGTGCAGCACAGCGATGCGCCGCGCGTCGCGCTCGACCTGATCACCGGCGCGCCGCATGCGAACCTCGCGAGCGTCGTGCTCGGTGCGCTCGCGCTGGCGTTGCTGTTCGCGCTCGGGCGCCGCTCGCGCGTGCCCGCGACGCTCGTCGTGATCGTGCTGTCGATCGCGGCCGGCTATGCGATCGACTGGCAGCGATACGGGATCGCGATCGTCGGCCATATCGACTTCCGGCACCTCGAATTCGGCCTGCCGCGTCTCGACCGCAACGCGTGGATGCAGACGGTCGAACTCGCGTTCGCGCTGATGCTGATCCTGTATGCGGAGTCGTACGGTTCGATCCGCAACTTTGCGCTCAAGCATGGCGATACCGTGTCGCCGAACCGCGACCTCGTGGCGCTCGGCTGCGCGAACCTCGTGTCTGGGCTGCTGCACGGGATGCCGGTGGGCGCCGGCTATTCGGCGACGTCGGCGAACGAGGCGGCCGGTGCGCAGTCGCGCTTTGCCGGCCTGTGGGCGGCCGGCGTGGTCGCGCTGATCGTCTGGCTGCTGCTGCCGCAACTCGCGCGCACGCCGGAGCCCGTGCTTGCCGCCATCGTGATCTTCGCGGTCAGCCACTCGCTGCATCCGTCCGTGTTCCGGCCGTACTGGGCGTGGCATCGCGACCGGCTCGTGGTAATCGCGGCGCTGCTCGCGGTACTCGTGCTCGGCGTGCTGCACGGCTTGCTCGCGGCCATCGGCGTGAGCCTGCTGCTGACGCTGCGCAAGCTGTCCGAACCGAACGTCAGCGTGCTCGGCCGGCTGCGCGACAGCCACGACTTCGTCGACGTCGCGAGCCATGCCGACGCGAAGCCGGTGCCGGGCGTGCTGATCGTGCGGCCCGAGGCGCAACTGTTCTTCGCGAATGCGGACCGGATGCTGAATCGCGTGCGTGCGCTGATGAAGGCCGCGCCGGACACGCATACCGTGATGCTGAGTCTCGAGGAAACGCCGGATGTCGACGGTACGACGATCGAATCGTTGCGTACCTTTGCGGCCGAATGCGCGGCGCGCGGATTGCGGCTCGCGATCGTCCGGCTCAAGGTGCATGCGCTGCATGCGCTGCGCCGCGCGGCGGACGATACGCTGCACGACGACGCGATGTCGGAACTGAGCGTCGACGAGAGCCTGCAACTGCTGACGGCAGGCATGCCGCCGGACGGCAGCGACGGAACGACCGCCGCCTGACACGGCGGCGCGACGGCGCCGTCTATTGCGAAAGCGCGGCGGCGCTGGCCGTGCGATCGATCATGCCGGCCACTTCCCCGGCCGTCGGCGCATAGGCGCCTGCATGCGCGCAGGCCACCGCCGCGCAGGCGGCCGCGTAGCGCAGATGTTCGACGGCCGTCGCATCGGGGCGCGTAAGCTGGCTCGCGAGCCAGCCGCCGACGCTCGCGTCGCCGCAACCGACCGTGTCGGCGACTTCGGTCGGGAATGCAGGCTGGAACAGCACGGTGTCGCGATGCAGGAGTTGCATGCCCGATGCGCCGCGCGTGACGAGCATCGTCGCGTCGGGCGCCCATTCGCGCAGTTGCGCGAGCGCGGCCGCCTCGTCGAGTTCGGGAAACAGCCCGCGCAGATCTTCGTCGGATACCTTGATCCAGTCGGCGAGCGCGGCCAGCCGGCGCAGCGTGTCGCGATACGACGGCGCAGCCATCGGCACCCGGAAGTTCGGGTCGAACGAAATCCGCTTGCCGGCCGCACGCGCGGCCTGTGCGAGCTCGATCAGGCGTGACGCGAGCGGCTCGCGCACGACGCCGAGCGAGCCGACGTGCATGATCTCCGCCGCGTCGAAGGATCCGGCGGGCAGGTCGGCCGGATCGAATGCGAGATCGGCGCTGTTCTCGCCGATGAAGAAATAGTGGGGCGGCTGCTTCGACACGACCATCGCGAGCAGCGGCGCGCGGTCGACCTGCCGGATGAAGCGCATGTCGAGCCCGGCGTCGGCGCTCTTGCGCATCAGCTCGTCGCCGAAGGTGTCGCGGCTGACCGTGCCGGCGAAGGCCGTCGGCACGGCGAGCCGCGCGCCGACGCGTGCGACGTTCCAGCATGAGCCGCCAGCGACGCTGTGCCAGTGCTGTGCGTCGTCGCGGATGAAATCGGTCAGCGCTTCGCCGAATACGATCAGGCGGGGGAACGTCGTCGTCATGTCGAAACCTTGTGCCGTGGCGTTGCGCACGGCCGTACGGCGGTTGATCCAAGAAAGCGGGCAGTGCGGGCCGTCGCGCATGGCGCGCGGCCCCGCACCGCCCGGGTTCGGCGGGCAGCGGGGCGGCGCGATCAGCGCGGCGTGCTCCAGCCCTTGTAGGTCTTCACGTTGTCGCGCGTGATGAGCGTCGGCTCGATCAGGATCATCGGATTGGCCGGCTTCTGGCCGTTCATGATCCCGTAGCCGACGTTCACGGCCTGCTGCGCCATCGCCCACGGATCCTGGCTCGACGACGCCTGCACGAGCGTGTTGGACTTGAGCGCGACCTCGATGTCGGGTGCGCCGTCGACCGACGTGATCACGATGCCCGGACGGTTCAGTTGCTTCGCGGCGAGGTCGCTGCCGATCGCCTGCGGGTCGTTGATCGTGAACACCGCGTCGAGTTTCGGAAAGCGCGTCAGGTAGCCTTGCATCGCGTTCATCCCGCCTTCGCGCGAGCCCTTGCCGTCCTGGTCGCTCGACAGCAGCTTGATGCCGGCGTTTTTCGCGAGCACGGTCTTGCAGCCGTTGACGCGATCGATCACGGCCGATACCTGCGGGCCGTTCTCGATGATCACGTTGCCCTTGCCGTTGAGCTTCTTCGCGATGTAGTCGCACGCGAGTTCGCCGGCCTTCACGTTGTTGGTCTGTACGGTCGCATTCGCGCCGGCCGCGGCGACGTCGATCGCGACGACCGTGATGCCGGCCGCCTGCGCCTTCTTCACCGCCGGTTCGATCGCCTTCGGATCGGTTGCGTTGAGCAGGATCATGTCGACGTGTGCGGAGATGAAGTTGTCGATCTGCGTGAACTGCTTGTTCAGGTCGTAGTCGGCCGAGACGGCCGTGACCTTCGCATTCGGATTGAGCTGCTTCGCGCGTGCTTCGGCGCCCTTGACGATCGTGACGAAGTACGGGTTGCCGAGCGACCCGACCGTGACGCCGATCGATTTGAGCGGCTTGTCGGCCGCATGGGCGGCGGCAGCGCCGAAGGCGAGCGCGCAGGCGACGGCGGTCAGGGCGGCGGTGTGCTTGAACATGTCGTGGTGTCTCCGTGAGGTTTGTTGGCGAACGGGCGCAGGCGGTCCGGCCTGCGCCGCAAGGTGGAATCGACGGGAAGGGGTCAGGTGCGTGCGGAATCGCGCTGGCGATAGCGATCGAGCGCAACGGCGCCGATGATCACGAGCCCCTTGATGATGTACTGCCAGATGTCGGACACGCCGAGCAGCACGAGGCCGTTCGTCAGGACGGCGATGATCAGCGCGCCGATCAGCGTGCCGACGATCGAGCCGACGCCGCCGACGAAGCTCGTGCCGCCGAGGATCACCGCGGCGATCGCGTCGAGTTCGTAGGACTGGCCGAGCTGCAGGCCGTTGGCCGCATAGAGCCGCGCGGCCGACATCACCGCGCCGAGGCCGGCCAGCAGCCCCGACGCCGCATAGACGAACATCTGGATCGCCCGCACGTTGATGCCCGACAGGCGTGCGGCTTCCGGATTGCCGCCGACCGAATAGATCCGCATCCCGAGCACCGTGCGGCGCAGGATGAACCACGAGATCGCGATCACCGCGCATGCGATCACGACGAGCCACGGCACGCCGAGGATCGAGCCGTTGCCGATGAACGCGAACGGCAGTTGCGGATTGAACACGGTCGTGTCGTTGCCGATCAGGCGCGCGACGCCGCGCACGGCCGTCATCGCGCCGAGCGTGACGATGAACGGCGGCAGGCGCAGGAACGAGATCAGCCCGCCGTTGATTGCGCCGAACACGAGGCCGACGACGAGTGCGAACGGCACGCCGAGCCAGCCCCAGCCGGGAATCGTCGACGCGAGCAGCGCGGCGACGGCCGCAGCGGCGAGCACCGAGCCGACCGACAGGTCGATGCCGCCCGTCAGGATCACGAAGGTCATGCCGGCCGCGAGCACGATGTTGATCGATGCCTGCTGCGTGACGATCGACAGGTTCTGCAGCGTGAAGAAGCCGTCGGTCAGGAAGCCGAAGCCGACGCACAGGATCAGCAGCACCGGCAGCATGCCGGCCGTGCGGATCAGCGATTGCATGCGGGCGCGATGATCGGCGCCGCGCATCAGGGGCGTACGGTTGGCCACCGGATGGGCCGTCGCGGAAGCGAGGTTCCGCTGCTTGGTCGGGTTGATCATTTCGGTAACCTGAATGTAAGAGTGAAATGAAGGGGCGGGCTCAGTGCGCGTCCGCGAGTTCGGCCTGCGAGCCGGTGGCGAGCGCGATGATCGCTTCCTGCGTGATGGGCGTGTGCGTGTGGCCGCCGAGTTCGCCTGCGATCTCGCCTTCGCGCATCACGAGCACGCGATCCGCGACGCCGATGATTTCCGGAAGCTCGCTCGAGATCACGATCACACCCACGCCGGCACGGGCCAGTTCGTTGATGATCCGGTAGATCTCGGATTTCGCGCCGATGTCGACGCCGCGCGTCGGTTCGTCGAGGATCAGCACGCGCGGCTTCGTCTCGAGCAGCCGCGACAGCAGCACTTTCTGCTGGTTGCCGCCGGACAGCGCGCCGACGTTGACGTTCGCGTGGGGGACGCGGATCGACAACGACGCGATCGCGTCGCGCGCACGTTCGGCGCCGCGTGCGAGGTCGAGTGCGCCGAGCCGGGCGTCACGGTTGCACACCGAGATGTTGATGTTGTCGCGCACGCTCATGTCGAGGAACAGGCCCTGGCGCTTGCGGTCCTCGGTCAGGTAGACGAGCCCCGCGTCGATCGCGTCGCGCGGCGAGTGTGCGCCGAACGTGCGGTCGCCCAGCTTCACGTCGCCGCGCACGCGCGGTTCGGCGCCGAAGATCAGCCGCGCGAGTTCGGTGCGGCCCGCGCCGACGAGCCCCGCGACGCCGAGTACTTCGCCGGCGTGCAGGTCGAGGCTGCAGCCGCGCACGCGTGCGCCGTCGGCGATGTCGCGGACCGACAGCAGCAGGTGGCCGGGGTCGTACTGCGCGTGCTCCTTCTTGTAGAAGCCGGAAATGTCGCGGCCGACCATCATCGCGACGAGCCGATCGGCCGACAGCGAGGCGCGTTCGAGCGTACCGACGTACGCGCCGTCGCGCAGTACCGACACGCGGTCGGACAGTTCGTAGATCTCCGCCATCCGGTGACTGATGTAGATGATCGCGAGGCCTTCCTCGCGCAACTGGCGGATCAGGCTGAACAGGTGTTCCGTTTCGCGCGACGACAGCGGAGTGGTCGGTTCGTCCATCACGAGGATGCGGGCGCGGGTGTGCACGGCGCGCGCGATTTCGACGAGCTGCTGTTCGGCGATCGACAGCGTATCGACGAGCGTGTCGGGCCCGAACGGCGCACCCAGGCGCGCGAGCACGTCCTGGCAGCCGCGCGCCATCGCCGCGCGGTCGATCGTGCCCCAGCGCCGGTTGCCGCGCCGCAGTTCGCGGCCGATGTAGATGTTTTCCGCGACGGTCAGGTTCGGCGACAGGCACAGCTCCTGGTAGATCACCGCGACGCCGGCATCGCGCGCGGCGAGCGGGCTGTCGATGTCGATGCGTTCGCCGTCGATCAGGATCTCGCCGCCGGCATCGGCGCGATACGCGCCCGACAGGATCTTCATCAACGTCGATTTGCCCGCGCCGTTCTCGCCCATCAGCGAATGGATCTCGCCGGGATAGACGGTCAGGCTGACGTTGTCGAGCGCGCGTACGGCCGGGAACGTCTTGCTGATCCCGCGCATCTCGAGCAAAGGACGGGGCGACTCAGATCGCGACATGGTTGACCTCCTGCGAGTCGGTGCGGGCGCCCTTGAGGATGCCGGCCCGCGGGGAGAAGTTGAAGAACATCGGCAGCGTGGCCGCGCCGATCGCGCCGGCGTCGGCGCCGAACGTACCGCGTACGAGCGTCGGCGTGCCGCGCGCTTCGGGCGCGGTGGCGACCAGCGCCGAGCGCAGGCGCGTCGTGACCGCGTCGAGCAGGCCCGCATCGGTGTCGGCGTCGAGCACGACCACCGGCGCATCGACCACGCACAGCACCGCGCGCAACGCGGGCGCAAGCGCGTCGACGCAATCGTCGATCCATTCGTCGACGGCCGGCAGGCCGCGGGCGATGCATGCTTCGAGATCGGCGCGGTTGTCGACCGTCTCGCCGTGATGGCGCAGATGGCGCACGAGTGCATGCAGCGACGCGCGCGCGAGCAGGATGTCCCACGGGCCGCGCGGCGGCGGCGCGGAGGCGAGCCGGCTCGGCGGTACCGGAATCACGGCGATGTCGCCCGCATTGCCGGTCACGCCGCGCAGGCAGTCGCCATCGATCGCGATGCCGCCGCCGATCGCCGGCCCGATGAACAGGTAGACGAAATCGTCGCACTGCCGGCCGTATCCGTAGAACAGTTCGGCGATCGCGGCCGCGTTGCCGTCGTTTTCGCCGAAGACCGGCAGCGACAGCGTGCGGCCGAGGTCGGCCGCGAAATCGACGTCTTCCCATGTACGGAACGTGTCGGGCGCGAGGCCCAGCTCGCGCATCCACGCGCCGAGGTTGTAGGGCTGCGCGACGCCGATGCCGGTCAGGCGCGCGCGTTCATGGTCGGGGAGCAGGGCCTGCATCGCGCCGATGTCGTGACGCACGATTTCGAGCACGTCGGCGGGGGGCGGCAGCAGCGTGTCGTGCGAGCGGCGGCCGAGCACGTCGCCTGCAAAGTTGACGAGCGCGGTCTCGATGCGCATCCGGTCGAGATGGACGCCGATGCCGAACGCGCCGCGCGGGTCGAGGCGGATCAATGAGGCGGGCTGGCCGCGCTGGCCTTCGGTGCGGCCAGCGAATTCGATCAGCTTCGCGTCGGCGAGCGATTCGATGATGCTGCCGACCGCCGTGCCCGTCATGTTCGCGAGACGGGCGAGGTCGGCCTTCGACGCGCTGCCCACGCGGCGCAGCGTCTTCAGCAGCAGGCGCTCGTTGTAACGGCGCACGTTGGCCGAATTGCTTCCCTGGCCGAAGTGCGGGCTTCTCATGGCGTCTCCTTCCATGTCGCACCGCTTGGCGGCGCATTAAATAAATCACGTTGATTTATTTAACCGCGTGAGCGCCGGCATGTCAGCCTAGGGAAATCCCGGTTTTGTCTTGTGACGGGGAGGGTACGTGCCGGCATGGGGAACCGGGGATCGATCGCGAGTGCCTGGAAATCGGGAAATGTGGCATTCGTCTGATGAGCCGGGATGGACCAGCACGCTACGATTTCCCGCGGGATTGCGCGTGTCGCCGTAACCCGCACGAGGCGAAGCCCGGCGGTGCCGGATCGTACGGTTCGGAATCGCTCTTGAACATCCGGCATGGTGCGATCGGGATCGCGCCGTGTCTTCTTCCGCGAGAAACCCATGCAACGCACGACACGACCTTCAGTGTCGTTGCCTGATCGCTTGCCGGCAGCGAGCCGCTGCTGCTTTACACGACGACGGTCGTCGTCACCGGTGGCGAATCGGCGCACGGCCGATCGTCCGGGCGCGCGCGTGGCATCGAGCGAACGCGACCTGTCGTTGCGTTTGCCGATGGAATTGGGTGGTGCGCGCGGCGGCACGAACCCGGAGCAGGTGTTTGCCGCCGGGTTTTGCGGCATGTTTTCACGGTGCGCTGACGCTGGTCGCGATGAAGCGCAGGATTCGCTTGCCGACGGATCTGGCGATCTCGGCGAGCGCAACGATTCAGCGCGATCCGTCGGATGGCCTGTTCGAGATCGAACTGGATGTCGAGGTCGGCATGCCGGGCGTCGATCTTGATGATCGCGCGTGCGCTGGTCGCGGAAACCGAAGCGGTATGTCCGTATGCGAAGATGGCGAGAGGCGGCATCCGGCATGCGGTGCGCGTGATCGGGGCGAGGTGCGATTCTGGCGCCGGAAATGAAAAAAGGCCGGCTAAAAGCCGGCCTTTTTTCTCAATCGAGTGGTGCCCAGGAGAGGACTCGAACCTCCACGATGTTGCCACCGCTAGGACCTGAACCTAGTGCGTCTACCAATTCCGCCACCTGGGCACATTTTGCAGTGAGCTGCTTGCTGCAAAGAAGCGAAATTATAGCGCGTCTATCGAGGCTGTCAACACTATTTGAGGTCGCGAACGAAAATAATTGGTCGGGCGTGTTCGGGCGGGGCGGGCAGTGCGTGCAAGCGCGTGGCGGCGAACGTAAGTCATCGATGTCGGTGCGCGCATGCACATCGATTCCGGTGCCGGAAATGAAAAAAGGCCGGCTAGAAGCCGACCTTTTTTCTCAATCGAGTGGTGCCCAGGAGAGGACTCGAACCTCCACGATGTTGCCACCGCTAGGACCTGAACCTAGTGCGTCTACCAATTCCGCCACCTGGGCACGTTTCGCTTGCTGCAGTGCGAAGACCGCTATTCTAGCGTGTCGGCGGAGTCTGTCAACACAATTTCATCCGAAGCGATAAAAATATGGCGCCCGTGCGTGGCGGGCCTTCATGCGCGGACCGGCTCCGCACGTTTCGCCGTGAAATTCCAGCGCTGCGCCTGGCCGGTATCGACGCGGGCGGGCAGCAGTCCGGCCGCGAGGAACGTGTCGGCGATCTTCTGCTGTTCGCCGAAGTTTTGCGCGGCCACGGCGCGGACGAGGTAGCTGCGTCGCGCATTCGCGCGTGCGATTGTCGCAGCGTCGAGCCCCCAGATCGGCGCGAGCGTTTCCGCGGCCTCCTGCGGATGGTCGCGCAGCCACGTGCCGGCCTGCGACAGCTGGTCGAACAGGATCTGGACGACGCCGGGCCGCGCAGCAGCGAAACTGCTCGATGCAAGGTAGTAGCGCTGGTACGACGCGAGTCCGTCGCCGTCGGCCAGAATCCGAACGTCGGGATTCCTGTCGACCGATGCGACATAAGGATCCCAGGTGATCCATGCGTCCACGCTGCCGCGCTCGAATGCGGCGCGGCCGTCTGCGGGTGTCAGGTAGTGGATCGCGGCATCGGCGGGCGCGAGTTTCGCGCGTGCGAGTGCGGCAAGCAGCAGGTAATGGCTGCCGGCCGCCTTCGTGACCGCGATGCGCTTGCCCTTGAGGTCGGCGAGAGTGCGCAGCGCGCTGTCCTGCTTGACGACGATCGCCTGCGCCTTCGGCGAAGGTGCTTCCTGCGCGACGTACACGAAGCGCGCATGTGCGGCTTGCGCAAAGACTGGAACCGTATCGGCCACGTCGGCGCTGAAGTCGACGGCGCCGACGTTGAGTGCTTCGGTCAGCGGCAGTCCGCTCGCGAATTCATGCCATGACACACGCAGGCCGAGCGGTGTCAGCGCCTGTTCGAGCGTGCCGCGTGTCTTCAGCAGCGTGATGAGCGTCGACGACTTCTGATAGCCGATGCGCAGGGCGGCAGGCTCATTTTCGGCGTGCACCCGGACGCCTGCGGCGGTGAGGCCTGCGGCCAGCATCGCGCGCGCGAACGCGCGGCGGTTCATCGACGTCATGAAGCGTGCTCCTCGTTGGATACGTTGCAAGCAAGGCGGCTAACGTAACAACGGGAAGGGCGATTGATAACCGATTAATTCTGCTATCGATCGGAACGGCGGACATAAGGCCGATGACGGCCGCATCGCGATGCGGGCGCGGAAATGAAAAAAGGCCGGCTAGAAGCCGGCCTTTTTTCTCAATCGAGTGGTGCCCAGGAGAGGACTCGAACCTCCACGATGTTGCCACCGCTAGGACCTGAACCTAGTGCGTCTACCAATTCCGCCACCTGGGCACGTTTTGCAGTGAGCTGCTTGCTGCAAAGAAGCGAAATTATAGCGCCCCAATTATTCGTGTCAACACTTTTTTGCGATGCATCGTAAACCGGCTGCCATCGCGCCTGCCGGCGGCATTCCCGTCATTTGGCGACACAGGCGGGTGATAGAATGGGCCGCCGCCGTCAATATAGAACTGTCTGACGGACACCTCTATGTTGATGCCGTGCACCATCAATCAACGCAACGAGAACAACCATCGACAAACCCTTGAGCAAATATCCGTACCCCATTCCGAGCCGTGAAGAAATTCTCGGCGTGCTGCGTACGAGCGACGCGCCGCTGGCCGCCAACGACATCGCCGAAGCACTGTCGATCAAGCGTCAGGAGCGCGAGGGGTTCTTCCGGCGTGTCGCCGCGATGGAACGCGACGGCCAGATCCGCCTCGACAAGCGCGGCCATTACCAGTTGACTCATCCGTCGAACTTCGTCGCCGGGCGCGTGCAGGGGCATCGCGACGGCTACGGGTTCGTGATCCGCGACGACGGTCAGGACGACCTGTTTTTGCCGAACGGCGAAATGCAGAAGGTGATGCACAACGATCGCGTGCTCGCGCGGATCGTCGGCTACGATCGCCGCGGTCGTCCGGAAGGGCATGTCGTCGAAGTCACCGAGCGCGCGAACAAGCGCGTGATCGGCCGTCTGCTCAACGAAAACGGCGCGCTGATCGTCGCGCCGGAAGACAAGCGCATCGGCCACGACATCCTGATCACGCAGAACGTGAAGAAGGCGAAGGTCGGTCAAGTCGTCGTCGTCGAGCTGACCGATTTCCCGAGCCGTCATTCGCAGCCGCTCGGCCGTGTCGTCGAAGTGCTCGGCGACATCGACGATCCGGGCATGGAAATCGAGATCGCGGTGCGCAAGTACGGCGTGCCGCACGAATTCAGCCAGCCGGCGCTCGACGAAGCCGCTGCGCTGCCCGACAAGGTGCGGCCGACCGACCTGCGTTTCCGCGTCGACCTGCGCGACGTGCCGCTCGTGACGATCGACGGCGAGGACGCCCGCGACTTCGACGACGCCGTTTACTGCGAGCCGGTCAAGGTCGGCCGCGGCGACGGCTTCCGGCTGATCGTCGCGATCGCCGATGTGTCGCACTACGTACAGCCGGGCACCGGGCTCGATGCCGATGCGCTCGAGCGCAGCACGTCGGTGTATTTCCCGCGCCGCGTGATCCCGATGCTGCCGGAAAAACTGTCGAACGGCCTGTGCTCGCTGAATCCGCACGTCGACCGCTGCGTGCTCGCGTGCGACATGGTGATCACCGCGCGCGGCGAGATCAAGGCGTACCAGTTCTATCCGGCCGTGATCCATTCGGCGGCGCGCCTGACGTACACCGAAGTCGCCGCCGTGCTGTCGAACACGAAGGGGCCGGAGGCCGCGCGTCGCGCCGATCTGCTGCCGCACCTGCAGGACCTGTACGGCGTCTACAAGTCGCTGTTCGCTGCACGCCAGAAGCGCGGTGCGATCGATTTCGACACGACCGAGACCTACATCGTCTGCAACTCGCAGGGCAAGATCGAACAGATCGTGCCGCGCCAGCGCAACGATGCGCACAAGCTGATCGAGGAATGCATGCTGGCCGCGAACGTCTGCGCGGCCGATTTCCTGAAGCGCAACAAGCATCCGGGCCTGTACCGCGTGCACGCGGGGCCGACGCCGGAGAAGCTCGAGAACCTGCGCGCCTTCCTGCGCGGCATGGGCCTGTCGCTCGGCGGCGGCGACAAGCCGCATGCGAGCGACTACGCGGCGCTGATGGCGCAGATCCGCGACCGGCCCGATGCGCAGATGCTGCAGCCGATGCTGCTGCGTTCGATGCAGCAGGCCGTCTACAGCCCGGACAATATCGGCCACTTCGGTCTCGCCTACGAGGCGTACGCGCACTTCACGAGCCCGATCCGCCGCTATCCCGACCTGCTCACGCACCGTGCGATCTACGCGATCCTGTCCGGCAAGAAGTACGTGCCGAAGGCGCCGGAAGGCTTCGAGTTGAACACGGCGCTGTCGCCGCGCGCCCGCGCAATGCAGCAGGCCGACGACGAATCGCGCGGCCGCTCGCGTTCGAACACGGCGATCTGGGAAGAGCTCGGCCTGCACTGCTCGGCGAACGAGCGTCGTGCGGACGAAGCGTCGCGTGACGTCGAAGCGTGGCTCAAGTGCTACTTCATGCGCGACAAGCTCGGCGAGGAGTACGGCGGGATGGTGAACGGCGTGACGTCGTTCGGCATCTTCGTGCAGCTCGACACGCTGTTCATCGAAGGGCTCGTGCATGTGACGGAACTCGGCTCGGACTACTTCCAGTACGACGAGATCAAGAACGAACTGCGCGGCGAACGAACGGGGATCCGCTACCGCCTGTCGGATCGCGTGCGCGTGCAGGTGAGCCGCGTCGATCTCGATGCGCGCAAGATCGATTTCCGTCTCGTGCGCGATACGCCGGTGAAGGCGCCGCGTCCGTCGCCTGCGCCGGCTGCCGCCGGCGCCGAGCGTAACGGCAGCGGTAACGGCAACGGTCCGCGCGTGCGCGCGCTGCCGCAGGCGGAGGAGTCCGCTCCGCGTCGCAAGAAGGCCGCGAGCGCGCCGAGCGTCGCGGTGAAGGACGCGCGCGCCGCGCGTTCCGCCGCGAAGAAGAAGGGCGGCGGCGGCGGTGGCGGTGCGCCGGCGAAGCCGACTGCGAAGAAGACGCACGCCCGCAAGAAGTATTGAGCGTTCGGGGCGGCGCACGCGCATGCCCTGCAGTATCGAGAGACGCCGCGTCACCGGTCATCGGCCGGCCACGCGGCGCTTTCCTTTTCCATGGATCGCGGCTGCGCACGTCGTGCGGCCGCACGTTTGATCGAAGGTTGTTCCAGTCATGTCACGTCTGAAGGTTCTTTACGGTTTTCATGCGGTGACCGCACGTTTGCGGCACGATGCATCGACGGTTGCGGAGGTGCTGTACGACCAGACGCGCCGCGACCGCCGCATGCAGGACTTCCTGCACACCGCGAAGGAAGCGGGCGTGCGGCTGATCGCGGCCGACGAAACGCGCCTGTGGGGCCTGGCGCACACCGAGCGCCATCAGGGCGTCGTCGCACGCGTCGAGGACGTGCCGCTCGCGCAGAACCTGTCGGAGCTGCTCGACGGCATCCAGGGTCCCGCGCTGCTGCTCGTGCTCGACGGCGTCACCGATCCCCACAACCTCGGCGCATGCCTGCGTGTCGCCGATTCGGCCGGCGCGCATGCAGTGATCGCGCCGCGCGACCGTGCGGTCGGCCTGAACGCGACCGCGGCCAAGGTCGCGAGCGGCGCAGCCGATACGGTGCCGTACATCACGGTGACGAACCTCGCCCGCGCGCTGCGCGAGCTGAAGGAAGCCGGCGTGTGGATCATCGGCACGTCGGACGAGGCGTCGGCGACGCTCTACGAAACGAAGCTCGACGGCCCGGTCGCGCTCGTGATGGGTGCGGAAGGCGAAGGCATGCGCCGGCTGACGCGCGATACCTGCGACGAAGTGATGAGCATCCCGATGGCCGGCAGCGTGGAGAGCCTGAACGTGTCGGTCGCCAGCGGCGTGTGCCTGTACGAAGCCGTGCGCCAGCGGCGCGTGAAGGGCTGACGCAGCCTGTCCCGCGCGACACGCGCGGGCCTCGATGATCCGAACGACGCGTGCGGCGATGCGATGCCGCACGCGGCTCCCCGGAGCCCGCGACCGATGACCTTGTTCCGAATTGGCGCGTCGTGCGCCGTGCTGTGCCTGCTGGCGGCCTGTACGTCGCCGTCGCTCGTCGAACGCGGCACCTACTACGCTGACACCGGCCTGCACGCGCGCGGTGCCGATTCGCGGATCCGCTTTCTCGTGATGCATTACACCGAAAGCGACGAGGCGAAATCGCTGCGCACGCTGACGGGCGATTCGGTCAGCGTGCATTACGTCATCCCGCCGCAGCCGCGCACCGAGCGCGGCATGCCCGTTGTCTACCAGCTCGTTCCGGAAGCGCAACGCGCATGGCACGCGGGCGTCAGCGCGTGGCAGGGCGCGACCGAGCTGAACGCGGTGTCGATCGGCATCGAGAACGTGAACCGCGGCCCGCTCGATCCGCAGAATCGCACGTGGCAGCCCTACCCACCCGGGCAGGTCGACGCATTGACCCGCCTGTCGAAGGATATCGTCGCGCGCTACCGGATTCCGCCGACGCGAGTGGTCGGGCACAGCGACATCGCGCCGCAACGCAAGATCGATCCGGGGCCGCTGTTTCCGTGGCATGCGCTCGCGCAGGCCGGTGTCGGTGCGTGGCCGGACGATGCGACCGTGGCTGCGCGGCTCGGCGGTCGCGATCCGCACGCGCCCGTCGACGTGCGGGAGCTGCAGCTCAAGCTCGCGCGCTACGGCTACGACGTGCCGACCGACGGCGTGCTCGACGCACGCACACGCCACGTGTTCGCGGCGTTCCAGATGCATTTCCGGCCGTCCGACTATGCGGGCAATCCGGACGCGGAAAGCGACGCGATCGCGCAGGCGCTGCTCGACAAGTACTTTCCCGGCACGCAACCGATGGACAGCGCACCGGCGGCCGGCGCGCCCTGAGCGCGCGGCACGTCGCACGCCGAAAAACGCGGGCCGTCCGCCGACTCCGGTAAACTGGCGGTTTCCCGCAATCCCGCAGCATCATCACTCCATGACTCAAGACGAACTCAAACGCCTCGTCGGCCAGGCCGCCGCCGATTACGTGATCCAGAACGTGCCGGAAGGCGCCGTGATCGGTGTCGGCACCGGCTCGACCGCCAACTGCTTCATCGACGCGCTCGCCGTCGTCAAGACGCGCTATCGCGGCGCCGTGTCGAGCTCGGTGGCCACCACCGAACGTCTGAAATCGCACGGCATCAAGGTGTTCGACCTGAACGAGGTCGACTCGCTGCAGGTGTACGTCGACGGCGCCGACGAGATCGACGCGAGCGGCGCGATGATCAAGGGCGGCGGTGGCGCGCTGACGCGCGAGAAGATCGTCGCGTCGGTGGCCGACACGTTCGTCTGCATCGCCGATGCCAGCAAGCGCGTGCCGGTGCTCGGCGCGTTCCCGCTGCCGATCGAAGTCGTGCCGATGGCGCGCACGGCGATCGGCCGGCGCGTGACCGCGCTCGGCGGCGTGCCCGTGCTGCGCGTGACCCAGGACGGCGCACCGTACATCACCGACAACGGCAACGAGATCCTCGACGTGAAGGGGCTGCAGATCGCCGATCCGCGCGGCTTCGAAGCGCAGGTGAACGCATGGCCGGGCGTCGTGACGGTCGGCCTGTTCGCCGAACGTGGTGCGAATCTGTGCTTGCTCGGCACGGAAAACGGCGTTGAAACGATCGTCTATCCGGCTGGCTGAATCTGAATGAGAAGCAGTCCGTAATGGCGTGAAATCGCTTGTAATGGACTGAATGTTTAAATCTTGTGGAAATCGGGGCCCGGCAGGCGCAGCGCGCTTCCCGGGCCTTTTTTTTAGCCGTATAAATCACCCCGTCAAAAAGAGGGATAACCCTGTCAGGTGTTTACCAGATAGCGAAATATCGTCGAACTCATCAACTTATAGATCATAAGAACAGTAGTAACCAGGGCCGGCGGAACTGCGGAGCAGGTGTTCGCAAATCGACGCACGGGGAGGTGTCATGGAGCAGGGCAAAGACCGGTCACTGGTCGCCAAAGTGATGGATGGGCTTGTCTCGGGTATCGTCGAAGACAAGTACGGCGGCATCTTGCCGCCACAGGACGTGCTGTCGAAAGAGTTCGATGTGAGTCGTACGGTGATGCGGGAGGCATTGTCGATGTTGCTTGCGCGCGACATGCTCGACGTGCGTCCGAAGGTCGGCACGCGTGTGCGGCCGATGCGTGACTGGCGCATGATCGACGAAGATGTCGTGAGCTGGCGATTTCGGGCAAAACCCGACCCGCAGTTCATGCGCGACGTCATCGAATTCCGGATGCTGATCGAACCGCGTGCAACCGCGCAGGCGGCGGTGCGTGCGACGGCGACCGACATCGCGGGCATTCGCGAAGCGTTCGATGCGTTCAAGGTGCTGCAGCCGGGCGACCCCGGCTACGACACCGCGGACGAGTTGCTGCATACCCGGATCGTCCAGGCGAGCGGCAACCAGTTCTTCCAGCAGATGGCGGCGATCGTGCGCGGTGCAGTGCGCCTCGTGAATCCGCGCGTCGTGCAGAAGGAAGGCGCGCACGACATCGCGGTGAAGGCGCATGCGCGTGTCGTCGACGCGATCGAGCGGCGCGACCCGCGTGAAGCCGAAGCGGCATCGCTCGCGCTGATCGATTTCAGCGCCGACGAGATTTCGCGCGATTTCTCGGTCGACGTGCCGATGCGAGCCTGACGCGGCACGTGTCGCTCATCCGTGTGCCGCCAGGCCGTTTATCATGACGGCCGGCCGGCAGCGTGCCGGCCATCGCCATACGACCGACACGGAAGATCAGGATGAACGACAACGACCATCGCCCGGTGCGCTTCGGCATCGTCGGCGCAGGCAGCATTGCGCGCCGCTTCGCGCAAAGCCTCGCGCACGTGCCGGGCGCCACGCTCGCCGGTGCATGGGCCCGCCGCGCCGACGCCGCGGCCGCCTTTTGCGGGACTTGCGGCGGCACGCCTGCCGCGAGCCTCGAAGCGCTCCTCGCGAGCGATATCGATGCGGTATACATCGCGACGCTCCATGACAGTCACGCACAGTACACGCTGGCCGCACTGGCCGCCGGCAAGGCCGTGCTGTGCGAAAAGCCGGCGACGCTGAACGCGGCGCAACTCGACACCGTGCTGCAGGCGGCGCGCGATGCCGGGCTGCTCTTCATGGAAGCGATGAAGCCGCCGTTCTTCCCGCTGTACCGTCAGTTGCGTGCGCATCTGCATGACGATCCGATCGGCGAGATCCGGCTCGTACGGGCGGGGTGCGCGTCGTCGTCGGTACCGGAAGATCATGCCGTCTATCGTCTCGATCGCGCGGGCGGCGCGCTGCTCGACATCGGGATCTACGAGACGTTTCTTGCCGTCGACTGGCTCGGCGCGGCGCTCGACGTGCAGACGCTCGGCCGCGTCGGTACGACGGGTGTCGACCTGTTCGCGAGCCTGAACAGCGTGCATGCGAACGGCGGGATCGCGCAGCTCTTTTGCGGGCTCGACGTGATGGGGCGCGGCGACGCGCTGATCGCCGCGGCCGGCGGCCACGTGACGATTCACGAGAAGTGGTGGAACCCCGCGCGTGCGACGATCCGCTACGCGGACGGACGCACCGTCGAACTCGACGCACCGGTCGACGGCGGCGGGCTGAACTACGAAACCGCGCATTTCTGCGACCTGCTGCGCGCGGGCAAGACCGAAAGCCCGATCATGACGCACGACCATTCGCGCCAGATGATCGCGATGACCGACGCGGCGCGAGCCGTGCTCGGCGTGCGCTATTCGGGCGAGTAAGCGGGAAGGAGGAAGCCGGGCGCGCGAGCGCGACCCGGCGGCACCACGCGGCTCAGTGACGCGACGGCAGCGACAGGCGCTTTTCGTACCAGCGCTGCACCCACTCGAGGATCTGGCACAGGATCCAGTACACGGCCGCGGCGGCGAGATAGAGCGGCAGCGGCTGATAGGTCGCCGCGATCACTTCCTGCGCGCTGCGCAGCAGTTCGGTCACGGTGATCACGGACACGAGCGACGTGTCCTTGATCAGGCTGATCAGGCTGTTCGACAGGCTCGGCACGGCGATGCGCAGCGCCTGCGGGCCGATCACGTAACGCAGCGTCTGCCCCCACGACAGCCCGAGGCTGTAGGCGGCGAGCCATTGGCCGCGCGCGATCCCGTTGATCGCGCCGCGCATGCTTTCCGACATGTAAGCCGCGACGTTCGCGGACAGCGCGATGACGCCGGCCGGCGTCGGGTCGAGCGAGATGCCGAGGCTCGGCAGCCCGTAATAGATGACGAAGATCTGCACGAGCAGCGGCGTGCCGCGCATCAGGCTCACGTATGCGCGCGCGAGCCACGCAAGCGCGTTGACCCAGATGCGCTCGAAGCCGTCGAGGGCTTCGCTCTGCCGGATGCCCATCATCGCGAGCACGACGGCGCCAAGCAGGCCGAACACCATCGACAGCACGGCAAACTTGACGGTCAGCACGGCACCCTGAGCGAGTACCGGCAGCGATTGAACGAGCAGGGACGTTGTCGACATGGAATACGAATCGAATGCGTGCGCGAAAGCGCAATCATAAACCGGACCAATAAAACAAAGGGCGGCATCGTTGAGGATGCCGCCCTTTCCGGCCCGCCGTCAGGCGGGAAATGCAGGCGTGCTTACTTGATCGGTTTCGTCACGTCGATGCCGAACCACTTGTCCGAGATCTTCGTGAACGTGCCGTCGGCTTCGAGTTGCGCCATCGCGTCGTCGATCGCCTTCTGGAACTTCGGGTTGCCCTTCTTGAACGGGATGCCCGACGGGTTTGCCGAGCCGACGTTCGCGCCCGGGCGCAGCGGCAGTTGCGAGTTCTTCGTCAGGTACGCGAGCATCAGGCGGTCGTTGAGCGCTGCGTCGAGGCGGCCGGCCGCGAGATCGCGCAGGTACTCGGGCGCACCCGGGTACGTCTTCACGTCGATGCCGGGCACCGACTTCGCCATGTCCATGTAGTTCGTGCCGAGCGCGACGCCGAGCTTCTTGCCCTTCAGGTCGTCCAGCGACTTGAACTCACGCGTGTCGTCCTTGCGCTGGATCAACTGCGCGGACGAGTACGTGTATGCCGGCGAGAAGTCGAGCGTCTCCTTGCGCTTGTCGGTGATGCCGACCTGGTTGGCGATCACGTCGAACTTGCCGGCCTGCAGGCCCGCGATGATGCCGCTCCATTCGGTCGTCACGAATTCCGCCTTCACGCCGAGCTTTGCCGCGACAGCCTTCGCGATGTCGACGTCGAAGCCGACGAGTTCGCCTTGCGGGTTCTTCGAGTTGAACGGGGGGAACGTGCCTTCGAGGCCGATGCGCAGCGTGCCGCGCTGTTTGACCTGGTCGAGGAGGTCGGCCGCATGCGCGGTCGCGGCGGCGAACGACGTGCCGATCAGGCCGGCGACCAGCAGCTTCTTCAGCAGCGAAAATTTCATCGTGTGTGTCCTTGCCCTGTCCGGGTCAATGATTCTGGTAGTAAGGTCGATGATAGCAAAAACGCTATCGACCATTAAATACAGTTTGTTTATGTCTATATTACGCGGTGCGTTCGCGGGCGATCGCCTTCACGCATTCCGACACGAGCGCCGGGCCGCGGTAGATGAAGCCGGTGTAAAGCTGGACGAGCGCCGCGCCGGCCGCGAGCTTCGCGCGGGCGTCTTCGCCCGAGAAAATCCCGCCGACGCCGATGATCGGCACGTCGTTGCCGACTTCGGCGTGCAGCTTGCGGATCACTTCATTCGACGCGTCGAACACGGGGCGGCCCGACAGGCCGCCGGCTTCGTCCGCATGCGGCAGGCCCTGGACGGCTGCGCGCGACAGCGTCGTGTTGGTGGCGATGACCGCTTCGATCTTGTGGCGCAGCAGCGTATCGCCGATTTCCTTGACCTGTTCGTCGTCGAGATCGGGCGCGATCTTCAGCGCGAGCGGCACGAGCTTGCCGTGCAGGTCGGCGAGGCGCTGCTGCTTGTCCTTCAGCGCGGCGAGCAGGGCGTCGAGTTCGCCGGCGCCCTGCAACTGGCGCAGGTTCTTCGTGTTCGGCGACGAAATGTTGATCGTCACGTAGCTCGCGAACGGGTACACGCGCTCGAGGCAGTACAGGTAGTCCTCGGCGGCGCGCTCGATCGGCGTGTCGGCGTTCTTGCCGATGTTCAGGCCGAGGATGCCGCGATAGCGGGCCGCCTGGACGTTCTTCACGAACTGGTCGACGCCGTGGTTGTTGAAGCCCATCCGGTTGATCAGCGCTTCGGCCTGCGGCAGGCGGAACATCCGCGGGCGCGGGTTGCCGGGCTGTGCGCGCGGCGTGACCGTGCCGACCTCGATGAAGCCGAAACCGAGCGCCGCCAGGCCGTCGATGGCCGCGCCGTCCTTGTCGAGGCCGGCCGCGAGGCCGACCGGGTTGCGGAACGTGAGCCCCATCACGGTGCGCGGCGCGTCCGGCACGCGGGCCGACAGCGCGCAGGCGAGGCCCGTGCGGCCGGCCGCGCCGAGCGCGCGCAGCGTAAGGTGGTGAGCGTCTTCCGCATCCATTTTGAACAGGGATGCGCGGGCCAGCGGATAGAGGGAACTGAACACGGGAATTGGGCGGACGGCCGGAATGAATGACAACCCGCTATTTTACCGGGAGTTGGGCGGCAGGGGCGTGCTTCGCTTCGTAGCCGCCGCGGCGTGCATCAACCGGAGCCGGAATGCCCGCCGGGCAGCGGCGCGCGGGCCAGCGCCGCGTCGACGGGCGGCAGGTCGATGCGGTCCGGATCGAGCGTCTTCCAGCGGCCGTCGATCAGCCCCTCGAGCGGATGGAAGTTCGCCTTGTAGGCCATCTTCGGGCTCTCGCGGATCCAGTAGCCGAGGTACACGTACGGCAGGCCGAGGCTTCTCGCCTGTTCGATCTGCCACAGGATGTTGTAGGTGCCGTAACTCGTGTGCTGGTCGTCGGGCTCGAAGAACGTGTAGACCGACGACAGCCCGTCGCCGAGGATGTCGATCATGCTGACCATGCGCAGCTTGCCGGGCTCGCCGCCCGGCGCGTCGAGGTCGCGGAATTCGACGAGACGCGAGTTGATCCGGCTCTGCAGCAGGAACTGCTCGTACTGGTCGCGGCTGTCGCGATCCATGCCGCCGCCCGCGTGGCGCGCGGACTGGTAGCGCATGTAGAGCGCGTAGTGCTCTTCGTCGTAGTGCAGCGGCGAAACCGTCGCAATCAGCGCGCGGTGCCGTTTCCACATCCTGCGCTGGGTGCGTGACGGCACGAACTCGCCGACGGGCACGCGCACCGGCACGCATGCGCGGCAGCCGTCGCAGTACGGACGGTACGTGAAGACCCCCGAGCGGCGGAAGCCGGCCTTCACGAGTTCGGTGTAGATGTCGGAATTGATCAGGTGGCTCGGCGTCGCGACTTGCGAGCGCGCGATGCGGCCGTCCAGATAGCTGCACGGATAGGGCGCCGTTGCATAGAATTGCAGCGCCGAAAGCGGTGAAAGCGGCAGCTCAGTCGGGTGAGTCATGGGCAGCTCTCGATGCAGGGAAGGAGTGCCGCGCTAGCGCTCGGTCCCGGAGGGCGCCGCCGTTTCGGCGGGGCCCGTCAGCGCGGTGAGCACGCGCTTGTCGAACTGCCACGGAATCGGCGGTTCGGCTACCGCGCTGCGCACGTGAGCGACAAAGGCCTTGCGTGCGATCTCGCGGCCGCCGAGCGACGCTAGATGCGACGTATTCTGCTGGCAGTCTATCATCTCCAGCCCCTGCCCGCGAAGGTGCGCGATGAGCGTGGCCAGCGCGATTTTCGAGGCGTCGGTCGCGTCCGCATACATCGACTCGCCGAAAAACATCCGCCCGAACGACACGCCGTACAGGCCGCCGACGCGCCGCCCGTCATGCCACGTCTCGATGCTGTGCGCGTTGCCGGAGCGGTAGAGCGACGTATAGGCGTCGATGATCTCGGCGGTGATCCATGTGCCGCGCTGCCCGCGCCGCGGCGCCTGCGCACAGGCGCGCATCACGCCGGCAAAGTCGTAATCGACGCGTACTTCCCATTCGGGCTGGCGCAGCACGCGCTTCAGCGTCTTGCGCAGCGAAGGCGACACCTTGAATTCGGCCGGCACGAGGATCATGCGCGGGTCGGGGCTCCACCACAGCACCGGCTGGCCGTCCGAGTACCACGGGAAAATGCCGCGCAGGTATGCGTCGATGAGGCGCGACGGCAGCAGGTCGGCGCTCGCGGCGAGCAGCCCGGGCGCGCCGGTCGCGGGACCGAGCGCGCGTTCGATGGACGGAAACGGATCGTCCGGGCCGAGCCAGGGGACCATGGGGCGGGGGCTCAGCCGTTGCGCAGCGAGCGGAAGATATCGCCGGTGTGCACGCCGTAGTCGCCCGCGGCGCGATCGGCGAAGAAGAATCGCAGGGTCTGGCTGACGGTCGGGAACGCAATCTCGTCCCACGGGATGTCGGCTTCGTCGAACAGCTTCACCTCGAGGCTTTCCTCGCCGGCTTCGAACGCCGGATCGGTGAGCCGTGCGAGGTAGAACAGGTGGACCTGGTGCACGTGCGGCACGTTGAGCAGCGTGAACAGGTTCTGCACTTCGACGCGCGCGCCGGCTTCCTCGAGCGTTTCGCGTGCGGCGGCTTCCGCCGTCGTCTCGCCCATTTCCATGAAACCTGCCGGCAGGGTCCAGAACCCGTAGCGCGGTTCGATCGCGCGGCGGCACAGCAGGATCTGGTCGCCCCAGACCGGGACCGTGCCGACCACGTTGCGCGGATTCTGATAGTGGATCGTGCCGCAGTGATCGCAGACGAAGCGCTCGCGGTTGTCGCCCGGAGGAATGCGCGCGATGACTTCGTGACCGCAGACGGAGCAGAATTTCATGTCGAGTGGAAGGGACGAGGTGATGCGAGTGTATCACCGGGGCGCGGCATTCTTGAACGCCAGCGCATGCAGGCGGCACGACGTGCGAAGCGGAGGTGCGCATGCGCGAAGAGGGCGCGGCGCTCGGGCGCGGAAAAACAAAAAGCCCGGCGCTGGGCCGGGCTTTTTGCGTAATTCTGGACGGTTGGTTGCGGGGGTAGGATTTGAACCTACGACCTTCGGGTTATGAGCCCGACGAGCTGCCAGACTGCTCCACCCCGCGTCCGTCGAAGAAATGAATTATATGGGTTATCCCGAATGCGTGCAAGCGCTTTCTGACAATTTCTTGTCGCTGCTTGTGGGGCCGGTACGGCGGGTACGTGCGCTAGAATCAAGCGGTTTGTTTCGTCTCCTATTCAGCGGGGCCATGCGCGATCGCGTCGGCCCCGTTGCGACTCTCATCACTGCATCGACGGATTCATGGACATCGCTCACGATCTGCAATCGATCGGCGCGCAGGAACAGGCGCTCGTGTTTCCCCATTTCGACCCGGCCCGCGCGTGGGCGCTCGGCAACCGGATGCATGCGCTCGCGACGTCGCGCGGCCATGCGGTCGCGATCGACATCGTCACGTTCGGCCAGCCGCTGTTCTACGCGGCGCTCGCTGGAGCCACGCCCGACAATGCCGACTGGGTGCGCCGCAAGCGCAACGTCGTCGCGCATTTCCGCCGCAGCTCGTATGCGATCGGCCTGCGCATGCAGCAGGCCGGCGCTACGCTCGCCGACAAGCACGGGTTGCCGATCGCCGAATATGCGCCGCATGGCGGCTCGTTTCCGCTGACCGTCGCCGGCGCCGGCGTGATCGGCTCGATCACCGCGTCGGGGCTGCCGCAGCGCGCGGATCACGAATTCGTCGTCGAGGCGTTGTGTGCGGAACTCGGCCACGACTATGCCGTACTGTCTCTCGCCAGGAGCTGAGCGATGCAACTGCCCGGTTACGCATGGCTCGCGATCGCGATCGTCGCGGAAGTGGTCGGCACGTCCGCGCTGCGCGCGGCGGACGGCTTCACGCGCTTCTGGCCGTCGACGCTCGTCGTCGCCGGTTACGGCATCGCGTTCTACTGCCTGTCGCTCACGTTGCGCACGATGCCCGTCGGCATCATCTATGCAGTCTGGTCGGGCGCCGGCATCGTGCTGATCACGCTCGTCGCGATGCTGCTCTATCGTCAGGTGCCGGACCTGCCGGCGGTGATCGGCCTGGGGCTGATCATCTCGGGCGTCGTGGTGCTGAACCTGTTCTCGAAGATGCAGGCGCACTGAGCGTGCGACTGCCGTTTGCCGGATGACTCTCATGACCGATTCCACTTCCGCTGCCGTTTCCGCCGAATCCGCCCAGCCCGATGTGCGTGCGTATGTCGCGAACCGCATCGGCTTTCTCGAACTGAACCGGCCGAAGGCGCTGAACGCGCTGTCGGTCGGCATGATCCGGCTGATGCAGCAGGCGCTCGATGCGTGGCGCGACGATCCCGATGTCGTCGCGGTCGTCGTGCACAGCCCGCACCCGCGCGCGTTCTGCGCGGGCGGCGACGTGCGCTTCTTCCACGATGCATGGCAGCGCGGTGACCGCGACGCGGTCGACACGTTCTTCATCGAGGAATACACGCTGAACCATGCGATCTTTACCTATCCGAAGCCGTACATCGCGCTGATGCACGGTGTCGTGATGGGGGGCGGCATGGGCATTTCTCAGGCGGCCCGACATACGGGCGGCCTGCGCGTCGTGACCGACTCGACGAAGATGGCGATGCCCGAAACGCGCATTGGCCTGTTCCCGGACGTCGGGATGAGCTGGTTTCTCGCGCGCACGCCCGGTGCGCTGGGCCGCTATCTCGCGGTGACCGGTGCGGCGCTCGGCGCAGCCGACGCACTGTACGCGCAACTCGCCGACGTCTATCTCCCCGATGCCGCGCTGCCGGCGTTGCTCGACACGCTGCGCAGCGCGCCGATCGACAGCGGCGCGCAGGCCGTCACCTGCGTCGCGGATGCAGCGGCCGCGCACAAGGTCGTGCCGACGCCCGACACGTCGGCGCTGGCCGATGCGCGCGCCGGGATCGACCGGCATTTTGCGCAGCCCGACCTCAACGCGATCCTCGCGTCGCTCGACGCGGAGCAGGATTGCGCGGCCGTCGACGGGTGGGTCGAGAAGGCGACGCACACGATGCGTGAGCAACTGTCGCCGTTGTCGATGGCCGTGTCGCTCGAAGTCGTCGAACGCGCGCGCGGCGCGACGATGGCCGATTGCCTGCGACGCGATCTCGATCTCACGCGCTCGACGTTCGCGCGCGGCGACGTGATCGAAGGCGTGCGCGCGCTGATCGTCGACAAGGATCACCAGCCCGTGTGGCGCTTCAAGTCGGCGGCCGATGTTCAGCGCGCAGACGTGGCGGCGATGTTCGACAGCCCGTGGACGCCCGATACGCATCCGCTGCGGAAGCTGAAGGACTGACGTCGGCCGGGCTGACCGGCACGCGAGACGGAAACGAAAAGGCCGCCTGCAGATGCAGGCGGCCTTTTTTTGCGGAGGTCGACCGGTCCGCGGCCGAAGGGCTTGGTGCCCGTGCGAGCGTTATTCGTCGCCCGCGTTGTCGGACATGAACGCACGCATGAACACGAGCGCGCCGAAGCCCCATACCGCATTCGCCGCGAAGCCGGCCGCGAGCACGGGCATCATGTTGCCCGACGGCCAGATGCCGCGCAGCGGATCGATCGCGAACACGCGGGCGGCCGTCAGCACGATGCCGCCGAACACGAGCGCGCCGATCCACGAGGCCTCGCGCTCAGGCGATACGCGCAGCAGCCACGCCATCGGGATGGCACAGCACGCGCTGATCAGCGCATTCGCGACAAATTCAGGAATGCCGAGCGGCGCGAACGGCTGCGTCGAGAAGCCGGTTGCGGCGATCAGATCGGCCGTGTGAAGGAGGGCGAGCGTCGCCTCGCGGAAGAACAGGGCGGCCAGGAAGCCGGACAGGAATGGCAGGATGACTTTCTGCATCGATGAGTGCACCGCAGGCGCGCACGGCCGAGGCCGTACACGCGGAGTTATTCGGATAGGTGCGTCATTATAGGGCCCGGCCGCGGCGATATTCGCTCCAGCGTCGTGCTAATCAGGAAAGCGGAAAACCTAAGCTCAAAAAAATCGTTCCAAAGCCCTGCACCGATCCCTAGACTGATTTCCCAGAAACAGCCGTGCAATCGCGTCCTCGCCCGCTGCACGGCCTGACCGGCGAGCCATCCCGATTCGAACGCACACCATGCATGCGCCGCGCATCCGCGACGCGAGCAGGGCGATGTTTTTTCAAAATTTCGGCAGTGACAGTCAAGCAGGAGCAGCAGATGAACGTGTTCTGGTTTATTCCCACGCATGGCGACAGCCGCTATCTCGGCACGGCCGAAGGCGCGCGCGCCGCGGATTACGACTACTTCAAGCAGGTCGCGGTAGCGGCCGACACGCTTGGCTACGACGGCGTGCTGCTGCCGACCGGCCGCTCCTGCGAGGATGCGTGGGTCGTCGCGTCGAGCCTTATTCCGGCGACGCAACGCCTGAAATTCCTGGTCGCCGTGCGCCCCGGCATCGCGTCGCCGGGCCTCGCGGCGCGGATGGCCGCGACGTTCGACCGCCTGTCGGGCGGCCGCCTGCTGATCAACGTCGTGACGGGGGGCGATGCGGCCGAGCTCGAAGGCGACGGCCTGTTTGCCGATCACGACACCCGCTACGAGATCACCGACGATTTTCTGAACATCTGGCGCGGGCTGCTGGCCGCATCGCACGACAACGGCGGCTTCGATTACATCGGCAAGCACCTGCAGTCGAAAGGCGGCAAGGCGCTTTATCCGCCCGTGCAGCGTCCGCATCCGCCGCTGTGGTTCGGCGGTTCGTCGCCGGCCGCCCACGCGATTGCCGCCGATCACATCGATACCTATCTGACCTGGGGCGAGCCGCCCGAGGCCGTCGCGAAGAAGATCGCCGACATCCGGGCCCGCGCCGAAGCGCGCGGTCGCAAGATCAAGTTCGGCATCCGCCTGCACGTGATCGTGCGCGAGACCGAGGACGAAGCATGGCGTGACGCCGAACGCCTGATCAGCCGTCTCGACGACGACACGATCGCGCGGGCGCAGCAGGCGTTCGCGAACATGGATTCGGAAGGCCAGCGCCGGATGGCGGCGCTGCACGGCGGCAAGCGCGGCGGTCGCGATGCGCTCGAGGTGTATCCGAACCTGTGGGCCGGCGTCGGCCTCGTGCGCGGCGGTGCCGGCACGGCGCTCGTCGGCAATCCCGAGCAGGTCGCGGAACGCATGCGCGAATACGCGGATCTGGGCATCGAGACGTTTATCCTGTCCGGCTATCCGCACCTCGAGGAGTCGTATCGCTTCGCCGAGCTCGTGTTCCCGCTGATCAAGGGCAAGGGCGCAGAGAAGGCGACCGGCCCGCTGTCGGGGCCGTTCGGCGAGATCGTCGGCAACAGCTATCTGCCGAAGGCGAGCCAGAGCTGAGCGTGAGGAGGCCTGCGATGACAACGAAAACGTCGACGACGGGCGCCGTCGTGGCGGCCCGCGCGTGGCGCGGCGTCGCGCCGTGGCTCGTGCCGCTCGCGCTGCTGGTGGTATGGGAGGTCGGTGCGCGCACCGGCTGGCTGTCGACGCGCGTGCTGCCCGAGCCGGTTGCGGTCGTGCGCGCGGCCTGGTCGCTCGTGACGTCGGGCGAAATGTGGGCGAACGTGAAGGTCAGCACGTGGCGCGCGTTGTTCGGTTTCGCGCTCGGCGGCGGCGTCGGCCTCGCGCTGGGGCTCGCGACCGGCCTGTCGAAAGCGGCCGAAGTGGCGCTCGATTCGACGATCCAGATGATCCGCAACATCCCGGCGCTCGCGATGATTCCGCTCGTGATCCTGTGGTTCGGCATCGACGAGAAGGCGAAGCTGTTCCTCGTTGCGCTCGGCGTGTTCTTCCCGGTCTACATCAATACGTATCACGGGATCCGCTCGGTCGACGCGAACCTGATCGAGATGGCGAAGAGCTACGGCGTGCGCGGTTTCGCGTTGTACCGCGACGTGATCCTGCCCGGCGCGTTGCCGTCGATCCTCGTTGGCGTGCGCTTCGCGCTCGGGCTGATGTGGGTGATGCTGATCGTCGCGGAAACGATCTCCGCGCAGTCGGGCATCGGCTACATGACGATGAACGCGCGTGAATTCCTGCAAACCGACGTGGTGGTGGTCGGCATCCTGCTGTACGCGGTGCTCGGCAAGCTGGCCGATGTGCTGGCGAAATGGCTCGAGCGCGTGACGCTGCGCTGGCACCCCGCGTATCAATCTGGAGCAAAGGCATGAATGCGACGACTTCGGCGGCCGCCTACGGCCCGCTCGCCGGCGCAGACCTCGAGGTCGAGCTGGCGCAGGCGCGCGTCACGGACGGCGACGCGCGTGACGCGGCGATCCTCGAACGTGACGGCGGCGCATCGGTCGTGCCGCTTGCGCGGCGGCGCGCGGGCAGCCCGGCGCCCGACGACGCGGTGACGCTGTCGGGCGTCAGCAAGCGGTTCGGCGCCCGCACGGTGCTTGACGACGTCGAGCTCGGCATCGCACGCGGCAGCTTTGTCGCGATCGTCGGCCGCAGCGGCTGCGGGAAATCGACGCTGTTGCGTCTCGTCGCGGGACTCGAGCAGCCGAGCAGCGGCGCGCTCGTGACGCGCGGCGAGGGCGGCGGCGTGCTCGATACGCGGATCATGTACCAGGATGCTCGCCTGCTGCCGTGGAAAACGGTGCTGCAGAACGTGATGCTGGGCCTCGGGCGCGGTGCACGCGACCAGGCGCGTGCGGTGCTCGATGAAGTCGGCCTGCTGGAGCGCGCGAACGACTGGCCCGCGCAACTGTCGGGCGGCCAGCGGCAGCGCGTCGCGCTGGCCCGGGCGCTCGTGCACAGGCCGCAACTGCTGTTGCTCGACGAGCCGCTCGGCGCGCTCGACGCGCTGACCCGCATCGAGATGCATGCGCTGATCGAGCGGTTGTGGCGCGAGCACCGGTTCACAGCGCTGCTCGTCACGCACGACGTGCAGGAGGCCGTCGCGCTCGGCGACCGCATCCTGCTGATCGAGCAGGGGCGTGTGGCTCTCGACCAGCCGGTGCCGCTCGACCGGCCGCGTGCCCGCGCGTCGGCCGCATTTGCGGCGCTGGAGGATCGCGTGCTGAAGCGCGTGCTCGCCGGCGGCCCTGGCGCGGCCGATCAGTACACGGAGCATGAAGCAGACAACGTTCGACCGGTCGGGCAGATCCGCTGGGCCGTTTAATTCCGGGCGGCTCCGGCCGCCCGTTCTGAGACTTTTTTCTTCGGAGCGATCATCCCGATGAGCATCACTGCAATCAACGTACGTAATCAGTTCAAGGGCAAGGTGAAGGAGATCATTCGCGGCTCCGTGGTGTCCGAGGTCGACGTCGAGACGCCGTTCGGCATCGTCACGTCGGTAATCACGACCCGTTCGGTCGACGAACTCGAACTGAAGGTCGGCGCGGAAGTCGTCGCGCTCGTGAAGTCGACGGAAGTTTCGATCGCGCGTCTCTGAGCGCGCATGTCCTGCGCCGGTGCGGTGTCGGCGGGCGGTGTGCCCGTTGACGCCGCACCGGCATTTCATCGGCGCGTTTGCCTCGGTATTCGACCTCCGGACGAAGTGCTAGGATGGAGCGACACCGACGCCGGAGGCCAACGCATGACCCCCATCCTTTCCCCCGAAGCCATCGAGGCGCTGAAGTGGATCGACCAGTTCGGCGAAAGCCGGCCGGTTCCCGCCGCGTTCGACGACGTCGTCTATGCGTTGCTGAACGAGGGGCTGATCTATCAGGCGACGGCCGACCGGGTCGACCTGACGGCCGATGGCAAATCCTTTTTGTCCAACGAATACGATTGAGCGCACGGCGCCGGCTGCACAGGCGGCCTGGCGCCGCGTCGCCACGGAGCGTGCGATGGAACCGAGAGGCAGCGACCTCGGCGATTTCAGCGAGCCGTACCGCGGTTTCGAGATCGAGGTCAAGACCGAGCAGGTCTGGGATGGCGAGCATGCGCACTACCGCGTGCTGCAGGGCGATGCCGTGCGGATCGACTGGCGGCTCGTCAAGGTCGACGGGATGTTGCTGACCGAGCGGCGCGTGCTCGAGCGCGTGTTCGACGAGGCGCGCCGGGCGGTCGATGCGGAGCTGGGCGACGCGTAGCGCGCTCGCCGGGCAGGCACGGCCCGTATTGCGGTAAAATATCCGGTTGTTTCCGCGCCGCCTGGCCTGTTGCCCGATTTCCATGTCCGTTCCGTCCTCGCTTCCTCCCCGCCGCGTCTCCGTCGCGCCCATGCTCGACTGGACCGACCGTCATTGCCGATCGTTCCACCGTACGCTGACGCGCAATACGTGGCTGTATACGGAGATGATCACGACGGGCGCGCTGCTGTTCGGCGATGCCCAGCGGCATCTCGCGTTCACGCCGAGCGAATCGCCGATCGCGCTGCAACTGGGCGGCAGCGAGCGTGACGATCTCGCGCGCGCCGCGAAACTCGGCGAGCAGTGGGGCTACGACGAAATCAACCTGAATTGCGGATGCCCGTCCGAGCGCGTGCAGCGCGGCGCGTTCGGCGCGTGCCTGATGAACGAACCGCAACTCGTCGCCGACGGCGTGAAGGCGATGCGCGACGCGGTGTCGGTGCCGGTGACGGTCAAGCACCGGATCGGCGTCGACGCGGTCGAGGATTACGCGTTCGTGCGAGATTTCGTCGGCACGGTGGCCGAAGCCGGTTGCGAAACGTTCGTCGTGCATGCGCGCAACGCGATCCTGAAGGGGCTGTCGCCGAAGGAGAATCGCGAGATTCCGCCGCTCAAGTACGACTATGCGTATCGGTTGAAGCGCGATTTTCCGTCTCTGGAGATCGTGATCAACGGTGGCATCACGACGCTCGACGAAGTCGCGCAGCATCTCGAGCACGTCGATGGCGTGATGCTGGGCCGCGAGGCGTATCACAACCCGTTTGTGCTGGCCGAAGTCGATACGCGCTTCTACGGATCGACCGCTGCGGTGCCGACGCGCGAAGAGGCCGAAGCGCAACTGATCGAATACTGCGCGGCGGAACTGAAGCGCGGGACTTACCTCGGTGCGATCGTGCGTCACGCGCTCGGGCTGTATCGCGGCATGCCGGGCGCGCGTGGCTGGCGTCGCGTGCTGTCCGACAACAAGAAGCTCGCACGCGGCGATCTGGCCGTGTTCGACGAGGCGCGCGCGCATCTGATCGAAGCCGAAGAAATTTTTGAAAAAAAGGCTTTGCAAGATTCAAAAGACTTCGTATAATCTTGTTCTTCGCTGCTGAAACAAAACAGCGAAGAGAAGCAAGCAGTATCAGTGGTGGCTGTAGCTCAGTTGGTAGAGTCCAGGATTGTGATTCCTGTCGTCGTGGGTTCGAGTCCCATCAGCCACCCCACAGAATTCCAAGCAGTATCAAGCAGTTAGAAACGGCACTGAGATTTTATCCAGTGCCGTTTTTGTTTTGAAATTCCCAAATTGGGAATTACATTCCTCTCCGTTTTACGATCTTCGTTCGATCGTAGACGCGCGCCGTCGTTGCCGGATTCGCGTGCAGATCCGGTAATGCGCCGCGTTCCGCCTTATGCCGCGTCACGTAATAGGCGCGAAGGTCGTGAAACGTGAACCGCCTTCCGATCTTCTTCAGCTCGAGCGCCTTGCTCATCAGCTTCGACCATTCGGTCTTGAACCCGGCCGGCGTGTAGTGCGTTGCGTACCGGTTCGAGAACACGTACAGGCAGTCGTCCTTGCGAGCCGCGCGCAGTCGCTCGATCAGCTCCGTCAGCGCCGGCGTGATCTCGATATGCTCGATCACCTCGCCGCGCTTCTTGCCGCGCTGCTTCGCGCGCTTCACGCGGATCTCGCCTGCGGCTTCGTCGATCTGCGGCCACGCGAGATCGAGGAACTCGACCTTCCGATTGCCGGCGAGCGCGGCATACTCAGCGGCCATGCCGATGACTGCCTTCTGTCCGCCGAGCGATGCTACCCAGGCGGCGAATGCCCGGAAGTCTTCCGGATCCGGCGCTTCGGTACGCGGCTGTTCTTCGTTGCGGCGGACCTCGCGGCAGGGGTTGTGCTTCGCTTCGCCGCGGTCGATCGCCAGGCCGATCAAGTTCGAGAGCAGGGCGGCCTCACGGTTCGCGCGCACGGGCGCGGCGGCGCGCTCGACGCGCAGGTAGCGCGAGACGTGTGTCGCGTCGATGTCGGCCGCACGCATATCGCCGAACGTTTCGAGCAGTGGCCCGCTGCATTGCTTATAGTCGTCGCGGGTGTACTGCGAATAGCGCTTCCATCCGGGCGTCTCCTGAAACATTTCCCAGAGCCGCGCGATCGTGCCAATGTCATCGCCGGCGCCGAGCATGTCGAGCACCTTGCGGATCGCGATCAGCCGGTCCTGGCCAAGGTTGATCGGCTTCTTGCCGACAGGGTGGTAGCGGTACGTGAAGCCTTCCTTCCGTTTCCGCGCCTCCATGCGCGGCAGGAGGCCGTCACGTTCCCGGTGCTTCTTCATGCTGCGACTCTCCATTTCGGCTGCGTGCGCGGCGTCGCATCGGTGCGCGGCTGGTTGACCTGCTCCCATGTCAGCATGGGATGACCATCCGCCTTTCGCGGCGCATCGATGCCGAGCGCATTCTTGATCCAGCGCGCCTGCGCTGCTCCCTGTTTCAGGCCGCCCGTCAGTTCAACGAGCTCTGCGTTCGTCACGATAGACATGTCACTCTCCCGCGCGTGCGGCATTGATGGCTGCCTTGCCCAGATCGGTGTTGAAGTAGCAAACGGCGGGGAACTGGCCGACGTCGGCGCATGAGCAGCAGGGAGTGCATGGCTCGTCGACCTTACGTTCTTCGATCAGGCCGCACTGCTCTGCGTACCGCTGCAGAGCGTCGCCGTCGACGTCGCCCGGATATCCGTCGTTTCGGTGATCCTTCAGGACCAGCCCGGCGAAGCGCTTCAGTTGGTCGATGGAGGATGCAGGAAGAGCCGATTCAGCGCGTTCGAGTCGGTCGAGCAACGCAAGGATCGTCGCCGGCTTCGCGGCTCGGAAATATGCCTCGGCTGCGCCCGGCTCGGTGCCGACGCCATAAAACTGCACGCCGATCGCGACATGGTCGTAATTGCAGTAATCCGATTCGAACGGAAGACAGCCTTCGCCTTCGCACGCAGGGCATGTGATATAGCTGCCATCGGGCCGGCTTTCGATTCGTTCTGCACCGTCAATGTCCTGCGGCGTAGCTGCGAGCGCCGCCTGTTTCAGCGTCGTTAAGTGCTCTACCGTCAGCGCAGCAGCGCGGCTATTTTCAGTGGTCATGAGGTGGTCCTCGATTACGCCGCGACGTGCGCGAGCTGCTGTTCATGAGAGAAGTTCGCGCGGATCAGCGCGGTTGCAACGTCGGGGCATACGCTGTTACCGATCATGCGCACCTGCGCCGATTTAGACAGCGGCGCGCGCTTCCAGACGACCGGCGCATGTGCTCCCTTGCGCGTGCGCTGCATTGCCTTCTGATTGCGCCGGAGTTCTACCATCGGGTCGAGCACGTAGCTGTCGGGGAAGCCTTGCGCGCGGGCCAGCTCGCGCGGCGTCAGCATGCGCATGCCGATGTCGACGATCGCGTAATCCTCGCCGTGGATCGTGACCAGGCCGATACGGTCGCGGGTCGGGATCGTGTGCATCGGCTCACGCGCGTCCTGCCACTGGCCGCCTTCGCCGTAGTACTTGATCAGGAACGCGCGCACCTCGGCGTGATGCGTGCCGCCAGCGCTGATCGTGTGCAGCGGTTCGTCGGCCGGCTGCCCGTCGCGGCTCGTGCCGCGCAGCTTCACAAGGTTCGACGTGACCAGGTGATGGTGGTCCTGCGTCGTGATCGTGCTGATCGATGCGTCGAGCGCTGAGCCCGGCGACTCATGGCCGCCGTAGTGCTTCGCGAGGAACGCGGTCACGGCGGCATGCTTCGCCGCGCCAGCGACGATGGTGCCGAGCGGCTTGTCGAGGCCCGGAACGCGCGGCGCCTGGCCGGGCCGTTCACCGTAGCCGGTCTGGATCAGCGTAGCGGCAACGACACCCATTGCGTGCGCGGCACCGGCCGGCCGCGCACAATCGCCGCCAGCGGTGACCGTGTGGAGCGGTGCGTCGGCGGCGCTCCCGATACTGTTCGCGCGGAACTTCGTGACATGCGGCACGCAGACGGCGAAGCTACCGCCCTTCGGGTGCGCGGTGACGGTGCGCAGGGGCTCATCACCGGCGTGCACGCTGTCGCGGCCGTTGTAGTGCGCGATCGGCACGATGAACGGCTCTGCGCTGTTCACGACGAACTTCATGATGCCGCGTGCGATGCGGCGCAGTGTCGCGTCCTTCAGCGGCCGCGCCCGCTCGAAGATTGACGGGCAGGGAATCGACCAGTCGATGCAGTCGGCCGCGGTGCGCCACGGCTGCAGCTTGCCGGCGCGCACGGCCGCGCTCTTCGGATCGCCGTGCGTCGGCGTCGGCCAGGCGATCGGAAGCCCGTCGCGCCGCGCGACCAGGAACAGGCGCTTGCGGATCGTCGGCGCGCCGAAGTCGCACGCGCGCAGCTCGCAGTGCTCGACGTGGTAACCGTGGCGTGCGAGGGCGTTCACGAACGAGCGGAACGTGCGGCCGCGATTCTTCGGACACGGCCGGCCGTCGGCGCCAAGCGGGCCCCACGTCACGAATTCCTCGACGTTCTCCAGCATGATCACGCGCGGCTTCACGGTCGCGGCCCACCGGAGGGCAATCCACGCAAGCCCGCGGATCTTCTTCGACACGGGCTTGCCGCCCTTCGCCTTGCTGAAGTGCTTGCAGTCAGGCGACAGCCAGACGAGGCCGACCGGCTGGTTGCCGGTGATCGCGACCGGATCGACGTCGAACACGCTTTCGCAGTAGTGTTTAGTATGCGGATGATTAGCAGCGTGCATCGCGAGCGCTTCGGGATCGTGGTTGATCGCGATGTTGACCGGCCGGCCGAACGCGCGTTCGAGGCCGGTGCTGGCGCCGCCACCACCGGCGAAGTTGTCGACGATCAGTTCGCTGCCGAGATCGAGCGGAAGAGTGATCATGTCGCGCTTCATGCGTGGGAGCTCCGATAGGTTTTTGTCAGATCGCAGTCGATGGCTTTGCCGTGCGACCGGAGAAGATTGGCCAGTTGGACGCGGTCCTGATGGCTGGCGGTTGCCTGGCGCAGCAGCCCGAAATACGAATTCGCGACTGGCATCAGGTCGGCAACTGGCGTCTCGGAGACGCGGCGCAATGCTTCGTTGCGCGTGCGCTTCCGCGTCTCACGGCGCCACGGCTTGATGACCTGGCCGACGAAGTCGATGCCGCGGTCGATCGGCTGCAGGATGGTCTTGCGTGGGTTGATCTGCGCGCCGAGCTGCGCCGGTAGGAAGGCGGTGACGTCGGCGAGGATCGCGTTCAGGCGCGTAGGCGACTCGTGCAGGAACACGAAATCGTCGACGTACCGGATGTAGTGCCGCGCGCCGAACACGTGCTTCGCGCGCTGATCGAGCACGTCGAGGTACACGTTCGCGAAGAACTGGCTCGACAGGTTGCCGATCGGCAGGCCGAGGTGGTCGGCTTGTTCCATCAGGCGCTTGTGCGGCGGCACGAGCTGCATCATCGCCGGGTCGCCGTGGTATTCGAAGTCGGCCCGTGGATCGTGCATCAGCACGCGCTCGGTCAGCGCGCGCCAGAAGGGCTCGGAGATCTTCGCGAGCAGCAGGTCGAGCAGGATCCGCTTGTCGATGCTGACGAAGAAGTTCGCGAGATCGCACTTCAGATAGAACGCGCGCTTCGACCAGTTCTGCGTGATCGAACGCACCTTCGATTCGAGGCGCTGCGCGGCGTACAGGGTGCCGCGCCCCTTGATGCAGGCGCACGAGTCGGCGATGAACGACCGCTCGAAGCGCGGGCCGATCCGGTTGTAAAGCAGGTGGTGCACAATGCGATCGCGAAACGCTGCCGCCCAAACCTCGCGCGGCTTCGGTCTCGTGATGACGAAGCACTTCGAGCGGCCAGGCGTGTAGCTGCCGTCGACCAGCTCGTCGTACAGTCGGCGCAGGTTGCGTTCGAGCCGCATTTCGAACGCAAGCGCTGCATTGCTGTTTCGCTTCGTTCGCCGGCAGTCGAGATACGCTTCGACCAGCTCGGCGAACGAAAGTGGCCCTCGATCTGCGGACGGCGCGGGCGCGCAACTCGTTGTTCTGGTGGTTGTTGTTCTGGTTGCCATTGTTGAAGTTCTGGTACCACGCCCAGCCGGAGGTATCGTGCGATCTACGTCGCTCGGCCGATTGCTCAGCCGGGAAACTGCGCTGGACCTTTCCGCACGCCGGCGGCCGGTTTCCTCATTGCGCATGGCGGTGGCCTTGTGGGCCAGCGGCACGACCAGATTGATATATCGCTCAGCCGCGAAGGCCTTGACCTTAGCGGAGCGGGCGACGGTTTGCGGCGTTTTTCCAGCCGTTGGCCTGCTTTCCGATGCTCGTCGTTTTCTCGACGGCGCCCGCGTACCCGTCACGGGCGATCAAGCGCTTGTCCATGCTGAGACGAAGAAGCAGCTCGATCACCTGCAGGCGCTCGAGCAATTCGACGAGGTGCGGCGCTTTGTCGGCCGCGACGTTCGCGCGGAACACCAGCACCATGATCTCGATGCACTCCGCGCTGATCTTCTCGCCGATGCTGCGCTTGAAGTCGCGGGGCATGTTCTTGACCAGGGTGGTGACGTCATCGAGCAGCCCGTAGGCCGCTCGATATATCGGGAGTTGGTTGTGCAGAGCCACGGTGGGTCAAATGATCAAAAGACTGAAGGGATAAATCTGCGGACGGCGCGGGCGCGCAACTCGCTGCACTGGTGGTAGCTGAGCTGGGTGCCATTGTAGAAGATCTGGCACCACGCCCAGCCGGAGTTGGATTCGTGACGCTCGCCGGACCAGTACCAGGTCGACTCGAATTCCCCCTTCAGGTTGGCGAACAGGAGCGACTGTTCGCGCCGCGTCGGCAGTTCGCCGCCGCGCTCGGCTGCCCACGCCTTCGCCGCTTCCCAGTCCAGATCCTCGGCATCGCCAGGCAAAAGGATCAGGTAGTGGCTCAGCGAGCCGTCCTCGAGGAGGATCTGCCCGGCGATGCGCTCGCCAGCGGCCAGCGGGATCGTCACCGCGTCGACGTGGTACTCGGTTGCTCGCGGCTGCTTCTTGAACTCGTCGATCATCGCGCCGATGCGCGCGTGATCTGCTTCGAGCTGTTCCAGCGTGATCGTCATTGCATGCTCCGTTGGGAAATGGACGAAGGGTTAAATGGGCAATCTGCGGACGGCGCGGGCGCGCAACTCGCAGTTCTGGCGGCTGCCGTCCTGGTGGCCAACGTCGAAGTACTGGAACCACGCCCAGCCGGAGTAGCCGGGATCGGTGTCGGGCTGGTTCGACCAGTAGGCAGCCTGCTCGAACAGGTCGCGGTGCTGCTCGTATGCAATCACGAGCTCGGCCCGCGTCGGCAGATCACCGCCGATGCTCTTGGCCCACTCCATCTGCTCCTGCCACGAGGCACGACCGTTGTCGCCGGGAAGGAGGATCGTGTGCGTGACATCGCCGTTCTTGTCGACAAAGCCGCCGAGGTAGATCTCGCCTTCAGCGAGCGTGGGAAGCTGGATCTGCATGGTTTCTCCGGAAAAGAGAAGGGCGCCGATCGGCGCCCTTCGAATGCCGCGCGGACCGAGGTAAGCCGCGCGGGATAGGCTCTGTTGAATCAGCGAGGCATCCACTGCGTCCCGCGCACGATCCGGCCGACCGGTTCGAGCACGAGCACCTCCGATTCCTGTTCACTGCGTACGAGCGCGCTGCCGCGTTGCTGCGCTTTCTCGAGCGACGTGTGACGCTTCGGTTTGCATTTGCGACCGACCGTCACGAACAGCGGCGCATGTGCGCCGACCGGGCCCAGCGTCAGCTCGTCGATCCGTGCCTCGAGCGTCGCGGCGTTCGCGCGCCAGGTGTCGGCCTTCAACTGCGCGGCGTCGCGCTCGGCGGTGAGGCGGTCGATGTCGGCCAGCAGGTCGCAGATGCGGACTTCGGCGTCGACAACACCGACCGCTGCGGGCGGCAGGTTCGCGACAGCCTCGGCCAGCGAAGCCGGAGCGGCCGGGGGCGTGTTGCCGCCCTGCGGTGCGGGCTTCGCCGCACCCGCGAGCCAGTACACGTATTCGTTGCCGCCGCCCGCGCGCTTCTCGCGCTCGACCGTGCCGACGCCGGTCATTTTGTGCAGGGCCTTCGTGATGTCGATCTGGGGGAGGCCGACCGCATTGGCGATCGCCTTCGCCGTGGCCTCGCGCACGTCGCCGAGGTGCTTCTCGATCACTTCGATCATGCTGCCTTCTCCTTCAGACGCTTGATCATGGCGTTCACCTCGGCCTCGAACTGCAGCAGGCCGGGCAGCAGCACGCCGTCGATGTACGCGTCGTCGCGCAGCACGATCTGCGTGTAGAGGCTGTACGGCTCGGGCACGCGCGGGTCGTACGACGCGAACAGCCACCAGCGACGCCCGGTGACGAGCATGCCGCCTTGCACCTGGTCGACGTGGTCGGCCGGCATGCCGTTCAGCAGCGTGTTGATGTGCACGGCCTCATCCATCGGGCATTTCGATTCATAGCCGCCGTCGTCGCTGATCAGACCGTCCGGCGACGCGCCGAGGAACTCGTATCGCGGGTGCGTGAAGAAGCCGCCGGGCGCGATGATGTAGCCGGTCGTGAGCTCGGCCTGCTCGCGACCGAAAGGCTCGACTTCCTCGCCCCATTTCGTCGCGCGGCCGCCGACCTCGTGCGTCGACGTCGCGGCGAGCCGCTCGAACACGATCTCGCGCATGTACTTGTCGCGCGCGCCGGTGGACTGGCGCGGCTTCGGCTGGCCCTTCTTAGGGCCGGTTTTGTACACGTCGCCGGGCTCGCCGCCCGTGAACGCGATCGCGTCCGCGAAGCGGCTTGCCGTGATTCGGCCGGCGCGCGCCGCGTACCAGGCATCGGTTCGCTGGTCTATGCTCGTTCTCATGCGGCGCTCCATTGCTCGTCGGTGAGCTCGGGCCGCGGATCGACGTATCCGTCGACGCGGCAGCGCTGCTTCGGCAGCAGGATGGACGGGTGAGCCTTCGGCCGAACCTCAGCGCAGCGCGGACATGGCACGCAATACTTCGCGCGCAGAGCCTTACGGTGGTCACCCATCGCGCGATAGATCTCGACGGCTTCACTCATCGTCGCCGCCCGGTTCGCGTTCGGACTGCTCGCCGTCGGCGCCGCCCTTGGCTTCCGGATCCACCTCGTGGCCCTCTGCCTGAGGCGTCGCGTCCGTCGCAGCCAGCTTCTTCAGCCGGTTGAGCTCGTCGGTGCCGATAGCCTTGCGGTCTTCCTTCGTGAGCTTGGCCCACGATTCGGCGAGCGCGTCAGAGCCGTATTGGTTCGCGACGTTCTCGAGCTGCTTGATGATGTCGGCGTGCTGGTCGTTGCGCTCGACGCGCGTACTGTCGGCCGCCTGCCGCGCGATCTGCGTCGGCGTTGCGCGCGGCGTGCTGATCGGCTGGCCGGTTCCGTAGTCGATGCCGTCCTGCAGCTCGTCGGGCGTATACACGCCGAGGATGACGTCCGGTGCGTGCAATCGGCCCCAGCGCTTTGCGGCGAGATAGGCGAGCTGCTGACGCGGATCGGCTTCCCAGTTCGGGGAGTTCCGCACCTTGCCGACCTGCGCCATCGACACACGAAGCACACGCGGCTCGGTCTCGCCTTTGACAGTGGCCCAGACTTCGGCCCAATGGGAGGCATTGTTGTCGGTCTTGCCGACAACGCCGTCCCAGTTGTCCGACCAGGCATAGTTGAGGCGTGTCGCGAGCGCCGGCGACGAATTCATCACGGCGATGACGAGCTGCGCCTCATACCCGAGCGTGTCGCCGACAAGGTGCGTTTTCTGCGCGACCGCGAACGGGTTCATGCCCCACTGCATGGCCTGCATGCACACCGCGAAGCAGTCGCCCGGCTTCTGCTGCAGATGCTTCGGGATCGTTGCGCGGCCGCTCGCCATCATGTCGGCGATGCGGAGCATGCGCTCCATCGCGTCATCGCTGAGAACAAGCGACGCCGAGCTGAAGTTCGCCGGTACCGACGTGTTCGGGATCTCGGTGATCGGCGTGATGTTCTCGATCGGGGTGAGGGTGGTCACTTCGGACATTGCGTTTTCTCCATGTGCGCGAGACTCGGCCGCGCGTTGTGGGTGGGTCAGGCTGCTGCGGGTGCGGTTGTAGCGGGAACGTCGTAGAGGAACAGCCAATAGAGGACCGTCGACTGTTCGACGCTGTAGTGCGCGGCGAGCGTCGCGACGATCGCGTCGAGCCCCGGGCCTTGCACGAGGAAATCCTCGCGTTCGCGCTTCGCCTGTTCGCGAGCGGTGGCTTCGTCGCGTTCACGGGCCTCGCGCGCGCGGCGTTCTTCTTCGGCGCGTGCAGCGGCTGCTGCCGCTTCCTCACGCTCACGCTGCTCACGTTCGGCGCGGTCGAGTTCAGCCTGGCGGCGCTCCTGCTCGGCGCGCTGCTCGGCGAGCCGCTTTTCTTCGGCCTGCGTCGCGGCGAGGCGCTCCGCGTCCTCGTGCGCTTGTTGTTCACGACGGGCGGCCTCTTCGAATTCGCGGCGCTCGCGCTCGGCGCGTTCCTGTTCCGCGCGCGCGGCGGCCTCGGCACGCTCGCGCTCGGCGCGGGCCGCGGCTTCGACGCGCTCACGTTCCGCGCGCTCGGCGTCTTCGCGCTGGCGCTGCGCTTCCAGCTCGGCGCGTTCGCGCTTCAGCGCTTCGCGCTCGGCGGCGAGTCGCGCCTGTTCGGCTTCACGTTCGACGGCGGCCGTATGCAGCTCGCGCAGCTTGTCGAGCGTTGCGCCGCGCACGGCCTCGGCCTCCCCGGTCAGCTCGGCGAAGCGGTCGAGGGTGATGCCGAGCGCTTCCAGATCCTCGATCTCCGTTGCGATGACGTACGAGGCGAAGCTGACGGCGCGCACGGCGATCGCGCGGATGTCGTCGATGTGCTCGCGGATCGCCGCGACGCGCCGCTGCTCGGCTTCGATCTTCTGGCGCTTCTCGGCTTCGCGCGCCTCGTCCCACACGTCGCGCATGCCGATCAGGCGCGTTTCTTCCGGTTCGATCAGCGCGACGAGGCGGTCTTCCTCGGCGATCACTGCCTTCGAGAATTTCGTCGCGTCGTCGCGTGCATCCTTGCCGACCTTGCGGATCGACGTGCGCGCGGTGCGTAGCAGCATCGCCGCGGCATGGCACTGATCGCGGCCAGCCGCGTTCTTGATCTCGACGATGTCGTTCGATTTCGCGACCAGCGCGAGCATTTCCTTCTCGCGCTCGCTCGCGCCGAGCGCGACGGCGGCGCGTTCAACGACGGTCAGTTCGGTGGTGATGGTCATGCGGTCCTCACAGGAATGGATACGACGGACGAGCCGTCCTGATTGAGCGCCGCGATCGCGAGCATGCACACGAAGGCGATGACGATCATCAGTGCGATGGCGCGGACGGGATGGCGCTCGTACAGGCGATCGAGCGCCGCGCAGGCGTGGTCGATCAGCGTCATCCGAGGCTCCGCAGATAGGGGCCGGCGAGCAGCGAGCCATACCAGAGGCCCGCGATCGCAAAGCCATATGCGGCCATCCACGCGCCGGCCTCGGCAGCGCGGCGCATGCGTGGAGCACGCGTGGCGGTGCGCAGAAGCGAGTTGTCGGCCGCCGGGCGATAAATCGAAAGGGCGCGCATCACAGGTTTTCCCCGCAGATGCGCACGTGGCGAAGGGAATCCGGCATCGGCGCCGAGATACCCGCTTTTCCGAGTGCGGCGTCGACAACAGCGCGGATGCCGGATGTGAGCACGGTCTTCGATGCGACTAGGCGCAGCGCAGTCACGAGGTCGGGCGACGCCGCGCACAACTTCGCGTTCGCCCTCGATTCGTCGCTGGTGCCGAGCACGATGCAGATGCGAACGTCGTCGCCGAGCACGACGATGCAGTTGCCGTCGTAGTCGAGGTAATCGCCAGGCTCGCATGCTTCCCACGACCCCGACGTGTGGTTGGTCTGTCCCATGTGGTCTCTCGGTGTGATTGTTGCGGCTCAGCCGCGGTGGTGCTCGTCGTCGTTCCAGTGCTTGAGAGCGAGGGCGATCTCGACGACGAACCAGAAGATCAGGAGGGCGATCGCGCCCACGACGAAGCGGGCCATGTCACGCTCCATGCAGCAGGCGCAGCGCCGGCGCGCCGTGATCGCTGCAGTGGCTGATGCCAGCATTGCCCGGTCCGAGTTCCGCGCCGCATGATGAGCAATACGTCATCGCGAAGCGCGGCGCGACAGCCGAGAGGTCTGCGGCCGCGATGCGGCGCGCGATCTCGGCAGCGCGCGCGGTGACAAGGATTCCCCACACCGCATACACGTCTTCGATGCGCCCGCGCGCCAGCGCAGCATCGATCACCGCGCAGTCAGTCGTCGAGATCTCGAGCGTGTCGAACGTGACGCGCTCGGCGATTTCTTCATTGCGCTCGTCGCGCGCCAGCGCCGCATCGTCGGACGCTGCTTGTTGGCGTTCGGCGCTCGCATCCTTCCGTGCCGGGAGGGTGCGGACGTTTCCGACCGTCGAATTGTTCAGATGCATCGCACCCTCCATGCAGTTGAAATGGATGAAGGGTTAAATGGGCAATCTGCGGACGGCGCGGGCGCGCAACTCGTCGTCCTGGCGGGTGTAGTACTGGCTGCCAGTGGTGAAGTTCTGGTACCACGCCCAGCCGGAGTAGCCCGGGTCGGTATCGGGCTGGTTCGACCAGTAGGCGTCCGGCTGGAACTGATCACGGTGATTCGCCAACAGGAACAGGTGTTCGATGCGCGTCGGCAGGTCGCCGCCAATCGATTTCGCCCATTCCATCTGCGCCTGCCAGGTGGCGTCGTCGTTGTCGCCGGCCAGCAGAATGACGTGATGCAGCTCGCCGGCTGTGTTGGCGACGACGCCGACGTAGATCTCACCTTCGGCGAGCTGGGGAATCGTGGCAGCGGTGGGGGTGGGCATGTTCATGGAAACTCCAGATCGGAAGAACTACTAAGTAAATTGGGATGTTAAACGTCGAATGCTGCTCTCTGCTCCAGCTCTCACCGGTGGCGCCTCGGAGATCGAACCGCCACCGGTCAGAACTGCTTCCACTCGCGCGCCCGGCTACTCCCGGCCGTGCCGGCTCCGGGCCGCGCGAGGTTGTGTGCCGATTACCATGCCATCGGTCACGTGCTGCTGGCTGTCTTGCATCAGGTTCGTTCAGATATCTGTCCGGTAGCCAGCGTCGGCCTAGCGCGGTTCATCTGTCCTGATTCACGACGCTGATCGCGCCGGCAGGGCGAGTCCCGTGAGGGAGGCTCCTGCGTACCTTCGGTTGTTAAAGAGCGGTTCCGCCGGAGCGGTGCAGCGATCAGTGCTGCGATGGACTCCATTAAACACCATGTTTATACGACTGTCAAACGCGGTGTTTATGTTTTTTTGTGTAGGGAAAGCGGGAAGGGTCGGGCGGGCGCAAAAAAGCCCGCGCGCGGCGGGCTTGGATAGGGTGAAGCGGGCGATCGGGCTAGCGGTACTTCCACCAGGTCAGTGCGCGAGCGAACAGGCGAATGCCGACGCCGAGCGCGATTCCCCAGACGGCAAGTCGGCTATGGCCTGGGATCGAATTCATGAAGATGAGAAAGACCGACCCGATGATCACAAGGCTGCCGAACAAAGAGAGCATCTTCGCATCCTTCCCGGTTGCTTGGATCGTTTGATTTTTCATGGTCTCACCTATCTCAGTTGCCGCCGGCCGGCCCTGATCCCGAACGATACATGACTTCGCCAGCGATCTGAAGGCTCGCGAGCTGGTCGGCCGCGATGACGCGATCCGGGAAATCAGTGTTGTATGAATGCAGGCGCAGCGCGCCCTCGGGCTCTTTGAAGACCTGCTTCACGAGCGCCTCTTCTTCGAAGTACACCGCGTAGATCCGGCCATCGCGCACCTGGTTGCGCGTGGTGCAGATCATCATAAGATCGCGATTGAAGAGGTAGGGCTCCATGCTCGGGCCGTGCACCTGGGCGAGCTTGCAATCCTGCGGCTTGACGCCGAGCGCCTTGAAAAAGCCGATGTCGAACGGCAGTGCCTTCTTCTGGCGAATCTCCCACTGAATCAAGCCTGTCCCCGCCGAGAATCTGTAGTCATAGCGGTCGATCCAGACTCGATCCTCGTCGGGCTCGAGATCTTCCGGCCGCTCCCATGTCACGACATTACCCTTGTCGTCTGGAAGCAAACGCTTAATAAGCGCCTCATCTTGGCGCATGCCCGCCCCACCGGTCGCACCGGATTTGTGCTCAGCGGCGGTGAACATCGCACCGGCCCCTTCCTCAATCCAGGTCGCGCTGATCCCCAGCTCTTTCTGAGCCAGCAGGCGCCCCTGTTTCGATACCCCATTCCCGCGATACGACCAGTTGTTGATCGTCTGCTCACTCTGGTTGAGCGCGCGCGCCAGGTCGGCTGGCGTCTCGATATCCGAACGGGCTTTCTTGGCGGCTTCGAATAGCCGACGCGCCGTTTCATGCATCACTTTTTCCATGGCGCGATTCTCTCGCGAGTAAACGTCTTGTTGATACACGCGGTGTTTGCAAATTTCCTAAACATGACGTTTAATATCGGCATGGATACGAACGATACCGCCCCGCACCCGGACTGGCAGCTCATCGAGCGCCTGGGAGGTGCCTCGAAAGTTGCCCGACTCCTCGGCTACGCCGAAAAGGGAGGCGCGCAACGCGTCCACAACTGGAAGTACCGCGGCATTCCACCGGAGGTGAAGCTGCAGCACCCCGATCTGTTCCTTGCGGATCTGATTGAGCGAGCAAAGGCATCGGACGATGTCCAGCCTCCCGTCGGCCGCATTGCCGACGACTCGAAGCTCTCGAAGATGGTTGCGTGAATAGCGCATAGCCCATTGTTTTTTTCTTGTTCGGATGACCCAGATCATCCTTTTTTTTCGCCACCGTGCGGAACCCTATCGGACCCTAAAACGCGTTTTTCTTGCGGGGGCAGTAGGGGTCAATGGGGTAAAGGTATGCAGACCAAATTGTTCTACGAAGATGAATTCGAAGCGCTGCAGCTGATGGTCAGCAACAGCGGCAAGACCATCAAGGAAATCGCATGCCACCTCTGGCCGGACATGCGACCGGAAAGCGCCTACGCGAAGCTGAAGGCCTGCCTCAACCCGAAAGGCGACGAGAACTTCAAGTTCAGCCAGGTCATCGCGCTGATGCGGTTCTGCAACTGCTACGACCCGCTGTACTACATCTGCGACGAAACGCTGCACGCGCGGCCCGACCGCAAGGTTCCCGAAGACGACGTCGTGAAGCTGACGGAAGCGATCAATGGCGCGATGGACGTCGTTCTGAAGGCGACGAATGCGCTCGAGCGGATCCGCGCGCAGACGACCGAGATGCGTCAGGTGCCGCGGAGGGTCGCATGATTTTCGAACTCTTCATCGACATGTGGGTGCGCGCGCTGATCGCGTTCGCCTTTGGCGTGTACGGGGGTGGGGAATGAAGCGCCCCTCAAAATCCGCAATCGCGCAGGAGAACGTCAGCCGACTCGCGTCGATCGGGCTCAGCTCGATGGAAGTCGAAACGCTGCGCGCCGCGCGCGAGGCAGCATTGCGCATCCTTCGAAAGACTCGCCGCGAGCATCGCGAAGATTGGGACGGCGCCAACATTGACGAACACGAATGCGTGCGGCCGGATCGCGCCGACTATGACCGGCTGGCGGCCGGCTATAAGAATGCGCACGCGCGGTTCCAGCGCGAGATGAAGCGCTATCGCGAATGGCTCGCCGAGGTGAACGGAGGTGCAGCATGACGCCCCTGCAAATCGCGACCGTCGCATGGCTCGGCCTCGTCGTCGCGCTCGTGCTGCTGCTTCGTTGGCTGATGCGCAAATAGGCATGCCCGCGATCCCGAATCCTCTCACCGAATCCGACGCGCAGAAAGTGCGCGACGCGATTCAACTCGTTTCCACGCTGAGCAACCAGCAGGCCGCGGCCGCGATGATGGCCCGGCTGCTGATCCTGCTCGCTCAACGTGGCGCCGCGGAGGCGCAGTGACTGCAATCCCATACCCGCCGGATACGCGCGCGAAGGGCTGGCGCTTCGAGCTCGATCTCGAACGCATCGAGCGATCCGATACCTGGGCCCTCACGCCGGCCGACCTGCGGCCGTGGCTGCTGATGCTCTGGTCGACCGCCTGGCAGCAGGAGCCGTGCGGCTCGCTTCCCGCAAACGACGAACTGATCGCCGCGCGCATCGGCATGAAGACGACCGTCTTCGTGAAGAACCGCGACAAGCTCATGCGTGGCTGGTGGCTGGCTGACGACGGGCGCCTGTACCACAACACGATCGTGACGCGCGTGCTCGAAATGCTCGCGGCGCGCGAGAAGGAGCGTGCACGGAAGGCAGGACAGCGTGAACGGAAAAGGACTGCCGGACCTTCCGATGATGTCCCGGATTTGTCCCACGGGACAGGCGAGGGACAAACTCAGGACTCCACTCGGAGTCACGGCACCGGAACCGGAACCGGAACCGGAAGTAAACCTAAACCCGAGGGTTCTAACGACGGCGTAGGTGCAGCTTCGCGCGTGAGCACGTGCGACGGCACGCTGTCCGCCGCCGAGATTTCCACTTCGCTGCGGGAATGGGAGCGTGAGCGTGGCAAGGCAGTGCGCAACCTCATGCCGAGCCAGCAGCAGGTGATCGATCTCGCAGGCATGGCCATCACGCCCGCCGAGCTGCGCAAAGCGTACGAGCTCGCAGTCGAGGAGCGCGACAACGACAACGATCCGGGGCCGATCAATGCCAGCTTCGTGCGTTCGAAGATCGAGCGCGTGCGCCGGCCGCCGCGCGCATCGCCGGCCGCTAACGGGCATCGCAGCTATCACGACGACCGTGCCGACACGATCGCCGAACTCACCGGACGCAAACGCGCCCACGACAAACCCGAACCCGAGGTCATTGATGTCGAACTTCACGCTATCGCCGGACGACTGGGAAGCTGACCCCGCGTGGCCAGTTCAGGCCGTGCCGCAGAAGTGGGTCGAGACGATCTTCGCGACCATGGCCGCGTTCTACGGCGCGCGCTTCGCGGATCTCTGGCGCGGCTCGAAGACGGCCGAGGTCAAGCGCGTGTGGGGCGTCGAGCTCGCGAAGCTCAGCGCCGATCAGATGCGTGCTGGCCGCGAGAATCTGACCGCGCTCCCGAAGCCGCCTACGCTCCCCGAGTTCGTCGGGTTCTGCCGGCAGGCTCGATCGGAACAGGCGGCATCAACGGCGCCGCAAATCACCGACCAGAAGCCGGCTGATCGCGCGACGGTCGAGGCGAACCTCGGCACGATTCGACGCGCGCAAGAGCGCGTGCTGCGCCGCGAGCCGACGGCGGAATGGGCGTTCAAGCTGCTTATGCGTGGAAAGTCCGTCAGCGGGGCGGCGCTGCCATCCGAAGTCGTTCGTTGCGCGCGCGACGCGATCGCATCATCGGCTGGGTTCAAGGTCATAGGCGCATGCCAGCAACCGGAACTGCGCCGCGAATATCAGACGATCCGCGATGCGGCGCTGGGCGAAATGGAGGTGGAGGTGACAGCATGAAAAACGATTGGAAAACGACGGAGATCGCCCTCTTGCGCGAATGCTACGCCACTGCACCGTCGTGCGCGGAATTGATGGCGATGTTCCCGCGGCACACCCCGGGATCGGTGCGCAGGATGGGTCGTCAGCTCGGGCTTGAGCGGCCCCGCGCCGGCGTCGTCAAGTTCCGGCCGGGCCGCGATCGGCTGCTGAAGTTGCTCGACGCGGAGGGCATGCTCACGACGCAGGAGATCGGCGAGCGCCTGGGAATCAGCCATGGCGGCGCTCAGGAGCTCAAGCGGATGTACCGGACGGAGTTGCGTGTCGCCGGGTGGAAGCCGCCCGCGCACATGGGGAAATGGGCCCCGAAATGGGGTATCGCCAACGGTATGCCGGATGCACTCAAACCGTTCACGCCCAAGGGAACGAAGGCCGGCCGGCGGTCGAAGAATCCGTTCGCAGTCGCATCCGGTCTTATCGATGCGCCCACCGAAAATATGGCAGGGCGTCGCATTCACAACCTCTGGGATGATCACGATCGCCTGGAGGCGGCATGAGCACCGCCCTTTACCGCGAATTCACCCTGCGCGACGGCGGCATCTGGACGCATGTCGTCGCCTTCGTGCGCGCGAACGCGCAGTCATTCGCCGAGCGCGGCGAACCGCTGCGCGTCATCGTGACGGCCGAAGAGAAGCAACGAAACGAGCAGCAGAACCGCTTCTATTTCGGTGCCGTGTTGAAGGCGATCGCCGAGCAGGCATGGGTCGAGGGACGCCAGTTCGACAAGGATGCCTGGCACGAATACTTCGCGCGGAAATTCGGCATTTCGGACGAGCTGACGCTACCCGATGGCGAGATCATCCTGCGCCGCAAGTCGACGTCGAAGATGAGCGTCGGGGAGTTTTCGGCATACCTGAACCAGATTCAAGCCTATGCCGCCACCGAGCTCGGGGTGGAATTTTGCTGATGCGCACCACCCTGAAGCCGAAGAAGTGCCGCGAATGTGGCCTCATCTTCACGCCCGCGCGCTCGCTGCAAAAGGTCTGTTCGCCGGCCTGCGCCATCGCACTGACCGAGAAGGACAAGGCGCGCAAGGCGGCTCGCGCGCAGCGCGCCGAACGCAAATCGCTTCGCGAGGCACTGGAGAAGGCCAAGACGCGCGGCACGCACCTGCGGGAACTGCAGGCTGTGTTCAACCGGTGGATCCGCGCGCGTGACGTCGGTTTGCCCTGCATCTCCTGCGGCCGGCCGGCGACATGGCAGGGGCAGTGGGACGCCGGCCACTATCGATCGGTCGGATCGAATCCCGCCAGCCGCTTCGATCCGCTCAACGTGAACAAGCAATGCGGCCCGTGCAACATGCACCTGTCCGGCAACCTGATCGCCTACCGCGCCGGACTGGTCCTGAAGATCGGCACCGAGGCAGTCGAACATCTCGAAGGCCCGCATCTCCCGTTAAAGCTCACCGTCGCTGAAATCCTCGAGATGAAGGCGACCTACCGCGCCGAGCTTCGAAAAATCACCAACAACCAAACGGAAACACGATGAACGCTACCGAAACCTTCACCGCAGCCGCCGCCGTCGCGCTTCCGCAATACGACGAGATCGACGAGATCCTGTATCACTGGTACCGGTGGTCGAACGGCTTTGCCGAGGTCCGATCATACGCCGGCTCGGATTCGACCTGCCGCGATTTCCGGATCAGCCGGCAGTTTATGGATCATTCCGACCTCAACGATCTCGTCGACTACCAGATCCGGAAGACCATCGGCGAGCGCGTCGAGCCGTTGATCCACAAGCTCGGCATCAAGCACCGGGTCGCCGTGAATGTCGCCATGAAGAACATGGACGTCGGCGCGAAGGTGTGGCACAACGCACGGTTTCCTGACTCGCGGGAAGAGGACTACGACGAGGCGAAGGCAATGCTTCGGCCGAAATTTGTTGCGGAGGGGCTTGTAAACTGATGCGGGATGAACTATTCTCGCGAATGAAGCGGGAGAGTCGCGCCCGCAGAAAATAGCCCGCCAGGTGAAAGCCTCGCGGGTTTTTTCGTTTTCACTCATGGCGATTGCCGACAGGGCCAGCAGAAATGCGCAACCTCCGGCGTTACCCCGGAGCGTCAGTCGCCAGCCGTGAGAGCGAACGCGCCATCGCCGCGGAAACGGGCGGCTTGTAGCCGGAGATCAGCGCCGGCCGCTCTCTTCAATGTCTCCATCGCGCGCCACCCCGTGCGATTCGCCCGCCTCGAGCGGGCTTTTTCTTTTCCCCTTCTGGCGCAAAGCTAGACCGCCCGGCGCGGTAAGCGGTGAGTGTGCGTCGGATCACGGCGATAACCGCCGCTGTCCGTGATGTGGCGTTCCGGTGGCAGTCCTCGCTGCCGCGAAAACGGCAGGCGCGGGCAAACCCAGAATTGTCATGAGTGAACAGAAGCCGATCGATTGGGAGCGCATAGAGGCGGAATACCGCGCCGGCGTGCTGTCTCTCCGCGAGATCGCTGCGCTCCATGAAGGCGTCAATCACGTCGCCATCGCGCGCCGCGCGAAGAAAGAGGGATGGACCCGCGACCTTGCCGCGAAGATCAAGGCGAAGGCCGAAGACCTTGTAACACGTCAGGCTGTAACGCCAGAAGTAACAGCCCAGCGGGCTGTAACGGAGCGTGAGGTCGTCGAAGCCAACGCGGCGCGTATCGCGCAAGTTCGTGGTGAACATCGCAGCGACATAGCCCGTGCGCGTGGCCTGACGATTCGGCTACTCGCCGAACTCGAAGGGCAGACCGATAACTTCGAACTGTTCGAGCAGCTTGGAGAATTGTTACGCGATCCGGACGACAAGGGCTTGGACAAGCTGAACGACATGTACCAGAAGGTCATTTCGCTGCCTGGCCGTGTCGATGGAATGAAAAAGCTGTCCGAGACGCTGAAGAATCTGATCGGGCTCGAGCGCGACGCCTATGGTATCGGCGAAGCGGCGCTTACTGATCCTGGTGCTGGTGGCACCGCTCCCGGATATATCGTCACTCCGGCCGTCGCGGCCAGCATGGAAGAATGGACGCGCAAAGCTCAGTCGCAGCCAACCAAGCCGGTCGGATAATCTGGCGCCCACAACCGGGCCCGCAAACTCTGCTGCTGTCATGCCCTGTCGAAGACGTTCTCTTTGGCGGCGCGCGTGGGGGCGGAAAATCCGATGCGCTGCTCGGCGACTGGGCGGCGCACGCCGGCCGCAGCAACGGCTATGCGAGCGGCTTGATCGTGCGGCGTACGACGCCGCAGCTTGAGGAAATCATCCAGCGGTCGAAGGCCATCTATCCGGGTCTCGGCGCTTCATGGTTGGCAGGTATTCGCACGTGGATCATGCCGTGCGGATCGCGTCTGAAGATGCGATTCCTCGAGCGGGATGAGGATGCCGATAACTATCAGGGGCACCAGTACACCTGGATCGGCGTTGACGAATCAGGGACTTGGTCGAGCCCGGATCCGATAGACAAGCTGCGCGCAACGCTGAGATCGCCATATGGCGTCCCATGTGTCATGCGCTCGACAGCGAACCCCGGTGGACCCGGGCATCAGTGGCTCAAAGAGCGCTACGTGATGCCGGCGCCCCCGATGACACCGTTCTTCGACAAAGAGCGGAATTGCTGGCGCGTATTCATCCCGTCGCGCGTCACCGACAATCAGATGTTGCTTGACGCCGATCCGAACTATGTAGAGCGACTGAAGTCATCCGGGCCGCCGTGGCTCGTGAAGGCGTGGCTTGACGGTGACTGGGATGCGAGCGCGGGTGACAGCTTCTTCCCCGAATATTCGCTGTTGATCGAAGGCGCTGCGCCGGAATATCCGAGCCGCTGCGATCAGGTTTTCGCTGTTGTCGATACTGCGTTGAAAGATGGCCTGCAACATGACGGCACAGCGGTTACGTATTTCGCGCGCAACAAAATTACCGGCACCCCCCTGACGATCCTCGATTGGGATGTGCTTCAGATTGAGGGTGCGCTGCTCGACGCCTGGCTGCCGAGCGTAGCTGTTCGTCTTGAGCAATTGGCCGCAGCCACGCAAGCCCGCGAGGGCAGTATCGGCATGTGGATCGAGGACAAGGCCAGCGGAATCGTGCTGCTGCAGCAGGCTGCGCGCCGTGGGATTGCCGCATACCCGATCGACGGCAGACTCGTCGCGCTCGGCAAGGAAGGCCGCGCATTGAACGTGAGCGGCCATGTGTTCGGCGGCAAAGTGAAGATGAGCCGCCATGCATACGACAAAGTCGTGACATACAAGGCGCAGACGCGCAATCACTTTCTGTCGCAAATCTGCGGCTTTCGCCTCGGCACGAAAACGCCGCACCACATGGACTTGCTGGACACCTTTACCTACGGCGTGGCGATCAGCCTCGGCGATTCTGAGGGCTATTGAATGGGCGGTTTCTACGGCGATGCTGACGAGGGCTCGCAAGCGAGTCTGAACGTCGGCACGGCGATGTCCGCCGAGTTGATGCGGCTGCTTGGCGCTGATGATCTGCAGCCCGGTTCGCCGCCGTCGTACGAGATGTGCAAGGTCATCTACAGCTACCACCCGCTGGGCGCGAAGATGGCCGAGGCGCCCTACGAGGAAGCGCTGTCGCAGGAACGCGAGATCACGATCCCCGGCGCGCCCGAGGACGATCTCGTTGCCGCCTTCCGCAAGGAATGGAAGAAGCTCGGTGGCGTGGGTGCCGACGAGATCATCAAGAGCTTCATGACGCTCAAGCGTGTCTATGGGATCGCATCGCTGATCGTCGGCGCGCGCGATTTTCCGACGGACGAGCCGCTGCCGGTCGAACGCATGCACGAGCTCGATCTGTACTTCAACATCCTTGACCCGCTGAATACGGCCGGCTCGCTGGTGCTGAACCAGAACCCGAACGCGCCTGACTTCCAGAAGCCGCAGTTCCTGAAGGTAGCGAACCACGACTACCATCCGTCGCGCGCGGTGATCGCGCTGAACGAGGCGCCGATCTACATCGAGTGGACGAACAGCGCATTCGGCTTCGTCGGCCGTTCGGTCTACCAGCGCGCGCTGTACCCGATGAAGTCGTACGTGCAGGCGATGATCACGAACAATGCGATCATCGAGAAGGCCGGCCTGCTCGTCTACAAGATGAAGTCGCCGGGCGCAGTGCTCGATAAGGTCGCGCTCGCCTGGGGTAGCCTGAAGCGCCGCATGCTGAAGGGTGCGAAGACCGGCAACGTGATGTCGATCGGCCTCGAGGAAAGCATCGAGTCGATCGACCTGAAGAACATCCGCGATGCCGCCGAGTTCGCGCTGAACAACGTGAAGAAGGACATCGCGACGTCGGCGAAGATGCCGGCCGTGATGCTGAACCAGGAAACGCTGACCGAAGGGTTCGGCGAGGGCACCGAGGACGCAAAGCTGATCGCCCGCTTCATCGACCGCGTGCGGATCGAAATGGGGCCGGCCTACGACTTCCTCGATCCGATCGTGATGCGCCGCGCATGGAGCCCCGAGTTCTACGCGTCGATGCAGCGCAAGCATCCGAGCCTGTATGGCCAGATGCCCTACGAAACGGCCTTCTACGAGTGGAAAAATGCTTTCACCGCTACCTGGCCGAATCTGCTGGTCGAACCCGACAGCGAGCGCATCAAGGTCGACGACACCATCACGAAGGCGGCAATCGCAGCGGTCGAAGTGCTCGCGCCGCTGTTGGATCCTGAGAACAAGGCGAAGGCCGCGTGCTGGCTGGCGGAGATTCTGAACGAGCGGAAGCTGATGTTCTCGATGCCGCTTGAGCTGGATTATGACGCGATCGCCAGCTACGTGCCGCCGCAACCGATGGCCGAGCCGCACCCGATCGTCGAATCGTCGCACGAGTAGGCGATGAGCGTCCGTCCCGCAATCAACCGCACGTTCCACGACGTGCTGACCGAGGCCATCCGCGACATCTCCGAATACGGTTATGACGACCCGGCTCGTCTGCAGGAATGGCTGCGCCGGCTGCGATTCGCCGCAATGGCCGATCTGCCGACCGACGCCGAGATGCGCAACCGGATGCAGAGCGCGATGGATGCGGTGTTCCACCGCACGCTATCGAAGACCGGCGCGCTGCGGTATCACCCGGGCGTGCCGCGTTTCACGATCGAGCGGATCACGCCGTCGCTGCGCCCCGAGCTCGACAAGCGCGTGCGCGCGAGCGTCGATCTGATCAAGCTGAACCGCGAGCGCGCAGTCGAGCAATCGCTGCAGCGTCTCGCCGGCTGGGTGTCGTCGGTGCCCGCCGGCGGCTCGCGCGCAGTCGAAAAGGCTGACGTGCGCGAGAGCATCGCCAAGCCGATCCGGCAACTGCGCTACGAGGAACGCCGCGTCTCGATTGATCAGGGGCACAAGCTCATGTCGTCGATCAACGCGGTCATCGCCGAGCAGACGCAGGCGATCGCGATGATGTGGCGATCGCACTGGCGCCAAGCCGGTTACGACTATCGGCCCGACCACAAGGAGCGCGACAAGCGCTTCTACGTCGTGCGCGGCTCGTGGGCGCTTCAGCAGGGGCTGATCACGAAAGGCGACGGCTACCTCGACGAGATCACGCAGCCGGCCGAGGAACCTTTCTGCCGCTGCTACGGCGTGTACGTGAACAACCTGCGCGACCTGCCGCCCGAGATGCTGACCGAGAAGGGCCGGCGCGCGCTTGAAGAAACCCGAATCCGGAAACCCTGAAATGCCGACTGTGAGCGAGAAGCAGCACCGCGCGATGGAAGCCGCGGCGCACGGCCACAGCACGCTCGGCATTCCGAAGGCGGTCGGTGAAGAGTTCGTGAACGCCGATACGGCGCGCGCGGACGCGCAGACGTCCGCCGAATGCGCCGGCATCCTATTCCGCGCGCCGGGCCCGCTGTTCCTGCTCGTGCAGCGCAGCGACACCGGCGAATGGGAACAGCCTGGCGGCCATGCCGAGGGCGACGAAACGCCCGAGCAAGCCGCGGTGCGCGAGACGGTCGAGGAAATCGGCGGGTGCCCGGAAGGGATGCGCTGGGCCGCGCGGCGCAACGCAATTCCCGGAGGCGCGGGCGAGTACACCTGCTTCCTGCAGAACGTTCCCGAGCCGTTCAAGGCCGTCCTGAACGACGAGCACACGGCATGGCAGTGGGTCGCGCCCGGCAGCCTGCCCGAGAAGATGCATCCGGCAGTCGCGCAGACGATCGAGCTGCTGACCGGCAACGAGCTGGACATCGCGAAGCGCATGGCGGCCGGCGAGTTGCTGTCGCCGCAGCGATACGAGAACGTCTGGCTGTTCGACCTGCGCATCACCGGAACCGGCACCAGCTACCGCACCGAGCACGACGAGTTCGTGTATCGACCGCCCGAGAACTTCCTGACCGAGGAATTCCGGCAGCGGTGCAACGGGCTGCCAGTGATCTTCGAACACCCGAAGAAAACGATCCTCAACAGCGACGAGTACCGCGACCGGTCGATCGGCACGATCTTCCTGCCGTACCTGACCGACACGGAAGTGCGCGGCGTCGCGAAAGTATTCGACGACGACGCGGCCCGGCTGATGCCGACGTCGCACGCGTCGACCAGTCCCGCGGTGATCTTCCGCGACGCGGGCTCAGCCGAAGCCGTCGAGATCGACGGTAAATCGGTCCTCATTGAAGGCAAGCCGTCCTATCTCGACCACCTCGCAATCTGCGAAGAGGGCGTGTGGGACAAAGGCGGCGAGCCCAGCGGAGTCAACACAGGAGATCCTGAAATGGATGGTATGGAAGAACAGGCCCCGGCATGGGCCGATGCGCTGACGAAGCGCCTGGACAGCGTCTGCTCGCGTATGGACGCCATCGAGAACAAGGGCGGCGACCAGATGCCAGCGAAGCCGCTCGCAGCGGATGCCGCTGATCCGACTGCCGCTGCGGCAGCGGGCGCAGCCGAGCACGAGGACGAGGAAGCCGCCGCGCGCGCGCTGGCCGAAGCCGAGGCTGCCGGTGCCGCCGAACGTCGCGCCGATTCGGCGGAAACGTCGGAAGAGAAGGAAAAGCGCGAGAAGGAAGAGAGGGAAGAGAAGGAGCGCGCCGATTCCGCAGCGCGTGCTGACTCGCAACGTCGCCTCGAGACCGAAAACGCCGACCTGCGCGCGCAAATCAAGCGCATGGACGGAACGCTGACCACGCTGACGAAGCCGCTGTCGATCGAAGACCGTGACGCATTGGCCAGCGCGCAGATGCGCGCCGATTCGGTGATGCAGATGTTCGGCCAATCGGCTGCAGTGCCGCTGCATGGCGAAAGCCCGATCGACTACCGTCGCCGCCTCGCCTCGAAGCTCGCGCCGCACAGCGCCGACATGAAGGGCGTCAAGCTCGACGCGCTCGACGGTGCCTCGTTCAAGGTGATCGAGGACAAGATCTACGCCGATGCGCAAGTCGCGGCGCGCAATCCGGCATCGGCTCCGGCCGGGCGCCTCATCCCGATCGTCTCGCGTGACGAAGCGGGCCGTCAGATCACCCGCTTCACGGGCGACATTGCTTCCTGGATGCAGCACTTCACTGCACCCGGCGTCGTCTGCAAGCTCAACCGCCAAGCCAAGGGGGCATAAGCCATGTCGATTTCGTTCAACCCGATGGTGACGAGCTCGCCGACTGGCACCTTCCGCGTCGATACGGAAGGCTATGTCCAGGGCGCCGTCATGGACGATCCGTCGTCGAACATGTGGCTCGCGAGCGCGATTATCGCTGCGTCGGTTACGCAGCCGATCTGGGGCGGCATGGCCGTCACCGAGAACGTCGCCGCGCCGAACCAGAACGGCCTCGGCAACTCGCTGGTGATCGCCGCGAACAACGCCGGTGTGACGGGCTTCACCGTCATCAACCGGTCGTACAACGCGATCCTGACGCCGGGCAACAACGTGCCGCAGCTCAGCGCGGGCATGACGGCGATGTTCTATCGTCTCGGCTCGAATGCGCGCATCGCGGTGCAGTGCGATGCGACGCTGGCCGGCAACCTGGACACTGGCGCGATCAACCAACAGGTCTCGTGGGACTTCACGAACCAGAAGCTGGTCGCATACAGCTCGGGCGCCGGCGCACTTCCGTGCAAGGTGCTGTCCGTCAACACCAACAGCAAGATCGTCAGCTACAACTCGGGGACCGGTGCGCTCACCTGGACCCAGGGTGCTGCAGCGATCATCCAGATCTAAGGGGTTTCCGACATGGCAAATTACTTTCCGGCCCAGGCAAAGGTCGCGCCGAGCTTCTCGGAGCCCGAGCTGATCGTCACCTATGCGCAGGCATCCGGCGCCTTCAATGCGCTTCCGGGCGGCAAGCCGCGCGTGAAGATCGGCAGCGAAGACCTGTTCGTCTACATCAACGCGCTCGACCTGCGCACCGAAACGCAGGCATCGCAGGGCGCACCGAACCTGCTGCCGTCGGCGACGCTGACCGCCACGTACTACTCGACGGCCACGTACCTGATCCGCACGCGCGCGATGTGGGATCACCACGACACGGCTGCCGCGGCTGCGTACTCGATCGGCCTGCCGGCCGCGCAGGATCTCGCGCAGCGTCAGGGTATCTTCCAGCAGATGCGCACGGGCCTGCTGTACGGCTTCAATCCGGCGAACGGCGAGGGCCTGCTGAACACCGTCGGCGCCACCGCCGTGACGCTGCCGCCGGACAGCTACGGCAACACGACGGTGACAAACTACGACAACGGCGAGATGGCCGAGTGGGTTCTGACGCAGATCGTCGGTCTCAAGATGCGCATGTTCCAGTCGGGCGGGACGATCAAGAACAAGATCCGCATCATCAGCCCGCAGCGCATCTTCTATCCGCTGATGTACAGCTCGATTGTGCAGGTCGTGCAGTATCAGCGGCCCGGCGCCGGTACGGCCACGGTCGGCCAGGTCATTCAGAACATCGTCGAGGAAATGGGCGACGAGATCGAATGGTTCTTCGACGACACGCTGCAAGGCAAGGGTGCGGGCGGCTCGGACGCGGTGATCCTCACGATCCCCGAGATCGAGAAGCCGGACATTCCGGGCATCAATACCAACGTGGCGGCGGACATCACGCCGAACATGAAGGCGGTGAACCTGATGTACGCGGACGCCGCGGCGCCGATCAAGATCCCGACGCCGATCCCGGATGGTGGTATCACCGAAGTGCAGGAGCTGCGCGTGACGTCCGGCTGGGGCGTTCGCCCCGAGGGCATCACGATCCTGTCGATGCCGCACTAAGCAGCACCGTAGCAAGAGTCTGTATCACCACCCTGAAGGGGCACCTGCGCGGTGCCCCTTTCTTTTTCCCGAGGACGACATGTCGATTTTCATCGCCAACTGCACGAAGCAGCATCTCGATCACCACTTCCGCTCGCCCGAACATGCCGGCAAGGCGCAGGTCGTGCATATCCCGTCGGGCCAGCAGCGCGAGATCGCGCGCGGCGCGTCGGGTGCCGTCATCGAGGCGCTGGTGCGACACCTCGAGCAATTCGGGTTCGTCGACGCTTCGCAGGTGAACGGCAAGATCAGCGAGTTCTCGGGCTACCTCTACCGCGTCGGCAAGCCCGTCACGGAGACGCACATCGTCACCGCGCACGATCAGCTCGTCGACACGCAAGAGCATCGCTCCGCGCAGGAAGCGACGCGCAGCGCGCTCGCCTTCGACAGTGCCACGCGCGACAAGAAGGGCGGCGGCAAGGGCCGACGCATGGCGAGCGTGACCTCGGTCGAAGTGAAGCAGGACGTCCCGCCCGGCCAGAAGCCGACCGGTGACGAAGTGAACTTCTCGTTGTCGGTGACGCCGGACGGCCGCACCGACACCAAGCTTCCGGTCTGAAATGTCCTTCGTCGACCCGACCCAGCCGAATCTCGCGGACTTCACGACGTTCGTCTACAACCAGGGCGTGCCTCAGGCCGACCTGCCGACGAACTCGCAATATCTGCAGTGGGCGTACACGATGGCGGTCAACCTTGCGTTGTCGCCGCCGTGTGACCTCCCGGCGATCGTCTACGTGCTCGCCGTGTACAACCTCGGCATGCACCGGCTGCTGAAGGTCGCGCAGGACATTCCGCCATCTACGTTCTTCACGACGCAGCGCACGAACTTCAAAATGATGGCGTTCGTAGCGGGCGTCGTGCAGTCGTCGGCCGACAACGGCACGTCGAATTCGCTCGTCGTGCCGGATTTCATGAAGAACCTGACGATGCAGGATCTTGACCTTCTGAAGACGCCGTGGGGAAGGGAATACCTCGCCTACGCGCAGCAGTTCGGACCGGACATCGTCGGGGTCTCCTGATGCTCACGCTTCACCTCGGCGTCATCGACGTTGCCTACACCGGCGCCGGCGCGAAGCCGGGCGTCACGACCGGCGACGTCGCGACGTTCATCGAGGACGAGTATCACGTGATGCGCATCTTCCTCGAAATGTACGAGGAAGAAATCGGCGAGCTTCTGGCGAACGAGGTGGCAGGCGAGATCGAGAGCCTTGCGCAAGGCAAGCCGGTGCGCGGGCTGGCGCTGGACGTGTCGACTGGGAAGATTGGCGAGCTATTCCGCGACTTCCTCGATGCGCGCGAATGGAAGGGCACCAGCGGACAGGCGATCGCGGCTGCCGACGAAGGCGTGAACCACCGGAAGAAGCGGCCGTACGCAGCGGAAAACCCCGCGCGCGCGGAGTTCGTTGACACGGGCCTGTACCAGGCATCGTTTCGTGCATGGATAACCAATGGGTCTGATCGATGAAGCGGCGGCCGCGCCGGGCGATCTCGCCGCGGCGCTCGAGGCCGGCGTCGAGCAGCTCTCGCGCAACCAGACTGTCACGTTCCAGCAGTACACGAAATCGACGCTTCCCACGGACGGCTACGTCTTCTGGGTGGCGGCCGGCACCGCGCAGCAGTTCAGCGGTTCTCTGCACATCCTGACCGATCGCCGGCAGGACGAAGACCAGACGATCGCTGCGAATAAGCTGCTGTTCACGGCCGAGCAGGAAATTGCGCAGCTCAACACGATTTCGCCGGGCACGATGTGGATCGGCACGTGGCAGGTCGACGGTGCGACGCTGCAGGTCGCGTTCGCCGAGACCGGACTGAACTACCAGCAAGCCGGCCTGTGGCACTACCGCGGCTTCGCGGTGTATCCGGCGCTGGCTTCGCAGCTCGTCGCGAGCGCAGCCGATCTGCCGGTCGAGCCGATCGTCTCGAACAGCCTGCCAATCTGGCTGGCGCTGACGAGCCTCGCCGGCGCGCCGGTGTACCCGTCGTTCCTCGTGCCGGACAACGTCGAGCCGCCGTATGTGACGGCGCACATCGAGCCGGGCGAGACGACCGCGCTGCAGGCGTTCCCGACGTACGCGTGGCCGGGCGCGCCGACGCCGCCGACGGCGCTGCAGCAGATGACGAGCGCGCAGCTCATGCGCGACACCGTGCGGCTCACGTTCTATGGATTCACGAATCAGCGCGCGATCCAGTTCTACGCGGCGCTGATCGACTACTCGCTGAACACCGACGATTTCGGTTTCTGCAATTCGCCGGCGATTCGCGACGAGAAGCGCACGCAGGTTGAGATCGCTGCGCTCGCGATGAAGAAGACCCTGACGATCCTCGCGTCGTACTACCAGGGAACCGCTGACGCGATCGCGCGGCGGCTGATCCTGTCGGCCAGCATCACCACCACCATCCAGGAGTAATCGAAATGCCCCAGAACCCCATCGTCCCGCGCCCGGGTGGCGCGTTGTCGGCGCTCGACGTCAGCGCCGCAACCGTCGTCAAGAATTCTCCCGGCACGCTCGTGCGCATCACGGTGCTCGCCGTTGCGACGGGCGGCACGTTCGGCGCGTATGACGCTACCACGACCGGCGCGGCCGCAACGGCCAACGCGATCGTTCAGTATGCAAGCGGCTATCCGGCCGTGGGCTCGGTGATCACGCTGGAATGGCCGTGCGCCAACGGGATCGTGATCAATCCGGGCACCGGCGGCGCTGTCTCCGTCGCATACGCATAACCCCAGGAGCCGCCCAACATGGCGCAGACCATCACCTCGACGATCGTCAATCTGAACGTCACCGTCACCCGGGCGCCCGTGCCGTCGCAGCTTCAGCGCAGCGGTGCGGCGGTCTCGGTGGGCGGCACGAACCTCACACCCGGCACGTATCAGTACATCGGCCTGCAATCCGATCTGACGGCAATCCAGAGCGGTGCCGGCAACTCGACCGAGCTCGCGAACATGGCCGCGACACACTTCGCCCAGGGCTCGGCCGTCGGCTTCTACGTGCTCGAACTCGGCGCCGAGACCGGCGTCGATCAAGGCATTGGCCTGCTGACGACGTGGATCTCGAACAACCCGAACGTGTTCTACGCGTACCTCGTGCCGGCGGCATGGGATTACTCGAAGGACGAGGTCGGCAGCGTCATCGTGTCGAATGGCGGGTCGGGCTACACGTCCGCACCTTCGGTTACGTTCTCCGCGCCGACTTCGGGCGCGACCGCGACCGGCACGGCCATCGTGCAGAACGGCAAGGTCGTCGCGATCACGATCACGAATCCGGGTTCCGGCTACACGGCGGCGCCGACCGTCTCGTTCTCGGGCGGAGGTGGAACGGGCGCGGTCGCAACGTCGAACCTCGCCTCGGCACTGAACATCCTCGCCGGCCTGTACTCGTCACCGACCAGCAAAACGTATTTCTTCGTCACGACGAGCTCGACGAACCTCGCGAACTACTCGACGCTGAAGTCGGTGTTCGCGGTGGTGCCGAGCCCGCTCGCGCCGTCGACGGAGTTTACGGCGGCCGCGTTCTTCTACCAGTGGCTGGTCAACCAGCCCGGCGCGTCGAACAAGCTGGCGCCGATGGCTTATCGCTATCTGTACGGCGTCACGCCGTGGCCGGCGCAGGGATACAACGCGCAGATCACGTCGATCCTGAGCGGGTACGGGAACATCGTGCTGACGGGCGCCGAAGGCGGCATTTCGACGGCGTGCGTATTCAAGGGCACGCTGATGAGCGGCGACCAGGCGAGCTGGTGGTACGGGATTGACTGGTTTCAGATTCAATCGAAGCAGCGTATCGCAGCCGCGATCATCAACGGCTCGAACAGCAATCCGCCGCTGCTTTATGACCAGCCCGGTATCAACACGGTGGAGTCTGTTGCCGAAGGCGCGGGCTCGAGCGCCGTCACCTTCGGCTGCGCGCAATCGGTATCGATCACCGCGACCGATTTCCAGACGTACACGACGCAGAACCCGGGCGATTACGCAGCCGGTATCTACAACGGCCTCGCCGCGACGGTCGTCGGCCAGAACGGTTTCCTGACCGTGACCTTCAACATCGACGCAGTGCAGTTCTAAGGAGAGCCTCAGATGGCAACCAATCCGCTTGTCAGCCAAGGCACCCTGAACCGCGTCCGGTGCTCGGTCATCGTGCCGGCGTTCACGTCGCTGAACATCACCGCGCCGTACATGGGAAAGTCATTCGCTCGCATTGCGTTCGAAGGTGACTTCACCGACCAGACGGGTACCGGCACGGGGCTGGTGAACTCGCCGGCGCCGTATGTTCCGGCGACGATCTCGGTCGGCATCCTGCGCACACAGGCGCTGTCGATGGCATGGCGCGCGCAGTGGGAAGCGAATAGCGTGCTCGGCCAGGTCAAGATCAACAGCGATTCCGCCGCGTTCGACTCGTTCACGCTGTATGACACCGCGATCCGCCACTTCGACCCGAATGCGTTCGACGGCATGGACGCGGTCTGCATGCTGGTGCTGCGCGGCACGTACTACACCAACAACAACCTGTGGAGCATGACGTGATCCAGATCAATGAGGCGATGAACCTCGTCGTGCCGGTGGTCAGCGATGACACCGGCGTGCGCGTGTGGGCCTACCACACGCCGATCGCACGGCAGGTGTTCGAATCGAACTATCGCGTGCTTGCCGCGACGAAGGCGTCGCTGATGAGCCGCGGCGGCATCTACATGATGGACTCGGGCCCGCGCATCGCGGCGCTGACGCTGATCGACGAAGGCAAGCGCGAGGCCGAGGCGCGCGGCAGCTACGCGAAGGACGGGAAGACCGTCGTCGACGATGTGACGCCGGCGCTGATGGCCGAGATTCGCCGCCTGACGATGGTTCTCGTGCCGGGCCCGGGCGGCTGGGATCTCCTGCCGATCGAGAGCGCGGTCGCGGCCGGCAAGATCGATGACGAGGATCAGGCCGAGGCGGAGTCGGCGATCGTTTTTTTTACCTGCATCTGTGCGCTCGCGAGCAAGGCGGAACGGAAGAAACAGGCGAGCAGCACGGCTTCCCTGCTGAAGGGGTCGATTACCTCCTTGTCGCCTATGGAATTCGCCGATTCCTTGCCGAGCTCGACGAAGGCCGCGCCTTCGGCGCAACTGGCGGTGTCGTCGGTTCCATCCTGAAGTTCGTGGCCAGCGAGGGCTTCGCGGAGACGGTGCAGCGCCACGGCTTCGAATACCGCAGCGCGCGAGACTTCCGTGATCGCAACATTCTCGAGCTGATCCGAACCCTGGGGGGCGCAAGTGGCTAACAAGTCGATCATTCCGATCGAGATCAACGACGCGCAGTTCAAGGCGTTCTACGAACTGTTCGAGCAGTTCGAGTCGAAGATCCAGAGCATGCCGAAAGAGTGGCAGCAGATCGACGCGTCGATGCGTCGGAACGCGGCCACTGCGAAGACCCTATCGAGCGGAATTCAGTCGGCGACCGAGGCGCAGCGCCAGTTCAATGTCATGGCGCGCGAAGGTCTGCACACGATGTCGAAGATGGCGAAGGAGGCGGCCAGCGTCGGCCGCGCCGTGTTCGACATCGGGAAATGGCTGCTGAAGTTCGGTGCAATCGGCGGCGGTATCGCCGGCCTGGGCGGCATCCTCGGCGCGATCAGCCTGCGCGATCTCGCGCATTCGGCCGTAACGGATCAGCGTGGCGCGCGTGGCGTCGGGCTGACGCCGGGCCAGTACAAGGCGTTCGGGATGGATTTCGGGCGCTTCCTCGATCCGAGCATCCTGTCGCACGTCGCGGACGCGCAAAATAGCTACCAAGGCCGCGTATGGCTCGGCCTAGCGACCGGCCTCGGCTCGCAGGCTGTCTCGAACCAAGGCCCCGACCAGCTCGCGATGCGTCTCGCCACGCGCGCGCATGACTGGTGGACGAAGACGCCGGCCTCGCAGCGCACCGCAGAGAACCTGTCGGCGGCCGGCTTCACGCAGTCTGGCCTGACGCTCGAGGACATGCGCAGGCTCGGCAATACGCCGTTGTCGGAATTGAACGCCGCGCGGTCGCAGTACAGCAGCGACCAGCGTTCGCTGAACGTCAGCAATGGCACGACCCAGGCATGGTACGAATTCGACCGTCAGATCACGCTCGCCGGCCGCGCGCTGGAAACGTCACTGACGAACCGGCTTGTCGAGCTCGCGCCGTCGCTGCGCGCGTTCGTGACGACGCTCACGAAGGATGCCGACCAGCTGATCAACGACATCTTCACGCCGAAGAACCTGAAATCCGTGTCGGACGGCATCAGCGGCATGACGGCGTATCTCGGTTCGCCGACCTTTCAGCAGGACATGAAAGACTTTGCCGGTCTGATCGGCTTGGTCGCGAATGCAATCAGGAAGGCGGCGCGGTTCCTCGGCATCGACACGTCATCGTCATCGAATGCCGAAGTCGGGGATTTCGATTTCGGATCCGGGCCGAACGACTGGAATACGGGCGGGATTTCAGGCGCCGACAAAGCGCTCGGATATACGCGGCATGCGCTGACAATGCCGAGCGATCCGGCCGGCTATCTTGCGGGTATCGAGAAACAGCGTGGGCTTCCTCCAGGAACGCTGTCGCGCATGTGGCAGGTCGAGTCGAAATCGGGGAAGAATCTGATCGGCCCGCTCCTGAAGAACGGCGATCAGGCGATCGGTGACTTCCAATTTACGTCGTCGACCTGGAACGATTGGGGCAACGGCGGAGATCGTTTCAACTTCAAGGATTCGGCCGGCGCTTCGGGTGGCTACATGCAGTCCCTGATGAAGAAGTACGGCGGCGATATCCGCAAGGCACTCGCCGCGTACAACTGGGGCCCGGGCAATCTCGACAAGGACATCGCGAAGAATGGCGGTCAGTGGGATTCCCACCTTCCCGCCGAGACGCGCAATTACATCGCGCAGATCGCTGGCGAAGTCGCCAAGCGCAACGCGGTGAAGGTATCGGTCCAGGTTAGCAACAACACGTCCGCGCGCGTCGCCGTGCAGGCCAACGCAGCAGCACCGGGAATGTGACATGGCTGGACTCGACCTCTCTTCAGGCTTCCGCTCGGCGTACGACCTGTCGTTTCAGGTATCGCCGATCATCCTGAACGGCGGGATCGTCGCGAACACGCTCGGCGGCATGATGCCGATCATCGGGCTGGTCGGACAGCTCGGCGCGCTCGCGCAGAGCATCCTGTCGAGCGGAAGCGTGAGTCTCGACAACTTTTTCGCGCGGTTTGTGGTGTTGCCCGGTGGCACGATCATCAACAACGCAGTCGGCACGTATCCGTTCGCGAATCAGCAGGTCGCCGGGAATGCGATTGTGATGCAGCCGAAGAACGTTTCGCTGCTCATGATCGCGCCGGTGAAGGACATCGGCGGCTATCTGACGAAGCTGGCGATCTTCACGTCGCTGCAAAGCTCGCTTGAGGCCCATTGCGCGGCGGGCGGCACGTTCCATGTTGCCACGCCGGCGCGCATCTACACGAACTGCATTCTGACGTCGATGACGGACGTCACGAGCGGCGAGGGCAGGCAGCAGCAGATTCAGTGGCAGCTCGATTTCGTTCAGCCGCTGCTGACGCAGCAGGCGGCGAGCAGCGCTTTCGGCGCGCTGATGAGCAAACTCGCGGGCGGCCAGCAGGTGACGTCGCCGGCATGGTCCGGTGCTGTGGCGGCCGCCGGCTCGGCCGTACAGGGCGCGCTCGAAGGCATCGGCAACATGGCCGGCGTCGTGAATCAGTTCCTTTCGCAGCCCGCGCTATGACGACGCTCATTGCTTTTCAGCCGTCGAACGCCACGACGCCGCCGTTCCAGACGACTGTCACGCTCGACGACGTTTCGTACGCATTGTCGGTGACGTGGAACATCGCCGGGCAGCGCTGGTATGTGACGCTGACCGACCAGAACGGCAACGTCGCATGGTCGGGCGGGATGGTTGGCTCGCCCCTCGGTATCGATATCCCGCTTGCGCCTGGCATCTTCTCGACGTCGACGTTGCTGTACCGCGAGGACACCGGCAATTTCGAAGTCAACCCCTGATCGATGCGCTACTACGACATCACCATCACGCCGGAAGGCGGCACGAAGCCATTCCGGCGCTGGACGTCGCACCAGAATGGCGCGTTCGATCCCGGTGCGCTGAACATCGAATTCGACATTCCTGTGGCGACGTACGGTACGCCGATGGGCGGCCAATCGATCCTGATCGAGGGCGTCCCGCTTGAGGATCTGCTGCAGGCGCAGCAATTCGCCGGCATGAACCTGTCCATGAAGGGTGGGATGCAGGCAGGTCTGCCGCTCGCGAATCCTAAGCAGGCCGGCCTGCTCGCTGCAGGTCAGGTGTGGCAGTCCTTCGGCAACTGGGAAGGCACCGAGATGACGCTCGATCTGGTACTAAACCCGGCGGTGTACACGCTCGATCAGCCCGGCAACATCGTGTTGAACTGGACGGCGGGTATGCCGTTGGCGCAGGCGTTGAAGCAGACGCTGTCAGTTGCCTATCCGATGATGTCCGCGTTGGTCAACATCAGCGACAAACTGGTGCAATCGCATGACGAAGTCCATCGGTGCTCGACGCTTGAGCAGCTTGCGCAGCTGCTCGCCGAGATCACGCAGGGGAACTTCCTCGGGGCCGAGTACGCGGGCGTGCAAGTCACGATTCAGGCCGGCCAGATCGTCGTCTACGACAGCACGTATCAGCCGAACACAGTGCAGCTTGCGTTCACGGACTTCATCGGTCAGCCGACGTGGATCGCGCCGAACGTGATGCAGGTGAAGCTGGTGATGCGCGCTGACATCCAGCTCGGCACCGAACTGCTGATGCCGCAGGGGCTGCAGAACACGCCCGGTATCGTGCTGACGTCGGCGGCTGCGCTGCCGTCGAACCTGAAGTACAAGAGCGCGTTCCAGGGCAAATTCTCGGTGATCGAATTGCGACACATCGGCAATTTCCGCGCGCTCGACGGTGCGTCGTGGGTGACGGTCGCGAACTGCGCGGTGATGAGCAATGGCTGACAACTACGCAAAGCTGCCACTTCAGAAATCGCTGAATCGACTGGCGATCGATCGTGCAGCGAAGGCGATCGAAGATACTGGCAATGCACTGCCGTGCCGCGTGACGGCCGTTTCCGGCTCGATTGTCACGGTCGAGTTCGAGATGCAGGGCACGTGGACGCTTCCACCGGTGCGGATCCCGAAGGCCGAAAGCCCGTGGATCCGCAATCCGACGCAGGTCGGCGACAAGGGCGTCACTATGCCGGCCGACGCGTATCTGGGCGGCATTTCCGGGCTCGGGGGTGGCACAGCCGATTTCCGGCGCCGCGGCAATCTGACCGCTCTCGTGTTCGTGCCGACCAGCAATGCGGCATCGCCGCCGGATGACCCGAACGCGGCGCAGGTATGCGGCCCGAACGGCATGATCGCGCGCACCACGCAGGGAACGCCGTCGTCGTGCGTCGTGAACCAGAACGGCGTGACGATGGAATATGGCGGTGCATCGCTCGCGCTCACCGCGTCCGGCATCGTGATGAGCTTCGGCGGCCGCACGATCACGCTTGACACGTCGGGCCTGTCGATCGACGGCAACAGTTACGAGGACCATACGCACGGGTATTTCCCGGGCACCGGATCAAAGGTTCAAAGCGATCCGCCCATCAATTGAGGGAGCAAAAACGTGCGCACGTGGGGCAGGATCTACAACGCAGACGGCACGTATCGATGGGTTTCAGTCACGACAGACGCCAACGGCTACAACGACAACGTCTACCTGACGGATCTTTGTCAAGTGCTGAAGCTGAATCTCGGCGAATCGCCGTTCTACGCAAATTACGGAATACCGGCGCAGCAGACCGTCGTCACGCAGGTTTTCCCCGACTTCTATGCGATGGCGACGCAGCAACAGTTTGCGCCGTATTTCGCGTCTCTCGCGATTGTGCGAGCGCCCGGTAGTTTCCCGCCCGTCTACAACATCCAGGCCGTCGCGCATAGCGGCGCGCTACTGAACGCGACCGTAGCCATATGAGCTCGATTCCCCTCGTCATGACAGCAGCCGGCCCGGTTGCGACCGATCCGGCCACGCTGCGGCAGAACCTCGTCAACGGCGTGGCCGCCGAGGTGCCGGACTATACGGCCAATCTGCCTGGCAGCCTGATCGAGGACATCGCTTCGACTGACGTCGGTGCGCTGACGACCATCGACCAGGCGCGCGTCGAGGCAGTGAACAGCGTTACGCCTTTCGGTGCGAATGCTTTCGTGCTCGCGCAGCTCGGCGCGCAGTTCGGCGTCCCGCAGGGCGTCAGCGCGAACGCGAGCGTCTACGTCGTATTCAATGGCCCCGCAGGCTACGTCTTTCCGGTCGGCTTCGTGGTCGGTGATGGCGCGCACCAATACGCGCTTCAGGACGGCGGCGTGATTCAAGCGAGCGGGCAGTCCGCGCAGCTTTATGCAGTGTCGACCACCAGCGGTTCGTTTGCGATCCCGCAAAACACCGTCAACCAGATCATTACGTCGCTGCCGAGCGAATACGTCGGCGCGATCACGGTGAACAACCCGCAGGCCGGCACGGCCGCGACGAGTACCGAAAGCCCGCAGGACTACCGCAGCCGCGTGATGCTGGCGGGGCAGGTGACGTCCGTCGGCACGCCGGCATTCCTCAAGACGCTGCTCGGCAAGATCACGGGCGTGCAACAGCGCCTGATCTCGATCAACCAGGTGACGGGCGGCTGGCAGGTCGTATGTGGCGGCGGTGATGCATATGCGGTCGCCGCAGCGATCCTGCAGGGCACGCCGGACATCGCGCTATTGAAGGGCTCGCAGCTCAGTATCACCAGCATGTCGAATGCGAACCCCGTTGTCATCCAGACAAATCTGGGCAGCGGATATGCGGTCGGCCAGACGTTCGCGGTGACGGGAGCGACGCCGAGCGCGTTCAACGGCACCTATACCGTTGCTTCGATCTCGGGGAATGCGATCACCACGTCAACGAATGGCGCGGGTTTCGGCACGTACACGGGCGGCGCGAGCTTCTCGCCGAATCCGCGCAACGTGAACGTGTCGCTGTTCCAGAATCCGAATACCTACAACATCCCGTTCGTGAATCCGCCGCAGCAAGTCTTGACGCTCGCGGTGACGTGGAATACGACGCTCCCATCGTTCACAGCCGGCAGTTCGGTGAATCAGCTCGCGGCGCCGCAGTTGCAGTCATACCTGAACTCGATCTATGCCGGCCAGCCGATCAACCTGAACGAGATGACGGCGACGTTCCTCTCGGCAGTCGCCCCGGTGATCGATGGTCCGAATGTGACGACGCTCGAATTCGCGGTAACGATCAACGGCGTGGCCGTAACGCCGGCGGCGGGCACCGACATCATCCTGTCCGACCCGGAAAGCTATTTCTTCTGCTCGGATACGGGCGTGACCGTCGCGCAGGGGTGACGCATGCAGATTGAGTCATTTGGCACCCAGCCGCTGCAGAAGGTCATTCCGTCGTATCTCTACAAGGAATATGAGGACGATCCGTCGCTGCAGGCTTTTGTCGACAGCTTCAACGCGCTCTCGCAGGGTTATCTCGACTGGTTCAATCAGACGCCGCTCGGTCTGTATACATCGCCGTTCATCACCGGCGCGCTGCTGGATTGGATCGGACAGGGCGTCTACGGCATTCGCCGGCCGGTGCTCGCATCGCAGACGTCGGTACGGTTCGCTGGGTACAACGCGAATCCCTACAACACGATCGCCTACAACGCGCAGTATTACTCCGCGAGCCAGACGGCATCGGTCGCGAATGACGACATCTACAAGCGCGTGCTGACGTGGCACACATACCGCGGCGACGGTATGCAGTTCTCGATGCAGTGGTTGAAGAATCGGATTTCGCGTTTCATCAACGGGGTGAACGGCAGCGACTATCCGGTGCTGAACGATCCGCCGATGATCACGGTCACGGGCACCGTGTTCGCCGTGACTGCGCTCGACAGCGTCGGGTTCGATGCGCTGCAGCTCTGCTATGAGAACGGGGCGCTCCAGTTCCCGTTCGAGTACCAGCTGCAGTTCAACATCGTCAAGTTCTTCAACGATGGCGGCGTGCTCACGATGCCATTCGCGTTCACGTATCCGACCAGCCCTGTCGGTCTCGCACCGGGCGCCGTGTATTGGAACGGTGGTCTGATCTCGGTCGTGCCGGGCGTCACGCCGAATCCGTCGGCGCCCCCGCTGTACTTCGACACGACCTTCCCGCTCGAGCTTCTCGCGCTCGGCGGCGGCAATCTTCCGCTGACGCCGCCGACAACCGGCACCGGCCAGCTCTGGAATAACTTCGGCGCCATCTCGATCGCATAGCCTGGAATTCACACATGCCATCCCTTTTCACGTTCGCCAACAACGTCAGCACCACGTTGGCGGGGGCGATCTCGTCTACTGCTACCTCGCTCACGTTGTCGAGCGCGGCCAATCTTCCGACGTCGATCCCGGCCGGCAAGGCGCTTGTCATCACGCTCAACGATCAGGCCACGCGCCAGCAGTTCGAAGTGATCTACGCGACGTCCATCACGGGCGCAACGCTGAGCGGCCTGCAGCGCGGCCAAGAGGGCACGACAGCGCAGGCATGGTCGGCAGGCGATTACGCATACTGCGCGCCGACCATGGGTCAGATGCAAGCCTTCGGACAACTCGGGGACACGAATACGTGGACTGGTCCGAATACGTGGACTGGACCGGGCGCATTCTCGGATCCCCTCGCAATCGGCAATGCGGCGCTACCGGGTCAGGCTCTGGCGCTCGGACAGCTCGCGTCCCTGATCGGACCGAGTGGGTATTTGACGATCCCCACGTATTACAGCGGCGCGTTGATCAACCTGTTCCTCGAATGGGGCCCGACGCCGATCGTTCCTGGATCTGGCATAGCCTCCGTGACGTTCGCTGCGCCTTTCGTGAATAAGCTGTTCGCGTTCGTGCCGGTCGGCGGCAAGAACATCACGAATCAGGGTAGCGCGCTTGTCGCGGGCACATCGAGCCTGACGGTTGGTGCACTGGTCAACATCGGCCCGAATCAGGTCGATGCAGGGTCATATATCGCGATCGGCTACTGAGCCAGCAACCGCATCTCATCGAGCCCTCTTCGGAGGGCTTTTTTATTGTCAGGACGCCATGAAAAAGACTCTGCTCGCTTTGCTGATCGCGCCCGCGATCGCATTCGCTCAAACGTATCCGTCGCCGATCTTCAACAACATCACGGTCAACGGGACAGCGGCCCTGACGAACGCGACGTTCACGAACACGCCGACTTTCACCGGCGGCCTGCCGCTGAGCAGCCTATCGAACATCGCGGCGAACACCGTGCTTGCAAACGTGACGTCGGCTGCTGCCGGTGTGACCGCATATGCGATGCCGTCATGTAGTGGTTCGGGTAGTGCACTGAATTACACGAGCGGAACGGGCTTCGCATGTGCGACTGGGCTCGCGCCGCTCGCTTCGCCGACCTTCACCGGAACGCCGGCCGCACCCACCGCGACGACCGGTACGAATACGACGCAGATCGCGACGACCGCGTTCGTGAACAGTTCGATCACGGGCATGCCGTCGGCCACGTTCGGATCGCTCTATCTCGCATGGTTCAACGGTCTGTCAACCACGCTACCGGCAACGTCCGGCGTCCTTTGGAACAACGGCGGAATTCTGTCGAAGTCCTGATTCTTGCGACGAACCTGCGATTGACCACGAGAACAACCTCATGAAGAAACTGCTCATTCTGCTGTTTGCGCTGCCGGCACTGGTATTCGCGCAATCGTATCCCTCGCCGATTCTGAATAGCTTGACGCTGCAGAACCCGCTGACGACGGCAAACGGTGGCACCGGGACGACCACGGCAACAGGCAGTGGGTCGGTTGTGCTGTCGAGCGCGCCGACTATCGCGAATCCCACGATCTCGGGTTCACTGACGGCGACCGGCGCTGTTTCCGTCAGCTATCCCAGCCCGACGTTCACGATCAATGACTCGACCGGCGCCAATGCCGCATATCTGAATTTCGGGAAATCGGGCGCCACCGAATGGTCGGTGCATGCGAACTCGGCCGGCGGCCTGTATCTCGATCGCTATGTATCGGGTTCGTACGCCGATACGCCGTTCTCGATCTCGACGTCGACGGGTCTGGTGACGCTGGTGGATGGTTTGTCGGTCACTGGCACTGTCAGCGGCTCGGGCTTCGACAACTACATCACGAGCGCGAACACGCGCGGCCTGATCGACTCGATGACCAACGCGAAAGCGTATGGTGCGCTCGGGAATTCGAACGGCACGCACGGCAACGGCAACGACGATACGACCGCGTTGCAGAATGCGCTGAATGCGTCGGCCAACGGGATCCTGCATATACCGTGCGGCACGTACCGCATCACGGCGTCTCTGCAGGAATCGTCGACGAACAACTATTGGATTCAGGGCGACGGTCAGTGCACGAAGATCTACAACGATGCGTCGACTGCCGTTCCCACGTTCCGATTCAATCCGAGCACGTATAACGGCAACACGAACCCGACGATCAAGATCACGGGGATCAACTTCATCACGCCGAACGTAACCGGCGGCGGCCAGACGGCCGTGACGTTTCAGAACGAATCGGCTCCGCAATTCACGGGCAATATCGTGCAGGGCTACCAGGTCGGGCTGTCGTTCACGACGACCTACGGGCCGATCATCGATCACAACTCGTTCTACAGCACCAAGGGTGCCGCGATCGACTGTTCGATCGATGCAAGCTGCAACAATGCGCAGATTCATCAGAACGGTTTCTTCAGCAACGGGATCACGAACTCCGATGCTGCGATCAAGATGTCGTCGCCGACGAACATCAATGGCTTCTCGATCATCGGGAACGACATCGAAGGCAACTACGGCGGCATCATCTCAAGCAACGTTTCCGGCGGTGTGATCGCGGGAAACTACATCGAGAACCAGACCGGCTATAACCTGTGGTTCGCGTCCGGAAACTCGTCTATCGACATCAACGGAAACTGGCTCGGCGCGTCGCCGACGCTCACGCTCCAAGGCTTGTCGAACAGCGTGTTCCAGAACAACGCGATGTACAACTATACGATCGGGCAGGGTACGACGACGAGCGTACGGCAGATCAACAACACCACGACGGGAACCGCCAGCATCACGCTTCCATCGGTCGGGCAACTCAACACGAATACGACCAGCGGAACGTCGATGACGACCAACACACCGGTCAACTGCACATCGATCAACCTCCCGCCGGGCACATGGGACGTGATGGGCGTCGTTCAATTCGCTCCCGCTTCGACGACGGTCGTCAACTACATGCACGCGAGCATCAGCCTCACTTCGGCAACGATGGGGTCGCAGCCGTATCGGACGGACGTGGGTGGCATCAGCGCGACGGGCAGCAACGTCGGATCGATGTCGCAATCGACGCCAGTCGTGCGCGAGACATTCGCATCGACGACGACGGTCTATCTCATCGGCAACTCGCAGTTCACGACGAGCACTCAGACGTGCAACGGGTATATCCGCGCCACGCTTGTCCAATAAGGCGCATCGAACTTCCAACAAGATGACCAGCCGCCTCCGGGCGGCATTTTTCATACCGGGGCCCATGAACCATCCACATGCACACGCGGACGGCGCAGTGACGCCTGCCCGCATCACGGATCTGGAGATTCGGATGAGCACTCTCGAGCAACAGGTCAGCTCCTATCACGATGAACTTTCGCGTAACACGCAGGTGACGCAGAAGGTCGAGTCGAATACGGCCGAGCTGATCGCGCTGATGCAGTTCGCGAACACCGGTATCAGCTTCTTCGCTGGCCTCGGCCGATTCCTTCGGCGGCTGGTGATCTGGCTCGGGCCATTCATCACGATCGGCGGCGTGATCTGGGCGATTGTGCATGGCAAGTGGCCGGAATGGCCGGGGCAATCATGAATCTGACGACCGCGATCATCGCTGCCGGCTGCGGCGCATCGCCGGCACTCGCAGCGCAGTGGCTCGCGCCACTTCAAGCTGCGTGCGATGCGCACCAGGTCAACACGCCGCTACGCGCGGCCGCGTTTCTGGCGCAGATCGGCGTCGAGAGCGCGCGCCTGTCCGCCGTCTCCGAGAACCTGAACTACAGCGCGGAGGGGTTACTCGCGACTTTCCCGAAGTACTTCAGCGAAGCCGAGGCGCAGCAGTATGCGCGCCGGCCGCCGGCCATCGCGAATCGCGTCTATGCGAGTCGGTACGGGAACGGCAATGAGGCAAGCGGCGACGGCTGGCGGTATCGGGGCCGCGGTCTGGTGCAGATCACTTTCCATGACAACTACCAGCTCTGCGCCGTTGCGCTCGGCCTGCCGCTCGTTCAGCAGCCTGACCTGCTCGCCGTGCCGGTGAATGCCGCGGCATCGGCTGCCTGGTGGTGGGCCGCGCATGGCTTGAATGCGCTGGCCGACGCCGGCCAGTTCCAGCAGATCACTCGCGTGGTCAACGGCGGCCTGAACGGCTATTCGCAGCGCCTGTACCTGTACGGTGCGGCAAAAAAAGCGCTCGGCGTGACCTGAACCCTCAATCCTTCAATTCCGCCCGGCCGTGCGCCGGGCTTTTTCATTTCTGGATCAGACATGACCCGATGCAGCCATGACATGCCGCTCGAGCATCCGTGCGAGCACTGCACAGCCGAGGGGCTCGCGAAAGTCACGCAAGCACACACCGAGAAAGAGACGCTCTCGGTGGCCGTGAACATCCCGGAGCATGCCGAACGCAAGACGACCGCGCTGTTCGAGCGCACACGCAAGGATCTGATCGCGCGTGAGGGCGCCCGCTGCTTCATATGCAATGCGACGGCCGAGGAATCCGGCCATCCGCTCGAGGCCCACCACCACCCGATCGAGCGGTCGCTGGCCGAGTTGATCGACTGGGAGCGCTTCAAATTCGACGCGCAGGCCGGATTCTGGGGCGAGCACATCAAGGCGTTCGATTGGGATGGCTTTACCGACTGGACGCAGTTCGTCGACGACATGACCGTGAATGGCATGTTGCTCTGCAAGGCGCACCACATCGGGAAAGACGAGGGATTGCACGCGATGCCTTTCCCTCTCTGGATCGCCCAGAAATACGCGAAGGAGGGCTATCAGTTCTCCGACGTCGAAGTCATCCACCACAACCAGGAGTAAGCCATGCCCGCACCCACCTCGAGCATCGTAACCGGCGGCGTCACGATCAGTGCCGCAACGGTCGAACCCGCCGTGCAATGGGCGCTAACGGCGCTGTTCCATACCTCAGTCCCGGAGAGCGTCTCGGTCCTCGTCACCGGTCTGGTCTGCGCAGCGGCACATGCTGCCATCAACCGACTGATCACGCGTAATGCCGTTCCGGCAGCACCCCAGCAGTAACCGACCGCCGCACACCGCGGCACCACTCCCGAAGGAACCCCATGAAGAAGCTCATGCTGCTCGCGGCAGGCATTGTCGCGTCCGTCGCACTCGTCGCCGGCTGCAAATCGTTGCCGACTCTGCAGGAACAGTTCACGCAGGCCTGCCCGATCGTCAATGCCGACCTGAAGATCATCGCCGCATCACCGCTGCTCACGCCGGCGCAGCAGCAACTGCTGAGCGGCGCCCCGGGCGATGCCACGAAGCCCGGCGTCATCGCCTCAAACGAAGCCATCTGCGCAGCCGGCGCGCAGCTCAACGTCACGGACCTACGCACGATCCATGACAGCCTGCTGCCGATGGCGATCACGATCGTGCAGGCCGTCCCGGCGCTCCCGCAGCAGCAGGTCGTGCTGCTCGCGCTCCAGACGTTCGGGCCGCTCGTGCAGGGGATGATCGATCAGCTCATCACCGCCGCAACCGCGCCGACCGCCGCCTCGACGCCGCTCGCGGGCGCGCCGCTGAAATGACCCCGCGCGATTACGCGCTGCTTGCGCAGGAGGCGTATTCCGCGAAGCCGGACATCGGCAATGCGGACAGCGCCTCGCGCGCGATCGTGCGGCAGACGGCCAGCGGCCTGGTCGTCGCCTTCCCAGGCACCGACAACCTCGATTGCGTCGCGGCCGATCTGGACGCCCATCCGATCGACGTGATCGGCATCGGCCAGGTGCATCACGGATTCTGGAAGGCATGGGGCGCGATCGCGGTTGACGTGCTCGCTGCGATCGGTGGCCGGCCGGTGACGCTCGTCGGTCACTCGCTCGGCGCGGCGATCGCGATCATGGCCGCGTCGGCGATGGTGGTTGGCGGCAACGCGCCGGCGGCGGTCTACGGTTTCGAGCCGCCACGCGTGAGCACGAACGACAGCGTTGCATCGCTACTTACGAAGGTGCCACTCAGCCTGTACAAGAACGGGAACGACATCGTTCCGGATCTGCCACCGGACTGGTGCCATGCCGGCGCCATCCAGCAGATCGGCCGGCCGGCGCTACCGTTCGCGAACGTGACCGATCATGCAATCGCGCGCGTGATTGCCGCGCTGACGTAGGTCAATGCTCGGCACGCTGCCTAAGGTCCTGTGCCGATGCGGCAACGCGCGCCGGAGCGAACAACCGATCGAACGCGTTGACGATCGTGCGCCGGCACCGCGTTTCAACGAGCGCCCAGAGGCCATAGGAGAAGACCAGCACCATCAGCCAGAAGACGATGATCTGAGTCAGGTTGTCTCCGAACTTCGGGAAGGTCGTCGTGCGCAGCAGCGCGCGGAACACGATCTGGTGCGTCATATACATCGCGAAGCTGATCTCGCCCAGCCGCACGAAAAGCTTCGGTGACAACGCACGCGCGAGGATGCCCGTGCTGAACGCCATCGCGAAGATGATCCCTGCGAAAATGATCGCGTTGCCGCATTCGTACCACCACTTATGCGCCGCCGGCGGCATCAGGTGCGGGCGATACATGCCGATCAGGTCGGCGACGCCCGGGAAGTAGTGCGCCGCTGCCAGTCCACCGAACAGCACAGCCGCCTGCGCGATGCCGATCGTCAACGTTGGCCACCCTCCAATCCGATCCTTCAGTCTCAGGTACAGGGATCCGGCCGCCACGCCCAGCGAAAATTCGAAGATACGGGCCACAGGAAAGATATAGACCAGGGAGTCGTAACTGACCTTGTCCTCACCTTCGACCAAGCCTGTCGCGCCGATATGCGTCGCATACCAGATCATGAACATGGCACCGCTCGCGCATAGCGCGATCTTCCACCACCACGTTCGATCCCATCGCCAGATCAGGAGCGGGAACATCGCGTAGAAGAACGACTCAGTCGAGATGCTCCATGACAGCTCGTTGAAGGAATAGAAGTGCGTCGGCCGTGGCGTCCAGCTTTGCAGCAACAGGACGTTCTGTAGAAGCGGCGGATTCGTCAGCCCCTCCGCGAAGTAGCCCCATGGCCACGGGAAGAACACGAGGATCAAGAAAATCAGCGTGACATGAGCTGGCCAGATCCGCGCAATTCGCGCGACCCAGAATCGACCCCATTCGCGGAACGTCGGCAACTCCGGGTGGCTATAGAAGAGCACAAAGCCGGACAGGACGAAGAAGAAGGAAACGCCTTGGTCGAGGGGGACATGCTGTCGAAGCCACGCGCCGTATCCAAAATACGCGCCGGTGTGATGCACGACGATCGCCGCGGCGGCCAGGAACCGCAACGAAGTCAGGGCGGGGAGGTTATCTCGCATTTTTCATCTGATGAAATTTCATGCGCATTCTAACCGACCTCCGTCGTCAGGAGAACCGCAGGCGTTCGCTGCTGTCGGTCAGAAATAGCGCAGCGCCAGCGCGTCGCAGGTCTCGTCGTCCAGCTCGTCGAGGCCCGTCGCGCGCGTCCAGCAACTGCACCCGTGGTAGGGCTGAACGCGCATCGGCGAGCACTTCGGATGCGTGCAATGTGCGACGCCTGCGCCCGGCTCCGCGGTGCCGGCCCAGTGTTCGCAGGTCCAGCATGTGCACGTGACGGTGCGGACGTGCAGGCCAATATATGGGGTCGCATTGAGTGGCACGATGGGCGAAATTCACTGTATGAATGTACAGTGTAACGCACCGGGAAGTGATGGGAATGAGGTTGAAAAAAGCCTGTTGAATCAAGGGCAAGTTTTACGGTAAAATTCCCACTTACGCTCCTGTGAGGCTTGCTGCATATGGATGACACACTAGGATTGTGATTCCTGTCGTCGTGGGTTCGAGTCCCATCAGCCACCCCAACAAATTCAAGCAAAAAGCCCGGTTCATCGAACCGGGCTTTTTGCTTTCTGGCGCTCGGACGCAGGCACGGCGTAGTGGTTTTTCGTCAGGGCGTCTTTGACGAAGTTGTATGTGCGCATTCAACTCATCGAGCGCAGCGTAGTTTCGGCGTTGATCTTCAAAAGAGCGGCTTCGTAAAGCCGCTTGTCCGACAGCAACATCGGGCGAATGTGCGGGGACACCATATGCACGAAAGAATCGAATGCCATTTCGACGAATTCGATGGTTGCGAAATCATCGTCGAGTCCGTGCAGCCGGCACCCGGCAGCACGTGGATGGCGAACGTTCGGGTTCGCAAAGACGGAGTCGAATCGCCCAGACGATATGACTTCGACACCGAGTACGAGACCTCGGAAGAGGCGAAGCGGGCAGGCTTCGAAATTGGGCGCGCGATCGTGCGCGACATCAATCGATAGCCCCACTTCCTTGAACTCTGCAATGTGGATGGCGCGGAGGCAAAAGAAGGCCCGAGCCCGATTCGCGCCGCGTTTCCTTTTCGTTGCGCCAGCAACGTTCACACCCATTCGCCTGCGGCACTTCTTCTCCTGCCTAAGGTTTGCCCGCGCCGTGCCGTTATCTTCCCTGGACAGCCCTCGTGCCTCGAATGCTGATCCGTTTTCTTGCCTGCTCGCGTTTCGCGCGAGCAGGCTTTTTTCGTTTAGCGCGGCCCGTTGTTGCGTGATTGGCGGAATCGAGCAGGGACTTGGCACGAACCGACAAAGCGCAACGTGCTTACGTTGGTGTAATGTATTGCCTTCCTCGTGCCCTCATGCTTTGCAGGGCCGTTCGATCCCGATGACCGGAGAAGGTGTCGGGATTTTTTTTGCCTGTGCCTACTGCGCGTCGATTTCCCGGCAGCGAGCCACTGCGAAAGGTATGCCGCAAAGCACGGTATATTGTGCGACGAGACATGCCGAGCACCAGCACCAGCAGAAGGAGTTGCCACCGATGCCGGACACCCGGACCACGCTGCGCACCGCGACGCCTCGCGACGCGAGCCACATCGCTCGCCTGCACACGCTGAGCTGGCAAACCGCCTACAGCCATATCCTGCCGGCTGCCTATCTGTCCGACGAGGTGCCGACGGAACACGCGGTCCGGTGGCGCAAGTATCTCGATCGCAATGAGGACGAGTGGGGCCTCGTGCTGATCGCCGAATCGAATGGCGAACCCGTTGGCTTCGTCAGCGCGGAGCGTCCCGTCGATCCGGCGCTCGGTGTGCTGCTCGACTGCCTGCACGTCCATCCTTCGCATCACGGCAGCGGCACGGGCAAGCGCATGATCGAAGCCGTGCGCGCGTGGGCACGGTCGATCGGCGTGGACAAGGTCCACCTGCAAGTGCTTGACGGCAATGTCCGTGCGATCGGCTTCTACGAACACAACGGCTGGCAACTGGTCACCGTCGAAACGAGCCGCATCGGCCAGACGGAAGTCACCGACCGGATTTACGCGATACAGGCTTGAAGGGCTGCCGGCATCGGCGCGAGCGGCGGCGGCGAATGCACCCGCGCCCAGCCGCCATGCAGGGCGAAAGCCGAGCGCAATTGGCCGTTACTCGCCGCAATACCGCATCAGCAAATCGGCCTCGGTTTCGTGGATTTCGACGGGCAAGGTCGTCGCGCCGGCATAGGCGAGATAGCGCGCGCGATGCTGGCCGTTACGGAACGACGCAACGCCGATTTTCGACAGGCCGGGGATGCCGAGCAGCGTGCGCGCTCTCGTCTCGCGAAACGTGATGAATGGCATGTCCGGAATCCGATCCTGGTCCGGATCGAGGAATTCGCGAATGCCCGCGGCTTTTCCAGGGGCCCAGTATTGAACCGATGGCAGCACATAGTCCGTGGTATCGCGGTCGGCGCACGCCAGCAGCTTCTTCAGGTCGATCGTCACGACCCGGTGTCGCGAGTCGTCGGACGAGAATACCCGCTTGAGGTGCGTATAGGCATAGGGGGTATGGCCGGGAAGCTGGATGATCCAGACATCTACGCCGCTCTGTTGTGCGTGGGCGAGTGTCATTATTTCCTCTGGTGGCGCAAGCGGTCTCGGTGGTCCGAGTTTAGCAGTGCGATTAACGCTGCGGAGCAGGTCGATACCGGAAATAGGAAAGCGGAGCGACCTGCAGCGGAACCGGAAGCGCGGAACGGACGGATGCGGCCATGCGGTTGCAATCCATATCGACAGGCCACGCGGATATCGTGATACTGCCAGCGGGAATGACGCGTTGCGTGACATTCATGCAAGATTCACACTGTGCCGCGAAGTGCGTCAGGCGCCGGGCTTCATTAGAACCGAGAGGGCAGATTGAGCGGGGAAAGCGATGTCATCGAAATTTGAGATCGAATATCTCGATTACTGTTTCACCGCGGCGCTCGAAATCAGGGCGTCCGGCCGTACCGCCGTTGTCGACTGGCAGCTCGCATCCGATGCGCGAAGCAAGACGCTCGCGTGGCTCGTGTTCGACCGCTTTCTCGAACGAAATGATTTCGCCGACGAAGAGGATGCGCGTGCCAATATCGTCGACTGGCTGGAGCGGCTTGCCGATCCGAGGTCTGGTGCATCGGCCGAAATCGGGAAGGCGAGTGCGGTTGCTTCGGGGGCGCTGGCAACAGACTCGTCGACTGCCGATATCGTCGGCGAGACCGTCATTGAAATCGTTAGCGATCTCGACTGGATCGATATGGTTGCCGACTGGTTTTCCAGTGGTTTGTCTTAATGAAAAAGCGGGTTTTCATGACGAAAGTCATTGTATTCGCGAAATTCGGCACGAATGAATGAAGCTGGAATTGCATCGCTCAAAAAATAGAATAATCCTGCTTTGACAGTGCCGGTGACTTATCCGACACTGCGCGCGGGGCTGAAAAATCCACTCGAATTAAAACAACGCGTACTGCCGGAAATGAAATGAAAAGAAGGGCGCTGCCGACAGGCTGCACTGCGATGCCGGTCGTCGTCAGCGAAAGCGGCAAGACATGCGTCGCGCCCGAGCCATGACGTTCCCTGGCGGCACGCGAGCGGGCCGGTTGCCGTCACCTTGTCACCAAAGGGTGAGTTGCCGCACAGACCGTCGCGCGACCCGCGATCACAATCCGAACGGTTGACCGTTCTTCCCCGGCCCGGTCAACCGTTTCCCCGCTCGCTCGCGCAGGAGCGGGGGCTTTTTGCCCGCCCGACGCCGGAAGGCTGCGTCGGGGGAACCGGGCAGGCGTTCGGCAGGCTGCACAACGGTATTGATTGCGCGCCCGGGCATCCGATCGCCTGACCCGCACGAATCGCTTTCCTCGTGCCTGAGCGAACCCTCAGGCCCGTCGCCGGTTTCGGCCGGCGATGCCTTGATCCCGGCGGCGCGTAACAACGCTGCCGGGATGTTTTTTGCGCCGCATGCATGGGATCGTGCGGTGCGCAGCGGTCATGCCGATTCGTTCAACCAGCCTGTTCGACGCTGGTTTCCCATCCGTCGTAGTCCCCTCCGAGCGCGCGCACTTCGCGATTGATCGCGAGCGTATGGCGCGTGATGTCTGCCAGCGTCGTCGCGCCTTCGTGCGAAAACCGCACGGCCGACTTGCCGTCTTCGGTCGGTGCGACCGATTCGACCGGATAGCCTTTCGCTTCGGCCCAGTCCGCGAACTGGTGCGCGTCGCTCGGGTCCGGGAAGTACGCCCAGTGCATTACGCGCCGGCTCACGTCGCCGGCATCGCCTTGCTGGCGCAGCGCATCCAGCACGCGCATGTCGCGCATGATCTGCCAGTCGTCGTCGGTCGGGTAAAGGGTCTGCCAGTAGGTTGCCTTGTCCGGATCGTCCTGATGGGCGTACTGAAGCGCATAGGTCGTCTGGTCGGCCAGCGCGTCGACGATCTCCGCCGCGGCCTCTTCGTCGAACGGCACGTAGAAAAGAAAATCCCGGTTGCCGTCGACGGTGATGCGGCCGACCTGCACGCCGCCTTTCGCGGTGATCGCAGCATCGAGCAGATCCTCGATCTTCGCGAGATCGGCGAATTCGTCGCCGGTCGGCAGGCCTTCGGGCGACGGATGCGCGAAGGGCACGCGGACGCTGAGCAGCGACGTGCGCGGATCGCCTTCGGCGATTTCCGCAAAGCCGTGATTGAAGCTGATGAAGGCCTGATGGTCGCCCATTCTGGCAGGGAAGGTTCCCCAGGCGTCGCTCATGTGTTTCTCCCGTACACGATTGTCTGTTGACGGTTGCAAAGCGTCCCAATGTATCATCGAAAATCGCGTTGGCCGGAGCAGCGCGCATGATCGCGGGCCGTGCGGGTAAGGTCTGCGCGTTCCGGGCTGTCCGCGATTCGCCGCCCGTGTGCGGCGGACCGCGAAAAATTCAAGGGAGATGCCGATGTCGACGTTTGCAGTGAATGGTGTCCGAATCGATCCGCTCAGCGCGCGCGTGACGCACGTGCGCTGGGCGGCCGTGAATCCGGTCGATCGCTCGTGGGCGGCGGCGCCGAGCGAAGCGCCGGTGGCAGACGTGGCGCGCGCACTCGCGTCCGGCAACGATGTTCGCGCGATCTTCTCGGCATCGGACGCCACCGCGATCGGGCCCAGACTGAAACGCGTGCTGTATCGCGATGCGTCGGAAGGCATCGAGCTCGACATCGATGCAACGAGCGAGTCGCGCACGTTGCGCGATTTGCCGCAGATCTGACGGCGAGCCTGTACCCGACGCACATCGCGCCAACGCGCACGCAACCGTGCTCCGATCCGTCATCGGCCCGTCAGCATTCGCGCTGTGTCTGGCGCTTACCGCCTGCCAGGCCGCGTCCGAGCGGGCGCCCGTTCAACCGTCGCCCGAAACCGCGTCGGCAACCGTTCCTGCGTCGTCGCCGGCCGCGACGATTCGCGGCATCGGCCTGGCCCCTTCTCTGGCAGGGCAGAGTCACTGGGCCGTCGGTCAATGCACGAGCAACGGCACCGTCAAGGTATGTAATTGACCGGCGTCGGCGGAGCGGAGCCTGATCCGTGCAAGCGAGCGCGGTACTCTGCCATGGCGCCGCGTCGATGGGCCGATTGCCGTCAGTTCGGAAGGCAGGACGACGAGACTGACAGAACGGGCCGATGAGGCCCGCACTGCGCGCCGCGCACCGCGGCACTCAAGAAAACAAAAAAATCCAGGGTGCCATGTCGATTTCCGTCGGGGTCGTCCGTCGTAGCATCGGAGGCGTGCGCATCGCGCGTCCGTCCCGATTTTCGATACGACAACCGACTGAAGGAGCGACACCATGTCCACGTCCGTCAAGCCGATCCCGGAAGGGATGCGCACGCTGACACCGCATCTGATCTGTGCGGGCGCGGCCGCAGCCATCGATTTCTACAAGCGCGCATTCAATGCGAGCGAACTGTTTCGCCTCGCGATGCCCGACGGCAGGCTCGCCCACGCGTGCCTTGCGATTGGCGATTCGACACTGATGCTGGTGGATGAAATGCCCGAGCACGGCGCGCTCGGGCCGAAGGCGCTGAAGGGCACGTCGGTCTGCCTGCACCTGTACGTGCCGGACACCGATGCGGCGATCGCGAAGGCGGTCGCGGCCGGCGCGACGGTCACGATGCCGGCCGCCGACATGTTCTGGGGCGATCGGTACGGACAGGTCGAGGATCCGTTCGGGCATCGCTGGTCGCTCGCGACGCACCAGCGCGACCTGACACCCGAACAGATCGCGGCGGCAATGGCCAGCGCGCCGCCGTGCGGGAGCTGAACAGACGCGGTCACACAGTCGCGTAGCCGCGGTCGAGCGACTGCGCGGCGGCCCGGGCCGCCGCGCGCGCCCGGACCGATCACGGTCATGCGCCGGCTGTCTTGCCGCGCTGCTTGTCTTCGTACATCCGGCGATCGGCCGATGCCAGCAGGTCGGCGACGGTGTGATGGCGTGCGGGATCGTAGGCAACGTGCCCGACGCTGAACCGGATCGCGTAGCCGCGTGCGTCGGCTGCGTTGCGCAATGCGAGCGCCTGCGTCACGCGTTCGACCGGCTCGGCGACGTCGGCCGGATCGGCGGCGCTCAACAGCACGACGAACTCGTCGCCGCCGAGCCGTGCGATGACGTCGCTGTCGCGCAGCGCGCCCGTCAGCGTGTCGGCGAACGCCTTGAGCGCGCGGTCGCCTTCGGCATGGCCGAAGCGGTCGTTGATCGCCTTGAAATCGTTCAGGTCGAAGAACAGCAACACGGCGTGACGACCGAGGCGATCGCACAGGCTCAGCACGTGGCGGGCGAGGATCTCGAAGCCGCGCCGGTTCGTCAGTTGCGTGAGTTCGTCGGTGGTCGCGAAATGCAGCGCGGCGATTTCGCGCTCGGTCATGTGGGCGAGATCGCCGAGCAGCGCGAGCTCTTCGGGCTCGAGGGAGCGCGGCCGCGTGTCGATCAGGCACAGCGTGCCGATGGGCGCGCCGTTCGGCGCGGCGAGCGGCCGGCCGGCGTAGAAGCGGATGCCGGGCGTGCCGGTGACGAGCGGGTTATCGTGGAAGCGGTTGTCGTTCAGTGCGTCCTGAATCACCATCGTGTCGCCCGAGAGCAGGGCGTGAGCGCAGAACGACACGTCGCGCGACGTCTGCGCGGCGTCGAGACCTGCATGGCTCTTGAACCACTGGCGATTCTCGTCGACGAGGCTGACGAGGGCGATCGGTACGTCGAACAGCCTGCGTGCGAGACGCGTCAGGCGGTCGAAACGCTCTTCGGGCGGCGTGTCGAGGATCGACAGCGAATGAAGCGTATCGAGCCGGGCCGCCTCGTTGGCCGGTTTCGGTGCGATTTGCATGGGCCTGGCCTTGTCCCGGCTGCATCGCCGGTCACGGGATCGTATGTCGGACAGTATCGCGCATTTGTCGATGCCTCGCCACGTCGCGCGTCTCGCCGCGGTGTGGATCGGCTCTGTCGGGATCGGTGAAGATGCGGTGAGAAGCGGTGGTCATCGGTCCACGTTTCGTTCCGATGCGGAATCGGATGCGCGATACCTCAAGGTGGTCGTCGCCGTGCCGTAAATAGGGCGAGTCCAATCGTTCATCGCATCCCATCGCACCATGGTTCGAATTCTGTACGCGGGCTATCTCGCGTTTGCGCTGTATCTCATTTACCCGATGGTCCAGAGCGCGCTGGCATTCAGCACCGATTGCGTGAGCAACGTGCTGCCGGGAGGCGCTCACGGCCTGTCTGCGAACTCGGCAAGCGGCGCGGACGGGCACGCGAACCGCTGCGCGCCGTCGGCACATGCCGGCGCCGCGACCGGGCGGGCGCCTGACATCCATTAATGCAGCGACGTCGTGCGCGACGGGCAATCCGCGGTGCGGTGCGCTGGCCATTTGGCCGAATTGAACGCCGCGCCACGCTCGCCGATCATTTGCGACAGGGCGGATCGAATGCAGCCGGTCGGGCGCCGGTTGAGCGCGCGTGTCGTGCGTCAGTAGCTGGAGCGGTACGGCGTGCCCTGGTCGAAGCGGCTTTGCCAGTGCGTGAGATAGCGCGACGCGAGTTGCGGATTGTTCCAGACCACGACGACGTTCTCGGAGTTGCGGCTCGCGGCCGACGCGCTGTAGTTGAATGAACCCGTTTCGACGTGTTCGGCGTCGATCACGAGGTACTTGTCATGATGGATCGCATACGCGTCGATCGTGCGCGTCGGGATCCCCGCATTGACGAGCAGGTTCAGCGCCTGCTTGCTGCTCTTCGCGCGATTGCCCTTGTCGTCGACCACCACCGCGACATTGACGCCGCGTCGTTTGGCGTCAAGCAGCGCGCGCGTGACGGGTGGCGACGTGAACGAATAGGCGGCGACGCGGATCGAGCTGCGCGCAGCCCCGATCGCTTTCAGCACGAGCGCCTCGGCACCGCCGTCGGGCGAGAACGCCGATTCGACGACCTGGGTTGCGGGGGCTTCGTGAGTGGGGGCCGGCAGCCATCGCGACACGAGGTCGATCGCCTGCTGGAGCAGCGATTCACTTTGCGTCTTGCCGAAGGCGGCGAAGGGTGTGGCGAGCAGGGAAGCGGCGAGACAGGCAGCGGCGAGGCGATTGCGCGACAACATCGTGGACAGCGAACAATTTCGAGACAGCGGGCCGTGAGTGTAACGCACACGCAGTGGCCCGGTCACGCGCGGATGCGAAGCGATTGCTCGCGCGAGGATTGGCCGCAGTGGCGGGGGTGACGCAAAGTTGCGTTGTGCGGTCCGCGGGTGCGATCGGGGCGATCAACGGAGCATGTAGGCGAAGGTGAAGGCGGTGCGATTGCGTTTGCCGTTGCAGGGCATCGGCGTGCGATCAGTACGCGCGCAGTCGGGCGGACTCGACTCGAAACGGTCCGCAGTCGAAGCGCGCGCAACAGGCGATTCGGAGGCGTCGGCCGATCATCCGCATGTTGCACATCAATCCGTGACTGCGGGTGCCCCGGTTTCGCCGGTGGCGACCCACCCGGGGCCCGGCTCGGGTTGCACGTCGCGGGCGTCGAGCGGTTCGCCGCAGGCCGAGCATACGGTGACGGCGTGCATCAGCTGGCCGCAAGTCCGATGGCGCAATTGCACCGGCGGCCCCTGGCCGTCGTCCTTCCAGCGGTCGCCCCACGCCATCAGCGCGAGCAGGGCCGGGTAGAGGTCGAGGCCTTTTTCCGTCAGCCGGTATTCGAAGCGAGGCGGGCGGTCCTGATAGGCACGCTTGACCAGCACGCCTTCTTCGACGAGCCGTGCGAGCCGTTCGGCCAGCACGTGACGCGTCAGGCCGAGCTGGGTCTGGAACGCATCGAAGCGGCGGCAGCCGAGGAATGCGTTGCGGAGGATCAGCATGGTCCAGCGGTCGCCGAGCACGGCGAGCGTGCGCGCGACCGAACAGTTCAGCGTGCCGATGTCATCCCATTTCATCGTCGAGTCTCTTGCCTGTTGCGGCGGTCTTGCGGCGGTTCAGCGAAATAGCGGGTTCGATTATAGAACCCGCCTTCGGTCGCAACCGGCCAATCCGCGTTGACAACCACCGGTATCGTTGACAATAATGAGTTCCAATTTAGAACTTACTCGCGCGGCGACGCGCTTTCAACCCGGAGACAACCCGATGAATCCGCTTTCCCTGTCTGGCCTCGATCTGCTGCGCGCCGCCGTGTCGGGCGATGCGCCGCTGGCGTCGATTTCCGAGACGATTCCGATGCGTCCGCTCGACGTCGAGCTCGGTTATGTGAAGTTTTCGGCGCGGGCGGACGGCAGGCACTTGAATCCGCTGGGTGGCGTGCACGGCGGGTTCGCTGCGACGGTGCTCGATTCAGTCACGGGGTGCGCGGTGCATTCGATGCTCGACGCAGGCATCGGCTACGGCACCGTCGATCTGCACGTGAAGATGCTGCGGCCCGTGCCGCGCGACGTCGACCTGGTCGCGGAAGGGCGCGTGATTCACCTGTCGCGTTCGCTGGGCGTCGCGGAGGGCACGTTGAAGACGCCGGACGACAAGATCGTCGCGCACGCATCGGCGACCTGCTTCATCCAGCGGCCGCAGTAACGGCGGCAACGTCGCCGCGTGGGCTGGAGCGTGGCCGTCCGGGGCGGGGCCGAAGGCCGCCTGTAAGCGTTCGCGGCGCCTGTCTGAAGCGACCGCTTCAATGTGATAGCGTCTCTGCTTTCCACCGACGCGACAGGAACAGCATGGAATACCGCACACTCGGCGATTCGGGCATCGAGGTCAGTCTGATCGGTCTCGGTACGATGACGTGGGGCGAGCAGAATTCGGAGCGCGACGCGCACGAGCAGATCGACTACGCGATTGCGCAGGGCGTGACGCTGATCGATGCCGCGGAGATGTATCCGGTGCCGCCGAAGCCCGACACGCAGGGGCGAACCGAGCAATACATCGGGACCTGGCTCGCGCAGCATCGTGCACAGCGCGACCGCATCGTGCTCGCGACGAAGATCGCCGGGCCGGCGCGGCAGCCGCACAATCCGCGTCATATTCGCGGCGAAGGCAACCAGTTCGACCGCAAGAACCTGACCGAAGCGCTCGACGGCAGCCTCAAGCGCCTGCAGACCGACTACGTCGACCTCTACCAGCTGCATTGGCCCGATCGCAGCACGACCACGTTCGGCCGTCCCGCCTATCCGTGGGTCGACGACGCGTACACGGTGCCGATCGAGGAAACGCTCGGCGTGCTCGCGGAATTCGTGAAGGCCGGCAAGGTACGCGCGATCGGCGTGTCGAACGAAACGCCGTGGGGCGTCGCGCAGTTCCTGCGCGCGGCCGAGACGCTCGGGCTGCCGCGCATCGCGAGCATCCAGAATCCGTACAGCCTGCTGAACCGTACGTTCGAGAATGGATTGTCGGAGTTCACGCATCGTGACGGCGTCGGCCTGCTCGCGTATTCGCCGCTCGCGTTCGGCTGGCTGTCCGGCAAGTACGAGAGCGGTGCGCGTCCGGCCGGTGCGCGCATCACGCTGTTCGAGCGTTTCCAGCGCTACAGCAAGCCGCAGGCCGTGGACGCGACGTCGCGTTACGTCGCACTCGCGCAGCGTCACGGGCTGTCGCCTGCGCAACTCGCGCTCGCGTTCGTCAACAGCCGGCCGTTCGTGCGCAGCAACCTGATCGGCGCAACGTCGCTCGAGCAGTTGAAGGAAAACATCGGCAGCATCGACGTGAAGCTGTCCGACGAGATCCTCGCGGAGATCGACGTGCTGCACGAACGTCAGCCGAACCCGGCGCCGTAAGCGGCGCACGGCCCGCGCGGCAGCGATGCCGCGACGGGCCGCACCGGCGGCGCATCGCTGCGCCGTCGCTTCAGGTGTTATCGCATCTTGAGCCGCGTGCGCGCGACCAGCAGCGCGACGAGGCTCAGCACCGCACACCCCATTAGATAGAGCGCCGGCGACAGCCGGTTGCCGGTCGTGCTGATCAGCCAGGTGATGACGAACGGCGCAAAGCCGCCGAACAGCGTGACGCCCGTGTTGTAGCTGACCGCGAGCCCCGTTGCGCGCGTCTGCGACGGGAACAGCTCGGCCATCAGCGCCGGCAGCGCACCGCAGTACATCGCCTTCAGCACGCCGATCCAGACCAGTGCGGCGAGCATCGTCGCGAACGACGCGTGGCGTGTCAGCCACGCGAACGTCGGCCACACGGTGACGAGCATCAGCAGTGCCGCGACCGCCATCATGCGGATGCGTCCGGTGCTGTCGGACAGGTGGCCGACGATCGGCGTGACGAGCGTCAGCACGAAGCCGGTCGCAAGCGTCGCGGCGAAGCCCGTCGACGCAGGCAGTCCGAGCTGCTTGATCGCGTAAGTCGGCATGTACAGGATCATGTAGTTGATCGCGGTCGAGATCACGAGCGCGCCGATCGACAGCAGCACCCGCACCTTCTGTTCCGCGAACAGCTCGCGCACCGGTGCTTCGGAGCGCGCCTGCGTCTTGAACTCGACGCCTTCGTCGACGTAGCGGCGGATATACAGCCCGACCGGACCGATCGCGAGACCGAACAGGAACGGCACGCGCCAGCCCCAGCTTTCGAGTTGCGCGGGTGTCAGCGTGGCCGTCAGCAGCGCGCCGAAGCCCGATGCGAGCAGCGTCGCGAGGCCCTGGCTCGCGAACTGCCAGCTCGACATGAAGCCGCGTCGCTGCGGTGCGTGTTCGACGAGGAACGCAGTCGAGCTCGCGAATTCGCCGCCGGCGGAAAAGCCCTGCATCAGCCGCGACAGCATGATCCCGAGCGGCGCGAGAATGCCGATCGATGCGTAGGTTGGCATCAGCGCGATCAGCAGCGTGCCGACCATCATCATCGCGATCGACAGCAGCAGCGATGCCTTGCGGCCCGCGCGGTCCGCGTACGCGCCGAGCACGAAGCCGCCGATCGGCCGGATCAGGTAGGACAGCCCGAACGTGCCGAGCGTCAGCATCAGCGACGTCGCTTCGCTCGTCGCGGGGAAGAACAGCTTGGCGATCGTCACCGCGAAGAAGCCGTAGACGATCAGGTCGAACCATTCGAGCGCATTGCCGATCGACGCCGCGAAGATGAGGCGCCGGATCTTCGCGGCGCTGGGACGCGCGGCGTCCTGCGAGGTCAGGGTGGTCGTGTTCATCGTATGTGCAGGTCCCGTAAAAGGGGCGAAGCGCGTTACAGGGCGGCGCCGGCCGCGGCGGGTGCCGCGCGGCGAACGGGCGGCGCGTCGTCGCCGAGATCCCAGAAGAGGCCGGCCATCATCTGCAGCCCCTCGCTGACGACGCTCGCGAGCAGGTGCTCGTCGGGCGCGTGCTGCGAGCACGCCGGGTACGAGTGCGGCACCCACAGCGTCGGCAACCCGAGCGTGTCGGCGAACACCTCGTTTGGCAGCGTGCCGCCGAGATTCGGCAGGATCGCGGGCTTCTTGCCGGTGGTGCGCGCCAGCGACGCAACGGCCCAGCGGACCCACGGATCGTCCGGCGGCACGCGCGTTGCCGGGGCGCCGCGTTCGACGTCGATCTCGATGTCGGCGAAACCGTGCGCATCGAGGTGCGCGCGCAGATGTGCGGGCAGCGCTTCCCAGTCGGTGCCGACAACGAAGCGCAACTGGCAGTGCGCATGCGCGACGGGCGGGATCGCATTGACGGGGTGCTCGGGATTGCCGGCCTTGAACGCGAGGATTTCGAACGTGTTCCAGCCGAACACGCGCTCGGCCGCGGACAGGCCGGGCTCTCCCCAATCGGCGTCGAGCGCCGGATCGCCGGGACCGCCGCCGACGACAAGATCGGCGAGCGCGTCGCGCACGGCGGCCGGGATCGGCGGCGGGCGCAGCCCCTCGACGCGAATGGTGCCGCGCGCGTCGACGAGGCTCGCAAGCGCATGCGCGAGCACGATCGCCGGATTGCGCAGCAGTCCGCCCCAGTTGCCGGAGTGATGCGCGCCGTCGCGGGCGCGCAGGCTCAGCTTGAAATTGACCGATCCGCGCGAGCCGAGGAACACGGTCGGGCGTGCGGCGGCGATGCGTGGGCCGTCGGACGCGATCAGCACGTCGGCCGCGAGCGCGTCGCGTTCCTGGCGGCACAGCGCGTCCAGGCCCGGCGACCCGGTTTCCTCGCCCATCTCGATCAGCAGCTTCGCGTTGAAGCCGAGCCGGCCGGCGCGCGCGTCGAGCACGCTGGCGAGCGCGGCCAGGTTGATCGTGTGCTGGCCCTTGTTGTCGGCGCTGCCGCGGCCGTACCAGCGGTCGCCGTCGGCCGTCAGCGTCCACGGCGACAGCGGTGCGCGCCACTGCGCATCGTAGCCGCGCACGACGTCGCCGTGGCCGTAGATCAGCACGGTCGGCAGTGCGTCGTCTTCATGGCGCGACGCGAGCAGGAACGGGCCGCCGCCGTCGACGGGATTGTCGACGATTCGCGACGTGAAGCCGAGGCGGGCCGCCTCGGGCGCGATCTCGTCGGTCAGATAGGCGCGCAGCGCGGCTTCGTTGCCGCTGTCCTGGCTTTCGGTGCGCAGGCCGACGCGGCGGCTCAGGGTCGTGAAGAACGCACCGGATTCGAACTGGTTCAGCGCGTGCTGGATGGCGGCGGTACGGCTCAAGTCGTGTCTCCTCTGACGGGGGGCGCTCCGCGCGCGGATCGCGCACGCAACGTGAAGTGCGATCGATTCTAGAAAGCCGTTTTTTTTGTCACAATGATCGAATTTCGAACCTTTCTTTGCCGAAAAGGCAAAGCAGAGCGGCCGGATGTGGCCCGGGGACAGAACGATGGCGGCTTTCCTGCATGGTCTGGCGTTGCGGTATTTCGTCGAAGTGGCGCGCACCGGCTCGATCAGCGACGCGTCCGCGCGGCTGCACGTGGCCGTGTCGGCGATCAGCCGGCAGATCGCGAAGCTGGAAAGCGAACTCGGTGCGCCGCTGTTCGAGCGCCGGCCGCGCGGCATGGCGCTGTCGGAGGCCGGCGAGCGGCTGCTGGCGTTCGCGCAGCGCAGCCTGCTGGAAGCCGAGCACGTGATGAAGGACATCGGCGGGCTCGACGCGCTGCACGGCAGCCTGCTGAAAATCGCCTGCTCCGAAGGGTTCGCGATCGATTTTCTGCCCGGGGCGCTCGCGTGCTTCAAGGCGCGCCATCCGGGCGTCGATTTCACCGTGTGGGTGGTGTCGCCGGCGGAAGCGACGCGGCGCGTGCGCGACGGCGATGCGGACATCGCGTTGACCTTCAGTCTCGCGCCGGAGAAGGGGGTACGCGTCGAGCACACCGAGCGTGCGCCGGTCTTCGCGCTGGTGCGGCACGATCATCCGCTCGCGGCGTGCGACGCGGTTTCGCTCGCCGATGTCGCACGGCACGCGCATGTGCTGCCCGAGGCCGGCACGACGGTGCGCCAGCTGATCGACATTGCATGCGCACTCGACGGGCTGCTGCTCGAGCCCGAACTGACGAGCAACAACACCGCGGCGATGTACGGCTACGCACGGCGCACGGGCGCGGTGATGTTCACGGGGCTGCTGTCGGTGCGCGACCGTTTCGATGCGGACGGCTTCGTCGTCGTGCCCGTGACGAACCCGCAACTGCGCGAGCGCAGCATCCAGGTGCAGACGATGGCGGGGCGCGATCTGCCCGCGTCGGTACGCGCGTTCCGCGATCACCTGATCGACGCGATGCAGGTCGCATCGGTGCCGCCGACTGCCGTGCGCGGCCCGAGACGCCCGCCCGTGAGATAATCGTCAATCCGCCTTCCGTGTCCATGCGGCTCATCGAGCCGCATCGCCCCTGTTCGACGCCAAATTGAAGAACCTGATTGTCACCCTCGATCGCGCCGGCGAGTTCGACGAGATCATCGACGTGCGCACGCCGCTCGAGTTCGCCGAGGACCATATTCCCGGCGCGCTGAACGCGCCCGTGCTCAGCAACGAAGAGCGCGTGCTCGTCGGCACGATGTACCGCCAGGTGTCGCCGTACGAGGCGACGCGCGTCGGCGCGGCGATCGTCGCGCGCAACATCGCCCGCCATCTCGACACGACGTTCGCCGACCGGCCACGCAACTGGCGGCCGCTGATCTACTGCTGGCGCGGCGGCAAACGCTCGGGCTCGATGACGACCTGGTTCAACCTGATCGGCTGGAAGGCGCGCCAGCTCGACGGCGGCTACAAGGCGTACCGCCAGTCGGTGTGCGCGACGCTCGATTCGCTGCCGACGCGCTTTCGCTACGTCGCGCTGGTCGGCCATACGGGCTGCGGCAAGACGCGCCTGCTGAACGCGCTGCACGACGTGGGTGCGCAGACGCTCGATCTCGAGGCGCTCGCATGCCATCGCGGCTCGCTGCTCGGTGCGCTGCCGGGCAAGCCGCAGCCGGCGCAGAAGGGGTTCGATTCCGGGCTCGTCGAAACGCTTGGACGTTTCGACCCCGAATGGCCGGTGTTCGTCGAATCGGAAAGCCGCAGGATCGGGCTCGTGCAGTTGCCGATCGCGCTGATCGAAGCGTTTCACGCGGGGCCGTGGGTGCATGTCGACGCGGCGCACGACGAGCGGATCGCGTTTCTTCTCGATGATTACGCGCACCTGTTCGACGAACCGGACGCGTTCAAGGCGCAGCTCCATCGGCTGATCGGCCTGCATAGCCGCGAACAGGTGACACACTGGAAGGCGCTGATCGATGCGAACGCGCGCGCCGAACTGTTCTCCGAGCTGATCGACAAGCATTACGATCCCGCCTACGCGCGGACCTATCGCGCGGCCTATAACAAGCCGAACCGGGCGCTGACGTTCACGTTCCGGCCCAACGCGGCCGACGTGCGCGACCAGGCGCGCGCACTGCTGGCCGAACTCGCGCAAACCGGGTTGCCCGCATCGGCCGCGCTTGCCGCAGGCGCGAAATCCGCAACCGACACAGACCAATCGACGACCACACGATGACGACCACACGCACCCAACCCAGTCCGGCCCTCGGCTGGATGACCTTCCTGTTGATCGCGGTCGCGGGACTGTTCTATGTGAAATGGTTTCCGTACTACAACAAGGCGTTCGTCGCCGCCGAGCACCATTCGATCGGCCAGTCGATCCTGATGGGCACGTCGGCGACCGCCCCCGAGCCGTCGCTGAAGGCTGCGCTCGATTACGCATGGGCGTACGGCAAGGCGATCTGGCAGGCGATGGTGCTCGGCCTGCTGCTCGGCTCGGCCGTGCAGGCGCTGTTGCCCGCACACTGGGTCGCGCGTGCGCTCGGCCGTACCGGGTTCGGCAGCGTCGCCGCGGGCGGCCTGCTGTCGCTGCCCGGAATGATGTGCACGTGCTGCGCGGCGCCGGTCGTCGCGGGCCTGCGTGCGCGCCATGCGTCGCCGGGCGGTGCGGTCGCGTTTTGGCTCGGCAACACGGTGCTGAATCCGGCCGCGCTGGTGTTCATGGGCTTCGTGCTCGGCTGGCACTGGAGTGCGTTGCGCCTCGTGCTCGGCATCGCGATGGTGTTCGGGATCGGCTATCTGCTGAACCGCATTGCGCGTCCTGAAGACCGCAGCATCGACGACGCGCAGCTCGCCGCGCTGGCGGCCGAGCAGGCCGCGGCCGGCAATCCGTTCGTCCGCTGGGTGAAGCTGCTCGCGCGCATGGCCGTGCGGCTCGTGCCCGAATACATCGTGCTGGTGCTGCTGCTCGGCGCGGCGCGTGCATGGCTGTTCCCGCATATCGGTCCGGACATCGGCAATCATCTCGGCTGGATCGTCGCATTCGCGGTCGCGGGCATGCTGTTCGTGATTCCGACGGCCGGCGAGGTGCCGATCATCCAGGCGATGCTGTCGCTCGGCATGGGCGTTGGCCCGGCCGCCGCGCTGCTGATGACGCTGCCGCCGATCAGCGTGCCGTCGCTCGCGATGCTCGCGCGTTCGTTCAAGCCTTACATGCTGGCGATCGTTGCGACGCTCGTCGTCGTGTTCGGGATCGTGAGCGGCCTGCTCGCGATCGCGTTCGGGTTCTGACGCGCGCCGGCCCGGTTCGATAGCCGTATCCATATTCATCCGGCGCCGCCGCTTTACGCGTGCGGCGCCCTTTACAAGTAGCAAACAGGAAAACGCATGACCCAACCGAAGATTCATCCTCGACTCGAAAAGGCGCTGACGCGCGGCGATCTCGCGATCCGCCAGGCCAATTCCGCGCGGGCGACTGCCGTGCTGAACGCACTCGGCACGATGATCATCGAGGCCTCCGCAACGATCGGTGTCGATGCCAGCATCGAAATCCCGCAGGGCGACCGCATTTACGATCCCGTCAACGGCCTGTGGCCGCAGAAGATGCTGGTGTCGTTCGACGGCCCGGTGGACGAGGCCGAAAAGGAAGAGCTGCGCTCGGTCTATCTGGTGGCCGACGATCCGGGTACGCAGTTCCGCGTCGAATGGCATCGCGCGGACGGCAAGCTCGGTCGCCAGGAAGGCGGCCCGCTCGCGACCGTCGCGTTCCTGACCGACGTCGAGATCCCGTGGAGCGACGACGACGAGTAACGTCGTCGCAGGAGCCGGCGCCCGGTGCGCCGGCCGTCAGCGCATCATCCGCCGCCGGAACAGCCACGCGGACAGCAGGAATCCGCCGACCGCGTAGCCGGCGAGCACCGCGACGTGCAGCGCGATGTCGGTCGCCGGCCGGCCGAGCATCGCGGGCCGGATCAACTCGACCGCGTTCGCAAGCGGCAGCGCTTGCGCCGCGTGCTGCGCGACCGGCGGCAGCTGCGTGATCGGGAAGAACACGCCCGACAACAGCAGCATCGGCGTCAGCACGAGCGTCTGATAAAACATGAAGAAATCGTAGGACGGCGCAAGCGCCGTGACGATCATCGCGATGCTGGCGAACGCGAGGCCCGCGAGCGCGATCACGGGCAGCGCCACGAGCATCGACGGAAACTGCGCATAGCCGAGCGCACCCGCGACCAGCATGATCGCGACCCCCGACAGCATCGCCTTGCTGGCGCCCCAGACGATCTCGCCGAGCACGATGTCGCCGAGCGCGAGCGGCGTATGCATGATCGCTTCCCATGTGCGCTGCACGTGCATCCGCGAGAAACCCGAATACATCGACTCGAAGCTCGCGGACATCATCACGCTCGACCCGACCGTGCCGGCCGCGAGGAACGCGATATACGACACGCCGTCGACCTGGCCGAGCATCAGCCCGAGCCCGAAGCCCAGCCCGAACAGATAGATCATCGGATCAGCAAGATTGCCGAACATCGACGCAAGCGCGAGCTTGCGCCAGACGAGATAGTTGCGCCGCCAGACGGCGATCCAGTTGATTGCGTTCGCGGGCATCGCGATCGCGAAGCGTGACGCGCGCGGCGGCGCGGACGGTGTGGCGGCGGAATAGTTGCGCACGTCCATGATCGATCAGTCCTGCATTTCGCGGCCCGTGAGCCGCAGGAACACATCCTCCAGATTGGCCGGGCGATGCAGATAGCGCAACCCAGTACGACCCTTGAGTCGCGCGCTGAGCGGTTCGGGGTCCGTCACATAGCAGAACAGCGTCTCGCCGCTGATCTCGGTGTGCTTCGCGAATGCCGACAACTCGTCGCGCAGCGTGGCCGGATCGGGCCCGTAGATCTCGATCACGTCGCAGCCGATCTCCGATTCGATCAGCGCGTGCGGCGCACCTTCGGCGATCTTGCGGCCTTCCTCGATCACGCACAGGCGATCGCACAGTCGTTCGGCTTCTTCCATGAAGTGCGTGGTGATCAGGATCGTCTTGCCGCGCGCGAGCAGCGAACGCAGCCGCTCCCACATCAGATGCCGCGCCTGCGGATCGAGGCCCGTCGTCGGCTCGTCCAGCACCAGCACGTCGGGATCGTTGACGAGCGCGCGGGCGAGCGTGAGGCGGCGTTTCATGCCGCCCGACAACTCGCCGACCTTCGCATCGGCCTTGTTTTCGAGCTTCGCGAATTCGAGCAGCGGCTGCACGAGTGCGCGTGCGGCCTGCGCCGACATCCCGAAGTAGCGGCTGAACACGAGCAGGTTCTCGCGCACGGTGAAGTCGGGATCGAGATTGTCGAACTGCGGGACGACGCCGACGCGCTGGCGTGCATGCCGCGCGCGCGATGGAACCGGTTCGCCGCATAGGGAGATGGTGCCGGCATCGGGGTGCGTGAGGCCGAGCAGCATTTTCAGGGTGGTGGTCTTGCCGGCGCCGTTCGGTCCGAGCAGGCCGTAGCATTCGCCGGCCTGGACGTTGAAGGACAGACCGTTGACGACGAGCTTGTCGCCATAGCGCTTTTCGACGTTGCGGAAATCGATCGGTGCGACGGACATGGGCATGTTGTCGTTGTGAGCGGGTGCGTTCCGCTGCCCGCCGGCTGGCCGGTTGGCGAACGGATCGGACGAATGCGTGTCACATGGGCATGACCGAAGCGAACGACGCCGGCGCGATATGACCCGCTGGAGTACGGACGAGCCATTCTAGTGCATCGGCTGCGTCTCTTCAGGGCATGCCTGCACGGTGCGATGCATGCGCGCACCGATCGTGCACTGCATCATCGCGCACGCGCCGCGCGGGGCGAATCAGCGTTTTCCATCCCTTGCGTCCTGAATTGCGGCGCACCATGATGAATGCGTAGGCTCGTTGTCGCGATAGGGAGGTTTCATGGCTAGCTACAACAAGATTTTGCTGTGTTACGACGGCACGCTCGAAGGGCGCAAGGCACTGCGCTGCGGCGCTAATCTCGCAATGGACCTGAAGGCCGAAACGCACTTGCTGTCGGTCGTCGACATGCGTTCGAGCATTGCGCAAAGTGCAGGTTTGCTGACCGATGTCGCATGCGGCCGCTTCGAGGAAACCGCGCGCGAAATCCTCGAGGAAGGGGTGAACTGGCTGCGCGAGCGTGGCGTGCAGGCCGAAGGCCATTTCGCGTTCGGTTATCCGATCGACGAAATCGCGAATCTTGCGTCGGAACTGAAGGTCGACCTCGTCGTTGTCGGCCACCGGTGCCGCAGCGGACTGTCGCGATGGTGGATGGGCTCGGGCAATACGCAACTGCTCGACCGCGTGAACTGCAGCATTCTGGTGGCGTGCTCGTCGGCGGAAGAGCAGAAAGCCGAAATCGCGCGCGAGCGTGAAGCGGCCACGGCGAACGGCAAATGATCTAAAGACGCGATGGTTGCCTGGTCGGCAATGCGTGCTGGTCAGGCGCCGCACCGCTTCAGCGGTGCGGGCGTCGAGCGCGGCCTGTTATGCGTGCAGGTCGATCGCGGACAATTTCCACGAAAACAGCCCGAAGCGGTGGAATACCGCCGCATAGCGCGTGCCGTCGGCGCTGCGCTGATACGTCACGACGAATTCATCGATATTCCGGTAGCCCGCGCTGGTTTGCTGCGGATGCGTCGCCTCGCTCGGGCTCGCCGGCGTGGCAGGCGCGGGCACCGCTGACGACGCGGTCGCAGCGGATGCGTTACTGCTCGCAGCGGCGGCACTTGCCGGCGCCGGATTGGCCGGCGTTGCGGCTGGTGCGCCGCCCGGTGTATTGCCTTGCGGCAGATTCGACAAATCAGGCGGGCGCTCGCCCGGATTGCCGCGCGGCGGCAATCCGCTCATCAGCGCGGCCACGCCCTCCGGGGTCGCGTACGCATCGACCAGCGGGCCGATCAACGCGGACCCGATCAGCGCGCCGATCACCGCAAACGGGTTGTTCTTCTTCACAGCGTCGATCCGGCGCATCAACTCTTCCGTGACCTGCTGTTTGAGGCTGATGCGTAGCGACGGAAAATCGACATACTCGCTGATCGCCTGCGCATCTCGCGCATCGATCGCCGATTTCAGGCGACCGAGCGCGACGTACGGCGACGCGTACGCATAGCCGATCGCCGCAATGACGACGACGATCAGCGCGACGATCAGCAGGGGCTTGAGTCGCCATGCGCGGCTCGGCGATCCAGTCACGTTGCCTCCGGTGCGGGGATGTTCCGCAATCAGAGACCGCCCGGCGTAGCCGATCGTTCCTCCGCGATGCAGCGATCGATCATCCGGCACACGGCATCGATCGTGCCGACCATGATCAGGCGCGACCGGCCGTGATAGACGCGCACCGGTGCGCGACGCGCGGGTTCCGCGTGATTCAGGCCGGCGTTCAGCGATACCCGGGCGAACGCGGGGAGCGCTGACGGCAGCAGGGACGCCTGCCGTTCGACTGCGACTTCTTCTTGCACGGGCGCGGCCGCGGACAGCGGTGCGCAGGGCGTGCGGCCGCGCAGATGACGCAGGCGGCCGAATTGACGGAAAGGCAGCAGACGGGCAAGGCGTTCCATGATGTTCTCCTCAGCGAGACGGAATGTCAGAGTTCGCCCGAGCGGATCAGCCCGACGGCGATGCCTTCCAGCGCGAATTCGGCGCTGCCGGCCTTGACGAAGATGTTTTCGTAATCCGGGTTCTCCGCGATCAGCTCGAGACCGCCCGGCCGGCGCATCAGGCGCTTGACCGTGACGTCGTCACCGAGACGCGCGACGATGATCTGGCCATCCTTCGCTTCCGTGCGCTTCTGCACGGCGAGGAGATCGCCATCGAGGATGCCGGCGTCGCGCATCGACAGGCCGCGCACCTTCAGCAGGTAGTCGGGCTTGCTCGTGAACAACGCGGGATCGCATGCGTAGTGCTGCGAGATGTGCTCCTGCGCGAGGATCGGGCTACCGGCTGCGACGCGGCCGACGAGCGGCAGCGACAACTGCATCAGGCCGGCGTGCGGCAACGTGAACTGGTGCGGGGCATCTTCGATGCCGAGCAGGCGGATGCCGCGCGACGCGCCGGCCGCCAGCTCGATCACGCCTTTGCGCGCCAGCGCGCGCAGGTGCTCCTCGGCCGCATTCGGCGAGCTGAAACCCAGTTCGGCCGCGATCTCGGCGCGGGTGGGCGGGAATCCGGAGCGCTCGATCGCGCGACGGATCAAGTCGAACACTTGCTGCTGACGGGCGGTGAGTTTGGTCATGGCTCAACTGTATGGATAGACAGTGAGCTGTATTTTTATACAGTACTTCGCGAATTTCAAGTGTTACGTGAGGTTCGACGCGATCACGCCGGTTCCGGCGTGATTTCGCGACGTCCGGACGGCGGTTTATCTGCCGCAACCGTCCATCCCGTCTGCGTTAGCACTTTTGAGTATTAAAAAATGAAGAACGATTATTTTTAATCATGTAACCCGTTCGTTAGACTGGCCCGACATCGCAACACCGACAACACTGGAGAACCAAGGATGGCGAAGCGCAATACGGGGCTGGTGGGCGGAGTGGGCCGCCTGATCGCAACACTCGCGCTGGGCGCGGCGGCGGCGCTGGGCGTCGCGACGCATGCCCAGGCCGATACGACGTTCCTGAACGTGTCGTACGACCCGACGCGCGAGCTGTATCAGGACTTCAACCAGGCGTTTGGCAAGGAGTGGAAGGCGAAGACGGGCGAGACCGTGAACTTCAAGCAGTCGCACGGCGGGTCGGGCGCGCAGGCGCGTTCGGTGCTCGACGGCCTGCAGGCCGACGTCGTCACGCTGGCGCTCGCGTACGACATCGACGCGCTCGCGAACAAGGGGCTCGTCAACAAGGACTGGCAGAAGCGCCTGCCCGACAACGCGTCGCCGTACACGTCGACGATCGTGTTCCTGGTGCGCAAGGGCAACCCGAAGGGGATCAAGGACTGGGACGACCTGACCAAGCCGGGCATCTCGATCGTCACGCCGAACCCGAAGACGTCGGGCGGCGCGCGCTGGAACTACCTGGCCGCATGGGCGTACGCGGTGCACAAGCCGGGCGGCAACGAGCAGACGGCCAAGGAATTCGTCACGAAGCTCTACAAGAACGCAGGCGTGCTCGATTCGGGCGCGCGAGGCGCGACGACGAGCTTCGTGCAGCGCGGGATCGGCGACGTGCTGATCGCATGGGAGAACGAGGCATTCCTGTCGGTGAAGGAATTCGGTACCGACAAGTTCGAGATCGTCGTGCCGTCGGTGAGCATCCTGGCCGAGCCGCCCGTCGCGGTGGTCGACAAGGTGGTCGACAAGAAGGGCACGCGCAAGCTGGCCGACGCGTACCTGAACTTCCTGTACAGCCCGCAGGGCCAGGAAATCGCGGCGCGCAACTACTACCGGCCGCGTTCGAAGAACGTGCCGGCGGAACTGACGAAGCAGTTCCCGAAGCTGAAGCTGTACACGGTCGACGACACGTTCGGCGGCTGGACGAGTGCGCAGAAGACGCATTTCGCGGACGGCGGCGTGTTCGACTCGATCTACAAGCCGCAGTAACGCCATAACGACAGCGGCGCGCCACGACAGCGCGCCGCATCCCCGATTGCCCGCCGGCGCGATTCACTGCGCCGGCGTTTGCGTCGGACCCATGAGCAGCATCGACCCAGCAAGAGCATCCGATGACGACGTACACCTTTCGCAAGCCGAGCGCGCTGCCCGGTTTCGGCGTGACGCTCGGCATCACGGTGGCCTATTTGAGCCTCGTGGTGCTGATCCCGCTCGCCGCCACGTTCCTGAAGACCGCGACGCTGTCGTGGGACCAGTTCGTCACCGCCGTCACGTCGCCGCGCGTGCTCGCGTCGTACCGGCTGACGTTCACGTCCGCACTTGGCGGCGCGCTGATCAACGCCGTGTTCGGCTTCCTCGTCGCGTGGGTGCTCGTGCGCTACACGTTTCCGTTCAAGCGCCTCGTCGATGCGATCGTCGACCTGCCGTTCGCGCTGCCGACGTCGGTCGCCGGCATTTCGCTCGCGGCCGTCTACGCGACCAATGGCTGGGTCGGCCAGTATCTCGCGCCGCTCGGCATCAAGATCGCGTTCACGCCGGCCGGCGTGCTGGTCGCGCTGACCTTCATCGGGCTGCCGTTCGTCGTGCGTACCGTGCAGCCGGTGCTCGAGGATTTCGAGCGCGAGCAGGAAGAAGCGGCCGCGTGCCTCGGCGCGTCGCGCTGGCTGACGTTCCGCCGCGTCGTGCTGCCGGCCGTGCTGCCGGCGCTCCTCACCGGTTTCGCGCTCGCGTTCGCGCGTGCGCTCGGCGAATACGGCTCGGTGATCTTCATTGCCGGCAACGTGCCGATGAAATCCGAGATCACGTCGCTGCTGATCATCACGAAGCTCGAGCAGTACGACTACGCGGGCGCGACCGCGCTGGCGGTCGTGATGCTGGTCGTGTCGTTCCTGATGCTGCTGCTGATCAATACGCTGCAGTGGTATCTGCAGCGCCGCACGAGCAAGGGCGCCAGCGGCCCCGCGCCCGCCACCGTCACCGCCGTCGCGGCAGGAGGCCAGCAATGAGCCAGGAGGCCACCGTCGTGCTGAAAACCCCGTCGCCGGCCGCGCGGGCCGCGAAACGGCTCGACCCCGTCAGCGAGTCGCGCGTCGTGCGCTGGCTGCTCACCGGCATCGCGCTGGCGTTCCTCGCGTTCTTCCTCGTCGTGCCGCTCGCCGCGGTGTTCGTCGAGGCGCTGCGCAAGGGCGTCGGCTTCTATCTCGAATCGCTGGCCGATCCCGATGCGTGGTCGGCGATCAAGCTGACGCTGACCGTCGCCGTGATCGCGGTGCCGCTGAATCTCGTGTTCGGCGTGTGCGCGTCGTGGGCGATCGCGAAGTTCGAATTCCGCGGCAAGGCGCTGCTGACGACGCTGATCGACCTGCCGTTCTCGGTGTCGCCGGTGATCTCGGGCCTCGTGTACGTGCTGCTGTTCGGCGCACAGGGCTGGCTCGGGCCGTGGCTGCAGGATCACGACGTGCAGATCATCTTTGCGGTGCCGGGCATCGTGCTCGCGACGATCTTCGTCACGTTCCCGTTCGTCGCGCGCGAACTGATTCCGCTGATGCAGGCACAAGGCACCGACGAGGAAGAAGCCGCGCGCGTGCTCGGTGCGTCGGGCTGGCAGATCTTCCGCCGCGTGACGCTGCCGAACGTGAAGTGGGGCCTGCTGTACGGCGTGATCCTGTGCAATGCGCGCGCGATGGGTGAATTCGGCGCGGTGTCGGTCGTGTCGGGCCATATCCGCGGCCAGACCGACACGATGCCGCTGCACGTCGAGATCCTGTACAACGAATACAACTTCGCGGCCGCATTCGCGGTGGCGTCGGTGCTGGCGCTGCTCGCGCTCGTCACGCTCGCGCTGAAGCTGATCGCCGAGCGTCACCTCGCCGCCGAACTGGGCGCGCGCGACGCCGTTCCCGCACATGCCGGCCCCGTCGCCGCCGTTTCGTCGAAATCGTAAAGAGGCAACCAGAATGGGTATCACCGTCCGTAACCTTCAGAAGCGCTTCGGCGATTTCACCGCGCTCGACAACGTGTCGCTCGATTTTCCGCCGGGAGAGCTGGTCGCGCTGCTCGGTCCGTCCGGCTGCGGCAAGACTACGCTGCTGCGCGTGATCGCGGGCCTCGAGCACGCGGACGCCGGCCAGGTCGTGTTGCAAGGGCTCGACGTCGCGTCGGTCGGCGCGCGCGACCGCCAGGTCGGCTTCGTGTTCCAGCACTACGCGCTGTTCCGTCACATGACCGTATTCGAGAACGTCGCGTTCGGGCTGCGCGTGAAGCCGCGCCGCGAGCGGCCGTCGGAAGCCGTGATTCGCGACAAGGTGCACGAATTGCTGAAGCTCGTGCAGCTCGACTGGCTCGCGCAGCGCTATCCGTCCGAGCTGTCGGGCGGCCAGCGCCAGCGCATCGCGCTGGCCCGCGCGCTCGCGGTCGAGCCGAAGGTGCTGCTGCTCGACGAGCCGTTCGGCGCGCTCGACGCAAAGGTGCGCAAGGAGCTGCGCGGCTGGTTGCGCCGGCTGCACGACGACCTGCACATCTCGACGATCTTCGTCACGCACGACCAGGAGGAGGCGCTGGAAGTCGCGGATCGCATCGTCGTGCTGAACCGCGGCCACGTCGAGCAGGTCGGCAGCCCGCAGGACGTCTACGATCATCCGCAGAGCGCGTTCGTGTACGAGTTTCTCGGCGCGGCCAACCGGCTGCCGGGCACGGTGGCCGGGCGTGGCTTCGTTGCCGAGGGCGCGGCTGCGCCGATCGCGGTCGACGCCGATTTCGCGGGCCCCGCGAATGCCTATGTGCGGCCGCACGATCTGCAGCTGTGGCCGGCGGGCGAAGGGCATCGCGACGGCATCGCGGTGGACGTGCGCCGCGTGATCCCGCTCGGCGGATCGGTGCGCGTGGAGCTCGAGGCGCGCGCGGGCGGTGCGCTCGAGGCGGAGCTCGATCGCGACGCATGGCGTGCGCTGTCGCTGCAGGTCGGTGACGGTGCGACGGCCGTGCCGCGCGCGGTGCGTGTGTTTCCCGCGCATTGACGAGAAAATGCAGGGCAGGGGGCGGAACAGGCTCCAGATCGACAATCAAACAACGACAGCCTAAGAGGCATACCCATGAATTTTCAGCAATTGCGGTTCGTGCGCGAAGCGGTGCGCCAGAACATGAACCTGACGGAAGTCGCGAACGTGCTGTACACGTCGCAGTCGGGCGTGTCGAAGCAGATCAAGGATCTCGAGGATGAACTGGGCGTCGACATCTTCATCCGGCGCGGCAAGCGGCTGACGGGGCTCACGGAGCCCGGCAAGGCCGTGCACCAGTTGATCGAGCGGATGCTGCTCGACGCGGAGAACCTGCGCCGCGTCGCGCGCCAGTTCGCCGACCAGGACAGTGGCCACCTCGTCGTCGCGACGACGCACACGCAGGCGCGCTATGCGCTGCCGAAGGTGATCCGGCAGTTCACCGACGTGTTCCCGAAGGTGCATCTGGCGCTGCGCCAGGGCAGCCCGCAGCAGATCGCGCAGATGATCCTGAATGGCGAGGCCGATCTCGGCATCTCGACCGAGGCGCTCGACCGCTATCCGGACATCGTTACGTTCCCGTGCTATTCGTGGCATCACACGGTCGTCGTGCCGAAGGGCCATCCGCTCGTCGGCCGCGAGAGCCTGACGCTCGAGGAAATCGCCGAGTATCCGATCATCACGTACGACCAGGACTTCACGGGGCGCTCGCACATCGACCAGGCGTTCACGCAGGCGGGCGCCGTGCCGGATGTCGTGCTGACCGCGATCGACGCGGACGTGATCAAGACCTACGTCGAGCTCGGAATGGGGATCGGCGTCGTTGCGGCGATGGCCTACGATCCGCAGCGCGACACCGGGCTCGTCGCGCTCGATACACAGCACCTGTTCGAGGCGAGCACGACGCGCGTCGGGCTGCGCAAGGGCGCATTCCTGCGTGCGTATGCGTACCGGCTGATCGAGATGTTCGCGCCGCACCTGAACGAAGCGGAAATCGCGGGGCTGTTGCGCGAAGCCGTTTGACGGCAGTGCGCATCGGGCGCCGTCCGGGCCGTTACCCCGGATGGCGTCGATGCGCGCGCACGAAGCCATGCGCCGGGCGGCGGCCGCGCAATGGCCGCCGTCACGGTTGCCTGATTCAGCGAGCCATGGGGTGCGGCCGCCGCTCCTGGCCCGGTTCTTCCCCGCGTGGGGCGATCGACACGCGTTCTCGTGCCAACAGAAAAACAAGACGGCACATGCTGACGTTTCGATCCGGTGTCGGCCATCCCGGCCGGGCCATTTCTCGGAAGATATGATTCAATGCGCGCATTGTCCGATGGCGGCCATTCGCGCCGCACGACGAAGAGGCGAACAATGAATCTGAAATGGTTTCTCTTTTCCTTCAAAGGCCGGACCGGGCGCCTGCCGTGGTGGATCTACTCGCTGGTTTCGGGGTTGATCGGCGCGTTCTTCGATGCGGGTTCGCGCGGTTCGTCGAACGACGACCTGCCGCTGCTGGTGCTGCTCGTCGCGGTTGCGATCGCCGTCGTCGCGATGTGGTCGTGGATTGCGGTCACCGTGAAGCGGCTGCACGACATCGACAAGTCGGGATGGTGGATGCTGCTGATCTGCGTGCCGGTCGTCGGTGCGATCGCGTTGTTCGTGATGAACGGGTTCATCGCCGGTACGTCGCATGCGAACCGCTTCGGCGAGCCGCCGACGGTCGATGAAGACGAACCCGCGCCGCAGAATCCGGCCTGATGCGCGGCGCCCATGCGAGTGTCGTATTTGCGCGTCGTGCAGCACGATCGCGCGCTCCGAATAAACCCTTAAATATTGATCAGACAGGTTGCGCGCCGAAGCGAATCGGTACAGCATAGCCCTCACTCTGCCGGCGTCACGCCGGCGGCGGCGCGTCAACGACAGCACGCGCCAGGCAGTCGGCCGTCTGCCTTGCTTCCATTCCGTGGTACCGACAGCAGCATCGATGGCCATTGCCCGGGTAGTGTGGCGCAAACGTTTGCACACATTAAAACAACAGTCAAACAACAGTCCGGCCTACGGGCCAGTCGCCAGGAGATGTGTATGAATGTCCGCTTTCGCCGTCGCTTCCTGACCGCCGCGCTTGCCGCCGTCGCGGTCGCTGCTGCACCGGTCGTCCACGCGCAATCTGCGGCCAAGCCGAAGGTCGCGCTCGTGATGAAGTCGCTCGCCAACGAGTTCTTCCTGACCATGGAAACGGGCGCGAAGGAATACCAGAAGCACAACGCGAATCAGTTCGACCTGATCACCAACGGCATCAAGGACGAGACCGATACTGCGAACCAGATCCGCATCGTCGAGCAGATGATCGTGTCGAAGGTCGACGCGATCGTGCTCGCGCCGGCCGATTCGAAGGCGCTCGTGCCGGTCGTGAAGAAGGCCGTCGACGCGGGCATCATCGTCGTGAACATCGACAACCGGCTCGATCCCGACGTGCTGAAGTCGAAGAACCTGAACGTGCCGTTCGTCGGCCCCGACAACCGCAAGGGCGCGCGCAAGATCGGCGACTACCTCGCGAAGCGGCTGAAGGCGGGCGACCAGGTCGGCATCGTCGAAGGCGTGTCGACGACGACCAATGCGCAGCAGCGCACGGCGGGCTTCCAGGACGCGATGAAGGCGGGCGGGATGAAGGTCGTGTCGGTGCAGTCGGGCGAATGGGAAATCGACAAGGGCAATGCGGTCGCTGCCGCGATGCTCAACGAATACCCGAACCTGAAGGCGCTGCTGTGCGGCAACGACAACATGGCGATCGGCGCCGTGTCGGCCGTGCGTGCGGCTGGCAAGCAGGGCAAGGTGCTCGTGGTCGGCTATGACAACATCAACGCGATCAAGCCGATGCTGAAGGATGGCCGCGTGATCGCGACTGCCGACCAGTACGCGGCGAAGCAGGCCGTGTTCGGCATCGACACGGCGCTCAAGGCGATCGCCGAGCATCGCAAGCAGGCCGACATGTCCGGCGTGGTCGAGACGCCGGTGGATCTCGTGACGAAGTAACGCCGCGCCGATCCGGCCGCCACCCTCAAGAATCCGTCGTGGCGGCCGTTATCCGGAGTGAGCGCGATCACGGCCACTGCATGCACATGCACTTGTGAGCGTCACACCCGCGCGCCGCGTGCGCGCGGCCGCAACCAGGATCGCGATGGAACCGACCTTCCAACCCTCCCGTTCAGCCCACCCCGTGCTGTCCGTATCCGGCATCGGCAAGACCTATGCCGAACCCGTGCTCGCCGACGTCACGCTGACGCTCGAGGCGGGCCAGGCGCTCGCGCTGACGGGTGAGAACGGCGCCGGCAAGAGCACGCTGTCGAAGATCATCGGCGGGCTCGTCGATCCGACGACCGGCACGATGCAGCTCGGCGGCCAGGCGTATGCGCCGACGAGCCGCACGCAGGCCGAGGCGTTCGGCGTGCGCATGGTGATGCAGGAACTGAACCTGCTGCCGACGTTGACGGTTGCCGAAAACCTGTTCCTGAATCGCCTGCCGCGGCGTTTCGGGATCATCGACCGCGCGCGGTTGCGCGAGGACGCGCGCGCCGCGATGGCGCAGGTCGGGCTCGACGCGGTCGATCCCGATACGCCGGTCGGCGCGCTCGGCATCGGCCACCAGCAGATGGTCGAGATCGCGCGCAACCTGATCGGCGACTGCCGCGTGCTGATTCTCGACGAACCGACCGCGATGCTGACTGCGCGCGAAGTCGAGCTGCTGTTCGAGCAGATCGACCGTCTGAAGAAACGCGGTGTCGCGATCGTCTACATCTCGCACCGGCTCGAGGAACTCGCGCGGGTCGCCGAGCGCGTCGCAGTGCTGCGCGACGGCCGGCTCGTGCACGCGGGCGAGATGGCGGCGACGACGTCCGACGGGCTCGTCACGCTGATGGTCGGGCGCGAGATCGGCGAGCACATCGATCTCGGCGAGCGCCATTTCGGCGCGCCGCGGCTCGTCGTGTCGGGCCTCACGCGCGGGACGGCCGTGCGCGACGTGTCGCTCGAGGTGCGTGCGGGCGAGATCTTCGGCATCTCGGGGCTGATCGGGGCGGGGCGAACCGAACTGCTGCGCCTGATCTACGGCGCCGATACGCCGGATGCCGGGATGATCGCGGTCGGCCAGCCGCTGAAGCCGGCGCAGATCGCGTCGCCCGTCGATGCCGTGAAGCTGGGCATCGCGCTGATCACCGAGGATCGCAAGGGTGAAGGGCTGCTGCTGTCGCAGTCGATCACCGCGAACGTGTCGCTCGGCCAGCTCGATCGGCTGGCGCGTGGTGGCGTCGTCGATTCCGCACGCGAAACGGCGCTCGCCGAGCAGCAGATCGACGCGCTGCGGATCCGCACGCACGGCGCGGCGCAGGCGGTCGGCGAACTGTCGGGCGGCAACCAGCAGAAGGTCGTGATCGGCCGCTGGCTCGCGCGCGACATGGGCGTGCTGCTGTTCGACGAACCGACGCGCGGGATCGACGTCGGCGCCAAATTCGAGATCTACACTTTGATGGGCGCGCTCGCACGTGAAGGCCGCGCACTCGTGGTCGTGTCGAGCGACCTGCGCGAGCTGATGCTGATCTGCGACCGGATCGGCGTGATGTCGGCCGGCCGCATGACCGCCGTGTTCGAGCGCGGCAACTGGACCCAGGATGGGCTGCTGGCCGCGGCGTTCGCCGGCTTCGGCCGCGAGACGCCGGCGGACGGCGCGCCGCATCCGGCCGCGGGGCAGGCGCCAGGCGCCGCTCCGGGCAATTCGACGACAGGACGACAGCAATGACCCAGCCTCCCGTATCCCCGACCGGCGCCGGCGCCCAGCAGGACGTGACGGGGCGCCGCGCGCGCACGCTGTCCGGCACGCGGCTCGGCCTGTCGAACTATCTCGGGCTCGCCGGCGCGCTCGCCGCGATGATCGCGCTGTTTTCCGTGCTGAGCTCGCATTTCCTGACCTACGACACGTTCAGCACGATCGCAAACCAGATTCCCGATCTCGTCGTGATGTCGGTCGGGATGACCTTCGTGCTGATCATCGCCGGGATCGACCTGTCGGTCGGCTCGGTGCTCGCGCTCGCCGCGTCGATGGTCAGCGTCGCCGCGCTGAAATGGCAGTGGGGGCCGCTGCCCGCCGCGCTGATCGGGATCGCGGTCGCAACCGCGACCGGCGCGCTGACCGGCGCGGTCACGGTCGGCTGGCGGATTCCGTCGTTCATCGTGTCGCTCGGCGTGCTGGAGGCCGCGCGCGGCCTCGCGTACCAGCTGACGAATTCGCGCACGGCCTACATCGGCGACGCGTTCGATTTCCTGTCGAACCCGATCGCGCTCGGCATCTCGCCGGCGTTCCTGATCGCGGTCGCGGTGATGATCGCGGCCCAGTTCGTGCTGACGCGCACCGTGTTCGGGCGCTATCTGGTCGGGATCGGCACGAACGAGGAAGCCGTCCGACTTGCAGGGGTTAACCCGCGGCCGTATAAAATTCTCGTATTCGCATTGATGGGCGCGCTCGCGGGGCTTGCGTCGCTGTTCCAGATTTCACGGCTCGAGGCGGCCGACCCGAACGCGGGCTCGGGCCTCGAACTGCAGGTCATCGCCGCCGTCGTGATTGGCGGCACGAGCCTGATGGGCGGGCGCGGCTCGGTGATCAGCACGTTCTTCGGCGTGTTGATCATCTCCGTGCTGGCCGCGGGGCTGGCGCAAATCGGTGCGAACGAGCCGACGAAACGGATCATCACCGGCGCGGTGATCGTGGTGGCGGTCGTGCTCGATACGTATCGTAGCCGGCGCTCGCGCGCGCGGTAGAAAGACAGACAGAACAGACCAGAGAGAAACGGGAAATGGCGACGATCAAGGATGTGGCGGCCATGGCGGGCGTGTCGTTTACGACCGTCTCGCACGTGGTGAACAATTCGCGGCCGGTGTCAGCGGATGTGCGTGCGAAGGTCGAAGGCGCAATCCGCGAGCTGAATTACGTGCCGTCGGCCGTCGCGCGCTCGCTGAAGGCGCGTGCGACGGCGACCATCGGCCTCGTCGTGCCGAACAGCACGAATCCGTACTTCGCCGAGCTTGCGCGCGGCATCGAGGATCAGTGCGCGGCCAACGGCTATTGCGTGTTCTTCTGCAACTCGGACGACGATCCCGTGAAGCAGCGCAATTACCTGCGCGTGCTGCAGGAAAAGCGCATCGACGGGCTGATCGTCGCGTCGGCCGGCGAGGACGCGGTGCTCGCGCAGACGCTCGCGGATATCCACGCGCCGCTCGTCGTCGTCGACCGCAACATCGAGGGGCTCGCGGCCGACCTCGTGCAGATCGACCACGAGCGCGGCGCTTACCTGGCGACGCGTCACCTGCTCGAACTCGGGCACGCGAAGATCGGCTGCATCACGGGGCCGACCGACACGGCCGTCAGCGCGATGCGCGTGCACGGCTTCATCCGCGCGATGGCCGAGCGCGGGGTCGACATCGTGCCGGGCGCGATCGCGGAAAGCGACTTCTCGTGCCTCGGCGGCTATCACGCGGCGTCGCGGCTGTTCGAATCGGTGCGGCCGAGCGCGATCTTCGCGGGCAACGACCTGATGGGCGTCGGCGCGCTGCGCGCAGCGGCCGAGCGCGGGCTGCGCGTGCCGGACGACTGCTCGATCATCGGTTTCGACGACATCGAGTTTTCCCGCTACACGTATCCGGCGCTGTCGACGGTCGGGCAATCGGTACGCGCGCTCGGCGAAATGGCCGCGCAGACGCTGATCGAACGGATCGGCGGCGGCTCGACGGCCGTGCCGAGCCGCCGTCGCGTCGTCTCGCCGCGCCTCGTGCTGCGCGAATCGACGGCGATCTACCGCGAGCCGGCCGCATCGGGCGGTCGCGCATGACGGCGAGCGCAGCGGGCGCCGGCCGCGTGACGGTGGTCGGCAGTCTCAACATGGATCTCGTGGTGCGGGCGCCGCGGCTGCCGCTGCCGGGCGAAACGCTCGCCGGGCACGCGTTCGCACAGGCGGCGGGCGGAAAGGGCGGCAACCAGGCCGTCGCCGCCGCGCGGCTCGGTGCGCAGGTCGCGATGATCGGCTGCGTTGGCGCGGATGCGCACGGTGCAGCGCTGCGCGCGGGCCTCGAGGCCGAAGGGATCGACTGCACGGGGCTCGCGACGAGCGCATCGGCGTCGACCGGCGTCGCGCTGATCGTCGTCGACGATGCGAGCCAGAACGCGATCGTGATCGTCGCGGGCGGCAATGGCGAAGTCACGACCGGCACGGTCGCGGGCCACGAGGCCGCGCTGGCGTCGGCCGACGTGCTGATCTGCCAGCTCGAGACGCCGCCGGATGCGGTGTTCGCCGCATTGTCGGCCGGGCGCCGGCTCGGCCGCACCGTGGTGCTCAATCCGGCCCCGGCCGTCGCACCGCTGCCGGACGGCTGGCTGCCGCTCGTCGATTACCTGATCCCGAACGAGGTCGAGGCGGCCGCGCTGACCGCGCTGCCGGTGCGCGACCCGGCCGAGGCCGAAGCCGCTGCACGCGTGCTCCAGGCCGGCGGCGCGCGCAACGTGCTCGTTACGCTCGGCGCGCGCGGCGTGCTCGCGCTGACAGCCGACGGCACCGCGCGGCACTATCCGGCGCCGGCCGTGCAGGCCGTCGATACGACGGCGGCCGGCGATACCTTCATCGGCGGCTTTTCCGCGCGGATTGCCGCCGGCGCGGACGTCGATACGGCCATCCGCTTCGCGCAACGTGCGGCCGCGCTATCGGTCACGCGCGCGGGCGCACAGCCGTCGATTCCGACGCTCGCCGAACTGGCCGGCTAGGCCCGGATCACCGGCTTCCGGCCGCATCTCGCGGCCGGCCCTCCGCCGAAGACGGCCGGCCGACCTTTCGGCAATGTGCCGGCGCATTGCCGGACTATTCTCCCGTCTCTCGAACTGGCCCGAATTCGCATCGATTGTTCAGGTATTTGTAATATACAGACGAATAATTCGAAAAAATGCGCTGAAATCCATCAAGTTGTGCGTTGCACGGTCGTAAATGAGTCAGGTGAAGCAATGCTTCGAGCCAACGGGCCGGGCCCGTTCATGACGACGCAACACAGGATGGATGATGGTGTTCAGGAACCTGACGATTCGTGCGCGCATCGGTTTGACGATGGCGTTTCTGGCGGTGCTGCTGGGCGTAACCGGCGTGCTCGGGGTGTATGGGATGACGCGTTCGAACGACTCGACGCGCGAGATTTTCACGAACCAGATGCCGAGCGCGGTCGACGTGGCAGTCGCGGAAATGTTCGCTGCGCGCGAACGCCTCGCGCTCGACCGTGCGGCGCTGCTGGCCGGTACGCCTGACTCGGCGGCCGCCGTGGAGCGCAGCCGCGGGATGCGCACGCAGTCCGACGCATGGTGGCAGAAGTACCTCGCGTTGCCCCGCGGCCCGGAAGAAGACCGGCTCGCGCAGGACGTCGCCGCGAAGCGTCAGGCGCTGCAGCGCGCCTGTGACGCATTCTCGAGCCTCCTCGCGGCGGACCAGCGCGATCGCATCGGCGACGGCGCCAAGCAGCTTCAGGCGCTCTACAACGACCTCGCGGTGTCCAGCGAAGCGTTGCGCAATTTCCAGTTCACCGATGCGCAGGCGAGCTTCGACCAGGCGGAATCGGTATTCGACACGCTGCGCGTGCTGTCGATCGTCGCGCTGCTGGCCGGTATCGGCGCCGCGCTGCTGTCGTGGCTGACGCTGAGCCGCGCGATCGGCCGCCCGATTGCCGACGCGCTGTCGCACTTCGACGCGATCGCCGCCGGCGACCTGCGCCGTCCGATCGTCGTGGACCGGCGCGACGAGATGGGCCAGCTCCTCGAAGGCCTCGCGAAGATGCAGCGCGGGCTGGTCGACACGGTGCGCACCGTGCGCGGCGGCAGCGAGTCGATCGCGACCGCGGCCCGCCAGATCGCGGCCGGCAACATCGATTTGTCGTCGCGCACCGAGGAACAGGCCGCGGCGCTGCAGGAAACCGCGTCGAGCATGGAGCAGTTGACCGGCACCGTGAAACAGAACGCGGACAATGCACGCCAGGCAAGTTCGCTGGCCGCGAATGCGTCGGAGATTGCAAACAAGGGCAATACGGTGGTCGGCCAGGTGGTCGGCACGATGGGCGAGATCAACGACAGCTCGGCGAAGATCGCGGACATCATTGCGATCATCGAGGGAATCGCGTTCCAGACCAACATTCTTGCGCTGAATGCAGCCGTCGAAGCCGCGCGTGCGGGCGAGGAGGGGCGCGGCTTCGCGGTCGTGGCCGGCGAGGTGCGCAGCCTTGCGCAGCGTTCGTCGAGCGCGGCGAAGGAAATCAAGGCGCTGATCGACGCGTCGGTGGAGCGTATCCGGACGGGCTCGACGCTGGTCGACGAAGCGGGGCGCACGATGAGCGACGTGATCGGCGCGGTGCAGCGCGTGACCGACATCATGGGCGAGATCGCGGCGGCGTCCGAGGAACAGAGCGGCGGGATCGACCAGGTGGCACGCGCGGTCGCGCAGATGGATGAAGTCACCCAGCAGAATGCGGCGCTCGTCGAGGAAGCGGCGGCGGCCGCGCAGTCGCTCGACGAACAGGCCGGGCGCCTGCGTGAAACGGCGGCGGTATTCCAGCTCGATGACGAGGCAGCACGCGCTGTCGCTCCGGTGGCGGCGCGTCACGCGTCGCGCGCGCCTTCCGCGGCGGTTGCCGCGCCCGTACCGGCCGCTGCGCGCGACGAGCGCGATGCGCCGCCGAAGCGCGCAGCCGCAGCGATGCCGGCACGCAAGCCCGCCGCGGCCGCTGCGGCGCCGGCTACCGCTACCGCCGGCGGCGACGACTGGGAGACTTTCTGATTCGCGCGCGCCGCGTATCTATCCCCATTTGGTGACGAACGACGCCCGCGACCTGCGGGCGTTGTCGTTTCTGCGACAGACGAAATGTGACAGTGCGAACGATCCGATTGCACATCGTCACGTGCGTCGCGCGTCGCGCATCGACGGACGGGCGCACGCGCGTTGCATCACGTTCCCGCGTTCGTCGTACGGGTATCTCCGTAAGGGCGCTGCGAAAAAAATTTGTAACGGTGCGCGCGGCGTGTCATCGCACGCGGCTGCTCGAACGTATAGGGATGAGGGGAGGCAGTGACGACGTCGGAAGTGTCCAACGCACAAGACGTTCCGTTGTTCGACGAGACGCGGCGGATGCAGTTTCTGCGGCTCGGGAGATCAATTGTAAAACGACGAAATGCGTTGTCCAAGCGGTGTTGTCGAGAATAACGAACTTCATACGAAGAGTTCGTGAAAAAAAAACAGAAAGGGTTTAGGATGAATTCGAACGCGCTTGCTTCTGCGCAGTCGTACGAAGGCAGGCACGTCTTCAGACTCAGGCGAGGGAGGTAGCATGGATATTTACAGCAGCTTCGCGAACCGCTTCGAAAAAACGCGAGAGGAAGAGCTCTCGCTGGAGGAGTATCTCGCGCTCTGCAAGAACGATCCATCCGCGTACGCGACGGCTGGTGAACGCATGCTGGCAGCAATCGGGGAACCTGAACACATCGATACCCGCAACGATCCGCGCCTGTCGCGCATCTTTGCGAACAAGGTCATCAAGGTCTATCCGGCATTCCGTGAGTTCTACGGAATGGAGGAAGTGATCGAGCAGGTGGTCGCGTACTTCCGCCACGCTGCGCAAGGGCTCGAAGAGAAGAAGCAGATCCTCTATCTGCTGGGCCCGGTGGGCGGCGGCAAGTCGTCGATCGCCGAGCGTCTGAAGCAACTGATGGAGCGCGTGCCGTTCTATTCGCTGAAGGGCTCGCCCGTCAACGAATCGCCGCTCGGGCTGTTCGACTACGACGAGGATGGCCCGATCCTCGAGGAACAGTACGGCATCCCGCGCCGCTACCTGAAAAGCATCCTGAGTCCGTGGGCCGTCAAGCGCCTGCACGAATACAACGGCGACATCCGCCAGTTCCGCGTGGTGCGTCGTTACCCGTCGATCCTGCGGCAGGTCGGCATCGCGAAGACCGAGCCGGGTGACGAGAACAACCAGGACATCTCGTCGCTGGTCGGCAAGGTCGATATCCGCAAGCTCGAACAGTACGCGCAGGACGACGCCGACGCATACAGCTACTCGGGCGGCCTGTGTCTCGCGAACCAGGGCCTGCTCGAATTCGTCGAAATGTTCAAGGCGCCGATCAAGGTGCTGCACCCGCTGCTCACTGCGACGCAGGAAGGCAACTTCAAGGGTACTGAAGGTTTCGGCGCGATCCCGTTCGACGGCGTGATCCTCGCGCACTCGAACGAGTCGGAGTGGAAGGCCTTCCGCAACAACCGCAACAACGAAGCACTGCTCGACCGGATCTTCGTCGTGAAGGTGCCGTACTGCCTGCGCGTGTCGGAAGAGACCAAGATCTACGAGAAGCTGATCCGCAACTCGTCGCTGGCCGAGGCCGTGTGCGCGCCGGGCACGCTGAAGATGATGTCGCAGTTCTCGGTGCTGTCGCGCCTGCACGAGCCGGAGAATTCGAGCCTGTTCTCGAAGATGCAGGTGTACGACGGCGAAAACCTGAAGGACACCGATCCGAAGGCGAAGTCGTATCAGGAGTATCGCGACTACGCGGGCGTGGACGAAGGGATGACGGGCGTGTCGACACGCTTCGCGTTCAAGATCCTGTCGCGCGTGTTCAACTTCGATTCGAGCGAGGTCGCGGCCAACCCCGTGCACCTGATGTACGTGCTCGAACAGCAGATCGAACGCGAGCAGTTCCCGCCGGAAACCGAGCAGAAGTACCTGTCCTTCGTGAAGGACGTGCTCGCGTCGCGCTACGCGGAGTTCATCGGCAAGGAGATCCAGACGGCTTACCTCGAATCGTATTCGGAATATGGCCAGAACATCTTCGACCGCTACGTCACGTATGCGGACTTCTGGATCCAGGATCAGGAATTCCGCGATCACGATACGGGCGAGAGCTTCGACCGCGCCGCGCTGAACGCGGAGCTGGAGAAGATCGAGAAGCCGGCGGGCATCAGCAATCCGAAGGATTACCGCAACGAGATCGTGAACTTCGTGTTGCGGGCACGGGCGGCGAACGCCGGCAAGAACCCCGTGTGGACGAGCTACGAGAAGTTGCGCGTCGTGATCGAGAAGAAGATGTTCTCGAACACCGAGGAACTGTTGCCGGTGATTTCGTTCAACGCCAAGGGTTCGGCGGAGGAGCAGCGCAAGCATGAGGACTTTGTGAACCGGATGGTCGCGAAGGGCTATACGCCGAAGCAGGTGAGGCTGCTTTGCGACTGGTACCTGCGCGTGCGCAAGTCGTCATGACGCGCGCGGTACCGCGCCCGTACGGCGAGTCCGTACGGGCGCTTTCAGAGACGCCGCCCGCATGACGGGAGACGGCATGTGCGGCGAGCGTCCCGGCGTATCGACTTTCGAGCGGGAGACCGGGAGTGCTTCATCAAATCATCGACCGCAGGCTGGCCGGCAAGAACAAGAGCATCGCCAATCGCGAACGCTTTCTGCGTCGCGTCAAGAACTACATTCGTCGTGCCGTGTCCGACGCGGTACGCGACCGTAGCATCAAGGATATCCAAAGCACGCAGAGCATCACGATCCCGCGCAAGGACATCGCGGAGCCGAATTTTCGGCACGCGCCTGGCGGGCGTCGTGAGTACGTGCACCCCGGCAACGAGGACTACGTGCGCGGCGACAAGATTCCGCGCCCGCAGGGCGGCTCGGGTGGCGGGGGCAGTCAGGCGAGCAACGAGGGCGAAGGGCAGGACGACTTCGTGTTCGAGTTGTCGCGCGACGAGTTCATGCAGTACTTCTTCGACGATCTCGAACTGCCGCGCCTCGTGAAGACGCACCTGCTGACGGTGCCGAGCTGGAAGAATGTGCGCGCGGGCTGGTCGGCGGAAGGCACGCCGAACAACATCGACGTCGTGCGTTCGCTGCGCAGCGCGCTCGGCCGGCGCATCGCGCTCGGCTCGCCGCTCGTCAACGAATTGCGCGAGCTCGAGGCGCAGCTCGAAGCGATGAAGAACGACCCCGAGGATCGCCGCGCGGAAATCGCGGTGCTCGAGGCCGAGATCCATCACCTGAAAGGGCGCATCTGGCGGATTCCGTTCATCGATCCGTTCGACCTGCGCTACATCAACCGCGTGAAGCAGCCGCAGCCGTCGAGCCAGGCCGTGATGTTCTGCCTGATGGACGTGTCGGGCTCGATGGACGAGCAGCGCAAGGATCTCGCGAAGCGCTTCTTCATCCTGCTGTACCTGTTCCTCAAGCGCAACTACGAGCGTATCGAGGTCGTGTTCATCCGTCACCACACGCGCGCCGAGGAAGTCGACGAGGACACCTTCTTCCATTCGACCGAAAGCGGCGGCACGGTCGTGTCGAGCGCGCTCGAACTGATGCGCAAGGTGATGAACGAGCGCTACTCGCCGACCGAGTGGAACATCTACGGCGCGCAGGCGTCCGACGGCGACAACTGGACCGACGATTCGCCCAAGTGTCGCAAAATCCTGGAAGAGGATATCCTCACGAAGACGCGTTACTTCGCGTATATCCAGGTCGCGCCGGAAGAGCAGAACCTGTGGCTGGAATACGCACAGCTGGCGTTGTCGCAGCAGCATCTCGCGATGAAAAAAGTGGAATCGGCTGCCGACATTTACCCGGTGTTTCGCGAATTGTTCGAAAAGCAGGTGGAAACGTCATGACGACCCGCCATCTGCACAACGAGTCGCGCGGCTACGCGCCGCGCCCTTCCGGCGACGACACGGCCAGTCCTGCCGCAGCGCAGCAACGCGCGCAGGCCGAACCGCCGCCGCCGGCCGCCGACTTGCCCGGTTCCGGGCAGAAGGAAGCGCGTATGAACGTTGCCGAACGCAAGCCGCTGCCGTGCCCGTCCGACTGGACGTTCGAGCTGCTCGAGGAATACGACACGCACATCTCGCAGGTTGCCGAACAGTACGAGCTCGACATCTATCCGATCCAGCTCGAACTGATCAGCGCCGAGCAGATGATGGACGCGTATGCGTCGGTCGGGATGCCCGTCAACTACCGTCACTGGTCGTTCGGCAAGCACTTCCTCGCGACCGAGAAAAGCTACCGCCGCGGCCAGATGGGCCTCGCGTACGAAATCGTCATCAATTCGAATCCGTGCATCGCGTACCTGATGGAAGAGAACACGATGACGATGCAGGCGCTCGTCATCGCGCACGCGGCGTACGGGCACAACTCGTTCTTCAAGGGCAACTACCTGTTCCGGCTGTGGACCGACGCGCACGCGATCATCGACTATCTCGTGTACGCGAAGAACTACGTCGCGGAATGCGAGGAGCGCTACGGCCTCGATCGCGTCGAGGAGTTGCTCGATTCGTGCCACGCGCTGATGAATTACGGCGTCGACCGTTACAAGCGCCCGCAAAAGCCGTCGCTGTCGAAGGAGTCGGCGTTGCGGCGCGAGCGCGAGGCGTACCTGCAGTCGCAGGTGAACGAGCTGTGGCGCACGCTGCCGGGCAAGAAGCCCGAGCTGATGGAAGAGCAGGAAGACCGCTATCCGCCCGAGCCGCAGGAGAACCTGCTGTATTTCGCGGAGAAGAATGCGCCGCTGCTCGAGCCGTGGGAGCGGGAAGTGATCCGCATCGTGCGCAAGATCGGCCAGTATTTCTATCCGCAGCGGCAGACGCAGGTGATGAACGAAGGCTGGGCGACGTTCTGGCACTACACGCTGCTGAACACGCTGTACAACCAGGGGAAGCTGGAAGACGGCTTCATGATGGAGTTCCTGCATTCGCACAGCAACGTGGTCTACCAGCCGCCCGTCACGAAGCCGTACTACAGCGGGATCAACCCGTATGCGCTCGGTTTCTCGATGATGAGCGACATTCGAAGGATCTGCGAGGCGCCGACGGAGGAAGACTACAAGTGGTTTCCGGAGATCGCGGGCACCCCGTGGCTGCCGGCGATGCACTACGCGATGCGCAACTTCAAGGACGAGAGCTTCATCGCACAGTACCTGTCGCCGAACCTGATCCGCGAGATGCGGCTCTTCTCGGTGCTCGACGACGACATGCGCGATTCGCTCGAAGTCTCGGCGATCCACGACGATTCCGGCTACCAGTACGTGCGGCAGGCGCTGTCGCGGCAGTACGACATCCATCACCGCGAGCCGAACATCCAGGTGTGGGCCGTCAACACGCGCGGCGACCGCAGCCTCACGCTGCGCCACTTCATGACCGACAACCGCCACCTGTCGAACGACAGCGACGAAGTGCTCAAGCACATGGCGCGGCTCTGGCAGTTCGACGTGTACCTGGAAAGCGTCGACGAGGCCGGTACCGTGCGCAAGCGCTACGAGTGCCGCTACGTGCCGCCGGAGATCCGCGTTTGACCGGTGTCTTCGAAAATGCTTGCATCGGACGCCAGCCTGAAGGCTGGCGTTTTCATATGACGAACGCGTGGCAGGAGAAAAATTTTCTACATCCGGACGAACCCGGAGTGCTTGTTACTTTACATTTCGCTAAAATCCCGTGGCGCCGTGCGCCGGAACCGGTGCCACGTGCGACCGCATGCGGCGGCCCCAGCCGTCTCGCCCAGAAAGTACTAAAAGGAACAGACCAACCCATGGACGTCCAGACCGACCAAGCTGCGCTGTCCGCGCATGACACCCGGCGGCGCGTGTTCGCCATCGTCGGCGCCTCATCGGGCAACCTCGTCGAGTGGTTCGACTTCTATATTTACTCGTTCTGCGCGCTGTACTTCGCGCCGGCGTTCTTCCCGAGCGGCAACACGACGACGCAATTGCTGAACACGGCAGGCGTGTTCGCGGCCGGCTTCCTGATGCGCCCGATCGGCGGCTGGCTGTTCGGCCGCATCGCCGACCGTCACGGCCGTCGCGCGGCGATGATGATCTCGGTGCTGATGATGTGCGGCGGATCGCTCGTGATCGCGGTGCTGCCGACCTACGCGCAGATCGGCGCGCTCGCGCCGGCGCTGCTGCTGGTCGCGCGCCTGTTCCAGGGCCTGTCGGTGGGCGGCGAATATGGCACGAGCGCGACCTACATGAGTGAAGTCGCGCTGAAGGGCCGTCGCGGCTTCTTCGCGTCGTTCCAGTACGTGACGCTGATCGGCGGCCAGCTGTGCGCGCTGCTGGTGCTCGTGATCCTGCAGCAAACGCTGTCGGCCGGCGAACTGAAGGCGTGGGGCTGGCGCATTCCGTTCGTGGTCGGCGCGGCGGCCGCGCTGATCTCGCTGTACCTGCGGAAATCGCTCGACGAGACGTCGACCAGCGCATCGCGCGACAAGAAGGACGCCGGTACGATCCGCGGCGTGTGGCAGCACAAGGGGGCGTTCTTCACGGTGGTCGGCTTCACGGCCGGCGGCTCGCTGATCTTCTACACGTTCACGACGTACATGCAGAAGTACCTCGTGAACACGGCCGGCATGCATGCGAAGACGGCCAGCAACGTGATGACCGTCGCGCTGCTCGTCTACATGCTGATGCAGCCGGTGTTCGGCGCGCTGTCCGACCGGATCGGCCGCCGCACGTCGATGATCCTGTTCGGCTCGTTCGCGGTGATCGGCACGGTGCCGCTGATGCACGCGCTGAAGGACGTGACGAGCCCGGTGGCCGCGTTCGTGCTGATCACGGTTGCGCTGGCGATCGTCAGCTTCTACACGTCGATCAGCGGCCTCATCAAGGCCGAGATGTTCCCGCCCGAAGTGCGCGCGATGGGTGTCGGCCTGTCGTACGCGGTGGCGAACGCAATCTTCGGCGGCTCGGCCGAATACGTCGCGCTGTGGTTCAAGTCGATCGGCAGCGAGGAAACCTTCTACTGGTACGTGACCGTGCTGTGCGCGATCTCGCTGATCGTGTCGTGGCGAATGCGCGACCCGAGCAAGGAAGGGTACCTGCGTCACGAGCCGTGATCGGCTGCGCATCGTGCGCATGGGCAACATGACGAACGTCCCGCCAACCGGCGGGACGTTTTTTTTTGCGCGCGATTACGCGGACGGCGGCGTTGCGTGGTCGGGTGCCGGGCTGGCAGCGCTCGACAGGATGCCTTGCTCGACCAGCCAGTCGAACATCTGCTCGACGATCGGCGAGCGCGACGGGCCTTCCATCCGTGACAGCCACCATGTGGTGCCGGGCAGGCGCGGGTAGTCGGCGAGCACGGTCAGCGCATGCTGGTCGAGGCCGGCCTGCGCGACGAGGCGCGGCAGGCACGCAATGCCGCGGCCGCGCTGCACGGCGTCCAGTACGAGCCGCTGATCGTCGTAGATCGCCTGCATCCGGAAGCCCGACAGCTGCTCGCGAAAGACGGTCGCCATACGCTCGTCGGTCAGGCTCGCTTCGAGGCAGACGAGCCCCGCATGCCGGGCGTGTTCGGCGCGCGGCACGCGGGCGAGCGTCTCGGCCAGCGGCGTCGCGCATACCGTCACCCATTCGTCGCGCATGAACGGGATATCGACCAGGCCGGGCTGCAGCATCGGCCGCGTGCCGATCGTCATGTCGACGTCGATCTCGTCGACATAGCGCGCGGTTTCGTCGGTCGACAGCAGCGGGCACAGGTCCGGCAGCACCTGCTGCAACTGCTCGAGGCGCGGCTGCAGCCAGCCGTGCAGCAACGGCGCAGGGCACACCAGGACGACGAGCCCCGGGTTCAGGTAGGTCGCGATGCGGTCGAGCCCGCCGCGCAACGTGTCCATCGCGCGCTGCACGCTGCGCTGCAGGACCTCGCCGGCGATGGTCAGCTCGACGCCGCGGCCGCGCCGGCGGAACAGCGGCTGCCCGAGTTGCGCTTCGAGCTGCTGGATCTGATGGCTGATCGCCGACTGCGACAGGTGCAGCTCGTCGGCCGCGCGCGAGAAATTGCCCAGCCGGGCTGCGGCTTCGAAGCCGGTCAACAGTTTCAGGGACGGAACGCGTTGCATCGAGGTATGAGGTGAATTGATTGATTCGGCCAAAAAATATCAATATTCATCAAGTTTAACCTGGCGGACAATCGCTCATCAATCACAACGGAGTCGGATCGATGGGTCGCTTTGATGCTCGCCAGCGCGGTTACCGGATGCCCGCCGAATGGGAAGCCATGCATGCCACGTGGCTCGGATGGCCGGTTCTCGAAGACCGCGAGGATCTGTGGGGAACGCATTACGCGCAGGTCTGCCGCGAGTTCGCGCTGGTCGCGCGGACGATCGCGCGCTACCAGCGCTGCGTGGTCGCGGTGCACCACAGCCAGGCCGACGCCGCCCGTGAACTGCTGGGCGCGAGCGTCGAGGTGCTGCCGGTCGCAGCCGAGGACAACTGGCTGCGCGACTGCGGGCCGATCTTCCTCGTCAGCGAGCAGCACGGGCTCGGCGCGGCCGTGTTCCGCTTCAACTGCTGGGGCGAGAAGTACCAGCCGTACGACGGCTGCCAGCAGGCCGGGCAGGACATCGCGCGCGCGGCCGGAGCCGAGATCTTCAATTCGCACATGGTGCTGGAGGGCGGCTCGTTCTACGTCGACGGGCAGGGCACGCTGGTCACGACCGAAAGCTGCCTGCTGCATCCCAACCGCAATCCGCACCTGAGCCGTGCGGAGATCGAGGCAGAGCTGCGCCGCATGCTGGGCGTCGAGAAGATCGTGTGGCTGCCGGGCAACCCCGACGAAGTGGAAACGAACGGGCACGTGGACGGCATCGCGTCGTTCATCGCGCCGGGCCGGATGCTGTGCCAGACCGCGCTGCCGGAGCAGGGCGACTATTTCCGCGTGATGCGCGAGAACCGCCGCGCGCTGGAACTCGCGACCGATGCGGCGGGGCGCCGTTTCGAGCTGCTCGACCTGCCGTCGCCGATCGTCAGCGAACGCTTCGGCTCCGAGCGTTACTGCGATTGCTATGCGAACTACATTCTGGTGAATGGCGCGGTGATCGTGACCGCGTTCGGCGTCGAGCAGGACGACGCCGCCCGTGACGCTTTCAGTCGCGCGTTCCCGGGGCGCAAGGTGGAGATGCTGCCGATCCCGACGCTGTCGATCGGCGGCGGCAGCATCCACTGTTCGACGCAGCAGCAACCTTCCGTCGCACGCTGAGCGACGTTTCATCAGCGGTTTCCGGTCTCACCGAGGAGCAACGCAATGCCGTCCAAACACATTACCGTCGCCGCCGTGCAGATGGCGTCGGGCAGCTGGAATCTCGAAGACAACATGGCCACCGCGGAGCGCCTGATCCGGGCGGCCGCGGCCCAGGGCGCGAATCTCGTGCTGTGCCCGGAACTGTTCGCGATGCCGTACTTCTGCCTCGACCAGAACGTGCGCCATCTCGAACTCGCGCAGCCATTCGAAGGCAATGCGCAGATCGCCCGGTTCGCGGCGCTGGCCGGCGAGCTCGGCATCGTGCTGCCGATCGGCTTCTTCGAGCGCGCAGGCAATGCCGCGTACAACTCGATCGCCGTGGCGGACGCGGACGGGCGCGTGCTCGGCGTCTACCGCAAGACGCATATTCCGGACGGGCCGGGCTATACGGAGAAGTTCTATTTCACACCGGGCGACACCGGCTTCAAGGTGTGGGACACGCGTTTCGGGCGGATCGGCATCGGCATCTGCTGGGACCAGTGGTATCCGGAGACGGCGCGCAGTCTCGCGCTGATGGGCGCCGAGATCCTGTGCTTTCCGACCATCATCGGTTCGGAGCCGTTCAGCAGCGAGTTCGATTCGGCCGGCCACTGGCAGCGCACGATGCAGGGCCACGCGGCGGCCAACATGGTGCCGGTCGTGGCGGCCAACCGGATCGGCCGCGAAACGGGTTTCGGCAACGGCAATCCGCACCAGCAGGGGCTCACGGGCGTGTTCTACGGGTCGAGCTTCATCGCGGATCACACCGGCGAGAAGCTGGCCGAGGCGGGCCGTACCGATGAAGCGGTGCTGGTGCAGACGTTCGACCTCGACGCGATCCGCGCCGACCGGCAGTCGTGGGGCTTTTTCCGCGATCGCCGCCCGGAGATGTATCGCACGTTGCTGACCAGCGACGGCGTGTCGTCCTGTTATCGATAAGGGATTCGCAATGAAACGGAAAGGATGGCTGCGCGTCGCGGCGCCGGGCCTCGCGCTGTGCGTGCTGGCCGGTGCGGCCCGCGCCGACGAAGAGAAGGTGCTGAACCTGTACAACTGGAGCAACTACTTTGCGCCGGATACGATTTCCGCGTTCGAGAAGGAAACCGGCATCAAGGTGCGCTACGACGCGTACGACAGCGACGAGACGCTGCAGTCGAAGCTGCTGACCGGCAACAGCGGCTACGACCTCGTGTGGCCGACCAACGACTTCATGGCCAAGCAGATCCAGGCCGGCGTGTACCGCAAGCTCGACAAGGGCCGGCTGCCGAACCTGAAGTATCTCGATCCGTCGCTGCTGAAGCAGATGGCGCAATCCGATCCCGGCAACCAGTACGGCGTGCCGTACATGTGGGGCACCGTGGGCGTCGGCTACGACCGCGCGAAGGTGCGCGCGATCCTCGGCAAGGACATGCCGGCCGACAGCCTCGACCTGCTGTTCAACCCGGCGATCGCGGCGCGCGTCGCCGCGAAATGCGGGCTCGGCCTGCAGGACTCGGCGAGCACGGTGCTGCCGCTCGCGCTGCGCTACATCGGCCGCGATCCGATGCGTCCGTCCGCGCAGGATTACGCGGCCGCGCAGGCGATGCTGATGAAGGTCCGGCCGTTCATCCGCCAGTTCGTCGGCTCGTCCGATGCCAACGAGCTGATCGAGGGCGAGCTGTGCGTGACGGTCGGCTTCTCCGGCGCGATCAACCTGGCCGCGCAGAAGGCCAGGGCGCGCGATCCGAAGCGCGACATCGTGTACGACATCCCGCGCATCGGCAGCCTGATGTGGTTCGACGCGATGGTGATTCCGGCATCGTCGAAGCATCCGGACAACGCGCATGCGTTCATCAACTACATCCTGCGTCCGGACGTGATCGCGAAGATCTCGAACTCGACGCGCTACGCAAATGCGAACCAGGGCGCGCTGAAGCTGATGGACCCTGCGCTGGTGCGCGATCCGGGCATCTATCCGGACGACGCGACTCGGCGCACACTGTTCACGCCGATCGCCGAGTCGCCGGCCGCGATGCGCCTGGAAGGCCGGACCTGGCTCGGCTTCAAGACCGCGCGGCCGTGACGGCCCGCCCTGCAACACTCGAAGTAACCGGCAAGCAAAGGAGGAATGCCATGACCACACGACGTCAACTGTTGAAACGCGGCCTGTCCGTATCGGGTGCGGCGCTGGCCGCCAGCGCGATGGGCGGGTTGTTCGGCCGCGCCGCGCACGCGCAGCAGGGCGCCGCCTGGCACATGCCGGACGAAGGCGCGCCGCACACGGCGACCTGGATGGCGTTCGGCCCGAGCGAGGATATCTGGGGCGCACGGCTGTTGCCCGTGGTGCGGGAGAATCTCGCCGCGGTCGCGAAGGCGATCGCCGCGCACGAACCGCTCAAGATGCTGGTGCGGGAGCAGGACTATGCGATCGCCTCGCGGCTGTGCGGTTCGTCGGTCGAGCTCGTCCAGCATCCGGTCGACGATCTGTGGATGCGCGATACGGGGCCCGTGTTCGTGAAGAGCGCGTCGGGCCAGCTCGGCGGCGTGAGCTTCAATTTCAACGGCTGGGGCAACAAGCAGGAACACGACCAGGACGCGGAAGTCGCACCGTTCGTGGCCGAACGCGCCGGCGCGCGGCTGATCGACACCAAGCTCGTGCTGGAAGGCGGCGGCATCGAAGTGGACGGCGAGGGCACGGCGATCATCACGCGCAGCTGCGTGCTCAATTCGAACCGCAATCCGGGCGTCAGCCAGGCCCAGTGCGAGGCGGAACTGAGCCGTCTGCTCGGGCTGAAGAAGATCATCTGGCTGCCCGGCATCGCGGGCAAGGACATCACCGACGGGCATACCGATTTCTACGCGCGTTTCACGAGCCCGGGCGTCGTGGTGGCCGGGCTCGATACGGATCCGTCGTCGTACGATCACGCGGTGACGCGGCAGCATCTGGAAATCCTGCGGAAATCCACCGATGCGAAGGGGCGAGCGCTGAAGGTCGTCGTGCTGCCGGGGCCGAAGACCGTCCGGCACACCTACGAGAACGCGGAATTCGCGGCCGGCTACATCAACTTCTACGTGTGCAATCGCGCGGTGATCGCGCCGCAATTCGGCGACAGCCGCGCCGACCGCAATACGCGCGACACGCTCGTCGACCTGTTTCCCGGCCGCGAAGTCATCCAGCTGAACATCGACGGCATCGCCGCGGGCGGCGGCGGCATCCACTGCACGACGCAACAGCAGCCGGCCTGAGCACGGCCCCGGGCCGGTCCACGCGACCGGTCCGCATGCTGCTTCAATTTTCCAGTCTTTCCGGACTACTGAAAACAATGCGGAATCCGTCCCACGGGACGGAAGCCGGCGCGCACGCCTGCGCGCCGTCCGCGCAATGGAGTTGAAATACATGACGAAGAAAGGAAACAACGCGAGCACGAACCCGCACGCGTCGCCCATGCCGGATGCCGGCCGACGCGGATTCATCCGCTGTTCGGCTGCGTGGCTCGGCATGCCGCTGCTGGGCAGCCTGGCCGCGTGCGGTGGCGGCGACGGCGACGGCGGCAGCGGCGGCGTATCCGGCCCGGGGGGCACGCCGGGCCCGACGCCATCGGCACGGCAGGCCGCATACCGGCTGCCGGCCGAAGATGCGCCGCACGCGTTGACCTACATGACCTTCGCGTCCGGCGTGGACGGCATCTGGGCGCCCGTCACGTCACAGAGCACGGACGCCGGCATCGACCGCGTGCGGGCCGACCTGATGGACGTCGCGAAGGCGATCGGCGCAACCGAACCGGTCAACATGCTGGTGCTGCCGGTCGATCTGGACGCGGCCCGCGCGCTGCTCGCGACTGCAAGCGCCGCGAATCCCGACCTGCATGCGCGCTATGCGGCGCGCGCCGCAGGCACGGGCGGGATCACCCTCGTGCCGCTCGCCGACGGCTTCAACGATTTCTGGGTGCGCGACACGGGTTGCGTGTTCGTCAGGGATACGACGAACGGCAATGCGCTGAACGCGATCGGCTTCAATTTCAACGGCTGGGGCAACGCGAACACCGACGGCGCCGGCCAGAGTGCGGGGACGATTCCGCCGGCGCTCCTGGCCGCGAGCAACCGGTCGAAAGCGGGCAAGTTCTTCCAGGCGTTCAGCCAGGACAGCCGGGTGGCGGGCTGGATGGCGCAAACCAAAGGCGCAAACCTGATCCGCAGCACGTTGACGCTCGAAGGCGGCGCGATCGAATTCGATGGCGACGGGACGGCGATCCTCACCGAATCGTCCGTGCTGCACGTGAACCGCAATCCGCAACTGTTCGACATCCCGAACGGCGCGATCGCCAACGCAACGCTGCGGCCGACGGCCCGCGATACCGTGCTGGCCGAACTGCAGCGCACGCTCGGGGTGCGGAAGATCATCTGGTTGCCAGGCACGGCGACGTTTCCGCGCGGCAGCGGCGTCGGTGGCGCGGGCGGCGCGTCGACACCGGCCGGCGAAAGCGACATCACGAACGGCCACGTCGATTTCTACGCACGCTTTCTCGCCCCCGGCGTGGTCGCGTGCTGCTACGACGCGTCGAATTCGACCGGCGAACGCGCATTGACGGACGCCAACCGGCAACGCCTGGCCGGCCAGACCGATGCAAACGGCCGGCCGCTGAAGCTCGTCGAGCTCGTGCCGCCGGTCAGCTACGGCACGTCGGCGGGCACGACGCTGAACGAGCGGCAGATGTCGCATTTCGCGGCCGGCTACATCAACTTCTATACGTGCAACGGCGCGATCGTCGTGCCGAAGTTCAACGACGCGGCGGCCGACGCGGCCGCGGTCGCCGCGATCCGGCCGTACGCGGGGAATCGTGCGATCGTGCAGGTCGACATTCTCGGCATCGCGTCGGGCGGCGGCGGCATTCACTGTTCGACCCGCGAGGTGCCGGCGTGAGCGTGTCCCGTCATATCGATATGGAAATCGATTCGTTGTCCGTTTCAGGCGATTTCCTTAATCTGGGCCTGTAGTTCGTGTGACACCTCCTTGACTGGGATTCGCGCCCGCTGCGTGCAGCGGGCGTCTTTTTTTGTGCGCTGCATCTCACGCCGGCCCCGGCAGGGTTGGTGGCGCGCGTCGGCTCGCCTATGCTGGTTGCTGCGTGTCCGCGCGACGGTCCGGATCGGCCGGGCCGGTGACGGTTCGATGACATGCCACGTCAAGGAGATACACGATGAGCAAACCCGCGATCGTGCTCGTGCACGGCTTCTGGGGCGGCGCCGCGCACTGGGCAAAAGTAATCGTCGAACTCGCACGAAAAGGCCATACATCGCTGCACGCGGTCGAGGTACCGCTGACGTCGCTCGCCGACGATGCCGAACGCACGCGCAAGATGGTCGCTCAACTGACCGGCCCCGTGCTGCTGGTCGGCCATTCTTACGGCGGCGCGGTGATCAGCGAGGCCGGCAACCTGCCGAATGTCGCGGGCCTCGTGTTCATCGCCGCGTTCGCGCCTGACGCGGGCGAAAGCCCCGGCGGGATCACGCAGGAACACCTGCCGGTGGCGGCGCCGAATCTCGCGCCCGACAGCGACGGCTATCTGTGGCTCAAGCCCGACAAGTTCCACGAGAGCTTCTGCCAGGATCTATCGTCAGACGAAGCGCTCGTGATGGCCGTCACGCAGAAGGCACCGCTGGCGAGCACGTTCGCGGACACCATCGGCACGCCCGCATGGCGCTCGAAACCGTCGTGGTACCAGATCTCCAGCGAGGACCGGATGATCGCGCCGGAGAACCAGCAACGGATGTCGGCGCGGATGGACGCGCGCAAGATCATCACGCTCGACGCGAGCCATGCGTCGCTTGCATCGAAACCGGTGGCGGTCGCCGCGCTGATCGACGAGGCCGCGACGGCGCTTGGCGGGTAAAGGTCAGGAAGCGGGGCATGGCGGGAAGGGCACGGCGCGATGCCGCGCCCGTGCCCGCCGCGGCTCATCACGAAACCCGCAGAGCAAAGCACCATTTGTTGGTTCGGATTCGCTGCACGCGCTGATACGTTAGCGGCTTCGCGACGACACACTCCGTCGCGATGTTCTTCGAACCGGGCCGCCGCGCGATCCGCGGCGGCCTTCATAACAAATCAGGTCGTGCTCATGAAATTCCACACTCTCGCTACGTGGCTCGTCGGGGCTGCGCTCATTACCGCCGGCACCGTCGCGCATGCGGACCGGCTCGACGACATCAAGAAGGCCGGCGTGCTGCGCGTCGCGACGTTCGACAGCAACCCGCCGTTCGGCTATGTCGATGCGAAGAACAACCACGTCGTCGGCCTCGACGTCGATTATGCGAAGGCGCTCGCCGACAAGCTCGGCGTGAAGCTGCAACTGCAGCCGACCAATCCCGCGAACCGCATCCCGTTCCTGACGTCCGGCAAGGTCGATCTCGTGCTCGCGAACTTCACGATCACCGACGAGCGTGCGAAGCAGGTCGACTTCAGCATTCCGTACTTCTCGTCGGGCCAGCAGTTCCTCGCGAAGAAGGGCGTGCTGAAATCGGCCGAGCAGCTGAACGGCCTGCGCGTCGGCGCGGACAAGGGCACAACGAACGAGATCACGCTGCGCGAGAAATTCCCGAAGGCGACGATCGTCGCGTATGACGACACGCCGTTCGCGTTCGCCGCGCTGCGCGCCGGCAACGTGCAGGCGATCACGCAGGACGGCCCGAAGCTGATCGGCCTGCTGGCGAACGTGCCCGACAAGCAGAACTACGAGATCCCGGCGTTCACGATCTCGAACGACTACATGGGGGTCGGCGTGCCGAAGGGCGAGACGCGCCTGCTCGGCTTCGTCAACGACACGCTGAAGGGGCTAGAGGCGAACGGCCGCGCCACGCAGATCTACGACGCATGGTTCGGGCCGACGACCAAGACGCCGCTCACGCGCATCTTCCGGATCGGCGACAAGACCTGATCTTCGCTGCACGCGCGCCGCGACGGGCCGGCACACCGGCTGCGCGGCGCTTTCCGTTTTCTTCCGATCGCGTGCTTCTCACGCGCACCCCAGCATGCTCGGGTTGGCTCCCAAATATCTGTCCTGGCTCTGGCAGGGCTTCCTGCTGACGCTCGGCCTCGCGGCCGCGTCGGCCGTTGCCGCAACGGCCGGCGGGCTGTTGCTCGCGGTCATGCGTCACGCCCGCGGCACCGTCCCGCGCGCGACCGCCGCCGCGTACGTCGTCGCATTTCGCAACACGCCGTTGCTCGTGCAACTGCTGTTCTGGTATTTCGGCGTCGCGTCGTTGCTGCCCGACACGTGGATCGCGTGGCTCAATGCGCGCCATGCCGTGAGCGCGGGCCCGTTCACGCTCGCGTGGCCGTCGTTCGAATTCGTCGCGGGCTGGGTCGGCTTGAGTGCCTATACGGCCGCGTTCGTCGCCGAGGAATGCGAAGCCGGCCTGCGCGGCGTGCGTCGGGCACAACATGACGCGGCAGCCGCACTCGGCCTCACGCCGATGCAGTCGCTGCGTTACGTCGTGCTGCCGCAGGCCGTGCGTATCGCGTTGCCGCCGCTGTTCGGTCAATACATGAATCTCGTGAAGAACTCGTCGCTCGCGATGGCGATCGGCGTGGCCGAGCTGTCGTATGCATCGCGGCAGGTCGAGACGGAGACGTTCAAGACATTCGCCGCGTTCGGCGTCGCGACCTTGCTGTACATCGCGGCGGTGGCCGCGATCGAGGCCGGTGCGTACGCCGCCACGCAATGGCGTGACCGGCTCGGAGCGGGGCGCTGACGATGGATCTTTCGCTGCTCTTCTCCAATCTGCCGTACCTGCTCGTCGGCGCGTTCCCGGAAGGCCCGCTCGGCGGCGCCGCGCTGTCGCTGGTGCTGGCGATCGCGTCAGCCATCGCGTCGGCCGTGCTCGGCGTGGCGCTTGGCGTTGCGATGGCGCTCGCGCGCGGGCCGGTGCGCGTGCTGCTGCTCGCGTTCATCGGCTTCTTCCGTGCGATTCCGGTGCTGATGCTGATCTTCTGGACGTATTTCCTGATGCCGGTGCTGCTGCACATGGATGTGCCGGGACTCGCAACGGTCGTGTGTGCACTGGCGCTGATCGGCGGTGCGTATCTCGCGCATGCGGTGCATGCGGGCATCGTCGCGGCAGGAGACGGTCAATGGCAGGCGGGGCTGTCGCTCGGGCTCACGCGCTGGCAGACGGTGCGCTACGTGCTGTTGCCGCAGGCGATCCGGATCATGACGCCGTCGTTCGTCAACCAGTGGGTCGCGCTCGTGAAGGACACGTCGCTCGCGTATATCGTCGGCGTGCCGGAACTGTCGTTCGTCGCGACGCAGGTGAACAACCGGCTGATGGTGTATCCGGCGCCGATCTTCCTGTTCGTCGCCGTGATCTATCTGGTGCTGTGCACGTCACTCGACGGCGCCGCGCGCTGGCTGCTGTCGCGCCGCCCGCGCGCGGAGCGCGCCGCGCAGGCGGCCGCCGAGTACACCGAACCCGCGCGGTAACGGCGCACCGCGGCCGCGGCGGGCGACGCGGGCGTCACGACGCCGAGTAGTGCGTGTTGAAGACTGCGCGCAGCGTCGATTTGTCGGTGGCGAAGTCGCCCCACAGCGGTCCGTCGTTCTGCGCGAACGCAAACGGCGCCGTACTGATCGACGCGAGGCGGAAGCGCCATTGCGCGGCTTCCTGGCGGAACGCGGTGAGTTGCATGTCGGACAGCGCCGTCTGCGCGCTGGCGAGCGTGACGAGCGGATCGACCGGATCGTTCGCGACGCGCACCTCGAAATGCAGGTGCGGGCCCGTCGCGGCGCCCGTCATCCCGACCGCGCCGATCCGCTGGCCCTGCTTCACGGTTTCGCCGGTCTTGAGGCCGCGAGCGAACGCGGACAGGTGCGCGTAGTAGGTCGAATATCCGTCCGCGTGATCGACGATCACGTAGCGGCCGTAGCCGCCCGGATCGGTGCCGACGAACGACACGACGCCGTCGGCCGCCGCATCGACGGGCGTGCCGCTCGGCGCGGCGAGATCGACGCCCGTGTGGAACGCCATCGCCTGCGACAACGGATGGATGCGCTCGCCGAAGAACGAGCTGATGCGCGTCCACTTGACCGGCATCGTGAACGCGGCGGCTTCGAGCGGCGAGCCGTCGAGCGCGTAGTACGCGCCGTGCTCGGCGCCCGGCGCGCGGAACCAGATCGCGCCGAAGGTGCGGCCGGCGACGCGCAGTTCGAGCGCGGTGAGGCGCGGCGTGCCGCCGTTCGTGTCGAACGCGACGCGGTAATAGTCGCCGCGCTGCGCACTCGCGCGCATGGCGACCTTGCCGGTCACCAGATCGCCGAGCTGGATGCGCACTTCAGGCGGCACGTCGAGACGGTTCAGCGTATCGGACAGCGTGAGTTCGATGTCGCCCGCACGCATCCCTTGCTGGTTCTCGGGCGCCGCGAACTGGAACAGGCTCGCATAGCCGAGCATGTCGTTGCGGTGCGCGCTGAGCGGCGCGAACAGGCCCGGTTGCAGGCTGCGGTCGTTGCGATCGACGTGTTCGTTGCGCTCGCCGATCGTGCGCGCGAGTTCGCTCGTCACGAAATGCTGCGCGGTGGGAAACGGCGTGTCGGACAGCACGCGCTGCGGCAGCGCGGCCGTGCCCGAGTCGACAGCGCCTGGCAGTTGCGATACGGCCGGCAGGGCGGCGGCAAGGCCGAACGCGGCGAGGGCGCCGAGCACGGCGGCCGGCACGAGCGCGCGCACGACGCGCTGCGCGCGGCCGGGCGCGAAAGCAGGGGTAGCGGCAGAGTTGACCAAGGTGTCCACATCCAGGAAAGCGGTTCAAAGGGGTGTGGGCAGGGGCCGCCGGCGGCTCATCCGTCGAACGGCGACGGGGCGGGTGGCGGGCGTGCAACAAAACAGGCCCCGCCAGGGGCCTGTGTCGTTTCCGTTCGACCCAACACACGGGGCGGGCCCGCTTCGAACGGCGGCGTGCATACCGGGTCGAACCCGGTTATCACGAAGACGCTAAAGAAAGATGACAGCGTCAGTCTACCGATGTTCCGCGAAACGTTAAAAATTTTAAAAGGGGTCGGCTCACTCGTTTCGCAGTGCGGTAAATCGGGTTAAATCAGCATTTGTTACGACGTTTTTCGTCAGTCTGGCAATTTTTGCGCGCGAACGTGCAGCGCGGTGGAGGTGCGGACGGTATCGAAGCCGGCGTCGAGCATCGCTTCGGCGTCGTTCCACAGGTTGCCGCGCAGCCGGTTGGTCCAGATCATCGACGCGAACACGCCTTCGAGCAGCGACACGAGATAGACGGCGGCCAGGTGCACGTCGAGATTGGCGGCGATCTCGCCGGCCGCGATCGCGCGGCGCAAGAGCGCCTTCGTGATCCGCAGCATCTGCAGTTCGAGCAGCATGCGGCGCCGCTGCAGCGCGCCGTTCTCCTCGCTCTGCTCGCACTTCGTATAGAGAATCACGAGCACGCGCTGCATCGGGCCCGGCTCGCCGCATTCCTGCAGATAATGCGATGCGGCGCGTCGCAGCGTGGCGAGCGGCGGCAACCCGTCGCCCGCGTCGAAACCCTCCGACGTGCGCGCGAACGCGCGGTCGCAGATCGCAAGACACACCTCCATCTTGTTGCGGTAGTGGCCGTAGACGGCGCCCCGCGACATTCCGGCCGCCTCGGCGAGGTCCGCCATCGCGGTTTGCGCGACGCCTTTTTCGAGCAACACGAGCTCGGCGGCGTCGAGGATCCGGTGCTTGATGGCGAGTGATTCTTCCCGGGTCTTGCGGGCCATGTCGTGAATTTCCTTACAGTTCGCTGTCGTTTTATGGAGACAGTGTCGCGGTCAGATTGAAACCGCATGTATTTAATCAGTCGTGACTGATTATAATCGGCCACCCTGAGCCGCCGCATTTTATCGGCGGCGAACGATCCGAGGTCTATATGAATAACAATCGCTCCCTGTCGCGCCACGGTCTGGCGCCGTTCGCGTTGGCGGCCGTGCTGGCCCTGGCCGGATGTGGAAAGGGCGACAAGGACGCCGCGCCGGAGACCGCGAAGCAGGCCACCGTCGTGACGGTGCACCCGACAGCCGTGCCGATGACCGTCGAGCTGCCGGGCCGGCTCGATGCGTACCGGCAGGCGGAAGTGCGCGCGCGGGTCGCGGGCATCGTCACCGCGCGGACTTACGAGGAAGGCCAGGAAGTGAAGCAGGGCGCGGTGCTGTTCCGCATCGATCCCGCGCCGCTGAAGGCCGCACGCGACGCCGCGCAGGGCGCGCTCGCGAAGGCGCAGGCCGCCGCGCTCGCGGCGAGCGACAAGCGCCGCCGTTACGACGATCTCGTGCGCGATCGCGCGGTGAGCGAACGCGACCACACCGAGGCCGTCGCGGCCGACACGCAGGCGAAGGCCGAAGTCTCGTCCGCGAAGGCCGAGCTCGCGCGTGCGCAGCTGCAACTCGACTACGCGACCGTTACCGCGCCGATCGCGGGCCGCGCACGGCGCGCGCTCGTGACCGAAGGCGCACTCGTCGGCCAGGACCAGGCGACGCCGCTCACGACCGTCGAACAGCTCGATCCGATTTACGTGAACTTCTCGCAGCCGGCCGCCGATGTCGATGCGCTGCGCCGCGCAGTGAAGAGCGGACGTGCGACGGGCATCGCGCAGCACGACGTCGCGGTGACGCTGCTGCGCGCCGACGGCACCGCGTATCCGCTGAAGGGCAAGCTGCTGTTCAGCGATCTCGCGGTCGATCCGACCACCGACACCGTCGCGATGCGCGCGCTGTTCCCGAATCCGGAGCGCGAGTTGCTGCCGGGCGCGTACGTGCGGATCGCGCTCGACACGGCGGTCGACCAGCGGGCGATCCTCGTGCCGCGCGACGCGCTGCTGCGCACGACCGACCGCACGTCGGTGCGCGTGGTCGGCACGAACGGCAAGGTCAAGGACGTCGAGGTCACGGCCGACCAGATGAGCGGCCATGACTGGCGCATCACGCGCGGCCTCGCGGGCGGCGAGCGCGTGATCGTCGACAACGCCGCACAGTTCGCGCCCGATACGGCCGTCAAGCCCGTCGAGAAGGCGTCGCCGTCGCAGGCGGCGCCGGCAGCAGCCGCTTCGCAGGCGGCCGCCCGTCAAACCTGACCGGTTAAACCAACATGGCACGTTTCTTTATCGATCGCCCCGTCTTCGCGTGGGTGATCGCCATCTTCATCATGCTGGGCGGCATGTTCGCGATCCGCGCGCTGCCCGTGGCGCAGTACCCGGACATCGCACCGCCTGTCGTCAGCATCTATGCGACGTACCCGGGCGCGTCCGCGCAGGTCGTCGAGGAATCGGTGACCGCGCTGATCGAGCGCGAGATGAACGGCGCGCCGGGGCTGATGTACACGTCCGCGACGAGCAGCGCCGGGATGGCGTCGCTGTACCTGACGTTCAAGCAGGGCGTCAACGCCGATCTCGCGGCCGTCGAAGTGCAGAACCGGCTGAAGACGGTCGATGCGCGCCTGCCCGAGCCGGTGCGCCGCGACGGCATCCAGGTCGAGAAGGCCGCCGACAACATTCAGCTGGTCGTGTCGCTGACGTCCGAGGACGGCCGGATGACCGCCGTGCAGCTCGGCGAGTATGCGTCGGCGAACGTCGTGCAGGCGCTGCGCCGCGTCGAGGGGGTCGGCAAGGTGCAGTTCTGGGGCGCCGAGTATGCGATGCGGATCTGGCCCGACCCGGTGAAGATGGCAGGGCACGGCCTCACCGCATCGGACATCGCATCGGCCGTGCGTGCGCACAACGCGCGCGTGACGATCGGCGATATCGGCCGCAGCGCGGTGCCGGACAGCGCGCCGATTGCGGCGACCGTGTTCGCCGATGCGCCGCTGAAGACGCCCGCCGATTTCGGCGCGATCGCGCTGCGCGCGCAGGCCGACGGCTCCGCGCTGTTCCTGCGTGACGTCGCACGGATCGAATTCGGCGGCAACGACTACAACTATCCGTCGTACGTGAACGGCAAGGTCGCGACCGGCATGGGCATCAAGCTCGCACCGGGCTCGAACGCGGTGTCCACCGAGAAGCGCGTGCGCGCGACGATGGACGAGCTGTCCGCGTACTTCCCGCCGGGCGTGAAATACCAGATCCCGTACGAGACGTCGTCGTTCGTGCGCGTATCGATGAACAAGGTCGTCACGACGCTGATCGAGGCCGGCGTGCTGGTGTTCCTCGTGATGTTCCTGTTCATGCAGAACCTGCGCGCGACGCTGATTCCGACGCTCGTCGTGCCGGTCGCGCTCGCGGGCACCTTCGGCGTGATGTATGCGGCGGGCTTCTCGATCAACGTGCTGACGATGTTCGGGATGGTGCTCGCGATCGGCATCCTCGTCGACGATGCGATCGTCGTCGTCGAGAACGTCGAGCGGCTGATGGTCGAAGAGGGGCTGGGGCCCTACGACGCGACCGTCAAGGCGATGAAGCAGATCAGCGGCGCGATCATCGGGATCACCGTGGTGCTGACGTCGGTGTTCGTGCCGATGGCGTTCTTCGGCGGGGCCGTGGGCAACATCTACCGGCAGTTCGCGCTGTCGCTCGCGGTGTCGATCGGCTTCTCGGCGTTCCTCGCGCTGTCGCTGACGCCCGCGCTGTGCGCGACGCTGCTCAAGCCCGTGAACGGCGACCATCACGAGAAGCGCGGCTTCTTCGGCTGGTTCAACCGCTTCGTTGCACGTGCGACGCAGCGCTATGCGACGCGCGTCGGCGCGATGCTGAAGAAGCCGGTGCGCTGGCTGGTCGTGTACGGCGCGCTGACCGCGGCCGCGGCATTGATGCTCACGCAGCTGCCGACCGCGTTCCTGCCGGACGAGGACCAGGGCAACTTCATGGTGATGGTGATCCGCCCGCAAGGCACGCCGCTCGCGGAAACGATGCAGAGCGTGCGCGAGGTCGAGTCGTATATCCGCAAGGACGAACCGGCCGCGTATACGTTCGCGCTCGGCGGCTTCAACCTGTATGGCGAAGGGCCGAACGGCGGGATGATCTTCGTCACGCTGAAGAACTGGAAGGAGCGCAAGGCCGAGCGCGATCACGTGCAGTCGATCGTCGCGCGCATCAACGAGCGCTTCGCGGGCACGCCGAACACGACGGTGTTCGCGATGAACTCGCCGGCGCTGCCCGATCTCGGCTCGTCGAGCGGCTTCGACTTCCGGCTGCAGAACCGCGGCGGGCTCGACTACGCGACGTTCAGCGCCGCGCGGGAGCAACTGCTCGCGGCAGGCGGCAAGGACCGCGCGCTCACCGACCTGATGTTCGCAGGCACGCAGGACGCGCCGCAGCTGAAGCTCGACATCGATCGCGCGAAGGCGTCCGCGCTCGGCGTATCGATGGACGAGATCAACACGACGCTCGCGGTGATGTTCGGCTCCGACTATATCGGCGACTTCATGCACGGCACGCAGGTGCGGCGCGTGATGGTGCAGGCCGACGGGCTGCACCGGCTCGATCCGGACGACGTGAAGAAGCTGCGCGTGCGCAACGCGCGCGGCGAGATGGTGCCGCTCGCGGCGTTCACGACACTGCACTGGACGCTCGGGCCGCCGCAGCTCACGCGCTACAACGGCTATCCGTCGTTCACGATCAACGGCTCGGCGGCGGCAGGCCACAGCAGCGGCGAGGCGATGACCGCGATGGAGCGGATCGCCGCGAAGCTGCCGGCCGGCATCGGCTTCGCGTGGTCGGGGCAATCGTTCGAGGAGCGGCTGTCGGGCGCGCAGGCGCCGATGCTGTTCGCGCTGTCGGTGCTCGTCGTGTTCCTCGCGCTCGCGGCGCTCTACGAGAGCTGGTCGATTCCGTTCGCGGTGATGCTGGTCGTCCCGCTCGGCGTGATCGGCGCGGTGCTCGGCGTCACGCTGCGGATGATGCCGAACGACATTTATTTCAAGGTGGGGCTGATCGCGACGATCGGGCTGTCCGCGAAGAACGCGATCCTGATCGTCGAAGTCGCGAAGGATCTCGTTGCGCAGCGCATGTCGCTCGTCGACGCCGCGCTCGAGGCCGCGCGCCTGCGGCTGCGGCCGATCGTGATGACGTCGCTCGCGTTCGGTGTCGGCGTGCTGCCGCTCGCGTTTGCGTCGGGTGCGGCGTCGGGCGCGCAGATGGCGATCGGCACCGGCGTGCTCGGCGGCGTGATCACGGCGACCGTACTCGCGGTGTTCCTCGTCCCGCTGTTTTTCGTGATCGTCGGCCGCCTGTTCGACGTCGGCCCGCGCCGGCGTGGCGGGGCGCAGCCGGCGACGATGGAGGGTTCGCAATGAAGTTTGCGCTGAATGCACGCGCCGCGCTGCGGGTTCAGCTCGCGCTGGCCGCCGCGCTCGCGCTCGCCGGATGCTCGCTCGCGCCGCGTTACGAGCGGCCGGCGGCGCCGGTGCCGGCGACGTATGCGCCGGTTGAAGGCAGCACGGCGCCGGCCGCCGAACCGGTTGCCGCACAGGATGCCGCGCAGCTCGACGACTGGCATGCGTATTTCACCGATCCGGCGCTGCAGGCGTGGATCGACGCAGCGCTCGCGAACAACCGCGACCTGCGGATCGCAGCCGGCCGCCTCGAGGAGGCACGTGCGCTGTATGGCGTGCAGCGCGCGGACCTGATGCCGTCGGTCGACGCGAATCTCGGCTATGAACGCGTGCGGCAGTACGATCCCGTCGTGCGCGAAAGCGCGATCAGCGGACTGTATCGCGCGGGCGTCGGCATCAGTGCATACGAGCTCGATTTGTTCGGCCGCGTGCGTAACCTGTCCGATGCCGCGCTGGCCGAATATTTCGCGACGGCCGATGCGCAGCGCGCGGTTCGCATCGGCGTGATCTCGGAAGTGGCGGGCGCCTACGTATCGGAGCGTTCGCTGCACGAGCAGCTTGCGCTGGCGCAGCGTACGCTCGACGCGCGCGAGCGCATGGCCGCGCTCACGCAGCGCCGCTACGCGGCCGGCACGAGCGACGCGATCGAGCTGCGTTCGGCCGAGATGCTGGTGGCGTCCGCGCGCGCATCGCAGGCCGCGCTGCAGCGCGAGCATGCGCAGGCGGTACGGGCGCTGCAGCTGCTGGCGGGCGACTTCGCGCGCAACGTGCCCGACGACGCAACCGCGCTCGACGCGCTGTCGATCGCACCGGTGGCGCCGGGCGCGCCGAGCGAATTGCTCGAACGGCGGCCGGACATCCGGCAGGCCGAAGCGCGGCTCAAGGCCGCGAACGCGCAGATCGGCGCCGCGCGCGCGGCGTTTTTTCCGCGTATCGCGCTGACGACCGATTACGGTTCGGTGAGCGACGCGTTCTCGAGCCTGTTCGCGGCCGGCACGAGCGTGTGGACGTTCGCGCCGCGCATCACGCTGCCCATTTTCGCGGGCGGACGCAATCGCGCGAACCTCGATGTCGCGAACGCGCGCAAGCACATCGCGGTGGCCGAGTACGAAAAGACCGTGCAGACGGCGTTCCGCGAAGTGGCCGACGCATTCGCCGCGCGCGACTGGATCGATCGCCAGCTTGCCGCGCAGCAGGACGTGTATGCGGCGGACGGCGCGCGGCTGAAGCTCGCGGAGCGCCGTTATGCCGGCGGCGTCGCGACCTATCTCGAACTGCTCGATGCGCAGCGCAGTACGTACGAGTCGGGGCAGGAGCTGATCCGGCTCAAGCAGCTCAGGCTCGCGAACGCGATCGCGTTGTACCGTGCGCTCGGCGGCGGCTGGTCGCCGGCATCGGCGGAGGCCGCAGCTTCCGCGTGATGCGCGACGCGTTGCCTGGCGCCGCAGTGCATCGGGTGACGTAACGGCGGCCGCACGATTCGACGTGCGGCCGCCGGTTCACCAGTCGTGCTGCCCGCCGTATCGCCGATCATGTTCGGCGCTTCCTTTCGCTGTCCAGCGAACCATCCAGACGTTTTTTTTCTCGCGGCGGTGCGCGCTAAGCGGCATCCCGCATCCCTCGACCGGCGACCGGCGACCGGCGACCGGCGACCGGCGACCGGCGACCGGCGACCGGCGACCGGCGACCGGCGACCGGCGACCGGCGACCGGCGACCGGCGACCGGTCGTGTCGCTCTCCGGCGCAAACGTGTGCGCGCATCTTCGTGGTTTCCTCTCGGCCATTCAGGCTCGCAAATTTCGTATCGGCGACTGCGCCCGCGTGAGATTCACGATCGGGAATTGAAGATCGGATTAATCAATGAATTGGAATTAATGAGGGCGGCAAAGTGTCGCAGTAAAACGTTTGTATTCATTTCGCAATCGTTTGCGCGGTAAATAGAGATTGGAGAAACGCCTCATTTAATTTCCTGTCAGTTGAAAATGATTTGATATGGGCGTTGTCGCCGGGCAACGATGGCGGCGTTGGACAATATTTTGTCTTTTGCGCAACGGATCTTTGCCGGGCTAGTGCTGGCAAGGCAGGGCGAGGTGTCGATGGTTATCGGCAAGAAATTCCCTTAATCTTCAATTGGTTCCGGAAAATAAAAAAGGACTGCGGACAAAATATCCGCGATTGAAAATCATGAAGAAAGAATGCGGTTTTAGAGGGGTAAATCGAACATTGTCAGAAGCGTTTGACAATGATTTACAGAAATCTTTCACGATTATCTCGATAATGCCGCCTCGTGTCGGACGGGAGCCAGCACACGCTGCCGTTTGTGTCCGCCACGTCGTCCACTCCATTTGCAGTCCTTAACGGGAAACGTCATGAAAAAAACCATCCTGACCGCTGTCGCACTCGCGGCCCTGTCCACCTCGGCCTTCGCAGCGGGCACCGGCACGATCAACTTCACGGGCGAGATCGTCGCGGGCGCATGCGGCATCGATTCGGGCTCGGTCAACCAGACCGTGAACCTCGGCAAGGTGCCGACCAACGTGTTCAAGCAGGCTGGCGACAAGTCCACGCCGACCAACTTCGACATCAAGCTGACCGACTGCGACACGAGCATCGCGAAGAACGCGTACTTCACGTTCACGGGCACGTCGAGCGCAGGCCAGCCGAAGCTGCTCGCCACGATCGGTTCGGCAACCAACGTCGGCATCCGCCTGCAGGCAGCGTCGGGCGAATACCTCGACAACGGCGCCGAGCAGAAGGCACCGACCGTGCTGCAAAACGGCACGAACATCGCACGCTTCGCAGCCATGTACGAAGCGACGGCAGCCGGCGTGACGCCGGGTACCGCCGACAGCGTCGCGAACTTCACGGTCCGCTACCAGTAAGCGCCCGTACCGGAGGAGGGATGCGTGCTTCCCTCCCTCCTTCTTCCGTCCTCCCGTTTTCCCTTCTCCTCGGACTTCCGGTAGCGCCGCGTGCGAATCAGACATTCCTTCCTTTGCGTCTCCGTGCTGGTCGTCGGCAGCCAGAGCCATGCGACGGAATTCAATTCGTCGTTCCTGAACATCGACGGCACGAACAATGTCGATCTGTCGCAGTTCTCGGAGGCGGACTTCACGCTGCCGGGCGAGTACATGCTCGACGTGCAGGTCAACGACCTGTTCTACGGGCTGCAATCGATCGAGTTCATCGCGATCGATGCGTCGGGCGCGGGCAAGCCGTGCCTGCGGCCGGAACTCGTCGCGCAGTTCGGGCTGAAGCCGGCGCTTGCGAAGGACCTGCCGCGCTTCCAGGGCGGACGTTGCGTCGACCTCGGCGCGATCGAGGGCGCAACCGTGCGTTACCTGAAAAGCGACGGACGGCTCAAGATCACGATTCCGCAGGCCGCGCTCGAGTTCACCGATTCGACCTACCTGCCGCCGGAGCGCTGGTCCGAAGGGATTCCGGGGGCGATGCTCGACTATCGCGTGATCGCGAACACGAACCGCAACTTCGGCGCGGGCGCCAGCCAGACGAATTCGATCCAGGCCTACGGGACGGTCGGTGCGAACTGGGATGCGTGGCGCTTTCGCGGCGACTACCAGGCGCAATCGAACGTGGGCAACACGGCGTACGCGGATCGCACGTTCCGCTTCAGCCGGCTGTATGCATTTCGCGCGTTGCCGTCGATCCAGTCGACGGTAACGTTCGGCGACGACTACCTGACCTCCGACATTTTCGACACGTTCGCGCTGACGGGCGCGTCGATCCGCAGCGACGACCGCATGCTGCCGCCTTCGTTGCGCGGCTATGCGCCGCTGATCGCGGGCGTCGCGCGCACCAACGCAACCGTGACCGTGTCGCAGGCGGGCCGCGTGCTGTACGTGACACGCGTGTCGCCGGGCGCCTTCGCTTTGCAGAACATCAACACGAGCGTGCAGGGCACGCTCGACGTCGCGGTCGAGGAAGAGGACGGCAGCGTGCAGCGCTTCCAGGTGACGACGGCCGCCGTGCCGTTCCTCGCGCGCACCGGGCAATTGCGCTACAAGGCCGCGGTCGGCAAGCCGCGCCTGTTCGGCGGCGCCGGCATCACGCCGTTCTTCGGCTTCGGTGAAATCGCGTACGGCCTGCCGTTCGACATCACCGCGTACGGCGGCTTCATCGCCGCGTCGGGCTATACGTCGGTCGCGCTCGGCGTCGGCCGCGATTTCGGTGCATTGGGCGCGGTGTCGGGCGACGTCACGCATGCGCGTGCACGGCTGTGGTGGAACGGCGCGACGCGCAACGGCAACTCGTATCGGATCAACTATTCGAAGCACTTCGACGGACTCGACGCCGACGTGCGCTTCTTCGGCTATCGCTTTTCCGAACGCGACTACACGAACTTCGCGCAATTCTCGGGCGACCCGACCGCGTACGGGCTCGCCAACAGCAAGCAGCGCTATTCGGCGACGATGTCGAAGCGCTTCGGCGACACGTCGACCTATTTTTCGTACGACCAGACGACCTACTGGGCGCGTTCGTCCGAGCAGCGCGTCGGCCTCACGCTGACGCGAGCATTCTCGATCGGCACGCTGCGCAACGTGAACGTCAGCGTGTCGGCATTCCGCACGCAGAGCGCCGGCGCGAGCGGCAACCAGTTCTCGGTTACCGCGACGTTGCCGATCGGCGGCCGCCACACCGTCACGTCGAACCTGACGACGGGCAGCGGCAGCACGAGCGTGAACGCGGGCTACATCTACGACGATCCGGCCGGCCGCACCTACCAGGTCAACGCGGGCGAAACCGACGGCCGCGCGTCGGCGAACGCGAGCTTCCGCCAGCGCACGACGGCGTACCAGCTCACCGCGCAGGCGTCGACCCTCGCGAACGCCTACGCGGCCGCCTCGCTCGAAGTCGACGGCTCGTTCGTCGCGACGCAGTACGGCGTGTCCGCGCATGCGAACGGCAATGCGGGCGATACGCGCCTGCTGGTGTCGACCGACGGCGTGCCCGACGTGCCGCTGTCCGGCTCGCTCACGCACACCGATTCGCGCGGCTATGCGGTGCTCGACGGCATCTCGCCGTACAACGTGTACGACGCGACCGTCAACGTCGAGAAGCTGCCGCTCGAAGTGCAGGTCACGAACCCGATCCAGCGCATGGTGCTGACCGACGGCGCGATCGGCTTCGTGAAGTTTTCCGCCGCGCGCGGCAGCAACCTGTACCTGACGCTGACCGACGCGGCCGGCAAGCCGCTGCCGTTCGGTGCATCGGTGCAGGACGCGGCGAACGGCAAGGAACTCGGCATCGTCGGCGAGGGCGGCGCGGCGTTCCTGACCCAGGTTCAGCCGAAGTCGACGCTGGCGGTGCGGGCGGGCGAACGTACGCTCTGCACGGTCGACACACTGCCGAACCGGCTCCAACTCGAAGGCACGCCGATTCCGGTGACGTGCCAGACGCCCGGCGAGTCGCATGCAGCGGCCGCGCGGGCCGAACGATGATTTCACGGATCCAGCGATGAAAAACACTTTCTCCGTTTCTTTTCGGCGACGCGCGTGGTGCGTGCTCGCAACCGCCGGCGCGCTGCTCGCGGGCGCCGCGCACGCGGCGATCGTGCCCGATCGCACGCGCGTGATTTTCAACGAAGGCGAACAGGCCGCGATCGTCACGATCACGAACAAGAGCACGACGTATCCGTATCTCGTGCAGTCGTGGCTCGAGGACGCGAAAGGCAACAAGATCACGTCGCCGCTGATGGTCGTGCCGCCGCTGCAGCGCGTCGAGGCGAACGAGCGCAACGTGCTGCGGATCGCGAAGCTGCCGGGCACCGAGCTGCCGGCCGATCGCGAATCGGTGTTCTACCTGAACATCCGCGAAGTGCCGCCGAAAACCGATACGCCGAACACGCTGCAGATCGCACTGCACACGCAGATGAAGCTGTTCTACCGGCCGAAGGCCGTGCAGCCCACGCGCGACGAGGACTGGACGCTGCCGATGACGCTGCGGGTGGATGCGGCCGCGCACAAGCTGGTGTTCGACAATCCGACGCCGTACCACGTGACGGTGGTCGACGTGAGCGCGGGCGCGCAGAAGACGCCGGTGCCGATCGAGCCGGTGATGGTGAGCCCGATGAGCACGGCCGACGTGCCGTTCAAGGCCGCGACGCCGGCGACGCTGTTCGTCACGCATATCGACGATTACGGCGGCCAGGTGGCGGTCGAGTATGCGTGCGAGGCCGGTGCTTGCAAGAGCGTGAAGAAATGAGCGGCGGTATGCGCCACCAGGGATCGCCGGCCGCATGGCTGCGCTGGATCGTGCTTGTGTTGCTGGTCGCGGCAGTGCAGCCGGCATGGGCACTGCGCTGTCTGACCAACAGCGGCGCGACTTCGTTGACGGAGCCGATCGGCGGCGTTGCGTCGTATCCGACCGATGCGCCCGACGGCTATGTGATCTGGGTGTCGCCGGTGCGAACGACGTCGGGGTATTGCTACAAGGATCTGGGTGACGACAGCAGCCTGAAAGTCGTCGACAACATCTATTTCTACGCGAATCCGAATCGCACGAATCCTGCCGCCTGGGGGCTCGAGATCGGCATCCGTTACAAGGGTATCGATTATTTCGACAAGACCAGCAACCGAGGCGGCGGGGTGTTCACCGGGTATTCCGTGCCGCCGTGCAGCAAGTACGACTTCGATCGAGGGCGCTGCGAGCAGACGCGAATCAGCATCGACTACCAGGTCGTGGTGCGCAAGCGGGGCAACTGGGTCCAGCCGCCGAGCGACATCTACACGGTATTTCAGTTCGACGGCGAGTTCGGGCTGAACGCATACAACCCGAGCTTCCAGTACCGCCTGAGCGGCCTGCGTAATCTCAAGCCGACGCCGTGCTTCGTCGACGTGCTGGTGACGCCCGAGCCGGGCATCGTCAATTTCGGACAGGTGCAGGCGGTGGGCAACGGCTTCATGCCCGCGGTGCCGCGCAAGCGGTTTTCGCTGTCGCTGACGAAGAAATGCAACGTCGCGGTACGTGTTGACGGGTACTTCGAAACCAGCTTCCCGGTGCAGAACGGCTTGCTGGTGCCCGCGAAGGACAGCAATTTCGGGATCGGCATCGAGGACAGCCAGGGCAAGGCGATTCCGTTCAACGAACAGTTCAACCTCGCGCAATTCCCGTCCAACGTCATGAACCAGAGCGTACTGATGGACGCGGTGCTGAAGTCGTTCGGACCGCCGAAGATCGGGCGGTTCGACGCGACGGCGACGATCCGGTTGTTCATCTATTGATATCGACGGCGACACCGTCGTCGGCTCGCGCAACGGATGTACGGCTTGCGTCGTAGCCCGACGATGGTGGATGACCATTCGGGTTTCAGTCCATGGAGGAGACGCACATGCAAACGCGGTATCGGGTGGTGGCAACTTCGATCGCGATCGCGCTGATGCTCGCCGGCGGCCACGCGCAAGCACAAGTGCCCGGTGCAATATCGCTGACCCGGCTCGGCGATCTCGGCGGGATGCGGGATCGTACGAACCAGGTCAGCGGCGTCAGTGCGGACGGCAAGACCTTCGTCGGTTCTTGCTCCAGTTACACGAATCCGGCCGAACCGGGGCGTGCATTCTCATGGTCGGCGCAGACTGGCTGGCAACGGCTGGCTTCACCGTCCGATGAACGCTCGTCAAGAGCCAATGCCGTGTCGTCTGACGGGCGCGTTGTCGTAGGGTCGCTCGCCCAGCCCGGTCCGTATGGCAACGATGCGGTATCGGCTGTCCGTTGGCCCGGGGATGGCAGCGTGCAACCCATTGCACCGTCGACGGCAACGCGGTATTTCAGCGACGCCAGCGTGATGAACCGCGACGGCTCGCGCATCGCGGGTAGCTACACGACGACCGACGGGCACAATGCGCTGTTTCTGTGGGACAGTCGCAGCGGTTTCAACCGTATCACCACCGATGAGGACTTCGCCGCGAGCGCGGTTCACATGAATCAACCCGGCGACGCAGTGGCAGGAAGCGTCGGGAATGTGGGCGGTGTCTATGGCTCGCGCGCTTTCGTCTGGACGGTGCGCTCGGGCGTTCGGCTGCTGCCGGCCATTTCCTCGGCTCCTGCGCTCATGGACCGGGCTATCAGTGTAAGCGACGACGGTCAAACTGTCGTGGGGAATGCCGGGACCGGGCGATCGTTGCCGTCGCCGTGGGGCGAGAGGGAGGGCACCGTCGCGGTCCGCTGGCTGAATGGCGGGAACACGATCGAACAACTCGGCATGCTCGACGGCGACAACTACAGCTATGCCGAACACGCCAATGCGGACGGCAGCGTCGTGGTGGGCCAGTCGGGGAACACCGAACGCGACACTGTCAGGACGTTCATCTGGACGCAGGGCGTCGGCATGCGAAGTCTGCCGGCGCTGCTGGACGCCGCGGGCGTATCGCGCGGCGGGCTGCGGCTGGATACGACGCTGGCGATCAGCCCGGACGGCAGCCTGATCACCGGGCAGGAGTATCTGGACGACAACTATCGTCCGTTGTTCTGGCAGATACGCATCGCGCTGTCCTCGCTGCGGCCGGCGCCACGCCAGTAGCGTCGACGCGGGCCGCGGAAAAGGCGTCGGGGAACCGGCGCCTCGTTTCGCTGTTCGCCGGAAAGAAGCAGGAAAGTCATGGCGGGCGGAATCGCAACCGACCTCCGATCACATTCAGGATGGCGAACTTCTACCTGTTGCCGGCCCGGTATGGCACGGTCCGGGTGCGGAGATACGGGACGATCGGCTTGCGTCGATACCGTGCAAGGCAGGGGCGTCGGCAACGGCTTCGCGAAGCGGCCGTGCGTTGTGCCGATGACAGCCGTCCGCCTCGCTGCATCGTTCGAACCGATACACGACGGCCGGCGGAAAATTCATCCACGCGACACCGACCCGCACGGCGCGAATGCGCAGGGCTTCCAGATAGCGTGCCGGAATCGGGCAGCGCGGCACATAGGTGAATTGATAGAACGCGCCACCGGCGGCCAGGTGGCGCGCGAATGCGCAGTGCACGATCGCGACGGCCTGCTCGACCGGCATCGCGACGAGCGGCAACCCGCTCACGATTGCATCCGCGCGTTCCCCGCCGAAGAAGTCACCCGTCATCCCGAGCTGGGCCGCATCCATCTGCATGATCCGCAACGCGGGGAACTGATGCCGCAGCGCGTTGGCAAACGCGGGATCGGCTTCCACCAGCACGAGCCGGTCGCTCGCGACGCCGCGCGCGAGCAGCGCACGTGTGAACACGCCGGTGCCGGCGCCGAGCTCGATCACGGACGCGCGTTCGCGCGGGACATGCGCGGTGATCAGCGCGGCGAGCGCCGGGCCGGACGGCGCAAGTGCGCCGACCCGGCGCGGATTGCGCAACCACGTACGCAGAAACAGCATCCATTCGGGGATTCGCATCGACAGGCTCCTGGCGGGATCGATCGGGGGCAATGACAGGCGCGGTTAGCCGGCCGCTTGCGCGGCGAGATAGCCGGCGGTGATGAACAACGTGTTCCAGAGCGCGATGCCGGCCGCCGCCCCCGACGCGAAGCGCGCGAAGCTCGTTTGCAGCAATCCGGCGAGCGCCGGCGCGACGAGCCGGACGAACGGCACCAGTTGCGACCAGAGTGCGAGCCGCGTGGGCCGCGCGCGGATGCCTTCGATCAGCGCGTCCATTCTGGCGGGCTGCAGCCTGCCCAGCGGCGCGACGCGGCGCAGCAGGGCCAGCACGCTGTCTTCAGGCCACAGATTGCCGAGCGCGTAATGAAGGAGGCAGCCGGCGAAACTGCCGAGCGCCGTGACGACGATCGCTTCCGGCAGTGTCCATGCGCCTTGCGCACCGGCGACACCGATCATCGCGAGCAGCACGTGGGAGGGCAGCACGGGGATCAACCGTTCGATCAGCGACAGGCCGGCGAGGCAGGCGATGCTGTTGGCGCCGGCCAGGCCGAGCGCGAGGCCGAACGGGACGAGCGCGGCGACTTGGTTCATCGAGCCGCTCCCGCGCGGCGCGCGCGCAACGCACGCAATGCGGGCGGCCTTTCATGCCAGAATGCCCGGCACCGGGACGGCGCGAAGCGGGCGCGCCGTGCCGTCTTGCATCGCAGCAACGGAATCGAAGGACAGAACACGGTCATGGCGGGCCTCTCGGGAAAGCGCCAACTGCATTGCACCGGCAATGCGGCGATCGACACGCATCGTGGCCCCCCGGCTTTAAGAAGTTTTTAATCGCGGTCCGTCAGGCTGGCGACCTCGCCATTCGAGGAGCGAAACCGATGCAGATCCTGCTGGTGGAAGACGACGCGATGCTGGCCGACGCCGTGCGGGCCGGCCTGGCCCAGAACGGCTGGCGCGCGGACTGGGTGACCGACGTGCCGGCGGCTCGGCTCGCGCTCGTCGGTCGCGACTACGACGCGGTACTGCTCGACCTGCAGTTGCCGGGCGCATCCGGTTTCACGCTGCTCGCCGCGATGCGCGCGAACTACGACGCGACGCCAGTATTGATCGTGACCGCCCGCGATCAGCTGAGCGACCGTATCCGCGGGCTCGACGCCGGCGCCGACGACTATCTCGTGAAGCCGTTCCAGCTGGACGAGCTCTATGCGCGGCTGCGCGCGCTGACGCGCCGCAGCCAGGGCCGCGTATCGGAGCGGCTGGTCTACCGCGATATCCACGTCGATCCGTCACGCAAGGAAGTCACGCGCGCCGGCGAACCCGTCGCGCTCAGCATTCACGAGTACCGGACGCTGGTCGCGCTGATGGAACGGCAAGGACGCGTCGTCACGCGGACGCAGCTTGAAGCGCGCGTGTATGGCAACGACGGCGCCATCGAAAGCAACACGATCGCGGTGTACATCCATCAGCTTCGGCGCAAGCTCGGCGACGAACTGATCGTGACGGTGCACGGTTTCGGCTATCGCGTCGGGGAGGGCACGGCATGAGGTCGCTGCGCATGCGCTTGCTCGCCACCGTGATGGCGACGGTGGTCGTGTTCTGGGCGAGCTGGGGCGCGGTCCTCGGCGTCGGCCTGTGGCGCGAGCAGCGCGGCTGGCGCGACGGCTTGCTCGAGGGCGCCGCGCAACTGCTGCTGCTGTCGCTGCCCGATGCAATCGACCGCCTGCCCGAAGCCCGCGCCCAGGCGGTGTTGCCGAAAGCCGCGTACGGCAAATACGACGTCGCGTTCCAGATCTGGATCGACGGCCGCAACGTCATGCACAGCGCGGATGCGCCGGGGCCGGCGCTCAAGGCCGACATGCAGGACGGATACGGGGTGAGCAGCGGGCGCGGCGTTGCGCACGACGAGACCTGGCGGGTCTATTCGCTGTCGGATCCGGCGGGCCGGATCCGCGTGCAGACGGGCGGGCCGGCCACGACCTGGCAGGAGAAGGCGAACAATGCGCTGCAACTCGGCCTGTTCAATACGGCGGTGCTGCTCGGCATGCTGGGCGTGGCGATCTGGTGGGGGATCCGCTGGTCGTTCGGGCCGGTGCGCGACGTTCAGCGGGCGATCCAGCACAAGGCCGCATTCGATTTCTCGCCGTTGCCGCTGATGACGCTGCCACGCGAGCTCCGGCCGCTCGTCGAGTCGTTCAATCGCCTGCTCGCGCGGCTGAGCCAGGCCGTCGATACCGAGCGCCGTTTCATCGGCGATGCGGCGCACGAGTTGCGCATTCCGCTGGCCGCGTTGTCGGCGCAGGCGGAAGTCGCGTTGCGGGCGGACAGCCCCGCGGACAAGGACGCCGCGCTGCGCCGTCTGGCAACGGGCGTCGAACGCAGCGCGCGGCTGTCAGGACAATTGCTCGAGCTGGCGCGGCTCGATGCAGGATCGCGCGCCGAGCAGCACGGGCCGGTGGACCTGTCGCGGCTCGTTGCGCTGATCGCGAGCGACTTCGATGCGGCCGCGCATGCGCGCCGGCAGACGGTGCGGGTGGCGGTCGAGCCGGTGTGCGTGTGGGGCGATCTGGATGAAATCGCGATCGCGGTGCGCAACCTGATCGACAACGCGCTGCGTTACGGCCATGAAGGCGGGCGGGTCGAGATCGCGTGCGACGGCCTGGCCGGCACGGACGGGGCGCGCGTCAGGTTGCGTATCGCGGACGACGGGCCGGGCGTGCCGGTCGACGAGCATGCGCGGATCTTCGAACGCTTTTACCGGGTCCCGGGTACGGCGCAGCCGGGTAGCGGCATCGGCCTGTCGCTGGTCGCGCGCATTGCCGAGTCTCACGGCGGGGCGGTCGACGTGGCGGCCGGTATCGATGGGCGTGGACTGGCGGTGATCCTGTCGTTTCCGATCTGGCTGGCGCCCGAGCGCTGGCAGCGTTAGCGCGAGCGCCTGCGCTGCCCGAGTCGCAAGAACAAAAAAAGCGCCGGCGAGCCGGCGCTTTTTCACCTCTACCGCGCAACGCTCAGCGCACCCAGCGGCACACCTTGTGATGGTGATGCTCGAAGTGGCACACGCGGTGCGGATGCGCTTCGGCAATCGCCGGCACGAGTACGGCGGCGGCAACGGCGGCGGCGGTCAGGGTTTTCAGTAGCGTCTTCATGTTGAGGTCCTGTCGTTGAATGGCGGATTGCGGGAGCGACGGCATTACCACTGCGGCCGCTGATCGTCGTGCCGGTCGTCCCGGCGCTCGTCTCGACGATCGTCGCGGCGCTCGTCACGCGGGCCGGGATGCTGGGCTTCCCAGTCACGGCGTTCCCAGTAGCGATTCCCGTCCCAGTAACGATCGCCATGCCAGCCGATCGTGACTTCGGCAGGGCCAGGGTAGGCCACGCACCCGCCGAGCATCACGCTCGACAGCACGCCAACCATGACTGCGGATAACACGATGGATTTCATGTTGTTCTCCCTTGGAAACAGCAAGTCGATCGTACGAGCCCCCAAAATTTCACGTGGTAAGAAGTTGCTACCGCCCGTGACAGGTGCAGGCGTTTCGTCAGATGCGTGAAAGCATGCGTGGACGCGGCACAAGCGGTGCGCAACGGCCGGTACACGGCGCATCCGCCCCGACAACGATTTCGTCAATTGTTCAGACAAATCCTGACAACTGAAAGGGTCATCCGGTAATCGGATTGAGAATGATTTGCGTTTACGTTAAATTGCGCTATCTCGGAATTTGACGGAGCAGATCGATGGCCATGGCGGAAGTGCTTGACCGACCGGCGGCGGCAGCGGCAAACCCGTTCCTCGGCAGTTATCCGGACCTGCCGCCGCGTGCGCGCCGGGCCGCGGAGCCCCGTGCGCAGGGTGCGCTGCTCGACGTGCTGATCTCTCATCGCTCGATGCTCGTCAATGTCGCGCGCGGCTTCGTCGGCTGCGCGAGCCGTGCGGAGGACGTCGTGCACGACGTGTTCGTGAAGCTCGTCGAATTCCCGAACCAGGATGCGGTGCGCCAGCCGGTCGCATACGTGACGCGGATGGTGCGCAATGCGTCGATCGACGCATGCCGCCGGCAAAGCCTCGAGAACGTCTATCACACGGAAGAGGACGACGGTTTCGACGTGCCGTCGCCCGAGCCGACGCCGGAAGCCGCGCTGATGACGCGCGATACGCTGCGGCGCGTGTGGGCCGCGCTCGACGACCTGCCGGCCCGCAGCCGCGCGGCCTTCGAGATGGTGCGGCTGCGCGAGGAAACGCTGCAGACCGCGGCGCGCGCGCTGAACGTGTCGCAGACACTCGTGCATTTCATGGTGCGCGACGCGGAGCGCCATTGCGCGGAATGCCTCGACGCATGCCAGCGCGGCGTCGCGTGCCCGGTGTTCCTGGGCGGCCGCGCGCGGCGGCGGTAAAAAAACGCGCCGGCCAACCGTCTATCAGACAGGAGCGGCCGAAACCGCCGCTTCGCCTCCTTCAACCGTCTCAGCGATTTCCGATCATGACGCAAGCCCCGACGCCTTCCGCCGACACCGACGATCTCGTCTACACGGTCGTCATCAACGACGAAGAACAGTATTCGATCTGGCCGACGTTCCGGCCCGTGCCGGCCGGCTGGCGCGAGGTCGGCGTGAGCGGCCCGAAGGCCGACTGTCTCGCCCATATCGAGGCCGTCTGGACCGACATGCGCCCCGCGAGCCTGCGCCGCGCGATGGACGGCGAGCGCGCGTCGCGCGCATCGTGACCTGCTGCGCCGCGATCCGGCGCGCCACCTGAAGAGGACGTTGCATGACCCTGCTTTCGTTGCCGACGCTCGACGATCTGCGTATCGAGCCGGGGCTGCCCACCGTCGTGTCGCCGCGCGGCAGCGACGGGATGTCGATCGACGACGTCGCGCCGCTGGCGCGCGAGATCGCGGCCGACACGCTCGAACGGGCGGGCGGCGTACTGTTCACGGGCTTTCACGTGCCGTCGATCGACGCGTTTCAGCAGTTCGCGGCATCGTTCGGCGATCCGTTGATCGGCTATGAATATGCGTCGACGCCGCGCAGCCAGGTCGAAGGCGCCGTCTACACGTCGACCGAATACCCGCCGCACCGCGCGATTCCGCTGCACAACGAGCAGTCGTACACGCGCGAATGGCCGCTGCGGATCTGGTTCCACTGCGCGCTCGCCGCGCCGAAGGGCGGGGCGACGCCGATCGCGGACAGCCGCGCGGTGTATCGCGCGCTCGATCCGGCGCTCGTCGCGCGCTTCGAAAAACGCGAGCTGCTGTACGTGCGCAATTTCGGGCAGGGGCTCGATCTGCCGTGGCAGCAGTCGTTCGGCACCGACGAGCCGGCCGAGGTCGAACGGATGTGTGCGGCGCGCGGCATCGAATGCACGTGGCGCACCGACGATGACGGCGAATTGCTGCTGCGCACGCGCGAACGCTGCCAGGCCGTTGCACGCCATCCGCGCACCGGCGATCGCGTGTGGTTCAACCAGGCAAACCTGTTTCACCTGTCGGCGCTCGACGACGACATGCAGGAAGCACTCGTCGACGCGGTCGGTCTCGAGAACGTGCCGCGCAACGTGTACTACGGCGACGGCGAACCGCTCGAGGCCGGCGCGCTCGCGGAGATCCGCGGCGTGCTCGACCAGCAGCGCATCGTGTTCCCGTGGCGCACGGGCGACGTGCTGATGCTCGACAACATGCTGACCGCGCATGCGCGCGACCCGTTCGAGGGGCCGCGCAAGGTCGTCGTCGCGATGGCGCAGAGTTATACGGTCCCGCGCGACCGAACGGAGGCTTGATGACGCGTAGTACCGCCGCGCTTGCCGCGCGCGGGCTGTCGGTAGGATATCGCGACCATGTCGTGATCGACGGGCTGGACCTGTCGATCGCGGCCGGCCGCGTAACCGCGCTGTGCGGCCCGAACGGCTGCGGCAAGAGCACGCTGCTGCGCACGCTCGCGGGCCTGCAGCCCGCGCGTGCCGGCCATGTCGACGTGAACGGCCAGCCGCTCGCATCGTTTCGCCGTCGCGCGCTCGCACGCGAGCTGACGATGCTCGCGCAGTTCAACCAGATTCCGTCGGGCCTGACCGTGCGCGAACTCGTCGCCTACGGGCGCTATGCGTACGGCGGCTTCCTGCGTGGCCTGTCGCGGGCCGACCATGCGGCGATCGACGAGGCGCTCGACACGAGCGGCCTCGCCGGTGACGCGGAGCGCGACGTCGGCGCGCTGTCGGGCGGCGAACGCCAGCGCGCGTGGATCGCGATGGCGCTCGCGCAGCAGGCGCCGATCGTGTTGCTCGACGAACCGACGACCTATCTCGACATCCATCACCAGCTCGACATCCTCGACGCACTGCGCACGCTGAATCGCACGCGCGGGCTGACGATCGTGTGGGTGCTGCACGACCTGAACCAGGCGGCTGCGTACAGCGACGAGATCGTGCTGATGCGTGCGGGCCGTCTCGTCGCGCAGGGCACGCCCGACGCGATGCTCGATCCGGCGCGGCTGCGTGCGGCGTTCGGCGTCGAGATGCTGAAGCTCGCGCATCCGCAGACGGGCGCACCGATGTGCGTGCCGGCCTACGGTCCGGCAACCGACGGCGCGCCGCAGGCGGCCGGCATCTTCGACCGGGATCTCGCCGTATGACGACGTTCGCGATGCGCAAGCGCCTCGCGGCGACCGGGAAGGGGGCAGCCACCGGACGGGCCGGCGCGATCGCGTTCGGCCTCGTCGCGTTGATCGCGATCCTCGCGGCGCTGCGCGTCGCGCCCGACCTGCGCGTGTGGTGGGGCGCGGTGCCCGGCAGCGATGCCGCGTCGCTCGCACACGTGTTCCTGTTCGACCTCAACCTGCCGCGTGTCGCAGCGGCGCTCGTCGCAGGCGGCTGCCTCGGCATGGCGGGCGCGCTGTTCCAGTCGCTCACGCGCAATCCGCTCGCGTCGCCCGACCTGCTCGGCGTGACGGGCGGCGCGCAGCTCGGCCTGCTCGCGGCGATGCTCGTGCCGGCATTGGCGGGCGTCGCGACGGTGCCGCTGCTGTTCGTCTGCGGGCTCGCTGCCGCCGCATGCGCGATCGTCGCGGCGGGCGGTTGGCGCGCGACGCCGTTGCGGCTCGTGCTCGCGGGCAGCGTGTGCATGCTGCTGTTCGCCGCGCTGTCGACGCTCGTGCTCGCGTTCTTCGAGCAGAACATCGCGGGGGCCGCGCTGTGGACCAACGGCAGCCTGTACCAGCCTGGCGCGACGGGCCTCGCGCTCGCCGCGCGCTGGCTCGTCGTGCCGCTGATCGCGCTGCCGTTCGTGATCCGGCCGCTGAATCCGCTCACCCTCGGCGATGACGCAGCGGCCGCGGCCGGCGTGCGCGTCGATGCGACGCGGCTGGCCGCGACGATCGTCGCGGTTGCGTTCACCAGTGTGGCCGTCAGCATCGCGGGCCCGCTGTCGTATGTCGGCCTCGTCGCGCCGAACCTGCTGCGCCAGGTGCGCGGCGCGCGCGCGGCGCGGCTCGGCGTGCTGGTGCCGTTGTCGGCGCTCACCGGCGGCGCGCTCGTGCTCGTCACCGACAGCGCGGTGCTCGCGTCGGGTCTCGACGCGACGCTGTCGACCGGCGTCGCGATCGCACTGGTCGGTACGCCGCTGATGCTCGCGATGATCCGGCGCGGCGCTGCCTGGTCGGGCGTGCTCCATGCGGATGCCGAACGTGCGGCGGGCGGCGGGTCGACGCGGCTCGTCGGCTGGCTCGAACGGCTCGGCTGGCCGTTGCGCACGGCGCTGTTCGTCGCTGTCGGCGCGCTCGCGGTGTGGGGCGGCGTGTCGGCCGGCCCCGAATGGCTGTCGCCCGCGCGCTGGTCCGCCGCGCTGTCCGGTCACGATGCGCTCGCGCGGATGCTGATCGACCTGCGCATGCCGCGTCTGCTGTGCGCGTTGCTCGCCGGCGCATTGCTTGCCGTCAGCGGCGTCGCGATGCAAAGCGTCGTGCGCAATCCGCTCGCGGGTCCCGAAGTGCTCGGCGTCACGCAGGGCGCAGGGCTCGTCACGCTGTTCGCATTGTCGACGTGGCCGCTGATGGGGCACGTGACGCTCGCGGCCGCCGCGTTGATCGGCGGTGGCCTGTCGCTCGCGATCACGCTCGCGCTGAATCACCGGCATCGCTACGCGCCGCTCGCGGTCGCACTGACCGGTATCGTGATCGGCGCGCTGTGGACGACACTCGCACAATGGCTGATCACGCAGGAAAGCGTGCAGCCCGCGCGCTTCGTCGTGTGGCTCGTCGGCGGCACCTATGGCCGCAGCTGGGGCGAAGTGTCGATGCTGCTGCCGTGGTGTGTACTCGCTGTGCCCGTGTTCGCATGGCTCGCGAAGCCGCTCGACATGCTCGCGCTCGGCGACGACCAGGCGGCCGCGCTCGGCCTGCCGGTGGCCGCGCTGCGGCCGCTCGCGTTGACGATCGCGACGCTCGCCGCGTGTGCGGCCGTCGCGGCGGTGGGGCCGGTCGGCTTCATCGGACTGATGGCGCCGCACGTCGCGACGATGCTCGGCGCACGCCGGCATCGCACGCGGCTGTGGCTCGCGGCTGCGTGCGGCGCGCTGATCCTCGGTGTCGCGGATCTCGCGGCGCGCACGGTCGTCGCACCGCGCGAAGTGCCGGCCGGCGTGCTGACCGCGCTGATCGGCGCGCCTTACCTGCTCGGGCTGCTGATTCTCGAGGGGCGCCGCGCCCGGCGCGCAGGGCGATGACGCCGGCGCTCGACGATACGCGCGCCACGCGCTTTTCGGCGTTCGCGCCGGAGCCGTTCGCCGAACATCTCGACGTTGTCTGGCTCGGCATGCCCGAAGACGTACGTGCGCCGGGCCGCATCGTCATACCCGTCAGTGCATTGCCAGCCCATCGCGACGCAGTGCTCGACGCGATGGTCGGCCACTACGGCGGCGATCCCGCGCAGCATGCACGCGCGCTGATGTCGCAATGGAGCAAATACTATTTCGGCCGCGCGGCGCCGGCCGGCGTCGTCGCCGCGCTGACGCTCGGCCGGCCGCTCGACATGAACCCGGAGCGCACGTTCGTCGCGCTCGACGACGGGATGCCGGCCGCGCTGTATTTCGCGGCGGACGCGCTCGGCGCGCCGTGCGACGATCCCGCGCCCCGCTATGCGGGACTCGTCGCGCATCTCGGCGCGGTGATCGACCTGCTGGCGGCAATGGGCCGCGTCACGCCGCGCGTGCTGTGGAGCAATGCGGGCAACCTGCTCGACTATCTGCTCGACACGTATCGTTCGCTGCCGTGCGCGGCCGATCCCGTCCGCGATGCGGACTGGCTGTTCGGGTCGACCTGTATCCGGGGCGAATCGAATCCGCTGCGCCAGCCCGTGCGCGATGCCGTGCCGCGCTCGGCGCTGCTGCCGACGCCGTTTCGCGCGCGCCGCGTGTGCTGCCTGCGCTATGAAATTCCTGGAGAAACGCAACTGTGTGGAAGCTGCCCCCTGCTACTGACGATGGACGACGCGGCGCTGGCCGAGCAGGACGCGATCCGGTGACGCACGCCGGCCGCCGGCATGCGCTCGGCGTACTCGCGGCGGCACTCGGTGCCGCGTGTTGCAGCACGTTCCCGGCATCGGTCGCCGCTGCGTCCGTTGCCAACGATGCACGCGGCGCGCAGGGCGCCGTGTCGCTGGCCGGCAACCCCGTCGTGTCGCAGGCGAGCGCGACGATGCCCGTGCGGCCGCAGCGCGTGGTCGCGCTCGACTTCATGTTCGCGGAAAGCGTGATCGCGCTCGACATCGTGCCGGCCGGGACGGCGGACACGGCGTTCTATCCGGGCTGGCTCGGTTACCAGAGCGAGCGGCTCGCGAACGTGACCGACATCGGCTCGCGGCAGGAGCCGGGGCTCGAGGCGATCGCTGCGGTCAAGCCCGATCTGATCATCGGCGTCGGCTTCCGCCATGCGCCGATCTTCGACGCGCTCGACCGGATCGCGCCGACGATCCTGTTCCAGTTCAGCCCGAACGTGTCCGACGGCGGCGTGCCCGTCACGCAGCTCGACTGGATGCGGCAGATCTTCCGGACCATTGGCGCAGTGACGGGGCGCGACGCCCGCGCACAGGCGGTCGACGCGCAGCTCGACGCCGGGATCGCGCGCAATGCGGCGCGGCTCGCCGCCGCGGGGCGCAAGGGTGAGCGGATCGCGCTGCTGCAGGATCTCGGCTTGCCCGATCGTTACTGGGCCTATACGGGCAACAGTACGTCGGCGGGCCTCGCGCGTGCGCTCGGGCTCGATCCGTGGCCGAAGAAACCGACGCGGGAAGGCACGCTGTACGTGACGTCGGCCGATCTGCTCCGGCAGCGCGACCTGGCCGTGATGTTCGTGACGGCATCGGGGATGGACGTGCCGCTGTCCGCGAAACTCGATTCGCCGGTGTGGCGCTTCGTGCCCGCGATGAAGGAACGGCGGATCGCGCTGATCGAACGCAATATCTGGGGGTTCGGCGGACCGATGTCGGCGCTGAAACTGGCCGACGTGATGACCGACACGATGCTGAAGCTGCCGGCCGTACGCAAGACGTGACGCGCAGGGCGCCGTGACCGGCGCGCCGCGCATCGGCAATAATCCCTTCCGAAATGCAAATCGCCGACGCGCTGCCATCGCAGCGCGTCGGCGATTTTTTGTCGACCGTCTCTCAAGCGCTCAGCGCATCGACGTCATCCTGCGCACGCAGGCGCGCGGGTTGCGTGTCACTGACGATGCGCCCGTTGTCGAGCTTCAACAGCCGGTCGGCGAGATCGAAGTAGCGATCGTCGTGCGTGATCACGATCACGGCCTTGCCGCGCGCGCGCAGCTCGGGCAGCAGTTGTTCGTAGAACACGGCCTTGAACGACGGGTCCTGGTCGGCGGCCCATTCGTCGAACAGATAGAAGGGGCGATCCTCCAGGTACGCGACGACGAGCGCGAGCCGCTTGCGTTGCCCGGTCGACAGCGCGCGCGTCGAGAACGCGCCGTCGACCACTTTCACCTTGTGGTCGAGCGCGAGTTTCGCGACGAGCGCGTTCGCCCGTGCATCGGCCTGCGCGCGCGACGGATCGTCGGGATCGACGATGCCGAGCAGCGCATCGAACAGGTGGAAATCGTTGAATACCGCGCTGAAACGTTGCCGGTACGCGGCCCGTTCGCGCCAGCCGATCGTGTGGCCGTCCACCTCGATCGTGCCTTCCTCCGGCTCGTAGAGCCCCGTCAGCACCTTCGCGAGCGTCGTCTTGCCGCTGCCGTTGCCGCCGACGATGAACACGAGCTCGCCTGGTTTGATCGTCAGGTCGATCGGCCCGATGCTGAACATCCGTTCGTCGCGTTCGTGGAAGTACGCGTGCGTGACGCCGCGCAGCGTGACGGCGCCGGCCGGCGGCACGTCGGGGGCGTCGGCCGCGGGCGGCACCGTGCGCAGTGCGCCGAACTCGGCCATCACGCCTTCGATCCGCGTGAGCGAGACGCGTGCCGCATTCACGGTCGGCAGGTTGTTCAGCAGGCCGTCGAGCGGCACGAGCATGAACAGGAACACGACGACGTAGCCGGCCGCGGTGGCCGGGTCGGCATGCACGCCGAGTTGCGGCCAGAACGACGCAACGCCGAGGAACACGTAGAACAGGAAGATGATCCAGCCGACCCCGACCGCATACGCGCTGAACGCGCGGCGGCGGTGGTCGCGCACTTCGCCGATCGCGGCGCCGAGCTGGCCGTCGACGAACTGGCGGGCGCGCGCATCGTGCAGCTTCAGCTCCTTCGCGCCGGAGAACAGCGAGCCGAGATAGCCGAACAGGCGGTCCTGCGCGTGGCCGGCCGCTTCGAGCGACGCAATCGCGCGGCGGTCGCCGGTGTGATAGCCGAGCGAGCCGGCGATGATCGCGGCCAGCGCCAGCAGGCACACGGGCCACGACAGCCACGCAAGGTAGCCGAGGCAGCCGAACACGATCGAGCCGTGCATGACCAGGTTCGGCAGCGCGAAGAACAGCATCGACACGTTGGTCGCGTCGTCGGTCAGCACCGACTGCACGGGCGCCGCGCCGATCCGCTCGATGTCGCGCAATTCGGCGGCGCCAACGCGTCGCGCAAGGTGCACGCGCAACCGCGCCATCGTGTCCTGCGACAGGCGGGCGAACAGCGTGCCCGACACGATCCGCGTGATGAGCGCGATCACCGCGCACAGCGCGAAGCGCCACGCGAGCGACGCATCGGCCGCGCCCGGTTGAGAGAGCGCGCGGTTCAGCGTCGCGACGAGCAGCACGCTCGCGATACCGTTCAGTACGCACGCGGTGAGGGCCAGCGTGAACGACACGCGGCTTTCGCGCAACAGCGCAAGGATCAGGCGCGCGGCGGGGCGGCCGGGGGAGGCGTCGAGGGACGGCGGGGAGGAAGGCTCGTGGGCGGCTGTCATCGGCAACGTCGGTAAAGGGAAGGCAGGCAAAAACGCGGAAACGGCAAATCTGACGCGAAAGCGGCGGGCGAGGCGGTGCCCCGTTCCGGCTTTCCTCCCTGATAGACGAACGGGCCGCGCAAATATTTAGCAACGCCGTCAAAAAAAGCGGCCGCAAGCACTTTGAGCGCAAAACGGTAAAAAATCGGCCGCGCCGTTCGTCACACCAGTGAAGCCGCCCCAAGCGGCCCCGAGACTTGGCCGAAGCGGCCGGACCGAAGGACTTCACGCACATGACGAGTTTCCCGACTGCGCTGCATCACCGAATCCGCGAACTGGCGCGCATCGCGCCCGACGCACCCGCCATCGCGGTCCCTTTCCAGCATGACCTGCGCCTGTCGCGCGGCGCGCTCGACGCACGGGCGTCGCACCTGGCCCGGCAACTGCGCGCGGCAGGTGTCGGCGCGGAAGTGCGGGTCGGCGTGTGTGTCGAGCGTTCGTGCGAACTGTTCGTCGCGCTGCTGGCCGTATTGAAGGCGGGCGGCGTGTTCGTGCCGCTCGATCCGCGCCATCCCGCCGCGCGCCTCGACTGGATCGTGCAGGATGCGCAACTGCGGCACGGCATCGTCGACGCGGCCGGCCGTGCAGCGCTCGGCACGCCGTTCGAACAGGCGTTTGATCCGGCCGCGGAAGCAACCGGCGAGCCGGGTCTCGTCGCCGACGACGAAGAAGTGCCGGTTCACCCGCGTTCGGCCGCCTACATGATCTATACATCGGGCTCGACCGGCACGCCGAAGGCGGTGGTCGTCGAGCACGGGCCGCTCGCCGCGCATTGCGACGCGCTTGCGGCCGCGCTGCCGATCGAGGCCGGCGACCGTCTGCTGCATTTCGCGTCGGTCAACTTCGACGCCGCGCACGAATGCTGGCTCGCACCGCTCGCGATCGGCGCAAGCATCGTCGTGGCGCCGCCGCAACCGTTCGCGCCGGACGCCGCGCATGCGCTGCTGGTGCGCGAGTCGGTCAACGTCGCCGCGTTCCCGCCTGCCTACCTGCGCGAATTCGCAGCCGTCGCCGCGCGCGAAGGCGTGCCGCCGGCGCTGCGCGTGCTCGCGTTCGGCGGTGAAGCGCTGCCGCAGCAGGCATTCGAATTCGTGCGCGGCACGTTCCCGTCGGTACGGCTGATCAACGGTTACGGGCCGACCGAGGCCGTGATCTCGCCGATGCTGTGGCCGGTCGAGCCGGGCGAGACGCCCGTGCTGGCCGCCGACGATGCGTATGCGTCGCTGCCGATCGGCCGCGTGATCGGCCCGCGCGTCGCGCGTATCGACGGCGCCCGGCACGACGGCGTGGGCGAGCTGCTGCTCGGCGGCGTCTGTGTTGCACGCGGTTATCACGGCCGCCCGGCCTTGACGGCCGAACGCTTCATTCCCGATGCGGACGGTGAGCCGGGCGCGCGCGTCTACTGCACCGGCGATCTCGCACGACTGCGCGACGACGGCGCATTCGACTATCTCGGCCGCCTCGACGATCAGGTCCAGGTGCGCGGCGTGCGCGTGGAACCGGCGGAAATCGCCGCGTGCCTGCGCTCGCATCCCGCCGTGGCCGACGCGGCCGTGGTCGCCGAAACTGGCAGCGGGCCGACGCGGCTGATCGCGTGCGTCGTGCTGCGCGCGGCGGCTGACGACGAGGCGTTGAAAGCGCACGTGGCCGCGCAATTGCCGGCCGCGTGGCAGCCGCACCGGTTCGTGCGTGGCGACGCGCTGCCGTATACGTTGAACGGCAAAATCGACCGTGCAGCACTGCGCGAGCGGATTGCCGCGGCGCGCGACACGACGCAAGGTACCGGCGATGCGCCGCGCTCGCCGACCGAACAGCAGATCGCCGGCCTCTGGCAGACGCTGCTGGGCCTCGATGTCGTGCCGTCGCGCGACGACCGCTTCTTCGCGCTGGGTGCCGACTCGCTCGCCGCGATGCAACTGCAGGCCGCGATCCGTGCGGCCGTGCGCGTGAATCTGCGACTCGACACGCTGTTTGCCGATCCGGCGCTCGCCGAACTGGCTGAGCAGGTCGATCGTGCGGAGCGCGAGACCGGCGAACCGCTGGCCGCCATCGGCGCGCGCCGCACGCCGGCCGACGCCGCTGCATCGGGCGCACCGCACGTCGATCGCGCGGCCTCGCTCGCACAACAACGCTTCTGGGTACTCGCGCAAACGCGTGATGCGAGTGCCGCGTATCACATCGCCGCGCACTGGACGATCGATGGCGCGCTCGACCGCGACGCGCTGCAGCGCGCGCTCGATCACGTGATCGAGCGTCATGAGGCATGGCGCACGACGCTCGTCGACAACGACGACGGCGTCGTGATGCAGCGGATTCATGCGCACCTGCCGGTGTCGATCGCCGATGTCGACCTGCGCGACCAGCCGCCGGCCGCGCGCGATGCGCAAGCCGCGCGTCTCGCCGAGCGCGACGCGGCCGAACCGTTCGACCTCGCACGCGGCCCGCTGCTGCGCGCGACGCTCGTTGCGCTCGCCGGCGATCGCCACCGCCTGCTGCTGACCGCGCATCACGCGATCACCGACGGCTGGAGCTCGCGCTGCGCGTTCGACGAACTGTCGGGGGCGTACCGCGCATATGCCGAAGGGCACAAACCGTCGCTGCCTGAACTGCCGATCCAGTACGCCGACTATGCGGACTGGCAGCGCGACATGCTGGCCGGCGGCGAGGGCGAGCGCCAGCTCGACTACTGGCGTGGCGCATTGCGCGACGTGCCGGGCCCGCTCGCGCTGCCGGTCGACCGTCAGCCGGGCGCCGTGCGCACGCTGCAAGGCGCGCGCGTGTCGGTGCGCCTGCCCGATGCGGCCGCGGCCGACGTGCGGCAACTCGCGCGCGATGCGCAGGCCACCGTCTTCACGGTGCTGCTGGCCGCGCTCGACGCGTGGCTGTCGCGCCTGACCGGCGCAACGGATGTCGTCGTCGCGGTGCCGGTCGCGCATCGCCAGCGCCCCGAAACGCGCGCGCTGCTGGGCCTCTTCCTGAATACCGTCGCGCTGCGCGTGCGCGTGGCGCCGACGCAGCCGTTCCGCGCGCTCGTCGATGCGGCGCGCACGGCGGCGCTCGACGCGGTCGCACACCAGGACGTGCCGTTCGAGCGCGTCGTCGATGCGGTGAAGCCGCCGGTCAAGCGTGGCGACGAATGGCTGCGCGTGAAGTTCGCGCAGCAGTTCGACGCACGGCACGACAGCGTGCTGCCGGGTGCCACGGCGGTCGCGACGCCGGGGCCGGATCTCGCCGCGCGCTTCGACTTCGCGCTGGATTTCACCGACGACGCGAACGGCATCGAACTCGTCGCAGCCTATGCGACCGACTGCATCGACGCCGAGACGGCGCGCGCGTGGCTCGACAGCTATGCGACCCTCGTCGGCGCGGCTGCGCACGATCCGCAGCACACGACGGCCGCGCTGCCGTGCGATGCATCGGCTGCTTCGCGCCAGCCGCGCGACGGTCGTGCGCTGCGCGTCGAGCACGCCGACATCGTTGCCGCGTTCGCGCGGCAGGCGGCCGCCTATCCGCATCGTGTGGCGCTTGCCGACGCATCGGCATCGCTGACGTTCGCCGAACTCGACGACGCATCGAACCGCATCGCCCGCGCACTGACGCAGCGTGGCGTGACCGCAGAAGCGTCCGTGATCGTCTGCATCGAACGATCGGCGCGTTTCGTCGTCGGCCTGCTCGGCGCGCTGAAGGCCGGCGCGCTCGCCGTGCTGCTCGATCCGGCGCAACCGGCCGCACGGCTTGCCGCGGCGGCAACCGATTGCGGCGCACGCTGGGCGCTCGTCGCGGACACGGCCGCGTGGCCGGCCGGCATCGACACGCAGCCGCTCGACGTCGACACGCTCGCGCAGGATGCGACGCTCGCCCATGCGGGCGGCGTACGCGTCGCGCCGCACCCGGAACAGGGCGCGTACCTGATCTATACGTCGGGCTCGACCGGCACGCCGAAGGGCGTCGTCGTGTCGCACGGCGCACTGGCCGACTACGTGCAGGGGATGCTCGACGAACTCGCGTTCGCCCCCGACGCATCGTTCGCGATGGTGTCGACCGTCGCGGCCGACCTCGGCCATACGACGCTGTTCGGCGCGCTGTGCGCGGGCCGCACGCTGCACCTGTTGCCGGCTGCCTGCGCGTTCGATCCGGACCTGTTCGCCGGCGAAATGCGCCGCCGTGAAGTTGGCGTGCTGAAGATCGTGCCGAGTCACCTGCAGGCGCTGCTCGACGCGTGCGTGCCGGCCGACGTGCTGCCGCGCCATGCGCTGGTGACGGGCGGCGAAACGCTCACGTGGGCGCTCGTCGCGCGCCTGGCCGCGCTCGCGCCGGCTTGCCGCGTGATCAACCACTACGGGCCGACCGAAGCGACGGTCGGCGCGATCGCCTGCGACACGGCATCGATTGCCGCCGATGCACGCGATCCCGCGAGCGGCGTGCCGCTCGGCCAGCCGTTGCCCAATGCGCGCGCGCTCGTGCTCGACGCGTTCGGCGCCTGCGTGCCGGCCGGCGCGACGGGCGAGCTGTATCTGGGCGGGCCGGGTGTCGCGCGCGGCTACCTCGGCCGCCCGGCGCAAACCGCCGAGCGCTTCGTGCCCGATCCGTTCACGCCAGGTGCGCGGCTGTATCGCACGGGCGACCGCGTGCGGTTGCGCGCCGATGGCCGCCTCGCATTCCTTGGCCGCATCGACGACCAGGTGAAGATCCGCGGCTACCGTGTCGAACCCGGCGAGGTGAGTGCGGCGGTGCGCGCGGCCGGCCCGATCGCGCAGGCCGAGACGCTTGCAATCGAACACGACGGCCGCTTGCGGCTCGCGACGTTCGTCGTGATGCGCGATGGCGCGGCGTTCGACGAAGCCGCCGTGCGTACGGCGCTGGCCGCGAAGCTGCCCGATTACATGGTGCCCGCGCAGTTCGTCGCACTCGCGCGCCTGCCGGTGACGGCGAATGGCAAGATCGATCGCGCGGCGTTGCGTGAAGTCGCGGCCGCGCCGGTTGCGGTCGCGTCCGGCGATGCACCGCAAGGCGCGGTCGAAACGGTGCTCGCCGAAGTCTGGCAGGCCGTGCTGAAGGCGCCGCACGTCGGCCGTGGCGACAACTTCTTCGAACTTGGCGGCGATTCGATCCTCGTGTTGCAGGTGATCGCCCGTGCGCGCAAGCGCGGCGTGCGCTTCACGCCGAAGCAACTGTTCGACGGCCCGACGGTCGCGGAACTGGCCCGCATCGCGAAGACGGACGACACGGCCGCTGCCGCTCAGCCTGCGAACGCGGTCGCACCCGCAGCGGCAACGCCGGCTGCCGCGTCGATCCTGACGCCCGCACAGCAACGCTTCTTCGCGCTCGATGTTCCGCACCCGGGCCACTGGAACCAGTCGGTTGCGTTCGACGTGCGCGGTTCGTTCGACGCCGACGCATTCGCGCGCGCATTCGACGCGCTGCTGACGCATCACGACGTATTCCGCCAGCGTTTCGCGCGCCGCGCGGACGGCACGTGGCACGCGAGCGATGCCGCGAACGCGTACGATGCGCTGCCGTTCGTCGAAGTCGCCGCACGCGATGAAGCCGACGCGCTCGCACGCTTCGACGCGCTGCAGCGCCGTCTCGACCTCGGCCGCGGGCCGCTCGCCTGCGCGTGTGCGGCACGGCTGCCGGACGGCTCGACGCAGCTGTATCTCGCGATTCATCATGCGATCGTCGACGGCGTGTCGTGGCGCATCCTGCTCGACGACCTGGACTCGGCCTACCGCGCCGCATGCGAACGCACGCCGGTCCGCCTGTCGCAACCGGGCCTGCGCGCGGACGCCTGGGCCGCGCGGCTCGCGCGCGCCGCGACGGAACCGGCATCGCCGTTCGCGGGCGAAGCCGCGTACTGGGCCGGCATGGCGCAGGGCGACGATCTCGTACCCGATCATCCCGACGCAGCGGCGACGAACGCCGATGCAGCCGTCGTCGTGCAGACGCTCGATGCGGCATTGACCCGCGCCGCGCTGACCGACGCGCATGCCGCCTACCGCACGCAGACGATCGAATTGCTGGGCGCGGCGCTTGCGCTGGCAATCGCCGGCGCTCGTGGCGCCGCATCGTGCCGCGTCGAGCTGGAGGGACATGGCCGCGAAGCACTGTTCGACGACGCAGATGCGAGCCGGACGATCGGCTGGCTGACGAGCCATTACCCGGTGATGCTGCCGGTCGCCGCGACCGCACGCGACACGCTGTGCGCCGTCAAGGACACGCTGCGCGCGGTGCCGCACAAGGGGCTCGGTTTCGGCGTGCTCGCACACTACGGCGATGCGACGACGCGTGCGGCGCTGGCCGCCGTGCCGCGCCCGCGCGTCACGTTCAACTACCTCGGCCAGTTCGACGCGCCGCGCGATGCAACGCTCGTGCCGCGTTTCGGCGGCACCGGCGTCGAGCGCGATCCGCAAGGCCCGCTCGGCAATGCGCTCGCGATCCACGCGTACCTCGATACGGATCGCGACGGCGCACGTACGCTGAAGGTGCACTGGGTCTACGGCGCGCCGCAATTCGAGCGCGCGACGATCGACGCGTTCGCCGAACGCTTCGCGTCGGCGCTGCGCGAACTCGTCGAAGCGTGCGCGTCGCGCATTGCACATCGCGGTGCCGGTGCGACGCCGGGCGATTTCCCGCTCGCGCAGGCCGCCGGCCTCACGCAGGCCGCGATCGAACGCACGCCGCTCGACTGGCGCGCGATCGACGACGTGTATCCGCTGTCGCCGATGCAGCAGGGCATCCTGTTCCATGCGCTGTTCGCGCCCGGCCACGCAAGCTACGTGAACCAGCTCGTCGCGACCGCGACTGCGCTCGACGCCGACCGTTTCGCCGCCGCGTTCGACGCGTCGGTCGCGCGTCACGACATCCTGCGTACGAGCGTGATGCCGGACGAAGCCGCGCCGCTGCAGTGCGTGCATCGTCATGCCCGGATGCCGGTCGAGCAGCTCGACTGGCGCGAGCGCGGCGCCACGTTCGACACCGATTTCGACGCATGGCTCGCGGCCGACCGCACGCGCGGCTTCGACTGGCGCGAGCCGCCGCTGATGCGGCTGACGCTGATCCGCGTGACGGACGACGCATGGCGCGTCGTGTGGACGCGTCACCACGTGCTGCTCGACGGCTGGAGCACCGCGCGCCTGCTCGCCGACGTGCTGCGCGACTATCGCGATCCGGACGCCGTGTCGCCGTTCGCGACCCGCCCGGCGCTGCGCTATCGCGACTTCATCGCGTGGCTCGGCACGCGCGACCGCGGCGCCAACGAGCGCTTCTGGACCGAGCGTCTCGCGCGCCTGGATGCGCCGACGCTGATTGCCGAGCGCACGGCCGATCGCGCCGATGCCGAGATGGTCACGTGGCGCGCGACGCTCGATGCGGACACGATGGCGCGTGTCGTGCAGACGGCGCGCGCGCTGAAGCTGACCGTCAACACGCTGGTGCAGGGTGCATGGGCGCTCGCGCTGCAACGGATGACGCACCAGCCGGCCGTTGCATTCGGCGCGACCGTCGCGGGCCGTCCCGATGCGCTCGCGGACGTCGACGCGGTGCTCGGTCTGTTCATCAACACGCTGCCGGTCATCACCGCACCGGCGCCGCAGCATCGTGCGGCCGACTGGCTGCAAACGCTGCAGCGCGAGAATGCGGCCGCCGCCGAGCATGCGCACACGCCGCTCGCCGACATCCAGCGCTGGGCGCGCGGAGCGGGCGGCGCTCTGTTCGATACGCTGGTCGTGTTCGAGAACTACCCGGTCGACGAGTCGGTGCGCGATGCCGATCCGCGTGCGCTGGCATTGAGCGGTGTACGCAGCATCGAATCGACCGATTTTGCGCTGACGCTCGTGATCGAGAGCGGCGCCGAACTGACGATCGACTACGGCTACGACACCGCACGCGTCGATGCGCGTCAGGTCGAGACCTGGCACCGCGCATTTGCGTGCGCGCTCGATGCGCTGGCCCGTACGCCGGACGCGCTGCTCGGCACGCTGTCGATCGCCGACGACGCCACTCGCGACGCACTGGCGCTCGCCCAGAACACCGCGCATGAATGGCCGGCGTCGCAGCGCCAGCCGCTGCACCGGCAATTCGCCGATGCGGCGCAGGCAGCGCCCGATGCGATCGCGCTCGAATACGCGGACGTTCACGGCGGCGTGCATCGCGCGACCTATCGCGAACTCGATGCCGGCACGTCGCGCATTGCAGCCGCTTTGCGCCGGCGCGGCGTGCAGCCCGACACGCCGGTCGCGCTGTGCGTCGAGCGTTCGTTCGACATGGTGATGGCGCTCGTCGGCGTGCTGAAGGCAGGCGCCGCGTACCTGCCGGTCGATCCCGACTATCCGGCCGAGCGTATTGCCTACCTGCTGCGCGACGCGCGGCCGGCCGTCGCGATCACGCAGGCTCACCTGCGCGAGCAGGTCGAGGCCGCGCTGGGCGAAGGCTCCGGCACGCAGCTGCTGACGGTCGCGGACCTGCTTGCCGATGAAGCCGGCGAAGCCGACGGCACGCCCACGGACGCAGCCGCCGCGATCGACGACGCGCAGCTCGCGTACCTGATCTACACGTCCGGTTCGACCGGCAAGCCGAAGGGCGCCGGCAACTCGCACGGCGCGCTCGCGAACCGCATCGCATGGATGCAGCACGCATACCGGCTGACGCGCGACGACGTCGTGCTGCACAAGACGCCGTTCGGCTTCGACGTGTCGGTCTGGGAATTCGTGTGGCCGCTGGCGATCGGCGCAAAGCTCGCGATCGCCGCGCCCGGCGACCATCGCGATCCGGCGCGTCTCGCGGCCGCGATCCACGCGCACGGCGTGACGGTGCTGCATTTCGTGCCGTCGATGCTGGCCGCGTTCGCCGCGCATCTCGACGATTTTTCGGCCGCTGCGCAATGCGACAGCGTGCGTCTGATCGTTGCGAGCGGCGAGGCGCTCGCGCCCGAACTCGTCGCGAAGATGGCGCGGCTGCTGCCGCACGCGACGCTCGTGAACCTGTACGGACCGACCGAAGCTGCGATCGACGTGTCGCACTGGACCTGCGGCCCCGACGACGCGCATGCGGTCGCGGTGCCGATCGGCCATCCGATCGCGAACCTGCAACTTCACGTGCTCGATGCCGCGTGGCAGCCGGTGCCGGCCGGTGCGACCGGCGAACTGTATCTCGCGGGCGCGGGTCTTGCGCGCGGCTATCTCGGCCGTCCGGCGCTGACCGCCGAGCGCTTCGTGCCCGATCCGTTCGTGCCGGGCGCGCGCATGTACCGCACGGGCGATCTCGCGCGGCGCCGCGCCGACGGCGCGCTCGACTACCTCGGCCGCGTCGACACGCAGGTGAAGCTGCGCGGCCAGCGGATCGAGCCGGGCGAGATCGAGGCGCTGCTGCGCGCGGCGCCCGGCGTGAACGATGCGGTCGTGATCGTGCGCGACGAGCAACTGATCGGCTATGTCGCCCGCGTCGACGCGGGCCCGCTCGACCGTGCGGCGCTGCTCGACGCACTGCGCGCACAACTGCCGGCGTACATGGTGCCGTCGCAGCTGATCGAGCTGGACGCGTTGCCCGTCACGCCGAACGGCAAGTGCGACCGCCATGCGCTTCCGGCACCGGTGCGCGAAACGGCCGAAGCCGTCGAGCTCGCGACCGACACCGAGCGCGCGCTCGCGGAAATCTGGCAGCGCGTGCTGCATGTGGACACGATCGGCCGCGACGGCGATTTCTTCCTGCTCGGCGGCCATTCGCTGCTCGCGACGCAGGCCCACGCGCAGGCGAACCTGCACTGGGGGCTCGCGCTGCCGCTGCGCACGCTGTTCGACACCCGCACGCTGGCGCGCTGCGCGCAAGCGATCGACGCGGCCTGCGCGGCGCGCGGCGAGACCGATGCGGCGAGCGCGATCGACGCGTTGCTCGGCGAACTGGAAACCCAATAAGGACGACGGATGACGAAGGCTCAACCCGACTGGCTTGCGCTCGCGACGCGTTTCGCGCAACTGCCCGACGCGCAGCGCGCGGTCTTCATCGACAAGCTCGGTGCGGCCGGCATCGACTTCCGTGTGCTGCCGATTCCGCCGCGCACGCCGCGCAGCGACCGCGTGCCGGCGTCGTTCGCGCAGACGCGGCTGTGGCTGCATGCACGGCTGATCGACGCACCCGACGCGTATCACATCACCGAGCGCCTGGCGCTGACGGGCGCGCTGGACGTGCATGCGCTGAGGCTCGCGTGCGATGCGCTGATCGCACGCCACGAAGCGCTGCGCACCACCTTCGACGAAGCGCAGGATGGCGTGGCGCAAACGATCCACGCACCGCTGCGCTGCCCGTGGCGCGAGACCGATCTGGAAGCGTTGCCGGACGCGCAGCGCGTCGCGCGTGCGGAGGCCGTCGCGACGGCCGATGAGGCCGAGCCGTTCGATCTCGGGGCGGCGCCGCTCGTGCGTGCACACCTGGTGCGCTTCGACGCGACGCATCACTGGCTCGCGCTGACCGTGCATCACATCGTATCGGACGGCTGGTCGTCGGGCGTGATGCTGGAAGAACTCGCGGCGTTCTATCGCGCGTATGCGTCCGACCGGCCGGTGCCGCTCGGGCCGCTGCCGATCCAGTACGCCGACTACGCGCTGTGGCAGCGCCGCTGGCTCGATGCCGGCGAGCGCGACCGCCAGCTCGCGTTCTGGCGCGACCGGCTCGATCCGCAGCGCGGCGTGCTGACGCTGCCGGGCGCAACGGCCAGGCCGGCGCGCCGCAGTGCGCGCGGCGCGCGCCATGTGTTTTCGCTCGACGCACGCGTCGGCGCGCAGCTGCGCGCATTTGCTGCTGCATCGGGCGCCACGCCGTTCGCCGTGCTGCTGGCCGCGCTCGATGCGTTGCTGGCGCGTGCGACCGGCGATGCGCGGATCTGCGTCGGCGTGCCGGCCGCGAACCGCGAGCGCGCGGAAGTCGCCGGCCTGATCGGCTTCTTCGTCAATACGCTGGCGATCGACGTCGACGTACCCGCACACGGCGATTTCTCGTCGCTGGTCGCCCGCACGCAGCGCGCGCTCGTCGACGCGCAGATGCACCAGGACGTACCGTTCGAACAGGTGGTCGACGCGCTCGGCGTGCCGCGCAGCGCGAGCCACCATCCGCTGTTCCAGGTGATGGCCGCGTACGGCGAACGCCGCGCGCTGCCGGCGCTCGGCGCGGCGGCGGCAGCGTTGCTGCCGTCCGGCACGCCGTCCGCGAAGTTCGACCTGACGCTGTCCGTCGAAGCGACGCCGGACGGCACGTTCGCCGCCGCGTTCATTTACGCGCTCGACCTGTTCGACGCGAACGCAATTTCACGGCTGGCCGTACGCTTCGTCACGCTGCTGACCGATGCGCTTGCACGCCCCGACATGCCGGTCGGCGATCTCGACTGGCTGCCCGCGGACGAGCGGGCGCAGCTCTTTGCATGGAACGCGCCGGCCGGCGCGACCGGCGCCGAGCCGTTCGTTCCCGTGCATGCCCGCATCGCCGCGCATGCGCAGGCGCGGCCCGATGCACGCGGCGTCGCCGATATCGATCGTGCGTTGACGCGCGGCGAAGTCGATGCACGTGCGGCGCGCCTCGCGCGCCATCTGGTGGCGGCCGGCGTACGGCCCGAGATGCGCGTCGGCGTTGCGCTGCAGCGCTCGGTCGACCTGCTGGTCGCGCTGATCGCGGTGCTGAAGTCGGGCGCCGCGTTCGTGCCGCTCGATCCCGCGCATCCGCGCGAACGGCTCGCGCAGATCGTCGGCGACGCGAACATCGCGCACGTGCTGACCGACGGTGCGAGCGCGGCATCGCTGCCTGAATTGCCGGCGCTGCGCGTGTGGCGTGCCGATGCGGTCGACGCGCTCGACGAAGCCGCGCACGTCGCGCTGCCGGACGTGCTGCCGGGCCACGCGGCCTACGCGATCTACACGTCGGGCTCGACCGGCAAGCCGAAGGGCGTGATCGTCGACCATGCGTCGTTCGCGCTGCATTGCGCAGCGATCGCCGAGCGCTACGGCGCGGGCGAGAACGACGTGTTCCTGCTGTTCCAGTCGGTCAATTTCGACGGCGCACACGAAGGCTGGTTCTCGCAATACATGTCGGGCGCCGCCGTGTCGGTGACGGCCGATGTGCTGTGGCCGCCCGCGCAGACCTGCGCAATGATGGTCCGCGACGGCGTGACGATGACCTACGTGCCGCCCGGCTGCGCCGCCCAGCTTGCCGAATGGGCGCTCGCGCACGGTGCGCCGCCGACGCTGCGTTCGTTGACCGTTGGCGGCGAGGCGACGTCGCGCGAAGCATTTGCGATGCTGCGCCGCGCGTTGCCGAACGTGCGGGTGGTCAACGGCTACGGCCCGACCGAGACGGTCATCACGCCGACGCTGTGGATGTTCCGCCCCGGCGACGATTTGGCGAAGCTCGGCGACGCCGCCTATCTGCCGATCGGCACGCTGGTCGGCGCGCGTACCGCGCACGTGCTCGACGAGCGGCTGCACCCGTTGCCGGTCGGCGTGATCGGCGAGCTGTACCTGGGCGGCGAGGGGATCGGCGTCGCGCGCGGCTATCTCGACCGTCCGGCGCTGACGGCCGAGCGCTTCGTGCCCGATCCGTACGGCGCGCCGGGCGCGCGCCTGTACCGCACCGGCGATCTCGTACGACGCCGTGCGGACGGCGTATTCGACTTCATCGGCCGCGTCGATCACCAGGTGAAGCTGCGCGGGCTGCGCATCGAACTCGGCGAAATCGAGGCGCAGCTGGCCGCGCACGATGCGGTGCGCGAGGCCTGTGCGGTCGTGCACGGGCAGGGCGCGCTCGCGCAGCTCGTCGCGTATGTCGAGTTGACCGCCGATGCACAGGCAGCGGTGCAGCCGGTCGAAGCGGCGATGCTCGACGCGCACCTGCGCCGCACGCTGCCCGACTACATGGTGCCCGCGCAACTGATCGTGCTCGACGCGCTGCCGCGCAACGCGAACAGCAAGGTCGACCGTGCGCGGCTGCCGGCGCCGGTGCGCGTCGAACGCGCATACGAGGCGCCGCATGACGGCGACGAAGCCGCGCTCGCGGCGATCTGGTGCGACGTGCTGAATCTCGGGCGTGTCGGCCGCGGCGATCACTTCTTCGATCTCGGCGGCCATTCGCTCGCGGCCGTACGCGTGGCGACGCGCGTGGCGGAACGGTTGGGCCGCGACGTGCCGGTGCGCGTGCTGTTCGAAGCGCCCGTGCTCGCACAGTACGCGCTGCAGGTGGCCGATGCGCCGCGCGCCGCGCAGGCCGGCGCCGCAGCGCCGGGTGTCGCGGTGGCCAAGCCCGACGCACACGGCGTGTGGCCGCTGTCGCCCGCGCAGCTCGGCCTGTGGTTCCTGTGGCGCGCGCAGCCGGACAGCGCCGCGTACAACATTCCGGTCGCGCTGCGCGTGCGCGGCCCGCTCGATGTCGATGCGCTGCGCGCCGCGTTCTCGGCGACGGCAGCCGTGCATCCGGCGCTGCGTGCGCGGCTCGTTGCCCGCGACGGCGCGCTGCCGGGCCAGCGGATCGACGCGAACATTGCCGTCGAACTGCCGGTGATCGACCTGTCGGCCCAAGCCGATGCGCTTGCCCGCGCGGCCGCGCTGACCGACGAGGATGCACTCGCGCCGTTCGACCTCGCGGCCGACGCGCCGCTGTGGCGCGCCCGCGTGCTGCGGCTCGGCGCGGACGACCACGTGCTGTCGGTGACGATCCATCACATCGTGTCGGATGGCGAATCGATCGAGCTGTGGCTCGACGCCGTGCGCGCATGCTATGTCGCCCGCATGCAGGGCAGCGCCGTGCCGGCCGACGAATCCGTTCAACTGGCCGTGCCGCTCGTGCTGCCCGCACCGTGCCATCCGGCACGTGTCGCGTACTGGCGCGATGCGCTCGCCGATCTGCCGTCGCGTGTCTTGCCGCAGCGCGACGATGCGCCGTCCGTGCCGCAATGGCGCGCGGCACGTATCGCGTTCGATTTCGACGCATCGCTGATTCGCGCCGCGCGCGACGCCGCATCGGCGTCGCACGCCACGCTGCCGATGCTGCTGCACGCGGCGCTCAACACCGCGCTGTTCCGCGCGACGGGCGCGGCCGACCAGCCGGTCGGCGTGCTCGCATCGACGCGCGAACTCACGGGGGATGCGGCCCGCGATGCGCTCGGCCTCTTCATCAACTCGGTCGTCGTGCGTACGCGGATCGACCCGGCCGCGCGCCGCGCGGACGTGCTCGCGCAAGTACGCGATACGGCGCTCGCCGCGTATGCGCACGCCGACGTGCCGTTCGCCGACGTCGTTGCCGCGTTGCGTACGCCGCGGGCCGCACAGGCCAATCCGCTGTTCCAGGTGATGTTCAACTACCTGCGTCCGACCGGTGCCGCCGCGCGCGACTGGGCCGGCCTGTCGCTGGCCGGATTCGACGACGTGCGTCATCGCGTCGTGTTCACGCTCGAACTGGACGTCGTCGAACATCCGGACGGCCGCGTGAGCGCCGCGTTCTCGTATGCGGACGAATTGCTCGAGCGCGGTTTCGTCGACGCGCTTGTCGATGTCTATCACGACGAAGTCGCGCGTTTCGCCGGCGCGTCCGAAGCGGCGCTCGGCGCGCCCGATGCGCATGCGTCCATGCACACTGCGTCCGGCGCACTCGCAAGCGGCGACGCACGGGCGCACGCCCGACCGTCGCACGCCGCGGCCGCACTCGCGGCGCTGTGGTCGGATACGTTTGCGACGGCCGCCCCCGAGCCGGACGCGGACCTGTTCGAAGCCGGCGCGACGTCGTTCGACGTCGTGCGCTTCATCGACGCGGCGGTCCGCGCCGGCCACGCGCTGACGATCGCCGACGTGTTCGCATCGCCGACGCTCGCGGCACTCGGCGCGCGGTGCGATGCGCCAGCGGAAACGGGACAGGAGGCGCGCCATGCTGGCTGAAGTGCGTCCGGACGGATTCACGATGCTCGATACGTACCGCCTCGCGTTCGCGGACGGCCTGTTCGCCGTGCGCGACGGCGCCGAGATCCGCGTCGCGCAGGGCGATGGCATCAGCGCGCAGTTGCTGCGCGCACAACTCGGCGACGATGGCGCACTGCGTCTCGTCGCCTACAACCATCGTGCGGCGCCGGCCGACCAGCGGCGTGCGCTGCTGGCCGCGCTGGCCGCGGCGTTTTCGGACAGCGCGCGCCACGCGGCGATCCGGCTCGACCCGGCCGCGTGGCCCGCGGTCGCGCTCGATGCGCTGCGCGCAAGCGGTGTGCTCGCCGACGGCGGGCGCTGCCTGCGCGACGGCTGGGCGCAACAGGCCGACCTGTGGCTCGTCGGCCCGCATCTGCCGTGCGCGACGCTGCACACGTTCACCGGCGGCCGGCGTCATCCGCGCCGGCCGCCCGCGCCGCGCGGCGACGTCTACGCGCGCGACCTGCCGGCGCTCGGCGTGCGCTTCACGCTGCGCGGCTGGCAGCCGGCCGAGGACGCCGAACGGCTCGCGCGCTGGTTTGACGAACCACGCGTGCGCGACGGCTGGCCGGGTGCGCAGCCCGCGCAATGCGGCACGGCAGGCGCACCGGAAGCCGATCCGCACGTCACGCCGCTCGTCGGCTGCTTCGACGGCGAACCGTTCGCGTATTTCGAGGCCGTCTGGCTGAAGGAAGACGCGCTCGCGCCGCACGTCGCGGCGCGCGACTACGACCGCGGGCTGCGGATGCTGGTCGGCGAATCGCGCTGGCGCGGCCCGCACTGCGTGGCCGGCTGGCTGCCGTCCGTCGTGCATTACCTGTTTCTCGACGACCCGCGTACCGAAGCGGTCGGCTGTGCCGTTCCGGCCGGCCACGCGCGGGTTGCCGACCATCTCGCGCGGCATGGCTTCGCGCGGCAGCGCCGTCTGGCGCTGGCCGACGCGCAGCCGCTGTGGATGCGCACGCTGCGCGAGACGTTCTTCTCCGGCCGTCACGTCTGACGGGCCGGATTCACCGACAAGGGAGCTGAGACATGCAGAGAGAAACCGTATTCGACCTGATCGGCGTCGGCTTCGGGCCGTCGAATCTGGCGCTGGCCGTGCGCCTCGCGGAGCGCAGCGGCGCGCGCACGTTCGCCCATTGCTTCGTCGAGCGCCAGCCGGAATTCGGCTGGCATCGCGGGATGCTGCTCGACGATTGCCGGATGCAGATTTCGTTTCTGAAGGATCTCGTCACGATGCGCGATCCGAAAAGCCGCTACACGTTCATCAACTACCTGTTCGAACGTGGCCGGCTGAACGAATTCGTCAACCTGAAGAACTTCTATCCGACCCGTGTCGAATTCCACGATTACCTGAGCTGGGTTGCCGAAGCGTTCGACGAGCGCGTCCATTACAGCGAAACCGTGCTGGCGATCGAGCCCGTGCGCGGCGACGGCGCGAAGATCGATGCGCTGCGCGTGCTGTCGCGCGACGCGGCCGGCCACGAGCGCCAGCGCGTCACGCGCGCGCTGTCGGTCGGCGTCGGCGGCACGCCCGCGATTCCGGACGCGTTCGCCGCGCTCGGCCGCGACCGCGTGATCCATTCGTCGTCGTATCTGACCGACATCGACCGGCTCGTCGCATCGCCCGACGGCGAGCGCCGCCGCGTCGCGGTGATCGGCGCGGGGCAGAGCGCGGCCGAGGTTTTCATCGATCTCGCACGCCGCTTCCCGCACGTCGACGCGAGCCTCGTGATGCGCGCCGGCGCATTGAAGCCGGCCGACGACAGTCCGTTCGTCAACGAAATCTTCAGTCCCGAGTTCACCGACGTCGTCTATGCGCAGCCGCACGACGCGCGCCGCGCGCTGCTCGAGCGCTATCGCGACACCAACTACGCGGTGGTCGACCGGCCATTGATCGAGCAGATCTACGAAATGCTGTACCTGCAGCGCATCGACGGCACGCCGCGTCATGCGCTGCTCGCGAACAGCGCGATCGAGGCCGCCGTGCGCACGGCCGACGGCCGTATCGAACTGACGCTGCGCGACCGGATGAGCGGCGCCACGCGCGTCGAGCGTTTCGATGCGCTCGTGCTCGCGACCGGCTACCGCCGCGACACGCATTCGGCGCTGCTCGAAGGGCTCGCGCCGCACCTGGGCGATGCGCTCACGCGCGGCGACGTCACGCGCGACTACCTGCTCGCGACGCCCGAGCACTTCGCGCCGCGCATCTACCTGCAAGGCTGCTGCGAAGACAGCCACGGATTGTCCGACACGCTGCTGTCGGTACTGGCGCGCCGCGCGGACGAAATCTGCGCGTCGCTCGAAGACGGGATCGCGCCCGCCCATGACGAAGGCGCGACCCGGGCATCGCACGAAAAACGACAGGAAAACGGGGTGAGCGCGGGCCGGATGGCTTTCGCTCTTTGACAAAGGCGCGGTCGGAGACCGCATGAAAAAAGTGGAGCAGAGAAAGATGGAGTGGGCAACAGGCACGCGTTTGCGTGCGATCGCGGCCGCGGCAAGCGTGGCGTTCGGTACGGCGGCGGCAGGGCACGCATACGCCCAGACGGCGCCGGCCGTGAACGCAGGCGCCGCGGCGTCGGCCAGCAGTGCACCGAACGGCGCGGCGGCCAGTGCGTCGACCAGCGCGCAGAGCGGCACGCTGCCGGCGATCACCGTCAACGCGGCCTCGGCAAGCGACGGCACGGTCGGGCTCGTCGCGAAGCGCAGCAGGAGCGGCACCAAGACCGACACGCCGCTCAACGAGATCCCGCAGACGATCAACGTCGTCACCGCGCAGCAGATCGAGATGACCGGCGCCACCGACGTGAACGCGGCGCTGCGCTACGTGCCGGGCTTCTCGTCGTATGGCTCGGACAACCGCTCGGACTGGTACGCGGCGCTGCGCGGCTTCACGCCGACCGCCTACGTGAACGGGCTGCAGGTGCCGAACACGATCAACCTCGCGAGCTGGCGCGTCGATCCGTACATGATCGACAGCATCAGCGTGCTGCGCGGGCCGACCTCGGTGCTGTACGGCGCGGGCGATCCGGGCGCGATCATCGACGTGCAGACCAAGCTCGCCGACGGCGAGCGCGTGCGTGAAGCCGGGGTGCAGATCGGCAACTACGCGCGCAAACAGTTCATGATCGACGTCGGCGACAAGCTCGACCCGGACGGCAAGTACGCGTACCGGTTCGTCGGTGTCGCACGCGACGGCAATGCGCTGACCGGCCCGAACAACGACCAGCGCGTCGCGCTCGCGCCGTCGTTCCGCTGGCGCCCGAACGCGGATACGTCGCTGACGCTGTCCGCGACGTACCTGCAGGACTGGGGCGACATCTCGTCGAACTTCCTGCCCGCGCAGGGCACGGTGCTGCCGAACCCGAACGGCCAGATCAACAAGGACGTCTACGAAGGCGATCCGAACTTCAACTACTACCGCAAGAAGCAGTGGTCGGTCGGCTACCAGTTCGAGCAGAACCTGACGCCGACGTGGACGTTCCGCCAGAACACCCGCCTGATGCACCTGTCGCTCGACAACGGCTCGGTGTGGGGCAACGGCTTCGTCGACGGCAGCACGACCGACGTGTCGCGCTGGGCCGGCGTGTTCCAGATGAACTACAGCCGCTTCGACATCGACAACAACGTCGAGGGCCGCTTCGCGACGGGCCCGCTGCAACACACGCTGCTGCTCGGCTTCCAGTACAACCGGCAGACCGCGACCGACAGCGAATGGATTGCCGCTGCGCCGCCGCTGAACATCTACAACCCGGTCTATGCCCCCGTGACCACGTCGGTGTTCTCCAATCCGGATGCCACCGGCCGCACCAACACGTACACGACGATGAACACGTTCGGCCTGTACGCGCAGGACCAGATCAAGTGGAACCGCTGGACGCTGACGCTCGGCGGCCGCGAGGACTGGGTCAACATGCGCCAGGACGATCGTGCGGCGGGCACGTCGACGAAGGCGGACGTCACGGCGTTCACCGGCCGCGTCGGCCTCACGTACCAGGGCGACTACGGGCTGTCGCCGTACATCAGCTACGCGACGTCGTTCAACCCGCTGATCGGCGTGAACATGCTCGGCGGCGGGCTGCCGCAGCCGACGCGCGGCAAGCAGATCGAGGCCGGCCTGCGCTGGCAGCCGCCCGGCAAGAACCTGATGCTGAACGCGGCGATCTACCAGATCAACCAGACCAACGTGCTCACGTCGGCGCTGCCGAGCCAGGACACCACCGGCACGAAGTCGGTGCAGACGGGCGAGGTGCGTTCGCGCGGGATCGAGCTGAGCGCGACCGGCAAGGTCACGCGGAACCTGTCGGTGATCGCGTCGTACGTCTATCAGGACGTGAAGAACGTGCAGGCCAACGACGTATCGCTGAACAACTGGCCGGTCGACATTCCGCGTCCGCGCCAGATGGCGTCGCTGTGGACCGACTGGACGTGGCACACGGGGCCGCTCGCGGGCTTCGGTCTCGGCGGCGGCATTCGCTACCAGAGCGCGTCGGCCGGTGCGGCCGACAACTCGCTGACGGTATCGAGCGTCACGCTGTTCGACGCGGGCCTGCATTACGACACGCGTAACTGGCGCTTCGCCGTGAACGGGACGAACCTGTTCAACCGGCACTACATCAGCGGTTGCCAGTCGATGAACGTCTGCATTTTCGGGACCGACCGCACGGTGATCGCGACCGCGAAATACAACTGGTGATGTTGCGCGCCGCGGCCTGCCGGCCGGCCTTCATGGCCGGTGCGGGCCGGCCGCGGCGCCTTCGTCCGCTTTTCCACGACGCCTCCATGCCGAAGAAAAATCTCGTCTACATCCAGTCGCTGCGCAACGGCGCGGCCGATCGCGCCGGCCAGCCGGTCGCCTATCAGGGCAGCACGCGCTACATGAAGGCGCCGCTCGAATTCCTCGTCGAACGCCTGAACGATTCTCCGCTCGGCGAGCGCTATACGCTCCAGGGCGTGATCGTCGACGACGACGACGGGTCACCGGCCGACCGCGCGAAAGTGGCCGACTACGGCTTCGCGCGCACGCCGGGCCGCCCGTGGATCCTGCCGGAAGGGCTGACGGTGCAGGGCCGGCCGGTCGACGAACTGTTCTGCTCGATTCCGTCGACGTACCGGCGGCTGCCGCGCGACGCGCGCGAGCGCGTGGCCGGCAAGCAGGCGTTCGAGCGGCGCCTGCTCGAGCGTTTGCTCGAACTCGACGCCGACATCGTCGTGCTCGACGGGCTGCTCGTGATTCTCGACGAGCTCGTGCGGCCCGGCGCGCGCTTTCACCGGCGCATCGCGAACATCCACCCGGGCATCACGGCCGACGATTCGCCGTACCAGCGGCGCGGCGCGTGGGCGACGCTCGACGCGCTGCACGGCGCGCGCGGCGAACGGGTCGACTGGGCGAACGGCACGACGTCGTCCGTCGAGCCCGTGACGATGACGGGCGCGTCGTTTCACTACGTCGACAACGGCATCGATTCCGGCGAGGTGATCAGCGACGTGCTCGACACGCCGATCGCGCCGGACGACACGATTCTCGAGCTGCGCTGGAACAACTTCCAGCGCAGCCTGTTTCCGGCGCTCGAGCGCGGGCTGCACGTCCTCGCCGACCGCCATGACGCGGGAGCACTGTGATGGAAGACACGCTGACGAAACCGGCTGGCGTCGCGGACGCCGTCGAAGGGGAAGTGGCCGCCGCGCTGGACGGCGCCGCGCACGGGCAGGCTGCGGCCTTCGTCGAGCATACGCTCGACACATGGCGGCCCGACGCTTCGCCGGACGCGCTGCTCGCGACGTTCGTCGCGCTGTTCAACACCGATACGCGCCATGACGCGGCGACGATCTCGGTGCCGCTCGGCGGCGCCGATGCGGCGGCCGTCGCGTCGTACGTCGCACGCGCGGTGCGCGAAGGCGTGATCGACGGCGCGCAGGTGGCCGGCGACACGCTGCGGCTCACCGTATCGCGCACCACGTTCTGGCAGAACCCGCGGCCGTGGCTGAAGGCCCCCGCGTCGGGCGGGATGCCGCTGCGCCACGTGATCACGAACGGCCACCGGCACCCGGTGCGCCCGCCGTCGCCGGCCGGCGAAATCTATGCGCGCTACATGCCGCAGGTCGGGATGACGTTCAGCCTGCGCACCGTCGACATCGACGCGCACGCAGACCTGTTCAGCGGCTGGATGAACCTCGATCGCGTCGCGCATTTCTGGGACCAGCGCGGCACGCGCGACGAGCATGCGGCGTATCTCGCCGAACGGCTTGCCGATCCGCACATGCACCCGATGATCGGCTATTTCGACGACACGCCGTTCGGCTATTTCGAGTTCTACTGGGCGAAGGAGGACCGCCTCGCGCCGTTCTACGACGCGCACGACTACGATCGCGGGCTGCACCTGCTCATCGGCGACTCGCGTTTCCAGAGCGCGGGCAAGCTGCATGCGTGGTGGAGCGGGGTGCTGCACTACATGTTCGTCGACGAACCGCGTACCCAACGGCTCGTCGGCGAGCCGCGCGTCGATCACGTGCGGCACATCGCGTACATGCACCGGCTCGGGTTCTACACGCTGAAGGAATTCGACTTCCCGCACAAGCGCGCGGCACTCACCGTGATCGAGCGCGATACGTTCTTTGACACTTTCCGGCTGCCGTGACGGCGCGGGTGCGCAGCGTCGGCGCGACGTTGCGCGCGGTCTGGTGCCGCACCGGCATCGGCCGTTCGGGATATGGACCGCGAGGCCTGCGTCGTGAAGAATCGATCTCACTCTTCATCGACGACAGGCCGGCAACATGACCCGAACCTCCGCGACAGCGTGGGGCACGACGTCCGATTCGCACCCCGTCAAATTGACATATGCCGACATATGCCTAGAATGGACGCATCGTACTCCGCTGGAGTGGCTCATGCGCACCGTTTCCATTTTCAAGAACGCCCGTAATCAGGCAATCCGCATCCCGAAGGACATGGAGTTCGAGGGGGTGACGGAACTCGAGATCCGCCGCGAGGGCGACACGTTGCTGCTGAGGCCGGTACGGCCAACGTGGCTGTCGTTCGCGAACGAACCGCTGGCCGATGCCGATTTCCTTGCCGAACGCCCGGCCGTCATCGAGTCCGGCCGCTTCGACCTGTCCGACGCCGACGCGCCGACGGAGTCCAACCGGTGACCACGCTCTACATGCTCGATACGAACATCTGTTCGTTCATCATGCGCGAGCGGCCCCCCGTGGTGCTGTCGCGGTTGCAGTCGTGCGTGAATGCGCAACACCGGATCGTCGTGTCGGCCATGACCTACGCCGAGATGCGGTTTGGCGCGGTTGGCAAGAAGGCGTCGCCGAAGCACGCGGAACTCGTGACGGCGTTTGTTTCGCGGCTCGATGGCGTGCTGCCATGGGATACGGCGGCCGTCGATGCCACGGCCGCGATTCGTGCCGATCTCGCCGCGCGCGGCACGCCGATCGGCACGAACGATGCGTCGATCGCGGGGCATGCGATTGCGGCCGGCGCGGTGCTCGTCACCCATAATGGCCGCGCATTCGGCCGTGTCGCGGGGTTGTCGCTCGAGGATTGGGCGGCCTGAGCACGGCGGGGCCAACCTGTAAGCGTGTCGCGCCCGGTTCACTTTTCAGCGTGCGCACCAGGCATCGCACCAGCGGCAACTGCAGGTTGCTACCGCGACGACTTTCCGTCTGCCCGGTTGCCGGCGAACCGACTATCCTTGCCTGCACATTCCCCGCAGAAACAGGAGACGAAACCGTGACGCACAGCGTGATCCCCGCAGGCCTCGCCGACGAAATGATCGAGATCCGGCACCGCATCCATGCCCATCCCGAACTCGGCTTCGAAGAATTCGCAACGAGCGACCTCGTCGCCGAGCAACTGCAGTCGTGGGGCTACACGGTGCATCGCGGGCTCGGCGGCACGGGCGTCGTCGCGCAGTTGAAGGTCGGCACCGGCACGCAGCGCCTCGGCCTGCGCGCCGACATGGATGCGCTGCCGATCCACGAGGCCACGGGCCTGCCGTACGAGAGCAAGATCGCCGGCAAGATGCACGCGTGCGGCCACGACGGCCACACGGCGATGTTGCTCGCGGCCGCGAAGCATCTCGCACGCGAGCGCCGCTTCTCGGGCACGCTGAACCTGATTTTCCAGCCGGCGGAAGAAGGGCTCGGCGGCGCGAAGAAGATGCTCGACGAAGGGCTGTTCGAGCTGTTCCCGTGCGACGCAATCTTCGCGATGCACAACATGCCGGGTTTCCCGACCGGCAAGTTCGGCTTCCTGCCGGGGTCGTTCATGGCGTCGTCCGACACCGTCGTCATCGACGTGCAGGGCCGCGGCGGCCACGGCGCGGTGCCGCACAAGGCGATCGATCCGGTCGTCGTGTGCGCGCAGATCGTGCTGGCGCTGCAGACGATCGTGTCGCGCAACGTGTCGCCGCTCGACATGGCGATCGTCACGGTCGGCGCGATCCACGCGGGCGAGGCGCCGAACGTGATTCCCGATCGCGCGCAGATGCGCCTGTCGGTGCGCGCGCTGAAACCCGACGTGCGCGACCTGCTGGAGACGCGCATCAAGGAAGTCGTGCATGCGCAAGCTGCCGTGTACGGCGCGACCGCGACGATCGACTACCAGCGCCGCTACCCGGTGCTCGTCAACGATGCGGAAATGACCGAGTTTGCGTGCAGTGTTGCGCGCGAATGGGTGGGCGAAGCGAACCTGATCGACGGGATGGTGCCGCTCACCGGCAGCGAGGATTTCGCGTTCCTGCTCGAGAAGCGGCCGGGCTGCTACCTGATCATCGGCAACGGTGACGGGGAGGGCGGCTGCATGGTGCACAACCCGGGTTACGACTTCAACGACGCGGCGCTGCCCACCGGCGCGTCGTATTGGGTCAAGCTGGCCGAGGCGTTCCTGGTTTGAAGAAGCAGCGCGGCGGCGTCGCAGCCGCCGTTCGACGTGCGCGTCCGTGAAACGGGGCGCGACAGGACGCGCGTGAATTTGACGCTCCTTGACATCGACGGAACAGGTCGCGTGCTACGCTGCGCGCGACGCCGGATCGGCTCGATGAATACAGGTGTGGATGACATGCGAAAACAGCTTCTGAGCGTGCTGGCGGCTTGTGCGGTCGGCGTTCTGGCAGCCGGGTGCGACGACCAGAAGGTGGCCGACGCGGTGAACGCGATCAAGCCCGATCCAATGGCGTTCGGCAAACTGCAGCCGGGCGTCTCGACGACCGAGGACGTGCTCCGCCAGGCGGGCAAGCCGGAAATGGTCAGGCAGGGCGACGACGGGTCGCAGCGGTTCGAGTATCCGCGCGGCCCGTACGGCACGAGCACCTACATGCTCGATTTCGGGCCCGACGGCCGGCTCGTGTCGATCACGCAGGCACTGACGGCGGCGAACATCGCGAAGGTCGTGCCCGGGATGTCGAAGGACGACGTGCGGCAACTGCTCGGCAAGCCGACCGAGGTCGCGCAATACGCGCTGAGCCATGAAGAGGTGTGGAGCTGGCACTGGGCCGAGGGCGGCGTATCGGGCGACGCGATGTTCAACGCGCATTTCTCGCCCGACGGCACCGTGATCCGCACTTCGCGTTCGGAAGCGCCGGGCCGCGAAAAGCCCTGACATCGCGGCACCTCGCCGGTTTTCGGTCAGAACGCCGTGCCGCCGAACAGCGCCGCCGCCGCCGCCGGATTCGACGGCCAATACATGTGCATGTACGTCGCGACGATTGCGCCGTGGCGATAGACGGCTTCGCCGCTACCCGGCACGCCGTCGGGGCGTGCCGCATGCGCGACCGGATCGAGCGGCGTCGCGAGCCGCGAGTAGTGGAACGTGTGACCACGCATCGGTCCGGTGCGCGTATCGAGCTGCTGCATGCCGAGCGCGGCGAACCGGCGCTGCATCGTCGCCTGCCCCGGCAGCAGGCCGAGCATCGACGTCGTCGCACCGTCCGCATCGGTCAGCGATTCACTGAGATACACCATCCCCCCGCATTCCGCGACGATCGGCCGGCCGGCCGCCGCATGCGCGCGAATCGTCCGTGCCGTTTCGTCATTCGCCGCAAGCGTCGCCGCATGCAGTTCCGGATAGCCGCCCGGCAGGAACAGCGCGTCGCAATCATCCGGCACGGGTTCGTCGGCGAGCGGCGAGAAGAATCGCAACTGCGCACCGAACGCGTCGAGCAGCGCGAGATTCGCCGGATAGATGAACGAGAACGCCGCATCGCGCGCAATCGCGATCCGCTTGCCGGCGAGCGAGCGCGGCAGCGGCGCCGCGGCGTCCGGTTCCGCGAACGCGACGGCCGGCGGCAATTCAGCCAGCGCCGTCTGCACGAGCACGTCGGCCGCGCGATCGAGCCGTGCCTCGAGATCGTCGATGTCGGCCGGCTGGTGCAGGCCGAGATGCCGCTCCGGCAGCGCGATGCCCGCATCGGCCGGTACGTGCCCGAGCCAGCGGAGGTCGCTGGGCAGCGCCTGTTGCAATAATTCCGCATGACGTGCCGAGCCGACGCGGTTCGCGAGCACCCCGTGAAACGGCAGCCCCGACCTGAACCGTGCGAGCCCGAATGCGATCGCCGCGAACGTCTGCGCCATCGCCTTCGCGGAAATCACCGCGACGACCGGCACGCCGAACGCGGCTGCGAGATCGGCACTGCTTGGCGTGCCGTCGAACAGCCCCATCACGCCTTCGATCAGGATCAGGTCCGCGTCGCGCGCGGCATCGGCAAGCAGCGCGCGGCAGCCGGCCTCGCCGACCATCCCGAGGTCGAGCGCATGCACGGGGGCGCCGCTCGCGCGTTCGAGCAGCATCGGATCGAGAAAGTCGGGCCCGGTCTTGAACACGCGCACACGGCGGCCGAGCCGGCGGTGCAGCCGCGCGAGGCCGGCCGTCACCGACGTCTTGCCCTGGCCCGACGCGGGCGCACTGACGAACAGCGCGGGGCAGGCGGGCATGCTCAGAACTCCACGCCGCGCTGCGCCTTCACGCCTTGCTCCTTGTACGGATGCTTGACGAGCCGCATTTCGGTGACGAGGTCGGCCGCGTCGATCAGCGCATCGGGCGCATGCCGCCCGGTCACGACGACGTGGACCGAAGCGGGGCGCGCGGCAAGCGCCGCGAGCACTTCGTCGAGCGGCAGGTATTCGTACTTCAGCACGGTGTTCAGCTCGTCGAGGATCACCATGCGGTAGTCGCCGCTTTCGATCATCCGGCGCGCCTCGTCCCAGCCCTTGCGCGCGGTCGCGATATCGGCGTCGCGGTTCTGCGTGTTCCACGTATAGCCGTCGCCCATCGTCACGAAATCGCATTCGGCAACCGCGCCGAGGAAGTCGCGCTCGGACGTGTGCAGCGCGCCCTTGATGAACTGCACGACGCCGAGCCGCATGCCATGGCCGAGCACGCGCACGGCCATGCCGAACGCAGCCGTGCTCTTGCCCTTGCCGTTGCCGGTATTGACGATCAGCAGCCCCTTTTCGTGGGTGGCGGCGGCCTGTTTCTTCTCGTGGCCGGCGCGGCGGCGTTCGGTCATCCGCTGATGGGATTCGGCATCGGTCTTCATCGGAAATCGTCCTGTCGAAAGCGAAACAAAGGGTTCAGAGCGGGCCGGCGAGCGCGACCGTCACGCCGTCCCGGATGGACTTGGGGCCCAGCAGGCGGCCACGCGGCGCTGCAAGCTGCGCACAGGGCTCGGCCACGCCCGCAACACCGAAGCGTGCAAGCGCGGCGTCCGACGGACCGCTCGCGGCCAGTTCGGGACGGCTCGCCAGCTGCATCGCGTCGAATGCGACGAGCGGCCAGCCGCGTCGCGCGCACAGCGTGCGCAGCGCACGGGCACGCGCCTTGTCGGCGAGCGTCGCGACGAGCGCCGGTTCGGCGGCCGGGTAACGCGCCAACGCTGCGCGGATCGCGGCATCGAGTTGCGCGGCCGTGACGTCCGCGCGAAAGCCGATGCCGAGCGCGACACGCATCATGCGCGGCCGCCGAGCGCCGCACGCACCGCCGGATCGTCCGCGAGCGCCGCGACGCGGCCGATCACGACGATCGCCGGCGAACCGAGTCCGGTCGCGCCGACGCGTTCGACGAGGCTGTCGAGCGTCGCAAGCACGTGCCGCTGTTCGGGGCGCGTCGCGTTCTCGATCGCCGCGCACGGCGTATCGCCGGGCAGGCCGCCTTCGCGCAGCGCCGCTGCAATCGTGTCGAGCCGGCGGATGCCCATGTAGATCACGATCGTCATGCGCGTGGCCGCGAGCGCGCGCCAGTCGGGCTCGTCGGCGCCAGCGCCATGGCCCGTGACGAAGATCACGCCCTGCGCGTCGCCGCGCTGAGTGACCGGAATGCCGAGTGCGGCCGGCGCGGCGATGCCGGCGGTGATGCCGTTCACGACCTCGACCGGAAAACCCGCCGCGCCAAGCGCGGCCAGTTCCTCGCCGCCGCGGCCGAACACGAACGGATCGCCGCCCTTGAGCCGCGCGACGCTACGGCCCGCGCGCAGATGCGCGAGCATCGCGGCGACGATCGCGTCCTGCGGCGTCGACGCATGGCCGCCGCGCTTGCCGACGTGCTCGATCTGCGCGTCGGTGCGCGCATGGCGCAGCACGTCGGGGTTCACGAGATCGTCGACGAGCAGTACGTCGGCCATGCCGATCGCGCGCACGGCCCTGAGCGTCAGCAGGTCGGCGTCGCCGGGGCCGGCGCCGATGAGCCAGGCGCGGCTCATCGCACGCGGCACGGTACGCACCGTGTCGAAACAGTGGAAAAGAAAAGGCGGGCGGCACATCGGCGGCCGGCGGACAGGCAATGCATGACGGATCGGGCGAAGCCCGCGCGAACGCGGGCGGAATGCGCACCCCATCCGTCCCCCGCGGATCGGGCGTTCGGCGAGCATCGGGCTCGCCCCTTGCGTCGGCCGGTATCCGGGCTGGCCGCTTGCCAGGCCGCAGCCTTCCCGCCCGGTGAAGGGCAGTGGCATCGCGGGCGGCCTGGGCGCGTGCGCGGGGAGCGCGTCGCGCAGGCGGCGTACCGTTGCGGGGACAGCACAGGCCGGGCGGTCATCCGCCTCCTGTTTCCCGTTTAACTGCATGCACGGAATGCGCATGCGAGCACCGAACGCGGCGCATACGATAGCACACGGTTCGCCCGCGCGAACCGGCCACGGAAGGCCTCCGGCGCGGCGCGAGGGCGGTGCGGAACGCAGTCCCGCGGCCCGTGCCGCCTTGACGCTCCTGCCCCCGCCGCCTACACTCGCACGCGTTTTGGTGCTCGCGCGCGCCTTCCGGCGTGCGCAGTTAAACGGGAAACAGGGAGCTTGCCTGCGTCGCAGTCGAGCCAACCTGTGCTGCCCCCGCAACGGTAAGCGAACGCATCGTGCCCGCCGCGATGCAGCGCCGCTTCGCCGCATGCCGCCCGCATGCGGACGACCGCCACTGGATGCCCTGCGCATCCGGGAAGGCGAAGCGGCGTGTTCGTCAGTCCGGATACCGGCCTAAACATTGGGGTTCAGCGCCGCGGGGAGGCGGCGCATCGTCCACGACCGTAGCGTGCCCGACACCCGAGCGTTTCCCGATTCCCGACGTCCGGCCGCCTGCGCGAGTGCGCATGTTCCGGTGCGATGAAGGGCCGGACCGCGCGGGGCCGCGTAGCGACGGCCGTGTTGGCATTCTTCATGTCGACCGTTCGCCAAGGAGCGTCATGCCCGATTCGTTGTTTCGCCTGTTCAACGACAGTCCGTCCGGGTTGCGCGGCAAGATCGTCGCGATCTATGCGCTGCTGATCGCCTTCAACGCAGGCGCGTGGATCTGGGCATTCGCCGCTTTCCACGGCCAGCCCGTGCTGCTCGGCACCGCGCTGCTCGCGTACGTGTTCGGGCTGCGTCATGCGGTCGACGCCGACCACATCGCGGCCATCGACAACGTCACGCGCAAGCTGATGCAGGAGGGGCGCAGCCCGCTCGGCGCGGGCCTGTTCTTCTCGCTCGGCCATTCGACGGTCGTGATCGTGATGTCGGTCGTGGTGACGCTCACGGCCGCGTCGCTCGCGCGCTTCGAGAGCATGAAAGCGTGGGGCGGCGTGATCAGCACGAGCGTGTCGGCGTTCTTCCTGCTGGTGCTCGCGATCGCGAACCTGCTGATCCTGATTTCCGTCTACCGGACCTTTCGCGCCGCGCGGCGCGGCGAGCCGATCGTCGACGCCGATCTCGACATGCTGCTGAACCAGCGCGGCGTGCTCGCGCGCCTGTTCCGCCCGCTGTTCCGGCTCGTGTCGCGCAGCTGGCACCTGTATCCGGTCGGCTTCCTGTTCGGTTTCGGCTTCGACACGGCGACCGAGATCGCGCTGTTCGGTATCTCGGCGGCGCAGGTGCAGGGCGGGCTGTCGTTCTGGTCCGTGATGGCGCTGCCGATGCTGTTCACCGCCGGCATGACGCTCGTCGACACGACCGACGGCATCCTGATGATGGGCGCGTATCGCTGGGCGTACGTGCGGCCGATCCGCAAGATCTACTACAACATGACGATCACCTTCGTGTCGGTGCTGGTCGCCGCGCTGATCGGCGGCATCGAGGTGCTCGCGCTGCTCGCGGACAAGCTGTCGCTGCAGGGCCCGGTGTGGGACTTCGCGTCGATGGTGGCGTCGCACTTCGGCATGCTCGGCTATGTCGTGATCGGCCTGTTCCTCGCATGCTGGCTCGTGTCGGCCCTGATCTACCGGTTAAAGCGCTACGACGAGATCGACGTGACGATCTCGGCCTGACTCTCCCTTACGACCCTGGATATTCCATGACCCTACGCAAGCTTCCCGTCACGATCGTCACGGGCTTTCTCGGCAGCGGCAAGACGACGCTGATGCGCCACATCCTGCAACACGCCGAAGGCCGCCGCATCGCGGTGATCGTCAACGAATTCGGCGAACTCGGCATCGACGGCGAGATCCTCAAGGGCTGCGGCATCGGCTGCGAGGACGCCGATGGCGCGCCGGGCGAAGCGTCCGGCCAGCTGTACGAACTCGCGAACGGCTGCCTGTGCTGCACCGTGCAGGAAGAGTTCTATCCGGTGATGGAAGCGCTCGTCGAGCGCCGCGCGGACATCGACCACGTGCTGATCGAGACGTCGGGCCTTGCGCTGCCGAAGCCGCTCGTGCAGGCGTTCAACTGGCCGACGATCCGCAACAGCTTCACGGTCGACGCGGTCGTGACCGTCGTCGACGGGCCGGCCGCCGCGAGCGGCCAGTTCGCGGAAAACCCGCAGGCCGTCGACGCGCAGCGCCGCGCCGATCCGAACCTCGACCACGAATCGCCGCTGCACGAACTGTTCGCCGATCAGCTGTCGTCGGCCGATCTGGTGATCGTGAACAAGGCCGATCTCGTCGGCGACGCGGAGTTTGCGCAGATCGAAACCGCGATCCGTGACGAGATCCCGCCGCAGGTGAAGATCGTGCGCGCGACACGCGGCGAGCTCGACCTCGCGATGCTGCTCGGCCTCGAATCGGCGTCGGAAGAAACGATCCACCTGCGTCACGACCATCACGGCTCGGCTGACGACGGCGATCACGATCACCATCACGACGATTTCGACTCGGTGGTCGTGTCCGGCGACGCCGGCACGCGCGAAGCGACGATCGCCGCGCTGCAGCGCGTCGTCGAAGCGCACACGATCTACCGCGCGAAAGGCTTTGCCGCGCTGCCCGGCGCGCCGATGCGGCTCGTGATCCAGGGGGTCGGGCGCCGTTTCGACAGCTATTTCGACCGTCGCTGGCAGGACGGCGAAACGCGCGCGAGCCGCTTCGTGCTGATCGGCGAGGATCTCGACGCGGCCGCACTGCAACGCGCGTTCGACGCCGCGTGCGCGGCCGAGCTGCAACAGGCGTAACGCACGATGCATCTGCTGCGCACCACGCCGGGCGGCTTCGTCGACGATACGCAGGGTGTCGTCCGGATCGACCAGCAGCCGGCCGACATCGTGATCCTGAGTTCGGCCGACACGACGCTGTCGCTGCTCGCGAGCGTCGTGCCGCACTTGGCCGAAGGTTTCCCGAGCGTGCGGCTCGCGAACGTCACGTTCCTGCGCCAGCCGGCGTCGGTCGATTTCTATGTCGACGACGTGCTGCGCCACGCGAAGACGGTCGTGATCGATCATCTCGGCGGCGAGGCGTACTGGCCGTACGGGATCGAGCAGGCCGTGTCGCTCGCGTCGAAGCGCGGGCAGCAGCTCGCGATGTTCTCGGGCGATCTGCAGGAAGATCCGAACCTCGTCGCGAAGAGTACCGTCACGCCGGATCTGTGCCGGCTGTGGTGGCGCTATCTGCGCGAGGGCGGCGTACACAACGCCGACGCGCTGCTGCGCAGCATTGCATTCCACACGCTCGGGTTCGGCGACGCCCCCGAGCTGCCGCGCCCGCTGCCGGCCGCCGCGCTGTATCACCCGGCGCGCGACCGCGCGAGCGTCGACGACTGGCAGCCGCGCTGGACGCCCGGCGCGCCCGTCGTCGCGATCCTGTTCTATCGCGCGCACTGGCAGGCCGCGAACACGGCCGTGTTCGACGCGCTGGCCGATGCGCTCGTCGAGGAGGGGCTGAATCCGCTGCCGATCGCGGTGACGTCGCTGAAGGATGCGGTGAGCCGCGAGGTCATCACGCAGCTCTGCGACACGCACGGCGTCGCGCTCGTGTTGAACACGACCGCGTTCGCGGCCGGCGCGATCGACAGCCCCGAACACGACGTGCTTGCCGGCGACGCGCCGGTGCTGCAGGTGATCCTGTCCGGCGGCAATCGCAACGCGTGGGTGGCCGACAACCAGGGCCTGCATGCGCGTGACATCGCGATGCACATCGCGCTGCCCGAAGTCGACGGGCGCATCGTCACGCGCGCGGTGAGTTTCAAGGGGCTCGCATACCGTTGCCCGCACACCGAGGTCGACGTCGTGCGCTACCAGCCGGACGCCGAGCGGATCGCGTTCGTCGCGGCGCTCGCGCGCGGCTGGTGCCGGCTGCGCACGCTCGACAACGCCGACAAGCGCGTCGCGCTGATTCTCGCGAACTATCCGCAAAGCGAAGGGCGGATCGGCAACGGCGTCGGGCTCGACACGCCGGCGTCCGCGCTGCGTGTGCTCGCGACGCTGCGCGATGCGGGCTACGCGGTGGCCGACCTGCCGCCCGACGGCGACGCGCTGATCGCGCGGCTCACCGAAGGCGTGACCAACGACGCGGCCGTGCACGCGTTGCGCCCGGCATTCCAGAGCTTCCCGCTGGCCGACTACGTCGCGCGGTTCGCGCGGCTCCCGGTGGCCGTGCGCGACGCGCTGAACGAACGCTGGGGGCCGCCCGAAGCCGACCCGACGCTGCGGCACGGGCGTTTCACGATCGCCGGCTGGCGCGCGGGCAACGTGTTCGTCGGCATCCAGCCGTCGCGCTCGCGCGGCGAGAACGACTATGCGAGCTACCACGACGCGGATCTCGTGCCGCCGCATGCGTATCTCGCGTTCTATTTCTGGCTGCGCGACGCGTATCGCATCGACGCGGTCATCCACCTCGGCAAGCACGGCAACCTCGAGTGGCTGCCGGGCAAGAGCGTCGCGCTGTCCGACGCGTGCTGGCCCGACCTGACGCTCGGGCCGCTGCCGCACCTGTATCCGTTCATCGTCAACGATCCGGGCGAGGGCAGCCAGGCGAAGCGCCGCGCGCAGGCGGTGATCATCGATCACCTGATGCCGCCGCTCACGCGCGCGGAAAACTACGGCCCGCTGCAGGATCTCGAGCGGCAGGTCGACGAATACTACGAAGCGCTGATGGTCGATGCGCGGCGCGCGAAGCTGCTGCGCAAGACGATCCTCGCAACGATCGCCGAGCATCGTCTGCATGACGAACTGAGCGTGTCGCCGCCGCGCGATGCGGGCGACGAGGATGCGCTGCTCACGCGCGTCGACGCTTGGCTGTGCGAACTGAAGGAAGCGCAGATCCGCGACGGGCTGCACGTGTTCGGCCTGTCGCCGGCCGATCGCCAGCGCCGCGATACGCTGCTCGCGCTCGCACGCTTTCCGGTCGGCGACGGCAAGGGCGCGCGCGCGGGGCTGATCGGCGCGCTGGCGCGCGATCTGATGCCCGGCGACGAGTTCGATCCGCTCGCGGCCGACTGGGCCGCGCCGTGGGCCGGCCCGCGCCCGGCGATCCTGCAGGCGCTCGACGCGTCGCCGTGGCGCCATGCGGGCGATACGCGCGAGCGGCTCGAACGGCTCGCGCAGCAATGGCTGGACGGGCTGTGCGCAGCCAACGGCGCTGACCCTGCCACCGACTCGACACCGCCCGGCGAATGGCCGCATACGCTCGCGGTGATCGAGCGCGTCCGCGCGACGCTGCTGCCCGCGCTCGACGCATGCGGCGGCGAGGAAATGCGTCAGCTGCTGCGCGGGCTCGACGGCCGCTTCGTGCCGCCGGGGCCGAGCGGCTCGCCGTCGCGCGGCCGTCCCGACGTGCTGCCGACCGGCCGCAACTTCTACTCGGTCGACACGCGCGCGGTGCCGACACAGGCCGCGTGGTCGCTCGGCCTGAAATCCGCGCAGCAGCTGATCGAGCGCCATCTGCAGGATCACGGCGACTATCCGCGCGCGATCGGCCTGTCGGTATGGGGCACGGCGACGATGCGCACCGGCGGCGACGACATCGCGCAGGCGTTCGCGCTGCTCGGCGTGCGGCCGAAATGGGCGCACGGCAGCCATCGCGTGACCGACTTCGAGATCCTCCCGATCGAGATCTTCGACCGGCCGCGCATCGACGTGACGCTACGCGTATCGGGCTTCTTCCGCGACGCGTTCCCGAACCTGATGCACCTGTTCGATGCGGCCGTGCAGGCTGTCGCCGCGCTCGACGAGCCCGAGGAACTGAACCCGGTTCGTGCGCGCATCGAGCGCGAACGTGCGAAATGGGTCGCGCAGGGCGTGGCGCCCGACGAAGCGCGGCGCCGCGCCGGCTGGCGCGTGTTCGGCGCGCGGCCGGGCAGCTACGGCGCGGGCCTGCAGGACCTGATCGACCAGCGCCGCTGGCAGAGCGACGCCGATCTTGCCGATGCGTATCGCCAGTGGGGCGGCCATGCGTATGCGCAGAACAGCGCGGGCGACGCGGCCGCCGACGTATTCGGCGAGCGGCTCGCGACGATCGACGTCGTCGTGCAGAACCAGGACAGCCGCGAGCACGACATCCTCGATTCGAACGATTACTACCAGTTCCAGGGCGGGATGACGGCGGCCGTGCGGCACTTGTCCGGGCAGCAGCCGAGCATCTACCACGGCGACCATGCGAACCCGGTCGCGCCGAAGATGCGCACGCTGCGCGAGGAAATCGCGCGCGTGATCCGCTCGCGCGTCGTCAACCCGAAATGGCTCGACGGCGTGAAGCGGCACGGCTACAAGGGCGCGGCCGAGATGGCTGCGACCGTCGACTACCTGTACGGCTATGACGCGACCGCGCGCGTGCTGTCGGACCACCAGTACGCGCTCGTCGCCGACGCGTACCTGTTCGACGATGCCACCCGCGCGTTCTTGGAACGACACAACCCGAAGGCGCTGCACGGCATCTGCGAACGTTTCGTGGAAGCGATGCAGCGCGGCCTGTGGCAACAGCCGGGCGACTATCGCGAGCGGATCGAAGCGGTCTGGCTCGCGAGCGAACAACTCCAGGAAGGGGGACGGCGATGACCGATCCGACGACGCACCGCGCGCGCGCGGTTTTTCCGTTTGCGGCGCTCGTCGCGCAGGACGCGCTGCAGCAGGCATTGCTGCTCGCCGCGATCGACCCGTCGCTCGGCGGCGTGCTCGTGAGCGGGCCGCGCGGCACCGCGAAATCGACCGCCGCGCGCGGCCTCGCGGAGCTACTGCCGGAAGGGCAGTTCGTCACGCTGCCGCTGTCGGCGAGCGACGAGCAGGTGACGGGCACGCTCGATCTCGCGCATGCGCTCGCTGAAAACGGCGTGCGCTTCCGGCCGGGCCTGCTCGCGCGTGCGCACCTCGGTGTGCTGTATGTCGACGAAGTGAACCTGCTCGCCGACGGGCTCGTCGATACGCTGCTGGACGTCGCCGCGAGCGGCGTGAACATCGTCGAGCGCGATGGCGTGTCGCACGCGCACGACGCACGCTTCGTGCTGGTCGGCACGATGAATCCCGAGGAGGGCGAGCTGCGCCCGCAGTTGCTCGACCGCTTCGGGTTGATGGTCGAACTGGAGAACTGTTTCGACGCCGCGCAGCGCGAGCGGATCGTGAAGGCGCGACTTGCGTTCGATCTCGATCCGGATGCCTTCCGCACGCGCCATGCCTCCGCGCAGCGCGAACTCGGCGACCGGATTCATGCGGCGCGTGCGCGGCTGGCCGCGCTGGATTTCGACGATGCGGTGCATGCGCGCGTCAGCGCGCTGTGCATCGACGCGGCCGTCGACGGGTTGCGTGCCGATCTGGTGATGCTGCGCGCCGCGCGCGCACTGGCCGCGCTGGAACAGGCCGACGCGGTGACGGTATCGCAGGTGGAACGCGTGGCCGAAGCGGTGTTGCGGCACCGGCGCCATGCGGGTACGCCGCCGTCGCACGGATCGTCGCAGCACGGTGGCGAGCACGACGATCGTTCGCCGCCGGATGCACGCCAGCGGCCCGACAACCGGCCGGGCGAGACACGCGGCGATGCGTCGGCATCGCAGGGCGACTGGGGTTATCTGCCGCCTGAACCGGCCGGGCTGCGCGACGTGAAAAGCGTGGTGCCGCTGCCGCTAAAAAAACGCTGAGCCATCGAGCCGGCGCCGCCGCGAACGCCGTTCGCGGTCCTCGATGGCAGTCAGGCGCAGCCGCACGCGTACCGGGCACGGCACGCGCCGGCACGGCCGTTGCATGGCCGGCGACGCTCGCCGCGAAACGCGACGGCCGGCTGCATCGCGATCAGCTGCGCTTCCGGAAACGCGCGGGCACGCCGCATGCGCTGCATTGCTTCGTGCTCGACTGCTCGGCGTCGATGCTGTCGCACGAGCGGCTCGCGCTCGCGAAGGGGCTGATCGTCGCGTATTTCGATCAGGCCGCGCGCGACCGTGTCGAAACCGCGCTGATCTGCTTCGGCGGCCACGGCGCCGCGCGGCGCTTCGGCCCGGCCGTGCCGCGCTGGTGGAATGCGCGCTGGCTCGAACCGGTCGACGGCGGCGGCGGCACGCCGCTCGCGGACGGCATCGCCGCCGCCGCGCAGCTGCTCGCGCGCGATGCGCGGCGCGAGCCCGGCAAGCAGCGCTGGCTGTGGGTGCTGTCGGACGGGCGCACGCGCGAGACGCCGGCCAGGCCCGCGGCGGCCGATCACGTCGTGTTCGTCGACTTCGACGATGCGGCCGTGCGGATCGGGCAGGGTGCACGGCTCGCCGCCGCATGGGGCGCGCAGTGGATGACGGCCGACGCGCTTCGCACGGATCTCGCCGGCTGATGGCCGGCCGGCGGTGCGATATGATCGCCGCTTCTGCCCACTGGAAAAACCCGCCATGCAAGTACTGGTCGATGCCGACGCGTGTCCCGCCGTCATCAAGGACATGCTGTTTCGCGCCGCGCGTCGTGCCGAAATCTGCGTGACGCTGGTCGCGAACCAGTTTCTGCGTACGCCGCCGTCGCCGTTCATCAAGGCCGTCCAGGTGCCGGCCGGCTTCGACGTGGCCGATGCACGCATCGTCGAGCTGGTCGAGGCCGGTGATCTCGTGATCACGGCCGACATCCCGCTGGCCGCCGCCGTTCTCGACAAGGGCGCACATGCGCTCGACCCACGCGGCAACTGGTTCAGCCGCGAGAACATCGAGGAACGCCTGTCGACCCGCGCGATGATGGACCAGTTGCGCAGCGCGGGCATCGACACCGGTGGGCCGGCGCCGTTCAGCGCGCGCGACGGCAAGGCGTTTGCATCGCAGCTCGACCGGTTCCTGGCGCGACACGGCAAGCCTTGAGGCCGGGGCGCGACGGCCGCGCGTCGTGATCGTCCCGCGTGTGGGGCGACCCGTACGCGCCACAACGCCGGATCGCCGGACCGCCGGATCCGCATCGAATCGCGCTCGTCGCCCGGGCCGGGGTGCGTGTTTGCGTCGACGCTGCTATCGTGGCGCAAACGACAATCCAACCCAGGAGCGTACGCGTGACACCGACTCAACTTCTCATCCCGACCTTCACCCACATGCTGCGCGCACAGACCGCGTGGCTCGACAAGGCTGTCGCGCACCGGCAGGCTGCGGGCGACGCGCCCGACGCGGCGATGACGCTGAAGCTGGCGCCCGACATGTATCCGCTCGCGGCACAGGTGCGCTTCTCGTGCTTCCAGGCGATGGAGCCCGTCTACCGGCTGCGCGGCGAACCGTTGCCGGCTGCGCTGCTGGCCTTGCGTGAGGCGGGATGGAATGCGGATGCGCAGCCCGGCACGCTCGCCGACGCGCAGGCGATCATCGCGGGCACGCTGGCCTTTCTCGGCGAACTCGCGCCGGATGCGCTCGATGGCGGCACGGCGCTGCCGATCGCACTCGAGCTGCCGAACGGGATCGCGTTCGACATGACCGGCGAGCAGTACGCACGCGACTGGGCGCTGCCGCAGTTCTACTTCCACGCGATCGCCGCGTACGCGATCCTGCGCCATCACGGCGTCGAGCTCGGCAAGGCCGATTACGTGCCGCACATGCTCGCGTACGTGCGGCCGGGCACGATTCCGCAAGGGTAAGCGGGCCGCCAACGGGCGTTCGCGAAGCGACATGACACGGGCACTGTTCATCTGCAGCCGCAACCGGCTGCGCAGCCCGACGGCCGAAGCGGTGTTCGCCGCGTGGCCCGGCATCGAAACCGACTCCGCGGGCCTCGCGCCCGACGCGGACGCGCGCCTGTCCGCCGAGCAGCTCGACTGGGCCGAAATCGTGTTCGTGATGGAGCGGGCGCACAAGGCGAGGCTGTCGACGCTGTTCGGTGCGCATCTGAACGGCAAGAAGATCGTCTGCCTCGACATTCCCGACCGCTACGCGTTCATGCAGCCCGAACTCGTCGCGCTGCTCGAACGCAAGGCCGGCCCGTTCCTGCGCGCGTGACCGGCGCGGGCAGCACCGCCGTCAACGCAGCGGGCCGTTGACGATCGCCGAAAAACAGTCGAGACGCAGCAGTTCGATGATCTTGCGCGTCGGCACGCTCGCATGGAGCGTGTCGAGCCGGTCGACGGTGAACCACTTGCAGCGGGCGATCTCGTTGTTCGCGCGCGGCGTCAGGTATGCCGGCACCTCGGCCACGAACACGTGATGGAGCTTCGTCAGCCCGCCGAACTGCACCGCGTAGTCGAGCACAAGCCCCTCCAGCCGCGTTTCCTCGGCAAGCTCCCGCTGCGCGGCTTCGAGCGGCGTCTCGCCGCGCCGGATCGTGCCACCCGGCAGCGACCAGCGCGACGCCGTGCGGGCGACCAGCAGCACGCTGCTGCGCTGGCGGCACACGATGGTGGCGCGTTCCTTGGTGACGGCGAGGGTATCCGGCCCGATGCTCATGTTCGGCAAAACAGGTGCTGAATCGTGGAGAAAATGCGCGCCGGCAGCGGGTTGTGCGGCACCAGGCCGCGACGGCATACAGGCAGCCGCATCGATGTTACCGGCCGTTCGTGACAGTTCCGTGCACAGCGCAGCGCGCCGGACACGGTGTCACGCATGCGTATAGATCCCGCTGCGCACGGGCTTCGCGCGGTGCGAACGGCGCTTGTGAACGGCGTGCCGCTGATGCGGCGATCGCGCCGTCGCGTGCCGGCGCGCAGGCGCGGGCCGGGCAGCGGATGCACCGGCCCGCGGCGCCGCGGCGGGCATTTGCGTCTGTCCTTCGCCGAAATGGAAAGTCTGGGTTTGCGCGTGTCCGATGCCCAGCATCGACGCCAGCACGAAGGCCGCCAGCCACAACCGTTTCATGAATACTCCGCCTTGTTTTTTCAGGATGAACGTCGTCCGCCAGCTTAGCGAAGGGCGGGGCGCCACCGCAACCGGCCCGCGTTCGGTGTCGTCCCCACTTGCGCACCGGGACGTTATCCGCGCGGCAGCCGGGTGCATCCGGGCTTGACAACATAATTCCTGAATGTGAATATAAATTCACACACAAGAAATATTCGTCGAATCCGGACCGACTGCGCGCCAGGGGCGCCAGGCCGCCGGAGCCGGCAGTCCGATCAACCGGAACCAGGAGCGGGACGCATGGCGGAACACGAGCAGCAGGGCGCGCTGGCAGGATTGCGCATCATCGATCTGTCGCGGGTGCTGGGCGGCCCGTACGCGACGCAGATCCTCGCCGACCACGGCGCGGAGGTGATCAAGGTCGAACCGCCGTCCGGCGACGAGACGCGCACCTGGGGGCCGCCGTTCGACGGCGACACGGCGTCGTATTTCCTCGGCGTGAACCGCAACAAGCTCGGCGTCGCGCTCGACCTGACGCAACCGGCCGACCGCGAGCGGCTGCTCGGCCTGCTCGAGCACGCCGACGCCGTCGTCGAGAACTTCAAGATCGGCACGATGGAGCGCTGGGGCCTCGGTTTCGACGCGCTGCATGCGCGCTTTCCACGCCTCGTCTATTGCCGCGTGTCGGGCTTCGGCGCGGACGGCCCGCTCGGCGGGCTGCCCGGCTACGACGCGGCCGTGCAGGCGCTCGCGGGGCTGATGAGCGTCAATGGCGAAGCGGGCGGCGCACCGCTGCGCGTGGGCGTGCCGATCGTCGATCTCGTCACGGGGCTGAACGCGGCGCTCGGCGTGCTGATGGCGCTGCGCGAGCGCGATGCGAGCGGCCACGGCCAGTTCGTCGAGTCGACGCTGTTCGACTGCGCGCTGTCGATCCTGCATCCGCATACGCCGAACTACTTCCATTCGGGCAACGCGCCCGTGCGCACCGGCAACGCACATCCGAACATCACGCCGTACGACAGCTTTCCGACGGCGGGCGTCGACATCTTCCTGGCGGTCGGCAACAACGGGCAGTTCGCGGCGCTGTGCGACGTGCTCGGCACGCGCGGCTGGCTCGACGATCCGCGTTTTGCCGACAACCGTGCGCGCAGCGCGAACCGCGCCGCGCTGCGCACGTTGCTCGAAACAGCGCTGGCGGCCCACGACGGTGCGGCGCTCGCCGAGCAGCTGATGCGTCGCGGCGTGCCGTGCGCGCCGGTGCTCGGGCTCGACGCGGCGCTCGACCATCCGCATGTCGCACATCGGGCAATGAAGGTCGAGCTGGGCCGGCATCGCGGCATCGCGTCGCCGATCAAGCTCGGCCGCACGCCGGCGACGTACCGGCGGCCGCCGCCCGCGCTGAACGAACACGCGGCACAGGTGTTCGCCGACGGCGGCGACAACGACGGTCGCCGGAACTGACCGGCAGCGTGGCCGCCGGCACGTGCCGCGCTGCGGCGCACGGCCGGCGGGCCGGAACACCATCATTCGGACATCACGCCGGCTTGCGCGCGAAAGACGCACTACCGGCAGAAGAGGAGACGCATCATGCTCGCATGGATCGGCGCGATTGCCATCGTCGCGCTGTTCGGCCTGATCATCACGAAGCGGCTGTCGCCGCTCGTCGCGCTGATCGTCGTGCCGGTGGCCGCGTCGCTCGCGGCCGGTTTCGGGCTGCAGACCGGCAAGTTCATTGTGCACGGCGTGCAGAACATCGGCCCGATCGCCGGCATGTTTGTTTTTGCGATTCTATTTTTCGGAATCCTCACTGACGCGGGAATGCTCGATCCGATCATCGCAGGCGTACTGCGCGTGATCGGCTGCCATCCGCCGCGTATCGTGATGGGCTCGGCGCTGCTCGCGCTGCTGATCCACCTCGACGGCTCGGGCGCGGTCACGTTTCTCGTCACGCTGCCGGCGATGATGCCGCTCTATACCCGGCTCGGGATGGATCGGCGGATTCTCGCGTGCGTCGCGTCGATGGCGGCCGGCGTCAACTTCCTGCCGTGGGTCGGGCCGATGCTGCGCGCGTCTGCGGCGCTGCACATTCCCGGCTCGGCGATCTTCACGCCGATGATTCCGGTACAGATCGTCGGGCTCGTGTTCGTGTTCGGCACTGCGTACGTGCTTGGCATGCGCGAGGCGAAGCGGCTCGGGCTCGACCGTGCCGGCGCGGCGTCGCTGGCGATCGCGCCGCGCGAGCTGACCGACGCCGAACGCGCGTTGCGCCGGCCGGGCCGCTTCGGGATCAACGTCGCGCTGACCCTCGTCGTGCTCGTCACGCTGGTGTCGGGCATCGTCGACCCGATGGTGATGTTCATGCTCGGCACGGTCGCCGCGCTCGTCATCAACTACCCGGACGTGCAAGCGCAGCGCGAGCGGATCGATGCGCATGCGAAGGCCGCGCTGATGATGGCGAGCGTGCTGCTCGCGGCGGGGGCGTTCACCGGCATCATGTCCGGCACCGGGATGCTGAAGGCGATGGCGGAAGTCGTCGTCGCGCACGTGCCGGTCGAGCATGCGCGCCACATGCCGTTCGTGCTCGGGCTGCTGTCGATGCCGCTCAGCCTGCTGTTCGATCCCGATTCGTTCTACTTCGGCGTGCTGCCGGTGCTCGCGGAGAGCGGCAAGCTGCTCGGCGTGCCGCCGATCCAGATGGCGCAGGCCGCGCTGCTCGGCCAGATGACGACGGGCTTTCCCGTGAGCCCGCTGACGCCCGCGACGTTCCTGATCGTCGGCCTGACCGGCGTCGAGCTTGCCGAGCATCAGAAATTCACGATTCCGTTCCTGTTCGCCGCCACCGTGCTGATGGTGTTCGCCGCGGTGATCGCTGGCGTGTTTCCGTTGTGAGCGCGCCAGACGTGCCGCTTCGTGGCCGTGCCCCGAGGGGGCAGTCCTGCGAGGGGACGTTCCGCGGCGCGGCAACCCTGGCGCCGCCTGGCGCTTTCTTGAGAGCGGCGCGGCCGCTCGGCTTTTTCCGGGAGTGCAATCCATGCAGTTCGACCTGACCGACGACCAGCGCGCGATCGAAAGCGCGATCGAGAAAATCTGCGAACGCTTCGGCGACGACTACTGGCTCGAGCGCGATCGCGCAGGCGGGTTTCCGGCCGACTTCCACGCGGCGCTCGCCGACGCCGGCTGGCTCGGCATCGCGATGGATCCGGCCTACGGCGGCGCCGGGCTCGGGATGACCGAGGCCGCGCTGATGATGCGCACGATCAGCGCATCGGGCGCCGGCCTGTCCGGTGCGTCGGCCGTGCACATGAACATCTTCGGGCTGAATCCCGTGCAGGTGTTCGGCAACGAAGCGCAAAAGGCGCGCTTCCTGCCGCCGCTGATCGCCGGGCGCGACAAGGCCTGCTTCGCGGTGACGGAACCCGACGCGGGCCTCGACACCACGCACCTGACCACGCAGGCGCGTCGCGACGGCGACGACTACGTGCTGAGCGGGCGCAAGATCTGGATCTCGACCGCGCAGGTTGCGAACAAGATGCTGATCATCGCGCGCACGACGCCGCTCGACCAGGTCGCGAAGCCGACCGACGGGCTGAGCCTGTTCTATACCGACCTCGACCGTTCGCACGTCGAGGTGCGCGAAATCGAGAAGATGGGCCGCAAGGCCGTCGATTCGAACATGCTGTTCATCGACAACCTGCGCGTGTCGCGCGACGACCTGATCGGCAACGAAGGCGACGGCTTCCGCTATCTGCTGCATGGCCTGAACCCCGAGCGAATCCTGATCGCGGCGGAGGCGATCGGGCTCGGGCAGGCCGCGCTGCGCCGCGCGACGCAATACGCATGCGAGCGTGTCGTGTTCGGCCGGCCGATCGGGCAGAACCAGTCGATCCAGCATCCGCTCGCGCAGGCGTGGATGCAACTCGAGGCTGCGTGGCTGATGGTGATGAAGGCCGCGACGCGCTACGACGCGGGGCAGACGTGCGGCGCGGAGGCGAACGCGGCGAAATACCTCGGTGCGGAAGCCGCGTTCCAGGCGTGCCAGACGGCCGTCGCGACGCTCGGCGGGATGGGTTACGCGAAGGAATACCATGTCGAGCGCTACCTGCGCGAGTGTATGATTCCGAGGCTCGCGCCCGTGAGCCCGCAACTGATCCTGTGCTACATCGCGGAGAAGGTGCTCGGGCTGCCGAAGTCGTATTGACCGTATCGACCCGGCGGCCGGCCCGGCGCGCGGTTTCCCGTTTCCGATTCAAGCGCTCGTCATGGACGTCAAACTCGTTGCCCGCACGCTCGACCTGTTCGAGCTGTTCGCCGCCGAACGGCGGCCGCTGCCGCTCACCGAACTCGCGCGCCTGCTCGATGTGCCGCCGTCGAGCTGCCTCGCGATGGCGCGCACGCTCGTGAGCCGCGGCTATCTGTACGAAGTGCGCAAGCGCGGCGGCTACTACCCGACGCGACGCCTGCAGACGATCGCCGCCGCGATCGATGCGACCGATCCCGTCGTCGACATCGTCCATCCGCACCTCGTCGCGCTGCGCGACGCGAGCCGCGAGACGGCCGTGCTCGGCAAGATCCAGGGCGGGTCGGTCACGTATCTCGACGTCGTCGAGTCGGAGCAGGCGATCCGCTACACGCGCCAGCCGGGCGAGCTGCGTCCGCTGCATGCGAACTCGATCGGCAAGGCGATTTTCGCGGAACTCGCCGGCGCTGCGCAGCAAGCGCTCGGCGCGCAGCTGCCGTTCGAACGCTTCACCGACGCGACGGTGGCCGACCTGCCGGCGCTCGTCGCGCAAACCGCGCGGTTTCGCGAACTCGGCTGGGCCGAGAACTTCGGCGAGAGCGCGCCCGAACTGTCGGCGATCGCGGTCGCGCTGACGCTCGACGGCGACTGGTATGGACTGTCGGTCGTCGGGCCGACCGAGCGGATCCGGCAGCATCGCGATACGCATGCGGCGCTGCTCGTCGACGCGAAGGCCAAGCTGCTGGCCGAGCACGCGCGCGGCTGACGGAAGGCAAGGCGCGCCGGCAAACGGCCCTGCAAGCGGGCCAGCAAGCAGGCCGTCCGCCGGCGATCGGGCAGCGATCGCCGCGAACGGCCATGGATCCGCGAGCCTAACGACGGCCGATACGCGGCATCACGACTTCACCCACACACCGCCCGCACTCGGGTTGTCGCCTTGCGTCCACCATTTCGCGCAATACTTCGCGCCCTGGTACATCACACAGGTGCCGCCTGAATACGCGGTCGTCGCCGACCACGTGGCCGTGCCGCCGCCGACCGGTTTCCATACGGCCGCCTGGCCGGGCACGTCGCCCTGTGTCCACCATTGCGCCTGGTACGTCGTGCCCTGGTAGGTGACCGTCGCGCCGGCCGTGTAGACCTGGCCGGCCGCCCAGGGCGCGCCCGGCTGCGGCGTGCCGCCGTCCGAGCCGCCGCCGTAGTTCGGGTCCTGCGTGACGCCCGCGCCCCATTTGCCGTCCAGCTGCTTGAAGATTGCCGCGAACGCATACGGCTGCTGTGCGACGCCCGAGCAGGTCGGCGACGCATACGTGCCGCCGGACGGGCACGCCTGATCGCGGCCGACCGACCAGTTGCCGAAGAAACCGTAGCCGTTGCTGACCGCTGCATTCAGCACGCTTTGCGCATTCGCGAGCGTGAAGGTTTCGCCCTGTACGTCGTTCACGCCGATCATCGGCGTGACGCCGACCATCTGCCAGAGCTGCGCATGGGTCTTCGGCCGGCCAGCCGACTTGAACGCCGTGTCGAGCTGCGAGTACAGCGCCTGCGCGGCGCTAATCGCGGCGGCGCCCATGTCGATGTTCGCGGGGCCGTAATCCATCGCCATCACGTTCACCGCATCGAACGCGGCCTGGTTCGAGATCGCCGCGTTGACGACGTTCAGGCCGTCCTGCGTGAGCCCGGTCGGCATTGTCGGCAGCGTCAGCGTGACGTGCAGCGGCTTGCCCTTCGCCGCATAGTCGGACTGCAGTTGCGCGACGGCCTGGAAGTTGCGCGCAACCGAGGCCGTGTCCTGCTGCGACGCGCCCTCGATGTCGAAGTCGATATGCGTGAGGCCGTACGTGTCGATCACGGTCTGGTACGCAGTCTTCAGCGCGGGAACCGTCGAGCAGGCCTGCATCAGCGGCGTGCCGTTCGCGCCGCCGAACGACACGGCGATTTCGCCGCCTTTCGCGCGGTAGCTCGCGATCGACGTCGACAGCGCAGTGAGCAGCCCGCCGCTCGCGCCGTTGCCGATCGGCTGCACGCCACCCCACGACGGCACGCAACCGTTGCCCGCGACCACGAACGCGAGCGTGAATTGCTGGATGCCTTGCCGGACGCCGATCTGGTCGACGAGCGGTGTCGGATAGAGCGTCACGTCGACATAGGGCGCATAGACGCCTGCACCGTGGGACACGCTCGCGGCGGCGAGCAGACAACCCGCGGCAAGTGCTCGCGGAATGAAACGCGGCAACACATTGTTGTTCATTGTGTTCTCCAAGTGGAAGAGGGATGCGCTGGCCTGCGTATCGCCGCCGGACGGGCGACCGGGCCTGCCCGGCCGGCGGCGTGCCCATCTTGGAGGATTCGCGCCGAATAGTGAATGGTTAGGTGTTCTTTTTGTTATTTGATTCCCGATACGTAACGATCTTGCCGATTCGACACCGTTGCGCAACACATCGGGCGGGTGATTTTCCCGATCGATTGCATGCCGGTGCGCGAGCGTTGCCGGCGTCGCGTCATGCCGATGCCGGCTGCGCCAGCGAACGCGCGAGTGCGACGAAACGCTCGACGCACGCCGACGAAAACGGCTCGTTCCACGACACGATCTGCTCGACTGCACGCGTGCCGGCGAGCGGCACGTAGACGACGCCCGGGCGCTGCAGCGTCGCCGTGAAGCCCGGCACGATCGCGATCCCGCGTTCGGCGGCGACCAGCGACACGAGCGTCGTGATCTGCGCGGCGGTTGCGCCGATCCGCGGCGCGAATCCGGCCTGCGCGCACAGGTCGTCGAGCGCCGCCGTCAACGCCGAACCGTAACCGGGCGGAAAGGTCACGAAGGTTTCGTCTGCCAGTTCCGCGACGTCGAGGCTCGTACGGTCCGCGAGCGGATTGCCGGCCGGTACGGCCGCGACGAGCGGTTCGCGCGACACGACGAGCGACGCGACCGGCACGCCGGGTGCACCGTCCCACGCCCAGCCGAAACCGATGTCCATCGCGCCGTCGGCGATCTGCTGGCGCTGGCTCGCGGTCGCCGCTTCGCGAAACGCGAGTTCGACGTCGGGCATCGTGCGGCTCGCGGCACGAATCACGTCCGGGAACGTGCCGGACATCGGGATCGAGCTCGCGTAGCCGATCACGATGCGTCCGGCGATACCCTGCGCGATCTTGCGCGCGCTCGCCTCGGCTTCGTCGGCCGCACGGACGACGTTGCGTGCATGTTCAAGGAACAGTTCGCCTTCCGGCGTGAGCCGCACCGCGCGCGTCGAGCGCTCGAACAGCCGGACGCCGAGCTCGCTTTCCAGCGCGGCGATATGGCGGGTCAGCGGCGGTTGCGCGACGCGCAAGCGCAATGCGGCGCGGCCGAAGTGCAGTTCGTCGGCGACGACCACGAAATAGCGAAGGCGGCGCAAGTCGAGCATTGTTGTCGTTCCGGTATCAATCGCGGTGAAAACGGTATTGGCGTGCGCGCGGCGCGCTCGTCAGACTGTCGGCATCGATGACAAGGCATTTCCGATGAACGACAGGACCACGCGCATCGCGTTCTTTCTCTGCGGTTTTGCCGCGTTTCTCAATCTCTATGCGACGCAGGGCATCCTGCACGAACTCGCGGCCGCCTTCGGCGTCAGCGCGGAGCGCGCGGGGCAGGGCGTGAGCGCAACCACGACGGCCGTCGCCATTATCGCGCCGTTCGTCGGCGTGCTGGCCGCACGCATCGAGCGGCGCGTCGCGATCTCGCTCGCGGCGGTGGCCGTCGCGCTGCCGGTCGTGTGGTCCGCGCATGCGGCCGGATTCGCGTCGTTCCTCGGCGCGCGCTTTGCGGCCGGGCTGGTCATGCCGTTCGTCTTTGCGCTGTCGATCGCGTATATCGGCGAACGCTTCGATCGCGGCACGTCGGCCGAGATCAGCGCGCTGTTCGTCGCCGGCACGACGCTCGGCGGGTTCGCCGGCCGCTTCGTGACCAACCTGCTGACGTCGATGTGGGGCTGGCGGCATGCGCTCGATGTCGTCGCGGCGCTGTGTCTTGTCACCGGCGTCGCGATTTACGCGAGCCTGCCGGCGTCCGGTGCGATCGCGCGGCGGGCGTCCGGCAATGGCACGCGGGCGGGTTCGTCGTGGCGCATCGTCACGCGCGGCCCGCTGCTCGCGTCGTTCGCGATCGGCGCCTGCGTGCTCGCGTCGCAGGTCGCGACGTTCACGTTCGTCGGCCTGCGGCTCGCGCGTGCGCCGTTCGGCTTCGGCACGGTCGAAATCGGCGCGATCTATGCGGTGTTTCTGGTCGCGGTGGTCGTGACGCCGCTGGCAGGCCGCCTCGCGCGGCATCGCGGCCCGCGCGCACCGGCGCTCGCCGCGGCCGCGCTCGCGATCGGCGGAGCGTTGCTGACGTTGTCGGACAGCGTGCCGGTGATCCTGGCCGGTCTCGCGCTCAGCTCGACCGCCGTGTTCGTCGAACAGGCGTCGGCCAATACGTTCATCTCGCAGGCGGCGTCGAGCGCGCGTTCGACGGCGATCGGCATTTACCTGTCGTGCTATTACTTCGGCGGCAGTCTCGGCTCGATCCTGCCGGTGCCCGGCTGGCATCGCTGGGGATGGGCCGGTTGCGTCGCGTTCGTGGTCGCGGCGCAGGCTATCGTCGGCGTGCTCGTGTACCGGTTCTGGCGAACCGTCGGCGCGTCCGGCATCGCGCCTGCCGGCACGCGCGACGGCACGCTCACGCGCTAGTCGCGATCAGCGATACCAGCGCGGCGTATAGACCCACTCGCGCGCGTTGCCGATCGCAAAGCGCCGCGTCGTCGACGAGCCGACGATCATCATCGTCCGCATGTCGACCTGGTCGCTGCGCAGCGCGCCGAGCGTCGTTGTCGTCAGCGTCGCGCCTGGCCGGCCGATATCGCGGCCGAGCACGACGACCGTTTCGGCCGCCCGGTGCGCACGCACGATGTCGAGCGCCCGGTCGAGCTGCCACGGCCGGGCGCGCGAGATCGGGTTGTAGAACGCCATCACGAGATCGGCTTGCGCTGCATGCTGCAGGCGCGTCTCGATCACGCCCCATGGCTTCAGGTTGTCCGACAGCGAAATCGCGCAGAAGTCGTGACCGAGCGGTGCGCCGGCCTGCGCGGCCGTCGCGAGCGACGCGGAGATGCCGGGCTCCACGCGCAGGTCGACCGCGGCCCACTGCGGGTCGCGCGCTTCGTCGAGCGCTTCGAGCACGGCCGCGGCCATCGCGAACACGCCGGGGTCGCCCGACGACACGACTGCGACGCGCCGGCCTTCGGCCGCGAGTTCGAACGCATGGCGCGCGCGCTGCATTTCCTCGCGATTGTCGGTGCCGTGCACGCGCTGGTCGTCGCGGAACGGGCCGGCCATGGTTACGTAGGTCGTGTAGCCGAGGATGTCGGTCGCTTCCGCGAGCGCGGCGCGCGCGGCCGGCGTGAGCCATGCGGCACCGCCCGGGCCGAGACCGAGCACCGTCAGGCGGCCGCGTGCGCGGCCGAGCGTGGCGGGATCGACCGGATGCGACGCGACCGCGCATGCGAGGCCGTTCGATGCCGGACGCAGCGCGTGTGCGACACGCAACGTGCGGCCAAGCAGCGTGGCCGCATCGGCAGGCACGCTGCTGTCGGCATCGTCGAAACGCAGCGGCACGTCGAGCGCTTGCGCCGCTTCTTCCAGCGCAGGTTCGCCGATCGCCGATACCGGCGCGACGATGGCCGCGAGTGCCAGCCGCGCGAGACCTTGCGCGGCGAGCAGGGCTTCGATGCGCGCGGCAAGGGCTTCCCCGGCGTTCACGGCATCGATGGCGACACCGATCACCACGCTGCGGGGATGGATCACGAGTTCGTCGCGCGCGCCGTGCCACGCAGCGGGCGTCACGCGAATGGCATGCCCGGCCGCGTCGTCGCGCGGCAGCGCGACTTCGTCGAGCCACGGGGCCGCGCCGTCGACACGCGTCGATGCACCCGCGAGCAGGTCGGATACGAAGCGCTTGCCTTGCGCGAGATCGGCGAGCGCATAGCCTTCGGGCGGATTGAGCACGCAGGCGCCGAAGCGCAATTCGCCGCTGGTCGTGATCGCCGGCGCGACGCCGACGCATGCGGCGATTTCGCGCGCGATCGCGTTGACGCCCGTCAGCCCGCCGAGCAGCGGCACGACGGCCGAGCCGTCTTCCGCGACCGCGAGCACGGGCGGCTCGACGCCCTTGTCGGCGAGCGCGGGCGCGAGGCAGCGGATCACGATGCCGGCCGCGCACAGCGCGACGATCGGCAAGCCGCGCGCATAGAGTTCGCGCAGGTGCGCGCCGAGTTCGTCGAACGGCACGTCGGTGTCGACGCGCGACGCGAGGCCGTGCACGCTTGCGCCCGGGTAGCGCGCCTGGATGCGTCGTGCGGTGTCAAGCGCGCCCGCCCCGAGAATCACGATCGCGGGCGCAGTCGTCATCCTTGCCATTTTTCCCCCGGCACGACGAGCAGCGAGAAATACGGCGACGCCATCGGGTCGACCTGGTCGAGCGGCACGATGCGCTGGTTCGCCATCGTCGCGCGCTCGACGTACAGCGCGCGTTTCGCGAGCCCGAGCTCGTCGAGCACGCGCCGCACCTTGTCGAAATTGCGGCCGAGTTTCATCACGACGGCGGCGTCGGCTCGCGCAAGCCGTTCGCGCAGCTCGTGCTCGGGCAGCACGCCGGACAGCACCGACAGGCTCTGGTTGCGATAGACGAGCGGCTGGCCGAGCACGGCCGTGCCGCCGAGCATCGCGCACACGCCCGGGATAACTTCGGTGTCGTAGCGCGGCGCGAGGCGGTCGTGCAGGTACATGTACGAGCCGTAGAAGAACGGATCGCCTTCGCAGATCACCGCGACGTCGCGGCCTGCATCGAGGTGTGCGGCAACGATCTCGGCAGCCGTATCGTAGAAGTCGGCGATCACGGTCTCGTAGCAGAGCGGCGGCGGCAGCGCTTCGGTCGTCACCGGATAGACGAGCGGCAACTGCGTCTGCCCGTCGAGCAGGTGCGCTTCGACGATGCCGTACGCATTGCCTTTCTTGCCCTTCGCGACGAAATACGCGACCACGGGCGCCGCCTGCAGCACGCGCAGCGCCTTGATCGTCATCAGTTCAGGATCGCCAGGGCCGACGCCGACGCCGAACAGTTGTCCACGCGCGGTCGTCATTCGGCCTCCGTCGCGAGCGCGTTGACCGCGGCGGCGGCCATCGCACTGCCGCCGCGCCGGCCGAGCAGCGCGATGTACGGCACGCCGCGGCTGTCGGCGTCGAGCATCGCCTTCGATTCGGCCGCGCCGATGAAGCCGACCGGAAAGCCGAGGATCAGTGCAGGGCGCGGGGCGCCGGCGTCGATCATGTCGAGCAGGTGGAACAGCGCGGTCGGCGCATTGCCGATCACGACGACGCTGCCCGCGAGATGCGGGCGCCACAGTTCGAGCGCGGCGGCCGAACGCGTGTTGCCGAGGTGCCGTGCGAGGTCGGGCACCTCCGGCTCGCCGAGCGTGCAGATCACGCGGTTGCCGGCCGGCAGCCGCGCGCGCGTGATGCCTTCGGCGACCATCCGCGCGTCGCACAGGATCGGCGCGCCGGCCGCGAGCGCCGTGCGGCCCGCCGTACCGGCGCCGGCCGAAAAACGCAGGTCGTACACGACGTCGACCATCCCGCACGCATGGATCACGCGCACCGCGAGTTTCTCGAGGTCGGGCGGAACCTGCGACAGGTCGGCCTCGGCACGGATCGTCGCGAACGACTGCCGGTAGATTTCCTGCCCGTCGCGAATGTAGTCAAGCATCGGTGGTGTCCTGGCTGTGGCGCGCGCCCGCCAAACGGGCTGCGGCCTGGTCAATCGTCAGATGGCGCGCGAGCGGGGCGCCGAGGCCCTCGGCCGCGTCGCGCCGATAAAGGTCGTAATGCGCGGGCGCCACCGCGACGAGCGTATGCGTCGCGGGACGCGGCAGCGCGCAATGGCGTTCGCAACCGGTCAGGTGCACATCGACCGGATGGCCGATGTGCGCGGCGAGCGCGAGCGCGTCGCGTTTCGTATCGGCGCGCGCTTTCGCGCAGCCCGCGCTGCCGGTGCAGGCGACGAACGTCGCAAGCGGGTCGGATGACTGGCAAACGAGGCCGATCGTCGCGAGTGCGTCGCGCGTGGCCGGTGCGCGTTCGTTCGGCACGCCGTGCAGAAACAGGCCTTGCCACGGCGTCATCGACAGCGTGCCGTCGCCGTCGGCTTCGGCCAATGCGGCGAGCTGTTCCAGTTGCGCCGCGTCGAGCCGCCCGAGTACGCATTGCACGCCGACGCTGCAGCGCGCCGCATCGAGCGACGGGTGCGCGCCGAAACGCAGCGCCGGGTGAGCGGGCATGCGCCGCCAGCCGGCGAGCGCGGGATCGGCCGCGAGCGGGAAGGGCAGGTAGTGCTGTGCGCGCTCGAGTAACGCACGTTCGCCGGCTGTCGCGAGCACGGCGCGCATCCGCGTGACATCGGCCGGCGCGAGTTCGAGGAACGCGAGCAGCAGTGCGCGGACCAGCACGACAGCCTGGTCGGGCGACACGTCGACCGACGCAGGACGGTCGCCATCCGCGACCGGCGGGCAGCCGGACAGCCCGGCCGCGATGCGTACCGCACCGTCTGCGCGGCGCCATGCGGCCAGCCAGATGTCATGCGGATGATCGAGTGCCGCGACCGATTCGCCGCCGTCGAGCTGGATCGAGAACTTCGGCGACAGCTCGCCACGGCGCGGCTCATGCGCGAGCATGTCGAGCAGCGGAAGGGCGAGTGCGTGACTGTCGACGAGCGCGCCGGGATCGTGCCCGGCGAGCGGGCTGAGCAGAAGGTTGCGGACGTCGTCGCTTGCAGCAAGCGCGGCGGTATCGGCGGCCGGGTCCGCGGCCGCATCGACGCGCGGGCCAAGCCCCGCGTCGAGCAAGGTGCGCGTCAGCGCATCGGCAGCGCCGTCGCGAATGCCGCGTAGCTGGAGATTCGCGCGATTGGTCGCGTCGATCGCGCCGGAGCCGTATTGACGCGCGGCGGCGGCGATCGCACGCGCCTGGCGCGCGTCGAGCCGGCCGCCCGGCAGCTTGATCCGGCACAGCCCGCCGTCGGCGGCCGCGACCACGCGCACGAGCCCCGGGCAAGCCGACGGGCGCACGACGGGCGACGCAGGAATCGAATCGGGGGCGGAACTCAACGGGATACCGGGACAGTGTCGCGCCGCGGCCAACGCATCGGTACACCCCGCCCGACGCCGACTGGCACGCACGCACTTTCAGGCCGGCAGGTCTCCTGGCTGACAGGTCGGCACCGGCTCCCGGCCTTCCCGGTGAAACCAGTGGCATGAGGGGGAGATCGGCTCGCTGTCTACAGTTGCGGGGGCAGCCACAGCGGCGCGCAACGCGCCCTGTGTTCCCTCTTCGGCCCCGAAGGGCACCGGCGAACGAACGGCCGTAGGATACCCGATTTCGGCACCGGCCCGACATCGGCGATTGGCGCCGGGACCGTGTCGCAGCATGGCTGTGGCGGACTGCGCGCGGTCGCGTGGATGGTACGATTGGCGGCTCGGCATTCGACCGGCGACGCGCCGGGATCCGCAATGATGAAACTCGGCAGGACGGAGCTGTTCGGCATGGGGATTGCGCTGGCCTTGCTGGCCATTCCCGCATGGATGCTGCTCGCATTCGTGCTGATTCCATTTGCGCCGTCCGCGGAGTGGCCCAAGAATGTCGGGCTCGCCGGCCTCGTCGTGCCGATCGTGGCAGGTGGAACCTGGCTGTTCCGGCGAGGCGGCGTACGGCCGCTCGTGTGGCTGCTGCTCGGCTGGCTGCTGGTCGCATCGATCGCCGGCATGTATCTGACCTTGCTGAACCATCTCGGCGGCATGCCGCGCGGCTGACATCGCTGCCGCATCCGCGCCCGGGCAGGCGGTGGCGGCGGCCGTCAACGGAACAACGCGCAGCGGCACGGCGGCTGCGCATCGCAACACATGGCAGGAAATCGAACGATGGGGAAGGGTGCATGACGGCGTGGCTGACGGTAGTGGGCATCGGCGACGACGGTTACGCGGGGCTCGGGCGCAGCGCACGACGCGCGCTGCTCGACGCGATGCGCGTGGTCGGTGCGAAACGGCATCTCGACATGCTGCCGGCACGGCTGCGTGCCGAACGCGAAGCGTGGCCGTCGCCGTTCGATCTCGCGGGCGTGCTCGCGCGGCGCGGCTCGCCCGTATGCGTGCTCGCGAGCGGCGACCCGATGCTGTTCGGCGTGGGCGCGACGCTCGCGCGCCAGCTTTCCCCCGACGAATGGCGCGTGCTGCCCGCGCCGTCGTCGCTGTCGCTCGCGGCCGCGCGCCTGGGCTGGGCGCTGCAGGACGTCGGCGCGGTCTCGCTTGTCGGGCGTCCGCTCGCGACGCTCGCGCAGCACCTGCTGCCGGGGCGGCGCCTGTTCGTACTGAGCGCCGACGGCCGCACGCCGGCCGCCGTCGCGGCCGAGCTCGCCGCACGCGGCTTCGGGCCGACGCGCATCAGCGTGTTCGAACATCTGGGCGGCCCGCTCGAACGGCGTCTCGACGGCCTCGCGCAGGACTGGACCGTCGCCGAAACGGCCGCGCTCAACCTCGTCGCGCTCGACTGCCAGGCCGGCCCCGACGCGCCGCGCCGCGCGCTCACGCCCGGCCTGCCCGACGATGCATACCGCCACGACGGCCAGCTCACCAAGCGCGACCTGCGCGCGATGACGCTCGGCCGCCTCGCGCCCGCGCACGGCGAGCTGCTGTGGGACGTCGGCGCGGGCAGCGGCTCGATCGGCATCGAATGGATGCGCGCGCATCCATCCTGCCAGGCAATCGCGATCGAGGCGCATGCGGAACGGCAGCGTTTCATCGAACACAACCGTGATGCGCTCGGCGTGCCGGGCCTGCAACTCGTCGCGGGCCGCGCACCCGATGCGCTTGCGGGGCTCGCCACGCCCGACGCGATCTTCATCGGCGGCGGTGCGACGGCGCCCGGCGTGCTCGACGCGTGCTGGTCGTCGCTGAAACCCGGCGGCCGGCTGGTCGCGAACGCGGTCACGCTGCAGGGCGAGATGGCGCTCGCCGCGTGGCGCGACGCGCACGGCGGCACGCTCACGCGCGTGTCGCTCGCGCATGCGGAGCCGCTCGGCCGCTTCGACACGTGGCGCCAGCCGCTGCCGGTCACGCTATATGACGTGCGCAAGCCCGACACGGACGACAGGGCCGATGCGATCGCCACGGCCAGCGCGTCGAATCCGGCGAACGCAACGGACGCGTGATGCGCGACGAAACCCCCGAACAGCCCGCGCCGCTGCGCTTCGGCTATACGACCGGCAGCTGCGCGACCGCGACGTCGCTCGCCGCCGCGCGGCTGCTGCTCGCGGGCCAGGCGGACGACGCGGTCGAGATCGTGCTGCCGAAGGGGCAACGCGTGATGATGCGGCTCGAGTTCTGCCGCACCACGGCCGACGGCGCCGAAGCCGGCACGATCAAGGATGCCGGCGACGATCCGGACGTCACGCACGGCGCGCTGATCTTCGCGCGCGTCGCGCTCGCGGCGGCGCCCGGCGTGCGCTTTCATGCGGGGCCGGGCGTCGGCACGGTCACCCGCGCGGGGCTGACGCTGCCCGTCGGCGAACCGGCGATCAACCCGGTGCCGCGTCAGATGATGACGACCCACCTGGAAGCGCTCGCGGCAGAACAGGGCTACGCGGGCGGCTTCGACGTGACGATCGGCGTCGAAGGCGGCGAGGCACTGGCACTGAAGACGATGAATCCGCGTCTGGGCATCGTCGGCGGGCTGTCGATCCTCGGCACGACCGGCATCGTGCGGCCGTTCTCGTGTTCCGCCTATATCGCGTCGATTCACCAGGGCATCGATGTCGCACGCGCAAACGGCATCGCGCATATCGCCGCGTGCACGGGCAACGCGAGCGAGGACGCGATGCGTGCGCACTACCACCTGCCCGACATGGCGCTGATCGAGATGGGCGATTTCGCGGGCGCGGTGCTCAAGCACCTGCGGCGCGCGCCGGTTGCGCGCCTGTCGATGTGCGGCGGGTTCGGCAAGCTCAGCAAGCTCGCGGCCGGTCACCTCGACCTGCACAGCCGCCATTCGAGCATCGACCTGCCGCTGCTCGCACAATGGGCGGCCGACGCCGGCGCGAGCGATGCGCTGCAGGCCGCGATGCGCGCCGCGAACACGAGCCAGGAAGCGCTGAAGCTTGCACAGGCCGACGGCGTGCCGCTCGGCGATCTCGTCTGCGCACAGGCGTTGCGCGTCGCACGCGATATCGTGCCGCCGTCGGTCGCCGTCGAGATGTTCGCGATCGACCGTCAGGGGCGCTTCGTCGGGGAGGCGCGATGAGCGCGCGGATCCTGCTGCTCGGCGGCACCGGCGACGCGCTGAAAATCGCGCGCGCGCTCGGCCCGCATCACGTCTATAGCCTGGCCGGTCTCGGCAAGACCCCCGACGACCTGCGCTGCGCCGTGCGCGTCGGCGGTTTCGGCGGGGCCGCCGGCTTGGCCGCGTATCTTCGCGACGCCGGCATCGGCCTCGTGATCGATGCAACGCATCCGTATGCCGCGCAGATCAGCGCGAACGCCGCTGCCGCGACCCGCGACGCCGGTGTGCCGCTCTGGGCGTTGCGACGCGCGCCCTGGATGCCGCAACCGGGTGACGACTGGCGGATGGTCGACGACTGGGCCGGCATCGAAGCTGCGCTCGCACCGTTCAGGCGGCCGCTGTTCACGCTCGGCCGCGAACCGCTCGCGCATCTCGATGCGATCCCGCCGCATCAGTTCTGGCTCGTGCGCTGCCTCGACGCGCATCCCGGCAACGCGCATGCGCAGATCCTCGCCGCACGCGGGCCGTTCACGCCCGACGGCGAACGGGCGCTGTTCGCGCTGGCGGGCATCGACGTCGTCGTCAGCAAGAACAGCGGCGGTGCGGCCACCGAGGCCAAGCTCGACGTCGCGCGCGAGCGCAGGCTGCCGGTCGTGATGCTGCGCCGGCCGCCGCTGCCCGACGCCGACCGCGCATTCGACTCGGCCGCGACATTGCTCGACGCACTCGATCCGGCCGCGCGCGCATGACGCGGCGCAGCGGATCATCCAACGAATTGACGGAGAATTTTCGATGACGGTGTATTTCATCGGCGCGGGGCCCGGCGACCCGGAGCTGATCACGGTGAAGGGCCAGCGCCTCGTGCGCACGTGCCCGGTGATCCTGTATGCGGGCTCGCTGGTGCCGGCGGCCGTGCTCGACGGTCATTGCGCGGAGCAGGTCGTCAACACGGCCGAACTCGACCTCGACGCAATCGTCGCGCTGCTCGCGGCCGCACATGCGAAAGGGCAGGACGTGGCGCGCGTGCATTCGGGCGACCCATCGCTGTACGGCGCGATCGGCGAGCAGATCCGCCGGCTGAAGGCGCTCGGGATTCCGTATGAAATCGTGCCGGGCGTGACGGCCACGGCCGCCTGCGCGGCGACGCTCGGCGTCGAGCTGACGCTGCCCGGGGTCGCGCAGACGGTGATCCTCACGCGCTTCGCGGGCAAGACGACGATGCCGGAAGGCGAGGCGCTCGGCTCGCTCGCCGCACACCGCGCGACGCTCGCCATCCATCTCGGCGTGCGTCATCTCGCGCGCATCGTCGACGAAGTGTTGCCGCATTACGGCGCGGATTGCCCGGTCGCGGTGATCTATCGCGCGAGCTGGCCCGACGAGGCGCGCGTGACCGGCACGCTGGCGGACATCGTCGCCAGGGTGCAGGGCACGCAGATCGAGCGCACCGCGCTGATCCTGATCGGACGCGTGCTCGATGCCGAAGGGTTCGCGGATTCGACGCTGTACGCGAGCGCCGGCTGATTACGCGCGCGCCGTGACCGGCGCGGCGCGGCGTGCCGTGCCGGTCACGCAGACGTGTGTCGAGCGCGGCGCCGATCGTGATCGCGCCGCCGACGAAACGGACCGGCGATGCCGTCTCGCCGAGGATCGGGATCGACGCGGCAATGCGGACGACGGGGAACCTGCAACAGGCGATCCGCGGGTGCCGGCGGTGCGACGAAGATGCGTGCGACTTGCGGCGGCGTCCGTCCGGGCGGGCCTGCCGACGGTTCGTCGCGGAGCGGGAAGCGGGCGGCTGACGGCTAACGCGAGGGCAGTCGCCTAGGCGCGCGCAACCTGCCGCGCCAACCGCGGCGCAAACCCGGCCGCCAGCGCGAACAGCACGACACACAGGCACGCCATCGCGATCCACGCAGGCGTCAAATCCGCGAGATGCTGGCGCACGATACCGGCCGCGAACGGGAACGATCCGGCGATCAAATAGCCGAGACCCTGCACGAACCCCGTCAACGATGCGGCATCGGCCGGCGTCGCCGCATGGTCGACCGTGACGATCAGCGACAGCGGAAACAGCGCGCCGATTCCCGCGCCGAGCAGCAGCGCGGCCGGCAGCGCGAGCGCTTCGGGCGCGGCCAGCATCACCAGCAACCCGGCCAACAGCGACACGATCGCCGCATGCAGCGCAGGCCGGCGATCGGGCAGGCGGTCGATCGTCGCCGAGATCGTCAACCCCGCGACGACTTCCGCGAGCGTCACGCCGCCGAGCAGGCTGCCGGCCGCCGTCGGCGACCAGCCGAGCCGCATGTAGTACGGCGGCAGCCAGGCGAGCACGAGCGTGTAGGCGCCCGTCGCGATCCCGAAGAACAGCGCGAGCCGCCATGCGCGCGGCGAGCGCGACGGCTGCGCATTCGACGTCGAGGCCGGCGCGGCGGCAAAGCCGTCGCCGCCGCGGCTGGCAAGCGGCCACGCGAGCGCGGCCACCACGGCCGGCAGCGCCCAGCCCGCGAGTGCGGCGAGCCAGCCCCAGCGCGCTGCAGCGAACGGCGCGACGACGCTTGCGAGCACTGCACCGCCCATGATCGACGTCGAATAGACGCCCATCGCGCCGCCGATGCGCGTCGCGAAATGCGCCTTCACGAAGCCGGGCAGCAGCGCCTGCACCATCGCGATCCCGACGCCCGCGCAGCAGGCGCTCGCGAGCAGCAGCCACGCGTGCTGCGCGCCGATCCGCGACACGCAGGCCAGCCCGATCAGCGCGACACCCAGCCAGACGCCGCCCGCGATGCCGGTAACGCGCTGCAGGCGCCGCGCGCCCAGTGCGCCGAGCCCCATCAGCAGGATCGGGATCGTCGTCAGCAGGCTGGCCGTGCCGTCGCCGATACCGGTCGCGCGCTGGATCATGTCGAGCAGCGGGCCAACCGCGGCCAGCGCGGGCCGCAGGTTCAGCCCGACGAGCACGATGGCGGCAAGCCGCCATCCGGGGGAAGTGAAGCGATTCATCGGCGAGGCCCTCGATATCGGTGACGGCTGCCAACGAGGCGCCGTGCGTTTTCAGGTAAAGTATCTCGACATCAAGATAAATGCTGATTTATCTCGACGTCAAGATAACTGGTGAGCCGAGGAGGGTTAATGGATCGAGCCGCGCATGCGCTCGCGCAATGGCGCGCCGAGCGTCCGGATCTGGACGCGTCGTCGATGGTGGTGATGGGGCGGCTGCAGGAAGCCGCGCTCGTGATCGCGCGCGACCGTCTCAATCCGCTGTTTGCGCGCTACGGGATGCAGCCGGGCGAATTCGACGTGCTCGCGACGCTGCGGCGCGGCGGGGCGCCGTTCGCGCTGACGCCGACGGCGTTGTACGACGCGCTGATGATGTCGTCGGGCGGGATGACCGCGCGCATCGACCGGCTGCAGAAGGCCGGCTGGGTCGAGCGGCGGCCGAACCCGGCCGACGGGCGCGGCACGCTCGTCGCGCTGACGGACACCGGCCGCGCGCTGATCGACGACGCGGTCGTCGCGCACCTCGACAACCAGCGCGCGCTGCTGGCCGCGCTGTCGGACGCGGAACAGGCCCAGTTGTCGCAATTGCTGGGCAAGCTGCTGACGGGGCTGGAAAGTCCTGTGCCGGAAGCGCCGCCGGAGGCGTGACGCGGACGCGTCGCGCGGGCAAAAAAACGCCCGCCGTGCAATGCGGCGGGCTCGCGCAGCGCGCGGGCCGCACACGGCGCGCCCGCGCGGCTGCCCGGTCGCTTAACCGCGTGCCGGAATGTTGAGCCCGCGTGCGACGGCCGGGCGCGCGACGAACGCGTCGAGCGCGCGTGCGACGTGCCGGAATTCGCTGAAGCCGACCAGGTCGCCCGCTTCGTAGAAACCGACGAGGTTGCGCACCCACGGGAAGATCGCGATGTCGGCGATCGTGTAGGTATCGCCCATCACCCACTGACGGTTCGCGAGATGCGCGTCGAGCACGGCGAGCAGGCGCTTCGACTCGTCGACGTAGCGGTCGCGCGGACGCTTGTCTTCGAAGTCGCGGCCGGCGAACTTGTGGAAGAAGCCGAGCTGGCCGAACATCGGCCCGATGCCGCCCATCTGGAACATCACCCACTGGATCGTCTCGTAGCGGCCGGCGAGATCCTTCGGGATCAGCTGGCCCGTCTTGTCCGCGAGATAGATCAGGATCGCGCCCGATTCGAACAGCGGCAGCGGCTTGCCGTCGGGGCCGTTCGGGTCGATGATCGCCGGGATCTTGTTGTTCGGGTTCAGCGACAGGAATTCGGGCGACAGCTGGTCGTTCGTGTCGAAGCGCACGAGGTGCGGCTCGTAAGGCAGGCCGGTTTCCTCGAGCATGATCGACACCTTGACGCCGTTCGGCGTCGGCAGCGAGTACAGCTGGAGACGGTCGGGATGCTGGGCCGGCCACTTGTGCGTAATCGGGAAGGCGGACAGATCGGGCATGAAGGTTCGCTCGTCGAAGTGAAGGATCCGCGCGCCGTCCGTGCCACCGCGCTCGCGCACGATCCGCGGCGCGGCGGCGGGCCGGCGCGCGCCAAAGACGCCCACTGTAGCCGATCCCCGGAATCGATGCAGGCGCCGGCCTCGGCCGGCCGCCGCCACCCCGCCCGAAGCCGTCAGAAGTTGTGCCGCAGCCCGATCATCGCGGCCGTCGTGCCGACGCCGGGCGCGACCGGCTGCCCGTACACGAGCATCTGGTCCATCGTGCCGCGGTTGTTCACGCGGCCGACCTGCGCATAGACCATCGTCCGCTTCGACAGGCTGTAGTCGGCCGCGAGCACAACCGCCGTCGAACGGTTCTCCGAGCGGTTGCGATCCTTCAGGTAGTACACGGCGGACGTGACCTGCAACGCGGGCGTGAAGCGGTATCCGACGCCGGCCGACAGCATGTCGAGGTTCACCTTGTCCGCATGCGACGGATTCCTGCCGTTGCCGTACGACGCCGACACCGAAAAGTCGTGGATCGTGTATTTCGCGCCGACGTAAAAAAAGCGATTGTTGTCGACGCCGGTCGGCGCGACGCCCGGCGCCGGATTCGTATCGTGCCCGTTGTAATAGACGGCCGACGCGTTCAGCCCGTAGTTCGCATACCTGAGCACGACGGACTCGCGCGTGCCGCCCTGGAACTGCCCGGCGACGCCGCCCGGCGCGTATTCGAGTGCGATCGTCGCGCCCGCGAACGCCGGCGACTGATAGACGAGCGCATTGCTGTCGTACAGCGCGCCGATCGCGCCGTTGGTGCTCGTGCCCGGCCAGCCGGCGGCGGTGTTCAGGCCGAGCCATGCGGTCAGCACGCTGCCGAAGAACTGCGCGTTGCGCACGTCGGTGTCGGCCATCGCATAGATCATCGGCACGATCTGGCGGCCGGCCGTAAACGAGCCGAACGGGCCCGACACGCCGAGCGACGCGACCTGGTTGAAGATCGCGACGGCGCCCGGCGTATCGCTCAGCTGCAGCTTGCCGGTCCCGCTGTCGAACGAACCCTGCAGCTTGAAGTTGACCTTGTAGCCGCCGCCGATGTCCTCGCTGCCGCGGATGCCCCAGAAGCTCGAATAGATGCCGCCGTCCTTCATGCGGAACACCTTGCCCGTATTCGGCGCGGTCGGGCTGAACGACGCAGCCGACGTGCTCTGGTACAGCAGGCCCGAGTCGATCACGCCGTAGAGCGTGACGGAGGATTGCGCGTGCGCGAGGGCCGAACAGCCGGCAAGCGCCGCGAGCGCGGCCAGTTTCGTCTTCATGAAGTCTCCGGGTTGTCATGGGCCGGACGGGATCGAGCCCGTCCGGGTAAAGCGGGGCAACATCGAGGCAGGCGGGAAGGCGCGACAAGCGGCGCCGGTGCGAGCCGTGCGGAAAGACTACGCAACGGCGGGCAGCCGCTCCCCCCCACGCACGGGGGGCAGGGTTGCGGAGAATCGAACGGGGAGGGACGGGCGGCTATGCGGCCAGGGGCAAGGGATTCAGGCCGATCTCAGGGCGCACTTTCGAGCAGCCCGAGCACCAGCGCGCGGCGCACCGCATGCTTGCGCGAGCTCGCGTCGAGCTTGCCGAACAGGTTCTTCAGGTGCCATTTCACGGTTTCCTCGCCGACGGCGAGCGCGACCGCGATCTCCTTGTTCGACAGGTTGCGTGCGAGCAGCTCGAGGATCGCGCGCTCCTTCGGCGTCAGCACGACGCTCGGCACCGCGCGCGGGCTCGCCGCACCGCGCGGGGCCGGCGGCACGATCCGCGGCTGCGGCAGCGCGTGCCGGGCGGGGCCGTCGCCGGCGAGCGCCTCGTCGCCGACGCGGCGCGCCCAGTCGGCGACGGCCGGATGCGCGTCGGCAAGCGTGCGCGTGAGTCCGAACATGTCGGCGAGATTCATCGCCTCGTCGAGCAGCGTGCGGCCGCCATGCCCCGACTGTTCGAGCGCGAACGCGCTGAGCGCCATGATCTCGATGCGCTCGCGCCCCATGCTCATTTCGCGGGCCAGCACGGCCGCTTCGTCGAGCGCCGCGCTCGCATCGTCCCAGCGGCGCGCGGCGAGCGCCGCGCCCGCATGCGCGGTCGCCTGCAGCAGCACGACGGGGCGCCGCCACAACGGCCCGTGCGCCGGAAATTGCGCCGCGGCGATCGCGTCGATCCGCTCGACGAGCGCATGGCAGGTGGCCTCGCGATAGCGCGCCGCGTGAATGCGCACCTGCTCGGCAAGGCTCGCGACCGACAGGCGCGGCAGCCGGCGCGCGACACCCATCGCGTCGAGCGCTTCGAGCAGGTCGATCGCGCGATGCTCGACGCCGCGCAGCAGCGCGATGCGCGCGGCCGTGCGATAGCCGAGCAGCACGGTATCGGGCGTGCCCGCGTGTTCGAGCACGTCGAGCCGGTTCGCGAGCAACGCGGCCGCCTGGTCGACGCGATCGGCCTCGTACGCGATGGCCGCGCACATCGCCGCGAACATGCAGGTCAGCGGATGGCGGCGCCCGAGATCGGCTTCCGCACGCGCCAGCGCCGGCGACAGCACGTCGTCCGCGAGCCGGATCTGGCCTTCGCGCAGGTAGCTCAGGCCCGCGATCAGCTCGCCCCAGCGGGCGACATAGCCGAACCCGGCCGCCGTTTCGCCGCGCGGTGCGGCCTGCTGGAAACGGCGCGCCTGCGCGGGTTCGCCGACGATGATCGCGCGCGCCGACAGCCGGTTCGCGTGTATCTGCGCGAGCCATGTCGCCGCCGGCGGCGTGAAGTCGGCCCACGGCTCGAACAGCTCGACGAAGCGGTCGATTTCGTCGGCGTAATACGCGGCCGCGCTGAGGATCAGCGCGCATTCGTAGCGCATCGCGGCCGGCGTGCCGCCATCCGCGAGGATCCCCGCGATCTGGCGCTGCGCCTCGACATGACGCTCGCCGAGCGCCAGCGCCCATGCGACCGCGATCCGTAGCGTCGGGCGCTTGTCGAGTTCCGCGTCGGGCAGCAGCGCGAGCCAGTCGAGCACATCGTTGATGCGGCCCTGCTTGATCGCATCCTCGAGGCAGCGCTGCGCGAGCGCGTACGCGGCCTCGAACTGGCCGGCCGCGTACGCGTGGCGCGCGGCTTCCTCGCTCATCCCGTGCGCATCGAGCCATGCGGCCGCGCGCGCATGCAGCGTGCTGCGCTCGACGTCGGAACGTGTGGCCAGGCGGTCGCGCAGCGTGTCGCGCACGAGCGGATGCAGCCGGCACCAGTCCGAATCGTCCGATGCAATGAACAGCGGCGTGTCGCGCGCAAGCCGTGCGAGCCGGTCGGGTGCGTTCGCATCGTCGAGCAGCGCCGCGCACAACGACGGATGCAGGCGATCGGCGACGCTCGTGCGTGTCAGGAACGCGGTGTCGTCAGCCGACTGGTTCGCGAGCAGCAGTTCGACGAGCCGGTCGCGCGTGCCGTCCATGCGTGCGGCGAGCGCGTCGACCGCCTGGCGCGGATCGGCCGAGCGCGCCATCGCGGCCATCGCGAGCTGCAGCCCGAGCGGCCAGCCGTCGACGCGTTCGAACAACCGCGCGCACCCGTCGGCGTCCACCCGTTGCGCGAAGCGCGCACCGACCAGCGCGATCGTCTCGTCGAGCGTGAAGCGCAGCCAGTCGGGGCCCGCGAGCGTGCATTGCCCGCCGGCGAGCAGATCGCCGGCCGCGTGATCGAGCCCGCGCCGCGCGGCGACGACGACATGCAGGTTCTGCGGCGCGTTGTGCAGCACGTAGATCAGCGCGTCGAGGCCGGCGCCCGGCAGCCGCTCGGCATCGTCGACGATCAGCAGCGCGTCCATCGACAGTTGCGCGACTTCCGCGAGCCACGCGGTCAGGCCGTCCAGCGCGCGCGCCGCACCGCCCGGGATCAGCCGCCCGAAGCCGGGCCGCGCGCAGCCGGTGCGCACGGCCTGCACGAGCCCCTGCAGCAGCCGCGGTGCGTCGTCGCGCTCGTCGGCCGACAGCCACACGACCGCGCGGCCGAGCGCAAGGGTTTCGCGGCGCCATTGCGCGAGCAGCGACGTCTTGCCGTACCCGGCCGGCGCCTGTACCAGCGTGACCGGCCGGCCGTCGAACGCCGGCGCGGCGAGGCTCAGCCGCGCGCGGGCGAGCAACTGCGCCGGCACGCGCGGCGCGGTCGTCTTCAGGACCAGTTCGGTGGGGGGCGCGTCGGCGCGATCGGGTGGGTGGGCCATCTGGGCAGCAGTCGGAATCCGGCGGGGCCGTGCGGGCCAGCGTCCGGGGTGGGCGTGGGGGGAAGGATCGGCCGAACCGTATTCGCCCGTCAATCCCCCCCGCGACGAGTGGGGCCGCACCGGCGCCGCGTCGATAGCATGGGTTCCGATACATGACGAACGCCGCGAGGAGGGCACCCATGAAGATCGTATCGAGCGGCACACGGCGCAGCGCGCCGACCGCCGGATAAGCGGAGCGGCGCGATGTACCGCCATCTGCTCGTGACGGTCGACGGCGTGCCCGGCGGCATCGACGCGATCGGCCATGCACTGGAACTGGCGCGGGCGGTCGGCGCGCGGGTCACGTTCGTCCTGCCCGCCGCCGCGCCGGACTCGCGTTTATCCGGAGCGCGGCTGCCGGAACACGGTGCGAAAGTGGAAGCCGCCGCGCGGGCGCAGGGCCTGTCCCATGCGATCGCGGGGGCCGGCCACCCGGCCAGCGGCGACGCATCGCCCGGCGCGCTTGCCGGCGAGCTCGGTTGCGACCTGATTGGCGTCGCGGCACTGCCGCCGGATGCCGATGCGGCGCAATGCACGCAACGGCAGCATCTGCTCGCGACGAGCGCCGTGCCGGTGCTGGTGTGCACGTCGCACCGGACGCCCGCCGAGGCGCGCGTGATGGCGCGTTGTCTCGATGCGCATCGCATGGCCGGCGTGCTGCTGCAGGCGCTGATGGGGTCCGGGCCAACGGCGAACGAACTGCAGCGGCAAGCGGTCGACGCACCGGGTGCACTGGCCTCGCTCGCCGCGCTGCAGGACGCGCGTTTCCGCACGGCCACCGAAGCGCGGCTCTTCGCGGCATTGCGCGTCCGCGCGGAGTGCGTCGCGGCCGAACTGGACGAACTCGACCGCCAGCGGCAGCGCGACGCGCAAGCGCTCGGCGCGCTCGCCCGGATCGCCGCAGACGGGCTGCCGTCGGCCGCGTTCGACGCAGCGCTGGCTCGCTATGCGCACGGCGCGTTCGAGCAGATGGGGCGGATGGAAGGCGTGATTTTCCCGGCCGCGCGGCGCTACCTGGGCGACGCGGACTGGAACGAACTGGACGAACCGCCGGTGGACCGCGCAACCGCGACGCCGCCGGGCATGACTGGACCTGACGATGCGCGACGCGCATCGGACTGACAACATACGGAGAACAAAATGGCACATGCAGTGCGATTCCACGAAACCGGCGGCCCCGACGTGCTGCGCTGGGAGGCAGTCGACGTCGGCGATCCGGGCGCCGGCCAGGTGCGCCTGCGGCACGAAGCGGTCGGCCTGAATTTCGCCGACACGTATTTCCGCAGCGGCCTGTATCCGGTGCCGCTGCCCGCCGGCATCGGCGTCGAGGCGGCCGGCGTGGTCGAGGCCGTCGGCCCCGGCGTGACGAACGTCGCCGTCGGCGATCGGGTGACTTACACGGGCTTCCTGAACACGCTTGGCGCGTACAGCACCGAGCGGTTGATCCCGGCCGCGCCGCTCGTCCGGCTGCCGGCCGGCATTTCGTGCGAGACCGCCGCCGCGATGACGATGCGCGGGCTCACGTCGGCCTATCTGCTGCGCCGCATCCACGCGTTTGCGCCGGGCGACACGATCCTGCTGCATGCGGCGGCCGGCGGCGTCGGGCTGATCGTGTCGCAATGGGCGAAGCTGCTCGGGCTCACGGTCATCGGCACCGTGTCGAGCGAGCACAAGGCCGCGATCGCCCGCGCCCACGGCTGCGACCATGCGATCGACTACAGCCGCGAGGACGTCGCGAAACGCGTGCGCGAACTGACGAACGGCGCAGGCGTCGACGTCGTGTTCGACAGCGTCGGCAAGGACACCTTCGAAGGCTCGCTCGATTCGCTGAAGCGGCGCGGGCTGATGGTGTGCGTCGGCACCGCGTCGGGCCCGATCCCGCCGTTCGATCCGCAGCGTCTCGCGATGAAGGGCTCGCTGTACCTGACGCGCCCGGCGCTGGCCGACTACATCGCCGATCCGGCCGAAAAGAACGACCTGGCCGGCGAACTGTTCGCGCACGTCGCGGCCGGCCGTATCAAGATCGGGATCAACCAGCGCTACGCGCTGCAGGACGCCGCGCAGGCACACCGCGATCTCGAATCGCGCAAGACGACCGGTTCGTCGGTGTTCATCGTCTGAGGAGACGCGCATGCGAGTCGAACCCCTGACCTGCGCGCTCGGCGCGGAACTGCTGGATGTGAGCCTCGCCGACGCCGTGCACGACGACGGCCTGTTCGCCGAAATCCGCGCGCAGTTGCTGCGGCATCGCGTGCTGTTCCTGCGTGACCAGGACATCACGCGCGCCGAACACGTTGCGTTCGCACGGCGCTTCGGCGAGCTCGAGGATCATCCGGTCGCCGGCAGCGATCCCGAGCACCCGGGGCTCGTGCGGATCTACAAGTCGCCCGACCAGCCGAACGACCGCTACGAGAATGCGTGGCACAGCGATGCGAGCTGGCGCGTGGCGCCGCCGTTCGGCTGTGTGCTGCGCTGCATCGAGGGTCCGCCGGTTGGCGGCGACACGATGTGGGCGAACATGGTGCTCGCTTACGAGAACCTGCCCGACCACGTGAAGCAGCAGATCGCCGACTTGCGCGCGCGCCACAGCATCGAGGCGAGCTTCGGCGCGGCGATGCCGATCGACAAGCGGCTCGCGTTGAAGGCGCAGTATCCGGATGCCGAGCATCCGGTCGTGCGCACGCATCCGGAAACCGGCGAGAAGGTGCTGTACGTGAACGCGTTCGCGACGCATTTCACGAACTTCCACACGCCCGGCCGCGTGCGCTTCGGCCAGGACGCGAACCCCGGCGCCGGCCAGTTGCTGCAATACCTGATCAGCCAGGCCACGATCCCCGAATACCAGGTGCGCTGGCGCTGGAAGAAGAACAGCGTCGCGATCTGGGACAACCGCAGCACGCAGCATTACGCGGTGATGGACTACCCGCCGTGCGTACGCCGGATGGAGCGCGCGGGCATCGTCGGCGACGTGCCGTTCTGAGCGCGCCCGCACCTTAACCGATCCGCAATCCCACATACGACGCGCCGGGCTCGCCGCCCGGCACGGCGGGATACGCACGCCCGTACGCCCGAAATACAACGATTTCCACTGGAGGACGACATGCAATTTCTCGACGATTCGCTGCACCCGGAAAACCAGGACAAGGTGGTCATCACGGTCGCGCCGTACGGCCCCGAATGGATGCCGGCCGATTTTCCGGAAGACATTCCGGTGACGATGGACGAGCACGTGCAGAAGGCCGTCGACTGCTACAACGCAGGCGCGACCGTGCTGCACCTGCATGTGCGCGAACTCGACGGCAAGGGCAGCAAGCGGCTGTCGAAATTCAACGAGCTGCTCGGCCGGCTGCGTGAAGCGGTGCCCGACATGATCCTGCAGGTCGGCGGCTCGATCTCGTTCGCGCCGGAAGGCGACGGCGCCGAAGCGAAATGGCTGTCCGACGACACGCGCCACATGCTCGCCGAGCTGACGCCGAAGCCCGACCAGGTGACGGTCGCGATCAACACCGTGCAGATGAACATCACCGAGCTGATGAACCGCAAGGACATCGCCGGCACGTCGCTGAACGAAGCCGCGCTGTGGGACGCGTACCGCGAGATGACGGTGCCGGCCGGCCCGGGCTGGGTCGACGAGCATCTGCGCCGGCTGCAGGCGGCCGGCATCCAGCCGCATTTCCAGCTGACCGGCATGCATGCGCTCGAAACGCTCGAACGGATCATCCGGCGCGGCGTCTACCGCGGCCCGCTGAACGTCACGTGGGTCGGCATCGGCGGCGGCTTCGACGGCCCCAATCCGTACAACTTCATGGAGTTCGTGCGGCGCTGCCCGGACGGCGCGTGCATCACGCTCGAATCGCTGATGAAGAACGTGCTGCCGATCAACACGGTCGCGATGGCGCTGGGCCTGCATCCGCGCTGCGGGATCGAGGACACGATCATCGACCAGAAGGGCAACCGGATGACGTCGGTGCAGCAGGTCGAGCAGTGCGCGCGGATTGCGCGCGAACTCGGCCGCGACATCGCGACCGGCAAGGAAGCGAAGGCGATCTACCGGATCGGCGTGCAGTACGACGGCGTCGACGAAACGCTCGCGCAGCTCGGCATGGCACCGAACCGCCGGCCGGGCCAGCTGAGCGTGCCGCTGCGCGCGGCCTGACGCGCAGCGCATCCGGGCGGCCCGCAAACGCCGCCCGCCGATCGATGTGGCGCGGCACCCATCCTCGCGCGGCGCGCGAGGCAAGCTCCGCCGGACGGAGCGGGGCCGCGCAAGCCGCGCCGGCGCATTGCCGCCCCGGTGCCGGAGGAGACACGCATGTTGATTCATCACGTCGAGCCGTCGCTGCAGGACCTGGCGGCCACCGAGCGGCGCGCGCCCGCGTATGCGTGGCTCGTGTTCGGACTGACCGTCGGGCTGCTGCTGTCGGACTACATGTCGCGGCAGGTGCTCAACGCGGTGTTTCCGCTGCTCAAGCACGCGTGGGCGCTGTCGGACACGCAGCTCGGCTCGCTGTCCGGCGTCGTTGCGCTGCTGGTCGGCCTGCTGACGTTTCCGCTGTCGGTGCTCGCCGACCGCTTCGGGCGCGTGCGCAGCATCGTGCTGATGGCCGCGTTGTGGAGCGTCGCGACGCTCGGCTGCGCGCTGTCGACCAACTACGCGGAAATGCTGGTCGCGCGCGGCCTCGTCGGGCTCGGCGAAGCCGCGTACGGCAGCGTCGGCGTCGCGCTGATCCTCAGCATCTTTCCGGCCCGGCTGCGCGCGACGCTGACCGGCGCGTTCATGGCCGGCGGCGCGTTCGGCTCGGTGTTCGGGATGGCGCTCGGCGGGCTGGTCGGCGCGCATCTCGGCTGGCGCTGGTCGTTCGGCGTGATGGCCGCGCTCGGCATCGTGCTGCTCGTCGCGTATCGCTGCGTGGTGACCGAGCGGCGGCTCGCCGCGTGCCGCGTCGAACCGTGCCGGCGCGACGCCGACGCGCCGCGCGGCCTGCGCGGCAGCGTGCGCGCGCTGATGGCGGGGCTGTTCGCGTCGCGCTCGGTGATCTGCGCGTATCTCGGCAGCGGGCTGCACCTGTTCGTGCCCGGCGCGCTGTTCGCGTGGCTGCCGAGCTACCTGAACCGCTACTACGCGATGGCGCCCGACCGTGCGGCCGTGCTCGCAGCCGGCTTCGTGCTGATCGCGGGCGTCGGGATGGTCGGCTGCGGCGTCGTCACCGACCGCGTCGGGTGTACCGACGGCTCGCGCAAATGGCTGACCGCGATCGCCTATTGCGTGCTCACCGGTGTTTGCCTCGCGATCGCGTTCCGGTTGCCGCCGGGGCCGCTGCAGCTCGCGTTGATCTGCGCGGGCATGCTGGTCGGCGCGGGCGCGTCCGGCGCATCGGGCGCGATGGTCGCGAACCTGACGCCGGCCGCGATCCATGCGTCGGCGTTCGCGACGCTCACGCTCGCGAACAACCTGCTCGGCATGGCGCCGGGCCCGCTGCTGACGGGGTGGGCCGCCGATCGCGCCGGCCTCGTCGGCGCACTGCAATGGATTCCCGTCGTGCCGCTCGCGGCCGCCGTGCTGTTCGCGATCGGACGCACGAGCTACGCGGCCGATCTCGCGCGCGTCGAACGCGAACGGCGCGCGTCTCAACTTTCCTGACCCCTTCCGGAGGCTGCATGACCCTGGCGACCGCGCCCACCATCCTGATCGTGCCCGGCTTGCGCGATCACGTCGAAGACCACTGGCAGACGCATCTCGAACGGCGCTTGCCGAATGCGCGCTCCGTCGCGCCGCTCGAAGCCGACAAGCTGAGCCGCGCCGCACGCGTTGCGGCACTCGATACGGCGCTGGCCGCGATCGACGGCCCCGTGATTCTCGTCGCGCACAGCGCGGGCGTGATGATTACCGTCCATTGGGCGCTGCAGGCCACGCGCGCGATCCACGGCGCGCTGCTCGCGGCGCCGGCCGATCTCGAGACGCCGATGCCCGCCGGCTATCCGTCGCCGGAAGCAATCGACGCACACGGCTGGACGCCCGTGCCGACGCAACGGCTGCCGTTCCCGAGCATCGTCGCCGCGAGCCGCAACGATCCGCTCGCGCGCTTCGAGCGCGCCGAGGCGTTCGCGGCCGGGTGGGGCAGCAAGCTCGTCGATCTCGGCGAGGTCCGACACCTGAACCCGGCGTCCGGGTATGGCGAGTGGCATGACGCCGAACGGCTGATCGGTGAAGTGGCGGCGCTCCGCGCGGCCTGACTGAAGATCTCTCCACCACGCGCCGGCCCGGCCGGGTTCCGGCGCGACTCCCGTCACCCTCAGCCGTGATACGGCCCCGAACCGATCGCATCTCGCCATTCACCGAGATATGACGTCCTAACACGACGCCCATTCGGCGCCGCGCCGCTGCACAATGTCGGTCAGCACGCCAATCGTTGACAAACGGAAGGTTTTTGTCAGGGAAAGTCCCGCCCCGCGCGTCGTGGTTTTTTGTTGACCGACATCGTATAACGCCGTCATGATTTCCTGAAAAGAAAGGTCCCATCCACCGACCGAAGTGAGGAGACATGAACACCACCACGATCGCTCGCCGTGTCCGCCGGATCGCACTCGCACTGGGTTTCACGCTGACGGCCGCGGCGGCCGTTGCAGCGCCCGTGTCACTGAACATCGTCGACGTCGCAGGCAACCTGCAGCTCACGCAGAAGGCCATCGAGGCGTTCCGGGACAAGAACCCGACCCTCGTGTCGAACGTCACGTTCACGAATGCGCCGGCGCCGCAGCTGCCGGGCAAGATCAAGGCGATGCAGGCGGCGGGGCGCTCCGACATCGACCTCGTGCTGACGGGCACCGACGCGCTGGCCGCGGGCATCGAACAGAATCTGTGGTTGAAACTCCTGCCCGACGACGCGGCCGCGTTCCCCGGCGTGCTCGACAAGTACGCGCCCGGCCCGCGCAAGATGCAGGATCTCGCGCAGGGCTTCGGCCTCGAAGTCACCTACATGCCGGCCGGCCCGCTGCTCGAATACAACCCGGCGAAGGTCAGCAACCCGCCGAAGACGCCCGACCAGCTGCTCGCCTGGTGCAAGGCGCACCCGAACAAGCTGATCTATGCGCGCCCGGCGAATTCGGGCCCCGGCCGCACGTTCCTGATGGGGCTGCCGTACGTGCTCGGCGACAAGAATCCGCAGGATCCGATCAACGGCTGGGACAAGACCTGGGCGTTCCTGAAGGCGCTGAACGACTGCGTGCCGTACTACCCGGGCGGCACGTCGGCGGTGATGAAGGAACTCGGCGAAGGCACGCGCGACATGACCGTGACCGTCACGGGCTGGGACCTCAACCCGCGCGCGCTCGGCATCGTGCCGGCCGAGTTCAAAATCCAGGCATTCGACAACATGACGTGGGTCAACGACGCCCACTACATGGTGATCCCGAAGGGCGTGCCGAAGGAAAAGCTCGACGTGCTGTTCAAGCTGATGAACTTCCTGCTCGAACCGGCGCAGCAGGCGATGACCTACGACGACGGCTATTTCTATCCGGGCCCCGCGGTGAAGGGCGTGACGCTCGAGATGGCGCCCGCGCACAGCCAGGAGGTGGTCCGCAAGTTCGGCCGCCCCGAGTACGCGAAGCTGCTCGCCGATCGCCCGCACGTGCAGCCGCTCAGCGCGCAGGCGATGGTCGCCGCGTTCCAGAAGTGGGACCGCGAGATCGGTTCGCAGAAGTCGAAGTGACGCCTGAACCGGCGGGCGCCGCGGCGCCCGCGTCGATGGAGTTCGCGGAATGAAGCACAGTTTCGAACGGTTACGGCTCGACGGCGTGTGCCGCAGTTTCACCAACTCGGAAGGCGCGCAGGTCGCCGCGCTGAACGGGCTCGACCTCGAGATCCGGCGCGGCGAATTCATCGCGCTGCTGGGCCCGTCGGGCTGCGGCAAGTCGACCGCGCTGAACTGCATCGCGGGGCTGCAGCCGCTGTCGAGCGGCGGCATCTGGCTCGACGACGCGCGCATCGACGTGCTGCCGCCCGAGCGCCGCGGCTTCGGGATGGTGTTCCAGAACTACGCGCTGTTTCCGCACATGTCGGTGCTCGACAACGTCGGCTTCGGCCTCAAGATGCGCGGCGTGCCGAAACAGGAAACGCGGCGGCGCGCGCAGCAGGCGCTCGAACTCGTGCAGCTCGTCGGCCACGAGGGCAAGCTGCCGGGACAACTGTCCGGTGGGCAGCAGCAGCGCGTCGCGATTGCGCGTGCAATCGTGATCGAGCCGCCGCTCGTCCTGATGGACGAGCCGCTGTCGAACCTCGACACGAAACTGCGCATCGAGATGCGTGCCGAGATCCGCCGCATCCACACGCAGCTCGAACGCGCGACGATCTACGTGACGCACGACCAGGATGAAGCGTTGTCGATGGCCGACCGCATCGTCGTGATGAAGGAGGGCGTCGTGCAGCAGGTCGCGTCGCCCAAGGACGTCTATACGCGCCCGCACAACCTGCATGTCGCGCGCTTCATGGGCTATCGCAACGTGCTGCCGTTCACGCTCGAAGGGATGGCCGGCGATGGCGTTCAAATCGCAGCCGGCGGGGTACGGCTCACGGGGATACCGATGGCCGGCTTCGACGCGAAGGATGTCGTGGTCGCACTGCGCCCCGACGACATCGAGCGCGCGGACGCGGGCGGCGACAACGCATTCGATGCGACCGTCGAAACGGTCGAATACGGCGGCCGCGATTCGCTGATCCGTGCGGTCACGCCGTTCGGCGCGATCTGGGCGCGTGTCGCCGGCGAATTCGCGGAAGGCGAGCGCTTGAGGCTGCGCATAGCGCCGTCGCGTACGCTCGTCTACGCCGCGGAGCCCGCATGAGCACGCTCGCGTCCGGCGCGCCGCGCGACCCGAAGGCGTGGCTCGTCACGCCCGCGCTTGCGTTCATCGTCGCGCTGTTCATCTATCCGTTCGCGTACGGCCTCGTGCTGTCGTTCCAGCCGATGAACGGCGGCGGCGCGCTCGCGAACTACGTGCAGTTCTTCACCGATACCGCGATGTGGCCGACCGTGCTCGTCACGCTGAAGCTCGCGGTGCCGGCGACGCTGCTCAACGTCGGCATCGCGGTGCCCGTCGCGTTCGCGCTGCGCCGCAATTCGCCGTACCGGAAATTCGTCACGACGCTGCTCGTGATTCCCGTCACGCTCGGCACGGTGCTCGTCGCCGACGGGATGCTCACGTATTTCGGGCCGAACGGCTGGTTTCCGCAGGCGCTGCAGGGGCTGCACCTGTACACCGACGAAGTGCGCCTCACGCACAACTACTGGGGCGTGCTGCTGTCGCTGATCGTGTCGGGCTTTCCGTTCGCGTTCCTGCTGATGCTGTCGTACATCAGCGGCATCGACCCGACGCTCGCGCGTGCGGCCGCGACGCTCGGCGCGAACCCGTGGCAACAGTTCCGGCAGATCTACCTGCCGCTGCTCGTGCCGGGGCTCACGATGGCCGCGTGCCTGTCGTTCGTGCAGGCGTTCTCGGTGTTCCCGTCGGCCGTGCTGCTCGGTGCGCCGGCCGGGCCGACACGCGTGATCTCGATCGCGGCGGCCGAAGCCGCATTCGAGAGCTACGACTATTCGCTCGCGTCGGCGATCGCGATCGTGATGGGCTTCGTGCAGTTGCTGGTGGTCGCGTCGATGCTCGGCGCGCGCCGCTTCTTCTATACGGGCGCGGTCACGGGAGGCAAGGGCTGATGGCGACCGACAATCATGCCGCGCGCACCTGGCCGCCGAAGCATGACGCGCCCGACGCGCGGCCCGTCGACGCAAGGAAACCGCACCGGATGAAAAGCAACCTCGCCGGCCGTGCCTGGAAGGCGCTCGTCTGGGGGCTGATGGCGTTCTTCCTGCTGAACGTGATGCTGCTGATCGCGACCGTCGCGGTGAATTCGGTCGCGACGCGCTGGTTCGGCACGCCGCTGCCGCAAGGCTTCACGCTGCACTGGTACGCGAAGGCGTGGGAGGACTTCCAGCTCGCGAGCGTGTTGTGGGTGACCGTCGAAGTCGTCGGCGCGGTCGTGCTGCTGTCGATCGCGCTCGGCGTGCCGGCCGCGTATGCGCTCGCGCGCGTGCAGTTTCGCGGCAAGCGCCTTGCGCTGCTGGTGTTCCTGCTGCCGCTGATGGTGCCGCCCGTCACGTACGGGATCCCGATGGCGACCGTGATGTACAAGATCGGGCTCGCGGGCACGCTGCCCGGCGTGATCCTCGCGAACCTCGTGCCGGCGCTGCCGTTCGTGATCCTCGTGATGACGCCGTTCATCGAGCAGATCGATCCGAACCTCGAAGCCGCCGCGCGCATCTTCGGCGCGAACACGTGGCGCTATTTCCGCTACGTGCTGCTGCCGCTGCTGGTGCCCGGCATGCTCGCGGCCGGGCTGCTGGTGCTGGTGCGCACGATCGGGATGTTCGAGCTGACGTTCTTCACCGCGGGGCCGAGCACGCAGACGCTCGTCGTCGCGCTGTATTACGCGGTGTTCTCGACCGGCGTGCGCGCGCCGCAGTCGATCGACGCGATGGCGATGATCTACATGGCGATCACGCTCGTGTGGGTCGTGATCGCGTTGCAGTTCGTGAGCCCGACGCAGCTGGTCAGCCGCGTGAAGCAGGAGCGTCAATAGGCGAGGGCGTCACACGGTCGTGCCGGCCATCCGTGCAATTGGTTACAAATGGATACCGCGCCCGGCACGCGGACGTTGCAGACTACGCGGCGTTCACCCGATCGACGGATATCCATGAAGTTTCAAACGCTGCTGACACTCGCCGGCGCCTCGACGCTGCTGGCCGCCTGCAACCTGCTCCACGACGGTCCCGGATCGAGCGACGTCGACGCGGCCGTGCGCCGCGCGCTCGAAGCGGAAAACCACGGCGGCCTGAACGCGCTGTTCGGCCAGCCGCTGCCCGTATCGGCCGATGTCGTGTCGGCCAAGCCCGACGGCGACTGCAAGAAGCTCGGCGATCGCACGTATTCGTGTGACGTCGTCGTCACGTGGCGCAACGCCGATTACTCGCCGTCGCGCGCGAACCTGACCTTCGTGAAGGCCGCCGACGGCTCGTGGCAGACCTCGGGCGTCGATGCGGCGCTCGTGACGGGCACCGCGAAATCGCTGATCGACCATATCGGCAAGGCCTGGCCGGGCAATGCGGCCAGCGGCGCGTCGGCGCCGCAGTGACGCGCCGGCTGCCAGCCTTCTTCTCCTTCTCCCGGCACGCGGCCCCGGCCTGGCAGGCCGCCCCGTCTCGCGGCTTGGTCTGAAAAGGGGCGCGAGCACCTGGCCCGATCTCGATTGAATGCATCCTCGGTATGCGGGCTGACTTATAGGGAAAACCCTTATCTCAGGGTATAATCACGGCCTAAGAGAAAGGTCGAACCATGCCTGAACGTTTCCAAACCCTTGAAAAATTTGTGTTTTCCCTCGTCGTGATGTCCGCCGTCATGTGCTCGGCATTCCTCGCGTACGAGCGTCACCCCGAGATCAAGATCGCGCTGCACGAAGGCGAAGCGCTGATGCGCGAGAGCGCCAAGTACTCGGTGATCTGCTCGCCGTCCAAGGTCGATCCTTGCGTCGAGATGTCCGCATACTGAGCGGCTTTCCGGATTAGCCCTACCGCGTCGTCGGCCTGAATTCCCCAACGTAGCGCTCAACAGGCATTCAGAAACCAGCCTCACGACCGGGCTGATGCACGAACCCGTTACGCGCCGAGTCGCCGGCGTAAGCCGCCCCCGAATTCAGTCGGCCCCGCTTCGAGCAATCGAGCGGGGCCGTTCCGTTTGTGCGTGCAGCGCTACACGACATGCCACGGTTCGCCACCGACGAACGCGGCAACGTTGTCGACGAGCTGATCGGCGAGTGCTTGCATCGCCTCGTCGCTCGCCCACGCAACATGCGGCGTCAGGATGAAGGCTGGATGCGACAGGATCGCGTGGAACGGATGCGCGGCCGGCAGCGGCTCCTGCGTGACCACGTCGAACCCCGCGCCGGCGATCTGCCCCGACTGCAACGCGTCGACGAGCGCGCTTTCGTCCACGAGCCCGCCGCGCGCGGTGTTGATCAGCAGCGGCCGGCGCGCCATCCGCGCGAACGCGTCCGCATCGACCAGGTGTCGCGTCGCGGGCGTGAGCGGGCAGTGCAGCGTGATCACGTCGCTGACGCGCAGCAACGTGTCGAGCGGCGCGTGGTCGTCACCTGCGGCATCGCCGTGCGCCGCGAACAGCACGCGCATGTCGAGCGCACGGGCGATGCCGGCCACCGCGCGGCCGAGCACGCCGTCGCCGACGATGCCCAGCGTCGAACCGGCCAGGTCGCGGATCGGATAATCGAAAAAGCAGAACTGTCCGCTGTCGAGCCAGCGCCCCGCGCGCACCGCGTCGCGATAGGCGAGGAGACTACGGCGCAGCGCAAAAATCAGCGCGAACGTGTGCTCCGGCACCGTGCGAACCGCATAGCCGCGGATGTTGCTCACGACGATCCCGCGCGCCGCGCACGCATCGAGATCGACGATGTCCGTGCCGGTCGCGGCGATCGCGACCATCCGCAGTTGCCGCGCGTCGGCTAAGGCGGCCGCATCGAGCCGCACCTTGTTGGTCACGACGATGTCCGCGTCGCCGATACGTGCGGCGACCTCGTGCGCGGCCGTGCGGTCGAACGTCTGCATCACGTGCGGAAACGGGAACGGCTTCAGCACGGTTTGCGGCGACAGCGTCGCGCGGTCGAGAAACACGATCTTCGCGGGAGAGGAAACGGAAAACATGGCAGGTCTCGCTGACAGGCGCCCGGTGGCGCGGAACGGCTTCGATTCTGCCGGCGGCGCGCGCGCCGTCGTTTGACCGTTGCGCGAGTGCGCTTTCCCGGATGGAAAGGCTGGCGCACCGCACGACAGCCGACGCGACACTCGCCCGGCGCGTGCCTTTCCGTTTCGGAAAGGCTGGTTGAGCATCGATCGATTTTCGCGGTGCGCGAACGCCGTCATGATCGCCGTCATCGACTACACGATTTGATCGGAGACAGCCATGACACGACCCCTCGACGGCATTCGCGTGCTGGAACTCGGCCAACTGATCGCCGGGCCGTTCGCGGGCCGGATGCTCGCCGAATTCGGCGCGGACGTGATCAAGGTGGAGCCGCCCGGCGTCGGCGACCCGCTGCGCAAATGGCGGCTGCTGCACGACGGCACGTCGGTCTGGTGGGCTGCGCAGTCGCGCAACAAGACCTCGCTCACGCTCGACCTGCGCACGCCCGAAGGCCAGGACGTCGTGCGCCGCCTCGTCGCCGAGACCGACGTGCTGATCGAGAATTTCCGGCCCGGCACGCTCGAAGGCTGGGGGCTCGGCTGGGACGCGCTGTCCGCGATCAATCCGGGGCTTGTGATGCTGCGCGTGTCGGGCTTCGGGCAGACGGGCCCGTACCGCGACCGACCCGGCTTCGGCGTGATCGCCGAGGCGATGGGCGGCCTGCGGCACCTGACGGGCGAGCCCGGCCGCACGCCGGTGCGTGTCGGCATCTCGCTCGGCGATTCGCTGTCGGCGCTGCACGGCGTGATCGGCGTGCTGCTCGCGCTGCGGCATCGCGAGCAGCAGGGCGGCAAGGGGCAGGTCGTCGACGTCGCGCTGTACGAATCGGTGTTCAACCTGATGGAAAGCCTGCTGCCCGAATACTCGGCGTTCGGCGCGGTGCGCGCGCCGGCCGGCAGCAGCCTGCCCGGCATCGCGCCGACCAACGCGTACCGCTGCCGCGACGGCAAGTACGCGCTGATCGCCGGCAACGGCGACAGCATCTTCCGGCGTCTGATGGAACTGATCGGCCGGCCCGATCTCGGCAACGATCCCGCGCTCGCGCGCAACGACGGGCGCGTCGCACAGGTCGAGCGTATCGACGCGGCGATCGGCGAGTGGAGCGCGCGCCACGATCTCGACGCGGTGCTCGCGGCACTGAACGAAGCACGCATTCCGTCCGGGCGCATCTACGACGTGGCCGACATCGCGGCCGACCCGCACTACCGCGCACGCGACATGATCGTCGACGCCGCGCTGCCCGACGGCACGCCCGTGCTCGTGCCGGGCATCGTGCCGAAACTCGAGGCCACGCCCGGGCGCATCGAGCGTCCGGCGCCCGCGCTCGGCGCGGATACCGACGCGGTACTCGAATCGCTCGGCATCGGTGCCGCGACACGCGACGACTGGCGCACGCGCGGCGTGATCTGAACCGGACTCGGGAGAAGACGACATGAGCACAGCACACAAACGGCTCTACATCCACGAAGTCGCGACGCGCGACGGTTTCCAGAACGAAGCTGCATTCGTCGACACCGACGACAAGATTGCGCTCGTCGACGCGCTGAGCGCGTGCGGCTACGCGAAGATCGAGGTCACGTCGTTCACGTCGCCGAAGGCGATTCCCGCCCTGCGCGACGCGGAGGCCGTGATGCACGGCATCGTGCGCGCACCGGGCGTCGTCTATACGGTGCTCGTGCCGAACGTGCGGGGCGCCGAGCGCGCGCTGTCGTGCGGCGTCGACGAAGTGAACCTCGTGATGTCGATGAGCGAAAGCCACAACCGCGCGAACCTGCGGATGACGCGCGAGCAATCGTTCGCGCAGCTGCGCGACGTGATCGACGCCGTGCGCGGCTCGCGGGTCGCGATCAACGTATCGCTGTCGACCGCGCTGGGGTGTCCGATGGAAGGCGACGTGCCGGCCGAAACGGTGCTGGCATGGATGCAGCGCTTCGCGGATCTCGGCGTGCACGGCTTCACGCTGTGCGACACCACGGGCATGGCATTTCCGTCGCAGGTGCGCGATATGTCCGAACGCGCGCGCGAGCGCTTCCGCGCGCTGCAGCTCACGCTGCATTTCCACAATACGCGCGGGATGGCGCTGGCCAACACGCTCGCGGCGCTCGACGCCGGCATCGACCGCTTCGACGCGTCGCTCGGCGGTCTCGGCGGCTGCCCGTATGCGCCGGGCGCGACCGGCAACGCATGCACCGAGGAACTCGTCCACATGCTCGAACTCGACGGCTACGATACGGGCATCGACCTCGCGGCCGTGCTGGCCGCATCGGCACGCCTGCCCGCGCTGATCGGGCACGACGTGCCGAGCCAGATCCTGAAGGCCGGGCGCCGCTCGGACCTGCACCCGCCGCCGCGCACCGACGCCGGCGACATGCCCGCGCAACGCGCTTTTTCGTGAACGACAAAAAGGAGCCCATCCCATGGCGCTGATTGACCACCTCGACCATCTCGTACTGACCTGCGTCGATCCGGACAAGACGAAGCATTTCTACACCGAGGTGCTGCAGATGCAGCTCGAAGCCTTCGGCGCCGGCCGCCTCGCGTTCCGCTTCGGTAACCAGAAGATCAACCTGCACGTGCGCGGCGCGGAGTTCGAGCCGAAAGCGCATGTGCCGGTGCCCGGCGCGCTCGACCTGTGCTTCATCGCATCGGTGCCGCTCGACGACGTGATCGCGCACCTGCGGCGCGTCGAATGGCCGATCGTCGAAGGGCCCGTCGAACGCACCGGCGCGACGCAGAAGATCCGCTCGGTCTACGTACGCGATCCCGACCTGAACCTGATCGAGATCTCCGAGCCGATCTGACCGGCAGCGGGTGGCGTGCCCATGCGCGCACGGCATTCACAGTCCTTCGCCGAAAGCGGACAGGTGCGCGCCGCGCCCGCCGATTTCGGATAGCCGGCCGCGGCCGTGCTGCGGATAATGGTGCAACGGCGCCGGCTCAGTCGCCGCCTTCGCAACACGCATGGCGAAGCTGCCCTGCGCATCCGCAACCCGACCCAGGCGCTCCCGGAATGACGATCCTCTATCGCGGCATGGACCGCGCGGCGCTCGACGCCGCGTACCTGAACACGAAGGTTGTTCCCGATTTCCCGGCGCTGCTCGCGTCATGCCAGGCGCGCAGCGCGGCGCTGTACGATGCGACGCCCGGCCGCCGCGACCTGCGTTACGGCGCACACCCTGCGCAACGTTTCGACTGGTTGTCATGCGGGCAGCCCGGCGCGCCGCTGTTCGTGTTCATTCACGGCGGCTACTGGCAGCACTGCACGAAAGAGGATTTCGCGTATGCGGCGAGCGGGCCGCTCGCGCACGGCTTCGATGTCATCCTGGCCGAATACACGCTCGCACCGGTCGCGACGATGACCGACATCGTCGCCGAGATCGGCGCGCTGCTCGACCATCTCGCTGCCGACCGCGACGGCCTCGGCACTGCGCACCGGCCGATTCACCTGAGCGGCCATTCGGCGGGCGGGCACCTGACGGCCCTGCATCGCGCGCATCCGGCCGTCGTGTCGGCGCTCGCGATCAGTCCGCTCGTCGATCTCGAACCGATCTCGCTGTGCTGCCTGAACGACAAGCTGCAGCTCACCGCGCGCGAAGTCGACGCATGCAGCCCGTTGCGTCATGTCGGGCCCGGAGCGCCGACCGTCGTTGCGGTCGGCGACGCCGAACTGCCCGAACTCATCCGCCAGGCGGACGAGTACGCGGCGGCGTGCGAAGCGGCCGGCGAACGGATCGCACGTACGTGGTTGCCCGGCATGCAGCACTTCGCGGTGCTCGACGATCTCGCGCGGCCGGATGGCGCGATGCTTGCCGCGCTGCAGGCCATCGCGCCGCGCCAGCCGCGCTCCATCGCGACTACGCGGCCGGGCGGCGTATGATCGGCGTCAGGCTCGCGCGATGATGGCGCACGACCCGCATGGCCCTCCCAGGACCCCGACATGGTGAACCCGCTTCATTTCGATCTGCAGTCGCTGCGCGTGTTCGCGCTCGTCGCCGAGCACGGCAGCCTGACGAAGGCGGCCGAACACGGCCAGCTCACGTTGTCTGCGGTCAGCAAGCGCATCGCCGAGCTCGAAAGCGTGACCGGCAGCGCACTGTTCGTCCGGCATGCGCGCGGCGTCGAGCTGACGCCCGCCGGCCGCGCGCTGCTCGACCATGCGGCGAAGGTGATCGAGCAGGTCAACCGGATGGCGCACGAGATGAGCGACTACGTCGCCGGCGTGCGCGGCCACATTCACGTGTGGACCAACACGTCCGCGATCGTCCAGTTCCTGCCCGCCGATCTGGCTGCATTCCTCACCGACAATCCGGGCATCAAGGTGAGCCTGGAGGAGCGACTGAGTCACGAGATCGTCGACGCGCTCGCGTCCGGCAAGGCCGATCTCGGCGTGTTCGCGGACAACGTGCCGGCGCCCGGCATCGAACGGCGGCTGTACCGGCGCGACGAGCTGGTGCTGCTGGTGCCGCGTACGCACCGGTTCGCCGCGCGCGACAGCATCCGCTTCGCGGATACGCTCGACGAGGATTACGTGGGCCTGAGCGACGGCAGTTCGCTGCTCGCGCGCATGACCGACGCCGCGTTCGCGGCCGAGCGCTCGCTGAAACTGCGAATCCAGGTATCGAATTTCGACGGTGTAAGCCGGATGATCGAGGCGGGGCTCGGCATCGGCGTGCTGCCGCGCGATGCGGTGACGGGCGAGCGCGCGGCGCGGCTCGGTGTCGTGAAGCTCGACGATGCGTGGGCCACGCGCACGCTGTGGGTCGGCGTGAAGGCGGGAACCGCGCTGACGACCGACGTCGCGAAACTGTTCGATTCCATGTCGGCGCGCTGAATGCGCTGAATGCGATGAAACGACGACGCATGGGGCACGGGGCACGCTTGCGCGCCCCCCGTGCCGCTCGCCGCATTACACCGGATTGATCTCATCCTGACTGCGCCGCGTGGTCAGCGGCCCGAGCATGCGCAGCGTCACCGCGACGATGCCAAGCGCGCCCGAGATCACGCCGAACATCGCGCCCGCCCCGTAGCTGCCAAGCACCGGCAGCAACACGAACGGCAGTGCGCCGCTGACGATCCGCGACAGCGCATAGGTACTGCCGATCGCCGTCGAGCGCACGCGGGCCGGAAAAATCTCGGCCTGGTACACGTGATAGGCGTTGCTGAACACGTTCGATGCGCAGGTCGTCAGGAACCCGAAGCCGACGATCAGCACGGTATTGCCCGAGTACGCGAAGCACAGCCCGAATATCGCGATCGACAGGATCGACACGATCACGAGCGTGCGGCGTTCGATCCAGTTCAACAGCGGAATCGACAGCAGCGAGCCGATCGGGTAGCCGATGAACGACAGCGCGATGAACAGCGTGCTGTCCGTCACGTCGAAGCCGCGGCTCTTCACGACCGTGCCGGCCAGCGTACCGAACCCGTAGTAACCGAAGCCCTGGAACAGGTGAAAAACCGCAAGCATCAGGTAGCGCGCGCCATATGGCTGGCGGCGCAGCAGCGCGATGCGCGCACCGAGCCCGAGCGGCCGCTGCGGCTCGACCGGTTCCGCGAACTGGTCGGGCACGCGCACGCCCGCGCTCTCCGCGAAACGGCGCAGCGCCGCGTGTGCGTCGGCGGTGCGGCCTTGCGCGAGCAGCCAGCGCGGGCTCTCCGGCAGGCGGTGCTGGACGAGCAGCACGTACACGGCGCCGAGGCTGCCGATCGCGAGAATGATGCGCCAGCCGGCCACGCCGGCCACATGCAGCGGGTTCAGCCACAGCGCGAGGAAGCCGACGAGCGGCACCGCGACATACGAGGTCGTGTAGGCCCACGCAGCGAGCCGCCCGCGCTTGTCTTTCGGCAGGATTTCGGACAGGAAGCTGTCGGCGACCGGGTAGATCGCGCCGACGCCGATGCCCGTCAGGAACCGGCATGCGACGAGCATGTCGGCGTTCACCGAAAACGCGCCGACCAGCGAGAACGCGCTGTACCACAAGAGCGTCAGCAGGAACGCCTTGCGCCGGCCGATGCGGTCGGCGAGGCTGCCGAGGCACATCGCGCCGACGAACATGCCGATGAAAGCAGAGGCCAGCAGCAGCTTGAAATCGGCGCTTTGCCGGCTCAGCCCGTATTCGTTCTGCAACGCGGAGCCGATCGTGCTGACGAGGAAGATCTCGAACATGTCGAAGAACAGCCCGATGCCGATCACCCAGACGACGAACCGGTGCAATGCGCCGACCGGCAGGTCGTCCATGAAATCGCCGAGCGTGACGCGACGTGCGGGCAGGGCCGCCGCATCGGCGCCGACGCCGGAAGAGGCGGCCGGCAGTCGGGCGGACGCGGGTCCGCCCGCGTTGCCGCCGAGATCGAGGGATTGGCTGTTCATCGTGTCTCCTGATTTTCGATATGCCGTGGCGCGCAGCCCGGCCGTTCGCGGCCGGCGTGGTGCGTCCGGCTGCACGACGCGGCGACAGACATGGCAAGGCCCGTGAAAGGGCCGGCTTTGAGGGGTGCGCCGATCGTCCGACACATGGTGGGCAAATCGGCGGCGCGTGATAATTGCGGATGTTTCAAGCGTCCTTTCCCGGGCAGAAAGGGTAGGGAACGCGCGGCAGCCCGGATTCGCGCGGCAGGCCGTTGCAGCCTGCGTGACACGCGGTGGCGTACCGGAAGCGGTGCGTCGCCGCGCACCCTGACGGGCCGGGAAAACCATGAGGCTCGTCGCGTGGCCGCCGGTGCAACCGCCGCCGACAGCCACACCGCCGTGCTCAATCGGCCGGCATGAACGCCGGCCCATGAAACACGCGCACGGGGTTCCCGCGCTCCAGCGCAAAGTGCTGCATCCGCCGCTGACGACGCGCGTCCGACGCGTGACGGTCGGCTTCCTGCTGCAAGCGCACCTGCAGCAACTGCAGCGCCAGACGCTTGTTCGCGTGCTGGCTGCGCTCGCTTTCCACGCGCACCGACAGGCCGGTCGCGACATGCGTCGCGCGGATGGCCGAGCTCGTCTTGTTCACGTGCTGGCCGCCCGGCCCGCGTGCGCGCATCGCTTCGAACCGCACGTCGCCGTCCGGCAGCGGCTGCGCATCCGCACAGCGCGTGACGCCGATGAACCAGTTCTTGCGCGGATGGCGCAACCGGTACGGGCTCGCGCAAATCCATTGCAGCGTGCCCGTCCACCGGTCCGCGAGCGCCTGCGCCGCCTTGCCATCGAGATCGAACAGCGCCGAGCGCAGCGTGCCGGGCCGTTCGCCCGGCTGTGCATCGAGCACCGTCACGACCACACGCCGCGCATCGGCTTCCGCCTGCAGGCGCCGCAACGCGTGAGCCGCGGCGAGCTGGCATTCGAGCGGGCCGTGCGCCGAGGAAATCTGCATCAGCATCGGCAGCCCTCCCCGGACGTCTTGTAGGTCAGCACCGGCGCGAGCCGGGCCAGCCGGCGCAGCAGCCCGGCCGCCTCGAGCGCGTCCACGACGCTGTCGATCGGCTTGTACGCCTGCGGCGCTTCCTCGTACAGCAGTTCGCGGTCTTCGCAGACGATGTGGCTGCCGAGCGGCGTGCGCGTGAGCTGCGACGGCGTGAAGCGCCGCTCGAGGCGGCCCTTGCAGTCGCCGCGCGCCCACTTGCGACCCGCACCATGCGCGAGCGACGCGAGGCTCGCCGCATCGTCGGGCCGCACCGGCGCGACGAGGTAGCTGTAGTCGCCGCGCGACCCGGGAATCACGACGGGCCCCGAGTCGGCCGGCGTCGCGCCTTTGCGATGCAGCCAGCCCGGTTCGCCGTCGACGCTCGCCCGGCTCACCAGGTTGTGGTTCACGTCGAGCACGCACCGGCCGTCGCTGCGCCAGCGCGCCAGCATGCGCCGCGCGATCAGGTCGCGATTCGCGATCGCATAGCGCAACGCCGCATCGTGACGCGCGAGGTACGCCGTGCACGCAGCATCCGTCTCGTCGAGGCCGTTGTAGCCGCGCTCACGCATGTGCTGCTCGAGGATCGACTGGCCGAAGCCGCGCGACCCGCTGTGCACGAGCAGCAACAGGCGGTCGCGATCGAGACCGAGCGCCGCGACCGCCTCGGCGTCGTACACCGTGTCGATCCGCTGCGCCTCCGCGAAATGATTGCCGCTGCCGATCGTGCCGAGCGACGCCGCGAACGGATGATCCGCGAATCCGGCGGCCGCGATCAGCGGCTGCCAGCCGGCATCGGGCGCGGCGTCGATCGAGCCGAGCCGGCTCGCGAGCTTCGACGCGCCGACGCGCCGCGTATCGAGCGCGGTTTGCCATAGCGCCATCCCGCAGCCGATGTCGCCGCCGATCAGCGCCGGATACAGCCGGCCCGTCGAAAAGAACGCAGCGCCGACCGGGTAGCCGCGTCCGGGGTGAAGATCGGGCATGCCGGCGACGCGCCGCATGCCGGGGAGGGTGGCAGCCAGTTCGAGCTGCCGGATGGCCTCACCTTCGATCCAGGTGGTGGGGCAAGCGCACAACGTGATGCGCTCGCCCAGGTATTGCATGGAATTGCCCATGGAGGTTTCCGTTCGATGAAAAGGAAGAACGGCGGGCCATGGCGCGGGCAGCGCACGCATGCGCTGCCCGACATCGGAAGTCGGGAGGAGGGCGGCACGACCGGATCGGGACGACCCGGCGCATCTCCGTGACGGCGATGCGCGGTGCTGCGTAGCGTGAACGATGAAACGAACGGACGCGAAAAACCCGAACTACGACCCGCGACGGGAGAAGCGTTGGCGTGACGTCATGATTTTCTTCTCCTTGCGAGTGAGGGGTTGATCGGAATGGCGGCGACTCTAGCATGCACACAACGGGCGCAGCAAGCGGGTGACGCGATGCATCCGATCGATTCGATGCACGTTGTGGCGAAAAACATACACATAGGAATCCGGATCATTCGCGCATCGATTGTACGTGTGACGTACCGCTGCAGGCATTCAACGGCTGCGGGCCACCGCAACGCGAGCGTCCGGTCGCGCTTGACAGCACAAAAGCCGTTTCGTAGCATCCGCCTGCTTCATCCCAGAACCCTCATCGAACCGGTGATCCAAGTGCCCGCAAACATTCGTCCCTTCGCCTGATACGCCGACGACTGCCGTCCCGGCCGCGTGTCGTCCTGCCCGTTTCCGTCTGCCTCGCAGCGCCGGAACCGTCATCGCAGGGCCGCGCCCGGACTCGCACTGACACCGTAACGCACACCCATCCGTTCGTTCACGTCGTCGGCTTTTTCCCTGTTTCCGGAGAAAGACCATGACGCTGGATTTTCGCGCCTACGCGCAATCGCTCGACCTCGCCCGTTACCCGCGCACGCCGCATCTTGAAGGATCGCGCCTGCAGAACGGCGACGAAGGTCACGACCACATTCCGTATCGCACCCTCGCGGGCACGCACATCGTCGTCGAGGAAAAGCTCGACGGCGCGAACACGGGCATCAGCTTCAGTCCGGCCGGCGAACTGCTGCTGCAGTCGCGCGGCCACTATCTGGCCGGCGGCGGCCGCGAGCGGCAGTTCGGGTTCGTGAAGACCTGGGCGGCCGCCCATGCCGGCTGGCTGCTCGAGCGCCTCGGCGATCGCTACGTGATGTACGGCGAAACGATGAGCAAGAAGCACGCGGTGTTCTACGACGCGCTGCCGCATCACTTCTTCGAATTCGACGTGTTCGACCGTGCGACGGATCGCTTCCTGTCGACGCCTGCGCGGCGTACGCTGCTCGCCGACGGGCCCGTGCTGTCGGTACCCGTGCTGTACGAAGGCATTGCACCGGCGCGGCTGGCCGACCTGAAAGCGCTGCTCGGCCCGTCGCTCGCGAAGACGCCGGACTGGCGCCGCGCATTCGAGGAAACCGTGCGGCGGCAGGGGCTCGACCTCGCGCGCGCCTGGCAGCAGTGCGACAAGTCGGAGCGCTCCGAAGGGCTCTACGTGAAAGTCGAGACCGACGACGCGACGACCGCGCGCCTGAAGTGGGTGCGCCACGATTTCGTGCAGGCGATTCTCGATTCCGCGCGCCATCACTCGGAACAGCCGTTCATCCCGAACCTGCTCGCACCCGATGTCGACCTGTATGCGCCGCATCCGACGGTGACGTGGCCATCGGCCCCGGCCGCGCGGCCGAACAAATGAATACGGGACGGCCGCGCGCCGTTTCGGAAGGAGTCTTGATCATGAAGTACGAACAGCTGCAGGCACTCGTGCCTGCGCCCGGCCGGCAGCCGGACTATCGCGCGTGTCTCGCGGCGTTTCCCGCGCTCGAACACGCGAAAACGACACCGCAAGAGCCCGCGCATCACGGCGAAGGCGACGTGTGGACGCATACGATGATGGTGATCGATGCGCTGCTCGCGTTGCCCGGCTATCAGGCCGCGTCGCGCGCCGACCGGGAAATCGTGTTCCTCGCCGCGTTGCTGCACGACATCGCGAAAGCGGGCACGACGGTCATCGATCCCGTCACCGGTGCGATCGGCCATCCCGGCCACTCGCGCAAAGGGGCGATCGATGCGCGCATCGCGCTGTGGGACGCCGGCATGCCGTTCGCGGCGCGCGAGGCGGTTTGCCGAATGATCGCCGTGCATCAGGTGCCGTTTTTCGCGATGAGCGGGTCGCGCCGCGGCACGCCCGAGTTCATCGCGCGCGAGCTGTCGTGGCAGGTCGGCATTCCGCTTCTGTGCCTGCTCGCGGAAGCCGACATCCGCGGGCGCATCTGCGACGACACGCAACGCGTACTCGACAACATCGAACTGTTGCGCGAACTGGCGCGGGAGGACGGTTGTTACGGCCAGCCGCGTACGTTTGCCGACCCGCATACGGCGCTCAGCTACTTCCGAGGTGCGGACGTGCATCCCGACTATCCGCTGTTCCGCACGCCGGGCTCGCAGGTCGTCGTGATGTCGGGCCTGCCGGCAACGGGCAAGAACACGTGGGTTGCGCGGCATCATCCGGATCTGCCGGTCGTGTCGTTCGACGATGCGCGCGATGCGTTGGGGCTGCGTCACGGCCAGAACGAGGGGGCGGTCGCGCACCATGCGGTCGACGCTGCGAAGGCGCTGTTGCGCGAGCAACGGCCATTCGTATGGAATGCGACGAACCTGTCGCCGCTGATGCGCAAGAAGACGCTCGACCTGCTGTATGCGTACGGCGCCGACGTGACGCTCGTCTACCTCGAACAGCCGCGCGCGGAACTGTTGCGCCGCAATGCGCGGCGCGACACGTCGCTGACGAACCGTGCACTCGAGGCGATGCTGCTGCGCTGGGATCTGCCGCTGCCGACAGAAGCGCACGCGGTGCGGTACGAAGTCTGACGCGGCACTGTCGCGGTGCGCGCCGGTACGCCGCAAGTCACTGCGGCGTACCGGCGACGCGCATCATTTCAGGTCCGGATTCTGCTGTGTCGCGCACGCGCGCAGCGCGGTGACCCGATCGTTCTTGCCCAGCTTCTCGAACAGATCGGCCATCTCCATCTGCGCCACGGGATCGCCTTCGCGTGCCGCGCGCCAGCGCAGCGACGCGATCATCCCGCGCATGCGCTCGCCGGGCGTTTCGCCGTCGTAACCCGACATCGCCTGCAGCACGTCCGCAAGCTTGTTGTAGCCGGCCGGCACGTGATGCGCGAGCAACCATGCGATCGCCGGCTGCGCGCCTTCCCAGTCTTCGTCCTCGAGCGAACTGTTCACCAGACGCGCGGCCGCACGCCATGAGCCGAGCGACGCGGCCTTTGCGTAGGCCTTGTCCGCGTCGCGGCCGCGTGATGACGGCGCCGCGTCGAACGCAGCCTGTGCAGCGTCCGACGGCGGCGGCAGCGCGAGCTTCGTGCATTGGAACGCGCCCGCATCGGGCGTGTTGCCCGGCAGGCCGGCCCAGCGCACCTGATCCTTCAACGTGCGATCGAGCGTCGGCCGCACGTCGCTTTCCTTCATCGACGCGAACACCCAGTCGGTACGCACATGGCGTGCGGCGTCCCAGTCGCTTTCGGCTGCGGCGGGTTGCGCGAATGCGAGGCAAGCGGCCACGCAGCCCATCCGGAACAGGTTTCGGCCAAGCGATTCCATCATCGATGCCGGCCTCAATGCGCGACGATGATGAATGCCGTGAGCGCGATCGGGAACAACGCCAGGCCAAGCAGGCCCACTGCGCCGTCGGCCGCAATCGTGACCGGCGACATCGCGAGCTTCGCGCCCTGGCCGAGCAGCGACGGCCGCTCGATGACCTTGACGTTGTAAGAATGATTGAACGCCTGCGGAATCGACGACGGCGTAACGTCGTTCGGCTGGTAACGCTTGCCGCTGATCGTGCCGCGCTCGGTCAGCTTGTAGCGCTCGTCCTTGAAACCGTCGGCGAGCGCCCGCGCGCGCAGTTCGGAGCCGGGGGGGGCGTCCTCGCTCGAAAGCTGCAGGATGTAACGCCCGGAGATCTTGTCGCCGTGCGTCTCGAAATCGTCGAAATCGGTATCCAGCTTGGGGCGATAGGGCGCCGTGAGGTTGACGGCGAGGGCCGGCGGCACATCGAAGATGTAGTGGTACTGCTTGCCGATCACGACAAGTTTCTTCCCGTCGGCGCTGATCAGAAACGCCGACAGCGTTTCCCGGTATTCCGGATCCTTCATCATGCGATTGGTGATCGGGCCGATATTGACGTCGGAGCAGGCGGCAAGCATGCCGGACGCCGCCACGGCGGGCAGCGCGAGGAATGTTCTTCTTTTCATGAATGCTGTGATGGTGTTGTTGGTTTTTGACAGCGGAGCCGCATGAATGTCGGGCGAAGCGTTCGGCGAACGCTGCGCGCTGACGGCCTTGGATGCGGTTTCTCCGTCCGCTATTCTAGGGGTGAAACCGGAAATGCGATACGTGCGGCCCATGCGACCCGCCAAGCTCGCGCGTCGGCCATCAACAGGAGGCAGGCAACATGAATCAACCGACCAACAACCGGACATTGTTGCGCACGCTCGGCATCCGCGCACCGATCGTCCAGGCGCCGATGGCCGGCGTCAGCACGCCGGCACTGGCCGCCGCCGTGTCGAACACGGGCGGGCTCGGCTCGCTCGGTGTCGGCGCGACCGACGCCGACGGCGCACGCAAGATGATCCGCGACACGCGTGCGCTCACCGACCGGCCGTTCAACATCAACGTGTTCTGCCACAGTCCGGCCCATGCCGATGCCGCCGTCGAACGCGGGTGGCTCGACTGGCTCGCGCCGGTGTTCCGCGAATACGGCGCAACGCCGCCCGCGTCGCTGTCGGAGATCTACACGAGCTTCGTCGCGGACGACGCGATGCAGGCGATGCTCGTCGAAGAAAAGCCGGCCGTCGTCAGCTTCCATTTCGGGCTGCCGTCCGCGGACGTGATCGCTGCGCTGAAGCGCGCGGGCATCACGCTGTTCGCCGCCGCGACGAATCTCGACGAGGCACGCGAGATCGCCGCCGCCGGCATCGACGCGATCGTCGCGCAGGGCATCGAAGCGGGCGGGCATCGCGGCGTGTTCGATTCGAGCGCGCACGACGATCGCCTCGGCACGTTCGCGCTGACGCGCCTGATCGTGCGCGAATGCGCACTGCCCGTGATCGCCGCCGGCGGCATCATGGACGGCGAAGGCATTGCCGCTGCGCTCGCGCTCGGCGCGCAGGCCGCGCAACTCGGCACCGCGTTCGTCGCGTGCCCGGAGACGTCGATCGACGACGGCTATCGCCGCGCGATCCTTGGCGACGCAGCGCGCCGCACGACGTTCACGCGCGCGATCTCGGGCCGGATCGCCCGCGGCATCGCGAACCGGCTGACCGCGCTCGGCGACGACCCGCACGCACCGGCCACGCCCGCGTATCCGATCGCGTACGACGCGGGCAAGGCGCTGCATGCTGCCGCGAAGGCAAAGGGCGAATTCGGTTACGGCGCGCAATGGGCCGGGCAGGCGGCACCGCTCGTTCGCGCGCTGCCGGCCGCCGAGCTGTTCGCCGCACTCGAACGCGAAACGCGCGCGGCGATCGAACGGCTGCAACACGCGCTGGACTGATCGCGCCGGCCGCAGATTTGCAATGTTCTGTATCTGCGCTGGCGGCGGATACAGCGCGATACAACGCCCGCGCGCGGGTTCGCTATAAAGCAGGCATGACCTTTTCCGGAGCGTGTCATGTCTGCCACCTGGTTCAAGGGGTCCTGCCATTGCGGGGCCGTCAAGTTCGAAGTCAGAGCGGCCATTGCGCCGGCCGTGCGCTGCAACTGCAGCCTGTGCCGCCGGCGCGGCGCGCTGATGAGCCCGATGTTCGCCGCCGCCGACCTGACGATCGTCGAAGGCGAGGGCGCGCTGACGTGCTATCGCTTCAACACGCACACGGCCCGCCATTATTTCTGCAGCCGATGCGGCGTCTATCCGTTCCATCAGACCCGCAAGGACCCGGCATGCTGGCGCGTCAATCTCGGCTGCCTCGACGGCATCGATCCGTATGCGCTCGACGCGACGGTCGCCGACGGCGCGAGCCTCTCGGTCGTGGAGGACGCATGAAACGCTGGTTGATGATCCTGCTGTTTGCCGCGGGCGGGCTCGCGACCGAAATCGCGCATCCGGTGCAATGCTCGTTGCTGTCGGTCAGCCGTCAGCAAGCCGGCAAGCGCCGCACGCAGCGCTGAACACGCGTCGGGCCGGTGCATCGCAGCCGATTAACATGCCTCCGATAAAATCGCATGCGATATATAATGCGGTTGTCTGCGACCATTCGCGTCGCTGGAGGAAGTTCATGAAACCGACCGAAACCCCGCCGCCCGCCGCGCCGAAGCTGTCCGAGTTCCTGTGCTTTGCGATCTACTCGGCGAATCTTGCGTTCGGCAAGGCCTACAAACCGATCCTCGACGAACTCGGCCTCACGTACACGCAGTACATCACGATCATTGCGCTGTGGGAGCAGGACAACCAGACCGTCGGCCAGCTCGGCGAGAAGCTGTTTCTCGAATCCAACACGCTGACGCCGATCCTGAAGAAGCTCGAGGCAATGGGCTACCTGGAGCGGCATCGCGATCCGTCCGACGAACGCCAGGTGCTCGTCAGCCTGACGAAGAGCGGCCGCCGCGTGCGCGAGAAGGGGCTCGACATGAATCTGGTCGAAGCCACCGGGTTGAAGCCGGACGAATTCGCGAAGGTGCAGAAGGCGATCGTCACGCTGCGCGGCAACCTGATCCGTTCGACCGAAGCATAAGCCGATGAACCATCGGCGGCCGGCGCATACGTCGCGTCGGCCGCGTCGTCATGCGTGCGCGTCGCCCAGCACCAGCAGGCGCATCTCGCGGCGCACGTCGAAACCGAGCGCGACGTAGCGCTCAATCGCAACCTGGTTCGTCGTGAGGACATGCAGGAAAGGCGTTTCCGACCGTGCGGCAATCGACGCAATCAACGACCGGATCAAGCGCGCCGCAAGACCTTGCCGCCGAAACGCGGCGTCCACGCACACGGCGCTGATCTCCGTGTAGCCATCGAGCTGCATCCGCTCGCCGGCCATCGCGGCCAGCCGGCCTTCGCTGCGCACGCCGATGTAGCGGCCGAGCTCGAATGTACGCGGGCCGAACGGGCCCGGCTGCGCGGCGGCGGTCAGTGCGAGCATGTCCGGTACATCGGCTTCGCCGAGCGTGACATGCTCCGATTCATACGCCGAATCGGGTGTTCCTTGCCAGACCATTTGCAACAGCGTCGCGCGCCGGATCACCGGCAATCCCGCCGGCGGCTCGATCTCGTCCGGCGTGACGAGGGCCGTTGGCCCGTGCGCGGCAACCAGTTCGGACAGCGCGCCGAACGACGCTGCACTCGAGTCGGCGATCGCGGCAAATGGCGCAATGGCCGCCGGAAACCGCCACGCGCGGTCATTGCCGAGCGCAAAGCGGCGCTGCTTGCCCGTGAGTGCGTTCCAGGCAACGCGGTCGAGCACGTGCGTTTCGCCTGTCGCGTTTCCGGTCGTGGCATCCGGCATCGGCTGCTCCTCGAATGAAGATGGGGTGGCGCACAGCATAGACCGGGATTGGCCGGGCAGGTAGCGCTGTCGATTCAAATTCCGCCGCCTCCAACAACAAAAAGCGCATGCGATTGCATCGCATGCGCTTTATTTGGCAGAGGTTGGCGACCGGTTTCGTCGCGCCACGCTCAATGGCCGAAATAAACCGAGCGCTCGACCGTGCGAGCCACGTTGCGGCTGCCGGACTGCGTCGCGCCGCTGGCGTCGCTGCCGTAACCGGCTGCCTGCGTGTCGGCCGCGACGGCACCGCTGTCGTGAATCCGGTTCAGCGCCGCCTGGATATTGTCCGGGTAGTTCGGATCGTTGGGACGGTTCGGCAGGTAGCCGGCCTTCTGCAGCGCGGCCAGTTCCGCACGCAGTTGCGCACGGGTGACGGTGCTTTCGCCGGCGAACGCCGGTGCGGCGACGGAGGCCGATACGGCAACGAGGAGGGCGGCAATCAGTTGGGGCTTCATCATTTACCTCGACAGGGAAACAGGCATTCGGGGGTCGCGCACCGCACGCCGGCCATCGGCGCCGTTCGCGGTTTCATTCAATGACCGAAGTAGATCGAACGTTCGGCGATGCGCGTCGCAGGCCGGCTGCCCGACTGCGTCGTGGCGGCAGCGTCGCGGCCGTAACCGGACGATGCGGAAGGTTCGGCCGCCACGGCGTCGTTCGCGTGAATGCGTGTCAATGCGGCCTGCAGGTCGTCCGGGTAATGCGGATCATTCGCGCGGCCCGGACGGTAGCCGGCCTGTTCGAGCTGGACGAGCTCGGCACGCACCTGCGCGCGGGACACGACGGCCTGGCCGGCGAACGCCGGTGCGGCAGCGGAAGCGGAAACAGCGACGAGCAGGGCAGCGATCAAGCGGGTTTTCATCATTCACCTCGACAAATTGGAAACTGGAAAGGAATCAGGGGGCACGTACCGGCGCGACGCTCAATGACCGAAGTACACCGAGCGCTCGGCCACGCTGACTGCAGGCCGGCGGCCCGATTGCGTCGCGGCGGCGCCGTTGCTGCCGTAGCCGGACACCGGCACGTTGGCCGCGACGGCATCGTCGGCATGGATCTGCGTCAACGCGGCCTGCAGATCGTTCGGGTAGGTCGCGTCGGTGGCACGGTTCAGCGGATAGCCGGCCTGTTGAAGCTGCGCGAGTTCGGCACGCACCTGCGCACGCGTCACGGTCGTTTCGTTGGCAAACGCCGGTGCGGCAACAGCGGCGGATACCGCGACGAGCAGGGCAGCGATCAATTGGACTTTCATCATTCACCTCGATAGAAAAGGAATCGGAGTTTCGGCAGGGCGGCGCTCGGCCGCCCGACATAAGTTCAGGCGATACGGATGTCGACGTCGATGTTGCCGCGCGTCGCTTTCGAGTACGGGCAGGTCTGGTGTGCGGCGTCGACGATCTGTTGCGCGACCTCGCGATCGAGCCCCGGCACGCTCACGTTCAGCCGGGCCTGCAGGAAGTACGCGTTGCCGCCGGTGCCGAGATCCACTTCGGCGTCGACCGCGAGACCGGCCGGCAGCGTCACCTTCGCGGCACGCGCCGCAAGCTGCATCGCGCCGATGAAGCAAGCCGACCAGCCGGCCGCGAACAGCTGTTCCGGGTTGGTGCCGGTGCCGGCGCTGCCCGGCGACGACAACTGGATGTCGAGGCGGCCGTCGGAACTGCGGGCCGCACCGTCGCGGCCACCGGAAGTCGTATGCGTCTTGCCCGTGTACAGCACTTTTTCGATCTTGCTCATCATTTGCTCCGTCAGTTGAGGTTTGTGTCAGATGCGATTCAATCGCATGCGACGCAGTTTGGTCCCGGCGGCCGATCGCGTCAAGCGCATTCGATTAAATCGCATGCGATATTTTGTATTCCAATGTATCTGGAGCGTGTAGCGCCTTGCTGGACAAGGCGTTCAGGCGAACAAAACCTGATTGCCCGGCATCAAGAAAAGAGGCGCGATTCGGGGAAGGTGGCGGGGGAGCGGGGAATCGTCCAACCTGGTGTTTCCATAAAGCGAACAGGTTCCTTGTCATTATTTCGCTTTCTACAACGCAACGTCTCTTCTAACCTTGCCGCACCCGATCGCAAGCGGCCCGCCCGCGGCCAGCGCTTGCGTGGACAACGAGCACAATCGAAACGGAGACATTACGTGTCGCGCGTCAGCCCTCTTGCAACGGCCACGGAATCCCGGCCGACCGGAACCCTCGCGAACCTCCGATCCATCTTCAGCGGATCGGTCGGCAACCTCATCGAGTATTACGACTGGTATGTCTATTCGGCGTTTTCGCTGTACTTCGCGAAAGCGTTCTTTCCCAACGGCAACCTGACCGTGCAGTTGCTGAACACCGCGGCCATCTTTGCCGTCGGCTTCATCATGCGCCCGATTGGCGGCTGGCTCGTCGGCATGTACGCGGATCGCCGGGGGCGCAAGGCCGCGCTGCTCGTCTCGGTGCTCGCCATGTGCGTCGGCTCGCTGATCATCGGGCTCACACCCGGCTACGACACCATCGGTATTGCCGCGCCCGTGCTGCTGGTCCTCGCGCGGCTGCTGCAAGGGCTCAGCCTCGGCGGCGAATACGCGAGTTCGGCGACGTACCTGAGCGAGATGGCCGATCCGTCCAGCCGCGGCTTCTATTCGAGCTTCCTGTTCGCGACCCTGTCGCTCGGCCAATTGCTCGCGATGGGCGTCCTGGTCGTGCTGCAGCAGTTTTTCCTGACGACCGCGCAGCTCGAAAGCTGGGGATGGCGCATCCCGTTCCTGCTCGGATCGCTGCTGGCCTGCAGCGCGATCTTCCTGCGCAGCAACATGAAGGAAACGGCATCGTTCGAACAGCATCGCCAGAGCAAGCGTCGCCACGCATCGATCGCCGACCTGTTTCACCACAAGCGCGAATGCCTGATCGTCGCCGGGCTGACGCTCGGCGGGACGGTCGCGTTTTATGCGTACACGACGTACATGCAGAAATTCCTCGTCAACAGCGCGGGGATGAGCAAGGCCGACGCATCGATGGTCTCGGTGATCAGCCTGCTTGCATTCGTCGCGATGCAGCCGGTCTTCGGCAGCCTGTCCGATCGCGTCGGCCGTCGTCCGCTGCTGATCGCGTTCGGCGTGCTCGGCACGCTCTGCACCGTGCCGATTTTCCAGGCGCTCCGCGGGGTCCAGACGACCGGCAGCGCGCTGGCGCTGATCGTCGTCGCGCTGCTGATCGTCAGCCTGTATTCGTCGGTCAGCGCGGTGGCCAAGGCCGAACTGTTTCCGGTCGGCGTGCGGGCGCTGGGTGTCGGGTTGCCTTACGCGATCACGGTATCGCTGTTCGGCGGAACGGCCGAGTATGTCGCGCTGTGGATGAAGAGCATCGGACACGAAGCGTGGTTCTTCTACTACGTGTCGGCATGCGTGCTGGTGTCGCTGCTGTGCTACCTGTGGATGCCCGATCCCAAGCGGGTCTCGCGCATCGACGAAGCGTGACGACGGCACGCTTCATCCGGGCCGCCCGCGCCTGACGCCGGGCGGCCGTCACGCATCAGCGGAAATCCGCATACTGCCGCACCAGCGACAGCATCGACGGAATCAACCCGCGCACGTCGCCGCGGCGCCACTGGAACGCATACTGGAGCGGCGCCAGCGGCGGCTCGCTCGTCAGCTCCACGAGGTTGCCGCCCAGCCGCGCACGCGCCCAGTCGACGGGCAGGAAGCCGATGCCGACGCCTTCGCCCAGCATGCCGGCGACCGCACTCCAGTTGTTGCATGCGATCCGGCGCGCATGATTGATGCCGCACGCCAGCAGCCAGTCGTCGAGAATGCGCGTCACGCCCGAGCCGGACGGCAGCAGCACCAGCGCATGGCTGGCGATCAGCGCCGGCGTCAGCACGCGCGTGCTGCCGACCAGCGCCTCGGCCGCCATCCACGCGAACCGTGCTTCCGCCACCGGCTGTGACAGCACGCTGCCGCGCGACGACCGGCCGGCGATGACCGCGAAGTCCAGTTCGCCGGCATCGACTTTCTCCTCCAGCGCCGCGCCCACGTCGACATACGGCTCGAGCGCCAGCTTCGGATGCAGCTTCTGCACCGCCGCGACGAAGCGCGGCAGCCACGTCAGCGCCGACAGCTCGCCGACCCCGAAGCGCAGCCGGCCGCTCAACCCTTCGTCCCGTGCGACCGATTCCTGCAGCGCAGCGACCGACTCCAGCACCCGCACCACGGCCGGCAACAGCGCCTCGCCGGCGTCGGTCAGGACGGCCCGATGGCCGCTCCGGTCGAACAGCGTGCGCTCGACGACCTGTTCCAGTTCGTTGATGCGCTTGGACAGCGACGACACCGACAGATGCAGCCGTTGCGCGGCGGTCGAGAAGTTTGCACAGGTCGCCGCCCAGTAGAACGCGTCGAGTTGCTTGAGAGTCGGGGTGGCCATTGTCTTTCGCTTTTATCGAACAAATTCATTGGAAGATTATCGCTTTTTAAGCGCCTCGCGCGTACCTAAAATTCCGGCACCGATTCGAAAACAGGCCGCAGAAATGACCTCGTCCGCCTCATCCCTTCCCGGAGCAAGCCGCCCCCTGGCAAACACGCGACCGCCTCGCGCGCTGCGCAACATGCTGAGCCTTCACGACTTCGAGGCGGCGGCGCGGCGCGTGCTGCCGCGCCCGATCTTCGGCTATGTCAGCGGCGCGGCGGAAGACAACCGCACACGCGACGACAACCGCGCCGTGTTCGACGAGTACGGGTTTGCCACGCGCGTGCTGCGCAACGTTTCGCAGCGGCAACAGACGGTCGAACTGTTCGGACGGCGCTATGCGTCGCCGTTCGGCATCGCGCCGATGGGGATCCATGCGCTGTCGGCCTATCGCGGCGACATCGTGCTGGCGCGTGCCGCGCAGCGCGCGGGCATTGCATCGATCATGAGCGGCTCGTCGCTCATCCCGCTGGAGGAGGTCGCCGCCGCTGCGCCGGGCACCTGGTTCCAGGCGTACCTGCCAGGCGATCCGAGCCGCATCACCGCATTGCTCGAACGCGTCGCGCGTGCCGGCTACCGGACGCTGGTAATCACGGTGGACATCCCCGTGTCCGCCAATCGCGAAAACAACGTGCGTACCGGCTTCACCACGCCGCTGCGTCCCGGGGCGCGCCTGTTCTGGGACGGCCTCACGCGCCCGCGCTGGCTGGCCGGCACCTTCGCCCGGACGCTGCTCGCGCACGGCATGCCGCATTTCGAGAACTCCTTCGCAACACGCGGCGCACCGATCCTGTCGTCCTCGGTACTGCGGGATTTCTCCGCGCGCGACCATCTCGACTGGACGCATCTGAAGCGGATCCGGCAGGAATGGAAGGGCGAACTGGTGATCAAGGGCATTCTCGGCGTGGACGATGCCGTGATCGCCCGCGACGCGGGTGCCGACGGCATCATCCTGTCGAACCACGGTGGCCGCCAGCTGGACGGCGCGGTCTCGCCGATGCGGATCCTGCCCGACGTGATTCGCGCGCTCGGGGCGGATTATCCGGTGATGATCGACAGCGGCTTTCGTCGCGGGTCGGACGTGCTGAAAGCCATCGCGATGGGCGCCCGCATGGTATTCGTCGGGCGGCCGTTCAATTACGCGGCGGCCGTGGCCGGCGAAGCCGGCGTGCTGCACGCGATCGGCCTGTTGCACGATGAAGTGGACCGGAACATGGCGATGCTCGGCGTCGAGCGGTGCAGCCATTTGACGCCCGACGTGCTGATCCGGAAAAACGGATGGCCGGCCTCGCGGACGGCTGTCCAGCGGCCGGGCGAGTGAGCGACGGAGGAACGCTCAAACGCCGGGCATCGCCGCCGTGTTGTCCGGCGGCACGTGCTCGGCCTCGTCACTGGGCGTCCGGCCGAAATGCCGCCGATATTCGCGGCTGAACTGCGATGCGCTGTCGTAGCCGACGTCGATCCCGATCTCCCCCACGCGCGCACCGCCCGACAGGATGCGCCGTCGGGCTTCTTCCAGTCTGATCTCGCGCCGGTAGTCGAGTGGCGTCATCGCCGTGATCGCCTTGAAATGGCGATGCAGCGAGGTCACGCTCATCCCGACGAGCGCCGCCAGTTCGTCGATCCGGAACGGCTGACGATAGTGCTCGCGCAGCCAGCAGGTCGCGCGGCTGATCCGCGTGAGGTTCGGGTCGTTGACGATCCCGGCAACCACCGGGCCGAACGCGCCTTGCAACAGCCGGTAAATGATCTCGCGCTCGATCATCGGCGCGAGCACCGCGGCGTCTTCCGGCCGGTCGAGAATGGTCAGCAAGCGGGTCAGCGGATCGATCAGGTCCGGCTCCAGTGCGCCCGTGACCAGCCCGCCCACGCGGTCTTTCGATCCGGGCCGCGCCGGCATCGTCGACCAGACCTCGGCAACGCGCAGGCGGTCGAGCGCCAAGGTCACGGCAAGGTGCGGGTGGTCGGGATGCGCATCGGTCACGCAGGCCGTCACCGGCACGTCGGCCGTGGCGATCAGGCACTGCGACACCCCAGCGTCGTACACCGACTGCCCGAGCAACACGCGCTTGCGGCCCTGAAGCACCACGCACAGGCGCGGCTCGTAGAAGCTGCGCACCGGCTTCGTCGGATGAGGGCAGTTGAACAACGTGACGTTCGGCAACGACGTCGCCTGACGTGGCTGCCTGCAATGTCGCCGTACGATCCGGCGAAGCGCCGACTGCTGGTTTGCGGACATGGAGGGCCGGCCCCGAAGTAAGGATGCACGCGACACGCACTTTGGCAGGATCGTGCAAGACCTTGATCTTAACGGACTAACGCGCGAGATCGCCGCGGCGCCACCATTGCACCTGCATTTCGTCGAAAGAGGAGGGTGCAACGATGGCAGCATGTCCTGAAGATTCGGTCTGGTTCGTGACCGGCAGTTCCTCCGGCCTGGGCCGCGAGCTGGCGGAACAGGCGTTGGCACGCGGCTGGCGTGTCGTGCGGCGGTCCGGCAGCCCGACGCCGTGGCGAGCCTCGCCGGCCGATATCCCGATACCGCGATGACGGTGCGCCTGGATGTCACCGATCCGGTATCGATAGCCGATGCGGTTGCCGCCGCACAAGCACGCTTCGGCCATATCGACGTCCTGGTGAACGCGGCGGGATACGGCTATCTCGCCGCGATCGAGGAGGGCGAAGACCAGGCCATTCGCGCGCAATTCGAGACCAACGTATTCGGCCTGCTGGCTGTCACCCGGGCCGTGCTGCCCGGCATGCGGGCGCGACGTTGCGGCCGCGTCGTGAATTTTTCGTCACTGGGTGGCCTCGTCGCATTCGCCGCGACCGGCTACTACCACGCAACGAAGTTCGCGGTCGAAGCGCTGTCCGAATCGCTGTCGCATGAAGTCGCGCCGCTCGGCATCGCGGTCACGATCGTCGAGCCTGGCGCGTTTCGGACGGAATGGGCCGGTCGTTCGATGGTTGCCTCCGGTACGGTGATCGACGATTACGCGCCCACGGCCGGCAAGCGCCGCGCGGCGACGAGAGCGGTATCGGGGCATCAGCCGGGCGACCCGGTCAAGGCGGCCGCCGCGGTGATCGCCGCGCTGGAATCGAATGCGCCGCCGTTGCGCCTGCTGCTCGGCAAGGCGGCACTCGAGGTTGCGCTCAAGCGCCTCGATGCGCTGCGCACGAATTTCGAAGCATGGCGCGATCTCACCGAGGGGACCGATTTTCCGGCCGCTTGACGCGCCGGATAGTCTGTCGCGGAACATGCAGTTGGATAAAACGATGCATCTATCCGGATAACTTTTCTTATCACAACATCATGATTTCATTTCCAAACTGACCAATCGGAAATCGCGTCGATCCCGGTCGCCGCGACATGCCGCAACCTTCATCGCTCGCCGGAGATGGGCGGGCCGTCTTTGCGACGAGGCAGGCGAGCGGTTCGAATGTCCGCGCTCGATCGGACAGGGCGTCAAGACAAACGCCCCAAAGGCCGGATCGATATCCAGCTTTTGGGGCGCAGTTCATTACACCGGCTGTTTGATGGGCGGGATCGGACAGCCGGCGACCTCCGCCGGCCGTGCCGCCGTACCGCCGCGATGGCTGCGAACGGCACCCGGCCAGTCTGCCCGGCGCCTCGCGACGCATCGCGAGGCGGCTTGCTTCACGACGTTTGCGCGGTGGACGTCAGAAAAATCTCCCGCATGCAAACGTGCTGCGGCTGCGCATAGGCGAAGCACACCGTGCGTGCGACGTCGTCGGGATGCAGGACCGATTCCAGCGAACTCATCCACTCACGGAACATGGTCTTGGCGGACTCCGACGTCGTTGCGTCGAGCAGGGGCGTGTCGACCACGCCGGGCGCGATGGTCGACACGCGGATATTGTGCTGACCGAGATCGGCACCGAGCCCGGCAGACATCCCGTGCACGGCGAACTTCGACGCACAATAGGCCGAATGAAACGGAAAGGCCTGGCGTCCGGTGATCGAGCTGACGTTGAAAATGCTGCCTCGCCGCCGCTCGACCATGCCCGGCAGCACGCTGTGAATCGCATTCATCGTGCCGACGACGTTCACGTCCAGCATGGTCCGGAGTTCGTCGGCCGATTGCTCGAGCGGCTCGCCGAGCAACATCGTTCCCGCGCTGTTCACGAGACAATCTACACCGCCGAACTGCGCTTGCGCGGCCTGGACCGCGGATCGCACCGCACGCTCGTCGGTCACGTCCGCCGCGACGCATACGGCGTTGGGCAAATCGAGCGACTGCAGCTCGGCCAGCCGCCGCGACACCAGCAGCAGCGGATGCCCCAGTGCCGAGAACGCACGCGCGACCGCCGCGCCGATACCGGAGCTCGCGCCCGTCACCATCACCAGCGGCAAGGTCGTCACGACGCGCCTCCCACGCGGGCCGCGCGGTCTCGCTTGCGCTGCGCGCGTTGCTGCACGTCGGCGTACATCGCCTTGACGGCATTCGCCGTGAAGAACGCCATGTGCTCGTCGAAACGTCCCGGATGGACGATCGAGAACGGGGCAGGCGGGCGTTTGCCGAGCGTGGCCTCGTAAAGCGGACCGATCGGGTCGTTCAGGTGCGTGCTGCGGAAGTTGTGCGCTGTCTGGGCCGCGTTTTCGGCGCCCGAAATCGACGCGGTCGGCGTATTGTCTTCCGGACTCACGCCGATCTGCGTCTTGACGAACTGAATGTGCTCGTCACGCCATGTCCGCACGTATTGGTACACGTAGACCGTCTGGCGAATCATCGCGGCGAGTTCCGGTTGCGTGTTCAGGCGCAGCACCTGCTGCGCTTGCTCGAGCACGGCGTCGTCGTCGCGCGCGGCCGTTTCGTTGAATTGCACCAGCCGCAGACGGAGCGAGCGTACCAGCAGCGGGTAGATCGTCAGGAACAGCCCCTTGCGGAGATTGTGCGAATGCGAGCCGCTCGTGATGCCAAGCGCCGGCCGGATCGCGAAGTAAGCCTTCGGACTGAGCGTTCGCACGATCGGCTTGATGTTGTCGGTGACGATCTGCAGCAATTTGTTGCACATCGCCAGCGACGTCGCTTCATGTTCGAACGATTCGTTCGCTTCGTCGACGAGCGCCAGAATCGAATCCGCGATGACGTCGTTGACGAGGCCCACCAGGACTTCGCTGATCTGGTGGTACGCACGAAACTGCATCAGGTACGTCGGATCCTTGAGATCGACGCAGTTGACCGCATCGCGCACCTCGTCGTTCTGCACGACCCGCTGATAGAACGCCTCGGCGCTTTCGCCTTCGTGGCGAAACACGCCCGGTACGCGAACATGGCGCAGCACGGCCAGCCAGATCGTTTCGTAATTGGTATTGACGAAGGTGTGAAAGAACGTGAAGCGTTGCGGATCGTCGAGATCCTTCTCGGAAAGGTCGAGGACCGATTCCGGCGCCGTTTTGAGCGCTTCGTACATCGCTTCGGTCTTTTTCGCGGCAGCCTGATAGGTGGACGAATCCTCGATCGACAGAAAGTCCCCGCCATTGCGGCCGAGATCCGTTTGCACCAGCAACTGCGAAAAGCGGTGCAGCGAATCGTTGAAATGATTCATCCACGTAATCTTGATCGAAACGTCGCCAAAGCGTGAATGACTGACGTCGTCGATGATCCGGTCGGCGAGGACTGAAATGTTATTCAGGCAGATTTCCGCCCCTCTGAGGATCGCGACAATACATTTTGCATCGACCTGCTGCTTTTCGCAGTTTATGAGTCGATCCAGATATTTCACGCCATGCAGAAGTTCGTAGTTCGCAAGCACCGCGGTGCCGTCGATCTCCGCGTGAGTCGCGAAGGCCTCGCGACGGCGCGTGATTTCGTCCAGGTCCAGCGATTTGGCGAGAAGCTTCTCCGTCGCGTGTTCCGCGGTGACGGGGAGATTGCTTTTGCTGCGCAGGAACGAGGCGATTTCTTGACGAATCGTACGAGCCGATTCGCTCTCAGGTGCTTTGACTTCCATTTAAAACCTCTCGATGGTCCGATGTTGATTTAATTGATTTTCATGACGTATCAGGTGGCGCGGAGGGGGATTGTATCGAGTATTTTCTCGAAATGATTGCTGTCAAAACAGACAGTTTTATTTACCTCCTCGACACCTGATGTTTATGTCAGGGATGTCTGTCAGATATTGCAGGTTCACGTCAGAAGATTTTGATTGTCTAATCACACACCGCAACAGTTATTGAAAAATTAATATATTTTCAGCATGTTCAAAGAAACACGCGGTTTGCAAATCGGATAAATACAGAATGATGCGGACGGACGATATTGCCCCGCGCCTGCGGGCCAGCCTGGCCCAGGTTCTCGGAGCGCCGCTCCATTACGGTTTTCTCGCGGCGTTGTGCCGTGCCGGGGTGCGCGGCGTCGATTGCGGCAACGACGCGACCATCACGATCCGCAGACGTTCGGCTGTCGTTGGCGCGGCCCCGACGATCACGCTCGGATCGCTCGAGCTTGCCGGGCCTCTGCGCACGCTGGTTCGACGGGTCGCCGACCGCCTCGACGCAGCGGGGGGCGCCGAAGCCGGCGCCGCCATCGATCAATGGGCGCTCGAGGTCCACGGCGCGGCGGACGGCCCCGTCGTGCTCCGGCCGCACGACCCGATGCAGGCGAACGCGTGGCAGGTCAGCGTTGCCGGCGCTCCGGCGCTCGCGGCCGCCATCGGCGACCTGTGGCGCCGCGCGGCATCCGAACTCGCCGATCAGTTGAGCGTCGATCCGATCGTCGACGTCACACGGGTGCTCGCCGGGCGCGCGATGCGCGACGCAGGCGATGCCGTGCTGACCCTGATCCACGGCGCCGACGGCAGCGTCGTGCCGTTCGCGCCGCTGGCCGCGCGGCTGCCGTTCCGCGTCCGCGCGTTTCGCGGTGTGCAGGCGCAACTCGCGCAGGCCGCCGACCTGAAGGATCTCGCGCGCCGATATGCCGATGCCCTGTGCGAGATCGACGACCGGCCGTTCCACTGGATCGGCGGTCACTCCTTCGGTGCGGTGGTGGCGCGCGAAATGGCCGCCTTGCTGGAGAAGCGCGGCAAGCGCCTCGGCGTCGTGGTCAGCCTCGATCCGTCGCTGGCCCTCGCGGCACGCGAACGCGCGAGCAACGACCGCACGGAGCGCATCACGCTGCTCAAGGCGATGTTTCCGCCGGCGGAAGCCGATCGCTTCCTCGCCGAATCACCCAGCGACGGCGACATCGACGCCCGCCTGCATCGGCGCATGCCCGCCGCCCGCCTGCGCGAGGTACTCGACATGCGCCAGACGTGCCTGGCCTTGCTGAAGTCCCATCGCACCGTCGCGGCGCCCGCCACGCGCGTGGCATGCCTGCACGCGCGCGAGCCTCTGCTGCCCGACTGGCATGCGCTCGCGCTCCAGCATCGCGTGCAGGGCATCGAAGTACCCGGCAATCACTTTTCAATGCTCTCGGAGCCGCACGTCGCATGTGTCGCTTCGATCGTTCAATCCCTTCGTCCTGAATCCTGCGATGACTGAATCCATCTATTCACCCCACATCCCGCATCGGGTCTTCGAACAGTGCGCGGCCGCGAGGCCCGAACGCATCGCGGCGGTCTCGGATCGCGAAAGCGTGACCTACGGTGAACTGAATGCACGCGCGAACCGGCTCGCGCGTTTCCTGCGCGATGAAGTCGGCATCCGCGCCGGCGAGGCCGTCGGCGTGTGCACGGATCACGATCCCGTCAGGCTGGTCGCGTTGCTCGCCATCGTGAAGTGCGGGGCCGTCTACGTGCCGGTCGATGCGGCGTGCCCCGAGGACCGCATGCGTCACATGGTCCAGCGCGCGCGAATCGCGTTCGTGCTGACCGCCCTGGAAGGCCGCGCGATGACGCAGCTCGGCGGCGTGCCGCAAAGCGACGTCTACGTGGCGCTGAAGCGGGCGAGCGAGTTGTCGTCCGACAATCTCGGACTCGATGCCGAACTGCACGATCCGCTCTACGTCATTTTCACGTCGGGTTCCACCGGGCTGCCGAAGGGCGTTGCCGTCTCGCATGCGGCTGCGTGGAATCACTTCAGCTGGATCATCGGCTACCTGGGATTCCGCGAGGACGATCGCTGGCTGCAAAGTATCAACCCGTGCTTCGATCCGTCCATGCACGAGCTGCTCGCGCCGCTGACGATCGGCGCGACGGTGTGCTTTCTCGGCGGCACGCACCGGATCGACAGCGTCGAGATCGTGGCCGCCATCCGGCGGCATGCGGCGACGCACATCACGACCGTGCCGACGATGTTCAACCTCATCACGCAAACGCCGGGCTTCGATCAATGCACGAGCCTGAAGGCGATCTGCGTCGGCGGCGAGGTCTTCCGTCCGTCGCTCGCGGAACGCGCACGGCGCCTGCTGCCGGACACGGTCGTCCACAACGTGTACGGGCCGACGGAGGCGACGATCATGGCGAGCGCATGGCCTTACGACGACGCGCCGCGGGATTCGCTGCCGATCGGTGCGCCGGTTTCGCACACGCGCTTCTACCTGCGTCGAACCGCGGCGGACGGCGTGACCGATGCGGTCGTGCCCCCGGCGCCGGGGGAAGAGGGCGAGCTGTGCATCAGCGGCGCGGCGCTGGCCAACGGCTATGTGAACGACGCCGCGGAAACGGCGCTGCGCTTCATCGCGAATCCGCTGTTCGAGGTCGGCGACCTGGCGGTGTACTCGCGCATCTACCTGACCGGCGACGTCTGCCGGGTCGATGCCGATGGCCTGGTCCACTGCGTGGGGCGCGTGGACGACCAGGTGAAGATCAACGGCCAGCGCGTGGAATTGGCGGAGATCGAATCCGCGGTGCTGCGCTCGCCGATGGTGCGCGATGCCACGGCGCTCGTGGTCGGCGACCGGCTGACCGCGATCGTGGTCCTGGCCGACGGCCACGACACCGCGTGGATGCGGGCACTGAGCGAAACCGCGGCTCACACGCTGCCGGCCGCCTGGCTGCCCAAGGACTGGGTCGCGGTCGCGGAGATTCCCCGTCAGGCGATGAGCGGCAAGGCCGACCGGCGGGCGCTCGTCGACCTCTGCCGCCAGGCCACCGAGCGCGCCCGCGCGGAGGACGCGCCGGCCAGCGACGTCGAGTCCGAAATCGGCCGCGTGCTGGCCGAGCTGATCGGCCTGGGCAGCGATGCGCCGATCGACCGGGACGAGCCGTTCGCGGACATCGGGCTCGATTCGCTGGGCGTGCAGGCGCTGTCGCTACGGCTCAGCGCCGCCTTCGGGGTGTCCCTCCGGGCTGAAGACATGTTCGAGTACTACACGATCGACCTGCTTGCGCGCGAAATCCACTCGCGGCTTGCAACGGCATGAGCACGACGCCGGCCGCCGCACGCGGCGCCGGGTCTTCCAGACGGAGAATTCTTTTGGATACCGATGTACTGATCGCCGGTGGCGGCCTGGCCGGCCTGTATGCCGCTTATGAACTGAAGAAGCGTCGCCCCGAACTGCGCGTCCGGTTGTACGAGATGCTGTCGCGCGTCGGCGGCCGGGTGCAGACCGACGAGATGCTGTCCGGTGCATTTCGCGCCGAATATGGCGCCGTGCGAATCGAACCCGATCTTCAACCGCTCGTCGATGCGTTCGTGCAGGCGCTGGGCGTACCCGTGCAACCCATTTCGTCGCATGAGGCGGGTTCGTCGATCCGTCCGTGTGCGGAGCGGCTGACCGAGGACGAGCGCGCGCTGCTGGCAGATCCGCGTGCGCACGATCCGCCGTGGGCGCTGCTGATGCATGCGGTGCGCGTGATCGTCGCGGACCAGTGGGACCTCGACGGCGACCGTTTCGACCGGCCGGGCCGGTCCGAGGCGCTGGCGCGATTCCGTACGGACGCGCAGTTCGACGGCATGCCGCTTTACCAGCAGGGCATCTGGAACGTGCTCTCAAACGTGCTGAGCCATGAAGCGGTCGAGTTCACGCGCGAGAAGGGGGCGTTCTACAACTTCAAGAACGCGAATCCGAATGCCGCGGAATGGATCGCGACCCTGCTCGATTTGCGCCTGCTCGCGCGTCCGTCGTACCTGCCGGTCGGCGGCATGCAAGCGCTGATCGACCACGCCAGCCGCGCGGTGCGCGCGCTGGGCGTCGACGTGGTCCTGAATCGCGCGCTCGTCGACTTGTCGGAGCAGCCCGACGGCACCCTCGCCGCGACGATCGAAGACGTGTCGGCTGCGGAGCGGCGCCGCGTCGTCGTCGAGTGCGGGCGCGTCGTGCTCGCGCTGCCGCAGCGCCCGCTCCGGGATCTGGCCCGCTGCCTGCCGCCGGCCGTGACCGCCAGCCTCGATGCCGTCGTCCCGTTCCCGATCACGTGGGCATGCTGCGTCGTCGAGGACCCGTGGTGGACCGCCGACACCCCGCCGGGCAGCGGCGAAGGCGCGATGGTCCGGGCCGCGCATTTCGAAGTCCACCCGCGACAGCCCGAACGGTACGGCATGGCGATGTTCTACAGCGATGAACCGTGGCATCAGTACTGGGCCAACCTGATCGACACGGACGAAGGCCGCCGCGGCTGGCAGTCGGCCCCGTATCGCAACCGGGGCGAACGCCTGAAGGCGGCGCTCGTCCGGACCCTGCAGCAGACGTTCTCCCGCGACGACACGCCGCGCATCCTCGAATGGGGCATCCGCGACTGGAGCATGGCGCCGTTCGGCGCAGGCGTGCATTTCTGGCGCCCCGGCTACCGGTCGGCGGACGTGATCCGGCAACTGGCCGCGTTCAGTATCGGCAGCGATCCGGACAACCGGCGCGTGCACATCTGCGGCGAAGCGTATTCGGACCTGCAGGGCTTTTTCGAAGGCGCCTGCCGTTCGGTGCAATGCGCGCTGCAACAGATCGACGCGCAGAGCGGAACGGAACAGAACAACGAAACGACGGAGTCGAGCAATGAAGCAGCGTGAACGGGTACCGGGGGAGATCTCCGTTGTCGGCATGGCATGCGAGTTGCCCGGAGCCGCCCATTCTCTCGACGCGTTCCGCGCGGTCGTGCTGGAAGGGCGGGAAACCACCGGGCCGATGCCGGCCGGCCGCTTCGGCGCGGACGGCGCCGCGACGCCGCCGCACGCGCTGCACGGCGGCTTCCTGGCACGCTCGCCGTGGGCATTCGATCCGACCGTGTTCTCGATCGCGCCGAAAGAGGCGATCTACATGGATCCGCAGCATCGGCTGCTGCTGGAAACGAGCTATCACGCCATCGAGGACGCGGGGCTCGACCCGTCGTCACTGAGGAAGCAGCGCTGGGGCGTGTTCGTCGGTCTCAGCACGCTCGACTATGCGCGCCGCATGGCAAGCAGCGGCGACTACAACGGATTCCTGAGCCGCGGCGCGCTGGGCAGCATGGCCGCGGGGCGGATCGCCTATCACCTCGGGCTCGAAGGACCCGCGCTGGTCGTCGATACCGCTTGCTCGTCGTCGCTGGTGGCGGTTCACCAGGCGCTCGGCGCGCTGGCCGCGGGCGAATGCGACGCGGCGATCGTGGCCGGCGCGTCGCTCATGCTGACGCATGACTACAGCGTGGATCTGGCGCAGGCCGGCATGCTGGCCGCCGACGGTCGCTGCAAGACCTTTACGCGACACGCCGACGGCTTTGCGCGCGGCGAAGGCGTCGGCGCCGTCGTGTTGATGCGCGAATCGGACGCCGTGCGCACCGGCAAGCGAATTTACGCGAACCTGCTCGGCAGCGCCGTGAACAGCGACGGCCGCAGCAACGGGATCACCGCGCCGTCGCAGGCCGCCCAGCGGCGCGTGATCGAAGACGCACTGGCGAGCGCCGCGGTGACGCCGGCCGACGTCTCCTATGTCGAAACACACGGAACCGGCACCGATCTCGGCGACCGAATCGAGTTGTCCGCGATCGCGGACGTGTTCGGCACACGCACGCATGCGCTGTATCTCGGGGCACTCAAGGCCAATATCGGCCATTGCGAGGGGAGCGCCGGGATCGCGAGCCTGATCAAGGCGGCCCTGTGCCTGTCCGCGCGGCAAATCGCACCGCACTGCATGGCGGACGATATCGACGAGGATCTTCCGCTCGCGCGGTTTCAGGGGGTGATCCCTGCGACGCCCACGCGCTGGCAGCCCGGCGACCCGGACGGGCGACTGATCGCGGGGGTCAGTTCGTTCGGCATGAGCGGCACCAACGCGCACGTCGTGCTGGGCGAGCCGCGCGCGCAACGCTCGGCCACGCCGGCGGCAGCGCGCCGGACCGGCGCGAGCCTGCTGTTCCTGTCGGCCCGCACACCGGCGTCGGTTCAGGCGTTGGCCGACGCTTATGCCAATGCCATCGACGCATCGCCCGGTATCGACATGCAGGCCATGTGCGACGCGGCGCTGGCCAATCGCCAGGTCTGGCCGCACGCATCGATCGCGGTCACGGCCAGCAGCCCGGCCGAACTGGTCGAGCGGTTGCGCGAACGTTGCGCCGCACCGGGCCCGACGACGCGGCTGCGGCGCGTGGCGATGGTCTTCACCGGGCAGGGCAGCCAGTACGCGGGCATGGCTCACGGGCTGTTCAACGCCAACCGGCGATTCCGCGAGCTGCTCACGGAATTCGCCGGTCGCGTCGACGGCATCGCCGGCTGGGACACGCCGTTGCTGCCGCGCATGCTGGCCACCGAGCCGGCTGCCGGCGCCTCGCTGCCGCTCGTGCGCGAACAGCGGGCGTCGCAACTCTCGCTGCTCGTCCTGCAATGCGCGCTCGCGCAGTTCTGGCAGGAACTCGGTTGCCGACCCTACGCGGTGCTCGGACATAGCGTCGGCGAATATGCCGCGGCGTGGTTCGCCGGCGCATTCGACTTCGACACGGCGGCGCGCCTCGTGCTCGCGCGCGCCGACGCCATGGAGCGAGCGTGTTCGGCTGCCCCCGGCAAGATGCTGTCGATCGCCGCACCGCGACCGATCGTCGAAGCCCTGATCGACGAGGTCAATCGTGGCCTGCCGTCGGCCGGGCTCTGGCTGTCGGCGCTGAATGCGCCGCAATCGACCGTGGTCGCCGGCTCCGATACGGCCGTGCTGGCCGCTGCGGAGCATGCGCAGCGGCAAGGCCTGACGGTCACGCCGCTCGACACGCAGGGCGCCTTTCATACGCCCCTGATGCAATCCGCGGCAGACGAATTCGCCGCTCACGCATCGCGTCTCCTGGCCGGCGATATCGCGGTGAAACGCCCATCCGTCCGGTTCGTGAGCTCCGTCGAAGGGCGGGTCGGTTCCGCGCACATGGAAGCGGCGCTGGGTTCGCCGGCATACTGGGCCGAACAGATCGTGCGGCCCGTCGATTTCGCGGCCGCCGCCGCCGGGATCGTCGGCGACGACGTCGACGCGGTGCTCGAAATCGGGCCGCGCCCGGTGCTCTGCGGCCTCGTCGCAGCCACCGCGCGCGCGGCGCAACGCGTGTTGACGTGCCTGCCCAGCATCGACCGGCGCGGCGCCGACGACGAAACGTTCCTGCGTGCTGCCGGACGCCTCGCCGAGGGCGGCGCACTGGACATCCGGAAGGCCATGCAGGCATTCGGCGATGCGCAGGCCGGTGAGCCGTTCATCGAGCTGCCGAAATATCCGTTCGACCACACGCTGCTGCAGCCGGCTTCGTGGCCGCACGCCGTCGCCCGCGCGAGCAGCGGCGGCACGCAAGCGCTGGCACTGCGCGATACGCCGGCGTGGTCGGCCATCGATTTTCGCGCGACCTTGCAGGTCGACCCCGGCACGCCCGCGCTGGACTGGATCAATCAGCACCGGATTCACGGCCGCGCGATCGTACCCGGCGCGTTCTACCTGTCGACGGGTGTATCGCTCGCGATGCAGGCCATTTCGCGGGCGTCCCGGCAGGATCCGGCCGGCGCCCTGATTCGGCTCGACGATCTGACAGTCAGCCGGCCGCTCGTATTCGACGATGCGGCCACGACGCACGAGGTGGCCTGCCAGATCACCGGCCCCGCACACGATGGCCGCTACGCGATCGTGTACCGGCTGCCGGCCGAGGGCGATGCCGAACTGGCACGCGTGCACGTTGCGCCGGAACATGCGCCGCTGCCGCCTTCGAGCGGTCCGTTCGCCGAGCAGCCGGATGAATGGATGCGCCCGGACGCGTTCTTCGACGAATACGCGCGCCGGGGCGTCGAGTACGGCCCGCTATTCCAGCGGATCGTTGCATACCAGCGCGTCAGCGACAGCGAAGTACGCTGCCGCATTGCACCGCCCGACACGCAGCCCGAGCTGCCGCTCAGTCACAGTGCCTTCATCGACACGTGCTTCCAGTCGCTCGGCGTGTGCCGCGGCCGTCCGGACAGCGCCTACGCTCCCGTTGCGCTCGAGTCGATCCAGATCGATCCGGATGCGCGCTGGTCTTCGGCGCTGACTTGCCGGGCCGTGCTTCGGGAGTCGAGCGACACGATGCTGGTCGGCGACGTGCGCGTCCAGGACGAATCCGGCCGGGACGTTGCAACACTTCATGGCGTGACCTGCGTGAGCCTGCCGGAACCGGCCGCCGAGCACGATGACGTGCATTTCCGGGTCGAATGGGTGCGGGACGGCGTCCCGGAACTGTCGGCCGGCGCGCCGCTAACCGGCGAAACGTGGCTGCTGCTCGCACCGGCCGATGCGCCGGCGCCCGGTCACTGGCACGACGGTCTTGCCGGGCGCGGCGCAGCGAGCTGCTCGCTCGCGTTGCCGGGCGAATCGCACCGCGCCGGCGCGCCGATCGACCGCCCGCTGGCCGATGACGCGCGCGTGCGCACGATCGTCGTGTGGGCGCCCCACGGGTGGTTGTCCGGGGCAGCGTCTTACGGCGCGGTAGCCGCGTTCGTTCGCGACGTGCGGCGCAGCGTCGAGACGGTGTCGGACCGGCAACCGGGCCAACCGCTGCAGGTGTGTCTCGTGACGGAGACGGGTCATGCCGCGCCGGACGTGCTGGGCGCCGCGACGATGCAGGCGCTCGCGGTTCATCTGCAGGCCGAGCTGCCCGCGCTGGACGCGGCACAGCTCGAGGTAGCCGTCGTGGGCGAATGCGTCGTCGACGCGATCGTGGCGGTACGGGGCGCGAAGCCGGGCATGACGCCGAGGCGGATCACGACACCGCTGTGGCGTATCGACGACGCGGGGCTGGCGCGCCGCGAAACCGTGGCCGGTTTGCCGGCAGTCGACGGCGACCAAGCGCTTCAGCCGCGCAGCGACGGCCGTTACCTCGTGACCGGTGCGTTCGGCGGTGCGGGCAGACATCTCGTCGAACATCTCGTCGACGCGTGCGGATGCCGGAACCTCGTCCTGATGCGTCGCCGCGCGTTGACGCCGGACGACGAGGATCACCGGTGGGTTGCGGGCCTGCGGGAGCGGTCCGGCGCGACGATTCAGCTGCTCGTCGCGGATCTGGCCGCCGCCGATGTCGACGGGGCGTGGCTGACCACCCATGCGGGCGCGCTGGACGGCATTTTTCACCTGGCCGGCGCGACCGCCGACAGGAATATCCTGGACACCGACTCGGCGCAGCTCGACGCCGTCCTCGGCGCCAAGTTGCGCGGTGCGTCGGTGCTGCACGACTACGCGCACGGGCAGCCCTCGATCGAGTTCGTCGTGCATTTCTCGTCGCTGGCGTCGTTCGTCGAGTCGCCGGGTCAGATTTCGTATGCGATCGCGAACGCGGGACTGCAACGACTGGCCGCGCACGGCGTGTCGCTCGGCCTGCCGGCCATCGTGGTCGACTGGGGGCCGTGGGCGGACACCGGCATGTTGAAGCGGGTGGGGGGACGCGCGCCGTCGCGCTCGCTGCGACGGCTGCAACCGCTCGACCCGAAAGCCGCCAGCGCGGCATTGATCGCGGCGATGGCGCGCCTCGCGCATGGGGCGCATCTGGCGATTTATCGCGTCGTCCGGGATGCGCCCGCGCGATCCGGCGACACGGCCGCGACACGCGACGCCGCCGCGCCGGCGATCGGGCGGGACGCGGCCACGACGACGGCCGACGGCGCGTTCGCGCTGCTGACCGGGCTGATCGCAGCGGAGACGGGGCATGCGTCGCACCAGATTTCAAGGACCTCGACGCTGGACGAACTCGGGCTCGATTCGGTCGGCACGATCCGGATTCGCAGCGAACTGCAGGGGCGACTCGGGCTGAGCCTGCCCGCGAGCCTGTTCTTCGACAGCGCGACCGTCGCGGACATCCACGAACGGCTGGTCGCATCGATGGGCAAGGCCGCGGCACCTGCTCACGTCGAGGCAACGCCCGTGAAGGAGGGCGGGACGCCGGCCCGCGTGCCGCTCTCGTACAACCAGTTTGCGATCTGGTACGAGCAGATCCGCCACCGCGACAGCCGCGCCTACAACTGCGCAGTCGGCTGGCGCGTGGTTGGCGACGGGCTCGACCTGGATCGGCTGGCGGCCCGGTGGCGGGATCTGCTTGGCGAACACGAATTGCTGCGCGCGACGTTCGACGAGGTCGAGCACGAGCCGGGATACGTGATTCACCCGCTCGACGAAACGCTCTCGCGTTGCGCCATCGCGATCGACGACGCCGCATCGGGTGCCGAGGTCGACGCGCGGATCCAGGCATTGCTGGCCGCCTCACCGGACCTGGCGACCGAATTCGCGACCCGCGTGAACGTGTTGCGCGTGTCGCCGCGCGAATGGTATCTGGTCGTGACGTCGAATCACCTCGTGATGGATGCCGCGACCATTTTCATCGTGGGCGTCCAGCTCCTTCAGGCGATGTGCGGCGCCACGGCGCCGCTGGTCGGCTCCGACGCACCGTATCGCGACTTCGTAGGCGCGCAGCGGGCGCTCGATGCGACGACCTTGACGGCGGCGCGCGCCTTCTTCGTCGAGCGGATCATCGACGGCGACGGCGTGCCCGTCAGCATTGACCTGCCGGTGGATCGGGTGCGGACGGAGCAGGGCGCGAAGACCGGCGGCACGGTGCGCGTGCCGATGTCCGGGCGTCTGGTCGAACAGCTCAACGCGATGCCGGGCGGACGGCGCGCGGCCGTGCACCTTGCCGCATGGCTGCTGCTGCTTGCGCGATACTCGAACCAGAATCGCGTGATCACGGGTGTCGCGTTCAATGGCCGCTCGGCGCAACGCTGGCGCAACACGGTCGGCCATTTCGTCAACGTGCTGCCGCTCATCAGCGAAGTCGACGAAAGCCAGACCGTCACGGCGGCAGTCGACCGCGTCAGGCGTGCGCTGTTCGAGCTGGTCGACCACCAGGACGTACCGCTCGCATTGCTGATGCGCGACGAACGCCTGCGTTCGGCCAGCCGGTCGGCCGGGTTGTTTCAGACCTACTTCAACTACTTCGATGCCTCCGAGATGGTGGTCGACGTCGGCGCGCAGCGCGACGCGACGCCGCTCGACATCACGCAGCAGGAAGCGCAATTCGATCTGAGCGCGTGGGTGACACAGCGTCAGCACGACTGGGCGATCGACCTCAAGTACGCCGATGCCGTGTTCGACCGCGCGACGGTCGAACAGATTGCGGAGCATTTCGCCACGCTGCTGGTCGCGTTGTCCGACCCCGGGCATGCCGAACGCGAAGTGGGTTCGATCACGATGCTGCCGGCCGAACAATTGCAGTTGCTGGCATCCGGGTGCGGCCCGGTTCCGCGCGACATGCGGGAGGTCGATCCGCGCGACACGGCATGCGTGCACGAGCAGTTCGCACGGCGCGCGGAAGAGACGCCGGACGCGGTCGCCATCGAATGGGGCGAACGCCGGCTGACCTACCGGGAATTGAATGCGCTCGCCGATACGGTGGCCGATACGCTGCGCAGCCAGGGCGTCGGCCGCGAGACGACCGTCGGGATCCTGTTGCCGCGCTTCGGGTGCCCGGAATCCATCGTTGCGATCCTCGCGATCTGGAAATGCGATGCCGCCTACGTCGCACTCGACCTGAAGCATCCGGCGGCGCGCACCGGCTACATGATCGACACGGCCCGATGCGCGATGGTGTTGACGCAACGGCACCGGCTGTCCGACAGCGTGCAACAGGCGCTCGCCGAGCGCGACGCGCTGGGGCTGTGCGACGTCGTGCTGCGCACGGACGACGCTGCGATCGACTGCGACGTCGTGCGCGCCGGCAGCGTGCAGCAGCACGCACGACTGGAGCCGAACGGCGCCTATGCCGATCGGGGCGGCAGGCTTGCTTACGTGCTGTTCACCTCCGGCAGCACCGGCAATCCGAAGGGCGTGCTGGTCGAGCATCTGGGGCTGACCCAGCGCCTGCGCTGGATGGAGCGGCATTTCGGCTTCTCGGCGCGCGACCGGTTCCTGCAAGGGACGGTTCTGACGTTCGATATCTCGGTGCCCGAATTCTGCCTGCCGCTGATGACGGGCGGGGTCGTCGTGCTGATGAACGAGACCGACGGGCCGGCCGGCCACGCCGCTGTGTGCGTACGCCACCGCGTGACCATGATGAGTACCGTGCCGTCGCTGCTGAACCTGCTGCTCGAGCCGCTCACCCGCTGCCCGACGCTGCGGCACGTGATTTCGGTCGGCGAAGCATTGATGCAGCCCGTGGTGCGCGCATGGCTCGCGTCGGGCACGACCACGACGCTCAACAACCTGTACGGACCGACCGAAGTGACGATCTATGCGACCCATCATGCGTGCACCCGGGTACCCGACGGGCCGGGCGCATCGATCGGCGTCGCCTGCGACGGCGTGCGCTACTGGGTGCTGGACGCGCGCGGCCGCCCGGTGCCGCCGGGCGTGCCCGGCGAGCTCACCCTCGGCGGCAGCGGGGTGGCGCGCGGCTACATCGGCACGCTCAAGGCGCCCGACGCGTTCGCCGCCAATCCGTACCAGGACGACGCGACGCGCATGTACCGCACCGGCGATATCGTCAAATGGCGGCGCGACGGCGAACTCGACTACATCGGGCGCAACGATTTCCGCGTGAAGCTGCGGGGGCTGCTGGTCGAGCTGGGCGAGATCGAGCATGTGCTGATGTCGCATCCGGGCGTCCGTCATGCGACCGCGCTGGTGGTCGATGTCGGCGCGGCATCGTCAGCCGGGCGGCAGATCGTCGGTTGCGTCATTGCGGACACGTTCGACGAGCCTGCGGTGTTGGCCGCCGCGAAAACACGGTTGCCGGATTACATGGTGCCGTGGCGCCTGATGCGATTCGAGGAATTTCCGTCGAACAGCAGCGGCAAGGTCGACCGGAAGGCGCTCACGGAACGCGTGCTGGCCCGGATCGAGCAGGACGCCGACGCGCGGCGGCAGCCGGATACGGCGGACGCATTGTCACCGGAACAAGCGGCCCTGTGTGCGCTGTGGAAGGCGCAGCTCGACCTGGCCTCGATCGGAACCCGCGAGAACTTCTTCCAGCTCGGCGGCGATTCGCTGTCGTTGACGCGCATGGTGCTCGCCGCCGAACGCGAACTCGCGCTGAAGGTCGACTTCAGCCTGTTCCTGACCAACCCGACGATCGACGGGTTCCTGGCCGCCTGTGCGAGCCGGCCCGATGGTTCGACGACGGCGGACGCCGCCGCCAGCCGGCAGGACGATGCACCGTATGCGTCGGATCTGGCAGCTGCCGCGACGTTGCCGGCATTCACGGGTACGGCGGCGAGGGCGACGGACGCCTATCTGTTGACCGGCGCAACCGGGCACCTCGGCGTATGGCTCCTGCGGATGCTGCTCGAGGAAACGCATGCGGACGTCTATGTGCTGGTGCGCGGCAGTCACGACGATGACGCGCGCGCGCGTCTCGACGCACGCTACCGCGCCATGTTCGGCGACGCGCTGCCCGCTGCGCGTGTTCGCATCTGCCGGGGCGACGCAACCTTGCCGCAGTTCGGCCTGGACAACGACCGCCATGCGCAGTTGCTGACCCGCGTCACGCAGGTCATGCATTGCGCCGCGCACGTCAACCATGCGGCCGACTACACATTCATGCGCGAAGGCAACGTCGGCGCGAGCCGGCACGTCCTGGCGTTTGCGGCGGCCGCGAAAGTCGCGCACGTGCACTACATTTCGACGCAGTACACGGAGCTCGGGTCCCTGCCGGAGCAATGGCTCGAACACGCAGCAATCCGCGAGCTGTCGTCGGGCTACGAACGCTCGAAATTCGTGGCGGAGGCCTGCGTTGCGCAAGCGGCACTGCACGGCTATCCCGCGTCGATCTACCGGCTGCCGCTGCTGATCGACGGCCGCGATCCGAACCTGAAACGGCAAAACCATTTCGTCGCGTTCAGCAACAAGTGCGTGGCGATGGGCGCTTATCCGGATCTTGCGATTCCGGTGCCGGTCATGCCGACGGAACACGTGGCGCGCTACATCGTCCGCCGCAGCAAGGTCACCATGATGTCGGCCGTGCGCAATGTCCATATCGACGATCTGGATTTTCGCGCGATCGTGTCGCGGCTGCGCCACGGGGCGGCACTGCGCGGCATGCCGGCGGCCGACTGGGTCGCCCGCGCCCGCGACGAGACGCCCGAATCCGATCCGTTCTTCAGGATGTTGCCGCTGTACAGCGCGCTCGGCGATGGCGGTAGCGGGCGGCCTGTCGAGCATGCCGCGTATCTCGACGAACTCGGCCGGCTGGAAATGCCGGCCGCCGACGACCCAAGCCGCTGGCTGCTCGACACGACGGCAGACTGCCTCGACCGGCTCGCCGCGCTTTGATCCCTTTCCCTGAACCCGGATGGACGGCTCCTCGTCCGTCCGCACTCTGACCATGAAGACATCCAAACTTGCCATTGCTTCGCTCTTTCTGACCATCTTTGTCGATGCGGCCGGCATCGGCATCGTGTTCCCCGCGCTGACGCCGATGCTGCTCAACAACGAAACCGGCCTGTTTGCCGCGTCGGTCAGCGAGGCCACGCGCTATCAGATCTACGGCATCGTGCTGGCGCTCTATCCGCTGGCCATGTTCGCCGCGTCGCCGTTGCTCGGCGACATGTCCGATCGGTACGGCCGCAAACGCGTGTTGCTGCTGTGCCTGGGCGGCAACGCGCTCGGCATGCTCGGCACCGCAGCCGGCGTGTACGCCGGCAGTCTGTGGTGGGTGCTGATCGGCCGCGCCATCTGCGGCCTGACCGCCGCAAGCTTGCCGGTCGCGCAGGCGGCCGTCATCGACATCAGCGCGCCCGACAGGAAGGCGGGCAACCTGAGCATGATCACGGCGGCGAACGGCGTGGGATTTGCGATCGGGCCGGTCATCGGCGGTGCGTTTTCCGGCGCGGGCGGCGGCGCGTTCGGCCTCGCGTTGCCGTTCGTCATCGGCGCGGCCCTGGCAGCGCTCACGCTCGCCTTCGTGACCGCCTTCTTCTCCGATCGTCGCGTACACGACGGCGCCGCGCGCGCGCGACGCACCGGTGCATGGCGGCGCATCCTCGCGAATGCGGCATCGCCGGCGCTCCGTCCGCCGCTCATCATCCTGGCGGTGTTTCTGACCGGTTACTACATCTTCTTCAACTACATGTCCGCCTTTTCCCTGTTGCGGTATGGATTCGACGCGTTCTGGGAAGCCATGTTGCTGTCGTTCTACTCGGCATGCTTCGCCGTGTCGCTGATGTTCATCATTCCCGCACTGGCGAAGGCGTTTTCCCCGAAACAGAACCTGATGGGCAGCCTGATGGCGCAACCGGTCCTGATCGCACTGGTGGTGATGGTCGACGCCCCCGCCAGCCTCTGGGCGGCCGTGCCGCTGCTCGCGCTCGCCGTATCCAATTCCTATGTCACGCTGCTCAGCATCGCATCGAACCGCGCTGCCGCCGACGATCAGGGGCAGGTGCTGGGCGTCGTGTCGTCGATCAATGCGCTCGCCTGGGGCGTCGCCCCGATCGTGACCTCGCTGCTGCAGCCGCATTCGATCGTCCTCCCGGTCGCGGCGTCCGCGCTGGTGCTCGTGGCGGCGTGCGCGCTGGGCGGGCGCTTCTGCAACCAGGCGGTCGAACTCGAGGTCAGTCGATGAACCCCCGTCAAGGTCATTCACCGCGAACCCACTGGAGAATTCAATGAATGCCAACACTCCCCAACTGCCTCATCCGCTCGGATTGCGGCGCGTCGTCGTGACGGGGCTCGGCCTCGTGACTCCGCTCGGCGTCGGTGTCGAACACACGTGGCGGAACCTGCTCGACGGTCGCAGCGGCATCACGACCATCGATCGCTTCGACACGTCGCATCTGCCTTGCAAGATCGCCGGGGTAGTTCCCGCGGGCAGCGCGCGCGACGGCGGCTTCGACGCGACCGAATGGGTCGAGGCGAAGGAGGTCAAGAAAATGGATCCGTTCATCGTCTATGCAATCGCGGCCGCCACGGAAGCGATCGACGACGCGCAATGGCATCCGGCCGACCGGGAATTGCAGAATCGCACCGGCGTCATGGTCGGCGCGGGTATCGGCGGCCTGCCGGGGATCGAGGCGGGATCGCGACAACTCGAACGCGCGCCCGGCAAGCGGCTGTCGCCGTTCTTCATTCCGTCGAACCTGATCAATCTGGCCGCCGGCCAGATTTCGATCAAGTACGGTTTTCGCGGCCCGACGCACGCGACGGTCACCGCATGCGCGTCCGGCGCCCACGCGATCGGCGATGCGGCGCGCCTGATCGCGCTCGACGACGCGGACGTGATGATCGCGGGGGGCGCGGAGGCGGCCGTATGTGAGGTCGGGATCGCCGGTTTTGCCGCTGCGAAAGCGCTGTCCACGGGGTTCAACGACACGCCGGAGCGTGCGTCGCGGCCGTGGGATGCCGACCGCGACGGCTTCGTGATGGGTGAGGGCAGCGGCATGGTCGTCCTCGAGGAATACGGGCATGCGCTCGCGCGCGGCGCGCGAATCTACGCGGAAGTGATCGGCTACGGCATGTCGGGCGACGCTTATCACATCGTCGCTCCGCCGGATGACGGCGACGGCGCGGCCCGCGCGATGCTTGCCGCCCTCAAGCGCGCACGCATCGAGCCGGACGCCATCGACTACATCAATGCGCATTCGACCTCGACGCCCGCCGGCGACCTGGCCGAGATCGCCGCGTTGAAACGCGTGTTCGGCGAGCATCTGTTCGGTGGTGCGTCGGTGTCCGCCACCAAGGCGTCGACCGGGCACCTGCTCGGCGCCGCCGGCAGCGTCGAAGCGGTGTTCGCGCTGCTGGCGCTCCGCGACCAGGTCGCACCGCCGACGATCAACCTCGATCGCGTGGCGCCCGAATGCGACGGCCTCGATCTCGTGCCGAACCGCAGCAAGCCGCGGCCGGTGCGTTACGCACTGTCGAATTCCTTCGGGTTCGGCGGAACGAACGCCGCGCTGATATTCGGGCCGCCGCCGGCGGACGCCTGATCCCGAGGCGTGCCGGATACGCCCATCCGGCACGCCCTTGACATCACAGGGCGTCCGTCCAGATAGTCACTTGCATATTAGAAGTCTCAATGATAGCCTTCACGCCATGAGAACGACCAGCTTTAAATCGATGGAGTGCCCGACCGCGCGCGCACTCGACTGCATCGGCGAATCGTGGACGCTCCTGATCCTGCGGGATGCGTTACAGGGGTGTACACGCTTCGACGAATTCCAGCGCAGTGTCGGGATTGCCACCAATACGCTGACGCGCAGATTGAAACGCCTGGTCGATCAAGGCCTGCTGGAGCGCCGGCGCTACATGACGCGACCTACGCGTTACGAGTACGTGCTGACGCAGATGGGCATCGACCTGTTTCCGCTGCTGGTCGTGCTGTTCGACTGGGGAAGCAAATACCTCGTCAACGACGGTGTCGCGGTTCAGCAGATCGACCGCGAGAGCGGCCGGGTGCTTGAATCCGTGGTCGTCGACAGGAATGACCTGCAGCCGATTACCGTGGATCGCGTCTTGCTCAGGGCAGGGCCGGTCGCATCGGCCGCCGTGCATGAACGTGTCGAGCAGGTGCGTGAGCTGCGCGAAAGTGCCTCGGGCAGCTGACCGCTCTCGTACCGTTGGAACAAGCCGGACTCGTCCCGAGTACCGGCCAGGAAATACCGGATCGACCCGGGCGGTCGCCGTTTGTCGGCGGGCGAGCGTGGCGTTTCCGATGGTGTCGTGTACTTCGGCAGGTCCGACTTGATGCGTGCTTACGTTCGATATCAGTGAAGAGTCAATACGGAGTTTGAATTGGTAGACGAATTCATGCCTATCCTTCAATCGCAGACGATGGAGGAGCTCGGGGCCCACGTGGGAAGTTTCTGCCGCGAGGCCGGATACCAAACTTATATCTATGCGGTTGTCTCGTCCGCGTCCGCCGGCGAGACGGGCGTCAATCACATCATCTCGAACTGTCCGGCCTGGCAGGATGTCTACGCCGAGCGTCGCTACGCGAACATCGACCCGATCCTCGCTCATGCACGCATGTCCTCGCTGCCGCTGCGATGGGAGCGCGCGATGTACAGTTCCGGCGAGCAGCGGTGCCTCGAAGCGGAGGCCCGTCGCTTCGGTCTCGTTCATGGCCTGAGCCTGCCGGTGCGCGGCCACCGGGGTGACATCGGCGTGCTGAGCGTCGCCTCCGACGGCTCCGAGGGCATCCCTGCGCACGACCTCGGGCAGACCGCAAAACTCAGTCTGCTTTGCGCGTATATCGAGGAAAAGGTCACCATGATCGCGCGCGAGACCAAAGGGCAGGGCGCGACGCGGATGTCCGGCATGAGTTCGCGCGAACGCCAATGCCTGCAGTGGTGTTCCGCAGGCAAGACGAGCTGGGAGATCGGCGAGATTCTCGGCATCACGGAACGAACCGTGAATTTTCACATCGGCAATGTCGTTCGGAAGCTCAATGCCAAGGGCCGTCGTCACGCGGTGACGAAGGCCATTTCCCTCGGGCTGTTGTGCGTGTGACAAGCACGCCAGCCGTTGCGTTGGGTCTGATCGCTCCGTCAACCTGGCTTCCGGAAACGGAACCGTGATCGGTCGACGGTCCCTTAATTCAGATAGCGGTTACCGGGCTTCGCCCGGTGTCCCCACATCAATCCCGCCTGGCCGTGCGCATACAACTGGCCGACCAGCCGGCGAATCATCAGCTTCCTGACCGTTTCCTTTGACACATGCAGCCCGTGGCATTCCCACAGCTTCTCGCAGGCCAGCGTCGGCCCAAAATCGGCGTAGCGCTCACGAATCAGACTCAGGGCGCGATGAGCCAGATCCTCGGGCAGTTGATGGTTGCTCACTTGGCCACGACGCTGCGAAATCAGCCCGGCCGGGCCAGCAGCCCGATACTGGGCGACCAGCCATTCAATCTGCCGTCGACTGATCCCGAGCCGCTCCGCGGCTCGCCAAGGCATCAGACGCTGCTCGATCACAGCTTCCACGACCTTCAGACGATCCAGCTCCCGCATGCTCATGGTGATCAGTCCAGGTTGGCCCACTATGCGCTCCGGCAGTTCGAACCGCCGCCAGCATGCGCCGAAACCCTCGAACTACGACATTTCAACTTTGCCCAGATGCGACATTACAACTTTGCTCTTACACCATAATTATCGATAATTATGATTATGTCAAATATGAAATTTGCCCGGTGACAGCCCTGAAATCACCGCCGGACAACGCCCGAATCGCACCTCACCGGCCGTCCGCAGCCATCCCTTTCACGGACACGAACCACCCCCGACGATCCCCCTGATCGCCGCAATCTCCAACCGGTCACCACGAACCGCCCGCATCAGGACAACATCATCCCTTGCATCTTGTGCGAGAAATGCGCGCGCTCGGCCGTCTCCATCAGCATCAGGAATTCGTCCTGCATCATGTGGATCAGCGCTTCGTGGTCGCCGGCCTCGAAATAGACTTCCGGCTGTTGCGCGAGGCGTTCCTCGAGGAACGTCTTCATCCCGTACGCCATGCAGACCGGCGGCAGCGCACCCATGTCGCAATCCTTGAACAGCTCGCGCAACTCGACCTCCCGGGCGAGCACGAGATGGCGTCCCGTCTTCACCCAGAGATCCGACAGGCGCACGGCGTGCGTCGTCGGCAAAACGGCGGCGACGTAGCCCTCGTCGTCTTCGAGGAGCACGGTTTTCGCGAGGCGATCGCCGGGAATGTGCGCCGCGGCGGCCGTCTCCATGCTCGTATGGCTATAGGGGTGGTACACGACTTCGTACCGCGATGACTTCTGGCGCAGGCAATCCTGCAGGGTGGCTGATACTGGCATGGCACACCTCGTCTGGGCGAATCGGGCGAACGGAGTTCGCTCCGGATTCGTTCAGCATAGGTCGCATTCCGGCCAATGGAAACGCCCTCGCGTAACGTCCGTCCGGGCGGCCCGGCAGCCGGTTCCGGTCTTCACCCTGTCCGGCCGCCCTCGCCCTTCGGCATGTGAAATCCGGGCCCGGAATACGCCTGGCAGACCCTCTTTTCCTGTAGACGAATGGACGCTTCGCAGGCTCGCGCGCGTATGCGCTCATCAATAGACGGATGTCGAAGCACTAGACCGTTAGTTGCATTTTAAGGAAACCAGCAGGACGATACCAGCCTGGCATCCGCAAAAAAGGCCGACGTGCAGACGTCGGCCGGTGTGTCGCCAACCCGCGGCGCCAAGGGCTTGCCCGGTGACCTATACTGAGCCGGCCGCCCGTCATCCTGCGGCGGCACCCGACTTCTGGAGCCACCATGCATTACCAGTTGATCTACGAACTCGTCGACGATTACCTGTCGCGGCGCGAACCGTTCCGTGCGCAGCATCTCGCGCTCGCGCAAGCCGCGACCGAGCGCGGCGAACTCGTGCTCGCCGGCGCGCTGACGGATCCGGCCGATCAGGCCGTGCTCGTGTTCGAAGGCGATTCGCCTGAAGCGGCCGAGTCGTTCGCGCGCGCCGATCCATACGTGCAGAACGGCCTCGTGAAATCGTGGCGCGTACGGCCGTGGCGCGTCGTGATCGGCAAGCACGCGCCGCGCTAGGCGCGCAGCACGCCTACAGCCACCCTGCCCGCTTGAAACGCCACCACAGCGCGAAGTCGGCGACGACCATCACCGCGATGCAGCCGTAGAAGCCGTATTTCAGGTGCAGTTCGGGCATGTTCGCGAAGTTCATCCCGTAGATGCCGGCGATCATCGTCGGTATCGCGAATAACGCGGCGAACGAACCGAGCCGCTTCGTCACTTCGCTCTCGGCCAGCGAAATCATCCCGAGGTTGACCTGGATCGCCGTGACGACCATCTCGCGGCGCCCTTCGATCGTCTTCACGATCCGCTGCAGATGGTCGTACACGTCGCGGAAGTAAGCGGCCATTCCGCTGCAGACCTGCGGCACGCGCCCGCCCGTGAGCTTCGCGAGCGGCTCCATCAGCGGCGCCGTGTGCTGGTACAGCAGCACGAGCCGGCGTTTCAGCGAATAGAGATCCTCGATGACCGCGCGCGACGACGCGGGCGTCGCCTTCGCGAAGATGCGGTCCTCGAGTTCTTCCAGCTCGGTGCCGAGCGTTTCGAGGATCGGAAAATAGCGGTCGACGACCTGGTCCATCAGCGCATAGAACACGAACGCCGCCCCCTCCTGCAGCAGATGCGGCTCGCGCTCGCAACGCTTGCGCACCTCGCGGAAATCCTGCTCGGTATGGTTGCGGATCGACAGCACGTAATTCGGGCCGACGAACACGTTCAGTTCGCCGACCTTGAATTCGCCTTCCTCGTCGAGTTCGACCGTATGCAGTACCGCGAACAGCGAATCGCCGTATTCCTCGATCTTCGGCCGCTGATGCCCCTTGCGGGCATCCTCGAGCGCGAGCTCGTGCAGCCCGAACTCCTCGCCCATCAGGTCGATTTCGTCGGGCGTCGGATCCTTCAGCGCGACCCACACGAAGCACTCGGGCTTCGACACGTAATCGCTGATGGCGTCGATATCGATGTCGGCCAGCTTGCGGCCGTCCTGGTAAGCAGCACAGTTGATCAGCATGTTGTCCGTGATGTTGCGGTTTGCGCATCAGTTTACCGGTTTGCTGCGCGGACGGCCCGGCTTGCACGGCACGCCGATATTGGTCATGATCGGGCTGCGTGCGCCGCAGCACGCACACCGGGGTACTTCGACAGGCCCGCCGGACCCGCGTAGTGCGACGCGCAACGGCCATGCGGCCCAACCGTCAAGGAGACAGACCTATGTGGTATTTCTCGTGGATACTCGGCATCGGCGTGGCACTCGGCTTCGGCATCATCAACGCGATGTGGCTCGAAGCGGAAGTGTTCTCGCGCGGCGACAAGCGCAATGGCGCGTCGAGCCAGGGGTCGGGGAGCACGCATTCGTGACGCATCTGGTGTTCTTCTGCGGTCACGCCGGCACCGGCAAGACCACGCTCGCGAAGCGGCTCATCGGGCCGCTCATGCGTGCAACGGGCGAAGCGCTCTGCCTGCTCGACAAGGACACGCTATACGGCCGCTACAGTTCGGCCGCGATGGGCGCGCTCACGGAAGACCCGAACGATCGCGACAGCCCGCTCTACCTGAAACACCTGCGCGATCCCGAATACCACGGCCTGCTCGACACGGCCCGTGAAAATCTCGCGCTCGGCATCGGCGCGATCGTCGTCGGCCCGCTGTCGCGCGAAGTGCGCGACCGGCGCATCCTCGATCGCACGTGGCTCGGCATCGCGCCCGATGTCACGCTGACGGTCGTCTGGGTCCACACGTCGGAAGACGTCGCGCACCAGCGGATCGTCGCGCGCGGCAATCCGAACGATGCGTACAAGCTCGCGCACTGGGACGAATACCGGCAGCGCCGCTTCGTGCCGACCGGCCACGAATGCGACGGCATCGTGATGTTCGACAACACGGCACCATCCGACGCGGACGTCGATGCGCTGCTGTGCCGCATCGCGCCGCCTGCGCAACCCGCGACGATGGTCCCGCCGCTACCGGCCTGAGCGCGCCGCCCGGCGCCCTTCCCGCTTCCCCCAAAAAACAACGCCGGAAGCGCTGCTGCGCTCCCGGCGTCGTACGGCCCTCGTGCCCGAGGCTGGCGAATGGTCAGGCGACCGCGTGCACGCGCTCCATCGTGCCGCCTTCGTACAGCTTGCCGAAGCGGTTCGACAGGAACGCCTTCAGCGACACCTTTTCCTGCGGGATGAAACCGCTCTGCGGCAGCTTCTTCTCGCGGAACAGATCCAGCACCGCGCACATCGCGCCGGCCGTCGTGATCTGGATCGCGCTCATGTGCATCCCGCACACGTCCTTCGCGAAAATCTTGCGCGTGAACACGTCCTGCACCAGCTGGCCGTCCTTCACGCCCGTCACCGTGATGAACACGAGCACGACGTCCTGCTTGGTCGACGGCACCGCGCGGCGCATGATCGACTTCAGCGTGTCGCGGTCGGTCGACAGACGCAGGTCTTCCAGCAGGAACTGGACGAGGTCGCGGTGGCCCGGGTAGCGCACCGACTTGTAGTCGAGCGTCTCGACCTTGCCCGACAGCGTCTCGCACAGGGTGCCGAGGCCGCCCGACGTGTTGAACGCTTCGTATTCGGTGCCGTCGAGCGAGAAGTGCTCGAGGCCTTCGAGCGGCTGCACCCACTGCTTGCGGCCGTCGCGGATCGCTTCGCACGGCTGGCAGTATTCGTTGATCAGGCCGTCGACGCTCCACGTCAGGTTGTACTTCAGCGCGTTGGTCGGGTACTCGGGCAGCGCGCCGACGCGCATCTTCACGTCGCGCACTTCGGTGAAGCCGTTCACGAGTTCGTGCGCGGCGAGGCCGATGAAGCCCGGCGCGAGGCCGCACTGCGGCATGAACGCGCGATCGGAGCCGTCGGCCAGTTCGCGGATCGCGTGCGTCGCACGCACGTCTTCGGTCAGGTCGAAGTAATGCACGCCGGCAGCCTTCGCAGCGGCGGCGACATTAACCGCGAGGTAGTAAGGCAGCGCATTGACGAGCGCATCGAAGCCCTTCACTGCTTCGCGAATCGCATTCGCGTCGGCCGAATCGACTCGTTGCGTCGCAATGCCTTCGCGCGACAGCTTCGCGAGCGCATCCGCATCGCGGTCGAACGCGACGACTTCGTAGTCGCCCGTTTCACGCAGCATGTGAGCAATGGTGTGGCCGATCAGACCTGCGCCGACGATGGCGATTTTCATGCGCTTATCTCCTGATGATGGGTTGGTGTTGTGAACGGCGTTGAGCCATGAACACAGTTTAGAGACGCGCAAAATCAGTTCCAAGACGAAGAATGATGCGAAACGACCGATAATTTCGACGTAACGACGACATATTTCGTCGAAACGTCGAAACGACGTGTTTTCACCCGCGGCCGGCCCGCTATGGCTGGCCTAAGTTTCGCGATTCAGACTGCATGCCGATCACCCGATTTCCAAGGAGGCATCGCATGCAATCCCTGCCCGTCCATCGCGCGTCGCACTGGCTGAACAAGGTGCCCGACGTCGCGCTGTCGTTCTGGATCATCAAGATCATGTCGACCACGGTCGGCGAAACCGGCGCGGACTTTCTCGCGGTCAACGCGGGCCTCGGCCAGACCGTCACGCGCGTCGCGATGGCGTCGCTGCTCGCGATCGCGCTGTGGCTGCAGTTGCGCACGCGCCGCTACGTGCCGTGGATCTACTGGCTCACGGTGGTGCTGGTCAGCATCGTCGGCACGCAGATCACCGACCTGCTCACCGACGGCCTGAACGTCAGCCTGTATGCGAGCACCGCCGCGTTTGCCGTCGCGCTCGCCGCGATCTTCTTCGTATGGCATCGCGTCGAAGGCACGCTGTCGATCGACACGATCGTCACGCCGCGGCGCGAGCTGTTCTACTGGGCTGCGATCCTCTGCACGTTCGCGCTGGGCACCGCCGCCGGCGATCTCGCGACCGAGGCGCTCGGGCTCGGCTTCACGCTCGGCGCACTGGCCTTCGGCGCGTCGATCGCGGCCGTGTTCGCGATGTGGCGGTTCGGCTTCAACGCGGTGCTGGCGTTCTGGATCGCGTACATCCTGACGCGCCCGTTCGGCGCGTCGCTCGGCGATTTGCTCACGCAGGCCCGCGCCTATGGCGGGCTCGGCTTCGGCGCCGCGTGGACGAGCCTGTTGTTCCTGACCGTGATCGTGCTGCTCGTCGCCGTCGCGCAATTCGGCAGCAGCGCGCAGACGCGCGCCGGCGCCGCCGAATGACGCCCTTTTCCTTCCGTTCATCGCATCGAGGACATCCCATGCCCATTCCGAATTCCGTTTCCCGTCTCGTCATGGCCGCGGCAGCGATTGCCGTGCTCGGCGCCGCCGCCGGCTGCTCGAAACAGCAGGATGCGAACGCATCGACCTCGGCGCCTTCGACGGCCGCCTCGTCGTCCGCGGCGCCCCGCGCATCGAAACTCGGCGACCTGTCGCAGTTCCGCACGATCGCCGCCGACGTGAACACGCTCGTCGGCAAGGACGACCTGCCCGGCGCGAAAACGCGCATCAAGGATCTGGAGATCGCGTGGGATTCGGCCGAGGCCGGCCTCAAGCCGCGCGCGGCCGCCGACTGGCACATGGTCGACCAGGAGATCGACCGGGCGCTCGCCGCGCTGCGCGCCGACCATCCGACCCAGGCCGATTCGGCCGCCGCGATGAAGAACCTGCTCGCGGCATTCGACCGATTCGGCAGCCAGTAAGCGCAGACCGGCGATGCGCCGGGCGCGCCGCACGTGACGCGCGCCCGGGAATCGCATACGCTGGCGGCGATCCCGCGGCACGGAGAACACGCATGCGAATACTGCTGGTCGAGGACGACCCGATGATCGGCGAGGCAGTCCATGCCGCGCTGAAGGACGCGTCGTACGCCACCGACTGGGTCACCGACGGCGGGCGCGCGCTGACCGCGTTCGCCGCGCAGCCCTACGACCTGGTCCTGCTCGACCTCGGCCTGCCCGGCCGCGACGGGCTCGACGTGCTGGCCGGCATCCGCGCGAAGGACGCCGGCACGCCACTGCTCATCGTCACCGCGCGCGACGGGCTCGACGATCGTCTGCGCGGCCTCGACGGCGGCGCCGACGATTACATCGTGAAACCGTTCGACATGGCCGAGCTGCTCGCGCGGATTCGCGTCGCGATCCGGCGCCGGGCCGGCTCGGCCGCGCCGCTGCTGAGCAACGGAATCGTGTCGCTCGACCCCGCGACGCGCGAAGCGACCGTCGACGGGCATGCGCCGGTTGCACTGTCGAACCGCGAGTTCTCGCTGTTGCGTGCGCTGCTGGTACGCCCCGGCGCGATCCTGTCGCGGCGCGAGCTCGAGGATCGCCTGTACGGCTGGGGAGAGGAAGTCGAAAGCAACGCGGTCGAATTCCTGATCCATTCGTTGCGCCGCAAGCTCGGCAGCACCGTGATCAAGAACGTCAGGGGGGCGGGATGGATGGTTTCAAGAAACGCCTGAACGAATCGATCGGGTTTCGCCTGTCGGTCGCGCTGTCGGCCGCGATCCTCGTCGTCGCCACGGTCGCGGCCGCGTTCGCGTTTTCATCGGCATTCGACGAAGCGCACGAATTGCAGGACGACGTGCTGCGCGAAGTCGCGACGCTGCTCGATCGCCAGCGTGCGCCTGCGCCGCGTGCAGCAGACACCGGCCCCGCGCGAGAAAGCGACGAGCTGTCGCGCGTGATCGTGCAGCCGCTCGGCGGCGATCCGCAACCGCGCACCGACGGCGGGCCGACGCTCGCGCTGCCGCCGACGCTCGCCGACGGGCTGCACACGGTCGATGCCGGCGGCAGCGCCTATCGCGTGATGGTCCGTACGTTCGCGAACGGCGAGCGCATCGCAGTCGCGCAGGAGGCCGGCATGCGCGACGACGTCGCGCGCGAGAGCGCGTGGCGCACCGCGCTGCCGCTGCTGATCCTCGTGCCGATCCTGCTGCTGCTCGTCGCCGATCTCGTGCGCAAGCTGTTCCGTCCGGTCGCCATGCTGTCGGCCGGGATCGACGCGCGCGACGAACACGACCTGCGCCCGGTGCCGGCCGAGCACGTGCCGGTCGAGGTGCGGCCTTTCGTCGTCGCGATCAACCGGATGCTTGCGCGCGTCGCACAATCGGTCGACGCACAGCGCCGCTTCGTCGCCGATGCCGCACACGAGCTACGCTCGCCGCTCACCGCGATGTCGCTGCAGGCCGAGCGCCTGGCCGGCACCGACCTGCCGGACGATGCGCGTGCACGGCTCGCCGCCCTGCGCGGCGGGCTCGACCGCAGCCGCCACCTGATCGGGCAGCTCCTCGCGCTCGCACGTGCGCAAAGCGCGCCGGCCGCCGCGCCCGGCGCCGTGTCGGTACATGCGGTCTATCGCCGTGTGCTGGAAGACCTGATGCCGCTCGCCGAGGCGAAAGCGATCGACATCGGCGTCGAGGACGGTCCGGATACCTGCGTGCCCGTCGACGAGCTCGAACTCGCGTCGCTGGTCATGAATCTGGTCGACAACGCGATCCGCTACACACCGGCCGGCGGTCGCGTGGACCTGTGGACGCAAGCCACGGACACGCATGCCTGCGTGTCGGTCGTCGATAGCGGGCCGGGCATCGCCCCGCAGGAACGCGAGCGCGTGTTCGATCCGTTCTATCGCGTGCCCGGCAACGTGCAGATCGGTTCGGGGCTCGGCCTGTCGATCGTGAAGATCCTCGCGGACCGGATGGGCGCCGACGTCACGCTCGCGTATGCGGACGAGCGGGCCTCGCTCGGGTTGCGCGTGTCGGTGCGGATTCCGCTCGTGCGCCCGTCAAACGCAGCGCAGCGCAGCCCCGCGACGGGGCCGACAACCGATTGACCCGCTACGCGCGCACCAAGCGTCAGCCGCCGATCGTCCCGCGATCGATCTTGCGCGACAGGATGATCGACGTCGTCGTGCGCTCGACGCCTTCGAGCGTGCCGATCTGGTCGAGCAGGTCGTTGAGCCGTTCGGGCGAATCGGCGCGCAGCCACGCGACGTAGTCGTACTCGCCGCTCACCGCGCACAGCAGCTGCACTTCCGGCATCCGGTCCAGCTTGCGCAATACGTCCTTGCCGAACTTCGGCGTGAGGATGATGCCGACGTACGCGTAAATGCTCGCGTCGAGCACGTCCTGCCCGAGCCGGACGCTGTACCCCGCGATCACGTTGGTGCGTTCGAGCCGCGCGATGCGCGCAACGACCGTCGTGCGCGCGACGTCGAGCTGGCGCGCAAGATCCGCGACGCTGGCGCGCGCATCGGCTTGCAGCAGCGCGACGAGTTGCCGGTCGAGATCGTCGAGTTGGTCGAGGCGGGGTGGACGCATGAGGCTGTGCCGATGCGCGATGCGCCGGCCGAGTGGAAGGTGACGCGATGATAGCGCCGAACACCGGCACGCCCAAACGGCATCGCCGGAATCCGGTCCGAACCTTTCAATTTCGATTCGTATCGGATGTAAGCAAGTGTCGCATTCACTGCTGCGCTGCACGCAACGTGCTACTAATAGCGTGCGACGCGAGATGCGTGCTTGCGGCAATGGCCGCCGCGCCCGCTCGCACGACACCACCCCGGAGAGCCAACCATGAAGAAAATCTCGCTCACCCTCGCTACGCTCGCCGTTGCAGCCAGCGCGTTCGCGCAAACCCCGGCCCAGCCGCAAGCGCCCGCCCAGGCCCCGGCCACGACGGCCGCGGCGTCGGCCCCGAGCGCCGAGCAGCGCGCGGCACGCCACGAAGCGCGTATCGAGCAGCGCATCAAGTACCTGCACGACCAGTTGAAGATCACGTCGGCGCAGGAACCGCAATGGAAGACGTTCGCCGATACGATGCGCGACAACGGCGAAACGATGGGCCGCCTCTACAGCGAACGGATGGCCAAGCACGACGTCTCCGCGCTCGACGACATGAAGCAGTATGCGGAACTGTCGCAGGCGAACGCCGACGGCGCGAAGAAGCTCGCCGACGCCTTCGCACCGCTCTACGAGAGCTTTCCGGCCGAGCAGAAGGCGCTGGCCGACACGACGTTCCGCAGCTGGCTGCACCACGGCGGCGAGCACCGCGGCAAGGGCAAGGCGAAGGGCAAGGAAGGCAAGGCGGCCGCCGCGCCGGCCGCGAGCGCACCCGCGCAACCCTGACGCCCTCCCCGCCGGCGCCGTGGCCCGCCCGGGCCTGACGGCGCCGCGCCTCTGCCGGCGATCGGCGCGCCACACGGCGCGCCGAATTCGGGATAAGCTCCCGGCTTTCCCGCTTTCCCGCCCTTCCCCGCCATGCTCGAACTCAAGCAACTCGATCTGCGCACCGATCCGCAGGCCCGTCGCGTCGTCAAGGACGAAACCGTCGCTGTTTCCTTCGCGGAGGCCGACGGCGAACTGATGAGCCTCGAAGGCCCGAACCGCTATGTGGCGGGCGACGCCTTGATCACCGGCTCGACCGGCGACCGTTGGGTCGTGTCGCGCGCGCGCTTCGACGCCAAATACCTGCCCGCCGATCCGGCGCTCGCCCACGGCGCGCCGGGCGCCTACCGGAACCGGCCGGCCGTCGTGCTGGCCCGCCGGATGGACGAACCGTTTACGATCGCCCGCTCGGAAAACGGCGACACGCTGCGCGGCGTCGCCGGCGACTGGGTCATGCAGTACGCGCCTGGCGACTACGGCGTCGTGCAGGCGCAGCGCTTCGCGCAGGTCTACCGCAACGCGTAATCGGCCGCGCCGGCACGCTGCCGGCGCCCGTCCTCACGCAAAGTCTTCGTCGAGTTCGAGTTCCGCGTCTCGTTCGACGGCCTCGCCGGCCGCGTGCCGCTCCTCGAGCGACCCGAGCATCGCTTCCGTATACGCATGCAGCACCGCGTGACTGCGCGCGCGCTGCATCGGCTTGAGCGCAAGATAGCGCGCGAATGCCGCCGGCACGATGCGGATCGCGAGCGTCATCCGCTTCGGCGTCGCGCCGAAACGCATCGCGAGCCAGTGTACGGACAGGCAGCGCCCGCGCGCATCGCTGATTTCGGCGAAGCGTGTCTGCTCCGGAAAGAGATCGCAGATCACGCGCGCGAGCGCGTCGAATTCCGCGCTCTGGCATTCGATCAGATAGTCGTCCATTCCGCTCCCCCGTCAGGCCGCCGCACGCGACGGCCGGCACGTCTTCACCAGCACGACGGCCAGGACCGCGGCCAGCACGAAATACGCGGCCTCGACCCACGCGGCCGGCAGCACGCGCACCTGGTACAGCAGCGTCGGCGTCGCCGCGAGCGCATGCAGCACGATCGCAAGCGGCAACACGGCCATCCGGCCGGCGCGCACGCCGCGCCAGACCAGCACCGACAGCGCGAGCTGCACCGCGAACGCCGCGCAGCGTTCGAGCAGCAACAGCAGGATCGACTGTGCCGACAGCGTCGCGAGCATCATGTGCAGCCGCACCACGGTGTCGACCGGCAGGTCGGACAGCTGCGTCTCGAGCTGGCCACGGCTCGCGAGCCATGCGAGATACGACCACTGCCCCCACACGAGCACGCCGACGAACCACGCCTCGGCCCCGGCGTGACCGATCCCGTAGCCGATCCCGCGACCGTCGCCAGCCGATTCGCCATAGCGGCGGTTCAGGAAGCGCATCCCGAGATAGCGGCCGATTTCCTCGAACACGGCGGTGGCGAGCGCGCCGTACGCGACGAACGCGAGCGGCTGCGTCAGCCAGCCGTCCTCCGGCGTGTGACTCAGCACGAGCCCGTGGAACGCGCGCTCGGCGATCATCGCGAACAGCGTGAAGACGGCGACGCCGACGATCGTGTCGCGGCGGTTGAGCGCAAGCGGCTTGCGCAGGATGCGGTAGAGGACGAGCGGCAGCAGCGCGATGATCAGCGTGGCGGCAATCAGCAGCGCCAGCGTGACGGGAGCGACAGTCATGTATTTCCTTGTTCGGGGCAGCGCACCTGACGCGCTGCGTGCCCCGAATGATACTCAGCTTGCGGTCGACGCGCGCGCACACAGTTCGCCGGGCAGCATCGCGACGCGCACGTCGCCCGCCGCGCCGTCGATCCGCTCGTGCACGAATTCGACGGCCTTGTAGCCGATTTCGTAGGTCGGCTGACGGATCGTCGTGATACCGATCAGCTCGGCCCACTCCGGATCGTCGATCGACAACAGCGCTGCCTTCTGCTGCCAGGCGGCGCCGAAACGCGCGCGCAAGTGGCGTGCGATCGAGAGCGCGACCGGCGCATTCGCGGCGAACAGCGCCGCACGTACGCCACGTCGCGCCGCATCGTCGATGCGGGTGTCGATGTCGGCAAGCGCGGCGGCCGCCGCATCGGGTTCGTTCAGGTCGAGCACGACCGTCGGCGGCACCGGCAGCCCGCGCGCATCCAGCGCCGCGCGGAACGCGGCCTCGCGTACGCGCCGCGAGCTGATGCGCTCGAACGGCTGCACGACGAAATGGATCGCGTCGAACCCGTGTTCGATCAGGTGCTCGAGCGCCATCTCGATCGCGTCGGCGTTGTCGAGCCCGATCAGGTCGGCCTCGAAGCCCTCGACCGTCCGGTCGACGAGCACGGCCGGGATCCCCGCACCGCGCAGCGGGCGCAGCACGTCTTCCTCGGCGCCGAGCGCGTTGACGATCAGCCCTTCGACACGGTAGGTCGTGAGCAGCTGCAGGAAGCGGCGCTCCATCTCGACCTCGTTCGCCGCGTGGCAGATGAGCGGCATGTATCCGAGCGCATGGCACGCGGCCTCGACGCCCTGCAGCACTTCGACGGTGTAAGGATTGGTCAGGTCGGCTGCGAGCATGCCGAGCAGCCGGTTGCGGCCGCGCTTGAGCCCGCGCGCCATCTGGTTCGGCCGGTAGTTGAGCCGTGCGATCGCCGCCTCGATGCGCTGGCGCAGATCGATGGACAGCACATGCGTCTCGCCGTTCAGGTAGCGCGAAACACTGGTCTTGCCCGTGCCGGCCTCGCGCGCGACGTCGCTGATCGTCGCCGGACGCGTCGTGGAAGGTTGCGAATCGGTCACTGTCGTGCCTCGCGACGTACGATCCGCGCCGCTTCGTGAGCAGACGGACCTTTGTTGTTGGAAACGTAAGCCATCCGGCGGACTCCCCTGTCTGAGCGCTTCTGCGCCTGCGCTGGTCCCGTGCTTCGCGGTCGATCAGCGCCCGCCAGTCGCGTGCATCGGCAGTCGGCCGCCCGGACCTGGCGCGGATCCCCGCCGCCCGACGCCACCGGCAGTGTAGCCGGGCCGTCAATGCGACGAGAGCGGGCGATCATAACGCAGCCAGCCCTCCCGCACCAAGATCATCGACTCTAACCGCGCCGGCCGGATGCCGGGGGCCGCTCAGGCGTGCGCCAGCGCGTCCGGATTGACGAGATTCGTGCGCAACCTGCCGGCCAGCGCGCCGACCAGGTTTTCCGCGGCGCAGCGCGCCATCGCGTGGCGCGTCTCGTGCGTCGCCGAGCCGATATGCGGCAGTGCGACGACGTTCTTCATCTGCAGCAGCGGCGAATCCGCCGGCAGCGGTTCCTTCTCGAACACGTCGAGTCCCGCGCCGCGGATCCTGCCCGCACGCAACGCGTCGACCAGCGCGGCTTCGTCGACGACCGGCCCGCGCGATGCGTTGATCAGGATCGCGTTGCGCTTCATCTTCTCGAATTCGGGCGCGCCGATCAGGTGGTGCGTCTGCGGCGACAGCGGCACCTGCAGGCACACGAAATCGGATTGCGCGAGCAGTTCGTCGAGCGTCACGCGCCGTGCGCCGTACTGCGTCTCGGCTTCCGCATGCGCGGAGCGGTTCGCGTACAGCACCTGCATCCGGAAGCCGAGCGCGGCACGGCGCGCGACCGCGCCGCCGATCCGCCCGAGCCCGACGATGCCGAGCGTCTTGCCCTGCACGTCGGTGCCGTACAGGTCGGGGCCGATGCTGCGATGCCAGTTCCCGGCCTTCACCCACTCGGCCAGTTCGACCACGCGCCGCGCGGACGCCAGGATCAGCGAAAACACCGTATCGGCGGTCGACTCGGTCAGCACGTCCGGTGTATGCGCGAGCACGATGCCGCGCCGCGTGAGATCGGCGACGTCGAAGTTGTCGTAGCCGACCGAGATCGTCGACCACGCCTTCAGCCGCGGTGCGCGGTCGAGCATCTGCGGCGTGACCTTCAGGCTCGCGCCGATCGCGCCGTCCGCGTCGCCGAGTGCAGCGGCAAGTGCGTCGGCGCCATCGGCCTGCACGACATCCGCATGCTCGCGCAGATACGCGAGAACGTCATCGGGCAGCGGCTTGTACGCGACGATACGGGGCTTCATCGTTTCATTTTCCTTGCAGCGGCGCAGCGAGCGGATGCGCATCGCGCGCCTGGGGTTTGACGGACAGCGTGAGGATCACCGCGGCGACGAGCGCGGCGCTCATGAACGCATACGACGCGACGGGCGACCCGGTCGCACCGTTCAGGTAGCCGACGAAGTACGAACCGACGAACGAGCCGAGCGCGCCCATGCTGTTGATCAGCGCCATTGCGCCGCCGGCGACGTTCTTCGGCAGCAGTTCCGGCACGATCGCGAAGAACGGGCCGTACGGCGCATACATCGCGGCGCCCGCGACGACCAGCAGCGCATACGAGATCCAGAAATGCGACGAGCCGAGCGCGTACGATGCGGCGAACGCGCCCGCGCCGATCAGCAGGAACGGCCACACGAAACCGCGGCGCGAGCCGACCTTGTCGGACGCCCACGATGCGGCGAGCATCGCGATCGTCGCCGCGAGATACGGCAGCGCGGACAGCCAGCCGGTCGCGACCATCCCGAGGTCGGAACCGTTCTTGACGATCGACGGCAGCCACAGCACGAAGCCGTACACGCCGATGCTCCAGCAGAAATACTGCGCGCACAGCTTGATCACGGCCGGCGAGCGGAACGCTTCGCCATAGTTGCGCACCGGCTTGATCGCTGCCTGCTCGGCCGCGAGCGCGGCGTCGAGGTCGCGCTTTTCCTGCGCGGTGAGCCACGGCGAGTCGGCCGGCTTGTCCTGCACGAGGAACCACCAGCACACGGCCCAGATGACGGCCGGCACGCCTTCGGCGATGAACATGTGGCGCCAGCCGAATTCATGCACGAGATAGCCCGACACGATCGACATCCACAGCACGGTGACCGGGTTGCCGAGGATCAGGAACGTGTTCGCGCGCGAGCGCTCGTTCTTCGTGAACCAGTTGCTGATGTAGATCAGCATCGCCGGCATCACGGCCGCCTCGACGATGCCGAGCACGAAGCGGATTGCCATCAGCGACGGGATGTTGCTGACCACGCCCGTGAGCGCCGCGCAGCCGCCCCACAGGATCAGGCTGACGAACACGAGCTTCTTCACGCTGCGGCGTTCCGCGTAGATCGCGCCGGGGATCTGGAAGAAGAAGTAACCGAGGAAGAACAGCGCGCCGATCAGCGACGACAGGCCCTTGCTGATGCCGAGGTCCTGGTTGATGCCGGCCGCCGCCGCGAACCCGTAGTTCGCGCGGTCGAGGTAAGCGAGGCTGTACGTGATGAAAACGATCGGCATGATCGTCCACCAGCGTCGGGCTGCGAGATTGGCTGCCATGAGCGTGTCTCCGTATGTCGACCGGCATCGGCGCGCTGGCGCCCGCTCCGGTCCCATCCTTTAGGGGTGTCGACCGGAGATGACGCTTTGGCGCCGGCCCGGCCTCGAACAAAACCATTGTGCGTCGTGCACAAAATGAATCCGCGGATTGTGCCGTGTTCGGCCTCTCATTGCGCGGTGACGATTTCCTCTAAGCGATCGATGCGATTGCTGACATTTTCGAGTCGGTCGAGGGCTTCGCGCGTCGGCAATCCTTCCGAATCGCCGATCACCTGGATCGCGAGCGCCCCGATCCGGTTCCCGCGCGCGACGGCTTGCTCGATGCTCCGCCCTTCCAGCAGCGCGCTGACCACGCCGACCGCGAAGCCGTCGCCGGCGCCGACCGTGTCGACGACACGCCCGACACGCTCGCCCGCAACCGTGCCTTCGCGGCCGTCGGCCGTGCGGTAATAGGCGCCCTCCGCGCCGAGCTTGATCACGACGCCGCGTGCGCCCTGCGCGAGATAGAAGCCCGCGATGTCGGCCGGCGTGTCGTGTCCGGTCAGCTGCCGCCCTTCGGCGAGGCCCGGCAGCACCCAGTCGGCGAGCGTCGCGAGCGCGTTCAACGTCTTCGCCATCACGTCGGCGGACGGCCACAGCGTCGGGCGCAGGTTCGGGTCGAACGAGATCGTCTTGCCGGCCGCGCGCATCTCGCGCGCCAGCTGGAACGCCAGCTCGCACGAGGTCGCGGAGATCGCCGGTGCGACGCCCGTCAAGTGCAGATGGCGCGCGCCGAGCACGTAGTCGGCCACGTAGTCGTCGCACGACAGGTGGCTCGCGGCCGAGCCCTTGCGGAAATATTCGACGGTCGGATCGCTGCCGTCGTCGTTGCGCGACTTCAGCTGGAAACCGGTCGGGTAACGCGGATCGACGGTCACGCACGACGCGTCGATCCCTTCGCGCGCCAGCGTGTCGAGCACGTAGCCGCCGAACGAATCGCGGCCCACGCGGCTCATCCAGCCGACCCGGAAGCCGAGCCGCGACAGGCCGATCGCGACGTTCAGGTCGGCGCCCGCGATCCGCTTCGTGAATTGCCCCGCGTGCGCGAGATGGCCCGGCTCGGTCGCGACGAACATCGCCATCGCTTCACCGTAGGTCACGACATCGAGTGCTGCTTTCATGAATGAACTCCTTCGGATCCTGCCGCCGTCACGCGGTCGCGAGCCACGCGACACGCCGGCAGGCATCGCCTGCCAGGTCGGCCGCGTCGAACGGAAATTCGATGCCGCGCGGCGCATGCTGCGGCAGCGCCGCGAGCACGCCGGTCACGAGCGCATCATCCGGCGCCGGCGCGGCGGCGAAACGACGCGCGCCCTCGCCCTCGACGGCCTTGCAATGAATGTATTCCACATGCGGCGCGAGCACCTGCGCGCAATCAAGCGGTGCTTCACCGGGCCACTGCCAGTTGCCGATGTCGAACGTCATGCCGAGCGCGTCGGGCATGCCCGCTTCCGCCAGTGCAGCGAACAGCCCGCGGAACTGCGCGAACGCGCCGCCAACCTGCAACTGGCCGTTCTCGACCACCACGCGGGCCTTCGCACCGCGCGACAGCGCGACGATGTCGGCTGCGTGCGCATCGCCGGCGAAGCCGCCGAGCTGGAATTTCACGAAGCGCGCGCCGAGCGCGTCGGCTTCCGCGAGCGCGTCGCGCAATGCGCCGGCATCCAGCGCACCCGTTTCCGTATACAGCGTGGCCGGTGTCGAATAGACCGACCACAGCTTGTGGCCGTCGATCTGCGCGCCGAGCGCGGCCAGCGCGCCGGGCGCCGCGTCGTCGTCCGACGCGAACAGTTCGCGCCGCACCTCGAAACCGGCCGCGCCGGATGCCGCCACGGTCGCGACGAATGCGCTGTGGCCCTCCTGACGCACGCGGTCCATCCCGAATGCGCTCGCCACGATCACGATGTCTGCCATTTTGCCCTTTTTTACCGGAATGGAACCGGTTCCATTTGCTTGAGACGGATGGTGCGCTTCGCGTCTGGGCCACGCCATAGAGGAAATCCCTAAGACCGGACCTCACGCGAACGCGCGCACGACGGCGTGCAACTCGCGTTCCCGGGCCGGTTTTCGGCCGCCTACGCGAGGTCCTGCGCGAGACTCATGTCGAGGAACTGCGCGGCGACCCGCGACGGTGCGCCGCCGTGCGGCACAAGTATGGAGAAATGCCGCGTGAGCGGCGCCGGCGCGAGCGAGCGCAGCACGAGCGCCGCATCCTGGTGACGCAGCGACATCGCGGACACGAACCCGACGCCCATCCCGGCGCGCACGGCCTCCTTCACGGCCTCGACGCCGGCAATCTCGAACGCGACTCGCATCGGCGCGCCGCCATGCGCGAACGCGCGCTCGACGAGCTGCCGCACGGCGGAGCCCGCCTCGCGCAGCACGAGCGGGTGCGCGGCGAGCGCGTCGAGCGTCACGCCCGCGTCGTAGCCGGACGCGGCCAGCGGATGGCCGGCCGGCACGATCGCGACGATCTCGTCCTCGTGCCACGCATGGACGGCCGTGCCGGGCGGCAGCGCCTCGCCGGGCGGCCCCTCGATCAGCGCGATGTCGAGCGACGGCAGCGCGGCCACCACGTCGGCCGTATTGCCGCTCATCGTCCGGATCGTCACGCGCGGCGCAAGCGGCTGGAATGCCGCGATCAGGTACGGCAGCAGGTAGCTCGCAGGCGTCGTGCTCGCGCCGATGCGCAGCGTGCCGGCCTCGAGGCCCCGCACCGCGTCGCGAAACGCACGCGCCTGCGCGAACGTGTCGCGCTGCGCCTTCGCGTACTGCGCGAGCTGCTCGCCGACCGGCGTCAGGCGGATGCCGCGGCCGTCGCGCTGGTACAGCGGCTCGCCGAATTCGTCCTGCAGCAGCCGCAACTGGCCCGACACGGCCGGCTGCGACAGATGCAGCGCCACGGCGGCGTGGCTGATGTTCAGGTGTTCGGCGACGGCGGCGAACGTTATCAGTTGATCCGGGGTCATGGGGATAAATTATCGGCTTTCCGGATAGTTTACGTCACAAATCACAATTTTTCATATCGATATAACGAAATTAGGATTACACCATCGCCACACGCTCCATCACGGTGCTTCCATGTCCACTGCTCCGACTCCCCATCTCAGCCATGCCGCGCCGTCGGTGCGCGGCCAGTTGAACGGCGTGCTGTTCGTCGCGCTGTTCGCCGCCGCCGTCACGAGCTTGTCCCAGCTTCCCGCGATCGCGGGGCTCGGCCTGTCGCCGCTGATCGTCGGCATCGTCGCCGGCGCGCTGTACGGCAACGCGCTGCGCGACGGCATGCCGGCCAGCTGGGCGGCCGGCGTCAATTTCTCCGCGCGCAAGCTGCTGCGCATCGCGGTCGCGTTCTTCGGGTTGCGCGTGAGCCTGCAGGAAATCGCGCAGGTCGGGCTGCCGGGCCTCACGGTGTCGGTGCTGGTCGTCGTCAGCACGCTCGTGATCGGCACCTGGGCCGGCATGAAGCTGATGAAGCTCGACCGCGACGCCGCATTGCTGACCGCCGCCGGCAGCGCGATCTGCGGCGCGGCCGCCGTGCTCGCGTTCGAATCGACGCTGCAGTCGAAGCCGCACCAGAGCGCGATGGCCGTGGGCAGCGTCGTGCTGTTCGGCACGCTGTCGATGTTCCTGTACCCGATCGCATATCACGCCGGGCTGCTGAACCTCGATCCGGCCGGTCTCGGCCTGTTCTTCGGCGGCACGATCCACGAGGTCGCGCAGGTGGTCGGCGCGGCGAGCGACATCAGCCCGCAGGTCGCGCACGTCGCGACGATCGTGAAAATGACCCGCGTGATGCTGCTGGTCCCGGTGCTGCTGGTGCTCGGCTGGTGGCTCGCCCGCTCGGCGCGGGCAACGGCCGGCGGCGCGCAAGGCAAGCGCAAGGTGGCGGTACCCTGGTTCGCGCTCGGTTTCCTCGGCTTCGTGATCGTCAATTCGCTGAACGTGCTGCCGGCGGACGTCACGCATACGCTGAACGTGCTCGACACCTTCGCGCTGACGATGGCCATGACCGCGCTCGGCATCGAGACGCGCGTCGCGCAGATCCGCGCCGCCGGCCCGCGTGCGCTGATGACCGGCCTGATCCTGTACGTGTGGCTGATCGCCGGCGGCTACGGGATCACCTGGGCCGTGCAGCACTGGCTTGGCTGAGTTGCCCGCCCGTGACACTTCGCGCGCCGCGCCCGACGGGATGGTCCCGCGGGCGCGGCGCAGTGCTATGCTTCGCGTCGTTTTCCATCGCCCTCTTTCAGCCGTGCTCTCGTTCCTGCTGAAGCTGCGCACACGCGCCCAAAAGCTGTTCCGCCTGTCGGACGCCCATACGATGCTGATCTGGTCGGCCATCGTCGGCGTCGGCGGCGCCTTTGCCACGATGGCGTTCCGCGAAGGCATCGACCTGATGCAGCACCTGATCTCGGGGCACAGCGGCAGCTTCGTGCAGATGGCCAAGAGCCTGCCGTGGTACGTGCGGTTCTGGATGCCGGCGGCAGGCGGCTTCCTCGCCGGCTGCGTGCTGCTGCTGGCGACCCGCGGCGACAAGCAGGCCGCCAAGACCGACTACATGGAATCGGTCGCGCTCGGCAACGGCGTCGTGCCCGTGCGGCAGAGCCTGTGGCGCAGCGTGTCGTCGCTGCTGACGATCGGCAGCGGCGGCTCGATCGGCCGCGAAGGCCCGATGGTGCAGCTCGCGGCGCTCGCCGCGTCGCTCGTCGGCCGCTTCGTGCACTTCGACCCGCCGCGCCTGCGCCTGCTGGTCGCCTGCGGCGCCGCTGCCGGCATCACGTCCGCTTACAACGCGCCGATCGCCGGCGCGTTCTTCGTGTCGGAAATCGTGCTCGGCACGATCGCGATGGAAAGCTTCGGGCCGATGGTCGTCGCGTCGGTCGTCGCGAACATCGTGATGCGCGAATTCGCCGGCTACCGGCCGCCGTACGAGATGCCGGTGTTTCCGGCCGTCACGGGCCCCGAAGTCCTGCTGTTCGTCGTGCTCGGCGCGCTGTGCGGCGTGCTCGCGCCGCAGTTCCTGCACCTGCTCGATGCGTCGAAGAACCAGTTCAAGCGGCTGCCGGTGCCGTTGCCCGTGCGGCTCGCGCTCGGCGGCCTCGTCGTCGGCGTGATCTCGGTGTGGACCCCGGACGTATGGGGCAACGGCTACAGCGTCGTGAACCAGATCCTGCATTCGCCGTGGACCTGGCAGGCGCTGGTCGCAGTGCTCGTGTTCAAGGTGATCGCAACCTCCGCCACGGTCGGCTCGGGTGCGATCGGCGGCGTGTTCACGCCGACGCTGTTCGTCGGCGCGGTGTTCGGCTCGCTGTTCGGGCTCGCGATGGAAGCCGTGTGGCCCGGCCATACGTCCGCGTATTTCGCGTATGCGATCGTCGGGATGGGCGCGTTCATGGCGGGCGCCACGCAGGCGCCGCTGATGGCGATCCTGATGATCTTCGAGATGACGCTGAGCTACCAGGTCGTGCTGCCGCTGCTGGTGTCGTGCGTGTTCGCGTACTTCGTCGCGCGTGCAACGGGCACGACGTCGATGTACGAGATCACGCAGCACCACTACCAGGACGCGCAGGAGCGGCTGCGGCTGCGCACCACGCAGATGCGCGCGCTGATCCAGCCCGCGCAGACGGTCGTCCCGCTCACGGCGAGCGTTGCCGACATGACGCGCGTGTTTCTCGAATATCCGGTGAAGTACCTGTACGTGACCGACGAAGCCGGGCGCTTCCGCGGTGCGGTCGCGCTGAAGGACATCACGTCGGACCTGCTCGACAAGCGCGACACGACCGACAAGACGGCCGCGCACTACGCGCATACGCCGTTTCCGCTCCTCACGCCCGACATGCCGCTCGCCACCGCGCTCGAACGCTTCATGGCGTTCCAGGGCGAACGGCTGCCGGTCATCGAAAGCGAAACCGAGCCGACGCTTGCGGGTGTCGTCTACAAGACGTCGCTGCTCGACGCGTACCGGCGGATGACCGGCGAGCGCTGACGCGCGCCGCAACCCCCGCTGCGCCGGTCAGTCCGGCGCACGCCCCAGCACGACCCGTGCGAAGAACCCCGCGAGCACCGATTCGGCCACGTCGGCCGAGACGTGCTGCGGATCGGCCGTGTAGTACGACTGCACGCCGTCGCACAGGCACATCAGCCCGAACGCGAGCGTGTCGGCCGGCAGCAGCAGCGGCGTGCCGGCGCGCTCGGCGAAGCGCTGGATGAACTCGGCCATCTGCACGCGCTTGCCGTGCAGGAACTGGTTGAAACGCACGCGGAACTTCGCGTCGCGCGCCGCCTGCAGCTTCGCCTCCCCCCACAACAGCGAGTATTCGTCGTCGCGAAACAGCGTGCGGTAATACGCGAGCGACATCGATTCCATCTGCTCGCGCGACCCGCCGCCTTCGAAAATCGCCTCGAAGTCGGCCTGCACCTCCGAGTGATCGCGCTCCAGCAATTCCAGCAGCAGGTCGGACTTGCTGCGGAAGTTCGAGTAGAACGCCCCGCGCGTATAGCCGGCCGCTGCCGCGATGTCCTCGACGCTCGCGGCCACATAGCCTTTCTTCAGAAAAATTCGATGCGCGGCTTTCAGCAGACGTTCGCGCGTCTGGTCCCTGCTCTGCTCGCGAGTTAAGCGCTGTGGTTTCATGGCGCGCAGTCTAGCACCCTTTCCCTTTCGGATTCATCTTTGCATTCAGATACAGGTGTGTATTAGAATTCGCCACAGTTTCTGAATGTGTTGTCCGCGCGCCCGTGCCGGCGCTGCTTGGGGCAAGCGCCCGACGCGCTTGCCGGCTTCGTTCCGCTCCACCTCATCTGGGGGTTTCGTGAATCGCTCCGGTTCCCGCGCCGCGCTGCTGATCGGCGCCGCGCTCGTCCTTGCCGCCTGTCATCCGAAAGAATCCGCGCCACCCGCCCCGCGCCCCGTCGTCGCGCTGCCCGCACAGGCCGATACCGCCGCGGCCGCGCGCACGCTGCCCGGCGACATCCAGCCGCGCTACGCCACCCCGCTGTCGTTCCGCATCGCCGGCAAGATCATCGAGCGCAAGGTGCGCCTCGGCGATACGGTCAAGGTCGGCCAGGTCGTCGCGCTGCTCGACCCGTCCGATGTCGAGAAAAACGCCGTGAGCGCGCAGGCACAGCTCGACGCCGCGACGCACAGCCTCGCGTTCGCGAAGCAGCAGCTCGACCGCGATCGCGCGCAAGCCCGCGAAAACCTGATCGCGGCCGCGCAGCTCGAACAGACCCAGAACAGCTACACGTCGGCGCTCGCGCAGCGCGACCAGGCGCAACAGCAGCTCGCACTCGCGAAGAACCAGCTCCGCTACGCGACGCTCGTCGCCGATCACGCGGGCTACATCACGGCCGAACAGGCCGACACCGGCCAGAACGTGTCGGCCGGCCAGCCGGTCTACCAGCTCGCGTGGTCGGGCGACGTCGACGTCGTCAGCGACGTGCCCGAGGCCGCCCTTGCATCGCTTGCGCCCGGCCATGCGGCAACCATCACGCTGCCGTCGCTGCCGGGCCGCCAGTTCGCCGCGAAGGTGCGCGAAATCGCGCCGGCCGCCGATCCGCAAAGCCGCACCTATCGCGTGAAGCTCACGCTCGCCACGCCCGATCCGGCGATCCGGCTCGGGATGACCGCGAACGTCGCGCTCGACGGCGCGCCGGCCGCCGGCGACGCAGCGCCGATCACGCTGCCCGCGACCGCGCTGTTCCACGACGGCGCGCAACCGGCCGTGTGGGTCGTGCGCACGAAGGACGACACGCTCGAATTGCGCCGCGTCGACGTCGCGCGCTTCAACGAGCGCACGGTCACCGTGTCGCACGGGCTGCAGCCGGGCGAACGCGTCGTGCTGCAGGGCGTGCATACGGTCAGCGCGGGCGAGAAGGTGCGACCGATCGCGCCGCTGCATCCGGAGGACTTCGCATCGTGAGTACGCCCCACGAAGAAGGCCGCTTCAACCTGTCGGCGTGGGCGTTGCGCCACCAGGCGCTCGTCGTCTACCTGATCGCGCTCGCGACGCTCGCGGGCATCCTCGCGTACACGCGGCTCGCCCAATCCGAAGATCCGCCGTTCACGTTCCGCGTGATGGTGATCCGCACGTTCTGGCCCGGCGCGACCGCGCGGCAGGTGCAGGAACAGGTGACCGACCGGATCGGCCGCAAGCTGCAGGAAACGCCCGCCATCGACTTCCTGCGCAGTTATTCGCGCCCCGGCGAATCGCTGATCTTCTTCACGATGAAAGATTCGGCGCCGGTGAAGGACGTGCCCGAAACCTGGTACCAGATCCGCAAGAAAGTCGGCGACATCGGCTATACGCTGCCGCCCGGCGTGCAGGGCCCGTTCTTCAACGACGAATTCGGCGACGTCTACACCAACATCTGGACGCTCGAAGGCGACGGCTTCACGCCCGCGCAACTGCACGACTATGCGGACCAGTTGCGCACCGTGCTGCTGCGCGTGCCGGGCGTCGGCAAGGTCGACTACTTCGGCGACCCCGACCAGCGGATCTTCATCGAGGTGAACAATGCTCAGCTCACGCGCCTCGGCATTTCGCCGCAGCAGCTCGGGCAGGCGATCAACGCGCAGAACGACATCTCGTCGACCGGCGTGCTGACGACCGCCGACGACCGCGTGTTCGTGCGGCCGAGCGGCCAGTTCGACAACGTCGACGCGATCGCCGACACGACGATCCGCATCAACGGCCGCACGTTCCGCCTCGGCGATCTCGCGACCGTGAAGCGCGGCTACGACGATCCGGCCGTCACGCAGATGCGCGCGAACGGCAAAGCCGTGCTCGGCATCGGCGTCACGATGCAACCGGGCGGCGACGTGATCCGGCTCGGCAAGGCGCTCGACGCCGAATCGAATGATCTGCAGGCGCAACTGCCGGCCGGCCTCAAGCTGACGCTGGTGTCGAGCATGCCGCACGCGGTCGCGCATTCGGTCGACGACTTCCTCGAAGCCGTCGCCGAAGCCGTCGCGATCGTGCTGGTCGTGAGCCTCGTGTCGCTCGGCCTGCGCACCGGGATGGTCGTCGTGATCTCGATTCCGGTCGTGCTCGCGGTCACCGCCCTCTTCATGTACCTGTTCGACATCGGGCTGCACAAGGTCTCGCTCGGCACGCTGGTGCTCGCGCTCGGGCTGCTCGTCGACGACGCGATCATCGCGGTCGAGATGATGGCCGTGAAGCTCGAACAGGGTTACAGCCGCGCGCGCGCCGCCGCGTTCGCATACACGAGTACCGCGTTCCCGATGCTGACCGGTACGCTCGTCACCGTGTCGGGCTTCCTGCCGATCGCGCTCGCGAAATCGAGCACCGGCGAATACACGCGCTCGATCTTCGAGGTGTCGGCGATCGCGCTGATCGCGTCGTGGTTCGCGGCCGTCGTGTTGATCCCTCTGCTCGGCTATCACATGCTGCCGGAGCGCAAGCGGCACGCGCATGAGGCGCACCTGCCCGACGACCACGAACACGACATCTACGACACACGGTTCTACCGGCGGCTGCGCGGCTGGATCGACTGGTGCATCGAGCGGCGCGTCGTCGTGCTGCTGATCACCGGCGCGCTGTTCGTCGTGTCGCTGATGGGCTTCTCGCTGGTGCCGCAGCAGTTTTTCCCGAGTTCCGACCGGCCCGAGCTGCTGGTCGACCTGCGGTTGCCCGAAGGCGCGTCGTTCGCGGCGACGCTGCGCGAAACCGAACGCCTCGAGAAGGTGATCGACAAGCGCCCCGAGATCGACCATTCGGTGAACTTCGTCGGCAGCGGCGCGCCGCGCTTCTACCTGCCGCTCGACCAGCAGCTGCAACTGCCGAACTTCGCGCAGTTCGTGATCACCGCGAAATCGGTCGAGGATCGCGAGAAACTCGCGAGCTGGCTCGAAACCACGCTGCGCGACAAGTTTCCGGCCGTGCGCTGGCGCCTGTCGCGGCTCGAAAACGGCCCGCCGGTCGGCTATCCGGTGCAGTTCCGCGTGAGCGGCGACAGCATCGCGACGGTCCGCTCGATCGCCGAGAAAGTCGCGGCGACGATGCGCGGCGACGCGCGCACGGTCAACGTGCAGTTCGACTGGGACGAGCCGGCCGAGCGTTCGGTGCGCTTCGAGATCGACCAGAAAAAGGCGCGCGAGCTGAACGTCACGTCGCAGGACGTGTCGAGCTTCCTCGCGATGACGCTGTCCGGCACGACCGTCACGCAGTACCGCGAGCGCGACAAGCTGATCGCGGTCGACCTGCGCGCGCCGCGCGCCGATCGCGTCGATCCGGCGAAGCTCGCGGGCCTCGCGCTGCCGACGCCGAACGGCCCCGTGCCGCTCGGCTCGCTCGGCCGCTTCAAGCCGACGCTCGAATACGGCGTCGTGTGGGAACGTGACCGCCAGCCGACCATCACCGTGCAGTCGGACGTGCGCGCCGGCGCACAGGGCATCGACGTCACGCATGCGGTCGACGCGAAGCTGAATGCGCTGCGTGCGCAGTTGCCAGTCGGGTATCAGATCAACATCGGCGGCTCGGTCGAGGAAAGCGCGAAGGCGCAGAAGTCGATCAACGCGCAGATGCCGCTGATGGCGATCGCCGTGTTCACGCTGCTGATGATCCAGCTGCAGAGCTTCTCGCGTGTGCTGATGGTCGTGCTGACCGCGCCGCTCGGGCTGATCGGCGTGGTCGCGACGCTGCTGCTGTTCGGCCAGCCGTTCGGCTTCGTCGCGATGCTCGGCGTCATCGCGATGTTCGGGATCATCATGCGCAACTCGGTGATCCTCGTCGACCAGATCGAGCAGGACATTGCGGTCGGCCACGGCCGCATCGACGCGATCATCGGCGCGACCGTGCGGCGCTTCCGCCCGATCACGCTGACGGCCGCGGCTGCCGTGCTCGCGCTGATTCCGCTGCTGCGCTCGAACTTCTTCGGGCCGATGGCGACCGCGCTGATGGGCGGCATCACGAGTGCGACCGTGCTGACGCTGTTTTACCTGCCTGCGCTGTACGCGACGTGGTTCCGCGTGAAGCGCGACGAACGCGACCCGCAGGACGGCCCGCCGCCAGGCGGCAGCACGCCGGCCGCGCCGTCGGGAGCCTGACCATGAATCGATCGATGAACCTGAAAACGAAAGCCGTGCGGGCGCTTGCGGCGGCAAGCCTCGCCGGCCCGCTCGCGGGCTGCGCGTGGTTCGCGCCGAGCGGCGAGCCGCCCGCGATGCCGTCGCCCGCGCACTACGGCACCGTGCCGCAAGTCCAGCAGACCGTATCCGCGCAAGGTGTCGCGCAACAGTTCGAAGTCGGTGCGCAGCCGGTGCCCGACTGGTGGAAACGGTACCGCTCCGATGCGCTGAATGCGCTCGTCGACGAAGGGCTGCGCAACAGCCCGACGCTCGGTGCGGCATCGCATTCGCTGGATGCCGCGCGCGAACAGCTGCGCGGACAGATCGGCAGCTCGATGCTGCCGTCGATCGACGCGGGCGGCCAGGCCACGCGCCAGCGTGCGCTCGGCGTGCCGATTCCCGCGCTCGGCGCGCCGACGCTGCTGTACGACACGTTCGTCGGGCAACTGCAGGCGAGCTACACGATCGACCTGTTCGGCGTGTCGCGCTTCGCGAACCGCGCGCTCGCGAAACGCGTCGACGTCAGTGCGTTCCAGCTCGAATCCGCGCGGCGCGCGCTGGCCGCGAACATCGTCACCGCGTCGATCACCGTGTCGGTGCTCGGCGCGCAGATCGACACGACCGAGCGGCTCGTCGCGCTCGCGAACGACCAGGCGCACGATGCCGAACGCCGCTACGCGCTCGGCTCGGCGTCCCGCAGCGACGCGCTGAACGCGCGGCAAAGCGCCGACACGTTCGCGGCGAGCCTGCCCGCACTGCGCCAGCAGCGCGACTCGGCGCGCCATGCGCTCGCGGTGCTGGTCGGCCGCACGCCCGACCGGCCGCCGGCCGATCTCACGCTCGCCGATCTGCACCTGCCCGAACAGGTGCCCGTCGTCGTGCCGTCCGACCTGCTGAAGAGCCGGCCCGACATCCAGGCGGCCGATGCAGGGCTGAAGGCAGCCGCGGCCGAAGTGGGCCTCGCGACCGCGCAGATGTTCCCGCAGCTGTCGCTGTCGGCGGCGATGGGCCAAGGCGGCTTCAGTTGGCCGACGATGCTGTCGGGCGCCGGCGCGATCTGGAACGTCGGCGCCTCGCTGAGCCAGCCGATCTTCCACGGTGGCGCACTGCTCGCGCAGCGCCGCGCGGCGAAGGCAACCTACGAGGCCGCGGTTGACCAGTACAAGCAGGCCGTGCTCGGCGCATTCCAGAACGTCGCCGATTCGCTTGCGGCGCTCGAGCACGATGCGGAAGCGCTCGACGCGTCGTCGCGCGCCGCGCTTTCCGCGCGCGGCGCGTACGACGACGCGGCCGCCCGCGTGCGGCTCGGCGCGCTGCCGCCGTCGGCGGCACGGGCGAGCGAGCTGCAGTACCGCAATGCGCGGCTCGACGAGATCCGCGCGACCGGTGCGCGGTTCGCGGATACCGCGCGGCTTTACCAGGCGATGGGCACGCCGCCGGCCGGCAAGGACGACCAAGCCGGCCAAACCGGCAACTCCGCCGGCAACAGCACAACCGGCCAGCAGGCACAGGCCGCCACGCCCGACGCCGCGCCTTCGGCGCCATGACCCGCCCCTTGCCCGGCCGCGCGTGCAGCCCCCCGCGCGGCCGGTCGCCGATTGCCGATCTTCCGCTTGACCCTCACGTAGCGTAACGTTCGAGACTCCAGTGTGCGTACCGAACGGAGGAACGAATGCGACTGAAAGTGGGAGAACTGGCGAAACGCAGCGGGCTGACCGTCCGCACGCTTCATCACTATCACGCAATCGGTCTGCTGACGCCTTCGGCGCGCGCCGACAACGGCTACCGGCTGTACGACCGCCACGACATCGCCCGGCTCCACCAGATCCAGGCGTTGCGTCGCTTCGGCCTGTCGCTCACCGAAATCGGCGACCACCTGAACCAGCCCGGCACCCCGCTCGTCGAGCTCGTCGCGAAGCAGATCGCGCTGCTCGACCGTCAGCTTGCGCAGACCGCGCGGCTGCGCGAGCGGCTCGTGAACCTGCATGCGCAGCTCGCGGCGGGCACGGAGCCGGAACTGGCCGATTGGCTCACCACACTGGAGTTGATGACCGTGTACGACAAATATTTCTCCGAGGAAGAACTCGCGCGCATGCCGATGTACCGGAAAAGCCAGGCAGGCGACGCGGAATGGATCGCGCTCGTCGGCGAGGTCCATGCGTTGCACGAAGCCGGCGTGCCCGCCGAGGACGAGCGCGCGCGTACGCTCGCCGCGCGCTGGATGGCGCTGCTCGTGCGCGACACGAACAACGATCCGCGGCTGCTGGCGAAGCTGAACCTGATGCACGAGCACGAACCGGCGATGCAGTCGAAGATCGGCATTTCGACCGCGCTGCGCGACTATGTGCTGCGCGCGTCGTCGGAAACGAAGATGCGGATCTTCGAGAAATACCTCGCGCCGGACGAGATCCGCTTCATGCGCGCGCACTACGGTGAACGTGCGATGGAGTGGCCGCAGCTGATGGGCGACGTGCGCGACGCGATCGAGACGGGCGCGAAGCCCGATTCGCCGCAGGGCCGCGCGCTCGCGCAGCGCTGGCTCGAGCTGTTCTGCAGCTATGCGGGCCACGAGCCGGCCACGCATGCGAAGTTCCGCCAGGCACTGGTGAACGAGCCGGCACTGACGAAGGATTCGTGGACCGACGAGACGCTGATCGGTTTCGTGCGCGAAGCGATGGCGCAGCTGGCGCCCGCGCGCTGAACGGGTGACAGTGACAGTGCGGGCGGCAGGCGGGATTCCCGCTTGCCGCCCGCTTCACCATTTGCAGCCGGTATCCCGCACCGCATCCAGTGCGAGCATCGGCAATGCGAGGAGGCCCGCACTCGCGTGGGCGTTCCGGCAATCGGCGCGACGGGCGTCCGACATGCCGCCGGCCAGAAGCTCGTCGACGGTGCGACTGCGCGGCGCCAGATCACCCGACGACGCACCCAGCGCACCGACCGCCGCCTGCGCAGGGCTGCGCGCCGTGGCATGCCGCGCACCGATCGCACCCAGATCGCGGCGCCAGTCGATTTCGGGTCCTGCAGTGACCGCCTGATGGTGGTCGCTCCGGTTCGCGCTTGCACCGACGCCCATCCCCCTTTGCACGGACAAAACGCCCGGCTCACCCCGGGGCGAACGCGCCGCGCTGCGCGCCGTTGCGGCCGAAGCCGAAGGCCTCGTCGGCAACACGGCGTCGCGCACGATCGCCTCGGGTGCCAGCCGTGCGGGAATCAGCTCGACGCGCAGCGCGACCCGGGGCCGCGCCGCGGCTTTCGGGCCGGTTGCCGTCGCCCCCCGTTGCAGCACGAACCATCCGAGCAGGTGGATCGACACGGACACCGCAACGGCCAGCGCGACGATGCGCGGCCGACCGCGCTCCGCAACGCCGTCGCCGCGCGGCCGCGATGCGTCAGTCGGGCGCGCCGCCACCGTCATCGCTGAACGCGAGCAGGTCGCCGGGCTGGCAGTCGAGATAGCGGCAGATCGCCTCGAGCGTCGCGAAGCGGATGCCCTTCACCTTCCCCTGCTTGAGCAGCGACAGATTCTGTTCGGTGATGCCGACGGCCGCGGCCAGATCCTTCGAGCGGACCTTGCGGGTCGCGAGCATCACGTCGAGCTTGACTACGATCGTCATCGCGCGCCTCAGACGAATTGCCGATGCTCGGCGTCGAGCTCGCTCGCCTGCCGCAGAATGTGCGCGATGACCGCAATGCAGGCGGCCGTGAACAGCGCGACCACGTACGGCATGGTGAAGCCGATGCTGATCACGCGATGGCCGACCGGTTCGCGCAGCGTCGCCCACACGCTCAGAAGCGGCTCGCACACCAGGCTCAGCACCACCCACAGACCGATCGCCCGCCCCGTCTTGCCGAGATGGCCGGCGGCCCGTGCGGAGAAGTAGTCGCGCCGCGCATACGTGCGGAACAGCGCGCGCAGATGCCGGAGCCCGTTTGCCAGCGCGACGAGCGGGACGCTCGACAACACGATGCCGACTGCCTTTTGCCACCACGGGAACGCGGCAACGTCCACACGCAGGTTCGTCAGCACCGAATCCGTGAGACCGAACACGAAACCGGGCCCCGAGGCCGCGCTCAGCGACGGAAACAGCCAGCAAGCGGCGTTCAGCACCATCATGCCGACGATGAAACCCAGCGTGACGGTGGCCATCTGCTGGCTGATACGGGCGATACGATCGGAATGCATGGCATGACCTCGACGACGAATGAACGAGCGTCGATTGTACGTCGATAATTATCGTAAAACGATAATTAATTGTTGTCTTGCCGTGATTTTTTATTGTGCTGCATGCTCATGCCCGCGCCACCCCGGCCGTATCGCGCGCAACGGCGGTGCGGCCGCCTAGTCGTAATCCCGCACGCTGATCCCGCGCCAGCGCTTCGTCATGTAGCGCAGAAACACAGGCTGTGCCTTCAGGTCCGCATTCGGCACGGGCGCCGCGCCGCCGTCCATGAGCTTGCCCTTGACCGTCACGGTTTCCTCGCCGCGCAGCACGTATTTCGTGCCGGCGTCGATCAGGAAGTATTTCATCTGATCGGCGCTGATATCGCCGCGGCAGCCGATCTTGTACGCGAACAGGAACTGCTTGTGCCCGTTGCCGAGCAGGTCGCGCATTTCGATCGACTTCGGCACGACGTCGAGGATCACGTCGACCGGGCATTCCTTCACGTAATCGCGCACGGTCCAGTCCGGCCGGCCGTCGAGCGTCGCGGACACCTTGAGCTCGACGTCGTCGCCGGACGCGGTTCTGGCGAGCGTCACCGCGTGCGCGCCGGCCGCATCGGTCCACGTGTAGTCGGCGGCCTGAGCCGGGTTGCAAAGCGTGGCGGCGGCGAGCAACAGGCAACGCGGAAGGAAGCGTTTTTTCATCGGTAAAGGCGTTGAAATCGAACGCGCATTATCGGCAAAGCCGCGTGCCGTGGCCAGCCGCGCGCGACATGCCCGTTCACCGATCGCGCGAGCCGAGCCCGAGCGCCTTCATCCGCCGGTACAGCGTCCGCTCGCTCAACCCGAGCTGCCCGGCGAGCGCCTTGCGCGTGCCGTCGAACGTACGCGCGATACGCACGAGCTCCGCGTCGGACACGCCTCGCGCGTCCGCCGTACGATCCTGCGGCGCCGCCGCGGCCGCGACGAGCTCGGCCGGCAGATGCTCGACGCGGATCGTCCCGTCGTCCGCGAACAGGCACGCGCGCTCGAGCACGTTGCGCAGCTCGCGGATGTTGCCGGGCCATGCGTATGCATCGAGACACGCACGCGCGCGCTCGGTCAGCACGAACGGCCGCGCACTCGCGTCGCCCGCCTTGCCGCGCGCGTTCGCGATGCGCCGCAGGATCGATTCGGCCAGCAGCGCGACATCGCCCTGCCGTTCGCGCAGCGCCGGCAGCGGAATCGGAAACGCGTTGATCCGGTAGTAGAGATCCTGCCGAAACCGGCCGTCGTCGATCATCTCGCGCAGCGGCTTGTGCGTGGCCGCGACGAGCCGGAAATCCGCGCGCAGCGCCTCGACGCCGCCGACACGCCGGAACGTGCCCGATTCGATCAGCCGCAGCAGCTTCACCTGCATCGGCAACGGCACGTCGCCGATCTCGTCGAGAAACAGCGTGCCGCCCTGCGCGGTTTCGACGAGGCCCGGCTTGCGCTGGTTCGCGCCCGTGAACGCGCCCTTCTCGTAGCCGAACAGCTCGCTCTCGAACAGCGACTCGGCGATCCCCGAGCAATCGACGACGACGAACGGCCCCATCGCGCGATCGCTCGCCTCGTGCAGCGCGCGGGCGAACAGTTCCTTGCCGGTGCCCGATTCGCCGAGCAGCAGCACCGGCAGCGTCGACGGCGCGACGCGCTGCAACGCGCCGAGCGCCGCATTGAACGCATCGGCGCCGCCGACGAGGCCTTCCGCGCTCGGCTGCGCGGACGCACTGCGCACCGTGGTCAGCCGCTCGACATACGCGATCACGTTGCCGTCCGCATCGAAGATCGGCCGCAGCTCGACGTCGACATGCTCGGGGCCGCGCGGCGTGTGATGGATGTGCAGCACGCGGTTCAGCCCGCGCGATTCGAGCGCCTGCTTCATCGGGCAATGCTCGCCGGCCTGGTCGCACGGCACGTCGTAGTGATGCGAGACCTGGAAGCAGTGCCGGCCCACGTGCTCGACGCCTGCTACACCGAACTGGCGCCGGTACGCATCGTTTGCCGCGAGGATGCGGTAGTCCGGATCGACGACGATCATCGGCTGCGGGTCCTGTTCGAGATACGCGACGAGCGCGCGCACGTCGGGCATCGCGTCGCGATGCGGCACGGGAACGATCGGGATGGTGTCGTGCGGATTCATGCGGCGGCTCGCTCGGTAAAGAGGCGCCTGGACGGACTGCCAGGCAGACTGCCAATTCTGCCACGACACTGCCAGTTGTGGCAGACATCGCCTGCAACCCGATACCGCCAACAACGTCACGGCGCCGTCCGCGCCCCGAAAACCCGAGCCGAATCAAGTCCCTGGCACATCGGCCGGGGCTGCGCCGCAGGCTGGCACGCTTCTTGAGTCAAAGATCCCGATTGCCGATGCAGAACCCGATCGAGGACCCCCCCGTGAGCAATGCCCCCGCCCTGTCGGTCGAAGGCTTTTTCGACCCTGCGACCCACACCGTCAGCTATCTCCTGCTCGATACGGCGAGCCGCTCGTGCGCGCTGATCGACAGCGTGCTCGACTACGACCCGAAATCCGGCCGCACGCGCACCGCCAGCGCCGACCGGCTGATCGCCCGCGTCGCCGAACTCGGCGCGACCGTGCACTGGCTGCTGGAAACGCACGTGCATGCCGACCACCTGTCGGCCGCGCCGTACCTGAAGGCACGGGTCGGCGGCCGGATTGCAATCGGTTCGCACGTGCGCCGCGTGCAGCGCGTGTTCGGCACGCTGTTCAACGCGGGCTCCGGCTTCGTGGAAGACGGCCGCCAGTTCGACCGGCTCGTCGACGACGGCGACACGCTCGCGCTCGGCGCGCTGACGATCCGCGCGCTGCATACGCCGGGCCACACACCCGCGTGCATGACCTACTGCGTCGACGACGCGACGCAGCGCGCGGCGTTCGTCGGCGACACGCTGTTCATGCCCGACTACGGCACGGCCCGCTGCGACTTCCCCGGCGGCGATGCGCGCACGCTGTACCGCTCGATCGCGCGCGTGCTCGCGCTGCCGCCCGACACGCGCCTGTACCTGTGCCACGACTATCAGCCGGGCGGCCGCGACGTGCAGTTCGTGACGACCGTCGCCGAGCAGCGCCGCGCGAACGTGCACGTGAAGGACGGCGTGACCGAGGACGATTTCGTCGCGATGCGTACCGCGCGCGACGCGACGCTCGACATGCCCGTGCTGATGCTGCCGTCCGTGCAGGTCAACATGCGCGCCGGCCACCTGCCCGAACCCGAGAACAACGGCGTGCGCTACCTGAAGATCCCGCTCGACGCGATCTGAGCCGCACGCCCCGCCCCATCCGGAGAACCCCGACATGACCATCCGCAAGCTGACCGACGCGCTGTCGGTCTCGCCGCAGATCGCGGCGGCCGACCTGCCCGCGCTTCACGCGGCCGGTATCCGCGCGATCATCTGCAACCGGCCCGACGGCGAAGGCGCCGACCAGCCGACCGTCACCGAGATCCGCGCAGCCGCCGCGCCGCTTGGCATCGACGTGCATTACCTGCCGGTCGATACCGGCAAGGTGACCGACGACCAGGCCGCGCAGTTCGGCGCGCTCGTCGCATCGCTCGACGGGCCCGTGCTCGCTTACTGCCGAAGCGGCACGCGCTCGGCCACGCTGTGGGCGTTGTCGCAAGCGGGGCTGCGTCCGCTGAACGACATCGTCGCGACGGCCGGCGCGGCCGGCTACGACCTGAGCGCGATCGCGTCGCGTGTCGCGCAGGGCGGCCACCAGGCCGCGCCGGCCGTGGATGCTCGGCACGACATCGTGATCGTCGGCGCGGGCGCGGCCGGCATCGCGGTCGCATCGAGCCTGCTCGCACGCGACGCGTCGCTCGACATCGCGGTGATCGATCCGGCCGACGTCCATTACTACCAGCCGGGCTGGACGATGGTCGGGGCGGGCGTGTTCCAGCCCGAGACCACCGCACGCCGGATGACCGACGTGCTGCCGCGCGGCGTGCACCGGATCCAGGCCGCCGTCGCGGGCTTCGAACCCGACGCGCACGCGATCGTGCTCGACGGCTGCCGCCGCATCGGCTATCGCAAGCTGGTCGTGTGCCCGGGGCTCAAGCTCGACTGGCAGGCGATCGACGGCCTCGCCGACACGCTCGGCCGCAACGGCGTCACGTCGAACTACCGCTACGATCTCGCGCCGTACACGTGGGAGCTCGTGCGCGCGTTCCGCGGCGGCAATGCGCTCTTCACGCAGCCGCCGATGCCGATCAAGTGCGCGGGCGCGCCGCAAAAGGCGATGTACCTGTCGTGCGACCACTGGCGGCGCGCGGGCCGTCTCGAAGCCGCGAACGTCGAGTTCCTGAATGCGGGCGGCGCGCTGTTCGGCGTGGCCGACTACGTGCCTGCGCTGATGGAGTACGTGAAAAGCTACGACATCGCGCTGTCGTTCGGCCACCACCTCGTTGCGATCGACGGCCCCGCGCGCCAGGCGACGTTCGTGCGCGCGCTGCCGGACGGCGGCAAGGAAACCGTCGTGCGTGCGTTCGACATGATCCACGTGGTGCCGCCGCAGAAGGCACCCGATTTCGTGCGGTCGAGCCCGCTCGCCGACGCGGCCGGCTGGATCGACGTCGATCCGGCAACACTGCGGCACAAGCACTTTCCGGACATCTACGCGCTCGGCGACGTCACCAACACGACCAATGCGAAAACGGCCGCGGCCGCCCGCAAGCAGGCGCCCGTCGTCGCGCACAACCTGCTCGCGTCGCTCGGCCGCGCACAGGGCGATGCCGCATACGACGGCTACGGCTCATGCCCGCTCACCGTCGAGCGCGGCAAGATCGTGCTCGCCGAATTCCTGTACGGCGGCAAGGTCGCGCCGACCTTCCCCGCGTGGCTGATCGACGGCAAGCGCCCGTCGCGGCTCGCGTGGCTGCTCAAGGAACGCGTGCTGCCGCCGCTCTACTGGAAGGCGATGCTCAAGGGCCGCGAGTGGCTCGCGAAGCCCGCCGTCGCACGTTGACCGGAGCCCGATGACGTCATGCTGATTTCCCTCGTACTCGGCGGCTTCGTCGGCGCCGTGCTCGGCCTGACCGGCGCCGGCGGCGGCATTCTCGCGGTGCCCGCGCTCGTCGTCGGGATGAGCTGGCCGATGCAGCAGGCCACGCCCGTCGCCCTCGTCGCGGTCGCGGGCAGCGCCGCGCTCGGCGCGCTCGAAGGCTTCCGCCGCGGGCTCGTGCGCTATCGTGCGGCACTGCTGATGGCCGTGGCCGGCGTGCCGCTGACCACCCTCGGCGTGCGGCTCGCACACCTCCTGCCGCAGCGCCTGCTGCTCACGCTGTTCGCGCTGACGATGCTGGTCGTCGCCGGCCGCCTGCTGCGGCAGGCGCTGCGGCACGGGCCCGTCGACGCGGAAGCATCGCCGCTGTGCGTCGGCCGCGTGAACCCCGATACGGGCCGGCTCGTGTGGTCCTGGCCGGTCGGTGTCGCGCTGGCGTCGACCGGCGCGATGACGGGCCTGATGACGGGGTTGCTCGGCGTCGGCGGCGGCTTCGTGATCGTGCCGATGCTGCGCAAGTTCACGAACGTGTCGATGCACGGTGTGGTCGCGACGTCGCTGATGGTGATCGCGCTGGTCGGTACCGGCGGCGTGCTCGCGACGGTCGTGTCCGGCACGCGCGCGCCGCTCGACGTGACGCTGTGGTTCACCGTCGCGACCGCGCTTGGCATGGCCGCCGGTCGCGGCGCGTCGCGCCACCTCGCCGCGCGGCACGTGCAGGCCGGGTTCGCGGCCGTGCTCGTGTGTGTTGCGCTCGGGCTGCTGGCGAAGGCGGCGTTCGGCGCGTAAGCCATCGGCCGCCGACGATCCGCGCCGCCAGACAAAACGCCCGGCCCGACTCGTCGTCGGCACCGGGCGTTTTTCAGTGTGGCTGCAACAACCTGAGCGTCAGGCCGCGAGCCCCGCCATCCGCTTGCGCTCCTGACGCAGCATCACGAAGTTCGCGATCACGACGCCGGCCGTCACCGCAACGATGAACAGCGTCGCGAGCGCGTTCATCTCCGGGTTCAGGCCGAGACGCACGCGCGAGAACACGACGAGCGGCAGCGTCGTCGAGCCGGGGCCCGACAGGAACGCCGACAGCACGAGGTCGTCGATCGACAGCGTGAACGACAGCAGCCAGCCCGCGATCAGCGCCTGCGAGATCAGCGGCAGCGTGATCGTGAAGAACACCTTCAGCGGCGTCGCGCCGAGATCGAGCGCGGCTTCTTCCAGCGACGGGTTCAGCTCGCGCACGCGCGACTGCACGATGATCGCGACGTACGAGATGCACAGCATCACGTGGCCGAGCCAGATCGTGAACACGCCGCGCTCGGCCGGCCAGCCGATCCATTTCGCCAGCTCGATGAACAGCAGCAGCAGCGAGATCCCCTGGATCACCTCGGGGATCACGAGCGGCGCGTTGATCATCCCGCTGAACAGCGCGAAGCCGCGAAAGCGCCCCATCCGGGCGAGCACGAAACCGGCCCACGTGCCGATGAACACCGACGCGAACGCGGTCAGCACGCCGATCTTCAGCGACAGCCAGGCGGCCGTCAGCAGCTCGTCGTCCTGCACGAGCGCGGCGTACCAGCGGAACGAGAAACCCGACCACACGGTGACGAGCTTCGACTCGTTGAACGAATAGACGATCAGGCTGAGGATCGGGATGTAAAGGAACGCGAAGCCGGCAAACAGCGCCGCGAACTGCAGATAGCGATTCGGCTTCATCGACGGCCTCCCTGTTCCTTCGCCTGGAAGTGCTGGAACATCGCCATCGGCACGAGCAGCAGCAACACCATCGCGCAGGTCACCGCCGACGCCATCGGCCAGTCTGCGTTGTTGAAGAACTCGTTCCACATCACGCGGCCGATCATCAGCGTATTCGCGCCGCCGAGCAGCTCCGGAATCACGTACTCGCCGACCGCCGGGATGAACACCAGCAGGCAGCCCGCGATGATCCCGTTCTTCGACAGCGGCAGCGTGATCTGCACGAACGCCTTCCACGGCTTCGCGCCGAGGTCGTACGCGGCTTCGAGCAGGCGCAGGTCCATTTTCACGAGGTGTGCGTACAGCGGCATCACGAGGAACGGCAGGTACGAATACACCATCCCGATGTACACCGCGTAGTTCGTGCGGTACAGCTCGATCGGCGTGTGCGTCAGGCCGATCCACATCAGGAAGTTGTTCAGCAGCCCGTTGTTCTTCAGGATGCCGATCCACGCGTACACACGGATCAGGAACGACGTCCAGAACGGCAGCATCACGCCCATCATCAGCAGGTTGCGGGTCGCCGGGTTCGAGCGCGCGATGTAGTACGCCATCGGATAGCCGACCAGCAGACACAGCAGCGTCGTGATCGCGGCCACCCACACCGAGTTCACGTAGGTCGCGAAATACAGGCTATCCGTGAACAGGAACGCGTAGTGCGACAGGTTCAGCGCGACGTGCACGACGCCGTCGGTGTACGACGCGAGTTCCGTGTACGGCGGGATACCGAGCTGCAGCTCCGCGAAGCTGATCTTGACGACCAGCACGAACGGCACGAGGAAGAACAGCACGAGCCACGTGAACGGCCCGGCGACGACCGCCGACGCGCCCGTCAGGTTGAAGCGCCGCACCGGCCACTCGAGCAGGGACTTGAACGCGGTCATGACGTCAGCACCACGCCGGCCGTCGCGCTCCAGCGCACGTAGATCTCGTCGCCGAGCGCCGGCGTGTCGAGCTCGGAAATCGCGAGGCTCGACACGTTCGCGATCACCGTCTTGCCCGCGTCGAGCTTCACGTGATACAGCGAATAGCCGCCCATGTACGCGACGTTGCTGATCCTGCCGCGCGCCCAGTTGAACGCGCCTTCGGGCGGCTTGCGCGTGAGCGCGATCCGCTCGGGACGCACCGACACCGTCACCGGCATGCCGAGCGGGCCCGAGATCCCGTGGCTCACGTACAGCCGGCTCGGCAGCTCCGGCGATTCGATGTACACGTGGTCGGGTTCGTCCTCGACGGTCACGCCGTCGAACAGGTTCGTCGAGCCGATGAATTCGGCCGAGAAGCGGCTGTTCGGGTATTCGTACACCTCGTTCGGCGAACCGATCTGCACGATCTGGCCTTCGCTCATCACCGCGAGGCGGTTGGCCATCGTCATCGCTTCTTCCTGGTCGTGCGTGACCATGATGCAGGTGACGCCGACCTTGTTCAGGATGTTGACGAGCTCGATCTGCGTGCGCTGGCGGATCTGCTTGTCGAGCGCGGACATCGGCTCGTCGAGCAGCAGCAGCTTCGGGCGCTTGACCAGCGAACGCGCGAGCGCGACGCGCTGCTGCTGGCCGCCGGACAGTTGATGCGGCTTGCGCTTCGCGTACTTGCTCATCTGCACGAGTTCGAGCGCCGACGCGACGCGCTCCTTCAGCTCGGCCTTCGGCGTGCCTTCCTGCTTCAGCCCGAACGCGACGTTCGACTCGACCGACATGTGCGGGAACAGCGCGTACGACTGGAACATCATGTTCACGGGCCGCTTGTACGGCGGCATCTGCGCGAGGTCCTCGCCGTCGATCAGGATCTTGCCCGACGTGACCGTCTCGAGGCCCGCGAGCATCCGCAGCAACGTCGACTTGCCGCAGCCCGAGCTGCCGAGCAGCGCGAACAGCTCGCCCTGGCGCACGGTCAGGTTGACGCTGCGCACGGCTTCGGTGTCGCCGAATTTCTTGACGACGTCGACGATCTGGACAAAGTTCTCGGCGCGCGCATCGGCGCCGGAGGAGGAAACGGAGAACGGCGCGCCCGCAACCGGCGCACCCGACTGGCTATTCATGATGTGCTGCTTCTCTCCTGCGTTAGACGAACAAAGCCCCCGGGGGCACCAGGGGCTTCATGACTGCTGGTTCACTCCGGCTCGCGTCAGCGGCCCGACTTCAGCTCGGTCCACAGACGCGTCTGCAGACGCTGGATTTCAGGCGGCAGCGGCTTGAGCAGGAACAGCGTCTTCACGACGTCGGCCGGCGGGTAGACGGCCGGGTCGTTCGCGACGTCGGGCCGCACGTACTTGCGGGCCTCAGCGTTGGCGCTCGGGTAGTACACCGCGTTCGTGATCGCCGCGTGCACCTTCGGATCCTCGATGTAGTTGATCCACTGCAGCGCGGCATCCTTGTTCTTCGCATCCTTCGGGATCGCCATCACGTCGAACCACACCGGTGCACCGCCCTTCGGAATGTAGTACTCGACCTTGTACGGCTTCTTGGCTTCGATCGCGCGATGCTTCGCGATCACGACGTCGCCCGACCAGCCGAACGCGAAGCAGATGTCGCCGCCGACCAGGTCGTTGATGTAGCCCGACGAGTTGAATTGCGTGATGTACGGGCGGATCTTCTTCAGCACTTCCATCGCGGCCTTGTAGTCGGCCGGGTTCGTGCTCATCGGATCCTTGCCGATGTAGTGCAGCGTCGCCGCGAACATCTGGTCGGGCGCGTCGAGCACCGACACGCCGCAGGTCTTCAGCTTCGAGATGTTTTCCGGCTTGAACAGGATGTCCCAGTTGTCGAGCGGCACCTTGCCGAGCGCCTGCTGCGCCTTCGTCAGGTTGTATGCGAGACCGGTCGTGCCGTACGCCCAGGGCACCGAGAACTTGTTGCCCGGATCGGCGCCGGCGACGAGCGCCATCAGTTGCGGATCGAGGTACTTGAGGTTCGGCAGCTTCGACTTGTCGAGCGGCGCGAAGATGCCGGCGGCGATCTGCTTGCCCGCGTAGTTGCTGGTCGGCACGACGATGTCGTAGCCCGAGCTGCCCGTCAGCAGCTTCGCCTGCAGCGTGTCGTCGCTGTCGTAGTTGTCGTAGCGGACCTTGACGCCCGTCTGTTTCTCGAAGTTCGGGATCGTGTCCTTCGCAATGTAGTCCGACCAGTTATAGACATTGAGCTGCGTATCCTTCGCCGCTGCCGCCGACGCACCCACGCACAGCGCGAGCGCTGCGAACCGGCCCACTACCTTTGCTTTCATCCCGATCTCCCTCCGGCCGGACGCGTTGCCCGGCTGCCGTCTGCCTCGTCACGGCGGCGCATTCTGGCGCGCCGCCCCTCGAAAACCCCGAAAACTACCATCATTCGCGCCCCGTCACAAAAAAATCATGCCGGTGTCGCGCAAACGGAACAGATTCCCGCCACTGGCCCGTCGGGCCGCCCGTGCGGCGGGGTGTTCCGGGGGAATTTTATCGGGTAATCGGCCGCTGTCCACCGGGAAAAACGGGCAGCGGCGAAACTGCGTGCGCGGGCCGTCCGGCACCTGCGCCGGACGGCCCGCCGTACTGTCACGCTCCCGCACAGGGACAGCATGCCGGCGCCACCGCCCGAGCCGGCCGCCGCGATGGATTAAAATGGCGGCTGACGATTCAACTGCGCGAACCCTTCCGATGGCCTCCAATCTCCACGACCTGCCCGACAGCCCCTGCATCGGCGTGTGCTCGACCCTCTTCGACGAAGTCTGCAAGGGCTGCGGCCGCACGGCCGCCGAAGTGTCGAACTGGGTGTTCCTGAGCGACGACGAAAAACATGCGGTGTGGGAACGCATCACACGCGAAGGCACCGCGATGCGCTTCCAGTACGACAAGCTGTAAACCGGCCGCGCAAAAAAAAGCGGCATGCCGACCGCCATGCCGCCAACCCCAACTCTGTTCTATTCCCGTCGCGTCAGAACTTCATCCCGACGCCCACGCCGACGATCAACGGATCGATGTGCAGCGTGCCGATGCCCTTGTCGCCCAGCGTCGCATCGGTGCTCATCCAGATCTTCTTCACGTCGACGTTCATGAACACCTTCTTCGTCACCTGCACGTCCACGCCGAACTGCAATGCGGGGCCGAAGCTGCTCTTGTTGATCGACACGCCCTGCCCGCCGACGTTGAGCCCGTTGTTGTAGAAGTACGTGTAGTTCAACCCGGCGCCGACGTACGGGCGCACCTTGCCCGCATGGTTGAAGTGATACTGCAGCAGCAGCGTCGGCGGCAGCACGCCCACGCCGCCGAGATTGCCGAGGCTCGACGTCATCTGGTGCCGCGACGTGCCGAGGATCAGCTCGACGCCAAGGTAATCGCGGATCATGTACGTGAAGTCGAGTTCCGGCACGATCGCGTTGTTCACGCCCGTGTTGATTGCGCCGAGCGTGTCGCTCGCGCGCTCGTTCGGCTGGATGCTGATCGCGCGAAGCCGAACCAGTACGTCACCCTGGTTGATGCCGTCGCCCGGCGATGCCGCGTGCGACAGCGAAGGCATCGCAACGAGGCTTGCCGCGACGGCGGCAGCGGTGACACAAGTTCGAATCGTTTTATGCATGGTACGGACCCCCAAAGAATGGTTTCCATTCTCCCTGTAGGGTCTTTTTGCCATCTTGATATTGGTCAAGCCAGCGTAAACGTGGGGCGGTTTGCCGCAGGCTCGGCCGCACAGCCTGTCAGCAGCAGGTCGAGCAGATCGCGCACGCTGCGGATCGCACGGCCGAACGGCAACGCTTCGCGGCCACGGAAGAACAGCCCGTTCGCGACGTCGCCGCGCAGCGCGGCCGCGAGCCGCGTGTCGATGCAGAAGTGGCCGAACTTCTCGATGCCGTCGCGCAAACCGCATACGCTCAGGCATTCGAGCGCGGTCGGGCAGCGCTGCTTCAGTGCGCCGAGCTTGGTCCGGATGCGCGTCTCGTTGCGCAGGTAACGATCGAGCCACGGCGTCTTCACAGCCCGCGCGGGCAGCCCCGTCACGCTGACGAATTCGACGATGTCGTCGGGCGTCGCATCGGCGAGCACGCGCTTGAAATGCGGATGCGCATCGCCCTCTTCGGTCACCGCGAACGGCGTTCCGACCTGCACGCCGTTTGCACCGGCTGCGAACGCCGCACGCACCGTGTCGTGACTGTTGATCCCGCCCGCAACGATCAGCGGAATCGTTTCGCGTGCGAGACCGAGCGACGCCATCACCTGTGCGGTCTCGTCCAGCACGCGAGCGAAATCGAAGCGGCCGTCGTGCATGTCGTCGATCTGCGTGACGCCGAGGTGGCCGCCCGCATGCGCCGGATGCTCGATCACGATCGCATCGGGCAGGCGCCCTTTCTTCATCCACTTCTTCAGCACCAGTGCGATCCCGCGGCTGTCCGACAGGATCGGGATCAGCGCGATGTCGCGTCCTTGCGTGAGGTCGGGCAGATCGAGCGGCAGGCCCGCGCCCATCACGATCGCGTCAGCGCCCTCGTCGCACGCGACACGCACGTAATCCGCGTGTGCGCTCACGGCCTTCATCACGTTGACCGCGATCATCCCGCGCCCTTCGCTGTAAGTCTTCGCGAGACGGATCTCGCGGGCGAGCGCGTCGAGGTTCGCGGCTTCGAGCGTCGCGCGATCGGGTTGCGCGCGGCAGCGTGCCAGCAGGTCCGCGTGATGGTGGCGCAGGTCGATGCTCGCGATCGTGCCGACCGCGCCTTCGCGCGCGACGCTGCCGGCCAGCCGGTGTGCGGAGATGCCGACGCCCATGCCGCCCTGCACGACAGGCAGCAAGGTGCGGCCGCGAATCGTCAGCGGCGGAAAGGAAGTGCGTACGGTCATCTGAAACCTCGTCGGAACATCGGAACCGCGATGATCGACGATCCACCGACGCGCACCTTGACGGCCGTCAATAAAAAAACGGCACGCGAGCGTGCCGTTTCCGGTTCATGCCGTCGGAAGCGTTCAGGCAGGCTTCGCCGGCTTCAGTTGCATCGACTTGTACTCGAGATACTCTTCGAGCCCGTACACGCCGTTCTCGCGGCCATGCCCCGACTGCTTGTAGCCGCCGAACGGCGCCGCGCCGTTCCACGTGCCGCCATTGATGTCGACCTGCCCCGTGCGGATGCGGCGCGCGACGCCCATGGCGCGTTCGTCGCTGCCGGCCCACACCGCGCCGCCGAGCCCGTACGGCGAATCGTTCGCGATGCGCACGGCTTCGTCTTCATCGCGATACGTGATGATCGACAGCACCGGCCCGAAGATTTCTTCCTGCGCGATCGTCGATTTCGGATCGACGCGGCCGAACACCGTCGGTTTCACGAAGAAGCCCTTCGCGAGTCCTTCCGGCAAACCGGTGCCGCCCGTCACGAGCTCCGCGCCTTCGTCGATCCCGCGCTGGATGTACGCCTGCACGCGTTGCTGCTGGACGGCCGACGCGAGTGCGCCGAGACGGGTTGCGTCCTGCCGCGGATCGCCCGCGACGTACGTTTCGGCCGCCGCCTTCGCGATCTCGCGCGCTTCGTCGTAGCGTGCTTCCGGCACCAGCATGCGCGTGTGCGCGGAGCAGGTCTGCCCCGCGTTCAGGTAGCACGCGTTGACCGTGCCCTTCACCGCCGTCGCGAAATCGGCGTCGTCGAGGATCACCGACGCCGACTTGCCGCCCAGCTCCAGCGCGACGCGCTTGACGCCCGCGGCCGCCAGTTCGGCCACGCGCTTGCCCGCGCGCGTCGAGCCCGTGAACGACACCATGTCGACGTCCGGATCGGTGGCCAGCACTTCGCCGACGACAGGCCCGTACCCGCACACGAGGTTGAACACGCCGGCCGGCAACCCGGCTTCGTGTATCGCTTCGGCGAGCATGAACGCGTTGAGCGGTGCGACTTCGGACGGCTTCAGGACGACCGTGCAGCCGGCCGCGAGCGCCGGCGCGACCTTCAGCGTGACCTGGTTCAGCGGGTAGTTCCACGGCGTGATCGCCGCGACGACGCCGACCGGCTCGCGCACCACGAGCGAGTTGCCGACCTGCGCCTCGAATTCGAACGATTCGGCGAGTTTCGCGTACGCCTTCCAGTTGTAGATCGGGCCGCCGACCTGGATCGCGCGCGACAGCTTGATCGGCATCCCGACTTCGCCGGTGATCGATTGCGCAAGCTCCTCGCTGCGCGCCTGCAGATGCTCGACGATCTTGCGCAGATAGCCCGCGCGCGTCGCGGCCGGCGTGGCGGCCCATGCGTCGAAGGCTGCGCGCGCCGCACGGATCGCGTCCTGCGCGTCGGATGCGACACCCTCCGGAATTCGCCCGATCACGGCCTCGGTGCCCGAGTCGATCACGTCGATCGTGCCGGTGCCGGCCGGTTTGCGCCATGCGCCGTCGATGTAGAACTGGTCGTAGATTTTCATCGCTTTCCGCCTCCAGGGAAGCCGACATTCTAGCGAGCGTTTCGGTTTCCCGGTGTGACGATTGACAGCCTTTCGAAAGGACCCGGACGCCGTCGGGCCGCCGCTTCGCCGCCGGTCGCGCGCGCCGGCACGGCATTCGCGTCCCGCCGCCGCGTCAGCATCTGCCCGGGTGCGCGGCCGGGCCCGCATCGTGCTATGTTTTTATTATCGGCACCGGGCCATTGCGGCCGGCGCCGCCCGGAATCGACGCATCTCGTGAGCGCTGCCATGTCCGACGCACCCCATACCCTCGGCTCGCAAGACCGCCTGGAGCTGCTTTGCTGGCTCACCTGCGGCAATCTCGGCGCGTTTTACCTCAACGAATCGTGGCCGGACGCCACGTTCCAGGTTCAGGCCGCGCACCGCTGGCTCGACCGCCATCACCGTCAGGCCGACTGGCTCGCGGTCGCGAAGCTCGCAGCGCTCGCGCAGGACATCGCGAAGCGGCATGCGGGGTTCGTCGACGCGTCGTGGGCGCGCGACGCAGTCGAGGAAATCGTCGATACCGACGATCTCGACTATCGCGCGAAACTCGTGCAATGGGTGTACGAAGACTGCTGCAAGGCGCTCGCGGACAAGCGGCTGGCCGATTGAGGATCGAGCCGTCCACGGCCCCGCGTGCGCGCGGGTCGCGGCATCGCTTGGCACGATGCCGCTTCGGCTGATACCGATGTAACGGCCTGAATGGCCGACGGGGGCAGTCCACGCGCGCCGCCCCCGGTGTGCCGGCACGCGCGATGCGTGCCGCGGTGCTTACAGCAGCGACTTCGCCTGTGTCAGCACCTTGTCGCAGATCTGCTTGGTCACCTGCTGCTTCAGGCCACCGCCGCTCAGGTCGAGCTTGCCGCCGTTGCCGGCGTCGAGGATCCCGCTCGCACCGCTCGTATAGCCGCTGTCCGACGACGCATTGCCGCCGAGCTTGCCCATCAGCGCGTCCTTCACCGACGCTGCGCCACCGCCGGACGCGCCGCCGAGATAGTTGTTCTGGATGCAGAACTGCAGCAGGCCCGCGACGTTGCCGGTACTGCCCGGCGTCAGCGACGCGCCGCCGCCGCCCGTCAGCGCACCGCCGAGGCCGCCGAGGTTGCCGAGCGCCCCGCCCGCGCTGCCGCCCGAATCGCCGCCGCCGCCGACCTGCTTCAGGACATCGCCAAGCTGCGCATGGGCCACCGAAAACGGTGCGAGCAATCCGATCAGCGCGCCGGCAACGGTCGCGCGGTATAGACGTGCATTCATGTGAAGCCTCCCGGTTGTGACTGCGTGAGTACCGCGAATTACCGCGAATCGAATCCAAGGATACTCAATCAACCGGGGCATGACAGCCTTCGCAGGCGGCCTGAAACGTCAGGCATCGTGATATCGCGGCGATTTGACAATGCTTGACGGCGTGCCGGCCGGCAACGCGGGCTCGAAATGCGATCGAATGCGCGCGCTTGCTCGCCATTCCGTGTCGCCGGCACGCACGAAGCGTCATAGAATCGTCGTCGCCGGCCGTTCGGCCGCTCCGGCCCCGTCTAACCTCGAACATGAAGGATGCTCGCGTGGCGCTCGCCCATCGATTTCTGCTGATCGCCGGTGCATCGGCCGCACTGATCGCCGGCTCCGGTGCCGCCGGTGCGGCGCCCCCGGCAGCGGCGACCGCATGCGCGTCGCCTGCGTTCGACCGCTATCCGGCACCCGCCGCCAGCCCGCCGCGCAAGCCGGCGGCGGCGCCCCGGCTCGCCGGCAAGGAAGCACGCCTGTACCGCACCGTCATTCGCGACGCATTCACGCAACCGGTCAATTTTGCCGGTCACTATCGCGTGGCGATCTGGGGTTGCGGAACGGATTGCCGGAATTTCGCGATCGTCGACAAATACACGGGCGCGACGTACACGATGCCCGGCGTGACCGCCATCTCGGGGGTGATGGGCAACGACGACGAGCGCGTCGACTTCCGTCCAGGCAGCACGCTGCTGATCGTCGCCGGCTGCTTCAACGACGCTTGCGACGACAGCAACGCGAAGGCGGCCCGGTTCTTCTACGAATGGACCGGCACCCGGCTGCGTCCGGCCGGCACCTGCCCGCTGGCGATCGCCCCCGTCGAATAGGCGGCCGGTTCGCAACGCGCATGCGACGACGATTCCCCCAGCGGCGCGCGACGCCGACGACGTTCGAGCGGATCCACGCTCGAACGCAAGCGGTTTCGCGTAACCAAGACCGTGTCATGCACGGCACGGCCGCGTTCGTATTTCGGCGCCTTCGTTCGCATGCCCCCGTTTCCGCGCGCTGACGCATCCTATCCTGCACGCATGTCCTTTGTTTTTGACGGAGCTCACGATGCGGACGACACGGGCAGCAGGCAGCGGATCGGTCGCGAACGCAAGTTCGAGTTCGAGCGAATCCGACGTCGATTCAAACCTGTCGACACAGGCCCAGCTGGGTGGCCGTGCGACGTTTGCCGATCAGCGCTTCGAAGCGCTGAACCGCCCGCAGAGCACGCGACAGGCCATCGAACAGCGCGGCTATACGCGCACCCTCGCCGGACTCGATGCGTTGCGTGCCGACGCCGACGGCACGAAGCTCGCGGACAAGGCGTTCGTGGCCAAGTTCGCGATGGATCAACTCTACTCCGCGGGCCTGAAACCCAAGCTCGGCGGCAGCCTCGCCAGCCACCTTCACGGCGCGCCGAAGGAGCCGAAGGACGTCGACATCGAAATGCAATCGGCCGCAGAACTCGACGCCGCGATCAAGCACCTGTCCGGCCGCTTCCACTACGAGGGCGAATCGATCAAGGTACGTGCGCACCAGGACGATATCGAAGAAGGCGTCGGCGCCCTACTCGACGTCAAGCTGGAGCGATCGGACAACCGCACGTCGTCGACGCACGTCGGCATCGATCTCGTCAACGAGAACATACCGGCATTCAACCGCGAGGTGGTCGCCCCCGAACGGACCGGCAGCCCCGCCGTCGGCACGGCCGACACCTTCCGCCTGGTCGTCAACGCCATCGATCGCCACCTGAACAAGCCGAATACCTCGGAAGCCAAACGCGACGCATCCACCGTCCATCATCTGCTGAAGAGCAAGGGCTACCGCGTGACCGACGCATCGCACTGGCAGGCGATCCACGACGGGGTCGCGTCAAGGATACGGGATCCTCGCGATGTGGCGGTTTATATGGGCGAATTGCGCGCGATGCTGACGGAATACGCCGACGAGCGCGGCAACCGTTCGAAGCATCACAAGACGCGCAAGAAAACCGACGGCTGCACGACGATGTAACGCGCGTCGAGCCGGCGCGGAAAAACACCGCATCGTGTGTGAATGCAGGCCGCCGGCTCGTCCGAATGCCTTGCTCGCGGTGACGGGCGCATGCGCGAGTGCCATGCCGATGGTCGTGGCCTGGAGAGCCCGTCGACGGATTGCGCTATCGTTCGGGTTTCACTCACACGGCGCGCCCCACACGCGATGTCCATCCGCCTCAGTTTCGACGACGGCCCGGGCCCGTCGACGCCGGCCTTGCTCGACGTGCTGCACGCTGCCTCGTGCACGGCAACCTTCTTCCTGCTCGGCAAGCACCTGGCGGTGGCGCTCGACGTCGCAGCGAGAATGGCGCGCGAAGGTCATCTGCTTGGCAATCACACGCATTCGCACGCGAGGCCGGGCGTACTCGCGGATCGCGCACTGATCGAAGAAATCGAAGCAACCGACGCGCTGATTCGCGACGCGTATCGCCGGGCCGGCAGGCCCGCGCCGGACGACATCCCGCTGCGCCTGCCTTACGGGCTGCAGCCGGAAGACCATCGCGCCGGCGTCCTTGCGCGCCTGCAACGCGAACACACCGGCTGGACCGCGATCCTGGATGACTGGCAGCGGCCGGCGCCGTCGCCGCAGGCGCTGTGCGACGCGATGTGCGCGCATGTCGATGCCAGCTTGGCGCAGCATCGCGACGTGCTGTTCTGCATGCACGACGGATCGCGGCATGGCGCAGCGCGGCCGAACACGGTCGAAGCCGTGCGCCTGTTCCTGAACCGGCAGCGCTGACGCGGCAACCGGCTAGCTTGCGGGCACCGCTGCGTCCAGCAACTGGCGCCAGCCGCCGAGGAATCCGATGCCGGGCCCCGGCATCCACAGGCCGCGCTGCGCTGCTTCGAGATGAATCAGCGTCTGATCCGCGCAGAACAGCAGCATCAGCGCGTCGTGGTTGTCGCGCATCCAGTCCGGCGCAGCGTCGGGCCGCGTCGCCGCATAGGCGTGCAGGCCGGCGTCCCATCGCCGCCGGTCGAATACGAAACGATCGTCGCGGCCCGCATCGCGCGACAGCGCGAACAACGCAAAGGCCGCCTCGAGCCATTGCGCACCCTGCCCCACATCGTCGAAATCCAGCACGCCGTTCACCGCGTTGCCGACATACAGCAGGTTGCCCGCGTGATAGTCGCCGTGCAGCCAATGCACCGGCCCCGTCAGCCACGGCGACGCCGCGTCGAGATGCATGCCGATTCGACGGATCACCGTGTCGTAGTCGCGGCGCGGATCGCCCGGCAACGACGGCATCGCCCGCGCCGCGACGCGCGCATGACGCGCCGACAACCACGCCAGCGGCACCGATTCGCTGGCGGGTACGGCCGCCAGCGCCGCATGCAGATGCGCCAGCGTGCGCATCGCATCGATCGCCCCCGCGTGCGCGTCGTGCGGCAGGCCGGGATTGCCGTCGATATGCTCGAACAGATGCAGCCAGCTTCCGTCGGGAAGCTGCACGCCGGATTGCGCATCGACGGTCGGCCGCAGACGCGGCAACACCGGCAATATCTGCGCGTTGCACGAACGGCCGAGATCGCCGAGTATCGACGCCTCGCGCTCCACCTGCCTGGCCGGCTTGCCGGACCACGACACGCGCAGCACCGTGCGCCCCGCATCGCACTCGACGAGGTACGTTTTGTTAGTATGGCCCGACGCCAGCGCCTGCATGCGCGCCGGCCCGATGTTCCAGTACCGGTAAAGCCACGGTTCCAGCGTTTTCACGTCACTCCTACTCGTTGCATTGACCATGTCAGAGCGTCCTTCGGCCCGCATGCGGGACATCAATATCGATTGGCTGACCCGCGCGGCCGAATTCGATCATCTGTTCCAGACCCGCTGGCTCGGCGAGCGCTTCTTTCACCTGCCGGGCGACATGCTCGCGCTCCAGGAACTGATCTGGCGCGAGCGCCCCGACTGCATCGTGCAGACCGGCATCGCGGCGGGCGGCGGTGTCGTGTTCTCCGCGTCGATGCTGGAACTCGCGGGCGGCAATGGCCGCGTCGTCGCGATCGAGCCGCGCCTGCGCGACGAAGTCAGGCAGCGCCTGCAAGCGCACCGGCTCGCCCATCGCATGACGCTGATCGAAGGCGAATCGTGCGCGGCCGACACGCTCGCATCGGTGCGCGCGCAGATCGGCGACGGCGCGCGCGTGATGGCGATCCTCGACCTCACGCATACGCATGCGCACGTGCTGCGCGAACTCGAATGCTATGCACCGCTCGTGACGCCCGGCAGCTACGCGATCGTGATGGATACCATCATGGAGTACCTGCCCGAGTCGATGTTCGACGGCAAGCCGTATGGCCGCGGCAACAACCCGGCCACGGCCGCACACGAGTTTCTCTCCCGCGACGACCGGTTCGAAGTCGACCACGACATCGAGGACCGCGTGCTCATGACGCTGTCGCCAGGCGGCTTCCTGAAGCGAGTGCGCTGATCAGCCGGGCAGCCTGCGCCGAGCCGTCTTGCGCGTAGCTGTCGCGGATCCGCGCCGCGTGCTCGCGCAGCGAACCGGGACGCAACAGGCGCTCGAGCGCCTCGGCGATCTCCGCGACGCCCGCCTGCTGCAGGTCGAGCACGCACCCCGCGCCGGCCCGCTCGACGAAGTGCGCCGAATGAAACTGGTCGTTGCAGAACGGCGACAGCAGCATCGGCACGCCGGACGCGAGCGACTCCATCACCGAATTCGCGCCGCCGTGGCTGACGAATGCATGCGTGCGCCGCAGCAGCGCCAGTTGCGGCGCATAGCGCACCGCGATCACGCGTGCGTCGCCGGCCGGCAGCCGATCCGAATCGACCAGTTCGCCCACCGACAGCACCAGTTGCGCCGACGTCGCGCGCGTCGCGTCGATCACCTTCGCGAACAGATCCGGGTGGTAATAAAGCTGGCTGCCGAGCGACATGTAGACGAGCGGGCGATCTGCGTCGATACGTTCCCACGGAAACGCCGTCTCGTCGCCGCGCGGGCCCGACGGCATCGCGGGGCCGACCAGTTCGACACCGGGCGGCGGCGTACCCACCAGCGCATCGGTCGTGAACGCGAGCGTCAGGTGCGGCGACAGCACGTCACAGCCGCGAAAGCGCGCATCGAGCCCGTAGCGCGCGAACAGGCTTGCGCGTTCCGGCGCGAGCCATCGCACCGTGCGCAGCAGTTCCGAATCGAGATCGTCCGGCAGCACCGGATTCAGCGAATTCGACATCGATACCCACGGCAGCCCTTCCAGCTCGGCGGCGATCGCGGCCGCATACAGCAACGGATCGATCACGACCACGTCGGGCCGCCAGTCTCGCAGCACCGCGCGGATGCCGTCCACCTGCGACGGGGCAAGATCGATCAGCAGCGTGCGGATCCAGTGCCGCAGCCAGTCCGCATCGCGAATGTTCGCGGCGAAGCTCGCGCCGCGCGACAGGTCGTGGCGTTCGGGCGTTTCGCGCGGCCCGACGAACGCGAAATCGCCGGCGCCGTCGAGCTGGGCACTGATGTCGGCCGGCGCGTAGAACGCGACGTCGCAGCCGGCCGCGCGCAGATGCTGGGCCGGGCCGATGCACGGATTGACGTGGCCCTTCTCGGGCACCACGCAGAACAGGATGCGTTTCATGAGCAGCTCAGGTCGGTCGATGCGCGGCATCGAGGTGAAGGTGCGCGAGATGATCGAGGATCAGTGTCAGCGTCGTCCACAGCACGCGTTCGGTATCGGCCTGCAGCGTGGGGACGGCAAGGCCCAGCGTGTCGGCCAGCGCCTGCGTGCGGTCGCGATCGAGCAGCGACGCGAGGTCCATCGCCGGTGCGAGCCGCCCGCGCTTGGGGCCGTGCACGAGACGGTCCGGCAGGTTCAGGCGCGCGCCGAGATCGCGCAGGCATTGCTTGTTCGGGTCGGGCGCGATGCTCGTCAGATGCGCGACGACCGCCGTATCGACGAACGGCGGATGCAGGTCGACCGACGCTGCGTCGAACAGCGCATGACACAACGGCAGATAGTTGGCCGACCGGTCGCGGCGCAACACCTGATCCGCCCCGTCGCCGGTAATCGCGACCTCGATGCCGTCCGCCGCCATCGCCTCGGCCAGCAACAGCTTCGCGACCGGATGGAGGTTGAACATCGGCTCCTCGACCGCGTGGGTCGTTCTAGGCAGCGCCGCGACGAAATCGGCCTCGTTCGCACGCACGATCTTCACGTTCGCCTGCATCTGCGTGGCGAGTTCGAGCGCTGCGTCGAGTTCGCAGTAATCGGGCATGTCGGTCGCAAGGATGTAGGCCGTCACGTGCGGCAGTGCGCCGAGTTCGCGCAGCAACGCAAGCAGCAGCGCCGAATCGAGCCCGCCGCTCAGCGCCAGCGCGACGCGCTTGCCGCTGTCGAGCGCGCGTTGCAGCGATGCGTGCAGCACGGTGTCCAGATCGGCGTGCTGCGGCCGTTCGGGTGCCGGCTGCACCGTCAAGCCTTGCGGCGAACGGATCAGCGCGTGACCGGGCGGCACCGCGAACACGTCGCGCAGCACGGTGCGGCCAACGAGGCGCTCGCCGCTCAGGTAGCCCGCGATGGCGGCCGTGTCCGGCGCACCGGCCGGTTGCCCCGACGCACGCAGCACGGCACGGATGCCGGACGCCGACGCGCCGCTGCGCGGATGGTAGTGCAGACGATCGAAACCGAACGGGTCGCGGGTGCCGACGATCATGGATAACGAGCCTTCAAGGTGTCCACTTCAATGCGTTTCAGGATGCGATGCGGCGCGACGGGTGCGCTGCCGCCCTGGCAATGCAGGCACGCTTCGAGCGGCGCCTCGCGTTGCAGATACGCGAGCATCGCGTCGAGCAGGCCCGCGTCGTCGCTCAGCGGCAGGCCGTCGGCCTGGAAATCCTTCTCGCCCTTGTAGAGCGTATGGAAATGCGCGGGACGCGTGCACGTGTAGAACATGCCGTCGCGAATCATATGGCAGCGCTCGCGGATCCAGCAATCGTGATAAAGGCGCTGCGCTTCATTGCGGTCCGTGCCGGGCTGCGCCCGATTCATCGTCGTGAATACGTCCTGCACCTTCCAGTTCAGGCGCACGTCGAAACGCGCGGCCTGGCGCTCGACATACGCGATCAGGTCGGGCGAAAGCGCCGGCTTCGGATAGCGCGAGATCGTCAGCGCATCCACCGCCTGCCAGAACGCGTCCGGCATCTCGCCGAGCTTCAGCCCGTTCGTCGTGACGGAGATCACCGGCGCGATGCCCGTCGCGCGCACGCGTTCGATCAGTTCGACGAGAGCCGGATGCAGCAACGGTTCGCCACCGACCAGCTTGAACATGCGCGGGCTCAATACCTTCGCGGCCATGCGCAAATCGGCCTCGATCGATTCGGGGCTCGCGTGCCACTCGGGCAGCAACGGCGACAGCGAGCAGCATTCCGCGCAGGTCAGGTTGCAGTGATCGACGATATGCGCTTCCAGCGAGCGTGTCCGGATGCGGCCATTTTCGACGCGGTAGTCGCGATCGAGCGGCGGCGGAAAGACATGCTGCCGCTCGCCGGACGGCGGCGGATTCGGGATCGTGTTCGGATTCGCACTCACTTCAGGTCTCACTTCAGGTTCCTGCTTCGACGCAACGGGAAAAGAAATCGACCAGACGGTCGCGCGCGTCCACCATCGCGGACGCCATCGTCACCGCGCCATTCAGGTGCGACGCGGAGCGCGACGGATCGTCGAGCCAGCCTTGCACGATCCAGAGCTTGAGCGCGTGCTGCAGGCACGCGGCATCGACCGCCCATGCGATGCGGGCGGGATTCACCGAACGCACCCCCTGGTATCCGCGCACGAACGCTTCCGCCAGCTGCGGCGCTTCCAGCGGCAGATGATTCAGGCACCGCACCAGTTCGTATTCGCGCGGTGCGCCGATCGACGCTTCCCAATCGAGGATCAGCGGCGGCAGCGTGCCCGTGAACAGATAGTTGAACTGGTTGTAGTCGTTGTGGATCGGGTGCTGCGGATCGTCGGCGGGAAACCTTTCGATGCTGCCGGGGTAGTAGCGGTCGAGCATGCGCAGCGCGAGGTCGACGTAGTGGTACAGGTTCGCGGCGCTGTCGTTCGAGCGTGCGCGATTCAGTGCGTCGAGCAGGCTGCGGCGTACTTCATCTGCGTCGATCGCAGTCAACCGCGCACGGATCGTGTCGAGCGATGGCAGATGCAGCTGTTCGAGGCTCAGGTGCAACGCGGCCAGGCTGGCGCCGAGCGCATCCCATTCAGCCGGCGAAAACGTGTCGTACGTTCTGAACTGCCCGGCTTCCCAGCGCGTCAGCATCGCGTGCGAACCCTGCCCCGTCCATAGCGGTTCGCCGGATGTCGTGCGCTTCAGCGTCTGCACGTGGAACCGTGCGTCGACGTGCGTTTCAAGGTGCGCCAGGACGGCGGCCTCCTTGATCGCGCGTGCATGGTGTTCGGACGCGTAGAGCTTGACCGCCACACCACCGCCTCCGTCATTCGGCAGATGCCACACGCGTTCGCTGACCCGGCGCGGCGCGGCGCTGCGGCCAAGCGCATAGGCATCGCGAATCTCGTCGAAGGTGACGGCGAGCGAGCCCATTCAGATATGCTCCGCCGGCCCGTGCCGATACGGATGACCGGTCAGGAACGTGTTGTGCCCGACATAGCGCAGCTTGTACATCGCAGGCCGGAACAGCACCGAAGGATCGTTGTTCGCGATGCCGAGCAGCGGATACAGGTCCTGTCGCACGAAGAACGCGTTGTTGCCCATGTCGTCGCAGCAGACGAGTTCGTAACCCTTCTGCCGGCCGAGACGAACGAGCGATTCGAGGCTCGCGCCGTAATAGGTCGAGCCGTCCCATTCGTGGTCCGGATTGAAGCACATGACCCAGCGCTCGGGCGGCGTGTAGTACGGGTTGTACTCGATCACGACGATGCGCGGCTTGAACGCCTGCAGGCCGCGCCAGACCCAGTAGTCGTTGCCGTCGATATCGATCGACAGCAGGTCGAAGTCGAGCGGCGTATTCGCATCGGCGAGCAGTTGATCGACCGTGTCGGGCTGGATGCGGTCGTGGTGCAGGCGCACGCGCTCCGCGCCTGCGTAGTGCGCGGCAAGCTTGCCGAACCGGTATGCGCTGCCTTCCACCAGCACGCCGGCCCAATCCTGCTCGCGCAGCAGCCGCGCGGTGTTGCTGTTGCGCAGCCCGTCGCTCGCGCCGATATCGACGCAGAAGCGGTTGGTCGGCACGATCCGCTCCATCAGGCGCGACAGGATGCTTTCCTCGGTGCCCTGCGCATACAGGCTTTGCGCAAGGCCGGACAGGTCGAGCGGGAGAGGATGGTCCGGCATTGAGGAGCGGCTCCGGGTCGAAATGGGGAATGATGATTGGCGTTCGGTGGGTAATTTACCCGAAGTCGATTGAGCAGACGAAACGGGAATGCGCGATGCGGGCGGGCATCGCCGCAAGCGGAAATGAAAAAGCCCGCCAAGTACAACTTGGCGGGCTCCCGGATACATCGGCTCAGGTACGACTCAGGACACTTATTCCTGCCCCTGACTCGTCAGGAACTCCTCGTAATTGCCGCCGAAGTCGAACAGGTTGCCGTCCGTCTTCACTTCGATGATCCGGTTCGCCAGCCCGCTCACGAATTCGCGGTCGTGCGACACGAAGATCAGCGTGCCTTCGAACTGCTCGAGCGCGATCTGCAGCGACTCGATCGACTCCATGTCCATGTGGTTGGTCGGCTCGTCCATCAGCAGCACGTTGTGGCGGCCGAGCATCAGCTTGCCCCAGATCATGCGGCCCTTCTCGCCGCCCGACAGCACCTTCACCGACTTCCTGATGTCGTCCGACGAGAACAGCAGGCGGCCCAGCGTGCCGCGCACCATCGTTTCGTCGTCGCCGTCCTTGCGGTACTGGTCGATCCAGTCCATCAGCGTGATGTCGTTCGGGAACTCCTCGTACGTGTCCTGCGGCATGTAGCCGACATTCGCGTTCTCGGACCACTTCACCGTGCCGTGCTCCAGCGCGAGCGCGCCGAGCAGCGAACGCAGCAGCGTCGTCTTGCCCGCACCGTTCTCGCCGATGATCGCGATGCGCTCGCCCGGCTGAACCGACAGGTTGAAGTTCTGGAAGATCGTGCGCTCGTACTTCTTCGTGATGTCTTCAGCGACCACCGCGACGTTGTGCAGCTTCTTCTCGAACTCGAAACGGATGAACGGATTCTGGCGCGACGACGGCTTGAATTCCTCGATCTTGATCTTGTCGATCTGCTTCGCGCGGCTCGTTGCCTGGCGGGCCTTCGACTTGTTCGCCGAGAAGCGGCGCACGAAGTCCTGCAGTTCGGCGACCCGCTCCTTCGCACGCGTATTCGCCGCGGCCTGGCGCTCGCGCGCCTGCGCCGATGCGAGCATGTAGTCGTCGTAGTTGCCCGGCCAAACCTTCAGCGTGCCGAAGTCCATGTCGGCCATGTGCGTGCACACCGAGTTCAGGAAGTGACGATCGTGCGAGATGATGATCATCGTCGAGTTGTACTCGTTGAGCGTTTGCTCGAGCCAACGAATCGAGTTGATGTCGAGGTTGTTGGTCGGCTCGTCGAGCAGCAGCACGTCCGGCTTCGAGAACAGCGCCTGCGCGAGCAGCACGCGCAGCTTCCAGCCCGGCGCGACGTCGCTCATCGTGCCGCTGTGGAACTTCTCCTCGATGCCGATGCCGAGCAGCAGCGCGCCCGCGCGTGCCTCGGCGTCGTAACCGCCGTATTCGGCGAACTTGCCTTCGAGTTCGGCGGCGTGCATGTAGTCGTCGTCGGTGGCTTCCGGGTTCGCATAGATCGCGTCGCGCTCGGTCATGGCGGCCCACATTTCGGTGTGGCCCATCATCACGACGTCCAGCACGCGCACGTCTTCGTACGCGAACTGGTCCTGGCGCAGCTTGCCCAGGCGGACGTTCGGCTCCAGCGCGACGTTGCCGGCGCTCGGCTCGAGGTCGCTGCCGAGGATCTTCATGAACGTCGACTTGCCACAGCCGTTTGCGCCGATCAGACCGTAGCGGTTGCCCTCGCCGAATTTGACCGAGATATTCTCGAACAGGGGCTTTGGCCCGAATTGCATCGTGATGTTGGCAGTAGAAAGCACGGCAGGTCCCGTTAAGAGAGAAATCGACGGAAAACCGTGTATTTTAGCAGGTGTCGGAGAAACTGCCGACCGCACCGCCCGGGCAACGTATTCCAGGCCATCTGGCCCTCCGCCCGGCGGCCCGCCAACACGACGACACGCGCCCCATCGCCGCCTACCGGAATCCCGCATGCCAGCCAGCCCGCTTCGCGAACAACTCGTCGGCGCATGGCGCCTCGTATCCTACGAAGTCCGCCCGCGCGACGGCAGCCCGGCCGTCTATCCGCTCGGCCGCGATGCGCGTGGCTGGATTCTCTATACGTCGGACGGCTATATGTCCGCCCAGCTGATGGCCGCCGGCCGGCCGCCCTACGCGGACGGCGACCCGCACCACGGTACCGACGAAGCGTGCGCGGCGGCCGCCCGCGGCTACATCGCCTATTCCGGCCCCTTTCAGGTAGCCGACGACGGCACGCTGACCCACGAAATGGACGTCAGCCTGTTCCCGAACTGGGTCGGCAACGTCCAGCAGCGGGTCGCCGTGCTCGACGGCGATCGCCTGCAGCTCGGCCCCGCCGCACCGGTCCGGCTCGACGGCCGGGAGGTCGACGTCCTGCTGCTGTGGGTGCGCGCGGGCCGCTGACGCCCGTCACTTGCCGGCCTTCGCGGCCGCCTTTTGTGCTGCCTTCGCGTTGATCTGCCCGAACAGCTCCGAGCACGGCACGTCGCGGTTGTTGCTCGGCGCGATCAGCGGAATCAGCGCCGCGAACGGGTTGATCAGCCCGAGCCCGACCATCGCGCCTGCGCGCAGCGCGAGCGCGCCCGCGTCGACGCCGACCTTCGGGTTCTTGAACGTGCCCTTCGCATACAGCGGCGAGCGCAGCGAGAAGATCCGGAAACCCTTCGTATGCGGATGGATCTTCAGGTCGAGCGATTCGTCGCGCAGGTTGATCGGCCCGTCGACGTTGATCAGCGCGTCGTCGGTGTCGAGCGCGAACACCTTCGGATTGAGCATGCCGTTGGTCGCGACGAAGTCGATCGCCGCGCAGTTGATCTTCACGTCGTTGTTGCCGAACAGCTTCTCGTAGACGACGTTGGCGACGTTCAGCCCCGCCGCTTCCATCAGCAGGCGGCTGATGCGGCCGTCCGTCACGAGCGCCTTCACTTCGCCGGTCGAGGTCGCGGCGAGCGCGGCCGGCGAGTTGCCGGTGGCCGACAGCGACGCGTCGCCGTTGATTTCGCCGAGCGCCGACTGCATGACCTTCTGCGTCGGGAACAGTTGCTTGAGCTTCAGGTGCCGCGCGGCCACCGTGAAGCGGCCCTTCAGCGGCGTGCCGCTGCCGTCGAGATGCGCGGTCGTCGCGAGCGTGCCGCCCGCGACGCCGAACTGCAGCGGTTCGAGCGACAGCACGCCGTCCTGCATCACGATGTGCGTGTACAGGTTCGTGATCGGCAGGTTCGAACTCTTGACCAGCTTGCGGCCCGTGAACTTGACGTCCGCGTCGAGCGCGCGCCAGCGGTCGGTACGGAACGTCTCGACCGGCAGCACGCGGTCCGGCGGCTGGCGCGTCGTGTCGCCGCGCTTGGCCTTGCTTGCGGCCGTATCGGCGCCGATCACCGGGGCAAGATCGGAGAACTGCAGCAGGTTCGACACGAGTTCGCCCGACAGCTTCGGCCGCGGTTCGCGCTGCGCATACGTGAGCGTGCCGCCGAGATCGCTGCCGCCGACGCGGCCGTTGAAATTCTCGTAGCGGAACGTGCTCGCGTGCGGCTTGAAGTTGCCGATCAACCACCCTTCGGTCGCATAAGGCGGCGTATCGGGCAGCGTGATGCCGGTGAGCTGGTAAAGGTGCGACATCGACGTGCCCTGCAGCCACAGCCGCAGGTCGAGCGCCGCGAGATGCGTCGGATCGGTCAGCGTACCGACGATCGCGAGCCGCGTGTCGCCGGCCTTCACGTCGGCCTGCAGCGGGAACGGCCGCGACGTATCCTGGATCGCGAGCACGCCGCCGAGCTTGCCGGTCCCGTTGATCGGCACGTTCTTGTAGCGGCCGTCGACCTTCAGCCCGAACGCATAGGTCGGACCGGACGGCTTCGCAGGCGCGGCAGCGCCGCTTGCGCCGGCAGCCGTCGATGCGGAAGCAACCGAAGAAGCGGACGAACCAGGCGAACCGGGAGCCGCCGACGCAACCGAGGTTGCAGCCGATGCGCCCGACGACGCTGCCGCGCTCGCCGCCTGCGCCGCGGAAGCACTCGACGCGGCTTCCGCATTGGCCTTCGCGCTCAACTGCGCGGCGCCGCGCTTGCCGACACGCTGCGCCGATGCCTCGCGCGACGTCTGCTCCTGTTCCTTCAGCACGTCGCCGAGCGGAATCGGCTGGCCGAGCGTATCGATCGCGACGGTCAGGTCGGCCTTCGCGATCGCATCGCGATACGTGACGGTGCCCTTCGCGAAGCCGAAGCTGTCGAGCCGCACCTTCCACGGCGACGGCTGCGACGATTGCTTGAACTGGAAGGTCCACGTGTTGCGTCCGTCGGCGAGACGCTCGAGGTCGACGGCCGGATTCACGACGTCGATCGACGGGATGACGATTTCATGCGCGAGCAACGGCAGGATCGCGAGATCGAAGTGCGCGGCATCGAGCGTGACGAACTTGGGCGTCTTCGCCCAGTCGGGGTTGCCGATCTCGAGCTGGGTGGCCGAAAAGCTCGGCCAGGGCACCCATGCGCGCCAGCCGGTCTCGCCGTCGGGGCGGCGCCAGCCGACCTTGAGATCGCCGTTGATCGCGAACGGGCGGCCGAGTGCGGCACTCACCTGTTCGTTGACCCACGGCTTCGCGCGGTTCCAGTCGAACGTGAAGAGAAAGACGCCGGCCGCCGCGATGAGCACCGCGACGATACCGACAATCCATGCAGCCGATTTGCCGATGGCTCGGGTTAGCGTCATGGCGGTTCCGTTGTTGTTCTGAAATGTTGCCGCACCATGTCGGGCCGCTTGCGTGGACGAACGGCACACGACACCCGCGGCTTTTCAATCGGTATTATGACGCACGCCATGGCGACCTCTCGGCGCTATTAACGCTTTTTTTCATTTGTGACATGACAGCCCCCACCGGCCTCATCGATGCGCAGCGCATTACCCGCCGCGACGCCAGCAATGGCAAGACCCTGCTCGCTCCGACCGATTTCAGCCTCGCAGCGGGATCGCGAATTGCTATCACCGGACCGTCAGGGTCAGGCAAGAGCGTGCTGCTGCGCGCGCTCGCGCTGCTCGACCCGCTCGACGGCGGTCGCATCCTGTGGCGCGGCCGCGGGATCCGGCGCAGCGCGATCCCGCGCTACCGGCGCAGCGTCGCGTACGTGCGCCAGCGCCCCGCTCAGATGGACGGCACCGTCGAATCGCAGTTGCGCTATCCGTATTCGCTCGCGATCTATCGCGACGTGTCGTTCGATCGCGCGCGGGCCGAAGCACTCGCCGCGCAAGCGGGCCGCGGTTCCGACTTTCTCGACAAACGCGCGAGCGACCTGTCGGGCGGCGAAGCGCAGATCGCCGCGCTGCTGCGCGTGCTGCAGCTCGATCCCGACGTACTGCTGCTCGACGAGCCGACCTCCGCACTCGATCCCGAATCGGCGCGTGCGATCGAGACGCTCGTCGGTGCGTGGTTCGACGCGGCGCCCGACGCCCGGGCGTACATGTGGATCTCGCACGACCCGGCCCAGGCCGCGCGAATCGGCACGATGCGGCTCGTGATGCAGGCCGGCGTCATGCATGTCGCGAACCCGATGGAGGCTGCGCAATGAGCCCGGCACTGCAGGACCTGAGCCTCGTCGACGTCGGCATCGCCGCCGCGCTCGTCGCCGTCAACGGCGCGCTTTCGGCGGCCTTGTCGCTCGGTCTCGGCCGCAAGCTTGCGCTCGCGGCCGTGCGTACCGTCGTGCAGCTGCTCGCGATCGGCTACGTGCTCGGCTGGGTGTTCGGCCATCCGCACTGGTACGTCGTGTTGCCGCTCACCGCGCTGATGACGCTGATCGCCGGTTTCGCCGGCGCGGGGCGCGGCAAGCGCACCTATCGCGGCCAGCGCATCGACAGCATCGCGTCGATCTGGTTCAGCAGCTGGTTCGTCGCGGCAGTCGGCCTGTTCGTCGTGATCCGCATCCATCCGTGGTTCGCGCCGCAATACGCGATTCCGATCCTCGGGATGATTCTCGGTAATACGCTGACGGGCGTGTCGCTCGGCGTCGAGCGGATGATGGAAGAACTCACGGCGCGCCGCGACCGCGTCGAAACGGCGCTCGCACTCGGCGCGACGCGCTGGGAAGCCGCACAGGACGCCGCGCGGCAGGCCGTGCGCGCGGGCATGCTGCCGACGCTGAACCAGATGGCCGTCGTCGGCGTCGTGAGCCTGCCGGGGATGATGACGGGCCAGGTACTGGCCGGCCAGTCACCGTTGCAGGCCGTGCGCTACCAGATCGTGATCATGTTCCTGATCGCCGCGGCGTCCGCGCTCGGCACCGTCGGCGCGGTGCTGATGACCTATCGCCGGCTGTTCTCGGCGGATCACCGCTTTCTCGCATCGCGGCTCGAAGAGCGCGCGCACTGACACGCGGCGGCGGTGCGCGGCGTGCGCTCAGTGCGCTCAGTGCGCTCAGTGCGCGCTGCGTCGCTTGCCGATCGCCTGCCGTAACGCGGCCGCGATGTCGGCGCCGGGTGCGAGCCCGTCGACCGACGCGACGAGCCGCACCGCGCGCGGTGTCGTCACATAGGCCTGTGCACCGACATAGCCGCCGCTGCCTGCCGAACGCGTCGTCACGACGAGCGCCTGCGGCGCACGTGCGCCGAGGTCCGCCGTAAACGCATCGGCGATCGTGCCGTCGCGCGCATGCAGCACGCCCGTCACGTAATCGTCGGTATCGAAGCCGGGCGCGGCATGCGCGGTCGAATACACGCGCACCGCGTAGCTGCCGGTCGAGCACGGTTCGAGTGCGCCGCTCGATACGACCGCCACCTGCTGCCGCGTCGGCAGCTCGACCTTCTTCACGAAACCGCAATCGTCAGCCGCGTGCGCGTGCACGGCGACGAATGCAATCGCAGACAGCAGCGCGCGCATTCGGAATTTCATCGGGATGGGGTGACGGAAAGGAAAGAATGCGGACGAGCATAACGTGACGTCTGCATGACGTCACGCACCGCTGCCGCACGGCAGCGGCACCGTCCCGCGAAGAAGGCGGCGGGAAAATCTCGCGATGGCGGCGCGCATCGCTCACGTGCCGCCCTGCTCGCCCCGCCTGCCGAATCCGTTGCGCGCGCACCGGACCCAACGCCGGCCCGCGCGCGCCGCTCAGCGCTTGATCGACACCGTCACCTTGGTGCCGTCGCTCATCGTCACGGACTTCGACCCGCCATTGGTCGGGATCGACACCCACTTGACCTGGCTCACCGACACGACGTCCGGGCATTGCAGCGACTTGCCGCCGGCCGTCACGCTGCGCGTGCCCTTCGGCGCGGCCGCCTGGAAGCTCATCTGCACGTTGGCGACGCCCTTCGCATCGACCGACGGCGCGAGCCGCACCTGGGTCTGGCGCACCATCGCGCCGTTCGCGTCGCGCGGCAGGTTGTCCGCGTTCGGACAGCCGTCCGGCATCGCGACCGCGCCGCTCGGCGGCACCGATTTCCAGTTGAAATCGTCCGTCTCGCCCGAGCGGATCTTGCGGGTCTCCTGCGTATTGCCGTAGGTCTTCGAGTCGACCTTGACGGTGTATTCGAGCTGTCCCGTACCGCCGCCCTTCAGGCTGCCCTTGACCGGCGGCGCCGCGAATACGCTCGCGCTGACGCACGCCGCCGCGAACACGACCGACCACGATGCGGCGACCGACAAGCTGCGTTGGCTCATGCTGACCTCCTTGTAATGCGGCGGCACGCGCGTGCCGCGCGGTTTTCGATGCATGATGCGCTGCCAGTCTACCGCCAAGCGGGATGCAATGCGCCGCAAACGCATCGGGTGTTACCCCGCTTGCGTTCGCGGCGTCGCAACCTTACGCGAGTGACGGCTTCAGAAACCGCTCAGCACGAGCTTGCCGATCGAGCGTCCGGCCTCGAGCAACTGGTGCGCGCGCCGTACGTTCGCCGCATTGATCGTGCCGAGCTGTTCGCCAAGCGTCGTACGCAGCGTGCCGCCGTCGACGAGCCGCGCGACTTCGCCGAGGATCCGGTGCTGCTCGATCATGTCCGGCGTCTCGAACATGGCTCGCGTGAACATGAATTCCCAGTGAAACGCGGCGCTCTTCGCCTTCAGCAATTCGACCGGCACCGGTTTCCCGTTCTCGACGATCGTGCAAATGCCGCCCTGCGGCCGGATTACTTCCGCCGCGGCAGGAAAATGACGGTCCGTGTCGTTGAAGATCAACACATAGTCGACGTTCGGATGGCCGGCCTCGCGCAGTTGCGCCGGCAGGTCGCCGAAATGGTCGACCACCGCATCCGCACCGAGCGAACGCACCCAGTCGGCCGACGCCGGCCGCGACGCGGTCGCGATCACGTACAGCTTGCCGAGCGTCTTCGCGAGCTGGATCGCGATCGACCCCACGCCGCCCGCACCACCGATGATCAACACCGACTTGCCGGCGTCCGCGCCCTGCGGCGACACGTGCAGCCGGTCGAACAGTGCTTCCCACGCGGTCAGCGCCGTCAGCGGCAGCGCGGCCGACGCCGCGAAATCGAGCGTGCGCGGCTTCAACGCGGCGATCCGTTCGTCGACCGTGTGGAATTCGCTGTTCGCGCCGGGCCGCGTGATGCTGCCCGCATAGAACACTTCGTCGCCGGGCCGGAACAGCGTCACGTCGGCGCCGACCGCGACCACCGTGCCGGCCGCATCCCAGCCAAGCACGCGCGGCGTCTCCTCGACCTGCGGCTTCGGCGCGCGCACCTTGGTGTCCACCGGGTTCACGGAAATCGCCTCGACCTTCACGAGCAGATCGCGCGGGCCCGGCGCGGGCTGCGGCAGTTCCACGTCGAGCAAGGCTTGCGGGTCGTCGATCGGCAGATAGCGGGTCAGTCCAACGGCTTTCATCTCGATACTCCTTTCAGGGAATCCGGGCGGGCCGCGGCGCAGCCCCATGAACGTCATCGTAGGCAACCCGATCCTTCGAGAAAACCGCTATATTTCCTGAAACATTTTCAGGAATTTCAGAACAATGGTGCCCGATCCGATTCCGGTTCCCGACAAGCCGCTCGATCTGCTCGACGTCGCGCTGTTCGTTCGCGCGGCGCTGCTCGCGAACGTCACCGCGGCCGGGCGCGAGTTCGGCGTGTCGGCCGCGGTTGCCAGCGCGCGCATCGCGCAGCTCGAACGCCAGCTCGGCGCACGGTTGCTGCACCGCACCACACGCCGCATCAGCCTCACGCAGGACGGCGAAGTCTTCATGGCACGCGCCGACGCGCTGCTGTCGGCCGCCGACGCCGCGCGCGCGTCGGTCGGGCACGGCCGCAGCGAGCCGTACGGGCGGCTGAAGGTGTCGATGTCGTCGTCGTTCGGCCGCCAGCACGTCGCGCCGGTGATTCCCGCATTCCTGCGCCGCTACCCGTCGGTGTCGCTCGACCTGCGGCTGTCCGACGAGATCGTCGATCTCGTCGACGACGGCTACGACGTCGCGATCCGCCTCGGCGCGCTGAAGGACTCGACGCTCGTCGCGCGCAAGCTCGCTGCAAACCGCCGTGTGCTGTGCTGCTCGCCCGCCTATCTCGCCGAACGCGGCACGCCGCGCCATCCGGCCGACCTGACCCAGCACGAGTGCGTGATCCTCGGCGACCAGCGCGACTGGTCGTTCACGACGCCGCAAGGTCCGCTGACCGTGCGGGTCGGCGGCCGGCTCGTCGCGAGCAACGGCGAGGCGATCCGCGAAGCGCTCGTCGACGGCTTCGGGATCGCGATCAAGTCGACCTGGGACGTCGGACCGCTGCTCGCGAGCGGCGCGCTCGTCACCGTGCTCGACGATTACCCGTTCGCGGAAGCGGTCGCGATCTGGGGCGTCTATCCGAGCCGCGCGCATGTGCCGCTGAAAACGCTCGCGTTCATTTCATTCCTTGCCGAGCATTTCGGCGATCCCCCGTACTGGGATCGCGCGAACGGATGACAACCGCCGCACCGCGCACGGTTTCGATCCGGCCCGGTCGCCATGCGCGGCCAACCGGCTACAATGGCGCGTTCGCGACGCAATGGCCCGCAGCCGGACGGGGCCCGCGTTCGCAGGCGGCCGCCCGTTGGCCGCGCATGCCATTCATTCGCCTCCCAACCATCCCGTCATGACCCACAATCTCGTCATCCAGAGTCTTGCGCCGCTGTCGGACGCCCATCACAAACCGCTGCTCGCGCTGTCGCGCGGCACCCGCATCGTGCAGACCGACGATCACGCGCTGCGCATCGAAAACGCGAATCCGGCACAGCGCCTCGACATCGACGCGTACTGCGGCACGCATGCGCTCGATTTCGCGTTCGTCGAAGCCGGCCGCACGCTCGGTGATTTCGGGCTCGCCGTGATGGACATGGATTCGACGCTGATCACGATCGAGTGCATCGACGAAATCGCCGATTTCTGCGGGCTGAAAACGCAGGTCGCGGAGATCACCGAAGCATCGATGCGCGGCGAGATCCGCGATTTCAACGAAAGCCTCACGCGCCGCGTCGCGCTGCTGGCCGGGCTCGACGCGCAGGCGCTCGAACGCGTGTACGAGGAACGGCTGCAGCTGTCGCCGGGCGCCGAGACGATGCTGGCCGGCGTGAAGGCGGCCGGCATGAAGACGCTGCTCGTGTCGGGCGGCTTCACGTTCTTCACCGAGCGGCTGAAGGCGCGCCTCGGCCTCGACTACGCGCATGCGAACACGCTCGAGATCGTCGACGGCAAGCTCACCGGCAAGGTGCTCGGCGAGATCGTCAACGCGGACGTGAAGGCGCGCCTGCTACGCGAGACGTGCGCGTCGCTCGGCCTCGAGCCGAATCGCGCGATCGCGATGGGAGACGGGTCGAACGACCTGAAGATGATGGCCGAAGCCGGGCTGTCCGTTGCGTTCCACGCGAAGCCGGTCGTGCGCGACGCGGCGACGGTCGCGTTCGACCATGTCGGCCTCGACGGGCTGCTGCGGCTGTTCTGATCCCGCTGCACCGCTCATGAAAAACGCCGGCGCGATTCAACATCGCGCCGGCGTTTTGTTTTTACGCGAGGCCTTCGCGGCCTGCGATCAACCGAGTACGTCCTGCATCGCGCGTTCGATGTCCGCGCGCAGGTCGGCTTCGTCTTCCAGGCCAACGTAGAAACGCACCAGCGTGCCGCGATGCGGCCAGTCCGGACGCATCGACGCGACGTCGTAAGGCATCGCGAGACTGCACGCGCCGCCCCAGCTCCAGCCGATCGCGAACAGTTCGAGCGACTCGACGAAGCGGTCGATCTGCTCCGCGCTGTAGCGTTCGTCGAACACCACCGAGAACAGCCCGCCCGCGCCGGTGAAATCGCGCATGAACGACGCGTGCCCCGGGCAATCGGCGATCTGCGGATGCAGCACTGCCGCGATCTCCGGCCGCGCCTTCAGCCATTGCGCGAGCGCGAGCGCGCTCTTGCTGTGCGCATCGAAGCGCACCTGCATGCTCGGCAGGCTGCGCAGCACGAGCGAGCAATCATCGACCGACACGCCGATCCCGCAGCGCATCCGCGCGAGCTTCAGCTGCGCGTGAAGTTCCGCGTTCGCGGTGATCGTCGCGCCCATCAGCACGTCGCTGCCGCCCGACTGGTACTTGGTCAGCGCCTGTACCGAGATGTCGACGCCGTGCTCGAACGGCTTGAACGCGAGCCCGGCCGAGAACGTATTGTCGATCGCGGTGACGATGCCGCGCGCCTTCGCGGCCGCCGCGATCGCCTGCACGTCGGGCACTTCCATCGTCACCGAGCCCGGCGACTCGATCCAGATCAGCCGCGTGTTCGGCTGGATCAGGTCGGCGATGCCGGCGCCGATCAGCGGATCGTAGAAGCGCGCAGTGATGCCGAAATCCTTCGCGAGCCAGTTGCCGAAATCCGCGTTCGGGCCGTACACGTTGTGCGGAATCAGCACGTCGTCGCCCGCTTTCACGATCCCGAAGTAGACGTTCATGATCGCCGCGAGGCCCGACGGCTGCAGCAGCGCGTGCGTACCGCCCTCGATCTCGGCGAGCCGCTGCGCGAGCGCGAGCGACGTCGGCGTCGCGTGCAGCCCGTAACGCCACTGGTTGTCGTTGTGCCAGACGAGCGCGCGCATCGTCGCGAGATCGGGAAACACGACCGTCGACGCACGCGCGACCGGCGGCACGAACGACCGGAAGCCTTCCGGAATGACGTCGTCGGGTTGAACGATGCGGGTTTGCAGGGCGCGCTTGGGAGAGGATGCAGTCATGACAGGAAGCCGGGCACGAGGCCGTTCGGTTGCGGAATATGTCGCTAGATTAGCCAAAATCGGCGCGGTTGGCCCGGTACAATGCGCGCCGCGCGCGCCAAGCCAGCGTGCTCAGTCGTCGGTGCGCAGGTTGACGACGCCACCCACCGTCTCGATTTCCTGCACGCGGCCGTCGCGCACCTGCAGCGCCGCGCGCTTGCCTGGCGCCAGGCGCAGCACGACCGGCTGCGGATCCGACTCGTCCGAGTTCATCCGGTCGGCCTTCAGGTCGCCCGTCGTGTCGAAGCGCCCAACCCACACGCCCGTGATGTTCGTGCCGTCGTTCGATTCCTCGATCTCGAGCGTGTCGCCGTCGCGATCGCCCGCGAGCAACACGACCTCGCCCGTATCGGCGAACTGGTACTCGCCGTGCACGCCTTCCTCGTCCGTCTTCGGGCCGAGATGCACGACGATCGGTCGATCGCCAAGCGTGCCTTCGTAGCGCGGCAGGCGGGCGAACTCGGGATTCGGCTTCAGCGGCCGCGCCGCTGCCGGTTCATCCTGCTGCACGCCCGGCGCGACGGCCTGCGCCGCGACCACGCGCGGCATCGCGAGGCCCGCTGCCAGCGCGCCTGCGACGACGAGCGCCCGTTGCCATTCCGAATATCGACCCACCTTGTATTGCTCCTTGCTTCAGATTCGCTCGAAAATCGCGGCGATGTCCTGCGGGCCGTGGCCCGCGTGCGGCGTTAGCCGTGCATCAGGCGTTCCACTGCGTCGCGGTGTGGAATCGGCGCGACCGCACCGTAGCCCGTCGTCGACAGCGCCGCCGCTGCGTTCGCATAACGCGCGGCCGCGAACGGATCGTCGCCCGCGACGATCCGCGCGACGAACGCGCCGCCGAAGCAGTCGCCCGCGCCCGTCGCATCGACGGCCTCGACCGTGAAGCCCGGCACGACACGCCGCTCGTTCGGCGTCGCAACGTACGCCCCTTCCTTGCCGAGCTTCAGTGCAACGACCTGCGGCCCGTGCTCGAGCATCACGTCGACGATCGCGTCGCGATCGTTCGCGCCCGTGAGCGCCGTGACATCGTCCCAGCTCGGCAGGCAGATGTCCGTCTGGCGCAGTGCCTCGCGCATCACCGCGCGAGCGCGCGGCAGCGGCCACAGCTTCAGGCGCAGGTTCGTGTCGAAGCTGACCTTCGCGCCGTGGCGGCGTGCGTGGTCGATCGCCGCAAACGCCGCGTCGCACGCGGCCGTGCTGATCGCCAGGCTGATGCCCGACAGGTGCACGGCCTTCGCGGCCGCGAGCGCGTCGAGCGGCAGGTCGCCCACCGCATAGCGGCTCGCTGCGGAGCCCGCGCGCAGATAGTCGAACTGGTGACCGTCGGCGCCATGCGTGACGAAATACACGCCGGTCGGCGCCGCGCGGTCGATCCGCACGTACGTCGTGTCGACGTGTTCCGCCTGCCACATGTCGGCCAGCAAGCGGCCGAACGGATCGTCGCCGATTGCCGACACGAAGCCCGTCGACGCGCCCTGGCGCGCCGCCGCGATGCAGAAGTTCGACGTGTCGCCGCCGAAGCCCTGCAGGAATTCGGGACGGCCCGGCTGCGACTGGTTGAATTCGATCATCGCCTCGCCGAGCGCGAGGATCTCCGGAAATGCGGCGGCCATCGCTTACACCTCGCCCCACAGATCGTGACCGTCGGCGCCCGTGATCTTCACGGACACGAAATCGCCGACCTTGTAGCGCTTCGATGCCTTCGTCGCCGGTTCGACATAGACGACCCCGTCGATTTCCGGCGCATCGGCTGCCGTGCGGCCGATACCGCCTTCCTCGCTGACTTCGTCGATCAACACCTTGAGCGTCTTGCCGACCTTGCGCTGGATGCGGTTCGCCGACACTTCCTCGGCCACTTCCATGAAGCGCGCACGACGCGCTTCACGGACGTCGTCCGGCAGCGCGCCATCGAGTTCGTTCGCGGTCGCGCCTTCGACCGGCGAATAGGCGAAGCAGCCGACACGATCGAGTTCCGCCTCGCGGATGAAGTCGAGCAGCGTTTCGAACTGCTCTTCCGTCTCGCCCGGGAAACCCGCGATGAACGTGCTGCGGATCGTCAGGTCCGGGCAGATCTCGCGCCACTTCTGCACGCGCTCGAGCACCTTCTCGGCGTTCGCCGGACGCTTCATGCGCTTCAGCACTTCCGGATGCGCGTGCTGGAACGGCACGTCCAGATACGGCAGCACGTGGCCCTTGAACGGCCCTTCTGCCATCAGCGGAATCACTTCGTCGACGCTCGGATACGGGTACACGTAGTGCAGGCGCACCCACGCGCCGTACTGTGCCGCGAGTTCGCCGAGCGCGGCGACCAGGTCGGTCATGCGCGTCTTGATCGGCTTGCCGTTCCAGAAACCCGTGCGGTACTTCACGTCGACGCCGTAGGCGCTCGTGTCCTGCGAGATCACGAGCAGTTCCTTCACGCCCGACTTGAACAGGTTCTCGGCTTCCAGCATCACTTCGGCGACCGGGCGCGACACGAGGTCGCCACGCATCGACGGGATGATGCAGAACGTGCAACGGTGGTTGCAGCCTTCGGAGATCTTCAGGTACGCGTAGTGACGCGGCGTGAGCTTGATGCCGGCGGCAGGCACGAGATCGGTGAACGGATCGTGCGGTTTCGGCAGGTGCGAATGCACGGCCTGCATCACTTCGCCCACCGCGTGCGGGCCGGTGACGGCGAGCACCTTCGGATGGACTTCCTCGATCAGGTTCGACCCGCTCGCGCTCGACTTCGCGCCGAGGCAGCCGGTGACGATCACCTTGCCGTTCTCGGTCAGCGCTTCGCCGATCGCGTCGAGGCTTTCCTGCACGGCTTCGTCGATGAAGCCGCAGGTGTTCACGACGACGAGGTCGGCGCCGTCGTAGGTGCCGGAGATTTCATAACCCTCGGCGCGCAGCTGCGTGATGATTTGTTCGGAGTCGACGAGCGCCTTGGGGCACCCGAGGGATACGAACCCTACTTTGGGGGATTGGGACATCTGGAATGTGAGGGCGTGGCAGCAAAAGCGTGAGTTTACAGCGATTTAGGGTCCAGCAGCCTAAAACGAGTGGCCAGGGTGGCACAGGCCTTCGGCTCGGATGTGCCGCGTGGCGGACTGCGGTGCGCGAGGTCGAGCTTGATACGACCCTTTCACTACGTGACGAAGGGTATTCCGCCTACCATAAGCGACGTCTGGAAAGGGGCACTCAACGTGTTCGTGCAGGCAGATCGGGGATGGTCAGGTACAAGACGGTCTGCGCGGATTGTCGGGGGCCTGATCGGCCGGAGTCGCGCCGACGCTTATTCCGCCATTGGCGCAACCCACGTAGATCGCGAATACCACGATTACGGTCGACGCGGCCAGCGACAGCCTCGCGGCGAAGGAACGCAACACGGTTCTGCCGGTGCGCGCTCCGTACATCAGGCATCAGTGTGCGGAAGAGAAACTCGGAGGCGACCAGTTGAACGCTTTGCTGTTCGTTGCCGAGCCAAGCACGAGAATGACACCGTCGTGACAGATGCGAAATTGTCAACCGCTGATTGTCGTCGTTCATCAATACAATTTGCCTACGCTATCGCAGCGGTAAGCCATCTTCGACAGTCATCACCGACGGCGCCCCCGCCGCGTAGCGACCGCTTGCTGTCACTCCACAAGCCACCCAGGCTCGCCCTCGACCAAGGTGCCGCCATGGCTGGTGGTGTCACCCTGACGCGCCGCCGGCCGACCTTCGATCTCCGTGCCGGGTGAGCCGGTTTGAATCTCCGCTCCGCAACTGATGCGGTCGCCCACGCGCGCGATCGCTCGGCCGTTAATGGCAGCGGACTCGGCGCCGCTGACGACGGTTCCGTCACCGTGGACGGGACAGCTGTGTCGGTGACCGACGAGTACGATAGGTCGCATATCAAGCTCCTTATGGTTTGTACTACTTCTGAATATCCTGGCGCTTACTAGCGAGCAGACGGAGACCACCGAAGATGCCGATCGCCAAGGCAGGTAACGAGGCCAGGGCGAGTTTCATAGTCACGACGGCGATGGCGAGGCCCAGACAACTGACCACGATCAGTGCGCCGAGCACCTTGGCCAGCCACGTGCCCTGGAAATGGCTCTGCTTGATCGGTACCATTGGGTGGTGCGACCGCCACGTCGCCATGGCAGGTCCAAGCGCCGCCGCGAAGGCCTTGTAGCCGGACGTCTTGCGGTTACCGAGCAACGCCAGCGTTGGCTGCTGCCGGCGCGTGAGCCGGATCAGTCCGTCCAAGGTAGATGCGGTGATACTGTCAAAGGTGACGGTTCCATAGCGCTTGAAGACCAAGGCGTCGGGTGTAATGTGCACCACGTCTTTGGCAGGTGGGTACACCACGTGGGCCAAGATCAACGGGGTGGCGATGCAGATGACTATCAGCACCGCGATGGCAAGAAGATGTCCGTCGGTGCGCAATGGGAATAGCACGAACATCGACACGACTAGCAGTGGAGAGAATAGCGCCGTCAACAGGGCGGCCTGGTGCCACCGAGTGTAAATAACACGTTAGGTCGGTCATTGCCCCCTTTGATCGCCGTTTCGAGGCTGGGATTGGTCATGCGAGTGCACTCCAGAAAATAATTGATCGGCCGCTTCGAGACCGATGGGACTCCGCTCAGGCGCTTTGTGCACGTAAGCACGACGCCAGAAGCCGTGCTGCTACCACAATGCCTCGGTCAGTTCGAGGGCTGGGTAACTGCCCTATCGGCCTTCTCGGCTGAAACCACTGCACGAGGCAAATCACGCCGCCGTGCCCATGCCCCACGCGCGGTGCGCGCCGTAGCAGGCCATGGTGACGACGCTGATCTCCAGCGCGTTTCCGGTCATTCGACGTGCGGATGGCCAGTGCCACGCCGGGTCGCTTCTTTCTGGAAAATCGCAACGCCATCTTCATCGATTCAACGCGCCAAGGCTTCCGCCGGCGGCGGTGCGCTCAACGCACCTCCTTTGGGATCGGGTTTCCGGGTATCAATTCTCCCCTCCGTCCCATACGCCATCGCAAGCGTCGATGAGTTCCTTTGGCCATTTGCGGCGCGGAAGGATGCGGTCAAGCCACATATAGAAGATGTCGCCCAGCGCTATGAGCCATAAGAAAGGTGCGACGACAGGAAAGAGCACGGGTGCCAGCAGGCGCTTCCACCAAGTGCGTGTCTGGAACATACCGAACGGATTCCACGCCTTGATGCACTCTCGCATGCTGGTGGCTCGATAGTTGTCCAGTGCCGAGGAAGGCGGCAGGGCATCCATGCCGTCTTGCATGTAGAGGCGGATGTATTCCCACACCATTGCTGCACCGTAGATGCCACGATTGAAGAAGGCCTCGTCGGCATCCTTCGTCGCAGCGATGCCGATGCGCAGACGACCATCAGCATGTGACCTCTCCGGGTCGGCGCAGGGAAAGGCCAGGGTCAGCACACCCTCATTGACTGGCGCGCCGCCTACTGCAAAGGTGGTGACATCCTTGATATAGGCTTCCAGATGGTCCCATGACTGGCTAACTGATTTACCCTGAATGACGCAGATCACTTGACGCGTCCTTCGATTGAAGATGATGGGCAACTGAGTGCGCCAGGGAATGAAAATCCAGGAAAAACCCAACAAGGCTAGAGCAGTCATGCCAACCGTGTGGTCCAAGCTCCCCAGATAGTGCGTCAGGGCTCCAGCGGTGTATCCCTTATGGTCGCGATCATCGACGTAAGTCAAATATTCGAAAATGGAGAACATTGCGAATGTAAAAGGAATCATTACAGCGGCCCACCAACTCATGCTACGTCTTCCACCATATATGCTGCCGAAGGCTGTACGCATGAATAGGCAGTGCTCGGTGACCTTCATAACGTTGTTGTCAGCAGCAGGCTCCACACCTAAGGGCGAGTCACCCGGGCGCAGGGCGTCAACGCGTGCGAAGAAGATGCTGCGCTCTGCCTTGGGAACTTGGTGTCGATTCATGGTCCGTTATTTCTGGTAGTAGAACGGGGCATCGCTCGCATCGATATCGCATCGCGTTTGCAACGCTTCTTGCAGGAGCGTCGGCGTATATGCGGCGATCAAGGTCAAGCGGTCGGCGGCCTTTTTGCTGAGGCCAGTCACCGCGTAGGTGCGAACCACGCCCCCTCCGTCCAGCGGCCTCCCTTTACCGTCTTCGGTCAATGTTGGCGCCGCCCCGCCGACTCCGCTGCTGGCATGAGTGATGGTGGGCGGTTTCACAGTGCCATCTAGCGGATAGACAATCGTCAACACCAAGCGTGGCTCGTATGTAAGGTAGACACCGCTGCTGCTGGGCAGCGGTATGGGCGAGTGCTTGGCGCCGACAACCTTCCACTCGCTATCCTCTAACTTCGGCGCACAGACAGCGTTTACATATGCCCTGTTCTCATCATCGAGGGTGGTGTATGTCTCCCTAGAAGCCCGTCCCAGCAACTCGCGCTTACCAAAAGTCCCGTCGTTAAGCCAAAAGCCGAGCGGAGTGAATTGGGCCTGCTCAGCCTGCCACACCCACCATATGCCCATTCCCAAAAGAATCACACCGGCGACAAGCCAACCCCCTACGGGTAGACCGGCTACGACGCTCGCCATTGTCCCGCCCGCCGCGAGCACACCACCGCCCGTGGTCAAAGCTGCTCCTCCCAGCCCCAGACCGACGCCGGCCAACGCATACGCTTTGGCTGCCTCGTGGTTCCCAATGCTCTTTTGATCAGCTGCTTTGAACCAGTTTGAAAGCGCATCAAACAGAGCTCCCGCATAACCGAACAACCGTAGTGCTCCGGCACCGGCGAGACGTTGCAACAGAAATCCGGAAATTGATGCCCGCGAGTAAACAGCCGGCATCAGTGCCCTTGTGTTCATAAGAACTCCGTTCGTTGCACTTCCGATACCCATGAATGCGGCCATCAAATTCCATTGCGCTCCATAGCTCTTGTCCGAACGGAAAGTAATAGCGGCATTTTTCAGGTTAATGAGACTAAAGAACGCCACCCCACCCGCTACTCCGCGCTCAAACACTTGCAGGAACGGATTGGCGACGCGTGTCATCGGCGTCAACCGCTGGAACACGGCAAGCTCCATGGTGTCCCCTGCCCCCATGGCAATCGATCCTCGCGCCACTGTGCCGCGAGGAAATCCTGCCGCGTCATCCAAGGCATCCGCCGCTTCCGGGAGTGTCAATCCGCGCACGATCACGCGGTCCTGATAGCGTGTTTCCACCATGTTCACAAGACGATTGGCATCTTCCACTGTGCCCATGCCAGCCAATTGATGGACGCGGTTCGCCACTGCGTCACGTGCCGCGCCGTGCCACGGGCGAGTCTGAGTCCCCGCCCTCGGGAATCGACTGAGCGTGTAGACACTCACCTGCTCCATCAAGAAATGCAACGCCACGTAGCGCATAAGCTGTCCCAGACCCTTGCTGAACGCGGCATCCGTGGCGACATCTTTCTTGTTCTCCCAAAGCGTGTCCGCAAACCCCTTGTCATGGTCAATATTGATCAGAATGGGATTGGTCTTCCACGGCAGTTTCCACCACCGCTCGAACAACTCGCGCTCGTTGTCCTTCTTGCCAGGCGGCGTCGTTTCGGTCCCCCAGATCATGCTCTCGATGCAGATAGCAAATGCGAGCGCGTGACTGGTGGACGAATTCGGATCCTCGGTGTCATAGCGCAGGAATGAGGTACCCATATCGTTCGCGGACTTTGTTGTCTGGTAGCTCTCCAACCATTTGCAGCGGTCGTTCTTGTGGTCCAGTACCACTCCATGGCGCTTTCCGATTTCCTTGGCAAACTCCTGCATGAACTTCACACGATCCGCCTCCCGGACATGACGGGCATAGAGCCCGGCCGCGTTCGACAAGACCGCGGAGCGCTGGCCAATCGGTTCGATGGGCATGGCATCGAGTTGCCGACGGGCATTGGGGTACGAGGACGGGCGATGCCGGGCCGGTTCGCGCTCGATGACGGCCAGGTTGTCGGCAAAGCGTTTGCGGATCCACTCTCGCTCGTCGATATCCCGTTGCAGGGTGCGGTCAAACTCTTCCCGATTCTTGCCGGCCAAACCCTTCTTCTGAGCGTATGCGGATTCATAGATGCGCTCGATCAACTCGGCGATCAGCATCTTCCGAAATCGTTTCACGTCGCCGTACGTGCTCGACTTGTCTGGCGCGGAGTTGTAGCTCTCCATGGCCTGGCGCGCTTGGAAGAACAGGCCGCCAAGGTCCTGCACCAGCGCGATGTTGTCGCGCATGACCACGGCTATTTGCTTGGCAGGCGCAACGGCTTTCATGCTGGTGAGCAGTGCCTTGGCTGTCGGGATGACGTTTTTTAGTTTCCACGGCGAGAAATCGAGGTTGGTGCCTTTGAATTCCTCCACCAGGTCGCCCATCCCTTCGGCGGCGAAGGTGTGTTTCGCTGGTGCGTCGGCCTGCCAGGCCTTGATGTCGATGGTGGTCGCCAACTGGGTGCGAATGCCATCTTGGTCGGACTGGATGGCGCGGATTTTCCGCTCAGTCAACAAGGTGTCCGTCAGCAAAAGATGAACGACGGAGCACTCCCGCGCCCAGATATGGCGAACGGTGTGCCCAGGCTTGTAGTCTTTGAGCGCGCCTTCCAGGGAGCGGTGCTTGGATTGCAGCTCGATGAACTGTCCGCTCTCTTCATTCACTCGCCAAACGAAGACGTCTCCTTGCGTCTCGTCGAACAGGTAGATAAAACCGCCACCGATGCAACGCAAGCCATATTGGGCATGATCTAGCGCTCTGAAGCTCCGGTCCAGCGAGGGCAGCTCGTAGGGATAGAGTGAACCGCCTTTCGGTTTAGCATGAGCGGAGTAGCGCAAGGGAAACAAGGGGATACGAGCGTGGCAGCTTTCGCGAGCGCTGGCGTATGAGGTCGTTCCGGCCATGCTCAGGCTCCTTCGGTAAGCAGATGGTTCAACGCCCCGGTCGCACGAGCGCCCGGTGTCAGGTTTGCGTCGCCCAACAAGGCGACGACGGCATGCGCGTGCGCCAGATAGGCGGGGTGGCGGAACGCCTCCATCGCAGTTTCCAAATGGTGCGGCTCCTGGAAGCCCCATTGGTAAAGTTGCTCCAGCCAGATCCGTGTTTGCTGGCGAGCGCTATCGCGGAAGCTATGGGGGGCGCCCAGTGTGAGCGCCGTCTGCTTGCGCAACTGGTAGTCGGCCAAGCCAGCATCGATGGCAGCCATCTCAGGGGCGGAAAACTGGAAGCCCCCCTGCACCTGGTAGCCACCTGCAGACTGCCGATAGCGCCACCATTGGTGGTCCGGGCCCAGGTTCTCCCGCCACTGCAGTTCTTGCACCGGGCCAAGCAGTGTGCCGGCACGATGCGGGTCCAAGGCTTGCAACACGCTAGCCAATGCCGCCGTTTCCTGAAGACGAAAGCGTGCCTTCTTGCCGTCGGGCATGTGCACGAAAAGAATTTCGCGCAGGTGGGCCAGCACGGTCTCCATGGGTTCGGGCGTCACCAGGAGCACGGCGGCGCCGGTTGGCGACCATACGTCAATGAAGGTGCTCGCCAGAGCCGAACCCGGTCCGTACTGGACCAGCATCGGCCCCCGGGTGTCGTAGTCGTGGTATTCGGTTTCACGCCACACCCAGCGTTGCGTACAGGTGAAATCCAGCGAGCGCACTGTATCCGCGATGGTGTGCTCTTCCGGCGTATTGGGTTGCGCCAGCAGCCACTCGTCCAGTATTTCGCTCTCCAGCAACAGGTAAGTCGAAGGAGAGGTATCCGTGGTCGCTGGCAGTATCGGTTGCTCCAGTGCCTCAAGCATTGTCAGCCTCCCCGGAAGTTGCCGCATGGGCAATCGGAGCGTGGGCAACTCCCGTCACTGCGCTTCATGCAGAGCACATCAAACGGCAGGCCCTCGGCAGGGACGCCCACTGGGGCGGGTACCGTACTTGTGCCCCCACTGCTCTGCGTCATTGGTCCCTTTACTCGAATCGCCACGCCTTCCAGCGTGATGCCACCGCCGTCGATGCGCACGGTGCCGCCCGGGCCTTTGACCTCCAGAACCTCGGCCGCACGGATTTCATAAACTTTGGTGCGATGCCGAATTGCTTGCCCCGCCTCCAGTTCGGCACGGCCCTGCACGCGCTGCGTTAGATGCCCACCGATATCCACCGTGTGATCGGCAACGGTCTTGTCGCAGCGATGGTTGCCGACTTCCTCGGTTCGATCCTTGCCGGTGTGGATCGTGTGGTTGCGGCCGATAGCCTGGAAGTCGTCCTGCACGATGTCGTGGCGCCGGTCCTGACCGATGGTGACCTGCTCGTCGCGACCCACGGTTTCTTTGCGATCGTTGCCGATGGCGATCGTTTCGTCGTGCTCGACCTGCTCGCTGCGGTCGTTGCCCACGAAGGTGGTTTCGTCGTGGTTGACGTGGATGTTCTGATCCCTCTGCGCGTGGACGTAGATTTCCTCCTGGTCCTTCTCGTCCTCGAAGCGCAGTTCGTTGTAGCCCTCACCCTTGTGCGTCTGGCTCTTGATCGTCATCCGCGTCTTGTGTCGCGGCAGTTCGTACGGCGGCAACTGCAGGCGGTTGTACGCCCGCCCAATGATGAGCGGCTGGTCCGGATCGCCATCCAGGTTGACCACGATCACTTCCTGCCCGATGCGCGGGATCGCCATATGCCCCCACGTCGCGCCAGCCCAGTTCTGCGCGACCTGGATCCAGCACGAGCTGTGCTCGTCGTGCTTGCCCTCGCGATCCCATGGGAACTGCACCTTCACCCGGCCGAATTCGTCGGTGTAGATCTCTTCGCCTTCGGGGCCCACCACCGTTGCCGGCTGCGGACCGTCGATACGCGGGCGCGGCAGCGGCTCGGCGCGCCATTCCGCGTCGTCGGGCACCAGCACCGCTTCGTAGCGATAGTGCGTGCCTTGTTGCGCGTCGGCGCTCTCCTCCGCCTGACTGGCGTATTGCTTGCCGTGATGCACGATGCTCACTGACCGCCAGCCGCGGTTCATGTCCTCACGTGGGTGACCGGTGAGGTCGAAGGCGAGGCCCGGTTGCAGGCGCGCGTCGTCGCCGCTAACCAGTGCGATACGCGCATCGCGGCGGTGGCCGCGCAGGCGGTCCTGCGTGAATGCCTTGCCGCTGGGCTCGTGCTTGTAGCGGCCCGGATAGTCGTAGCGCGCGTAGCCGCGGCCCTGGTGATCCAGGTCCGCGCCCTTGCGCGGGTATTCGTGCGGATAGCGTGGACTCTTGAACGTGTAGTCGCGCTGCACCTGGCGCGCGGTGCGCACGTTCTCGGTGTACGCGAAGGTGCGCAGGCATGGCTGCGGCTGGTCGCCACCGGGCGTGGGGTTGTACAGCACTGGCTCGCCCTGCTGGCGACCGAAAATAAAGAGGCGATCGCAATGGATCAGGCGATGCCCGTCCGCCTTGTGCTGGAACGCGTAGAAAAAGCCCTCCTCGCGCAGCATGCGTTCGATGAAATCGTAGTCGGTGTCGCCAGCCTGCACGCAGTACTCGCGCGCCAGATGCTCGTTGGTGACACGCTGTTCATAGTCCAGCGTTTGATGGTGTGCCTTGAGCACGGCCGTGGCGATCTCGGGCACGCTCAGGGTCTGGAAGATGCGTCAGTCGGAGGACAGCTTCAGGCGCGCCAGGCGCGGCTCAACGACCGCGGAGTACCGGGTACGTCGAAAGCCCGTGTCGCCTTGCACGAAACTTGACACCGCGCCGTGCACGTAACGCACGGGCACGCCGCCTTGCCAGATCGTGAGCAGGCCGTTGCGGTCGAGCACCTGACCGAAGTCGATGGCGGCGTTGGCGCTGGCCAGTTCCACCCGCAACAGGAAGGTCTCGGACAGGCCCTCGTGCAGGGTGAACTCGACGACCTCGAATGATTCGTCGCCGGCGGTGAAGGTAAAGCGCAGGTCGGATTGCGTAGGCATGGTCGCTCCCGTGGCCTGGGTTACGGTTTGAGGATGTGATCCAGCGATTGCAGGACCTGGTCGGTGGTGGCACCCAGCCTGATCGAGAAGAACAGGTAGGCGCCGACCAGTACGGCAAACGCGATCACCCAGGGTGTCCAGAGGGGCATCTGGCGCTTGAGGCGGTACCTGTACGTGGCGACGGTGGGCGCATCGGTGAGGCGCTCGGGCGTATCGCCGCGCAGCGGCCGCAGGATGCGGTGAAGCTTGACGATGATCGCGTTGAGCACGTCCTGCTGGTTGTGCTGTTGGCCGTATTTGCCCTGAAAGCCCAGGCAAAGGCAGAGGTATTTGAATTCCAGGACGTGGTGGTATCGCTCCGGCTCCATTTGCATGCGCGCGAGCACGGTGAAGAATTTTTCGCCGCCCCAGGTTTCGTTGTGGTGGTAGCTGAGCAGCGAGCGATTGCGCCAGAGCGAGCTGTTTCCCCAAGGAGTGGCCATGACAGCTTCGTCGATGAAGGTGCACAGCGCGTAGCGATAGGCCAGTTGGGTGGCGCCGTCGTAGCCGAGCTGACGCACTTCCTCGGATAGCGCGGTGATCTGGTCACGCACGCTGGCGTAGAGCTTGGAGATGTCATCGCAGCGGTCGAGGCGACGCAGGCGGATGACTAGGCCAAGCAGCGGCTGCGCAGCATCCACCAGGGGGTTGAGGCTGTGGCCGCGCAGCTGGAATTGCAGGTCATCGTCGTGGTCGATACGAAACACCGAATCGAAGAGCATGCGGCCCTTGTCTCCGAGCGGGGCGACTAGCGGGGTGCGCAGGAAGTCATCCGACTGGGCTTCCGGCAATTGCCCTGACGGTTGAGGCACCGGCTGCTGTGCCCGCGACTGGGACTCGAGATCGATCTTGTCGTTGCCGATATCGACGGTAGTGTTCATGTCATTGACTCCGAATGGCCCAGAACTGGAGTTCCAGTTCCGGGAAGTCGCCGGTGATATGGAAGCCGAAACCGTTGGCGCCCTTCTGCATCAACCTCTGCCAGTTCGGATGCGTGCGATCGAGTTGGAAGTAAGTGAAGCCGGCATGGAACGGCAGGTGGCGCGGCGCCACCGGCAGCGGACTGAGCGGAATGCCGGGCAGTTGCAGACGGATGAGATCGAGCAACGTCTGCTGGGAGGCAACCTTGGCCTGTTGCAGAAAGAGCTGACGCAGCTGGTCCAGCGGCATGCGCGCGCGCACAGCGAGAATGAATTCCGCATTCTGCATAAGACTGGGGTCGTTGACCTGGGCGGTGAGCACGCCATGGCGCTCCTTGACCAGCGGCAAGGACACGGCGCGCGGTTGCAGCACGGTACTGAGCACGCGTCGCAGGGTCTCCTGCAGCAAGTGGAAGGTGGCCTGCGGGTTGTCATGCTGGTAAGCCGGAAACTCCGGCGGCACGCGCGCCTCGTCGGTGAAGGTGACGAGTTCGCCGCAGGCCTGGCCGCACGCGAGGTAGGCGTCGAGCGGATGCACGTCGCTGTCGCGCGCCAGATGGCGGAACAGGTGCTGCCAACGGTTGAGCGCTTGCAGCAGGTTGAAGTCGGTGACGTCGGCAACGCCGGCCTGGCCAGGTGAACCAATGCGCTCGGCGATGCTCTTGGCGCGCTCGTGCGCCAGCGCGGCGATTTCTTCCATGAAATGCGCGAGCTGGCTGATGGCTCGCAGGTGCAGGCCGGTGATGTGGAAGCCGCTATCCATGAGCAGGCTGCCATCGGGACGCCGGTCGAGAATGCGCCCGATGGCCAGCCCTGTAAAAGCGCTGCGGTCGTCCCGTTCCAGCGCCAGTTGCAGGTTGGGTACTGCCATGGTTACGGCGACGTGGTTGCCCTGATGACTGTGGGTGTCACGCACGTCTTCACTGCGCGCGACGTACCGCGCATTGGCGTAGGTGTCCGGCCAGCGGATTTCGGCCATGCCGTCGGAACGCAGCGGCAGCGTGAGATAGACGGTCTGGTTGGCGGCGGTGGCATCGGTGATGTCCAGCGGCTCCGGCGGCGGCTGATCGTGCGGAATATCGAAGGCGGTGCCGTCGGGCAGGATGCCGCGCGCACGCACGATTGCGATCTTGCCGATGGCTAGGAAATCCTGGTTCAACACCAGCTCGGCGAAACCGTAGCCGTACTTGCGCCCCAGACGGACGTTGACGTAGTGCTCGAGGTAGCGACTGGTTTGCTGGAAATGCTGGGGCTTGACGAAGAGCCCTTCGTTCCAAGCGACGGGATTACGGGTGGTCATGGTTGCTGGCTCGTTTGGGTGGCCGCCTCGCGGGACAGTCCGCGGGACAACTGCTGCGGACGAGAGGCCGGCTTGCGCAACAGGCCCGGCGCGCTGTCGGTCGGTTCGCGCAGCGGGTCCCGTGCGCGATCGGTCGGTTCGCGCAACGGGACCGGCGCGCGGTAGGCTTCGTCTGTGATGGTGACGCGGGTGTCTTGCAGGGTGACCAGCAGGGCGTATTTGCGCCCGCGCGGTTCGAGCCGGAAAACTTCGTACCGGCGGATCGCATTGACAGCGTGGAAGGCGGCTACGACAGCCACATAGCGAGCCTTGTCCTCGACGGGACTGAAATCGACGTACTTGAACTGGCCCGGTGCGAGGGTGTAGTCGTCCGCGGCAATAAAGGTACTGCCCAGCGCCTTCTTGGGGCTCTTGCTGACGAGATCGAGGTCGGCGTTTTCCAGCATGCTGTCGTCCTTGAGCTGGAGTACCTGGAAGGCGATAGGTGTGGCGGCAGTGCTGAACGCTGGCGCTGTTGACTTTGGTGCCAACGCCAGTGCGCTCGCTGCGGCCAAGCTGTCGCCCTTGCGGTACTGGCCCAGGTTTGGCTCGACGCCGGGCGTGTCCGCGAGCGGCAGGCTGCGGCGAAACCGCCCGTCCGGCGGCAAGGGTGGCTTGCTGGTGGGCGTGACGGTGAGGGAATTCGGAAGCGGCCGCCCAGTGCCATGCGTCGGCAGTGGCGCCACACCCTCCTCGCCCTGCAAATGGTCCAGCAAGGCGCGCAAGCCGCTGATGAGCTCGCCCTTGGTGGCGCCGTTGAAGCTGACGGAATACGGGCCCTCCCCGACCAGCTTCTCCTCGGTCGGTTCATCGATCGCGGCGGCGCTGTCGGCGACCGACGCGCTGACAGGGTTGGGATTGACGTCGGCGCTGGCGTACAGGCTGAGAGCGATCTGGGTGGGCTGATCGTCAGGTGCGCCCACCGGGATGGACGGGTCCATCAAGACCCTGCCCGTCTTCTTGAACACATTGCCCACGGTGTTGCAGCCGGCGAGCAGTGTGCCGGCGAGCAGGAGCGCGAGGCTTCGCTTCATGGCGCCTCAGCACGCAAGGCCTGATCGTAGGCCTGATCGAAGACCTCCCAAAACAATTTGTCGAAGCCTTGCTGGCGCCCGGAGATCAGCTCCTCGTAGTAGTACCCGTACATTTGCCAAGCCCAGCCGTCGCTATTCGCCTGGCCTCCCTGCGGCGGTCGGTAACGAGTGAAGCGCCGTTGCAACTGCTCCGGTGAGAAGGCTTGCAGCAGCGCGCTGAGACCGGCGGTGATGGCCTGCTGGGTGGCCCGCTGCTGGAGCAGAAGCTGCGCCAGCGATTCCTCGATGGCTGCCGCCGGCGACAAATGAACGACGCTGCGGTCGGCGGCGAACATGGCGCGTACGGTGTCCGGGTAGCTTTGCCCCAGACGCAGGGGGTTGTCTTCGATGGGTTGCAAGGTGCGCTGGCGCTGTCCGTGCGCGCCGCCGTGCAAAGCGCTCAGGCCGCTGATGGCCGCACTGAGGCTACGGCCTGCCTCATGGAGAAGCGCGTAGGCTGTTTGCGCATCCAGCGCCCCCACCGGTGCGCCGAGCCCTTCGATCAGCGGATTGACCAGGCCGGCCGGATCATGGCCGTTCGCTTGCTGGGTATGCAGCCACTCGCGGGCGGCCGGGTTGTGGCTGTCGGACTCCGACATGATGGTTTCTCCTGACGCATGGATGGGCCAGCCGTAAACGGCTTCCTGAGCCGTGGCGGCAAGGTCGGCTTGGGCCGCCAACGGCGAGAGTCCGTAGTGATGGGGGTCGAGCGGATCGAGCGAGGCGCGCTCGGCTGTACCCGCACTGCGCTGTGCCGCAAGGTCCAGCGCGTGCAGCGGGTCGAGCTGGCCCTGCGGCTGTGGCGGCTCGCTCAAGGCCCGGAAAGCGACCCAGTCGGGATTCGGCGCAACGGGAGGCTGCCCTTCGGGCGCCGCGTCGGGCAAGCCGTCCAGGTAGTCGTCGTGCAACTGCATCAACTCCTCGACGTCGTGCTGGGCCAGCACGCGGGACGGGTCCGGCAACGCGTGCTGCTCCTCGTCCAGGTGCACCGCTATGCGATACGGCCCCACGTGCAGGTTGTCCGCGTCACGCAAGCGCGCGCTGGCGTGCAGGCCCAGGGGACGGGTCTGCTCGTTCAGCTGGGTGTAGCCGCTGCGATCGATGACGAGATAGCCGCCATCTTCGAAGCGGATTTCGCAGTGTTGAGGCTGCACCCGGCCGGCACGGTCGTGCAGCAGCCAACTGGCACCCTGCGAGCCGATGGTGCCACCGGCGGGGTCGAAGCTGTAGTGCGGCGCCGTGCCTTGCTGCAAGGCTTCCGGGTTGGCGACGACCAAGGCCAGGCGGGGCTCGGTGGATACCGTATTCATGCGCGTACCGTCAGTTGAACACGAGGCGGTCGGCGCAATGCAGGCTGTTCCAGAAAACTGGTCCAACCCAGTTCGGTGCCGACCTCGCCCGAGAGGTTGAAGGAAGGAATTTCGTTTTCGCGCAGCGCCAGTTCGAGGTCGCACGGGGTTTGGTCACGCAACAGGAAGGCAACCAATAAACGCAAACGCTCGAAGTTCTCGCCGTGCGGAAGAAATTCGCGGAACCGCTGCTGGCTGAGGTTGGCGATGACGATGGTGAATTTGGCATGGCGCGTGCGCACGCTGTCGCCCACGCGGAAGCTCTCGCCGAGTTGGCCATTGAGGCAACCGAGCTGGACGCGATCGCCGGGGTCGATGTCGGCGTGGCGCAGCTCGAAATCGCGGATGTCGACGTCCTTGAGGTCGAAGCAGTGCGCGACCAGTCCGGCGACCATCGCGGGCGAGCGGCTGCGATGCACTACGGCACCGGCAAAACTGAGCAAACGGCTCCAGGCAATGGGCGTGTCACCCCGGGTGGCGGTGTTCTCCAGACCGATCAGCGCGAACAGGCGCTGCGAGAGCGGGTCACTGGCGCCGGGACGGAAGCGGATGTAGTGCCGGTACTTGCGCCATGCCTGGTGCAGCAGCGTCAGCAGGCGGTGATGGAATACGTCGAAGAACGCCGGACGGATGCCGATGCCCTGGCCGGCCTCGTATGCCAGCCGCTCCACGTAGTAAGACGGCAGTGGCGAGTCAGGACCATGCAAGCCGAGGAATGTGGCCTGCACTTCGTACTGGTGAGGCTCGCCCTGCGCCACGCGCCGAGCCAGCGACACGTCCGAGGCCGGGAAGCCCATGCCGGCATAGTTGCTCAGCTTGATGCGCTGACGTTCGGGATCGTCGCTGTCGGGCGATTCGAGGTCGTCGCCATGCAGCGCATGCAGCCGTTCCAGGACCAAGAAGAAGTCGTGGTTTCTCGCGCCCACCAGCAGCTTTTCGATCAAATCAGGGCTTGGGTTCCGCTGCGCATGGGCCATGCGTAGTGCTCCTGATTGGTGATATTGATCGCCTCCATTACGTGGAAGGAAGAAATGCTGCTGTACAACGCCAGGAAATGGCTCAGCACCGTGCCGAACAGGTAGAGGTCGCCTTCGCAGGAAAAACCCGCCTGATCGAGCTTGATCACGCTGCGGATGCCGCGGATCGGCAGCGCCTGGAACATGCGGTCGACCGGCGTGGTAACGACTTCCAGCAGCGCATCCAGGCGCTTCTGCGTGGCGCGGCGCCGCTGGATGTCGTGGTGAGCGGCAAAGTCGTACGCGCTGATGACGGCCTTCAACGGCTCGGCGGCCAGCAGCGACAGGTAGGTCGGCGATAGATTGGAGATGAGCCGCCACTGCAGGTTGCCGTCCAGAACGGGCCGATACGATGGGGTGGGCGCCGTCAGGTTGCGACTGCCGACGAAGGTGGGAACGTCGGGTGTGGGGATGCACACGTCCCCCACACCCAAAGCTAGTGGCAACTCGCGGTTGGTGCAGGTCAGCGACACCGAGACCGTCTCGTCGCGACCGATGTAGTCGTGCTCGTCACCACGCACGAACGAGACACGGTGCTCGACACCGGCGGCGGTGAGCGACGGTTCGATGCGGGTGCGGTAGTACAGCGTGGTGTGGCCGCGCTCGTAGTCGATCTGGTGGCGCAGCGACTCGAAGGGATGGTAGGTGCGCAACCATTCGCCGGACTTGCCACTGCCTTCGCCTTTCCAGCCATCGACGCTGTCGATACTGAAGATTTCGTAGGCGTCGGTCCGCTGCCCAGCGGGTTGCAGGCGATAGTCCACTGCTTTGCCGGTCAGCCGAACGGGCTCGGCCTCGTGTTCGAACAGGTTCACGGCAGGCGTGCAGTACAGCGCCAGGTCGCCCGTGCGAATGCGCACGTCCTCGGGCATGGGCCGAGTGAAAACGAAATCCAGGCGGATCTTCCCGATCTGCTCAGTGGGCCAAAGCGAACGTAGCCCGCGTATACCGAAGAAGAAGAACCGGCGTGGCAACAGGAAGTACTCCTGCAAAATACGGTAGCCGTCCAGTGCATTCTTCGGGTATGGAAGCAGCGCCTGATCGGGGGCGAAGCCGTGGAACAGCACTTGGCTGGCGGGGATAAAACGCACCTGCCCCGCAACCTCCATGCGGATTTCGCGGAGGTACTCGGCCAGCCACAGATAAAGCGTCATCGCGGTGTAGTCGTTGCCGCTCAGGTAGAAATCGAGCTGGTCGCAATCGTAGGTACTGGGCGGGCTTTGGCTGAGCGTGGCCAGATCCACGCGCACAGTCGATTTCTCCAGCGAGTGAGCATCGCTGACCTGATCGATCCGCAAGGGATAGATGGCCATGTCTGCACAGGTGCGAAACTCGCAGGAAATCCCGTCTACCTCGCGAGCGCGCATGCGTGTCCCCTTGGGAATCACATGGCGTCCCGTGATGGCGCGGTCCATCGGCAGGAACTGCACGATCGTGGCGCTGGGCAACGGACGCAGGTAGTTCGGCCACAGCAGTTGCAGCAACGGGTGGGTCAGCTCCGGAAAGTCATCATCGATCTTCAGGCGCAGCTTGGCCGTGAGGAAGGCAAAACCTTCCATCAGCCGTTCCACATCGGGATCGGTGGCCTCCTCTCCCAGGTATCGCGCGAGCTGCGGATTGTTGCGCGCGAACACCTGGCCGAGGCGGCGCATATAGTCGAGCTCTTCGCGAAACTTTCGCTTCAGTGGCATCAGCCCTCCTGGCTGGGTACTAGATCACGTCGATCCAGCGCTCCCGGTGCTGGACGAGCAGATCGATCTGCACGTCCTCCGTGCTGTCGTTAACTGGCACCAGGCAGTGCAAACGAAAATGCAGCGGACCCGCCTGGCCGTATGCGGTGACGGGATGAACGTTCAGCACCTGGACTCGAGGTTCGTAGGCCATGACCGCGGCACGGACGTCCTGGCATACCTGGTGGCGCAGGTCCATCTGGCTGGCCGCGGCGTCGTTCAGATCCCGCAAGCCGAAGCCAGGGCAGCTTTGCGAGCTGCCCTGGCGGCTATTGAGAATGCGCTCGAGGTGATCCTTGATGGCACCGATGCGCTCCGACGCCAGCGCCTGCCGCGTGCGCATGCGGCGCGGCGGCAGGTCTGGATCAAGCCGTTCAAACAGGCTGCCCTGGCCGGGGGAACGCGGCATGCGTCATCCTGTCCGTCATTCCTTGTCGAGCCGGCCGACCAGCGACAGGTCGAAGCTCGCGCCCATATACTTGAAGTGCGGGCGCAACGACAGGGAAATCTGGTACCAGCCGGGGCTGCCCGTCGCGTCCGTCACGACGACCTTGGCGGCACGCAACGGACGGCGGCTGCGCACGTCGGCGGAGGGGCTTTCCTGGTCCGCAATGTACTGACGCAGCCAGTTGTTGAGTTCGCGCTCCAGGTCCTGGCGCTCTTTCCAGCTGCCGATTTGTTCGCGCTGCAGCACCTTGATGTAGTGCGCCAGACGGTTGACGATGAACATGTACGGCAGTTGTGTGCCGAGCATGTAGTTGGTCTGTGCGGCCTGGCCTTCGGGCGTATTCGGAAAAACTTTGGGCTTCTGCACCGAATTGGCCGAGAAGAAGGCGGCGTTGTCGCTGTCCTTGCGCATCGCGAGCGGAATGAAGCCTTCCGCCGACAACTCGAACTCCTTCCGGTCCGAAATCAGCACTTCGGTCGGAATCTTCGCCTGAAGCTGGCCAAGCGACTCGTACAGGTGCACGGGCAGATCATCCACGGTGCCACCCGATTGCGGACCGATGATGTTCGGGCACCAGCGGTACTTCGCGAAGCTGTCCGTGATGCGGTTGCCCAGCAGAAAGACCGTGTTACCCCACAGGTAGTTGTGGTGCTGGCCGTCGATGGTTTCGCGATAGGCAAAGCTGCGAACCGGATTCTCCAGCGGATCGTACGGTTGGCGCAGCAGGAAACGCGGCATGGTCAGACCAAGGTAACGCGCGTCTTCCGACTCGCGCAGGCCACGCCATTTGGCGTGACGCGGGCCTTCGAAGATGTCCTTGACCTCTTTGAGGTTGGGGATGTCCTGGAAGGAATCCAGATTAAGCATCTCGGGGCCGGCGGCCGCGAGGAACGGTGCGTGTGCCATGGCGCCGACCGAGGCGACGTAGTTGAGCAGCTTGATGTCGGGTGCGGAGGGGCCGAATGTGTAATTGCCGACGATGCAGGCGACGGGCTTGCCGCCGAACTGGCCGTAACCTGCCGTGTAGATGAGCTTGTAGAAGCCACTGCGAGTGATGTCCGCGGCGCTCTCGAAGTCTTCCAGCAGTTCATCCTTGGTGGCGTGAAGCACGTCGATGAGAATGTTCTCGCGGAAGTCGGTGCCGACCACCAGTCGATGAAGTCCACGCCAGGCCGATTCCAGCTCCTGCAGGGCAGGCTGATGGAGGATGACGTCGATCTGCCTGCCGAGCTTCGCGTCGATCTGGGCAATCATTTGGTCGACCAACTGCTTGTTCACCGGCTGTTCGCGCGCATCGGTCTTGAGCATCTCGGCAATGAAGGCAGCCACGCCGCGCTCGGCAACGGCATAACCCTCCTGGGCGGGCTGCAGGCGAGTCTGCGCCATGATCTGAGCCAGCAGGCCCTCCTGTGCCAGCGCGTCCTGCTTTGGGACTGCAGCGGTTTGTGCTTGTGTCATTGTTATGTCCTTTGCAAACGGGAAGAGGAACAGCGCAGCATCAGGCCTCGCCGGGTTCCAGCAACTGCTCCAGTTCCTTGGCCAGCTTGCCGCGGGAGGCTTCGTCACCAAGCAGAACCTGCAACTGCTTGCGGAAGGCCGGGATATTTCCCATCGGCCCCTTGAGCGCCACGAGCGCCTCGCGCAACTCGAGCAACTTGCGCATCTCCGGCACCTGGCGTGCGATGACATCGGGACTGAAATCCTCGATGGCGCTGAACTTCAGGTGGACGGGCAACGTGTCGTTCTCGCCACCCTCTTCCAGTACGGCCGGCGCATCCATCGTCAGGTCCAGGCCGAACTCGGACATCACGTTGTTGAAGTTGTCCTTGTTGATGCTGACAGCGGTACGGTCTTCGAGTGCGACGTCGCCCTCGCGCCCCTTGAAGTCGCCCGTCACCAACAGTTTCAACGGCAGTTCGACCTCCTCCTGCTCGCCGCCCGTTGCGGGAACGTAGCGAATGTTGATGCGTTCCTTCGGTGCGACCGATCCTTGCTTTGCCATAAGCCACTCCCATTCGAATTGAAGTCTTTGCAGCGCGAGATTCGATAAACCCCGGCGCATAGCGCACCCAGGTATATGCAGCGCAAGCGGAAGCGTGCCGGCCGAGCCAAGCCACCCTCTATGGCATGCCGAAAAATCGCTTTCCGCCGCAAACGACGAGGCTAGACGTTGATGGCGATAATTGAAATAAGACAGGTCTCATTTTTATTCAAAAACATCCCGTATTAGTTCGAATGCATAATCCATGAAAATATCCATCATTAATTTTCAGACAAATCCCATGGACGAATAAGTTATTGCCGTGGTTTCCTCGCTAGCTTGGCCATGCGCTTATTTCAGGTGAATTGAAGGCGCTCTCACCAACCGTATTCAAATTCCATGGCCGATACATTCGTTTGCATTATTAGCAATACGAAAACGCTTTTTCCAAGAAAAATCTTTCCTGAAAAGGGGAGCTCGATTACATGATTGCGGTAGATCTCCCGGCGCTCATCGAGCGTCTTAATGTGTTGTGTCGGCATGCCTTGGAAGAAGCTGGAAACCTCTGCATCGGGCAGCGTGGTGCCGAAGTCACGGTGCCCCATCTGCTGTTCAAGCTGCTCGATCAGCCTCAGTGCGACGTGCGTATCGTGTTGCGTATCGCGGGGATTGAGGTGGACAGCGCGCGGTACGCGCTGTCCACCGCATTTCCCGAGGGGGATAGCGGGCACAATCAATATCCTTCCTTCTCCCCGTTGCTGGTGGAACTGTTGCAGGAGGCATGGCTGCTCGGTTCGGTTGAGCTGGGACAAGCCGAAATCCGTAGCGGCGCGCTGCTGCTCGCCGTGCTGCTCAATCCTGGGCGTTACCTTCCGCTGGCGGCGATACGCCTGCTGGATAGCGTGAGCCGGGAACCGCTGCGCAAGCGCTTTGGCGAACTGTTGGCCGGATCGACGGAGGCTGCCGATGCGGCGTCCGCCGGCAACCGCGAGCGTCCTGCCAGTGGAGCCGACAGTGCGCTGACCCGCTTCGGTCACGACTTCACCGCACAGGCTCGCGAGGAGCGGATCGACCCGGTGCTGTGCCGCGACGCCGAGATCGACCTGATGGTCGACATCCTGTCGCGCCGCCGCAAGAACAACCCCATCGTGGTAGGCGATGCCGGCGTGGGCAAAAGCGCGGTGGTCGAAGGGCTGGCATTGCGCATCGTGCAGGCACGCGTGCCCGAGCCGCTGCGCGACGTTCACCTGTGGGGGCTGGACCTGGGCGCGCTGCAAGCCGGCGCGTCGGTCAAGGGCGAGTTCGAGAAACGGCTGAAAGCAGTGATCGACGAAGTGAAAGCTTCGCCGCAGCCGATCATCCTGTTCATCGACGAGGCGCATACGCTGATCGGCGCAGGCAACGCCGCGGGCGGCAGCGATGCGGCCAACCTGCTCAAGCCGGCGCTGGCACGCGGCGAACTGCGCACCGTCGCCGCCACCACCTGGTCCGAGTACAAGAAGTACTTCGAGAAAGACCCCGCACTGGCGCGGCGCTTCCAACTGGTGAAGCTGGACGAGCCCAGTCCGGAAGAAGCCGTGCACATCCTGCGCGGCCTGCGCCCCCTCTACGAACAAGCGCACAAAGTCTATATCGGTGACGATGCCCTGCAGGCCGCCGCCGCGTTGTCGGCGCGCTACCTGTCCGGCCGGCAGTTGCCGGACAAGGCGATCGACGTGCTCGATACCGCTTGCGCGCGCGTCGCCACCGCGCTCGCCGAGCCGCCGCGTCGCTTGACCGTGCTCGAAAACGAGCTTCGGCAAATCGATGCGGAAGCCGAACATCTGGTGCGTGATGCCAGGTCCGGCCGCGCACCGTCGACGCAACGACTGGACGACCTGCGCGATGCGCGGAAAAAAGTGGAAGAGCGTATCGCCGAGTTGCACCAAGCCTGGGAACAGCAGAAATCGGTCATCGATACGATTGTCAGCCTTCGCGGTCACGATCCTGACGACGACACCGCCCGGCTGCTTTCGGGCTGGGTGACCCGCCTGACCGAACTGCAACGCGAAGGTGCCCTGCTGCATGCCGACGTGGGCGCCGAGCAGATTGCCCAGGTGATCGCCGACTGGACCGGCATACCGGCCACCACCATCAACAGCGATCAACTGACGCGTCTCGAACAGTTGCCGACTACCTTGCGCGAGCGCGTCAAAGGACAGGACGCGGCGCTGGAGGCGTTGAACCGACGCCTGCTCACGGCGATGGCCGACCTGCGCCGGCCGGGCACGCCGATGGGTACGTTCCTGCTGGTCGGCCCCAGTGGCGTGGGCAAGACCGAAACGGCGTTGGCGGTGGCCGACGCGCTGTTCGGCGGCGAGCGCTTCCTGACCACGATCAACATGTCCGAGTATCAGGAGCGACACACCGTATCGCGCCTGCTGGGCGCGCCACCCGGCTATGTCGGCTACGGCGAAGGCGGCGTGCTCACCGAGGCCATTCGTAAGCAACCCTATGCAGTTGTGTTGCTGGACGAGGTGGAAAAAGCCCACCCGGAAGTACTGAATGTGTTCTACCAGGCCTTCGACAAGGGCGAGCTGGCCGATGGCGAAGGTCGCCGCATCGACTGCCAGAACATCCTGTTCTTCCTGACCTCCAACCTCGGCTTCGATCAGGACGATCCGTCACTGTCTGACCTCGACGTCGACTGCCTGCGGCAGCACTTGATGCGCTTCTTCAAGCCGGCCCTGCTCGCGCGCATGCATCTCGTACCCTATCGCTACCTCGACGAGGCCGTGTTGGGCGACATCGTGGACAGCCGCTTGCAGCGCCTGCAGCAGCAATTCACCCAGCGCTACAACGCCGCGCTGGAAGTGGCCGACAGCGCACGCGACGAGCTGCGCTCGCGCTGCATACGGCACGCCAATGGCGCACGCATGCTCGATGCGAGCATCGACGGCGAACTGCTGCCGCCGCTGTCGCTCGCTGTCCTGTGGCAGCAGGCCAAGGGAGAGCCATTCCGGCGCGCGGACCTGTGCTGGCAGGAGGGTGCCTTCCTGGCCACGCTGCACTGAGTGGAGCACAGCATGGAAACCGTGAGCGTCGTCCTGCTGGCGCGCGAACTCGCGCAAGCGAGCACCATGGCCTCGCTGGCGGCGGCCTGGCTGCTCGCCGCCTGCGATGGCACCGGTATCGAACAGGCGCTTTGCTACTGGCACGAACGCCCCGGCGACAGGCTGCTGCCGATCGCCCACGCCAATGTGGCCGACGCCGCTGGCCTCACCTCGATATCGTTGGAAGAGCTGGACAATCCGCTGGTGTATTGCCTGACCAGCGCCAAGCCTTGCCATGTCGCGCGACTGGATGCCTTGGTCAAGGTCGGCGCTGGCTTCGATGCCTTGCGCGAACATCTCACCGCCCGCGCCGCCCTGCTGGCGCTGCCGATCCATGGCCCACAGCATGAAGTGGTGGGCATCTTCGCATTGATTGGCGCCGAGGCGGTTCTGCGCGCCTGGCAGGCAAACCCGATCTGGCACGAGCTGGTCACGCTGCATCACGTGCTGATGGCGCGCCTGCTGGCGTCGTCCGACATCCACCGCATCGAAGAACAGCGACGAAACGAGATCGCCCAGGACCGGACACGCGCCGCCCGCTTGCTGGCCGCGGACTTCGTCGGTGTCGGGTCGACGGCCCGCCAACTGCGCGAAGACATGCTGCGGCTGGCCGACTCGTCGCTGTCCTTGCTGATCACCGGGGAGACCGGCTCGGGCAAGGATCATGCGGCTTGGCTGATTCACCAGGCCTCGTCCCGCCGGGGCAAGTTTGTACCGGTGAACTGTGCGGCGATTCCGAAAGACCTGATTGAAGCCGAATTGTTTGGCGCGGTACGCGGCGCCTACACCGGCGCCACTCAGGCACGCACCGGGTTGGTGGCCGAGGCGGATGGCGGCACCTTGTTTCTCGACGAAATCGGCGATATGCCGCTGGAACTGCAAGGTACGCTGCTGCGCCTGCTCAACGAGAAGACCTACCGACCGATAGGCGCCACGCGCGAGCAGGCGTCCGACTTCCGCCTGATCTGCGCCACCCACCGTCCCCTGCCCGAACTCGTGCGCGACGGCGCGTTCCGCGAGGATCTGTATTTCCGCATCCGCCAGCGTGTGCTGCGCATCCCGCCCCTGCGCGAACGCCCTGAAGACATTCCGGCACTGGTCGCGCACGTGCTGCTGCAACACAACCGTGAATGCCAGGGCAACATCGCCGGCATTTCCGCGAGCGCGCTGGCACGCCTGCAAGCGCACTCCTTTCCAGGCAACGTGCGCGAGCTGCGCAGCCTCGTGCTAGCCGCAGCCGAGCGCACAGCGCCCGGCAAGCACATTCGCGGCGACCTGCTGGCCGACCTGGAAGAAGACCTGCCGCTAACGGCGAGCGCGGCGCCGTCGACGACAGCATCAGCGCTGCAACAGCTCCTGCACACCGACAACTTGCCGGAAGCCTTGCTGGACTTCGAACGCCTCGTGGTCGGCGAACGGCTGCGCCAGGTCGAGGGGTCGCGGCGCGAGGCGGCGCTCAGCCTCGGCATACCCAAACGCACGCTGGCACGCAAATGCCTGGAGTGGAATTTGAATGGAGAGGAACGCTCATCATGAAATCGATCAGCCTGGCATTGCTGTTAGCGGCAGCACTGGCCGGTTGCGACGGAGAACACTCCGCCGTCGCCGCGAACAGCGACTGCACCACCGTCGTGTCACCGCAGGAACGGCTGGCCTGCTTCGACGCCAAGGCAGGTACCCCACCACCGGCCACATCGCCACCGGCCGCACTCCAGGCCCAGGCATCCGCGGCCGCGCCAACGCCCGCCACCACGCCGGCCAGCGCGAAGCGCCCGGACATCACTGACCTGGTCCAAGCCAACGAGGCCAAGCGCCATGCCGACGACACCGGCTTGCTGCTGATGCGTACGCCGGAAAAGATTCCCGGCCAGGACAAGGTCGTTATCTCGGCTCCGGCGCTGGGAGGCTCGACACCCGCCCCGACACTCGCGATCAGTTGCCTGCAAAACATCTCGCGCCTGCAACTGCTGACCGCCGACGCACTGCCCTTCAACCACGCCAATCTACGGCTGCTGCTGGACGGCCGACCCGTGTCGACCAGCCAGCCGTGGCAGGTCCTCGATGACGGTACGGTCACCGACGCGGGACGCGGCCTGGTGGCGATCGAGCAGCTGCGCCACCTGGCCCGGCCAGCACAGCGCCTGCAGATCGAGAGCGACCAGGCCCCCTTCGACGGACTTATCTTCGATGTCTCTCGGCTCCATGAGCAACTGGTCCAGCAGCGCGAGGCATGTCACTGGTGAAACTGCCCGCCCCACTGGACCTCGATACCTTGCTGGCGCCGCTCGACCCGCGCCAGCCCGCTGGTGTGTTCGATGACGAAGACGACGCTTACCAAGGCATCGATCACGAAATGGTCAAGCTCGGCAGCCTGCAGGAAGCGACCATCGATTGGCCCTATGTCGACGAAGCCGCGCAGCACTACCTGCGCAACCAGTGCAAGCACCTGCGCGTTGCCGGGCATCTGCTGACCGCTCGCGCGCACACACGCAGCTGGCGCGGCTGGGCCGAAGCCACCGGCGTACTGGCAGGCATGGTCGAACGCTACTGGGAAACCAGCTATCCGAAACCGGGCGCCACCGGCTACCTGGCCAAACGGAGGTTGGTGGGGCAGTTGCTGGAGCGGCTGGCCGACAGCTTGGCCGCGTTGGAAAGCACCGGATACAGCGAGGAGTTCTACAAGGCCGGCCAATCCGCACTCGATAGCCTGCAACGCTGCGCTGAAAGCGCCCAGCTCGACGTGCCCACCCTCTCCAGGCTGGAGGCGTTGCTGCGACAAAAAGCCGAAGTGTTGCGCGCGCCAGAGCTGGCCGACGCCAAACTCGACCCGCCCGCGCGCGGCGAGGTGCTGTCGGACGCCTTCTTCACGCCGGTTCTGCCGGCGCCTGGCAACGAGCGCGAGGGCCGCAAGTCGCTGCTGGCCGCGGCCGAGATCATCAACCAGCAAGACCCCTACGACCCCACCGGCTACCTGCTGCGGCGGTTTGCCCTGTGGGCCCACCTGACCAATGCGCCGTCGGCGCGCAAACACCACCAGACCGAACTGATGGCCGTGCCCGCCGACGTCGCCGAAGGGTATGCGGACACGCTCAGCGCCAACGCTGTCGACCCGGCGCTGTTGCAACGTGTCGAACGCAGCGTCACGACCTCACCGTATTGGCTGCGCGGCAGCTACCTGGCCGCCGGCATCGCCCGGCGCCTGGAGATGCCGCTGGTAGCCGAGGCCATCCGTCAGTCGACCGAACGCTTCGTCACCCGACTGCCCGCGCTGAGCAAACTGGAATTTGCCGATGGGCGTCCGTTCGTAGATGGAGAAACCCAGGCCTGGATCAGTGGCGCACACGCGGCCGGCGCCATGGCCGCCGCCGGCCATGACTACGTCGGCGTGCGCGACGAACTGCACGGCCTGCTCGAAGCGCAAGGTGTCGAGTCCGTGCTGCGTCGGCTCGAAGCGATCCAGCAGGAAGCCGCCGACTTGCGGCACCGCTGCCACGTCATGGCCATCGCTGCCGAGCTGCTGCGGCCACGCGGCCTCACCTGGCTGGCGGATGGTTTGTTCGTCCGCGCATATCGGGCCATGCAGCACGCGTCGGCGCCCGAGTGGGAGCCCGACCTCTTCAGCCTTCTCGAACGACAACAGCCGGATGCCTCGGGGCACAAGGATTAAACAGGGAGCATCGTCATGTGGAACATCTGGTCCAAACTACAACGTTACGGCCGACTCATCTTGCGTTGGGGGCGGCAAGGCGCGCCCCTGCTGCAACTGCTGCTACTGGTGCTCGCGCTGGCCACCATCTGGTGGTTGGGACCCAAGTGGAGCTGGGGCGAGCATCGCCCCCTGGCCAGCCTGTCCGCGCGGGTACTGGCAACAGTCGTCGTGCTGATCGTGCCGCTGCTGATCTGGGCGCTGCGCCTGCGCAAGCGCGCCATGCGCCTGGAGGCCGAGCAGCACCATGTGGAAGAGCAACAGACCGACCCATGTCTGCGTTACGTCGAAGCGCAGGAGCGCGCACTCGATCACAGCCTCGAGATTCTGCAGGCCAACCTCAAGGGCCGGCAGGCGCTGTACCAGTTGCCCTGGTACCTGGTGCTGGGTCAGGAAAACTCCGGCAAGACCAGCTTCGTCAACCGCTCCGGCCAAAGCTTCTCCCTCACCGGCGAAATGAAGGCCGGCAGCCGGCGCCTGCAAGACGATCCCGACAAGCTCTACGCCATCGACTGGTGGATGGGCGACCAGGCCATTCTCATCGACCCACCGGGTGAACTGATCAGCCAGCCGCGGATCGAGCCGGTCGCCACTCCCGGCGACGCGGAAAACGAAAGCGCGCCCGTGCTGCCCGCGCGGCTGGCCCGCCACAGCGCGCTGCCCGAAGACATCCACGCGCGGCTGTGGGACAGCTTCGTCGGCTGGCTCGGCCGCAACCGCAGCCGCCGGCCGCTCAACGGGGTGGTGCTGATGGTCAGCCTGGAAACCCTCGCGCACCAAGCGCCAAGCGACCGCAAGGCGCTCGCCGCGGTGCTGCGTGCGCGCCTGGCCGAACTGAGCCGGCAGCTCGGTACACGGCCGCCGCTGTACGTGGTGCTCAGCAAGTTCGATCTGCTGGAAGGCTTCGAAACGCTGTTTGCACGGCTGCCCAAGTCGGTGCGTGAAGATCTCTTCGGTTTCAGCTTCACCCTGGATGCGATCCAGCGCTATGACGCCTGGCTTGACGAACTCGGCACGAACTACGACGCCTTCCTTGACCGCCTGAACGAGCAGGTGTTCGACAGCCTGGCCGACGTGCCCGACGTAGCGCAGCGCGAAGCGCTGTACTCGCTCACCCGACAATTGAGCGGCCTGCGGCCCCTGCTGCTGAGCTTCCTTGCCGACGTGCTGGGCAGCGATCGATATGTCACGCCGGCACTGCCGCGCGGCGTGTTCTTCTCTTCGGTCTATCAGCAGGGTGTACTCAACAATGCCTTCCTCACCACCGCTTCGCATACCTATGCATTGCATGGACCGGTCAACTACATGCAGCCCAGCGGGCGCTCTCTGGTTTACTTCGCCCAGCACCTGTTCCAGCGCGTCATCTACCCCGAATCCGGTCTGGCCGGCGACAACCCCAGGGTCATCGCCGAGAAGAAGCACGCGCTGACCCTGCGCTTCGGCGTAGCGTCGCTGGGCAGCGCGCTCGTGATCGGCGCGTGGTACCACTACTACGCGATGAATCGCGACAAAGCCCTGAGCGTGCTCGAGCGCAGCCGCGCGTTCAGCACCCGCGCCGTCGACGGCACGCTCGACCCTACCGGCCGCAATTTGCTGCAACCGCTGGACCAGATCGGGAGCGTGGTCGCCGTCTACGGCAACTACCGCGATGCTTGGCCGGTCGTGGCCGACCTCGGCCTGTACCAGGGCCGTACCATCGGCCCCAAGGTCGATCAGGCCTACCTGACCCTGCTGTCACAGCGCTTCCTGCCGGCGCTGGCCAGCGGCGTGATGAAAGAGCTGGACGGCGCCGGGACGGACAGCGACACGCAACTGGCCGCGCTGCGCGTCTACCGCATGATCGAAGACAGGCCCAATCGTCGGCCGCCCGTGGTCGAAAACTGGATGGCCGCGCACTGGCAAACGGCCTTCCCGGGCGAGGACGGCGTACAGCGCGCGCTGATGCGCCACCTGGACTACGCCATGAAGTATGCCGACACGCGCCTGCCGCAATACCAGGAGCGTGTCGCAGCCTTCCAACGCGAGCTGCGCACCATCCCGCTGCCGCAGCGCGTCTACATGACTATGCGCCGCCAGGCCGGCGCCGCGCTGCGTGCGCCGCTCGACCTGCGCAACGAGATCGGCCCGGCGTACGACATCGTGTACGAACCCGAAGCCGGCGCGGGCGGCAAGCAGGAGACACCGCGCGCCAATGGCCGCATCGACGCCCTTCTCACCGCCAAGGGCTACCGCGGCTACTTCGCCCCGCACAGCCAGGACATTGCCGAGCTGGCCATGATCGATCAGTGGGCCCTCGGCGAGCGACGCAACATCGACTACTCCGAGGCCGACAAGCGCGCGCTGGCCGATCGCATCCGCTCACTCTACAGCCGCGACTACGTCGACACCTGGCAACGCAACCTCAACCAGATCGCCGTGCGCGACTTCCAGGACATCGGCCAGGCCGTCACCATCCTGGGCAGCGTCACCAGCCCGGCCGCGCCGCTGCGGCGCCTGGTCGAAACCGTGCGCGACAACAGCGAACTCGGCACCCCGCCCGCGACCACGACCAGCGCCGTCACCGAAACCTCGCAAATCAAGGCCGCCGCGCTGGCCGACAAGGTGGACAAGCTCAGCGAGTCCGACGCGACGCCGCTGCCGGTCATCACCATCGCCCACGCCTTCGCGCCGATCAGCCAGTTGCTCGAAGCCAAGGGCGAGCGGCCCCCGTATCTCGACGAAACCATGCAGGCCATCGGCGCCGTGCAGGACAAAGTGCGCGCCGTGCATGACAGCCCGGACCGCGGCAAGGCCGCGCTCAGCGTCGTGCTCGAACGATTCGGCCAGAAAGGTCCCGATCCCGTCGCCAACCTGCAACGCATCGCAGGCGGCCTGCCCGAGCCGTTGAGTCATCAGGTCGGCAAGCTGGCCGACGAGTCGTCGCGCATCGTCCTTGTGGAAGCCCTGCGCGAGCTGGAAAAACGCTGGGATGCCGACGTGTACCGCTTCTATCACGAGCGCCTGGCCAACCGCTACCCGTTCAACCCGACCAGCCGCGAAGAAGTCTCGCTCGACGACTTCACTGCCTTCTTCGGACCGCAGGGGCGCCTGCAACAATTCCGCGACAAGTACCTCAACCTGTTCATCGAGGACAATCTGGAGGCCCTATACTCCGAACGCCTCGGCGGCTATTTGGTGCGCAACGACGTACTCACCCAACTCGAAGCTGCCAACCGCATCCGCGACGCCTTCTTCAATAGCCGCGGGCAACTCGGCGTGCAGTTCTTCGTCGAACCCCTGGGCCTGGCCGCCAACAAGCGCAGCAGCTCCCTCAGCGTCGAGGGACAGCTGATCTCCTACAACCACGGTCCCACCATCAGCACGGCCGTGATCTGGCCAAACACCCTGGCGCCCAGCAACGAAAGCCGCATGACCCTGGTCCACGCCGGCGGCAGCAGCAGCGGGCTGATCTACCGCGGTCCGTGGTCGCTCTACCGCCTGCTCAGCCAAGCGCGCCTGAACGGCGCCACGGCCACCAGCGTCGACCTCAGCTTCGCCGCGGCGGACGGTGGCATGCGCTACCGCATCAGCACCGAGAAGGCCAACAACCCCTTCACCCAGCCGCTGTTCAAAGGGTTCGCGCTACCGCGTACGCTGCTGCAGGACGAGCGGCGCGCGGATGCGTCGGCGAGTGGACAAGGTGAGGTGGAGCTGAAACAGATTGCGCGTCGGAACAGTGTCTGACCACACGCGGGCCGCGCGGCGGCCCGCCCTCTGCTCATCGTGCCCGACCGATTCGGTACGGTCGTTGGCAATGACGATGGTTTCATCGTGATTGGCCGCGCAAATGGTCCTACGTAAAAGCCTCGCCGCTGGCTTCGTGCTTGTAACGGCCCGGATAGTCGTAGCGCGCGTAGCCGCGGCCTGACGATCAAGGGCCGTGCCGTCGCGCAGGGTGAATTCGACGACCGCGAACGATTCGTCGCCGGTGATGAAGGTAAAGCGCAGATCAGCTCAATCAACCCTGTGCACTCCTTACCAGCCCGTTACCGGGCCGGCAATCTACATGCTGAGTTGAGCGACCGGCGCTAGCGCCGGTCGCACGGAGTGACCCGGGCTCAGGCTTCCTGGGGCTTGCGCCAGTCGTCCGAGGCTTCGGTGCCGGCGATGGCGTGGGTCCAGGTGATCTTGCGGTAAGCCATAGCGACCTTGACCAGTTGGGTGTACTCGGCCTTGGTCGCGTCCTGCGCATGCGGCAGCACGGTGTTGATGGTGACGATGGTGGCGTCTTCGAGCTTGGTGGTGAAGAAGTGCTCCTGCTTGCCCTCGGTCGAAGTGCGGTACCACTTCACTTCCACTTCGGGGAGCATCTCACCAGAGGCCAGTGCCTGGTACAGCAACGGCGTGGCCTTGTTGAGCGGCGAGGTGAAGGTGAACGGCTTGTGCACACGCTGGCCCGACGGCTGGCCGCTCTGCGGGTCGGTCGGGGTGGCAATCAGGTGTTCGACTTCCTGGACGAGGATCTGGTCTTCGTGACCCTCCTGATAGACGTTGCCTACGGAGTCGGCGGTGAAGGCGCCTTGCGTGATGTTGCCCTGGGTCTTGCCATGGATACTGATATAAGCGGGAGTCGGCATGAATGCAGTCCTTGTTGTTGGAATCGACACGGCCCTCTGACCGTGTTGCCATCGGTGATGACAGACTGGGTAATGCAATGCCCGTGCCAACCATCTCAAGTCGCGATTTAATCCCTTGATATCAGCACATTAGCGGCGATGCCCGGCATTTCGGACAAGCGCCGAGGAAAGCCAAACCGCGAAAATCGATTTTTTCAAGGGAAAATCGGGCCATTCGTGGCCCGCTCAAAATCAACCAATTGAAAATAAAAGAGATTTGCCGGGCCATTTTTGGCCCGACCGAGCCACGAATGGCCCGATCGCTCGCTGGGCCTATTCGTTCGGATAACAAACTCCTTGGCTGATGTTGCTGGAGCACATCCGGCAACGCGCGTTGTTGTCCAGCACACAGTTCACCGTGCCGTATCGGCAGCCGCTGGAACGCTCTGCGGTGCTGATGCAAGAGCGCCCCGCGTCGGAGCGACACCACCATGCCAAGCACAGGGCGGAATGCTGGACTACGCGGCCTGGAGATCGTCGCCTACGCGCTCAAGCTGACCCAGCCGCGCCTGCTGCCGGTCGGCACCGCACCAGAAGAGGATCAGGCGGCGCAGGCAGAATCTGGACGGCCGCGACGGCCTACGCCGCGCTGCTGCACGACCCGGGAAAAATTGCGGCGGATTTCGTTGTTGAATTGGCTTGGCGCCCATGGCATGACCCACCGAACCATCCGTATCGGTTTCGCTATCGTGACGGGCGCGCAATTCGCCTGCACTGCGCAGCCACGGGGCTGCTCTCCATGCAGCCCCCATCCTCGACTGGCCGCATCGCGCAACACCAGCACGAATGCTGCCAGCCGCTATGCGAAAATTGAGGCTTCCAGTCTCTTCAATCAGCCATATCGGGGCCCGTATGACTACCCACATCACGATCGAATTCACCGAACACGCAGCGGAAGCCATCGGCGAGCAAACCAGCACCAGTTTCTCCTACGACCAGGGTGCGCACGTACCGCAACCGGGCGACTTCGTCGAACTCGAGAATTCGCGGCAGACGTTCCTCGTGATCGGCCGCGTGTTTTCGCTCAAGGCGAACTACAGCGCCGTCAAGCTCGTGCTCGACCTGCCACCGTCAGACGACGACCAGGACTTCAGTCCCGCGCACTGAACGACAACGAAACGCATGGCCTCGGTCTGAGCCGCTGGTCATGCGACGCACGCGTGGGTGACATCGCAGCCGATGATCGATCGACATCGGCTGCGCATGCCCCCCGCCGACGAACAATAAAAAAGCCCGCCATGGCGGGCCTTGCTGGAACACGGAGCGTCACACGTTACCGCGCATCCGGAAACACCGACGCAGTCAGACACCGCTCGAACCACACCGCATCGTCGCCATCGCCGATCGGCCACATTTCCGCATCGAGTTGCGGCAAACCGGTTGCCGGTGCGGGCGTACGTTTATCGTCACCGGACACCCCCGCACGCATCCACCCCGATTGTGCGCCACCGTTATCGCACGCATGCCCATGCGCCTGCGTCTCGCAGAACGCCACCGGGCGCACCTTCCCGCCGTCGGCCGCGCTCACCGAGCGGTACTGAAAAACCGCGCCGGTCGCCCAGTCCTCGCTCTGGCTGCAGACGCGCGCACGATGCTGCACATGAACCGCGCCGAAACACGCATATGAAACGTGTGCGCCGCTCGCATCGTCGGGAATGAAATCGCAGTTGCCATCGAAGCCGGTCAACGGGCCGCCCGTGTATTTCGCAAGCCACTGGCGCTCGGCCAACGCTCGCGCGACCAGTCCTTTACCGGACTGATCGTCCAGCTCGGCGCTGCGTCGGTCGATTGCCTTGCGCACTTCATTGACGGCCAGCGGATGGCCATCGTAATCGGCATCGAGACGGTTGTTGCGCGCGGCGATCCAGCGGCGCTGGCTGCGCACGAGCATGTCGCGAATAGCGGCATCCGGCGCGGCCTTCAGCGCGCCCGCATAGGCCGAATTCATTCGCGCATCGGCTGCCCGCAGCACGGGGCTCGCGCAGATGCGCTTCTCGACTGGTTGCGCGGCCTTCGCGCAATCCATCGCCAGGGCCGGCAAGGCCAAACCCACGCCACACATGAACACCGAGGCAAGACCGGCCAGCCTGACGGTCGATGCCATTCGAATCCTTCGCATGCGCTCTCTCAGTTAGTTTGTTGTTCTCGGCCGCGCCGGATCGACGCAGCATCGCCTCTCTCGCTTGCCCGGAACCGGTACCGCGCGTTGCCGTGCAGCACCGCTCCGGGTGCGACAGGCACACACCCGCACCGGGTCGAACACACGCCCTCAGGCGCGGCGTGCCCCGGCTTTCATTCACAGGTGACTGGATCTCGATCGACTGGACAACGGTCATGCCCGCCCCATACGCGGCGCGAGCATGTCGTGCCGACGATCACGAACGATCGTCGGCGATATCTTTCGGCAGGCGGCAGCCGCGCATCGTCGTGCCCGGGCACGCGATCGGCCGACCCGCGCCACCTTGCTTCGCGGCACCGACGCCCGACGGCTCGCGCCGCCGCGGCCGGCCTGCCGCGACATCGCTACTTCTTCTCCGGCTCCGACGCACCCGGCTGCTTGAACGGGAACGTGCTGAACATCGACTTCGCCTGATTCTGCATCTGCTCCTGCATCTGCACGAACATGTTCTTCGACTGCTCGATGTAGCTCGTCATCATCCCTTGCATCATCGGCGCCTGCATGTTCATGAACTGCGACCAGACTTCCGGATTCATCGCATTCGTGTCGTACATGTTCTTCGACTGATCCGCGAGCTTGTTCTGGATGTCGATGAACGCCTGGATGTTCTTTTCCAGGTACGTGCCCATCATGCCCTGCATCGCATGGCCGTAGAAACGGATGATCTGCGACAGCATCGACGACGAGAACATCGGCACGCCGCCGCTTTCCTCTTCGAGGATGATCTGCAGGAGGATGCTGCGCGTCAGGTCTTCGTTGGACTTCGCATCGACGACCTTGAAATCCTCCTGCTCCAGCACGAGCTGCTTCACGTCGGTGAGCGTAATGTACGTGCTTGTCTCGGTATCGTAGAGCCGGCGGTTCGGGTACTTCTTGATGAGCCGTTCGGCCGTCTTCTTTGTAGTAGTCATGTAACGCCTTTCAGTGCAGCGTAGCGCAAGTGACGAATCCCCGCCGCCCGAATCCGGGAGGCGGGGGCCTTCGGAACACACCCGGCTGCGCGGCCACCCGGCCCGCGCAGCCCGGGCGTCAGCCCATGTGCAGGCCGCCGTTCAGCGAGAAGTCGGCGCCCGTCGCGAAGCCGGAATCGTTCGACGCGAGCCACGCGACGATCGAACCGATTTCCTCCGGCCCGCCGAGACGTCGCACCGGGATCGTCGCGACGATCTTCTCGAGCACGTCGGGGCGGATCGCCTTCACCATGTCGGTGCCGATGTAGCCCGGCGACACGGTGTTGACCGTCACGCCCTTCGTCGCGACTTCCTGTGCGAGCGACATCGTGAAGCCGTGGATGCCGGCCTTCGCGGTCGAGTAGTTGGTCTGGCCGAATTGACCCTTCTGGCCGTTCACCGACGAAATGTTGATGATGCGGCCCCAGCCACGCTCGACCATCCCGTCGATCACCTGCTTCGTCACGTTGAACAGGCTCGTCAGGTTGGTGTCGATCACGGCCGTCCAGTCTTCATGCGTCATCTTGCGGAACACGACGTCGCGCGTAATGCCCGCGTTATTGACCAGCACGTCGATCTCGCCGACTTCGGCCTTGACCTTGTCGAATGCTTCCTTGGTCGAGTCCCAGTCGCCGACGTTGCCTTCCGACGCGATGAAATCGTACCCGAGCGCCTTCTGGTCCTCGATCCATTTCACGCGGCGCGGCGAGTTCGGGCCGCAACCCGCGACGACCTTGAAGCCGTCTTTCGACAGACGCTGGCAGATGCTGGTGCCGATGCCGCCCATCCCGCCCGTTACGTACGCAATTCGCTGAGACATGAATCTCACTCCATTTTTTGGTTTCGAGAGCTGCCGAGGCCCCCTCTGACTTCACGTAGCGCCGGCCGAAGCCGCAATCGGCCGGCGCCCGGATTCGATACGCCGGTGACGAATGACCGGTTACGGACGCTCGACCGCGAGCGCGACCCCCATCCCGCCGCCGATGCACAGCGACGCCAGCCCGCGCTTCGCATCGCGCTTGACCATCTCGTGCAGCAGCGTCACCAGGATCCGGCAGCCCGACGCGCCGATCGGGTGACCGATCGCGATCGCGCCGCCGTTCACGTTCACCTTCGACGTGTCCCAGCCCATCTGCTTGTGCACCGCCAGCGCCTGCGCAGCAAACGCTTCGTTGATCTCCATCAGGTCCAGGTCGCCCGGCGTCCAGCCCGCGCGCTCCAGACACCGGCGCGACGCCGGCACCGGGCCCATGCCCATCACGCTCGGATCGACGCCCGCGTTCGCGTACGCCTTGATCCGCGCGAGCGGCGTCAGGCCGAGCGCCGCCGCCTTCTGCGCCGACATCACCAGCACCGCCGCCGCGCCGTCGTTCAGCCCCGACGCGTTCGCCGCCGTCACCGAGCCGTCCTTCGAGAACGCCGGCTTCAGCCCGGACAGCGATTCCGCCGTCACGCCGTGGCGCACGAATTCGTCGGTGGCGAACTGCAGCGGCTCGCCCTTGCGTTGCGGGATCGACACCGGCACGATCTCGTCGTCGAAGCGGCCGGCCTTCTGCGCGGCTTCCGCCTTGTTCTGCGACAGCGCCGCGAATGCGTCCTGCTCTTCGCGCGTGATCCCGTATTCCTTCGCGACGTTCTCCGCCGTGATGCCCATGTGGTACTGGTTGTACACGTCCCACAGGCCGTCGACGATCATTGTGTCGACCAGCTTCGCGTCGCCCATCCGGAACCCGTCGCGCGAGCCCGGCAGCACGTGCGGCGACGCGCTCATGTTCTCCTGGCCGCCCGCGATCACGATGTCCGCGTCGCCCGCGACGATCGCGTTCGCCGCCAGCATCACGGCCTTCAGGCCCGAGCCGCACACCTTGTTGATCGTCATCCCCGGCACTGCCGTCGGCAGCCCGGCCTTGATCAGCGACTGCCGCGCCGGGTTCTGCCCCGAACCGGCCGTCAGCACCTGGCCCATGATCACTTCGCTGACCTGATCGGGCTTCACGCCCGCACGCTCCAGCACCGCGCGGATCACCGTCGCGCCCAGCTCGGGCGCCGCAATCTTCGCAAGCGAGCCGCCGAATTTGCCGACCGCGGTCCGCGCGGCCGATACGATCACTACGTCCGTCATTTCCCTTTCCTCCAGGCCCGCACGACACGGCGCATCGTTACCGGCCCTGTTAAAAAAACTGCGGTGCACCGGACAGCGTGCGCCGCTGTCCGGATTTCGTCAATCGCGCTGCAACACGTAGCGTCCCGGCGCCGGCTCGATCACCGGGAACTGCGCGGAACCGGCCCCGGCGGGCGGCGCCACCTTGCGGCCGCCGTACTGGTCGAGCCATTCGACCCACGTCGTCCACCAGCTTCCCGGCTGCTCCGCCGCACCGGCGAACCAGTCGTCCGCGGATTCGGGCAGGTCGCCGTCGTTGATCCAGTAGCTGCGCTTCTTCTTCGCCGGCGGATTGATCACGCCTGCGATGTGACCCGACGCGCCGAGCACGAATTTCAGCGGACCCGACAGGATCGACGTCGATGCGTAGGCCGTCTGCCACGGCACGATGTGATCCTCGCGCGAACCGTAGATGAAGGTCGGCACGTCGATCAGCGACAGGTCGACGGTGTCGCCGCACACGGTCAGCGCGCCCGGCTCGCGCAGCTTGTTCTCGAGATAGGTATTGCGCAGGTACCACGCGTACATCGGGCCCGGCAGGCTCGTCGAATCGCTGTTCCAGTACAGCAGGTCGAACGGCGCGGGCGTGCGGCCCTTCAGGTAGTTGTCGACGACGTAGTTCCACACGAGATCGTTCGGACGCAGGAACGAAAACGTGTTCGCGAACTCGACGCCGCGCATCAGCCCCGGTTGCGTACCGTTCTTGCCGCCGATCGTCTGCTCGCGCATCTGCACGTGCGCCTCGTCGACGAACACGTCGAGGATGCCGGTATCGCTGAAGTCGAGCATCGCGGTGAGCAGCGTCATCGACGCGGCCGGATGTTCGCCGCGTGCGGCGAGCACCGCGAGCGCGGTCGCGAGCATCGTGCCGCCGACGCAGAAGCCGAGCGTGTTGATCTGCTCGCGGCCGCTGACCTGCTGCACGGCGTCGATCGCTGCGAGCAGCCCCTCGTTCATGTAGTCGTCCCACGTCTTGTGCGCGACCGATGCATCCGCATTGCGCCACGACACGAGGAACACCTGATGACCGTTCGACAGCGCGTGCGCGACGAGCGAATTCTCGGGCTGCAGGTCGAGGATGTAGAACTTGTTGATGCACGGCGGGACGATCAGCAGCGGCCGCTCGAACACCTTGTCCGTCTTCGGCGTGTACTGGATCAGCTGGATCAGGTCGTTCTCGTAGACGACCGCGCCTTCAGTACACCCGAGGTTCTTGCCGACCACGAACTGCGATTCGTCGGTCTGCGAAATCTTGCCGCGCTGCAGGTCGCCGAGCAGGTTCATCATCCCCTGCCGCAGGCTTTCGCCCTGCGTTTCGAGAATCGATTTCTGTGCGTCGGGATTGAGTGCGAGGTAGTTGCTCGGTGCGGCGGCGGCCGTCCATTGCTGGACCGTGAACCGGATGCGCTCGCGCGTCTTCGGATCGGTCTGAAGCGCGTCGGCCAGCTCCTGCAGATAGCGCGCGTTGAGCAGATACCACGCAGCCGCGAACGCATGCGCAGGCGACGACTTCCACGCGTCGCCGCTGAAGCGGCGGTCCTTCAATTCGGGAGATTCGAGCTTCGTGGCCGCGGCCTGCTGCATCAGCGTCATGCAATCGCGCGCGTAGTCGGCCTGCAGCGCCTGGAGCCGTTCGGGCGGAATCGCGGCAACCGGCAGCTTCAGCCCCGCGAACGGCGAAGCCATGCCGCCAAGGCCCGCGAGGCCACCGAGATCGGGCATCGACGGCATCTGGAACGGAAACGACGCAGGGAACTGGAATGTCGCGAACGGATTGACGGTAGCCGACGCAGTCGCGGCACGCGCCGGATCTGCAAAACCGCGCCACGCGTTCAACCACGACTCGAACATCTGCTGCATCGGCTGGGCGGCCGGATCGAAACCGGTGCTGCCCGCGGAAGTGCCCGCCTGAGCGGACGTCGACGAATTTTTCGATGCTGTCATTACCTGCCTTACCGGTGATTCGTGAGCGTCAATCGTGAAATCCTGCTCGCGCGCGGCGTGCCGGTTGCGAGCCGGGCCGTCATGCTCTGGAGAGGCGTCTCCAGATTCTGCCGCAGTGCGGTATTTTTATCATTATCGTTTTCCCCATGTGAAGCGCCAAGTCAAACCACTGAACATTTCTGCACGGAGATAATCCGCGTGCAACAGGCGGGACAAGGGTTCCGGCGAAACATAAAACATTTTGTTTGGCTTGACTTCGGGATTTTTCATTCAGATGCGCATGCCGCGCCGCATTGCCGTCTAAATATCGAGATAACCCGATTTCGCGACGCAACAAACCGCGCGCGCATGCGCATGCCGTCAATCGGCCAGCCAGATCGCTGCCGCCATGCGGCCCGTCACGCGATCGCGGCGGTACGAATAGAAGCGTGCGTGTTCGGTGACCGTGCAGGCCGTCCCGCCGCTCACGTGCGCCACGCCCGCACGCGCGAGACGCAGGCGCGCGAGCGCGTAGAGATCGGCGAGAAACTTGCCGGGCGCGCCGTCGATCGCGACGAACGCAAGCCGGGTTTTATCATGCTCCGACTGCGGAGCCGTGTCGAGAAACGCGTCGCGCACGTCCGCACCGACCTCGAACGCCTGCGGGCCGATCGCCGGCCCGAGGTACGCATGCAGCGTGTCCGCCGCGCCGCCGGCCAGCGCCGCAACGCGTGCCGCGGTCTGCTCGACGATGCCGGCCGCGAGCCCGCGCCAGCCCGCATGCGCGGCACCGACCGCCCGGCCCTGCGCGTCGCACAGCAGCACGGGCAGGCAATCGGCGACCATCACGACGCAGACGGCCCCTGCCCGGTCCGTAACGCTCGCGTCGGCCTGCACCGGCGCCGCGGCGGCGGGCGCCATCGCGATCACCTCGTCCGCGCGCGCGAACTGCGCACCGTGAACCTGTTCGAGCCATGCGGCGCTCGACTGGCCGGCAAGACCGAGCAAACGCGCGCGATTCGCGGCGACGTGGGCCGGGTCGTCACCGGTATGCAGGCCGAGATTCATCCCGCCCGGCAACGCGTCTCCATCCTGCCAGCGCCCGTACGGGCCTTCGCTCACGCCGCCGTCGCGCGTCGTGATCAGCGCACGCACGCGCGGCGACACCTGCCAGTCGGGCTGAACACAGTCCTGCCACGTCAAGGGCGCCAGGTTCGTCATCGGCACTCATGCCTCCTCATCGTCGTCCAGGTACGGCTCGTCATCGTGATACTCGCCGCCGAAATCGTCATCGTCATAGACACCGTCGTCGTCGTCGAATTCCTCGTCGCCCTGCCCGAAGCCGAGCGCCGCGACGAGCGTATTCATGTCGTCCGGCAACGGGCAGCGCCATTGCATCGCCTTGCCGGTGACCGGATGCACGAGGCCGAGCCGCCATGCATGCAGCGCCTGTCGTGCGAACCCGTCCGGCAGCGGCGTGACCGAGCGCTTGCCGCGCGCCCGCCCGTAGACGGGATCGCCGAGCAGCGGATGCCCGGCGTGCGCGCAATGTACGCGGATCTGGTGCGTGCGGCCGGTTTCGAGATCGCACTGAATCGCCGAAACCGGCTGACGTTGCCACAGGCATGTGTCAACCGTGCGGAAATGCGTGCGTGCGGGCTTGCCCGACGCGCCCGTGACGACGGCCATGCGCGTGCGCTCGCGCGGGTCGCGGCCGATCGGCGCGTCGATCGTGCCTTCCTCCGGCATCGTGCCCCACACGAGCGCGAAGTAGCGGCGCTTCACCGTGCGGGCCTGCAGCTGGCGCACGAGGTCCGTCTGTGCAGCCAGCGTGCGGGCCACCACCATCAGGCCGGACGTTTCCTTGTCGAGCCGGTGGACGATCCCCGCGCGCGGCAGGCCGGCCGCCGCGTCGCCGTAGCGATGCAGCAAACCGTTGAGAATCGTGCCGCTCCAGTTGCCGGCGGCCGGATGCACGACGAGACCGGCCGGCTTGTTGATCACGACAAGCGCGTCGTCCTCGTAGATCACGTCGAGCGGCACGGGCTCCGGCGTGAACGCGAGCTGCTCGGGCAGCAGGTCGGGCACGAGCTCGATCTTCGCACCGAGCGGCACCGGCTGGCGGATCTTCGCCGGCGCGCCGTCGACGAGCACGCGCTGCGCCTCGATCCAGCTCTGCAGGCGGCTGCGGGAGAATTCGGGGAACAGCTGGGCAAGCGCCTTGTCGAGGCGTTCACCCGCGAGCGACAGCGGCACTTCGACGACGCGCGGCGCCTCGTCGACCGCCGCGGACGGCACGACGGGCGGCTGCATCGCGTCGCCGGCCAGATCGTCATCGAGGGAATCCCCCGACGCGGCGTCGGCGGGCCGATCGCTTGGGCTATAATCTTCGCGATTTGGTGTGCCCGGCTGGGCATTCTGCGAACTTGAACGGGTCATTTAGACTGGGTCACCGAGACTTGAAGCTAGGACATGCGAGCATGATGAATTCGACCAAACGTACGGCCAGAACCGTCGCCGCCCGGGCTGCGGCGGTAGCGGCCGCGGCCCTCATCGCCGGCTGCCACGGCTTGCCGCAGAAGCAGGACGAGACGGCTACCTGGTCGAATAACAAATTATACTCAGAGGCCCAGGACGCACTGTCCGGCGGCGACTGGGGCAAGTGCGCGAAATATTTCGAATCGCTGCAAGGCCGCGATCCGTTCGGCCATTTCGCGCAACAGGCGCAGATCAACGTTGCATACTGCAACTGGAAGGACAACGAAGCGGCAGCCGCCGACCAGGCCGTCGACCGCTTCATCCAGCTCCACCCGGATCATCCGGATATCCCGTACGCGTACTATCTGAAGGGGATGATCCACTTCAACGACGATCTCGGCCTGTTCGGGCGCTTCTCCGGCCAGGACATGAGCGAACGCGATCCGCAGGCGCTGCGCGAATCGTACGATGCGTTCAAGGTCGTCGTCGACCGCTTCCCGAAGAGCAAGTACGCGCCCGACGCAGCTGCACGGATGCGCTACATCGTCAACGCGCTCGCGTCGCACGAAGTGCACGCGGCCGACTACTACTACCGTCGTGGCGCCTATGTGGCGGCGATCAATCGCGCACAGCTCGCGATCAAGGATTACAAGGGTGCGCCGGCGATCGAAGACGCACTCCACATCATGATCCTGTCGTACAACAAGCTGAACCAGCCGCAACTCGCCGAGGACACGAAGCGCGTACTCGCGGGCACGTTCCCCGACAGCCCGTACGTCACCGGCCATTCGCGCCCGGGCGCGACGAAGTCGTGGTGGCAGTTCTGACGAACGCACGACGCAACGCCCGCTGCACGAACAAAAAACCCGGCCATCGCGCCGGGTTTTTTATTGGCGCCGCATTCGAGCGGCGCCGGGGCGTTCACGCGGCAAGCGCCGCGCGTGCCGTCATGCGCGCTTGTCCGAACGGTGCTCGTCGAAGAAATCCTGCACGACCGCGATCTCGCGCGTGCGCTTGAACGGCGGCAGGCTCTGCCAGATCCGGCGCCCATAGGGCTTGTCGACGAGCCGCGTGTCGCAGATCATCAGCACGCCGCGATCCGTCTCCGCACGAATCAACCGGCCCGCGCCCTGCTTCAGCGTGATCACGGCCTGCGGCAACTGGTGCACGGCGAACGGGCTCAAGCCCTTCTTCGTCAGCGCATCGAGGCGTGCGGCCAGCACCGGATCGTCGGGCGGCGCGAACGGCAGCTTGTCGATCACGACGAGCGACAGCGCGTCGCCGCGCACGTCGACGCCTTCCCAGAAACTCTGGCTGCCGACCAGGATCGCGTTGCCGTACGCGCGGAAACGGTCAAGCAGTTCGGTACGGCTCGCATCGCCCTGCACGAGCAGCGGCGTGTTCCAGCCGCGCGATTCGATGACATCGCGCAGCTTCGAAGCGATCCGGTCGACCGCCCGCAGCGTCGTGCACAGCATGAAAACGCCGCCGCCGGACGCCTCGATCGCCGGCAGCGCGGCATCGAAGACGGCGTCGGTAAACGCCGGCGAAGACGGTTGCGGCAGGTTGCGCGGCACGTACAGCAGCCCCTGCGACTGGTAATCGAACGGGCTGGCGAGCGTCATTGAACGGCGCGAGCTGAGGCCCATCTGCGCGGCGTAGTGCGTAAAATCGCCGCGCACCGACAACGTCGCCGACGTGAACACCCATGCGCGCGGCACGCCTGCGCGCTGCTTCGCAAAGATCGGCGCGACCGACAGCGGCGTTTCATGCAGCTGGACGGTGTGCGCAAACACCTCGACCCAGCGCACTTTCTCGTTCGGGTCGCCGTCGGATGCCGCCTTGTCGCCGGCCGCCGCCGCGTCGGCTTTCGCGGCCGCCTCCGTCGCGCCGGGCGCGACCCAGCCGGCCAGCAGGTCCTGCAGCTCGCGGGCGCGCCGCAGGCAGGCGCCGAGCGATTCCGCGCGCTCGGCCTGGCTCGCGAGCGCCGACGCGAGCGCGTCGAGCGCCGCCTCGAGCGCGTCGAGCGCGCCGAACATCGGGTGATCGTCACCGAGCTGCGCGAGCGACATGCGCACGATCTGGTCGTTCGCGAACGCGAGACGCAAGTCGCGCGCCGCGCGCTCGAGATCGCCACCGAGCTTCACCCACTCGACCGCGTCGCGTGCATGGCTCAGGCCTTCGGCCACCGTGTCGCGTGCCAGCTCGAGGATCTGCGTGGTCGACAGTGTCTCGCCGAAGAACAGCGTCGCGGTCTCCGGCAACTGGTGCGCTTCGTCGAAGATGACCGTGTTGGCGTTCGGCAGCAGCTCGGCCATCCCGGTATCGCGCAGCATGATGTCCGCGAAGAACAGGTGATGGTTGACGACGACGACGTCCGCCTGCTGCGCCTCGCGCCGCGCCTGCATCACGAAGCATTCCTTGTAATGCGGGCATTCCTGGCCGAGACAGTTGTCGCGCGTCGACGTGACCATCGACCACACGGGCGCCGTTTCCGGCACGCTCGCAAGCTCGGCCTTGTCGCCGCTCTTCGTGATCTTCGCGAAGCGGACGATTTCCTGCAGATAGGCGGTATCCTGCCGCGACGGCAGGCGACCGTTGTCCGCCGTGCGTTGCAGGTAGTAGTGGCACAAGTAGTTGGAGCGCCCCTTGAGCATCGCGACCGACACCGGCACCGCGAGCGCATTGCGCACGGTCGGGATATCGCGCAGGAACAGCTGATCCTGCAGGTGTTTCGTGCCGGTCGACACGATCACCTTGCCGCCCCACAGCATCGCGGGCACCAGGTACGCATAGGTTTTGCCGGTACCCGTGCCGGCCTCGACGATCAGCGTGTTGTCGCCTGTGTCGCTGTCGGATTCGCCCGACGTGGCGCCGTCCGCGCCCGGCTCGGCCGTCTTGTCGCCGTCGCCGAGGCGGCGCGCCGGCCGTTTGCGGGTCTCGAAGATCTCGGGTTCGGGCATCCGGCGCGCGGACGCCTCCATCGCGGACGCGACTGCACGCGCCATTTCGATCTGCGACGTACGCGGCCGGTAGCCGTCGAGCGCGCGCGCCAGCAACCCGCCATCGCCGAAGATGGTGTCGAGTTCGTCGACGCGCTTGCGGCTCAGCTCGAAGGTGCCTTCGGGCGCACGAACGCGCCCGGCAGACGTCGTGTCGCGCCGGGCATCGGGGGTGGCTTCAAGCGGTGAATTCAAGGCAAGCGTTCCTGTGTCCAGCGCCCGGGCGGCGCCGGCGCTTGCCAGGCCGCGCTCAGGCGCGCTTATCCGGTTCGAGCTGCGATTGCAGCAGAATGATTTTGTCCTTGGCGGCCAGCTTTTCCTTCTTCAGCCGGTGCAGCGTGATGTCGTCGATGTCGGAGTGTCCTTCCTTCAGCTCGATCTCCCGAGCGAGCTGCTGGTGCTGCTCCTGCAATGCAGCCAAACGGTTGTGCAATTCCTGCTGCTGTTCCGTGTGACGGTTTTGCATACTTGCCTCCTCATCGAAGCAGCGCGACGGCTGGCATGCCGGCGCGCCCGAGACTGATCCCGATCAATCCAACACGTTACTGCCCCTGCTGTTGCTGCTGCTTGGCCTTGTCGGCCGCTTCCTGCTGACGCCGCTCGACATCGGCCTTGTGCTGCGCGGCTTCCTTCTGCTTCTGCTCGTAGCGCGTGGCGTTGTCCGCCCGCTCCTGCGCCTTCTGCCCAGCCTGCTGGTGCGCCTGGTCGAGCTTGTGCTGGAAATCCGCCTGCTTCTGGTCGTATGCCTGCTTGCTTGCCGCGTGTTGCGGCCCTTCCGCGCCGCGTTGCGCCTGCTTCAGTGCATTCTGCTCCTGCTTGTCGCGGAATGCAGCCGCGTTTGCCGCCTCGTTCGCCGCGCGCTGCGGCGCTTCCGCCGCATTCTGTGCCTGCTTCAGCGCCTGCTGCTGGTCGCGCTGCTGCGCGCGCACCGCACGCTGCTCGTCGTTGAGCGCGAGCTGCTCCTGGCGAATGCCTGCCCGCTCGTCGCGCATCTGGTCGCGCGCCTTGCCGAGACAGTAATTGACGAAGAACTTGCTGTAGCAATCGTGCTCGGCCACCGCATAACGATAATCGTTTTCGGCGGAGCGTTGATTGAGCACTTTTTGACGGGCGTCGAAATCCGGCGCGGCGGAGGCTGCAACGGGTGCGGCCGCGACGGCGTCCGGCGCGGGTGCGCCCGAGGCCTGCGCGAACGCGCCGGAAGGCCCGGCGGACAAAGCCGCGGCGAGCGCTGCGCCGAGCGCGACGAGAGAAATTCGGGAAGTTGGCAACGTCGTAGGAAAGCTGCGGGACATGTGTCAAATTCTATCACCCCCGGCTGGACGCTCCGCCATTTATGGCAAAATGCCCCGCTTCACTCACCCGCGGCATCTGGCCCGCCGGGCCCGCCATGCAGCCCGCCGCTCCGGGCCTGCCGGCCCTCGCCGCGATTTCAGCAGGCAGATAGACCATCTACGACATGACGGAAACCGTAGCACTCAAGATCGTACAGCGCATCGCCACCGAACTGTCCGTCCAGCCGCGCCAGGTCGCGGCGGCCGTGCAACTCCTCGACGAAGGCTCGACCGTTCCGTTCATTGCCCGGTACCGCAAGGAAGTGACCGGCAACCTGGACGACACGCAGTTGCGCCAGCTCGAGGAACGCCTCCTGTATCTGCGCGAGCTCGAGGATCGCCGCGCGGCAATCCTGTCGAGCATCGACGAACAGGGCAAGCTGACCGGCGAGCTGCGTGCCGCGATCGACGCAGCCGACAGCAAGCAGGTGCTCGAAGACCTTTATCTGCCGTACAAGCCGAAGCGCCGCACGCGCGCACAGATCGCCCGCGAGGCCGGTCTCGAGCCGCTCGCGCAGGCGCTGCTCGCGAACCCGCTGCTCGACCCGCAGGCCGAGGCGGCCGCGTACGTCGACGCCGACAAGGGCGTGGCCGACGTGAAGGCTGCGCTCGACGGCGCGCGCGACATCCTGTCCGAACAGTTCGGCGAAACGGCCGAGCTGCTCGGCAAGCTGCGCGACTACCTGCACAACCAGGGGGTCGTGTCGTCGGCTGTCGTCGAAGGCAAGGAAAACGAGGAAGGCGAGAAATTCCGCGACTATTACGACTACGCGGAAACGATCAAGACCGTGCCGTCGCACCGCGCACTCGCGTTGTTCCGCGGCCGTAACGCAGGCGTGCTGACGGTCAAGCTCGGCCTCGGTGAAGAGCTCGACGCGCAGGTGCCGCACCCCGGCGAGGCGATGATCGCGCGCCATTTCGGCATCGCGAACCAGAACCGGCCGGCCGACAAATGGCTGTCCGACGTCTGCCGCTGGTGCTGGCGCGTGAAGGTCCAGCCGCATATCGAGAACGAACTGCTCACGCAGTTGCGTGAAACGGCCGAAGCCGAAGCGATCCGCGTGTTCGCGCGCAACCTGAACGACCTGCTGCTGGCCGCGCCGGCCGGCCCGAAGGCCGTGATCGGTCTCGACCCCGGCCTGCGCACGGGCGTGAAGGTCGCGGTCGTCGACCGCACCGGCAAGGTACTCGCCACCGACACGATCTACCCGCACGAGCCGCGCCGCGACTGGGACGGCTCGATCGCGAAACTCGCGCGCATCGCCGCGCAGACGCAGGCCGAACTGATCAGCATCGGCAACGGCACCGCATCGCGCGAAACCGACAAGCTTGCGAGCGAACTGATCGCGAAGCACCCGGAGCTGCGCCTGCAGAAGATCGTCGTGTCGGAAGCCGGCGCATCGGTCTACTCGGCTTCCGAGCTCGCTGCGAAGGAATTCCCGGAGCTCGACGTGTCGCTGCGCGGCGCCGTGTCGATCGCACGCCGCCTGCAGGATCCGCTCGCCGAGCTCGTGAAGATCGAGCCGAAGGCAATCGGCGTCGGCCAGTACCAGCACGACGTGAACCAGCGCGAACTCGCGCGCTCGCTCGACGCGGTCGTCGAGGATTGCGTGAACGCGGTCGGCGTCGACGCGAACACGGCGTCGGCGCCGCTGCTCGCGCGCGTGTCGGGGCTGAACGCAACGCTCGCACGCAACATCGTCGACTACCGCGATGCGAACGGCCCGTTCCCGTCGCGCGAGCACCTGCGCAAGGTGCCGCGCCTCGGCGACAAGACCTTCGAACAGGCCGCCGGCTTCCTGCGCATCAACGGCGGCGAGAATCCGCTCGACCGCTCGTCGGTGCACCCGGAAGCGTATCCGGTCGTCGAACGGATGCTCGCGAAGATCAGCAAGCGTATCGACGACGTGCTCGGCAACCGCGAAGCACTGTCGGGCCTGTCCCCGACGGAATTTGTTGACGAGCGTTTCGGCCTGCCGACCGTGCGCGACATCCTGTCCGAACTCGAGAAACCGGGCCGCGATCCGCGTCCGGAATTCAAGACGGCGACGTTCCGCGAAGGCGTCGAGAAGGTGTCGGATCTCGTGCCGGGCATGACGCTCGAGGGCGTCGTGACGAACGTCGCCGCGTTCGGTGCGTTCGTGGATATCGGCGTTCACCAGGACGGCCTCGTCCACGTGTCCGCGATGTCGACGAAGTTCATCAAGGACCCGCACGAAGTCGTGAAGGCCGGCCAGGTCGTCAAGGTGAAGGTGATCGACGTCGACGTGAAGCGCCAGCGCATTGCGCTGACGATGCGCCTCGACGACGACGCGGCAGCGCCCGGCATGTCGTCGCGCAGCGGCCAGGATCGCGGCAACGCGGGACGCGGCGCGGCTCGCCCGCAGCGTTCGCGCGAGCCGGAACCGGCCGGCGCGATGGCCGCGGCATTCGCGAAGCTGAAGCGCTGAGCACGCGAAAGCCGTCGACGCACAAAAAAGCCCGCCTTACGGCGGGCTTTTTTATTGCATCGCCGCACGGATTCAGGATTCGCGATGAAAAACGAATATATGCAATTTCGTCACCACTTCCCTGTTTCCAATCAGCGAGTTAAACAATTCGCACTGCAGCATGCATTTTCTTGACGCGTCGGATACCGTACATAAAATTAATTCGCAAACGGCATTTCAATGCCCTGGAAAGGCGAAATGATCTTTCCGCTCGGCAACAGGATTCCCAGCGGCGCTCAGACGCGCCGCGCGCGTCAGGCCTCCCGTCTCTCATTACCACGTTCTGAAGTCGATTCACGACGCATGACATCCGGAATGGGCGCCGGCCAGCAAGCCGGCCCCTATTCGCCAAAATGGATCGGGGAATCATGAAAGCAGATGATCTGGAAACCGAACTGGCCGCCTTGCGCATTCCCGTTTTCGATGTGCCGTGGGCCGGTGCCTGTTCACCGCACGTCGAGCTGATCGAATCGCGCATGCTCGAATGGGCCGGCGCATACGGCCTGCTCGCCTCCGACGACCATCGGGAGCGCGTCGCCCGCACCCGATACGGCTGGCTCGCCGCGCGCTGTTACCCGAACGCCGATCCTCCGCTGCTGCAGGCGCTTGCCGATTATTTCGTGTGGTTCTTTCTCGCCGACGACGCGTTCGTCAATCGCGCGGAGCCGATCGGCCCCGATACGCTGCGCAACCTGACCGCGATGATCGACGTACTCGACTACGAATGTACGGGCCCCGAGCCGGTCTACGGCGAGCGAGCGTGGTTCGACGTATGTCAACGGCTGCGTGCGCGCCTGTCCGCCGAGCATTTCGCGCGCTTCGCGCAAGGGATGCGCCTGTGGGCCACCACGGCCGGATTGCAGATTCTCGGTCACCTGAAAGTCGAGCCGGTCGCCGTGCCGCAGTACGAAACGATCCGGCGCCACACGAGCGGCATGAATCCTTGCCTGGCGCTGGCGGACGTGGCCAATTCCGGCGCCGTCCCGCCCGACACGTTTCACCGGCCTGAGATCCAGGCGCTGGGCCGGCACGCGAACCATATCGTCTGCTGGTGCAACGACATCCAGAGTATCGGTATCGAAGCACGCCAGCCGGGCCAGTTCAGGAACATGGTGATGATCCACGCGGCGCGCGGTCATTCGCTGCAGGCCGGCGTCGATTACACGGCCGACCGCGTACGCGCCGAGATCGCCGAGTTCGTGCAGTGCGCCGATGCGCTTGTCCAGCACGCCGACACGCGCGTGCGCGGCCTTGTCGACGGCTACCGGTACTGGATACGCGGCTATCTGGATTGGGTGACGCGGGACACGCAGCGCTATGCGGCTGCGTTCGCGGCGGGCGATGCGGACGATCGCGGCGCGATGGCGCTGTCGGCGAACGCGGCGCGCGGCTGAACCGCCTGCGCGCCGCGCCCGGTCAGATCTCGATCTTCGTACCGAGCTCGACGACGCGGTTCGCCGGAATCGAGAAGAAGTCGGTCGGCTTCGCGGCGTTCTGGTGCATCCACGCGAACACGCGCTCGCGCCAGATCGACATCCCGGGCAGATGCGTCGGCACGACCGTTTCGCGCGCGAGGAAGAACGACGTGTCCATCAGCTCGAACGTCATGTCGTGCGTGCGGCCGAATTCCTCGAGCACGGCCTTCACGTCCGGCGTCTCGTTGAAGCCGTACTCGGCCTTGACGATGTACAGCCCGCCGCCCGCATCGCGCGAAGTCTGGCGCTTGTCGCCGCGGACGTAAGGAAAGTCGCGCGTGACGAACGTCAGGAAAATGGTCCGCTCGTGCAGCACCTTGTTGTGCTTCAGGTTGTGCAGCAGGCTGACGGGCACGAGCTTGTCGTTGCCGGTCAGGTAGATCGCGGTGCCCGACACCCGATGCGGCGGATGCGCAAGCAGCCCCTGCAGGAACGGCTCGAGCGGAATACCGTCGGCCGCCGTGCGTTCCTTGACGATGTGACGCCCCTTGTACCAGGTCATCAGCAGGAAGAACAGCAGCGCGCCGATGCCGAGCGGCAGCCAGCCGCCTTGCGCGACCTTCAGCAGGTTCGCGCCGAAAAAGCCGAGGTCGATCGCGAGAAACACCGCGATGATCGCGCCGACCAGCAACCGGTTCCAGTTCCACACCTTCACCATCACGACGCACGCGAGCACGGTCGTGATCACCATCGTCGCCGTCACCGCAATGCCGTACGCAGCCGCGAGGTTATCGGAGCTCTTGAAGCCGACCACGATACAGAGGATCACGAACAGCAGCAGCCAGTTCACGACCGGCACGTAGATCTGGCCGATCGCGAGTTCCGACGTGTGCAGCACCTTCATGCGCGGCACGTAGCCGAGCTGGATCGCCTGCGACGTCAGCGAATATGCGCCCGAGATCACGGCCTGCGACGCGATCACGGTCGCGACCGTCGACAGCACGACGAGCGGCAGCAGCCCCCACTCGGGCGCCAGCAGGAAGAACGGGTTTTCGATTGCTTTCGGGTTCTGGATCAGCAGCGCGCCCTGGCCGAAGTAGTTCAGCACGAGCGACGGCATCACGAGCCCGTATGCGGCGATCCGGATCGGCTTTGCACCGAAGTGGCCCATGTCCGCATAGAGCGCTTCCGCCCCGGTCAGCACCAGCACGACCGAGCCGAGCACGACGTAGGCCTGCAGCAGGTGGTCGGCCATGAACGATGCCGCGTAGTACGGGTTGACGGCCGCGATGATGCCCGGCACGCGAACGATGTGGTACACGCCGAGCGCTGCGATCACGACGAACCACAGGACCATGATCGGCCCGAACAGCTTGCCGACCAGCGCGGTGCCGTGGCGCTGGATCCAGAACAGCGCGATCAGGATCACGATCGTGATCGGCAGCACGAGATGGGACAGGTGCGGCGTCGCGATTTCGAGACCCTCGACCGCCGACATCACGGAGATTGCCGGCGTGATCACCGCGTCGCCGTAGAACATGCACGCGCCGAAGATCCCGAGCGCCATCAGCGCACCCGCGACCCGCGTTTTCGAGTCGAGCGGCCGCAGCGACAGCGCCATCAGCGCGAGCACGCCGCCTTCCCCGTTGTTGTCGGCCCGCATCACGAACAGCAGGTACTTGACGCCGACCACCAGGATGATTGCCCAGAACAGCAGCGAGATCACGCCGAGAATCGACCCCTCGGTGAGCGGAATGCCGTGGGCGGGGCTGAACGCCTCCTTCAGCGAGTACAGCGGGCTGGTGCCGATGTCGCCGAACACGACGCCGATGGCTGCTATCGCTAGCGCCCGCATCGAGTGTTGTTGCGTCGAATGCGGCGCGTGTGCGGCGTCGGTCGCGTGGGTCGTGTCGTTCATATGAAACGTAATAATCGGGTCCGGGTCGGACAAAACGAGCGCTATTCTACTCGCGCCCCCGTGAAACGCCGCCCTGCTCTGTTGCCGTGGAACCACGTGAGCCACACTGCGCATGCAATCCGGCGCGAGCTGTGGCAGGGGCTGCCATCATAGCCGGGGCCGCGCCGTCTGCCTACCGGATCCGCGGCACGCACCGCCCGGCGCACCCGGCGCGCCAATGAAAAACGGCGCCGCAAGCGGCGCCGTACAAGGCTTTCCTTCGATCGGGCAGGTGCTTACGCGCCCGAACCGTCGCGCTGCGCGCGACCGCGCTTGATCCACGCCTCGAGGTTGTGCGGACGAACCGTGTCCCACTCCTCGAACGGCTGGTGAATCCACGGATTCGTCGGCAGAAACTGCGTGTGATAGTCGGGCTTGACCTTCGAGCAACCCTTGTACCAGAGCACGGCCGAGCGCACGGCCGTCACGGACGGATAGCGCTCCTTCAGGTGCTCCTGCACGCGCGCGAGCGTGACGCCCGAATCGACGAGATCGTCGACCAGCAGCACGTTGCCCGCCAGATTGCCGCGCGTCATCGTGATGTACTGCGCGATGTCGAGCTCACCCTGCTCGGTGCCCGCCGCTTCCCGGTACGAGCTCGTCGCGAGAATCGCGAGCGGCACGTCGTAGATGCGCGACAGCTGATCACCGACACGCAGGCCGCCGCGCGCGAGGCACAGGATCTGGTCGAACTTCCAGCCCGAGGCGTGCACCTGGAGCGCGAGCAGCTCGATCAGACGGTGATACTCGTCCCAGCCCACCCAGAGGTTCTTGTCGTCGTTGCGCGGATCGGTCATCAAATCTGCCGCCGTCATCGAAATTTGCTGCGTCATCTGAGAATTACACCTTGAACGGATGGCGGAGCAGGATCGTTTCGTCGCGGTCCGGGCCCGTCGACACCATGTCGACCGGCACGCCAGCCACTTCCTGGACGCGGGACAGGTACGCCTGCGCGTTCGCCGGCAGCGCATCCCACGTCTTGATGCCGACCGTGCTTTCCTTCCAGCCGGGGAACGTTTCGTACACGGGTTCGCAACGCGCGACATCGGCTGCGCCGCGCGGCAGGATGTCCACATCCTTGCCGTCGATCTTGTAGCCGACGCACAGCTTGACTTCGTCGAGGCCGTCGAGCACGTCGAGCTTCGTCATGCACAGGCCCGACACGCCGTTGATCTGGATCGAACGGCGCAGCGCAGCGGCGTCGAGCCAGCCCGTGCGGCGCGGACGGCCGGTGACCGAGCCGAATTCCTTGCCGACGTTCGCGAGCGTGACGCCAACCTGGTCCTGACGCTGCGGATTGTCCGCATCGTACAGTTCGCTCGGGAACGGGCCCGAACCGACGCGCGTGCAATACGCCTTCGTGATGCCGAGGATGTAGTTGAGCTTCTGCGGACCGACGCCCGCGCCAGCCGACGCCGCACCCGCGACGCAGTTGCTCGACGTGACGAACGGATAGGTGCCGTGATCGATGTCGAGCAGCGTGCCTTGCGCGCCTTCGAACAGCAGGTTCTGACCCGCGTTGTTCGCGTCGTACAGGCGACGCGATACGTCTGCCACCATCGGCTTCAGGCGGTCGGCATAGCCGAGCATCGTGTCGAGCGTGGCCTGGAAATCGACGGCCGCGCCGCCCAGGTACTGGGTCAGGACGAAGTTGTGGAAATCGAGGTTTTCGCGCAGGCGGTCGGCGAAGGTCTTCGCGTCGAACAGGTCCTGCACGCGCAGCGCGCGGCGGCCGACCTTGTCTTCGTACGCAGGGCCGATGCCGCGGCCCGTCGTGCCGATCTTGCCCGCGCCCTTGCGCGCTTCGCGTGCCTGGTCGATCGCGATGTGGTACGGCAGGATCAGCGTCGTGGCTTCGGAGATGAACAGACGGTCGCGCACGTTCACGCCGGCTTCTTCGAGCTCGCCGATTTCCTTGAACAGTGCTTCGGGGGACAGGACGACGCCGTTGCCGATGTAGCAGGCGACGCCTTCACGCATGATGCCCGACGGAATGAGGCGCAAGATCGTTTTCTTGCCGCCGATGATGAGGGTGTGGCCGGCGTTGTGACCGCCCTGGAAACGCACGACGCCCTGAGCGTGGTCCGTCAGCCAGTCGACGATCTTGCCCTTGCCTTCATCACCCCATTGCGTTCCCACGACGACGACATTGCGCCCGGGAGTCACGTTCACTGCGCTGGCAGACATGTTGATTCGTTAGCTGGTTAAAAACGTATTCTACCTATGTTCGCGGGCGATTCCGAATTTTTCCGTTTCGCTTCAACGATATGCACGCCGAAGCACGGCCCGCGAACGCCTGTTTATCGGGGTTCGACCACCCATGCACCGTTGCGCTCGACGAGCGAACGGTCGCACGCGAACTCGTCGAGCACGTGATCGTGACCCGGCAGTGCCTGGATCACGACCTCGCCCGCATCGCGCAGCGCGGCGACGGCCGCGCCCAGCGCATCGTCCTGCGCCCACGGCGCGAGGATCGCGGTGCCGCGCGCCTCGACCGGCGAAATCCGCGCGAGCTCGCGCAGGTCGAGCGAGAAGCCCGTTGCCGGGCGGGCACGGCCGTACGCCTGCCCCACGTGGTCGTAACGGCCGCCGCGTGCGATCGCGTTCGGCACGCCGTCGATGTACGCGCTGAACATCGCACCGCTGTGGTACGCGTAGCCGCGCAGGTCGGCGAGATCGATCGCGACTTCGGCGCCCTTCGCTTGCGCCGCGAGCTGCGCCAGATCGTCGAGCGCCCGCGTGATTTCGGGCAGGACCGGCAAGCGTGCGCGCGCCTCGGCGAGCACGCTCGCGTCGCCGTAGAGGTTCGGCAGTGCGCGCAGCGCGGCACGCGTATCGGCGCCGAGATCGTCGGTGAGTTCGTTCAGGAGCGGCACGTCCTTGCCCGACAGCGCGTCGTACAGCGACTCGCCACGCTCGGCGGCCTGCGCGTCGCGCGCCAGCAGCGCCGCGAGCACGCCCGCGTGGCCGAGGTCGAGGCGGATGCGCGACAGGCCCGCGAGATGCAGCGCGTCGAGCATCAGCTGCTGGATCTCGAGGTCGGCTTCCAGCCCGGCATGCCCGTAGATTTCGGCGCCGATCTGGATCTGCTCGCGCGTCGCGTGCAGGCCGCGCGGACGCGTATGCATCACGTGGCCCGCATAGCAGAGACGCGTCACGCCCTGACGGTTCAACAGGTGCGCGTCGATCCGTGCCACCTGCGGCGTCATGTCCGCGCGCAGGCCGAGCGTGCGGCCCGACAACTGGTCAACCAGCTTGAAGGTGCGCAGACGAAGGTCCGCGCCACCGCTCGTCAGCAGCGACTCGAGATACTCGAGCAGCGGCGGCATCACCATTTCGTAGCCGTACGAACGGAAGCGGTCGAGCAGCCTGCGACGCAGCTCCTCGATCTTGCGCGCTTCCGACGGCAGTACGTCGGCGATATTCTCGGGAAGTAACCAGGTCGACATCGGTACGGTCCTACGACGGGGAACGGCGCGCGACACACGCGCCGCGAGTTGAAATCGGAACTTCGGAATCGGGCGGAACGGAACGGCGGATGCGCCTTCCGGATCAGGTGGCGAGCAGCAGCAGCACGAGCCCGAGCGCCATCACGATCAGCCCGCCGATCCGGATATGATGCGGCGGCCGCTCAGCTATTCTACGAAACGTGTCGCGCCAGGCGACGGGAAACACGAAGGGAAACGCCCCCTCGATGATCAGCATCAGCGCTACTGCGAGCAACAACGAGCCAGCCAGGTCCATGCGAGCGACGGCGCCGCTCGACGCGGCGCCCCAAGGTCAATGTTTGCGGGGAGCAGGTGCCGCCGGTGCGGCACCGCCCGTCGGGCTGCGCATGAAGCGGAAGAACTCGCTGTCAGGATCGACGACGATGATGTCGTTGCGCTTGAACGTGTTCCGGTAGGCCTGCAGGCTCGCGTAGAACTGATAGAACTGCGGATCGCGGCCGAACGCATCGGCGGCAATCGTCGCGGCCTTCGCGTCGCCCTCGCCCTTGATCGTCTGGGCGGACTTGTACGCGTTCGCGAGCACGGCCTGCTGTTCGCGTTCGGCGTCGGCCTTGATCTGCTCGACGTCGGACGCACCTTGCGCGCGCACCTGTGCAGCCTGATCGCGCAACGCGCCGATCATCCGTTGGTAGACGGCATCCGTCTGCGCGGCCGGCAGGTCGACGCGCGTCAGCTGGACGTCGACCACATCGACGCCGAAACCGGACGCTTTCGCCTTCGCCGCATCGCGGGCCGCATCGGCGATCGCGCGCTGGCCACCGAGCGCATCGTCGAGCGCGCGCGTACCGAACGCGTCGCCGAGCGCACTCTTCAGCGCGCCGGACAGCCGTTCGGTCGCCGCCGCCGGGTCGCCGCCCGTCGCGGTGAAATACTTCATCGGATCGCTGATCCGATACTTCGCCGCATACGCGACGAGCAGGTCGTGCTTGTCTTCGGTTGCCAGTTGCAGCGGATCGGACGACTCGAGCGACTGCAGGCGCGTGTCGATCAGCGTGGCCGTCTGCAGCGGCGGCGGCAGCTTGAAATGGATGCCGGGGCCTGCGAGTTCGGGCTGCGCGCCGTCGCGGCCCGACAGCACGGCCGTATGGCGCGGATCGACGGTCAGGACCGTCGACGACGCCGCGAAGGCAACGATCACGATTGCGACGACGAGCGCAATGATTCGGTTCATGTTCTGCGCTCCCCGTTACTTCGTATCGTCTTCGCGCGACCGGCTGCGAAACGCTTCACGCGATCGCAGCACATCGACGCCCGATGTCGCGGCGGCCGGTGCGGCGCTCGCGGGCACAGCTGCGGCTGCCGCCGGCGCCACGGCCGCCGGTGCCGACGCCGCGTCGGGCGCGGACGCGCCGGTCGACGCTGCGGCGTTTTGCCGCCCCTGCTCGACGAGCTTGTCGAGCGGCAGGTACACGACGCTGTTGCCGCCCTTGTTGCCGACGAACACCTTCGTCGCGTTCGAATAGATTTCCTGCATCGTCTCGAGGTACATCCGCTCGCGGATCACCGCGGGCGCCTTCGAGTACTGCGCGTAGACCTGCTTGAAGCGGTCGGCGTCGCCTTCGGCCTGCGTGACCACGCGATCGGCGTAGGCCTTCGCTTCGTCGACGAGCTTCGCGGCATCGCCCTGCGCCTTCGGCAACAGATCGCTTGCATACGCCTGCGCGGCACGCTTGGCGGCCTCGCGCTCGTCGCGCGCCTTCGCGACTTCGGCGTAGGCAGCCTGCGTCTGCTCCGGCGCCGCGACGCTCTGCATCGTGACGGCCGTCACTTCGAGGCCCGACTGGTAGCGGTCGAGATCGCGCTGGATCGCGGCGGAAAGCTGCTCGCGCAGCGCGTCGCGGTCCTGGTTCAGCATGTCGGCCGCGCTGCGCGTGCCGACGATCGCGCGCACCGCGGCCTGCGCGGCCTGCGACACGCTGCGTTCGGGATCGATGCTGCGGAACAGGTAGTCGGTCGCCGAACGGATCCGGTACTGGACGATGAAACGCACGTCGACGATGTCGGCGTCGCGCGTCAGCATCGCGGCTTCCTTCACGTTCGCGAGACGCACGACATTGTTGCGGCCGATCTCGATCGAGCGGACCTGCGACGTGTCGACGATCTCGTGCGACGCGAACGGATACGGCGCGCGCCAGTGCACGCCCTGGCCGACCGTGCCCGACAGCTTGCCGAGCTGCAGCACGACGCCTGTCTGGCCCTCCTGCACGACGAACAGCCCGCTGCCTGCATAGACTGCGACCAGCACGCCGATCACAATGCCGACGCCGACGCGTGCAGCCCGCCCGTTGTCAGGACGGAAGCCGTTGCCGCCCTTGCCGCCGAAAAGGCCGCTCAAGCGCCGGTTGAAGTTGCGCCACATCTCGTCGAGATCGGGCGGACCATCGCCGTCGCCGCCTTGCGGACGCTTCGATTCGTTCGGACGCGGACGGGATCCGTCCTTGCCATTGCCTTCGCCGCGTCCCCAGCGGGGATCGTTGATCGACAGCAAGGCGCGCATCCGCCGCCAGGTACTCCGCTCGTTGTATTCGTTCACCAGAGTTTGTTCACCAGATAAGACGCCGGCGAACCGGCCGGGACCGGTTAGCGCCCGTGTTCGGAAATCGTGTGGTCTTCGTGTGGTTCTGCGGGTGCGCCGTCGAGCGCGCCGCTGGGTAACGTCGCACTGGAGAGGTGTTCCGCGGAGGCGATTTCGGCGATGGCGGCACGCAACGTATCAAGACCCTGACCGGTGCGCGCGCTCAAAAAGACGCGCGAAATATTACCATATTCGTCCCGCTCGACCGCGTCGCCGCGGGCCGCCAGCTCGGGCACGGCGTCGATCTTGTTGAACACCAGCACCTGCCGGATCGTGTCCGCGCCGATCTCGTGCAGCACGCCGTTGACCTGCTCGATCTGCTCGAGCCTGACCGCGCTCGACGCATCGACCACATGCAGCAGCAGATCCGCGTGGATCGTTTCCTCGAGGGTCGCGCGGAAGGCCGCGACGAGCTGGTGAGGCAGCTCGCGGATGAACCCGACCGTATCGGACACGACGATCTGGCCGACCTCGTCGCCGAGGTACACGCGCCGCGACGTCGTATCGAGCGTGGCGAACAGCTGGTCGGCCGCGTAAGCCTGTGCTTTCGTCAGCGCATTGAACAGCGTCGACTTGCCTGCGTTCGTATAGCCGACGAGCGACACCGACATCGTGCCGCTGCGCGCGCGCTGCCGACGCTGCGTGCTGTGCTGCCGGCGCAGCCGGTCGAGCCGCGACTTCAGCATCTTGATGCGCTCGCCGATCAGCCGGCGGTCGGTTTCGAGCTGCGTTTCGCCGGGGCCGCGCAGGCCGATACCGCCCTTCTGCCGTTCAAGGTGGGTCCACGCACGAATGAGCCGCGTCGACAGGTATTGCAGCTGCGCGAGTTCGACCTGCAGCTTGCCTTCGTGGCTGCGGGCGCGCTGCGCGAAGATATCGAGGATGAGGCTCGTGCGATCGACCACACGCCTGTTAAGTGCCTGCTCCAGATTGCGTTGCTGGGCCGGCGCCAGGGCGTGGTTGAAGATGACGATTTCGACGTTGTGCGCGTCGCACGCAAGCCGTAGTTCTTCGGCTTTGCCGCTGCCAATGAACATCTTGGCATCGGGACTGGCGCGACGACCCGTGAGGGTGACGGCGGGACGGGCCCCCGCGCTGGAGGCGAGAAGACTGAGTTCTTCGAGACTGGCTTCGAAATCGGTCTTGCCGAAATCGATGCCGACGAGCGCTGCGTTGATCAAATTATCGGGTGTCAAGATAAGGCGGCTGGCATCGGTCGCTCGCGGCGACCGGATGCCGGCCGCTGCGATAGGTTAGGACGTGGTGGCTTCCGCGTCCGGGTGGAAATTCACCGGACGCGCCGGCACGACCGTCGAGATGGCGTGCTTGTAGACCATCTGGGTCACCGTATTACGGAGCAACACGACGTACTGGTCGAACGATTCAATGTTCCCTTGAAGCTTGATGCCGTTGACGAGGTAGATCGAAACGGGAACGTGCTCTTTGCGCAGTGCGTTCAAAAACGGGTCTTGTAACAATTGCCCTTTGTTGCTCATGGCGTACTCCATCTTTTTTTGCAGGTTGATCTGGATTGGCGGCGAAGAAAAAGAGATCCGGCGCCAATCGCTACACTATAGCCGATTTTGCCTGCCCCGCCCGGGGCGTAGGCCTTGCGGCCTACCCTTGCGGGGCGTGCTTCAGCCCTTGTCCGCGTACGGGTTGTTCGACGAACGGAACTCTATGCGCAATGGAGTCCCGGTCAGCGAGAAAGTTTCGCGGAACCGGTTTTCGAGGTAGCGTTTGTAGGTTTCCGTGACCGCGTCGAGCGCGTTGCCGTGGATGACGATCAGCGGCGGATTCTGGCCGCCCTGGTGCGCATAGCGCAGCTTCGGACGCACCGGGCCGCGACGGCGCGGCTGCTGGAATTCGACGGCCTCGATCAGCGCGCGCGTGAGCTTCGGCGTCGGCAGCTTCGCCATCGCCGCTGCGTACGCGTCATCAACCGAGCGCATCAGCGCGCCAATGCCCGTCTTCTTCGCAGCCGAAATGAAGTGCGACTTCGCGAAGTCGAGGAATTTCAGCTTGCGGGTCAAATCCGCTTTCGCGCGGTCGCGCGCGTGTTCGTCGAGACCGTCCCACTTGTTGACGCCGATCACGAGCGCACGGCCCTGCTCGACGACGAAGCCGGCGATGTGCGCGTCCTGGTCCGAAATATCCTGCTGCGCATCCAGCAGAAGAATGACGACGTTCGCATCGGAGATCGACTGCAGCGTCTTCACCACCGAGAACTTCTCGATCGCCTCGAACACCTTGCCGCGACGCCGCAGGCCGGCCGTGTCGATCAGCGTGTATTTCTTGCCGTTACGTTCGAAGTCGACGTAGATCGAATCGCGCGTCGTACCCGGCATGTCGAACGCGATCACGCGATCCTCGCCGATCAGCGCGTTCACGAGCGTCGACTTGCCGACGTTCGGACGGCCGACGATCGCGATCTTGATGCCGCGCGACGGGTCGTTCTCGTCCTCTTCCTCCGGGCGGTCGGCGTAAGCAACCTCCAGCGCCTCGTTGATCATGTCGGTCACGCCGTCGCCGTGCGCGGCCGAAATCGCGCGCGGGTCGCCGAGCCCGAGCTCGTAGAAGTCGGCCGCGACCGACGTGTACTTCATCCCCTCGGCCTTGTTGACGACGAGGAAGATCGGCCGGCCGGTCTTGCGCAGGTAGTCGGCGATCGACTTGTCCTGCGGCGCGAGCCCGTTGCGGCCGTCGACGATGAAGACGACGATGTCGGCTTCCTCGACGGCCTGCCGCGTCTGGCGCGCCATTTCGTGCAGGATGCCGTCCTTCGCGACGGGTTCGAAGCCGCCCGTATCGACGACCAGGTACGGGCGTTCGCCGACGCGCCCTTCGCCGTAATGGCGATCGCGCGTCAGGCCCGGCAAGTCGGCGACCAGCGCATCGCGCGAACGCGTGAGCCGGTTGAACAGCGTGGATTTCCCCACATTGGGGCGCCCAACGAGGGCAATGACCGGTTTCATCTGTGTTTTCTACGGTGAAGCGCAGCAGCGGGAGGCCCGCTGCTGCGGGCGGCTGCGCTGAATGAAAATATCACGAATTCGCGCCGCCTCGGATGCGCGCGCCCGGCGCGCGTTGCGCGCCGTCGTCTTTCGTCTCGAACTGCCTTTCAAATACCGAGCGGCCGGGAACACCGGCCGCCCTCATGCTGCACGGCCGGGGCGCGCGGGACAAGCCCGCCGCGCCCCGGCCGCACCTGTTTTTCCTGCGCGTCAGCGCGGACGGAACCCGTACAGGCCGCCGTCCTTCGTCTGCACCACGAGCGTATTGCCCGCGAGGACCGGCGCCGCTGCAATCGCGCTGCCGTCGGTCTTCATCCGGGCGATGAAGCTGCCGTCTTCGCGCGACAGGAAGTGCACGAAGCCCTTGTAATCGCCCATCACGACCGCGTGCCCGAGCAGGTACGGCACGCCGACGTCACGGCTCTTCAGCTTGTCGTTGCGCCACAGCTGGTTGCCCGAGGCCGCGTCGTACGCGGTCACGACCGACCAGTCGTCGCCGCCGGCGACCACCGAATCGTCCTGAGCGAGACCGCTGCGGCTCGAGAACGGCTTTTCCCACAGCGCACGGCCCGAGTTCGCATCGAAGCAGCCGAGCTGACCCTGGAACGTCACCGCGCAGGCTTCCGCACCCACGAGCGTCGGCGGGCCGCTGACATCATTGATGCGCTCGACCTCGGTCACGCCCTTCGGGAACGACACCGGGGTCTGCCAGAACGGCTCGCCCGTCTGCAGGTTGATCGCAACGAGACCGCCGCCCGGGAAGCCTGCCAGCACGGCCGCATCCCCCGCGAACGTCATGCCGGCCGACACGCGCAGATTCAGCGGCACCGCACGGTTGCGGTAGTTCCACTTCTGTTCGCCCGTCTGCGCGTTGAACGCGATCACCTGGCCGTCGATCGTGCGGACGACCACGAGGCCGTTGCCGACGAGCGGCGGCGAGAAGATCTCGCCCTGCACTGCCGTCTTCCACAGTTGCTTGCCGTCCGGGCCCAGCACGAACACACCGCCCTTCAGTGCGCCGACCGCAGTCAGGTTGCCGTCGCTGCCGACACCGGCCGACAGGTCCGAACCGACCTTCGAGCGCCAGATGGTCTGGCCCGTCTTCGCATCGATCTTCTCGACCGAACCGTTTTCGCCCGCCGCAAAGACGGCGTCGCCCACGGCCACCGGCGAGAACAGGTAGCGCCCACCCTTGCCGACGCTCGCCTTCCAGACCTGTTGCACGTCCATGACGGGCTTGAACTCGGTGAGCGGCGTCGGCACGCGGCGCGCGTCCTTCGACGACGAGCAGGCCGCCAAAGCGAGGACAGCCGCCGCGCAGGCAACGGGCACAGCGTAACGTTTCAGCAAATTCATCGGTTAGCGAAGCAGAGTTAAGAGGTTGAGGGGACCGGGAGTCAGCCGCCGAGCGCGTCCAGCTTGAACTGCACGAGCTGGCGCGCAGACTGGTCGTCCTTCGACAGGCCGTCGAGTGCGAGCTTGTAAGCGGCGCGCGCATCGTCGGTCTTGCCTTGCGCAGCCAGCAGATCGCCACGACGATCGGCCACGAGGCCCTTGAATGCATCGACCGTCGTACCCGACAGCAGCGCGAGGCCCGCGTCGTACGCCTTTTCGTCGAGCAGCAGCGACGCGAGACGCAGCTTCGCGATCTGCTTGTACTCGTCGTCCTTGGCGTGATCGACGGCCCATTGCAGCTGCGCCTTCGCGCCTGCGGTGTCGCCGGCCGCATACAGCGTCTTCGCGGCCGCGAGCGCCGTCATCTGCGCATACGGCGTGCTGCCGAACTTGTCTTCCATGTCGCCGGCCGCGCGGGCCATCGTCGCCTTGTCGTTCGCGGCGGCGGCCTTCTGAACCTGCTCGTACAGCCCGGACGCCTCGGCGGCCTGACGGCGCTGCCAGTAGTTCCAGCCGTTGAAACCGGCCGCGACGACGAGCGCCGCGAGCACGATCCACGTGGTGAGGTTGCCCCAGCGGGCCCACCACGCCTTGAGACTTTCAATCGATTCTTGTTCGTCGTGATAACTCATCGGCGAGCGATTCCTTCCTGTTCAGGCTTTTCTTGTCGAGCGGATGCCAGCGCGATCAGTCGTCGCCGTCTTCGGCGGATGCAACCATCGCATTGATTAGGAATTCGGTCAAGCTTTCGACCGGTACGGTCTGCTGAACGTTCTTTTCCCCTTCCGCACCCGCACCGCGCAACGCTTTCACGCCCACCGTGCCGTTCGCGACCTCTTCTTCGCCGAAGATCACCGCGAACGCGGCGCCGCTTGCGTCGGCCCGCTTCATCTGCGACTTGAAGCTCGCCGTCGCGCCGTCGGCGCTGCAGTGGAAGATCACGTCGAGGCCCGTATCGCGCAGGCGCTCGGCCGCGATGAACGCCTGTTCGCGCGCCGTGTCGCCCTGGTGCACGACGTACACGTCGACGCCTTCCTGCTCGGGTGCGAGATCCTCTTCCTTCAGCAGCTCGAGGATGCGCTCGATGCCCATCGCCCAGCCGCACGCGGCGGTCGGCTTGCCGCCGAGCTGCTCGATCAGCGGATCGTAGCGACCGCCGGCCGCAACCGTGCCCTGCGCGCCGAGCTTGTCGGTCACCCACTCGAACACGGTCAGGTTGTAGTAATCGAGGCCGCGCACGAGACGCGGGTTGATCTTGAACGGAATGTTGTTCGCGAGCAGCAGGCGCTGCAGCCCTTCGAAGTGCGCGCGCGATTCTTCACCGAGGAAGTCGATCAGCTTCGGCGCGTTCTGCGCGATTTCCTGCAGCGCGGGATTCTTCGTGTCGAGCACGCGCAGCGGATTCGTATACAGACGGCGCTTGGCGTCCTCGTCGAGCACGTCGGCGAACTGCTCGAGGTACTTGATCAGCTCGACGCGGTGTGCGGCGCGCTCTTCGGCGAGGCCGAGCGAGTTGATCTCGAGCTTGATGCCGGTCAGGCCGAGGTCGTCCCACAGGCGCTGGCACATCATGATGATCTCGGCATCCGCATCGGGGCCCGCGAAGCCGAGCGCCTCGACGCCGACCTGGTGGAACTGGCGATAGCGGCCGCGCTGCGGACGCTCGTGACGGAACATCGGGCCGATGTACCACAGGCGCTTCGGGCCGTCGTACAGCATGTTGTGCTCGATCGACGCGCGCACGACGGCCGCGGTGTTTTCCGGGCGCATCGTCAGGTTCTCGCCGTTCAGCGCGTCGGTGAAGCTGTACATCTCCTTCTCGACGATGTCGGTGACTTCGCCGATGCCGCGCGTGAAGAGCTGCGTGTGTTCGACGATCGGCGTGCGGATGTTCTGGTAGCCGTACGCGCGCAGCAGCGATTTCACGGTAGCTTCGAAGAATTCCCACAGGCCGGCATCCTGCGGAAGGATGTCGTTCATGCCTTTGACGCCGGTGAGCTTCTCGATCTTGCGTTTCTGTTCAGTCATCGTTCGTGTGTGTGGACGAATTAGTTCAGGGCCTCGGTGCGGCCGTAATTGCGTGCGACGTAGTCGCTGACGATCTGCTGGAATTCCTCGGCGATCCGCTCGCCGCGCAGCGTCTTGACCTTCTCGCCGTCGATGAAGACGGGGGCGGCCGGGTTCTCGCCCGAACCCGGCAGGCTGATGCCGATGTTCGCGTGCTTCGATTCACCCGGGCCGTTGACGATACAGCCCATCACCGCGACGTTCATCTTCTCGACGCCCGGATATTCCTTGCGCCAGACCGGCATCTGCTCGCGCAGATAGGTCTGGATCTGCATCGCGAGTTCCTGGAACAGCGTGCTCGTCGTGCGGCCGCAGCCCGGGCACGCGATCACCATCGGCGCGAACGAGCGCAGGCCCATCGTTTGCAGGATTTCCTGGCCGACGATCACTTCACCCGTGCGCGATGCGCCCGGCTCCGGCGTCAGCGAGATGCGGATCGTGTCGCCGATCCCTTCCTGCAGCAGCACGCCGAGCGCGGCCGTCGATGCGACGATGCCCTTCGAGCCCATGCCGGCCTCGGTCAGCCCGAGGTGCAGCGCAAAGCCGCAGCGGCGGCCGAGCTCGCGGTACACGGCGATCAGGTCCTGCACGCCGCTGACCTTGCACGACAGCACGATGCGGTCGCGGCCGAGGCCGAGTTCGACCGCACGTTCGGCCGAGCCGATCGCCGACTGGATCAGCGCTTCGTACATCACGCTTTGCGCGCCCCACGGCTGCGCACGCGCACCGTTCTCGTCCATCATGCGCGCGAGCAGGTCCTGGTCGAGGCTGCCCCAGTTCACGCCGATTCGCACGACCTTGTCGTATTTGGCCGCGGCCTCGATCATCAGCGCGAACTGCGTATCGCGTTTCGCGCCCTGGCCGACGTTACCCGGGTTGATCCGGTACTTCGACAGCGCTTCCGCGCAGCCCGGGTAATCGCGCAGCAGCAGGTGGCCGTTGTAGTGGAAATCGCCGACCAGCGGCACGGTCACGCCCATCCGGTCGAGCTGCTCGCGGATCGCCGGCACGGCGGCCGCGGCCTCGGGCGTGTTGACCGTGATGCGCACCAGTTCGGAGCCTGCGTTCGCGAGTTCCTTGATCTGGATCGCCGTGCCGATCGCGTCGGCCGTGTCGGTATTCGTCATCGACTGCACGCGCACCGGCGCGTCGCCGCCGATCGTCACGAGTTGCCCGCCCCAGCGGACATCCACCGCATGCGATACGCGGCGCGGCTGATGCCCGCCGAACACCGGCTCGGTTGAACAAATCTGACTGCTGCGTGGGGATTGAGCTTCGGATTGCATCGATAGATCCATTTACGCGGAATGCGCCGCGACGCGGCGCATGAATTGAAAAAGCGCCGTGCCCGCACGGCCTGCCGATATCGACGACAGGCCTTCGCCACGGCGCTTGACGTCAGGGCAACGTGAACCGTGCCACATTACCCCGCGCTGCCGAATATTTTGCCGGATCGACAGGTTTTCCGTCGAACGCGACTGCGTCGAGGCCTGCCTTGTTGCCGATCGTGACCTTGAACGGCCCGTCGCCGGCGACCTGCTTCGTTTCGCCAGCCCGCACCATCGCCGAGAACAGCTCCTTGCCGTTCTTGTCGCGCACGCTGAACCAGCAATCCTGCTTGACCTTCAGTTCGACCATCGACTGGCCTGCCGCGGCCACGACGCTCGCCGGCTGCGCCGGCGCGGCAGCGCTTGCCGCCGTCGTTGCCACGACGGGCTGCGACGCAGCAGCAGCCGCAACCGGCGCCACGGGCGCCGGGACAGCGGATGCAATCGCCTGCACCGCCGGGGCGGCCGAAGCGGCCGCCGGGGCCGGAACCTCATTGGCGGTGACAGCCGATGCGCCGCTCGAGGCAGCCTCTTCGACCGACGACGAGGATGCCGCCGACGCACTCGCGGCCGACGCGTGCTCCGTGTCGCCGCCCTTGAAGCGCGCGAGCAGGCTCGACGAATCGCCGCCAGTGTGCCACATCAGTACGGCGACCACCGCGACGACGACGATCGCCGTTCCCCACAGCCACGGATGGTGGCGCGACGAACCGCCCAGCGGAATCGACACGCGGCCGCGCGGCAGATCCGTCCCCGACGACGCGGGCATCGACAGATCGACTTCCGGCACCCCGCGCTCACGGCGCAGCGCCTGCGCGAACGGCTCCGGATCGACGCCGAGCATCTTCGCGTAACTGCGCACGACACCGAGCGCGAACGTCACACCGGGCAAATGGCTGATGTCGCCGGCCTCGAGTGCCCGGAGCTTCTGCGGTGCGACCTTGAGTCGCGCCGATACGTCGTCGACCGACCAGCCCTTCGTCTCCCGAAGCTGCGCCAGCCGGCTGCCGACCGCCGCCAGCGATTCCAGTCCCGCCGGTGCCGGCTTCGCGGCATTCGTCTCTGCGCCGTTAGTCGGCTGCGGCTCACTCATCCTTGTCCTCGCGTCGATTCTTCTTCACTGGCGGCCGCCGCCGGCTCCCGCCGGCCCGCGTCCGCAACTGTTCATACCATGCGCGGCGCCGAGGCGCCGCGACCGATCGCTATTCGCGTGCTGTACCGCCAAAAGGTTCGGGCATCCCCGTCAAACCGCCCGAACTTCGATGATTTTTCCTGCTGCGCCCGTTCGTTCCGCGAGGCGCGTGCGGTCCTTCACGGCGCCGGCCAACTGGCCGCACGCAGCGTCGATGTCGTCGCCGCGCGTCTTGCGCACGGTCGTGACGACACCCGCGTCGATGAGGACCTGTGCAAAACGCTTGATCTGCTCCGGCTTCGAGCGGATGAGGCCCGATTCCGGAAACGGATTGAACGGGATCAGGTTGAACTTGCACGGCACGTCGCGCGTGACGGCCAGCAGTTCGCGCGCATGCGCTTCGGTGTCGTTGACGCCGTCGAGCATGCAGTATTCGAAAGTGATGAAGTCGCGCGGCGCGACTTTCAGATAACGCTGGCACGCAGCCATCAGCTCACGCAGCGGATACTTCTTGTTGAGCGGCACCAGCTCGTCGCGCAGCGCGTCGTTCGGCGCGTGCAGCGAAACGGCCAGCGCGACCGGCAGCTCGGCGCCGAGGCGGTCCATCATCGGCACCACGCCCGACGTGGACAGCGTGACGCGGCGGCGCGACAGGCCGTACGCGTTGTCGTCGAGCATCAGCCGCATCGCGGGCACGACCGCGCTGTAGTTCAGGAGCGGCTCGCCCATGCCCATCATCACCACGTTGGTGACGACCCGTTCGGCCTTGCCGTTCGGACCGGGCGCGCGGCCCAGCGACGCTCGCAATGCAAATTCGGCCATGCGGAGCTGGCCGATGATTTCGGCTGTCGACAGGTTGCGGGAAAAGCCCTGCTTGCCCGTCGAACAGAAGCGGCAGTTGACCGCGCACCCGGCCTGCGACGACACGCACAGCGTGCCGCGCGTTTCTTCCGGGATGAACACGGTTTCGACCGCATTGCCGTTTCCGACGTCGATCAGCCACTTGCGCGTGCCGTCGGTGGAAACGTGATCGCTGGCGATATCGGGCATCACGATCGATGCGCGGCCCTTGAGCTTTTCTCTCAGGGACTTCGCAAGATCGGTCATGCCGTCGAAATCGCCGGCGTTGTACTGGTGGATCCAGCGCTGCAACTGCTTGGCGCGGAACGGCTTCTCGCCAAGGCTGCCGCAGTACGCGACAAGACCCTCGGCATCGAAGTCGAGAAGATTGACGGAAGTTTCGCTCGTCATGATGTGCTGCCTTGCCGCGTGCGCTGAATCCGGCCTACTTGCTGTCAGCCAGGGCTTAACGCGAGTAAACGTTCATTTCCGGGAAGAAGAAAGCGACTTCGACCGCTGCCGTTTCAGCCGCGTCCGAGCCGTGCACCGCGTTCGCGTCGATGCTGTCGGCGAAATCGGCGCGGATCGTGCCCTTTTCTGCCTTCTTCGGATCCGTTGCGCCCATCAGGTCGCGGTTCTTCAGGATCGCGCCTTCACCTTCCAGGACCTGGATCATCACCGGGCCCGAGATCATGAAATCGACGAGGTCCTTGAAGAACGGACGTGCAGCGTGAACCGCGTAGAACTTCTCTGCGTCAGCGCGCGACAGGTGCGCCATGCGCGATGCGATGATCTTCAGGCCGGCGCCTTCGAAACGGCTGTAGATCTGGCCGATCACGTTCTTTGCCACCGCATCCGGCTTGATGATCGACAGGGTGCGCTCGATTGCCATAAAAACTCCAAAAAATTAAGAAGTTACAGGTTCAAATGAATCCGCTATTGTAGCACGATCCCGTGTATCATTGCGATTGAACCCTTACACGAATGAAAGGTTCAGAATCCATATGTTTTGTGCCGCACGGCCATTGAAACCTCCCGGCACGGAACGTATCTTAGCCATAGCTGCTCCGGTTTGCTGCGCCGCACACCGCGTGTGCCGAACCGGCCCCGGACGCCCACGCGTTCAATGTTAGGAGAAACCATGAACGACTATCCGTACAATTTCGGCCGCGGCGGTTCCGTCAGCACCGCCGAGGTTCGCAACCGCGTGCTGCGGAACACGTACTGGCTGCTCGCGCTATCGATGGTACCGACCGTGCTGGGCGCCTGGGTCGGCGTCGCGACGGGCTTCTCGCTGTTCGCGGCCACGAGCCCGATGATGAGCCTGCTCGCATTCTTCGCGATCGCGTTCGGCTTCATGTTCGCGATCGAGCGGACGAAAAACAGCGCGGCCGGCGTGTTCGTGCTGCTCGGCTTCACGTTCTTCATGGGCCTGATGCTGTCGCGGCTGCTGAGCTTCATCCTCGGCTTCTCGAACGGCCCGTCGCTGATCATGCTCGCGTTCGGCGGCACCGGCATCATCTTCGCCGCGATGGCAACGATCGCCACCGTCAGCAAGCGCGATTTCTCGGGTCTCGGCAAGTGGCTGTTCATGGGCGTGATCGTGATCCTGCTCGCCTCGGTCGCGAACATCTTCCTGCAGCTGCCGGCGCTGATGCTCACCGTGTCGGTGCTCGCAATCGCGATCTTCTCGGCCTACATGCTGTTCGACGTCCAGCGCGTCGTGAACGGCGGCGAGACGAACTACATCTCGGCCACGCTCGCGATCTACCTCGACCTGTACAACGTGTTCACGAACCTGCTTGCCCTGCTCGGCATCTTCGGCGGCAACCGCAACTGACGCTCGCCACGCCTCAGGAAAAAACCGGCCCTCGGGCCGGTTTTTTTACGTCCGCCGCCCGGCTCAGTCGCGCTCGAACAGCGCGATCGATTCGACGTGCGACGTATTCGGGAACATGTTGACGACACCGGCACCCTTGAGCCGGTAACCGGCCTCGTGCACGAGCAGGCCCGCGTCGCGCGCGAGCGTCGACGGGTTGCACGACACGTAGACGATCCGCTTCGGCAGCGGGCCTTCGCCGCTCTGCGCGATCTCGGCCAGCGCCTTCGACACCGCGAGCGCGCCTTCGCGCGGCGGGTCGATCAGGAACTTGTCGAAGGCGCCGAGCGCGCGCAGGTCGTCGCCCGTCACTTCGAACAGGTTCCGGCAGGCGAACGTCGTGTGGCCGTCGACACCGTTCTCGCGCGCATTCGCCAGCGCGCGCGTCGTCAGCGTGTCGCTGCCCTCGATACCCATCACTTCGCGCGACAGCCGCGCGAGCGGCAGCGTGAAGTTGCCGATCCCGCAGAACAGGTCGAGCACGCGGTCGTCGCGCGACGGCGCGAGCAGGCGTAGCGCGCGGCCCACCAGCACGCGGTTGATCTGGTGATTGACCTGCGTGAAGTCAGTCGGCTTGAACGGCATGCGGATGCCGAATTCCGGCAGCGTGTAGTCGAGCGATACGTCGAGCGGGTAGAACGGCGTCACCGTGTCCGGGCCCTTCGGCTGCAGCCAGAACTGCACCTTGTGCTCGTCGGCGAACGCACGCAGCAGCGCTTCGTCGTCCGCGTTGATCGGCTCCAGCACGCGCAGCACGAGCGCCGTGACTTCCGAGCCGACCGCGAGTTCGATCTGCGGCATGCGATCGCGGATCGACAGCCCTTCGACGAGCCGGCGCAGCGGCACCAGCATCGCCGACACGTGCGGCGGCAACACTTCGCAGCTCGTCATGTCGGCAACATAGCTGCTCTTCTTCTCGTGGAAGCCGACCAGCACGCCGCCCTTCTTCGCCACGTTGCGCACGGTCAGGCGCGCACGATAGCGATAACCCCACGACGGGCCGTGGATCGGCGCGAACATCGTTTCCGCGCGCAGCTTCGCCAGGTGCCACAGGTTGTCCTCGAGCACACGCTGCTTGACCGCCACCTGCGCGCGCATGTCGAGATGCTGCATCGAGCAGCCGCCGCAGGTGCCGAAGAACTTGCATTTCGGCTGCGTGCGCATCACGCTCGGGCGCAGAATGTCGACAACCGTCGCCTGCTCGTAGCTGGGCTTGCGGCGGTAGCTCGAATAGGTCACGCGCTCGCCCGGCAACGCGCCTTCGACGAAGATGACCTTGCCCGGCTCGCCGTCCTCGGTGATCGTGCGGCCGACACCGCGCGCTTCCATGTCGAGCGATTCGATCTCGAGAACCGGGGCGGGCCCGGGCGCGACGGGCGCATTTTTCGATTTGCGCGCAGAAGTGGGGACGGCTTCGGACACCAGCTTTTCCTGACAAACGTTGAAGAAGGCGAGATTGTAGACGACGCAGGCCCGTATCGCGCGCTTTGGATCGGGCAAGCGGCGACACTTGCACATGGACGGCCCTGCGTGGCGCTCGCACGGCCGTTCACGCGACTTCGGGAGGCGCCCGCCCCGGCATGCCGCGGAACCGGCCGGGGCAAGCCCTCGGGCCCGCATCCGCCCGACAGGAGATTCGACCATGCGACTGATCGACTGGAACATCCAATGGGGTCGGGACGCGGACGGCATCGTCGACCTTTCCCGAACCGTCTCGGCGATCCAGCGCCTCGGCGATTTCGACGTGCTGTGCCTGCAGGAGGTCACGCGCGGCTTCGGCGCGCTGCCCGGCGGCCCCGGCCCCGACCAGTTCGCCGAACTCGCGGCGCGGCTGCCCGGCTACACGATCATCGAAGCGATCGGCGCCGACTTGCCGGCGATCGAACCGGGCGCTCCGCGCCGCCAGTTCGGCAACGCGATCGCGACGCGGCTGCCGGCCGGACGCGTGCTGCGCCAGTTGCTGCCGTGGCCGGCCGACGCCGGCGCGCCGTCGATGCCGCGCGTCGCGCTCGACGTCGAGGTGCAGGCGCCGTTCGGGCCGTTGCGCGTGGTCACCACGCATCTGGAGTATTACTCGGCGCGCCAGCGGCTTGCGCAGGTCGGCGCGCTGCGCGACCGGCATCGCGAGGCCTGCGCGCACGCGGCATGCCCGGCGCCCGCCGAGACCGCCGAGGGGCCGTTCAGCGCGACCGGCCAGCCGCGCGATGCGATCGTCTGCGGCGATTTCAACAGCGCATTCGACAGCGATGCGTACCGGCGCTTCCTGGCGCCGATCGCCGACGCGCCGCGCTTCGTCGACGCGTGGGTCGCACGACACCCGGGCCGCACGCCGCCGCCGACGGCCGGCGTCCACGATACGGTGCAATGGTCGGAAGGGCCGCTCGCGTGCGACTTCGTGTTCGTGACCGACACGCTGCTGCCGCGCGTCATCCGCTGCGAGATCGACGGCGACGTGCGCGCGTCGGATCACCAGCCGGTGCTGCTCGAACTGGCCTGATCGCGCCGGTTGCGGCGCGGGCCGCCCGCGCTACGCGTCGAAGCCGGCCAGGTACTCGGCCCAGTGCGGCGCCGGTTCCAGCGCGAGCGCGTTCTTCACGATCAGGATCTCGTCCGCGTACTCGCTCGGCGTCAGGCCGCCGCGCATCAACTGGAACCGGCAGTACAGCAGGTAGGTGTTGACGACGTCGGTTTCGCAATAATTGCGGATTTCGTCGATCCGGCCATCCCGGAACGCCGGCCACACCTGGCTGCCATCCATCCCGAGCTTGCCCGGGAAGCCGCACAGCTTCGCCAGCGCGTCGAGCGGCGCATTTGCGCGCGCCTGATACATCGCGAGCACGTCCATCAGGTCGGTATGCCGCGAGTGATAGCGCGAGATGTAGTTGTTCCACTTGAATTCGCGGTCGTCCTCGCCGAGATCCCAGTAGCGGGTCGCGGGAATGCCGTGCACGAGCGCGCGGTAATGCAGCACCGGCAGATCGAAGCCGCCGCCGTTCCACGACACGAGCTGCGGTGTGTATTTCTCGATCACGCGGTAAAACGACTGGATCAGCGTCGCTTCGTTGTCCTGCGGCGTCCCGAGCGAGCGCACGCGAAAGCCGTTGTTGTCGCGGAACACGCACGAGATCGCCGCGATCCGCTGCAGGTGGTGCGGCAGGAAATCGCCGCCGGTCTTCTCGCGGCGCGCAGCGAACGCGTGTTCGGCCACCGCGGCATCGTCGAGCGTCGCAGGCAGGTCTTCCAGACGGCGAATGCCGTCGACATCGGGAATCGTCTCGATGTCAAAAACGAGAATCGGAGTCATCAGTTACAGAACGGCGTCCTTGCGCACGCCGTTGGAGGCAAAGAACCGCTTGAGGCGCACCAGCGCTTCCTGCTGGATCTGCCGCACGCGCTCGCGCGTGAGCCCCATCTCGTCGGCCAGCTCCTCGAGCGTCGCCGGTTCGATGTGGTTCAGGCCGAAGCGGCGCTCGATCACATGCCGGTGCTTGTCGGACAGCCGCGACAGCCACGCGCGCGTCAGCGTTTCGAGCTCGCGGTGCTGCACCTCGGCGTCGGGCGACTGGCTCTGGTCGTCGGGCAACAGGTCGAGCAGGCTGCTCGCGGGATCGAGATCGAGCGGCGCGTCGAGCGACGCCGTGTGTTCGTTGAGCGCAAGGATATCGGTGACTTCCTCGGCGGTCTTGCCGGTGAGATAGGCGATATCGTCGATACTGGCTTCGCGGCGCTCGGCCGCCTCGCCCGTCGACATCGAATTCTTTTCGAGGTGGCGCTTCGCGCGCAGCACCTGGTTCAGTTCGCGGATCACGTGCACGGGCAGGCGCACCGTGCGGGCCTGGTTCATGATCGCCCGCTCGATGCTCTGCCGGATCCACCATGTCGCGTAGGTCGAGAAACGGAAACCGCGCGTCGGGTCGAATTTCTCGATCGCGTGCATCAGGCCGAGGTTACCCTCCTCGATCAGGTCGAGCAGCGGCACGCCGCGGTTCAGGTACCCCTTCGCGATGCTGACGACGAGACGCAGGTTGCGCTCGATCATCACCTGCCGGGCCTCGAATTCGCCGGCCTTCGCGAGGCGGGAATAGCGCTGCTCTTCCTCGACGGTCAGCAGCGGCTTCACGCTGATCCGGTTCAGGTAATGCTGAATCGTGTCGGCCGTGAGCTCGGCTTGCAGGATCGTGCGGAAATCGTCGACGTCGGGCGCTGCTTCCGAACGCCCTTCGCGCTCGTCGTCGCCACCGTCCGCGTCCGACTCGGCGTCACGTGCCTCGAGATCACGTTCGTTTTCCGCGACGTCGTCTTCGTCGTCCGTCGAAGCACCCGATCGCCCCACCGATGCTTGCGTGGCACGACTGATCTTCTCAGACTCGGCTTGCGGCTCGTGGCGCTTCGATTTCGGCATGGTCGTCTCGGTTATTGAGGCGGCAAATACTTCAGCGGATCGACAGGTTTACCCTGCCGGCGAACCTCGAAATGCAGCATCACGCGGTCGGCATCGCTGTTACCCATCTCGGCGATCTTCTGCCCCTTCGTTACCGCGTCCCCCTCTTTTACCATCAAAGCGCGATTGTGTGCATACGCCGTGAGGTAAGTTGCATCGTGTTTGATGATAATGAGGTTGCCGTAACCACGCAGGCCATTGCCGGAGTAAACGACCCGGCCGTCCGCTGCCGCCTTCACGGTCTCGCCGGCCGTGCCGCCGATATTGACGCCCTTGTTCTTCGCGTCGTCGAACCCGTTCAGCACGGGCCCGCGCGCGGGCCACGCGAACGTCACGGGGCCGCTCGGGGCAGCCGCCGTATCGCTCGACCCGGTTGCCGCAGCCGGCGGCGTGGCGGCAAGTGCCGACGACGTGCCGGCGGCCGGCGTTGCCGGACCGCTGCTCAGCGGCGCGGTCGCCACCGCGGCACCCGCGATCGGCGCGGTAGCCGGTGCGCCCGCAACCGCAGCGCCGCCCGGCGGCGCCACGCGCAGCAACTGGTCGACTTCGATCTGGTTCGGGTTCGCCAGATTGTTCCACGTCGCGATGTCGCGATAGTTCTGCCCGTTCTCGAGCGCAATCCGGTACAGCGTGTCGCCCGGCTTCACACGGTAGAAGCCGGGGGGCGGCGGGCCGAGCGGCACCGCGGGCTGCGCGGCGGCGGTCGTGCCGAGCGAGCCGGAGCGATCGACGACGGGCGCGTTGTCGAGCCGCGTCGCACAGGCGGCCAGTAGCGTGGAGAACGCAGCCACACAGATCGCGCGCTGGGCGAGCGTGAGCGGTTCCCTGGATCGGTTGTTTTGCATCGCGCGCAACATACTCATCGGTTTCAAATCACTCCGGATTTTAAAGGGACAAAGAAAACGCGATCAAGCCGGGACTCTCGCCATTGCGCGTGCGCGACGCGCTCGACGAGCGTGAGCACCTGATGCTGCCCACTTTGCGCGCCGACCGGCGCGACGAGCCGCCCGCCGATCGCGAGCTGCTCGAGCAGCGCCTGTGGCACGTCGAGCCCAGCCGCCGCGATCACGATCGCGTCGAACGGGGCTGCGGACGGCAGACCGACACGCCCGTCGCCGTAGTGCAGACGGATGTTCGGCACGCGCAGCGGCCGCAGGTTCAGCTTCGCGCGCTCATAAAGCGGCTTGATGCGTTCAATCGAATACACGTCGCGTGCCACGTGGCTCAGCACGGCGGCCTGATAGCCGCAGCCCGTGCCGATCTCGAGCACGCGCTCGAGTGTGCGGCCGGCCATCGCGAGCTCGATCATGCGCGCGACAACCGACGGCTTGGAAATGGTTTGCTGGTGGCCGATCGGCAACGCCGAATCCTCGTAGGCCTGCGTCGCGAGCCCCGGATCCACGAACAGGTGGCGCGGCACCGCGGCCATCGCGTCCAGCACGCGCGCGTCGGTCACGCCGTTCGCGCGCAGGCGTTCGACCATCCGCTCGCGCACGCGTTCCGACGTGAGCGCGAACGCGCCGGCCGGCGCGACGCTCGGCGCAGCCGGTTTCGGCATCGCGGGCTTCAGCGCAGTCGGCTTCGGTGCCGTCGCGGGCTTCGCCGTGGCGGGACCGGGCAACGGCGAGCGCGCGGCAACGGGCTTCACCGCAACCGGTTTCAGCACGGCAGCCGGCTTGTCGGCAGCCTTCGACACCGCGACCGCCGCATGGCGTTCACCGGCCCGACCTTCCGATTTGCGTGGCGCTCGCTTGAGATCTTCGAGCGCGAGCGGGAACCGCTTCGCGCGCTCGCCGCTCATGAAGCCCGCCCTCCGGCGCGCGCCCATTCGCGCGTCGCGGGCAGCATCTGCGTATGCGTGAGGTCGAGCTGCAGCGGCGTGATCGACACGAAACCGTTTGCGACGGCGTGGAAATCGGTGCCGTCGCTCGCGTCCAGCGCCGCGCCCGCTGCGCCGATCCAGTAGATCGGTTCGCCGCGCGGGTCGGTCTGGCGAATCACCGGCTGCGACGGATGACGCTTGCCGAGACGCGTGACCTTCCAGCCCTTCAGCTCGTCGTACGGCAGGTTCGGAATATTGACGTTCAGCAGCGGGTTGCCCGCCAGCGGATGCGCGAGGTAGTGCTCGACGATCTCCGCGGCGACGCGCGCGGCGTCCGCCAGATGGGCCCAGCCCTTGTCGGCCAGCGAGAATGCGATGGCCGGCACGCCGAACATGATGCCTTCGGTGGCGGCTGCAACTGTCCCTGAATAGAGCGTGTCTTCGCCCATGTTCTGGCCGTTGTTGATCCCGGAAACGACGAGATCCGGCCGCGCATCGGCCATCCCCGTCAGCGCGACGTGCACCGAATCGGTCGGCGTGCCGTTCACGTAGAAGAAACCCGTACCCGCTGCGCGCTGCACCGACAGCGGCCGCGACAACGTGAGGGAATTCGACGCGCCGCTGCAGTTCTGCTCGGGCGCGATCACAGTGAGTTCGGCCACCGGCCGCAGCGCTTCGCTGAGCGCGGCGAGACCGGGGGCGAGATAGCCGTCGTCGTTGCTGAGTAGGATTCGCATCCGGCGATTGTAACCGAGGAAAGATGGCGCGAGAGCGACAGTCCGGCGGCCGCGAAAGGACGGGTGCGCGCATGCGCGCACGGTGCGCCGCCGCATGGCGCAGCGGCTTTCCGCCTGCTCGGGAAAACGCGGGGCCGCCCCGGGTTTTCCGCCTCGAAGGAAGTCCCGCCGGGGACCTGGCGCGAAGCAACAGCGCCCCGGGCTTCCCCTAGATCGCGCCCGCTTCTCGCAGTGCGGCAATCGCCTGCGCGTCGTAACCGAGGCCGCGCAGCACTTCGTCCGTGTGCTCGCCGAGTTCGGGCCCGAGCCAGCGCGTTTCGCCCGGCGTGTCCGACAGCTTCGGCGTGATGTTCGGCAGCGGGATGTCGGTGCCGTCGGCCAGCTTGAAACGCTGGATCATCTGGCGCGCGACGAACTGCGGATCGGTGAACATGTCGGCGGCGCTGTAGATGCGCCCGGCCGGCACGTCGGCCGCGTTGAGCACGACGAGCGCCTCGTCGATCGTGCGCGGCGCGAGCCATGCGGCGATCGCGTCGTCGATCTCCTGCGTGCGCGGCACGCGCCCGTCGTTTTGCGCGAGCGCGGGATCGTCGGCCAGGTCGTCGCGCTCGATCGCCTTCATCAGCCGCTTGAAGATCGGATCGCTGTTGCCGCCGATCACGATGCTGCCGTCGCGGCACGCGTAGGTATTCGACGGCACGATGCCCGGCAGCGACGCGCCGGTGCGCTCGCGCACCATCCCGTACACTCCGTATTCGGGCACCACGCTTTCCATCATGTTGAAGACGGCTTCATACAGGGCAACGTCGACCACCTGCCCCGCGCCGCCGTTGACCTTGCGGTGATGGAGCGCCATCAGCGCGCCGATCACGCCGTGCAGCGCGGCGATCGAATCGCCGATCGAGATGCCGATGCGCGGCGGCGGCAGATCGGGGTAGCCGGTGATGTGACGCAGCCCGCCCATCGATTCGGCAATCGCGCCGAAGCCGGGCCGGTCGCGATACGGGCCCGTCTGTCCGTAGCCGGACAGACGCACCATCACGAGGCCCGGATTGTCGGCGGACAGCACGTCGTAGCCGAGCCCGAGTTTTTCGAGCAGCCCCGGACGGAAGTTCTCGATCACGATGTCGGCCTCGCTCGCGAGCTGCCGCGCGATCGCCTTGCCGGCATCGGCTTTCAGGTTGAGCGTGACCGATTTCTTGTTGCGCGCCTGGACGGACCACCACAGCGACGTGCCGCCCTGCTCCGGGTGGAGCTTGCGCCACTTGCGCAGCGGGTCGCCGCCGTTCGGATCCTCGATCTTGATCACTTCCGCGCCGAATTCGGCGAACAGCCGCGACGCGAACGGCCCCGCGATCAGCGTTCCGAATTCGAGCACTTTGACGCCCGCGAGCGGGCCCTGGCTGGTGCTCATGTGTCTCCCTGGCATGAGGAACGGCGCCGCCGGCAGGCGGCGCCCGGCTTACATCGTGCGGCGATCGAGCATTGCACGGGCGATGGTGCCCGCGTCGACGTACTCGAGCTCGCCGCCCACCGGCACGCCGCGCGCGAGGCGCGTGACCGCAAGGCCGCGTGCCTTCAGCGTCTGGCCGAGGTAATGCGCGGTGGCTTCGCCTTCGTTCGTGAAGTTGGTCGCGAGCACGACCTCCTTGACGATGCCGTCGGACGCACGCCGCACGAGGCGGTCGAAATGGATTTCCTTCGGGCCGATTCCGTCGAGCGGGCTCAGCCGCCCCATCAGCACGAAATACAGCCCGCGGTACGTCATCGTCTGCTCGAGCATGATCTGGTCGGCAGGCGTTTCGACGACGCACAGCAGCGTCGGATCACGCTCCTCGTCGCTGCAGACCTCGCAGATTTGCGCTTCGGTGAACGTGTTGCACTTCTCGCAGTGCTGCAGGTGCTCGGTCGCGAACAACAGCGACCGGCCGAGCCGTTCCGCGCCTTCGCGGTCGTGCTGCATCAGGTGGACCGCCATGCGCTGTGCGGATTTCGGCCCGACGCCGGGCAGCACACGCAACGCTTCGACGAGAGCAGACAGGGCGGACGGCTGTTTCATACGGCAGCAGACAGTGGCAAGGACGTTACGCTCAGAACGGCAGCTTGAAGCCCGGGGGCAGCGGCAGGCCCGACGTCATGCCGCTCATCTTTTCCTGCGACGTCGCTTCGGCCTTGCGCACCGCGTCGTTGAACGCAGCGGCGACGAGATCCTCGAGCATGTCCTTGTCGTCCGCGAGCAGGCTCGGGTCGATCGCGACGCGGCGCACTTCGTTGCGGCACGTCATCGTCACCTTGACGAGGCCGGCACCCGACTGCCCTTCGACTTCGATCAGCGCAAGCTGCTCCTGCATCTTCTTCATGTTTTCCTGCATTTGCTGCGCTTGCTTCATCAGTCCGGCGAGGTTGCCTTTCAACATGGGAATACTCCTTCTTGATCGTGTGAAAACCGGCACGCGGCGCGTGCCGGTCAATGTGTGCGGGCGTGATTGTGCCTGTCCCGGGGCGGTCAGTTCAATGCAGCGTCGGCGGCACGCCGTCCGGCGCCGAATCGGCGAGCGGACGCACCGAGCCTTCGACGATGCGCGCACCGAAGTCGCGCACGAGCTGCTGGACGAACGGATCGCCGTGAATCTCCTGCTCGGCTTCGCGCTGGCGAGCCGCGCGCGCGGCCGCATCGAGCGCCGCCGCGGTACGCCGTGCGGGCCCGACCTCGACGGTCACCTCGACCGGCTTGCCGAGGGCATCGGCCAGTGCAGCCTTCAGCTTCGTCACCTGCGCGGCGTCCGCATACTGCGGCACCGGCACGGACAGTTTCAACGCGGTCGCGTCGACAGCCGTCAGTTCGCTGTTGAACGCGAGCTGGTACGCGACACCCTTCAGCGGCAACTGCGCGGCCAGCGCCGGCCATTCACCGTCGAAGCCGATCGGGTCGAGCGCGATCGCGGGCGGCAACGGGCGCGCGTCGACCGGCGCAGCCGGACGCGCTTCCGCAGGCTTCGGCGTCACGCGGACATCGTCGGGCCCGCTGTCGAATACCGGCACGAAGCCGTCGTCCGGCGCGCCGAACATCTCGTCGGCGCTGAGCGGCACGTAGTCGTCGGGCGGGATGTCTTCCCACGGCGGCGACGCCTGGCGCGAATCGGCTGCTTGCGGCGCACGGGCGGCAGCACGCGGCGTCGGCACCGGCACGGCGGGGCGCGGCGCAGCCGGTTTCTCGGCGGCCGGCGCGGCAGCCGGTTTCGGCACGGCGCTCGCGCGCCCGCGGTCGGACGACACGCGCATCCCCGCATTGCGCAACACGTCGAGCGCGGCGGCGGCGCCGCCTGCACGCGACGCCGGGCGGGCGGCAGGTTCGGGCGGTGCAGCGCGCTGCACCGGCTCGGCTGATACGGCCGGTTCGTCGTTTCGCTGCGCGACGACAGCAGCGGCAGTCGCAGGCGGCTCGGGTTCCTTGCGGACGGGCGGCGGCAAGTCGCCTGCCGGTGCCGCTTGCGGCGCCTGAGGCACCGCATCCGCTTCCGGTTGCGGCGTTTCGATAACGGGTGCATCGACCGGGGCCGGCGCGGCTGCCTGGACAGGTGCCGGCTTCGCGACCGGCAGGCCTGCGTCATCGCCGGACTGCGCCGGTGCAGAACGCGCAACCGGCACAACCGGCACTGCAGCCTGCGGACGCGCTGCCTCGACCGGCGCAGCCGATACCGGCTTCGCCGCGGCAGCCGACGCCACGGCCGTACGCGGGGCCGGCACGGCACGCGGCACGGACGGCTGCCCGCCCGGCGCACTGCCGGCAGCGACGGCCGGCTCGAACGCGAGCATCCGCAGCAGCGTCATCGTGAAACCGGCGTACTCGTCCGGCGCCAGGCCGAGCTCGGCGCGCCCGACCGTCGCGATCTGATAGAACAACTGAACCTGTTCGGGGCTCAAAGTCTCCGCGAAGCGGCGCAGGTCGGCCGCTTCCGGCCACTCGTCGAGCACCGAACCCGGCGCGAACTGGGCCCATGCGATTCGGTGCAGCAGGCTCGCGAGATCCTGCAGCGCGGTCGAGAACGACAGGCTGCGCAGCGACATTTCGTCGGCGATCGCGAGGATTTCGGGGCCGCCGCCGGCCGCGAGCGCGTCGAGCAGGCGCACCATGTAAGTCTGGTCGAGCGCGCCGAGCATGCCCGACACGGCCGATTCGGTCACTTCGTTCGCCGAATAGGCGATCGCCTGGTCGGTGAGCGACAGCGCATCGCGCATGCTGCCCTGCGCGGCACGCGCGAGCAGGCGCAACGCCTGCGGCTCGAACGTGATCTGCTCTTCGCCGAGGATCCGCTCCAGATGCGACACGATGTGCCCGGCCGGCATCTGCTTCAGGTTGAACTGCAGGCAGCGCGACAGCACGGTGACGGGAATTTTCTGCGGATCGGTCGTCGCGAGGATGAACTTGACGTGCGGCGGCGGCTCCTCGAGCGTCTTCAGCATCGCGTTGAACGCGTGGTTCGTCAGCATGTGCACTTCGTCGATCATGTAGACCTTGAAGCGCGCATCGACGGGCGCGTACACCGCGCGCTCGAGCAGCGCGGCCATCTCGTCGACACCGCGGTTGCTCGCGGCATCCATTTCGACGTAATCGACGAAACGGCCCTCGTCGATCTCGCGGCAGGCGCGGCACACGCCGCACGGCTGCGACGTGACGCCGGTTTCACAGTTGAGCGCCTTGGCGAAGATCCGCGACAGCGTCGTCTTGCCGACACCGCGGGTTCCGGTAAACAGATAGGCGTGATGGAGACGCCCGCCGTCGAGCGCGTGCGTGAGCGCCCTGACGACGTGCTCCTGGCCGACGAGCGAAGCGAAATCCTTCGGACGCCACTTGCGTGCGAGAACTTGATAGGTCATCGGGAAATTGTATCAGTAACGCTGCGTCGCGCCGACACGTGAAACGGTGCGGAACACGGGCAAAGTGCGGGGTCGAACGGAGTGCGATGCAGAAATAAAAAACGCCCTGCGAACGGGGCGAGAAGGAAGGTGACGAGCCCAACCCTCGGCACTGGCGGAAAACGATTGTGGCTGCTTCGTTCCCGACCTGACCAGGTTCACCGCCCCACCATGCGAGGAGGCCCGTCACGGCATATTCTATCACCGCTTCCGGACGAATGCGACCGTTTGTTCGCATCAATGCGAATATCGCCGGGCAAACCGGCATGCCATCCGTTCGCACGACGCGCATGCGTGCCCGCCCCTTGTAATTTGCAGGCCAGCCTCCACTTGCATGGCACAACGGTCGAACGTCGCGTCGTACCCCTACTCGCGTAGCGGCTACTATCGCCGCCCGCAGCAGATAGCAATTTAGGCTAATATGACGCCCGAACGACCCGCGAGCCGCGGCATGCAGCGCCTACGCCCCTCCTTTCCGGAGCGCGGCGTGACCTGCCGCAGCGGCCGGCAGCCTACGGCGGCCGGTACGCCGCAACGCGCAAGCAGGCAGTCCCCGAACCGTAAGAGGTATTGACCCAATGAGCGAACAGATCAAACACATCAGCGACGCATCGTTCGAACAGGACGTCGTCAAGTCCGACAAGCCCGTGCTCGTCGATTTCTGGGCCGAATGGTGCGGCCCGTGCAAGATGATCGCCCCGATCCTCGACGAAGTCGCGAAAGACTACGGCGACAAGCTGCAGATCGCGAAGATCAACGTCGACGACAACCAGGCTACGCCTGCGAAGTTCGGCGTGCGCGGCATCCCGACGCTGATCCTGTTCAAGAACGGCGCGGCCGCCGCGCAGAAGGTCGGCGCGCTGTCGAAGTCGCAGCTCACCGCATTCCTGGACAGCCACCTGTAATACCGGCAGTTCCACGGACGTGTTGTCAGCCGGCAACACGTCCGTCGTCCAGCCGCCGATCGCTCGCTCAAGCGCGAATCGGCCTATGCTAGAATTAAAAAACGTCGACAAGACGCATTTAAGTCTCTGAGCGCTTCCGCTCGCCCTCCTCCCTTATTTTCTTTCGTCGCATCTCCTCCCTGGCGGGTTCTCCGTATGCATTTATCCGAGCTCAAGTCTCTGCACGTCTCCGAACTGATCGAAATGGCCAATGGCCTGGAGATCGAAAACGCGAACCGCCTGCGCAAGCAGGAGTTGATGTTTGCCATTCTTAAAAAGCGCGCCAAGACGGGAGAGACGATCTTCGGCGACGGTACGCTCGAAGTGCTTCCGGACGGTTTCGGTTTCCTGCGTTCGCCGGAAATGTCGTACCTCGCGAGCACCGACGACATCTATATCAGCCCGTCGCAGATCCGCCGCTTCAACCTGCACACCGGCGACACCATCGAAGGTGAAGTCCGCACGCCGAAGGACGGCGAGCGCTACTTCGCGCTGGTGAAGGTCGACAAAGTCAACGGGCAGCCGCCCGAGGCCTCGAAACACAAGATCATGTTCGAGAACCTCACGCCGCTGCACCCGAACAAGCCGCTGTCGCTCGAACGCGAAATGCGCGGCGAAGAGAACGTCACGGGCCGCATCATCGACATGATCGCGCCGATCGGCAAGGGCCAGCGCGGCCTGCTCGTCGCATCGCCGAAGTCGGGCAAGACCGTGATGCTCCAGCACATCGCGCACGCGATCAAGCAGAACCACCCGGACGTGATCCTGTTCGTGCTGCTGATCGACGAACGCCCTGAAGAAGTGACCGAAATGCAGCGCTCGGTCGCCGGCGAAGTGATCGCCTCGACGTTCGACGAACCGGCCACGCGCCACGTCCAGGTCGCCGAAATGGTGATCGAGAAGGCCAAGCGCCTCGTCGAAATGAAGCACGACGTCGTGATTCTGCTCGACTCGATCACGCGTCTCGCGCGTGCGTACAACACCGTGATCCCGGCATCGGGCAAGGTGCTGACGGGTGGTGTCGACGCGAACGCACTGCAGCGTCCGAAGCGCTTCTTCGGCGCAGCGCGCAACATCGAGGAAGGCGGGTCGCTGACGATCATCGGCACCGCGCTGATCGAAACCGGCAGCCGCATGGACGACGTGATCTACGAAGAGTTCAAGGGCACCGGCAACATGGAAGTGCACCTCGAGCGCCGTCTCGCTGAAAAGCGCGTCTATCCGTCGATCAACCTGAACAAGTCGGGCACGCGCCGCGAAGAAATGCTGATCAAGCCCGAGATCCTCCAGAAGATCTGGGTGCTGCGCAAGTTCATCCACGACATGGACGAAGTCGAGGCCATGGAATTCCTGCTCGACAAGATCCGCCAGACGAAGAGCAACTCCGAGTTCTTCGACCTGATGCGCCGCGGCGGCTGATCGCCCCCGCCCCGCAAAACGGCCGCCCGCGCAGCTTGCCCGGCGGCCGTTTTTCCATCCCAACATGAACGTGAACGTACAGGTTGATCTATAATCGTGCCATCACCCCAACCCAACCCACGCCTCCCGATGCCGAACGACGCCACCACCCCGCTGCTGACCGTGAGCGACGCCGCGTCGCGGCTCGGCGTCACGCCGCGCACGCTGAAGTATTACGAAGAGCGCGGGCTCGTCACGCCGTCGCGCAGCGAGGGCCGCTACCGCCTCTACGACGAAGCCGACCTCGAGCGCTTCGCGCGCGTCCTGCGGCTACGCGCGCTCGGCTTCTCGCTGCATGGCATCGCCGAAATGCTGAAGCGCCCGCTGGAAGAAACGGGCGACGGCCGGCGCCGCTATTCGGACGCGTCGTTGCGCGACATCCGCACCAGCCTCGCCGAACAGATCGACACGCTCGACCGGCGAATCGCGGCCGTCCAGCGCGAACTGAAGGAAGCCGTCGCACTGCGCAAGGAACTGCAGCACGACGTCGACTACGTCGAGCGGCGCCTCGCCGGCGAAAACCCCGATGCGCTGATCGCTCAGCGGCAGGCCGAAGCCGGCGCGCGGCGCGCGCGCAAGGATCGCGAATGAACACGGTGCCCGGTCGCCCGCCGCTGTGGAGCCGCGCGAACCTGCGCGCGGACCTGTTCCCGTGGGCGCTCGCACTCGTCACCGGCATCGACTACTTCGACAACGCGGTCTTCTCGTTCTTCGCAAGCTACATCGCGGGCGGCATCAACGCGTCGCCCGACGAACTCGTGTGGTCGTCGAGCGCGTATGCGGTCACGGCCGTGCTGGGCATCCTGCAGCAGCAATGGTGGGTCGACCGGCTCGGCCATCGCCGCTACGTCGCCGGCTGCATGCTGATGTTCTCGTTCGGCGCGATCGCGGCCGCGCTCGCCGATACATCGCTGCAACTCGCGTTCGCGCGCGGTTTCCAGGGGTATTTCATCGGCCCGATGATGGGCGCGTGCCGGATCCTGATCCAGATCAGCTTCAAGCCGCAGGCGCGGCCGCCCGCGACGCGCGCGTTCCTGATCATGATCCTGCTCGGCAGCGCGCTCGCGCCGCTCGTCGGCGGGCTGCTCGTCGCGCATTCGACGTGGCGTGCACTGTTCGCGTGCACAGCGCCGGCCGGCATTGCGTTCGCGGTCCTCGCGCTGCTCACGCTGCCCGATTCGGGCCGGACGCCCGACGACGCACGCGGCTCCGGGCACTTCTGGCCGTACGTCGTGTTCGCGCTCGCGCAAGGCGCGCTGCAGATCGTGATGCAGCAGGTGCATTACCAGCTCTACAGCGGCTCGCCGATGCTGATCGCGCTGACGATCGCGGGAATCGGCGCGCTCGCATGGTTCGCGTATCACCAGTGGAACCACCCGACGCCGCTCGTGCGGCTGCATGCGTTTCGCGAGCGGACCTTCCAGGTCGGGCTGCTGCTTTACATGTTCTATTACTACGAGACGACGGGTTTCAGTTACCTGACGTCGCGCTTTCTCGAAGGCGGGCTCGGCTATCCGGTCGAGAACGCCGGGCGCCTGGTGGGCACGATGTCGCTGATCTCGGCCACCGCGCTGTTCGCGTACCTGCGTTATGCGAAGCTCGTCACGCACAAGAAGTGGTTCGTCGTGCCCGGGTTCGCGATCGCCGTCACGGCGGCGCTGTGGATGACGCGCATGACGCCGCAGGTCGGCGAAGCCGCACTGATCGTCCCGCTGCTGCTGCGCGGGCTGCTGCTGCTCTTCATCGTGCTGCCGGTCGCCAACCTCACGTTCCGGATCTTCGCGATCGACGAATACACGCACGGCTACCGGCTGAAGAACATCGTGCGGCAACTGACGATCTCGTTCGCGACGTCGTCGGTGATCATCGTCGAGCAGCACCGCGTGGCCGTGCACCAGACGCGGCTCGTCGAGCGCGCGAACGTGTTCGACCCGCTGTTCCAGCAGACCGTCGACGCGCTGACGCGCAGCTACGCCGCGGCCGGCCACGCGCTGAACGAGGCGCACGCCCTCGCGATCGCCTCGATTGCGCGGATGGTCGCGCAACAGGCGTCGTTCCTCGCGTCGCTCGACGGCTTTTACTTCCTGGCGGGCGTCGCGCTCGTCGGCGGCGTCTTCGCAGCATGGCAAAAAGAGATCGATTGAGTTAAAAGACAGGCTTTGGATCATCGTCCGCCGCTTCCATGCTCTCGAAACTCACCCGCTGGTTCGACGACCGCCGCCGCGACCGCGCGCTGCGCAGCCACCCGATCTCCGACACGCTGTGGCACGACACGGTCGAGCGCCTGCCGTTCCTCGCGGCGCTGCCGCCCGACGCGCTGGGCCGGCTGCGTGAGCTGACGAGCCTGTTTCTCGCGAAGAAGTCGTTCTCGACCGCGCACGGGCTCGAACTGACCGACGAAATGATCGTCGCGATCGGCGCGCAGGCCTGCCTGCCCGTGCTGAATCTCGACCTGTCGCTGTACGACGGCTGGGTCGGCGTCGTCGTGTATCCGGGCGAATTCGTGATCCGCAAGACCGTGCAGGACGAGGACGGCGTCGTCCACGAAGTCGAGCAGGACGCGAGCGGCGAGGCCTGGGAAGGCGGCCCGGTGATCCTGTCGTGGGAAGACGCGCAGATGACGGACGGCCGGGACGCGTACAACGTCGTGATCCACGAATTCGCGCACAAGATCGACATGGTCAACGGCGCGGCCGATGGCTATCCGCCCCTGTTTCGCCGCTGGCACGCGCCGCACCTCGATGCGCAGGCGTGGGCCGACGTGTTCGAACATGCGTACGACCAGTTCTGCGCACGCGTCGACGCGGTGCCGGACCGTGCGTGGGCGCGCTTCGAGCGGGACTCGCTGATCGATCCCTATGCGGCCGACCACCCGTCGGAATTCTTCGCGGTGTGCAGCGAAGCGCTGTTCGTGCGGCCGAAAGCGTTCGAGTCCGAATTTCCGGAGCTGTACCGGCTGCTCGCGCGTTACTACCGGCAGGATCCGGCCGGCACCGGCGCGCTCGACGCCCCCTGAAAATTATTCGTCAACCATCTGATTTTCTGGCATAATCGCCGTTTTTCGACCTTAGGCAAGTGGCTCGCGCCGGGCTTGGCGTCGTCTGGTATTGCGCAATGTGCGCAGGCCGGCACGGCAAGCGGCGGGTTGGCTACCGCTCTCACCAAGGAAAGACCATGAAAGAAGGCATCCACCCGAATTACCGCGAAGTCGTCTTCCAAGACATGTCGAACGGCTTCAAGTTCATCACGCGCTCGACGATCCAGACGCGCGAAAACATCGAACTCGACGGCAAGACCTACCCGCTCGCCAAGATCGAAGTGTCGTCGGAATCGCACTCGTTCTACACGGGTCAGCAAAAGATCATGGACACGGCAGGCCGTGTCGAGAAGTTCAAGAACAAGTTCGGCGTCCGCGCCAACGGCAAGGCGAAGTAAGCTTCGCATCGTATCCGGTGGCTGTAACGCACCGGTACCGCACAAAAAGGGCAGCCCAGGCTGCCCTTTTTTGTCTCTGCTCGCCCGGAAACGGCCGGCCGGCGTCCGGGCATCGATCTGACGCGTCATCGCCGGCGCGTCTACAATGCCGGATGCTCGAAACCGGCCCGTCCGCGCACGACCGCGCCGGACGCCCGCCCATAACAAAACGCTCATCTGCATGAAGCCTGTCGTCCGTCTCACCGCCTCCGCCACGCGCGCGCTACCGCGCTGGCTGCTGCTCACGCTCTGCCTCGTCTACGCGGCGTTCGGCCTGTTCGGCCGCGACCCGTGGAAAAACGAGGACGCGGCGGGCTTCGGCGTGATGTGGACGATGGCCAAGGGCGGCTGGCACGACTGGCTGCTGCCGAACCTGGTCGGCAAGTTCATCACGACCGACGGGCCGCTCGGCTACTGGCTCGGCGCGCTGTCGATCCGCGGCCTCGGCCCGTGGGTCGATGCGAGCAACGCGTCGCGCGTCGATACGGGCGTGCTGTTCTGCGTCGCGTGCGCATTCGTCTGGTACGCGGCCTACCTGCTCGGCCGGCGTGCCGAGGTCCAGCCGTTCAAATACGCATTCGGCGGCGAACCCGAACCGCGCGACTACGGCCGCACGCTCGCCGACGGCGCGCTGCTGGTGCTGGTCGCATGCTTCGGCCTCGCGGAACGCGGCCATGAAACGACGCCGCAGCTCGCACAGTTCGCGTGGATCGCGATGCTCGTCTACGGGATCGTGCGCGGCATCGACAAGCCGCTGCAGGGCGCGCTGTGGTGGGGCGTCGCGATCGGCCTCGTCGGGCTGTCCGGCAACCCCGTGCTGGTCGTCGCGCTGCTCGCCGGCACGGCCGCGCTGTGGCTCGTCACGCCCGAGATGCGTAACCTGCGCCTGCCGCTGATCGGCGTGCCGCTCGCGGCCGCGATCTTCGCGCTGTGGCCGCTCGCCGCGTTCGTCGCGGCGCCCGACGACGCCGCGTGGTTCTTCAACCAGTGGATCCACGGCAGCCTGATGCGCTTTTCGGGCCCGCCGACGGCCGTGCTCGGCTACGCGGCGAAGAACCTGCCGCTGTTCACGTGGCCCGCGTGGCCGCTCGCGATCTGGGCCTGGTGGAGCTGGGCCGGCATGCGTCGCCGCGCGCACATCGCAATTCCGCTGTCGGTTGCCGTGCCGCTGGTCGCTCTCGTGATCCTGCAGAGCCAGCAGTCGAACCGCATGTACATGCTGCTGATGCCGCCGCTCGCGGTGCTCGCGACGTTCGCGCTGCCGACCCTCAAGCGCGGCGCGATCAACGCGATCGACTGGTTCGCGGTGCTGAGCTTCACGATCCTCGGCACCTTCGTGTGGCTCGTGTGGCTCGCCTCGCTCACCGGCTTCCCGCATCCGCTCGCACGCAACCTCGCGCGCCTCGTGCCCGGCTACGAACCGCATTTCAAGATCCTGTCGTTCATCTGCGCGGTGATCGTCACGGTGTGCTGGTGCTTTCTCGTGCGCTGGCGCATCTCGCGACAACCGAAGGTACTGTGGCGCAGCGTCGTGCTGTCCGGCGCCGGTACCACGCTGATGTGGGTGCTGCTGATGACGCTGTGGCTGCCGATCGTCAACTACGGCCGGACCTATCGCGATGTCGCGCAACAGATCGCCGTCCACCTGCCGTCCGACTACGAGTGCATCTCGCCCGTGCGGCTCGGCGATGCACAGATTGCGACCTTCGCGTATTTCGGCAACATGCACTTCGATTTCTCCGGCGACTGCGACGTGATCCTGCGCCAGGACCGCGCCGACTTCGGCGAGCCGAGCGCGATGTCGCAATACGTGTGGCGTCTCGTGTGGGAAGGCCGCCGCGTCGCCGACCGCGACGAGCGCTTCCGCCTGTACGAACGCATCGAACGGCCGAAGACGCCCGTCAAGAAGCGCCCGCCGCGCCGCCAGGCGGCCGATTGACGATGTTCGGCGACATCCGCCGGATCGTCGGTCTCGCGTGGCCGGTGCTCGTCGGCCAGCTCGCGATCATCGCGTTCGGCGTGATCGACACCGCAATGGTCGGCCGCTATTCGGCCGTCGACCTCGCCGCGCTGGGGCTCGGCTCGTCGATCTACGTCTCGATCTATATCGGCCTGACGGGCATCCTGTCCGCGCTGCAGCCGATCACCGGGCAGCTGTACGGCGCGCGGCGCTACGCCGAAATCGGCGAGGAAGTACGCCAGGCACTGTGGCTCGCGCTGCTGCTCGCGATTCCCGGCTTCCTGCTGCTGCATTTTCCGGAGCCGCTGCTGCGCGTCGCGCACGCGCCTGCCGCCCTGCACGACCGCACCGTCGACTACCTGCGCATCCTGTCGTACGGGCTGCCCGCCAGCCTCGTCTTCCGCATCTACAACGCGCTGACCAACGCCGCCGGCAAGCCGCGGCTCGCGATGATCCTGCAGATCGGCGCACTGCTGCTCAAGTTTCCGCTCAATGTCTGGTTCATCTTCGGCGGGCTCGGCGTACCGGCCCTCGGCGGCCCCGGCTGCGGGCTCGCGAGCACACTGATCAACTGGGGGCTCGCGCTGATCGGCTACACGCTGCTCGCGAAGCTCGACGTGTTCGCGCCGCTCGCGATCTTCTCGCGCTTCTGCTGGCCCGTCTGGGAGCGCCAGAAGGCGATCCTGAAACTCGGGTTGCCGATGGGCCTGTCGTACCTGATCGAGGTCACGTCCTATACGTGCATGGCGCTGTTCATCGCGCAGTTCGGCACGACGACGCTCGCCGGCCACCAGATCGCCGGCAACATCGGCGCGGTGCTGTACATGACGCCGCTGTCGATCGGCGTGGCGGCGTCGACGCTGGTCGCGCGCGCGCTCGGCGCCGGACGTCCCGAAGAAGCCCGGCTGCTCGGCCGGCACAGCGTGATGTTCGCGTGCGGCGTGGCCGCCGCCTACGGCGTGCTCGTCTTCACGTTGCGCCCGCTGATCATCGGCGGCTATACGCCGAACCCGGCCGTCGCCGCGGCCGCGATGCCGCTCGTCGCGATCGTCGCGTGCTACCACGTCTTCGATGCGCTGCAGGTCACGTCGGCGTTCGTGCTGCGCGCGTACAAGGTGGCGGTCGTGCCGACCGTGATCTATGCGGTCGCGCTGTGGGGCGTCGGCCTCAGCGGCGGCTACGTGCTCGGCTTCGACGTCGGCGGCATCGCACCCGCGTGGCTGACGGGCGCACGCGGCTTCTGGTTCGCGAACACGGTCAGCCTGATGCTCGCGGGTGCAGGGCTCGTGCTGTACCTGCGCCACATCAGCCGCGCGCACGTCACCGCCCCTGCCTGACACGCCACCCGCTACGCGTTCTCCAGCACGTCGGCCGCGTGATATGACGACCGCACGAGCGGGCCGGCAACGACTTCCCTGAAACCCAGCGCAAGCGCTTCGTCGCGCCACGCAGCGAACGCGTCCGGGCTCACGTAGCGCCGCACCGGCAGATGGTGTTCCGACGGCGCGAGATACTGGCCGAGCGTCAGCACGTCGACGTCGTGCACGCGCAGGTCGCGCAGCGTGTCGCGCACTTCGTCGTCACGCTCGCCGAGCCCGAGCATCAGCCCCGATTTCGTCACCAGTGCCGGCCGCGCAGCCTTCGCCTGCGCGAGCAATTCAAGCGAGCCGCGATAGTCGGCACCCGGTCGCGCCGCGCGATACAGCGACGGCACCGTCTCGATGTTGTGGTTGAACACGTCCGGCCAGGCTGTCGACAGCGCATCGAGCGCACGCGTCACGCGGCCGCGGAAGTCCGGCGTCAGCACTTCGACGCCGATGCCCGGCACGCTCGCGCGCACCGCCGCGATGCATGCGGCGAAATGCGCGGCGCCGCCGTCGCGCAGGTCGTCGCGGTCGACCGACGTGATCACGACGTAGCGCAGCCCGAGCGCCGCCGCCGCGTCGGCCAGCCGCGCGGGTTCATCGGGATCGAGCGGATCGGGGCGGCCGTGCGCAACATCGCAGAACGGGCAGCGCCGCGTGCACAGCCCGCCCATGATCATGAAGGTCGCGGTGCGCTGCGCGAAGCATTCGCCGATGTTCGGGCACATCGCCTCCTCGCAGACGGAATGCAGCCGATGGTCGCGCAGCACGGCGGCCATGTCGGCCACCGCCGCGCTCATCATCGGCCGTGCGCGCAGCCACGGCGGCTTCGGCAACGCCGTGCCGGCCGCGGGCTCGACGCGCACCGGGATGCGCGCAAGCTTGTCGCGGCTTCGCGCGCCCGGCTGGCCGAGCGCCGTGAGGCTGGGTCGTTCGAGCGCGGCGGCCATCGTCAGTCTCCGAGAAACGCGACGATCAGGCGGTTCACATCGGCAGCCGCCTCCATCTGCACCATGTGGCCGCTGCCGGCGATCACTTCGGCGCGCACGCCGTCCGGCAAGCCCTGCGCATGCTGCGCGGGAATCACCTGGTCGCGCTCCCCCCAGATCACGAGCGTGCGCGGCGCAAGTGTCGCGAGCCCGTCGCGGAACACGCGCCGCTGTGCGGCGCCGTCGAACGCGGCGTTCGCGATCTTCTCCAGCGCGGCCTGCACGCCTTCGAGCCGCTTGTACTTGACGAGATCCTCGACGAGCTGCCGCGTCACCAGCGCGTTGTCGGCGAACAGCGCGCCGAGGTGCGGCTTCAGCGTGTTGCGGCTGTTGCCGGCGACGAAACCGTCGATGTAAGCACGGTTGATGTCGGTGCCGAGCCCCGCGCTCGCGATCAGCGTCAGCGACGCGACGCGTTGCGGTGCACGCTCGGCCGCCGCCATCGCGACCGCGCCGCCCATCGAATGGCCGATCAGGTGCGCGCGCTCGATGTGCTGCGCGTCGAGCAACGCGAGCACCGCGTCGGCGAGTTCGTCGAGGCTGCCGGTGTCGACGGCCTTGCCCGACTCGCCATGCCCGGGCAGGTCGAGCGCCCACACCTGCCGGTGCGCGGCGAGATCCGCGTGATTGAACAGCCAGTTGTTCAGGTCGCCGCCGAAGCCGTGGATCAGCACGGCCGGCGTGCCCGTCCCGTCGCCGAGCTTCAGGAAGCGCACGGTGCGGCCGCCGATCTGCGCCTTCTCGGGCTGCGGGCCGGCTGCTTCGTCGGCAGCCGCGCTCGGTACGAAATCGCGCTGGAAATCGGCGATCGCCGCATCGATGTCGGCATCGCTCGCCTCGGCCGCCGCGACGACCCCGAGCAGCGCGCCGACCGGCAGCGTCTCGCCCTCCTGCGCGACCTGCCGGCGCAGCGTGCCGTCGAATGCGCATTCGACGCCCGACGAGATCTTGTCGGTCTCGACGTCGAGCACCTCATCGCCCTTCGTCACGCGTTCGCCGAGCGCCTTCAGCCAGCCGTTGACCTGCCCCTGCTCCATCGACAGCCCCCACTTGGGCATCGTGATCATGTGAATCGACATCGTGTCAGCTCCTCGTCTTCAGGACCGCCTGCGCAATCGCATCGGCCGTCGGGATGTACAGGTCTTCCAGCACGCTCGCGAACGGCGCGGGCGTATGCGGCGCGGTGACGAGCTCGATCGGCGCCTTCAGCGAATGGAACGCGCGCTGCGCGACGAGCGCGGCGATGTCGGTCGCGATCGAGCAGCGCGGGTTCGCCTCGTCGACGACCACCACGCGCCCGGTGCGCTCAGCGCTTTCGAGGATCGTTTCCTCGTCGAGCGGCGACGTCGTGCGCAGGTCGATCACGTCGCACTGGACGCCGTCCTTCGCGAGCTTCGCGGCCGCATCCGTCGCGAGATGCACCATCCGGCCGTACGTGACGATCGTCACGTCGTCGCCTTCGCGCACCACGTTCGCCTCGCCGAACGGAATCGCATAGGACTCCTCCGGCACGTCGCCTTCGCGCGTATAGAGCAGCTTGTGTTCGAGAAAGATCACGGGATCGTTGTCGCGGATCGCCTGGATCAGCAGCCCCTTCGCGTCGTACGGCGTCGACGGGCACACGACCTTCAGCCCCGGAATGTGCGTGAACAGCGACGTCAGCATCTGCGAGTGCTGCGCGGCCGCGCGCAAACCCGCGCCGTACATCGCGCGGATCACGACCGGCGTCACGGCCTTGCCGCCGAACATGTAGCGGAATTTCGCGGCCTGGTTGAAGATCTGGTCGAAGCACACGCCCATGAAATCGATGAACATCAGCTCCGCGACGGGCCGCATCCCGCACGCGGCCGCGCCGACCGCCGCGCCGATGTAGCCGCCCTCCGACAGCGGCGTATCGAGCACGCGGCCCGGAAACTTGTGGAACAGCCCCTTCGTCACGCCGAGCACGCCGCCCCATGCGTCGTCCTCGCCCGGCGCGCCCGCGCCGCCCGCGTTGTCCTCGCCCATCACGATCACGCTGTCGTCGCGCGCCATTTCCTGCGCGAGCGCTTCGTTGATCGCCTGCGAATAAGTGATCTTCCTTGCCATGTCTGTCTCCTGGAATGTTCGGTTCGCCGTGCCGGCTGCGGTGTCAGGCCGCGCTCACGGATACGACACGTAGACGTCGGTCAGCAGGTCGGCGGCATCCGGCACCGGCGCGGCCTTCGCCTGCGCGACCGCGTCGTCGATCAGCGCCTTCACCTGTGCATCGACCGCGCGCAGGTCGGCCGTCGTCAGCGCTTCGGCGCGCACGACGCGCGTCTCGAAATGCTTCAGGCAGTCCTTCTCGTCGCGCAGCTTCTGCACCTCGCCCGGCGCGCGGTAGGTTTGCGCATCGCCTTCGAAGTGGCCGAAGTAGCGCGTGAACTTCACCTCGACGAGCGTCGGGCCGCCGCCGTTGCGCGCGCGCTCGACAGCTTCGCCGAGCGCTTCGTGCACCGCGAAGAAATCGAAGCCGTCGACGATCACGCCCGGCATCCCGAACCCGTTCGCGCGATCGGCGATGTTGTCGGTCGCGACCGACCAGCTCGACGACGTCGCTTCCGCATAGCCGTTGTTTTCGGCGACGAAGATCGCGGGGAGCCGCCACACCGACGCCAGGTTCATCGATTCGAAGATCACGCCCTGGTTCGACGCGCCGTCGCCGAAGAAGCACACGCCGACGCCGCCCGTCTTCTTGTGTTTCGCCGCGAGCGCCGCGCCGCACACGAGCGGGCCGCCCGCGCCGACGATCCCGTTCGCGCCGAGCATCCCCATCGACAGGTCGGCGATGTGCATCGAGCCGCCCTTGCCGTGGCAAACGCCCGTCTTCTTGCCGTAGATCTCGGCCATCATCCCGTGCACGTCGACGCCCTTTGCAATGCAATGGCCGTGGCCGCGGTGCGTGGTGGCCACGTAGTCGTCGAGGCCGAGGTGCAGGATCGTGCCGACTGCGGACGCCTCCTCGCCGGCATACAGGTGAACGAAGCCGGGAATCTCGCCGGTCGCGAATTCGACGTGCAGGCGTTCCTCGAATTCGCGGATCGTGCGCATCAGCCGGTAGGCGTCCAGCAGCTTGTCCCTGCTGAGCTGTGTCGAAGCGGTCATGTATGTCTCCTGGGTAGGTCTGACTGCGAATGCCGCCGAGGCGGTGCCACGGCGACGGATTACACGGCCGGCGGCCGTCAGTGGAACGTGAAGCCGCCGTCGACGTTCACGGCCTGGCCCGTCACGTTGTCCATCGTCGCGAAGAACAGCGCGAGCCGGCCCATGTCCTCGGGCGTCTGCGCGCGACCCTGCGGGATCAACGCCAACTGGTGCCGCTGCCACGACGCTTCGACCGTTTCGCCGTCGGTCTTCCATTCGTCGGACAGCCGGTCCCACATGTAGGTACGGACGATGCCGGGGCAGATCGCGTTGACGGTCACGCCATCGCGCGCGAGCTCCTTCGCGAGCGCGTTCGTGAAGCCGACGACCGCGAATTTCGATGCGCTGTAGTGCGCGAGATCCGGAAAGCCTTCCTTGCCGGCGATCGACGCGACGTTGATGATCCGGCCACGCCCCTGCGCCTTCAGATGCGCGAGCGCCGCACGGCAGCCGAGGAACGTGCCCTTCGCATTCACGTCCATCACGAAATCCCAGTCGCGCTCGGTCAGTTCGGCAACCGGATGAATGCTGATTACGCCCGCGCAGTTCACGAGGATGTCGAGCCCGCCGAGTTCGGCGAGTGCCTGTGCAACCATCGCCTCGACCTGGGCGGCCTGCGTGACGTCGACCTTCGCCACCGCCGCCCGGCGGCCCAGTGTGCGCACCTCGCGCGCGGTGGCGTCGAGCGCGTCGTCGAGCAGGTCGGCCAGCAGGATGTCTGCGCCTGCGCCGGCAAGCGTCAGCGCAATGCCGCGGCCGATGCCGCGTGCGCCGCCGGTGACGATGGCGACCTGTCCTTCGAGTGGGGCTGTCATGGCAATGTCTCCTTGACGATCGTTATGGATGACGAAATGCTGTGCGCAAACCGGATGTTCAGTCGTGCCACGCGCCGGCGTCGCGCAGCAATTGCCGCGAAGACGCGTAGCGCAACGTGCGGCCGACATCGACCGTCAGCGGCCCGCGCCAGTCGAGCGAAATCTCGTAACGGTCGCCGCGCGCCACCTCGATCTCGCGCTCGCCGTCGAACGCGAGCGTGCCGCGTTCGAACGGAATCGCCTGCCACGTGCCCGGTTCGAGCCGCTCGCAACTGCGCATCACGACGCGATCGACACGCCCCGGCGCGATCGGCGCGACGAGCGGCGTGCCGGCCGTCTTGCCGGCTTGCGCGAAGCGCATCGCGAGCCCGTGCGGCGCGCTGCGCTCGAGCGGCGCCCACGCGCCGCCGAGGGCGGACAGGCCGATACCGTCCGGCTCCGCGAACGTCAGGTAGAGCGAATCGATGTCGTCGGATCCGGAGATCGCGCGCGCGCCGATGAAGCGCTGCCGCGCGGCGCACACGTCGACGAGCGCGATTTCCTCGCGCCCCGGCTGCGCGCCCGCCACGCAGCGCACGACGAGCCGCTTGTTGCGCACGAATGCAACTTCGGCCGGCACGGCGCCGGTCGCGGCAAGCCCTGCCGCGACGCCGGCGACGGTCGCCTCGCGATGTTCGGGAAACGCGTTGTTGGTGCCGGTGGACAGCGCGACGAGCGGCGTCGCGCCGCAATGCGCGGCCACCGCGCGATGGGTGCCGTCGCCGCCGAGCACGACGATCAGCGCGACTTCCATCCGGTGCAGGTACGCGGCGCCGGCTTGCGTGTCGGCGACGGAATCGGTAATCGGCAGGTCGACGAATTCGACCTCGGGCCAGCGTTCGTGCGGCGCGACCGCGCGATGCGTATCGATCGCGCGCAGCAGCAGCGTCGCGATGCCCGTACGGTCGCGCAGCGTCAGCACGCGCTCGACGCCCATCGCGCCGAGGCCGGCCAGCAGGCGCACGATCATGTTCGCCTTCTCGGCCGTCGGAAACACGGAGGCATGCGTCGTGAGGCGGCGGATGTCGCGCCCCGATGCGGGGTTCGCGATCACGCCGACGGTAACGGGCGTCGTCACGGGTTCGTCTCCATCCAGTTGGCCGGGCCGGCATCGGCGCATCGGCGCTTCGTCCAGCCCTGCCGGTTTCGTCCGCTGCCATCGACGGGCAGCGGATCGTCGTCGCCAACGCGACCGCATCGGCTTGCCCGTGATCTCTGCAAGCGGCGTGCCATCGTCACTGCGGTGACCGTGAAACCCGCGCACACGCTGGCGCGGCGGGCTGACGCGTGTTCAGGATGCGCGGCTGCGACGATGCGGACCTCGCGAAACCATCCCTGCGTCTCACGCTGTCGATGCGACGACGCGATGGCCGCGGCACCTGTGCATGCGCGCCGCGCCGCCCGCAAAACCGGCGTTCACGCGGCGCGGCGCGCGTCACGGCAGGCCCGACGACCGCCGCGCGCCACGCATGCGGACGTCTCAACCGCGCGAGACACGGCGAGATGCCGGTGAGACGAACGTCTCACGCGCGCCGCGTGCTGCGATGCAATGTGATCCGCGCAACCGGATGTGCTACAAGGACATCGATATCCCCGCCGTACGGAACCGGAGCCGACCATGCCCTACGCCGTCCCCCAGGCCCAGCACGCCGACCGTGTACTCGGCGCGCTCGCCGGACGCCTGCCCGCGCCGGCCGATTCCGAGCGGCTGGTGTCGTCGTGGCAACGCTCGCTGGAGCGTTATTGTCTCGACCCCGCTTCGTCGATCGGCCCGCGCGTGCTGACCGCGGCCGAGCTGCGCGAAGTACGCGACAAGGAAGAGGCCTTCCTGCGCGCGTCGGGCCAGTGCCTGACGCGGCTGCACGACATGATTCGCGTCGCCGACTACTGCGTGATGCTGACCGACGCGCACGGCGTGACGATCGATTACCGGATCGACCGCGAGCGCCGCAACGACTTCCGTCACGCGGGCCTGCACATCGGCTCGTGCTGGTCGGAAAGCGAGGAAGGGACCTGCGGCGTCGCGAGCGTGCTGACCGATCTCGCGCCGATCACCGTGCACAAGACCGATCACTTTCGCGCGGCATTCACGACGCTCACCTGCAGCGCGGCGCCGATCTTCTCGCCGGGCGGCGAACTGATCGGCGTGCTCGACGCGTCGGCCGTGCATTCGCCCGACGGCCGCGACAGCCAGCGCCTCGTCTACCAGCTCGTGCGGCAGAGCGCGGCGCTGATCGAGGACGGCTACTTCGTGCACAGCACCGCGCAGCACTGGATCTTGTTCGGGCATCCGAATCGTCACTACGTCGAAACGCAGCCGGAGTGGCTGATCGCGTTCGACGACTGCGGCAACATCGTCGCCGCGAACCGTCAGGCCCGCGACGCACTGCCGGCACTGCGCGAGCCGCGCCATATCGACGAGATCTTCGATGCGACCGAAATGCCGCTACGTGACGCCGCGCGGCTCGATGCGATCGTCGCGCTACGGCTGCGCGCGACGGGCGCCCCGCTCTATGCGCGCTTGCGGGCGCCGCTACGGCGTGCCGGCCGCGAGCCCGGCACGGTATCGCGCCGCGCGGGCGCCGCGCCACGTCACGTCGGCGCGCTGACGCCGTTCCTGCACAGCAGCGACACGCATATCGCACAACAGGCGGAACTCGCGCTGCGCGTCGTGAGCAAGCGGCTGCCGATTCTCGTGCTCGGCGAAACCGGGGCGGGCAAGGAAGTGTTCGCGCGCGCGATCCATGACGCCGGTGCGCGGCGCACGCGGCCGTTCGTCGCCGTCAACTGCGGCGCACTGCCGGAAGCGCTGATCGAGAGCGAACTGTTCGGCTATGCGGCCGGCGCGTTCACCGGCGCGCGCAAGCACGGCGCACGCGGCAAGATCGCGCTCGCCGATGGCGGCACGCTGTTTCTCGATGAAATCGGCGACATGCCGCTCGCGTTGCAGACGCGCCTGCTGCGCGTACTCGCCGACGGTGAAGTCGTGCCGCTCGGCAGCGATGCGCCCGTGCGCGTCGATCTCGACGTGATCTGCGCGACGCACCGCGATCTCGCGCGGATGGTCGCCGACGGGACGTTCCGCGAAGATCTGTATTACCGGCTGAGCGGCGCGACGTTCGAACTGCCGCCGCTGCGCGCACGCGCGGACGTGCGCGACGTGATTGCCACCGTGTTCGCCGAGGAAGCGCAGGCGACCGGCCACGTGCTCACGCTCGATCCGACGCTCGCCGAACAGCTCGCGGCGTACGCGTGGCCCGGCAACGTGCGGCAACTGCGCAACGTGCTGCGCTATGCGTGCGCGGTGTGCGACGCCGCGCGCGTGACGCGGCGCGACCTGCCCGCCGACATCGCCGCGCAACTCGGCGCCGCCCCGTCGGGTGCGCTGCCCGACGACGAACGCGGCCGCATCGTCGCGGCGCTCACCGCGCACCGCTGGCGGCCCGACGCGGCCGCCAAGGCGCTCGGCATGTCGCGCGCGACGCTGTACCGGCGCATCGCGAAGCACCGGATCGTCGCGCCGCATCGCGCGTGATGCGCGAGCGCGACAGCGGTCATGCAGCCTGCCCGGCCGCTTGGTTCGCCTGTCCGGCCTCGCCGGCCGCTTCGTCGCGCCGCGTGAACACCTCGTGCGCGGCGAACAGCGCGTTGAGCGCGGCCGGGAAACCCGCGTAGACGGCCATCTGCATGAACACCTCGACGATCTCTTCGCGCGTGCAGCCGACGTTCAGCGCGGCCTCGATATGCACCTTCAACTGCGGCTGCGCGTTGCCGAGCGCGGCCAGCGCCGCGATTGTCGCGATTTCGCGCGCTTTCAGATCGAGCTGCGGCCGGCTGTAGATGTCGCCGAAGCTGAACTCGACCAGCAGCCGCCCGAAATCCGGCGCGATCGGCGCCAGCGCCGCGATCACGCGTTCGCCCACTTCGCCGTCGATTTCCTTCAGTTTGTTCCAGCCGCGCGTGTAGCGGTCTTCAGCGAGTCGTTCCATGGTGTCCGTCCTGTTCGGATATAGCGTGAGAAGGGTTTGCCCGTCGTTCCGCTTCGCGCTCCTGCGCCTCGTAGTACGCGATCTTGTCGCTGATCGCGTCGAGGCTCGCCTGCAGCTCCGCGAGATGCGCGCGCACCGCGTCGCGATGCGTGACCAGCAGGCTGCGGCGCGCACCGAAGGTCGGCTCGCCTTGCGCACGCAGCGCCGCGAATTCCTGCATCTGCGCGATCGGCATGCCGGTCGCCTTCAGGCGCATCACGAAGGCCAGCCAGTCAAGGTCGGCCGGCGCGTAAAGCCGGTGCCCGGCCGCCGTGCGCGAAATCGCGCGCAGCAGCCCGGCCTGCTCGTAGTACCGCAGCGTATGCGTCGACAAGCCGGTCATTTCGGCGACTTGTCCGATCGTCAGCGGACCGGCGGCGGAAGGTTTGGATACGGTTTTCGACATGGCAGAAACAAGGTTAAGAGTTAGAGCCAACTCTAAGTCAAGCGCTTTCGAACGGCCAGTGCAACGACACCCAGCGCGCCCCTGCGACACCGTAAAGAATGGTCAAAATCGGCGCCCGGCACGGGTTTCGGCCTTTACAGCACCGCAAGCCTTCAGCAAGATTCAGTCAGCCTGTCTTAAAAAGGGCACGCATTTGTCCTATGCTTAACGGCGACGTCCGGCCGGATCTCGCCCCGCCGTCCGTTGCAACAGCCATTCATCCGTCAGAACCAGGGAGCCTTTGCCATGCTGAAGAAGCTGCTGATGCTGTTCGTCGCGCTATCGCTGTCGCTCGCCGCCGGCCTTGCCGCGGCCGTCGAAGTCAACTCGGCTGACCAGGCCGCGCTCGAATCCGTGAAGGGTCTCGGGCCCGTGAAGTCGAAGGCGATCATCGACGAACGCACCAGGAACGGCCCGTTCAAGGACGCCGACGATCTCGCGAACCGCGTGAAGGGCCTCGGCACGAAATCGGTCGGGCATCTGGAGGAAAACGGCCTGACGATCGGCGGCTCGTCGACGCCGCCGAAGGGCGTGAAGCTGTCGAAGCCGGCCGCGACCGCACCGGCCACCACGCCGGCCACGACGACGGCAGGCACCGCGTCGACGTCCACGACCGCGACGGCCGGCACGACGACTGCAGCGCCGGCCCCGGCGGCCAGCGCACCGGATGCGGCGGCGAAGCCGGCCAAGGCCAAGCGCGCATCGAAGAAGGACAAAGCAGCGGCCGCAGCGGCGGCATCCGCCGACGCGGGCGCGAGCGCGCCGGCCGCGGCGTCGTCCGCGAAGGCGGCGAAGGGTTCGAAGAAGAAGAGCAAGAAGGACAAGGCAGCCTCCGCCGCCGCGGCGTCGGGCGCCTGATGTGCGCCGCGCGCGCGACGGCGTGCGCGCGGCATTCGTTCAACGGGCGCCGTCGTCACGGCGCCCTTTTCAGTGAAGGTGAAGAACCATGGGTCTCCTCGACATCGTTGGCGGTCTGATCGGCGGCCAGGCAGGCGGCAACTCGCAAAGCGCGCTGATCACGACCGCGCTCGAATTCATCAACAACCAGCCGGGCGGCCTGAACGGCCTGATCGAGAAGTTCAAGGCAGGCGGCGCCGGCGACATCATCGGTTCGTGGGTCGGCAACGGCCAGAACCAGCCGATCTCGCCGGATGCGCTGCAGAACGTGCTCGGCTCGGACGCGATCGGCGCGCTGGCAAGCAAGTTCGGCGTCGACCCGTCGATGGCGTCGACCGTCCTCGCGCAGGTGCTGCCGCACGTCGTCAACCACGCGACGCCGGACGGCGCGGTGCCGGCCGACGGCCAGGCACAGGTCGACACGTCGAACGTGCTCGGCTCGCTGTCGCAGCTCGCCGGCCTGTTCGGCGGCAACAAGCAGGGCTAAGCACGCCACGCTACCGGGCGGCCCGTTCGGCCGCTCCATAAGCAAACACCCCGCCGAGGCGGGGTGTTTGTTTTTGCGCGCCCGGCGCGAACCGGGCACGCAGCCGCTGGCAGGCGATCAGTGCACGACGCGGTCGAACACGAACTTGCCGTCGTGGACGTCGACCGGAATCACGTCCTTCGGACCGAAGCGGCCCGCGAGGATCAGCTTCGCGACCGGGTTCTCGATCTCCTGCTGGATCGCGCGCTTCAGCGGCCGCGCACCGAACAGCGGATCGTAGCCGACCTTCCCGATCTGTTCGAGCGCCGCTTCCGACACGTCGAGCGCCATGTCGAGCTTCGCGAGCCGATCGTGCAGGCGCGCCAGCTGGATCTTCGCGATCGACTGGATGTTGCTGCGGTCGAGCGCATGGAACACGACGACGTCGTCGATCCGGTTCAGGAACTCGGGGCGGAAATGCTGCTTCACCTCGAGCCACACCGCGTCCTTGATCTCTTCCTGCGGCGCACCCGTCATCGCCTGAATCACCTGCGAGCCGAGGTTCGACGTCATCACGATGACCGTGTTCTTGAAGTCGACCGTGCGCCCCTGCCCGTCCGTCATGCGGCCGTCGTCGAGCACCTGCAGCAGCACGTTGAACACGTCCGGATGCGCCTTTTCGATCTCGTCGAGCAGGATCACGCTGTACGGCTTGCGGCGCACGGCTTCCGTCAGGTAGCCGCCTTCCTCGTAGCCGACATAGCCCGGCGGCGCGCCGATCAGCCGCGCGACGCTGTGCTTCTCCATGAACTCGCTCATGTCGATGCGGATCAGGTGCTCTTCCGAGTCGAACAGGAACGACGCCAGCGCCTTGCACAGCTCGGTCTTGCCGACCCCCGTCGGACCGAGGAACAGGAACGAACCGTACGGACGGTTCGGATCCGCGAGACCCGCGCGCGAACGGCGGATCGCATCGGCCACCGCGCTGATCGCCTCATGCTGGCCGACCACGCGCTCGTGCAGCTTTTCCTCGATGTGCAACAGCTTCTCGCGCTCGCCCTGCATCATCCGCGACACGGGAATCCCCGTCGAACGCGACACGACTTCCGCGATTTCCTCGGCGCCGACCTGCGTGCGCAACAGGCGCGGACGCGTCGGGTTGTGCTGCTCCTGCTCTTCGGCCTGCGTGACCTGCTTCAGCTGCGCCTCGAGCTGCGGCAGCTTGCCGTACTGCAGCTCGGCAACCTTCTCCAGCTTGCCGTCACGCTGCAGCCGCGCGATGTCCGCACGCACCTTCTCGATCTCTTCCTTGAGCTGGGCGCTGCCCTGCACCGCGGCCTTCTCGGCGGTCCAGATCTCTTCCAGGTCCGCATACTCGCGGCCAAGGCGATCGATCTCTTCCTCGATCAGCTGCAGGCGCTTCTGCGACGCTTCGTCCTGCTCCTTCTTCACGGCTTCGCGCTCGATCTTCAGCTGGATCAGACGACGGTCGAGCTTGTCCATCTCTTCGGGCTTCGAATCGATTTCCATCTTGATCTTCGAAGCGGCTTCGTCGATCAGGTCGATGGCCTTGTCGGGCAGGAAGCGGTCGGTGATGTAGCGGTGCGACAGCTCGGCCGCGGCGACGATCGCCGGATCGGTGATGTCGACGCCGTGGTGCAGTTCGTACTTCTCCTGCAGCCCGCGCAGGATCGCGATCGTCGCCTCGACGCTCGGCTCGTCGACGAGCACCTTCTGGAAGCGGCGCTCGAGCGCGGCGTCCTTCTCGATGTACTTGCGGTATTCGTCGAGCGTGGTCGCGCCGATACAGTGCAGCTCGCCGCGCGACAGCGCCGGCTTCAGCATGTTGCCCGCATCCATCGCGCCTTCGGCCTTGCCCGCGCCGACCATCGTGTGGATTTCGTCGATGAAGACGATCGTCTGGCCTTCGTCCTTCGCGATGTCGCTGAGCACCGCCTTCAGGCGCTCCTCGAATTCGCCGCGGTACTTCGCACCGGCGAGCAGCGCGGCCATGTCGAGCGACAGCACGCGCTTGCCCTTCAGCGTCTCCGGCACCTCGCCGTTGACGATCCGTTGCGCGAGCCCTTCGACGATCGCGGTCTTGCCGACGCCCGGCTCGCCGATCAGCACCGGGTTGTTCTTCGTGCGGCGCTGCAGGATCTGGATCGAGCGGCGGATTTCGTCGTCGCGGCCGATCACCGGGTCGAGCTTGCCCGCACGGGCGCGCTCGGTCAGGTCGACCGTGTATTTCTTCAGCGCTTCGCGCTGGCTTTCCGCGTCCTGGCTGTGCACCTGCGAGCCGCCGCGCACCGCGGCGATCGCGGCTTCGAGCGCCTTGCGCGTGAGGCCGTGCTGACGCGCGAGCTTGCCGGCCTCGCCCTTGTCGTCGGACGCGGCGAGCAGGAACATTTCGCTCGCGATGAACGTGTCGTTGAGCTTCTGCGCTTCCTTGTCGGCCTGATTCAGCAGCCCGGCCAGTTCACGGCCGATCTGGATGTCGCCGCCCGTGCCCGTCACTTGCGGCAGGCGCGAAATGGCTTCGTTCAGCGCGCCTTGCAGCGCCTGCACGTGAACACCCGCGCGCGACATCAGCGAGCGGGCGGAACCGTCGTGCTGCGCGACCAGCGCCGCGAGGACGTGAACGGGTTCGATGTATTGATTGTCGCGGCCTGCCGCGAGGCTTTGCGCGTCCGCGAGTGCTTCCTGGAACTTGGTGGTGAGCTTGTCGATTCTCATTTAGTCGAGACCTCCAATTTTCGATTAACACCAAGATGAGGATGGTTATGCGGCTTTCAAGCGAAATTCGGGTTGATTCAGCGCAAAAATTGCTGGATAGACTGGAAGTGGCCCGGGGACGGGCCGCGGTCGGCGCGCGGGGCGCGGCTCCCGCGTGTCAGTGCGTCTTGGACGGCGGTTCGGCGACTGCCGGCGCTTCGTCCGGCGACGTTGCGGCACGCACGAGCGCGACCGGACGGATGCCGAGCAGCGCCACGAGCGGCGACGCGGGCTCGGCCAGTTCGCCGAGCGTGTGACGATCGAGTTCGGCGAAAAAGGCATCGCGCGCGGCCGCCAGCACGCCCTTCAGCCGGCACTGCGGCTCGATCACGCAGCCGCGCGAGTCGCTGCCGTCAGCCGAAAAGCAGCCGACCAGCGCAAAGTCGTTCTCGGTCGCACGCACGACCTCGCCGACCGTCAGTTGCAGCGATTCGGGGAACAGCCGCAGCCCGCCATTGCGGCCGCGCACAGTGTCGACCCATCCCAGCTCGCCGAGCTGCTGCACGACTTTCATCAGATGGTTCTTCGAGATACCGTAGGCATCCGAGATCTCCTGGATCGTCGCGAGCCCCTCGCCGCGCACGGCAAGGTACAGCATCACGCGCAGCGAATAGTCGGTGTAGTCAGTGAGTCTCATGGGCGAATACGGAAATGATCGATCGTGCCCCGATAACGTGAACCGGGCCGACCGCGATGCGCGCAGGGCCGGCTGACGGCCCCGTTCCGCCACCCCGGGTTGCCGGGATCGCGTGCGCGCAATAAGATGCGTGACAGTTACACGTTTTTCAGGGGGTATTGGACGCTATTCTGCGTCAAAATCCGACCGGCGTCCTCCCCGATCACCACGCTACCGCCCGTCGCCGCCCCGATCTACCCGCCCTTTTTGCCATGACTGCCCTGCCTGCCTCGCCCGAAACCGCACCGGCGCGCCCTCGCGACGCCGAGCCGACCGAAGACAACATCCGCGAACTCGTCTACGCGTTCTACGATCGCGTGCGCGCCGATCCGCTACTGGGGCCCGTGTTCGACGCGAAGCTGGCCGGCCGCTGGGACGACCACCTGCCGAAGATGGTGACGTTCTGGTCGAGCCTCGTGCTCGGCACCAAGGGGTATCGCGGCAACGTGCAGCAGGCGCATCAGCCGCTCGACGGGATCGAGCCGGCCCATTTCAGCCGCTGGCTGGCGCTGTTCCTGAAGACCGTCGAGACGCGCTACGCGCCGCCCGCGGCGATCCGCTTCATGGAGCCCGCACTGCGGATCGCGCAGAGCCTGCAGTTGAGCCGGTTCGGCTGGGACTATCAGATTCCGCCCGAGCAGCAGGCGCTGCTCGACGCGATCGCGCCGCGCCGCCGCGACGCGGGGGACGATCCGCACGCGCCGCCGTCGCGCGCCCGCGGCGAACCGTTTCCGACGAAGATCATCGGGCGCAGCATCGATCCGGACGCGTAACCGACGGCGATACGCGACGCCCGGCGGCAACGCCACCTGCGGCACATGGCCGCACCGCCTGCCCGGATGCCGCGCTCAGCGCGGCGTGTTGCCCGACTCGACGCCCCAGCGCGCGAGCGCAGCGTCGTCGGTACTGCGCGCATCGACCCAGCGCTCGCCGTCCGGCGTCGTTTCCTTCTTCCAGAACGGCGCTTCGGTCTTCAGATAGTCCATCACGAACTCGCACGACGCGAACGCATCGCCGCGGTGCGACGCGACCGTCGCGACCATCACGATCTGGTCGAGCGGCAGCAGCTTGCCGACGCGATGCACGATCGCGACGTCGATGCCCGGCCAGCGCCGGCCGGCCTCGGCCGCAATCTTCTCGAGCGCCTTCTCGGTCATCCCCGGATAGTGCTCGAGCTCCATCGCGGCGACCGAATCGCCTTCGTTCAGGTCGCGCACCGTGCCGACGAAGCACGCCACCGCGCCGATCTTCGGGTTGCGCGCGCGCAATGCCGCGACTTCGGCGTTCAGATCGAAATCGCCGGCCTGGACTCGTACTGTTGCCATCATCTGCCCCTGTCGACCAGAGTGAGCGCTTGAGCGCTTGCTCGGATCCCATGCAAAGCTCAACCGCCCGTCACCGGCGGAAAGAACGCGACCTCGCAGCCTTCGGTGAGCCGCGTGTCGGGATCGGTCATCTCGTGGTTGCACGCCATGCGCAGCGCGCGCCCTTCGGCGAGCGTCTCGGCCCACGCGCCGCCGCGCACGCGCAGCCATGCGCGCACGTCGCCGACGGTCGTCACGCTGTCCGGCACGTTTGCCTCTTCGTCGGCGACGCCCAGTGCCTCGCGCACGCTTGCAAAAAATTTCAGCTGAATCTTCATGGTTCGGGAAGCCGTCGCGTTACGACAGCAGTTCGGAAAACGGAATGAAACGCACGGTCTCGCCCGCGCTGATCGCGTGCTGTGGCGGATTGTCGATCAGGCCGTCGCCCCAGACCGTCGACGTCAGCACCGCCGAGCTCTGGTTCGGGAACAGGTCGAGGCCGCCCGCCGCGTTGACCCGCGCACGCAGGAATTCGTTGCGCCGGTCGCCCTTGCTCTGCGAGAAGTCCGCCCGCAGCGACAGCGCGCGCGGCGCGACGTCGCGCACGCCGGACAGGCGCAGCAGGAACGGCCGCACGAACAGCAGGAACGTGACGAAGCTCGAAACGGGGTTGCCGGGCAGCCCGATGAAGTGCGCATCGGCGCGCGCGTCGCCGCGGCGCACCGCGCCGTACGCGAGCGGCTTGCCGGGCTTCATCGCGATCTGCCACAGCGCGAGCCGCCCTTCGGACTCGACGGCCGGCTTCACGTGATCCTCTTCTCCGACCGATACACCGCCGCTCGTCAGGATCACGTCGTGATCGCGCGCGGCCTCGCGCAGCGTGTCGCGTGTCGCGGCAAGCGAATCGGGCACGATCCCGTAGTCGGTCACGTGGCAGCCGAGCCGCTCCAGCAGCCCACGCAGCGTGAAACGGTTCGAGTTGTAGATCGCGCCGGGCTTCAGCGGCTCGCCGGGCATCGTCAGTTCGTCGCCGGTGAAGAACACCGCGACGCGAATCCGCCGCGCAACCGACAGCTGCGCGCAGCCGACCGATGCGGCCAGGCCGAGCGCCTGCGGCGTGAGCCGCGTGCCGGCCGGCAGGATCACCGACCCTTGCCGGATGTCGGCGCCCTGCGCGGTGATCCACTCGCCGGCCTTCGGCGTGTGCAGGATCTCGACCGCGTCGCCGTCGGCCGACGCCTGCTCCTGCATCACCACCGCGTCCGCGCCGGGCGGCACCGTCGCACCGGTGAAGATCCGCGCGGCCGTGCCGGCCGCGAGCGCTTGAGCCGGATGACCGGCCGGAATGCGCTGCGACACCGGCAACCGCCGATCGCCGTGCAGCAGGTCGGCGACGCGCACCGCATAGCCGTCCATCGCGCTGGTATGCATCGGCGGCACGTCGAGCGGCGAGCTCACGTCGGCTGCCAGCACGCGGCCGAGCGCATCGAGCGTGGCGACGGTTTCCGCGCCGGGCAGCGGCTTCGCGGCATCGAGCAGCGCGGCGAGCGCCTCGGCGGTCGACAGCATCGGCGCGCGCGGCGCCGCGGGATTCGGGTTCGACATCGATGGCATCGGGGATCGTTGGAGTCAATACGTCATTGTAGCGACGCCGCCGCACGGGCGCGCGATATGGCGGACATGCGAAAACTGTGATCGGCGCGAACGTGCGGGTCTGGCACTTGTTTCGCGCGACAGGCAATGCCCGGGCGCCAAACGAAACGGCCGGAACCCCGATCCGTTCGACGAATCGGCATTCCGGCCGTCCTGCGCCGCCGGGCCCGCGGGCCCGGCCGTGCGTCATGCGCCCGTGTGGGCGACGATGAAGTCCTTCACCTGCTGCGCGTCGGCCTTCACGACCTCGAAGCGCTGCGGCAGCGCCTCGAGCCCGTCGAATGCGGCCGGCCGCTCGGCCTCGCGATCGAGCGCTTCGCGGATCGTCTCGCCGAACTTGATCGGCTGAGCCGTCTCGAGCACGACCATCGGCACGCCTGCGTCCAGATGTTCGCGTGCGACCTTCACGCCGTCGGCCGTGTGCGTATCGATCATCGTGTCGTAGCGCGAGAACACGTCGCGGATCGTCGCGATCCGGTCGGTGTGGCCGCTGCGGCCCGACACGAAGCCAAACTCGGCGACGCGCGCAAAATCGCCGCTCGCCGCGAGATCGAAACCGCCCTTCTCCTCGACATCGCGGAACAGCTGCATCACGCGCGCCGGATCGCGGCCGAGCAGGTCGAACACGAAGCGCTCGAAGTTCGACGCCTTCGAGATGTCCATGCTCGGGCTGCTGGTGTGATACGTGTTCTCGGCGCTGCGCACGCGATACGCGCCCGTACGGAAGAACTCGTCGAGCACGTCGTTCTCGTTGGTCGCGACCACGAGCTTCGCGATCGGCAGCCCCATCATCCGCGCGATGTGGCCCGCGCAGACGTTGCCGAAGTTGCCCGACGGCACCGTGAACGACACGCGCTCGTCGTTGGACTGCGTCGCTGCGAAGTAGCCCTTGAAGTAGTACACGACCTGTGCGACGACGCGTGCCCAGTTGATCGAGTTGACCGTGCCGATCTTCTGCTGCGCCTTGAACGCGTGATCGTTCGAGACGGCCTTCACGATGTCCTGGCAATCGTCGAACACGCCTTCGACCGCGAGGTTGAAGATGTTCGGATCCTGCAGGCTGAACATCTGTGCCGTCTGGAACGCGCTCATCTTCTTGTGCGGCGACAGCATGAACACGCGCACGCCGGCCTTGCCGCGCATCGCGTACTCGGCCGCGCTACCCGTGTCGCCCGACGTCGCCCCGAGGATGTTCAGCGCTTCACCGTGCTTCGCGAGCGTGTACTCGAACAGGTTGCCGAGCAGCTGCATCGCCATGTCCTTGAACGCGAGCGTCGGGCCGTTCGACAGTTCGAGCAGCGACAGCGCCGCACCGTTCTCGGTGCCGAGCGTCTTCAGCGGCGTGATGTCGGACGCGTTCTCGCCGTGGCGGGTGTTGCTGTACACGTCGGCCGTATACGTGCGGCGCGTGATCGCGCGCAGGTCGTCGGCCGGCACGTCGTCGCAGAACTTCGACAGGATCTCGAACGCGAGATCCGCGTACGACAGCGCGCGCCAGCGGGCGAGCTCGTCGGCGGACACCTTCGGGTATTCGGCCGGCAGGTAGAGCCCGCCGTCCTTCGCGAGGCCGCCGAGCAGGATGTCGGAGAACGTATGGCGCTCGCCGATGCCGGCGCCGCGCGTGGAGATGTAGTTCATGTCGCCTTCCGTCCTCAGTTCAGCGCTTCCATGCGCAGCTTCGTCACCTTCGACACGACCGTCGCGAGGCTCTCGATTTGCGCGATCGCCGCATTGACGTTCTTCTCGACCGTTTCGTGCGTGATCAGGATGATGTCGGTTTCGCCGTTCGCGTCGTCGACCTGCTCCGACTCCTTCTGCAGCAGCGCGTCGATCGAGATGCCCGATGCGGCGAGGATGCGCGTGATGTCGGCCAGCACGCCGGTCTGGTCGGCGACGCGCAGGCGCAGGTAGTAGCCGCTCGTCACTTCCTCGATCGGCAAGATCGGCGTGTTCGACAGGCTGTCCGGCTGGAACGCGAGATGCGGCACGCGATGCTCCGGGTCGGCCGTATGCAGGCGCGTGACGTCGACGAGATCCGCGACCACGGCCGATGCGGTCGGCTCAGCGCCCGCGCCCTTGCCGTAGTACAGCGTCGTGCCGACCGCATCGCCGTGCACGACGACGGCGTTCATCGCGCCTTCGACGTTCGCGAGCAGGCGTTTTTCCGGGATCAGCGTCGGGTGCACGCGCAGCTCGATGCCGTTTTCGGCGCGGCGCGTGATGCCGAGCAGCTTGATCCGGTAGCCGAGCTCTTCCGCGTAGCGGATGTCGGTCGCATCGAGCTTGCTGATGCCTTCGACGTACGCACGGTCGAACTGCACCGGCACGCCGAACGCGATCGCGCTCATGATCGTCGCCTTGTGCGCGGCGTCGACGCCTTCGATGTCGAAGGTCGGGTCGGCTTCCGCGTACCCAAGCTCCTGCGCGGCCTTCAGCGCGGTCGCGAAGTCGAGCCCGCGATCGCGCATTTCCGACAGGATGTAGTTGGTCGTGCCGTTGATGATGCCCGCGATGTACTGGATGCGGTTCGCGGTCAGGCCTTCGCGCAGCGCCTTGATGATCGGGATGCCGCCGGCGACGGCCGCTTCGAACGCAACCATCACGCCCTTTTCGCGCGCGGCCTCGAAAATCTCGGTGCCGTGCACCGCGAGCAGCGCCTTGTTTGCCGTCACGACGTGCTTGCCGTTCGCGATCGCGCGCAGCACGAGCTCGCGCGCGATGCCCGTGCCGCCGATCATCTCGGCGACGATCGCGATCGACGGATCGTCGACGACGGCGTTGAAGTCGTCGGTGATCTGCGCGACGGCGGCATCACCGCCGAGCGCAGCCTGCGCCTTGGCCGGGTTGCGCACGGCAATGCGCGCCACCTCGATGCCGCGCCCCGCGCGTCGCTTGATTTCTTCCTGGTTGCGGCGCAGCACCGTGAAGGTGCCGCTGCCCACAGTGCCGAAGCCCAACAGGCCAACTTTGATCGGTTCCATGCTGCGTGTGATCGATGAGTAAGAAGTAGTGAATTCCGTGTGGCCTTGCCCGCTCACACCGAATGGCGCTTGCGGTAGCCGTCGAGGAAGCGTGCAATCCGGTTGATCGAATCGGTCAGGTCGTCGAGGTTCGGCAGGAAGACCACGCGGAAGTGGTCCGGCGTCGCCCAGTTGAACCCCGTGCCCTGCACCAGCAGCACGCGCTCCTCGAGCAACAGGTCGAGAATGAACTGCTGGTCGTTCTGGATCGGGTAAAGCTTCGGGTCGAGGCGCGGGAACATGTACAGCGCGGCCTGCGGCTTCACGCAGGTCACGCCCGGGATCGACGTCAGCATGTCGTACGCAAGCTCGCGCTGCTTGTACAGGCGCCCGCTCGGCACGATCAGCTCGTTGATGCTCTGGTAGCCGCCGAGCGCCGTCTGGATCGCGAACTGCCCGGGCACGTTCGCGCACAGGCGCATCGACGACAGGATGCCGAGCCCCTCGAGGTAATCCTTCGCGCGCCGGCGGTTGTCGCCGCCGAGGCCCGATACGGCCATCCAGCCCGCGCGATAGCCGCACGAGCGATAGCTCTTCGACAGGCTGTTGAACGTGACGGTGATCACATCCTCCGACAGCGCCCCCATCGCCGTGTGCTCGAGGCCGTCGTAGACGATCTTGTCGTAGACCTCGTCGGCAAACACGATCAGCCCGTGCTGGCGCGCGATCTCGAGCAGCTCGAGCAGCAATTCGTCGGAATAAAGCGCGCCCGTCGGGTTGTTCGGGTTGATCACGACGATCGCCTTCGTGTTCGGCGTGATCTTGCTGCGGATGTCGTCGAGATCCGGCATCCACGCGTTCTGCTCGTCGCACACGTAGTGCACGGGCGTGCCGCCCGACAGGCTCACCGCCGCCGTCCACAGCGGGTAGTCGGGCGCGGGCAGCAGCACTTCGTCGCCGTCGTTCAGCAGCGCCTGGGTCGCCATCACGATGAGCTCGGACGCGCCGTTGCCGATGTAGATGTCGTCGAGGCCGACGCCCACGACGCCCTTTTCCTGCGTGTAGTGCATCACGGCCTTGCGCGCCGAGAACACGCCCTTCGAATCCGAATAGCCGGACGACGCCGGCAGGTTGCGGATCATGTCCTGGATGATCTCGTCCGGCGCGTCAAAACCGAACGGCGCGAGGTTGCCGATGTTCAGCTTGATGATGCGGTGGCCTTCTTCCTCGAGGCGCTTCGCGTGCTCGAGCACCGGGCCACGGATGTCGTAGCAGACGTTGAGCAGCTTGTTCGACTTCTGAATCGGTTTCACGACGACACGGTTCCTGGGTTGGCCTTGCGGCCGGGGGGGACGGGATCAAAACTGGAAAGCGGCCGGTCTGTGCGCGCTGTCTAGACTGGAAAAAGCGGGCGGTCGGACGCGGCTTGTGGCGACGCACGACGCAAGTGGCGCCCGGGGGCGACCAAAAAGTTATAATTTAGCGGATTTTGGCCGACTTTCGCAATGCACCATAGCCGCGCCGGGCCCGCGCCGTCAGGCGCCCCCGTGTGGCCAGGCGCGTGAAACCGGCCCCCCGGGCCGCTGCGGCCCTGCGAACCATTCCCCTACGGAACCGCGGAATACCGATTTGAAACTGCACCAGGACACGAGCGGCGCGCTCAACACCGTCACCGGCTACGGCCCCGATTACGTCGACGTCAATCTCGAACGCCATGAAACGAGCGTCATCGTGCTGCCCGGCGCGCCGGTCCAGGCATGGCCCGTGTCGTCGTTCGACGCGCTCGCGCCCGAGCATTTCGCGATGCTGCTCGACCCGACGCCCGAACTCGTGATCTTCGGCAGCGGCGCGCGGCTACGCTTCCCGCACCCGCGGCTCGTCGCGGCGCTCACGGCGAAGCGGATCGGCGTCGAGACGATGGATTTCCAGGCGGCCTGCCGCACCTACAACATTCTGATGGCCGAGGGCCGCAAAGTTGCCGCCGCGCTCTTAATTGAACGTTAATCCCCGATGCGGTAAAACTCGGGCCGGCGCAGCGGGTCGATCCCTCCGATCGGCCCGGCGAGGCCGCCCGCCTCCGGCGCCACCCGCCGGCGGCCCGTCACAACAACCAACAGGCTGAAAATCCATGAACGATACGCCGTCGAGGCTACCGCTCAATCGCATCACGCTCGTCCTCCTGCTCGTCGCGCTCGCGATCGTCTGGTTCGCGCCGCTCGGGCTGCGCCACCTGATCCCGAGCGACGAAGGCCGCTACGCGGAAATGGCGCGTGAGATGTTCGTCACCGGCGACTGGATCACGCCGCGCTACAACGGCTACAAGTACTTCGAGAAGCCGCCGCTGCAGACCTGGCTGAATGCGCTCACGTTCGCGTGGTTCGGCATCGGCGAATGGCAGGCGCGCCTCTACACGGCCGTCGCGAGCTTCGCCGGCGTGCTGCTCGTCGGCTACACCGGCGCGCGCCTGTTCAATCCGCTGTCGGGCTTCCTCGCGGCCGTCGTGCTCGCGAGCTCGCCGTACTGGAACCTGATGGGGCACTTCAACGCGCTCGACATGGGGCTCGCGTTCTGGATGGCGCTGTCGCTCTGCTCGCTGCTGCTCGCGCAGCGGCCCGGGCTGCGCCCGGCCGCGACGCGCGGCTGGATGTGGGCGTGCTGGGCCGCGATGGCGTTCGCGGTGCTGTCCAAGGGCCTCGTCGGCCTGATCCTGCCCGGCGCCGTGCTCGTGCTCTATACGCTGATCGCGCGCGACTGGGCGCTGTGGAAGCGCCTGTACCTGGTGAGCGGCCTCGTGATCTTCTTCGCGATCGTCACGCCGTGGTTCGTGCTCGTCCAGCAGCGCAACCCCGAATTCTTCAACTTCTTCTTCATCGTCCAGCAGTTCCGCCGGTACCTGACCCCGGAACAGAACCGCCCGGGCCCGCTGTACTACTTCGTGCCGGTGCTGCTGGTCGGCTTCCTGCCGTGGCTGTCGGTCGCGTGGCAGAGCATCCGCCACGCGCTGCGGATGCCGCGCCAGCCGAACGGCTTCTCGCCGATGCTCGTGCTGCTGATCTGGAGCGCATTCATCTTCCTGTTCTTCAGCACGTCGCATTCGAAGCTGATCTCGTACGTGCTGCCGGTCGCGCCGGCGCTCGCGCTGATCATCGGCGCGTACCTGCCGCTGATGTCGGCCGACCGGTTCCGCCGCCACCTGCTCGGCTACCTCGTGTTCTTCGTCGCCGCGGCGTTCGGGATCATCTTCCTCGCGTACCTGGGCGATGCCCGCACGCCGAACGCGCTGTACCGCGCGTTCCAGATGTGGCTGTACGCGGGCCTCGCGGTCTCGGCCGCGCTGACGCTCGCAGCCGCGTGGCTGAACCGCCGCACCGGCGTGGCCGCCGCGATCGCCGCGTTCGGCGCCGCGTGGCTCGCGTTCGGCACGATCGGCGGCACCGGGCACGACGAGTTCGGCCGCTACAGCTCGGGCGCGCTGCTCGCGCCTGCCGTGCGCGCCGAACTGGCGAAACTGCCGTCCGACACGCCGTTCTACTCGATCGAGATGCTCGACCACACGTTCCCGTTCTATATGGGCCACACGACGATCATGGTCCAGCGCCAGGACGAGCTCGCGTTCGGGATCTCGATGGAGCCGAACAAGTGGATTCCGACCGTCGGCGAATGGATCACGCGCTGGAAGCAGGAAACCCATGCGCTCGCGATCATGCCGCCCGGCCAGTACGACGCGCTGGTCAAGGAAGGCGTGCCGATGCGCGTGATCGCGCGCGACAACCGCCGCGTGATCGTCGAGAAACCGCAATCGTAAGGACGCCCATCGCATGAATCCCGTTTCACTCGTCTGCATCGTCACCGGCGTGATGCTCAACGCCGTTGCGCAACTTCTGCTGAAAGCCGGCGTCAACGCCGTTGGGCACTTCGAATTCAGCCGTGCGAACATCCTCCCGGTCGGGCTGAAGATCGCGACCCAGCTGCCGATCATCGGCGGCCTCGGCTGCTACGTGCTGAGCGTCGTCGTCTGGATTCTCGGGTTGTCGCGGGTCGACGTGTCGATCGCGTACCCGATGCTGTCGCTCGGCTACGTCGTCAACGCGTTCGCGGCCTGGTACCTGTTCGGCGAGGTGCTGTCGGTCCAGCGGCTCATCGGCATCGGCATCATCCTGATCGGCGTGCTCGTGCTCGCGCGCAGCTGAGCACGCCCCGCGGCGTTAAGCGTCCGCCTACAAAAAATCACGGTACGAATCCGCCAACCGGTGTTTAATGCCGGTTTCGGGCGGGATCGCCCGACCCTTTTATTACACGCCATTACAGGCCAACGCGTTCATGAGCCAGACAACCGCTCCGTTTCTGCCGTTCACCCGACCGGAAATCGACGAGGAAACCATCCAGGGCGTCGTCGACGTGCTGCGCTCGGGCTGGATCACCACCGGCCCGCAGAGCCAGAAGTTTGAAGCAGCGCTGTCCGAGTACTGCGGCGGCCGTCCGGTCCGCGTGTTCAATTCGGGCACCTGCACGCTCGAGATCGGCCTGCGCATCGCGGGCGTCGGCGCCGGCGACGAGGTGATCACGACGCCGGCGTCGTGGGTCTCGACCAGCAACGTGATCATCGAAACGGGCGCGACGCCCGTGTTCGCCGACATCGATCCCGTCACGCGCAACATCGATCTCGACAAGCTCGAGCAGGCGATCACGCCGCGCACGAAGGCGATCATCCCGGTGTTCCTGTCCGGCCTGCCGGTCGACATGGACCGCCTGTACGCGATCGCGCGCGCGCACAAGCTGCGCGTGATCGAAGACGCCGCGCAAGCGTTCGGCTCGACATGGAACGGCAAGCGCATCGGCGCGATCGGCGACATCGTGTCGTTCAGCTTCCACGCGAACAAGAACCTGACGACGATCGAAGGCGGCGCGCTCGTGCTGAACAACGAGGACGAGGCAACGCTCGCGCAGAAGTACCGGCTGCAAGGCATCACGCGCACCGGCTTCGACGGGATGGACTGCGACGTGCTCGGCGGCAAGTACAACCTGACCGACGTCGCCGCCCGCGTCGGCCTCGGCCAGTTGCCGCACATCGACCGCTTCACCGCACAGCGCCGCGTGCTCGCCCGCGCGTATTTCGACGCGTTCGACGGCAGCGCGGCCGTGAAGCTCGGCGTCGGCCTGCCGGTTGCCGACTTCGAGAACAGCAACTGGCACATGTTCCTGATCACGCTGCCGCTCGAGCGGCTGACGATCACGCGCGCCGAATTCATGGCGCAGCTCAAGGAACGCGGCATCGGCACGGGCATCCACTACCCGGCGATCCATCTTTTCACGCTGTACCGTGCGCGCGGCTTCAAGGAGGGCATGTTCCCCCACGCCGAACGGTACGGCGCGTCGACCGTCACGCTGCCGCTGTTCACGCAGATGACGGAAGACGACGTGCGTCGCGTGGTCGACGCCATCAATCAGATTTGCGAACAATACGGAAAATAAGCGTACATGAGTCACCTTGAAGCACGCGCCGGGCATCCGGGCGCCGGGCACCTGGACGCCGGCCGGCCCGAAGTATCGGTCATCATCCCCGTGTACAACGAGGAAGACGGCCTCGCCGCGCTGTTCGCGCGGCTGTATCCGGCGCTCGACGCACTCGACACGTCATACGAAGTGATCCTGATCAACGACGGCAGCCGCGACCGCTCGGCCGCCATGCTCGCCGATCAGTTCCACGTACGGCCCGACACGACGCGCATCGTGCTGCTCAACGGCAACTACGGCCAGCACATGGCCATCCTCGCGGGCTTCGCGCAGTCGCGCGGCGAGATCGTCATCACGCTCGACGCCGACCTGCAGAACCCGCCCGAGGAAATCGGCAAACTGATCACGAAGATGCGCGAGGGCTACGACTACGTCGGCTCGATCCGCAAGCAGCGCCAGGACAGCCTGTGGCGGCGCAAGGCGTCGCAGATGATGAACCGGCTGCGCGAGCGCATCACGCGCATCAAGATGACCGACCAGGGCTGCATGCTGCGCGCATACAGCCGCCGCATCATCGACACGATCAACGTGTGCGGCGAAGTCAACACGTTCATCCCCGCACTTGCGTACACGTTCGCGCAGAAGCCGACCGAAATCGAGGTCGCGCACGAGGAACGCTTCGCGGGCGAATCGAAGTATTCGCTGTACAGCCTGATCCGGCTGAACTTCGACCTCGTGACCGGCTTCTCGGTCGTGCCGCTGCAGTGGCTGTCGTTCATCGGCGTGATCCTGTCGCTCGGCTCCGCCGCGCTGTTCGTGCTGCTGCTGGTGCGCCGCTTCATCGTCGGCGCGGAAGTGCAAGGCGTGTTCACGCTGTTCGCGATCACGTTCTTCCTGCTCGGCGTGATCATCTTCGCGCTCGGCCTGCTCGGCGAGTACGTCGGCCGCATCTACCAGCAGGTGCGCGCCCGTCCGCGCTACCTGATCCAGGCCGTGCTCGAACAGCACGACGGCGTGCCGGCGGTTCCGGCCGCCGCGAAGCACCCGGGAGCCGCGCAATGAAGCCGCGCGCGGTCGTCTTCGCGTATCACAACGTCGGCGTGCGGTGCCTGCAGGTGCTGCTCGCACGCGGCGTCGACGTCGCGCTCGTCGTCACGCACGAGGACAACCCGAACGAGAACATCTGGTTCGGCAGCGTCGCGTCCGTCGCGGCCGAGCACGGCATTCCGGTGCTCACGCCGGCCGATCCCGCTGATCCGGCACTGCGCCGCGCGGTGTCGGATGCGCAGCCCGATTTCATCTTCTCGTTCTACTACCGTCACATGCTGCCGGTGGACCTGCTCGCGATCGCGCCGCGCGGCGCGTACAACATGCACGGTTCGCTGCTGCCGAAATACCGGGGTCGGGTACCGACCAACTGGGCCGTGCTGAACGGCGAGACCGAAACCGGCGCGACGCTGCACGAGATGGCCGCAAAGCCCGACGCGGGCGCGATCGTCGGCCAGACCGCGGTGCCGATCCTGCCGGACGACACGGCCACGCAGGTGTTCGACAAGGTCACGGTAGCCGCCGAGCAGACGCTCTGGCGCGCGCTGCCCGCGTTGCTCGCGGGCGAGGCGCCGCATCTGCCGAACGATCTGTCGACCGGCAGCTACTACGGTGGGCGCAAGCCCGAAGACGGCCGCGTCGACTGGTCGAAGCCGGCCGCGCAGGTCTACAACCTGGTGCGCGCGGTCGCGCCCCCGTATCCGGGCGCGTTCACCGACGTCGAAGGCGCGCGCTTCGTGATCGCGCGCGCGCGCCTCGCGGCGCCCGGCAGCGCGGCGGCGGCCGCCGCGGCAGATTTGCCGCCCGGCCTGCACGTAAGCGATAATGCGCTATTCGGCGTCTGCGGCGACAGCCGCGCCCTATCCATTCTCGAGCTGTGGCAGCAGCGCGACGGCAGCGAAACCGTCGTGACGCCCGCGGAATTCGCGCAGTTCATTCATTCTTCCCGTCATTCATGAAAGCAAAAAAAGTCCTGATCCTGGGTGTGAACGGCTTCATCGGCCATCACCTGTCGAAGCGCATTCTTGAAACCACCGATTGGGAAGTGTTCGGCATGGACATGCAGACCGATCGGCTTGGCGACCTCGTCAACCACGAGCGGATGCATTTCTTCGAAGGCGACATCACGATCAACAAGGAGTGGGTCGAGTATCACGTGAAGAAGTGCGACGTGATCCTGCCGCTCGTCGCGATCGCGACGCCCGCCACCTACGTCCAGCAGCCGCTGCGCGTGTTCGAACTCGACTTCGAGGCGAACCTGCCGATCGTGCGTTCGGCAGTCAAGTACGGCAAGCACCTCGTGTTCCCGTCGACCTCCGAGGTCTACGGCATGTGCTCGGACGAGCAGTTCGATCCGGACGCATCGGCCCTCACCTACGGCCCGATCAACAAGCCGCGCTGGATCTACGCGTGCTCGAAGCAGCTGATGGACCGCGTGATCTGGGGTTACGGGATGGAAGGCCTGAACTTCACGCTGTTCCGTCCGTTCAACTGGATCGGCCCGGGCCTCGACTCGATCTACACGCCGAAGGAAGGCAGCTCGCGCGTGGTCACGCAGTTCCTCGGCCACATCGTGCGCGGCGAGAACATCAGCCTCGTCGACGGCGGCTCGCAGAAGCGCGCGTTCACCGACATCGGCGACGGCATCAGCGCGCTGATGAAGATCATCGAGAACAAGGACGGCGTCGCGTCGGGCAAGATCTACAACATCGGGAATCCGAAGAACAACTTCTCGGTTCGCGAACTCGCGCACAAGATGCTCGAACTGGCCGCGGAATACCCCGAGTACGCCGATTCGGCCAAGCAGGTGAAGCTCGTCGAAACGACGTCCGGCGCCTACTACGGCAACGGCTACCAGGACGTGCAGAACCGCGTGCCGAAGATCGACAACACGATGCAGGAGCTTGGCTGGGCGCCGCAGGCGACGTTCGACGACGCGCTGCGCAACATCTTCGAAGCGTACCGCGGCCACGTCGCCGACGCGCGCGCGCTCGTCGAACAGCAAGGCTGACCGGGACGTTCGCTTGGCTCGTATCGTCCTCAAGATCGACGTCGACACGCTGCGCGGCACGCGCGAAGGCGTGCCGAACCTCGCGCGCATCTTCGACCGCTTCAGTGCGCGCGCGACCTTCCTCTTCAGCCTCGGGCCCGATCACACGGGCTGGGCGCTGCGGCGCGTGTTCCGCCCGGGCTTCCTGAAGAAGGTGTCGCGCACGTCGGTGGTCGAGCACTACGGCCTGAAGCAGCTGATGTACGGCGTGCTGCTGCCGGGCCCCGACATCGGCCGCCGTGCGATCGCCGACATGCGCGCGATTCACGAAGCCGGCTTCGAATGCGGGATCCACACGTGGGATCACGTGTACTGGCAGGACAACGTCCGCGGGCGCGATCGCGACTGGACCGCGCGTGAAATGCAGAAGAGTCACGCGCGCTTCATCGAGATCTTCGGCGCGCCGCCCGTCACGCACGGCGCGGCTGGCTGGCAGATGAACGATGCCGCGTTCGAGCAGATCGACGCATGGGGGATGCGCTATGCATCCGACGGGCGCGGCCATTCGCCGTACCTGCCCGTCGTCGGCGGCCGCACGCTGTCGCACGTGCAGATGCCGACCACGCTGCCGACGCTCGACGAAGTGCTCGGCATCGACGGCGTCGACACGCACAACGTCGCCGCACATATCCTCAAGTTCACCGAAACCAATCCGCACGACCAGGTGTTCACGCTGCATGCGGAACTGGAAGGCCAGAAGCTCGCGCCCGTGTTCGAGCAACTGCTCGCCGGCTGGCGTGCGCAAGGCCACACGTTTGCGACGATGGGTGACTACCACGCGACGCTGGACCGCGACTCGCTGCCATCGTACCCTGTCACGTGGGGCGAAATCCCCGGCCGCTCCGGCGAACTGATCGTCCAGCCCGACTGAGTTCGCGCGAGCCGGCGTCGCCCGCAGCGCCGTTGCCACGCGCTGCCGCGACGCCCTGCCGCACCGCGCCGCCGTAGCGGCGCCTTTCCATAACAACAGGAGAAACACGTGTCTGTCGAAGTTGACCGTCAAGTTCCCGATTTCACCGCACCGGCCACGGGCGGCGACATTTCGCTGTCCGACCTGAAAGGCAAGAAGCTCGTCCTGTACTTCTATCCGAAGGACAACACGCCGGGCTGCACGACCGAAGGGCTGCAGTTCCGCGATCTCTATCCGAAGTTCAAGAAAGCCGGTGCGGAAGTCATCGGCGTATCGCGCGACAGCCTGCGCTCGCATGACAATTTCAAGGCAAAGCTCGAACTGCCGTTCCCGCTGATTTCCGATGCCGACGAAGCGCTGTGCGCGCTGTTCGATGTCATCAAGATGAAGAAAATGTATGGCAAGGAAGTGCGCGGAATCGAGCGCTCGACGTTCCTGATCGACGCCGACGGCGTGCTCCGTCAGGCATGGCGCGGCATCAAGGTGCCGGGTCACGTGGACGACGTGCTAAAGGCTGTACAAGCGCTTTGAGGCGCGTTATATTGGGCCGCAATGAATGCCAGTTCGCCCCATATTTCTCGTAGCTGCGCCGGTGCCCGTTGCGATGCTTCCCGGCACCTGACGCGCATCACGACGGTACCAGCCGAGCCGCATGTCCCTGTCGACGGGGCAGCGGCTTTTTTTATGGATTGCGCGCCGGCCCTCCCGGTCCGGCCCTAACCGCATCGAGGAGCTGATCGACACTTAGGCGAACCGGCTAGACGAACTTCCTGTGCGCCACCGCGCGCAAACTGCATGCGTCTACGTCACGCAGGATGCGATCAGCGGCGCACGCCATGCGACACGATTCCTCCCGAGGGACACCATGCCTTTGCCTACCCCCCCCAGCAAGCTCGGCAGCCTGCTGCCGCCCGACGAATACAAGGCGAAAGCGCGGCCCGCGAAAGCCGCGAAGAAATCCGCCGAAGGGGACGCATCCACAGCCGGTGACTATGGTCCGGCCAGCGTGGCCCAACCGATGATCGAAGCCGCGAACACGGCCGCGCCGCTGCGTGCCGTCGCGTCTTCGGCGCCTGACGCCGCACCCGCACGCGGCCGCAAGACCAGACAGACAGCCGCCCTGTTGCAGCCGATGCCCGCGCCCGTCGAACCCGCGGCGCCCGTCGTCGCACGCAACGACAAGCCGGCCGCCGGCAAACCGGCCGCGGCGCCCGCGCGCGACGCCGGCGCCGCGACGAAGTCGCGCAGCCGCAAGCCCGCCGAAGCCGAACTGCAGAAACTGTTCGTGCTCGACACCAACGTGCTGATGCACGACCCGAGCAGCCTCTTCCGCTTCGAGGAACACGACGTCTATCTGCCGATGATGACGCTCGAGGAACTCGACAATCACAAGAAGGGGATGTCGGAAGTCGCGCGCAACGCACGCCAGGTCAGCCGCACGCTCGACGCGCTCGTCGCCGACGGCGGCCCGATCTCGGACGGCATTCCGCTGTCGCGCCTCGGCAGCCGCGAGGCGCTCGGCCGCCTGTACTTCCAGACGAAGCTCGCCGACATCGCGCCGGTCGAGGGCCTGCCCGAAGGCAAGGCCGACAACCAGATCCTCGGTGTCGTGCGCGCGCTGCAGCGCGACCGGCCCGACCGTCAGGTCGTGCTGGTGTCGAAAGACATCAACATGCGGATCAAGGCGCATGCGCTCGGCCTGCCCGCGGAAGACTACTTCAACGACCAGGTGCTCGAGGATTCGGATCTCCTCTACACCGGCGTGCGCGAACTGCCGCAGGACTTCTGGACCAAGCATGCGAAGGGCATGGAGAGCTGGCAGGACACGAAGACGGGCACCACGTATTACCGCGTGACGGGCCCGCTCGTCGCGTCGATGCTCGTCAACGAGTTCGTCTATCTCGAGCCGCAGAACGGCGAGCCGACGTTCCATGCGATCGTCCGCGAGCTGAACGGCAAGACGGCGTTGCTGCAGACGCTGCGCGACTACAGCCACCACAAGAACAACGTGTGGGGCATCACGGCGCGCAACCGCGAGCAGAACTTCGCGCTGAACCTGCTGATGAACCCCGAGATCGACTTCGTCACGCTGCTCGGCCAGGCCGGCACCGGCAAGACGCTCGTCGCGCTCGCGGCCGGCCTCGCGCAGGTGCTCGACGACAAGCGCTACAACGAGATCATCGTGACGCGCGCGACCGTGCCCGTCGGCGAGGACATCGGTTTCCTGCCCGGTACCGAGGAAGAGAAGATGCAGCCGTGGATGGGTGCATTCGACGACAACCTCGAAGTGCTGCAGAAGACCGACGACGCTGCCGGTGAATGGGGCCGGGCTGCAACGCAGGAGCTGATCCGTTCGCGCCTGAAGGTGAAGAGCATGAACTTCATGCGCGGCCGCACGTTCGTCGACAAGTACCTGATCATCGACGAAGCGCAGAACCTGACGCCGAAGCAGATGAAGACGCTCGTCACGCGCGCGGGCCCCGGCACGAAGATCGTGTGCCTCGGCAACATCGCGCAGATCGACACGCCTTACCTGACCGAAGGCAGCTCGGGCCTGACCTACGTCGTCGACCGCTTCAAGGGCTGGGGCCACAGCGGCCACGTGACGCTCGCGCGCGGCGAACGTTCGCGGCTCGCCGACTACGCGTCGGACATCCTGTAACACCGCAAGCCGGCCCGTCGGCCGGCTGTCGACGCCACACGGCGCTCCGTTTCCGGAGCGCCGTTTTTATTTGGGGTCGAAGACAAAAGTAACGCTTCGTCACGCAACAACGCAGTTTACGCGCGAAACTTCAAGTAAATTCTCAAGAATGGTTGCTTAAGCCCCGCCGGAGCGTCTACCATCGGGTCTGTCTGTTGTCATACGATTCGCGAGCGCGCCGCGCTCGCCCGCCTTGCCATGCTTCGAATCTGGGTTCCCGTTGCCGTCGTCTCCCTGCTTGCGGCCTGCTCCAGCGTGCCGCCGCAGTCGGCATCGCGTCCCGCGTCGGGCATGAAGATCACGACGCCGCGCGCGTTCCCCGCGCCCGCCAATTTCCCGAAATTCGTCGATCACAGCGTCGGCCAGGAAGAAATCTCGATCCAGGCGATGAGCCTCGTCGGTGTCCCGTATCGCTGGGGCGGCAACACGCCGACGAGCGGCTTCGACTGCAGCGGGCTCGTGCGCTACGTGATCGGCCGCGCGGCCGACGTGAACCTGCCGCGCACGACCGCCGACATGAGCGGCCGCGGCGTGTCGGTCGAACCCGACGAGATCGCCCCCGGCGACCTGATTTTCTTCAATACGACCGGGCGGCCGCATTCGCACGTCGGCATCTATGTCGGCAAGCTGCGCTTCGTCAACGCGCCGTCGACGGGCGGCACCGTGCGGCTCGACTACCTGACGAACCCGTACTGGGCCAAGCGTTTCGACGGCATTCGCCGTGTCGCGCCGCCGCGCACGGCACCGACGCCGTTCGATGCGCCGACCTACGAGGCGAAACGCGACGAGCCCCGCAACCCGCCGGCGGCTGCGCCGGCTCCGGTGGTCGTGACGGCCGCTGCGTCGCGGCCGCCCGCCTATGCTTCGCCGCAAGCGCGAGTGACGCAGGCGCCCGCGCCTGCTCCGGTGGCCCCGGCCGCGCCGATTGTGACGACCGCTGCGGTTGCACCTGCGGCCCCGGCCGCCGATCCGTACGAACCGCCGCCGACGCGCATGCAGGCCGCCCGGCAACAGGCGACGTCGGTGAATGACGGCATGAGCGCGATGACGGCCAATTCAGCACCGACCGCGTCGGCGGAGTCCGGCACGCAGATTCCGACGACGGCGCTGACGGCCGCCCAGGCCGCCGCATTCGATGCCGAACCGCCGCCCGCCACTGCGTCCGCATCTCCGCGCAGTATCGAGCCGGCCCCCGTGCAGGTATTGCGTGCGTCAACGCAATCGGCGCCCGTCAGCCCGCGTACCAGCACCGCAGACGATCCGATTGCGCGATTCGCGAACGGAAGTTACTGACCGGTTGCCCGCCCCCGACGGTAATTCACGTTGGCGGCATCTGCCGCCGCCCCGCCCGTTCCGTCGCCCATCCCCGCCCCAAAAGAAAATGCGCCGCAGCCTTTCGGCTTGCGGCGCATTTCAGGTCGATCTGGCTGCGGACGATCAGAAGATCTGGTGACCGAGCCACCATCCGCCGGCCGCGAACAGCGCGGCTGCGGGCAGCGTCAGCACCCACGCCCACACGATGTTGCCGGCCACGCCCCAACGCACGGCCGACAGCTTCTGCGTCGCGCCGACACCGACGATCGCGCCGGTGATCGTATGCGTGGTCGACACCGGAATGCCCAGGAACGACGCGATGAACAGCGTGATCGCCCCGCCGCTTTCCGCGCAGAACCCGCCGACCGGCTTGAGCTTCGTGATCTTCTGGCCCATCGTGCGCACGATGCGCCAGCCGCCGAACAGCGTGCCGAGACCCATCGACAGGTAGCACGCGCCGATCACCCACGCAGGCGGCGCATCGGCGGTGGCCGATGCGTAGCCGCTCGCGATCAGCAGCATCCAGATGATGCCGATCGTCTTTTGCGCGTCGTTGCCGCCGTGGCCGAGACTGTACAGGCCGGCCGACAGCAGCTGCAGCCGGCGGAAACGCCGGTCGACCTTGCTGGGCGCGGTACGGAAGTACAGCCACGACACCCCGAGCATGAACAGCGAACCGAGGATGAAGCCGAGCAGCGGCGAGATGAAGATGAACGCGACCGTCTTCAGCAGCCCGTCGATGTTCAGCGAGCTCCAGCCCGACTTCGCGAGCGCCGCGCCGACGAGGCCGCCGATCAGCGCGTGCGACGAGCTCGACGGAATCCCGTAGTACCAGGTGATCACGTTCCAGCCGATCGCACCGACCAGCGCGCCGAAGATGACGTAGTGGTCGACGATCTCGGGATCGATCGTGCCTTTACCGACGGTCTGCGCGACTTTCAGGTGGAAGATGAAGTACGCGATCACGTTGAACGCGGCCGCGAACACGACGGCCTGCTGGGGTTTCAGCACCCCGGTCGACACGACGGTGGCGATCGAGTTCGCCGCGTCGTGAAAGCCGTTCATGAAGTCGAATACGAGCGCGACGAGCACCAGCGTCGCGACCATCCATAGGGCGAGTTGTATCGAATGCATCGTGGTCCGCTCAGGCGTTTTCCAGCACGATGCCTTCGATGATGTTCGCGACGTCCTCGCACTTGTCGGTGATCTCTTCGAGCAACTCGTAGATCGCCTTCAGCTTGATGAGCGTCTTCACGTCGTCTTCCTCGCGGAACAGCTTCGACATCGCTGCGCGCAGCACGCGATCGGCCTCCGACTCCCAGCGGTCGATCTCCTCGCACTGCTTGAGGATCTGTGCCGACTGCTTCATGTCGGACAGCAACCCGACCGCCTGCTGCACATGCTGGGCCGACTGCGTGACGATATGCGCGAGCTGGCTCGCCTCGGACGTGACGGAGCGCACGTCGTACAGCGACACGGCCGTTGCGACGTCTTCCATCAGGTCGAGGATGTCGTCCATCGTCGTGATCAGCTTGTGGATCTCGTCGCGATCGAGCGGCGTGATGAAAGTCTTGTGCAGCAGATCGATCGCCTCGTGCGTGAGCTTGTCGGCGGCCTTCTCGGCGGTCTGCACGTTTTGCTTGTGAATCTCGGCGTCGGCGAGATTGTCGATCAGCAGTTCGAGCTCGCGGCCACCGGAAACGATGTGCTTCGCGTGCGCGTTGAAGAGTTCAAAGAACTTGCCCTCGGTGGGCATGAATCGACCGAACATGGGATTCCTGAGAGATTGTCAAACTACTGTCACGAAAACGGGCGACATTGTACCGGTTTCGGTCGTGACGCGACGCGCGCACATGCGCGCGCCGGGATTGGATACAACGTTTGGCGATTTAGGACTTTACAATCGGCCTTACTCGCCGTAGAACGTCTGCGCCCCTGCAAAATTATCGAACTTCGTGTATTGCCCCAGGAACGTGAGCCGAACGGGGCCGATCGGACCGTTACGCTGCTTGCCGATGATGATTTCGGCCGTGCCCTTGTCGGGGCTGTCCGGATTGTAAACTTCGTCGCGGTAAATGAACAGGATCACGTCAGCATCCTGTTCGATTGCGCCTGATTCGCGCAAATCGGACATCACCGGGCGCTTGTTCGGGCGCTGTTCGAGGCCGCGGTTCAGCTGCGACAGCGCGATCACCGGCACGTCGAGCTCCTTCGCGAGGCTCTTCAGCGATCGCGAGATTTCCGAAATTTCGGTCGCGCGGTTCTCGCCCTGCGACGAACCCGACATCAGCTGCAGGTAGTCGACGATGATCAGGCCGAGCTTGCCGCATTGCCGCGCAAGACGCCGAGCGCGCGAGCGCAGTTCCATCGGGTTCAAACCGCCCGTCTCGTCGATGAAGAGCTGCGCCTCGCTCATCTTCTGCACCGCGTGCGTCAGTTTCGGCCAGTCCTCGTCCGTCAGGCGACCCGTCCGCATCCGGTGCTGGTCGAGCCGGCCGATCGAGCCGAGCATACGCATCACAAGCTGGGTGCCCGGCATTTCCATCGAGAACACGGCGACCGGCAACCCATACTCGACCGCGACGTATTCGCCGATGTTCATCGAGAACGCAGTGTTGTGGGTCACGACGTAATCGTCGGTCACGTACAGCCGCGACGGATGCGAGACCGAAATGCATTGCGTCGCTGTCCGGCGCGTCGGCTCGATGCCGGTGATAACCGGCATCTTCCGGCGCGTACGCCCGCCCGTGAGCCGCTCGCGCTTGCCCTCGAACAGGAACAGGCTCTGCGGATCCGGATGACTGATCGTGCAAGTGTAGGCCGTCGCGCCGGCCGTGCGTTCACCGTCGACCGTGAAGCTGGTCGCCTTTTCGGTTATCTGGCACCACGCGCCGATCGAACGTGCCAGTTCGCACACATCGTTCGCCAACTGCGCACTGGCGGTCGAATAGCGCACCGTGCCCCACGACTCGACCCAGCCGTCGGCATCGAGCAGTCCACGCAGCAGGTCGAGTCGGGCATCCTTGTCCGCATCGAGGTAAATGCGCGGGATGAATTTGTCGTAGCTCGTCTTCCCCCACACACCGAGCTGCTCGAGCGCAGCTTTGAGCGGGTTGACGGAAGGTCGGGCCTCTGCCGTCGATGGCCGACGCTTAATGCGCCAGTCGTACTGACCCGCATATTCGAGTTCGAGCGACGCGTCGACGCGCGTACGCATCCGGTTCAATGTTTCCTCGGCCTTCACGCTGAAACGCACGGCGGTACCGCCGAGCGCACCGTCACCCAGTAGCGCGCCGAGTACCCACGGATCGACCGGCAGCGCGTCGCGATGACCGAACTCACCGCTCGGCATGTCGACCCACAACCGGTTCCGGTACCGCTCGCGCGTCAGCAACGTGCGGATCTCCGCCGTCGACAGCACGCGCGGCTTCTCCCACTCGCGGAAATGGACGCACCAAAGGTGCTCGTCGCAGCATTCGGCCGAGCGACCATCGGAAAAGCGAACCCGATACACCTGGCGCTCGCCTTGCGGGAAGATGCCCGTCACGACCGACGAGCCGCCGTCGACAGAAGCAAGCGCATCGCCGACCGCCAGCTCGCCCATCCGCTTCCATCCCGCCAGTGTCCTGACGCGTGCATCGAGCGGCTGCGCCTTACCCATCGACGGACGCCCTGCGACGATGATCAGTTCGCCGCCATGCATCCCGGACGTCATCCGGTCGAGGTCGACGAAGCCCGTCGGCGTGCCCGTGACGTCGCTCGGGTTCGCGGTGTGGTACAGCGTGTCGATACGCTCGACGACCTGCGTGAGCAGCGGACCGATCTCGAGGAAGCCCTGGTTGCCGCGCGCGCCGTCTTCCGCGATCGAGAACACCTTCGATTCGGCTTCGTCGAGCAGCTGGCGGACTTCCTTGCCCTGCGGGTTGAATGCGTCGGCCGAGATTTCGTCGGCGACCGACACGAGCCGGCGCAGCACCGCACGGTCGCGCACGATTTCCGCATAGCGGCGGATGTTCGCGGCGCTCGGCGTGTTCTGCGCGAGGGCGTTCAGGTACGCGAGCCCGCCGACGTCGTCGGCCTTGCCGGACGTGGTCAGCGCTTCGTACACGGTCACGACGTCGGCCGGGCGCGTCGACGCGATCAGGCGGCCGATGTGCTCGTAGATGATCCGGTGGTCGTAGCGGTAGAAATCGCCCTGCGACAGGAAGTCGGCAATCCGGTCCCAGGCCGCGTTGTCGAGCAACAGCCCGCCGAGCACCGATTGCTCGGCTTCGACCGAATGCGGCGGGACTTTCAGCGATTCGATTTGAGGATCTTGCGGCGCGTTCATGGGTTGGGATTATCGCGAATTACACAGGACGACGCCATACCGGCCGCCAGCGATCGGACAATAAAAAAGGCAGGCCCCGGTTGCCCGGGCGCCTGCCCTTGTCCGGACGACGGAAGCCGCCCGGAAAGCTTGCGTACGCTTACGCGTGGTCGCCGATCACGTTGATCGTGACGTCGACGACGACGTCCGTGTGCAGCGCGACCTGAACGCTGTGCTCGCCGATCATCTTCAGCGGGCCTTCCGGCATGCGAACTTGCAGCTTCTCGACTTCGTAGCCTGCCTTCTTCAGCAGTTCTGCGACGTCGCCGTTCGTGACCGAGCCGAACAGACGGCCGTCAACGCCCGACTTTTGCGTGACTTCGAACGACTGGCCGTTCAGCTTCTCGCCGACTGCCTGCGATGCCGCCAGCTTTTCAGCGGCGATCTTTTCGAGTTCAGCGCGGCGCACTTCGAATTCGGCGATCGCTTCCTTCGTTGCACGGCGAGCCTTGCGGTTCGGGATCAGGAAGTTGCGAGCGTAACCGTCCTTGACCTTGACGATATCGCCGAGGTTGCCCAGATTGGCGACTTTTTCCAACAGAATGATTTGCATTCGAATTCTCCTTATTGCGTCGCCTGATTACGCCTTGTGCTGATCGGTGTACGGCAGCAGCGCGAGGAAACGCGCACGCTTGATGGCCGTATCCAGCTGACGCTGATAGTGCGCCTTCGTACCCGTCAGACGAGCCGGCGTGATCTTGCCGTTTTCGCCGATGAAGTCCTTCAGCGTTTCCGTGTCCTTGTAGTCGATCTGCTCGACGCCTGCAGCCGTGAAACGGCAGAACTTCTTGCGCTTGAAGAGCGGGTTTTGTTGCTGACGACGCTTGTCGAATTTCTTACCAGTCGGGCGGGGCATGATTTCAGTCCTTTCCAATGTCCTGCAATGCTGTGATGTGAAACACCAAGGTTCTCGCGTTACGGCTTTTCTTGGCCAGGAAGCCCGTGAACAGCGTTTCGACGCCCATTTCACGACTTTCCAGCCTGCCGCTCGCCTCACCGGCCGCCACTGCCTCAATCGTCATTTCGACCTGGCGGGGGATGCCTGCTTCGACGACTTCCGTGCGGTGCTGCAATGTGGCGCTAGCAATCGGAACACCTGCCGGCGTATATCGCACCGGTGCGCGTTCGACGACGCTCGCCGTCAATTGCAACCTGTTCACGAGAGTGACGCGCTCCTTGATGGCTTAATGAATGACGAACTTAAGCCTGCGCTTCGGTCGGCTGAGCTGCAGCCGCCTTTTTGGCTTCTTCGCGCTGAACTTCCTTCATCATCGGCGACGGGCCGGTTTCGGCCTTCTTCATCTTGACGATGAGGTGACGCAGCACGGCGTCGTTGAACTTGAACGCGTGTTCGAGTTCGTCGAGCGTCGTCTGGTCGCACTCGATGTTCATGCAGACGTAGTGAGCCTTCGCGAGTTTCTCGATCATGTAGGCCAGCTGGCGACGGCCCCAGTCTTCGACACGGTGGATCTGGCCGCCGTGCGACGTGATCGTGGACTTGTAGCGCTCGATCATCGCGGGCACTTGCTCGCTTTGATCCGGGTGCACGATGAAGACGATTTCGTAATGACGCATTACACACTCCTTGTGGATTAAAGCCACCCGGGCGTCTGAACCGGTGTGGCAAGTGAGAAGCCGAAGATTCTAACCCGGTTACGGGGCGCATGCAAGGCCAATCAACGATTGGCGCGCGGATTCGGCCATGTTTTCAACGACTTGAACGGGCGAGCCGGTGCACGCGGCCGCCCGTCGGTTCGTTTTACCGGGGTCTGAAGGTAGTCGGCCGGACACGCACCGGGCGCAACAGGTGTCGCGCCGTCACTCGCTGCGCGTGCCGGAGAGCCGCGTGTCGAGCGCAGCCTTGAACGCCGTGAGCGCCGACGGCTCGGCGTCCGTCACGGCCCACCACGTCATCCCGGCCGCGTCCCAGCGGTCGAGCGCATAACCCTGCGACACGGTCGTGTACGGTGCCCCGGGCCCTTCCCCGGCCGGCCGCACGTACACGTCGATCACGTGCTGCCGGTAGCGGTAGACGAGCACCGCGACACGGCGCCGCCCGACGTAGTCGAGCCGGCCGCCGACCAGCGCGAAGCCGTTCGCCGCGAGATCCTCGACCGGCGGCGCATAGTCGAGCCGGCCGTTGAACCAGGGCTTGACCGTGTGCCGGTCGGTCGAGATCACGTCGATGTCGCGCGCCGACAGGTCGGCCCGCACGTGGCTCGAGACGAGTTCGTCGACCGTGCGGTCGGTGTCCGCGTGGCGCGCGGACAACGTCATCCCGCCCGCCGCCGCGAGCGCCACCAGCAGCGCGACGCCCCAGCCGAGCCCGGGCAATGCCGCGGCGCGCGGCCCGCCGCCGGCCACGGCCGGCCGTGTCGACCCGCCCCGCCCCGCCAGCCAGGGAAACCAGCCGCGGCTGCGCGGCCGCGGCTTCGGCTGCGCTTGACGCTCGGGCGGCGGCTCTGCCCGCGCCGGCTCGCGAACGGGCGCGTCGGCCGCTGCCGGCAGGCTCGCCAGGATGCTCGCCCGCAGCGCATCCGGCGCACGGTGATAATCGGCCTGCCGCACGGCCTGCACCAGCGTGACGATCCGCGCGCGTTCGCGGCGGCACGCGTCGCACCCTTCGACATGCTGCTGGACCCGCAACGCATCGGGCGCCGACAGCTCGCGGTCGACGTCCGCGTCCAGCAACGCTCGCGCTTCGTTACAGTCCATCGATAGCCTCCGATGCGGTTCCGCCGGCCGGCGTACGGCCCGGCCTGCCTTCGGGCGCCGGTGCCGGCGCGCCGCCCAGCAGCGCGGCGAGCTTGCGCCGGCCGCGCGCGAGCCGCGACATCACCGTGCCGACCGGCACGTCCGCGATCGCCGCGATCTCGCGGTAACTCAGGTCCTCCATCTCGCGCAGCACGAGCACCTCGCGGTATTCGGGCGGCAGCTTCGCGAGCGCCGCGTTCACGAGCCGCACGTTCTCGCCGCGCAGCAAGTGCGCCAGCGGATCCTCCGTCGCCGGCTGCCAGTCGTCGGGCACGTCGGTGTCGTCGAGCGTATCGGGCAGCGCGACCTCGTGCGCATGCGTGCGACGCCGCCACTCCGTGTACCAGGTATGGCGCACGATCGTCAGCAGCCACGGCCGCGCGTTGTCGCCGCGACACGAATCGACGAAGCGCAGCGCGCGCATGCACGCGTCCTGAACGACGTCGTCCGCGTCGCCGGCATTGCCGCTCAGCCAGCGCGCGAGGTTATACGCGGCGTCGAGATGCGGCAGCACGAGCGCGCGAAACCGCTCGCCGCGCGCAACCGCATCGTCTGCCGCCCGTTCATCGACCGCCTGTCCGGCTTGCCCCACATGGCCTCCCTGGTCCCGGCGGCCGATGCCGCGCCCGTTCCGCGCACGGCGCCCGGACAGACCGGCAACGTGCACGCTCGATGACCATACCGTTGCTGCGTCGAGTTTATTCCCGCGCCGGGCGCAAGAAGCGTAAAAAAATGGCCGGGCGCCCGCGTCCGTTACGGCGTGGTGCTCCAGTAGCCGGGGCGCGCATACGCGGCGCGCAGGTAGTCGATGAAATAGCGCACGCGCGCCGGCACGTAGCGCTGCTGCGGGTAGACCGCGAGGATGTCGTAGTCGGGCAGCGCGTATTCGTCGAGCACGGTCTCGAGCTCGCCCGTCTCGAGCTGCGCGGCGATTTCCCACGTCGAGCGCCAGCCGAGCCCGAGCCCCTCGGCCACCCAGCGGTGCAGCAGCTCGCCGTCGTTGCAGTCGAGGTTGCCGGCCACGCGCATCGTCGCGATCTTGCCGTGGCGCTGGAAATACCAGCCGCGGTTCTGCCCGCCCTGCAGGTTGAACGCGAGGCAGTTGTGCTTCAGCAGGTCGTCGAGCGACTTCGGCCGGCCGTGCCGGCGGAAATAGTCGGGCGTGCCGCACACGACGCGCCGGTTCGACGCGAGCTTCACCGCGACGAAGTTCGGATCGACGGCGCCGCCGATCCGGATCGACAGGTCGTAGCCCTCGCGCACGAGATCGACGACGCGGTCGGTCAGGTTGAACGACAGCTGCATCTCGGGCTTGTCGACCAGAAAGCCGGGCGCGTGCGGCGCGACGTGCTTGCGCCCGAACGCGGCCGGCGCCGACACGATCAGGTGCCCGCTGACCGCGCGCCGCCCGGCGGCCAGCTCGTTCTCGGCCTGGTCCCATTCGGACAGCAACCCGCGGCAGCGCTCGAGGAACGCGGCGCCCTCCTCGCTGACCACCAGCCGCCGCGTCGAGCGGTACATCAGCTTCACGCCGAGGCGCTTCTCGAGCGCGTCGATGCGCCGCCCGAGCACCACCGGCGACACGCCCTCCTCGAGCGCCGCCGCCGCGAGGCTGCCGGCATCGGCCACCCGCACGAACGTCTCGATCTGCTTGAAGCGATCCATCTCCTGTCTCCGTCTCTGTTCCGGCCCCGGCGGGAGGCCCGTCCGGCCGTCATTCCATACTTTTAGTTTCGAAATAAGCGACTCGGGCTGATCTTATCAAACCTTTCCTGCAACCCTAAAGTGTCCCCAACAGACCCATTCGCAAGATCCGCCACATTCAAGGAGACATTCATGGCCAAGATGAGAGCCGTCGACGCAGCAGTGCTCGTGCTCGAGAAAGAAGGCATCCAGACCGCGTTCGGCGTGCCGGGCGCAGCAATCAACCCGTTCTACTCCGCCATGCGCAAGTCGGGTGGCATCAGCCACGTGCTGGCCCGCCACGTCGAAGGCGCGTCGCACATGGCCGAAGGCTTCACGCGTGCGGCACCGGGCAACATCGGCGTGTGCATCGGCACGTCGGGCCCCGCCGGCACCGACATGATCACCGGTCTCTACTCCGCTTCCGCCGACTCGATTCCCATCCTCGCGATCACGGGCCAGGCGCCGCGTGCACGCCTGTACAAGGAAGACTTCCAGGCCGTCGACATCGAGTCGATCGCGAAGCCGGTCACGAAGTGGGCCGTCACCGTGCGCGAACCGGCGCTCGTGCCGCGCGTGTTCCAGCAGGCATTCCACCTGATGCGCTCGGGCCGTCCGGGCCCGGTGCTGGTCGACCTGCCGATCGACGTGCAGCTCGCCGAAATCGAATTCGACATCGACACGTATGAACCGCTGCCGGTCTACAAGCCCGCGGCCACCCGCGCGCAGATCGAGAAAGCGATCACGATGCTCAACGATGCGGACAAGCCGCTGATCGTGTCGGGCGGCGGCGTGCTCAACGCGGCAGCCGAAGACCTGCTCGTCCAGTTCGCCGAAACGATCGGCGTGCCGGTGATCCCGACGCTGATGTCGTGGGGCGCGATTCCGGACGATCACCCGCTGATGGCCGGCATGGTCGGCCTGCAGACGTCGCACCGCTACGGCAATGCCACGATGCTCGCGTCCGACTTCGTGCTCGGCATCGGCAACCGCTGGGCGAACCGCCACACGGGCAGCGTCGAGGTCTACACGAAGGGCCGCAAGTTCGTGCACGTCGACATCGAGCCGACGCAGATCGGCCGCGTGTTCGGTCCGGACCTCGGCATCGTGTCCGACGCGAAGGCCGCACTCGAGCTGTTCGTTGCGGTCGCACAGGAATGGAAGGCCGCCGGCAAGCTGAAGGACCGCAGCGCATGGGTCTCGGAATGCCAGGAACGCAAGCGCACGCTGCAGCGCAAGACGCACTTCGACAACGTGCCGGTCAAGCCGCAGCGCGTGTACGAAGAGATGAACAAGGTGTTCGGCCGCGATACGTGCTACGTCAGCACGATCGGGCTGTCGCAGATCGCCGCCGCGCAGTTCCTGCACGTGTTCAAGGCACGCAACTGGATCAACTGCGGCCAGGCCGGCCCGCTCGGCTGGACGATCCCCGCCGCGCTCGGCGTGCGTGCTGCCGACCCGAGCCGCCCGATCGTCGCGCTGTCCGGCGACTACGACTTCCAGTTCATGATCGAGGAACTGGCAGCCGGCGCGCAATTCAAGCTGCCGTACGTGCACGTCGTCGTGAACAACTCGTACCTCGGGCTGATCCGTCAGGCGCAGCGCGCGTTCGATATGGACTACTGCGTGCAGCTCGCGTTCGACAACGTGAATGCACCGGAACTGAACGGGTACGGCGTCGATCACGTGGCCGTCGCGGAAGGTCTCGGCTGCAAGGCGCTGCGCGTGTTCAAGCCGGAAGAGATCGAGCCGGCACTGCGCCAGGCACAAACGCTCGCGGAAGAGTTCAGCGTGCCGGTGGTCGTCGAAGTGATCCTCGAACGCGTGACGAACATCTCGATGGGCACCGAAATCGACGCGATCAACGAATTCGAAGACCTCGCCGAAAAGGCCGAACACGCACCGACCGCGATCTCGATGCTCGACTGAACCGCACGACATTTTTGACTGACCGACCGAAGAGGCTTAGCTCATGCCGAAGTTTGCTGCAAACCTGACCATGCTGTTCAACGAAGTGCCGTTCCTCGACCGCTTCAAGGCGGCCGCCGACGCGGGCTTCGACGCCGTCGAGTTCCTGTTCCCGTATCCGTACGCGAAAGAGGAACTCGCCGAGCGGCTCGAGACGCATCGCCTGCGCCTCGTGCTGCACAACCTGCCCGCCGGCAACTGGGATCAGGGCGAACGCGGCATCGCGTGCCTGCCCGATCGCGTCGGCGAATTCCAGGAAGGTGTCGGCCGTGCGATCGAGTACGCGAAGGCACTGAAGGTGCCGCAGCTGAACTGCCTCGTCGGTATTCCGTCGGCCAGCACGGCGCGCGACAAGACGTTCGTCACGATCGTCGACAACCTGCGCTTTGCGGCCGACGCGCTGAAGCGCGAAGGCATCCGCCTGCTCGTCGAGCCGTGCAACAGCTTCGACATCCCGGGCTTCGCGCTGAACCGCTCGTCGGAAGGGCTCGACGTGATCCGCGCGGTCGGCTCGGACAACCTGTTCCTGCAGTACGACATCTATCACATGCAACGCATGGAAGGCGAACTGGCCGCGACGATCGAACGCAACCTCGCATCGATCGGCCACGTCCAGCTCGCGGACAACCCGGGCCGTAACGAGCCGGGCACGGGCGAGATCAACTACGCGTTCCTGTTCGCGCTGCTCGACCGGCTCGGCTATGCCGGCTACGTCGGCTGCGAGTACAAGCCCCGTACCACCACGACGGAAGGCCTCGGCTGGCTGCAAAGCGTCGCCGGCTGCGCACCGGGCTCCGCGCGTCGCGCCGCCTGAGAAGCGCCCTTCCCGTTATCAGCCCTATAGGAGACTTTCACATGGCAACCATCGGTTTCATCGGCCTCGGCATCATGGGCGCGCACATGGCGCGCAACCTGCTCAAGGGCGACCACCAGCTCGTCGTGAACGGCGCGTTCCCGATTCCGGACGACCTGCGCACGAGCGCGAAGGTCGTCGCCAACTCGACCGAAGTCGCGAAGAACGCCGACGTCATCGTCGTGATGGTGCCGGACACGCCGGACGTGCGTAACGTGCTGTTCGCCGACGACGGCGTCGCGAAAGGCCTGACGGCCGGCAAGCTCGTGATCGACATGAGCTCGATCTCGCCGCTCGACACGCAGGAATTCGCAAAGCAGATCAACGCACTCGGCTGCGACTACCTCGACGCGCCGGTGTCCGGCGGCGAAGTCGGCGCACGCGAAGCGTCGCTGACGATCATGGTCGGCGGCCCGGAGCAGGCCTTCGAGCGTGCGAAGCCGCTGTTCGAGAAGATGGGCAAGAACATCACGCTCGTCGGCGACAACGGCGCGGGCCAGACCTGCAAGGTCGCGAACCAGATCATCGTCGCGCTGAACATCGAAGCGGTCGGCGAAGCACTGCTGTTCGCCGCACGCTCGGGCGCCGATCCGGAACGCGTTCGCCAGGCGCTGATGGGCGGCTTCGCCGCGTCGCGCATCCTCGAAGTGCACGGCGCGCGGATGACGAAGCGCACGTTCGACCCGGGCTTCCGGATCGAGCTGCACCAGAAGGACCTGAACCTCGCGCTCGACGGCGCACGCAAGCTCGGCCTCGCCCTGCCGCACACGGCAAGCGCGCAGCAGCTGTTCAGCGTGTGCGCATCGCACGGCGGCAAGGCATGGGATCACTCGGCACTCGTGCGCGCGCTCGAGATCATGTCGAACTTCGAAATCGGCCAGACGCCGGCCGCGTAACGCGACTGCCGCAACGCGCGTTTCCGCTGCAATGGCGGAGGCGCGCGACAGACACGCGCGACCCGGCCGCGGCCGGGCGCATCGATGCGCGAATAGGCGCGCATCACGGTGGGGCGCCCCGCCCTGCATCGCCAACGGCATGCGGGACGGGGCGAAAAACGCCGCTCTGGGCTGAGAGCGGCGTGGTGGGGTCCGCAGCGGCACCCGGCGGCGCCGGGGAAGCCTTGGTCGGTCAGACGTCGTCGTCGGGTGTCCGCCTGTCGGATTTCGCGTATTACATTTCTTTACGTTCAAGCGTGCGATTTTTCATGCAATCGTCGCGCTGAACGCCTACACTTTCGCCACGCCTTTCGAGAAAACCGCCGCGCTTGCGTGCACCTCCGGTGACCGCGCCCAGCGCGGTGTTTTTTTCGCCACTTCACGGCGCGTTTTCTTTTCAACCACCTAGGGAGTGCAGCGATGGGTCTTCTTTCGTTTATCAAAGAGGCGGGTGAAAAACTGCTGGGTCATGCCGACGCGCAAGCGGCGGAAGATCCGAATGCCGCGAATCAAACCGCGGCCGACGCGATCAAGAATTACATCAGCACGCAAGGGCTCGACACGTCGAACCTGACCGTCGCGTTCGACGGCGCATCGCGCACCGTCACGCTGTCGGGCAGCGTCGCCGATCTCGACACGAAGGCGAAGGTCAAGGTCGCGGCCGGCAACGTGCAGGGGGTCGCGGGCGTCAATGACGACGATCTGCAGCCGGACGATCCGGAAGTGCAGTATCACGACGTGAAGTCCGGGGATACGCTGTCGGCGATCGCCAAGGAAGTGTATGGCGACGCGAACAAGTACCCGGTGATCTTCGAAGCGAACAAGCCGATGCTGTCGAGCCCGGACCGGATCTACCCGGGCCAGAAGCTCGTGATTCCGCCGCAGTCCTGAGCATTCCGCCGGACTGACGCAAAAAAGGCAGGCCGCAGGCCTGCCTTTTTTCATGGGCGACGCGCCGCCCGCCCGGTGCGCCCCGGTTACAGCGTATCGAACGCGCGCTGCAGCGCGTCGCGATCGTGAATGCCGTTCGCGAGCGCGAGCATCAGCAGCACGCGCGCCTTGAACGGATTCAGCGAGCCCGCGCTGACGAAACCGAGCGCGTCGTCGTTCGCGGCGCCGTTGCGCATCACATGCCCCGATCCGACGCGCGACGCGCGGACCACGGCCACACCCGCATTCGCTGCATCGGCGAGCGCCGCCTGCAGCGTCGCATGGATCGACCCGTTTCCCGTGCCGGCGACGACGAGGCCGCGCACGCCGGCAGCAACCAGCGCATCGACGGCCGTGCGCGTCACGCCCGCATAGCTCGCGACGACTTCGACCGGCGGCCAGGCCGCGGCGATCGCCAGCTGCGTGTCGCGCGCACGCGTCGCGCGGCGCGCGAATTCGACCCGGCCGTCCTGCACCCAGCCGAGCGCGCCGAGTTCCGGCGACTGGAAGGCGTCGACGGCATAGGTGCTCGTCTTCACGACATCGCGCGCGCCATGGATCCGGTTGTTGAACGCGATCAGCACGCCCTGCCCGCGCGCGGCCGGATGCGCGGCCACCGTCACGGCGTTCAGCAGGTTCAGCGGGCCGTCGGACGACAGCGCGGTCGCCGGCCGCATCGCAGCCGTCAGCACGACCGGCTTGTCGCCTTTCACGACCAGATGCAGCGCGTACGCGGTTTCCTCGAGCGTATCGGTGCCGTGCGTGATCACGATCCCGTCCACCGACGGATCGGCCATCAGCGCGTCGATCCGCGCGGCCAGCGTGTTCCACAGCGGCAGCGCGAGATCCTTGCTGTCGATGCTGGCGACCTGCTCGGCGTCGATGCGCGCGACCGATGTGAGCGCCGGCACCGCGTCGACCAGGAAATTGACGCCGAGCGCGCCGGCCTGGTAGCCGGCCGTGCTGGCCGCGTCGGGTGCGGCGCCGGCGATCGTGCCGCCGGTGGCGAGCACGGCGATGCGCGGCAGCCCCGCCGCGGACGAAGGAGATGCGGAATTCGGAGTATTCATGGCCGCGATTGTAATGGCTCGTGGCCGGGATCCGGCAGGTTCCGGCCCGGCAGCCGGTGCCGGCGGCCGCACGTCATGGTTTGTCCCGATCGCCCGGCCGCGCGCGCCGTCAACGGCCGTGGCGTCCGCAACGTTATAGGAAGTGCCGTTTTGGTGTTTTCACATTGATTTGCCATAATCGGAGCGCACGGTGCGATGCGGCCCTATCCGCAACGCCGCGTGCTTCGTGACGGCGTCGATAACACGCAATTCACCCCATGGGAGTGTCGAAATGAAAATCCAATCGCTCGTAGCCGCAGTGCTTCTCGGCGGCATGCTGGCTTCCCCCGCATTCGCGGCGAACAGCCAGCAGGACAAGATGAAGGCCTGTAACACCCAGGCAACCGGCAAGACGGGCGACGAACGCAAGGCGTTCATGAAGGACTGCCTGTCGGCGAAGCCCGCGAAGGCGATGACGCAGCAGGAAAAGATGAAGGCGTGCAACACGCAGGCCACCGGCAAGAAGGGCGACGACCGCAAGGCGTTCATGAAGAGCTGCCTGAGCAATCAGCCGGCCGCCTGAGTTCCGGCGCTCCCGTCTCGAATGCCGCGCACCGCTTCGGCGGGCGCGGCATTTTCGTTTTCGTTGCGCGCGCATCGACGCACCCGTTTCCAGCCGGCTTCACCCCTTCCCGCCCCGTTTTTCCGGCCCGCCGCCACATGGTGCGGCAATTCGCCGCGTTTTCTTCTATGATGGCTGCAACGCGGCCCACCCAAGTACAAGAAGCGCCATCGGGCCGCCCTCGAGACGGACGCGCACGCGCGTCAAACGGAGGCTTGGATGGCATGGAGACAACACCGCTGGTTCCGCCGCTGGCTGATCGTGATCGTGTTCTGGGCCGTGCCCGTCGCGATCGTCGCCGTGCGCGAGATCCGCGAGGAAATGGCCTACAACAAGGCGGACCTGCAGCTCGCGCTGACCACCTGGCAGCTCACCGATGCGCAGCAGGCCGCCGGCGCGGCCGCGAAGTGCCACGGGGATCCTGACGAGGCGCGCGCGGCCGGCTGCCCGGCCGACGTGCTCGCCGCCAACGCGCCGCGCCAGCAGGCGGCCCGCGACGAATACGTGGTGCGCCGCAATACGCTCGCCGGTTACCTGTGGCACGCGTTCGTCGGCTACTGGGTCGTCCCGGCTGCGTTCCTGTTCGCGTGCGGCGTCGTGATCGCGCTGATCCGCCGTGCGCTGCGCCGCCCGCCGATCAAGCCGCCGGTCCCGCCCGTCACGCACTGACGTGCGCCGCACGCACCCGTCGCCCTCCCGATTCACCGTTAAGTGCCCCGCGCGCCGACCACGCGCGGGGCGCGCCCCGCACGCGCCAGCGTCGCTTCGTCCGTTGGCGCGCCGCGACACCCCCAAGCGATTTGACGCTTTTTCATGACCTGACGAAAAGAGGCTGTAATCCGCTGTGATATAACTGCCGACGTGATCCGCTCCATGAGCGAGACTCACTCCGAACGTCATCCGATGGAGAAGAACGATGCAAAAACGGAATCTTGTGCTGAAAGCCGCCGCTGCGCTCATCGTCGGTAGCCTCGCGCTCACCGGTTGCACCACCACCCCGGACAAGCCGGACAACGCGGCAACCAACGCGTCGAAGCGCCAGTCGATCGACGCGAGCGTCGACGCCACGCTGTCGCGCATGTACTCCACGGTCAAGGGTTCACGCGAACTCGTCGCGAAATCGCGCGGCGTGCTGGTGTTCCCCGAAGTGATCCAGGCCGGCTTCATCGTCGGCGGCCAGTCCGGCAACGGCGCGCTGCGCGTCGGCGGCAGCACGGTCGGCTACTACAACACGTCGTCGCTGTCGGTCGGCCTGCAGGCCGGCGCGCAGTCGAAGGCGATCGTGTTCCTGTTCATGACGCAGGAAGCGCTCGACGAATTCCGCGGCTCGGACGGCTGGGCAGCCGGTGCCGGCGCATCGGTCGCGCTCGTGAAGATGGGCGCGAACGGCGCGGTCGACACGACCACGGCCACCGCGCCGGTCCAGGTCGTCGTACTGACGAACGCAGGCCTGATGGGCGACGTGTCGATCAACGGCACGAAGGTCACGAAGCTCAAGATCTGACGCTGACGCACCGCCCGTGCGCGCCGCGCGCGGGCCATGCGCAAACGGCGATGTCCTTGCGGGCATCGCCGTTTTTTTATCCGTCCGCGTGCTGCGTCAGGCCGTTCAGGTCGTCGAGTCGATCACCTTGAAGCGCGAGCGCTTCTGCGCGCGGATCACCGACTGGTAGACGTCGACGTACTGCTGCGCCATCCGGCGCGACGTGAAGCGCTCCTCGAAGCGCTGCCGCACGCGCGCACGCGGCAGCAGGTGCAGCCGGTTCACGGCAGCGACCGCGCTGATTTCATCCTCGACGATGAACCCCGACACGCCCTCGTCCAGCACTTCGGGCACCGCGCCGCGATTGAACGCGATCACCGGCGTGCCGCACGACATCGCCTCGATCATCACGAGGCCGAACGGCTCCGGCCAGTCGATCGGAAACAGCAGCGCATGCGCGCCCGACAGGAATTCGGCCTTCTGGTGATCGGCGATCTCGCCGATGTATTCGACGTGCGGCAACGCGAAGAGCGGCTTGATCTCGCGGTCGAAGTACTCCTGGTCGGCCGCGTCGATCTTCGCGGCGATCCGGATCGGCAACCCGCACTGGCGCGCGATGCGGATCGCGGTATCGACGCGCTTCTCCGGCGAGATACGGCCGAGGAACGCGAGATAGCGCGGCTCGACCGGCTGCGGCATGTACAGCGTATCGGGCAGCCCGTGATAGACGGTCGTCAGCCATTTCGCCTGCGGCAGCGGCTGGCGCTGCGAGTTCGAAATCGAGATCACCGGCGCCGTGTTGAACGTGTCGAACACCGGCTGCTGCTCGGGCAGGTCGAGCCGGCCGTGCAGCGTCGTCACGTAAGGCGTTTCCTGCCGGTTGAAGACCGAGAACGAGTAGTAGTCCATGTGGAAATGGAGCACGTCGAAATCCTTCGCGCGGCGCGCGACCGTCTCCATCAGCAGCATGTGCGGCGCGACGCGGTCGCGGATCGACGAATCGAGCCGCAGCGCGCGCGGCCAGACCGGCTCGAGCTTCGCCCGCGTCGTCGAGTCGCCGCTCGCGAACAGCGTCACATCATGGCCGAGCTCGACGAGCGCCTCGGTGATGTAGGACACGACGCGCTCGGTGCCGCCATACAGCTTCGGCGGCACGGATTCGGTCAGCGGGGCGATCTGCGCAATTCTCATGGTCCACGTCTCCTGTGTCCTGTCCGTTGCGGCGCAGCCGGCGGGCGTCCACGCTTTCGCTTTCGCGCCCGTGCCGCGCCGGCCGGCATGGCGCCAGCCAGATATCTCATTATTATTCGCGATCCCGATGCGCGGAACCGCCGGTCTTGCATTTTTTGGATGTTGTTACAGACCGGATACATTCGGCCAGCCCGGCCCGGTGGCCCCGCATCGGGCACAGCCGGGCCGATCCGGCCCCGCCAGGCGCCGATCTCCGCCGAACACGCGCCCTTCCCCCCGTCAACGCGACGGCCACTTCCAGGCCGGCAGGTCACGCGTATCGGCGTCGACGAGCGCGGTCGCACCGAGCTGCTTGTCGAGCACCAGCGATTCGCAGCCGGCCTCGCGCTCGAGCGTCGCGATGAGCCGCGCCGCGTGCGACACGACGAGCACCTGCGAGCGCTGCGCCGCCTGTGCGATCAGGCGGCCGAGCGCGGGCAGCAGATCGGGATGCAGGCTCGTCTCCGGTTCGTTCAGCACCATCAGCGCGGGCGGGCGCGGCGTCAGCAGCGCGGCCGCGAGCAGCAGGTAGCGCAGCGTGCCGTCGGACAGTTCGGCCGCCGCCAGCGGCCGCAGCAGCCCCGGCTGTCGCATCAGCACGTCGAAACGGCCGCGTCCGCCCGGATTGTCGATCTCGACCGACGCGCCGGGAAATGCGTCGTCGATCGCCGCATCGAGCGCCGCCGCGTCGCCGATTTCGCGGATCGTCTGCAGCGCGGCAGCCAGGTCGGCGCCATCGTCCGCGAGCACCGGCGTATGGGTGCCGATGTGCGACTGCCGCGCCGGCGCCTGCGCGTCGGTCCGGAAATGGTCGTAGAAGCGCCACGAGCGGATCCGCTCGCGCACCGCGATCATCTCGGGCGCACCGGTCGGATCGGCGAACTCGGTCATCATGCTGTCGAAGCTCGCGACCGGCTGCGGAATCGTCTGCCAGTCTCCCGACGCGGTGCGCGCACGGATCTGCGCGCCCTGCCGGTCGACCAGCAGCGTCGACGGGCGCAGCAGCGCGCCGCCCCAGATGCATTCACGCTTGACCACCGGGTCGAGCGCGAACTGCGAATGGCTCGGCACCGGCAGGCCGAGATCGATCGAATAGCCGAAATCGTCGCACGCAAAGCCGAGCTTCAGGCTCACGGGCCCCTTGCGCACCGTGCCCGTGACCGGCGCCTCGCCGGCCAGCATCGCGCGCGAGAAGCGCTCGGGGCCGGCCCACAGCGTCGACGGCAACCCGCCTTCGCGGGCAAGCGACGGGATCACGCGGCCCTGCGCGGTGTCGGCGAGCAAGCGCAGCGCGCGATACACGCTCGACTTGCCGCTGCCGTTCGGCCCCGTGACGACGTTGAGCGCCGCGAGCGGCACGATCAGCTCGCGCAGCGAGCGGTAATTGGCGATGGCGAGCGTCTTCAGCGCAGTCATGGGAACGGGAAAAACGGAAAAAGGCACCGGGCCGCGCTTAGCGGCCTTCGGCGGCCTGCGGATCGGCTGCGGTATGGGCCGCCGTGCTGGCGGCGGGCGCCCGCGCATGCGGCCGTTCGGGATTCGGCGCGTCCGGCGCCGATTCATGCGGATACAGCTCCATCCGGCTGCGCGGCAGGCATTGCGGATAGCGGTCCTGCAGGTACGCGATCAACCCTTCGCGCACGCGGCAGCGCAAATCCCAGCACGACGGCGAATCGGCCGCGCTGACCAGCGCGCGCAACTGCATCGTGCGCTCGGTCGCGTCGGTCACCTGCAACACCTGCACACGGCCGTCCCACTCGGGCGCCGCATGGACGAGCCGCGCGAGCTCCTCGCGCAGCGGCGCGAGCGGCGTGCGGTAGTCGACCGACAGGTAGACGGTGCCGATGATCTCCGAGCTACTGCGCGTCCAGTTCGTGAACGGGTTCTCGATGATCCACTGCAGCGGCACGACGAGGCGCCGCTGGTCCCACAGCCGTACCGACACGAACGAGCCGGTGATTTCCTCGATGCGCCCCCACTCTCCCTGGATCACGACCACGTCGTCGAGCCGGATCGGCTGCGTGAGCGCGATCTGCAACCCGGCGATCAGGTTGCCGAGCACCGGCCGCGCGGCGATACCGGCAACCAGCCCCGCGACGCCGGCCGACGCCAGCAGGCTCGCGCCGACCTGGCGCACGTTCGGGAACGTCATCAGCGCCGCGCCGGTGCCGATGATCACGATCAGCACCATCACGGTCCGCACGAGCACCCTGGCCTGCGTATGGATGCGTCGCGCCTGCAGGTTGTCGGCCGTATCGATCGGATGGGCCTGGATGATCGCGTCGCCGACGCCGGCCGCGAGCCGCACCAGCAGCCACGTGAGCGACACGATCGAGCCGACCGCGGCCGCGGTGCGCATGCCGCGCACGAACGACATGCCGTCGTCCGCCTGGACCCACAGGAATTCGAGCGCCAGCAGTGCGATCACGACGAGCGACGGCTTGTCGATGTAGCGCAGGATCGCGCTCATCAGCGGATACGGCTGCGCGATGCGCTTGACGATGCGTGCGCCGAGACGGTGCACGACCGTGACGACCAGTATGACGATGACCGACACGGCCAGCGTGCCGAGCCACGAATGCAGCGGCGCATCGGCGATGCGCTGCAGTTCCTCGATTGAAATCATCGGCGCCCTTGGCTGATGAGGCGCGCGCGCCTCGTCCTGGATGCGTCGGCGACGTCCGGGCCGCGTACGTCCCCGGACACGGCGTCAGATCAGTTGCCGCTCCTGCACGGAAACGCCTTGCCGAGACCGAGCGACACCGCGGTGCTCGCGTTGTAGTCGGCCAGCTTCGGATTTTCCGCGATGTACTTGCGCACCGCGTCGGTCATCTGCTGCGCCCGGATGTCGGGCGGCAGGCAGAAATACTGGCCGACGCGCGGCCCCGTGGTGCCGCCGATCGCGTCGATCGTGTTGTAGACGCCGTCGGCGGCGCCTTCGATATAGGCCGCGCACGACGCCCGCGACTTGACGTCCGTCTTCGCGCACAGCCGGTCGAGATCCGCGCCCGTGAAAGCCGCCGCCGACAACGGTACGGCAAACGCCGCGGCACAAAACATTGCGCGCAACATGGTGTTCCTTATGTCAATGCGGCCCGAGACCGCCTGCTGCCTTGGCCGGCGCGGCGCCGGGCACCCTGCTCCGGCCGGAATCCGGCCGGGCGGGCGTACCGTCCGCCGCACCGAAAACCGTCATTTTGCACTCTTTTGCGCATCTGCCGGCGCCGATCCGCCGACGCGCTCCGTCCGCTTGCTCAGGATGTCGATCGCGTCCGGCGCCTTGTAGTGCTTCGCGAACTCGAGCGCGGTGATGCCGAGCTGGTTCTTCACCTGCGGATCGGCACCCTGGTCGAGCAGCAGGTTGACCGTCGATGCATGGTTGCCGCGCGCGGCCATCATCAGCGGGGTCGTGCCGTTCGGCGATGCGGTGTCGATGTACGCGTCGTGATCGAGCAGCAGCTTGACGACCGCGTCCTGGCCGTTGGTCGCCGCGTAGTGCAGCGGCGCCCAGCCCTTCTTGCTGACTTCCGCGCCCTTGTCGATCAGCAGCTTCGCGAGGGCGAGATCGCCGTTCAGCGACGCGAGCATCAGCGCGTTCTCGCCGGCCTTGTCTTCCTTCTCGAGGTCGACGTTCGGCGTCGTCGCGATCGCGGCCGCGACCTTGTCCGACTTCTCGCGAGCGGCGATCACCAGGATCGGGTCGCCGTTCGGCGCGAGCGTGTTCGGGTCGAGCTTGCCGCTCTTGAGCTGCTTGCCGATGTCGGCGATGTCGTCGAACTTGACGGCCTTGACGATCGCGTCGAGCGACTCGGCGTGCGCGCCGGCGGCGGCGAACAGGCCGCTCGCGACCAGTGCGGCGGCGGCGAGTGCACGTTTGGACAGATGATTGGTCGGCTTCGTCATTGTTGTGGGCTCCTTCCCTGGGTTGTATCGGCTGCGCGCACGTCGTTAGCGGGCGATCTTGAACAGCCGGAAAAAGTTCTGCGTCGTCGCATCGGCGAGCGCCTCGACGGCGATCCCGCGCTCGGATGCGATAAAGCGTCCGACATGGCTGACGTACGCAGGTTCATTCGGCTTGCCGCGATACGGCACCGGCGCGAGGTACGGCGAGTCGGTTTCGATCAGCAGCCGGTCGAGCGGCACGCGCCGCGCGACGTCCTGCACGTCGGTCGCACTCTTGAACGTGACGATGCCCGACAGCGAGATATGGAAGTTCTGTGCGAGCGCCTGCTCGGCGACGGACCACGGCTCGGTGAAGCAATGCATCACGCCGCCCGGCACGTCCGCACGCTCCTCGGCCATGATCCGCAACGTGTCTTCCGACGACGAACGCGTGTGGACGATCAGCGGCTTCATCGTCGCGGTCGCCGCGCGGATGTGCGTGCGAAAGCGTTCGCGCTGCCATTCCATGTCGGCGATCGAGCGGCCTTCGAGGCGGTAGTAGTCGAGGCCCGTCTCGCCGATCGCGACGACCTTCGGGTGCGCGGCCAGCTCGACGAGCTCCGCGAGCGTCGGCTCGCGCGCGTCCTCGTGATCGGGATGCACGCCGACCGACGCGTAGACGTTTTCGTGCGCGTCCGCGATCGCAAGCACGTCGGGCAGCGTCTCGAAATCGACCGACACGCACAGCGCGTGCGTGACGTCATGCTCGCGCATGTTCTCGAGAACGGCCGGCAGGCGGTCGGCCAGGCCCTTGAAATTGATGTGGCAGTGAGAGTCGACGAACATCGTGTTTCCTGAATACGTAAGACGGGCGCCCATGCGCTCGCCGGCATGCGGCAACGGGCGGCGTTCGCGGGCCGGCAAGCCCGGCGCGCGTCGCCATGCGATCCGCGCATCGTTTCCCAACCCGATGGAAACGATGCCGGATCAAGCAAACATTTCCCGATATCCGAGAAACAATTCCTCGAATACGAGCCGCGCGTTGAGCGGATGGTTCTCGACCGTCCGCTGCCGCGTCACGGCTTTCATGAAGCGCGCGAACGCGTTGGCATCGACCGATTCCGCGCAGCGCGCAAGGGCTGCCGCGTGCATCGGGAAGTAGCGCGGCGCGCCCGCCATCCGCTGCGCGAGCAGATCGTACAGCCAGCGCTGCAGCCAGCCGAGCACCAGCGGCACCGGCAGCTTCTGCAGCGTCTCGCCGCACGCGAACGGATCGCATGCCGCACCGGCCGCGAGCTGCCCGAGCGTGTAGTCGCGCAGCGGGCGGTTCTCGTCGCTCGCGAGCGCCAGCGCGGCGAGCGGCGCGCCGCCGGCTTCGGCAAGCAGCGCGCTCGCGTGGTCGACGCCCTGCGCTGCAAGCCATGCCTCGGCCGCGTCGGGCGCCGGCACCGTCATCGGCCACTGCCGGCAGCGGCTGATGATCGTCGGCAACAGGCGGTCGATGCGCGCCGACACGAGCAGGAACACGACGCCGGACGGCGGCTCCTCCAGCGTTTTCAGCAACGCGTTCGACGCGGCGACGTTGAGCGCCTCGGCCGGATACAGCACGACGACGCGCAAGCCGCCGCGATGCGAGCCGACCCCGCAGAAGTCGAGCAGCGCGCGCACCTGCTCGATCTTGATTTCCTTGCTCGGCGCACGGGTCTTCTTGCCGCCTTCGTCCGCCTCGGCCGGCTTCGCGTCGTCCGCGGCGCCCGGCGCTTCGCCGGCCAGCGCCTCGGGCAGCACGATCCGGTAGTCCGGGTGGTTGCCCTGCGAGAACCAGTTGCAGGCCGCGCAGGTCCCGCACGGCTCGCCGTTCGGCTGCGGCGATTCGCACAGGAAACCCTGTGCGAGATGCTGCGCGAACTGCAGCTTGCCGATCCCGGCCTGACCGTGCAGCAGCAGCGCATGCGGCCATTGCGCGCGCAGTTGCTGCAAGCGGTTCCAGTCGTCGGTCTGCCACGGATAGATCATCTGGTGCGTTCCTTGCGGGTTACAGCGCGGCGAGCACGCGTTCGAGCTGCTGGCGGATCTCGGGAATCGACTGCGTCGCGTCGACGATCGCGAAACGGTGCGGCGCCTCTTCCGCGCGTCGCAGGTATTCGCCGCGCGTGCGGTTGAAAAACGCGTCGGATTCGCTTTCGAACTTGTCGGGCATGCGCGCGGCGCCGCGGCGCTCGCTCGCGATCTGCGGCGCGACGTCGAACAGCACCGTGAGGTCGGGCTGGAACCCGCCCTGCACCCAGCGCTCGAGCGTCTCGAGCTTGTCGCGCGGCAGCCCGCGGCCGCCGCCCTGGTACGCGAACGTCGCGTCGGTGAAGCGGTCGGACACGACCCAGTCGCCGCGCGCGAGCGCCGGCTCGATCACGAGCGCGAGGTGCTCGCGGCGCGCGGCGAACATCAGCAGCGCTTCCGTCTCGAGATCCATCGGCTGGTTCAGCAGGATTTCGCGCAGTTTCTCGCCGAGCTGCGTGCCGCCCGGCTCGCGGGTGACGACGACCTGCCGTCCGGCGGCGGCCAGCTTGCCCTGGAGCCGTTCGCAGAACCATTGCAGGTGGGTGGTCTTCCCCGCCCCGTCGATGCCTTCGAACGTAATGAATTTACCGCTCGCCATTATTGACCTCGTATGTACTTGTCCACGGCCTTGTTGTGATCGCCCAGCGTGTCCGAGAACACGCTCGTACCGTCGCCCTTCGCGACGAAATAGAGCGCGCTCGTCGATGCCGGATTGATCGCCGCCTGCAGCGCGGCTACGCCCGGCAACGCGATCGGCGTCGGCGGCAAGCCGCGTCTTGTGTAGGTATTGTAAGGAGTGTCGGCCTGCAGATCGCGCTTGCGCAGGCGGCCGTCGTACGCGTCGCCGAGCCCGTAGATCACCGACGGATCGGTCTGCAGCGGCATGCCGACGCGCAACCGGTTCACGAACACGGCCGCGACGAACGCGCGGTCGGCCGCGTGGCCCGTTTCCTTCTCGACGATCGACGCAATCGTCAGCGCTTCGTAAGGTGACTTGTACGGCAGCCCCGGTACGCGGGCGGCCCACGCCTCGTCGAGACGCGTCTGCATCAGGTGGTACGCGCGCCGGTAGATGTTCAGGTCGCTCGTGCCCTTGTCGAACAGGTAGGTATCGGGGAAGAACAGCCCCTCGCCGCTGCCGCGCTGCACGGCGCTGTCCGGTGCGCCGATCGCACGCAGCAGCTCGGCGTCGCTCATGCCGGCGGTCGAGTGCGCCAGGTCGGGGTTCGCATCGAGTTCCGCGCGCATCCGCTTGAAGGTCCAGCCTTCGATGACGGTCGCGACGTACTCGTTCACGTCGCCGCGCGCGATCTTCTGCAGCACCTCGTAAGGCGTGATGCCGGTCTTGAACTCGTAGTTGCCGGACTTGAGCCGGCTCGACAGCCCGAGCACGCGCGTCATCGCGACGAACCCGAACGGCTCGACCGGCACGCCGCCACGCTTGAGCTGCAGCGCGACGCTCTTCACGGTGCTGCGCGGCTTGATCGTGACGTCGAGCGATGCCGAGCCCAGCAGCAACGGCCGGGTCGCCCAGTAATACCCGCCGCCCGCGCCGGCAGCGGCCACAACGACGGCCAGCGCCACGATCGTCGCGGCGCATTTCTTCAGTAGGGACATGGAAACGTGACTCAGGTAAGACCCATATAATACTTGCTCGCCTCCGTCAAAGTCAGGGTTGACTGTTCCCTCATTCCATGAGCACACCGTTCGCTTCACCGGCTGCCCAGGCCGCATCTGCCTCGCTCCCCGTTTTCCCCCGCCCGTCCGCCGCCGATTTCGATGCCCCGGGCGCCTGCATGCCGCTGCCGCAGTTCGGCGTGATCGACGTGGCCGGCGACGACGCCGCGACGTTCCTGCACAGCCAGCTGACCAACGACATCGAGCATCTCGACGCCGCGAGCGCGCGGCTGTCCGGCTATTGCTCGCCGAAGGGGCGCCTCCTCGGCTCGTTCCTCACGTGGCGCGCCGGTCACGGCGTGCGCCTGCTCGTGTCGAAGGACGTGCAGCCGGCCGTGCAGAAGCGGCTGTCGATGTTCGTGCTGCGTGCGAAGGCGAAGCTCACCGACGCGAGCGACACGCTCGCGGTCGCCGGCTTCGCGGGTGACGTGCGCGACGCGCTGTCGGGCATCTTCGATGCGCTGCCGGACGGCGTGCACGTGAAGGTCGACGGCCCGGCCGGCGCGCTGATCCGCGTGCCCGACGCGGCCGGCCGCAAGCGTTATCTGTGGATCGGCCCGCGCGCGGAAGTCGAAGCGCGCCTCGCGGCGCTCGCCGGCACGCTGCCGGTGGTGTCGCCGGCCGTGTGGGACTGGCTCGACGTGCGCGCGGGCGAACCGCGCATCACGCAGCCGGCCGTCGAGCAGTTCGTGCCGCAGATGGTCAACTTCGACGTGATCGGCGCCGTTAACTTCAGGAAGGGGTGCTACCCGGGCCAGGAAATCGTCGCACGCAGCCAGTACCGCGGCACGATCAAGCGCCGCACCGCGCTCGCGCACGTCGCCGGCGAGCTCGATACCGTGCATGCCGGCGTCGAGCTGTTCCACAGCGACGACCCGGGCCAGCCGTGCGGGATGATCGTCAACGCGGCGGCCGCGCCTGCGGGCGGCGTCGACGCGCTCGTCGAGATCAAGCTCGCCGCACTCGACAACGGCACGGTGCACCTCGGTTCGGCCGACGGCCCGGTGCTTGCATTCGACGCACTGCCGTACGCATGGCCGACGGAAGTGTGACGCACTGACAACCTGTTCGGGCGCCGGCTCGCGAGTCGCAGCCGGCGCCCGATGTTTCCTGCGAGAGATTCGCCCGATGTGTCTGATTGCCTTCGACTGGCAGCCCGATGCCGCCGCCGGTCCCGTCTTTACCCTCGCCGCCAACCGCGACGAGTTCTTTCGCCGGACGAGCGCGCCGCTTTCGTGGTGGGAGGATGTGCCGGGCGTACTGGCCGGCCGCGATCTCGAAGCGGGTGGCACGTGGCTCGGCGTCTCGCGCGACGGCCGCTTCGCCGCGCTGACGAATTTCCGTGCGCCGTTCGACATCCGCGCGGGCGCGCCGACCCGCGGCAAGCTCGTGTCCGACTTCCTCGGCGGCCCGTCCGTCGCCCCGCTCGACTATCTCGGGCAGCTTGCCGAGCATGCGGCCGTGTACAACGGCTTCAACCTGCTCGTCGGCGACTGGCGGCGGCGCGAACTTGCCTGGTTCTGCAACCGTGCGCCCGAAGGCGAAAACACGGTCGCCGCGCCCGTCGCGATCACGCCCGGCGTGCATGCGCTGTCGAATGCGCGGCTCGATACACCCTGGCCGAAAGTCGTGCGCAAGCGCGCGGAGCTCGGCACGCTGCTCACCGACAATCCGAGCCCGTCGCTCGACGAGCTGATCGCGCTGATGCGCGACCCGCATGTCGCGGACGACGACGCGCTGCCGCACACCGGCATCCCGATCGAGCGCGAACGCGCGCTGTCGGCCGCGTTCATCGAGACGCCCGAATACGGCACGCGCGGCACGACCGCGCTGCGCGTCACGATGAAGGAAGGCGTGCGGCTGACGGTCGAGATCAAGGAGCGCTGCGACGACGACGGTTCGCACCGCACCGTCCGCCCGGGTTCGTTCGAGCGCGCGTTCACGTTCGACCTCGACGCGACGCCGCCGCGCTGAACGCACGCACCGCGCGCTAAGGCGCGCGCGTCATCTCCACGTGCGGCACGCCGGCTTCGACGAACGGTGCGCCGACCGTCGCGAAGCCGTGCCGCAGATAGAACGACACCGCCGAATCCTGCGCGTAGAGCCGCACGGCGGCTTCGCCGCGACGCCGCGCGGCCTCCAGCAGCGCATTCAGCACGGCTGACCCGACGCCCTGCCCGCGCACATCGGCCAGCACCGCGACGCGGCCGATCGTGCCGGACGGCAGCAGCCTCCCCGTCGCGACCGCGCGGCGCCTTCCGTCCGCCGCGTCGATCCGGTACGCGACCACGTGCAGCGACAGCGGATCGTCATCGTCGAGCTCCCATTCCGGCGGAATCTGCTGCTCGCGCACGAACACCGCGTCGCGGATCCGCGCGGCATCGCCGCCCAGTACCGTCCAGTCGCCCGTTTCCACCACACCGTCCGTCATCGCAGCCTCCATGCGGCGCGCACGCCTTCAGGCGCCCGCGCCCGTCATACGTCGTCGAATGCGGCCTTCAGCGCCGCGACCGCATCGGCATGGGCGGCCCGCACCTCGGGGATGTAGCCGCCCATCTTGAAGAATTCGTGGATCATGCCGGGATAGCGGACCAGCGTGACCGCGTTGCCGGCCGCGCGCAACTTGTCCGCGTACGCCGCGCCCTCGTCGCTCAGCGGATCGTATTCGGCCGTCGCGATCCACGCCGGCGCCACGCCCGCAAACGACGGCGCGCCGCGCGTGCCGTCGAGCGGCGCGAAACGCCAGTCGTCGCGGTCCGCCCGATCGCGCACGTATTGCGTGAAGAACCACTGGATCGTGTCCTGCGTCAGCAGGTAGCCGTTCGCGAGCCGCGCATGCGATTCGGTGTCCTGGTAGCCCGTCACGCCCGGATAGATCAGTAATTGCAGCGCCAGGCGAATGCCCGCGTCGCGCGCGAGCACCGCGCAGACGGTGGCGAGCGTGCCGCCCGCGCTATCGCCGCCGACCGCCAGCCGCGCGGCGTCGATACCGAACGTGGCGGCTTCGCGATGCAGCCACTGCAATGCGTCGTCGGCATCGTTCACCGCGGTCGGGAACCTGTGTTCGGGCGCGAGCCGGTAGCCGACCGACAGCACCGCGCATTGCGCATCGTGCGCAAACATCCGGCACAGCGCATCGTGCGTGTCGACGCTGCCGACCGTGAAACCGCCGCCGTGGTAGTAGACGAGCGCGGGCAGCGGCTCCGCAAGACTCGGCTCGACCGGCAGGTACAGCCGCGCAGCGATCGTGCGGCCGTCGCGCGTCGGTACCACGCATTCCTCCACCGAATGCATCGGCGCCGGCGCGACATCGAGAATCGGCGCGCTCTTCTCGTACGCGGCGCGCGCCTGCTGCGGCGTCTGGTGGTGATAGGACGGACGTTTCGCGCGCTCGATCATGTCGAGCACCTGGGCGATCTTCGGATTCAGCGGCATCGGTGTGGACGGCGCCGGTGCGGCGCCGTGAACGGACAAGCTTGACATGATGCCACGCGCGCACCGGGCGGGCATGGCGCGCGAAGTGCCGGAATCCCGTGCTGCAAAACAAACGGCCCTGCCTCATTCCAGAGACAGGGCCGTGCGTGTGGACGCTTACGCGTCGCTCGGACCGGGCTGCGCGTCCGGCGCCGTGCGCGAGCGTTGCCGCTTGATGTCGCGGCCCACCGCGAGCCGCCGCATGTACTTGAACGTACCGAGCGCCTTCGCGACGAAATTGCCGTCGCTGTCGCGCACTTCGCCTTCGCAGTAGGCCATCGTCGTCGAGCGGTGCATCACGCGCCCGTAGGCGCGCAACTCGCCGCGGCCCGGCTGCATGAAGTTCACCTTCATCTCGACCGTGACGACGCCGACGCCGTCGTCGGTCAGGCTGCGCGCCGCCATCGCGAGCGCGATGTCCGCGAGCGTCATCGTCACGCCGCCGTGCGCGATGCTCCACGTGTTCATGTGACGCTCCTCGAGCGGCAGCACGATCTCGCTCGCCCCGTCCTTCGCGGACACGAGCTGCACGCCGAGCAGGTCGACGAACGGGCTTTCGATCGACGGGCCTTCCGTCGGAGTTGCCGCGTCGCTCATCGTGCGCTGTCGACGATGTAGTCGACGCACTCGCGCGATTCGGCCACCGCGACGACGAATTTCTTCACTTCCTGGTGAACCGGGTGCACCTGGTATGCGTCGAGCGCAGCCTTGTCCGCGAAATCGGAGACGAGCACGATGTCGGCGGTCGCGTCGAGGCCGGGCGTCGCCACGCCGACGTCGATCTGCAGCGTACCCGGCACGAGGTCGCGGCAACCTTCGAGCTTTTCCTTCAGCTTCAGCGCGTTCTGTGCGCGCGTCGCGCCTTCGGCCGATTCCTTCAGTTTCCACATGACGATATGTCTGATCACTTCGGTTGCTCCAGTTCGTGTTGGTTCGGCAGTTCGCCTGTCACTCTTGGCAATCGGGTACGTCGCCCCCGATCACCGTTCACTCGAAATCGTGTCCAGCCCCAAGATCCGACAAGCGAAGGCAGGCGACAAGCCTACCAAACTTGCCGACGCCTAATGGATTGTATTTTGAGGCCCTTGTCGGAGATGACCCACCGTTAGCACCAAGCAGCTTGACCGGTGAAGCGAACGATCAATCAATGACCGCGATCGCATCAACCTCGATCAGGTAGCCGGGGGACAGCGTCGCGACACCGAGCACCACGTCCGCCGGCTTGTGATCGCCGAACAGCGCTTTCCGTGCACTTTCGATAATCGGCAGGCATGCGTCGCGGTCGTAATTGACGACGTAGATGGTAATCCTCGCGACCTGCTCGGGTCGCGCCCCGGCACCCGCGAGTGCCCGGCCGAGATTGCCGAATACCTGGCGCGCCTGGGCGTCAAGATCACCCTGTCCAACCAGCTTGCCGTGGATGTCCTCGGGCTCCTGGCCCGAGATGAATACCATCTTGCTCCCCGTCGCAACGACGACTTGCGTGTAGGTTTGCGGAACGGGCAGATCCTTGGGATTGATGCATTCGAGCGCCATTGAGCGGGCCTCCTGCCATGGTCGAATTCCACCCCGCCAACACGTGCTGGCCAGGTCTACAGGAATCGCGCTGCGACAGGCCTTTTCGATCGATTCCTTCGACAAATGCTAGCAGACGTCGAGGCATTTCCTGGCCTCGTCGCCAGGTACAGGCTGGATCGCGGCACTGGAGACGCCCCTGTGGATCGGGACCGCCGGCAAGCGCGACGTACGGGCCGACGGCTCCAATGACACGAACGCGATCTTCGATTGCTTGGCAGGAATGCGGATTGCTCGGTTTCGCGCGCGCCGTATCAGCGCATCCCGGCCTTTCACGACAACGGCCGATATAAACACGACGATTCATTTCCTTTCCGACGTCAATCGCCGGGATGAAACGCTATTGCCGATCGTTTCATTACCGGATATCCAGATTGCACTCCTCAAATCAATTCAATCGCACATTTTACCGATTCAACGAGTAATAATTGCGACTGGATTCTCAATCAAATATTGAAAAATCACACGACATTATTGACTTTGACTTTCCCCAAAATTTAGAATCCCCTACGACGGCTTAAGTTTCATTTTCTTCCACCGCACCCGATCCGCCACTCACTGCCGCGAAGGCGCTTTGCATCGCCTTTCCCTTGCTGCACAAAGACGCCCTCGTCGCTTCAGTTTTCCGCACTTATCAGTCATGCGTTTATTTGCAGCCTGATTTGCTTTTTAACAAGCGCCACGCTTCGATTAATTCCAGCCATTCACCCAAATAGCTGCGACACGAGACCAAACGGACCACAGATCCGCGCATTCGAACATCCAGATAAAAAATCGCCATTCATCAGGAGGGACATCAACATGCATCGCCTTGCGAAGTCGCTGTGTCTCGGGCTCGTCTGCGCCAGCCTGCTCGCAGCCTGCAACGACGACGACGTCCAGTCGAACAGCCCGCCGTCGAACCAGGCCGCGCTGTCGTTCCGCATGGACACCGGTGGCCAGATCAACGCGTTCTACCGGCAGGACAAGGTCGCCGCGCACCTGCTGGTGCGTTCGTCGACGAAGCCGCGCCTGCTCGTGGTCTTCCCCGCCGGTAACAGCGGCACCGGGCTGTGGTTCGACGACACCGCGCAACCGGTGAACTGGAGCCTCGACACGTCACCGTCCGCGCTGTCGGCGCCCGACGCGCGCGGCCGCCCGCTGTACGGCATCGGCGCCGACGTGTCGGTCGATACGAATACGCTGACGATCCGCCAGGGTGTGCTCAGCAACGTGCGCTTCCTGCGCGACTTCAACGGCGGCGCAACGATTCCGCAGCAGATTCTCACCACGCCGACCGTCCAGGGCAGCGCCGCGCAATGGCAACGCGACCGGATCGACGGCGCGCCCGGCTATTCGCTGCGCATCACGCTGCGCGACGGCGGCAGCATCGCGCCGGCAGCCGGCGGCAAGCTCGTGCTGAACGCGCCGGCGGGCTCGCACACGCTGAAGCTGCACATCGATGCGCTGTCGGGCGAGACGCCGTTGTCGCCGATCGCGCACGCGGACCTGTTCGCCCCGTCCGTGAACCCCGACCCGGTGAGCCAGAACGTCCTCGAATTCCTGAGTTTCAACGACAAGCTGCTGGCCGGCTCGTGGCAGTACGACACGTACTTCGGCCGCGACACGCTGATCTCGGTCCGCATGCTGATGCCGGTACTCGGACCGGCGGCGATCGAGGCCGGCCTGTCGTCGGTGCTGAGCCGCCTGTCGGTCGACGGCAGGGTCGCGCACGAGGAAGGCATCGGCGAATTCGCGCTGGTCGACAACCAGAAGAACGGACGGCCGAACGATCCGGCGCCGACCTACGACTACAAGATGATCGACAGCGACTACCTGCTCGCGCCGATCGCGGCCGCATGGCTGATCGACGATACGCGCGGCCAGGCGCGTGCGGCTGCGTATCTCGCGCAACGCGGCAGCGACGGGCAGACCAACGGCAACCGCCTCGTCGTGAACCTGCTGCACGTCGCGACGACCGCGCAGGCGTTCGCGCAGCAACCGACGGTCGCGAACTTGATCCACCTGCGGCCCGGCGAGATCGTCGGCAACTGGCGCGACAGCACCGACGGCCTCGGCGGCGGCGTCTACCCTTACGACGTGAATGCGGTGCTCGTGCCGGCTGCGCTGCGCGCGGCGAACGCATTCCTCGCGCACGGCCTGCTCGATCCGTATCTGGATGCCGGGCAACGCGCGACGCTCGCCAACACGGCGACCGAAGCCGCCACGTGGGAAACGCAGGCGCCGCCGCTGTTCCAGGTCAGCGTGCCGGCTGCGCAGGCGGCCACCGACGTGTCGACCTATGCGCCATCCGCCGGCGTGCCGGCCGGTGCCGCGCCAGGCGCACCGCTGGCGTTCTACGCGCTGTCGCTCGATCAGCAGGGCAACCCGATTCCGGTGATGAACTCCGACGGCGGTTTCGCGCTGCTGTTCGGCACGCCGCCGGACGACCAGCTCCAGCGGATCGTCACCGACGTCACGCGGCCGTTCCCGACCGGGCTGGTGACCGATGCCGGGATGCTGATCGCGAACCCGGCGTATGCGAATCAGTCGCTGTGGCCGAAATTCACGAGTTCCGCGTATCACGGCACGGTGATCTGGTCGTGGCAGCAGGCGATGTGGGTGGCCGGGCTCGATCGCCAGCTCGCACGGCAGGACCTGTCTGCCGCGACCCGCACGCTGCTCACGCAGGCGCGGCAGACGATCTGGCAGGTGATCTCGAACGGACGCGACATGCGGACGTCGGAAATGTGGACGTGGTCCTACGTGAACGGCAAGTACCAGACCGATGCATTCGGCACGCGCAGCGCGGACGCGACCGAAGCCAACGCGGCCCAGCTCTGGAGTACGACGTATCTCGCGATCCGCGATCCGCAGCAGCGCGCGGGCAAGTACTGGTGGCAGGCGTCGCAGCAGATGCCGGACGGGCAGCCGAAACATGCGACGGCGGTGGCGTCACGCTAGCGCATCGCCTGCCGGCCGGCATGCAAACAGCCTCGGGGGCGTTGCCGCCTCCGGGGCTTCGGCTGAAACCGGACTACCGCGACACCACGCGGTTGCGCCCCTCCCGCTTCGCCGCGTACAACCGCTCGTCGACCACCCTCAGCAACGCATCGACCGTGCTGCCGTCGACGCCGTATTGCGCGACGCCGACGCTGACCGTCACCTGCACGCGCTTGAAGTCCAGCCCGAACGGCGAACTCGCGATCGACGAACGCACGCGCTCGGCCGTCATCCGCGCGCCTTCGAGCGGCATGTCCGGCAGCAACGCCATGAACTCCTCGCCGCCGACCCGCGCGAGCCCGCCCGCCGGCCGGATCGCCTCGAGGCACTGGCGCACGACGCCGCGCAGCACCTCGTCGCCGATCTGGTGCCCGTAGGCATCGTTGATGTTCTTGAAATTGTCGAGATCGAGTGCGAGCAGGCAGAACGGCGTGCCGTCGCGTTCGGCCCGCACTATCTCGCGCTCGACCTGCGCGATGAACTGCCGGCGGTTCGACGCGCCCGTCATCGGATCGGTCGCGGCCATGTACTCGAGCTTCTGGTTCGTGCGTCGCAGTTCCTGCAACGCGCTCTCGGTACGCGACATCGATTCCGCCAGCCGGCTCATCAGGTCTTCCTGGCTGTAGATCGCCGAGAACGAACGCGTCGTCTGCAGCGCCTGCACGACGCCGTAGCTGAGCAGGAAGAAGCCGCCCGCGAAAATCGCGTGCGCCAGCCACCACATGTGATTCCACGGCTTGCCGAGAATGAACGCGAGCGACGACAGCGCGAACGCCATGATCGACACGCCGTAGATCACCATCAGCGGCGAACGGATCCGCCGCGCGAGCAGCAGGCACACGTTCAGCAGCGAGAACACGAGCGCGCCGCCTTCCATCGACAGCCGCGTCCCCAGCGCGCCGGCGATCGGCGAATACGCAATGTAGGCAACGACGACGTTGACGATCACGAAGAACACGATCCACGGCAGCCACGTCCGCACGCTCGTGCGCTTCTCGATCCGGTCGGGCGGACGCGAATACGACAGCAGGCCCGTCAGCAACAGGATCGACATCACGAGCCGCGACGCGGGCCCGTACAGCAGGAACAGCCAGATATTGTGGTGCGCCATCCCGGTGAACGCACCGTGCAGCGCATAGATCATCGCGAAGCCGAGAAAGCCGAGCGTCAGCCAGCGCAGCAGCGGCTCGCCGGACGACCGGTAGCACACCCACGTCACGTAGGTGACGAACGCGCCTTCGAGGGTCGCGGCCGCGATCGCAATTTCATGGAATGCGTGGCTCTCGAACACGACGTGCGGGTCGCTGAAGAACCACAGATAGGCAATCAGATACGCAGGCAGCAACGCGAATCCGACCAGCAGGCATTTCGCGTAGAGCCTCGCGGCCGCGCTGACGACGCGCGGCGGTTCCCCGGCTGCATAAGTCGTACTCATTCGGTCCCCGGTCGGTCTGCTGCGTTGGTTCGAACCTTCGCGGCACGGATCGCGCGATGCGCGCTCCGGCCCATCGTGCCGAAAGGCAAATGTCAGAGCAAGTATAGGTGGGGCAATTCGTTTGACAAGTAAGGGGAAACGGCATTGCCGGGCACATGCCTTTTGCTTCCCGACCGTTTCGAATTGCGGTTCAGTCGTGCCGATTCACGTCGCGGCCGCGGGCGTCGCCGAAGCGCGCCCGTGGCCGCCACCGGTCAATGATCAGAGGATTTCGAACAAGCCGGCCGCACCCTGCCCGCCGCCGATGCACATCGTGACGACCACGTACTTCACGCCGCGCCGCTTGCCTTCGATCAACGCATGGCCCGTCAGGCGCGCGCCCGACACGCCGTACGGATGGCCGACCGCGATCGCGCCGCCGTTCACGTTCAGCCGGTCCTCAGGAATCCCGAGCGTGTCGCGGCAGTACAGCACCTGCACCGCGAACGCCTCGTTCAGTTCCCACAGGCCGATGTCGTCGACCTTCAGCCCCGCCTGCTTCAGCAGCTTCGGCACCGCGAACACGGGGCCGATGCCCATCTCGTCGGGCTCGCAGCCGGCCACCGCGAAGCCGCGGAACACGCCCAGCGGCTGCAGCCCTTCGCGCTGCGCGGCCTCGGCGCTCATCACGACGCATGCCGACGCGCCGTCCGAGAACTGGCTCGCGTTACCGGCGGTGATCACGCCGCCCGGCACGGCCGAACGGATCTTCGACACGCCTTCGAGCGTCGTGTCGGGGCGAATGCCTTCGTCGGCCGATACCGTCACTTCCTTCGTGAACAGGCGGCCCGTCGCCTTGTCGGCAATGCCCGCAAGCACGGTGATCGGCACGATTTCGTCGCGGAAACGCCCGGCTTCCTGTGCGGCCGCGGCGCGCAGTTGCGACTGCACGCCGTATTCGTCCTGCCGCTCCTTCGAGATGCCGTAGCGCTTCGCGACGTTCTCGGCCGTCTGCAACATGTTCCAGTAGATCTCCGGCTTGTGCTGGACGAGCCAGCCTTCCTGGACCATGTGCCGGTTCATCTCGTTCTGCACGCACGAGATCGATTCGACGCCGCCCGCGACATAGACCTCGCCTTCGCCCGCGATGATCCGCTGCGCGGCCAGTGCGATGGTCTGCAGCCCCGACGAACAGAAACGGTTCACCGTCATCCCCGGCACGGTCACGGGCAGCCCCGCACGCAGCGCGATCTGCCGTGCGATGTTCGCGCCGGTCGCGCCTTCGGGGTTCGCGCAGCCCATGATCACGTCCTCGACGCGTGCGGGGTCGAGCTTCGCGCGTTCGAGCGCGGCCGCGACCACGTGGCCGCCGAGCGTCGCGCCGTGCGTCATGTTGAATGCGCCACGCCAGGATTTCGCCAGCGGCGTGCGTGCGGTCGATACGATTACGGCTTCGGTCATGCGAGTCTCCTTCGGTCCTGCTTCAAATATGTAAACAGACCCTGAATCGGATGGGAAATGCGCTACGCCGCCGGGCGCGCGCCCGCGGACGTCACATGTGCGACGCCCGCTGCCTGCATCTGCTGCCATGCGTGCGCGAGCGACCCGTTCAGGTCGATCGCACGGCACGCATCGTTGATCACCGCGGCGTCGAAACCGGCCGCGCGCGCATCGAGCGCCGACCACGCAACGCAATAGTCGGTCGCGAGCCCGCAGCACCACACGCGCTTCGCGCCGAGTTCGCGCAGGTAGCCCGCGAGCCCGGTGCGCGTCGTGCGGTCGGCTTCGACGAACGCGGAATAGCTGTCGACCTGCGCGTCGCCGCCCTTGCGGATCACGAGCCGCGCGTGCGGGATGTCGAGGTCGCGATGCAGCGCTGCACCTTCAGTGTCCTGCACGCAATGCACGGGCCACAGCACCTGCTCGCCGTACGGCAGCGCGAGCGTGGAAAACGGCTCGCGGCCCGGATGGTTCGCAGCGAACGACACGTGCTCGCGCGGGTGCCAGTCCTGCGTGAGCACGACCTGGTCGAAGCGCTGTGCGAGCGCGTTGATCACGGGGACGACCGCATCGCCGTCCGGCACCGCGAGCGCGCCGCCCGGCATGAAGTCGTATTGCACGTCGATCACGAGCAGGACGTCGTCGGTGCGTTTCATTGCGTGTCTCCAGACAGGATGGGTCGCGCCGCCATGCAGCGTCGTCAGCCGTTGAACCCGCGGCCGGCCTTCGCCAGTTCCGCGATCGACGGCGCGAGCTGCCATGCGTCGCCGTTCGGCGCGGCCGCGTAGCGGCGAATCGCGCGCTCGACGTTGTAGAGGCCGACCACGTCCGCGTACAGCATCGGGCCGCCGCGCCACAGCGGGAAGCCATAGCCGGTCAGGTAGACCATGTCGATGTCGGACGCCTTCGACGCGATCTTCTCTTCGAGGATCTTCGCGCCTTCGTTGACGAGCGCGAGCACCAGCCGCTCGACGATCTCGTCGTCGCCGATCTTGCGTCGCTCGACGCCGCGTTCCTTCGAATACGCGACGACCATCTCGTCGACCAGCGACGACGGCTTCGCCTTGCGATCGCCCGGCACGTAGTCGTACCAGCCGGCGCCCGTCTTCTGGCCGAAACGGCCCTGTTCGCACAGGCGGTCGGCAATCTTCGAGTACTGCAGATCGGGCTTCTCGACATAGCGGCGCTTGCGGATCGCCCAGCCGATGTCGTTGCCGGCGAGGTCGCTCATCCGGAACGGCCCCATCGCGAACCCGAACTTCTCGATCGCGCGATCGACCTGCGCGGGCAATGCGCCTTCCTCGAGCATGAACAGCGCCTGGCGGATGTACTGCTCGATCATCCGGTTGCCGATGAAGCCGTCGCACACGCCGGACACGACCGCCGTCTTGCGGATCTTCTTCGCGACGGCCATCACGGTCGCGAGCACGTCCTTCGCGGTCTGCGCGCCGCGCACGACCTCGAGCAGCTTCATCACGTTCGCCGGGCTGAAGAAGTGCATGCCGACGACGTCCTGCGGGCGCTTCGTGAACGCCGCGATCCTGTCGACGTCAAGCGTCGACGTGTTCGACGCGAGGATCGCGCCCGCCTTTGCGACTTCGTCGAGCTTCTTGAACACCTGCTCCTTCACGCCGAGTTCCTCGAACACGGCTTCGACGATCAGGTCGGCATCCTTGAGGTCGTCGTAGGACAGCGTCGGCGCGATCAGCGCCATGCGCGCGTCGAGCTTCTCCTGCGTGAGCTTGCCCTTCTTCACCTGCGCGTCGTAGTTCTTGCGGATCGTCGCGATGCCGCGCTCGAGCGCGTCCTGCTTCGTCTCGAGCAGCGTGACGGGCAGACCCGCGTTGATGAAGTTCATCGCGATTCCGCCGCCCATCGTGCCCGCACCGATCACGCCGACGCGACGGATCTCGCGCAGCGGCGTGTCGGACGGCACGTCGGGAATCTTGCTCGCCGCACGCTCGCCGAAGAACGCGTGGCGCAGCGCACGGCTTTCCGGCGTCATCATCAGCGCGACGAAACCCTCGCGCTCCGCGATGCTGCCCTTGTCGAAGCCGTTCAGCACGCCGGCCTCGATCGCGTCGATACACTTGTGCGGCGCGGGGAAATTCGGTGCGGCGGCCTGCGCGGAATTGCGCGCGAACTGGATGAAGCCTGCGGCGTTGTCGTGGACGATCTTGCGATCGCGCACGCGCGGATGCGGCCCCTTCTGCGCGCCGGCCTTCTGGGCAAACGCGACAGCCGCGTCGAGCAGGTCGCCGTCGGCCATTGCATCGAACAGCCCGCTTTTCGCAAGGTGTTCAGACAGCACCGGCGCGCCCGACACGATCATGTTCAGTGCGGTTTCGAGCCCCACCGCGCGCGGCAGGCGCTGCGTGCCGCCCGCGCCCGGCAGCAGGCCGAGCTTCACTTCGGGCAGCGCGACCTGCGCGCCGGGCGCCGCGACGCGGTAGTGCGCGCCGAGCGCAAGCTCGAGGCCGCCGCCCATCACGACGCTGTGCAGCGCGGCGACGACGGGCTTCGCGCTTGCCTCCACCGCGCGGATCACGGTGTGCAGCGTCGGCTCCTGCAGCGCCTTCGGCGTATTGAATTCGGTGATATCCGCACCGCCCGAGAACGCGCGGCCCGCGCCGGTCAGCACGATGGCCGCGACCGACGGATCCTGCGCGGCGCGATCGAGCGCGTCCATGACGCCCTGGCGGGTCGACAGGCCAAGCCCGTTGACGGGCGGATTGTTGAGCGTAATGACGGCCACGCCGTCGCGAGTCGAGTAATCCACTGCCATCTGCCTGCCTCCATGCATCGCGCGCCGGGGTGGCTGCGCTTCATTGTGCGCGGTCGAACAGCCGCATGTCCGGATGAACTGAGGCAGCATACAACGAAAAAGCACGGTCGTTCAATTTGAATTTTGTTGCCGATCCGGGGACGGATCGGGCGACCGGTTCGCGGGCCGTCGCCGGCCCGGGTGCCACGCTTACGGCTCGCACACCGCCGTCGGCAACACGTAGTCGCGGAACGTCTCGCGCAGCTTCAGCTTCTGCAGCTTGCCGGTCGCGGTGTGCGGCAGCGATTCGACGAACACGACGTCGTCGGGGATCCACCATTTCGCGACCTTGCCTTCATAGAACGCGAGCAGCGTGTCGCGGTTCAGGTTCGCGCCTTCGCGCGGCACCACGACGAGCAGCGGGCGCTCGGTCCATTTCGGGTGAGCACAGGCGATGCACGCGGCTTCGGCCACACCCGGGTGGGCAATCGCGACGTTCTCGATGTCGATCGAGCTGATCCATTCGCCGCCCGACTTGATCACGTCCTTGCTGCGGTCGGTGATCTGCAGGAAGCCGTCGGGATCGATCGTCGCGACGTCGCCGGTCGGGAACCAGCCGCCCGACAGCGGCGATTCATTGCCGCGAAAGTAGTGGTCGATCACCCACGGCCCGCGCACCTGCAGTTCGCCGAACGCGACGCCGTCCCACGGCAGTTCCTGGCCGTCCTCGCCGACGATGCGCATGTCGACGCCGCAGATCACGCGCCCCTGTTTCTCGAGCAGCCGGCGCTGCGCGTCGAGCGGCCGCTGCGACTGCGCCCAGTTGAGCTTCGCGAGCGTGCCGAGCGGCGACAGCTCGGTCATTCCCCATGCATGGATCACGCGCACGCCGTATTCGTCCTCGAACGTGCGCAGCATCGCGGGCGGGCACGCCGAGCCGCCGATCACCGTGCGATTCAGCGTCGAGAAGCGCACGCCGGCTTCGCGCATGTAGTTGAGCAGCCCGAGCCACACGGTCGGCACGCCCGCGGAGAACGTCACGCGTTCGGCCTCCATCAGCTCGTACAGCGATTTGCCGTCGAGATCCTTGCCGGGCAGCACGAGCTTGCCGCCGGTCAACGGCACCGCATACGGCAGCCCCCACGCGTTGACGTGGAACATCGGCACGACGGGCAGCACGGCGTCCATCGCGGACAGGTTCATCGCGTCGGGCAGCGCGGCGCCGTACGCGTGCAGCACCGTCGAGCGGTGCGAATACAGCACGCCCTTCGGGTTACCGGTCGTGCCGGACGTGTAGCAGAGCCCCGACGCCTGCTGCTCGTCGAGGCGCGGCCAGTCGTAGCGGCCGTCCTCGGCCTCGACAAGCGTTTCATAGCAGAGATATGGCGTCGCGCCCGACGGCAGGTGCGCGGCATCGGTCATCGCGACCCAGCCCTTCACGTGCGGGCACTGCGGTGCGATGGCGTCGACGAGCGGCGCGAAATTGATGTCGAAGAAGACGTAGCGGTCTTCCGCGTGATTGACGATGTACGCGATCTGCTCGGGGAACAGGCGCGGGTTGATCGTGTGGCAGACAGCGCCCATCCCGCCGATCCCGTAGTACGCCTCCAGATGACGGTAGCCGTTCCACGCCAGCGTGCCGACGCGGTCGCCGGTTTCGACGCCGAGCCGCGCAAGCGCCTGCGCCAGCTGCTTCGCGCGGCGTTCGCAATCGCGGTACGTATAGCGATGCAGGTCGCCTTCCACGCGCTTCGACACGATTTCCGTGTCGCCGGCGTGCCGCGCGGCATGCGAAATCAGCGAGGACACCAGCAACGGCATGTCCATCATCTGGCCCAGCAACGGCTTACCCATCGTCTTGTTCTCCGTGAGGATGCGAATCGGTGACCCGCCTCTGCGGCGCGCCCGTCAGCGGCCCCGGACGGGCGTGGCGCACGGCGCGCGCGCCACCATGCGGGCGGCGCGGCGCCGCCTTACAATATCGGCTTACCCAGAGGCGCTCAACATGTCGTTTTCCCGAAGCGCAGCCGATGCGGCTGACACCCTCCCCGACCTCGCCGCCACGCTCGGCGCGCCCGCCGCAGGCGCGTTCGTCACGCTCGGCGATGCGTTTCATACGCGGCTGCCGGCCGCGCCGCTTGCCGCGCCGTACGTCGTCGGGTTCTCCGACGAAGTCGCGCAGCGGCTCGACCTGCGGCCGTCGATCGCCGCGCAGCCCGGCTTCGCCGAGCTGTTCGCCGGCAACCCGACGCGCGACTGGCCCGCGCACGCGATGCCGTACGCGTCGGTGTATTCCGGCCACCAGTTCGGCGTATGGGCCGGCCAGCTCGGCGACGGCCGCGCGCTGACGATCGGCGAGCGCACCGGCACCGACGGCCGCCGCTACGAGCTGCAATTGAAAGGCAGCGGCCGCACGCCGTACTCGCGGATGGGCGACGGCCGCGCGGTGTTGCGCTCGTCGATCCGCGAATTCCTGTGCTCGGAAGCGATGCATCACCTCGGCATCCCGACCACGCGCGCGCTGACGGTGATCGGCTCCGATCAGCCGGTGGTCCGCGAGGAAATCGAGACGTCGGCCGTCGTCACGCGCGTGTCGGAAAGCTTCGTGCGCTTCGGCCACTTCGAGCACTTCTTCTCGAACGATCGCCCCGACCTGCTGCGCCAGCTCGCCGATCACGTGATCGACCGCTTCTATCCCGAATGCCGCGACGCGGACGATCCGTACCTCGCGCTGCTCGAAGCCGCGACGCTGCGCACGGCCGACCTCGTCGCGCAGTGGCAGGCCGTCGGCTTTTGCCACGGCGTGATGAACACCGACAACATGTCGATCCTCGGCGTGACGATCGACTACGGCCCGTTCGGCTTCGTCGACGCGTTCGATGCGAACCACATCTGCAACCACTCGGACAACAAAGGCCGCTATGCGTACCGGATGCAGCCGCGCATCGCGCACTGGAACTGCTACTGCCTCGCGCAAGCGCTGCTGCCGCTGATCGGGCTGCAGCACGACATCGCCGACGACGATGCGCGTGCCGAGCGCGCAGTGGACGACGCACAGGCCGTGCTCGCGAAATTCCCGGAACGTTTCGGCCCCGCGCTCGAACGCGCGATGCGCGCGAAGCTCGGCCTCGAGCTCGAACGCGAGAACGACGCCGAACTCGCGAACAAGCTGCTCGAGACGATGCACGCGAGCCATGCGGATTTCACGCTGACGTTCCGCCGCCTCGCACAGATCTCGAAGCGCGACGCGAGCCGCGACGCCCCGGTGCGCGACCTGTTCATCGACCGCGAAGCGTTCGATGCGTGGGCGAACCTCTACCGCGCGCGGCTGTCCGAGGAAATGCGCGACGACGCGGCCCGCGCGGACGCGATGAATCGCGTGAACCCGAAATACGTGCTTCGCAACCATCTGGCCGAAGTCGCGATCCGGCGCGCGAAGGAAAAGGATTTTTCGGAAGTCGAACGGCTCGCGCAGATCCTGCGCCGCCCGTTCGACGAACAACCCGAGCATGAAGCGTACGCGGCGTTGCCGCCCGACTGGGCCGGGTCGCTCGAAGTGAGCTGCTCGTCCTGAGCCCGCAACCCGCGCGTATCGACCGACCGATCAGGAGAACCCCACATGTCCCACGATTCCGACGACAAAACCTTCCCGTACCAGAAGGACGACGCCGACCTGCGCCGCCGGCTCACGCCGATGCAGTACGAGGTCACGCAGCATGCGGCGACCGAGCGCGCATTCACCGGCGAATACACCGACACGGAAGACGCCGGCATCTACAAATGCGTCGTCTGCAGCACGCCGCTGTTCGAATCCGGTTCCAAATTCCACTCGGGCTGCGGCTGGCCCAGCTACTTCAAGCCGCTCAACGGCGAGGTGATCGACGAGAAGGTCGACTACTCGCACGGGATGGTGCGCGTCGAGGTGCGCTGCAACCACTGCGGCGCGCATCTGGGCCACGTCTTCGAGGACGGCCCGCGCGACCAGACCGGTTTGCGGTACTGCATCAATTCGGCTGCGTTAAACTTCGAGTCCCGACCCGAAAACGAATGAGCGGCGCCGGGCGGATCTGCCGGGCGGTCAGCCTCGGGCCGGACCGCCCCGACGATCCGCGACGGCGATGCCTGGCGGGTCCCTACAACGGTGAAAGGCCGCTCAAGCGGCCTTTCACGCAGCTGCGAGCGCCATGAAATTCCTGTTCGATCTGTTTCCGATCATCCTGTTTTTTGTCGCCTTCAAGGTCTGGGGCATCTTCACCGCCACCGCGGTCGCGATCATCGCGACGCTGGCCCAGGTCGCCTGGGTCGCCTTCCGGCACCGGAAGGTCGACACGATGCTGTGGGTCAGCCTCGGCGTGATCGTCGTATTCGGTGGCGCCACCCTCGTCCTGCATGACGAGAAATTCATTCAATGGAAACCGACTGTGCTGTACTGGTTGTTTGCGATCGGGTTGCTCGCCGCGCGTTATGCGTTCAGCAAGAACCTGATCGAGAAGATGATGGGCAAGCAGCTCACGCTGCCGTCCCCCGTGTGGGACAAGCTGAATGTGGCATGGGCGCTGTTCTTCGCGGTGCTCGGCGTCGCGAACCTGTACGTGGTGCACAACTTCACCGAATCGCAATGGGTGAACTTCAAGCTGTTCGGTACGACGGGCGCGATGGTCGTATTCATCATCCTGCAGAGCCTGTGGCTCACGAAATACCTGAAGGACGAGTGACATGACGGACGCCTTTCTCAACGCCTCGACCGGCGAACGCGTCGCGCTGATCGAAGCGCGCCTCACAGCGTCGCTCGCGCCGCTGTCGCTCACCGTGCGCGACGACAGCGCGCAGCACGCGGGCCACGCCGGCGCGGCCGCCGGCGGCCATTTCACGGTCACGATCGTGTCGGCCGCATTCGCCGGCAAGCCGCGCGTCGCGCGGCACCGGCTGGTGTATGATGCGCTCGCTGATGCGATGCAGCGCGGCATTCACGCGCTCGCGATCGTGGCTTACACGCCCGAAGAATTCAACGAATCTTCAATCTAGTCTCATTAGGAATTCCCGATGATCCTGAAATCCCCCCGCCTGTGGGTCGCGGCGGCTGCTTTTGCAGCGGCACCGGCATTCGCCCAGAACATCGCCGTCGTGAACGGCACGCCGATTCCGAAGTCGCGCGCCGACGCGATGGTCGCGCAGCTCGTCCAGCAAGGTCAGGCCGACGGCCCGAAACTGCAGCAGGCCGTGCGCGAGGAACTCGTGAACCGCGAAATCCTGATGCAGGAAGCCATCCGCGAAGGCATCCCGAACCGTCCTGACGTGAAGGCGCAAGTCGCAGTCGCGCAACAGACCGTCGTGCTGCGCTCGATGATCGAGAGCTTCCTGAAGAAGAACCAGCCGACCGACGCCGAAGTGAAGGCGCGCTACGACGACCTCGTCAAGGGCGCCGGCGGCAACCGCGAATACCACCTGCACCACATCCTCGTCGACAACGAGCAGCAGGCGAAGGACCTGATCGCGAAGATCAAGGCCGGCGCGAAGTTCGAGGATCTCGCGAAGCAATACTCGAAGGATCCGGGATCGGGCAAGAACGGCGGCGATCTCGACTGGTCCGACCCGAAGGCCTACGTGCCGGAATTCGCGGCGGCTGCGCAGAAGCTGCAGAAAGGCCAGATGACCGACACGCCGGTGAAAACGCAGTTCGGCTGGCACATCATTCGCGTCGACGACATCCGCGACATCGCCCCGCCGCCGCTCGAGCAGGTGAAGGCGCAAATCGCGCAACAGCTGGTGCAGCAGAAGCTGCAGGCGTTCGAGGAAGGTCTGCGCCAGCAGGCGAAGATTCAGTAACGCCGGCGATACTCGCCCGTGCATCGAAAAGCCGCTCTTCGGAGCGGCTTTTTCGTTGGGTGCGCGAAAACGTGCAATAAAAAAGCCGCTCCGAAGAGCGGCCTGTTCCGTACCGGACGTCACCCGCACTATGCGGGATAAAACACGTCGTGATAGCGCACGTCACCCGACGGCAGCGTGGCCGAATCGTCGAACGACAGCGCGAGGAAATACTCGGGCGGCACGCCCGGAAACACGATGTCGCCGGACGGTTCGAACCCGAAACGCGCGTAATACGCCGGCTCGCCGAGCACGACGCAACCACGCGCACCGAGCCGGCGCAACGCGTCGAGCCCCGTGCGCACGAGCCCCGCGCCGATGCTCTGCCGCTGGCAATCGGGCAGCACCGCGAGCGGCGCGAGCCCGTACCACTGCTGGCTGCCGGCCGGCTCGCCGCCGATCGCAACCGGCGAGAACGCGACGTGGCCGATGAGGCGAGCGTCGCGCTCCGCGACGAGCGACACGCTCAGCGCACCGTCCGCGCGCAGCGTCTCGACGATGCGCTGCTCGAACTGCCCGCCCTGCGGCTCGCCCGCGAACGCCGCGCGGATCACGCGGCCGATCGCGTCGGCCTCGCTCGCGCGTGCGTCGCGCAGCGTGACGACCTCGACCGGCGTGTGCGGATCGAACATCATCCGGATCAGCCGATCCAGCGACGCGCGTTGCGGAACACGCGCATCCACGGGCTTGCTTCACCCCAGCTTTCCGGGTGCCAGCTCATCGCGACCGTACGATGCACACGCTCCATGTGCGGCATCAGCACCGAGAAGCGGCCGTCGGCCGTCGTGACCGACGTGATGCCGGCCGGCGAGCCGTTCGGGTTGAACGGATAGCGCTCGGTCGCTTCGCCGCGGTGGTCGACGAAACGCATCGCGATCGCGACGCGATCGATGTCGCCCTGCTGCGAGAAATCTGCATAACCTTCGCCGTGCGCGACCGCGACCGGAATCCGCGAGCCTTCCATCCCCGCGAAGAAGATCGACGGCGACTTCTCCACTTCGACGAACGAGAAGCGCGCCTCGAACTGCTCGGACTTGTTGCGCGTGAACTTCGGCCACGCTTGCGCGCCCGGGATCATCGACGCGATGCTCGACAGCATCTGGCAGCCGTTGCAGATGCCGAGGGCGAACGTGTCCGGACGCGCGAAGAACGCCGAGAACATGTCGGCGAGGTTCGCGTTGAAACGGATCGTCTTCGCCCAGCCTTCGCCCGCGCCCAGCACGTCACCGTACGAGAAGCCGCCGCATGCGACCGCACCCGCGAAATCGGCGAGCGTCGCACGGCCCGCGAGCAGGTCGCTCATGTGCACGTCGTGGGCGTCGAAGCCCGCGCGGTCGAACGCGTAGGCCGTTTCCAGGTGCGAGTTCACGCCCTGCTCGCGCAGGATCGCAACGCGCGGCCGTGCGCCCGTCGCGATGAACGGCGCGGCGATGTCGTCGGCCGGATCGAAGCTCAGCACCGGCGAGATGCCCGGATCGGCCGCGTCGAGCAGCGCGTCGTATTCGGCATCCGCGCAGGCGGGGTTGTCGCGCAGGCGCGCGATGCGCCAGCTCACTTCGCTCCATGCGCGATGGAGTTCGGCACGCGGTGCATCGAAGATCTTCTTCGCGTCGCGGTACACCTCGATCACGTCGCGGTCGTTGACCGAGCCGATCACGTGCGAGCACGCCGACAGGCCGAACTCGCGCAGCGCGCCGAGCACCGCGTCACGGTCGGACGCGCGCACCTGCACGACGGCGCCGAGTTCTTCCGAGAACAGCGCGCGCAGCGTGCGGTCGTCACGACGGCCGCTCGTCTGCTTCGCCCAGTCCTTCGCGTCGCCGTAGTCGGATTCGTGGTTCGGGTCGAGCGTCAGCATGTCGACGTTCAGCGACACGCCCGCGTGGCCCGCGAACGCCATTTCGCACACCGTCGCCCACAAGCCGCCGTCCGAGCGGTCGTGGTACGCGAGCAGCTTGTCTTGCGTATTGAGCGACTGGATCGCGTTGAAGAAGCGCTTCAGGTCTTCCGCATCGTCGACGTCCGGCGTCGTGTCGCCGACCTGCTGCGTGACTTGCGCGAAGATGCTGCCGCCCATCCGGTTCTTGCCGCGGCCGAGATCGATCGCGATCAGCACGCTGTCGCCCGCGTCGACGACACGGCGCAGTTGCGGCGTCAGGTGGCGGCGCACGTCTTCGACCGGCGCGAACGCGGAGATGATCAGCGACACCGGCGACACCACTTCCTTCGCGACGCCCTGCTCGTCCCACTTCGTCTTCATCGACAGCGAGTCCTTGCCGACCGGGATGCCGATCCCGAGTGCCGGGCACAGCTCCATGCCGATCGCCTTGACCGTGTCGAACAGCGCGGCGTCTTCGCCGGCCGTGCCGCACGCGGCCATCCAGTTCGCCGACAGCTTCAGCTTGTCGAGCGACGCGATCGGCGCGCTCGCGATGTTCGTGATCGCTTCGCCGACGGCCATGCGGCCCGATGCCGGCGCGTCGATCACGGCGAGCGGCGTGCGCTCGGCCATCGTCATCGCCTCGCCCTTGAAGCCCGCGTAGTCGAGCGCGGTGACCGCGCAGTCGGCCACCGGCACCTGCCACGGGCCGACCATCTGGTCGCGCACCGATGTGCCGCCGACCGAACGGTCGCCGATCGTGATCAGGAACGACTTGCTGCCGACCGTCGGGTGCTTCAGCACGTCGACCGCGACTTCCGACAGTGCGATGCCCGTCACGTCGACCGGCGCACGCTCGGTCGCCACGCGCGCGACGTCACGGTGCATGCGCGGCGGCTTGCCGAGCAGCACTTCCATCGGCATGTCGACCGGGTATTCGTCGGCACCCGCCGCTTCGTCGTCGACGAGCTTCAGCTGGCGTTCGTCGGTCGCGACACCGACCACCGCGAACGGGCAGCGCTCACGTGCGCAGATTGCCTCGAAGCGCGGCAGGTCGGCCGGCGCGATCGCCAGCACGTAACGCTCCTGCGCTTCGTTCGACCAGATTTCGCGCGGCGACAGGCCCGATTCCTCGAGCGCGACCTTGCGCAGTTCGAAGCGCGCGCCCTTGCCCGCGCCGTCGACGATTTCCGGGAACGCGTTCGACAGGCCACCCGCGCCGACGTCGTGGATGCTCAGGATCGGGTTTTCCGCGCCGAGCTGCCAGCAGCCGTTGATCACTTCCTGCGCGCGACGCTCGATTTCCGGGTTGCCGCGCTGCACCGAGTCGAAGTCGAGTTCGGCCGTGTTCGCGCCGGTCGCCATCGAGCTTGCGGCGCCGCCGCCCATCCCGATCCGCATGCCGGGGCCGCCGATCTGGATCAGCAGCGAGCCGGCCGGCACGTCGTGCTTGTGCGTATGCTGATCCGCGATGTTGCCGAGGCCGCCCGCGATCATGATCGGCTTGTGATAGCCATGCACCTTCCCGCCGACGTTCTGCTCGTACACGCGGAAGTAGCCGCCGAGGTTCGGGCGGCCGAATTCGTTGTTGAACGCGGCGCCGCCGAGCGGGCCGTCGATCATGATCTGCAGCGGCGACGCGATGCGGTCCGGGCGGCCATACGGGCCGTGCGCGTCGTTCGGGTTGCGCTCGCCGACCGGCTGCGCCGCGTCGCGTGCGTTTTCCCACGACTGGCGGGCGTCCGGCAGGTCGAGGTTCGACACGGTGAAGCCCGTCAGGCCGGCCTTCGGACGCGCGCCGCGGCCCGTCGCGCCTTCGTCGCGGATCTCGCCGCCCGCGCCGGTCGCCGCGCCCGGGAACGGCGAGATCGCCGTCGGGTGGTTGTGCGTCTCGACCTTCATCAGCGTGTGCGTGAGCTCGGTGTGACGGCCGTAGCGCTCGCCCGGCTCGCCGGCCGCGCCCGCGTTGCGCGGGAACCAGCGCTCGGCTTCGGCGCCGACCATGATCGACGAGTTGTCCGAATACGCGACGATCGTGCCCTGCGGGTTCAGCTTTTCGGTGTTGCGGATCATCGCGAACAGCGACATGTCCTGTGCTTCGCCGTCGATCGTCCACTGCGCGTTGAAGATCTTGTGGCGGCAGTGCTCGCTGTTCGCCTGCGCGAACATCATCAGCTCGACGTCGGTCGGGTTGCGTTCGAGCTTGCGGAACGCGTCGACCAGGTAGTCGATTTCGTCGTCGGCGAGCGCGAGGCCCAGCTCGACGTTCGCGCGCTCGAGCGCGCCGCGGCCAACGCCCAGCACGTCGACGGTCTCGAGCGACTTGGCCGGCAGCTCGTCGAACAGGTGCTTCGCGTCGTCGCGCGCCGCGACCACGCTTTCGGTCATCCGGTCATGCAGCGCGTCCACGACGGCTGCACGCGCGTCGTCCGACAGCGCCTTCTTGCCGCCGAGCAGGCCCGACTTCAGCGTGACCGTGAATTCGACGCCGCGCTCGATCCGGCGCACGTGCGTGAGGCCGCAGTGCCGGGCGATGTCGGTCGCCTTGCTCGCCCACGGCGAAACCGTGCCGAAGCGCGGCAGCACGACGAAGGTCTCGGTCGTGCCCTTCTCGCTCGCCGGCTGGAACGGCTCGCCGTAGTGCATCAGCGCGTCGATGCGCGCGCTGTCGTCGGCCGCCAGCGGCTCGGCCGCATTGACGAAGTGCAGGAACTGGCCGCGCACCGCGACGATGTTGGCGTCGATTTGCCTGAGCGTGTCGAGCAGACGGGTTTGACGGAAATCGGAGAGGGCCGAAGCGCCGGGAAAACACGAGAAGTGAGCCATGGGCTGGACTGACGTCGATGAGTCGCGCGAGGTGGCGACGTGGGGCGAAAGGAAGGCCGTAATTATACCCGGAAGTCGGCCGCCCAAGACCGGCCGATCGGTAGTCCGCATGCACCGCAACGGTGCCCGGGCACGCGGCGAGCACGGCCGCCCTCCGGGCCGGCCCGCACGGGCCCACGCGCCGGCCGTCGCGGTGCGACCGCACGGCGCATGCGCGCCCGACGCCGGCTCCCGCGATTTTGGCGCTATCATTCCGGGTTCACCGGGCCGGGCCCTCAGCGAATTCTCACCGGGCGGCGTGCGCGCCGCCCGTCATCGAAGCAATCCATGGATGTCATCGTCATCGGCGGCGGAATCAGCGGCGTCGCCACCGCCTACCAGCTGCGCGCGGCCGGCCATCGCGTCTGCGTGGTCGAACGCCACGCGACCGTCGCGCAAGGTGCGACCTACGGCGACGGCGGCGCACTGCTGCCGAGCCCGCTCGACGTCTGGTTCGGCCCGACTTTCATGCGCCAGCGCCAGCCGCGCGACAGCGGCATCGTCTACAAGCCGGGCTTCAACGGCGGCGTGCGCCGCTTCGTCAAGCAGCTCGGCGGGCTGCGCGAGCCCGACGCGTTCGCCGCACAGTACGCGCGGCTGCGCCCGCTGATCGACGCGTCGCGCGACACGCTCGCCGATATCGAAGCGCGCCTCGAACTCGAGTTCGAGCAGAAGCCCGGGATCCTGCACGTGGTGCGCGACCCGCGCGACTGGGACGCGCTGCAGCCTGCGCTCGACCTGCTGCGCACGCTCGACCAGCCGTACCGCACGCTCACCGCCGACGAATGCGCGGCACTCGAACCGTCGGTGCCGGCCGAGCCCGGCTTTGCCGGCGGCGTGCTGCTCGAAACCGAGCGCACCGGCAACTGCCCGCTGTTCGCGAAACTGGTCAAGCAGACGCTCGACGAACATGGCGTGCAGTTCCGCTTCGGCGCGGACGTCGCCGCGATCCGCGTCGATAACGGCCGCGCCGCGGTCGAGCTCGCGCCGTCCGGCCAGCGGACCGCGGCCAAGGCGCGCGAGGTCGACGTGATTTCCGCCGACGCGATCGTGGTCGCTGCCGGCGCCGGCAGCGTGCCGCTGCTCGAGCGGCTCGGCTGGCGCCTGCCGCTGCACCCGGTCCGCGTCCATACCCTGACCGCGCCGGTCGCGTACGAAGAGCACGCGCCGCATCTGAGCGTCGTCGATTCAATCAAGCGGATCTCGATCACGCGTACCCATCAGCGGCTGCGCATCGGCGGCGGCGCCGTGCTGCAAAGCCTCGCCGACACCGCCAAACCGCTCGCCGAGCCGCTGTCCGAGGCCGCGCTCGCGCTGCTCGGCCAGGCCGTCCACGACTGGGTGCCGGGCGCCGCCAGGATTTCGGCCGCGCTGTCGTGGCAGGGCATGCAGCTGCTGTCGCCGGACGGCCTGCCCGTCGTGGGTCCGACCCCGCATCCGCGTGTGTTCGTCAATTTCGGGCATGGCCCGACCGGCTGGGGGCTCGCTTGCGGGTCTGCTAAAGTGGTGACCGACTACCTGGGCGGCAACGCCCAGCACTGGCCCGCCGACACGCTCGCCGCGCTCAGCGCCGGCCGCTTCACGACCTGACCGCCGCGGGCTCGCCCCGTGGCGGCATCCTTGCCAGCCGCCACGATCCCGCGATGACCGTTCCCCGCCCGCTTCCCGATTCCGATCCGATCGCGCTGCTGCGCGTCACCGACCTGCGCGCGGCCGAAGCCGACGCCACCGCGGCGCTGCCGCCGCACACGCTGATGGGACGCGCGGGCGCCGCCGCCGCGCGCTGGCTGTCCGAGCGCGTCGCCGGCGACGCGCGCCCCGTGTGGTTCGCGGTCGGCCCCGGCAACAACGGCGGCGACGCGCTGGTGGCCGCCGCCCAGCTCCAGCAGCTCGGTGTCGCGACGCAGGCGTGGATGCCGGTACCGGTCAGGCCGGACGACGCGCAATGGGCGCTCGGCCTGGCCCGCGCGGCCGGCGTGCCGCTGTCGGCCACGCCGCCCGCGGCGCTGGACGAATTCGCGTGGGTCGTCGACGGGCTGTTCGGCATCGGTCTCGGCCGCGCGCTCGACGGCGCGTTTGCCGAGCAGGCTGCGCGCATCGCCGCGCATGCACGCGGCGGTGGCCGCGTGCTCGCACTCGACGTGCCGAGCGGGCTCGACAGCGATACGGGCCGGATCGTCGGCGCGGGCGTCGCCGTCACGGCCACCCACACGCTCACCTTCATCGGCGCGAAGCCGGGCCTCTACACGGGCGACGGCCGCGATCTCGCCGGCGAGATCGACATCGCCTCGCTCGACGTCGCGCCGCCCGCCGCACCGGCCATCATGCTGAATGCGCCTGCGCGGTTCGCCGCGGCGCTGCCCGCACGCGCGTTCGCATCCCACAAGGGCACGTACGGCAGCCTTGCGGTACTCGGCGGCGACACCGGCATGTGCGGCGCACCGATTCTGGCCGCACGCGCCGCGTTGTTCGCCGGTGCCGGCAAGGTGCACGTCGGCTTCCTCGGCGCCGGCGCGCCGCCGTACGATCCGCCATTCCCCGAACTGATGCTGCATCCGGCCGACACCCTCGATCTCGGCGCGATGACCGCGATCGCGGCCGGCTGCGGGCTCGGCACGCGCGAAGCCGCGGCGACGCTCGTACGCGACGTGCTCGCGCACGACGCCGTGACGCTGCTCGATGCCGACGCGCTGAACCTCGTCGCGACGCACGCCGACCTCGCGGCCGCCGTCGCCGCACGCGGCGCGCGCGGCAATCCGTGCGTGCTGACGCCGCATCCGCTCGAAGCCGCCCGCCTGCTCGGCAGCGACACGGCGGCGGTGCAGCACGACCGCATCGCGGCCGCGCAGGCGCTCGCGGCACGTTATGCGGCGATCGTCGTGCTGAAAGGCTCAGGCACGGCGATTGCGGCACCCGACGGCCACGTGACGATCAACCCGACCGGCAACGCGGCGCTCGCCACCGGCGGCACCGGCGACGTGCTCGGCGGCCTGATCGGCGCACTGCTCGCACAGCGCGTCGCGCCGTACGAAGCGGCGCTCGCGGGTGTCTACCTGCACGGCCTCGCGGCCGACACGCTGACCGCGAACGGCACCGGCCCGGCCGGGCTCACGGCCGGCGAGCTCGCGCTGATGGTGCGCACGCTGATCAATCGCCTTTTTTATCCGTCGCCGCGCGCCGACACGTAACGCCGCTATACTGACTGCCCCGCCGCACGGCGGGCCTTCTCGTCCGCCGGCCTTCCGATCCCGATGAGCCGGCGCGGCATTCCTCCCGATTCACGCTTCACTCGAACCGCCATGACGCTGAATTCGCTCCCCGCCTGGACTGCCCTTCAATCCCACTTCGAACAGATCCGTCACGCTCGCCTGCGCGACTGGTTCGCGCCGGAAAACGACCACGCGCCGACTCGCGCCGAACGCTTCACGATTCCGGGCGGCGGCCTCGCGGCCGATTTCTCGAAGAACCGCATCAACGACGACACGCTGCGCCTGCTCGTGCAGCTCGCACGCGACGCGGGCGTCGAAGCGCGCCGCGACGCGATGTTCGCGGGCGAAATCGTCAACCCGACCGAAGGCCGCGCCGCGCTGCACACCGCACTGCGCGCGACCGACCCGCAAGCGCCGTTCCACGCGCAGGTGAGCGCCGAGCGCGCGAAGATGGCGACCTTCGCGCGCGCCGTGCGCAGCGGCACGTGGACGGGCTATACGGGCAAGCGCATCCGTCACGTGATCAACATCGGCATCGGCGGCTCCGATCTCGGGCCGAAGATGGTCGTGCATGCACTGCATCACGTCGCGACGCCGGACATCTCGACCCACTTCGTGTCGAACGTCGACGGCGCCGATCTCGCGCGCGTGCTCGAACAGGTCGATCCCGAAGAAACGCTCGCGATCATCGTGTCGAAGACCTTCACGACGCTCGAGACGATGACGAACGCCCGCTCGCTGCGCGACTGGTTCGTCGCGCGCGGCTGCCCGGAGGACGCGCTGTCGAAGCACTTCGTCGGCGTGTCGGCGAACCCGGCCGAAGTCGTGAAGTTCGGCATCGCCGCAGAAAACGTGTTCGAAATGTGGGACTGGGTCGGCGGCCGCTATTCGCTGTGGTCGGCAGTCGGCCTGTCGATCATGATCGCGATCGGCCCCGAGCAGTTCGACGAGCTGCTGGCCGGCGCGAACGACATGGACCGCCATTTCCGCGAAGCGCCGCTGGAGCGCAACCTGCCGGTGCTGCTCGGCCTGATCGGCATCTGGTACCGGAATTTCTTCGGGTCGCAGAGCTATCTCGTCGCGCCGTACTCGGAAGCGCTGCACTACCTGCCGTCGTACCTGCAGCAGCTCGAAATGGAGAGCAACGGCAAATCCGCGCGCCTGGACGGCACGTTCGTCGATTACCCGACGTCGGCCGTCACGTGGGGCGAGCCGGGCACCAACGGCCAGCACGCGTTCTTCCAGATGCTGCACCAGGGGCCGACGATCGTGCCGATCGACTTCATCGCGGTGCTGACGCCCGAGCATCTGCTCGCGAGCCATCATCCGAAGCTGCTCGCGAACTGCTTCGCGCAGAGCGAAGCGCTGATGCTCGGCCGCACGCTCGAAGAAGCGCTCAAGGTCGCCGGGCCGGGCAAGGAAGCGCTCGCGCCGCACCTGACGTTCCCCGGCAACCGCCCGACCACGACGCTGCTCGTCGATGCGCTGACGCCGCGTACGCTCGGCGCGCTGATCGCGCTTTACGAACACAAGGTGCTCGTGCAGGCAACGGTGTGGGACATCAATCCGTTCGACCAGTGGGGCGTCGAGCTCGGCAAGATTCTCGGCAAGGTGGTGGAAGCCGATCTGTCGGCCGGATCGGTCGATCCGGCGAAGCACGACTCGTCGACCACGGCGCTGATCGAGCGCGCCCGTGCGGCGCTGAAGCGCTGACGCAACGGGCTCATGCCCGTGCCGGCCGCGCAGTACGTCCTGCGTGGCCGGCAAAAAAAACGCATGCGCGGCGCTATGCCGTATGCGGCGCGACGATGCGGCCGGCGTCGAGCGTCACGGTCGTCTCGCAGCGGCGCGCGAGTTCGGCATCGTGCGTGACGAGCACGAGCGTGGCGCCGTGCGTGCGGTTCAGTTCGAACATCAGGTCGATGACTGCATGGCCCGTCGCCGCGTCGAGACTGCCGGTCGGCTCGTCGGCAAACAGGATCGACGGGCGCGTGACGAAGGCGCGCGCAAGTGCGACGCGTTGCTGCTCGCCGCCCGACAACAGCTTCGGATAATGCGCGGTGCGTTCGCCGAGCCCGACCTGCACGAGCAGCGCGCGGGCACGGTCGGCCGCATCGCGTGCGCTGATGCCGCCCTGCAGTTCGAGCGGCAGCATCACGTTTTCGAGCGCCGTCAGGTGCGGCATCAACTGGAACGACTGGAACACGAACCCGACCGCGCCGTTGCGCAGCGCGGCGCGCGCGTCCTCGTCGAGCGAGTCGAGCGCGCGGCCGAGCAGGCGAACCGTGCCGCTCGTCGCGCTGTCCAACCCTGCAAGCAGGCCGAGCAGCGTCGATTTGCCCGACCCCGATGCGCCGACGATCGCGAGGCTGCTGCCCGGCCGCACGGCAAGCGTGATGCCGTCGAGGATCGTCAGCTCGCCCGTTGCATCGGCAACCCGCTTGCACACGTCATGGACTTCGATGATCGGATCGGTAATCTTGAACATGGACACGACATTTCGCTGGAAAAGACGCACGGCGGTCGCCGCGCTGCTGGGCACGCTGCTGGCCGTCACCGTGCCGGCACACGCCGCGACGGCGCCGACATCGGGCCCGCCCGTGATCGTCGTGCTCGGCGACAGCCTGTCGGCCGAATACGGCTTGCCGCGCGACACCGGCTGGGTTGCGCTGCTGCGGCAACGGCTCACGACCGAGCGAATCGATTATAGCGTCGCGAACGCCAGCGTCAGCGGCGACACCACGAGCGGCGGCCGTGCGCGGCTGCCCGCGGTGCTGCAGCGGCTCAAACCTTCGATCGTCGTCGTCGAACTCGGTTCGAACGATGCACTGCGCGGCGTGCCGCTCGCGACGACCGAGCAGAACCTGCGCGACATCATTGCCGGCGCGCGACGTGTGCAAGCGAAGGTCGTGCTGGTCGGCATGTACGTGCCGCCCAATTACGGCCCCGACTACACGCAGAAGTTCCACGCCGTCTACACGCGGCTGTCGAAAGATCTCGACGTGCCGCTCGTGCCGTTCCTGCTGGCCGGCATCGAGAACAAGCCCGAGATGTTCCAGGCTGACCAGATGCATCCCGCGCAGCAGGCACAGGGCATCCTGCTCGACAATGTGTGGCCGGCGCTGAAGCCGTTGCTCGGCAAGCCGCGCGGCTGACGCCCCCTGCCGGAAAACAAAAAGCCCCGCTCGAAGCGGGGCTGTTTGGATTGCGGGCGAAACGGTGTTCAGTCGTCGCCGTCCTGCTTCTGGCTCGACGTCGAACCGTACAGCTTCACCTTCGAGCGATCGCGCAGCGCGGTGAGATAGGCCTCGCCTTCGCTCTGTGCGTCGACCTGCGCCATCTGCTGCTGTGCGGCCGCCAGTTGCTGCGGATCGACTGCCGAACCCGGGATCACCGCGTTCACACGGTAGATCGCGTAGCCGTCCGCGCCGAGATCGACACCGACGTAAGCCGGCAGCGTCTTTGCATCGACCTTGTAGACGGCGCTCAGTGCAGCCGGCGTCAGACCTTGCGACTGCGTGCGCGACACCTTCTGCGCAGCGGAGAACCCGTCAGCCGACTTCGACTTCTGCAGCTCGGCGAGCTTCGCCACGCCATCCTTCTTCGCGAGTTCCGCGGCCTGCTCGGCGACGACCTTCTGGCGCACGACGTCCTTGATCGCGTCGAGCGCGGGCACGGCAGCCGGCTTGTAGTCGGTCACGCGCGCCGAGATCAGCGTGTTGTTGCCGACGTCGACCGCCTGCGTGTTGTTCTGGCTCTTCACCGAGTCGTTTGCGAATACCGCAGCCAGGAGCTTCGGATTGTTCAGCGGGCTCGTCGGCGGCAGTTGCGGATTCGGCGTCGGCGTGACGGTGGCCGTCTGGATCGTCAGCTTGTACTTGTCCGCGGCCGGCTGCAGCGTCTTCGCCTTTTCGTACACGGTCGACGTGAAGCCTTCCGCGTTGTCCGTGAACGCCTTCGATGCGTACTGCTGCTTCAGGCTGGCGGCGATCTCGTCCTTCACTTCCGCGAACGGCTTGACGACTGCCGGCTTCACTTCGGTCGCCTTCAGGATGTGGAAGCCGAGATCCGACTGCACGACACCGCTCACGTCACCCTGCTTGAGTGCGAACGCCGCATCGTCGAACGCCTTGCCGCCGGCCGTCGAACCGCGCGTGATGAAGCCGAGGTCGCCGCCCTTCGCTGCCGACGGCGCGTCCTGCGAATTCTTCTGCGCGATTTGCGCGAACTGGTCCGGATGCGCCTTCACGTCGGCGAGCAGTTGCTCGGCCTTCGTCTTCGCTGCCGTCTTGTCGGCCGCGCTGGCGCTGCCCGGCGCCGCGATGAAGATGTGGCTCACGCGCACTTGCGCTTCGGTGCGGAAGTGCGTCGGGTTGTCGTCGTAGAACTTCTTGATGTCCGCGTCGGTCGGCTGCGCGCTCGCGGCCGCTGCGGCCGGCGAATAGACGAGGTACTGGATCGTCGCGGTTTCCGGCGTCGCGAAGCTCTGCTTGTGCGCGTCATAGTACGCGTTGAGCTGCGCGTCGGTCGGCTGGACCTTCGCGGCGAAGTCGCTCGTCTTCAGCACCAGCGCCTGCACTTCGCGCTGCTGCGCGGCGAGTTCGGACAGACGTTGCGCGAGGCTCTTCGGCGTGAATGCGCTCGACACGATGCTGGCCGGAATCTGCTGCAGCGACAGGCTGTAGCGCACACGCTCCTGGTACTGCTCGGGCGTCATCCCCTGGAACGACAGCAGTTGCGCATAACGCTCGACGTCGATCGACCCATCGGGCTTCTTCAGCGAAGCGATCATCGGATCGCTCATCAGTGCATCGCGCACGGCATTGTCGGACGCAGTCAGGTGCAGACGTTGCGTCTCGTCGGCCAGCACACGTTGCTGGATCAGGCCGTCGAGCACCTGCTTGCGATGCTCGGGCGTATCGAACATCTTGACGTCGAACTGCCCGCCGAGCGCCTGGCGGGCCTGGTCGATCTGCTGGCGGAACGCGCCGTCGAATTCGACCCGCGTGATCTTGTGCCCGTTGACCGCCGCGACGTTCGCACTGTCGTCGAAGAAACCGCGGAAGCCTTGGATCCCGACGAAACCCAGCCCCGGCAACACGATCAGGAGCAGGAGCGCCATCATCAGGCGCTGGTGATTACGGAAGAAATCGAGCATGCGTGACGGGAAAATTGGACAAAACGTCCGATATTACAACATACGGGGTGGGACGGGAGAAAAGCAGACGTACTGCGCGCGAGCGCAGCCGGAAACACCCATGAAAAAGCCCGCGCGAGGCGGGCTTCTTCATTTTTCTGGCGAAGCGGACGGGACTCGTCTACATCGTGCGGGCCGCGCAGGCGGCTTCCTCCACTCCGCAATCACGCGCCCGATTACGGGCGCAATCGACGATGAAAATAAAAAAGCCCGCACAAGGCGGGCTTTCTTATTTTCTGGCGGAGCGGACGGGACTCGAACCCGCGACCCCCGGCGTGACAGGCCGGTATTCTAACCGACTGAACTACCGCTCCTTGGTCTGGCTGAATCGTGAAACTGGTGGGTGCTGAGGGGTTCGAACCCCCGACCTACGCCTTGTAAGGGCGCCGCTCTACCAGCTGAGCTAAGCACCCGTTTCCGATTCGTTCTGACTGCGATCTGCGTTTCCGCATCAACAATCAGCGAGCCCGCAAGTTTAATTCATCCCCGATCATTTTGCCAAGCCCATCCGCGAATTTTTTTAACATTCGCGCGCACGCTTCCGAAGCGCATAAAAAAACCCGCGGACATGCCGCGGGTTTCGTGAACAACCGTCAGCAACGACGGCGTTCCAGGTCTCAGTGCTTGACGACTTCCGTCGAGCCGGCATCCTTCGCCGCCTCGCCGACCGGCGCTGCTGCCTTCGCCTCTTCTTCCGGCGGCAGCGGAGTCGGCGAACGCTCGAGCGCGAGTTCCAGCACCTTGTCGATCCAGCGAACCGGCACGATCTCGATCGCGTTCTTCACGTTGTCCGGAATGTCCGCGAGATCCTTCACGTTCTCTTCCGGAATCAGCACGAGCTTGATGCCGCCGCGATGCGCAGCCAGCAGCTTTTCCTTCAGCCCGCCGATCGGCAGCACTTCGCCACGCAACGTGATTTCGCCCGTCATCGCGACATCGGCACGCACGGGGATACCCGTCAGCACCGACACCAGCGCGGTCGTCATCGCACCGCCTGCGGACGGACCGTCCTTCGGCGTCGCACCTTCCGGCACGTGGATGTGGATGTCCTGCTTCTCGAACGCTTCGTCCTTGATGCCCAGACGGCGCGAGCGCGAGCGCACGACAGAACGCGCAGCCTCGACCGACTCCTTCATCACGTCGCCGAGCGAACCCGTACGGATCACGTTGCCCTTGCCCGGCATCACCGCGGCTTCGATCGTCAGCAGATCGCCGCCGACTTCCGTCCACGCGAGGCCCGTCACCTGACCGACCTGGTTTTCCTTCGCCGCGAGGCCGAAGTCGTACTTGCGCACGCCGAGGAACGTGTCGAGGTTCTCGCCATCGACCTTGATCGCGCCCGATGCCTTCTTCAGCAGCAGCATCTTCACGACCTTGCGGCAGATCTTCGACACTTCCCGCTCGAGCGAACGCACACCGGCTTCGCGCGTGTAGTAGCGGATGATGTCGCGGATCGCCTGTTCGGTGACGTCGATCTCGCCGTCCTTCAGCCCGTTGTTCTTCTTCTGCTTCGGCAGCAGGTAACGCTGGGCAATGCTGACCTTCTCGTCTTCCGTGTAACCCGACAGACGGATCACTTCCATCCGGTCGAGCAGCGGCGGCGGGATGTTCAGCGAGTTCGACGTCGCAACGAACATCACGTCCGACAGATCGAAGTCGACTTCGATGTAGTGGTCGGCGAACGTGTGGTTCTGTTCCGGATCGAGCACTTCGAGCAGCGCCGACGACGGATCGCCGCGAAAATCCATACCCATCTTGTCGACTTCGTCGAGCAGGAAGAGCGGATTGCGCACGCCGACCTTCGCGAGGCTTTGCAGGATCTTGCCCGGCATCGAACCGATGTACGTACGGCGGTGGCCGCGGATCTCGGCTTCGTCACGCACGCCGCCGAGCGCCATCCGGACGAACTTGCGGTTCGTCGCACGGGCGATCGACTGGCCGAGCGAGGTCTTGCCGACGCCCGGAGGCCCGACGAGGCACAGGATCGGCGCCTTGACCTTGTCCACGCGCTGTTGCACCGCGAGATACTCGAGGATCCGCTCCTTGACCTTCTCGAGGCCGAAGTGATCCTCGTCGAGCACCTGCTCGGCGTTCGACAGGTCGTTGTTGACCTTGCTCTTCTTGCGCCACGGCAGGCCGATCAGCGTGTCGATGTAGTTGCGCACGACGGTCGCTTCCGCGGACATCGGCGACATCAGCTTCAGCTTCTTCAGCTCGGCGTCGGCCTTCTTCTTGGCTTCCTTCGGCATGCGCGCGGCGTTGATGCGCTTCTCGAGTTCCTCGAGATCCGCACCCTCTTCGCCTTCGCCCAGTTCCTTCTGGATCGCCTTGACCTGTTCGTTCAGGTAGTACTCGCGCTGGCTCTTTTCCATCTGGCGCTTCACGCGCCCGCGGATGCGCTTTTCGACCTGCAGGATGTCGATCTCGGCTTCGAGCTGCGCGAGCAGGTGCTCGAGGCGCTCGATGACCGGGAACATCTCGAGGATGTGCTGCTTCTGGTCGAGCTTCAGCGGCAGGCGCTCGGCGATCATGTCGGCGAGGCGGCCGGCTTCGTCGATGCCCGACAGCGACGTGAGGATCTCCGGCGGGATCTTCTTGTTCAGCTTCACGTACTGGTCGAACTGCGACACGATCGCACGGCGCAGCGCTTCCGTTTCAGCGCTGTCGGCGTGATCGGGCTCGAGCGGCATCACTTCGCAGGAGAACTGCGTCTCCTGTTCTTCGATCGACAACGCCTTCGCGCGCTGCAGGCCCTCGACGAGCACCTTCACGGTGCCGTCCGGCAGCTTCAGCATCTGCAGGATGTTGGCGATACAACCGACCTCGTACATGTCCTTTTCGGTCGGTTCGTCCTTGGCCGCGGTTTTCTGGGCGACGAGCATGATGTGCTTGCCGCCTTCCATCGCTGCTTCGAGGGCCTTGATCGATTTCGGCCGGCCCACGAAGAGCGGAATGACCATGTGCGGGAAAACGACGACGTCCCGCAGCGGCAGCAGCGGGAGCGTGATGCGTTCCGGCGGGAGAAGTTGGGTGCCTGACATTTCATTTCCCCATGAGTGGAATCAATTGTTCGGTAATTGAGGCCGCCACAACGAATTGCAAGCCTTCAAGTGCGGGAAATATTCGGTAAGAAAGTAACCACCGCGTGTCGAGTCAGAGTTACCCACAAGATAAACGAAAAAAAGCCGCCCACGGTCTCATGAACGGCCTTTTTCGCAGAACATCGTCGGCAAGCCGGTCAGTTCGAACCCGCCACCTTCGGCGTGTCCTCGTAGATCAGCAAAGGCTTGCCGTCGCCATCGATGACGTTCTCGTCGATGATGACTTTGCTGACCCCTTTCATCGTCGGCAGCTCGTACATCACGTCGAGCAGCGCCTGTTCGATGATCGAACGCAAACCGCGCGCGCCGGTCTTGCGGCGGATCGCCTTGCGGGCGACTGCCTGCAGCGCGCCCGGCCGGATTTCCAGCTCGACGCGCTCCATCGCGAACAGCTTGTGATACTGCTTGACGAGCGCATTCTTCGGCTCGACCAGGATCTTCATCAGCGCGGCTTCATCGAGCTTGCCGAGCGTCGCGACCACCGGCAGGCGGCCGATCAATTCGGGGATCAGCCCGAATTTGATCAGGTCTTCCGGTTCCGTCTCGCGCAGCACTTCGCCCGCGTCGCGCTCCTGCTTGCTCTTGACCGTTGCGCCGAAGCCGATGCCGGTTTTCTCGGTGCGATCGGTGATCACCTTTTCGAGACCGTCGAATGCGCCGCCGCAGATGAACAGGATGTTGGTCGTGTCGACCTGGATGAAATCCTGGTTCGGATGCTTGCGGCCGCCCTGCGGCGGCACCGACGCCATCGTGCCTTCGACGAGCTTCAGCAGCGCCTGCTGGACACCCTCGCCCGACACGTCGCGCGTGATCGACGGGTTGTCCGACTTGCGGCTGATCTTGTCGATTTCGTCGATGTAGACGATCCCGCGCTGGGCCTTGTCGACCTCGTAGTTGCAGTTCTGCAACAGCTTCTGGATGATGTTCTCGACGTCTTCGCCGACGTAGCCGGCTTCGGTCAGCGTCGTCGCATCGGCGATCACGAACGGCACGTTCAGCAACCGCGCGAGCGTCTGCGCGAGCAGCGTCTTGCCGGAGCCCGTCGGGCCGATCAGCAGGATGTTGCTCTTCGACAGCTCGACGTCATCCTTCTTGTCGAGATGCTTCAGGCGCTTGTAGTGGTTGTACACGGCCACCGCGAGGATCTTCTTCGCGCGCTCCTGGCCGATCACGTACTGATCGAGGATGTCGCGAATTTCCTGCGGGCTCGGCAAATCCGACCGGGACAGGCTGGCCTCGACGCCGGCGGCAGCCGCCTCGTCGCGAATGATTTCGTTGCAGAGGTCGATACATTCATCGCAGATGAACACCGACGGGCCCGCGATGAGTTTTTTCACCTCATGCTGGCTTTTCCCGCAAAACGAGCAATACAACAGCTTCTCGCTGTTCGAACCTTTTTTGTCCGCCATGAATGTAGAGCCTCCGGACAGGTAAATGACATGATACGCCGAATGCTCCGGACGCCGCGCCTAGGGCGCGACCGGAGCCGGCTGGATGTGCTTGCCGCAGATGCTCAGGGCGTTCGGGACAGCAGGGGCCGCCGCACGAATCGGGGCGGCACCCCACTTATGCTCACGGGCGCTTCAGCAGCACCTGATCGATCAGCCCGTATGCCTTCGCATCCTCGCTCGACATGAAGTTATCACGGTCGGTGTCGCGCGCGATGCGCTCGACGTCCTGGCCCGTGTGCTGCGCGAGCAACTGGTTCAGCCGCTCCTTCAGGTAGAGGATTTCGCGTGCCTGGATCTCGATGTCGGATGCCTGGCCGCGCGCGCCGCCGAGCGGCTGGTGAATCATCACGCGAGAGTTCGGCAGCGCGAAGCGCTTGCCCTTCGCACCCGACGCGAGCAGGAACGCGCCCATGCTGGCCGCGAGCCCCATGCACAGCGTCGACACGTCCGGCTTGATGAACTGCATCGTGTCGTAGATCGCCATGCCGGCCGACACCGAGCCGCCCGGGCTGTTGATGTAGAGGCTGATGTCCTTGTCGGGATTCTCGCTCTCGAGGAACAGCAATTGCGCGACCACGAGGTTGGCGGTCTGGTCGTTCACTTCGCCGACCATGAACACCAGGCGCTCCTTCAGGAGACGCGAGTAGATATCGTACGAACGCTCGCCGCGGCCGCTCGTTTCGACGACGATCGGCACCAGCCCCAGCGCTTGCGCCTCGAAACCCTGCGGCGCGTTCGAAGCAAGCATGTCCAGCAATTCAGCGCGAGTGATCATTCAATGAACCTTGTTCGAATGGAAAATTGAACGGAAGGAAGCCGCCCGCTCAATCGCCATATTAATGGCAACCGTGCGCTTGACGTAAAAACGGCGTGCGGGCCGTCGCTCCGACAGCCGGCACGCCGCTAGAGCAACACTTACGCTTGCGCCGATGCGCTCGCGAGTGCCTCGAAGCTCACTTCCTTGTCCGTCACCTTCGCCTTGCCCAGCACGAAATCGACGACGTTGCTTTCAACGACGAACGCTTCCATCTCGGCGAGGCGCTGCTGGTTGGAATAATACCAGCGGACCACTTCCTTCGGGTCTTCGTAGCTCTTCGCGAACTCGTCGACTTCCGCGCGGATCTGTTCCGGCTTCGCTTCCAGGCCGTTCGACTTCACCAGCTCGGCCAGCACGAGGCCCAGCTTCACGCGGCGCTCGGCCTGCTCGGCAAACATTTCCGCCGGGATCGGTGCGTCCTTCGCGTTCGGCACGCCGCGCTGCGCCAGATCCTGGCGAGCCATTTCGACGAGACGTTGCTGGTCCTGCTCGATCAGTGCCTTCGGCACGTCGAGTTCGGAGATCTTCAGCAGCGCGTCCATCACCTGGTTCTTGACGATCGACTGCGTGCGGCGCTTCGCTTCGCGCTCGAGGTTGTCCTTGATCTCGCCGCGCATCTTCGTGAGGTCGCCGTCTTCGATGCCGAGCGACTTCGCGAATTCGCCGTCGATTTCCGGCAGGTGCGGCCACTCGATCTTCTTCATCGTGACCGTGAATTGCGCGGTCTTGCCCGCGACGTCGGCACCGTGGTAATCGTCCGGGAACTTCAGGTCGAACGTACGCGCTTCACCGACCTTCAGGCCCAGTGCGGCGGTTTCGAATTCCGGCAGCATGCGGCCTTCGCCGAGCACGAACGGGAAATCTTCGGCCGTGCCGCCCTGGAACGCGACGTCGTCGATCTTGCCGACGAAGTCGACCGTCACGCGGTCGCCGTTCTTCGCTGCGGTGTCCGCGCCGCCGTCGCCGTGCTCGCCGGCTTCGCCGCGTGCGTGGAAGTGGACGCGCTGCTTGCGCAGGATGTCCAGCGTGCGGTCGATTTCAGCGTCGCCGATCGACGTCGTCGAGCGCTCGACTTCAGCCGTCGCCAGATCGCCGATCTGCACTTCCGGGTAGACCTCGAACGTCGCGTCGAACGCGTACGCATCTTCAGCCTGTTCCTGCTTCGGCTCGAAGCTCGGCTGGCCGGCGACGCGCAGGTTTTCCGCGCGGCTGATCGTGAAGAATTCCTGGCCGATCTTGTCGCTCAGCACTTCTGCCTCGACCTGACCCGCGTATTGTTGCGCGACCATCTTGAGCGGCACCTTGCCCGGGCGGAAACCCGGCATGCGCACGTTCTTCGCGAGTTTCTGGATACGGGCGTCGATTTCCTTCTGCACGGTGTCTTTCGGCAGGGAAATCGTCACGCGGCGTTCAAGCTTGCCGAGGTTCTCAACAACGTTAGCCATGGCTTCAATCGTCCTAAAATTATTCGAGCGAATCGGGTTTTCCTTGCCGTGCCTGCCTGCGGCGTGAAGTGCGTCACATCAAGCGTCACCTTCACACGCCGCGCCGGAGCGCCACGCCATCCCTGCACGTGCCGGATGGCTAGCGCAAGCGGCTCGGAGCACGGCTTTGGCCGGAAGAATCGACTATTCTAGCAAACAATTTTCCTCTCACCGCCAGATCAGCGCGACACACGCGTGTCCCCGCCGTGTCGACGGCCCCTTGCACGGCAATGCGCGCGGATCGCCGCTATGCCGAACGCCGTATCCACCACGGGCCCGCCATCCTGTAAGCTCCGATAGAGAGTGAGCTGCCATTGCGGCCCCGCCATTCTTCACACCAATCACGCCTTCCGGAGACACCATGCCGCAACACCCGTCCGCGCCTGTCGTCGTCATCGCGCCCGATTCGTTCAAAGGCTCGCTTTCCGCCGAGCAGGTCGCGGACGCGATCGCCACCGGCATTCGCCGCGCCCGGCCCGACGCCGTCGTGCGCTGCTGCCCGATGGCCGACGGCGGAGAAGGCACGCTCGATGCGATGCTGGCAGGCGGCGGCACGCGCCGCACGCTGCGGGTAGCCGGCGCATCGCTCGCGGCACGCGACGCGGCAGTCGGCGTGATCGACGCGCGCACCGCGATCGTCGAGACGGCCGAGATCGTCGGCATTACCGATCCGGTCGGCATGAGCGTGCCGGTCGACGCGCGCAGCACGCGCGGGATGGGCGAGGCGATCCGCACGCTGCTCGACGAAGGCGTGCGCCGCTTCTTCGTCGCGCTCGGCGGCAGCAGCACCAACGACGCCGGCGCCGGGCTGCTCGCCGGCCTCGGCCTGCAATGCTTCGATGCAAGCGGCCAGCCGGTCGAGCCGGTGCCGGCGCGACTCGCCGACATCGCGCGCATCGACGCGTCGGGGCTCGACCCGCGCCTGAAGGAAACGGAATTCGTCGGCATGTCCGACGTCGACAACCCGCTGACGGGCGCGCACGGCGCGACCGCCGTGTTCGGTCCGCAAAAGGGCGTGACGCCCGCGCAGGTCGCGACCCTCGACGCCGCCCTCGCCCGCTTCGCCGACCTGCTCGAAGCCGCACTCGACCGCCGCAGCCGCGACCTGCCGGGCGCGGGCGCCGCGGGCGGCCTCGGTTTCGCGCTGCACATGCTCGGCGCGCAGTTCGAAGCCGGCGCCGAAGTGGTCGCGCGGCAGGTCGGGCTCGACGCCGCCCTCGCCGGCGCCGACTGGCTGATCACCGGCGAAGGCCGTTCCGACGTGCAGACGCTGCACGGCAAGGCGCCGTTCATCGCATGCCGGCATGCGCAGGCCGCCGGTGTCCCCGCGTCGCTGCTGTCGGGCGCGGTCGATTCGGCCGCGCTGCCGCGCCTGTCCGAACATTTTTCCGGCTGCTTCTCGCCGGCCCCCGGGCCGATCACGCTCGACGTCGCGATCCGCGACGCGGCCAATCTGCTCGCGAACGAAGCAGAACAGTTGACACGCCTGAAGTACGGCGCACACTGACCGTTGACCCGAGCGCGCGATACAGGAACAATCGGGCCCGCCCTTTTTCTTCAGGATTCGACATGAAAGGCCGTCAAGCCGGGCTCGATCAGTTTCTGACCTATCGCCTCCACGCGCTCACGAAGCGCTCCGACCGCGGGATCGGCGAGGTGTACCGGCACAAGCTCGACATCTCGCTGCCCGAGGCGCGCGTGATCGCCGCCGTCGGCGCGTTCGGCCCGTTCTCGATCATGGATCTCGCGCGCCACACCAATCTCGACAAGAGCCAGGCGAGCCGCGCGGCCGAGGCGCTGCTGCGCCAGGGCCTGCTCGAGCGCAGCGCGAGCGAGGAAGACGGCCGGATCGTGCTGATCGCGCTGACCGCCGACGGCCGCGCGCTGCATCGCAAGATCATGCCGATCGTGCGCAAGTGGAACGACGGCTTGCTCGCATGCCTGTCCGACAGCGAACGTCAGACGTTCGAGCGGCTGCTCGACAAGGTCGTCGCGCACGCCACCGAGCGGGACGACTGAGCCGTGTCACGGCCCCGGCATCGCCGGACGGCCGAACGCAGCGGGCAGTATTGATCCGACGAATCAGACGGGCCGCCCGGGTCGCGTCATGCGCGATCCGGGCGGCCCGTTTTGCATCATGCGGCGGCATCGCGCGTTGCCGCGTTGCCGGCGGCCGCGAATTCAGCGGCCCCGCGCGTATTACAGCCCGCTGTTCGTCGCGCGCTGGCGCAACAGCCCGAGCACTGCGTCGCAGTACGGAGTCGGCATGCCAAGCTTGCGGCCGAGCTCCGGGAACACGCCGAGGATCGGCCCGATCTCGAGCGAACGCCCTGCTTCGACATCCTGCAGCATCGACGTCTTGAATGCGCCGAGCTTGCGCGTCACCGCGATCCGCTCGGGCCCGGTCATCCCGGTGGACAGGCCGAGCTTCGCGCCGATCGCGGCCGCCTCCTCCATCATCCGCAGCGCAAGTTCCTGCGTGAACGGATCGTCGAGCAACTGCTCGGCCGTCGAACCCGTCAGCGCACTCAGCGGATTCATGTTCATGTTGCCCCACAGCTTCGTCCAGATCTCGGTCCGGATCGCGGGCGTCGACTCGACGTCGAAGCCGCCTGCCGCAAGCGCCGCGGCAAACCGCGCCGTGGCGTCGGCGAGCCGCTGGTCCGGCGCGCCGACGATCAGCCGGTTGCCGCGCCCGCGGCGCACGACGCCCGGCGCGTCGGTGCTCGACGACAGGTGCACGACGCAGCCGATCGCCTGCGCGGGCGGCAACGCCGCCGACACCGCGCCGGCCGGATCCACCGCATCGAGCGGCACGCCGTCGACCGGCCCTGCGAGGCCGTGCGTGAACCACCACGGCAACCCGTTCATCGCCGCGACGATCACGGTGTCCGGCCCGACCAGCGGTGCAATGCGCGCGGCCAGCGCCGGCAGCGCCTGCGCCTTCAGCGCGATCACCACGTAGTCCTGCACGCCGAGCGCGGCCGCGTCATCGCTTGCCCGCACCGGCACCGACGACGTGGTGCCCGCTTCGTCGATCACGCGCACGCCGTACGTGTTCAGCGCGTCGAGCGTTGCGCCGCGCGCATAGGCGCTCACGGTCATGCCGGCCCGCGACAGCGCGGCCGCGAGCAACCCGCCGATCGCGCCGACACCGACCACCGCCGCGCGCACCGACCCTGAATTCGTGTCGTTCATGATGGAATTCCGTCTCCTGGGAGCTGACGAGCATAACGCTCAATGGTTGCGGGCACAACCATTCGTGCGGAAGCGCGCCGTGCGCCCGCGTTCGTTCACTTCAGCGCGGCATGCTGCCGGCTTCGACGGGTTCATCGTCGGCCATGCTGCCGCCTGTCGCGCCGAGCACGCCCGCGATCTGGCTCTTGTCGTGCATGCCGAGCTTGCGGTACGCGCAACGCAGGTAGTGACGCACGGTCGTCGGCGAAATCGCCATCTGCTGCGCGACTTCCTTGTGCGAGCGCCCCGAGCCGTAATAACGGATCGCCGCAAGCTCGCGCGGGCTCAGCCGGTCGAGCAGCGAACGGGGCCGCGCCTCGATCTGGAACAGCCCCGCGACCGGCACGCACTGGATGCGCAGCGCGTCGCCGACGAACGGCTGGCCCGACTGGCGCCGCAGGTGCGCGACGAGCGGCTCCGGCACGCGCGCGCCGCCCCAGGCCGGCCACTCGGTGCGCAGCACGTCGTCGAAGCCGTGATCGGCATGGTGGAGCACACCGAAGTTGTCGCATAGCGCACGCGCCGCCGGTGCAACCGTGTCGGCGCGCTCGCGCGTGAGCTGCGCGGCACGATTGATCGTCAGCGCAGCCGCGAGGTGCGGAATCACTTCCTCGAAACGGCGCGCGTCGTCTTCGCTGAACGGCCGGTTCAGGCCCTGACGGTAGATCGACATGAACGTCGTCAGGCCGAAACGGCGATCGAGCGTACACACGCACATCAGCTGTGCGAGCCCGTACTTCACGCACCAGTCGCGAAACCGCACGTCGAGCCCCGGCTCGACGACCGTCAGCCGCACCGCGCGGCCATGCGCGCCGTGCAACGTGCGGTGCGCGAGCGGGTCGCAATCGCGCACGCGCTTCCAGTCGATGAAGAACGCGTGCGGCAGGCGGTACAGGAAGCTGTTGTGCATCACGGGGCCGGTCGGCGCATGGGTCGCGACGCCGGTCCACGCGGCATCGAACGGAATGAGCGCCTGCAGCAACGAAAAGAACCGGTACTCGAATTCGCCGATGCCGGATTGCGCGGCGACCGCGTACAGGTCGAGCAGCATCAGCCCGAGTTCGCGCTGCGACGCGTCGCCACGCGTGACGCCGTCGAAATCGGCACGCCGGGACGGTAGCGGCGGCCATGCGAATTCATCGAGCACGATGGCGGCCGGCACGTCGCGCAGCGCTTCGAGATCCTGCCCGATATCCGTCGTGATCCTCACCTTTCGCTCCCCTGCCCGATCGGGCTGCCGATGTGCGCTACGACACCGGCCGATTATAGCGAGCGGCTTTTTTGGCAGGCCAAGGTGCCGGAACGGCCGCCAACCCCATCCATTTGAACGGTGCGCATCGCGTTGCTGCTGCGCAGCACGCCGCACTGCGGCATGCCACCGCGTCCGTGCCGCGCACCGCGGGTTTTCCACACCGTTCATCTGGACGACTGTTCGAAGGCTTTCCCGCTGCGGACACTGCGTCGCGACAACACCAACGACACACCGATGCAGGACGGTATGGAGAACCCCACGTGACGACACCCCGCTTCATCCGCACGGCCGCGGCCGCCGCGACGCTTGCCGCGTGCAGCGCCGCCGCGCATGCGCAGTCCGCCCTCACGCTGTACGGCGCGCTCGACGCCGGCGTGCAATACCTGACGCACGCCGACGGACGCCACTCGGCCGTGCAGTTGCAGAACTACGGCATCCTGCCGTCGCAGATCGGCATCAAGGGCCACGAGGATCTCGGCGGCGGCTGGCGGGCGCTGTTCAAGCTCGAACAGGGCCTCAACGTCAACGACGGCACCGCGACCGTGCCGGGCTACGCGTTCTTCCGCGGCGCTTACGTCGGCATCGCGGGGCCCGCCGGCACCGTCACGCTCGGCCGGCAGTTCAGCGTGCTGTTCGACAAGACGCTGTTCTACGACCCGCTCTGGTATGCGTCGTATAGCGGCCAGGGCGTGCTCGTGCCGTTGAATGCGAACTTCATCGACCATTCGGTGAAGTACCAGTCGCCGACGTTCGCGGGCTTCGACGTCGAGGCGCTCGCCGCGACGTCCGGCGTCGCCGGCAATACGCGCGCCGGACGCGTGCTCGAACTCGGCGGCCAGTACACGAGCAACGGACTGTCGGTCAGCGCGGTGCTGCATCAGGCATACGGCGATGTGTCGGCAGCCGACGACACGTCCTCACGACGTCGCGAACTCGGCACGCTCGCCGCGCGTTATGCGTTCGCGACGCTGCCGCTCACCGTCTATGCGGGCGTCGAACGACTGACCGGCGACCTCGACGCGGCACGCACGATCGTCTGGGGCGGCGCGCGTTACCTGACGTCGAACGGCATCGGCCTGAACGCGGGCGTCTACCACACCGATTCGCGCACGCCGGCGATCGGCCACCCGACGCTGTTCATCGCGAGCACCACGTACGCGCTGTCGAAACGCACCGTCGCGTACGTGAACCTCGGCTACGCGCGCAACAGCGGCCAGAGCTCGCAGACCGTCTACGAATACGATCCGACGCCGCTCGCCGGTGCGTCGCAGTTCGGCGCGATGGTCGGGATGTACCACCTGTTCTGATTCCTCCAACGAGATTCCGCCATGAAAACCCTGTCTCCGGATGCCGCACTCTCGCCCGACGGCCGCGCGTCGACATTCGCGCGCTCGACGCTCGCCGCACTCGTCGTGTTCGCGGCGATCACGCCGCTGTTGCTGCTCGTCGCACCGGCCGTCGCCGGCCAGCTCGCGACGCAGCTCGGGCTGTCCGCGTCGCAGATCGGCACGTACTTCTTCGTCGAACTCGGTGCGTTCAGCCTCGCGACCGTGCCGTCGTACCTGTGGCTCGGTCGTGTCGACGCGCGCCGCGTCGCGGCATTCGCCGTCGCGCTGTTCGGCGCGGGCAACCTGCTGACCGCGCTGTGGATGCCGGGCTTTGCCGCGCTGCTCGCGCTGCGCGCCGTCACCGCGCTCGGCGGCGGCTCGCTGATGGTGCTCTGCATGACGAGTGCGGCAACGAGCAGGAACAGCGACCGCGTATACGGCCTGTGGGTCGTCGGCCAGCTGATCGCGGGCGCGGTCGGCCTGTTCGTGCTGCCGCACGTGTTCGCCGCATTCGGGCTGCGCGCGCTGTACGTTGCGCTCGCCGCGCTCGCCCTGCTCGCGGCGCCGCTGTCGCGCGGCTTCCCGTCGTCGCTCGGCACGCAGCCGGCAGCCGCGCACACGGCGCGCGGCGACGCGACGCAAACGCCGCGCAGCTTCGTCGTGCTCGCCATCGGTGCCGTGCTGACGTTCTATCTCGCGATCGGCAGCGTGTGGACGTTCGCGAGCCGCGCGGCGGCCGAGGCCGGGCTCGATCCGCAGTCGACCGGCAACATGCTCGCGATCGCGAGCGTGATGGGGATCGCCGGCGCGGTGCTCGCCTCGTGCGCGGGCGGCCGGCTCGCGCGGCGCGCGATGCTGGCGGCCGGCTATGCGCTGCTTGCGGCGTCACTCGTCGCGCTTGCCACGATGCGTCACACCGGCGGCTACAGCGCGGCGATCTTCGCGTTCAAGTTCGCGTGGACGTTCGTGCTGCCGTTCATCCTCGCGACCGTCGCGCAGATCGACACGTCGGGCCGCCTCGTCGCGACGCTCAATTTCGTGATCGGCGCAGGCCTTGCCGCCGGCCCGCTGCTTGCGGGCCTGATGCTCGACGCCGGCGGCACGATGCGCGCGCTGTTCGTGGCCGCGACGGCCGTCGCGATCGTGTCGTTCGCCGCGCTGCGCCATATCGATCGCCGCGCGCGCCCCACCCTTTCTCCCCAACCGTGACAGGTCACGCACATCCATGAATCGCACTGCCTTTTTCACCGACGAACGCACCTTCTGGCACACCGGCGGCACGCACGCGCTGTTCTTCCCGGTCGGCGGCTGGGTGCAGCCGCCGTCGAGCGCGGGCTACGCGGAATCTCCCGATTCGAAGCGCCGCTTCCTGTCGCTCGTGCAGGCGTCGGGCCTCGCCGCGCAACTCGACCTGCGCGGCGCCGAGCCGGCCACGACCGCCGACCTGCTGCGGATTCATCCGGCGCATTATCTCGACGCGTTCCGCGCCCTCAGCGACGCGAACGGCGGCGACCTCGGCGATCTCGCGCCGTTCGGCAAGGGCAGCTACGAGATCGCCGCGCTGTCGGCCGGCCTCGCGATCGCGGCGGTCGATACGGTCGTCGGCGAGCGCGCGGCGAATGCGTTCTCGCTGTCGCGGCCGCCCGGCCATCACTGCCTGCGCGACCGGCCGATGGGCTTCTGCATGCTGGCGAACATTCCGATCGCGATCGAGGCCGCCCGCGCGAAATACGGCATCGAGCGCGTTGCCGTGATCGACTGGGACGTGCATCACGGCAACGGCACGCAGTCGATCTACTACGACGATCCGGACACGCTGACGATCTCGCTGCACCAGGACCGCTGCTTCCCGCCCGGCTACAGCGGTGCGAACGATCGCGGCGAAGGCGCGGGCGTGGGCGCGAACCTGAACGTGCCGCTGCTCGCGGGCAGCGGCGACGATGCGTATCGCTACGCGTTCGAGCGGATCGTCGTGCCCGCGCTGGAGCGCTTCCGCCCCGAGCTGATCGTCGTGGCAAGCGGCCTCGACGCGAGCGCGGTCGATCCGCTCGCGCGCATGCAGCTGCATACCGACAGCTACCGGTTCATGACGCGCGCGGTGAAGGATGCCGCGCAGCGCCATTGCGGCGGGCGGCTCGTGATCGTTCACGAAGGCGGGTATTCGGAGGCGTACGTGCCTTTCTGCGGGCTCGCGATCGTCGAGGAACTGGCCGGCATTCGCACCGATGTCGACGATCCGATGCTCGATCTCGCGATCGCGCAGCAACCCGGCGAGCGATTCGTTGCGTTCCAGCGCGAGCTGCTCGACGAACTGGCGGCATCGTTCGGGTTCTGACGCGCGGGAACGGACATGAGGGGCCGGCAGGCGCCGGCCCTTGCGCGATCCGCGCGGATGGGGTTTGCTGTGCTTTTATCCCTGTTCCGGCCCGATGCCGCACTCATCCGATGAAATCGTCCCCGCGCGATGACAACGACAACGCCAAAACGCGCCGCCAGCCATCGAAGCTGGTCCTGAACATCGCTGCCGTCACGGTCGGCCTCATCACGTTCGCGATCGGCGCGGCGTGGGTGATCTACAGCTGGGTCGTCGATCGCGAAGCGCAGTATTTCGCGATTCCGCTGGTGTTCTCGGTGCCGGTGATCGTGGCCGTCGCAATCCGGAGCTTCTGGGAGTAGGCGCGCCTGTAATGATGAAGCGCAGCGGGTCGGGTGACGCGCGGCGCCGGGTATCGGGCTTGTCTTAGATAACGCGGCGGGCACCGCGATTCGCATGCACGCCGGTCACAGGCCGGGACGCGGGCACGGATTGGAGACCCCGCCCTGATATCCGCCAGTGACGACGCCCAGCAAGGCGCCCGCCAGCGACGTGCCGAGCGCTTTCAGCACGTTCTCGGCCGACAGCGACTCGCCGCTCGACATCACCCGCCCCGAGTACGCGGAACACGCCGACGACGTCGACGTAACCGTCTGTACCGGTTTGGCACTCCACGCGATGTTGTCGGCAGGCGTATTGGCGAATGCCGGCGCGGCCAGCATCAGCGTCAGAACGGAAATCGGGATGCGTATGGTGTTTTTCATCGGCGGCCTCTCGGTTTTGTTGTGCGTCTTGCATGAAACGTGAGCACGATATTACACGCGACTCGGTTTTCCGTGCGAGGCCTGCCTGTCCGGAGAATATTCGCACCAACAAAAAAGCGCTGCGGTCAGCCGACCGGCAGCGCTTTTTCGTGAACGGCCCCTGACGGGGGGCGTCCGACTTCTGGTGCGTGAGGCCGGACTCGAACCGGCACACCCTTGCGGGCGTCAGGACCTAAACCTGGTGCGTCTACCAATTTCGCCACTCACGCGCAATTTCCGTCGCCTGACCGCGCGGCACGCAAGATACATGCGCCACGCGCCCGGGACATCACGCCGGCCCGAAAACCGGCACGCCCGATCAGGCGAGCGCGAGATTCTACCCGATCCGCGCGGCCTTGTCTCGCCCTGCCGGCACCCGTCGTGCCGCGGTGCTAGAATGCCGCGCTCGACGTTTCGGCACCGCGCCGCCGCGCGTCCCCCGAACCCGCCCCCACCCGATTCCGCCCGTGAACTTCGACGACTACTGTCAGCAAAAGGCTGCCCCCGCAGGCTCCAGCGCCTACTACGCGCTACGCCAGGCGCCACTCGCCACGCAGCCGCGCCTCACCGCGCTGTTCGCGCTGCGCCGCGAACTCGAGGAAACCGTCAAGGAAACCAGCGACCCGACCGTCGGGCACACGAAGCTCGCGTGGTGGCACAAGGAACTCGCAGCGCTCGCCGACGGCCAGCCGTCGCACCCCGTCACGAAGGCGCTCGCGCAACATCATCCGGCGATCGCCGCCGAGGCCGATGCGTTGCGCACACTCGTCAACGGCTACGGGATGGACCTCGAACAGGCGCGCTACCTCGATTTCGCGAACCTGCAGCGCTATATCGCGCAGGTCGGCGGCACGTTCGCGTCGCTGGTTGCGCGCGCCAGTTCCACGAACCCGGCCGACCCGCAACCGTGGGCCGCGGATGCCGGCCGCGCGCTAATGCTCGCGCAGTTCGTGCAGGAACTCGGCAACGACGCGCGCCACGGCCGCATCTATTTGCCGATCGACGAACTGCAACGCTACAACGTGACCGCGTCCGACCTGCTGAATGGCCGCTACAGCCCGGCCTTCACCGAATTGCTGCAATTCCAGACGGCCCGCGCGCGCGAAGCACTCGCGGCCGCCGAAGCGGCGATCCCCGCGACCGAACGCCGCACGCAGCGCACGCTGCGCGCGCAGCTCGCACTGGCCAGCGCGCTGCTCGACGAAATCGAGCGCGACGGCCACCAGGTGCTGCACCAGCGCATCGCGCTGACGCCGATCCGCAAGCTGTGGATCGCGTGGCGCGCGTCGCGCCGCCGCTGACCCCCACGCGTCACGCCTTCAACAGCGGCAGCGTGTCGAAGCGCTGCTGCAGCACGCGCGTCGCGTCGAGCCCCCACCACGGCCCGAGCACGGTCGCGTAGAGCTGGCGGAAATCCACCGAGACCGGCAGGTTGCCGTTGCCGTCGAGCCGGCCGAGCGCCGGCGGCGCACCGTACAGCCCGCCGGCCACGCGGCCGCCCATCACGAAATGCGGCGCGGCCGTGCCGTGATCGGTGCCGTTGCTCTGGTTCTCGCGCACGCGCCGCCCGAATTCCGCATACGTCATCACGAGCGTCTGGTTCCAGCGCCCGAGTTCGATCAACGCGCCGCGCATCGCACTCATCCCTTCCGCGAACTGCTTGAGCAGCGCAGCCTGCTGCCCCGGCTGGTTCTGGTGCGTGTCGAAGCCGTTGAGCGTCAGGCGCAGCACCGCGACGCCATCCTGCGCGCCGGGCCCGGACGCCTCGCACGCGGCCAGCACCTGCATCGCGGTTTTCACCGATGTGCCGAACGCGCCGGCCGGAAAGGCCGTCCTGAATTCACGCATCCCGCCACGCGGGCGCAGCCGGTCGGCCGCCTTCACGATGTCGTTCTCGACGTCGATGATGTGCGCGAGCGCCGGGTTCTGCTCGCGCAGCGACGACGGCTCGGCGAGCCGGGCCGCCCGGATGAACTGCGCGGGATTGACGAGCGCGATCGCACGCGCGCCGTTCGACAGCGGCCCCATTTCGGCGCTGCCGAGCACGACGCCGTCCGCCGCGAAACCGGGCGGCACGGGCGCCTGCGCAAACGTGCGCGTGAGCCAGCCTTCATGCAGGTACTGGTCCGAGCGCGATGCGGTGTCCCAGATCTCGATCGAGCGGAAATGCGACAGGTTCGGCTGCGGATAGCCGACGCCCTGCACGACCGCGACCTGACCGTCGCGCCACAGCGGCATCAGCGGCGCAAGCGACGGGTGCAGCCCCGTGTGCGCATCGAGCTGCAGCACCTGCTCGCGCTTGATGCCGATGCTGCGCCGGAACGTGTAGTACAGCGGGTCCGCGTACGGCACCACCGTGTTGAGGCCGTCGTTGCCGCCCTTCAGCTCGACGAGGATCAGCACGTTCGCATACCCGGCCGCCGGCTGCCGCCCCGCCTGCGTCGCGGCAGCCGCCATCGCGGGCGCTTGCCACATCGACACGCCGGCCGCGGCCGCAGCGCCCGTCAGCGTCAGAAAATCACGTCGGTTCATCGCGCATCCTTTGGTTCGCCGTCCGGCACCTTGGCCGCGGCGGCGCCCCGCTTCGTCGTCGTTCGAATCATTTCAGTTGATAGGCCGGATCCATCAGCAGCGCCTCGAGGTACGCGCTGCCGGTCGAATCCGTGTCGATCGCCGCGACCGGCGACAGCTGCAGCACCGCGTGCTGCAGCTGAAGCTCGGTCGACAATCCCGCGATCGCCTGCGGCCGCGCACGATACTGTGCCAGCCAGCGTTCGAGGTCGAAACGCAGGCCGCCGCGCGCCGGTTTCGCGGGCGTGCCGCGCATGCCGGCCGCGGACGCCGTGTCGGCCACCGGCATCGCGTGCGCACGCGCATTCGGCGGCGGCGCCATCGGGTGCGCCGGCGGGTGCATACCGGCCGTCTCCGTCGCACGGAACAACTGCTCGACGAACTGCTTGCGCGACAGCAGCGTGGTGCTGTTGATCCACAGCGCACCGCCCGGCCAGCCCTTCACGTTCGGCGGATAGAACAGGTTCTGCCCGAGCGTGCGCACGGTGTTCGCGAGCATCTGCGGATCGCCGTACGCCACGTCGAACAGCCGCACCGACCCGACGACGAATTCCGCCGGCGACTTGACGAGCACGCCGCGGTTGCGCGGATCCCAGAACGCGTCGGTCGACCACAGCGCGGCGAGCGCCGCGCGAATATCGTAGCCGCTCGCGCGAAACCGTTCGGCCACCGCATCGAGCGCGCCGGGATCGGGCGTATCGGACACGAACTCGCGCCACAGCTTGCCGGCGATGAAGCGTGCAGTGCCCGGCCGCTTCAGCAGAACGTCGAGAAAGCCGTCGCCGTCGAACGGCCCCGTTTCGCCGAGGATCGTCTTGTCGCCGGCATCGTGCCACTCGGGCCGCGCCTCGAAGCGCAGCGTGTCGGGATCGATCGTCCAGCCCGTCATCGCGCGCGCGGCTTCGGTCACGTCGTACTGCGTGTAATGCCCTTCGCCGAGCGTGAACAGCTCCATCACCTCGCGCGCGAAATTCTCGTTCGGACGCCCCTTGCGATTGCTCGCGCCGTCGAGATACTGCAGCATCGCCGGATCCTTCGCGACCGCGTGCAGCAGCGTGCCGAAGTTGCCGAGCGCCTCGCGGCGAAACAGCGCGTTCTGCGCGGCCATCGTCTGCGGGTAAGGCACCTTGTCCTGCCCCGACGTGAAGTGCCCGTGCCAGAACAGCGTCATGCGCTCGGTCAGCGGCGACGGCGTGACGACCATCTCGTTGACCCAGGCCGCGCGCAACGCATCGTAGCGGACGTTGCGCTCGCGCTGCTCGTCGCGCCGCATGTCGGGTGTCAGCGCCTGGCGCTGCGCGCGCGTCGGCGGCAGCTCGGCGATCCAGTCGGGCCAGGTCGTGACGGGTTCGTGCCGCACGCTGCCGAGGGTGTCGGCCACGGCCTGCGCGCGTGTCATGCCGACGATGCGCGCGACGTCGGCGGGCGCGGGGGAGAAACCGGTGCGGCTCAGGAAAAACAGTGCGTCGTCGGCATCGAGCGGCGACTGCATGGCAGGCGACGGCGCCGGTGTGGCAGCGTTCGCTTTCATCGTCATGGACTCCCGGAACGCACCGGCGGTGCGGATGCCAGTACAACGGCATTCGGCAGGCGAAAGTTGACGGAAAAAGTGCTACGAATTCTTTCCGCGCGGGATGGCCGCGCAGGGGGAAAGACCGCGCATGTCAGCGCTTGTACAGCTCGCGAACGGCGTCTTCGATGTGCTGGCGCAGCAGGTGCCGCTCCTCGGGCGTCATGTGCCCGTCGCGGCGGTGCTGATCGAGATCGGGAGGCACGGCGGAACGAACCGTCATCTCGGCGGTACGGTCGGACTGCGGCGCCTTGCCGCGCGACAGCTTGCGCGACGGTGCGCCCTGCTCGGGGCGCTGCGCATACGCGAAGTTCGACGCATACGGACCGGCAAGCGCGATCGTCAGCATCAGTGCAATCCGGGCAGATCGCATGACCGTCCTCGCTTCTTTGGTCGATTTGTTCCCTTCGTCACGCGGCAACCGGCTACCTCTGGTACTTGAAAAACCCTGCGGAAATCGGGTGTACAAAGATGAATGATGGAGTGCAGGGGAGTATCTACCGAATTTCGGCTTCGAGTAAAGGAATCTCTATAGCCTGCCTTTACTCGGCGCGACACTACGGGTAAATTTTGTAACCGACTGTAACGCACGAAAATACGTGGCCGTGCGTCAATTCCCATTCGCGATAAGATGCCGATCATGGAAACGAAAAACCCCTCCAAGATTCTCGTCGTCGACGACGACCCTCGCCTGCGCGATCTGCTGCGCCGCTATCTCGGCGAGCAGGGTTTCAACGTATACGTCGCGGAAAACGCGACCGCGATGAACAAGCTCTGGGTACGCGAGCGTTTCGACCTGCTCGTGCTCGACCTGATGCTGCCTGGCGAAGACGGCCTGTCGATCTGCCGCCGCCTGCGCGGCAGCAACGACCGCACGCCGATCATCATGCTCACCGCGAAGGGCGAGGACGTCGATCGCATCGTCGGCCTCGAAATGGGCGCCGACGACTACCTGCCGAAGCCGTTCAACCCGCGCGAACTCGTCGCGCGCATTCATGCGGTGCTGCGCCGCCAGGCGCCGGCCGAACTGCCGGGCGCACCGTCGGAAACCACCGAGGTGTTCGAGTTCGGCGAATTCTCGCTGAACCTCGCCACGCGCACGCTGACGAAGTCGGGCCAGGAAATTCCGCTGACGACCGGCGAATTCTCGGTGCTGAAGGTGTTCGCACGCCATCCGCGCCAGCCGCTGTCGCGTGAAAAGCTGATGGAGCTCGCACGCGGCCGTGAATACGAAGTGTTCGACCGCAGCCTCGACGTACAGATCTCGCGCCTGCGCAAGCTGATCGAACCGGATCCGGGCAGCCCGCGCTTCATCCAGACCGTCTGGGGCCTCGGCTACGTGTTCATCCCCGACGGCGCCGCCTGACCTTTTTCCTTCCCGGTTTCGCCCGCCCACGGCCCGTCCCATGCGTATCGACCGGCGCCTCCTGCAGCTCGCGTTCGGCGGGCTGTTCTGGCGCACCTTCCTGCTGATCGCGCTGCTGATCTCGGTCAGTCTCGCCGCGTGGTTCCAGAGCTTTCGCGTAATCGAGCGCGAGCCGCGTGCGCAGCGCGTCGCGCTGCAGCTCGTCGCGGTCGTGAAGCTCACGCGCACCGCCCTGCTCTATTCCGATCCCGATCTGCGGCGCGCGCTGCTGCAGGATCTCGAGAGCAACGAGGGCGTGCGCGTGTACCCGCGCGAGAAAACCGACAAGTTCAAGCTGCAGCCCGACGAATCGCTGAACCGCCTGATCGAACACGACATCCGCAGCCGCCTCGGCGACGACACCGTGATCGCGCAGTCGGTCAACGACATTCCCGGCGTGTGGATCAGCTTCAAGATTGACGACGACGATTACTGGGTCGCGCTCGACCGCGACCAGCTCGACAACGTCACGGGCCTGCAGTGGGCCGGCTGGGGGCTGTTCGCACTCGCGCTGTCGCTGTTCGGCTCCGCGTTCATCACGAGCCTCGTGAACCGGCCGTTCTCGCGGCTCGCGCTCGCCGCGCGGCAGATCGGCTCGGGCCAGACACCCGAGCTGCTGCCCGAGCGCGGCATGGGCGTCGCGGCCGAGACCAACCGCAGCTTCAACCAGATGGTGCGCGATCTCGAACAGCTCGAGGCCGATCGCGCGCTGATGCTCGCGGGCATTTCGCACGACCTGCGCACGCCGCTCGCGCGGCTGCGGCTCGAAACCGAGATGAGCCCGTCCGACCAGGCGACCAAGGACGCAATGGTCGACGACATCGAGCAGATGGACCGCATCATCGCGGCCTTCATCGACTACGCGCGCCCGTCGCAGCGCAAGCCCGAGCCGATCGACCTGTCGTCGATCGCGCAGGAAGTTGCCGCGCGCGTGTCGGGCGAGGACGGCGTCGAGATCCGCACGCGGCTCGCGCCGAGCGCGATCATCGAAGCCGACGAGACCGACATGCGCCGCGTGATCGGCAACCTCGTCGAGAATGCGCGCAAGTACGGCCAGAGCAAGCACGACGGCATCTCGCGCATCACGGTCGAGACGCGCGTGACGCATGCGCGCGTCGAGCTGTCGGTGAGCGACGAAGGCCCCGGCATCCCCGAGGATCAACTGCCGCTGGTGATGCGGCCGTTCTACCGCGTCGACACCGCGCGCACCAAGGCGGACGGCACCGGTCTCGGGATGGCGATCGTGCTGCGGCTCGTCGGCCGCTATCGCGGCGCGCTGCGCCTGCGCAACCGCAACCCCGAAGCGGGCCTCGAAGCCACGGTCGAATTCCCCGGCGCCGGCAAGGCGCGTGCGACCGCGTGACGCGCTCGCGCACGCATCCGGCACGTCACACTATCGATCCGGTTGAAAAAAGCTATGAAGATCGTTAGTCAAAATCTATTGAAGTACTTTACTAATAGTGTTATAGTTTTGCCCATGCTGTCACATCATCGTTGCAGCACCGAGGTAGCTTGACTCAGTCTTCTTCCCAACTCATACAGGAGTATCCGCATGAAAACCGTGGGCGATAAACTCGAAGCTTTCACCGTCGTAGCCGCGAAGCCGGGCTTCAACCATCACGAGGAAAACGGCCAGTCGGCATTCGAGACCGTCACCGAAGCGTCGTTCCCGGGCAAGTGGAAGATCATCTACTTCTATCCGAAGGATTTCACGTTCGTGTGCCCGACGGAAATCGTCGAGTTCGCGAAGCTCACGAAGCAGTTCGAAGAGCGCGATGCCATCCTGCTGGGCGGCAGCTCGGACAACGAATTCGTCAAGCTCGCATGGCGCCGTGAGCACAAGGACCTCGACAAGCTGAACCACTACGCGTTCGGCGACGTCAAGGGCGAGCTGATCGACCAGCTCGGCGTGCGCGACAAGGAAGCCGGCGTGGCCCTGCGTGCAACGTTCATCGTCGATCCGGACAACACGATCCAGCACGTTTCGGTGAACAACCTGAACGTCGGCCGCAGCCCGGAAGAAGTCCTGCGTATTCTGGACGGCCTGCAAACGGACGAACTGTGCCCGTGCAACCGTGCAGTCGGCGGCGCAACGCTGTAAGCGCATCGATGCACGAAGCCCGCGGCGCACGTCCTGCCTGCGGGCTTTTTTAACGGCCAACCCATAGGAGATATCAATGGAATTCATCGACTCGATTAAGGCACGTATCCCCGACTACGCGAAGGACATTCGCCTGAACCTCGACGGCACGATCTCGCGCTCGTCGCTCGAAGGCACCGACGCGGTCGGCGTCGCGCTGGCGGCGGCCATCGCCGCGAAGAGCACGGTGCTCATCAAGACGATCCGCGAAGCCGGCGTCCTGTCGCCCGAAGAAACGAACGCCGTGCTGACGGCGGCCGCGCTGATGGGGATGAACAACACCTGGTATCCGTATGTCGAAATGGCCGACGACGCCGACCTGAAGACGCAACGCGCCGAGCTGCGGATGGGCGCGTATGCGACGCACGGTGGCGTCGACAAGCGCAAGTTCGAGATGTACGCGCTCGCCGCGTCGATCGTCGGCAAGTGCCACTTCTGCGTGAAGTCGCACTATGCGCTGCTGAAGAACGAGCAAGGGATGACCGTCACGCAACTGCGCGACGTCGGCCGCATCGCGTCGGTGATCAATGCCGCCGCGCAAGTGATCGCCGCCGAAGGCGAATAAGCGGTTGCGCCGCCCGACCGGCAGCGATGCCGCGCGCGGCGTCCGTTTCAAACGAAAATGCCACGCTGATGCGTGGCATTTTTCATTTCCGCGGCCCGGTGCGCGGCGCGAACCGCGCGCCGCCGCACGCGGCCGTCAGGCGCCCTGCTTCACCAGCAGCGCGGCGGCCTGCGCCTCGATGCCTTCGCCGCGGCCGAGATAGCCGAGCTTCTCGTTGGTCTTCGCCTTCACGTTCACGCGATCGAGCGGCAGCCCGAGATCGGCCGCGATGTTCGCGCGCATCCCGTCGATATGCGGCGCGAGCTTCGGCGCCTGGGCGATCACGGTGCTGTCCACGTTCTGGATCGTGAAACCGGTCGCCTTCACGCGCTCGGCGCATGCGCGCAGCAGCACGCGGCTGTCCGCGCCCTTGAATGCCGCGTCCGTGTCGGAGAAATGGCGGCCGATGTCGCCGAGCGCCGCCGCGCCGAACAGCGCGTCGGTGATCGCGTGCAGCAGCACGTCCGCATCCGAGTGGCCGAGCAGGCCGCGCTCGTACGGAATCGTCACGCCGCCGATGATGAGGGGGCGCCCTTCGACGAGCTGGTGCACGTCGTAGCCTTGTCCGATTCTGAAATCCATGCGTGTTCCGATTGAGATGGGGGTGAAAGTCAGGAAGCGTTCGCGGGGCGCGCGAGGATCGCCTCCGCGAGCGCGAAATCTTCCGGGTACGTGACCTTGAAATTGCGCAGGCTGCCCTGCACGACGCGCGGCGTGTGGCCCGCCCATTCGATCGCGCTGGCTTCGTCGGTCAGGTCGTGCCCTTCGCGCTGCGCGCGCAGGATCGCCTCGCGCAGCATGCCGATGCGGAACATCTGCGGCGTCTGCGCCTGCCACAGCGCGTCGCGCGACTCGGTGCGCGCGATCGCGTCGCCGCCGGCCGGCACGCGCTTGAGCGTATCGGCCACCGGCAGCGCGACGATGCCGCCGACCGGGTCGTCCTTCAGCGTCGCGACGAGCGTGCGGATCAGCTCCGGCGTGATGCCGGGGCGCGCCGCGTCGTGCACGAGCACCCAGTCCTGGTCGGTCGCGCCGAATTCGGCCAGCTCGAGCAGCCCGTTCAGCACCGACGCCTGCCGCGAGCCGCCGCCGCAGCGGCGTACCGCAAAGCGCAGGCCCGCGAAGCGGCGCGCGTCGAAATGGGAATCGTCGGGCGCGAGCACGACGAGCGTCTGCGCGAACTCGCTGCACGCGTCGAACGCGGCGAGCGTGTAGTGCAGCAGCGCGCGGCCGGCCAGCGTGCGGTATTGCTTCGGCACGGCGGAGCCGGAACGGCTGCCGGTGCCGGCACAGGGAATCAGGGCGAAAAGTCGGGGAGTCACGAAGGGAAACGCCGGAAAGATGAAATCGAGAAGCGGATTTTATAATAGGTCTTTCGTCTCGACCGGCGCACCGCGATGCGCCCGTGCACGCCACCCCTGTCGTCCCTATGCCAGATAACGCCTCCAACCCGTCCGCCTCACCCGTTGCGCGCGTCAAACCCGGCCAGCGCTTCGCCTTCGACGGCACGCACGGCTCCGCCGACGCGCTCGCCATCGCCCGCTATCTCGCCGACAATCGCCAGGACGTGCCGCTCCTCGCGGTGATCTGCGCGAACGCGGTCGACGCGCAACGGCTGTCGCAGGAAATCCGCTATTTTTCGCCCGACGCGCGCGTGCGCCTGCTGCCGGACTGGGAAACGCTGCCGTACGACACGTTCTCGCCCCACCAGGACCTCGTGTCCGAGCGGCTTGCCACGCTGCACGACCTCGGCGAAGGCCGCTGCGACATCCTGCTCGTGCCCGCGACCACCGCGCTGTACCGGATGCCGCCTGCGTCGTTCATGGCCGCGTACACGTTCGCGTTCGCGCAGGGCGAGCGGCTCGACGAGGCGAAGCTGAAGGCGCAGCTGACGCTGGCCGGCTACGAGCACGTGAGCCAGGTCGTGCGGCCCGGCGAATACTGCGTCCGCGGCTCGCTGATCGACCTGTACCCGATGGGCTCGCCGCTGCCGTACCGGATCGACCTGTTCGACGACCAGGTCGACTCGATCCGCGCGTTCGACCCCGACACGCAGCGCAGCCTCTACCCGGTGCGCGACGTGCGCCTGTTGCCCGGCCGCGAGTTCCCGTTCGACGAAGCCGCGCGCACGGCCTTCCGCAGCCGCTGGCGCGAAACTTTCGAGGGTGACCCGAGCCGCGCGCCGATCTACAAGGACATCGGCAACGGCGTGCCGTCGGCCGGCATCGAGTATTACCTGCCGCTGTTCTTCGACGAAACGGCCACGCTGTTCCACTACCTGCCGCAGGACGCGCACCTCGTGTTCACCGGCGATCTCGAAGCGTCGATCCGCCGCTTCACCGCCGATACGAAGCAGCGCCACGCGTTCCTCGCGCACGATCGCGAGCGGCCGATCCTCGAGCCGCAGCGGCTGTTCCTGTCCGACGAGGATTTCTTCGCGTTCGCGAAGCCGTTCGCGCGCGTCGTGCTGCCCGCGCAGCCGCCCGGCGGCTGGGCGACCGCGCTGCCCGAGCTGACCGTCGACCGCCATGCGGACGACCCGCTCGCGTCGCTGCGCACCTTCGTCGAATGGTCGGGCAAGCGCGTGCTGCTGACGGTCGAATCGGCCGGCCGCCGCGAAACGATCCTGCAACTGCTCGCCGAGCACCACCTGCGCCCCGCATCGAACGACCACTTCGCGGGCTGGCTCGCGAGCGACGAACGCTTCGCGCTCGGCGTCGCGCCGCTGTCGAGCGGTTTCTCGGTGCCGGGCGAAGGCTACGCGATCGTCACCGAAACCGAGCTGTACGGCGCGCTCGGCCGCCGCGCGGGCCGCCGCCGGCAGGAACAGGCCAGCAACGTCGACGCGATGGTGCGCGACCTGTCCGAGCTGAAGGTCGGCGACCCGGTCGTCCATGCGCAGCACGGCATCGGCCGCTACATGGGCCTCGTGTCGATGGACCTCGGCGAAGGCGAAACCGAATTCCTGCATCTCGAATACTCGGGCGACAGCAAGCTCTACGTGCCCGTCGCCCAATTGCACGTGATCTCGCGCTACAGCGGCGCCGATCCCGACAGCGCACCGCTGCACGCGCTCGGCTCCGGCCAGTGGGAGCGCGCGAAGCGCAAGGCCGCGCAGCAGATCCGCGACACGGCCGCCGAACTGCTGAACCTGTACGCGCGCCGCGCGGCCCGCGAAGGCCACGCGTTCTCGCTCGACCCGCGCGATTACGTGAAATTCGCGGAAAGCTTCGGCTTCGAGGAGACGCCCGACCAGGCCGCCGCGATCGCGGCCGTGATCGGCGACATGACGAGCGGCAAGCCGATGGATCGCCTCGTGTGCGGCGACGTCGGCTTCGGCAAGACCGAGGTCGCGCTGCGCGCCGCGTTCATCGCGGTGCTGGGCGGCAAGCAGGTCGCGCTGCTGTCGCCGACCACGCTGCTCGCCGAACAGCACACGCAGACCTTCGCCGACCGCTTCGCCGACTGGCCGGTGCGGATCGTCGAGCTGTCGCGCTTCAAGACCGCGAAGGAAGTGAACGCGGCCATCGCGCAGATCAACGAAGGCAGCGTCGACATCGTGATCGGCACGCACAAGCTGCTGTCGTCGGACGTGCAGTTCAAGCGCCTCGGCCTCGTGATCATCGACGAGGAACACCGCTTCGGCGTGCGCCAGAAGGAAGCGCTGAAGGCGCTGCGCGCGGAAGTCGACGTGCTGACGCTCACCGCGACGCCGATCCCGCGTACGCTCGGGATGGCGCTCGAAGGGCTGCGCGATTTCTCGGTCATCGCGACCGCGCCGCAGAAGCGGCTCGCGATCAAGACCTTCGTGCGCCGCGAGGAAGAAAGCGTGATCCGCGAGGCGATGCTGCGCGAACTGAAGCGCGGCGGCCAGGTGTACTTCCTGCACAACGAGGTCGAGACGATCGAGAACCGCAAGGCGATGCTCGAGGCGCTCGTGCCCGAGGCGCGGATCGTGATCGCGCACGGCCAGATGCACGAGCGCGAACTCGAACGCGTGATGCGCGATTTCGTCGCGCAGCGCGCGAACGTGCTGCTGTGCACGACCATCATCGAGACCGGCATCGACGTGCCGAGCGCGAACACGATCATCATGCACCGCTCGGACAAGTTCGGCCTCGCGCAGCTGCACCAGCTGCGCGGCCGCGTCGGCCGCTCGCACCACCAGGCCTATGCGTACCTGCTGGTCCACGATCCGCAGTCGCTGACCAAGCAGGCGCAGCGCCGGCTCGAGGCGATCCAGCAGATGGAGGAACTCGGTTCGGGCTTCTATCTCGCGATGCACGACCTGGAGATCCGCGGCACCGGCGAAGTGCTCGGCGACAAGCAGTCGGGCGAGATCCACGAGATCGGCTTCCAGCTCTACACGGACATGCTGAACGACGCGGTGAAGGCGCTGAAGAACGGCAAGGAGCCCGACCTCACCGCCCCGCTCGCCGCCACGACGGAAATCAACCTGCACGCGCCGGCGATCCTGCCGGCCGACTACTGCGCAGACGTGCAGGAGCGGCTGTCGCTGTACAAGCGGCTCGCGAACTGCGAACACGGCGACGCGATCGACGGCATCCAGGAAGAACTGATCGACCGCTTCGGCAAGTTGCCGCCGCAGGCGCACGCACTCGTCGAGACGCACCGGCTGCGGATCGCCGCGAAGCCGCTCGGCATCGTGAAGATCGACGCGAGCGAGGTGGCGATCGGGCTGCAGTTCGAGCCGAATCCGCCGATCGATCCGATGCGGATCATCGAGATGGTGCAGAAGCATCGCCACATCAAGCTCGCGGGGCAGGACAAGCTGCGCATCGAAACGCGCTCGCCCGATCTCGCGATCCGCGTGTCGACGATCAAGGAAACGCTGCGCGCGCTCGGCCCGAAACAGGGAGCGGCCGCCGCGGCGCGCTGACGCGATACTGACGGGCGCGACGTTGCTGCACCGCATCGCGCCCGACGCAGGCGGGCCGGCGCGTTTTTGAGTATGATTTTCCCATTCATCAGACGGAGTTTTGCCATGTCCACTCTCGACGCGACGGCGCCGTCCGCCGCAACCCAGGGCGATGCATCCCTTGTCAGCCTGCCGTGGGTCAAGCAACTGGTGTCGATGGACACGACGAGCCGCGTGCCGAACCTCGGCCTGATCGAAACGGTGCGCGACGCACTCGCCGCGAAAGGGATCGCGTCGACGATCACGCACGATCCGCGCGAAGGCTGGGCGAACCTGTTCGCGACCGTGCCCGCGCACGACGGCTCGACCAACGGCGGCATCGTGCTGTCGGGGCATACCGACGTCGTGCCGGTCGACGGCCAGCAATGGGACAGCAACCCGTTCGCGCCGGAAATCCGCGACGGCCGCCTGTACGGCCGCGGCACCTGCGACATGAAGGGCTTCATCGGCACGGCCCTCGCGCTGCTGCCCGAGATGCAGGCAACCAGGCTCGCGCAGCCGATCCATTTCGCACTGTCCTACGACGAGGAAATCGGCTGTGCGGGCGCGCCGCTGATGATCGCCGACCTCGTGAAGCGCGGCGTGCAGCCGTCCGGCTGCATCGTCGGCGAACCGACCAGCATGCGGCCGATCATCGCGCACAAGGGCATCAACGCGTACCGCTGCTGCGTACGCGGCCACGCGGCGCATTCGTCGCTGACGCCGAAGGGGCTCAACGCGATCGAGTATGCGGCGCGCCTCATCTGCCATATTCGCGACATCGCCGACCGCTTCCGCGCCGAAGGCCCGTTCGACGCACTGTACGACGTGCCGTTCACGACCGCGCAGACGAGCACGATCCAGGGCGGCAACGCGATCAACACGGTACCGGCCGAGTGCCGCTTCGACTTCGAATTCCGCAACCTGCCGACGCTCGATCCCGAGCAGATCTTCACGCGCATCGAAGCGTATGCGCGGGAAACGCTGTTGCCGCAGATGCTGCGCGAGCATCCGAACGCCGCGATCGAATTCTCGAAGATCGCCGCGGCGCCGGGCCTCGACGCGACCGAACAGGCCGCGATCACGCAGCTCGTGCGCGCGCTGACGGCCGACCAGGACAAGCGCAAGGTCGCGTACGGCACCGAGGCCGGCCTGTTCGAACGCGCGGGCATCCCGAGCGTCGTGTGCGGGCCCGGCAACATCGAGCAGGCGCACAAGCCGAACGAGTATGTCGAGCTCGCGCAGCTCGCCGGCTGCGAGCAGTTCCTGCGCAAGTTCATCCGCAGCATGTCGGTCGACGCGCACTGACTGCCTCCCGCCACGCCGGCTCGCGTGTGCGGGCCGACCCACTCCGCCACCCGCCACGTCATGTCGACTGAACAACAGGGCACGGCCCATACGACGATCGACGGCGAGCCGATTCCGACGCTCGACGAAATCGCCGCGCAGCATTTCGCTTTGTCGCCGTGGGTCGCGCGCACGCCCGTGTTCGAGCGCGCCGACCTGCCGTCCCTCGAGGGCACGCACGTCAACTTCAAGTTCGAGCTGCTGCAGGCGAGCGGCAGCTTCAAGGCGCGCGGCGCGTTCACGCACCTGCTCGCGCTCGACGAGGCGCGCAAGAACGCGGGCGTGACCTGCGTGTCGGCCGGCAATCACGCGGCGGCCGTCGCGTATGCGGCCATGCGGCTCGGCAGCAGCGCGAAGGTCGTGATGTTCCATACCGCGAGCCCGGCGCGCATCGCGCAATGCAAGCAATACCGCGCGGAAGTGGTGCTCGCGGGCAGCGCGTCGCAGGCGTTCGATCTCGTGCGGCGCATCGAGGCCGAGGAAGGCCGCTTCTTCATCCATCCGTTCAACGGCTATCACACGATCCTCGGCACCGCGACGCTCGGCTACGAGTGGGCGACGCAGACGCCCGACCTCGACGCGGTGATCGTGCCGATCGGCGGCGGCGGGCTCGCGGCCGGCATGGCGACCGCGCTGCGGCTCGCGAATCCGCGCGTGCACGTGTACGGCGTCGAGCCGGAAGGCGCCGACGCAATGAGCCGCAGCTTTGCGGCCAACCACACGATCAAGATGAGCGCGATGCAGACGATCGCCGATTCGCTGATGGCGCCGCATACCGAGGAATACAGCTACCAGCTGTGCCGGCGTCACGTCGACCGCATCGTCACCGTATCCGACGACGCGCTGCGCGCCGCGATGCTGTTCCTGTTCACGCACCTGAAGCTGTCGGTCGAGCCGGCCTGCGCGGCCGCGCTCGCAGCACTCCTCGGCCCGCTGCGCGAAACGCTGCAGGGCAAGCGCGTCGGCGTGCTGCTGTCGGGCACGAACACCGACCCCGGCACGCTCGGCATGCATCTCGCGCACGCAAAACTGCAGCACTGACCCCACATCGGGCACACGCAGGCCAACCTAGGGTTATCCCCAGATTATGTTGACAGCCCTGTTGATAACCCGCCGGACAAGCACGCAAGTGGTTGAGCGCGCAGCGTTTTGCGCGCGCGAAGGTCAATCGTCACGAAATGGGCAGATGCGGCCGTTGGTCGCATGCGCGGTGGCGCTCACGCTGCTCGCCGGTTGCGCGACGGCGCCCTCGCCCGTCGCCAACGCGCAACCGGCGTCCTGCACGCAACCGGGCGAAAGCCGCATGCTCCAGGCCGACCTGCTGTTCGGGCGCGACATCACGGGGCGCGGCCCCGTCACCGATGCGGAACGCGCGGCGTTTCTCGCCGACACCGTCACGCCACGCTTTCCCGACGGCCTCACCTACTGGGACACGCACGGCCAGTGGCGCGACCGCACGACCGGCGGCGTCACGCGCGAAGACAGCTTCGTGATCCGGATCATCGCCGACGATACGCCCGACACGCGTACGCGGCTCGCCGCGATCCGGCAAGCGTACCTGCAGCGCTTCCACCAGCAATCGGTCGGCATCACGGTCGTGCCGGCCTGCGCATCGTTCTGACGCCCCTTCTCCCGCTGCCGGCCATTCGCGCAAAAAAACGGGCGCCCGAAGGCGCCCGTCTCATGTCTGAAGAACAGCGTACCGCTTACTTGCTCTCGAACATGTCCATGATCTGCTGCTTCTCCTGCGGCGTGACAGGCGGCGGCGCAAGCCCTGCCGCGCCGGCCGAACCCAGCGCGTCGTTCGCGCTGATCGCGTTCTCGGCCGGGTTGATGTCGACGTTCGCGACGAAGCCGTTGCCCGGCGTGCGATCGGCGTAGTACAGCTCGCCGTCGATCGAGGTCAGGCCGTCCGGCATCGGCATCTGCTGCTCGGGCACGCCGTTCAGCGCGGTGCGCATGTAGTTCACCCAGATCGGCAACGCGAGCTGCGCGCCGAATTCACGGCTGCCGAGACTCTTCGGCTGGTCGAAGCCCATCCACGCGACCGCGACGAGCGACTGCTGGTAACCGGCGAACCAGCCGTCTTTCGCGTCGTTCGTCGTACCCGTCTTGCCTTGCAGGTCGCTACGGCCCAGTGCGTTGGTACCCGCGCCCGTGCCGGCCGTCGCGACCGAGTGCAGCAGGCTGTTCATCACGTACGCGTTGCGGCCTTCGATCGTGCGCGGCGCCGTGCCGCCCGCGATCACCGGCTGAGACTTCTGCAGTGCCTGGCCGCGCGCGTCGTCGACTTCGGCGATCAGGTACGGATCGACCTTGTAGCCGCCGTTCGCGAACACCGCATAGCCGGTCGCGAGCTGCAGCGGCGTCACGAGGCCCGCGCCGAGCGCCATCGGCAGGTACGGCGGCGTCTTCGCGGGATCGAAGCCGAAGCGCTGCGTTACGTACTGCTGCGCATACTGCGTGCCGATCGATGCGAGGATCCGGATCGACACGAGGTTCTTCGAACGCTGCAGGCCGGTGCGCATCGTCATCGGGCCGTCCGGCTGGTCGTCGTCCTTCGGCTCCCACGCGGTGCCGCCCGGTACGCTCGGCGGGAAGTACAGCGGCGCGTCGTTGATCATCGTCGCCGGCCCCATGCCCTTGTCGAGCGACGCCGAGTAGATGAACGGCTTGAACGACGAGCCCGGCTGCCGCCACGCCTGCGTCACGTGGTTGAACTTGCTCTTGTTGAAGTCGAAACCGCCGACGAGCGAGCGGATCGCGCCGTCCTGCGGGGCAATCGCGACGAGCGCGCCTTCGACCTGCGGCAGCTGCACGACCTGCCAGCCCGTCTTGCCGTCCTTCAGCACGCGCACGACCGAGCCCGGCTTGATGCGCAGCGCGTTGTTCGCGCGCGGCCCCAATGCAGCCGACACGAAGCGCAGCCCGGCCGGCCCGATCGTCGTGGTCGCACCACCGACGAACTGCACCTCGACCGCGTTCGGCGACGCCGACAGCACGACCGCCGACTGCAGGTCGCCGTTGTCCGGGTGATCGGCGAGCGCGTCGTCGATCGCCTCGTCGCGCTCGTCGCCGGCCGCAGGCAGGTTGATCGATGCTTCCGGACCGCGATAACCGTGGCGGCGCTCGTAGTCGAGAATGCCGCGACGCACGGCCTGGTACGCGGCCTCCTGATCGGCCGAGTTGATCGTCGTCGTGACGGTCAGCCCGCGCGTATAGGTTTCGTCCTTGTACTGCTGATACATCATCTGCCGCACCATCTCGGCGACATATTCGCCGTGCACCGCGTACTGGTTACCCGGCGTGCGCACGTGGATCTCTTCCTTGATCGCTTCGTCGTACTGCGGCTGCGTGATGTAGCCGACCTCGAGCATGCGCTTCAGGATGTATTCCTGACGCACCTTCGCGCGCTTCGGATTGACGACCGGGTTATACGCGGACGGCGCCTTCGGCAGCCCCGCGAGCATCGCCGCTTCCGCGAGCGTGATGTCCTTCAGGTCCTTGCCGAAATACACGCGTGCAGCGGCCGCAAAACCGTACGAACGCTGGCCGAGATAAATCTGGTTCATGTACAGCTCGAGAATCTGGTCCTTCGTCAGGGCCTTCTCGATCTTGTACGCGAGCAGCATTTCGTAAATCTTGCGCGTGTAGGTCTTTTCGCTCGACAGGAAGAAGTTGCGCGCAACCTGCATCGTGATCGTGCTCGCACCCTGGCGCGCGCCGCCGTGCATCAGGTCGGCCACACCCGCCCGCAGGATGCCGACGAAGTCGACGCCGCCGTGTTCGTAGAAGCGGTAGTCCTCGATCGCGAGCACGGCCTTCTTCATCACGTCGGGAATGTCCTGGAAGCGCACGAGGCTGCGGCGCTCCTCGCCGAATTCGCCGATCAGCACGTGATCGGCCGTGAACACGCGCAGCGGCACCTTCGGCTGGTAGTTGGTCAGCGCATCGAGCGACGGCAGCTGCGGCGCCATCACGACCAGCGCATAGCCGACGATCAGCGCGCCGACGATCGCCAGCGTCACGAACAGGCCGGCGAACCACAGCGCGACGCGCGAGCCGAACGTGCGACGGCGGCCTCCGCCGCCGCCGCTGCGCTGCTGCGCGCGGCGGTCGTCGTCGCGATCGTCGTCATCGGGGTAATAGGCTCCGGACGGCGAACGGCGCAGCGTGTAGTGGGGTTCGTTCCTGTCGGAAGAAGAAGGCGGTCGTTTGATAATTGGCATGTCGGAATGGCGGGCGTACGTGGCGCCCTCGGACGCATGCGGAAATGCAAGCGGATGAATCAGATTGAGTGCATCGAGATGCGGCTGTCACGTCGACAGACCCCGCCGCGCGGCGATCCGTTCCCGCGACGTGACAGCGCATTTTAATGAAATCGACCGGGTGCCTTCGCGATTTTTTGTAAAAATTCCCGCAATGCCGTGATTTGCGGAACGTATTGTCGGCATCCTCGGCCTATGATGGACACGCAATATCGCGCGTTACCGATTCTTTCTTTCAATTGCGAAAGGTTCGGCATCCCGATACACGCGCCGCTTGAACTCTCGCGTTTAAGCCGTATTTAAGTGAGCCGGTGGTCTAATATTCACCGGCTCACGCGGGTCGGAACCGGCCCGCAGCGGGCACTGCCGCGGTCACGCGGCGCCTATCAACCACGGAGGATTTCATGTCGCTTTTCGACTCTGTTTCGCGCACGATCAAAGGCCTGCTGAACGATGCGGCCGATTCGGTACAGGATCCGTCGCGCGACGCACGGCAGATCGTGCGGGAGCTCGACGACAGCATCGGCCGTGCCGAGAATTCGCTGATCGAGATCGAGGCACAGGTCGCGACCCAGCGCAGCAAGCGCGATGCGGCCGACGACAAGGTGAAGAAGTACGAGGACGGCGCGAAGCGCGCGCTGCAGTCCGGCGACGAAGCGCTCGCCCGCGAGGCCCTCGCCGCGCAGTCGAACGCGGAAGCCGAGCGCGATGCGCTCGCGGCCGAGCTGACGACGCTCGAGCCGTCGGTCGACAAGCTGAAGGGGCAGATCGCCGACATGCGCCAGCGCCGCAACGACCTGAATGCGCGCTCGAACATCCTGCAGGCCAAGCAGGAAATCGCGCAGGCGAAGGATGTCGCAGCGAGCGCGCTGGGCGGCATCGGCGGCAAGAACCTGTCCGAGGATTTCCAGAAGCTCGAGGACAAGGTCGCGCTGCAGAACGCCCGCTCGGACGCCCGCCTGAATTCGGCCGACACGTCGAGCGGCAAGGCGCTCGACGACAAGCTCGCCGCGCTGAACAAGGGCCCCTCGGTCGAGGATCGCCTCGCCGCGCTGAAGAAGCAGCTCGATACGCCCGCGCAGTAACGGCCACTGCGGGCAACCGCGCCGCGCCCGGGCGCGCGGCGCGAACCGATCGTCAGGAGACGGGCCCCGGTGCCCGGTTCGACCATGAAGAAATCTCTCGCCGCACTCGGCCTCTCGCTGATGGTGCTGTCGTCCGCCGCGTTTGCGGTGCCGTCGTTGCAGCAGGTCGAGCAATCGATCGCGCAGCGCAACTGGCAGCAAGCCGACACGCAGTTGTCGCAAGTCATCGACGCCCATCCGAACAACGCGCATGCGCGCTACCTGTATGCGCAGGTGCTGGACCGTGAAGGCCGCGCGTCCGACGCGCTCGCGCAACTGCAGCAGGCGAAAACGCTCGATCCGCAACTGCGCTTCACCGACGCGTCGCACTTCGCGCAGACCGAGTCGCGCATTCGCGCCGACGCCGCGCGCGTGAGCGGCAACGCGCCGTCCGCCACGCAGGCCGGCACGCTGCAATCGTCGCTCGCGCCCGCCGTACCGGCTGAAAAACACGGTCCGTCGACCGGCATGTGGATCGGCCTCGGGCTGATCGTCGCGATCGTCGCGCTGGTGCTGCGCTGGACGCTGCGGCGCGCACGCACGGCCGACGACGGCCGCGCCGACGACGAACGCCGCACGCAGCTCAAGCGCGCGACCGACGTGCTGAACGACATCCGTCCGCTGAAACTCGACGCGAAGCTGTCGACGGCGCCCGGCGCCGCGGCGCTGCTGGGCGAAATCGAGGCGGTCGAGACCGACGCGCGCACGCTCGTCGAGGCGCTGTCGAACGGCAAGAATCCGGTGCCGCCGTATCGCGTCGACGAGCTCGAACAGCGCCATGCGAGCGTGAAGGCCCGTGTCGAGGGCCGCCCCGACCCGGCCGCGCAACCCGCAGCGCCGGCGAACGGCAGCGGCTCCGCGTACGCACAGGAAGCCGATCGCATGACGGGCGCGCAGGGCCAGCCCTACCCGCCACAACCCTATCCGCAACAGCAGCCGCCCGTCGTGATCCAGCAAGGCGGCGGTTTCGGCGGCGGGATGGGCGGGCTGCTGACCGGCGTGCTGCTCGGCGAGGCGATGTCGGGCGGCCGCGAGCGCGTGGTCGAGCGCGACGTGATCGTCGACGGCGAGCGCCGCCGGCAGGAAGCCGACCCGGGCTTCGACCTCGGCCGCGGCGACGCGTCGAACTGGAGCGACGGCAACGGCGGAGGCGGCGGCGGCATGGACCTCGGCAGCAACGACGACGGCTGGACCGACGACAACACCTGACCCTGCCCGGCGCGTCGCCACGCGCTGCCACGCACGCCACGCTCCCCTGCCTGGCCGGCCGCGCCGACGCGCGGATTTGTCAATCATTTCAAGATGGACTACCGGCAATGGGGAGCGTTCGCTATCATGCGGCCATCGGCGTGCCACCGACCCTCATTCGACGCAATGCAATCCCGCGCGTCGCGGCACGCTTCCCCTCGCCCCAACCAGGAGAAAGCCGCTCATGAGCATCATCAAGGAATTCAAGGAGTTCGCCGTCAAGGGCAACGTGATGGATCTCGCCGTCGGCGTGATCATCGGCGGCGCGTTCTCGAAGATCGTCGATTCGGTCGTGAAAGATCTCATCATGCCGGTCATCGGTGTGCTGACCGGCGGTCTGGATTTCTCGAACAAGTTCGTTCTGCTCGGCACCATCCCCCCGACGTTCAAGGGTAATCCCGATTCGTTCAAGGACCTGCAGGCCGCGGGCGTCGCCGCATTCGGTTACGGCTCGTTCATCACCGTGGCGATCAATTTCGTCATCCTCGCGTTCATCATTTTCCTGATGGTGAAATTCATCAACAAGCTGCGCAAGCCGGACGAAGCCGCGCCGGCCGCGACGCCGGAAGACACCGTGCTGCTGCGCGAGATCCGCGATTCGCTGAAGCAGCGCTGATCGCCGCGCGCTCCGCCCGCCAGGCCCGCCGCGTGCGGGCCTTTTTATTGCGCGCGCGATGCGCCGCCGCAAGCGGCCCATCTCACTTTTTTGTGACGGGCGAATGCACGCGCGGGAAAAGCAGGTCTATGATGGAGACTAAACGACAGTACGGGCGCCAAGACGCTGGCTGTGTCGATCAAGGCGAGCAGGTCGACGGGAGACATTGATCGTCGTACTGCACGAATGCAGCATTTTCGTGTGCTATAAAGGATCGACATGCGGCGTACATAGCCGGGAGTGGGTCGCATGAAAGTGCCGCATTTCTTGCAATTGTTTTTGAGGCGAGTGTTTATGTCCTTCCCGAAAAAACGTCGGCGTGCGCAGCAAGATGGCCAGGAGTCATTCCTCGCGGTCTTGCGCCACTCGAAACCGTTTGCTCAACTCGACACCAAGATTGCCCGCGCCCGTGCGCAGGACGAACCCGTCCTGTATGCGCATGTGCTGCCCGGTCTCGACGTGCTCCTGTGCAGCGTGCGCGGCGCCCAGCCGCCCTATCCGGCGATCGCCGAGCTGCGCAAGCGCTGCATCGAATCGATCGCCAACGCACTCGAGCAGCCGCTCGACGGTCTCGAGAACGGCGGCTACTGGTACGAAGCGAACGGCTTCGGCTTCCTCGTATTCGCAAGCCGTGCGCGCGCGCGCATCCTGCCCGAGTTTGGTGCAGGCACGAAGGCAAGCCTGCGCGGCGGCCTCGGCCGCCAGAACGCCGGCGACACGACACCTCGCTCGCTCGGCTGATCCGCCTGCCATTCGATGGGCCGCCTCCGGGCGGCCCATCTGCCATTCACGTGCCCCGCTTGTGCGTCACGACGCCTGCTGACGGCCGTTGCCCGGCCGCACGATGTCGATGAACGCCGCGAAATCGGCGCCGGCGAGCCCTTGCGCGGCGCCGAGCCGCAACACTTGCTGGACCGTGGCCGATACGGGCATCACCGCGCCCGTGTCGCGCGCGGCGTCGGCAATCGCATCGACATCCTTCTGGAACGTGCTGAGCGCGCCGATCGGTGCATGACCACCCGACGTCATGCGCGGCACGAACGTCTGCAGCAGCACCGAGTCGGCCCAGCCGCCGGCCAGCGCCTCGGCCAGACGCGCCGCGTCGATGCCGCTCGCCTGCGCGAGGCCGACAGCCTCGGCGATGGCCGTAACCGTCGCGGTCACGATCGCCTGGTTGCACAGCTTCGCCGTCTGGCCCGCGCCCGCGTCGCCCATGTGCGTGATGCGCGACGCGTACGTGTCGATCAGCGGCCGCACCGCGTCGAGATCGGCCGCGCGACCGCCGGCCATCACCGCGAGCGTGCCGGCCTGCGCGCCCGGCACGCCGCCGGACACCGGTGCATCGACCCAGCCGACGCCGAGTGCAGCCGCGCGCGCCGCGTAGTCGCGCGTCGCCGCGGGCGGAATGCTCGAATGATCGACGATGCGCATCAGACGGCGCGCGGCGGCATCGCCGGAAAGCAGCCCGTGCTCGCCGAATACGACGTCGCCAACCGCACGGCCGTCGAGCACGCACACGAATACCGTCTCGACGCGTTCGGCCAGCTCACGCGGCGTGCCGACCACCTGCGCGCCGTCCTTGACCAGCGCCTCGGCCTTGCCGCGCGAGCGATTCCACACGCTGACGCGATGCCCGGCCGCCAGCAAATGCCGAATCATCGGCGCGCCCATCAATCCCGGTCCGCAAAATCCGACTTCCACGATGTTCCTCGTCTCCAATATGGGTTGCACTTGCCGCCCATCATACCTATCACTCAAGAAGCCGGGCACGCACGGCACCGCTTCGGGACCGCGGCTTGCACCGGCAATACAGACCGATATCCCAGGGAGCGCATCATGAGCGACCACGTGTACAAGATGATCGAGCTGACCGGTTCGTCGAAGCAATCGAGCGACGACGCGATCCGCAACGCGATCTCGAAAGCCGGCAAGACGCTGCACAACCTGCACTGGTTCCAGGTGACCGAAACGCGCGGCCACATCGAAGGCGACCAGGTCGTGCACTGGCAGGTCACGCTGAAGGTCGGCATGCGCATCGACGACTGACGCGTCTCCGCCTCACCCGCCGCGCCGCGATCCGGATCCGCGCAATACGGATCCGTGCGGCGCCGCGCTCCCCGCTTCCCACCCCGCTCGGGCCCCTTGTCGTGGCCCGGCCGGCGGGTGTCTGCGGGTATCCATCTCTTGACGCTGGGCCGGCTTCATATTAAAAACGATATACCCCCCTTGCCCCTCGATCAGCCCAGCCATATAAAACGGAGATATCATGAGTCAGCAACGCGAGGCGATCGACACGTACCTCTTGCGCGTCTTGCACACCTTGTTGATGGAGCGCAGCGTCACGCGCGCGGCCGTCAAACTGAACCAGTCGCAACCGGCGATCAGCGCCGCGCTGCGGCGCCTGCGCGACATCACCGGCGATCCGCTGCTGGTGCGCGGCAAATCCGGCATGGTGCCGACCGAATACGGGCTGCGCCTGCTCGAGCCCGTGCAGAACGCGCTGCGTGAAATCGAGCGCATCAAGTTCCAGCAGCACAACTTCGACCCGGCCACGTCGATCCGCTGCTACCGGATCGGCTGCCCCGACTACCTGAACGTGCTGTTCGTGCCGACCGTCGTCGAACGCTTCCGCCAGGCCGCGCCGAACGCGACGCTCGAGTTCCATTCGCTCGGCCCCGCGTTCGACTACGAGCTCGCGCTGGAAGACGGCAAGCTCGACATCGTCGTCGGCAACTGGCCCGAGCCGCCCGAGCAGCTGCACCTGTCGAACCTGTTCGTCGACGAAATCGTCTGCCTGATGAGCAACACGCACCCGTTCGCGAAGCGCGGCGGGCTGACGCTCGACCAGTACCTGAACGCGCCGCATCTCGCGCCGACGCCGTACTCGGTCGGCCAGCGCGGCGCGATCGACGTGCATCTCGCGCGCGAACGCCTCAAGCGGCACGTGGTCGTCACGCTGCCGTACTTCAACCTCGCACCGTACGTGCTCGTGAAGTCCGACCTGATCTTCACGACGACGCGCCTGTTCGCCGATCACTACGCGAAGTTCCTGCCGCTGTCGGTCGTGCCGGCGCCGCTCGACTTCCCGCCGATGCAGTACTACCAGCTGTGGCACGAACGCTGCCACTACTCGGACGAAGTGCGCTGGCTGCGCAGCCTCGTCGCCGAAGCCACCCGCACGCTGATCGAGCCGTAACGGCACACGCTGCCCGCGCCGGCGGGGCGCGTCGCGACAACCTCGCGGCGCGACGACGGCCGGCGGCACGCCCGGCAAGGCGGCCGCCGCACGGCTTCAGTCCTGCTTCAGCGCGACGCCTCGACGAGCGCGTGCGCCAGCGCGTTGTGACGCTCGATGACGGGCGGCAGATCGAGCGTCGCCAACCGCCCTTCCCGCACCACCACTTTCCCGTTCACCACCGTGTACGCCGTCTGCGACGGCGCGCAGAAGACGAGCGCCGCCACCGGATCGTGCAGCGCACCCGCGAACAGCGGCTGGCGCAGGTCGAACGCGGCGAAATCGGCGGCCATGCCGGGCTTCAGCGCGCCGATGTCGTCGCGGTTCAGCACCTTCGCACCGCCGAGCGTCGCGATCTCGAGCGCTTCGCGCGCGGTCATCGCATCGGGCCCGAAGCCGACCCGCTGCAGCAGCAGCGCCTGACGTACTTCGGCGACCATCTGCGCGCCGTCGTTCGACGCGGAGCCGTCAACGCCGAGACCGACCGGCACGCCCGCGAGCCGCATCTTCTTCACCGGCGCGATGCCCGACGCGAGCCGCATGTTCGAGCACGGACAGTGCGCGACGCCCGTGCCGGTGCGCGCGAACAGGCCGATACCCGCATCGTCGAGCTGCACGCAGTGCGCATGCCACACGTCGTGGCCGACCCAGCCGAGATCTTCCGCATATTCGGCCGGCGTCATCCCGAACTTCTCGCGGCTGTACGCGATGTCGTTGACGTTCTCCGCAAGGTGCGTGTGCAGCGACACGCCGTACTCGCGCGCGAGCGCGGCCGCGTCGCGCATCAGGTCGCGGCTCACCGAGAACGGCGAGCACGGCGCGACCACCACGCGCAGCATCGCGTAGCGGCCTTCGTCGTGATAGGTCTCGATCAGGCGCTGCGTGTCGCGCAGGATGTCGGGCTCGCGCTCGACGACCGAATCGGGCGGCAACCCGCCGTCGCGCTGGCCGACGCTCATCGAGCCGCGGCTCGCGTGAAAGCGCATGCCGATCCGCTGCGCAGCACCGATGCTGTCGTCGAGCCGGCTGCCGTTCGGGTAGATGTACAGGTGATCGCTCGACGTCGTGCAGCCCGACTGCAGCAGCTCGGCCATCGCGGTCAGCGTCGACACCTCGATCATCTCGGGCGTCAGGTGCGCCCAGATCCGGTACAGGTTCGTGAGCCAGCCGAACAGCTCGGCGTTCTGCGCCGCGGGCACCGCGCGCGTGAGGCTCTGGTACATGTGGTGGTGCGTGTTCACGAGCCCCGGGATCACGAGGTGGCCGCGCAGGTCGAGCACTTCGTCGGCCGTGTCGGGCAGCTCGGCGGTCGGGCCGACCGCGACGATCCGGTTGTCTTCGATATAGAGCCCGGCATCGCGCAGCTCGCGACGCGTGTCGTCCATGGTCACGAGCACGTCGGCGTGCTTGACCAGCAGGGTTTTCGGGCGGGATGAGGAGGTGTTCGGCGCGCGTGCGCCTGCGTGCTGCTCGAGGTTCATGCGTTCTCCGCGTCGGTCTGCCCCCAGGGGCTGTCCTGGAGGCGGTCACACAGCCGTTCGAACGCTGAATCGCGGCACGCTCCGGTGCCTGCGTCCGTTCGAACGCCCTGGCCCGGTTACCCGGCGTGCTCGCCGTCTTCGGGGTACGCGCGGGCCACCGGCCGACGCGCACGGCGGGAGGATCGCCCAAGCGCGCGCCGCACACAATGCGCGATCCGGAATACCGCGCTTCAGGGTTCCGATATGGTACGCCGCGCAGGCCCTCCCCGAGCGCCTGAAAGCCCGCCGGAAGCCGCGCCCGGCGTGCCGTCGACAGCCGCTCATGCGCGGCGCATTATCTTTGATATCGCGCCCGTATTTGCGCGGGGAACCTTTTTACAATGCCTGCACGGCGCTCGCTTCAATCTCGCCGACGGGTATGTAGCCACGTGACGTGGAGCCTCGATCCGCCGCACAGTCAATGGATCGAGTCGCCGCCGAACCTCGCATTCACACAAGGACAATTGCGAATGGGAAAGCTCACTACCCACGTACTCGATACGGCGCACGGCCGTCCCGGCGCTGCAATCAAGGTGGACCTCTACGCGCTGGACGGCGAATCGCGCCGCGCGATCAAGACCGTGCTGACCAATAGCGACGGCCGCTGCGACGAACCCCTGCTCGAAGGCGCCGCGCTCGCCGCCGGCGAATACGAACTCGTGTTCCATGCCGGCGACTACTTCGCGTCGCTCGGCGTGAAGGTGCCCGAACCCCGTTTCGTCGACCGCGTCGTACTGCGCTTCGGCATCGCCGACACCGGCTCGCACTACCACGTGCCGCTGCTCGTGTCGCCGTGGTCGTACAGCACCTATCGCGGCAGCTGACATACGCATCAGCGCCCACATCAAACAAACGATTTGAGTCTGGAGGAGTTTCATGGAAGGCTTCATCACCGACTGGCTGAACCTCGCGCTGCGATGGCTGCACGTCATCGTCGCCATTGCGTGGATCGGCGAGTCCTTCTATTTCGTCGCGCTCGACAACAGCCTGAAACCGCCGACCGACCCGAACCAGCGCAAGCGCGGTGTGTTCGGCGAGCTGTGGCACGTCCACGGCGGCGGTTTCTACAACATGCAGAAGTACACGGTCGCCCCGCCGGAAATGCCGGATGACCTGCACTGGTCGAAGTGGCCGTCGTACACGACCTGGCTGTCGGGCTTCTCGCTGTTCTTCGTGCTGTACCTGCTCGCACCGAACACGTACCTGATCGACAAGAGCGTGCTCGACATGGGCCCCGTCGTCGCCGTCGCTTCCGCACTCGGCTTCCTCGCGGCCGGCTGGATCGTCTACGACTCGCTGTGCCGCGTCCTCGGCACCAACGATCGCGTGCTCGGCATCTGCGTCGGGATCTACGTCGTCGTCGCAGCGTACCTCGCATGCCACATCTTCTCGGGCCGTGCCGCCTATCTGATCGTCGGCGCAATGCTCGCGACGATCATGTCGGCGAACGTGTTCTTCGTGATCATCCCCGGCCAGCGCAAGATGGTCGACAAGATGCTCAAGGGCGAAGAACCGAACCCGATCTACGGCAAGCGCGGCAAGCAGCGCTCGGTGCACAACACGTACTTCACGCTGCCGGTCGTGTTCGCGATGCTGTCGAACCACTACGCGATGACGTACACGAACAAGTTCAACTGGATCGTGCTCGTGCTGATCATGCTGGCCGGCGCGCTGATTCGCCAGTTCTTCGTGATGCGTCACCGCGGCAAGCAGCTGTGGTACCTGCCGATCGGCGGCGTCGCGCTGCTGTCGGGCGCGCTGGTCTGGACGATGCCCAAGCCGGTCGCACCGGAAGCGCAAGCTGCAAACGCGCCGAAGATCGTGATCAACGACATCATGCCGATCCTGCAGCAGCGCTGCGTCGAGTGCCACTCGTCGAAGCCGACGCTGATGGGCAGCGCTCCCGCAGGCGTGATGTTCGACACGCCGGACGAAGTGTCGAAGAACGCGCAGCGCATCTACGAACAGGCCGTGCGCCTGAAGGCGATGCCGATCGGCAACGTCACGCACATGACCGACGACGAGCGGACCAAGCTCGCCGCCTGGTTCGAGGGTGGCGCGGTCAAGTAAGCCGCCGTGCGCCGGTTGCCGGCGCAATCCTCTCCGTTCGCGGGCCCGGTGACGGGCCCGTTTTTTTTGCGTGCGCGCAATGCGTTTCGTGCGCTAGCCGCGCAGCGCGTCGCGCTGCAGTGCGACGAGCGCCTCGAGTGCGCGCGGGCCGTCGTCGAACGGTACGAAGATGTGATCGTGGTATGCAGCGGCCATCACGTTGCAGCTGATGCCCGCTGCACCCAGCGCCCGCGCGAATGCGGCCGTGAGGCCGACGGCCGCGAGGTCGGAATGGACGGTCAGCGTGATCCATGCGGCGCGGAACAGCACGGGCCAGCCGTAACGGGCAGCCGCTTCCTCGTCGACCACGACCGTCAGCCCTTCCGCTTCACGGAACGTGGCAACTACTTCGGATAACGATACGTCTGCGTCAGACGGCAGCGCGACGAAGGCGAACGCGCCGGGATGCAGGTCGGGCTGCATCGTGCGCAGCAGGATCGCGAGGTCGTTTTCAGGTTGGCTCATCGGAGAATCGCGTCCGGAACCGGACGTCGTACGGTGGCGATGCGGGCACGATAGCACGTGCGGCGATCGCGTCACGCACGCACCATCGCCACCTCGTCCGCAAGCCAGTCGCACAGTGCAACGATGCGAGGATCGCCCTGCGTGTGCTCCGGATACACGACGTGATACGCGAGCCCCGGCGCCACCTCGACGTTCACGTCGAACAGCCGTACGAGGCGCCCGTCCGCGAGATCGCGCGCGATCATGTGCGGCTCCGCCAGCCCGACCGTCGTACCGTCCATGACAGCCTGCACGACGTGGCTTGAATCCGGAAACGCGACACACCGGCTATCGTCGAAACCGTCGATGCCCGCTGCGGTCATCCATGCCGACCAGCGCGGCCAGATCACGCCGTCGACTTCGCAGTCGGCGTGGCAAAGCGTGTGACGAAGCAGGTCGCGCGGCTTGCGCAACGGTGGGCCGGCCGACAACAGCGCGGGGCTGCCTATCGCGACGACCGACGTGCCGAACAGGCGCTGCGTACATGCGTCCCGGTAACGCCCGGTGCCGAAACGGATCGCGACATCCACATCGTCGCCATCGAAATCGCGCAGCCGGTCGGTGATGTCGAACGTCAGTTCGAGCGCCGGATGCGCGGCCTTGAAGCGCGGCAGGCGTGGCAGCAACCAATGCGTCGCGAAGCGCGCGCCGACCGACACGCGCAATTCCGTCTGCTCGCGCGCGATGCGCCGTGCGCGTGCGCTCGCGTGCTGCAGGCCCGCGAGCGCATCGGCGGCCGCCGCAGCCAGCACGGCACCCGCCGGCGTCAGCCGGATGCTGCGGCTCGTACGGACGAACAGCGCCATGCCGAGCTGCGCCTCGATCTCCTTGATCTGGTGACTGACGGCTGCCGGCGTCAGCCCGACCTCGTCGGCCGCCCGCGAAAAATTCAGGTGCCGCGCCGCCGCATCGAACGTTCTCAGCGCGCGCGTACCGGGCCACATGCGTTCCATCGATCTTCAAACAGAATTTGATGACCGTGACAAAACTACTCGTTTTTCTTGTCGCCATCAATCGGCAAACAATAGGCTTTCTTGAAGATGCCGTGCGCCGGCCCGTGCGCGCGGCCAACCTGGAGATTCGTCGATGACCGCTGCCCCCTTCCCGTCCGTCACCCAGATCAACGGCGTGGCCGCTACACGCGAAACACTCGCCGCGCTGGCCTTCGCAGGGCATGCGCATTTCACCGCGATGCAGATACGCGACGGCCGCGTGCGCGGGCTCGACCTGCATCTCGCACGGCTGCGCGACGCGTCGCACGCGCTGTTCGGTCGTGCCCTGCCCGACGAGCGGATTCGCGCGTTCCTGCGCACCGCGCTCGATCGCGCGCCGCCGGCGCTGTCGCTGACCGCGACCGTGCACGCGACGACGGGCGAATTCGTCGCGCCGCGCGATGACGAAGCGCTCGACGTGCTGGTCCGCACAGCCGCGCCGTCGTCGGGGCCGGCCGGCCCGCTCGATCTCGCGCTGTTCGAACACGAGCGCGTGCTGCCGGACATCAAGCACGTCGGCGAAGTCGCGAAGACGCACTTCCTGCGCCGTGCGGTCGCGCAGGGTTTCGACGATGCGGCGTTCATCGATCGCCGCGGGCGCATCAGCGAAGGCTCGATCTGGAACGTCGCGTTCTGGGACGGCAACGCGGTCGTATGGCCGGTGGCCGACATGCTCGGCGGCGTCACGATGGGCATCCTGCGGCGGCAACTGGCGCGCCTCGGCATCGCGCAGCACGATCGCGAAGTGACGCCGGCCGACCTGCCGTCGATGGCCGGCGCCGTCGTGATGAATTCGTGGACACCAGGAATCGCCGTGCACCGGCTCGGCACGGCGGCGCTGCCCGAGTCGTCGTCGCTCGCCGTGCTGCTGCGTCGCGCATATGAGCAGGAGCCGCCCGTCGCGCCGTGACATGCGCACGCCCTGCTCAACCGTCGACAGCCTCCGGCAGCCGCGCGATCACCTTGATCTCGAACTGGAAGCCGTACAGCCAGGTCACGCCGACGGCAGTCAGCGCGGGATGCGGGGCATCGCCCCAGTATTCGGGAACGATCTCCCAGATCCGCTCGAACGTCGCCTCCGGATCGACGAGGAACACCGTCACGTCGACGACGTCGTCGAACGTGCAGCCCGCCGCGTACAGCACCGCATTCAGGTTGTCGAACGCGCGGCGGACCTGCGCGCCCAGCTCCGGCTCGGGCGAGCCATCGTCGCGGCTGCCGACCTGCCCGGACACGAACAGGAAGCCGTTCGAGCGCACAGCCGGCGAATAACGGTTGCGGTCATACAGCGCCTGGCGACCAGGCGGAAAAACTACGCTACGCTTTGCCATTCAACCCCTCCATCGGTCTGCGGGGCGACACCGCCCCTGTCTCAACGATGAAGGCACTTTAAGGACCGTTGCGCGGCGGATAAACCGGCAACCTTGTCCAACACTGTTTGCGCTCTCCAAACAATGTCCGAGCGACGCGGAGCCCTGACCCGATGGATCGATTCGACGCAATGCAGGCGTTCGCCCGCGTGGTGGAAGCCGGCAGCTTCACGAAAGCGGCCGACACGCTGCACATGAGCCGCACCACCGTCACGCAACTGGTGCAGCAGCTCGAAGCGCGGCTGCGCGTGAAGCTGTTCAATCGCACGACGCGCAAGGTCGTCGTCACGGCCGACGGCGCCGCGTACTACGACCGCGTCGTGCGCCTGCTGGCCGACATGGACGATGCCGAAACGAGCCTGTCCGCTGCGTCGGCGTCGCCAAGGGGGCGGCTGCGCGTGGACGTGCCGAGCCCGTTCGCGCGCCTGATCCTGATCCCCGCGCTGCCCGCGTTCCATGCGCGCTATCCGGACCTCCAGCTCGACATGGGCGTGAGCGACCGCGTGGTCGACGTGATCGGCGAGAACGTCGACTGCGTCGTGCGCGGCGGCGAACCGGCCGATCGCTCGCTGGTTGCACGCCGCGTCGGCGACCTGCGGCTCGGCGTGTACGCATCGCCGGCCTATCTCGCGCGCGCCGGCACGCCAACGCATCCGGGTGACCTCGAAGATACGCATCACCGCATCGTCGGTTTTCTGTGGGCGCGCACCGGCAAGGCATTGCCGTTTGCGATGGCGCGCGACGGCGAGCAGATCACCGTGCGCGGACGCTACGTGCTCGCGGTCGACGACGGCAATGCGTATCTCGAAGCCGGTCTCGCGGGGCTCGGCATCCTGTGGCTGCCCGACTACATGGCCAGCGCGTATCGCACGCGTGGCGAACTGGTGCCGCTGTTCGAGCAGTGGCAACTCGAACCGATGCCGATGTACGTCGCGTTCCCGCCGAACCGGCACGTCAGCGCGAAGCTGCGCGTATTCGTCGACTGGGTCGCCGACCTGATGGCGCAGCATGCGCCGGTCGCGAACCGGCGTCGCGGCGGCGGTTCGCGCGACACGCGCAAGGCCGTGGCAACCTGAATCGCGAGACAGCGACCGCACATAAAAAAACCCGCGCACCTTGCGCGGGTTTCGGCAGGCATGCAAACAGCCTGTCAGTCGCGAGAACGCCGGCGACTCAGGCCGTCAGCGCATGCAGCGCTTCGTCGGTGAGCCACAGCGATTCCTGCAGATCCTGCTCGTTCAGGTTCAGGCCATCACCGCCGCGATCGACGACGATGAAGTCGCTGACGCCGCCGAGCGCGATCAGCGGGTGATGCCACACGCCCTTCGCGTAGTTGACGCCCTGCCAGCCGCTCGTCACGAATGCGCGGATCTGCGCCGGATCGAGGTCGCCCGCGGGCGCGACGACGACGAGATACGGCTGGTCGTTCAGCGGCACGAAAGCCTGGCTGCCGAGCGGGTGCCGCTCCAGCATCTTCACCTCGAACGGCAGCGTGCGCGGCTGGCCGCGGAACAGGTTCACGAGCGTGCGGCCGTCTTCATCGGTCACGTCGACTGTCGCGAGATCGTGAAAGCGGATCGTCGTGCCGAGGTTGATCGGGATCTGCTTCGCCCCTTCCGTTTCGATCACGTCGCCGAACGGCGCGAAGGCTTCCTTGGTCAGCGGTTCGATTGCAAGCGTCTTCATTTGTCGAGCGTCCCCCACAGACGCAGGCGCGACACGCCACCGTCCGGAATGATGTTCAGTCGCACGTGCGTGACGGGGCCGAGCGACACGATGCCGTGTTCGAAGTAATGCTGCTTGTCCATCTGCAGCTTCTGTTCGCCGAGCAGCACCGGCCAGAACATCGACTGCGTGATCAGCGAGCTGTCCGTGCCGCCCGACACGTACGCGGCCTGGATCGAGCAGCGGTCCGGGTAGTTGCCCTTGAAGAACGCGGTATCGACTTCGATCTTGCGGATCACGCCCGGCTGCGCGAGCGCGATGATCGCCCAGTCGTTGCCCGGTTCGCGACGGCGGCGAGTTTCCCAGCCGTCGCCCATGTTCACGCCGCGGCCCGGCAGCAGCAGGTTCGACGCGACACCGAAGTGCTGGTTGTTCGCGGCCACGACGTAACCGCCGTTTTCCATCGCCGCGAGGTCGAACTGCTCGGTCGCGCTCGCACCGGCCCAGTCGAGCTGCGGCTGGCCGTACACGCGCAGGCGCGCGATGCCGCCGTCCGGGTAGATGTTCACGCGCAGGTGCGTGAACGCTCGCGCGTCGCTCGCTTCGACGTAGTGATGGCTGTTGCCCTGCAACGTCGTCGACGGCACGATCTCGACCCACTCGGTCGCATGCGTCGGTGCGCCGTCGGCCACGAACGCGGCCTCGATCGACGCGGCCGGCGGGAAGTTGCCGGTGAAGTGGCTCGTGTCGATGTCGAAGCCCTTGATCACGCCCGGGCGCGCGAGCTTGACGATGCACCAGTCAAAGCCCGTCGTGCGCTTGCGGCGCGTTTCCCAGCCGTCCATCCACTTGCCGTGGTCGTCGTACTTGCCGGGAATGAAGACGGCCGGCTCGGGGTTCAGCATCCGGTCCTTCGGCGCGAAGAAATCGTCGCTGGCCTCGAGCGCCTGCGCACCGAGACGCGGGTCGGCAAGATTCACGTAGCGCCGCGTGAAATCGGGTGCGTTGGGATCGAGAAGCGGAACAGCCATGATGTTTCCTTGTTTCAGTGATGCGATCAGGCCGCTGCGACGCAGCAGGCCGCATTGCGGTGTCAGGCGTCGATCAGGTCGTCGAGGCGGAAGCGCGCGATCCGGTAGATCTGGTCCAGGCTCGCACGCAGTTCCTCGTTGCGCGAATGATTCACACGCGACTCGAAGTTCGCGATGATGCCGTGACGGTCATAGCCGCGCACCGCGAGGATGAACGGGAAGCCGAACTTCTCGCGATACGTGCGGTTCAGCGTCAGCAGCTTGTCGAACTCTTCCTGCGTGCACTGGTCGAGGCCCGCGCCGCTCTGCTCGCGCGTCGACTCGGCCGTCAGCTCGCCGCGCACGGCGGCCTTGCCGGCCAGCTCCGGGTGAGCGTTGATCAGCGCGAGCTGGCGCACTTCGCCGCCCGCTTCCACCGCACCCGACATCGTCTTGTGCAGCGCGTCGATGCTCGCGAACGGCCGCTCGCCCGCGGCGACTTCGGCCACCCACGGCGAATGTTCGAAGATCCCCGACAGCGCCGCGACAAATGCGCTCGGCGCCATCGTGTTCAGTTGTTCCAACGTGTAGCGCATCGCCTTCATGCTTTCCCTTCGTTTTGATGATTGGGCTGATACGGATGATGTTCACGCCAGTGACGCGCGATATCGACACGGCGCGTCACCCATACGCGCTCGTGCTTCTCGATGTGATCGAGGAAACGCTGCAGCCCGCGGAACCGGCCCGGCCGGCCGAGCAGCCGGCAGTGCATGCCGATCGACAGCATCTTCGGCGCCTCGTCGCCTTCCGCGTACAGCACGTCGAATGCGTCGCGCAGGTAGTCGAAGAAGTGATCGCCGGTGTTGAAGCCCTGCGGCGTCGCGAAACGCATGTCGTTCGTGTCGAGCGTGTACGGCACGATCAGTTGCGGCGACGTGCCGCCGCCCGACACCTTGACGTCCATCCAGAACGGCAGGTCGTCGCCGTAGTTGTCGGAGTCGTACAGGAAGCCGCCGTGTTCGGCGACCAGGCGGTGCGTATTGGGGCTGTCGCGGCCGGTATACCAGCCGAGCGGGCGCTCGCCCGTCACGCGCTCGATCGCTTCCATCCCGAGGCGCATGTGTTCGGCTTCGAGTTCCGGCGTCATGCTCTGGTAGTGGATCCAGCGCCAGCCGTGGCACGCGATTTCATGGCCCAGCTCGACGAAGGCGCGCGCGAGCTCCGGATGACGCTCGATCGCCATGCCGACGCCGAATACCGTCAGCGGCATCCCGCGCTTCTCGAATTCGCGCAGGATCCGCCACACGCCGGCCCGCGAACCGTATTCGTAGATCGACTCCATGCTCATGTGGCGGTCCGGATACGCGGCCGCGCCCACGATTTCGGACAGGAACTGCTCGGAGCCCGGATCGCCGTGCAGCACGCAGTTCTCGCCGCCCTCCTCGTAGTTCAGCACGAATTGCACGGCGACGCGGGCGCGCCCCGGCCAGTTCGCCTGAACGGGATGGCGGCCGTAGCCGATCAGGTCGCGAGGATAGTTGGGATCGAGTGACATGGGTTCGAAATGCGGCGAAAGCGGGCTGAAATAATGGGTTCGCATCGACTGCGCGGCGCCCGGAGGCCGACCGCACAAGCCGATGCGATGACGGCCCAGTGTAGCGAAAACGTTCATACGCGCCCATACAGCGACGCAGATAGTGCGTGTCAGACGGTGTGTATGTGCGGTTGCGGCAAATTCCCGACCGGTTCCGCCGCATCCCCGTCCGGCGGGCTGAAGCGGGCGAATGCGCCGTCGTAGCGCTTCGGCAGCGGCCGCGCGAAATCGCCGCGTTTCGCGGTCGCGAGGCGCAGCGCGACGAGCGCCTCGGCCCATTTGACCGCCGCCGTGACGCCCTCGACCACCGGCGCGCCGATCTGCTGCTCGATCTCGTGCGCGAACTCGGCCATTCCCGCGCAGCCGAGCACGATCGCGTCGGCGCCGTCCTCGTCGAGCGCGCGCCGGCATTCGTCGACGATGATCCGGCGCGCGGCCGAGCCCGGCCGGTCGAGTTCGAGCACCGCGACGTCGGTCGCGCGCACGTTGCGGCAGAACCGCTTCATCCCGTAGCGCTCCGCGAGGTGCCACGCCATCCCGCAGGTGCGGGCGAGCGTCGTGACGACCGAGAAGCCCGGCGCGAGCACGCTCGCCGCATGCATCGCGGCCTCGGCGATACCGATCACCGGCCCGCGTGCGAGCTCGCGCGCCGCATACAGGCCCGGGTCGCCGAAGCATGCGATCACGTACGCATCGCAGCCGTCGCGCTCGCCCTGCGCGATCTCGGCGAGCAGCCCCGGCGTCGCGAGCGCCTCGTCGTAATAGCCTTCGATCGACGGCGGCCCCATCGGCGGGCTCACCGCAACGATCTCCGTGCCCGCGGCCGCGACCTCGCGTGCGCAGCGACCCATCGCGTCGGTCATCCGCTGCGTCGTATTCGGATTGATCAGTCGAATCTTCATCGCTCGCTCCTCACGCCTTCGTGCTCACGAGCAGCCGGTAGAACACGAAGCCGAGCCCCGCGCCGATGAACCACGAGAAGTTCGCGACGCCTTGCCAGCCGGGCACCATCACGCAGACGACAGCGATCACCGCGGCCGGCAGCAGCGCGGCGAGCGCGCGGCGGTTCACGCCGCCCGTGTACCAGTACGCGCCGCTCTCCGACATCGTGTACAGGTCGTCGCGCACGAGCCGGCCGCGCTTGACGAGGTAGAAGTCGGCGATCAGCACGCCGTACAGCGGGCCGATGAACGCGCCGAGCACGTCGAGCGTGTAGTGGATCACGGCCGGGTTGTTGAACAGGTTCCACGGCGTGATGAAGATCGACGCGACGGCCGCGAGCATCCCGCCCGCGCGCCAGCTGATCAGCCGCGGTGCGACGTTCGAGAAATCGAACGCGGGCGACACGAAGTTCGCGACGATGTTGATGCCGATCGTCGCGATCGTGAACGTCAGCGCGCCGAGGATCACCGCGGTCGGATGGTCGATGCGGCCGACCGTCTCGACCGGGTCGGTGATGAGTTCGCCGAACACCGGCAAGGTCGCTGCCGTCGTGATCACCGTGACGAGCGAGAACGCGAGGAAGTTGACCGGCAGCCCCCAGAAATTGCCGCGCTTCACTTCGCCGAACGAGCGGCAGTAGCGCGAGAAATCGCCGAAGTTCAGCATCGGCCCGGAGAAATACGACACGACCAGCGATACGGCCGTGATCATCACCGGGATCACTTCCGCGCCGTGATACTTGACGCCGCCGAGGTTGATGCCGATGTTGCGCCAGCCCGCGCGCCACACCATGTAGCCGGCGAGGATGAACATCACGACGTAGACGGCCGGGCCCGCGAAGTCGATGAACTTCTTGATCGTCTCCATCCCGTTCCAGAACACGAATGCCTGCAGCACCCACAGCAGCATGAAGCCGGCCCACCCGACCGCCGACAGCCCGAGGAAGCCATAGCGGTGGACGTCCGCATACGGCAGCCATTGCGGGACAAATTTCAGCACGACGATCACGAGCGCGCTCGACGCGAGATAGGTCTGGATGCCGTACCACGCGATCGCGATCAGCCCGCGAATCACGGCCGGCACGTTCGCGCCGAGCACGCCGAACGTCGCGCGGCACGCGACCGGATACGGCACGCCGATCTGCTGGCTCGGCCGTGCGATCAGGTTGCACAGCACGTTCACGAGGCCGATCCCGACGATCAGCGCGATCAGCACCTGCCAGCTCGTCAGCCCGAGCGCGAACAGGCTGCCTGCGAACACGTAGCCGCCGACGCTGTGCACGTCCGACATCCAGAACGCGAAGATGTTGTACGAGCCCCATGTCTGATTCTTCAGGGGTGCCAAATCTTCGTTGTACAGACGTTCGCTGAAACCATTCGGCAGCGCCGGGTCGCCGCCCTCGCCGCCTTCTTCCGCCGGATAGGCGCTGTCGTGCGCCACACTGAACTGAGCCATGACTTCTCCTTGACGCGGCCGGGCGGCCGCTCCACCGTCATCGATATCGCTCCGGATCGACGCCCGGAGTCGGACCAGCGGCCCGCGGCAAACGCCGCAGGCCTGCATTGCTCTCGTTCTGTGGCGCGCGGCCGGGTTCGCGTCGCCGCTCAGGCGCCGCCGAACACTTCGCGCAGATCGACCTGCCCTTGCGCGGGCCGGTCCAGCATCTTCAGTTCGACATGCTGCAGGTGGCGCGCCATCAGCGTCACCGCCTGCTTCGGATCGCCCGCCTCCAGCGCGGCGAGGATCTCGTCGTGGTCGTCGCACGAGCACGGGCTGCGCCCGTGCGATTCGTACAGCGCCGACATCAGCGTCGAGCGTGCGACGAGCCCTTCGAGGCACTCGCTGAGCGTCGCATTGCCCATCAGTGTCGCGAGCGCCGTGTGGAATTCGCCCGACAACCGGATCCATGCCGCGACGTCGTGCCGCTCGAACGCCCTGCGTTCCTTGTCGATCAGCGTGGCGACACCCTTCAGCCGCTTCGCGCCGGGCCCGGTTGCGAGCCGCTCGACCACCGCAAGCTCGATGATCCGGCGCATCTCGAACACCTCGTGCACGTCCTGCAGCGTCGGGCTCGCGACGAACGCGCCGCGGTTCGGCTCGAGGTCGACCAGCTTGTCGGTCGCGAGCTGCGCGAGCGCCTGGCGAATCGTCCCGCGCTTCACGCCGAACACGTCGCAGAGCTGCGCCTCCGTCAGCTTCGCGCCGGGCGCGAGCCGATGCTCGAGGATCGCGGTGCGGATCCGCTCGGCGATCGCTTCGGGACCGGCTGCGCCGGACGGATGGGAATCGGGCTCGTTCATGATCTGCATCGTGTGATGGTCCTCATCCTAGGGCGGACATAAAGATTGTCAACAATTCTTTTGGCGGATTCCGCACAATCGGCGTGCAGCGGTGTGCCGTCACGCGGTGCAAGACGCACGAAATCCATGCATGACAAGGCTGACAGGCATGACAGAGGCCATTCTCGTCGTATACCCTCCCAGCGATTTTGTTGACAAACTTGGTGCACAACCGGGTCAACAACGGGTTTGCGTCGACGAAAATTCCAGACCGTTAGTTGCGTACTTACATAAAGAAAAAGGCGGGGAAACCCGCCTTTCGATCGATCGCGCCGGCATCAGCCGAGATGCGGATAGTCCGACAGCGTCAGCCGGAAGCCGTGAGCATTCGCGACCAGTTGCGCCTGCGCGCCGAACGGCAAAGTCAGCAAGTCGGGCACGTGGCCGAACTGGAGCCCCGTGACGACCGGAATCCCGATCACCGCCCGCACCTGGTCGATCATTGCCTGCATGTCGTAGCCGTTGTCGTACTCGAACGGCCGCGCACCGGTGAACTGGCCGAGCACGAGCGCCTGCTGGCGCGCGAGCAGGCCCGACAGATGCAGTTGGTAGATCATCCGCTCGATCCGGAACGGCTGCTCGTTGACGTCCTCGATGAACAGGATGCCGCCCTCGATATCGGGCATGTACGGCGTGCCGACGAGCGACGTGAGGATCGCGAGGTTGCCGCCCCACAGCGTGCCCGTCACGTTTACCGCCTGCACCTGCGGCGCCTCGGTGACGATCGTCGTGCTCGGCTGCGTCAGCGTCTGCCAGAAGTGCTGCATCGTGAAGTCGCTCGGCGCCTCTGCGCCGAAGTCGGCCGACAGCATCGGGCCGCCGAACGTCTTGATGCGCGCCTTCGCGTACAGCGCAAGCTGGATCGCCGTGAAGTCGCTGTGGCCGACGAGCGCAACCGGCTGGTCGCGCAGCCGGCGTTCGAGCCCGCGATAGTCGAGCCCGTGCAGGATTCGCGCGGCACCGTAACCGCCGCGCACCGCGAGCGCGATGTCCGGCAGCGGCCGCTCGGGATCGGCGAGGCGGTTCAGGTCGCCTGCCCGCTCGCCGTCGGTCCCGCCGAACCGCTGGAAGCGCCGCTGCGTCGCCTCGATGTTCTCGATGCGTTGCTGCGCGGTGCTGAGGCGCTCGAGCGCGCGGTTGATCGCATCGGGGTCGTGCGGATAGCCGGACGGCGCCAGCAGGCGGATGGTGTAGGACGCGGCGGGCTGGAAGGACATGGCGAAAGGTGTCGGGTCGTCAAACCTGCTTAGAGGGTCCGAACCGTCTCCGGTTCACGGAACCGTGCACGCCCGGAACGCCGGGCGCGGCCGGGGCGCCTATGACGCGCCGGATTCGGCGTCGCGGGCGTGCCGCGCTTCGCGCAGCGCGCGGCGGCGCTCGGCGAAGAACGACTTCAGCGCGGCCCCGCATTCGTCCGCGAGCACGCCGCCGGTCACTTCGGTATGGTGGTTGAGCTGCGGATTCGCGAACGCGTCGATCACGCTGCCGCAGGCGCCCGTCTTCGGATCGGCGGCGCCATAGACCACCCGTGCGATGCGCGCATGCATGATCGCGCCGGCGCACATCAGGCACGGTTCGAGCGTCACGTACAGCTCGCATCCGGGCATCCGGTAATTCTGCAGATGCTGCGCGGCCATGCGCAGCGCGGCCATTTCCGCATGCGCCGACGGATCGTGCCCGCCGATCGGATGGTTGAAGCCGCGTGCGATCACTTCGTCGCCGCGCACGAGCACCGCGCCGACCGGCACTTCGCCGGCCGCCCGCGCCTCTTCGGCGGCAGCCTGCGCAAGACGCATGAAATGCAGGTCGCGCGCCGATACGGGCGCGGCTTCGGGAACGGGAGAATCGGCAGCGGGGTCAGCGGCCGGGCGGGCTGCGTCGTGCAGCGCGTCGGACGTCACATCGTCCCCGCTTCGGCGGGCGCGTCGTCGAGCCCGCGCTCGCACAGGCGTTCGGCGATGCGCCGGCAGTAGTCGCGCGGCATCACCATCGGGCCGCCGCGCAGCGATTCCAGCGCCATGTCGAGTGCAAGGATCTTGGCCTGCAGCCGGCAGCGCGCGGCACGGTCGCTGACCGCCTGCACTTCGTCGTGCAGGTTGCGCAGCGCGCGCAATTGCTCGACGGCCGGCGGCACGAAGCCCGCGTTCTTCAGGATACGGTTGGCCACCCGCACCTCCTCGGGCACGAGCAGGTCGTCATCCAGCGCCTGCGGCGCGCCGGTACCCGGCAAATCGTCGAACTCGCCCCGCGCGGCGGCGGCGGCGATACGTTGTTCGACCAGGGCGTCAAGCAATCTCATCAGTCAATCGGAACAATGCGGCAGGCCGAATTCTAGCAGGGTGACGCGGCGATGACAGGCTCTTCGAATATATGCTCGATATTGCGTTTTTTAGGGGCCGAATCGCGGCGCATGCACGCCGATCGCCGTCACTTCCCGCTCTGCTGCGCCGCAGCAGGCTGAGCGCCGTCCGGGCCATCTCAAATGCAAGCGGTGTCGGGCCCTGTTTTTTGTTCGTAACGACGCGGGCCGAACCGCGCCGGTCCGGCGAAACGGCAGCAGACCTGCTTCCGTCGCCGTGTTACGCGGCCACCGTTTCCGGCCGCGTTTTCGCGAACGGCCGGAACGTCGTCGCGATCAGGAACGCACCGATGCCGATCGCGAACGAACCGAGGTACAGCCAGCCGTAGCTGCCGAACGTATCGACGATCAGGCCGCCGGCGACCGGGCCCGTGGCCATCCCGAGGCTGCCGGCCATCGCGCAGCCGCCGATCACGGTGCCCATCATCCGCAGCGGGAAATTCTCGCGCGCGAGCACCGAATACAGCGGCATCACGCCCGCATAGATGAAGCCGAACAGCGTCGCGACCGCGTAGAACCCGTCGAGCGAGCGCACGAAGTAGTAGCCGAGCGCGCCGAGCGCCTGTGCGAGCAGCCCGGCCACCAGCATGCGCTTCGCACCGAGGCGGTCGCCGAGAATCCCGAACGCGATCCGGCCGCCCATGCCCGCGAGCCCTTCGACGCTGTAGATCGACACCGCGACGATCAGCGGGATCCCGCACGTGACTGCGTAGCTGACCGTATGGAAGATCGGGCCCGAGTGCGTCGCGCAGCAGAAGAAATTGGTCAGCAGCAGGATCGTGAACTGCGGCGAGCGCAGCGCGTCCGAGACCGACATCGCCGCGGGTACGCCTGCAGGCGCAGGCGCCGCGTGCGCGGGAGCGTGATCGAGCGCGGGCGCCCGCCGCACCAGCAGCGACGCCGGAATCATCACGACGGCCGCCAGCGCGGCAATCAGCAGCATCGACGTGCGCCAGTCGCGCACCGACACGAGCCACGCGGCGAGCGGCGCCATCGTCATTGGCGCCATCCCCATGCCGGCCGACACCAGCGACACCGCGAGGCTGCGATGCGTGTCGAACCAGCCCGTCACGCACGCCATCATCGGCGCGAATATCGCGGCCGTCGCACTGCCGACGGCCAGGCCGAAGGTCAGCTGGAACACGAGCAGCGACGGCGCGCGGCTCGCCAGCGCGAGGCTCGCCGACAGCAGCACCGCGCCCGCGATGACGACCGGCCGCGTGCCGATCCGGTCCGACAGGCTGCCCCACGCCATGCTCGCGAAGGCCATCGCGATGAAGCCGAGCGTCATCGCGCCGGAAATGCCGGTCATCGACCAGCCCGTGTCGCGCGCAATGGCCCGCAGGAACACGGGCAACGAAAACATCGCGCCGATCGCGACGCAGCCCATCAGGCCGCCCGCGGCGACGATCACCCAGCGGTATCGGGAATCCGGCATGTGACGTCTCCTGGTTCGTTCTTACCGTCCTCGGCAACCCGGTGCAGGCCACGTGCGCGGCGCGATACCCGGTCGACATGACTACGACGGGCGACGCATCGGGAAATCGACATGCGCGGCGCACGGACGCGTGGTTTTTTTCATTGTCGGCGATTCCACGCGGCTCGCAAGGGGCGGATCGTCCGTACGCCCCGCTTTTCCGCAACCGGAAATTCGAAATCAGAAAAAGTTGGTTGGGGCACGCGATCGCGCTGACTACACTCGCCCCATCTTGTCATAACAAGTTGACCGATGACCCCATCCAACGTCGTGCCGCTGTCGGCGGCCCCGCTCTACGTGCAGATCAAGGACACGCTGCGCGCGCGCATTCTCGACGGCACCTATGCGCCGCACAGCCGCATGCCGTCCGAGCACGAGCTCTGCGCGATGTTCGACGTCAGCCGCATCACGGTGCGTCAAGCGCTCGGCGACCTGCAGAAGGAAGGCCTGCTGTTCAAGCTTCATGGCAAGGGCACGTTCGTGTCGAAGCCGAAGGCATTCCAGAACGTCACGTCGCTGCAGGGGTTCGCCGAGGCGATGTCGTCGATGGGCTACGAGATCGTCAACCAGCTGCGCAGCCTGCGCACCGTGAAAGCCGACCGCCATCTGGCCACCAAGCTGAACGTGCCGGAAGGTGCGCCGCTCGTCGAGATCCACCGCGTGCGGCTGCTGAACCGCGAGCCGGTGTCGCTCGAACAGACCTGGGTGCCCGAGGCGCTCGGCAAGCGGCTCGCCGGCGCCGATCTCGCGACCCGAGACATCTTCCTGATCCTCGAAAACGACTGCGGCGTCCCGCTCGGCCATGCCGACGTGTCGATCGACGCGATCCTCGCCGACGACGAGATCGTCGACGCGCTGCACGTCGAGGAAAGCAGCCCCGTGCTGCGCATCGAGCGCCTCACGCACGACGCGTCGGGTGCACCGATCGACTACGAATACCTCTACTTCCGCGGCGACGCCTTCCAGTACCGGTTGCGCGTCGACCGGCAGAAGGCGCGCAAACCTGCAAGGAACCCGCGATGAATACCCATGTGCACGAATACGACATCGTCGTGGTCGGCGGCGGCACGGCCGGCCCGATGGCGGCCATCAAGGCGAAGGAGCGCGATCCGTCCCTGCGCGTGCTGCTGCTCGAGAAGGCCAACGTGAAGCGCAGCGGCGCGATCTCGATGGGCATGGACGGCCTGAACAACGCGGTGATCCCCGGTCATGCGACGCCCGAGCAGTACACGCGCGAGATCACGATCGCCAACGACGGGATCGTCGACCAGGAAGCCGTGTACGCGTATGCGACGCACAGCTTCGCGACGATCGAGCAGCTCGATCGCTGGGGCGTGAAGTTCGAGAAGGACGGCACCGGTGACTACGCGGTCAAGAAGGTCCATCACATGGGCTCGTACGTGCTGCCGATGCCGGAGGGACACGACATCAAGAAGGTGCTGTACCGGCAACTGAAGCGCGCGCGCATCGCGATCACGAACCGGATCGTCGCGACGCGCGTGCTGACCGACGCGCAGGGCCGCGCGAGCGGCGTGCTCGGCTTCGACTGCCGCACCGCCGAATTTCACGTGATCCGCGCGAAGGCCGTGATCCTCTGCTGCGGCGCGGCCGGCCGCCTTGGGCTGCCGGCGTCGGGCTACCTGATGGGCACGTACGAGAACCCGACCAACGCGGGCGACGGCTACGCGATGGCCTATCACGCGGGCGCGGCACTCGCGAACCTCGAATGCTTCCAGATCAACCCGCTGATCAAGGACTACAACGGCCCCGCGTGCGCGTACGTGACGGGCCCGCTCGGCGGCTTCACCGCGAACGGCAAGGGCGAGCGCTTCATCGAATGCGATTACTGGAGCGGCCAGATGATGTGGGAGTTCTATCAGGAGCTGCAGAGCGGCAACGGTCCCGTGTTCCTGAAGCTCGACCACCTCGCGGAAGAAACGATCCGCACCATCGAGCAAATCCTCCATACGAACGAGCGGCCGAGCCGCGGCCGCTTCCATGCAGGGCGCGGCACCGACTACCGCAGCCAGATGGTCGAGATGCACATCTCCGAGATCGGCTTCTGCAGCGGTCACAGCGCATCGGGCGTGTACGTGAACGCACGCGCGGAGACGACCGTGCCCGGGCTTTACGCAGCCGGCGACATGGCGGCCGTTCCGCACAACTACATGCTCGGCGCGTTTACGTACGGCTGGTTCGCCGGGCAGAACGCGGCCGACTACGTGGCCGGCCGCGAACTCGCACCGGTGGACGACCAGCAGGTCGATGCCGAGCGCACCCGCGCGCTCGCCCCGCTGCTGCGCGAGCGCGGCCTGGCGCCGGCACAGGTCGAGTACAAGCTGCGCCGCATGGTGAACGACTACCTGCAACCGCCGAAGGTGACGCGCAAGATGGAAATCGGCCTTCAACGTTTTGACGGAATTATTGAGGATATCGAAGAAATCAAGGCAAACCACCCGCACGAGCTGATGCGCGCGGCCGAAGTGCGCGCGATCCGCGACTGCGCGGAAATGGCTGCGCGCGCGTCGCTGTTCCGCACCGAGAGCCGTTGGGGGCTGTACCACCATCGCGTCGACTTCCCGCACCGCAACGATGCCGAATGGTTCTGCCACACCTGGCTGCGCAAGGACGCCGACGGCGCGATGCGCAGCGAGAAACGGCCGGTGGAACCGTACCTCGTGCCGCTCGCCGACGACGAACGCGGCGCCTATGCGCAACTGCGCATCCGCGAACCGGCCGCGCCCGCGGCCGCCCTTTGAGGAACCTGCCATGCCCCATACCCCGCACGACATCTTCCAGCGCAGCAGCGCACCCGTCACGATCGACGAGGCCCTGTGCATTGCCGACAAGGGCTGCACCGTCTGCGTCGACGTGTGCCCGCTCGACCTGCTCGCGATCGACGTCACCCAGGGCAAGGCCTACATGCAGTTCGACGAATGCTGGTACTGCATGCCGTGCGAGCGCGACTGCCCGACGGGCGCGGTCAAGGTCGACATCCCTTATCTGCTGCGCTGACACGGTGCGCGACCGGCGCACCGCCCCCCTCTCCCGGACTCACGACACATGAAAAGAACGCTACGGATGTTCCGCCTGCTCGCCGCGTCGATCGCGGTCATGGCCACCGGTTTTGCGCATGCGGAGACGATCCGCGTGGCGATCGGCACGCAGGACACGACGATCAACTGCGCGACCGGCGGCTTGCTGATCCGCGAATTGCACCTGCTCGACAAGTACCTGCCGCGCACCGGCAAGTACCAGGACGTGAAGTACGACGTGCAGTGGAAGGATTTCACGTCCGGCGCGCCGCTGACCAACGAGATGGTCGCCGGCAAGCTCGACTTCGGCGCGATGGCCGATTTCCCCGGCGCGCTGAACGGCGCGGCATTCCGCAAGGCCGGCCGCCGGAGCATATTCATCACCGTGCTCGACGGCAGCATCGACGGCAGCGGCAACGGGATCGTCGTGCCGGTGAATTCGACGGTACGCGCGCTGGCCGACCTGAAGGGCAAGACGATCTCGGTACCGTTCGCGTCGACCGCGCACGGCATGCTGCTGCGCGCGATCAAGGCCCAGGGCTGGAACCCCGACACCGACGTGAACATCGTCACGCAGGCGCCGGAAGTAGCCGGCAGCGCGCTGAAGGCCAACAAGATCGACGCGCATGCGGACTTCGTGCCGTTCGCCGACCTGTTTCCGTACCGCGGCATCGCGCGCAAGATCTACGACGGCGCGCAGACCCATGCGCCGACCTTCCACGGCGCGCTCGTCGACGCGGACTACGCGCAACGCTATCCCGAAGTCGTGGTGGCCTATCTGCGCGCCACGATCGAGGCAAACCGCCTGTTCGCGCAGAACCCGGAGAAGTACAGCCTGCTGATCGAGAAAGTCACCGGCATCGAGGCGCCCGTCGACTACCTGTATCACGGGCCGCTCGGCATCCAGACCCGCGACCTCACCTGGAAGCCCGAATACCGGCAAGCCGTCGCGACGGCCATCGATACGCTGAAGCTGCTGAAGAAAACCGACTCGGCGCCCGACCCCGCGACATTCGTCGACGACCGCTATATCCGCGCGGCGTTCAAGGCGTCCGGGCTCGACTACGACGCCGCGCTGACGCACTACGGCAAGCAGCCGCTGGCCGCGAACGATGCGCCGACCGGCAAGCCGATCCGCGATTTCAACGACGTCGCGCAAGTATGGCTCGCCGGCGACGACGCCGTGCGTCACTACGCGAGCCCCGCGGCCGCCTTCGCCGCGCTCGGGAAGCTCGGCCCGTCCGCGAAGGTCCGTGCAGTGTTCGTGCACGACCACGCGAGCGGCCTGAAGCTGTTCGCCGACCAGGCGTGGTACGTGAAGGACGCGCACGGCGTGCTGACCGCGTTCCTGCTGAAGTCGGGCGCCGATGCGTATGCGCAGCAGGTAGCGGGCGCGGTGGTCGACTACGCGGCCGCGAAGGCCGTCACCGCGCCGGCACTCGCCGCGCGCTGAACGCCGCGCGCGCCCCTTCTCTCCATTCGTCGACACGGGACCTCCGTATGGCCGCCACCCTCGAACTCGTCAAACGCCGTTTCACCGCGGCACCGCGTACCGGCGACGCGCGCCTGCCGCACAGCGCCGCGCGCCGCCATTCGACGCCCATGCGCCGCCGCGCATGGCGGATCGCGTCGCTCGCCGCGTGCATCGCGCTGTGGCAGGCAGCCGTCCACTGGCGGCTGTCGCTCGGCATCGTCACGTTCGCGAACGTGCCCGCGCCGGCCGACGTCGGCCCCGCGCTGGCATCGTTCCTGCAATCGCCGAAGCTGCCGATGCACCTGTTCGCGAGCGTCACGCGCGTGCTGGCCGGCTTCGTCGCCGCGGCGGTCGCGGGTATCGGCCTCGGGCTCGCGATCGGCCGCTATCGCCTGCTCGAAGACGCGCTGCTGCCGCCGCTCGAGATGCTGCGGCCGATTCCGGCCGTCGCGTGGATTCCGCTCGCGATCCTGATGTTTCCGTCGTCCGAGCTGAGCATGATGTTCATCACGTTCGTCGGCGCGCTGTTCCCGATCCTGCTCAATACCGTGCATGGCGCCGAAGCCGTCGACCCGCGGCTCGTCGCGACCGCGCGCAGCCTCGGCACGCGCGGCATCGCGCTGTATGCGGAAGTGATCCTGCCCGGCGCCGCGCCGTCGATCTTCACGGGCCTGTCGATCGGAATGGGCACCGCATGGTTCTGCCTCGTCACGGCCGAGATGATCGCGGGCCAGTACGGCATCGGTTACTTCACGTGGGAGTCCTATACGTTGCAGAACTACCCGGACATCGTGGTCGGCATGGCGCTGATCGGCCTGCTCGGGATGGGCAGCAGCCTGCTCGTCAAGCGCATCGGCACCGCGCTCACGCCGTGGTACGCCCCGCGCGGAGGCCGGCAATGAGCGCGACAGGCGTTGCACCGCCCGCATCGGGCCGCGTCGGCGTGCGTGCGCTGACGATCGAGCTGGGGCCGCCGCATGCGCGCTTCGCGGCGCTCGACGCACTCGACGTCGACATCGCGCCCGGCGAATTCGTCTGCGTGCTCGGCCCGTCGGGCTGCGGAAAATCGACGCTGCTCGGCGCACTCGCCGGCCACGTCGCGGCCACGCAGGGCGAGATCGTCGTCGATGGCGAGACCGTCGATCGCCCGCATCCCGATCGCGGGCTCGTGTTCCAGCAGCACACGCTGTTTCCGTGGAAGCGCGTGATCGACAACGTCGCGTTCGGCCTGAAGATGAAGGGCGTGCCGGCGCGCGAGCGCCGCCGCGAAGCCGCCGCGCTGCTCGAACTCGTCGGGCTCGGCGAGTTCGGCGCGCACTACCCCGCGCAGTTGTCCGGCGGCATGCAGCAGCGCGTCGAGATCGCCCGCGTACTGATCAACCGTCCGCGCGTGCTGCTGATGGACGAACCGTTCGGCGCGCTCGACGCGCAGACGCGCCGGATGATGCAGACGCTGTTGCTCGACATCTGGTCGCGGATCGGCACGACCGTGCTGTTCGTCACGCACGACATCGAGGAAGCGCTGTTTCTCGGCGACCGCATCCTGATGCTGTCGCCGCGGCCCGCGCGCATCGTCGCCGACATCCGCGTGCCGCTCGCGCGGCCGCGCACCGACGACAGCACGACCGAGCCCGCGTTCGTCGACATCAAGCGCCGCTGCCTTGCGCTGCTGCGCGATGCGGCCTGAGCACGCGCCCCGTCCATTCATCGCTCCGACTTTGCTCCCATGACCGTCTCCTCCTCCGCTTTCCCGCTGCCCGGTGTGCCGGCCTCCGACCACGCCGCGCTTGTCGCGCGCCTCGCCGCATCCGATGCGTCGGTGCGCCGTGTTGCGCTGCTCGAACTCGCCGATCTCGATACGCCCGAACTCGTGCCGTCGTTCGTCGCGGCGCTGCGCGACGACCCGTCGGCCGACGTGCGCAGCGAGGCTGCGCGCGTGCTCGACGCATGGGAACAGCCCGATGTCGTCGACGCGCTGTGCCATGCGCTGCTCGATCCGGACGACCGCGTGCGCGCGACCGCCGCGCAGAGCCTGTCCGAACTGAAGGACGCGGCATCGGGCGCCGTGCTGTGCCGCTGGGCCGACCGGCAGGAGCCGTTCGTGCGCGGCGCCGTGCTGCGCGGGCTGCGCGAGTTGCGCGCCCCCGATGCGTTTGCGCCCGCGCTGCGTGCCCTCGACGCGAGCACCGCTGCCGTCCGCGCGGAGGCGGTCGTCGTGCTCGGCTGGCTCAAGGATGCTCGCGCGCTGCCGCCGCTCGCCCGCGTTGCAACGACGGACGCCAGTGCGGACGTGCGGCGCGCCGCGGTCGGCGCGATCGGCTTCGCACCAGCCGGCGACGCGGCCGTCGCCGCCGCGTTGCTCGCGGCGCTGCGAGACGCCGAATGGCAGGTGCGCGAGGAAGCGGCCGCCACGCTCGGCAAGCTGCGCATCGCGGCTGCGCGCGACCCGCTCGTCGCCGCGCTCGACGACGACTACTGGCAGGTGCGCCTGCGGGCCGCGCGTGCGCTCGGGCAATTGCGCGACGCCGCCGCGGCACCGGCCGTCGCCGCACTGCTCTCGCATACGATCAGCAACCTGCGCAAGGAAGCTGCGCTCGCGCTCGGCGAATTGCACGACCGGGCGACGCTGCCCGCGCTGAACGACGCGCTGGAAGATCGAGATCCGGAAGTCCGCAAGGCCGTGCGGATCGCGATCCAGCAAATCGGCGCGGCGGCGCGATGATCGTACCGACCGAAATCGCACTCGATCATCCGGCACGCGCACTGACCCTGCGCTGGCCCGACGGCGGCACGCAGCGCATCGGCTATGCGCAGTTGCGCAGCGATTGCCCGTGCGCGGAATGCCGACGGATCCGGTTCGACGGCGGCCAGATCGACGCGCGGCCCGGCCTGACGCTGGACGGCGTGGAAGCACTCGGCTACGGCATCCGCTTCGTGTTCGGCGACGGCCATGCGCGCGGCATTTATCCGTGGCCGTACCTGGCGGACATCGCCTAGCGTCCGTGACGCGGCTTCCCCGGATCGCACGGGCGGAATGGCAGGCGTACGAAAACGCTGCGATACTGACGCCCATGATCGTCTCCACCCACCGTGGGAGCAGGCACATGCAAACAGCAGTCGGATTCATCGGACTCGGCGTGATGGGCACGCCGATGGCGCTCAATCTCGCGCGGGCCGGCACGCCGCTCGTCGCATGGAGCCGGTCGCACGGCAGCGACGATGCGCTGCGCGACGCCGGCGCGCGCGTCGTCGAGCATGCCGACGACGTGTTCGCTGCCTGCCGCACCGTGATCCTGATGCTCGCGAACGACGCGGCGATCGATGCCGTCCTCGCGCGCGGCACACCCGGTTTTGCTGCCCGTGTCGGCGGCCACACGATCGTGAACATGGGCACCAACGCACCCGGGTATTCGCGTGCGCTGGCCGATGACATCGCCGCCGCGTCGGGCCGTTACGTCGAAGCGCCCGTGTCGGGGTCGCGCAAGCCGGCCGAAGCCGGGCAACTCGTCGTGATGCTCGCCGGCGCACCGGAAGACGTCGACGACGTCCGCGCGCTCGTGAAGCCACTGTGCCGCGACAGCTTCGTGTGCGGCGACGTACCGTCGGCGCTGACGATGAAACTCGCCGTGAACCTGTTCCTGATCACAATGGTCACCGGCCTGACCGAAGCCACGCATTTCGCGCAACGCCACGGCATCGATCTCGCCCGCTTCGCCGACGTGCTGAACGCGGGCCCGATGGCGAGCGACGTGTCGCGCGTGAAGCTCGGCAAACTCGTCGCGGCCGATTTCTCCGTGCAGGCCGCGATCACCGACGTGCTGAAGAATGCGCGCCTCGTCGCCGAATCCGCGCGCGGCATCGGCATCGCGTCGCCACTGCTCGACATCTGCCATGCGCTTTACGGCGAGACCGAGCGGGCCGGACATGGCGCGGACGACATGGTCGCCGTGATCCGCGCGATCGAGCGGCGCACCGGCGACGCGCAATGAATCGTCGCCGGCCGCCACACATACTCGAACGCACCCGCGCGTAGAACCGCATGTCCGACTCGCCACGCTCCCCGACCGGCGTCACCGCTTCCGTCCGCCCCGTTCCCGCCGTGATCGGCATCGTCCTGCGGGAGCGCGACGTGCTGCTGGTACGCCGCGCCAATCCGCCCGATGCGGGCTGCTGGGGCTATCCCGGCGGCAAGATCGAAGCGGGGGAATCGATTGCGAACGCGGTCGTGCGCGAGATCGTCGAAGAAACCACCGTCGACGTCGAGGCACTCGACGTCTTTACCGCGCTCGATGCGTTCGATTACGATGCTGGCGGCGACGTGCGCCAGCATTTCGTCATGGTCGCGGTGCTGTGCCGATGGTTGCGCGGCACGCCCGCCGCCGGCGACGATGCGCTCGACGCGCGCTGGTTCGATCTCGCCGAACTCGGCCGCAACGATTTGCCGATGAGCGCAGGCGTTCGCGAGGTCGCGCGCTGCGCGCTCGAGCGTGCGGCGGCTCTGGGTAACGCGCGGCGTCCGGCCAACGCCTGAATACCTGAAACACCGCCGTCGTTCTCGCAGCCCTTGCGAGCAGCCCGACCGGGGCCATGACGGCGCCGGCTACCCGCCGAACTTCCAATTACAAATCAAAGATGGGCCAAACCATGATCAGAATTCGCAAATCCACCCAGGCCGACGGCGCACGCGTTTTGGACATCTGGCGCAGCGCGGTCGATGCCACGCACCACTTCCTGAGCGACGACGACCGTCGCGCGATCGAATCCGACGTCGTCGCGTTCCTGCCCGATGCGCCGCTCGATCTCGCCGTCGACGATACCGACCGCGCGATCGGCTTCATGCTGCTCGACGGCGGTCACTTGGAAGCGCTCTTCGTCGATCCCGCCCACCACGGCGCGGGCGTCGGACGGCGGCTTGTCGAAGCAGCGCTCAAGCGGCATCCCGACCTGTCGACCGACGTCAACGAGCAGAACGAAGCGGCGGCCGGATTCTATGAACGGCTCGGTTTCGAGCGCACCGGGCGATCGGCGCTCGACGGGCAGGGGCGCGCCTATCCGCTGATTCACCTGCGCTATCGAGCAACACCGTCGTCCTCGCCGCGGCACGCATGACCGTGGCCGACGCGGGGTATCGCGCCGCCCTCCACGTCATGCGCACCGGGCACGCGAACGCGCTACCCGATACCGGGCCGGCTCCACGCATGCGTCACGCGGCCACATGACGCATCAGGCGCGACGTATCGGCAGCACGCGTTCGACCATTGCAACCGCGCGCTGCATGAAACCGTTGAACCGGACGGCATCGCGCCGCAGCCCGGCCTGTTGACCACCGATCAGGCACATGTGCACGGCCTGCCCGACGATCTCCGCCTCGTCCGGCGTACGCACGAGCCTGCGTGACGTCTCGATCGCAAACGCGAGCCGGGCCGCATCGACGCGCTGCTGGAATTCCGCGACCAGCGGATCATGCAACGCCCATGCGCGGATCGCGATTTCACGCCCGGACCGCTTCTCGGCGGCAATGCGCAGATAGCGCGCCAGCGTGTCGACGGCGCCGCGACCGTCCGCCGCGTAGGCAAGCATGCGCGCGGCGTAGTCGTCCTCCCATGCGGTCAGCAAGGTCCTGACGAAGTCCTCGCGATTACGGAAGTGGTGATAGAACGAACCGCGGGTCACGTTCAGCCGTCGCGCGAGACACTCGGCCGAAATGCCCGCATACCCTTCCCCGTCGAGGGCGTCGAAGCCCGCTGCAATCCAGTCGTTTCGCGTCAGTGTGCTCATCGTCATCGCCATACAGGCTGTGTATGGTGCGGCATGGACAGATAGGCTGCGAACTCTATCACGGCCGCCGCCGCTTCCGGCAGCGCGCCACTACGCATGGAGTCCACCTTGAAAGAAATCGCTCTCGTCGCATTCGACCGGTTCACCGACGTCGACCTGTTCCTGATGTGGGACATTCTCGGTCGCAACTGCCGCGACTGGCGCGTCCGGATTCTGGGTGCGCAGCCGGTGCTGCATTCCGCACATGGTCTGGCCATCCCGACGCACGGCCCGCTTGCCGACGCCAATCACGCCGACGCGGTCCTCTTTTCGAGCGGCAAGGAAGGCGTACCGGCCGCACTGGCCCATCCCGATTTCCTGCCGTCGTTCGATCTCGATACCGAGCACCAGCTTGTCGGGTCGATCTGCGGCGGGGCTTTCATTCTCGAGCGGCTCAGGCTGCTGCCGGAGCGCCGCGCCACGACGCATCCCGACGCGCGGAAAGGCTTGCAGGCACTCGGGCTGGACGTGCCGAACCAGCCGCTGGTATGCCGTCGCAACGTCGCGACCGCGGGCGGATGCCTTGCGTCGGTCTATCTGACAGGATGGCTGGTGGAATCGATGTTCGATGCGGACAAGCGCCGCGAGACCCTGCAACCCGTGCTGCCCGCCGGGCAACGGGAGATTTATGAAGACCTGATCGAGTTCAGCATCAGGCAGGGTGCGGGGCAAGCCACGGGCACGATCCGGATGGTCGAAGGCGAAAACGGGCTTGCGGCATGACGCACGGGCCAACGCGCTACCGATAGTCGGCGGCCGGCACCCTGTTGCACCATGTGCGTCCCGCCAAGCCAATGGCGGATCGGGGCGAGTTCGCGGGCGGTCCGGGTCATCGACCGGGTCGGCGCTCACCGCACGGATGGTCGTTTCCCGGGCAGAACGAGCCTGTCGCGGGCCTGGAGATGCTAACCTCTCGGCCACTCTAACGACACCGCGTGAAGCAACAGGATTCGACCATGCAAACCGTTGCAGTACTGGACTTCGAAACAACCGGACTTTCGCCCAATATGGGCGACCGAGCGACCGAAATCGCCGTCATCCTGCTCCGGGATGGACAAGTCGTCGACCGTTTCCAGAGCCTGATGAATGCGGGCAGGCGCATCCCGTCCGATGTCGTCGCGCTGACCGGCATCACGAACGAGATGATCGCAGCGGCTCCGCCGGCGTCGAAAGTCATGAAGGAAGCCGCGGCGTTCGTCGGCAAGCATGCGGTCGTGGCCCACAACGCCGGTTTCGACAAACGGTTCTGGCAGGCGGAACTCGAGCTTCTCGGCATGTCGGCCGAGCATGCCTTTGCGTGCACGATGCTGGTGGCGAGGCGCATCTACCCGGATGCCCGGAGTCACCGCCTGTCGAGCCTCGTGGATATGCTGCGGTTGCCGAAATCGGGGCGTGCGCACCGGGCGATGGTCGACGCCGAGATGGCCGGTCACCTGTGGTGCCGCTTGCAGCACGACATTGCGCGGACTTACGGACTGGATCGCATCGATCACGCGCTCATGACGCGTGTCCAGGCCACGGCGAAGGCGAAAGTGCCGACGTACCTGCGTTCGCTCGTGGGCACGCACGCGTGAGCATCCGAGGCGCGACGGCGCTGACTTGCGCCATCCGTCAATGAAAAACGGCGTGGCAACCCGCCAAACCGTTTTCGTGTCGCAACAGTCTTCCAGTCGATTTCGACGTGACCGGCCCACGGCGCCGACAAACCGAGTCGCGACTTGTTTTTTACTACGCGAGGCCGATAAGGAGCACTTTGAGGGTACCTCCGTGGCTGAGGTCTCCCAGGTAGGCCACGACCTTCTGCTTCTGTCCAAGCGCCGTGAGCGCGTTGCCGATCTGGATCAGCAACGCCGTGTTCGACGCATCCACTTCAAACGAATTCGCCCCCTCGTTATTGAGCATGAACGGAAAGGTATCGTGCTGGTCCCAATAGCCCAGCTGGATTGACTCCACCTCGACGCGCTTCAAGCCGTCCGCCTGCTCCGCGAACTTCTGAATTTCGCTGAAATTTTCGTTCGACATGACAATTTCTCCTGCAGTGAGTTGAAAAAAAGCCGAAACCCAGGGTCGTATAGGCCGAATCTGACTTGCGCGAGTCACGCATCGACAACGTTCATCACCCTCTCCGTGGTGGCTTGGGCCAGCCATCCGCCAAGAGCCCTGCGGGGACGAAGTTAGGCTGAGCACGAGGCGCAATCAATTACACTCGATTACAGTCGCGGCGAAACGGGGGGGTAGCAGCGCGTCGTTTTCCGATTTCGCCATCAAGCGGTCTCGCTCCGCACGCGGACGCTGCTTCAAACCCGCACCTCTTGCGCCGCAACTGAGTGCAGGCGCCGATTGAGTACGGCTTGGTGCAGTCGACGAGCGGAGCCGCTGGTCGAACGAGAACGGAACAGCGGAACTAAAGGCACCCGCGACGCCTCACGGCGCACGAATGTTCTCGGTGTGTTCTGGCCGATGAAGCACGAAATCCGCGCGATGCGCCAAGCGGGCCAAAAACAAAAAAGCCCGCTGTGAAGCGGGCTTTGATGTGTTCTGCGGTCAGTTCGTACCGGTACGTGCCGGACGTCCAGTTATTCCCACTCGATCGTCGCCGGCGGCTTGCCCGAGATGTCGTACACGACCCGGTTGATCCCGCGCACCTCGTTGATGATCCGGTTCGACGCGCGGCTGGACACCATGTCTAGCACGGGTCTACGCGGCTTCAGCTCGTCCCTGTCCAAGCTCTGTCCAAGGGGTCAGAGCAATGAGTATCCGTTTACGTCGTAGCAAGTTCCAGGTTCGTGTCACCGTCAATGGCCGTACAGCTTCGAAAAGCTTCGACACGGAAGCCGAAGCGCAACGCTGGGAAGTCCAACAGAAAGTCCTGCTGGGCCACGGCATCGTCGAGCAAAGCAAACCCGCCTCAGAATTACCTGAGCTCACGCTAGGCGAGGCCATCACTCGATATAGCGCAGAAATTCTCCCCGGCAAACGAGGGCAACAGTCGGAACGGTACCTCCTGAGGTACTGGCACGGGTCCGCCCTAACGACGCGCACGGTGAATGAGATTTCCCGCCAAGATCTCGTCGCAGAACGGGACAAACTCCTTCGAGCTTCGCTTGCGCCGTCCAGTGTGCGCCGGTATCTCGATTGCCTCTCAGCTGTGCTGACGGCATGTGCCCGAGACTGGCTACTGCTCGACACCAACCCGATGAGTGAAATCCGCAAGCCGCCGAACGGGAAACCAAGGGAACGCCGTGTCAGCCAGCAAGAACTGAATTACATTCTTCACGCAGCCCGCTTCGCTCCTGATCTTCAGGCTATCATCCGCATTGCGCTGGAGACAGGCATGCGTCGCTCTGAAATCCTGGGCATGGAATGGCGATACATCGATCTCGAAAGGCGTGTGGTCTGGCTCCCCTTGACCAAGAATGGTGACAGCCGCACCGTTCCATTGTCACTTGATGCCGCCAAGACCCTTGAAGCCCTTCCGCGTCGCACGGATGGCAAGTTGTTTTCGAAAAATGGAACGAGCTTGTCAGGAGCGTTTCAGCGTGCGGTGCGACGTGCCCGGCAAGCCTACGAACTTGAGGCGAAGGAACATGGTAGGTCAGCACACGAGTTGGTAAGTGACCCATTCCTAAGAAATCTCCGCTTCCACGATCTTCGCCACGAACGGATCAGTTCCCTTGTAGAGGGAGGATTCAATCTGATTGAAGTCGCTGCGATTTCGGGACATCGGACGATGCAATGCTTGAAGCGATATAGCCACCTGCAAACAGCAACCCTGATAGATAAGCTCGATCGGATTTCCCCGCCATCCACAGCGACAACGAGCACTCCATCGGGCCGGGATGCCGGTGAGCAGGCTACATTGGCGGTCACCGGCATCGGGCTCAGTCGGTCGCCTGATTTACGCGGTAGCGGCGGCAAGGCTTCCGACAATGCCTGAAGCCCTGAATTGCCTCTCGCATCCACGATGCGGGGCCGCTTTGTGACGTTTGTGACGGAGCCGTAACGTCTCGCGGCCCCAGCAAATCCGCATGGATACTGGGATGTGACATTGTGACAGGCAAATGCGTAAACTGCTGGGGCAAATCCCCCTTGCCGGGACTACAGCCCGTCTGGCTCGCTCCGGCAGTTCCTCGGCGGCCTCCCCGAAGGACGTTACAACGTCACATTGTCACTTTCGTTTGTGCAGCAATAGTTTTACCCCGTCACCCTGAGCACGTGGCTCCGTCACAAGCGTCACATTTCGCTGCTTGATCGCCCGATCAAAGCCCAAACGCGGCCTGAATACCTTCAAGCAGCGACGGCTCACCAACGGCCTTCGCGGTCCGCTTTCCTTGAGGCGTATCCTGGGCGATTTTCAGGTACGCCTTACGGTGTGTCAGGTCAAGTGCAATGAACCCAGCCCCTCCGGGTGCGTCATGAGGCTTTGTAACGCCACGAGCGTACCAGTCTGCTCCGTTCCATCGAGCACAGCTATCGCCGAGCGTCGGCGGATCGTTAAGTGCTGGAGTCAGCCATCCATCAATAGGATTGAGCCAGGCGGGCAGCTTCGCATTTGCGGGCATTGAAGAATCAAATAGCTTGACTGCGGCCATGCTTGCCGGGGTTTTGGACGGGTCTCCGTTCATATCGTCAGACACAAAAACCTTGTTTTCCGGCCCCAAATCCTTGAAGAATTTGACTTCGGCACAACTGATCGGCTGCGCAGCTTGAGTCACCTGAGCCGGTGCAGTAGATGTGGATACTGCATGGCATGCTTCGGCGCTCATGAAAACCATCGGGCTGCCGGTCCGAATTTTTATCCACTCCTGCTTATCTGGGATATCGGTCGCCCGCAGCACGCCTCGATAAAAATATTTTGTCTTAAGGAATTTCATCGACCGATCTGCCGCTCTTCCTTGACCGCAATTTACTTCCACCGAATAAAACGCCATGTCAAATGGCACCATTCCTTTTCCCGGAACGTAGTTCTCGGGTTGCATCTGGGCCAAAAACACAAGATCTACCAGTCCATTTCCGCTTTTCTGGGGGGAGTTTCGATCATAAAATATTTTTTCGGAGCTATTTCCATACGGAGCATTCGCAACCCACTCCCAATCCCCATTATTTTCGTAGATGGTCTTTGCGGACGCACCTACGCCGAGCAAAGCCATAAGAAGCATGAGAAAGGAGGAAAAAGAAAGTATTCTCATTTGATTTTCTCTCATACCAATCACTATTACCCTATTACAGTGCGACCCGCTATGCCGATGTATCGCCATTCCGACCTCACCGGCGTACTTCCGACCGAACGGCGCTCTTCTTTGCATTGCGTGACAAGGTTCTTCCCGAGGTATGCAGCAGTGACTTTCATGCTCTTCTCGGCGTCGTCTTTCTCAAGAAACCACGCCCCAGCCACCGGAATCTCCTGACTCACGGAGTTGGGTACTCGTCCTTGATAGCGGGCACTATAGGTCGTGACTTGGCCAGCAGCATCGAGCGCCATCTCGTAGCGCCGATACTGCGCCCCCCAATGCCCTTGGTGGAAGCATTGCAGACAGACTTGCTCAGCGGCCGGACGCTCGTTTTCTGCCAACCACGTCCAGTCGAGTGTCGTGAGATCCCGGGATTTGTCAACGCGGACACCGCAGGCATCACAGCGACGCGCCTGATAATTCTTATATGCTCCGACCGCTGCCGAACCCACCACAACAGCGGCGCCAGCAACCACGATCTCTGGAAGTGCGGCGACAGCCGCAGCCCCCGCGACCACCGCCCCCGCTCCCGCCACAACCCATTCGAGCTTGCCCATTCTCTTGCCTTCCCAAGATGGCGATCTTCCACATCCGATTTGTTTACAGGCCAAGGACGACGGAGGATCGCACTCAAAGAACCATATGGTTTATAACAACAACCATTAGGTTATCACGAGAGGGCAGGCTTTTCGCACACTCGCGGAATGCCCGACGTTGACGACAAGAAAGCCTTTGCCAGCCGCCTCAGGCAGGCCCTCAAACGCAGCTCGAAGAAGATCGAGACTGCGTCGGAACTTGCTACCCAGTTCAATCTGCGTAGCAATGAGCCGATCACTCCGCAGGCGGCCCAGAAGTGGTTGACGGGAACAGCCAGACCGACTGTCGACAAGATCAAAACGCTTGCAGACTGGCTCGACGTTTCGCCAGAATGGCTTCGTTTTGGGGTTACTGACATGAAGCGCAGTCGGCCTGCAAAGAGCGCACCGCCGAACGACGAAGCTATCGAACCAACAGCTGAAGAACTAGAAATTCTTCGCCGCCTCCGGAGCCTATCGGCATATCGACGTCAGCTCGTTGAGGGAGTCATCGAGCAGTTCAGCCTAGACGCTGAAATCTGGAAAGAATAACCGGCTAACCGTGACTGCAGCGGATTAAGGGCTCTCAGCAGCGTTGGAACCGGATTCACTCTTTTTCGACTTCTCGATGAGCCGAAGACAAGCGTGGATCGTTGCGAGGTAGTAATAAAACATCCAGCTCAGCCAGATCGATGAGTCGTAATCCGTTTTCTGATCTTTACGATGATGCCGGATCCCGAAATTGTTCGCCAACTGAAAGAGATCGGCCTCATCCTTTGAGTTCAACACCGACTTGACTTCGAGCCTCAAGAACTCAAGCACGTCCGCCAAATCTCGAATAGCATCCCTTCTCTCGGAAATCGACCGACGCCGATATTTCACTTTCGCAGCTTCTATCCGATCTCGAACATTTTCGTTATCGGAATGTGGAATTTCGGCAGATAGCATCGGGGCGAATTCGTCTTCGGCTAAGGTGAGAATCTCCTCATCACGGGAAAGCTCGAAGCCACGCCCGTAGTCCGCCAATATTTCATTCATCTCCTGGCGGAAGATCTCCCGACCACCTTGAGGATCAAATTTACTGTAGTGCCAGCCACACTGGCTGTATTGATGATAATTCCCATCAATGCCCTTCGATGCATGATCATGCAGAAATTCGATCATGTCGAACAAATTTTCCTCTGAATAACTGTTTAACTTATCCCAGATCGGCCAAAGCCCCGTTGCTCGGAGCTTTCGAAACACGAACAAATCAATGTCTCTCCCCGCCTTACCATCTACGTCGCCAGCGTCAACACACGAATAGCCGAACCACTCCTGAAATAGGCCGTCTTCCCACAATTTATCAAATGCCGTTCGAAAAAATCTCTTGAATTCATCCAAATTAAAACCATCACCAGGCGGCCGCTTTCCACTTCTAACCGAATAGTAGCTTCTGCGAGGAGGTGCTTTATCACGCGCCGTCATTGCAATGTCCTTTAGTCATCACTTTGGGTTTAGTTCTGATATGTACGGCGTCCGGTCAATTTTCCTTGGTGCCGCAGGTATAAGAAGAATACAGGAAGCGAGTTGCTTCCTCTATCCACGGAGCCCAAAAGTGAAAAATGCCGCTATCAGTTTTCTGCTTGTCGTACTGATCGAAGCTGTCAGTGCAGTTGCTACCTATCTGAAACAACGCCTCACTGGCAACCTTCGCCGCTCGGACGATGACGAACCGTGGGCCAATCACCGCGAATTCACCTGACTCCTTCCGTTGCTTCTGGTAGCTGATCCTGCTACTGCGTTCCCCCACATTCCATTCTCAACTAGTTCGACTTCGTCCGAGCCGGATCCGCTCGTCTATTCAGGGAGCTCATATGCATCTCGTCAAATCAATGGCCTACGTCGGGGAGGTACCCTGGCACGGCCTCGGCAATCAGCTTGCCCCGAATCAACCCCTCGAAGTGTGGGCTCGGCAGGCGGGCATGGACTGGGTCATCGAATCGTCCGAAGTCCGTTTCGTTGCTGGCGGCGACGGTCTCGGCACGATTCACGCTTTCCCCGAACAGAAAGTGCTTTACCGCAGCGACACTAAGGAGCCGCTGTCAGTTGTCTCGGATCGCTACAAGGTCGTTCAGCCGATGCAGATTCTTGAGTTCTACCGGGACCTTACCGAAGTCGGCGGCTTCGAGCTTGAAACCGCAGGGGTATTGAAAGGTGGCAAGAAGCTTTGGGCGTTGGCCCGGACCGGACAGACCGTCAACCTGAAGGGCAACGACGAAGTGAACGGCTACCTTCTACTGGCTACAGCCTGTGACGGGACGATGGCGACGACGGCACAGTTCACATCGGTACGCGTCGTCTGCAACAACACCCTGCAAATCGCCTTGGGAGACAGTAATGGAGCGATCAAGGTTCCGCATCGCAGTCAGTTTGATCCGCTTGCAGTGAAACGACAACTCGGCATTGCCGTGTCGTCGTGGGACGCGTTCATGGTTCGGATGCGTGCCTTGTCGGAACGGAAGATCAAGCAAGACACCGCTCTAGAGTATTTCCGCCGTGTCTTCGCCTATACCCCATCCTCGCTTCCCGCTTCTATCGATACGGGGACAAACGAACGGGCCATCAAAGCAACGGCAGAGTTGTTCGCCGGAAGCGGGAAAGGCTCGGACCTTGCTTCTGCCACCGGTACGGCATGGGGCCTTGTCAATTCCGTGACGGAGTACATCGACCATCATCGCCGGGCTCGCAGCGACGATCATCGCCGGGATACAGCTTGGTTCGGAAATGGCGCGACGCTGAAGCAACGGGCGTGGGATGAGGCTATGCGCTTTGTCGCCTAAAACAAATAGTAGTCCAGAAGTTATTTCGTCTAACACAGCCCGGCTTGAACTTCGGTTCACCGGGATTCTTTCATTTCAAGGAGCTAAACATGAGTATTGCAACAGGCACTGTCGGGGCAACCCGCAGGCGTGCAGCACTTCGCCTTGTCGAAACCAAGACGCTGGCCCGAGACGACTGGCTGACGGTAAGGAAGTCCGGGATCGGTGGCAGTGACGCTGCCGCTTCGGTCGGTTTGAATCCGTACAAGAGCCAGCTCGAACTGTGGTTGGAAAAGACCGGTCGTGACGCTGGCCTCGAAAAGCCCGATCCGAAGGACACAACGACACCGGTGTACTGGGGAACACTCCTCGAACCCATCGTCGCCGCTGCATATACGCAGCAGACAGGCAACCGGGTGCGCAAAGTGAACGCCGTTCTTCGTCATCCGACTGTTCCATTCATGCTGGCGAATCTCGATCGGGAAGTCGTCGGGGTGCCTGATGTCCAGATTCTCGAATGCAAGACCGCCGGCATCAATGGAGCGAAGCTTTGGCGGGATGGCGTGCCGGAATACGTGGAACTTCAGGTTCAGCATCAACTCGCCGTGACGGGTAAGCAGGCTGCACATGTTGCTGTTCTCGTCTGCGGCCAGCAACTAGACGTACATCGCATTGACCGGGACGACGAACTCATCGAGAGGCTGATCGAACTCGAAGCGCAGTTCTGGCAGTACGTCGAAACCGACACGCCGCCACCGGCTGACGGTTCCGATTCCGCTGATCGAGCTTTGCGTTGCCTGTTTCCCGGAGACGCTGGGTGCACAGTCGATTTCTCCGACGACCGTTCGTTGTCGGCGACGTTTGCTGATTTCGTCAGCGTTCGAACTGAAATCGAAACTCGGGAACAAGTCGAATCCCAACTCAAGCAACACATCCAGCAGGCGATGGGCGACGCTTCCCGGGCGATTTTCGAAACCGGCGAAGTGTCGTGCAAACGAAGCAAGGACGGCTCAGGCATCGACCTGAAGAAACTTCTTGCCGACCACCCCGAACTGGCATCGCAGTACGCCATCACCAAACCCGGCTCTCGCCGGTTCCTCGTATCAGTCTAGCCCAAGGAGGCAGCAATGTTGAAAGGTCTTGCAATCACGCCGCCTGTCATTGGGCGGATTTCGATTGGTCGTGTTGTCGAGAAGAATGGCAAGCGTCTCCCCGAGAAGGACGATCAGTTCACGATCACCACCCAGGTCCAGAATAGGGACGGCTGGATTCTCCATCGCTTCGATGAAGGGCTGCGTGCCGCTAGCGGTAACGGCAAGCTACGCTCGATTCCGATCCAGTTGCTGTTCAACGATCCGGATCTGAATCTGCGGTCAGAATACTCACTGTTCGATCGTGGCACCGGGCGGCCGATGTGCGTGGGGAATGGCGAGACATGTCGTCGCGTCACGAACGATGGTATGGAAGCGCTGCCTTGCCCGTCGCCGGACGCCTGCCCCTATAGTAATGGGCAGTGTAAGCCGTACGGTCGGTTGAACGTCGTAATCGGCGATGAAGACGAGTTCGGCACGTTCATCTTCAGAACCACGTCGTACAACTCGATTCGGACTTTGGCGGCGCGGCTTCATTACTTCAGTGCGGTGTCGGGCGAATTGCTTGCATCCATGCCGTTGGAACTTCGGCTAAGGGGGAAGTCAACCACGCAAAGCTATCGTACAGCCATCTACTACGTCGATCTTGTTGTCGGATCCGGCTTCAAGTTGACGGAGGCCATTGCATATGCTCGCAAGGTCGACGGTGAGCGGAAGGCTGGAGGCTTCGACCAAGCCGCACTCGACGTTGCAGCACGGCTCGGGTTCGGCAACGGCGCGTTCGAAGAGTCGGGGGGCGACGTTCCTGCAGTTGTCGAAGAGTTCTACCTGGAAGACAGCGGTGGAGCCGATGCTGAAGCTGGTGGCGGTGCTGGGAATGCGAGTCTGAAGTCCAAGCTCGATCGTCGTGTCGCTTCGAGACAAGGGAATGAGCAATGATCCTCCTCCACGCTATCTTCTGGCTCGTCATCGCTCCGGTCGTCTGGATCGTCATCGGCGTCGCCTGGCTCTACTTCGGACAGAGGTTGCTGAACTGCTTTGTCGGGCAGTGAAATGCCTGTTGCTCTTGCTTCGGCGAGAGCTTTTTTAGGTTCAATCGACTCACGCGTGCCGTAGTTTGCGGGATCGTTCTTCCCTGCGTGTTTCCCATCCACGTTCTAGCAACGACTGAGCCCTCCCGCCGCCCGCCGAATTTTGGAAATTCGTTGGCGGAAGTGACCAGAGGCCAAGCCCTCGATCGCTGTGACAGCCGGGACATGCATAATCCGGTCGGTGACAGGATGAAACCCATGCCCAGCAACGCTTGTGACAAGGTGACAGATGTGACAACTGGAAACCCAACCTGTATCCCGTTGAGGGCGAGGCAGAACAGTAGCGGGAAATCCGATGCCTCCCGCAAATTCGTGCTCTTTCTCCTGTCACATTTGTCACCTTGTCACAAGCCTTATCTGGAGCGGGTTTCCAGCTAACACGCTTCGTCACAGAAGCGCCACGCCAGTGACGCCCCCTTTCTCCTCCTGTCGTGCCGCCGACACCTGTAAAATCCCGCAATATCTCTGGGCGTGGACGGAGCGTCGCTAGATCAGCCTCTGCCAAGCATCCCGGGCCGCTGTTGACCAAATACCATCTATGGCAATCAAGAAATCCGAGCTTTACAGTTCCCTCTGGAAAGGGTGCGACGAACTTCGTGGAGGCATGGACGCCTCCCAGTACAAGGACTACGTTCTCGTCCTGCTGTTTGTCAAGTACGTTTCCGACAAATATTCCGGCCAACCAGACGCTCTACTCGATGTACCAGCCGGCGGGAGCTTCGCCGACATGGTTGCCTTGAAGGGCGACAAGGAGATTGGCGATAAGCTCAACAAGATCATCAGCAAGCTTGCCGAAGCGAACGACCTGAAGGGCGTGATCGATGTCGCCGACTTCAACGATCCCGAGAAGCTCGGCAAAGGCAAGGAGATGGTGGACCGTCTGTCCAACCTCGTTTCAATCTTCGACACCCCCGAGCTCGACTTCCGGTCGAATCGAGCCGAAGGCGATGACATCCTGGGTGACGCATACGAGTATCTGATGCGCCACTTCGCAACCGACTCCGGGAAATCGAAGGGACAGTTCTATACCCCTGCCGAAGTTTCTCGTGTCATGGCGAGAGTCATCGGCATCGGGAGTGCCACGAGTTCGGACCAGACGATCTACGACCCGACATGCGGCTCCGGATCGCTGCTCATCAAGGCTCACGACGAAGCCAAGGGCTCCGCTGGAGTTGACCTGACTATCTACGGCCAGGAAATGGACAACGCCACGTCCGCACTAGCCAAGATGAACATGATCCTCCACGATTGCCCGACAGCGGAAATCTGGAAGGATAACTCACTGTCTAGCCCTCACTTCGTCCAGGCCAACGGTCTGCTGAAGACCTTCGACTTCGTCGTCGCTAATCCCCCGTTTTCGACGAAAGCCTGGGGCAACGGATTCGATCCTGCGAACGACCTGTATCACCGATTCGACCTGGGCATTCCGCCGGAGAAAAACGGTGACTATGCCTTTCTGCTGCACATCCTGACCTCGCTCAGAAGCACTGGCAAGGGAGCGGTCATTCTTCCTCACGGTGTTCTCTTTCGGGGCGGAGCTGAAGGTGCGATCCGGAAGCAGATCGTCCAGCGAGGCTACATCAAGGGCATCATCGGCCTGCCGGCCAACCTGTTCTACGGCACGGGCATCCCAGCATGCATCATTGTGCTCGACAAGGAACATGCTGGTGCTCGCAAGGGCATCTTCATGATCGATGCTAGCAAGGGCTACGTGAAGGACGGCAACAAGAACCGCCTGCGAGCCCAGGACATTCACAAGATCGTTGACGCCTTCAACAAGCAGACCGAGATACCGAAATTCTCCCGCCTTGTGCCCGTTTCGGAAATCGCTGACAACGACTTCAACCTGAATATCCCGAGGTACATCGACAGCACCGAGCCCGAAGACGTGCAGGACATCGCAGCTCACCTACTCGGCGGCATTCCCGATCACGACATTGACGATCTCGCTCGCTACTGGACCGTCCTGCCGAGCGTTCGGTCGGCTTTGTTTGATACGGCGAATCGACTTGGCTATAGTGAACTGAAGGTTCCGGCGAACGCTATCAAAGCGACGATCTTCGGCCATCCCGAGTTTGCTTCATTCACGAAAACCGTCCACTCCCACTTCGATCAATGGAAAGCTGAAAACGTCTCGCTTCTCACCGGCATCGAGATTGGTGACCTTCCCAAGGCGTTAGTCGAGACAGTCTCCGAGAGTTTGCTCGACACATTCAAGGCAGTACCGCTCCTAGATGCCTATGACGTCTATCAGCATCTAATGACGTACTGGGCAGAAACGATGCAGGACGATGTGTACATGCTGGCTCATGACGGATGGACTGCGCTGGCCGACGGCAAGCCGAACACGGATCTGATTCCGACATCGCTTATCGTTGCCCGCTACTTCGCTGACGAGGCGAAGGCCATCGAACAGCTCGAAACGGAGCGTGATTCGATCACCCGCCAGATGGAAGAACTCGACGAGGAGCATGGCGGTGAAGACGGGTTGCTGGCCGAAGCCAAGACCGAAAAGGGCAAGCTGACGAAGGTCAGCGTGAAGGCTCGCCTATCCGAAATCAAGAAGGATTCTGACGCTGCCGACGAACGCAAGATCCTGAACGAATACCTCGAACTGATTGAGCAGGAAGCTGCGGCGAACAAGAAGGTGAAGGATGCCCAGAAAGCTCTGGATGGCAAGGTCACGGGCCAGTACGGCAAGCTCGCTGAAGCGGAAATCAAAACACTGGTCGTTGATGACAAGTGGCTGACTACGCTTGTCGCAGACGTCCAGACCGAACTTGATCGTGTGTCGCAGGCACTGACGGGCCGTATTAAGGAGTTGGCCGACCGTTACACAACACCGTTGCCGAAGCTTACCGCCGAGGTTGATGCCCTCGCTGCTCGTGTCGATGAACACCTGAAGAAGATGGGGTTTGCATGGAACTGAAGCCGGGTTACAAGCGGACCGAGTTAGGGGTGATTCCGGAGGACTGGGGAACCTCTCAATTATCCGAAATTTCGAAAAAAATCACCGACGGCGAACACCTTACACCGATTAGGTCTAGGACTGGCTATTTTCTTCTATCTGCACGCAATATCCTGAACGGACGAATTGATGTTTCAGACGTTGATTACGTTGGGCGTGCAGAGTTTGAACGAATTCGGCAGCGGTGCGACCCGGCATCGGGAGATATTCTCATCTCATGCTCTGGAACCATAGGTCGAGTAGCGGTCGTACCGCCGAATTTTGATTGCGTCCTCGTTCGCAGCGCCGCATTGGTGAAGCTATCTAGCAAAGCGGACAGCTCCTTTATCCAGTTCTGGATGCAGGGCAACCGTGCGCAGACACAAATCCTCACCAGCGTTAATCAGGGTGCACAGCCCAACCTTTTCTTGAATCAAATTGAGCTCTTAAGGTGCCCTGTTCCTACTATTCCCGAGCAGAACGCCATCGCATCCGCACTCTCCGACGTTGATGCGCTGATCTCATCACTGGACCAGCTCATCGCCAAGAAGTATGACATCAAGCAGGCCACGATGCAGTTGTTGCTCACTGGTAAGCAACGTTTGACGGGGTTTAGCGGGGAGTGGCAGATGAAGCGGTTGAAGGAGCTGGGTACCACCTATGGTGGGCTGATCGGAAAGAGCAAAGACGACTTTTCCAGTGGCACAGCGTATTACGTCCCGTTCGTAAATGTAATGATGAACGTAGTCATCGACTGCGAAGCCTTCGACACGGTCGATGTGTGTATTGGAGAAACGCAGAATCGTGTTCTCAAAGGCGACTTGTTGTTCAATGGCTCATCCGAAACGCCGGAAGAAGTTGCGATGTGTGCGTTGGTTGCACACGACATCGAGGATCTCTATTTGAACAGCTTTTGTTTCGGATTCCGCCTGAAGAGCGATGCACAAGTTAATGGTTTGTTCATGGCCTATTACCTACGTGGGCCAGTGGGGCGTGAACTCATTAAGTCGCTAGCGCAAGGCTCAACCCGCTACAACCTGTCCAAGGTGGCTTTGCTCGACGCTGCGCTTCGACTCCCCGGAAAAGCAGAGCAAACCGCCATCGCATCAGTCCTTTCCGACATGGACACTGAAATCTCTGCACTCGAACGAAAGCGAGACAAAACTCTTGCTGTCAAGCAAGGGATGATGCAAGAACTGTTGACTGGGAGAATCCGTCTCGTATGAGCACTGTCGGCCAAAAAGAGAAGAAGACGCAGGAGCGTGTCGTCAAGCTGTTTCGGGACTCGCTGGGGTACGAGTACCTGGGCGATTGGATCGACCGCGTCGGGAACCGGAACGTCGACCACGAGCTGCTGAGCAGTTTCCTCAAGCGACAGGGCTACGACGATGCCCTCATCACCCGAGCCATACACCTTCTCGATAAGGCCGCAGGCGACCAAAGCAAGAGCATCTACGATCGGAACAAGGCTGTGTACGAGATGCTTCGCTACGGCATTCACGTCAAGCCGGAAATTGGCGAGCAAGTGCAGACTGTCTGGCTGATTGACTGGAAGCAACCCCTCAGCAACGACTTTGGTATCGCAGAGGAAGTGACAGTTAACGGTGCTGATCCGAAAGCCAACACGAAGCGTCCTGACATCGTTCTCTATGTGAACGGTATCGCTCTCGGAGTGCTCGAGCTGAAGCGCTCCACCGTCTCAGTCTCGCAAGGCATCCGGCAGAACCTCGACAACCAGAAGAAAGTGTTCATTCAGCACTTCTTTTCGACCATGCAATTCGTCATGGCGGCCAACGATACCGAGGGACTTCGCTACGGCACCATCGAAACGCAGGAGAAGTACTACCTTACGTGGAAGGAAGATAGTCCGATCGAGAATCTGCTGGATCGCCACGTCACCCAGGTCTGCAGCAAGGCTCGCTTGCTTGAACTGATCCACGATTTCATCGTGTACGACGCCGGCACGAAGAAACTCTGTCGACAGAATCAGTACTTCGGCGTCAAGGCCGCACAGAACTACGTGAGACGCCGGGAAGGCGGCGTTATCTGGCACACACAGGGTTCTGGTAAGAGCCTCACGATGGTCTGGTTGACGAAGTGGATTCGGGAGAACGTCAAGGATGCCCGTGTCCTCATCATTACAGACCGGACCGAGCTGGACGAGCAGATCGAAAAGGTCTTCAAGGGCGTCAACGAGGAAATCTATCGCACGAAGAGCGGCGGCGATCTGATCACCAAGCTCAACGCCACGACGCCGTGGCTGCTCTGTTCGCTAATCCACAAGTTCGGCGGCAAAGAGGACAGCGAAGAGTTCGGAGATGTTGCGGGTTACGTCGAGGAAATTGAGCGAGCGCTTCCGCCCGACTTCCGGGCCAAAGGCGACATCTACGTTTTCGTCGATGAGTGCCACCGGACCCAATCCGGCGAACTGCATAAGGCGATGAAAGCAATCGTGCCGAATGCGATGTTCATCGGCTTTACCGGTACGCCGCTGCTCAAGGCTGACAAGGCAACGAGTCTCGAAGTTTTCGGCTCGTACATCCACACCTATAAGTTTGACGAGGCTGTTCGTGACGGCGTGGTGCTTGATCTACGCTACGAGGCCCGTGACGTCGATCAGCACATCACCTCGACAAAGAAGATCGACCAGTGGTTTGAATCGAAGACCAAGGAACTGACCGACCTCGCCAAGGCCCAGCTCAAGCAGAAATGGGGGACCATGCAGCGAGTCCTTTCCAGCCAGTCTCGGTTGGAGAAGATCGTCGCCGACATTCTGCTCGACATGGCAACCAAGGATCGGTTGATGAGCGGTCACGGCAATGCGATGCTCGTATCCGGAAGCATCTATCAGGCCTGCAAATACTACGAGCTATTCAGCAAGACCGACCTCGCAGGCAAGTGTGCAATCGTCACTAGCTATCGACCCGCTACTGCGGATATCAAGGGTGAAAGCGCGGAAGGGCTCACGGAAAAACTGAGCCAGTACGAGATCTACACGAAGATGCTCAACGGCCAAGATGCTGAGTCGTTCGAAAAGGATGTAAAGAAAAAGTTCATCGACGAGCCGGGACAGATGAAGCTGTTGATCGTCGTTGACAAGCTGCTGACCGGCTTCGATGCCCCCTCTGCGACGTACCTGTACATCGACAAGCAGATGCGTGATCACGGACTGTTCCAGGCGATCTGCCGAGTGAACCGGCTCGATGGCGACGACAAGGAATACGGGTATGTCATCGACTACAAGGATCTCTTCAAGAGCATCGGTAGCGCTGTTCACGACTACACCTCGGGAGCGCTCGACGGTTACGACAAGGACGACGTAGCCGGATTGCTGGAGGATCGCCTGATCAAGGCCCGAGAGCACCTCGAAGAGGCCCGTGAGGCTATCAAGGCTCTCTGCGAACCGGTGGAGGCACCAAAAGACACCGCAGCATATCTTCGATATTTTTGTGCGAAGGACTCAGGAAACGCCGAGCAGCTGAAGGAGAACGAGCCGATACGCTTGGCCTTGTACAAATTCACGGCTACGCTCATCCGAGCCTATGCTGTCATTGCTAACGATCTTGATGAAGCGGGCTACTCGTCCGCAGAAATCGAGAGCCTGAAGGAAGAAACCAGCCACTTCGAAAAGGTTCGCAACGAGGTCAAGCTCGCCAGCGGAGACTACATTGACCTGAAGATGTACGAACCGGCCATGCGCCATCTGATTGACACGTACATCCGAGCTGACGACAGCGAGACGATTTCCGCATTCGATGATACGTCCTTGATCCAGCTTATCGTTGAGCGTGGCGTCGGGGCGGTAGACAAGCTTCCCAAAGGGATTCGTGAGAACAAGGATGCGGTAGCAGAGACGATTGAAAACAACGTCCGTAAGCTCATCATTGACGAGCAGCCGATCAATCCCAAGTACTACGAGAAGATGTCCGAGCTTCTTGACGCTTTGATCGAGAAGCGAAAGGCTGATGCCGTCGCCTACGAAGAGTACCTTGCCGAACTCGTCAAGCTGGCAAAGCAGGCACAAAGTCCATCGTCGGGCTCGACCTACCCTGCTTCGCTGAAATCCGTCGAACAGAAGGCGTTGTACGACAACCTCGACAAGGACGAAAATCTCGCGGTGAGCGTCGATCATGCGATCTTGATTGCTCGTCAGGATGACTGGCGCAGCAATATCATGAAGACTCGGAAGATCCGCAATGCGATCAAATCAGTCCTGGGCGAAGACGACGCCCGAATTGATGCAATTCTCGATCTCGTGAAGAGTCAGCATGGTTACTGAGGTTCACCACTACATCACGGTGAGCGGGCTGTCGGTCGAAATCGTCCGGAAGTCGATCAAGAACCTCCACCTCGGAGTCTATCCGCCGAATGGACGAGTGCGTGTAGCTGCTCCACTCACGGTCAGCGACGACGCCATTCGCTTGGCGGTAATCGGCAAGCTGGGATGGATCCGCAGGCAGCGAGAGAAATTCGAGGCCCAACCTCGTCAATCGAAGCGAGAAATGGTCAGTGGCGAGAGCCATTACTTCCAGGGGCGACGCTACCGAATCAGAGTCGTGTTTCACGACGGACCCGCAACAGTCGTGCTGCGCAACAAAACCACGATGGAGCTCAAGGTCCGGCCAGGAATGAGCGCTGAGCAGCGCCTGAAGGTCATCGAGCGCTGGTATCGAGAACAACTAAAGGCGATGATCCCCCCTATGCTTGAGAAGTGGCAATCGCTGCTTGACATCGAGGTCGCCGATTGGGGCGTCAAGAAGATGAAAACCAAGTGGGGCAGTTGTAGTATCGATGCCGGCCGCATTTGGCTGAATCTTGAGCTGGCGAAAAAGCCAGTCCAGTGCCTTGAATACATCCTCGTCCATGAATTGGTTCATTTGATGGAGCGACACCACAACGACCGTTTCATGGCGTTAATGGACCATCATCTGCCCCATTGGCACACCTACCGTGAAGAATTGAATCAAGCACCACTGGCACACGAAGACTGGCCTCATTGAACAGACCAGAAAGCAATCGGGGAGCGCTTGTGACCACACATTCGAACATCAACCCAGCCACGATCCAAGCCTATCGTGAAACCTTATACTGCGTGGAAGGTGAATGGTCCATGACGCTGCGTGTCGGTCAGCGGAGCAAGGCGCTCGCTGCGCTACACGAAGCATCAGGCGTCGAATCGAGCGCTTTTCTGACCGCATGGAATCCATACAGCCGAAAGTGCGACGACGAAACTAACGCGGCTCTGCAGAAGAAACTGACCGACGAACTGACGTCACGCGGTGTGCGCTTCGTCAGTGGCGTCGGCCGCCATCCGTCCAGCGATTGGGCTGAGCCAAGCCTTCTCGTGCTCGGGATTTCGCTTGAGGCTGCGAAACGGATTGGCGTTCGATACAAGCAGAACGCAATCGTCTGGTGCGGAGCGGATGCTGTGCCGGAACTGTTGTTGTTGCGATGAAGGAACTGCGACAGCTCTGAGCGATCGCATTACCGCGTCGATGAGTATCTAAGAAGCGTACGAATCCGAACTCGGACAGGAAGGAGATTTGCATATGGCCCAAGACAATTCATACGAGTATGTAGTTGTGGAAAGCTTTGTGCCGGAGCAACGATCTGGGCTTCGTGACAAGGTTCACATTCGTCCGGTTGCTGGCGGTAAGTATCCGATTTCCCTTCATGTCGAATGCTCAAAGAAGCTGTCCAGAGATTACCCTGTCGGCACCAAGTTCAGATTGTGGGCCAAGCTAACCGACAGGGATGACGGCGGCGAATACCTTTACAGTAACTACAATTGGCGCTACGAAGTCTTGCCCTAAAGCTGGAAAATTTTGGATTCTAGGCTCGATCGTTTGAAGACGGCAGTCCTAGTCGGGAGAAAAGCCCGCAAGGCCGAAGCGTTCATGCTGTCACTGGGTCTCCACGTTTTCACGTCAGCTCATCCATCGCCCAAGGTCCGGAGTATCAACCGGGCGATGTGGGACCTCATACCGAAGCAATGGGCGGCAGCGGTCAACGACGACCACTCAGGGGCAACTATCCCTGCCACCCCGAACGCCGGATCGGGCCCGTTCGTCACACCCCAAACGCCTGTTGAAGGAACTTGAGTGTCGCTTCATCACGAAGTTTGCAGACAACGTTTTGATTGGCGAAGATTTTGGGAAAGGTCTTCGCTTGATCCTTGCCGACAGACTTGAGCCACCTAACGCCAACGACGTATTCCGATAGCTCCTCATTGTCGGAGTTTTCGTCAGGATGCTCGGCCTTCAAACCGGCGGAGAGAAGAGTAGTCTGTGTTTCGGGCAATGTGTAGTCCCGGATCATCACCGCAGCGCTCACAACTTCTCCCAAGCCAACGTACCCCAGACCTTTCATGTAGGCGTAAAGCTTGTCGCCGACAGAGAGACGTCTCAGGGCCGATGAGTAGCGTGTCCCTTGGCCTGCACCGATGAAATTGAATTTCCGGTTGTCCTCCCAAGTTCGATGCGGACCTTCACCGACATTGACGAACCAGTACCCGGTCCATTCCCTGATTGCATCGGAGAGATTGCGCTGCTTGGTTTCCTTCCTTTCGATATAGTCCTTTGCCTCAGGCAACGGAACCAACGTCTCGGGCTTGATGAAAAGCTGGTTGTCGCTGTCCAAGTACGGGGCCAGCCTGGTGCACTGAATCTCAAGGCCGAATTCACGCAACCACAACACGGCCGAAATGACCTCTGGATTGAATTCTTTGGATACCAGGATGATGCGCTGACTGCTATTGAGCGCTTCTATATCGCAAGCGATGAATTCTTCAATCGCCAGAGCAGCCTCCTGTTCCGTACACCCGAGATACTGCGCATACTGTTTGAAGATGTCGTCCGGCGAAAAAGCAGAGCAATACGAAGCGTATTTGATTGCTTGCCACTCGACGGAGGATCCGGAATCGTCACGTTTTAGCTCAATGATGACGAGCGCTGCGGCCCTGTCTATACAGAGAAGGTCTAACCGCTTTCCTGATGGAAGGATAACTTCCTTGCCGATCATCAGCAGACCCTCGCCAATGATCCCCGGGGCCTTCTCGATCCACTCCTGAATGTCGAACCGCTCCCGAAGCCGAAGATCACCAAAGCCGGTAGGTTTCAGCTCGATCAGTTGCTTGTTTTCGATGTCGACTCGAAACATTCGCTCCTCCCAAAATATAATCTAGTTTCTTGCAGTATCCGTTAGGCATTCCGTTCTGCAATTTGAACTAAATCCGACTGTCAACCCTAGCCAGAAATATAGAAAAAATTCTTCTCCAGCACCCGTGACAGCCGTGACGACACCGCGACACCGCCCGAAACTCAAAAACCACTGCCAGACAAGCGATGTGACATTGTGACGAATGTGACGTATGAAACAATGCAATCTTAAAGAGCTTCAGGACGATGGAAATCTGCCTGACTTTATGGCTCCACCATCCTGAGACCTGCATTGACTTTTTGACACGTCACATCTGTCACATTGTCACAACCGTTTATTGACAAGGGTTTCCGCAGGAAAAGCAGCGTGACAGCCATGTCACAGCTGTCACACCTCACGGTTACGTTACCTGCGGCCCTTCATCGCTCTCCGTCAACTCCGGGGAGTATCCAACGATCCGAGCGCTGATCTTCCATGCTCGAATCGACCCGACGCTAGGTACCCGGACCGTTTTGCTGGTATCGGCGAGTAGCATTCCGCGTCTGCTCAGCACTTCCGCCACGAACTTGTAGTCCAGCCCATCGCAAACCCGATTTCGGAATACTTCCGGTAGTACGTAGAAAATCTCCTCTGCGGCATCTACATAGCCAGCCCGGTTATTGACCGTCCGTTCCCGTTCCAAGTCGTCGCCAACGCCTGGAACTCGAACGAGCCGTTGGAAAGCGGATTGCCCGTGTTGCTCAAAAAAATGCTGGACCTGCCGCAATGCCTGCGCTTCCTCAGCGGCCTCCGTACCCCCACGTTCTCGAACCCACTCATCGAAGCAACGCTTCATCATGGCAGTAGGTGAACCGCTAACCCAGCCACCGATGCCCGCCTCGACGGCCAGTTCACCAGCAAGTGCCAGTAATGCGAAACGTCGGGCCGCCCGCATCACCTGGCCGCTGCCATTGGCCGGAAACTGCCTCTCAATTTCACGGAGCCGTTCCTTCAATTGACGGCAAAACGACTGGTACTGTCCGTTCGAAACCTTGTCAGTAAGAAACGTCAACCATTGATCTCCCGCTACTCCGTAAACCTCGCTAGTCGCAGCGTTGAGGTGATCCGCCAAGGCTCTGCTGCTCTCGAATACGTCCAGCGACTCGAACAATCCAAGACCACGCCCCGCGTCAGCCGGAATATTCAGCAGGCGAACGTCCATGCCTGCACGCACCTTCTTGCCCACCGACTCGATGTGTTGCTGCAACGGAATCTCTCCCGTCGACATGAAGAGAAGCCGCCATTGATAGAGTCGGCTGCCTGCCCCGGCACGGGTCATACGGACTTTGCCCTGCCCGTTGCCGAGCATATAAACCACCTCGCCGGCTTCCAAGGGCGTCGCTTGGTTCATCTCGTCCAACAACAGCACGCAATCGTTCATGCTTGCCGCAACGGCTTCGAGACCATTCGACGTCGAACGCCACGACCGAACAAATCCCGCTACGCTTCCCCAGACGGATGCAGCCACACGCATCGCCGTGGTTTTCCCTACACTGCTTTGTCCGACCAGATGGACACCGCCCGGCTCGATACCAAGCAAATGCAGAAATGGTCCGGCAAGCGACAGGCAAACGGCGAGCATGAGACGGGAATTTCTTTCGCAGTATCGACCGATCTGCGCATTCCATTCTTCGAGCGTACCGCACTGCTCAAACGCAGCGCACACCGGAGCGTCTGGATCAAGCGCCACTGCTTCCGCTCCCAGCCCATAGACACGATTCGCCTGAACGTACAGAGGGCCATTCCAGCCCACGCTACGCACCAGGTCATGCGTGTCCCGGGTAATGGCATGAGCAAGGTAATCGTGAAACTCTTGCCAGTTGTACACGATCACGCCCAGATCGTTGATCGTCTCCCGAAAAGCCTTGTTATCGCTCAGCATCGCTCGTCGCACGATGATGGTTTGCTGCTTGCCATCGGGCTTATACAAGCGCAGTTCGAGACTCCACCCCGAGCTTTCACTATCCCGGAGCTGACGCAGGATCTCAACGCACGACGACACACGAACGGGAACCTTCTGGTCTCCCTGCTGTTTCCAGACAGTCACACCACCCGGCGTTACTTCGTAATGCTTTCCCGATTGCCACGTTACATGTGCGGCGACGCAGTCGGCGGAAGCGGCCTGCGTCACCGATTCACATTGCTCAATTCGAACAGGTACATCAACAATCGAGTTCTCTAGCAGTTTACCTACGACGTCATCGTCAAGCCCCAACGCCATTACATCAGCGGCATCCCATCCCTGCATCGACTCGGCCTTTTCGCCATAGTCCCAGCCTTGTACCTCACAAATGCCACGCATGAGCTTCTCTGGATCGATACTCCTGATCCGCGTAGTAGGCTCTACGGCGCCGATCAGCGCAGCAACGCGGTCCCGGTACTTCATTCCGGCCTCATCGTTATCCGGCCAGATGAGAACCCTTCGCTCAGCCACCGGGGACCAGTCGGTCTTGGCTGGTGCCTGAGCGCCGCCTGCCGACGTCACAACGATCATCGTCGGATACGATTGCCGCAGTGCTCGTGCGGCCTTTTCGCCTTCGACAACGAATACCGGTTGTTCCGGCATAGCTTCGATCAAATCGAGCAAACCAAACAACGGGCGTAGACCATCCGGCATTCCACCGGTCCAGTCCAGCGCACCATCCTCACGCTGCTTAACATGCAGCGTTACGAAGGTCTTCTGACCGCCCTCCCGACGCAAACGCAACTGGACGAAGCAGAGTTCACCACTCGCATTCACGTAGTCGTAACGGTTTTCCAGAGTACATCCCTTCGCCAAGAAACGACGCACATCGAGTTCCGGACTACCATCAGGGATCGGAGCCATGAGTAGCATCGGTGCGACCGTCTTGACCATGCTGCGGGGTTGCATCGGACGAGTGGTGGCATTCGAGGGAAGTCTAATTCCTCGCACCTCTAACTCTTTCTGCAAGCTCAGGGCAGCCTCGCTTTGACTGCCCCCCCAGATATACGCTGCGAGCGCAATCAGGTCTCCGCCCCGGCACTCGTCCTGGCATGCGAAATCACAGAACACCCCCGTCTCGGCGTTGATCTTGAACGAACCAAGCTCGGTGTCCCGTCGCCGGGGATTGAAAGCCACGAACTCCTTGCCTTCGTGCTTACCTTCAAGTTCAAGGATCTCCTCAACGACCGTGTCGAAGTGTCCTAAAGCAAGTTCGGCAAGCTGCTCGAAATCCAGTTTGCCTAATGGACGCGGAGTGGAACGCAATTGCCGAGCATTAGCCCCAACGGCCGCGATTTGCTTCTCTTTTTCCTTAGTCATACAAAACATAAACGAAGAATCCGTCTGGATGGAACACCCTCCCGCGCTCAATTGCACCTGGGTACAGAGCCAGACTGTCGACTCGGACAATGCAATAACCACCACTGTCACAGAGTCACTTCATCCCGTCGGCCTATGCGTACGCCTGACGACATCTCGTGTGTTGTCAAGCCATCAGTGGCCTACTCGCATCGTCCAGTTGCCGTAATGCAAGTTTCTGGTTGAAAAGGGATCGCTGCCCCCGCGTCGACCGGCGCAGAAGCAGGAAAAGAAAACTTCGATTGTTAAAGAGCGAGATCCAGAATGCGCAAGAGCCGCGTCTGTTTCGGTGATGTCTTCCAGATGAAATAGACATCCTCAACAAGCACTGGACCATCAACCGAAGATCATCGACTGATAAATCGGATTATGCAGCGGAGCGAAGATCGATGAACAGGAAAGAAATTCGTCGCGGAAATTTTCCAGATCGGAGAAACAGTGGCCACACTACGCCGTGCTAGGCCATGCTCTGCAAAACGGTAAGCGTGTCGTCCGAGAACAATTGGGCCGCCGCATTGCGAGCACCTTTTTTCTTCGACTCCAGTGCTTCGGCATCCACGCCAGGAAAGAGCCGGCTCCACCGGAACGCCGGCGGCACGGCTTTTCCCGTCATCCGCTCGAACAGGTCAAGGTCATACCACGGTACGGCACGTAGCGGAATCCATCTGTTTCGTGCCTTGTCCATGTAGTCGCCGTTTTGAAAGTCCGTACCGGACAAAGACGCCGAAGCCGCCAGCCACCCGTCCAGCCAGCGCTCGAAGTCATCGACGATCTGATCCTTCGGTGCATCGATCGAGACCATCACGTGAGCGTATCGCTGGAAAGGCGATTCGGGATTGCGAGCCAGCAATTCGTCCACAACCGCATCAGCGCCGTTGTGGCCACGCGACAGCGCTGCCTCGTCGGTGAGATGCCTGAGACGATTCAGATTCAGGGACTTGACCGTCGCCGTGTTGGCCGCATGGCTAGCCCCGGTGTACCGGACACCTGAGCCGAGCGGCTTCAGAGGCTGAGCCTTGATCGATTTGAAGACACTGACCACCGACTCGGGAATGCCACCATCAATAGCCCGGCGTATGGCGAGACGATCCCCCACCAAGCCAGCCCAGCCCAGCGCCGAGAGCTGACTGAGTCCAGCGTAATTGTCGAGCTTGAACCATGCCAGTTCTGCGGTCGTTGCCTCGGTAGTCTTCTTGGACGAAGGCATAGTTCATCTCCCTGTTGCACCGAACGGCCGGCGGGCAAAGACCCGCCGCAGTCGAAACTACGTGCCATCCTTTTGATTTTCAATGGCCGCAAACCCAATTCCCCCGCTATTTGCCCACACGTGGGGTTGAGCAGTGTGACCCGAGAAAAAGGCTACAATGCGAAACGGCTTGGCAGTTGCCAAGCCGTTTCTTGTCCAAATCCTGTCCAAATCTGAGCCTGGACAGCGGACGAACTGAAGCAGGGATCCAGTTACGAGCTAACGCAACATCAACGAATACGCGAGTGCGAGAATCGAATAAGCCCCTGATTTATCAGGATTTTCACTCCCACTCGATCGTCGCCGGCGGCTTGCCCGAGATGTCGTACACGACCCGGTTGATCCCGCGCACCTCGTTGATGATCCGGTTCGACGCGCGACCCAGCAGCGCGTACGGCAGGTGCGCCCAGTGTGCGGTCATGAAGTCGGTCGTCTGCACGGCGCGCAGCGACGTCACGTAGTCATACGTCCGGCCATCGCCCATCACGCCGACCGACTTGACCGGCAGGAACACCGCGAACGCCTGGCTCGTCAGGTCGTACCAGCTCTTGCCGACGTCGGCTTCACCGCACAGGCCGGCAGCTGCATCCTGCGCGGTCGCGGTCGTGCCGCGCAGTTCCTCGATGAAGATCGCGTCTGCGCGGCGCAGCAGATCCGCGAATTCGCGCTTCACTTCGCCGAGGATCCGCACGCCGAGGCCCGGGCCGGGGAACGGATGACGGTACACCATCTCCGGCGGCAGGCCGAGCGCGACGCCCAGCTCGCGCACTTCGTCCTTGAACAGGTCGCGCAGCGGCTCGAGCAGCTTCAGGCCGAGCGTTTCCGGCAGGCCGCCGACGTTGTGGTGGCTCTTGATCGTCGTCGCCTTCTTCGTCTTCGTGCCGCCCGATTCGACCACGTCCGGGTAGATCGTGCCCTGCGCGAGCCACTTCGCCTTCGACAGCTTCTTCGCCTCGGCCTGGAACACCTCGACGAATTCGCGGCCGATGATCTTGCGCTTCGCTTCCGGATCGGTCACGCCGGCCAGGTGGCCGAGGAACTGGTCAGCCGCATCGACGTGCACGACCTTCGCATGCAGGCGGCCCTCGAACATGTCGAGCACCATCTTGCCTTCGTTCAGGCGCAGCAGGCCGTGGTCGACGAACACGCACGTGAGCTGGTCGCCGATCGCGCGATGGATCAGCGCGGCCGCGACGCTCGAATCGACGCCGCCCGACAGGCCGAGAATCACTTCCTCGTCACCGACCTGCTCGCGGATCTTCGCGACGGCTTCCTCGATGTGGTTCTTCATGATCCAGTCGGGCTTCGCGCCGGCGATCTGCAGCACGAAGCGTTCGATGATCTGGCGGCCCTTCACCGTGTGCGTGACTTCCGGGTGGAACTGCACCGCGTAGTAGCCGCGCGCTTCATCGGCCATGCCGGCGATCGGGCAGCTCGGCGTCGACGCCATCAGCGCGAAGCCCGGCGGCAGCTCGGCAACCTTGTCGCCGTGGCTCATCCAGACCTTCAGCATCCCGTGGCCTTCGGCCGTCGTGAAATCCTCGATGCCGTCGAGCAGGCGCGTATGGCCGTGCGCACGCATTTCCGCGTAGCCGAATTCGCGATGGTCGCTCCACTCGACCTTGCCGCCGAGCTGCACGGCCATCGTCTGCATGCCGTAGCAGATGCCGAGCACCGGCACGCCGAGATCCCACACGGCCTGCGGCGCGCGCAGCTGATGGTCTTCGTACGTGCTCGCGTGGCTGCCCGACAGGATCACCGCCTTCGGCGCGAACTCGCGGACGAAGTCGTCGGACACATCGTTCGGATGGATTTCGCAGTAGACGTGCGCTTCACGCACACGCCGCGCAATCAGTTGGGTGACTTGCGAACCGAAGTCGAGAATCAGGATTTTGTCGTGCATGGCTGCGGACGGGATGAAGAGAATAAGAAAAGCAGCGCACCAAGCGCTGCGTCAAAAGCATGGACAGCGGCGTCGGGCGGCAGGCGGCTCGCGCGACGCATCGCCGGTCAATCCTGCATCGGCGGGCGTTCGTCGAGTGCGACGCCGCCTGACGATCGACTGGAACCGGATGCAGCCGGCGACGATGCCGCGGGCGCCGCGGGACGGCTGACGACGGGCTCGGCACGCTGCGGTGCGGGCGACGACGCGGGCGCCATCGCCGGCTCGGCCGGACGCTGCGCCGGTGCGCGCGCCTCGAGCGCCTGCGCCTTCTCGCGCCGGCGCACGGCCGATGCGATCCGCACGCCGCCGAGACCGAGCACGATCAGCACAACGCCGGCCGCGACCGACAGCACCCGGCCGGCGGCCGCCAGCGCGGGACCGTTGCCGGCCCCGAGCGACCAGACGATCGTCAGCACGCCGGTCAGCCAGTACACGTGACCGACCGACCGCGCGACAGGCGCCGTGAGATCGCCGTTGAACGCCGCATGAAACGCGAGCCACGCGAGCCCGAGCAACGCGATGCCGAACGCCTGGCCGAGCATCGCAGGCTGGATGTTCGCCAGCTGCAATGCGTTGAACAGCGACTGCCAGGGCGTCAGCACGAACAGCACGCCGAACGCCAGCAGCAATACGGCATCGATGATCAGCACAGCTCGCAGCAGCGGTTTCATCGGCGATCAGTCCACGTGATAGTTCGGTGCTTCCTTCGTGATCTGCACGTCGTGCACGTGCGACTCGCGCATGCCCGCTGCCGTGATCTGGACGAACTCGGCCTTCTCGTGCAGCTCGTCGATCGTGCGGCAGCCGCAGTAGCCCATGCTGGCGCGCACGCCGCCGACCAGCTGGAACAGGATCGCGTTGACCGAACCCTTGTATGCGACGCGGCCTTCGATGCCTTCCGGCACGAGCTTGTCGATGTTCGCCGAATTGTCCTGGAAGTAGCGGTCTGCCGCGCCGTCCTTCATCGCGCCGACCGAACCCATGCCGCGGTACGACTTGTACTGGCGGCCCTGATACAGGAACACGTCGCCCGGCGCCTCTTCGGTGCCCGCGAACATGCTGCCCATCATCACCGCGTTCGCGCCGGCCGCGAGGGCCTTCGACACGTCACCCGAGAAGCGCACGCCACCGTCGGCGATGCACGGCACGCCGGTGCCCTTCAGCGCTTCCGCGACGTTCGCGATCGCGCTGATCTGCGGCACGCCGACACCCGCGACGATCCGCGTCGTGCAGATCGAGCCCGGGCCGATACCGACCTTGACCGCGTCCGCGCCGTATTCGACCAGCGCCTTCGCGGCAGCGGCCGTCGCGATGTTGCCGCCGATCACTTCGACATGCGGGAAGTTCTGCTTGACCCAGCGGACGCGCTCGAGCACGCCCTTGCTGTGACCGTGCGCGGTATCGACGACGATCACGTCGACGCCGGCCTGCACCAGCAGCTCGACGCGCTCTTCGTTGTCCGGGCCGACGCCGACCGCCGCGCCTGCGCGCAGCTTGCCGTGTTCGTCCTTGCACGCGTCCGGGTGCTCGGTCTGCTTCGTGATGTCCTTGACGGTCATCAGGCCGCGCAGTTCGAACGCGTCGTTGACGACCAGCACGCGCTCGAGGCGGTGGCTGTGCATCAGCGCCTTCGCTTCGGCAAGCGGCGTGCCTTCCTTGACCGTGACGAGGCGCTCGCGCGGCGTCATGATCGACTTGACCGGCTCGTCGAGGCGCGTTTCGAAACGCAGGTCGCGGTTCGTGACGATACCGACGAGTTGCGGACCTTCGACGACCGGGAAGCCCGAGATGCCATGCTGGCGCGACAGCGCGATCACGTCGCGCACCTTCATCTGCGGCGGCACCGTGATCGGGTCGCGGACGACGCCCGACTCGAAACGCTTGACCTTCGCGACCTCGCGAGCCTGTTCGGCCGGCGTGAGGTTCTTGTGGACGATACCGACGCCACCCTGCTGCGCCATCGCGATCGCGAGGCGACCTTCGGTGACCGTGTCCATCGCGGCGGACACGAGCGGCATGTTCAGGGAGATGTTGCGGGTCAGCTTGGTCTTGAGGCTGGTGTCGCGCGGGAGAACGTCGGAAAAGGCGGGAACGAGGAGCACGTCATCGAAAGTGAGTGCTTTTTGGATCAGACGCATGGCAAATCCTATGGGCGCAAAAGCGAATTATACGCGAAGCGCCGCGAATTTTCACAACACGAACAACGGCTTAGCCGGTTTCAGCCGTTCGGGGGCCGAATCGTTCGGATCGCGGTTCGGTTCGTTTTCGATCGCCTTTCGTTTCACCGCTGCATCGAGCCATTCGCGCAACCGGCGGCAAAACGGCTCGTTCGCCTGTTGCGGACGGGGCACGCGACGGTCGCGGCCACGGTGAAACAAGGCCCGGCAACGCATCGAATCGGCCTGCCTACCCTGTGTTATAGCAGTCCGGCCGCATGCACGATCATCGCAATGCCGCCGCCGACCGCCGCACAGCCGGCGATCCGCGCCACTCGTCCGCCGGACGGCGCGAGGCGCTCGGCGGCGATCGCGACCGTCACGGCCGCCATCACGCGCAGGTCCATCATGCCGACGGCCAGCGCCACCGCCATCAGGTTTCCGCAGCAGGCGCTGCAATGCATCGCAGCCCGCACGCCGTACCGCCATGCCGCGCCGGCAGTCGCCGCCCGCGACCGGTGCGCGCCGCCCGTCGCGTGCCGGCAGCACGACAGCCGGCGCGCCTTCCACGCGGAGAATTGCAACCCGCCCGCAGCCAATACGACCATGCCGGCCGCGAACGGCATCGCACGGGCCAGCGCCGGCAGCCGCATGGCAGCGCCCGTCAGTGCAGCGCCGGCCGGAAACACGAGCGCCCCGAGGGCCATCCACACCGCGAAATACCCCGCTCCCGCGACGACGACGAGCCCGGCCGGACGCGGCGCCGCCTGCCGACCGATGTTCTGGCGATAGCGCCAGAGCATCGGCGCGAGCACGGGCAGCATCATCGTCACGGTCATCGCGCCCCACATTCCGGCGAACGCGGTGAGTGCGCGCCCGGCGCCCCATCCGCACGGCTGCAGCCATGCGGCCGAAGCCGTCCAGCCGCCGGGCATCGGCTCGCCACCCATCGCGGCCATCGACGCGTGCTGCACCAGTGTCGCCGTCACCGCGACGGCGAACACGGCCAGGACCGCCGCGCCGAATACTCGTGGATTGGCGCCCGCCCCGCCGGTTGCCGGCCGTGTCATCACGCCCCCGCCCGTCGCCGGCCGGCGCTCAACCGCGCACGTACTCGTCGTGACGGCGCCACCACGGGCCCGCCTCGTTGCGCCCGCGCGGCGCGCGATCGAGCCACTGGTACATCCCCCACAGCCCGTCGAGCCCGCGCGCGTAGGTCGAATACGTGTGATAGACGGCGCCGTCCTCGCGCACGAACGCGCTCATCCCCGGCCGGTCGAGCGAGTACGTAACCGCGTCGGTGCCGCAGGTGGCCGCAAACTGCACGACGGGTGCCGGCGGCGGATCCATGTCCATCGCATGGCCGGCCCGCGCGTAGTTGTATTCGACCTCGCCCGCGCGTTGCTGCGTTTCGGTGAACGACACGTTGAAGTCGAAGTTGAATTCGCTGCCGACCGACGACGCCCACGGAAACGTCCATCCCATCCGCTCGCGGTACGCGAGCAGCTTCACGAGCGGCGCGCGCGACACGGCGGCCAGCGTGACGTCGTGGTGCGCGAGATGCACGGCAAAGCCGTCGAAGCCATCGGCGAGCGCCGAGCATGACGGGCAGCCCGCCTTGTAATCGGGGCCGAACATGAAGTGATAGACGAGCAGTTGCGAGCGGCCGCGAAACAGGTCGTCGAGCGTCGCCTGCCCGTCTTCGGTGTCGAACCGGTAGGTCTTGTCGACGCGCACCCACGGCAGTGTCTGGCGCCGCCGCGCGAGTTCGTCGCTTTGCCGCGTCAGCGCCTTTTCGGCGTCGAGCAGTGCGCGGCGCTCGGCCAGCCATTCGTCGCGCGTTCCGGTGAGATGGGTCGTCATTGCGGGTTCCTCCTTCGGTGGGTATCCGGGCACGGCGTACGATGCCGTGTACGTGGTGCTAGATTAGTGGCCGACATCGGGCCGGAGGGAGTGACAACTGTGTCGGGATTCGAATGGATTCGCTGATCACGGCGGCCGCACGCGCGCTCGCGGCCGGCGACGCGCTCGGCGCGCTGAACCGCGTTGCACTGCGCGACGATGCGCCGGCGCTCGCGCTGCGCGGCATCGCGATGGCGCAGCTCGGCGATTTCGAGCGCGCGCGTGCCCTCGTGCGCGGCGCCGCCCGTGCGTTCGGTCCAAGGGAAGCCGTCGCGCGGGCGCGCTGCGTGGTCGCGGAAGCCGAGATCGCGCTCGCGTCGCGCGACCTTCAGTGGCCGACGCGCGCGCTCGATGCGGCCTGCGCGACGCTCGACGCGCACGGCGACCGCGCAAATGCCGCGCATGCCCGCTATCTCGGCGTGCGCCGGTTGTTGCTGATCGGTCACCTTGACGACGCCGAGCAGCGGCTCGCGACGCTCGATCCCGCGCCACTGCCGCCCGCGTCGCGCGCCGCCCATGAACTGATCGCGGCCGGCATCGCGATGCGCCGCATCCGCACGCACGCGGCCCGTGCAGCGCTTGCCCGTGCGCGGGCCGCCGCCCGCGACGCCGGCATCGCCGCGCTGACGGCCGAAGTCGACACCGCGGCGGGCGTGCTCGACGCACCGGCCGCGCGACTCATTGCGCGCGGCTCATCGCGGCTCGTCCCGCTCAACGAAGTCGAGACGCTGTTCGAGTCGAATGCGCTCGTCGTCGATGCGTGCCGCCACACGGTGCGCGACGCGCGCACGACCGTGTCGCTCGCGCGGCGCCCGGTGCTGTTCGTGCTCGCCCGCGCGCTCGGCGAGGCCTGGCCGGGCGACGTGTCGAGAAACGCGCTCGTCGCCGCCGCGTTCCGCGCGAAACAGGCGGACGAATCGCATCGCGCGCGGCTGCGCGTCGAGATCGGCCGGTTGCGCGCGGTGCTGCGCCCGCTCGCGAACGTCATTGCGACACCGCGCGGCTTCGCGCTCGAACCGCTCGGCGTGCGCGAGACCGTCGTCCTCGCGCGCCCGGTCGACGATCGCCACGCAGCGGTGCTCGCGCTGCTCGCCGACGGCGAAGCGTGGTCGAGCTCCGCGCTGGCGCTCGCGCTCGGCGCGAGCCAGCGCACCGTACAACGTGCGCTCGACGCGCTCGCCGAAGCCGGCAAGGCGCAGGCGCTTGGCCGAGGCCGCGCACGCCGCTGGATGACGCCGCCGCTGCCCGGTTTCGCGACGACCTTGTTACTCCCTGTTGCGCTGCCGGGAGATTAGGATGACCTCATCGAACGACGAGGTGACGAACATGAAACGCTCCACTGCAGACATCCTTCACGAATACGGCCCGTTTCCCGGTGTCGACGGCGTGCACGGCGTCACGTTCGACGGGCAGCACGTGTGGTTCGCGTCCGGCGACAAGCTGAATGCGCTCGATCCCGGGCGCGGCACGACCGTCCGCTCGCTCGACGTCGCCGCGCACGCGGGCACCGCGTACGACGGCCGCCACCTGTTCCAGGTCGTCGAAGACCGCATCGAGACAATCGACCCCGAATCGGGCCGCGTGCTCGCGACGATCCCGGCGCCCGGGGGCGGCGCCGATTCGGGGCTCGCGTGGGCCGAAGGCACGCTGTGGGTCGGCCAGTACCGCGAACGCAAGATTCATCAGGTGGATCCGCAATCGGGCGCCGTGCTGCGCACGATCGAGTCAAACCGCTTCGTCACCGGCGTGACGTGGGTCGACGGCGAGCTGTGGCACGGCACGTGGGAAGCCGACCAGAGCGACCTGCGGCGCATCGATCCGCGTACGGGCGAGGTGCTCGAGCAGGTCGACATGCCGCCCGGTGTCGGCGTATCGGGGCTCGAATCCGACGGCCACGACCGCTTCTATTGCGGCGGCGGCAACAGCGGCAAGCTGCGCACCGTGCGGCGTCCGGCGCACACGCGTGCGGCAGGCGACGGCACGCAGGCAACCCCCGATCCCGCTGACGCCTGATCCGCCGCCCGTCGAAGCCGCTCCGGCGCACCGCACGCCGGCATTCGCGACGCCCCGAGTGCAGGAATGAACAAGACGCCGCCGCGACGGCGTCGCTAAGATGCGCGCACATCAGTCATTCGTTCGGAGCAGTCGATGCAGCGCGGTGTGGTTTATGGTGTCCTGGCGGGTGCCCTGTGGGGCATGGTGTTTCTCGTTCCGCGGCTGCTGACCGATTTTTCGCCGCTGCTGCTGAGCGCCGGCCGCTACGCGATGTACGGCCTCGTATCGGTCGCGGCCGCGCTGCCGGCCGCCCGCTCGCTGCTCGCGCGGCTGACCCGTGAAGACCTCGCAGCCCTGGTGAAGCTCGCCGTCGTCGGCAACGTCGCGTACTACATGCTGCTGTCCGGCGCCGTGCACCTGATCGGCATCGCGCCCAGCTCGCTGATCGTCGGCGTGCTGCCCGTGACCGTCACGCTCGCCGGCCTCGGCGACCACGGCGCCGTGCCGCTGCGGCGGCTCGCCGCCCCGCTCGCGCTGGTGATCGCGGGCATCGTCTGCATCAACGTCGATTTGTTTACGTCGGAAGCCGCGCACGCAACCACGCTCCCCCAGAAGCTCGCGGGTATCGCCTGCGCGGCGGGTGCGCTGGCCAGCTGGACCTGGTATGCGGTGGCGAACGCGCGCTACCTGCAGCGCCATCATCGTTTCGGCGGCAACGAGTGGTCGATACTGTGGGGCGTCGTGACGGGCCTGATCGGCGGCCTCTGCTGGATCGCGATCCTCGCGCTGCCCGCGGGTACGGTGCAGGCGGCCGTCCCGGCGTCGCGCTGGCAGTTGTTCTGGCTGCTGAACCTCGTGCTCGCGATCGGCGCGTCGTGGCTCGGCAACGGGCTGTGGAATGCCGCGTCGAAGCGGCTGCCGCTTACGTTGTCGGGCCAGTTGATCGTGTTCGAAACCGTGTTCGCGATGCTGTACGCATTCGTGTACGACCAGCGGATGCCGCGCACGCTCGAAATCACCGCACTCGTGCTGCTGCTCGCCGGCGTGTACGGCGCGGTGCGACAGCACGGCGACACGCCGGCCGGCGGCAATACGCCGGACCACGCGCCGCCCAACGCAAACGCCGCGGCCCGCTAAGAAGGAGCGCCGCGGCGTTTGATCAGACGAATCGGAACGAATGACGCGTCAGCGCGCGTCCTTGTGCATCCACTTGCGGCCCTCGATCGAGCCGGCACGTCGGGACTTGTCGACACGCCGCTGGCGCGCCAGCTTCGGATCGACGATCAGCGGGCGATAGATCTCGACGCGATCGTGGTCGGCGAGCGGCGCATCGAGCGGCGCGAGCTTGCCGTACACGCCCGTCTTCGCTTGCGCGAGATCGATCTCCGGGTTCAGCGCGAGCACGCCGCTCGCGTCGATCGCCGAGCGAACGGTCGCCCCTTCTGGCAGCGACAGCGGGATCAGCGTCTGGCGGTCCGGCAGCGCGTAGCAGACTTCGATCGACAGCATCGCGTCACCCCTTCCCGTAGCGCTGGTCCGCACGCTTCACGAACGAATCGACGAACGTGTTCGCGATGTGGCTGAACACCGGCCCGATGATCTTCTCGAGCAGGATGCTCGAGAACTCGTAGTGCAGCGCGAATTCGATCTTGCACGCATCGGCACGCAGCGCCGTGAAGCGCCACGAGCCCGTGAACTTCTTGAACGGGCCGTCCGTGAACTCCATGTCGATCCGCGTCGGGCGCTGCTGCGTGTTGCGCGTCGCGAAATGCTGCTTGATGCCCTTGAAGTTGATATCGATGCGCGCTTCCATCCCGCTCTCGTCCTGACGGCGAATCTCGACGCCGCCGCACCAGGGCAGGAAATTGGGGTAGTCGGCCACGTCGGTGACGAGGTCGAACATCTGTTCCGCCGAATGACGGATCAATACGGTTTTCTGGACATCTGCCATAAATCGCGCGGCATCGCTTAAGGTAGGAACACAAGCCGGGCGATTCCCGCCCCGCTTTGCTAAAATCGTGATTTTAAACGAGTTGGCCCGATCCTTTCATGAGCATCATCGACAACAGGAAAGCGCACTTCGATTATCACATCGAGGAACGCTACGAGGCGGGGCTCGTGCTCGAGGGCTGGGAAGTCAAGGCGCTGCGCGCCGGGCGCGGCCAGATCCGGGAAGGTTACGTCGTCGTGAAGAGCGGCGAAATCTTCCTGATCGGTACCCATATCAGCCCGCTGCCCGAAGCCTCGACGCACATCACGCCCGACCCGGTTCGCACGCGCAAGCTGCTGCTGCACCGCGAGGAAATCAAGAAACTGATCGGCAAGGTCGAGCAGCGTGGCTATACGCTCGTGCCGCTGAACTTCCACTACAAGGGCGGTCGCGTGAAGTGCGACATCGCGCTCGCGAAGGGCAAGAAGCTGCACGACAAGCGCGAAACCGAGAAGAAGCGCGACTGGGAACGCGAAAAGGCCCGCATCATGCGCGCCGGCACCTGACGCGCGTCACGCCCATCGCAAACGACACGGCCCGCTCGAAGCGGGCCGTGTTGCTTTGGACTACCTGAATCGCGCTTGCCGGTTGCCCGGTTGCGCGACGATTCGCCGCACATCGATCGCATGCGGCGGCCGCCTGCGCACCGGATCCGCGCCGCTCAGCCCTTCGCGGGCGTCGAAGCGTTCTTGACGATCGTCAGCGCCGACGAGATCGCGGTGCCGAGATCCGACAGGTTCGACGGCACGATCAGCGTGTTGCCCTGCTTCGCGAGGTTCGAGAACGCGTTCACATACTGCTCGGCGACCTTCAGGTTCACCGCATCCATCCCGCCCTGCGACTGGATCGCGTTCGCGATCTTCTGGATCGCCTGCGCGTTCGCCTCGGCCACCGCCAGAATCGCGGCGGCCTCGCCCTGCGCCTGGTTGATCGCAGCCTGCCGCTCGCCCTCGGACTTCTGGATCGCCGCTTCACGCGCCCCCGACGCGAGGTTGATCTGCTCCTGCTTGCGGCCTTCGGACGCCGCGATCAGCGCGCGCTTTTCGCGCTCCGCGGTGATCTGCGCCTGCATCGCGTGCAGGATTTCCTTCGGCGGCGTCAGATCCTTGATCTCGTAGCGCAGCACCTTCACGCCCCAGTTCGCCGCGGCCTGGTCGAGCGCCGACACGATGTTGTGGTTGATGAAGTCGCGCTCCTCGAACGTCTTGTCGAGTTCGAGCTTGCCGACCACCGAGCGCAGCGTGGTTTGCGCGAGCTGCGTGATCGCGAGCACGAAGTTGCTCGACCCGTACGACGCCTTCATCGGATCGGTCACCTGGAAGTACAACACGCCGTCGACCTGCAACTGCGTGTTGTCGCGCGTGATACAGACCTGGCTCGGCACGTCGAGCGGGATTTCCTTCAGTATGTGCCGGTACGCGATGCGATCGACGAACGGCAGCACGATGTTCAGACCGGGCGACAGCGTCGCGTGATAGCGCCCGAAGCGCTCGAGCACCCACGCATGCTGCTGCGGCACGATCTTCACCGTCTTCGACACGATCACGATCGCGATGACGAGCAGGACAACCCAGATGATCAGCGAATCCATGAAGTATTCCCTCCTTGTTGTATCAGCGGACGATCAGCCCGCGGGTTTCGCCACGACCACGAGACAATTGCCGCGCACGGCACTCACCTGATAGACGTGCACATCGTCGCGCTCGCCGTTCGCGAGCTCGACGTCCCAGTCGGCACCACGATACTGCACGCGCGCGCGTCCGTCGCGCCATGCATCGACCGTGACGGTCGAGCCGATATCGAGATTGACGTCGGGATTCGTCGACGTGTCGCGCTTCTGCTTGCGGCCGAGCCCCGACCGGCGCAGCACGATCATCGCGACGATCGCGACCGCGGCCGCCGCGCCGAACTGCACGTGCGGCGCGAAACCAGCCAGTTGCAGCAACCCGCCCGCGAGAAAGCCGAGCGCGATCATCAACAGATAGAACGTACCGGTCAGCAACTCGGCGACAACCAGCACGCCCACCGCGACCCACCAGAACAGATGCCCCGACATGATTGTGGTCTCCAGGAAAACGGCCCCCACGCTTACGCTCGTTCGCTGTCGGCCGGAGTTGGCGCTTCAGCGCTTGCTCCGGTCTCATGCACGACGCGCCCCCGAGGGGCGATCGATACGCTTGGGGCGGCCCGGCGCGTACCGACAAACAAAAACACCCCGGTGCTTACCGGGGTGTTTATAGCATGAACCTTGCATTTTGCCTTCATTGAAGGAGCGACCGTGCCGCTCCTTCGCCGAAGATGCATTACCGACCGTTACTTCCGGTTGGCAGCGAGCGCTTGCCACGTATCGATGATCGTGTCCGGGTTCAGCGAGATCGACTCGATGCCTTCGTCGGTCAGCCATTGCGCGAAGTCCGGGTGATCGGACGGGCCCTGGCCGCAGATACCGACGTACTTGCCCATCTTGCGGCAGGTATCGATTGCGCGCTTCAGCAGGAACTTGACGGCCGGGTCGCGTTCGTCGAAGTCGACGGCCAGCAGTTCCATGCCCGAATCGCGGTCGAGGCCGAGCGTGAGCTGCGTGAGGTCGTTCGAGCCGATCGAGAAACCGTCGAAGTACTGCAGGAACTCTTCGGCGAGGATCGCGTTGGTCGGGACTTCGCACATCATCACGAGGCGCAGGCCGTTTTCGCCGCGCTTCAGGCCGAACTTCTCGAGCAGGCCGACGACACGCTCCGCCTGCTTCACGGTCCGCACGAACGGCACCATGATCTCGACGTTGGTCAGGCCCATCTCGTCGCGCACTCGCTTCAGTGCACGGCATTCCATCTCGAACGCCTGCGCGAAGTCTTCAGCGATGTAACGCGACGCGCCACGGAAGCCCAGCATCGGGTTTTCCTCGTCCGGCTCGTAACGCGAACCGCCGATCAGCTTCTTGTACTCGTTCGACTTGAAGTCGGACAGACGCACGATCACGGGCTTCGGATAGAACGCAGCACCGATCGTCGCGACGCCTTCCGTCAGCTTGTCGACGTAGAACTGACGCGGCGACGCGTGGCCGCGCGCGACGCTCTCGACCGCCTTCTTCAGGTCCTGGTCGATGTTCGGGTACTCGAGAATCGCCTTCGGGTGAACGCCGATGTTGTTGTTGATGATGAACTCGAGACGTGCGAGACCCACACCGCCGTTCGGCAGTTGCGAGAAGTCGAACGCGAGCTGCGGGTTACCGACGTTCATCATGATCTTGACCGGAATTGCCGGCAGTTCGCCGCGCTGCACTTCCGTGACTTCCGTCTCGAGCAGGCCGTCGTAGATCTTGCCTTCGTCGCCTTCCGCGCACGACACGGTGACGAGCGCGCCGTCCTTCAGGATGTCGGTCGCATCGCCGCAACCGACGACTGCCGGCACGCCGAGCTCACGCGCGATGATCGCCGCGTGGCAGGTCCGGCCGCCGCGGTTCGTGACGATCGCAGCCGCACGCTTCATCACCGGCTCCCAGTTCGGGTCGGTCATGTCGGCCACCAGCACGTCGCCCGGCTGCACGCGTTCCATTTCCGACGGATCCTGGATCACGCGCACGGGGCCCGCGCCGATCTTCTGGCCGATCGCACGGCCCGTCGCCAGCACCTGCGACTGACCCTTCAGCTTGAAGCGCTGCTCGGCCTTGCCGGTTGCCTGGCTCTTCACGGTTTCCGGGCGTGCCTGCAGGATGAAGATCTTGCCGTCGCGGCCGTCCTTGCCCCACTCGATGTCCATCGGACGCTGGTAGTGCTTCTCGATGATGACCGCGTACTTCGCCAGTTCGATCACGTCCTCGTCGGTGATCGAGTAGCGGTTGCGCTGCTCGTGCGGCACGTCGACCGTCTTCACGCGGCCCGGCTCGCCCGGCTGCGTGAATTCCATCTTGATCAGCTTCGAGCCGATCGAGCGGCGGATGATCGGGTACTTGTCCTGCGCGAGCGTCGTCTTGAACACGTAGAACTCGTCCGGGTTCACGGCGCCCTGCACGACGGTTTCGCCCAGGCCGTAGCTCGACGTGATGAACACGGCGTCCTTGAAGCCCGATTCGGTGTCGATCGTGAACATCACGCCGGCGGCGCCGACGTCCGAGCGGACCATGCGCTGCACGCCGGCCGACAGCGCGACTTCGGCGTGCGTGAAGCCCTTGTGCACGCGGTACGAGATCGCGCGGTCGTTGTACAGCGACGCGAACACGTGCTTCATGCGGTCGAGCACGTCTTCGATGCCGACGACGTTCAGGTACGACTCCTGCTGGCCGGCGAACGATGCGTCGGGCAGGTCTTCCGCGGTCGCGGACGAACGCACGGCGAACGACAGCTCGGCCGGCGAGCCGCTCTTCAGGACTTCGAACTGCTCGCGGATTTCCTGCTCGAGACGTGCCTGCATCGGCGCGTCGACGATCCACTTGCGGATTTCGGCACCGGCTTCGGCGAGCGCCTTCACGTCGTCGATGTCGAGGGACTCGAGACGCTTGGCAATACGATCGGTCAGGTCGTTGTGCTTGAGGAAATCACGGAACGCGAGCGCGGTCGTGGCGAAACCGGTGGGTACGCGAACGCCTGCTTCGGAAAGCTGGCTGATCATCTCGCCGAGCGACGCATTCTTGCCGCCCACGATTTCCACATCGGTCATCCGCAACTGCTCGAACGGAATTACATACGCCTGGTCCTTTGCGACGTTTGCTGCGTTAGTCATACAAGCCCCTAAGTGTGAAAAAAATGCTCGATTGCGCAAGTGGGCTCGGACGCGGGCGCTTGCAAAAAGGCGCGGCGCGTCTTGCGCAACCTGTTAGATAAACACTCGCAGCGGCGAAAAATATTCCGACCCGATTTGCAAAAATCCCGGCAGAAGGGCGATATATGCAGACAAATCGCCAAACTTGCCGGGAATTTTGGAATCAAGTGGTCAGGCCGCGGGCGCCGTTCGCGCCCTGCCCCCGCAATTGCTTATCCAACAGGTTGCCGCTATTCTACCGTGCCGGCTGCCGGATGTGGCGCGACCTTGTCACTGCGTCTGGAGGCGAACCTCCAGCCGCCCGCGCAACCGCCCTTCACGCTCGACGCCCAGATTCATGCTGCCTACCGTATTCATCGTCTCCGACGGCACCGGGATCACTGCCGAAACCTTCGCGCACTCGATCCTCTCCCAGTTCGACCAGAAATTCCGTCTCGTACGCGTGCCGTTCGTCGACTCGCTCGACAAGGCCTATGCGACCGTCGAGAAGATCAACGAGGCCGCCGTGCACGACGGCCGCCGCGCGATCGTGTTCACGACGCTCGTCGACAGCGAGTCGAACGACATCGTCAAGCGCTCGAACGCGCTCGTGCTCGACATGTTCCAGCGCTTCGTCGAACCGCTCGAGCAGGAGCTGGAGCTCAAGTCCAGCCACGCGATGGGCCGCGGCCACCAGAACGCCGACACCGAGGAATACAAGACGCGGATCGAGGCGATCAACTTCTCGCTCGCGCACGACGACGGCCAGTCGAACCGCAACCTGTCGGAAGCCGACGTGATTCTCGTCGGCGTGTCGCGCAGCGGCAAGACGCCGACGAGCCTGTACCTCGCGATGCAGTACGGCGTGAAGGCAGCAAACTATCCGCTGATTCCGGAAGACTTCGAGCGCGGCAAGCTGCCGTCGGCGCTGTCCGCACACCGCGAGAAGCTGTTCGGGCTGTCGATCGACCCGCAGCGCCTGTCGGAGATCCGTAACGAGCGCCGGCCGGGCAGCAAGTATGCGGCGCCCGAGAACTGCCGCTACGAGATCAACGAGGCCGAAGCGATGATGCGCCGCGAAGGGATCAAGTGGCTGTCGTCGACGCACAAGTCGATCGAGGAAATCGCGACGACGATCCTGCAGGAAATCCGTCTCGACCGGCAGTCGTACTGAGCACGGGCGGCCGCGTGTCCGCCGCCGGAAACAAAAAGGCCGCGTCTGACGCGGCCTTTTTTCATGGTGCGGCGAATGCGCGGGGGCGGCGTCACGCAGGCCGCTGCTGGCGCACCTGCTCGAACAGGCATACCGCTGCCGCCGCCGCGACGTTCAGCGACTCCATCCCGCCCGGCTGTGGAATCGTCACGCGATGCGTGGCCGCGTCGCGCCAGAACGCCGACACGCCGGCGCCCTCGTTGCCGAACACCCAGGCAACCGGCCCCGACAGGTCGCAGTCGTAGACCGCCTGCGCGCCATGCGAGTCGGTCAGCGCGACCGGCACGCCGAGCCGTTCGGCGAGCGCGACGGCGTCGACATCCTCGTGGATCGACAGCAGGAAATGCGCCCCCATGCCCGAGCGCAGCACCTTCGACGACCACGCGTAGGCGGTGCCCGGCGCACAGAACACGTGGCGCACGCCCGCCGCCGCCGCGCTGCGCAGGATCGAGCCGACGTTGCCGGCATCCTGCACGCCGTCGAGCACGACCGACGTATGCGTGACGCGAGCAGGCAGCGGTTGTTCGGGCCGGTCGACGAGCAGCAGGAAACCGACGCCGCTAACGACATTCGACAACTGCCCGAACAGCGCGTCGGGCAGCGTGACGATCCGCTGCGCATCGATGCGCGCGACGATCGCCTGCGCCTCGGCGTGGCCAAGTGCGCCCTCGGTCGCCACGCACAGTTCCGGCGTCGCACCCGTCTCGAGGTACGCGCTCGCGAGGTGGAATCCTTCGAGCAGCGCCTGGCCGCTGCGGCGCTGATGGGGCGTCGAACCCGCGAGCGCCTTCAGGCGCTTGTACAGCGGGTTGTCGCGGGAAGTAATGCTTTTCATCGAATCAGGTCGAGTGCCGCACGGACGGGTGCGAACGTGCGCCGATGCGCTTCGCACGGGCCGTGCTCGCGCAATGCGGCAAGGTGTTTCGCGGTGCCGTAGCCCGCGTGCACGTTGAAACCGTACACCGGGAAGCGCTCGTGCAGGTCGACCAGCATCCGGTCGCGCGTGACCTTCGCGAGGATCGACGCGGCAGAGATGCTCGGCACCAGCGCGTCGCCACTGACGATCGCCTCGGCCCGCACCATCAGCGTCGGGCAGCGGTTGCCGTCGATCTGCGCGAGCGTCGGCAGCACCGACAGGCCCTCGACGGCCCGCTTCATCGCAAGCATCGTCGCGTGCAGGATGTTCAGCGTATCGATCTCGTCGACGCTCGCCGACGCGACGCAATACGCGCGCGACCGCGCGACGATCAGGTCGTACAGCGCGTCACGCTTCTTCGCGGACAGCGCCTTCGAATCGTCGAGCCCGTCGATCGGCTGCGCCGGATCGAGAATCACTGCGGCGGCCACCACCGGCCCCGCAAGCGGGCCGCGGCCGGCTTCGTCGACGCCGCAGACGATTTCGTCAGGACGGCTGAAGTCGAAACCGCCCTGCTCGTCGCTCGACGCGCGGCGGCGTGATGCACGTACCGCGGTCATGCGCGCCCCTTGCGGTGTTCGAGCACGCGCACGACGGCTTCGGCCGCCTTCACGGCCGTATTCTGCCGCAGCGAAAGATGCATTTCGGTAAACACTTCGGTCAGCGTGCGGCGGTTCGCGTCATCGCGCAGCTGCGTGAGCGTTGCATCGGCGAGCGCCTCGGGCGTCGCGAAATGCTGCAGCAGCTCGGGCACGACGAAACGCCCCGCCAGGATGTTCGGCAAGCCGACGTACGGCAGGTAGCCCTGCCGGCGCATGATCTGCCCGGTCAGCCAGGGCACCTTGTACGAGATCACCATCGGCTTCTTCAGCAGCGCGGCTTCCAGCGTCACGGTGCCGCTCTTCACGAGGATCGCGTCGGCGGCCGTCATCGCGACCTGCGAGCGGCCGTCGGTGATCGTCAGCGCGAGCTGCGGATGCGCGTCGACGAGCGGCTGCAGCAGTTCGCGCAGCGCGGGCGTCGCCGCCGGCATCACGAACCGCACGCCGGGCTCGCGCTGTTGCATCAGCGCCATCGCCGCAAAGAACGTCGGGCCGATCAGCGCGATCTCCGAGCGCCTGCTGCCCGGCAGCACCGCAATCACGGGGCCGTCGGCGGGCAGGCCCAGCGCGATGCGCGCGCCGTGCGTGTCGGGTTCGAGCGGGATTTCGTCGGCCAGCGGATGGCCGACATACGTCGATGCGACGCCCGCCTTGTCGAGGATCGCCGGTTCGAACGGGAACAGGCACAACATGTGATCGACGGACTTCGCGATCTTCTTGATCCGGCCGCCGCGCCACGCCCAGATCGACGGGCACACGAAGTGGATCGACGGGATGCCTGCGTCGCGCGCCGCCTGTTCGACGCTGAAGTTGAAATCGGGGGCGTCGACGCCGATGAATGCGTCCGGCCGCTCTGCGAGCAGCTGGCGCTTCAGTTCGCCGCGAATCCGCAGGATCTCGGGAATCTGGCCCAGCGCCTCGACATAGCCGCGCACGGTCAGCTTGTCCATCTGCCAGTGCGAGTCGAAGCCTTGCGCGATCATCCGCTGCCCGCCGATCCCGTAGTACTGGGCCGATTCGGGCAGCCGCTCGCGCAACCCGCCGAGCAGCGATGCCCCGAGCAGGTCGCCCGACGGCTCGCCGGCTACCATCGCGAGCCGGAGCTGATTGGTCGGAAGCGGCATCGCTTAGCGGATGATGCCGCGTTGCGACGCGTCGATGAAATCGACGAGCGCCTTCACCGGTGCATCGCCGTCGCCGCCCGCCTCCGCCAGCTCGCGCAACTGCACCTTCGCTTCCTCGAACGACAGGCCGTTCTTGTACAGCACGCGGTACGCGCTGCGCAGCGCCGAGATCGCATCGGCCGAGAAGCCGCGCCGGCGCAGCCCTTCGACGTTGATCCCGTGCGGCTCTGCCTTGTTGCCGGCCGCGATCACGAACGGCGGGATGTCCTGCACGAGCGCCGACGCGCCGCCCAGCATCGAATGCGCGCCGATCCGCACGAACTGGTGGACACCCGACATGCCGCCGACGATCGCCCAGTCGCCGATCTCGACGTGGCCGGCCATCTGCGCGTTGCTCGACAGAATCACGTTGTTGCCGACGCGGCAGTCATGGCCGATGTGCACGTAGGCCATGATCCAGTTGTCGTCGCCGAGCGTCGTCACGCCGACGTCCTGCACGGTGCCCGTGTGGATCGTCGTGAATTCGCGGATCGTGTTGCGGTTGCCGATCACGAGCTTCGTCGGCTCGTCCTTGTACTTCATGTCCTGCGGACGGCCGCCGACCGACGCGTAATGGCCGATGCGGTTGTCCTCGCCGAGCGTCGTATGGCCTTCGATCACGCTGTGCGAGCCGATCGTCGTGCGCGCGCCGATCGTGACGTGCGGACCGACGATTGCGTACGGGCCGATCTCGACCGATTCGTCGATTTGCGCGCCCGGCTCGACAATCGCGGTGGGATGAATCCTGGTCATGCGCCGTTGCCTCTCGATGTGATGTGTCGCGTTGCGTTGCCCATGCGTGCCGCGTCGCTCAGGGCGCCGCGTCGGCCGTCTTGACCGTGCACATCAGCTCGGCTTCCGCCGCCACCTTGCCGTCCACTTCCGCCACCGCCTTGAACTTCCAGATGCCGCGGATGTAGCGTTCGAACGTCACGTTCAGAATCAGTTGGTCGCCCGGTTCGACCACGCGCTTGAAGCGCGCGCCGTCGATGCCGACGAAGTAGTACAGCGTGTTCTCCGGATCCTTCGGCTGCTCTTCCGCGAAGGTCAGCAGTGCGGCCGCCTGCGCGAGCGCCTCGAGGATCAGCACGCCCGGCATCACCGGCCGCTTCGGGAAATGCCCCTGGAAGAACGGCTCGTTGATCGACACGTTCTTCAGCGCTTTGATTCCTTTGTGCGGCTCGAGTTCGAGCACGCGATCGACGAGCAGAATCGGGTAGCGATGCGGCAGCAGCGTGAGGATCTTGTGGATGTCGAGATTGATTTTTTCAGTGCTCATGATGGTTCGTCTCACGCAGGGGCTGCGCGGTGGTGATGCAAAGGCTGAAGCGGGCCGCCGCGCGGCCCAGTCTGGCAAACCGGGCCGGTTGCGCTGGCCGTGCCCGGTTCGTGGTCTCGCATGATGCGCTCAGGCGTCCGTGCCGCCCTGGGCGGCGAGCGCGGCTTCGAGCGCCTTGATGCGCTCGCGCAGCTTGTCGAGGTTGCGCACGAGCGCGGCGCTCTTGTTCCATTCGCCGTGGTCGACGGCCGGAAACGCGCTGGTATAGATGCCGGCCTTCGGCAGCGACTTCGATACGCCCGACTTCGCGGTGATGATGACATAGTCGCCGAGCGTCACGTGGCCGGCGATCCCGGCCGCGCCGCCGATCATGCAGTGGCGGCCGATCGTCGTGCTGCCCGCGATGCCCGCGCTGCCGGCGATCACCGTATAGGCGCCGATCCGGCAGTTGTGGCCGATCTGGACCTGGTTGTCGATCTTCACGCATTCCTCGATGACGGTATCCGCCATCGCGCCGCGATCGATCGTCGTGTTCGCGCCGATTTCGACGTCCGGGCCGATCGTCACGCCGCCGACCTGCGGGATCTTGACCCAGCTGCCGGTGCGGGCGTCGCCGTCGCCGACGAAATCCGGTGCAAAGCCGAAGCCGTCGGAGCCGATCACGGCGCCCGAATGGACGATCGCGCGCGGGCCGACCTTGCAGCCGTGGTACACCGATGCGTTCGGATAGAAGTGCGAACCGGCGCCGATCGTCGTGCCGCGGCCGACGAAGACGTTCGCGTCGAGCTGCACGCCGTCCTCGATCACCGCGCCGGCCTCGACCGTCACGTGCGGGCCGATCACCGCGCTCGCGGCGATCTTCGCGGCCGGATCGATCGTCGCGCTCGGATGCACGCCGGCGGCGCGCTGCGGCGTGGCCAGGTCGATGAACATCTGCGCGACGCGCGCAAAGTACGCGTACGGATTCGGCGTGACGATGAAATTGCGGCCGCTAGCGGCCGCACCCAGCTTCTCCAGATCCTCCGGTGCGATCAGCACCGCGCCTGCCCGGGTCGTCTCGACCTGCGACAGGTACTTCGGATTCGCGAGGAACGCGAGTTGCTGAGGGCCTGCCTGGTCGAGCGGTGCGAGCCCGCCCACCTTGCACTGTGCGTCGCCGGCGATCTCGCCGCCGAACCGCTTTACGAGTTCCTCAAGCGTCAATGCCATTCGTCGTCTGCTCCGTTCAGTTCGTCGAGCCGGACGCGAGCGCCTTGAGCACCTTGTCGGTGATGTCGATGCGCGGGCTGACGTACACGGCTTCCTGCACGATCAGGTCGTAATTCTGCTGCTCGGCGATCTGCTTGATGACCTTGTTCGCCCGCTCCAGCACGGCCGCCAGTTCCTCGTTGCGACGCTGGTTCAGGTCTTCGCGGAACTCGCGCTGCTTGCGCTGGAAGTCGGTATCGAGCTGGGCGAGATCGCGCTGCTTCTGCGCACGATCGGCCGCCGACAGCGACGCGCCGTTCTTGTCCAGCGAATCGGACATCGACTTCAGGCGCGCGCCCAGGTCCTGCAGATCCTTGTCACGCTTCGCGAACTCGGCTTCGAGCTTCGTCTGCGCCGCCTTCGCGGGCACCGACTCGCGCAGGATCCGATCCGAATTGACCGCCGCAATGCGGGCGACGTCCTGTGCGTGCACCGTTGCCGCGCCCAGGGCCAGCGCAACGGTCAGCGCGCACATCACTCGTTTCGAAAACTTACCGGTTAGCAAAATTACCCTCTCGTTGCTGTTGTCATGCGTTCGGTCAGAACGCCGTCCCGATCTGGAACTGGAATTTCTGGTACTGGTCGCCTTCGTGCTTCTGCAGCGGGAAACCGAGGCTCAGCTTCAGCGGGCCGATCGGCGAGATCCACGCGAGACCCACACCGTAGCCGTAGCGCAGGCCGTTCGCGCCCGTACTCGTGCCGCCCGGTGCGTTGCCCCACACGTTACCGCCGTCAAGGAACGTGAACACGCGCAGCGTGCGGTCGTAGCCGGTGCCCGGCAGCGGGAACGTCAGTTCGATGTTGCCGACGAGCATCTTCGAACCGCCGATCGGGTCGTTCGTCTTCGTGTCGCGCGGGCCCAGCGAGCTCGGCTCGTAGCCACGCACGGAGCCGATACCGCCCGCGTAGTAGTTCTTGAAGATCGGGTACGGGTTGCCGATACCGTTGCCGTAGCCACCCTGCAGGTTCATGCCCAGGATGAAGCCGCGCGAGAACGAATAGTAGTATTGCGCCTGCAGGTCGGCCTTGTAGTACTGGATCTTGCCGACCGGCACGCCGTACTCCATGTTCGCCTGCGTGAAGTAGCCGCGGCTCGGAATCAGCGCGCTGTCACGCGCGTCGCGCGACCAGGCCACCGTCAGCGGCACCGTGTTCGACACGCGGCCGAACTGGTTCACATAATCCTGGTAGCTCTGCGGCGTGTTCGAATCGACGTCGAGGCGGTTCTGCTCGAAGCCCGCGCCGAAGTAGACGGTGTCGACTTCCGAGAACGGAATGCCGAACTTCAGGTTGCCGCCCGCGCTGATGATCCGGAAGCTCGAGCTCGTCGAATAGTACAGCGGCTGGTACGTACGGTAGTAGACGTCCGTGATCCGCTTGATGCCGTCGACCGTGAAGTACGGGTCGACCTGCGTGACGGTCAGCGTACGGTAGCTCTTCGCGGTGTTGACGTTCACCGACAGGCTGGTACCCGAACCGAACACGTTGTCCTGCGACACGCCGGCCGACAGCACGACCTTGTCCGTCGATGAGAAGCCCGCGCCCAGCGTGATGGCGCCGGTCGGCTTTTCGTCGACCTTCACGTTCACGTCGACCTGGTCGTTCGTGCCTTCGACCGGCACCGTCGTCACGTCGACGTTGGTGAAGTAGCCGAGACGGTTGACGCGATCTTTCGACAGCGCGAGGCGGTTCGAATCGAACCACGAGCTTTCGAGCTGGCGCATTTCGCGGCGCACCACCTCGTCGCGCGTGCGCGTGTTGCCGACGACGTTGATGCGGCGCACGTACACGCGGCGGCTCGGATCGACGACGAGGTTCAGGTTCACCTTGTGGTTCGCCTGGTCGATGTCCGGCTGCGCGTTGACGGTCGCGAAGGCGTAGCCGTATTCACCGAGCTTGTCGACGATCGACTTGGTGGTCTGCTGGAGCTTTTCGGCCGAGAAGCGGTCGCCCGGCTTGATCTTGATCAGCTTGGTGAGTTCGGCCTCGCGATCGAGCAGGTTGCCCGACAGCTTGATGCCCGACACCGTGTACGGCTCGCCTTCGTGCAGCGTGACCGTCAGGTACATGTCCTTCTTGTCGGGCGAGATCGACACCTGGGTCGACTCGATGTTGAACTCGAGGTAGCCGCGGTTCAGGTAGTACGAGCGCACGGCCTCGAGGTCGCCGGTGAGCTTTTCCTTCGAGTACAGGTCGTTCTTCGTGTACCAGGAGAACCAGTTCGGCGTCGACAGCTGCATCTCGTCGCGCAGCTTACTCGTGCTGAACGCCTTGTTGCCGATGAAGTTGATCTGGCGGATCTTCGCGCTCGGGCCTTCGGCCACCGCGAACAGGATCGACACGCGGTTCGCATCGACCGGCGTGATCGTCGTCTTGACCTCGGCCGCATAGAAGCCGCGCGTCAGGTACTGGCGCTTGAGCTCCTGCTCCGCCTTGTCGACGAGCGCCTTGTCGTAGTAGCGGCCGTCGGCGAGGCCGACGGCGCGCAGCGCCTTCGTCAGGTTGTCCTTGTCGAATTCCTTCGTGCCGGTGAAGTCGATCGACGCGATGGCCGGACGCTCCTGCACCTGCACGATGACGACGTTGCCTTGCGTCGCGATGCGCACGTCGTTGAAAAAGCCCGTCGCGTACAACGCGCGGATTGCTTCGGATGCCTTGTCGTCCGTGAAGGTATCGCCCTGCTTGATCGGCAGATAGGCGAACACCGAACCCGCTTCGACGCGCTGCAGCCCCTCGATCTTGATGTCTTGCACCACGAACGGTGCCGCTGCATGCGCCGCGAGGCCGTGAGCGGCGAGCGCGGCCGCTGCAACTGTCTTAGGTACAAAGCGATGAGGTTTGAACAACATGCATCCCCAATATTTAGCTGCATCAAATCGGGCGACTGCCGAGCAGCGGCCGCCTGACGCTTCAGAAATGGATTAACCGAGCCAGATCGTTGAACAGCGCGATCGCCGACAATGCGACGATGCAGATCAACCCGGCTCTTTGCAGAATCAGCTGCCAGCGCTCCGAGACGGCTTTCCCGGTCGCGGCTTCAACCGCATAATATAACAGATGCCCCCCGTCCAAAACGGGAATCGGCAACAAGTTCAGGACGCCAAGGCTAATGCTGACAAGGGCGAGGAACGACAGGAACGCCGACGGACCGAGCCGCGCGCTCTTGCCTGCGTAGTCGGCGATCGTCACCGGGCCGGACAGGTTCTTCAGCGATGCGTTGCCGGTGATCATCCGCCCGAACATCTTCAGCGAATACACGGAAATGTCCCACGTGCGGTGCGCGCCGAGCCGCAGGCTCTCGATCGGCCCGTAGCGCACGTCGACGGACGGCGCGTGCATCGACAGCGCCGCGCCGATCCGGCCGACCTGCTGCCCCGATTCGTCGTCGCGCTGCGTCTGCGGCACGATCGACACCGTCTGTGTGGCGCCGTCGCGCTCGATCTGCAGGTCGAGCGCCTGGCCCGCGTGGTGCTTCACCGAATCGATGAAACGCGTTGCGCCGCCGATCGGCTTGCCGCCGAGCGCCACCAGCTTGTCGCCCGCCTTCAGCCCGGCCTGCTCCGCCGCGCTGCCCGGCTGCACGGATGCGACCGACAGCGTGCCGCCGCCGGTCTCGAAGCCCAGATGGGCCATGAAATCGTCGTCGAGCTGGCTATCGGGAACGTTGCGGAGGTCGACGCGGAAATCGAACGTCGCGTTGCCGTCGCGCGCGCCGAGCACGATCTCGCGGTGGTCGAACGCGGCCGACAGCAGCTTCCAGCGCAAGTCCGACCACGACCGCACCGGCTCGGACTCGCCGCCCTGCGCGTTGCGGATCGACACGACCGTCTCGCTGCCGTCGAAGCCCGCGCGGGCCGCCACCGTGCCGGCGGCCGGCGGCGCGACGATCGCGGCCGGCTCGGTCACGCCCGTAGCAAACACGATCGAGAACAGTGCGATTGCCAACAGGAAGTTCGCAATCGGCCCGGCCGCGACAATCGCGATCCGCTTGTAGACGGATTGCCGGTTGAACGCCTGCCCGAGCTCCTCGGGCTGGATGCCGGGGCCCGGATCGCGCTCGTCGAGCATCTTCACGTAGCCGCCGAGCGGCAGCACGGACAGCGTCCACTCGGTGCCGGTCCGGCGGCTGACCCAGCGCGCAATGGGCTGGCCGAAGCCGATCGAGAAACGCAGCACCTTCACGCCGCACCAGCGCGCGACGCGATAGTGTCCGTACTCATGCACGACGACCAGTACCCCGATCGCCACCGCAAACGCGACCAGTTCGACCAGCACGTTCATGAGCACCCCATTCAGACAGTACGCTCCACGCGTGGCGCAGGCGCTTTCGCAATGATCTCGGCGGCGAGGCGGCGTGCCTCGGCATCCGCCGCCAGGACATCGTCGAGCCCGTCGGGCGCGCGGTTCGGCAGTGCGTTGAGCACGGAGTCGACCGTCGCCGCGATCGCCATGAAGCCGATCCGGCGCTCGAGAAATGCTTCGACCGCAACTTCGTTCGCCGCGTTCAATGCGGCGCTCGCGATGCCGCCTTCCTCGAGTGCCTTCAGCGCGAGCGCGAGGCACGGGAAGCGCGCGTAGTCGGGCTTCTCGAATGACAGCTGCGCGATCTGCGCGAGGTCGAGCTGGTCGACGCCCGCGTCGACGCGCTCGGGGAATGCGAGCGCATGCGCGATCGGCGTGCGCATGTCGGGATTGCCGAGCTGCGCGAGCACCGAGCCGTCACGGTACGACACGAGCGAATGGATCACGCTCTGCGGATGGATCAGCACGTCGATGCGATCGCCCGGCAGCCCGAAGATCCAGTGCGCCTCGATCACCTCGAGGCCCTTGTTCATCATCGTCGCCGAATCGACCGAGATCTTGCGGCCCATCACCCAGTTCGGGTGCTTGCACGCTTCGTCCGGCGTCACGTCGACGAGCGTGGCCGGCTCGCGCGTGCGGAACGGACCGCCCGACGCGGTCAGGATGATCTTCGAGATCCCGCCGTGCTCGGCCGCGTCGCGCGGCATGCACTGGAAGATCGCGTTGTGTTCGCTGTCGACCGGCAGCAGGATCGCGCCGTGGTCGCGCACGGCGTCCATGAAGATCGCGCCCGACATCACGAGCGCTTCCTTGTTCGCGAGCAGGATCCGCTTGCCGGCGCGCGCAGCCGCGAGGCTCGGCGCCAGGCCGGCCGCGCCGACGATCGCCGCGACCACCGTGTCGCAGCCATCGCTCGTCGACACGTCGACGAGCGCCTGCGGGCCGTACAGCACGGCCGTCTTGCTGCCTGCCGCGCGCAGCTTCGCTTCGACGTGTGCGGCCGTCGCGGCATCGCCGACCACCGCCACTTCGGGCGCGAAGCGCAGACACTGCTCGACGAGCTTGTCGCCGTTGCGGTGCGCAGTCAGCGCGTAGACCGAGAAGCGCTCGGGATGGCGGGCGACCACGTCGAGCGTGCTGTCTCCGATCGAGCCCGTGGAACCGAGCAATGTCAGACGTTTTTGCATAACAGAATTAATGGTTTAACCAAGCAGCAGCATCGCGAGCGGCAGCACCGGCAGCAGCGCGTCGACACGGTCGAGCACGCCGCCGTGGCCCGGCAGCAGTCCGCTCGAATCCTTGACGCCCGCCTGCCGCTTCAGCAGCGACTCGAACAGGTCGCCGATCACGCTGTACGCAACCAGCAGCGTCAGCGCAGCCCACGCGCCGGACATCCCGTAGCGGGCGGCAAATGCAGAAAACAGGGTCGGCTCGAACGCATGCGCGGCCATCGCGGCACCGGCGACGACCATCACCGCCAGCCAGCCGCCGATCGCGCCTTCCCAGCTCTTGCCGGGGCTGATCGTGATGGCCAGTTTACGCTTTCCGAAGGCCTTGCCCGCGAAGTATGCACCGATATCGGCCAGCCAGACGACCAGTAGCAGCGACAGCACGAACGGCACGCCCTGCGCACGCGCCGCGACGAGCGCATGCCAGCAGGCCGCGAACACGATCAGGCCGGCGGCGAGCAGGAACGGCCGCCAGACGCCGCCCGCGAGTTCGGGCTTGCGCCGCAGCGCGAACGGACCGACCAGCAGCCAGAACACGCCGGCTGCCATGAAAAGAGGGCGAGATCCGGCCGCATCGACGCCGAGCGGCGTGGTGGCCGCCAGCGCAAGCGCCGCGACGACCGCATAGACGACCGGGCCGGCGCCGCCGAGCTTCAGCAGGCGCGCCCACTCCCACGCGGCGAACACGAGCACGGCGCCGATCAGCGCGCCGAACGCCGTGAGCGGCGCGAACAGCGTCACCGGCAGCAGCACTGCCAGCATCACGATCGCCGTGATCACACGGGTTTTCAGCATGAAAGGGAATCGGCGTTTTGCGATTGCGGTTCGAGCTGCGCACTCGTGCGCCCGAAACGGCGCTCGCGCTCGGTATACGACGCCATCGCGTCGGCCAGTGCCGCGCCGTCGAAGTCCGGCCAGTATTTGTCGGTGAAATAGAACTCGGCGTACGCGAGCTGCCACAGCAGAAAGTTGCTGACGCGCTGCTCGCCGCCCGTACGGATGAAGAGATCGGGCTCCGGCGCATAGGCCATCGCCAGGTGCGGCGCGAATGCGTCCTCGGTCACTTCGACCTCGCGACCTTCGCGCACGGCTTGCTCGACGAGCTTCTTCGTCGCCTGCAGGATGTCCCACCGGCCGCCGTAGTTGGCCGCGATGGTGAGCGTCAGGCGCGTATTGCGCGCCGTCTTGGTTTCGGCGCGGCGAATCAGTTCGCGGATGCGCGGCTCGAAACGGTCGAGATCGCCGACGACACGCAGGCGGATCCCGTTTGCATGCAGCTTGCCGACCTCGCGCTCGAGCGCAGTGATGAACAGCCGCATCAGGAACGACACTTCGTCGTTCGGCCGGCGCCAGTTTTCCGAACTGAACGCGAACAGCGTCAGGTATTCGACGCCGGCGCGCGCGCAACCTTCGACCACCGCCCGGACGGCATCGACGCCGCGGGTGTGCCCCGCGACGCGCGGCAAGCGGCGTTCGGTCGCCCAACGGCCGTTGCCGTCCATGATGATCGCGATGTGACGCGGCACGACGCCGACGTCAGGCACGCGAACGGTAGAGCTGGTATAGGTCATGGCCGTTGAGACAGTAATGCGGGAAGAAGGCGGCGCGCGAGGACGGTCGTCAGACCGTCATGATCTCGGCTTCCTTGCTCTGCACGAGCTTGTCGATTTCGGCAACGTGCTTGTCGGTCAGCTTCTGCACGTCGTCGCTCGCACGGCGCTCGTCGTCTTCCGAGATTTCCTTGTCCTTCACGAGCTTCTTGAGCGCTTCGTTCGCGTCGCGGCGCAGGTTGCGGATCGCGACCTTGGCCGTTTCGCCTTCGCTCTTCACGACCTTGGTCAGCTCGCGGCGGCGCTCTTCCGTCAGCGCGGGCATCGGCACGCGGATCAGATCGCCGGACGTTGCCGGGTTCAGGCCGAGATCGGCTTCGCGAATGGCCTTCTCGACCTTTGCGACCATCGGCTTTTCCCACGGCTGCACACCGATCGTCCGTGCGTCGACGAGCGTCATGTTGGCAACCTGCGAGATCGGCACCATCGACCCGTAGTAGTCAACCTGCACGTGATCGAGCATGCCGGTGTGCGCACGGCCCGTACGGATCTTTGCCAGATCGCTCTTGAATGCATCGATCGAGCGCTGCATCTTTTGCTCGACGCCCTTCTTGGTATCAGCGACACTCATTTCAACCTCCGAACCTTCAAACCTTCAAAGAACGCGGGCCCCGCCCGGCGCAGGACATACGCCGCGGCCGACGACCCGCATCCGCGGGAGTTTACACGTGGACGAGCGTACCTTCGTCCTCGCCCAGCACGATGCGCTTGAGCGCGCCCGGCTTGTTGATCGAAAACACGCGAATCGGCAGCTTCTGGTCGCGGCACAGCGCAAAGGCCGTCGCGTCCATCACCTGCAGATTGCGGCTGATCGCCTCGTCGAAAGTGATCGTCGTGTAACGCGTGGCCGACGGATCCTTCTTCGGATCGGCAGAATATACGCCATCGACCTTGGTCGCCTTCAGCACGACCTCGGCGCCCACTTCCGAACCGCGCAGCGCGGCGGCCGTGTCCGTCGTGAAGAACGGGTTGCCCGTACCGGCCGCGAAGATCACGACGCGGCCTTCCTCGAGCTGGCGGATCGCGCGGGGCCGGATGTACGGCTCGACGACCTGGTCCATGCGCAGCGCGGACTGCACGCGCGCCTCGATGCCGGCGTGGCGCATCGCGTCCTGCAGCGCCAGCGCGTTCATCATCGTCGCGAGCATCCCCATGTAGTCGGCCGTCGCGCGGTCCATGCCGGCCGCGCCACCCGCGACACCGCGGAAAATATTACCGCCACCGATCACGACCGCGAGCTGCGTACCGAGACGCACGACTTCGGCAATATCGGCCACCATCCGTTCGATCGTCGCGCGATTGATGCCGAAGGCATCGTCGCCCATCAGCGCTTCGCCGGAGAGTTTGAGAAGGACGCGTTTATAGGCATTGGACATAGGGGCTTCCGAGCGACGAGAGGATGACAACCACGAACTGTAGGGGCGAAATACTGATTCGGGCAAGCGCCGACGACCGGACCGGGGTTCCCGGCCGGCCGGCAGCGCCGCCGGCCGCGGCGGAGCGGACGCCCGCCGCGGATACTGCCTGACTGCTTACTGCTGCTTTGCTGCTGCGACTTGCGCGGCCACTTCGGCGGCGAAGTCGTCCTGGCGCTTCTCGATGCCTTCGCCGACGACGAACAGCGAGAACTTCTGCACGGCGGAATCCGCCGCCTTCAGCATCTGCTCGATCGTCTGCTTGTCGTTCTTCACGAACGTCTGGTTCAGCAGCGACACTTCCTTCAGGTACTTCTGGACGCTACCGTCGACCATCTTCGCGACGATTTCAGCCGGCTTGCCCGATTCCGCAGCCTTCTGCTCGGCCACGCGGCGTTCCGTCTCGATCAGTTCTGCCGGCACGTCGGCCGACGACAGCGCGACCGGCTTCATTGCCGCGATGTGCATCGCGACGTCCTTGCCGACCTGCTCTTCCGCGCCCGTGTACTCGACGATCACGCCGATACGCGCGCCGTGCAGGTACGTTGCGATCTTGTTCGCGGTTTCGAAACGGACGAAACGGCGGATCGAGACGTTCTCGCCGATCTTGCCGATCAGTGCCAGGCGCACTGCGTCGACCGTCGAGCCTTCGAGCGGCAGCGCCGACAGCGCAGCCACGTCGGCCGGGTTTTGCGTCGCGACGAGTTCTGCAACCGTCTTCGAGAATGCGAGGAAGTCGTCGTTCTTCGCGACGAAGTCGGTTTCGCAGTTCAGTTCGACCAGCGCGCCTGCATTGCCGCCGACGAACGATGCGACGACGCCTTCAGCCGTCACGCGCGATGCCGCCTTGCTCGCCTTGTTGCCGAGCTTGACGCGCAGCAGCTCTTCAGCCTTGGCCAGATCGCCGTCGGCTTCCGTCAGCGCCTTCTTGCACTCCATCATCGGTGCGTCGGTCTTTGCGCGCAGTTCTGCCACCATGCTTGCGGTAATTGCCGCCATCATTCGCTCCTTGAGTCTGTATTCACAACGCCGCCCGCTTGGACGCGAACGGCCGAGATTCGTTTCCGGACCCGCGCCGATTCGGCGCGATCAGGTCCGGCGCACAAGCTTAAAAAAAGGGGGCCTGTTGAGAGCCCCCTTTTTGCGCCGGCTCGGGGCCAGTTACGCGTTTTCCTCGACGTACTCGTCGTCGCCGCGTGCGGCCTGGACCACTTCGTTGACCGCATTCGCACGGCCTTCGAGGATCGCGTCGGCCACGCCTTCGGCGTACAGCGCGACTGCCTTGCTCGAGTCGTCGTTACCCGGGATCACGTAATCCACACCTTCCGGCGAGTGGTTCGTATCGACCACGGCGATGACCGGCACGCCCAGCTTGTTCGCTTCCGTGACGGCAATCTTGTGGTAGCCGACGTCGACGACGAAGATTGCGTCCGGAATGCCGCCCATGTCCTTCACGCCGCCGATCGACTTCTGCAGCTTGGCGATTTCGCGTTCGAACAGCAGCGCTTCCTTCTTGCTCATCTTCTCGAGCTCGCCTGCCTCGACTGCCGCTTCCATGTCCTTCAGGCGCTTGATCGATACCTTCAGCGTCTTGAAGTTGGTCATCATGCCGCCGAGCCAGCGTGCGTTGACGAACGGCATGCCTGCGCGCTGCGCTTCCTGGGCGATCGTGTCACGCGATTGACGCTTCGTGCCGACGAACAGGATCGTGCCGCGGTTCGCTGCCAGCTGGCGCACGTACTTCTGTGCGTCCGTGAACATCGGCAGCGTCTTTTCGAGGTTGATGATGTGAATCTTGTTGCGGTGACCGAAAATGAACGGAGCCATCTTCGGGTTCCAGAAGCGCGTCTGGTGACCGAAGTGGACACCTGCTTCCAGCATTTGGCGCATCGTAACTGCCATGTAAATTCTCCACGAGGGTTGGGTCTTAAGCCGGCCGCCGTACCGCCGCGCGAACCCGCCCCGAAGGGCACCGATTCCACGCGGCCGGCACCCTGGTTGCGCCGGCTTGCGATTCGGCACGTGCAAAACGCCCGTGCCGTAAGCCTTTCATCGCCATGCCGCCCCAAGATGGGGCAAATTCGGCATTTGGATATCGACTTAGCCAAAGAGTATAGCACGCCGATTTGTCCGCTCTCAAGTCGCTCGCCACTTTCGCTAGCCGTGCGGCAGCCGGCCGGACAATCCGCGAAAACCCGCATCCGCGCGGCCGGCAGGGGCTGCGAGGCCCGCCATAAGGTGCGATAATCCGTCAATTCACCGCATTCCAGGCATACCTCGATGGCTATTACGCTCAAAAACGAACACGATATCGCGGAGATGCGCGTCGCCTGCCGTCTCGCCAGCGAAGTGCTCGACTTCATCACGCCGCACGTCGTCGCGGGCATCACGACCGCCGAACTCGATCGCCTCTGTCATGAATTCATGCTCAACGAACAGGGCACGATCCCGGCGCCGCTGAACTACCAGCCGCCCGGCTATCCGCCGTACCCGAAGGCCACCTGCATTTCGGTCAACGACGTGATCTGCCACGGCATTCCCGGCGAGAAGGTGATCAAGAACGGCGATGCGCTGAACATCGACATCACCGTGATCAAGAACGGCTACTTCGGCGACACCAGTCGGATGTTCATCGTCGGCGAAGGCTCGATCCTCGCGAAGCGCCTCGTGCAGACCACCTACGAATGCATGTGGCTCGGCATCGACCAGGTCAAGCCCGGCGCGCACCTCGGCGACATCGGCTACGCGATCCAGAAGCACGCGGAAGCGCAGGGCTACAGCGTCGTGCGCGAATACTGCGGCCACGGCATCGGCACGGTGTTCCACGAGGATCCGCAGGTCGTCCACTACGGCCGTCCGGGCACCGGCATCGAGCTGAAGGCCGGGATGATCTTCACGATCGAGCCGATGATCAACGCCGGCAAGCGCGACATCCGCACGATGCCCGACCAGTGGACGGTCAAGACGCGCGACCGCAGCCTGTCCGCGCAGTGGGAGCACACGGTGCTCGTCACCGAGACCGGCTACGACGTGCTGACCGTGTCGGCCGGCACGCCGGCGCGCCCCGTGTTCGCGCAACCGGCCGCCGCCGTCTGAGCGCCGTCGCGCCAGCCCGCCCCACCCGCACCTGAACGGCCGCCCATGAGCGCTCACGCCGCCCCCTCGCCCGACGCGCTGTCGCGGCGCGCCGAATTCAAGGCCGCCAAGACGGAGATGCTCGAGCGCTTTCGCCGCGCGACGAACGTCGCGTCGCTGATGCACGCGCTGTCGAAACTCACCGACGATGCGCTCAAGCGCGTGTGGGACGACTGCGGGCTGCCCGCGACGCTCGCGCTCGTCGCCGTCGGCGGCTACGGGCGCGGCGAGCTCGCGCCCTATTCCGACGTCGACATCCTCGTGCTGCTGCCCGATGCGCACGATCCGGCGCTCGACGCATGCATCGAGCGCTTCATCGGGATGGCGTGGGATCTCGGCCTCGAGATCGGCAGCAGCGTGCGCACGGTCGCGCAGTGCATCGAGGAGGCATCGCAGGACGTCACGGTGCAGACCTCGCTGCTGGAAGCGCGCCGCATCGTCGGCAGCACCGCGCTGTTCGAGCGTTTCACGGTGCACTACCACGAGGCGCTCGACGCCCGCGCGTTCTTCACCGCGAAGGTGCTCGAGATGCGCCAGCGCCACGCGAAGTTCCAGGACACGCCGTACAGCCTCGAACCGAACGTGAAGGAAAGCCCCGGCGGGCTGCGCGACCTGCAGACGATCCTGTGGATCGCACGCGCGGCGGGCTTCGGCAGCAGCTGGCGCGAACTCGATACGCGCGGCCTCATCACCGATCGCGAAGCGCGCGAACTGCGCCGCAACGAAGGATTCCTGAAGACGCTGCGCGCGCGCCTGCACGTGATCGCCGGCCGCCGCCAGGACATGCTCGTGTTCGACCTGCAGACGCAGGCCGCCGAGAGCTTCGGCTACCAGCCGACGCAGGCCAAGCGCGCGAGCGAGCAGCTGATGCGCCGCTACTACTGGGCCGCGAAAGCCGTCACGCAGCTCGCGACGATCCTGATCCAGAACATCGAGGCGCAACTCTTCCCCGCGACGAGCGGCATCACGCGCGTGCTGTCGCCCGACCGCTTCGTCGAGAAGCAGGGCATGCTCGAGATCGTCGACGACGGCGTGTTCGAGCGCCATCCCGACGCGATCCTCGAAGCGTTCCTGTTGTACGAGACGACCCGCGGCGTGAAGGGCCTGTCCGCCCGCACGCTGCGCGCGCTGTACAACTCGCGCGAAATCATGAACAACGCGTGGCGTCGCGATCCGCAGAACCGCGACACGTTCATGCAGATCCTGCAGCAGCCCGAAGGCATCACGCACGCGTTCCGGCTGATGAACCAGACGAGCGTGCTCGGCCGCTATCTGCTGAACTTCCGCCGCATCGTCGGCCAGATGCAGCACGACCTGTATCACGTGTACACGGTCGACCAGCACATCCTGATGGTGTTGCGCAACATCCGCCGCTTCGCGGTGGCCGAGCATGCGCACGAATACCCGTTCTGCAGCCAGCTGATCGGCAACTTCGAGCGCCCGTGGGTGCTGTATGTCGCGGCGCTGTTCCACGACATCGCGAAGGGCCGCGGCGGCGACCATTCGACCCTCGGGATGGCCGATGCGCGACGCTTCTGCCGCGAGCACGGCATCGTCGGCGACGACGCGTCGCTGATCGTATGGCTCGTCCAGCATCACCTGACGATGAGCCAGGTCGCGCAGAAGCAGGACACGAGCGACCCCGAAGTCATCAAGCGCTTCGCCGAAGTCGTCGGCAACGAACGCTACCTCACCGCGCTGTACCTGCTGACCGTCGCCGATATCCGCGGCACGAGTCCGAAGGTGTGGAACACGTGGAAGGGCAAGCTGCTCGAGGACCTGTACCGCATCACGCTCGCGGTGCTCGGCGGCGCGAACCCCGACGCGCATTCGGAGCTGAAGTCGCGGCAGGAACAGGCGCTCGCGCTGCTGCGCCTCGAGACCGTCCCCGACGATGCGCACCGCGCGCTGTGGGATCAGCTCGACGTCGGCTTCTTCCTGCGTCACGATGCGGCCGACATTGCATGGCAGACGCGCGTGCTGTACCGGCACGTGAACGCCGAAACCGCGATCGTCCGCGCGCGGCCGTCGCCGATCGGTGACGCGCTGCAGGTGCTCGTGTACGTGAAGGACCGCCCCGACCTGTTCGCGGGCATCTGCGCATATTTCGACCGCAACGGGCTGTCGGTGCTCGATGCACGCGTCAGCACGACGCGGCACGGCTATGCGCTCGACAACTTCATCGTCACGCAGACCGAACGCGACGTGCGGTACCGCGACATCGCGAATCTCGTCGAACAGCAGCTCGCGACGCGGCTCGCCGAAACCGCCCCGCTGCCGGAGCCGTCCAAGGGCCGCCTGTCGAGGCTGTCCCGAACGTTTCCGATCACGCCGCGCGTCGACCTGCGGGCCGACGAGCGCGGCCAGTACTACATCCTGTCCGTGTCGGCCAACGACCGGCCGGGCCTTCTCTATTCGATCGCGCGCGTACTCGCCGAGCATCAGATCGGCGTCCACGCGGCGCGGATCAACACGCTCGGCGAACGCGTCGAGGACATCTTCCTGCTCGCGGGTGCCGGCCTGTCCGACAACCGCCTGCAGATCCAGCTCGAAACCGAATTGCTGCGTGCGATCGCAGCCTGAATGAATTCAAGCGTTTATGCGCACCAAACTAACCGTCAAGAATCCGAAGCCGGCGTCGCCGACCCGCGCCCCTGTCCGCTCCGGCAGCCTCGTCGCCCGCAAGGCGGTGCGTCCCGCTACGCCGCCGGCAGGCGACAAGCCGGCGCGTCCGAAAAAGGCCGCCCCGGCCGCCGCCGGCGAACGCTCGTTCAAGCCGCGCGGGGCCGCAGGCGCCGAGCGCCCGGGCGCGGATCGCGCACCGGCCAAGCGCGCGCCGCGTGACGGCGGTGCCGAACGCAGTCCGCGCGCGCCGTATCGCGACAACGCAGGCGGTGAAGGCGCGAAGCGCAGCTTCGGCGACCGCCGCACGTCGTCGGATCGCCCGCCGCGCCGTGATGACGATTCACGTCCGCGCCGCGCAGGTGGCGAAGGCGGTGCACGTGCGCCGTATCGCGACAACGCATCCGGCGAAGGCGCGAAGCGCAGTTTCGGCGATCGACGCACGTCGTCGGATCGCCCGCCGCGCCGAGATGACGATTCACGTCCGCGCCGCGCAGGTGGCGAAGGCGGTGCACGTGCGCCGTATCGCGACAACGCATCCGGCGAAGGCGCGAAGCGCAGCTTCGGCGATCGCCGCACGTCGTCCGATCGTCCGCCGCGCCGTGACGACGATGCACGTCCGCGCCGCGCAGGTGGCGAAGGCGGCCCGCGCGCGCCCTATCGCGACAATGCATCCGGCGAAGGCGCGAAGCGCAGCTTCGGCGACCGCCGCACGCCGTCCGATCGCCCGCCGCGCCGTGACGACGATGCACGTCCGCGCCGCGCAGGTGGCGAAGGCGGTGCACGTGCGCCGTATCGCGACAACGCAGCCGGCGAAGGCGCGAAGCGCAGCTTCGGCGATCGCCGCACGTCGTCCGATCGCCCGCCGCGCCGCGATGACGATGCACGTCCGCGCCGCGCAGGTGGCGAAGGCGGCCCGCGCGCGCCGTATCGCGACAATGCATCCGGCGAAGGCGCGAAGCGCAGCTTCGGCGACCGCCGCACGTCGTCCGATCGCCCGCCGCGCCGCGATGACGATGCACGTCCGCGCCGCGCAGCTGGCGAAGGCGGCCCGCGCGCGCCCTATCGCGACAACGCATCCGGCGAAGGCGCAAAACGCAGCTTCGGCGACCGCCGCACGTCGTCCGATCGCCCGCCGCGCCGTGATGACGATGCACGTCCGCGCCGCGCAGGCGCCGACGAAGGCAAGCGCCCGTCCTACCGCGACAAGGCAGCCGGCGAAGGCGCGAAGCGCAGCTTCGGCGACCGCCCGGCCCGCCCCGCACGCGACGGCGAGCGCCGCTCGTTCGGCGCGGTCAAGACCGCGCAACCGGTCAAGCGCGTTTCTGCCGACGTCGACTACGGCGACGAAACGGGCCTGATGCGCCTGTCGAAGCGGATGTCCGAGCTCGGCATGTGCTCGCGCCGCGAAGCCGACGAATGGATCGAAAAGGGCTGGGTGCTCGTCGACGGCGAACGCATCGACACGCTCGGCACCAAGGTCCGCGCCGACCAGAAAATCGAGATCGACGAGCGCGCGAGCGCCGCGCAGGCCGCGCAGGTGACGATCCTGCTGCACAAGCCGGTCGGCTATGTGTCGGGTCAGGCGGAAGACGGCTACGAGCCGGCGGCCGTCCTGATCACGCGCGCGAACCGCTGGAGCGGCGATCATTCGCCGGTGCGCTTCTCGCCGCAGCACCTGCATGCGCTCGCACCGGCCGGCCGGCTCGACATCGACTCCACCGGCCTGCTCGTGCTGACGCAGAACGGCGTGATCGCGAAGCAGCTGATCGGCGAGCAATCGGACATCGACAAGGAGTACCTGGTGCGCGTGCGCTTCGGCGAGCAGCTGATCGACATCGACCAGCACTTCCCGGCGGAATCGCTCGCGAAGCTGCGTCACGGCCTCGAACTCGACGGCGTCGCGCTGAAGCCCGCGCTGGTGAGCTGGCAGAACGGCGAGCAGCTTCGCTTCGTGCTGCGCGAAGGCAAGAAACGCCAGATCCGCCGCATGTGCGAACTGGTCGGCCTCGACGTGATCGGCCTGAAGCGCGTGCGGATGGGCCGCGTGATGCTCGGCGCGCTGCCGCAAGGCCAATGGCGCTATCTGTCGGCCGACGAGACGTTCTGACCGCAGGCGCGCCATGTGCGCCATGCAATGAAAAAGCCCGCGCAAGCGGGCTTTTTTCTTGTCTGCCGGAAGCCGGGCGATCAGTCGTCGCCGGTCGGGTCGAGCCCCGGGAACAGCACTTCGGTGAAGCCGAAACGCGTGAAGTCGGTGATCCGCATCGGATACAGCTTGCCGATCAGGTGATCGTATTCGTGCTGGACCACGCGCGCGTGGAACCCGTCGGCGACGCGGTCGATCTTCTCGCCGAACTGGTCGAAGCCGCTGTAGCGCACCTTCGCATAGCGGCTGACGACGCCGCGCATGCCCGGCACCGACAGGCAGCCTTCCCAGCCCTCTTCCATGTCCGGCGGCATGTACTCGACCTTCGGATTGATCAGCACCGTCTCGGGCACCGGCGGCGCATCCGGGTAGCGGTTGTTGTTGCCGAAGCCGAAGATGATGATCTGCAGCCCGATGCCGATCTGCGGCGCGGCCAGCCCGGCGCCGTTCGCATGGTGCATCGTCTCGAACATGTCCGCGACGATCTCGTGCAGTTCGGGGGTATCGAACCGCTCGACCGGCTTGGCGATTTCGAGCAGGCGCGGATCGCCCATCTTCAGGATCTCGCGAATCATGGCGTATTGCCCTCCAGGAGTTGGTGCAGACCGTCTTCGTCCAGCACGGGGATGCCGAGTTCCTCGGCCTTCACGAGCTTGCTGCCGGCTTCGGCGCCCGCGACCACGTAATCCGTCTTCTTCGATACCGAGCCCGCAACTTTCGCGCCCGCCGCTTCGAGCATCTCCTTCGCGGCATCGCGCGTGAGCGTCGGCAGCGTGCCCGTCAGCACGACCGTCTTGCCGGCCAGCACGCCCTGCGGCGCCCTCGGCGCGGGCGGCCCTTCCGGCCACGTGACCTTGCCCGGCGCGCGCAGCTGCTCGATCACGGTCCGGTTGTGCTCTTCCGCGAAGAACTGGTGAAGCGACTCGGCGACGATCGGCCCGACGTCGTTGACTTCGAGCAGCGCCTCGAGCGACGCGTCCATGATCGGCGTCAGCGAGCCGAAGTGCTTCGCGAGATCCTTCGCGGTCGATTCACCGACATGGCGGATGCCGAGCCCGTAGATGAAGCGCGCGAGCGTCGTGTGCTTCGCCTTCTCGAGCGAATCGAGCAGATTCTGGGCGGACTTCTCGGCAAAGCGGTCGAGCTCGGCCAGCGTCGCGAAACCGAGATTGAACAGGTCGGCCGGCGTGCGCACGAGATTCAGCTCGACGAGCTGGTCGATGATCTTCTCGCCGAGCCCGTCGATGTCGAGCGCGCGGCGCTGCGCGAAGTGCCACAGCGCCTGCTTGCGCTGCGCCGGGCAAAACAGGCCGCCCGTACAGCGCGCGATCGCCTCGTCCGGCAGACGCTCGATCTTCGAGCCGCACACCGGGCATTCGGTCGGCATCACGAATTCCGCCGCATCGGCCGGACGCCGGTCGAGCAGCGCGCCGACGACCTCCGGAATCACGTCGCCCGCGCGGCGCACGATCACGGTGTCGCCGATCCGGATGTCCTTGCGGCGCACTTCGTCCTCGTTGTGCAACGTCGCGTTGGTGACGGTCGCGCCGCCGACGAACACGGGCTCGAGACGCGCGACCGGCGTGATCGCACCGGTGCGGCCGACCTGCACGTCGATCGCGACGAGCTTCGTCAGCGCTTCCTGTGCGGGGAACTTGTGCGCGAGCGCGAAGCGCGGCGCGCGCGACACGAAACCGAGGCGCTCCTGCTCGTCGCGCCGGTTGACCTTGTAGACGACGCCGTCGATGTCGTACGGCAGCGATTCGCGCTTCTCGCCGACGTTGCGGAAGAAGTCGAGCAGGCCTTCGGCGCCCTGCACGACCGCACGTTCGCGGTTCACCGGCAGGCCGAGCGACTCGTACCAGTCGAGCAGCGCGCTGTGCGTGTCGGGCATCGGCATCCCGTCGAGCACGCCGATCCCGTACGCGAAGAACGACAACGGACGCTGCGCGGTGATCTTCGAGTCGAGCTGGCGCAGGCTGCCGGCCGCCGCATTGCGCGGGTTCGCGAATTCACGCTGCTCGGCCGCGCGCTGGCGTTCGTTCAGGCGTGCGAAATCGCGCTTGAACATCAGCACCTCGCCGCGCACGTCGAGCACGGCCGGCACGTTCTTGCCCTTCAGCTTCAGCGGAATCGAGCGGATCGTGCGCACGTTCTCTGTCACATCCTCGCCCGTCGTCCCGTCGCCACGCGTCGATGCCTGCACGAACACGCCCTGCTCGTAGCGCAGCGAGATCGCGAGCCCGTCGAACTTCAGTTCGCATGCGTATTCGACAGGCTCGGTCACCGAGCCGGCGAGATCCGTCGTCTTGTCGAGCGCATCGGCGATGCGCTTGTCGAACGCGACGATGTCTTCGTCGGCGAAACCGTTGTTCAGCGACAGCATCGGCGCATCGTGGACGACCGGCGTGAAGCCGCCTGCCGCTTCGCCGCCCACGCGTTGCGTCGGCGAATCGGGCGTCACGAGTTCGGGATGATCGGTTTCGAGCTGCTGCAGCTCGCGGAACAGCCGGTCGTATTCGGCGTCGGGCAGATCCGGCTGGTCGAGCACATAGTAGGCGTAGTTCGCCCGCTCGAGTTGGTCGCGCAGCCACGCGGCGCGCGCGTCGGGCTGGCTGGCTGGCGGTTCGGCTTGGGTTCGGGCCATGCTGGCGGCAGAGTCGTTCTGAAAAATCGGATGCCCGATTATCTCAGTTTGACGCCGCGGCGGGGCGTGCAATGCAAGCCCGATGCGCGTGTTGCAGCGCACACGAAGCGGTGTGCGCTGCCATGACGGACAGCGACGCCGAAGCCCGCCGTCCGTGCCATCGCGTTACTGGCTGAAGAGGCGGCGCGTGACCGACGAACCGGCCGGGATACCCGCTTCTTCGAGCTTCGCATACAGCTTCATCAGCTGCTGCTCGATCGCGAGCAGCGTCGATTCCGGCAGCGGCCGGCGCGAATCGTCGACGACGCGCGCGCCGATGCGTTCGGACAGCGACTTCGCGTAATCGCACATCAGCCGGAACGGCAGGATGTCCTCTTCGGCGACCGGTACGTCGAGCACCAGCGTGATCATGTTGCCGCCCTTGTACGTGAGGTCGTCACGCAGGAAGTTCGTATCGCCGAATTGCAGCATGAACACCGGGTTCTGCTTCGCGTCGAGCTTCACGAAACGCGTGCCGTCGCGCGACAGCAGCAGCCCGTCCTGCGATGCGACCGCCTGCACGTAGTTCGCCGACCACGGCGCGCCGTCCGACATCACGTTGATCGACAGCTGCGCGTCGCACTGCGCGGCGAACGCGTCGAGCTCGCGCGCCATCGCGACGGTTTCCATCATGTCCGGGAATTCCGGTGCGCCGTCGATCGCGTCGGCGAACTGCTGGACACCCGTCACGAATTCGGAGAATTCGAGTTCGTTCAGCGCGCCGCTGCGGTTCGCGAGCTGGGCTGCCGCGCGCAGTTCTTCGTAGCGCACGCCGTTCTGCAACAGCTCCCACTGGCCGCCTTCCGGCTTGCCTTCGATGTGCACGGGCTTGCTGCCCGCGCGGCGCAGCCGCTGCGCGGCCGGCAGGATCTTGTCGCCCGGCAGCAGCCCGGCGAGGCGGATCGGCACGATGCAGTCGATCCGGCGGTCGACGATCGCCGGCGGCGCCGACGAGATCGTCGTCGCGGCAGGCAGCACGGGTTCGGTCGGCTCGGCCGCGCCGGCCGGCGCTTCGTGCGCGGCGGCAGGCACGGCGTCTTCACCCGCAGCCGGCTCGGTCACTTCGGACTGCGTGTCCGCGCCCGTTGCCTCGGCCTGCAGATCGGCCGGCATGTCGGCCGGTGCCGCACCACCGAACGTCGGCTCGACGCGCGCGACTTCAGCCGTCGCAGCGGCGGCGGCCGCGACCGGTGCCGCGGGCTCGCGGCGCACCGGCTGACGCACCGGTTCGATGAACGGCAACTCGTCATCGCGCTCGGGGCGATTCATCGCCTCGGCCGCTTCCTCCGGCATCGGGCGCGGCATCCTGCGCCGCACTTTCGCACCCTGCCACGCGTTGTAGACCACGACGCCGCCCACCACGACAGCGCCCGCGCCGATCAAACCGAGTGTCAACTCGTCCATGCACGCTCCATCAGCAATTCTTTTTCGTCGGGACCGCGAACGGGCGTCTCATGCGCCGCGCGAACGCGGTCCGGTTTCGTCAAACGTCAATTCTGGGCAAAACCCGCGGCGGTTTCCATGTCCACCGCAACGATCCGCGACACACCCTGCTCCTGCATCGTCACGCCGATCAGTTGCTGCGCCATTTCCATCGCGATCTTGTTGTGCGAGATGAACAGGAACTGCGTCTTGTCGGACATCGCGCGCACGAGATTCGCGAAACGCTCGGTGTTCGCGTCGTCGAGCGGCGCGTCGACCTCGTCGAGCAGACAGAACGGCGCCGGGTTCAGCTGGAACATCGCGAACACCAGCGCGGTCGCGGTCAGCGCCTTCTCGCCGCCCGACAGCAGGTGAATCGTCGCGTTCTTCTTGCCCGGCGGCTGCGCCATCACCTGCACGCCGGCATCGAGAATCTCGTCGCCCGTCATGATCAGCTTCGCCTGGCCGCCGCCGAACAGGCGCGGGAACAGGTCGCTGAAGTGGCGGTTGACCTCGTCGAAGGTGCCCTGCAGCAACGTGCGGGTTTCCTGGTCGATCTTGTGGATCGCGTCCTCGAGGGTCGTGATCGCGTCGATCAGGTCGGCCGACTGCGCGTCGAGGAACACCTTGCGCTCGCTCGCGGCCTTCAGCTCGTCGAGCGCGGCCATGTTCACCGGGCCGAGCGCGTTGATCGCATTGTTCAGGCGCGTGACCTCGCCCTGCAGGTACGACGGCTTCAGGTCCGGCGTCAGCTTCGTGGACAGCGCGGCCTCGTCGACCTCGGCCGTCGCGAGCTGCTCGGCGAACTGCTCGACGGACAGGCGCGCGGCCTGCTCCTTCAGCTGCAATTCGGTGATGCGGTCGCGCAGCGGCTGCAGCGAGCGCTCGGCCACGAGGCGCTGCTCGTCCGATGCGCGCAGCTTCGCGGTCAGGTCGTCGAGCTCGATCCGCGCGGCCTGCAGCGCTTCTTCCTTCACCGCGCGAATTTCGAGCGCGTCCTGCAGGCCGGTGTGCGCGGTCTGCTCGTTGATTGTCTCGAGTTCGGCGCGCGCGTCTTCCAGCGACCCGGCAACGCGCTCGCTCTGCTCGTGCGCGACCTGGATGCTGCGCTTGAGCTCGTCGATCCGCGTCACCGCGTTGCGCGCCGCGAAGCGGGCATCGTTCGCGCCGCGCTCGAGGTCGCGCGCTTCCTGGCGCGCCTGCGTCAGCGATTCGTCGAGCGATTCGAACGCGAGCTGGTTGTCTTCGAAGCGCGCCTGCAGCTCCGCGAGTTCGCCGTCGAAACGCTCGAAATTCGCTTCCGACTCCGCGCGCAGCGCGCGCTGCTCTTCGATCTGCGCGCCGATTTCCTCGAGTTCCTCGCGGATCTGCGTGCTGCGCTGCGTGTAACGTTCGTGCGCCTGCGCGAGCTTCAGCACGTCCATCTGCAGCGCGTGCACGCGCTGCGTCGCACGTTCGGCCTGCGCGCGCACGTCGCCGAGCGCCTGCGTGGCCTGCGTGTGCGCGGCTTCCGCACGCACGGCGGCCGTACGCGCCTCGTCGGCGAGCAGCGCCTGGGCGCGCACCTGGCGCGTCAGGTTTTCGATTTCCTGCTGGCGGGCCAGCATCCCGGCCTGTTCCGAATCGGCGGCGTACAGCTGCACGCCGACGCGCGTGACGATATGGCCCGCCTTGACGACGAACGCGCCGCCTGCCGGCAGCTGCGTGCGCGTGGCAAGCGCCTGTGCGACGTCGTCGGCGACATACACGTTGCCGAGCCAGTCGTTCAGCACCGCGCGGATGCCTGCGTCGTCGATGCGCACGAGCGACAGCACCGGACGCAGCCCGGCCACCGCGGCGGGCGGCTCGCCGGCCGCGGGCGGCGCGTAGAACGCGAGCTTCGCGGGCGGCGCATCGGTCGCGAACGCCTTCACCCAGTCGAGATTCGACACTTCGAGCGCGGCGAGGCGCTCACGCAGCACGGCCTCGAGGGCCGCTTCCCAGCCGGCCTCGACGTGCAGTTTCTTCCACAGACGCGGCAGCGCGCCGAGCTCGTGCCTGTCGAGCCACGGCTGCACCTTGCCTTCGGTCTGCACGTTTTCCTGCAGCTGCTTCAGCGCGGCGAGACGCGCCTCGAGCTGGTGGATCTGCGCGGCTTCGGCCTGCACGCGCTCCTGCGCGGCACGGCGTTCGCCGTCGAGCCGCGGCACCGTTTCCTGTGCATCGGCGAGGCGCGCCTGCGCTTCGGCGAGGATCTCTTCCTGCTCGGCCAGCTGCATGCGCAGCTCCTCGAGCTGCGCCTCGTCCGGCGCGTCGAGCCCGCCCGCTTCGCCCTTCAGGCGCTCATGGCGCTGCTGAAGCTGCTGCAGCTGCTGGTCGGCGTTGCGCTGGTGCGCGGCTTCGAGCTTCAGCGACTGTTCGGTCTGCGCGATCCGCGCGCGCTCGTCGTTGAGCTGCGCCTGCGCATCGCGCCACTTCGCTTCGAGCGCCGGCAGCGCGTCGTGCTTCGACGCCGCGTTGTCTTCGGCGAGCGCGGCCTTCTCGTCGGCCATCGCGCGCGCCTCTTCGGCTTCCTCGAGCTCGTCCTGCGACTTCTCGGCCTGCGCGCGCCATTGCTCGCGCTGCGCGTTCAGCGCGGCGATCTGCGCCTGCACGCGATTGCGCGATTCGACGATGAACTTGATCTCGGCCTCGAGGCGGCTCACTTCGGCATTCGCCTCGTACAACGAACCCTGCGCGCCCTGCATCGCGTCGCTTGCCGAGTAGTGCGCAACGCGCAGCGTCTCGAGCTGCGCCTCGACTTCGCGCAGCTTGGCCGTCTGCGCCTCGAGGTCGATCTGCGCCTGTTCGATCGCGCGCTGCTGCTTCTGCTGCTCGCCGGCGGCCTCGTTCTTGCGCAGCAGCCACAGCAGGCGCTGCTTCTCTTCGCCGTCGGCGACGAGTTCCTTGTACTTGGTCGCGACGACGGCCTGTGCCTCGAGCTTCTCGAGGTTCGCACCGAGTTCGCGGACGATGTCTTCGACGCGCGTCAGGTTCTCGCGCGTGTCGTGCAGGCGGTTCTCGGTTTCGCGGCGGCGTTCCTTGTACTTCGACACGCCGGCGGCTTCCTCGAGGAACACGCGCAGTTCTTCCGGCTTCGCCTCGATGATCCGCGCGATCATGCCCTGCCCGATGATCGCGTAGGCACGCGGCCCGAGGCCCGTGCCGAGGAAGATGTCCTGGATGTCGCGGCGGCGTGCCGGCAGGTTGTTGATGTAGTAGCTTGACGTGCCGTCGCGCGTCAGCACGCGCTTCACGGCGATCTCGCCGTACTGGCCCCACTGCCCGGCCGCTCGGCCGTCGGAGTTGTCGAAGATCAGCTCGACGCTGGCCCGGCTGCCGGGCTTGCGTGCGGTCGAGCCGTTGAAGATCACGTCCTGCATCGACTCGCCGCGCAGCTCGGAGGCTCGCGACTCGCCGAGCACCCAGCGCACGGCATCGATGATGTTGGACTTGCCGCACCCGTTCGGGCCTACCACGCCGACAAGCTGGCCCGGAACCTGGAAATGCGTGGGATCGACGAAGGATTTGAAGCCAGCGAGTTTGATCGAGCTCAGACGCACGGCGGTATCGGATGTGAAGAAGGTGTGAAACGGACGGGACCGCATTGCACGGGGCCGGACGGCCCATGCGCGCGACGCGCCCCGGAATTCAAAAACGGGGCCGCGCGCATACAGCGTTGGGCCCCGCAAACGGCTTCCATCATACCATCGCGCGTGCGCCGTCCCGACCGTCGCCGGGTTTGTCCGGTGCGGGCGCGGCCCGATGGACCCGGCTCGACAGCAGCGTCGCCAGCACGATGCACACGCCGCCCGCCCATTCGCGCGCGGTCGGCAGCTCGCTCGCGAACACCCACGCCGACAGCGCGGTGATCACAATCTCGAACAGCATGATGATCGACGCGCGGTTCGCCGGCACCCGCGCCAGGCCGTATTGCACGAGCAGGTTGTTCGACGCCATCGTCACGCCGATCGCGGCGGTGATCAGCGCGGCGATCCCCAGCTGGCCGCTCGCCGGCGCGGCCGGCAGCCCCTCGAACAGCGACGCGATCGCCCCGAACACGGCCGCGCCGCCGAACAGCGTTGCGGTACGCATTTCCGCGCGCATGTCGGGCAGCTCGCGGCTCGCCTTGATCACGAGCACGTTGCTCATCGCGAAGCTCAGCCCGGCCGCGAGGCCTGCCCATTCGGCCGGATTGGCCGGCAGCGGCAAGCCGAGCTTCGGCGACCACAGCATCAGCATCGCGCCCCCGATCGACAGCGCCGCGAGCCCCGCGCCGGCCCAGGTCAGCCGCTCGCGCAGCAGGAAGTGCGCGTAGATCGCGGTCCAGGCCGGGGTCAGGTAGAACAGCAGCATCACGCGCAGCACCTCGCCGTGGATCGTGCCCCACACGAAGCCGAGGTTCGTCACGCCGGCCGTCAACGCAATGCCCGGCAGCACCCAGTGCCAGCGCAGCGTCGCGATCGTGCGATGCCGCGCGATGACCACGAACAGGAACGCGACGAGACTCGTCAGCGCGCTCGCCAGCGTGCCCGTCACGCCGAGCGACGCGAGGATCCGCAACGGATACCAGATCAGGCCCCATACCGAAGCGCCGATCAGGATGGCCAGCGTCGGCAGGCTGCCGCGTACCGCGTTATTCATTTGGTTCGATACCCTTTATTCGACCGGCCCGGCCGCCGTTCCGGCAGGCCGTGACCGCATTCCGTCACGCTATAATCATCCGTTGCGACCCGCGCGCCTCCGGCGCCCGTTCGCAGCCGCGCGGCGCGCCCGCCGCTTCTTTCGCTCCAACCGGCCGCGATGGCCGCTTCGCCCGTGAACCCTCGACTCGACTCGCTCCAGCCCTATCCCTTCGAAAAGCTGCGCGCCCTGTTCAAGGACGTGACGCCTTCCGGCGACCTCAAACCGATCAGCTTCGGCATCGGCGAGCCCAAGCACGCAACGCCGGCGCTGATCCGCGACGCCGTGGTCGCCGCGCTCGACGGCCTTGCGTCGTACCCGGCCACGGCCGGCTCGGACGCGCTGCGCACGTCGATCGCGCACTGGCTCGAGCGCCGCTACGGGCTGCCGGCGATCGATCCGGCCACGCAGGTGCTGCCCGTGTCGGGGTCGCGCGAAGCGCTGTTCTCGCTCGCGCAGACCGTGATCGACGCGCGCCCGGCCGCGCAGGGCCAGAAGGCGATCGTACTCTGTCCGAATCCTTTCTATCAAATTTACGAAGGCGCGGCGCTGCTGGCCGGTGCCGAACCCTATTTCGCGAACAGCGACCCGGCCCGCAACTTCGCGTGCGACTACGCGGCCGTGCCCGACGAAGTCTGGGCGCGCACGCAGCTGCTGTACGTGTGCTCGCCGGGCAACCCGACGGGCGCCGTGCTGACGCTCGACGACTGGCGCGAGCTGTTCGCGCTGTCCGACCGCCACGGCTTCGTGATCGCGTCCGACGAGTGCTATTCGGAAATCTATTTCGACGAAGCGGCGCCGCCGCTCGGCGGCCTCGAGGCCGCGCACCGCCTCGGCCGCGGCTTCGAGCGCCTCGTGATGCTGTCGAGCCTGTCGAAGCGCTCGAACGTGCCGGGCATGCGCTCGGGCTTCGTCGCCGGCGACGCGGCGCTGCTCAAGCAGTTCCTGCTGTACCGCACGTACCACGGCGCGGCGCTGTCGCCGGTCTGGCAGCACGCGAGCATCGCCGCGTGGAACGACGAGGCGCACGTGCAGGAGAACCGCGCGCTGTACCTGCAGAAGTTCAATACGGTCACGCCGATGCTCGCCGACGTGATCGACGTGAAACTGCCCGACGCCGCGTTCTACCTGTGGGCCAACGTGTCGCGCACCGGCCTGTCGGACACCGAGTTCGCCCGCCGCCTGTACGCCGACTATAATGTGACGGTTCTGCCCGGCTCGTACCTGGCGCGCGATGCGCACGGCACGAATCCGGGCCGCGATTTCATCCGGATCGCGCTCGTCGCGGGCACCCCCGAATGCGTCGAGGGCGCGCAACGCATCGTCGATTTCTGCCGGTCCCTCGCGCGGTAATCGTCCATCCCGATCAATTCCATCCTTTTCCTGCGAAAACGAACATGTCGCAACAACTTCAGCAAATCATCGATACCGCCTGGGAAAACCGCGCCGAGCTGTCGCCGAAGGCCGCGCCGGCCGACGTCCGCGAAGCCGTCGCTCACGCGATCGAGCAACTCGACAAAGGTGCGCTGCGCGTCGCCGAGAAAATCGACGGCAACTGGACCGTGCACCAGTGGCTGAAGAAGGCCGTGCTGCTGTCGTTCCGCCTGGAGGACAACGCACCGATGCCGGCCGGCGGCTACTCGCAGTTCTACGACAAGGTGCCGTCGAAGTTCGCGAACTACACGGCGGAAGATTTCGCCGCGGGCGGCTTCCGCGTCGTGCCGCCTGCCATCGCACGCCGCGGCTCGTTCATCGCGAAGAACGTCGTGCTGATGCCGTCGTACACCAACATCGGCGCGTACGTCGACGAAGGCACGATGGTCGACACGTGGGCGACGGTCGGTTCGTGCGCGCAGATCGGCAAGAACGTGCACCTGTCGGGCGGCGTCGGCATCGGCGGCGTGCTCGAGCCGCTGCAGGCGAACCCGGTCATCATCGAAGACAACTGCTTCATCGGCGCGCGCTCGGAAGTCGTCGAAGGCGTGATCGTCGAGGAAAACTCGGTGATCTCGATGGGCGTGTACCTCGGCCAGAGCACGAAGATCTACGACCGCGAGACGGGCGAAGTCAGCTACGGCCGCATCCCGGCCGGCTCGGTCGTCGTCGCCGGCAACCTGCCGTCGAAGGACGGTTCGCACAGCCTGTACTGCGCGGTGATCGTCAAGAAGGTCGACGCGAAGACGCGTGCGAAGGTCGGCCTGAACGAGCTGCTGCGAGGCGACTGATGGCGAAGCCGCACACCGTGGTCGTCTACGGCATTCCGAACTGCGACACCGTGAAGAAGGCCCGCGTGTGGCTTGACGATCACGGCGTCGAGTTCGAGTTCCACGATTTCAAGAAGCTCGGCGTCAGCGCGCCGCTGATCGAAGACTGGCTGAAGGACGTGTCGCTCGACGCGCTCGTGAACAAGCGCGGCACCACGTGGCGCGGCCTGGACGACGCAATGAAGGCGGCCGCCGAAACGAAGACCGGCGCGGTCGCGCTGATGATCCACAAGCCGTCGGTCATCAAGCGCCCCGTGCTCGTCGTCAACGGCCGCGTGAAATCGCTCGGCTTCGTGGCCGATCAATACGCGGCGCTGTTTGCCGCATAGGGCCGCCCGCGCTGCGCCTGCCGGCGCAGCCCGACGTCCTGTCGCTGCCGGCCACCGCGCCGGCATTTTTTATCGAAAGTGGTCCGAACCATGTCCGCCACCCTAGCCCTTACCGAACAGCTGATCGCCCGCGCGTCCGTGACGCCCGACGACCAGCACTGCCAGCAGATCATGACCGAGCGCCTCACCGCGCTCGGCTTCGAATGCGAGACCATCGCGTCGCACGGCGTGACCAACCTGTGGGCCGTCAAGCGCGGCGCCGACGGCCGCGACGGCAAGCTGCTCGCGTTCGCGGGCCACACCGACGTCGTGCCGACCGGCCCGCTCGAGCAGTGGACCTCGCCGCCGTTCATTCCCGCCCATCGCGACGGCAAGCTGTACGGCCGCGGCGCGGCCGACATGAAGACGTCGCTCGCGGCGTTCGTCGTCGCCTCCGAGGAATTCGTCGCGGCCCACCCCGGCCACCGCGGCGCGATCGCGTTCCTGATCACGAGCGACGAGGAAGGCCCGGCCACCGACGGCACCGTGAAGGTCGTCGAACTGCTGCAGGAACGCGGCGAGCGCCTCGACTACTGCCTCGTCGGCGAGCCGACGTCGACCGCCGAGCTCGGCGACGTCGTCAAGAACGGCCGCCGCGGGTCGATGTCGGGCGAACTGGTCGTCAAGGGCGTGCAGGGCCACATCGCCTACCCGCACCTCGCGAAGAACCCGATCCACCTGCTCGCGCCGGCGCTCGCCGAGCTCGCCGCCGAACAGTGGGACGAAGGCAACGAATACTTCCCGCCGACCACCTGGCAGGTGTCGAACCTGCACGCCGGCACCGGCGCGACCAACGTGATCCCCGGTCACGCCGACCTGCTGTTCAACTTCCGCTTCTCGACCGCCAGCACGGTCGAAGGCCTGCAGGCACGCGTGCACGCGATCCTCGACAAGCACGGCCTCGAATACACGCTGAAGTGGTCGGTCAGCGGCCTGCCGTTCCTCACGCCGCGCGGCGAGCTGTCGGGCGCGCTGGAGCATGCGATCCGTACCGAGACTGGCATCACGACCGAACTGTCGACGACGGGCGGCACGTCGGACGGCCGTTTCATTGCGCGCATCTGCCCGCAGGTGATCGAGTTCGGCCCGCCGAACGGCAGCATCCACAAGATCGACGAGCACATCGAGGTGCGCTTCATCGACCCGCTGAAGAACGTGTACCGCCGCGTGCTCGAACAACTGATCGCCTGATGGAGCCTCGCATGACGACACCTTTTGCCACTGTTCGCGACCTGCTGCGCTACGCGGTCACGCGCTTCTCGAAGGCGAAGCTCGCGTTCGGCCACGGCTCCGACAACGCGTACGACGAGGCGGCCTATCTCGTGCTGCGCACGCTCGACCTGCCGCTCGACACGCTCGAACCGTTCCTCGACGCGCGCCTGCTGCCCGACGAAATCGCGGCCGTACTCGCGGTGATCGAGCGGCGCGCGACCGATCGCGTGCCGGCCGCTTACCTCACGCATGAAGCGTGGATGCATGGCCACCGCTTCTACGTCGACGAACGCGTGATCGTGCCGCGCTCGTTCATCGGCGAGCTGCTCGACGACGGGCTGCAGCCGTATGTCGCCGATCCCGAGCAGGTCGGCGCGGTGCTCGAACTGTGTACCGGTTCCGGCTGCCTCGCGATCCTTGCGGCAAGCGCGTTCCCGAACGCCGAGATCGACGCGGTCGACCTGTCGGACAAGGCGCTCGAAGTCGCCGAGATCAACGTGCGCGACTACGGCCTCGAAGACCGCATCGGATTGCACCGCGGCGACCTCTACGCACCCCTGCCCGCATTCCGCACCGACCCGGGCTCGCGCTACGACGTGATCCTGACGAACCCGCCGTACGTGAACGCATCGTCGATGGCCGCGCTGCCGCCCGAATACCAGCACGAGCCGGAGATGGCGCTCGCGGGCGGCGACGACGGCATGGACATCGTGCGACGCATCGTCGCCGAAGCGCACCGCTGGCTGCACGACGACGGCGTGCTCGTCGTCGAGATCGGCAACGAGCGCGAGCACGTCGAAGCGGCATTCGGCGGCCTCGAACTCACGTGGCTGCCCACCAGCGCGGGCGACGACGCCGTCTTCCTGATCCAGGCGTCGGACCTGCCGCGCAAGGCCTGAACCTTTCCGGCCCGCCAACCGTGCGGCACACCGTTGCGCCGCACGGTTGGGTAAGATGCGCGTAGGCGGCCGCCCGGCCGCCCGACCTCAGGAGTCCGTCACGCGCCCATGACCCTCGACTGGCTACATCTCGGCACCCTGATCCTGACCATCCACGTGCTCGGGATCGTTGCGGCATGCCACGCGATCATGAACACGCGCACGTCGCAAGGCGCAATCGCGTGGGCCGTCTCGCTCGCAGCCATGCCGTACCTGACGCTCATTCCCTACCTGTTCCTCGGCCGCAGCAAGTTCTCCGGCTACGTCGACGCCCGGCGCCACGAGCTGGAAATGTTGCGCACGCACACGCCGCGCTCGCCGTGGCGCACCACCGACGCAACCGACGGGCCGGCCGCCGACGCGCTCGGCCAGGCCGCCGTGCTCGCGCTCACGCGGCTCGGCGGCATGCCGTTCCTCGGCGGCAACTCGGTGCGCACGCTCGTAAACGGCGACGCGACGTTCTCCGCCATCCTGTCGTCGATCGACGCTGCGCGAGACTACGTGCTCGTCCAGTTCTTCATCGTGCGCGACGACGCGCTCGGCCGGATGCTGCGCGACTCGCTGCTCGCGCGCGCGGCGGCCGGCGTGCGCTGCTGCCTGCTGTACGACAGCATCGGCAGCTTCGACCTGCCGCACAGCTACGTCGACACACTGCGCCGGGGCGGCGTCGAAGTTCATCCGTTCGCGACCAACCGGAAGTTCGTCAACCGCTTCCAGCTGAACTTCCGCAACCATCGCAAGATCGTCGTCGTCGATGGCAATCGCGCGTTCGTCGGCGGTCACAACGTCGGGGTCGAATATCTCGGTGCGAAGCCGCGCCTGTCGCCGTGGCGCGACACGCACATCGAGATCCGCGGCCCCGTCGTCGCGAGCATTCAGTATGTATTCGCCGAAGACTGGCACTGGGCGACGCAGAAGCTGCCGCCCATCGCGCTGCCGCCGCCGGCGCAGCCCGGCGACGGCATGCATTGCCTCGCGGTGCCGATGGGGCCGGCCGACAAGCAGGAAACCGGCTCGCTGTTCTTCGTCGAATCGATCAATGCCGCACGCGAGCGGGTCTGGATCACCACGCCGTACCTGGTTCCCGACGAAGCTGTAATCTCCGCGCTGAAGCTCGCGGTGATGCGCGGCGTCGACGTGCGCATCCTGATTCCGAGCCGGCGCGATCACTACGTCGTGTTCGAGGCGTCGAAGCTGTACGCGCGCGACCTCGTCGATGCCGGCGTGAAGGTGTTCCGCTACCGGCCCGGCTTCCTGCACCAGAAAGTCGTGCTGATCGACCGCATCGCGGCGGCAATCGGCAGCGCGAACCTCGACAACCGTTCGTTTCGCCTCAATTTCGAGGTGATGGTGCTGACCGTCGACCGTGCGTTCGCCGACGAAGTCGAAACGATGCTCGAGGCCGATTTCGCGCAGGCGTACGAGGTCGATGCGAACGAATACCGCCAGTCGCCCGCGTGGCGGCGCATCGCGATGCACGTCGCGCGGCTGTTCGCGCCGATCCTGTAGCGGCCGGGGCGATGGCCGCGCCGGCGCAATCCGCACCGGCGCTACACACGCCGCCCCGCCTTCACAGCAGCGTGTCGATATCGGCGGCGATTTCGTCGGGCTTGGTCGACGGCGCGTAGCGCTTGACGATGCGCCCGTCGCGGTCGACCAGGAATTTCGTGAAGTTCCACTTGATCGCCTTGAGGCCCAGAATGCCGGGCGCCTCGTCGGTCAGGTAGCGGTACAGCGGATGCGCGTGATCGCCCTTCACGTCGATCTTCGCGAACATCGGGAACGTGACGCCGTAGTTGCGCTCGCAGAACGCGCCGATCTGCGCGGCGTCGCCCGGCTCCTGCTTGCCGAACTGGTTGCACGGGAAACCGAGCACGAAGAAGCCGCGCGCCGCGTACTGGTCGTACAGCTTCTGCAGGCCCGCGTACTGCGGCGTGAAACCGCACTCGCTCGCCGTGTTGACGATCAGCAGCACCTTGCCGCGATACGCGTCGAGCGGGGCCGGCGCGCCGGCGAGCGTCTCTGCGCTGAACGAATACAGGGTGGACATCGGACACTCCTTTTACGAAACCGGATCGACACGGAGTCTAGGCGAAATTGCACGGTTGTGGCATCCGCCGAGCGGCCGATGCCCGGCGCGACCGGCGCGCAGTCTAGAATAGCGGTTTTGCCCAGTCATTTCCGCCGTGATCCGTTTCAATCAGTTCAGCCTTGCGCGCGGCACCAAGCCGCTGTTCGAGTCGACCTCGTTCGTGCTCAATCCCGGCGAGAAAGCCGGCCTGATCGGCGCGAACGGCGCCGGCAAATCGACGCTGTTCTCGGTCCTGCGCGGCGAGCTGCACTCGGACGCCGGCGATTTCTCGATGCCGCCGTCGTGGCGGATCGCCCATGTGTCGCAGGAAACGCCCGCCGTCGACCGCTCGGCGCTCGACTACACGCTCGACGGCGATGCCGCGCTGCGCGAGATCGAGGCGCGCATCGCCGCCGCCTCGGCCGCGCATGACGGCGCCGCCGAAGCCGACGCGCACGCGGCGTTCGCCGACGCCGACGGCTACACGGCGCCCGCCCGCGCAGAAGCGCTGCTGCTGGGTCTCGGCTTCACGCTCGCGCAGACGCGCGAATCGGTCGCCAGCTTCTCCGGCGGCTGGCGCATGCGCCTGAACCTCGCGCAGGCGCTGATGTGCCGTTCCGACCTGCTGCTGCTCGACGAACCGACGAACCACCTCGACCTCGACGCGATCGTCTGGCTCGAAGACTGGCTGCACCGCTACCCCGGCACGCTCGTCGTGATTTCGCACGACCGCGAATTCCTCGATTCGATCTGCAACGTCACGCTGCATCTGGAAAACCGCCAGGTGAAGCGCTACGGCGGCAACTACTCGCAGTTCGAAGTGCTGCGCGCGCAGCAACTGGCGCTGCAGCAAAGCGCATACGAAAAGCAGCAGAAGACGATCGAGCACCTGCAGAGCTTCGTCGACCGCTTCAAGGCCAAGGCGACCAAGGCCAAGCAGGCGCAGAGCCGGATGAAGGCGCTCGAGAAGATGGAGCTGATCGCGCCCGCGCACATCGCGTCGCCGTTCACGTTCGAATTCCGCACGCCCGACGCCGCGCCGAACCCGATGATGGTGATGGAAGACGTCCGCTGCGGCTACCATGCCGACGACGGCGCGGAAATCCCGATCGTCGAGCGTGTCGCGCTGTCGATCCAGAACGGCCAGCGCATCGGCCTGCTCGGCGCGAACGGCCAGGGCAAGTCGACACTGATCAAGACGCTGGCCGGCACGCTCGCGCCGCTGTCGGGGCACGTCCGCGACGGCAAGGGGCTGACGATCGGCTATTTCGCGCAGCACCAGCTCGAAACGCTGCGCGAAGACGATTCGCCGCTCGCGCATCTGGCGCGGCTCGCGCCCGATACACGCGAGCAGGAACTGCGCGACTTCCTCGGCGGCTTCAATTTCTCGGGCGACATGGCGACCAGCCCGGTCGGCCCGTTCTCGGGCGGTGAAAAGGCGCGCCTCGCGCTTGCGCTGATCATCTGGCAGAAGCCGAACCTGCTGCTGCTCGACGAACCGACCAACCACCTGGACCTCGAAACGCGCCACGCGCTGACGATGGCGCTCGCGCAGTTCGAAGGCACGCTGATCCTCGTGTCGCACGACCGCCACCTGCTGCGCGCGACGACCGACCAGTTCATGCTGGTCGCAAAGCACCGGCTGCAACCGTTCGACGGCGACCTCGACGACTACCGTGACTGGCTGCTGCAGCACGCGGCCGAGCAGCGCGCAGCGGCGAAGGCCGACAGCGCGGCTTCGCCGGGCGCCGGCGCAGCGGCCAACCGCAAGGACCAGAAGCGTCAGGCCGCCGAGGAGCGGCAGCGCCTGTCGGTCTTGAAGAAGCCGCTGCAGAACCGCATCACGAAGCTCGAAAAGGAAATGGAGGCGCTGCACGCCGAGAAGGCGCGCCTCGACACATTCGTCGCCGATCCGGCGAGCTACGAGGCCGAGCGCAAGACGGAGCTGACCGATGCGATCCGCAGGCTCGGCGACGTCAACGCGCGTCTCGAAACGGTCGAGGCCGACTGGCTCGCCGCACAGGAAGAACTCGAGCAGATCGGCTGAACGCAGGCCCGATGCGGCCTGCCGATGCACCTGCCCGGTGCGTGGGCGGCCGCTCGGGCGCCTGCCGGGCCCGGATACGACAAGGCCGGGCGCACTGGCCCGGCCTTGTCGTCAGCGTCGTTCGTCGGCCGCCGCCCGCTCAGCGGCGCGGCAACGTATCGCGCGGCATCTGCTCGTCGTCACCCATCAGGTGCCGGCGCCCTTCGGCCGGCCGGCGGATCGCCGCGGCGACTTCCGCTTCGGTCACATCCTCGGACACGACCTTGCGTGCGAGGCGCCCGTCGTCGTCGATCCATTCGACGATCCGGCATCCACCGCCCCACGGCTGGCGAATCGGCTCCGACACGCGGCAGCCGCGCAGGTTGTAAAGGCGTCCGCCCGGCGCTTCCCCATACGATTTCAACATAGGTTCCCTTCGCATTGCGCGGTTCGACAATCCGGCAAAGGATAGGGAAAAGCGATGTCCGGCGGGTTACAGAAGCCTACATATTCTTTACAGCGAATTACGCGCCAGATCGCCGGCAGCCCCGGCCCGCATGCCTGTGCGGCCGGTCACTCGAGATCGCGCACGCGGTCGATCGCCTGTTCGAGCCGATCGACGGCCATCACGTTCAGCCCTTCGATCGGCTGCTTCGGCGCATTCGCCTTCGGAATCAGCGCGGACGTGAAGCCGAGCTTCGCCGCCTCGCGCAGCCGCTCCTGCCCGCGCGGCGACGGCCGGATCTCGCCCGCCAGCCCCACTTCGCCGAACACGATCAGCCCCTTCGGCAGCGCCTTGTTGCGCATCGACGAATGGATCGCGAGCAGCACTGCGAGGTCGGCCGCCGGCTCGGTGATCTTCACGCCGCCCACCGCATTGAGGAACACGTCCTGGTCGAAGCACGCGATACCTGCGTGCCGGTGCAGCACCGCGAGCAGCATCGCGAGCCGGTTCTGTTCGAGGCCGACCGCGAGCCGGCGCGGGTTCGGCACGTGCGCGGTGTCGACGAGCGCCTGGACTTCGACGAGCAGCGGCCGCGTGCCCTCTTGCGTGACGAGCACGCACGAGCCCGGCACGACCTGTTCATGCTGCGACAGGAACAGCGCGGACGGATTCGCGACGCCGCGCAGCCCGCGCTCGGTCATCGCGAACACGCCGAGTTCGTTGACCGCGCCGAAGCGGTTCTTGAATGCGCGCACGAGCCGGAACGACGAATGCGTGTCGCCTTCGAAGTACAGCACCGTGTCGACGATGTGCTCGAGCACGCGCGGGCCGGCCAGGTTGCCTTCCTTCGTCACGTGCCCGACCATGATGATCGCGGTGCCCGACTGTTTTGCGATGCGCGTGAGCTGCGCCGCGCATTCGCGCACCTGCGCGACCGAGCCCGGCGCCGACGTGAGCGCTTCCGAATAGACGGTCTGGATCGAGTCGATCACGGCCACGTCCGGCCGTTCCGCGTCGATCGCGGCCTGGATCTTCTCGAGCTGGATCTCGGCGAGCAGCTTCAGCTCGTCTGCGGGCGCCCCGCCGTCGAGCAGCGCAAGCCGTTGCGCGCGCAACGCGATCTGCGCAGCCGACTCCTCACCGCTGATATAGAGCGCGCGCCGCTCGCTCGCGATGTCCGCGAGCGACTGCAGCAGCAGCGTCGACTTGCCGATGCCGGGATCGCCGCCGATCAGGACGACGCCGCCCGGGACCAGCCCGCCGCCGAGCACGCGATCGAATTCGCCGATACCGGTCGAGAAGCGCGGCACGTCGGCGGCTTCGATGTCGACGAGCCGTTGCACGGGCGCCCGCTTCGCGAGCGACTGGAACCGATGGGCCGCCGGCGCTTCGGCGACCGATTCGACGAGCGTGTTCCACGCCTGGCACGACGGGCACTGGCCCTGCCACTTCGGGGTCTGTCCGCCGCACTCGCTGCAGACATAAACGGTTTTCTGTTTGGCCACGCGCGACGCCCTTATTCCGCTCGCACGGGCACGCGGCCGGCGACCGCGCACATCAGCTCGTAACCGATCGTCCCGCAATGGCGCGCGACGTCGTCGATCGGCAGCGCATTGCCCCACAGCTCGACGCGTGCACCGACGCCGGCCTGCGGGCACGGGGTCAGGTCGACGGTAATCATGTCCATCGACACGCGGCCGACGATCCGCGTGCGGATGCCGTCGACGATCACCGGCGTGCCTTCGGGTGCGACGCGCGGATAGCCGTCTGCGTAGCCGCACGCCACGACGCCGATCCGCATCTGCGCCTGCGCGGAGAACGTCGAGCCATAGCCGATCGCCTGGCCCTTCGCGATCGTCTGCACCGCGATCAGCTCGGACGCGAGCGTCATCGCGGGCTTCAGCCCTGCGTCGGCGATGTCGGACGACAGCCCCGACGGCGACGCGCCGTACAGCACGATCCCCGGCCGCACCCAGTCGAAGTGCGTATCCGGGTGCCACAGCACGGCTGCCGAGTTCGCGAGACTGCGCGCGCCGGCGATGCTTTCCGCGCCGCGCTCGAAGGTCGCGAGCTGCTCGGCGACGCCACGCTCGTTGTCCGCGTCCGAGAAATGGGTCATCAACGTGATCTGGCCGATGCCGGGGCACGCGCGGGCGCGCTCCCACGCCGCACGGTATTTTTCCGGCACGTAGCCGAGCCGGTTCATCCCGCTGTTCATCTTGAGCTGCACGTTGACCGGCTTCGACAGCCGCGCCGTTTCCAGCATCCGCATCTGCTCGTCGTTGTGGACGGTCGTCGTCAGGCTGTAGCGGTCGATCACGTCGATGTCGGTCGACCGGAAGAAGCCTTCGAGCAGCAGGATCGGGCCGGCCCAGCCGAGCTCGCGCAGCTTCACGGCCTCGTCGAGGTCGAGCAGGCCGAAGCCGTCGGTGCCGCGCAGGCCCGGAAACGCACGGGCGAGACCGTGGCCGTACGCATTGGCCTTGACGACCGCCCAGACCTTGGACGGGCCGGCAAATCGGCGGACGACGGAGAGATTGTTCGCGAGAGCGGCGGTGTGGATGGTGGCGGAGATCGGGCGCGGCATGGGAAATTTACGTAAAGACGCTTGCGAATCATCAGCTTACCGCGCCTTTTGAGCACTGAAGCCGACAATTTGCGGAACGATCGGGGAATCTTGCTAGTCCGAATTGGCGTATTTTCATGTTATAAAGCCGTGCGCACAACCCATTTCGAACGGAATAAGCCGATCGCATACCAGGCGGCCTACGCGGCCCTGCCGCAGCGACGAAAGCATCGCATCAGATGAAAAAAGGTTTTTACACCATCATGGCCGCGCAGTTTTTCTCGTCGCTGGCCGACAATGCGCTCCTCATCGCCGCCATCGCCCTGCTGAAAGACCTCCACGCCCCCAACTGGATGACACCGCTGCTAAAGCTGTTCTTCGTGTTGTCGTACGTGGTGCTGGCGGCGTATGTCGGTGCGTTCGCGGATTCGCGCCCGAAGGGCCGCGTGATGTTCATCACCAACTCGATCAAGGTGGTGGGCTGCATGATCATGCTGTTCGGCGCCCACCCGCTGATCGCGTACGGGATCGTCGGCTTCGGCGCGGCCGCCTATTCGCCCGCCAAGTACGGGATTCTCACCGAGCTGCTGCCGGCCGACCGGCTGGTCGCCGCGAACGGCTGGATCGAAGGCACGACCGTCAGCTCGATCATCCTCGGCACCGTGCTCGGCGGCGCACTGATCAGCCCGCACATCGCGTCGCACGTGATCGCGCATACGCCCGACTGGATCAGCACGCCCGCCGAAGCGGCGATGGCGATCATCATGGCGATCTATGTGATCGCCGCACTGTTCAACCTGCGCATCCCCGATACGGGCGCCCGCTACCCGAAGCAGGAACGCGGCCCGGTCAAGCTGCTCACGGATTTCGCCGACTGCTTCATGGTGCTCTGGCGCGACAAGCTCGGCCAGATCTCGCTCGCGGTCACGACGCTGTTCTGGGGCGCAGGCGCGACGCTGCAGTTCATCGTGCTGAAGTGGGCCGAAGTGTCGCTCGGCATGTCGCTGTCGGAAGGCGCGATCCTGCAGGCCGTGGTCGCGGTCGGTGTCGCGGCGGGTGCAATCGCCGCCGCCGCCCGGATTCCGTTGAAGAAGTCGCTGACCGTGCTGCCCGTCGGCATCATCATGGGCATCGCGGTGATGCTGATGGCGTTCTACACGCGCGACCTGTTCCCGTCGCACTGGGCCGTGCACTTCGGCCATCTGCGCATGCCCGTCTACCTGATCGTCGCGTACATCTTCCTGATGTGCGTCGGCGCGCTGTCGGGCTACTTCGTCGTGCCGATGAACGCGCTGCTGCAGCATCGCGGCCACGTGCTGCTGTCGGCCGGCCACTCGATCGCGGTGCAGAACTTCAACGAGAACCTGTCGGTGCTCGTGATGCTGTGCCTGTATGCGGTGCTCGTGTGGCTCGACGTGCCGGTCGGCGTCGTGATCGTGCTGTTCGGCACGTTCGTCTGCCTGACGATGTGGCTCGTGATGCGCCGCCACCAGGCGAACCAGCGTCAGTTCGACTCGGTCGCGCTGATCGGCGAATCGCGGCACTGACGCTACACTTTCCGTTTCCGTCCGCCGGCGCCGGTCTTCGAACCGGCGCGTTGCCCTCATGACGCACCCGATACCCAACATCCTGACGATCGCCGGCTCCGATTCGGGCGGCGGCGCAGGCATCCAGGCCGACCTGAAGACCTTCTCCGCGCTCGGCGCGTATGGCGCGAGCGTGATCACCGCGCTGACCGCGCAGAACACGCGCGGCGTGACGGGCGTGCATGCGCCGGACGCCGCGTTCGTGACCGCGCAGCTCGATGCGGTATTCGACGACATCCGCATCGATGCGGTCAAGATCGGGATGCTCGCGAACGCGTCGATCGTGCGCGCGGTGGCCGACGCGCTGCGCCGTTACGCGCCGCGCTTCGTCGTGCTCGACACGGTGATGATCTCGAAGAGCTCGCACGCGCTGCTCGCGCCCGATGCCGTCGATGCGTTGCGCGATGCGCTGCTGCCGCTCGCGACGGTCGTCACGCCGAACCTGCCGGAAGCGGCCGCGCTGCTGAACGATGTCCCCGCCACCACGGAAGACGACATGGTGCGGCAAGGCCGGGCATTGCTGCAGACGGGCGCGCGCGCCGTGCTGATGAAAGGCGGCCACCTGCCCGATGCGTCCGCGAGCCCCGACTGGCTCGTTGAAGCGGCACGCACCGTGCGGCTCGACGGTGCACGCGTGCCGGTCAGCAACACGCACGGCACCGGCTGCACGCTGTCGTCGGCGATCGCCGCGCTGCTGCCGCAGCAGCCCGACCTCGAAAGCGCGGTGCGCGAAGCCAAGACCTACCTGACCGGTGCGATCGCCGCGAGCGGCGACCTCGACGTCGGCCGCGGCGTCGGCCCCGTCCATCACTTCCATCGCTGGTGGTAAGCGCCGGCTGACGCGGCGTCAGCGATCCTGCGCCGCGAATGCCTGTGCGCGGGCCGGCCAGTCGTCCGGCACCACGAAGCCGCGCGCCCTTTCGCGCCACGTACCGTCACTGCCCGGTTCATGCACGCCGATCAGCGCCGGCGCCTCGCGCGTCGTCAACACGGGCGGCAGCGCCAAAGCGGCCGCCAGCGGCTCGGGTTCGAATCCGGTATCGGCGGCCGCCCGTCGCGGCGCGAGCCATGCCAGCCTCGGCAACACGCTCCATGCGGCGCCGGCACGCTGCGAGGCCGCCCACGCCGGCCACTGCGCGTGCGTCAGCCAGAATCCATGCGGGTGATCCGGAGCGATTTCCGCTGAAACCGGCGGCAACGGCGTGCCGTGCGGGTAGAACAACCAGCCCTTGATGAACATCTGCGCGTCGGACGGCGCGCCAAAGCCGAGCCGCGCAAAGCCGTCGTGTTCGGCGAGCCGCAACTGGTGATCGAGCAGCCGGCTGCGCTTGCGGTCGAACCGGTCGACGAGATTGGGGCCGACGAAGTCGGCAAGCGACGCGCCAGCGCGTACCGGCGCGCACAGATAGCACTTCACCGCGAGCTCCCAGTGCAGGCGCTGCCCGTCCGGCGCATCGACGAGAAAATCGACTTCGCCGAGCGTCTTGCCGTTGCTGCGCAGCGGGAGATTGGCCGCGACGAGCCGCAGCGACGGGCCGTGCGTCAGGAAATACTCGAGCAGGCATTCGGCGTAGCGGCCGAGCCGGGTCGGCCGGAAGCCGTCGAGCGCGCGATGCAGCGGCTCGGGCTGCGCATCGAGCGCGGTGAGCCATGCTTCGACGGCCGATCGTCCAGCCGCATCCGGCCACGGTTGCGCAAGCGGCGCGCCCGGCACCGCGGTCAGCAGGCTCGGGCTGGCCAGCAGCCAGCCCAGATCGCGCACCGCGGCGTCATGCAGCGTATCGACGAACGCGAACGCCGCGCCGGTCGTCATTGCCCGGCCGGGCCGTTCGCGTCAACGCCTTCCGCGCGCTGGAACGTGTCGCGCGCGAGGCACAGGTCGGCCCACGCCTTCGACTTGTCCTGCAGGCTGCGCAACAGGTACGCCGGGTGGTAGGTGACGATCACCGGCACGCCTTCGTACGCATGCACGCGGCCGCGCAGCGACGCGATGCTCGCGTCCGTCTTCAGCAGCGTCTGCGCGGCAAAACGGCCGAGCGCGACGATCAGCTTCGGCTTCACGAGCGCGACCTGGCGCTGCAGATAAGGCTCGCAGCTCGCGACCTCGTCCGGCTCCGGGTTGCGGTTGCCGGGCGGACGGCACTTGATCACGTTCGCGATGTACACGTTGTCGCCGCGCTTGAGCGACAACGACTGCAGCATGTTGTCGAGCAGCTTGCCGGCCTGGCCGACGAACGGCTCGCCCTGCTTGTCCTCGTTCTCGCCCGGCGCTTCGCCGATCAGCATCCAGTCCGCTTCGCGGTCACCGACGCCGAACACGGTGTTGGTCCGCTTCTCGCACAGACGGCACTGCGTGCAGTCGGCCACGCGCGCCGCCAGCGCATCCCAGTCGAGCGCGGCAACCGGCGTACCGGCAGGGCGCGATTCTGCAGCCGGCGCGGGCACGAAATCGCCCGGCGGCGCCGCGTCGAACCACGCGAAATCGTCGGCATCGGCCGGCGGCGCGTCGTCCATCGGCGGCATCGCATCGGTCGAGGCGGCCGGTACGGGCGCCGCAGGCACGCGATCGCGCTCGGCGACACGGCGCGCCGGCGCATCCGCGTCGCGCGCCAGCGCAGCATCGCCCGTGCGCGCAACCGCCGGCGGCGCATCGTCCTGCACCGGCGGACGCGCCGCACGCACCGGGCGCTCGGCCGCGACCGCGGGAACCCCGTCGTCAGCACCGGTTTGCGTCACCGCCGGCGCTTCGGCTGCCACGCCTTCGTCCGCGCGCTGCCCGCGCCGCACCCAGATCTGCGCGAGGCCCAGTTCCTCGAGCGCCGCTTCAGCCCACGCCATGCGCGTCTCCCTCATCCTTGTTCAGCGTCAGACGCATCACGATCGCGTCCTCCCGGCTGCGATGCTTCGCCGGATAGTAGTTCTTGCGGCGGCCGATCGTCACGAAGCCGAACCGCTCGTACAGCTGGATCGCGCGCGGATTGGACGGCCGTACCTCGAGCAGCACGCCGTCGAGCCGCTCCGCGCGCGAAATGCGCACGGCTTCGCGCAACAGCGCAAGGCCCGCGCCCGCGTGCTGCGCGGCCGGCGCGACACACAGGTTCAGCAGGTGCATCTCGTCGACCACGGGCATCAGCACGCAATAGCCGACGAGCGACCCCGTCACGTGCCGCAGGCACACGCCCAGATAGCCGTTGCGCAACGAATCCTCGAAGTTGCCGCGGCTCCACGGGAATTCGTACGCGATGTGCTCGATCGCGACGACCTCGTCGAGATCGGCGTCCGTCATCGGCGCCAGATAGCGGTCGCTCAGCAAGACACCCGTCATCCCTTCGCTCCGCCCGTCTGCGCGGCCCGTGCCGCGACGCGCTCGGCGGTGGTCTGCGCGACCTTGTCGCGCACGTATTCGGGCGCGGCCTGATCGGCCGGCACCGCCCGCCCGGCGCGGAACGCGCGCAGCGCGGCATGCGCGACCGCCAGCGCATGCGGCATCGCGTCGCCGTCGATCACGGCCGCACGCGCCGCGGCCGGCAACTGCGCGCCGAACGCGGCCGCCGCATTGCCCGCGAGCGTGAACGGCACATCGGGCACGCCGACGGCGCCCGGCGCATCGAGCGACGCCGGATGCAGCGTGCGCCAGTCGCCGGCGCCGTCATCCCATTCGAAATCCGCCCAGTAGGCTTCGTCCATCCGCGCGTCCAGCGCGGCCAGCACACGGGCCGTGCCGGGCGCGCGCAGCCGCGCGTGCTCGGCGCACGCGAGCAGCGTGCCGATCGGCACGACCGGCAACCCGCCGCCGAATGCGAGGCCCTGGGTAATGCCCGTCGCGGTGCGCAGGCCCGTGAACGAGCCGGGGCCCGCGCCGAACGCGATCGCATCGCAATCGGCAAGCGTCAGCCCGGATTCGGCGAAGAGCTCCTGGATCGCCGGCAGCACGCGCGTGCTCGACACGGCGCCCGTCGGCTCGTGGCGAACCCAGGTTTGCGGGGTGGAAACGGCGTCATCGGCGTGAGCCGAGCGCAGCAGCGCGACCGAGCAGTATTCGGTCGACGTATCGATGGCGAGGAGCACTGTTTGCGTCATGGCCGACATTGTAATGCGACGCCCCGCTCCCACGGGCGATCGGGCCCGATCTGTGCGCACGCGCGGGGCCGGCGGCGGTTTGGAAGGATCGCTCGACCCCGTGCGACGGTCCGCTTGTTAAGATCGCCCGACCTGAAACCCTTACGGAGACACCCGATGAGCGAACTCACCACCCAATTCGACCAGGCCCAGATCGACGTCAAGCAACTGACCGAACGCCCGGGCAACCTGACCCTGCTGCGCCTGTACGCGCTCTTCAAGCAGGCGACCGATGGCGATGCGCACGGCGACAAGCCGGGCTTCACCGACATCGTCGGCAAATACAAGTACGACGCATGGGACGCGCTGAAGGGCACGTCGTCGGATGCGGCAAAGCAGCAGTACATCGAACTCGTCGAATCGCTGAAAAACGGCACGGCTTCCTGACGGATCGCCCGCCGCCGCAATAGGCAATCAAATCAGTGGCGCAGCGCAGCAAAATTCTTTATAATGCGGCCTGCGTCACCTCCCGCGCTCGGCTCGCAAGCCGTTCCGGCCAGACGCCTCGTAGCGTTAAGCTCCAATCCGGTTTAGAACCTGTCCCCTCCTGCTTCGACCCTCGCGGTCGTCACTTATCAGGCTGGCGGCCCCGCTCCAGAAGCGCGCCGCACCCAAAACAGCTTCTAATGCCTCATCCGCCGACGGTTCGGCGGATTGCACCCGTTTCCCGATTTGCTCGCTGAATCCGACGACTTGGGTATGCGCGATTGGCGCCGACGTTTCACCCACTGTGTTTCAAGGATTGTTATGACTTCGAGCATCAACTCCAGCCCGCTCAACGCGATCGCCGACCAGGCGCTCGGTCTCGACGACGCCGCCGCACCGGCCGCGGTCGAACCGGCGTCGGACGAGCCGAGCTTCGCGTCGCTCGGGTTGTCGCCGGAGATCGTCTCCGCGCTGCAAGCCGCCGGCTACGTGAAGCCGACGCCGGTCCAGCAGCGCGCGATTCCGGCCGGCATCGCCGGCCGCGACCTGCTGGTCTCGAGCCCGACCGGTTCGGGCAAGACCGCTGCATTCATGCTGCCCGCGATCGAACGTTTCGCGCAGCTCCAGAAGACGCAGGCGCAGCAACCGCGCGCGCCGCGTGAACCGAACCAGGGCGACCGCCGTGTGCGCCGCCCGCAACCCGTCGCGCGCCCGGGCCTGCTCGTGCTGACGCCGACCCGTGAACTCGCGATGCAGGTCACCACGGCCGCATCGACGTACGGCAAGCACCTGAAGCGCCTGCGCACGGTCAGCATCCTCGGCGGCGTCGCCTACGGCCAGCAGCTGATGCTGCTCGCGAAGAACCCGGAAATCCTGGTCGCCACGCCGGGCCGTCTGCTCGATCACCTCGAGCGCGGCCGCATCGACCTGTCCGAACTGAAGATGCTCGTGCTCGACGAAGCCGACCGCATGCTCGACATGGGCTTCATCGAAGACATCGAAACGATCGTCGCCGCCACGCCCGAGTCGCGCCAGACGATGCTGTTCTCGGCCACGCTCGACGGCAAGATCGGTTCGCTGACGAGCCGCCTGCTGAAGGATCCGGAACGCATCGAGATCCAGCAGCGCCTCGAGTCGCGCGCCAACATCGCGCAGACCGTGCACTACGTCGACGACCGCGATCACAAGGATCGCCTGCTCGATCACCTGCTGCGCGACGACGCGCTCGACCAGGCGATCATCTTCACGGCAACCAAGATCGACGCCGACCAGCTCGCCGGCCGTCTTGCCGATGCAGGCTTCGAATCGGCTGCACTGCACGGCGACCTGCCGCAGGGCGCGCGCAACCGCACGATCCGTGCGCTGCGCGAGCGCCGTGTGCGCGTGCTGGTGGCCACCGACGTCGCGGCACGCGGCATCGACATCCCGGGCATCACGCACGTGTTCAACTACGACCTGCCGAAGTTCGCGGAAGACTACGTGCACCGTATCGGCCGTACCGGCCGTGCAGGCCGTTCGGGCACGGCAGTGAGCCTCGTGCACCACGCCGAGCAAGGCGCGCTCAAGCGCATCGAGCGCTTCGTGCGCGCGCCGCTGCCGGTCAACGTGATCGAAGGCTTCGAGCCGCGCAAGGCGCCCCCGCGTAACGGCGGCAACGGCGGCCGCGGCCGTCCGGGCGGCGGTAACGGCGGCGGTCGACGTTTCGGCGGCAAGCCGGGCGGCGGCTATGGCGGCAACGGTAACGGCAACAGCCGCAGCTACGGCGGCGGCAATGGCGGCGGCTGGAGCGGCAAGCCGGGCGGCAGCCGCGACGGCGGCCCGCGTCGCGACGGTCAGCGCAGCGGCGGCCCGCGTCGCAGCAACTCCGCGTCGTAAGCACGCACGGGCGGCGCTTCGCCGCCGCCCCAACGGATGGGCACCCCACCCATCCAGCCAACCGGCGCACCTGCGCCGGTTTTTTTTCGCCCCGCCCCACATTTCACGATGCGGAAAATTTTTTTGCGTCGTAAAAAATCATGTTGCACGGCACAACCCGTGCGATTGCGGGATGGAAAAAGGCGTTTCTCATCCCGAAATCACAAATACAAGCACTTGATTTAAAACACTTAAAAATTTACCCGATCCCCGGGCAAGCCCCCTGTTTCGCGCCTGCCGATTTGCCTAGACTCTTATACAAGACTTCGCGAAACGGAATGCTCCGCGCCCCGCTTCGCGAACCGCATCACTACCGTCAGATTCGGCCCATTAGGCAACACACCGCATCAAGGAGCTCATCATGTCGCGTCAGCAACAGGCACAGGACCTGCAACAGCAATGGGAAACCGATCCGCGCTGGAAGGGCATCAAGCGCGGCTACTCGGCCGAGGACGTGGTCCGCCTGCGCGGCTCGGTCCCGATCGAGCACACGCTGGCCAAGCGCGGCGCGGAAAAACTGTGGAGCCTCATCAACCACGAGCCGTTCGTCAACGCACTCGGCGCGCTGACCGGCAACCAGGCGATGCAGCAGGTGAAGGCCGGCCTGAAGGCCATCTACCTGTCCGGCTGGCAAGTGGCCGGCGACGCGAACGTCGCGGGCGAAATGTACCCGGACCAGTCGCTGTACCCGGCGAACTCGGTGCCGCTCGTCGTGAAGCGCATCAACAACACGCTGACGCGCGCCGACCAGATCCAGTGGTCAGAAGGCAAGAACCCGGGTGACGAAGGCTATGTCGACTTCTTCGCACCGATCGTCGCCGACGCGGAAGCCGGTTTCGGCGGCGTGCTGAATGCGTTCGAACTGATGAAGGCGATGATCGAGGCGGGCGCATCGGGCGTCCACTTCGAGGACCAGCTCGCGTCGGTGAAGAAGTGCGGCCACATGGGCGGCAAGGTGCTCGTGCCGACGCGCGAAGCCGTCGCGAAGCTGTCGGCCGCGCGTCTCGCCGCCGACGTGATGGGCACGCCGACCGTGCTGGTCGCGCGGACCGACGCGGAAGCGGCCGACCTGATCACGTCCGACGTCGACGACAACGACCAGCCGTTCCTGACGGGCGAGCGCACGGTGGAAGGCTTCTTCCGCACGAAGCCGGGCCTCGAGCAGGCGATTTCGCGCGGCCTCGCGTACGCACCGTACGCCGACCTGATCTGGTGCGAAACGGGCAAGCCGGATCTCGAGTACGCGAAGAAGTTCGCGGAAGCGATCCACAAGCAGTTCCCGGGCAAGCTGCTGTCGTACAACTGCTCGCCGTCGTTCAACTGGAAGAAGAACCTCGACGACGCGACGATTGCGAAGTTCCAGAAGGAACTCGGTGCGATGGGCTACAAGTTCCAGTTCATCACGCTGGCCGGCTTCCATGCGTTGAACTACTCGATGTTCAACCTCGCGCACGGCTATGCCCGCACGCAGATGAGCGCGTTCGTCGAACTGCAGCAGGCCGAATTCGCGGCAGCCGACAAGGGCTTCACGGCCGTCAAGCACCAGCGGGAAGTCGGTACCGGCTATTTCGACGCAGTGACGCAGACGGTCGAGCGCGAAGCGTCGACGACCGCGCTGCACGGCTCGACCGAAGACGAGCAGTTCTTCGACGGCAAGAAGGTCGCGTAACCCGCGCCCAGCGTCACGCCGGTGCCCGCCTCGTCACGGCGCGGCACCGGCCACCGGACAACAATCAGGGAGGAGACGGCAGGCGCGCGGCACTGGTCGCGCGACCCGCCGCGCGGCCTGCGGGCCGCCTGCAACGATGCGCGCCGGCTTCGTCCGGCGCGCCCTTTTTCCGCGACGCTGCCCGCGCAGCCACGGGCGCCACCGCCCTACCGATAAACGATCACCGGAATTTTCGTATGGGTCAGCACGCGCTGCGTCTCGCTGCCGATCAGCAGGCTGCCGAGACCGCGGCGTCCGTGGGACGCCATGAAGATCACGTCGCAACCGCCGCGTTCGGCCGCCTCGATGATGCCGAGGTACGGCGACGGGTGGACGCTCGTCCACGTGTCGCAGGCGACGCCGGCCGCCTTCGCGGCGGCCTCGACCTCGTCGAGGTGCGCACGCGCCTCGCGCTCGCTGCGCGCGCGGAAATCGGCGGGCGGCTCGATGATCACTTCGGAAAACGGCGAGTACGGATACTGCGGCAGGCACGCGTAGGCCGTCACGCGCGCGCCGACCGCGCGTGCCAGGTCGATCGCGCCGTCGATCGCTTTCTGCGACAGTTCGGAACCGTCGGTTGGAACGAGGATGTGCCTGAACATCGCGCCCTCCTTCGTCAATCGCACGCCGCGCGCCACGATCCCGTCCAGACCGGCCGCGACGCGCCGGACATGCCTCCTACGAGTGTAGTGTGCGAAACCGCCCGATCGGAACCGGCAGCGGGTTCGCCCTCATATCGGAAACACGCGGGCGGGCGCCGCCTACTCGCCCCAATAGCCGGGCTGCTCGTACGTGTGCTTCAGGTAATCGAGAAACAGGCGCACGCGCAACGGCAGGTGCCGGCGCTGCGGAAACACCGCGTGGATGCCGATCGGCGGCGCCTCGAATGCATCGAGCACGCTGACGAGCCGGCCGCCCGCGATGTCGTCGCCGACCTCCCACCACGAGCGCCACGCCAGGCCGTAGCCTTCGAGACACCACTCGTGCAGCACCGCGCCGTCGGAGCATTCCATCGTGCCGTTCACGCGGATCGACACGACCTTGTCGTCTTCCTGGAACGCCCAGCCGCGCTGCTGGTTCGCATTCGCGGCGAGCGCCAGGCAGTTGTGCCGCGCCAGCTCCGCGAGCGTGACCGGCGTGCCGCGCCGCGCCAGATAGGCGGGCGACGCGACGCACACGCGGCGGTTCTCGCCGAGCTTCAGCGACACGAGCGACGAATCGGGCAGCTCGCCGAGCCGCACCGCGCAATCGAACCCCTCGTTGACGAGATCGACCATCCGGTCGGACAGGTCGAGCGTGACCGACACGTCCGGATGCCCGACGCTGAATTCGGGTACGAGCGGCGCGACGTGCCGCCGGCCGAAGCCGGCCGGCGCGGAAATCCGCAGGTGGCCGCTCGCCTTGACGCCGCCAGCGGACACGCTCGCCTCCGCGTTCTGCATGTCGTTGATGATCCGCTGGCAATCCTCGAGGAACGCCGAACCTTCGAACGTCAGCGTGAGCTTGCGCGTCGTGCGCACCAGCAGCTTCACGCCGAGCCGCTCCTCGAGTGCGTCGAGGCGGCGGCCGATGATCGCCGGCGCGACGCCTTCCGCGTGCGCGGCCGCCGACAGGCTGCCCTTCGCCGCAACCGCAGCGAACGTTTCGATCTGTTTGAACCGGTCCATGAGTCGCGAGGACGGCACGGCCGCCCTTCAAATAGCTTAAGCCGCTCAAGATTAGGTATATGAAAGTAAAAGATCAAGTGATGAATAGCGTCTTTTTTAGACCATACGATCACGAATAGAATCGATCCGACCTCTGAAACTGGAGCGCAAGGCTATGTCGGCCACAACGACACTCTCCTCTCCCGACGCAATCCTCTTCGACGCATTCGGCACGTTGTTCGACGTGCGTGCGGTGCTGGCCGCGGCGGAGCAGATGTTTCCCGGACACGGGGAACGGTTGTCGCAGCTGTGGCGACGCAAGCAAATCGAATACTCGCAACTGCGCACGCTCGCCGATCCGGCCGGCGCGCGCTATCGCCCGTTCCGGGACATCACGCTGGACGCGCTGCGGTTCGCCGCGCGCCGGCTCGGGCTCGCGCTGAACAGCGCGGCCGAGAAGCGGCTGATGGACGAATACGCGTGCCTGTCCACCTATCCCGACACCGTGCCCGCGCTGCGCAAGCTGCGCGCGCTCGAACCGCGCCCGTCGCTCGGGATCCTGTCGAACGGCACCCCGCAGATGCTCGACATCGCGATCAAGAGCGCCGGCATGACCGGGCTGTTCGATCGCGTGCTGTCGGCCGACACCGTGCGCGCGTACAAGCCGAGTCCGGCCGCTTACGCGCTCGGCACCGCCGCGTTCGGGTCGAACCCGCGCAGCATCGTGTTCGTGTCGTCGAACGCCTGGGACGTCGCCGGAGCCGTCTGGTTCGGCTACACGACGTTCTGGCTCAACCGCACGGGCGCGCCCGCCGAGGAACTCGGCGCGCCGCCCGACGGCACGGGCACCGGCATGGCCGACCTGCTCGCCTTCCTCGCCACCCCGGCTCCGTCCGGCAAGCCCGCGAACCGCACGCGCCCCAGCCCGGGTGCATGACGTTCGCGGCGCTGCCGCCTTCCCCCTTCACCGAAACCGCAACTGACCGACCAAGGAGATGAGACTCATGAGCACCCCGATCACGCTGCCGCAAGGCATGACGATCACCGGCGAAATCAAGCCGGGTTACGAAGCGATCCTGACGCCCGAAGCACTGGAACTCGTCGCGGCGCTGCACCGCACGTTCGAACCGCGTCGCCAGACGCTGCTGCAGGCGCGCGTCGAACGCACGAAACGCCTCGACGCAGGCGAGCGCCCCGACTTCCTGGCCGAGACGAAGTCGATCCGCGAAGGCGACTGGAAGGTCGCACCGCTGCCGGCCGACCTGCAATGCCGCCGTGTCGAAATCACGGGCCCCGTCGAGCGCAAGATGATCATCAACGCGCTGAACTCGGGCGCCGATTCGTACATGACGGACTTCGAGGATTCGAACGCGCCGAGCTGGACCAACCAGATCGACGGCCAGATCAACCTGAAGGACGCGGTGCGCCGCACGATTTCGCTCGAGCAGAACGGCAAGTCATACCGGCTGAACGACAAGGTCGCGACGCTGATCGTGCGTCCGCGCGGCTGGCACCTCGACGAGAAGCACGTGACGGTCGACGGCCAGCGCGTGTCCGGCGGCATCTTCGATTTCGCGCTGTTCCTGTTCCACAACGCGAAGGAACTGATCGCGCGCGGCTCGGGCCCGTACTTCTACCTGCCGAAGATGGAAAGCCATCTCGAGGCGCGCCTGTGGAACGACATCTTCGTCGCCGCGCAAGAAGCGGTCGGCGTGCCGCGCGGCACGATCCGCGCGACGGTGCTGATCGAGACGATCCTCGCCGCGTTCGAGATGGACGAGATTCTGTATGAGCTGCGCGAACACAGCTCGGGCCTGAACGCCGGCCGCTGGGACTACATCTTCTCGGCGATCAAGAAGTTCAAGAACGACCGCGACTTCTGCCTGGCCGAGCGTTCGAAGATCACGATGACGGTGCCGTTCATGCGCGCGTACGCGCTGCTGCTGCTGAAGACCTGCCACCAGCGCAACGCGCCGGCGATCGGCGGGATGAGCGCGCTGATCCCGATCAAGAACGATCCGGAAGCGAACGACAAGGCAATGGGCGGCGTGCGCTCGGACAAGCAGCGCGACGCGACCGACGGCTACGACGGCGGCTGGGTCGCGCACCCGGGCCTCGTGCCGATCGCGATGGAAGAGTTCGTCAAGGTGCTCGGCGACAAGCCGAACCAGATCGCGAAGCAGCGCGACGACGTGCAGGTCGAAGGCAAGAACCTGCTCGACTTCCAGCCGGAAGCGCCGATCACCGAAGCCGGCCTGCGCAACAACATCAACGTCGGCATCCACTACCTCGGTGCATGGCTCGACGGCAACGGCTGCGTGCCGATCCACAACTTGATGGAAGACGCGGCCACGGCCGAGATCTCCCGCTCGCAGGTGTGGCAGTGGATCCGCTCGCCGAAGGGCGTGCTCGACGACGGCCGCAAGGTCACGGCCGAGCTCGTGCGTGAATTCTCGAAGATCGAGCTCGACAACGTGAAGCGCTCGGTCGGCGGCGACGCGCAGCCGTACGAGCGCGCTGCGGCCATCTTCGAACACATGTCGACGTCGGAAGGCTTCACCGAATTCCTGACGCTGCCGCTGTACGAGGAAATCTGACGACGCGTCACGCTGCGACCGGCGGCCGGCCACGCGCCGCCGCCAGCCGCATGCGATGACCGCATGAAAAAAGCGCCCTGCGGGGCGCTTTTTTCTTTTGACACGAATCCGGCTGCGGCCGGGCCGCTCAGGCGGCTTCCTGCTCGCGCCGGTGCTGGACCCAGTCACCCGACGCAATGCGCGGACGCCCGGCTACCGCATGCGCGGCGATCGGATAGTACAGGCACGCATACTGCCGGCCGCCGAGCTCGACGGTCACCTCCTCCGGCTTGAACAGCGAGTCGACGCCCGGATAGACGCGCTCGATCTCGTCGAGCACGGGGACCAACTGTTCGTCGACCTCGTAGACATCGCCCCAGACCAGCGACTTGCCGGCCGCCGGCCCGGCGATCATCCCCGGATACGTGCCGAAATCGTACAGCTCGCCCGGCAGCCCGGCCGCGCCCAGCAGCGTCGGCGCCGCGATTCCATGCCGTGCGGCCGCATGGCCGATGTCGTTGGCCTGTCCGGCTCTCAAGGTGCCGTAGACGAATACGTAGCGCATCGTGGTTCTCCTCTTCGATTCGTTATTGCCGTGTTCGCGCGCGATTCACATGAAAATGCACGTGCATCGATAGACCACGATACCGGCCCGATGGTTCGAACCCGGCGGCACGCGCGACCGCGGGCAGCCGCCCGGGAATCGCCGGCACCCACACAAAGTTCATTTGAACCCGGCATGATCGCCCGAAAAACCGCCGCATGCGCTTGCGCGGTGCCTTCTAAAATAACGGCATCGCCGCCGCGCTGCCCGAACCGTCCATGAATCCGCCCGTCCAAGCCGACGCATCGAACCCGTACGTCATCGACATCCCGCCCGAATTCGCGCCGACCGCCGTCCATCCGATGCGCGTGCGCGCCCGGCAGGTCGACGCCGGCCACCGTATTCCGCTGCACACGCATGCGTGGGCGCAGCTCGCGTACGCGTCGCGCGGCGTGCTGCGCGTCGCGACGACCGGTACGACCTGGATGGTGCCGCCGTCCCGCGCGATCTGGGTGCCACCGCACGTGACGCACGAGGTCGTGATCGTCGAGGAAGCCTATTTGCGCACGCTGTATATCGACGAGTCGATCGTGCCGGACGGGCTCGATGCGTGCCGCGTCGTCGAGGTGACGGGACTGCTGCGCGAACTGATCATCGCGCTCGACGCGCGCGATCTGAGCGCCGCGCGCGAGCGGTTGCTGTGCGGGCTCGTGCTCGACGAGTTGAGTCACGCCGAACCGCTGCCGCTCGCCGTGCCGATGCCCGACGAGAAACGGCTGCGCATGCTGTGCGAATCGGTGCTCGCGCATCCCGCGCATGCGGAGTCGCTCGAACACTGGGCGAGCGAGGTCGGCGCGAGCACCCGCACGATTTCGCGGCTCTTCAAGCAGGAACTGGGCGTGAGCTTTTCGCAGTGGCGCCAGCAGGCGCTGCTCGCGCGGGCAATCCCGCTGCTGAACCAGGGTCGCCCGCTGTCGCATATCGCGCGCGAACTCGGCTACCAGAGCCAGAGCGCGTTCTCGGCGATGTTCCGGCGTGCATTCGGCGAAAGCCCGCGCGCGTTCATGCTGCGCGGCTACGAGCATCGAGGCCTGGAGGGCAGCGCCGCGCAACACGACGCCCCGGACGACGACGCGATCGACATGGTCCGCTGACCGCATGACCGGATCGCCGGCCCGTCAGACCGGCCGCACCATGTGGCGGATCGAGCCGAGTTGCGCGAGCCGCGGCCCGGCGACCCGGTAGCCCATGCGCAGGTAAAGGCGCGCGGCCGGGTTGTCGACGAACACGCGCAACTGCAGTTCGTGCAGCCCGCGCGCGCGCGCCCAGCGGTGGGACATGTCGAGCATGTAGGTACCCGCGCCCTGCCCGCGATGGCCGGCCGCGATCTGCACGTCGCGGATATGCAGGGAGTCGCCCTCCTCGGTCACGCGCAGCACGCCGATGCGCTCGCCGTCGGCCTCGAGGATGAAGTTCTCGGATTCACGCCAGCTCGCAAAGAACAGGTCGCTGCGCCACACGAGCCCATGGCGTTTGTAGTAACCGCCCATGTTGCCGTGCGTCAGCGCTTCGGCGAACGGGAAATCGCCCGGCTCCGCAGGCCGGAGCTGATACAGGAGTCGCAGGTCGGTCGGATCGAGCATCACGCAGGGGTCAAGAACGCATCCCGCCACGATAGCGCAGTCGCGTACGGATGCAATCGCGAATTTCTCGTAGCAGTGAGGTGCCGGACGCGGAAGTTCGGTGTGCGACAGGTGCGACCGGAAGCACAAATGAAAAAGCCCGCACAAGGCGGGCTTTTTCATTTTTTGGCGGAGCGGACGGGACTCGAACCCGCGACCCCCGGCGTGACAGGCCGGTATTCTAACCGACTGAACTACCGCTCCAGTCTTGCTGCTTGCCTGGCAGGCGTCGGTTACTTCCTGCCGGCGCGTCGTTTATTCGAACGACGCTGAAATCTGGCGTCCCCTAGGGGATTCGAACCCCTGTACTCACCGTGAAAGGGTGATGTCCTAGGCCTCTAGACGAAGGGGACAACGTACTGCTTACATCTTTAACGATAAAGCCCGTTCAAAAAACGTTCTTTGAACGGGCTTCGTTCTGGCGGAGCGGACGGGGCTCGAACCCGCGACCCCCGGCGTGACAGGCCGGTATTCTAACCAACTGAACTACCGCTCCAGCTTTCTGCACCACCGCCTGCAGGACATCGTCACGTTCCTGCCTGCGTTGCGACACTTCTACGAAACGCCGCTGAATCTGGCGTCCCCTAGGGGATTCGAACCCCTGTACTCACCGTGAAAGGGTGATGTCCTAGGCCTCTAGACGAAGGGGACAACGTACTGCTTACACCTTTAATACAAAAGCCCGCTCAAAAACGTCTTGAACGGGCTTCGTTCTGGCGGAGCGGACGGGACTCGAACCCGCGACCCCCGGCGTGACAGGCCGGTATTCTAACCGACTGAACTACCGCTCCAACTTTCTGCACCGTTACCTGCAGGACGTCGGTTACGTTCCTGCAAGCCTCGCGACACTTCTACGAAACGCCGCTGAATCTGGCGTCCCCTAGGGGATTCGAACCCCTGTACTCACCGTGAAAGGGTGATGTCCTAGGCCTCTAGACGAAGGGGACATGATCTTTTCAGATCTGTCTGACTTTCGCTATCACTTACGGTCAACAGCGAAGGCCGAAATTCTAACTGCTTTGAATCATTTTGTGAAGCATTTATTACTACCACTGCTTCGCAAATCAATCCAGCTTGTTCTGTTGGTGGAGGTAAGCGGGATCGAACCGCTGACCTCTTGCATGCCATGCAAGCGCTCTCCCAGCTGAGCTATACCCCCTTGCAGAACAGAAATGAGATTATATGGACCTACTTTGAACTTGTAAATACCCTTTTTGCGATTCGCACGAAATATTTTGCGAAGCTGCCGTGCGCTCACGCGCAGACAGCTTCACTGACGCACGAACCTCAGGCGAGCGCGCCCTCGATGCGCGACACCACGACGTCACGACCGAACAGCACCAGCACCGCGTCGATCGACGGCGTGTGCGTGGTGCCCGCCACCAGCAGGCGCACCGGCATCGCGAGTTGCGGCATCTTCAGCTTGTGCGTGGCGAGCGTCGCCTTCAGCGCCGCGGACACCGCTTCCTTCGTCCAGTCGGCCGCCTTCAGCGCGGCGGCGAGATCGGCCAGCGCCGGCCGCACTGCATCGGTCACGTGCTGCGCGAGCGCGTCGGCTTCCGGTGCCGGCACACGGTAGAACATCGCCGCGCCTTCCGCGATCTCCTTGACCGTCGTCGCGCGATCCTTCATCAGGCCGACCACCGCATCGAGCGCGGGGCCCGTCGCGATCGCCGCGTCGTCGACGCCAAGCGCGTCGAGGAACGGCTTCGCGAGTCCGGCGAGGCGCGCGTTGTCGGCTTCCTTGATGTAATGCGCGTTCAGCCAGCTCAGCTTGCTATGGTCGTACTGCGCAGGCGACTTGCCGAGATGCTCGAGATCGAACCACTCGACGAACTGCTCGCGCGAGAAGATCTCGGCATCGCCGTGCGACCAGCCGAGGCGCGCGAGATAGTTGACGACCGCTTCGGGCAGGAAGCCTGCGTCGCGGTACGCCATCACGCTCATCGCGCCATGGCGCTTGCTCATCTTCTCGCCCTGCTCGTTCAGCACGGTCGGCAGGTGTGCATAGACGGGCGCTTCGCCACCGAGCGCATTCAGGATGTTGATCTGGCGCGGCGTGTTGTTCACGTGGTCGTCGCCACGGATCACGTGCGTGATGCCCATGTCCATGTCGTCCACCACCACGCAGAAGTTGTAGATCGGCGTGCCGTCCGGGCGCGCGATCACGAGGTCGTCGAGCTCTTCGTTCGAGATCTCGACACGCCCCTTCACCGCGTCTTCCCAGACGACCGTGCCCGTCAGCGGATTGCGGAAGCGCAGCACGGGCTTCACGCCGGCCGGCGGCTCCGGCAGCACCTTGCCGGGCTCCGGACGCCACGTGCCGTCGTAGCGCGGCTTCAGGCCGGCTTCGCGCTGGCGTTCGCGCAGCGCGTCGAGCTCTTCGGCCGACATGTAGCACGGGTACGCGAGGCCCTTCTCGAGCATTTGCGCGAGCACTTCGCGATAGCGGTCCATCCGCTGCATCTGGTAGATCGGGCCTTCGTCGAAATCCAGGCCGAGCCATTGCATCCCTTCGAGGATCGCATCGACCGCTTCCTGCGACGAACGCTCGACGTCGGTATCCTCGATGCGCAGCACGAACGTGCCTTCCATCTTGCGGGCGAACGCCCACGGATAGAGTGCGGAGCGGATGTTGCCGAGGTGAATGAAGCCGGTGGGACTCGGCGCGAAGCGGGTACGGACAGGACGGGTCATAAACGGTAACTCGAACGCCTGGGGCGCATGAATGATTCGACGCGGGACGGCAGCAGCAGCCCGGACAGCAACGGAGCCGGCGACGCCCGGAACGGGAAAGAAGCCGGAATTATACTCGCGCCGGACAGCGCGCCAAGCGCACCGCTTGCTTTATGATGTGCGCGCCGCGGCCGCCAGCCGGCGCGGCGCCGGCCGCACGGAACCCGCCGCGCGGCCGCTCGAAACCTATCGCCGCCGCGGGCCGTGTAACCCGCCGCCAAGCCGCCGGAGAACCATTCGATGTCGTCCCCTCGCCTGTCGCGCCGCCACTTCACGATCGCCTGCGCGTCCGCCAGCCTCGCCGCCTGCACGTCATTCGGCGACAAGTCCCGCCCCAACACGGCGCAGCCGCAAGAGAAGCCCGTGAAGATCGGCATCGCGCTCGGCGGCGGCGCCGCGCGCGGCTTCTCGCACATCGGCGTGCTGAAGGCGCTCGAGGCGCGCGGCATCCCCGTCGAGATCGTCGCCGGCACGAGCGCGGGCTCGGTGGTCGGCGCACTCTACGCGTCGGGCATGAGCGCGCTGCAGATCAACAAGATCGCGCTCGACATGGATCAGGCGGCGATCAGCGACTGGGCGCTGCCGTTCCGCTCGCGCGGCCTGCTGCAAGGCGTCGCGTTGCAGAACTTCCTGAACAAGACGCTGAACAACCGGCCGATCGAGAAGATGGCGAAGCCGCTCGGCATCGTCGCGACGGATCTGCAGAGCGGCCAGCCGATCCTGTTCCAGCAGGGCAACACGGGGCTCGCGGTGCGCGCGTCGTGCAGCGTGCCGTCGGTGTTCGAGCCGGTGAAGATCGGTAACCGGGAATATGTGGACGGCGGCCTCGTGAGCCCGGTGCCCGCGTCGTACGCGCGCAAGATGGGCGCGAGCTTCGTGATCGCGGTCGACATCTCGGCCCGGCCGGACGGCGCCGCGACCAACAACCCGATCGAGATGCTGCTGCAGACTTTCACGATCATGGGCCAGACGATCAAGACCTACGAGCTCGACAAGTACGCGGACGTCGTGATTCGCCCGAACCTCGCGGCGATGGGCGGCAGCGACTTCAACCAGCGCAACGCGGCGATCCTCGCGGGCGAGGAAGCCGTCGCGCGCATCATGCCGGAGCTGCAGCGCAAGCTCGCGGCCGCGCGCGGCGTGGCTGCTGCGTAAGCACGCGCGTCACGGGAAGGGGCGCTCCATGCCGGCGCCCCGCTGCTGCCCGCAGAGCGATGTCCGCCCCGCCGCCTGCGCCGGCCCAAAAACAAAAAACCCTGCCGCCTTTCGGTGACAGGGTTTTTTTCCGGCCTGGCTGACCGGCAAACGTCAGTTGTTGCCGTTCGCCGAATCGTCGCCGATCGTCGCGCGCACGCGCTGACGGAGGTCTTCTGCCTTCATCGGGAATTCCGACTCGATCCGGCGCGCGCCGGTGAACCGCTTTTCCCAGTAGCCGCTATCGAGATCGTCGACGCGAACGGTGCTGCCCGTCGACGGCGAGTGCACGAACTTGTTGTCGCCGATGTAGATGCCGACGTGCGAGAACGTGCGGCGCATCGTGTTGAAGAACACCAGATCGCCCGGCTTCAGGTTGCTCATGCTCACCTTCTCGCCGACGCGGCTCATCTCTTCCGCGCGACGCGGCAGCGACATGCCGAGCGTGTCCTGGAACACGTAGCGCACGAAGCCGCTGCAGTCGAGGCCCGAATCCGGCGAGTTGCCGCCCCAGCGATAACGCACGCCGATCATGTTCAGCGCGCCGACGACCACGTCGCCCGCCTTGCCCGCCATGCCGGCAAGGAACGACTTCGCACCGCCGCTCGACGGCTGTGCACTGGTCTGCTGGAGGGAGGAACCCGACCCGATCTGAGTCGAATTGGTGACATTCTGGTTAAAACTGCTGACTTCGTCGGCGAACGCGCCGGGAGCTGCTGCGAACAGGGCGCCGATGAACAGCCCGGCGATGGTGCGCGCGCATGCCTGGGTCAGGGATCGATGCTGCATTGGTCGATGGAATGTGCTTAAAAATCAGCTGATTGGCGGAAAATTTCGGTCGATACTAGCCAGCGCGTAATCGTTTGTCAAAACAAATTAAAAAATACAATCGAGATGGTCAGACCATTGGACGCCTATCACGCTTTCCAGACCGCTTTCAACAGCTTTTGTGTGTAAGGATGTGACGGTCTCGTGAAAATGTCGGACACCTCTCCCGACTCGACGACGGCACCGTCCTGCATCACCGCGACGCGGTGCGCCATCGCGCCGATCACCTCCAGGTCGTGGCTGATGAACACGTAGCCGAGGTTGTATTTCTGTTGCAAATTCGCGAGCAGTTTCAGCACCTGCTGCTGGATCGACACGTCGAGCGCCGACGTCGGCTCGTCGAGGATCAGGATCCGCGGCTCCAGCACCAGCGCCCGCGCGATCGCGATCCGCTGGCGCTGCCCGCCCGAGAATTCGTGCGGATAACGGTGCAGCACCGTGCGGTCGAGGCCCACTTCGCGCAGCACCGCGAGCGACTTCGCGCGGCGCGCATCGGGCGTCATGTCCGGGCGATGCAGCTCGAGCCCCTCGCCGACGATCCGCTCGATCGTGTGCCGCGGCGAAAGCGAACTGAATGGATCCTGAAAGACCACCTGCATGTTCGAGCGCAGCGCGGTCTGTTCGCGGCCGCGATAGGTCGACAGCGCGCGCCCCTGGAATTCGATCTCGCCGCCGGCCGTCTTCTGCAGCCCGAGCAGCGCCATCGCGAGCGTCGACTTCCCCGACCCCGATTCGCCGACGATGCCGAGCGTCTCGCCCTGCCGCACCGACACCGACACGTCCGCGACGGCCGTCACCGGCAGCGTGCCGAACCAGCCCGCGATGCCCGGCCGCTTGCGCGCGAACTGCACGCTCACGTGCCGCGCGTCGAGCACGACGGGCGCGATCGGCATCACCGGCATGACGGCGCGCTGCGGCCGGCTGTTCAGCAGCCGCTGTGTATACGGATGCTCGGGTTCCGCGAAGATCCGCTCGACCGGCCCGCTCTCGACGAGCCGGCCGCGCTCCATCACCGCGATGCGCTCGGCGAAATGTCTGACGAGATTCAGGTCGTGCGTGATCAGCAGGATCGCCATCCCGCGCTTTTCCGCTTCCTCGCGCTGCAGTTCCAGCAGCAGGTCGACGATCTGCGCGCGGATCGTCACGTCGAGCGCGGTGGTCGGTTCGTCGGCGAGCAGCAGCCGCGGCCGACATGCGAGCGCCATCGCGATCATCGCGCGCTGCCGCTGGCCGCCCGACAACTGGTGCGGGTAGCTGTCGACGCGCTTGTCCGGCTCCGCAATGCCCGTGCGGGCGAGCAACGCGATCGCGCGCTTGCGCGCCTCGACCGCCGAGACGCCGTCGTGCAGCACGATCGTCTCGCCGATCTGCACGCCGATCGTATACAGCGGATTGAGCGCCGTCATCGGCTCCTGGAAGATCATCGCGATGTCCGAGCCGCGCAGCCCGCGCATCTCGCGCTCGCTCTTGCCCACCAGGTCCTGCCCCGCGAAACGGATCGCGCCGCTGACGTCGGCGTCGCGCAACAGGCGCAGGATCGACAGCGCGGTCACGCTCTTGCCGGAACCCGACTCGCCGACGAGCGCGACGCGCTCGCCGCGGCCGATCGCGAGCGTCACGTCGTCCACCGCGACCGTGTCGCCGAAGCGCACGTGCAGATGCTCGAGCGACAGCAGCGGTTCGCGTTGCGCCGATACGGTCGACTCGCTCATCGCTGGCCTCCCGCTGCGCGCACCGAATCGGCGATCCGCGTGTCGAGCGCGTTGCGCAGCGCGTCACCCATGAAGGTCAGCAGCAGCAGCGTCGCGACCAGCACGCCGAACGTCGACAGCGAGATCCACCATGCGTCGAGGTTGCCCTTGCCTTGCGCGAGCAGCTCACCGAGGCTCGGCGTCGGCGGCGGCACGCCGAGCCCGAGGAAATCGAGGCTCGTGAGCGCGAGGATCGAACCGCTCATCCGGAACGGCAGGAACGTGATCACCGGCGTAAGACTGTTCGGCAGCACGTGGCGCCAGATGATCTGCGCGTTCGTGAGCCCCATCGCGCGGGCCGCGCGCACGTAGTCCTGCGTGCGGTTGCGCAGGAATTCCGCGCGCACGTAGTCGGCCAGCCCGATCCAGCCGAACAGCGACAGCAGCACGATCAGCAGCAGGAAGCTCGGCTCGAAGATCGACGCGAAGATGATCAGCAGGTACAGCTCGGGCAACGAGCTCCAGATCTCGATCAGCCGCTGCCCGACGATGTCGATGCGCCCGCCGAAGAAGCCCTGCACGGCGCCCGCGGCGATCCCGAGCAGCGTGCCGATCACGGTCAGGATCAGCCCGAACTCGACCGAGATGCGGAACCCGTACACGAGCCGCGCGAGCAGGTCGCGCCCCTGTGCGTCAGTGCCGAGCCAGTTCTCGCGCGACGGCGGCGCCGGGTTCGGCACGTTCGAGAAGTAATTCAGCGTGTCGTAGTAATAGTGGTTCGGCGGATAGACGACGAAGTTGCCGGGTGCCTCGAGCCGCTTGCGCACGTACGGATCGAGATAGTCGGCCGGCGTCGGGAAATCGCCGCCGAAAGTCGTCTCCGGATACGCATGGAACATCGGGAAATAGGTCTGGCCGTCGTAGCGCACGACGAGCGGCTTGTCGTTCGACCACAGTGGCGCCGCAAGGCTCGCGGCGAACGCGACGACGAAGATCACGAAGCTCCAGTAGCCGAGGCGCTGCTGCCTGAAGCGCTGCCACACGCGGCGCGCCGGTGACGGCGACACGCGCGCCCGCGCGGCGTCGATGCGGGATGATGCAACGGCCCGGTTCATCGCGCTCCTCGCCCCATGGCGCTCGGCATGCGGATGGATCGTTTCATGTCAGCGCTCCAGGTTGTCGAATTGAATGCGCGGATCGACCCACACATAGCAGAGATCGGAGACCAGCTTGGTCGCGAGCCCGATCAGCGTGAACAGGTACAGCGTGCCGAGCACGACCGGATAGTCGCGCCGCACGACCGACTCGTACGACAGCAGCCCGAGGCCGTCGAGCGAGAACAGTGTCTCGATCAGCAGGCTGCCCGTGAAGAACGCACCGATGAACGCGGCCGGGAAGCCGACGATCAGCGGCAGCATCGCGTTGCGGAACACGTGCTTCCACAGCACGCTGCGCTCGGAGAGCCCCTTCGCGCGCGCGGTCAGCACGTATTGCCGGCGGATCTGGTCGAGAAACGCATTCTTCGTGAGCATCGTGACGACCGCGAAGCTGCCGACGACCGACGCCGTGATCGGCAGCGCGATGTGCCACAGGTAGTCGAGCACCTTGCCGACGAGCGACAGCTGCGCGAAGTTGTCCGATGTGAGGCCGCGCAGCGGAAAGAGCTGCCAGAACGAGCCGCCGCCGAACAGCACGAGCAGCAGCACGCCGAGCACGAAACCCGGGATCGCATAACCGACGAGCACGACGAGGCTCGTCGCGACGTCGAACGGCGAACCGTTGCGCACGGCCTTCGCGATGCCGAGCGGCACCGAGATCAGGTACGTGAGGAAGAACGTCCACAGCCCGATGCTGATCGACACGGGCAGTTTCTGCACGACCAGCGACCACACGCTCTGGTGGCGGAAATAGCTGTCGCCGAGATCGAAGCGCGCGAAGCGCTTCAGCATCAGCCAGTAGCGTTCGAGCGGCGGCTTGTCGAAGCCGTACAGCGCCTTGAGCTGCGCGAGCTGCTGCGCGTCGACACCGGTGTGCGCGCGCATTCCGAACGGCACCGCGCCCTGCTCCGTCGCGCCCTTGCGCAGTTCCTGCACGGCCTGCTCGACGGGCCCGCCCGGCACGAACTGGATCACCGCGAACGTGAGGGTCAGCACGCCGATGAGCGTCGGGATCATCAGCAGCAGGCGTTTGAGGATGTAGCTCCACATAGGGCGTCGACTCGTGATCGGTGGCGGGTTGGACGAAGGGGCGGCGCGGGTCAGTGATCGGGCTTCGCCCACCAGGTCGACACGACCCAGCCCTCGGCCGAATAGTACAGCGGCAACGTCTGCGGATAGGCCAGCGTGTGCCGGTACGCGATCCGGTGCGTCGTGCTGTACCACTGCGGCACCGCGTAATAGCCGTGCATCAGCACGCGGTCGAGCGCGTGCGTCGCGTCGAGCAGGTCTTCGCGCGTCTGCGCGGTGCCGAGCGCGTGCAGCAACGCGTCGACGGCCGGCGACTTCAACCCGATGAAGTTGTCGGAGCCCGGTTCGTCGGCGAACTTGCTCGCGTAACGCGAGTATTGTTCGGCACCCGGCACCTGCACGCCCGGCAAGCGGATCGTCGTCATGTCGTAGTCGAACGCATCGAGGCGCTTCTGCAGCAGCGCGAAATCGGCCGTGCGAAAACGTGCGTCGATGCCGAGCTTCGCGAGATTGCGCTGATAGGCCGTCACGACACCTTCCATCGCGGCGCCCGAATCGTCGAGGATCTCGAACGTGAACGGTTCGCCCTTCGCGTTGCGCAGCGCACCGTCGCGATAGGTCCAGCCGGCCTGTGCGAGCAATGCGCGCGCCTTCAGCAGGTTCGCACGCAGCGAGCCCGGCGGGTTCGTGTCCGGTTGCGTGACCATCGGGCCGAACACGGCCGGGTCGAGCTGCGCGCGCAGCGGCTCGAGCAGCTTCAACTCGCCTTCACCCGGCGTACCGGTCGCCTGCAGGTCCGTGTCGGCGAAATAGCTGTCGAGGCGCGTGTACGCGCTATAGAACAGCTGGCGGTTCAGCCATTCGAAGTCGAACGCGAGGTCGAGCGCCTGGCGCACGCGCACGTCGCGAAACAGCGGCCGGCGCAGGTTCATGAAGAAGCCCTGCATGCCGGCGCCGTTATGCTGGCGGAATTCGCGCTTGACGAGCTCGCCGCTGTCGAAGCGCTTGCCGACGTCGCGCCGTGTCCAGTTGCGTGCGATGTACTCGACGAGCACGTCGTATTCGCCGGCCTTGAACGCCTCGAGCCGCGCGACGCCGTCGCCGTACAGCTTGTAGACGATCCGCGCGAAATTGTTGGTGCCGATCCGCACCGGCAGGTCGGCGCCCCAATACGCAGGATTGCGCCGGTAGGTGATCGTGCGGCCGTTGTCGTAACGCTCGATCAGGTACGGGCCGCTGCCGATCGGCTGCTCGAACGCGAGCTGGTCGAACGGGATACGCGAGCCGTCCGCGCGCAAGCCCCACTTGCGCGAGAACACCGGCACGCCGCCGGCGATCAGCGGCAGCTCGCGATTCGCGCTGCGGAACTCGAAACGCACGGTGGCCGGATCGACCACCACGGCCTTCGCGATCTCCGCGAAATATGCGCCGAACTGCGGCGCGGCCTGTTTGCTCTTCAGCGTATCGAATGAGAATTTGACGTCGTCGGCGGTGACGCGGTCGCCGTTCGAGAAACGCGCGCGCGGATTCAGGTGGAACGTGACCGAACGGCGGTCGGGCGCGACGTCGATGTCGTCGGCAAGCAGCCCGTAGGCGGACGCCGGTTCGTCCGAACTCCCCGTCGCGAGGCTCTCGAACAGGTTGTCGATGCCGGGTGCGGGATTGCCGCGCATCGTGAACGGATTGAACTTGTCGAACGACGTCAGCCGGTTCGGGTTCGCGAGCACGAGCGTGCCGCCCTTCGGCGCGTCGGGGTTGACGTAGTCGAAATGCTTGAAACCCGGCGGATACTTCGGCTCGCCGTACTGCGCGATCGCATAGGCCGCGTGTGCGGCCGGCGCGGCCAGCGCCGCATACAGCGCAAACGCCGCAGCGACGCGGCCGGCGGCCCGTACGCCACGCTGCGCGCCGAGGCAGGCTCGCGCGGCGGCGGCCCGGGGCGAACCCTTCGTCATAGAGGCCCTGTCGGTCGAATGGGGGATGTAACGTGGACCGATTCTACCCATTCAATCCGTCGGGCCAAAAGAAAACCGCCACGCGGGCGGTTTTCTCGTTGACCGGCAGTCGCGGCGCACGCGTCACGCGTGCGCGACGCGCCGATCAGCGCCAGCCGTTGTGGCGGCCGTGATCCCAGTGACCACGATCGTCGCCCCAGCCGCGACCATGGCGGCGATACCACTCGTCGCGGCCCCAGTAGCGGCGGCCGTCCCAGTAACGATCGCCGTGCCAGCCGATCACGATCGTCGGCGCCGGCGCATAGGCCGGCGCATACACCGGCGCAGGCTGATAGACGACCGGCGGCGGGGGTGGCGGCGCATACACGGGTGCGGGCGCGACGTAGACCGGGGCCGGCACGCCGACGTTGATCCCGACATTGACTCCCGCCATTGCTGCGCCCGACACGAGCAAGGCCGTCATACCGGTCAAGAGCGAGGCAACACGCAAAGTCTTCATGGATTCCTCTTCTGGTTGTGTCATGTGTGATTCGACTATAACGGCAAGCCCCGTTTCCGCATATTTCAAGTTTGTAAGAACTGATGCGCCGCATCGCAACGGGAAGCTCGCGCTAACGTCTTGTAACAATCGGCGCCCGTTTGCCCTCTCCGCACCCATTCCTAAAACATCTTTCATCCTGCCCCGCGCCCGGCGTTAAGCGGCGCCACGCACACTGCGCGAGCCGAATCGGGCTCCCGCCACGCTTCGGCACTTCGCTGACAGGCCGGCGCCCGCGCCGGCGGAGACCTCGCCGATGCTGAAACTCGTCCGACTCGCGCTCGCGCGCCCCTATACGTTCATCGTCCTCGCGCTGCTGATCCTGATCGCGGGGCCGCTCGCGGCGCTGCGCACGCCGACCGACATCTTCCCCGACATCCGGATTCCGGTCATCAGCGTCGTATGGAACTACGCGGGCCTGCAGCCGGCCGACATGTCCGGGCGCATCGTCACCTATTACGAGCGCACGCTCGGCACGACGGTCAACGATGTCGCGCACATCGAGTCGCAATCGTTCCGCAGCTTCGGGATCGTCAAGATCTTCTTCCAGCCGAGCGTCGATATCCGCACCGCGACCGCGCAGGTCACGTCGATCTCGCAGACCGTGCTCAAGCAGATGCCGCCCGGCACCACGCCGCCGCAAATCCTCAACTACAACGCGTCGACGGTGCCCGTGCTGCAACTCGCGCTGACGAGCGACACGCTGAACGAACAGCAGCTCGGCGACTACGCGACCAACGTGATCCGGCCGCAGTTGCTGTCCGTCGCGGGTGTCGCGATTCCGTCGCCGTACGGCGGCAAGGTGCGCCAGGTGCAGATCGATCTCGATCCGCAGGCGCTGCAGGCCAAGGGGCTGTCCGCGCAGGATGTCGCGACCGCGCTCGCGCAGCAGAACCAGATCATTCCGGCCGGCACGCAGAAGATCGGCGGCTTCGAGTACAACATCCGCCTCAACGACAGCCCGCTGTCCATCGACCAGCTCAACGCGCTGCCGATCCGGACCGTCAACGGCGCGGTGATCTTCATGCGCGACGTCGCGCATGTACGCGACGGCTTTCCGCCGCAGGGCAACATCGTGCGCGTCGACGGCCGCCGCGCGGTGCTGATGAGCGTGCTGAAAAGCGGCTCGGCGTCGACGCTCGACATCATCGCGGGCGTCAAGGCGCAGTTGCCGCGCATCGAGGCGACGCTGCCGCCGTCGCTCCGGCTCGTCGTGATGGGCGACCAGTCGGTGTTCGTCAAGGGCGCCGTGAGCGGCGTCGCGCGCGAAGGCCTGATCGCCGCCGCGCTCACGTCCGCGATGATCCTGCTGTTCCTCGGCAGTTGGCGCTCGACGCTGATCATCGCCGCGTCCATTCCGCTCGCGGTACTGGCGGCGATCGCCGCGCTTGCCGCCGCGGGCGAGACGCTCAACGTGATGACGCTCGGCGGGCTCGCGCTCGCGGTCGGCATTCTGGTCGACGACGCGACCGTCACGATCGAAAACGTCAACTGGCATCTGGAACAGGGCAAGGACGTGCGCAGCGCGATCCTCGACGGCGCATCGCAGATCGTCGCGCCGGCCTTCGTATCGCTGCTGTGCATCTGCATCGTGTTCGTGCCGATGCTGCTGCTCGACGGCGTCGCGCGCTTCCTGTTCGTGCCGATGGCCGAAGCCGTGATCTTCGCGATGATCGCGTCGTTCGTGCTGTCCCGCACGTTCGTGCCGATGATGGCCCGTTACTTGCTGAAACCGCATGCCGCGCATCCGGTGGCCGTGCTCGCACCGCATGGCACACCGTTCACGCCGCCGCGCGCACGCAATCCGCTCGTCGCGTTCCAGCAGGGTTTCGAGCGCCGCTTCGCCGCACTGCGCGCCGGCTACCGGGTCTTGCTCGGCCTCGCCCTCACCTACCGCGCCCGCTTCGTCGTGTGGTTCCTCGCGGGGGTCGCCGTATCGTTCGCGCTGGTGCCGGGGCTCGGCCGCAATTTCTTCCCGTCGGTCGACTCCGGCGAGATCGCGATCCACGTGCGCGCACCGATCGGCACGCGCATCGAGGAAACGGCCGCGCTGTTCGACCGCGTCGAGCGCACGGTGCGCGCGGTCGTGCCGCCGCATTCGCTCGCGAGCATCGTCGACAACATGGGGTTGCCCAATAGCGGGATCAACCTCACGTACAGCAACAGCGGCACCATCGGCCCGCAGGACGGCGACATCCTCGTGTCGCTCACGGGCGACCACGCGCCGACGGCCGGCTACGTGAAGCAACTGCGCACCGAGCTGCCGCGGGCCTTTCCGGGCGTGACGTTCTCGTTCCTGCCCGCCGACATCGTGAGCCAGATCCTCAACTTCGGCGCACCGGCGCCGATCGACGTGCAGGTGACGGGCCCCGACCGGGCGGCCAACCGCGCATATGCGACCGCGCTGTTGCGGCGCATACGCGCGGTGCCGGGCGTCGCCGATGCGCGCGTGCAGCAGGCGTCGACCTATCCGCAGTTCACGGTGTCGGTCGACCGCGCGCGCGCCGCGCCGCTCGGCATCACCGAGCAGGACGTCACCAATGCGGTGGTCGCCAGCCTGTCCGGCACGAGCCAGGTGTCGCCGACCTACTGGCTCGATCCGCGCAACGGCGTGTCCTATCCGATCGTCGCGCAGACGCCGCAATACCGGATGACGTCGCTGTCGGACCTGCGCGCGCTGCCCGTCACGGGCCGCACGGGCGCCCCGCAACTGCTCGGCGGTCTCGCGACGATCGTGCGCGGGCAGACCGACGCGGTCGTGTCGCACTACGACATCGCGCCGCTCTACGACATCTTCGCGACCACACAGGATCGCGATCTCGGCGCGGTCAGCGCCGACATCGAACGCGTGCTGCGCGCGAGCGCCGCCGACCTGCCGAAGGGATCGCGCGTGACCGTGCGCGGCCAGGTGCAGACGATGAACGGCGCATTCGGCGGGTTGCTCGCCGGCCTCGCCGGCGCGGTGCTGCTGATCTACCTGCTGATCGTCGTGAACTTCCATTCTTGGCGCGACGCGTTCGTGATCGTGAGCGGCCTGCCTGCCGCGCTCGCCGGCATCGTCTGGATGCTGTTCGTCACGCGCACGCCGCTGTCGGTGCCGGCGTTGACGGGCGCGATCCTGTGCATGGGGGTCGCGACCGCGAACAGCATTCTCGTCGTCACCTTCGCGCGCGAACGGCTCGCGCACACCGCCGACGCGGCCGCCGCCGCGCTCGAGGCCGGCTTCACGCGCTTTCGGCCCGTGATGATGACCGCGCTCGCGATGATCATCGGCATGGCGCCGATGGCCCTCGGTCTCGGCGACGGCGGCGAACAGAATGCGCCGCTCGGCCGTGCGGTCATCGGCGGCCTGCTGTGCGCGACCGTCGCGACGCTGGTGTTCGTCCCCGTCGTGTTCAGCCTCGTCCACCTGCGCGATCGCGCGCCGCGCTCCGATTCCCTTTCCGTCACTCCGGGAGAACAGCATGTCCACTGAATTCGAAGTCCGCCCCCCCGGCACGCCGCGCTATCTGAAGCCGCTCGCGATCGCAGGCGCCGTCGCCGCGCTCGCCGTCGCGGCCGCCGGTGTCTTCGCCCGCATGCATGACGCGCACGCGGTCGCCGCGTGGACTGCGCAGCAAGCGATCCCGACCGTCGCAACGGTCGCGCCGCAGCCGGCCGCGGCCGACGCACTCGTGCTGCCGGGCCGCCTCGACGCGTATGTCGACGCACCGATCTATGCACGCGTGCCGGGCTACCTGCATGCGTGGTACGCGGACATCGGCGCGCATGTGAAGGCCGGCCAGCTGCTTGCGTCGATCGATACGCCCGATCTCGACCAGCAGTTGCAACAGGCCCGCGCGGACCTGCAAAGCGCGAGCGCGAACGAACGGCTCGCCGCCATCACGGCCGCACGGTGGGCCGAGATGCTTGCGCAGGATTCCGTATCGCAGCAGGAGGCCGACGAGAAGCGCAGCGATCTCGACGCGAAACGCGCGGCCGTCGCAGCGAGCACCGCCAACGTACGGCGGCTCGACGCGCTCGAATCGTTCAAGCGGCTCGCCGCGCCGTTCGACGGCATCGTGACGGCCCGCAAGACCGACGTCGGCGCGCTGATCGACGCGGGAAGCGGCAGCGGCGCCGAACTCTTCACCGTGTCGGATGCGCGGCGGCTGCGACTGTACGTCCACGTGCCGCAAGACGACGCGGCCGCGATCCGTGCGGGCATGCAGGTCGCGCTGACCGTGCCCGAGCGCCCCGGCACGACGTTCAACGCAACGCTCGCGGATTCCGCGCAGTCGATCGACCCGGCTTCCGGCACGCTGCTCGCGCAGTTTTCGATCGCCAATCCGGCAGGCACGCTGTTTCCCGGCGAATACGCGCAGGTGCGGATCGCGATGCCCGGCGCCGCGCATGCGTTGACGATTCCGGCCAGCACGCTGATCTTCCGCCAAGACGGGTTGCAGGTCGCGGTGCTCGACGCGAACGGGCACGCCAGGTTGCGCAACGTGTCGATCGCGACCGACCTCGGCACGCGTGTCGAGATCGCATCCGGGCTCGCAGCCGGCGATCGCGTGATCGACAATCCGCCGGATTCGCTCGCCGATGGCGACCCCGTGCGCGCCGCCGGCACCGCGACGACGGAGCACGCGCATGGCTGACCGACCGCTTGCTGCATTGTTGGGCAGTGTCGCGCTGCTTGCCGGCTGTTCGCTCGCACCGACCAGTCGCGCGCCGGATGTTCCGGTGCCGGCCGCGTTTCGCGAAACGGGCCCGTGGGTCGATGCCGCCCCGGCCGACCGGCTGCCTCGCGACGGCTGGTGGCGCGTGTATGGCGATGCGACGCTCGACCGGCTCGAACCGCTCGTCGCACGCGCGAATCCCGATCTCGCGGTCGCCGTCGCGCGGCACGACGAAGCTGCCGCGCTGTTCGACGCAGCGCATGCGGCATTGCTGCCGACCGTGGGCATCGATGCCGAACCCGACCGCGACCGGCAGTCGGCGCGCCGGCCGCTGCGCGGCAGCGGCCAGCCCGACGTCTACGAGTCGAACACGCTCGAAGCCGGCATCGGCTATGACGTCGATCTGTGGGGCAAGGTCCGCAACACGGTCGCGGCCGACCGCAACGAGGCGCAGGCGGCCGACGATGATCTCGCGTCGGTCCGGCTCAGTCTGCAGGCCAGCGTGGCCGGCACCTACTTCGACCTCGCGGGCCTCGACCGCGAAGCCGATACGCTCGCGCAAACGATCGATACGTACCGCCGCGCGTGGCAGCTGACGGTCAGCCGTCATCGAGGCGGCCTCGCATCGGGGCTCGACGTGTCGCGTGCGCAAACGCAACTCGCGCTCGCCCAGGCGCGCGCATCCGACATCGCCGCGCGCCGCGCACTCGACGAACACGCGATCGCGGCGCTCGTCGGCGCATCCGCGTCGACGTTCACGCTGCCGCCCGTCGCGGCGCTGCCGGGCGTGCCGTCGATTCCGACCGGGCTCGCGTCGACGCTGCTCGAACGCCGGCCGGACGTCGCCGCCGCCGAACGCCGCGTTGCAGCCGCGAACGCACGCATCGGCGTCGCCCGCGCGGCCTATTTCCCCGACCTGTCGCTCGGCCTCGACGCCGGCTTCCAGAGCGATACGTTTTCGCCGTGGCTCGCCGCGCCGAACGAGATCTGGTCGATCGGGCCACGCCTCGCGATGACGCTGTTCGACGGCGGCCTGCGTGCCGCGGGCGTACGCAAGGCACGTGCGCAGTTCGCCGAACAGGGCGCGCGCTATCGCGCCGTCGTGCTGCAGGCGTTCCGCGAAGTCGAGGACGATCTCGCGCTGCTGCATCGCCTCGGCGACGAATCGGACCAGGACGACGCCGCGCTCGTCGCGGCGCGACAGTCGCTTGCACTCGCGATGTCGCGCTATCGCGACGGTGCGGTCAGCTATCTCGACGTGGTCACGACGCAGACGACCGAACTCGATACGCAGATCGCGTCGCTCGATGCCGACGCGCGACGCCTGCAGGCATCCGTCGGGCTCGTGCGCGCGCTCGGCGGCGGCTGGCACCGCGCGCATTCATGAACGTTTCTTCATCGGCACGCCCGGCACCTGCACTGACGCACCCGATAACGTGGTTCCTGCCGGCATCGCCCTCGCGGCACCGGCCACCGACACTTGAAAAGGACTCCGCCATGAAGACCCTGATGTTCGCCACCCTTCTCTCTGCGCTCTGCGTCGCGCTGCCCGGCCGGGCCGGCGCGACGCCGCCCGGTGCGGCGACGGCATCGCAGACGCTCGCATCTACCGCGCCCGCGCCACTGCCGTCTCGACCGGCATGGAACTGGAACGCCTCGCCAGCCACGCCGCTGACACGTGCGCAGGTCTATCGTGAACTCGTCCACGCCGAACGCGACGGCCAGCTCGCGCAACTCGATCGCGAACTCTATTCGCACTGACTGTATGCAAGCGAGTGTGCCGTGCGGCGCGCGGCACCTCTGCGATACGGACGCGCGGCGCAATGCCGTCCCGTCATCCGCCCGCGTCGAACCGGAACCCGAATCGCGCGACCGTTTCGATCCGCGCGGAGAACGCATGCGCGGCCAGCTTGCGCCGCAACCTCACGACCAGCGCATTGACCGTTTCGGGTTCGATGTCGGCATCGCCCCATGCGTAACGCAGCACGGCATCGCGCCCGACCGGCCGCCCCGCTTCGCGCAGCAGGCATTCGACGAGACGGAATTCCCGTGCGCTGAGCGCCAGCCGCCTGCCACGCTCCTCGAGTGCGCGCGTCGCCGTGTCGAGCCGGACCGATTCCCGCGTTTCGATCGCGCCCGTCCGGCGCCACAACGCGCGCAGCCGCTCGTGCAGCTCCACGAACGAACACGGATGGGCAAGACACACGTCGCAGCCGGCCTGCAGCATCCGCGCACGCTGCGCGGGCGTTGCGCCGCTGACGATCGCGGCGATCGTCGCGCCGCCGGCCGATACGGCGAGTCGCGGCAATCCTGCGAGGATCGCCGGGTCGGCCGCCGCATCCGGTGCGGCAATCACGATGGCATCGAACCGGTCCTGGGTCGCCGCGAAGCAGCCGTCGCGCCATCCGTCGACGCGCTCGACGCCGTGCATGCTCTCGCGAAACGCCTTGTCGAGCCGCGCAGCCTCCGGCGTCGGCGGCGCAATCAGCAGGATGCGCATCGAGCGGTCTCCTGCGCCGTCATGCGAGCGAGCGCGGCCAGCATTCGACCGTAATCGCTGCGCCGGCCGGCTGCGCATCGCCAATCCGCAGCGCGAAACCGTGCACGCGCATCACGGCCGACACGATGCTCAACCCGAGCCCCGACCCGTTCACGTGACGCGTGCGCTCGCCGCGATAGAAGCGTTCGAGCACGGCGTCGCGCTCGCCTGGCGGGATGCCCGGCCCGGTGTCCTCGAACCGGACGAGCGGGCCGCCCGGTGTCGTGTGAAGCACGACGCGCACGCGACCGCCGGGCGGCGTGAACTTGATGGCGTTGTCCGCGAGATTGCTGAACGCCTCGAACAGCAATGCGCGGTCGCCATGAATACCGTCGACCGGCAAGGCTTCGAGTTCGAACGACACGTCGACGGCTTCGGCCAGCGGCTCGTATAGGTCGCACACGTCGCGCAGCAATGCCGCGACGTCGACCGCGGCAAAGCCGCCGCGCCGGCTCAGCGTGCCGATCTCGGAGATGCGCAGCATCGCGCGAAAGCGTTCGAGCAGCCGGTCGGTCTCGTCGCGCGCGGAAGCCAGCAGTGCCGCCGACGCAGGATCGTCCGCGCAGAACGGCTGGTCGGCGAGCCGGGCCAGCATCGTATGGACCCGCGCGAGCGGCGTGCGCAGGTCGTGCGCGATGCCGTCGCAGGTATGACGCACCTCGCCCATCAGCCGCTCGACTTCGTCGAGCATGTGGTTCACGAGATGCGCGAGCAGATCGAGTTCGTCGTAGCGGCCGACCGGCAGCCGCTTGCCGAGATCGCCCTCGGCGATCTGCCGCGTGACGCGCCGGATCGCGGCGACGCGGCGCATCTGCCGCATGCCGAGCATGCTGCCGCCTGCAATGCCCGCAATCAGGATCATCACGCCGCCGATCACGAGCCCGCGGATCGCGACATCGCGGATCTGGATGAAATGCGACAGGTCGCGCGCGACGACCAGCGTCATCCCGTTGTCGCGGCGCACGGCCATCGCGCGCGTGATCGGCGCGGGCTGGCCGTCGAGCGGCGCGAGCGTGCGGTTCAGCGTGCGTCCGTCGCGATCCGTGCGCAGCGCGGGCGGTGTCGCGATGTCGCCGGCCACACGGCGACCGGCCGCATCGAACAGCCCGTAGAAACTCGTATGCATGTGCTCGTGCTCGAGCCGCCGGTGAATCGCGAGCGGCAGCTCGGCATCGGGGATCGAATCGAAATAGATCAGCTGCCACGCGAGCACCTCGTCGGTGTCGCGCGTCATCGTGTGCGTCGCGGCGACGTTGATCACGCCCGCGAGCAGCAGCAGCGACACCGAGAAGATCGCCGCATACGCGCACAGCCAGCGAAACGTCGTCGTATGCCAGCGGCGCGTGAAATTCGCCGCGCGAGCCGCGTCCATGCCCGCCTCCGTCACGCGAGCATGTAGCCCGAGCCGCGCACCGTCTGGATCATCGGTTGCGCACCGGGCGGATCGATCTTCTTGCGCAGCCGGCCCATGTGGACGTCGATCAGGTTGGTACCCGGATCGAAGTGATAGCCCCATACGGTTTCGAACAGCATCGTGCGCGTGATCGTCTGGCCCGCGTTGCGCATCATGAATTCGAGCACGCGGAATTCCGTCGGCAGCAGCGGAATCTCGTCGCCGCCGCGGCGCGCGCAGCGCGAAATGAGGTCGAGCTCGAGTGCGCCGACTTTCAGCAGCGTCTGCTGCGGCACGCCCGATGTCTGGCGGCGGCGCAGCAGCACCTCGATGCGCGCGCTCAGCTCGCCGGAATCGAACGGCTTCGTCAGGTAGTCGTCGCCGCCCGCGCGCAGCCCGCGGATGCGCTCGTCGACGTCGCCGAGCGCGCTCAGCATCAGCACCGGCGTATCGATGCCGACCGTGCGCATCGCGGTCAGGATCGCGAGGCCGTCCGCGCCCGGCAGCATCCGGTCGAGCGTGATCGCATCGTACGAAGCGCTCATCGCGCGCATCATCCCTTCGCGGCCGTTGTCGATCCAGTCGACCTCGAACCCGCGCGCGGTCAGTTCGCCGACGATTTCGTTCGCGGTCACCGCATCGTCCTCGACCGTCAGTACTCGCATGCTTGTCCTCGCAATGAACGTCACGACGGGCGCACACGATGCGCCCGCGACTATCGTAGGCGACGCGGTCGCCCTTCGGCGTTACATGAAAAATGCTTCATCGGATGACACGGCAGGCATGCGTGAAACTTGTTTCATCCGTGCGTCGCCCGCGCGGCGGCACGCGCCGCCTACGCTGACGTCATGCGGCATCGGGCCGCCAAACCAGGAGTTACCGGATGAAACTGTCGACCACCGTCGCCTGCATGCTGCTCGCATGCGCCAGCACCGCCGCGTTTGCGGGACCGCACCTCACCCCGCAGGAATGCCACGCGTACCCGTTCGTTCACACCGGCCATGACATCACGCATGCGGATCTCGTGCGCGAGCTGACCGAACTCGAACAGGTCGGCTACGATCCGGCGCACGCGAGCCCCTACTACCCCGACGATCTCGATGGCGCGAAGCATCGCCTCGCCGCCGAATACCGTGCGGACTGCACGCATGCGCTGACGGCCGACGCGGGCGGGCCGTACTGACCGCATGGCCGGGCTCAACGCGGCCGGAAAAAACGAAAAGGCGGCACTCGCGTGCCGCCTTTTTTCATGAACGCGCATGGATATCGACCGCTGCGCCGCGACACCGCTCAGCGCGACATCATGTTCATGCTGACGTTGTGCATCACCCACAACGTGCCGACGATCAGGATCGCCGCGGTCAGCACCGTGTAGCTGAACGCCATGACGTTCCAGCGCTGGCCCGACGAGCCGTTCATGTGCAGGAAGTACACGAGGTGCACGACGATCTGCACGAAGGCGAGCGCGGCGAGCGCGATCAGCGACGCATGCGGCGACAGCACGCCGCCCATCACGAGGCCGAACGACGCGGCCGTGAGCAGCACCGACAGGATGAAACCGGCGACATAGCCGCCGACGCTGCCGTGCCCTTCTTCGAGTTGAGACGAATGCGAATGGGCCATTTAGATCACGCTCGCGAGATAGACAAAGGAAAACACGCAGATCCACACGATGTCGAGGAAGTGCCAGAACAGGCTCAGGCACGTCAGGCGCCGCAGGTCACGATCGGTCAGGTCGCCGCCGCGGAACACGATCTGCCCGGCGAGCACGATCATCCACAGCAGGCCGGCCGTCACGTGCAGCCCGTGCGTGCCGACCAGCGTGAAGAACGCCGACAGGAACGCGCTGCGCTGCGGGCCCGCGCCTTCCGCGATCAGGTGCGAGAACTCGCGCAGTTCCATCGCGAGAAACGCCGCGCCGAGCACGAACGTCACCGCGAGCCACGCGAGCAGCGCGCCGCGCCGCTGCTTGTACGCCGCGAGCATCGCGAAACCGTACGTGATGCTCGACAGCAGCAGCGCGGCGGTTTCCACCGCGACGCCCGGAATGTCGAACAGCTCCTTCGCGGTCTGGCCGCCCGCATACTGGCGGCCGAGCACGGCGAACGTCGCGAACAGTGCCGCGAAGATCACGCAGTCGGTCATCAGGTACAGCCAGAAACCGAACACCGAATGCGACGGCGGATGGTCGTCGTGCTCGAGCAGGGTTGCGCTCAAGGTTTTCTGCAACATCAGTTGGCCTCCAGTTCCACGTCGTCGACGCGCGCGGCCACGCGCTGCGTCGGCTGCTTGTCTTCGATCTTCCGCACCGTCGACGCGGGGATGTAATAGCCGTCGTTATCGCGCGAGCTGTAGATCACGAGCGTCGCGATGATCCCGACGAGCCCGCCGATCGCCATCCACCAGATGTGCCACACCAGCGCGAAGCCGAGCACCAGGCTGAAGATCGCGATCACGAGGCCCGCGCAGGTATTCGACGGCATGTGGATATCGCGGATCGTCGCCGGGTTCGGCCGGCCTTCGCCGCGCGCCTTCATGTCGGCGTACGCGTCGAGCGTGCGCACCTGCGGAATCACCGCAAAGTTGTAGTCGGCCGGCGGCGACGACGTCGCCCACTCCAGCGTGCGGCCGCCCCACGGATCGCCCGTCGTGTCGCGGTACTCGGGCAGGTGGCGGTTGCGGATGCTGACCACCAGCTGCAGCAGCTGGCATGCAATGCCGACCGCGATCAGCACGGCGCCGAACGCGGCGACCAGCAGCCACGGATGCCATGCCGGGTTGTCGTAGTGGTTCAGGCGGCGCGTCATGCCCATGAAGCCGAGCACGTAGAGCGGCACGAACGCGACATAGAAACCGATCTGCCAGAACCAGAACGCGGCCTTGCCGAGCTTCTCGTTCAGCTTGAAGCCGAACGCCTTCGGGAACCAGTAGTTGAAGCCCGCGAGATAGCCGAACAGCACGCCACCGATGATCACGTTGTGGAAGTGCGCGATCAGGAACAGGCTGTTGTGCAGCACGAAGTCGGCGCCGGGAATCGCCATCATCACGCCGGTCATGCCGCCGAGCGTGAACGTGACCATGAAGCCGATCGTCCACAGCACGGGCGTCGTGAATTCGATCCGGCCGCGATACATCGTGAACAGCCAGTTGAACACCTTCACGCCGGTCGGAATCGCGATGATCATCGTCATGATCCCGAAGAACGCGTTCACGTTCGCACCCGAGCCCATCGTGAAGAAGTGATGCAGCCACACGAGGAACGACAGCACCATGATCGCGCAGGTCGCGTACACCATCGTCTTGTAGCCGAACAGCGGCTTCTTCGCGAACGTCGCGATGACTTCCGAGAAGATCCCGAACGCCGGCAGGATCAGGATGTACACCTCCGGATGGCCCCACGCCCAGATCAGGTTCAGGTACAGCATCGCGTTGCCGCCGGCATCGTTCGTGAAGAAGTGCATGCCGAGGTAACGGTCGAGGCCGAGCAGCGCGAGCGTCGCGGTCAGGATCGGGAACGACGCCATGATCAGCACGTTCGTGCACAGCGCGGTCCACGTGAACACCGGCATCTTCATCAGCGTCATGCCCGGCGCGCGCATCTTGATGATCGTCACGAAGAAGTTCACGCCGGTCAGCAGCGTGCCGACGCCCGAGATCTGCAGCGCCCACAGATAGTAGTCGACCCCTACCCCCGGACTGAACTGCAGCTCCGACAGCGGCGGGTATGCGAGCCAGCCCGTCTGCGCGAATTCGCCGATCACGAGCGACACGTTGATCAGGATCGCGCTGGCGGCCGTCATCCAGAACGAGAGCGAGTTGATGAACGGGAACGCGACGTCGCGCGCGCCGATCTGCAGCGGCACGATCAGGTTCATCAGGCCGACCATGAACACCATCGCCATGAAGAAGATCATGATCACGCCGTGCGCCGTGAAGACCTGGTCATAGTGATGCGGCGGCAGGTAGCCGGGCCCGTTGTACGCGAGCGCGAGCTGCATGCGCATCATGATCGCGTCGGCGAAGCCGCGCAGCAGCATGATCAGCGCGACGATGATGTACATCACGCCGAGTCTCTTGTGGTCGACCGTGGTCAGCCATTCCGTCCACAGCCATTTCCACCGGCCGGTGATCGTCAGCGCGGCGAGAATGCCCAGCACGACCAGCCCCATGAAGGCGCCTGCCCCCATGATGATGGGCTGATCGAACGGGATCGCCGAGAGTGTGAGTTTGCCGAACATGCGTTACCCCTTCGTGCCGCAGGCGGCGTCCTTCAGGTCGAGGACGTGGCCATCGTTGTATTTCGCGATGATGTTGTGGAAGAGCCGCGGATCGACCGACGAGAAGTAGCGCACCGGCGCCTTCTCGCTCGGCTGCGCGACGTTGCCGTACACGGTCGCGTCGAGCCGGTCCGGCGACGCCTTCACCTTCTGCACCCATGCATCGAACTGTTCGCGCGGCTCGGCGAGCGTGCGGAATTTCATGTCGGAGAAGCCGCGGCCGCTGAAGTTGGCGGACGTGCCCGCGTAGTTGCCGGGTTCGTCGGCGATCAGGTGCAGGCGCGTCTGCATGCCGGCCATCGCGTAGACCTGGCCGCCGAGCTGCGGGATGAAGAACGAGTTCATCACCGAATCCGACGTGATGTGGAAGTTCACCGGCGTGCCCACCGGGATCGCGAGCTGGTTCACCGACGCGATGCCGAGTTCCGGATAGATGAACAGCCACTTCCAGTCGAGTGCGACCACCTCGACGTCGATCGGCTTCACCGACGACTCGAGCGGCTTGTACGGGTCGAGCTCGTGCGTGGTCTTCCACGTGAGCACGCCGAGGAACAGGATGATCAGCGTCGGCACCGTCCAGATCACGACCTCGATCGCGGTCGAGTGCGACCAGTTCGGCGCGTAGGTGGCGTTGCGGTTCGATGCGCGGTAACGCCACGCAAACCACAGCGTCAGCAGGATCACCGGCACGACGACGATCAGCATCGCCCAGGTGGACGTCGCGATCAGCGCCTTTTCGGCGGCACCCACGCTACCTTTCGGATTTAGTACATCTAAATTACAGCCTGACAGGCTCAAAGCCGCGCCGATTGACATCAGCGCCGACCAGCCTCTTGAAGCTCTTCTTTTCATCACACAGCCCGAGGGTCATTGAATCCGTTTGCGTATGCCCGATGCGCATTCGATCCACGAAAGTGGCCGAATCATACGTCGCGCGAGTGCGATGAAAAACCGGTGGATGCGGCAAATCATCATTGCAAAATCTGCCGTGAGTCACATTGTCGCGGGGCAATTTCACGCAGCCGGAAGCGGGCCCGGCACGCGCCGTGCCGGACCTCGATCGATGCGTGCGCAACGGGCCGCATCGCCGTGCGATGCAGCCCGCTTGCGCGGACCGGCGTGCCGCGATCAGTCGTGCGTCGACGCCATGTACGACGGCACCGGCCCGGCACCATCCCCTGCCGGCACCTTCGAATGGCTCGCTTCCTCGATCAGCTTGCCGACGGTCGGATCGATCGCGTCGGTGAACGGTTTCGGATCGATGCCGATTGCCAGCACGATCAGCGCAAGCGACGCGAACATCACGATCTCGCGACGATTCAGGTCGGCGAGCTTTGCGATCCGCTGGCTCGCGACCTTGCCGAACACGACGCGCTTGAGCATCCACAGCGTGTACGACGCGCTGAGGATCAGCGTGAGCGCCGCGATCGCGCCGATCCAGAAGTTGAAGCGGATCGCGCCCATGATGACCATGAACTCGCCGACGAAGCCCGACGTGCCCGGCAGGCCGACGTTGGCCATCGCGAACAGCACCGTGAAGGTCGCGAAGCGCGGCATCACGCCCGCCACACCGCCGTATGCGGCGATCTCGCGCTGCTTCGTGCGATCCGCGAGCACGTTTACGCACAGCAGCATCGCGCCCGCGACGAAGCCGTACGACACGAGCTGCACGATCGCGCCTTCGACGCCGATCCGGTTGAACAGGAACAGCCCGAGCGTGACGATCCCCATGTGCGCGACCGTCGAGTACGCGAGCAGCTTGCCGAGATCGGTCTGCGCGAGCGCGATCAGGCTCGCATAGACGATCGCGAACAGCGACAGCGCGATCACCGCCGGCGCGAAGAAGTGGCTTGCATCGGGCGTGACCGGCAGCGCGAAGCGCAGGAACCCGTAGCCGCCGAGCTTGAGCATCGCGAGCATCAGCGCGGCACCGGTCGGGCCGTCGGTGTAGACGTCGCTCAACCACGTATGGACCGGCCACATCGGCACCTTGACCGCGAACGCGGCGAAGAACCCGAGGAACACCAGCAGCTGCGGCGCGAAACCGAGCTGCAGCGTGCGCCACACGGCCATGTCGAACGTATGCGACTGCGCGTACAGGTACAGCATTGCCATCAGCAGCAACAGCGAGCCGGCGAACGAGATGAAAAAGAACTTCACGGCCGCATAAACGCGACGCTCGCGCCCCCACGTGCCGATCAGCAAGTACAGCGGGATCAGCGTCGCCTCGAAGAAGATGAAGAACAGCAGCCCGTCCTGCGCGACGAACACGCCGACCATCAGCCCCGACAGGATCAGGAACGACGCGTAGTACTGCGCGACGCGCACCGTGACCGACTCCCACGACGCGATCACCACCACGAGCGTCGTGAAGGCGGTCAGCACGACGAGCCACAGCGACGCACCGTCGATGCCGACCCGCCATCCGGAATTGAACGCCGCCAGCCAGTCGCGGCTTTCGACGAACTGCATCGCCGCCGAATGCGTGTCGAAGCCCGCAACCAGCGGAACGACGGCCGCGAGCCCCACGATCGCGCCCGCGAGCGCGATCAGCCGCGTCCGGCGCGGGTGATGGTCGGAACCGGCACGCAGCAGGCACGCGCCGAACAGGATCGGAGCCCAGATGGCCAGGCTCAGGAAGGGGAAATCATGCATGTCAACAAGGCCTTGAGGAGGTCGCGCACTGCATCGGTGACAGGCGAGACGAAAGGAACGAAATCAAATCGACAGGTAGATTTCGTGAATCGCCAGTGTTGGCAAAATGTAAAGCGACATCACGGAAAAACTTGATGCCGCTCAAACGCGATCGGGTTAACCAGCATAAGGCGATTGATTATTTTCTGCAGCGCAGCAGAGCGTCAATTTTCCACACCGACGCACAACACTGATTTTATTGAGTAATTTTTTGTATTGCGCGTCATGGCAAATCGCGAAAAACGACGCAATGCCGCATTTTTGGCGTCAACGCGTCATTCCGAAGGGCCGGAACAGGATTATCTGGATCGCGCAGGGCGTTGATCCTGCACCTCAGTTTTCCTTACAACAATACTTACATTTGTATTTCACATCGCCGATGCGATACAGGCCGGGTGAATGCCCCCTACCCGCCCGGCGTCGTAGCGGGCATCGCATCCTTCACGCTCCCGGCCGTCAGCGCTGATGACTCAGCCGGTCCCAGACGCGCATCGTCACCGCACGATAGTGATCGTGTTGGGCGGGGAAATGAACGAAGCGGCTGTCGCGCGTTGCATAAACCGGCGATGACGCGAGCGTCGTCGCATCGACGATATGGCGCGCATCGATCATGCCGGACTCGAGCAGCTCCACATAGATCGCCTGCTGGTCGCCGCCGCTCGCGTAGACCGACGAACGATCGTCGAAACGCTCGATGCGTGCGCAGATGCGCTCGACCAGTTCGCGCATCGGCGCCACGTTGCGCACGCCGATCATGCACGAGTTGATCGCCCAGGCCGTGTGATCGGTGCCGATCACGAAGTCGCGGCCGTCGATCGTACTGTCGACGGTCTGGCTCTGGTCGATTGCCAGGATGTCCGCATCGACCCAGAACACGAACGCATGATGCGGCAGATGTTCGCGAATCAGATGCAGCTTCGCCCAGTTCGCACCGATGCCGTCCGGCAGGAATGCAGGCGCCTCGCGATACGTGTGATACGCATAGCCATGCCGTGTGCAGTAGCGCACGAAGTTCTCTTCGTGCAGGTCGCCGTAGCCGGCAATATGCGGCGTATGCAGGCTCACGAACGCAATACGCGCCTGCGGATTCACATGCCGCTCCGGTTCGCGTGTTCGCTGCTGCGCGGCGCGCCACTCGTCCATGGCGTGCGGATGGTCGCCGCGCTGGTACCGTCCGGCATCGTCGACGAGCGCTGCCACGTAACGGAAGTCGTAATCGGCCGCCGGCGCCCAGGCCCCGTTCACCTCGCGCCACTCGGGCGCCTGGTGCGCGACGAGCGGCCGCGCACCGGCAATCGAATCGATCGAGATACCGTCGCTCCAGACCGTCTGGGCCGACGCGAAATGACCGTTCGCAAGCGGCGCATCGAACGGCAGCGGCGGAAAGAACGCCGCAAGCAGCGTCGCCTCGCACGCATGCTGCCGCTCCGGAAGGTGCATCGCCCACTTGCCCAGTTCGACCGCCAGCCTCCGCAAGCGCTCGCGCACGTCGGGCACGTTGCGGAAGATCATTCCGCTTGCGGCGGGCAGTGCCGATTTCGTCGCCTGCGTCGTGACGATGGCATCGTATCCGTGCGCGACATCCGGCAGCACGTGCGGATCGAACACGACGGAGAACGGATCGAGCACGAGCAGCAATGCCCCCTGCTCCATCGCGACGAGCTGCGCGATGATCGCGTGGTACTTGTACAGGATCTGCTGGCGCTCGCCGTACACGTGCATGCCGTCGACGATCGCGTGCCGATAGCCGTGCAGCTGTGCGTAACGCGCGTGGTTGTCGACGAGTCCGTCGACAGGCCGATGGGAGAGGAAGGTCAGAACGGCATGCGGGCTTGCCAAGAGCATCACCTTGAGTTGCGCCAGACGATACGCGATATGTAGCGCATGACAGGTGCTCAAGTCGAGCATTCATTGCCCGAGGGGGCACGACGAAGGCCGCACGAGGATGCGATCCGGCAGCATCGAACCTGTCGCGCGCGACACGGCGCGAAATGGGCCCGCAAAAGAAAAAGCCCCGCAAGTCCGAGAACTTGCGGGGCTTTGTCACCGCTTTTGGCGGAGACGGAGGGATTCGAACCCTCGATCCAGGTTTTGGCCCAGATGCTCCCTTAGCAGGGGAGTGCCTTCGACCTCTCGGCCACGTCTCCCAAACCTTCGCTCGCACCAGGGAGGCAGTGCGACGAGAACAAGATCATATAGGGTTTGGAGCCGTTGGTCAATTTCCTTGATGCATTTTCTTCAATGCATCACGAAAAATTCACGATGCCTGGTCGAGTTCGAATGCCTTGTGCAGCGCGCGGACGGCCAGCTCCATGTATTTCTCGTCGATCAGCACCGAAATCTTGATTTCGGACGTCGAGATCATCTGGATGTTGATGCCCTCTTCCGACAGCGTGCGGAACATCTTGCTCGCGACGCCCACGTGCGAACGCATGCCGACGCCGACGACCGATACCTTCGACACCTTCGGGTCGCCCTGCACGCGCTCGGCGCTCACATGGCCCTGCACCTGGTTCGTGAGGATGTCCATCGCACGCTGGTAGTCGCCGCGGCCGACCGTGAACGTGAAGTCGGTTTTGCCTTCGACGCTCTGGTTCTGGATGATCATGTCGACGTCGACGTTCGCGTCGGCGACCGGACCGAGGATCTGATATGCGATGCCCGGCTTGTCGGGCACGCCCATCACCGCAATGCGTGCTTCGTCGCGCTGGAACGCGATGCCGGAAATGACTGCCTTTTCCATGGTCTCGTCTTCTTCAAAAGTAATCAGGGTGCCCGAGCGCATTTCTTCGTCGAGCGGAATCAGCGGATCGGTCAGGCTCGACAGCACACGCGTCTTCACCTGGTATTTGCCGGCGAATTCGACCGAGCGGATCTGCAGGACCTTCGAGCCGAGGCTGGCCATTTCCAGCATCTCTTCGAACGTCACGCGATCGAGGCGGCGGGCCTCTTCGACGACGCGCGGATCGGTCGTGTAGACGCCGTCGACGTCCGTGTAGATCAGGCACTCTTCGGCATCCAGCGCAGCCGCGACCGCCACCGCCGACGTATCGGAGCCGCCACGGCCCAGCGTCGTGATGTGGCCATCCGGATCGACGCCCTGGAAGCCCGTGATGATCACGACCTTGCCGGCATCCAGATCGGCCTTCACGCGCTCGTCGTCGATCGAGTGAATGCGCGCCTTCGTGAAAGCGCTGTCGGTCTTGATCGGCACTTGCCAGCCGGCATAGCTCACGGCCTCGACGCCGATTTCCTGCAACGCGATCGACAGCAGGCCGACGCTGACCTGCTCGCCGGTCGACGCGATCATGTCGAGCTCACGCGGGCTCGGCTGGCTCGAAATCTCTTTCGCGAGACCGAGCAGACGGTTGGTTTCGCCGGACATCGCCGAAGGCACGACCACCATCTGGTGCCCGGCCTGATGCCATTTTGCGACGCGTTTCGCGACGTTCTTGATGCGCTCGACCGAGCCCATCGAAGTGCCGCCGTATTTGTGTACGATGAGTGCCATTGTCGTTCTGAACTGAAGGAGAAACCGCACGGGCGCGCTGGGCAGGCCGGGTAGCCGTTCGGTCACGCGGCTTGTGGCTGTGGACGGACGACGAGGGGGACGGCTGGGACGCAACACGCAAGCGTGACGGATTTTGCCCGGAAGGCCGATCAGGCCGCGCAAACCGGGTACGTCACGCGGAAAACCTGCACAAAACGCTCAAAAATCGAGCCGAGCAAACGACCGAGCGTACCCGATAGAAGCCCGCTTGACAAGCCGCTCGCCGTGTTGGCAGCCGTTCCGGCGCTGTTTACCAAATGGTGAAAATGGGCGCGCCATCGCGCCGCCGGAAGCCAGTCCGCCGCTATGCGATCAGCAGGTCGGGACGCCATTCGATCCGGCGCCATCCGGTGTCGCCCGGCGCGTCACTGTCCAGCGGGCCGACATCGCAATTGATGCCGAGCCGCGGCACGTAGATCAGCCGGTCGCCCGCGAACAAGAGCGGCACGTCGCGCTGCCAGGCCGGCACGCCGCGTTCCTGGAACAGATTCTTCAGCGTCCGGCCCGGCCCGCCCGGCGACGTACGCATCCGTTCGCCGCCGGCACGGGTGCGCGCCGCGAGCCGCGCCCCGCGCAGCAACGCCTCCGGCACCGCATCGGCGCCGTGCGCGTCGGCTGGCGCGAACACGAACGTGCCGCGCCAGCCCGGCAGGTGCCAGACTTCCTGTCCGCCCCACGCGAGCACCGCTTCCGGGTGCGGCGCGCCCGTGCCGTCGTCGGCCGGTTCGCTGCTGTCGCCCGCTTCCCAGTAGACGACATCGCGATAGAGCCGCAGGCACTGCCCCGCATGATCGACGCGCAGCGCGTGTGCGTCATGCGCGGCACGCAGCTGTCGCATCATATTGGCGAGCCGGGCGGCCGACGCGCCCGGCAAGCCCAGCCGGCGCATCCAGAAACGCAGCAGGTTCGCACCGCGCGTGTCGTCGAACGCGACCAGCGCGTCGCGCGACAGCGCATGCCCGTCATCGCGCGCGGCGGCGGCGAAATCCAGTTCGGCCAGATCGTCGAGCAGCCGCTGTGCGGCGGCCGCATGCTGGGCCGCGCGGCCGAGCGCGTCGCGAAAACCCGGGAAATGCACGGCCAGCGCGGGCAGCACGTCGATCCGCAGCGCATTGCGCGCATAACGCGTATCGCCGTTCGATTCGTCGTCGATCCACACGAGCGCGTGCTGCTCCGCATAGCGCTCAAGTTGTGCGCGCAACAATCGCAGCAACGGACGGACGCGCTCGACGCTCACGCCGTCGGGGCGATAGCGTGGCGCCATCGCGGCGAGTCCGGCGATGCCCGCCCCGCGCAGCAATTGAAGCAGCACGGTCTCGGCCTGATCGTCCGCGTGCTGCGCGAGCCACAGCGTGTTCGCGCCATGGCGTTCGCACATCGCATCGAGCGCCGCATAACGACGCTCGCGCGCGGTTGCCTCGATACCGAGACCGCTGTCGCGCGGCACGTCGACGCGCCTCGATTCGAATGCGACACCGAGCCGCGCCGCTTCCGCTTCGGCATGCGCGAGCCACGCGTCGGCGTTCGCGCTCAGGCCGTGATGCACGTGCAGCGCGACGCAACGCGCAGCGCCCGCGACACGCACGGCCGCATCGAGCAGCACCGTCGAATCGAGGCCGCCGCTGTAGGCAATCGCAATGCACGCATCCGGCGGCAGGCCGGAAAGCGCAACGCCGACCGCGTCGAGGACGACGCGGTCGGCGGAGAATTCGGTCGGCGGGATCACGAGAGGCACGCGCGCGCAGCGGCGCGCGAATTGAATACGCAGCCGGTCATGCGCCGGGCGTGGTTTCCTTGAACTTGCCGTAGGCCATCAAGCGCTCGAAGCGGCGCTCACGCACGGCATCGATGCTCATGCCCTGGAACTGGCGCAGCGAATCGGCGAGCGCACGGCGCAGCAGCGCGGCCATGCCCTTCGGATCGCGATGCGCGCCGCCGAGCGGCTCGTTGATGATCTTGTCGATCAGGCCGAGCGCCTTCAGGCGGTGCGCGGTCAGGCCCAGCGCTTCCGCGGCTTCCGGCGCCTTCGCCGCGCTCTTCCACAGGATCGACGCGCAGCCTTCCGGCGAGATCACCGAATAGGTCGAGAACTGCAGCATCATCACGGTGTCGGCCACGGCGATCGCCAGCGCGCCGCCCGAACCGCCCTCGCCGATCACGGTCGTGATGATCGGCGTCTTCAGCTCGGCCATCACGTACAGGTTGCGGCCGATCGCTTCCGACTGGCCGCGCTCTTCCGCGCCGATGCCCGGGTACGCGCCCGGCGTGTCGACGAACGTGAAGATCGGCAGCCCGAACTTCTCGGCGAGACGCATCAGGCGCTCGGCCTTGCGATAGCCTTCCGGACGCGGCATCCCGAAGTTGCGCGCGGCGCGCTCCTTCGTGTCGCGGCCCTTCTGGTGACCGATCACCATGCACGGATGACCGCCGAAGCGCGCGAGGCCGCCGACGATCGACAGGTCGTCCGCGAACGCGCGGTCGCCGTGCAGCTCGTGAAAATCGGTAAACAGTTCCGCGACGTAATCGAGCGTGTACGGACGCTGCGGGTGCCGCGCGATCTGCGAAACCTGCCACGGCGACAGGTTCGCGTAGAGGTCTTTCGTCAGTTGCTGGCTTTTCTTCGACAGCCGCTCGATTTCTTCCGAAATATCGACAGCCGAGTCGTCCTGCACGAATCGCAGCTCTTCGATCTTGGCCTCGAGTTCGGCGATCGGCTGTTCGAAATCCAGAAACGTGGTCTTCATGTGTTCGAATCCTTGGGTCTTGCGGCAGCGCGTATTCTACCCGCGCGAGCGACGCTCAAAACCAGCTCTCAACTATTGATGTTTAAAACCCGATAGCCGACGCTCAGGCGCCGGTGTCAGGCGCGTCGAGGCTGCGCCACATGTACCAGGTCGCGACGGTGCGCCACGGCTCCCAGTTGGCTGCGACTTCCCGCGCCTCGCTGCGCGTGACGGGTTCCCCGCTGAAATAATTGACGCTGATCGCGCGGATCAGGCCCGGATCGTCGAGCGGCAGCACGTCCGGCCGCGACAGGTTGAAGATCAGGAACATCTCGGCCGTCCAGCGGCTGATGCCGCGGATCTGCGTGAGTTCCGCGATCACGTCCTCGTCGTCCATCGACGTCCATTTGTCGACGTGCAGCGCCCCCGATACGAAATGCTGCGCAAGATCGAGGATGTATTCCGTCTTGCGTTTCGACAGCCCGCACGCGATCAGCTTGTCCGCGCCGAGCCGGATCACCGGCTGCGGTGCGAGCTTCGGACAGGCGTCCTCGATGCGCGCCCACAGCGACTGGGCGGACGGCACCGAAATCTGCTGGCCGACGACCGAGCGTGCCAGCGTGACGAACGGGTCGCCGCGCTTCACGAGATGCGCGGGACCGAACTTCGGAATCAGTTTCTTCAGGATGCGGTCGCGCTTGACGAGGTCGGCGCATGCCTTGTCCCAGTATGCAGGACGCACGACGACCTCCTCGCCGTCCGCTTCGGACGCACGTGTCTTGCGGGCCGCGTCGGCGGCCGGCAACGCAGCCGCCGGCTGCGCATGACCGTTCAGCGCGCCGTTCGGCACGGCGCGCGTCGCGTCCGCCTTCGCCGCCGGCACGCGCTTGGCTGCCGGACGCGCGGCGACCGGGGTCGCGCGCCTGACCGGCGCTTTTCTGGCCGTTGCCATCTTGCCTCCTACCTGACGGATCGGTCAGTGGAACGCACCGCGCTCATACGCGACGCCATTCGGTCGATCCGCCCGGTTTGTCTTCAAGTGCGATGCCGGCTTCGAGCAGTTCCGCCCGGATCCGGTCCGCTTCGGCATAGTCCTTCGCTTGCTTCGCCGCGACGCGCGCGGCGATCTTCGCTTCGATCTCGTCGGCAGCGAGCCCGCCCGCCTGCGCGGCGCCGGACGCCTGCTGCAGGAACGCGCGCGGTTCGCGGCCCAGCAGGCCGAGCAGGCCCGCCAGCTGTTTCAGCTGCCGTGCGAGCGACGCGTCGCGCGTGCGATTCACCTCGCCCGCGAGTTCGAACAGCGTCGCCACTGCAACCGGCGTGTTGAAGTCGTCGTTCATCGCGGCCGCGAAACGCTGCGCGTGCGGCTCGTTCCAGTCGAGCGCGAGCGTATCGGCTTCGACATCCTTCAGCGCCGTGTACAGACGCGTGAGCGAGGCACGTGCATCGTCGAGATGCACGTCGCTGTAATTGAGCGGCGACCGGTAGTGCGTGCGCACGATGAAGAAACGCATGACTTCCGCGTCGTAGCGCTCCAGCACTTCGCGGATCGTGAAGAAGTTGCCGAGCGATTTCGACATCTTCTCGTTGTCGACCTGCACGAAGCCGTTGTGCATCCAGTAATTGACGAACGTCTCGCCGGTCGCGCCTTCGCTCTGCGCGATCTCGTTCTCGTGGTGCGGGAATTGCAGATCCTGCCCGCCGCCGTGGATGTCGAAATGATTGCCGAGCAGCGAGCAGCCCATCGCCGAGCACTCGATGTGCCAGCCCGGGCGGCCCGTCCCGTACTTCGACGCCCACGACGCGCCCTCAGGATCTTCCGGCTTCGCACGCTTCCACAGCACGAAATCGAGCGGATCTTCCTTCGCGTCGTTCGCGGCGACGCGCTCGCCCGCGCGGAGATCGTCGAGCGACTTGCCCGACAGCTTCCCGTAGTTCGTGAACTTGCGCACCGAGTAATTGACGTCGCCGTCGGTCGCCTGGTACGCGTAGCCGTTCGTCTCGAGCGTCTCGATCATGCCGAGCATCTGCGGGATGAACTGTGTCGCGCGCGGCTCGATGTCGGGCCGCTGGATGCCGAGCGCACTTTCGTCCTCGTGCATCGCGCCGATGAACCGGTCGGTCAGCGACCGGATCGTCTCGCCGTTCTCGACCGCGCGGCGGATGATCTTGTCGTCGATGTCGGTGATGTTGCGCACATACGTGACCCGGTAGCCGATCGCACGCAACCAGCGCTGGACGAGGTCGAACACGACCAGCATGCGCGCGTGGCCCACGTGACAATAGTCGTAGACGGTGATCCCGCATACGTACATCCGCACTTCGCCGGACTGGCGCGGCACGAAAACTTGCTTGTCACGCGCGAGCGTGTTGTAGATGCGCAGTGATTCCATAGAGATGAACCGTGAGCCGAAGGAAACCGCCCTGGCGAAGCTCGCCCAGCATGCGACACGGACGGACCATCTGCTGCGGCGCCAGGCCGAGCGTCCTCGTATCACATGGGGCGGTCAGGCTGCAAGCACAGCGGTGACGGCCACAGAGGCTAAGAAAGACTGTCTGACGCTCGCCGGAACGCGCAGACGTTTTGTTAGAATGGCTCGGAGTATAACATTCCGATTTAGGCCTATGAAACCTCATCGCGGCCGCGCGCAGAGCGCTGCGACCCTCGTTGCGACCACCGTCATGGGCGTCGCGCTGACGCTTTTCGCGGCCCCCGCGGCGCATGCGCAGAAGGCCCCGCCCGTGGCCGACGGCACCCCCGAGGTCGATGCGTCGATCGCCGGCAAGCAGTGGAAACAGGCACTTGCGCAGCTCGACGCGCGCATCGCGTCGAACCCGCACGACGTGCAGGCGCAGTTCAAGCGCGGCACCGTGCTGGCCCGCCTGAACCGCGACGACGACGCGATCCAGCAGTTCGTCGCGATCACGCAGGCCTACCCCGAGCTGCCCGAGCCGTACAACAACCTTGCGGCGCTTTACGCGAAGCACGGCCGCTACGACGAAGCGCGCGCCGCGCTCGTCACCGCGACGCAATCGAACCCGGGCTACTCGCTCGCGTACGAGAACCTCGGCGATCTTTACCTCCGGCTCGCGGCCGAATCGTACAAGCGCGCGCAATCGCTCGGCCGCACGAGCGGCGCGACCGCGCAGCGTCTCGCCGATCTCCAGAAGATCGTGTCGCCGGCAAAGGCCGCGCCGAGCGCCCGCGCGGTGACGCCGGCCACGCGCGCCTACACCGACCGCGCAGCCGCGAACGTGGGCACCACCACGCTGCCGATGTCGCCGACGTTCCAGTTCAACGGTCCGTCGGGCGCACTGGCTGCGCCATACGTCGCGCCGTCGCAATAAGCGGCGCGGCCTTTCTTCCCTCCCAACCTGAGGATCGCAATGAAACGTCTGTTGCTGGCGCTTGGCGGCGCCGCCCTTCTCGCGACCGCGCCCGCATTCGCGCAATCGGCTACCGCGCACCCCGTCGTGCAGCTGAAGACCTCGCAGGGCGACATCCGCGTCGAGCTCTACCCGGAGAAGGCGCCGAAGTCGGTCGCCAACTTCCTCGATTACGTGAAGGCCGGCCAGTACAACGGCACGATCTTCCATCGCGTGATCAAGGGCTTCATGATCCAGGGCGGCGGCTACAAGACCAACTTCGAGGAGAAGCCGACCCGCGCGCCGATCCCGCTGGAGAGCCGCAATGGTCTGAAGAACCTGACGGGCACGATCGCGATGGCGCGCACGAGCGATCCGAATTCGGCCACCGCGCAGTTCTTCATCAACACGGTCGACAACGGCGGCCTCGACTACCCGAACCCGGACGGCAACGGCTATGCGGTGTTCGGCAAGGTCGTGTCGGGCCTCGACGTCGTGAAGAAGATCGAAGGCGTGGCGACGACCTCGCGCGGCCCGATGCAGGACGTGCCGGCGCAACCGATCGTGATCGAATCGGCCAGCATCGTCTCGAAGTAAGAACCTGCCGGCACGTCCGGCGCCACACGCGGCCGCGTCGCACGACCGGCCGCGTGCCATTTAAACCGCCTCACCGAAGGAATTCATCATGGTTGAACTGCATACGAACCACGGCGTGATCAAGCTCGAGCTCGACGCCGCGAAGGCACCGAAGACGGTCGAGAACTTCCTGAACTACGTGAAGAAGGGCCACTACGACGGCACCGTGTTCCACCGCGTGATCAACGGCTTCATGATCCAGGGCGGCGGCTTCGAGCCGGGCCTGAAGCAAAAGCCGACCGACGCGCCGATCGACAACGAGGCGAACAACGGCCTGAAGAACGACAACTACACGGTTGCGATGGCGCGCACGAACGATCCGCACTCGGCCACCGCCCAGTTCTTCATCAACGTGAACGACAACGACTTCCTGAACCACTCGTCGCCGACGCCGCAGGGCTGGGGCTACGCTGTGTTCGGCAAGGTCGTCGAAGGTCAGGACGTGGTCGACAAGATCAAGGGCGTCAAGACGGGCAACGCCGGCTTCCACCAGGACGTGCCGGCCGACGACGTCGTGATCGAAAAGGCCGTCGTGGTCTGACGCACGGTTACGGAGACACTTCGATGTTGCAGGAGAGTCCGCCGCGAAGCGTCTCCGCGGGCGTGCCCGGCGAGCGCGAGTACGCGCAAGCCGCACGCCCGTTCCTGTTTCTCTCCGATCTGCATCTGAGCGAAGCGATTCCGAAGACGGTCGCCGCGTTCGAGCATTTCGTGAAATACACCGCCGACAGCGCCGACTCGGTGTTCATTCTCGGCGACCTGTTCGAATACTGGATCGGCGACGACATCCTCGACGACGATCCGTTCGCCGCACGCATGGCCGCGTTGATGCACACGTTCTCCGAGCGCGGGATCGCGCTCTACGTGATGCACGGCAATCGCGATTTCCTGCTCGGCCGGCGCTTCATGAAGGCAGCCGGCGCGATGCTGCTGCACGACCCGTCGCTGATCATGGCGTTCGGCCAGCGCATCGTGCTCGCGCACGGCGACGCGCAATGCACGGCCGACCGCGGCTACCAGGTGTTCCGCCGCTTCGCGCGCAACCGGGTCGCGCAATGGCTGTTCCTCGCGTGGCCATTCCGCTGGCGCCGCGCGCTCGCGCAGCGCATGCGCTCGAACAGCGAAGCAGGCCGGATGCGCCCTGCTTCGGCCATCTACGATGTCACGCGTGAAGGTGTGGCCGCACTGTTCCGGAAGAGCCGGGCGAGCGTGATCATTCACGGCCATACGCACCGCCCCGCCCGCCACACGGAACCCGGCGGCATTCGCTGGGTGCTGCCCGACTGGGATCTCGATCACGGCACGCCGCGCGGCGGCTACCTGCGCGTCGACGCGGAAGGCATCCACCCGATGCCGCTCGACTGACGCCGCCGCGGCTGCCGCCGTACTTCGCACAACCGCCAGCCATCGGCGCCCGTCGCGTTACACCTGACGTTCGACCGTCTTTCCTTCCAGCACCGCCGACAGCCTGCGCAGGTCGAGACGCGCCGCATCGGCGCCCTGCAGCGTTTCCAGATGCGTGCCGAGCCGCTCGAGCGCGGCGACGATTTCGTCGACACGGCGGCTTTCCTTCGCCGCGTGATCGATCAGCCCGTGGATCGCGAGCGACATCGGATCGTCGGCGTTCGGCGTGATCCCGTACGCGCAGAATGCCGCGCGCTCGGGCTGCGGCTTCGGCTGCGCCGGCATCACGACGCGCGCCGGATTGCCGACCGCCGTGCCGCCTGCCGGCACCGGCTTCACGACCACCGCGTTCGAGCCGATCTTCGCCCCCGCCCCGACCGTGAAACCGCCAAGCACCTTCGCGCCCGCGCCGACGATCACGCCGGCTTCGAGCGTCGGGTGGCGCTTCGCGCCGCGCGTGAGCGACGTGCCGCCCAGCGTCACGCCCTGATAGATCGTGCAGTCGTCGCCGATGATCGCCGTCTCGCCGATCACGACACCCATGCCGTGATCGATGAACACGCGCCGGCCGATCGTCGCGCCGGGATGGATCTCGATACCCGTCATGAACCGGCCGGCCTGCGACGCGAACCGCGCGAGCCAGTAACGCTTCGCGCGCCAGCATGCGTGCGCGAAACGGTGCAGCACGAGCGCATGCAGCCCCGGATAACAGGTCAGCACTTCCCACGCACTGCGAGCGGCGGGATCCCGCTCGCGAATCGTTGCAACGTCTTCGCGCAGTCTCGTGAACATGATGTGGTCTGGGAAAAAGCCGGCGCGCATCGCCGGCAATGACCGGCCGTTATCGCGCCGGGTAATTTGCTTATGACGTCCGGCGATTGTAGGGCCAGTCGCGCACGGCCGCACGCGGTCGCATGTTCACCCCGCCGCCGGCACGGGTATTCGGGCGGGAGGCTGGCTGGAGCGGGCTTCCGGGGAGGATCGGCCGGGCGGATGAGCCGGCCCCGGCGGCTCCGGCCGGCCGTCGCCGGACCCGCCCGGCCCGAAGCGGCACGCGGGCTGCGACCGAACGCCCGGCAGCCGGTACGCCGGCCGCTTACGCGTCGCCGTCGGGCTTGCCCGACTTCAGCAGGATGTGCTTCGCGACGCCGCGCAGGATGTTGACCTCCTCGCGCTCGAGGCCCGTGCGCGCGAACAGGCGCCGCAGCCGCGGCATCAGCTTCTTCGGATTGCGTGGATCGAGGAAATCGAGCGCGATCAGCGCGTTCTCGAGGTGCACATACATCCGCTCGATCTCGTCGCTCTGCGCGAGCGTGCCGGCTTCGGCCGACGGTTGCGCCAACGGCCCGCTCGCCTGCTCGAGAAACGCGACGCGCAGCTCGTACGCGAGCACCTGCACGGCCTGCGCGAGATTCAGCGAACTGTAGGCCGGGTTCGCCGGGATGTGCGCGAGCGCGCTGCACTGCTCGACATGCTCGTTCGCGAGACCGGTACGCTCGTTGCCGAACACGAGTGCGATGTCGCCCGTGCCGACCTGCGCACACGCTTGCGTGGCAGCCGCGCGCGGCGCGAGGCGCGGCGGCCCGTACTCGCGCGTGCGCGCGGTCAGCGCGATCGACCAGTGGACGCCGGACAGCGCGTCGCCGAGCGTCGGCACGACATGCGCGGATGCGAGGACGTCGTCCGCGCCGCTGGCCATCGCGATCGCCTCGGGATCGCTCTGCACGTGCGGCACGCGCGGCGCGACCAGCACGAGACGCGAAAAGCCCATCGTCTTCAGCGCGCGGGCGGCCGCCCCGACATTGCCGGGATGGCTCGGCTCGACGAGCACGAAGCGGGTGGACGTGAAGCCGCCGGACGGCGGCCGGGACGAGGCCGCGCCCGGCTCGGACGGCGCGGCGGTGTTCTGCGGGGTTTCCACTACGTGACGACTCGGTTCATCAGAATGGCAGTATGGTATCGCCATCGCCGCGGCAAACCCACTCGTCCGGACGGACAGTGGGGGTTTCCCCGTATTCCGGCTGCCTGAAACTGCCGAAAATCGGGTAAAATCATGCCTTTACGCGTCGTGCACCTTGTACGGCGCGGGTCGTACCCCGCTCTTTGTCAATTCGCGTCTCATCTCGCCCGGCATGCTTGCGCCGTTCCGGGCGGTTGTTCCACTTCGTGGCGGCCCGTGCCGCCGGCTACAGGATCCAGGCTCATGCATCCCATGCTCAACATTGCTGTCAAGGCTGCGCGCCGCGCCGGACAGATCATCAATCGCGCGTCCCTCGATCTCGACCTGATCGAGATCCGCAAGAAGCAGCAGAACGACTTCGTCACCGAAGTGGACAAGGCCGCAGAAGACGCGATCATCGAGACGCTGAAGACCGCCTACCCCGACCACGCGATCCTCGCGGAAGAATCGGGCGAATCCGACAACGAATCCGAATTCAAGTGGATCATCGATCCGCTCGACGGCACGACCAACTTCATCCACGGCTTCCCGTACTACTGCGTGTCGATCGCGCTCGAGCACAAGGGTGTCGTCACGCAGGCCGTCGTCTACGATCCGAACAAGAACGACCTGTTCACGGCCACCCGCGGCCGCGGCGCGTACCTGAACGACCGCCGCATCCGCGTCGGCCGCCGCGACCGCCTGGCGGACGCACTGGTCGGCACGGGTTTCCCGTTCCGTGAAAAGGACGGCCTCGACGCGTACGCACGCCTCTTCACCGAAATGACGCAGGCCTGCACGGGCCTGCGCCGCCCGGGCGCGGCGGCACTCGACCTCGCGAACGTCGCGGCCGGCCGCCTCGACGCGTTCTTCGAGCAAGGCATCAACGTGTGGGACATGGCCGCGGGCAGCCTGCTGATCACCGAAGCCGGCGGCCTCGTCGGCAACTACACGGGCGACGCCGATTTCCTGCATCGCCATGAGATCGTCGCCGCGAACCCGAAGATCTACGCGCAGATGATCCCGATTCTGAACCGCTACAGCCGAGTGCACCCGGCAGCGGAGTAAGCCCGGGCCGCGCCCGCATGGCGCGGCTTTCGCGCAAACCGCTCGCAGGCATCGTCGTGACCGCGCGCCGCCCGTCGCCCGGGAGGCCGGAAATCTTCCGTGCGCAAGGGGCGCTTCGTGCGCCTATCCTGAAGGTGCCTGAGTCGTTCGGGCGGGTCGGCATATTGCCGCCGCCCATACCGGTTGGCCGGCAACGACAATGAATGGCTTGCGTCCGGCATGCCCGCGCGGCGAACGACGCCGCCCGTCTGCCGGCCCCCGCACGTATCAACACCGCCACGACGCCGTGGCAATCGCATCCGAGTCCCCATGTTACGGCTAAGCGAAATTAAACTCCCCCTCGACCACCCCGAAAGCGCGCTCGAGGCCGCGATTCGCGCGCGCCTCGACGAGCTTGGCGTGGCGGCGGACGAGCTCCTCCGTTACACCGTGTTCCGCCGCGCGCACGATGCGCGCAAGCGTTCGGACATCAAGCTCACGTATATCGTCGATCTCGAGATCAAGGACGAAGCGGCCGCGCTCAAGCGCATCGCCGGCAAGCCGCATTGCGGCGTGACGCCCGACATGGCGTACCACTTCGTCACGAAGGCGCCCGAGCACGCCGATTTCCTGCGGCCGGTCGTCATCGGCATGGGGCCGTGCGGCCTGTTTGCCGGGCTGATCCTTGCGCAGATGGGGTTCCGCCCCATCATCCTCGAGCGCGGCAAGGCCGTGCGCGAGCGCACCAAGGACACCTTCGGCCTGTGGCGCAAGAGCGTGCTCAACCCCGAATCCAACGTGCAGTTCGGCGAAGGCGGCGCCGGGACGTTTTCCGACGGCAAGCTGTACAGCCAGATCAAGGATCCCAACCACTATGGCCGCAAGGTGCTGGACGAATTCGTCAAGGCCGGCGCGCCCGAGGACATCCTGTATCTGAGCCGGCCGCACATCGGCACGTTCCGCCTCGTCAGCATGGTGGAGAAAATGCGCGCGTCGATTCACGAACTGGGTGGCGAAGTGCGCTTCGAAACCCGCGTCGACGACATCGAAATCGATCAGGGCAAGGTGCGCGCGCTCAAGCTGTCGAACGGGGAAACGCTGCGGTGCGACCGCGTGGTGCTGGCCGTCGGCCACAGCGCGCGCGACACGTTCCAGATGCTGCACGATCGCGGCGTCTTTATCGAAGCCAAGCCGTTCTCGCTGGGTTTCCGGATCGAACATCCGCAGGGGCTGATCGACCGCAGCCGCTTCGGCAAGTTTGCGGGCCACAAGCAGCTCGGCGCGGCCGACTACAAGGTGGTTCACCACAGCAGTAACGGACGGGCCGTCTACAGCTTCTGCATGTGCCCGGGCGGCACGGTGGTCGCGGCGACCTCCGAGCCCGGCCGCGTGGTCACCAACGGGATGAGCCAGTATTCGCGCGCCGAGCGCAATGCGAATGCGGGCATCGTGGTCGGCATCACGCCGGACGACTACCCCGGCGGCCCGCTCGCGGGCATCGCGTTCCAGCGCAAATGGGAAGAGCGTGCGTTCGAACTCGGCGGCGGCGATTACCGCGCGCCGGGCCAGCTGGTCGGCGACTTCATCGCAGGCCGGCCGTCGACGTCGCTCGGCTCCGTGGAGCCGTCGTACAAGCCCGGCGTGAACCCGACCGACCTCAGCACCGCGCTGCCGGACTACGTGATCGAAGCCATCCGCGAAGCCCTGCCCGAGATCGACAAGAAGATCTCCGGCTTCGCGATGCACGATGCGGTGCTGACCGGCGTGGAGACGCGCACGTCGTCGCCGATCCGGATTCGGCGCAAGGACGATTACCAGAGCATGAACGTCGAAGGGCTTTATCCCGCCGGCGAAGGTGCCGGTTATGCGGGCGGTATCTATTCGGCAGCCATTGACGGTATCGAGGTCGCGCAGGCGGTGGCGCTCAGCATGACGCCGGCGCACGCGTCCTGACGTGTTGTACGGAGCCGGCGCGTGCAGGTCCGTGACCTGAGCGACGCCGGCTTTCGTATGGTCACCCGGGAACGCGATCGGGCAACGGCATGAGGACGGCCGCTGCCCGATCGCGCAAGCTCCGGCAACCTGGCCAAACGGCGAACTTCGCACGTGCACGGCGTAGCCACTGGCAAACTCGGGTCTCGTCCCGCAGGGGCGCCATATGCGGATGCGGTGCCTGGCGATCTCCGAACCTTGATCAGACTTCCGAACGCTCCACCACCACTTCGCTGATTTGCAGCACGGGTTGGATATCCGTGTAATTGGCGATGTCGGCCATGATCTCCTGCGCGTGCGGGTCGCGCGCCGCCTGGAAAGCTTCGACGGAAGTGCAGACGAAGTCGCACTTGGCCACGTAAACAGGATCAACGCCCGGAGCACCGCCTGCGATGCCCTTGTCCACCGTGTAATACAGACATGCAGCGCCGAGCCGCTGTTTCACCATTGGCATATGCCTCTCGCGGTAGTACGCATGATCGAATCGCGCACCTGCGGCGTACGGGTACATGACACTGACTTTGATCATCGGGTTCTCCTGTTGCTGTACGGTAATCGGGGCGGCGCCGCCCGCGAGACGACGTCGAGGTCGCCGATATAGGGCGTGGCCAGGGCTTCTTCCAGAATCGGGATACTCATTCTTCCGATTGTAAGCACCGGTGACCCCGTCTTGCCAGTTTGGCGGCGCTGGGAGTCCAACGACGCGGGAGCCGTTCGGCGACATCGGACGCTTTGTGGGTCGGCAGTGGGATGAGTACGCCCCTCAGATAGCGGCAGATCGCCATCACCCACACCCGGCCAAACGGCCCACTTCGCGCGCCTGCATCGAAGCCATTGGCAAACCCGGGCAACCCAAGCAACAACTTCATGCCCGACCTGTGACCACGCTGTCGCCCGAAGCCATCGCCGGCCACCCCCAACGATGCAGCAGTCCCTGCGCCAAGCCAGACACGGCATGACAGCCGCATAAGTCAAACACACTCATGGCGTACGAATTGGCCATGAATCGACTGGAAACGTGGTGGATATAGGCGAATTTGCCCGACTGCCGGCGAGCATACTTGAAACCCCAATGCCCCTGCCGGACACATCCATGGCTTCCTCAAACCTGCAAGCGATCGTGTGCGGCAAGACTATCCAGGTTGTCTTGATGGCTGATGCTGGAACGGCCAGTATTTTTGTCGTGGACAATGATGACGGTTCCCATCAGTCAAAAATCATGAACGTCCGCCAGTACTTTGATGCCGGCATGGCTGATGAGGGTGTTGCCCGTCACGTACTCAATGTTGTCGTGGCGGCGATCGAGCGGCGTGGTCAGCGCTGGGCGCACTGAACTTCAGCTTGCTCGTTCGTCGGACCGTACAAGACTCACCCGCGCGTTGACGTCAGAGGGTCGTCAACAATCGCAACTGGTGCTCGGTTTCGGTTCCCTTAACCAGCGCATAGCACCGCGTCTCCCGTCGCTCGACGACAGAAAGGCCCTCCGCATCGGAGAAGGTGTTCCATACGACGCCGTCAATACTTGCAAATTCGCCGCGCGTTCGCGCAAAGGCACGCAACAGCGGACTTGCCTCACGACGAAGAACGACACGGTCCGCATTGAGCACATAGGTCGACCAGCCACCGCGGAGGATCAGGTAATAGGGTATCGAGCGGTGGTCAATTTTCATGAGCGGATCTGATTCTTTCATTGTCATCGCTACGCGGTCTGACCGTTCGCCTTGCCGATGACGTTACTGACTCGAGCAGTGCGCGACCGCGGCCGGATGGTGAAACTGGCCAGATCGCGGCGCTTCTCGATGGCGGACGCTTCTGCTTGCGCTGCCCCAACGGCCTCTGCGCTCGTGACAACCAAACAGGGAGGAGCAAATGCGCTTCAATACACCCCGATTCCGCATCGACCCGACGCCCCGCAGGGCCGACGGAGAGTACATCGCACACGCCGACACTGCTGGACGGAGGTGAGAGCGAAGTGCATTCCAGCGGCGATCTGGCGGGTAGCGACGCGCGCGACGATGCGATTGCGTACGCGACGCAATGGGCGCAAGGATGGCTGGCCGCTCAGCCCGGCTGAAGACACAAGGGAGATAGCGCAACTGCGGCTTGAGCTTCGGGCATCGTGGATGCGTTACCGCCTGGGGTGCTTCATTTCCTCGGCTTCCATCGCGGCGAGTCGCTCTTCACTTGCGGATACGGATTCCATGGCTTCGTTGATCGAAGCCAATGCATATTCGCAGGCCAGCTTCGCTTCTTCGACGGTAGCCTCCGGCTTGTCATCGTCGCTTGGCGGAGGGGAAAGCATGTCTCCGAGCATCATCGCCAACTCGAAGGTGTCCCATTGCTCACCCTTCTGCTCTTTCTTCTTTATGTAGTGCCGGATTTCCGCGTCTTGCTCGGGCGAGAGTGGAAGGTGTCGAAACGTGTTGCTTGGGTTAGCGTCAATCATGATGTTGCTCCGACGATCGAATGCGACTCCCTTGAACTGCGGCCTTCAATGCGAGCGCACCCGATAAAAAGATGAGCGTGATGGCGCAGGTTCCTATTTTCGGCCGCGCGAATGGTGAATGCGGTCGAGGCGACCCCAAAGCTCGTCCACTTGGAGTGCGAGGACCTTGTTTCGCACGGATTGTGTGCGGAGCCTGATGAGCTTGACTCGCCAATACGCTGGATCGCTCACGGACGATCTGTTGACGAACGCGTGTTGCGCTTGCTCAAGCATCCCGATCGATCGTCTGATATGGGCCAACTCGCGTTCCATGTCGCAGTACCAGCTCATGTTTGTCGCCTTCTGATTACGATCTTCATCTTGACGTGCCGCACGTCGAGCGCACATGCGCTCACTCGAAAGGCGATGCGCGAGTCAATTTCGAGCAGTGTCACTGCCGCACGGCGCGACGGGCGCGCCAATCATTCATCTTGCCGCTGCGAGGTGGCCGGCCGGCATGCCACCTGCGTCGTCCAGCCGCCTTACCTCAAGCTGGGGATCGAGATGGCGACGTGAGAAGGCCCCTCGGCCGGCACGTCGTGCACGATGTTCGTCTAGAACATCTTGCGGGGCGGCAGCATGCGCTTCGCCCGTAAGCGCTGCCTGGCAACGGCACTGGCTTTTTTCCGCTTGCGTTCCGTCGTGGGCTTTTCATAGCTCGTGCGACTGCGCAACTCCCGAATCAACCCGGTCTTCTCAATACCGCGCCGGAATCGCCGCAGCGCGACATCGATTGGTTCATTGACCTTCAGTGTGACGGTTGTCATGTAGCTCCTGTTTGAAAACGTTTGACTGGAAAACTAGCCGAGTCGTGTCATGACGGTGCTGGCTATCTCGTCAGATTCGAACTCCGAATACCCGGCTCCAATTGAAAATGCACGCACAGCCGCAAACATCTGCAGCTCTTGTTGATGGCACAGCGCAGAATGCGTCACTCCGGCGGGCAGTACAGCGCCGCTCCGAGCGACCTTGCACCGGCTGATCAGATCAAGAAGTTCGTCGACAATCATTTCGTCCTCCAAATTGCTCGCAGGTCACGTTGCCATAGCGAGTCGCGTTAGAGGGCGCTCGAAAAAAAGCCCTGTTTCTCGCGATTGTCGTCAATGACGCTCTCGGCATAGCGCAGCGACGCACGACGTGCGTCACCGGCGGTATCGAACGGGCCGTCGTCGAGAAGCCTGAACGTCTGGCTCTGCGTCAGCGTGTCGGTGGTGCCGCGAAGACAGATCTTGACCGCTGCATCGAAGCCGGCATCGTAGTTATGCGGGCAGCCATCCAACGCAGGCACGTGCGGGTAAATCAGTGGATAGATCTCGAATCCACGGTAGATATGCATGCTCACAATGAACTCCCAGCGATCGATTGCGGCGACTCGCAAGGACGAGCGTATGCAGCCAGCATCGCCTGATGCATGGCGCGACGGGTCGGGGTGAAAGGGACAAACGTTGCGAGCGAGGAAATGCGCGACGCAACACGGTGGCAGGTGGAGGGCGAGCGGTCAAACGGCAAACGGGTGCTCGAACGAAACCATCATACGCGCATCGTCGATTGGGCGTCCATCTTATTTCGACGGCGACCCGGCGGATGACGAAGTGCCTTGCCGCACCGCGCCAATGGGACACCACATGCCGTCGCGCCCTCGTTCACCGAGGCGCTTACGCCGTGGCCTGTTGACCGGATGAAGGCCACGCCGAGTGCAGCCGACGCGCTGAACATGTCGATCACTGTCGTCGATGAGGCTTGAGCCCGCGCTCGCCCTGCTCAACCCCGGGTTGCGGGCAATCCGTGCGGCCACCGCCAACGGTCGGTCGCAATCGCCTACAACTGACCGGGCGTCGAACTTCGAGCAGTGCCGTACGGGCCACTGATCAACTTGGGCAGCCCAAGCAACTTTTCGCGGTCACATGAGCACGCCTCTGCCGCAGTACCCGCTACCGCCACTCCCATGATGCAGCAGTACCTGCGCCTTATCTGATAAGGCCCTATCGCAAAAGCTACGCTTCAACCTACGCCGGGTCGTTCGATCTAACGGCATTCATTCGACCACCGCGTGCCGGTCGGGCATACCAAGGACATCGCGCTTCCCTTTCCAGGCGACCAACACGAACATGGCAGCCCCCCTGACCCGGTATCACGACTTCATCAGCTACGTTTTGTTGTCTGCCCCAGACGACTTCCCCGCAGAAGACTATTTGTCAGCGGACGAGCAAATGACGCTTGAGAAGGCTTTTGTCGAGTTGCAAAGCGCCCTGCCTGTTGTCGTGCCCAAGGTTTCCTCAGATTGCCTCCCTCTTCTGAGAACAATGCTTGAGATGTCGCTGGAGGCGTACCAATGCGGCGACCCCATCCGCGGCGCTCACATCCTCCAGGAATTCGAGGGGCTAATTTGGCCCAGCCGCGTACTTCCCGAGCGGTTCGCCATTGAAGCAAAAAACCGACTGAGTCGGTAGCCAACTGTCCCTCATCTTCGGGCATCAATCCTATTCTTGCGGCCTCGGTGGCTCCGGCGGATGTGGCGGATCGTGCGGACCATTTGATGCACCACCGTGATCCGGATCGGGTGTCGGCGTTTGAGGCCCACCAAGGCGTTCGCCATTGAGCAACCCCTTCTGCTGCGCGTGCATTTTTTTTGGCTTGACCACCGGATGGCCCAAAATTGGTCCGTGCCCCGAAGGTTGAGGCAGATCGACCAGGCCCGCTGACCACGCGAACGGCAATGCGACGACTAGCATTGCTCCAACGGCTAAACGTTTCGTCGCAGAACGACCCATATCGCCTCCTTACGTCTTCTATGCGATCAGCTTCAGGGGCATGCGCACGCGCGATAACGCGTCCATACAGACACAATCTAGACCGTCGACCGCAACCCGCCCCTCGGTGTTAGCACTACGTTGCGGGTTGCATTCGCGCTATGAAACGTGGGGCAGGGGTTCTGAAATTTGGGCGGAGGCACTGGAACATTCCGGCGCGCAAAGCAACTTTTTCCCGTCAAATGAGCACCAACCCTATCGCAGTCGCTGCAAACGTCACTCCAATGATGCAGCAGTACCTGCGGCTTATCTGACAAGACCATCTGCGCAAACCTACGCTAGATATTCAGACGGCAGGTCCTTGTCTCACGCGATCGCTTCTTCGCAAAAGTCTCCACTCAACATTCCGCACTGCTGTTGGATTGCGCCTGACTCGGCGCCGACTCATTTTTCTCCGGCACGTGCATCCAATCACCGACCTTGAACGTACATGAGCTGACTGGCTCGGAGCGGTCCTGGGATCGCGATACGATGGCAGGTGCAGACCATTGCTATCGTTCCCGACTTCGTGACACCTCAAAGGCCGCTACGGATTCAGACCACCCGGTGGAGCATACAGTGCACATGAGAAGCAATCTCGCGTCTGAAGGTGATAGGTCGACCGGCGATTCCGAGAATCGCCGGCGCGAAGAACTCAACCGGCTTCTCCTCGACGTGGGTACCGGCGATCAAGATGCGTTCAGCATCCTCTACCGCCGCACCTCTGCAAAAATGTTCGGAGTGTGCGTGACGATGCTGCGAGATCGCGGTGAAGCCGAGGAGGTGTTGCAGGAGGTCTATGTCACGGTATGGCATCGGGCCGGGACGTTCGATCCGGCACTGGCCAGCGCAATTACATGGCTGGGGGCCATCGCGCGCAATCGGGCGATCGACTGCCTTCGACGTCACCGCGAGGTGCGCGTCGACGAGTCGACGATGGAAGAAGCGGTCGACGAACGACCGTCACCCGTCACAGTGGCTGAAAGCAGCGAGGAACGGCGACGGCTGGAGCATTGCCTGGAAAATCTGCCGGTCACGCAGCGGAGCGTCGTGCGAGAGGCATTCTTTTCGGGCGCAACGTATGCGGAACTGGCTGACCGCCTTCGTGTTCCGCTCGGTACGTTGAAAAGCTGGATTAGGCGCAGTTTGCTCCAACTCAAAGCTTGCCTCGAACGATGAACACCCCACTTTCCGGCCCGAATGACATTCGTTGTGCCGAATACGTGTTGGGCGTGCTCGACGGGACGGAGCGCTGGCAGTTCGAACAGGCCATGCAGCGCGATCCCCAACTGGCCACGAGTGTTGTCAACTGGCAAAACTATTTGATGCCGCTAAACGACGATATTGTCGACATCGAGCCTCCGTCGTACGTGTGGGTACGCGTCCAGAAAGACTTGGGATTGGCACCCGCCAACCGGCCCCGACCACGAGCCGGTTTCTGGAACAATCTGCGTGGCTGGCGCTGGATCGGTATCGGTTCAAGCATCGCGGCTGTTGCACTAGCCGTCCTGCTCGTTCTACCGCCCCGCGCACCCACCGTTACGGAAACCGGTCACGATGGCTACAGGATTGCAAGCCTCATCCGTGAAGGTGGCACCGCCGGCTGGACCGCGATCGTCGATGTGGAGCACGCGCGCATGCTCGTTGCGCCAGCTGGCAATATCCCCTTCGTGGCCAATCGCTCTACCGAACTGTGGTTGATTGCACCAGGTGGGCAACCCGCTTCCCTCGGCTTGATCGCCGCAGACCGTCCGACCGTCGTGGCGATTTCGAAAGCGACGCTCGCCTCGCTTGATGCCCACGCAGTGCTGGCCGTGTCGCTTGAACCGCGCGGCGGCTCGTCGACCGGGCAACCGACTGGCCCAGTGCTCGCACAAGGTGCCATCGGCGGCGTATAGGCCAGGCACACGGGCCGTCCATCGCAGTCGCGGATTAGCAAGGACGCATGCATCCGTCTCCGGGTTCGTCTCGTATCTTCGATTGCTTCCAGCCGGAAGCATCGATCTTTCGGGAGAACCCAGATGGAATCCTGCAGCAAACTGAGAATGACCGCCATGATGCTCACGCTGGCGATCGCCCTGGGCGCTACACATGCCTCTAACGCGGGTTCGATGTCCATGGAAAAAACCGTGGAGGTGGGCGGCGCAGCGATGTATCCGTCGAAGAATATCGTCGAGAACGCTGTGAACTCGAACGACCACACGACGCTGGTTGCAGCCGTGAAGGCCGGCGGACTGGTCGATACCTTGTCGAGCAAGGGCCCGTTCACGGTTTTCGCGCCAACTAACGAGGCATTCGCCGCGCTACCGACCGGAACGGTGCAGACATTACTTAAGCCGGAAAACAAGGCGACGCTGGTCAAGATACTCACGTATCACGTCGTACCCGGACGCCTCACCGCACATGATCTGGCCGTGGCGGTTGACCAAGGCGGCGGAAAGGCAATGCTGAAGACGGTCGAGGGTGACTCGCTGATCGTCAGCCATGACGCAAAGGGATGGGCTATCACTGACGACAAGGGCAATGTCGCACATGTGACGATCGGCGACGTCATGCAGTCCAACGGAGTGATTCACGTGGTCGATACTGTACTGTTGCCGTGATACCCGTAAAGTGCCAAGGGAACGGGCCGCGATCGACTGATCTCCAATATGTCGCCCCGTTCCCGATACGAGCGTGCCCGACCCCATTAGCCGCTGGCAAACAGAAGCAGCCAAAGCAACTTTTCCCGGTCACATGAGCATGCAACCCACCGCAGCACATGCACCCGTCACCCCAATGATGCAGCAGTACCTGCGCCTTAACTGACAAGGCTCAACGCGCAAACCTACGCCAAGACCCACGCTGAAGTTTTTCCGAATCGGCGCTTATCGCACCCGGTAAATCTCGGCTTTCCAGTCGAGCAGGAATTCGGCAACTCGCGTGGAATGTCCCGGATTCCCGTTCAGACCCATCCTCTCAGTGGCAACGTTATCCAAGTATGCCGCGATGGATGAGACGTCCGCTCCCCCCTGCAACATTGAGAACACTTCCGGCAAATAACTTTGGTATTCGTCACGTGTAACAGCATTTGGTGCAACACCGATAGGGTCCCATACGTAGTACAGAACCTCATCGACTCGTCGGTAAAGCTCCAACTCAGTACCGCCCAGCTTCTGTCCCATACCGCCTCAATTCGCTTTCCGCGATCGCCCCTCAGCGAAGGGGCACGCCAATTGTCAACGATCTAGACCTCGATGCCGGCTGACCGCTCCTGGCTGGTAGCGGCGTCGGCCGACGGGAAGTGAGTGGGTTGCATCTCATGGCCAACCTCGTTCACTCGGAAGCCCCCTCGATAGCCTTTAAAATCATTTGTTGGTCGTCGATTACACTCTCATCTCCGGAAAAGCGGGACATCTCCATATGCCCATCGTCGAACACGTCGATCTCGATACGCTCACCTGGCACAGTTATCGAGATCAGAATGGTGTCCGGGCGATGTCGGCCCAATGTATAAAAGAGGCGGCGTTCGTCGAGGTTACTAAGCAATTCGTACAAGGGATGCGTCATATGTCCTCCGTCACGGTCAGCAGATCACGACAAAGCCGAAAATGACACAGTAGGTCGATTCGTTCACGTAGCGGTCTCCGGTCGACATATCGAGGAAATGGACAGAACGTCCGATGTTCGATCAGCGAATCCGTACAGTCACAATCTAGACTGCCGACCGCAACTGGTGTGCCGGGGTTAGCACTACGTGGCGGGTAGCGCCCGCAGCGCAAAGCCCACGAGCTGGGGCAGGAACACGGGTCGCTGCCGATTCCCAACGTCTGCAACTGGCCGAACGGCGAACTTCGCGCAGTCGTGTCCGGCCCGCTGGTAAACTCGGGCAACCAAAGCAACAACCTCATGCCTGACCTATGACCACGCTGTCGCCCGAAGCCTTCGCCGGCCACACCCCCATGATGCAGCAGTACCTGCGCATCAAGGCAGATCACCCCGACACGCTCGTCTTCTACCGGATGGGCGACTTCTACGAGCTGTTCTTCGAAGACGCGGAAAAGGCCTCGCGCCTGCTCGACCTGACCCTCACGCAGCGCGGTGCATCGGCCGGCACGCCGATCAAGATGGCCGGCGTGCCGCATCACGCGGTCGAACAGTATCTGGCGAAGCTCGTGAAGATGGGCGAATCGGTCGCGATCTGCGAGCAGATCGGCGATCCGGCCACGTCGAAGGGCCCCGTCGAGCGCAAGGTCGTGCGCGTCGTCACGCCCGGCACGCTGACCGATGCCGCGCTGCTGTCCGACAAGAACGACGTGTATCTGCTCGCGATGTGCACGGGCCACAACAAGCGCGGTGTCGCGGTCAATGTCGGCCTCGCGTGGCTGAACCTCGCCAGCGGCGCACTGCGGCTCGCCGAAATCGAACCTGAACAGCTCGCCGCCGCACTCGAGCGCATCCGGCCGGCCGAAATCCTGACGCCGGACGGCGCGACCGACGCCGTGCCCGCGGGCGCGGGCGCGAGCAAGCGCGTGCCGGCCTGGCATTTCGACATCGCATCCGGCACACAGCGCCTGTGCGACCAGCTCGATGTCGCGAGCCTCGACGGCTTCGGCGCACACTCGCTGACGAGCGCGTGCGGCGCGGCCGGCGCGCTGCTGCTCTATGCCGCGGCGACGCAAGGTCAACAACTGCGGCACGTGCGCAGCCTGAAGGTCGAGAACGAAACCGAGTACATCGGGCTCGACCCGGCCACGCGCCGCAACCTCGAACTGACCGAGACGCTGCGCGGCACCGAGTCGCCAACGCTGTATTCGCTGCTCGACACCTGCTGCACGACGATGGGCAGCCGCCTGCTGCGTCACTGGCTGCATCACCCGCCGCGCGCGTCGGTCGCCGCGCAGTCGCGCCAGCAAGCGATCGGCGCCCTGCTCGACGCGCCGGCAAACGCGAGCCTCGATGCGCTGCGCAGCGCGCTGCGCCAGATCGCCGACGTCGAACGGATCACCGGACGTCTCGCGCTGCTGTCCGCGCGGCCGCGCGACCTGTCGAGCCTGCGCGATACGTTCGCCGCGCTGCCAGCGCTGCGCGAGCGCATCAGCGCGATCGTCGCGAACGCGGATGCGCTCACGCGCGTCGACGCGGCGCTCGCACCGCCCGCCGAATGCCTCGACCTGCTCACCAGCGCGATTGCGCCCGAGCCGGCCGCGATGGTGCGCGACGGTGGCGTAATCGCACGCGGCTACGACGCCGAGCTCGACGAACTGCGCGACATTTCGGAGAACTGCGGGCAGTTCCTGATCGATCTCGAAGCGCGCGAGCGCACGCGCACCGGTATCGCGAACCTGCGCGTCGAATACAACAAGGTGCATGGCTTCTACATCGAGGTCACGCGCGGCCAGACGGACAAGGTGCCCGACGATTACCGCCGCCGCCAGACGCTGAAGAACGCCGAGCGCTACATCACGCCCGAGCTGAAGACCTTCGAGGACAAGGCACTGTCCGCGCAGGAGCGCGCGCTCGCGCGCGAGCGCGCGCTGTACGACTCGGTGCTGCAGGCGTTGCTGCCGTTCATCCCCGAGTGCCAGCGCGTCGCGTCCGCACTCGCCGAGCTCGACCTGCTCGCCGCCTTCGCCGAACGCGCACGCGCGCTCGACTGGGTGGCGCCGACTTTCACCGACGAGATCGGCATCGACATCGAACAGGGCCGCCACCCGGTCGTCGAAGCGCAGGTCGAGCAGTTCATCGCGAACGACTGCCGGTTCGGCACCGAGCGCAAGCTGCTGCTGATCACCGGTCCGAACATGGGCGGTAAGTCGACGTTCATGCGGCAGACCGCACTGATCGCGCTGATGGCGTACGTCGGCAGCTACGTGCCGGCGAAGTCGGCCTGCTTCGGGCCGATCGACCGGATCTTCACGCGCATCGGCGCAGCCGACGATCTCGCGGGCGGCCGCTCGACGTTCATGGTCGAAATGACCGAAGCCGCTGCGATCCTCAACGACGCGACGCCGCAAAGCCTGGTGCTGATGGACGAGATCGGCCGCGGCACGTCGACGTTCGACGGCCTCGCGCTCGCGTGGGCGATCGCGCGCCACCTGCTGGCGCACAACACGTGCTACACGCTGTTCGCAACGCACTACTTCGAGCTGACGCAACTGCCGGCCGAATTCCCGCAAGCGGCCAACGTCCACCTGTCGGCCGTCGAGCACGGCCATGGCATCGTGTTCCTGCACGCGGTCAACGAAGGCCCGGCGAACCAGAGCTACGGCCTCCAGGTCGCGCAGCTCGCGGGCGTCCCGGCGCCGGTGATCCGCGCCGCGCGCAAGCACCTCGCGTATCTCGAACAGCAGTCGGCGTCGCAGCACACGCCGCAACTCGACCTGTTCAGCGCGCCGCCGGCCGCTGTCGACGGTCTCGAATGCGCGGACGCGCCGGCCCTGCCCGACACGCCGCATCCGGCGCTCGAAAAACTGCGCGACATCGATCCCGACGATCTCAAGCCGCGCGAGGCGCTCGACCTGTTGTACGAACTGCGCACGCTGGTCCGGTCGCATGATGCCGACGGGCACGCGTAAGCGCATTGCGCGGGGCCTGCCGGCTCGCGCCGTCGCCGCGCTCGTCGCGGCGGTACTCGCGCTCGCGCAGGCCGGTGCGCAGGCTGCACCGCCGAAGCGCACCACCGCGCCCTACTCGTTCGCGGTCGTGTCGGGCGTCATCAACGCCCCGGCAGACGAGCCGTCGGCCCAGCGGCTGCTCGATTCGATCGCGCGCGAGCGCAACCTCGCTTTCGTCGTCTATGCGGGCGATCTCAAGGGTTCGAAGGAAGCGTGCCGCGATGCGCTGTATTCGCAGCGCGGCGCGATCCTGGATTCGGCGCGCGTGCCGCTCGTGTTCATTCCCGGCCACGACGACTGGCTGACGTGCAACACCGCGGCTGGCGGTGGCTACGATCCGGTCGAGCGGCTCGATTTCCTGCGGCAAACGCTGCTCGCCGATTCGGCGCTGCCCGACCCCGGTGCGCTGCAGATCACGCGAGAGAGCGAAGTCGCCCGGTTCCGGCCGTATCGCGAGAACGCGCGCTGGATGCGCGACGACATCGTCTACGTTGCACTCAACGCGCCGGCGCCGAACAACCACTACCTGACGGCCGGCGGCCGCAACGGCGAGTTCGAGGACCGCATCATCGCGAACGGCTTCTGGATCGACCACGCGGCCGAATATGCGAAGCGTCGCGAGGCGCGCGCGATGGTCGTGATTTTCGAGGGCGATCCGCAGTTCGAACGCTATGAACGCTCGGAGCGCTTCGCATGGCTGCGCTTCAACCGGCCGCGCGTGCGCGACGGCTTCCGGGAACTGAAACGAACGCTGGTGAAGGCGGCGGCGACGTTCCGCGGCCCGATACTGGTGATGCACGCGAGCGGCGAACCGCTGGCGAACGGCTTTCTGATCGACCGTCCGCTACACGCTGACGACGGTGAACTGGTCGGAAACCTGACGCGCGTCGCGATCGGACCGCGCCATCCGGCGAATCAGTGGGTGAAGGTGAGCGTGTCGCCGTCACGGCAGACGATCTTCAACGTGAGCCTGCAGGAGGTGCCGAAGAACCTGCCCGTGCCGCCCGCATTGCCGCTCGTGCCGCGTGACGACGTGCCGCTGCCGCAGATGCCGGAAATCCCCGCGTTGCCGGCGCTGCCCGACTCGTCGTCGGTCGCGCCGCCACTGCAGGGCGACGGCGCCGCCCCGGGCGGCGCGTCGTGGCCGTCGCCGCCCCCTGCATCGGGGCCGGCGCCCGGCCTGCCTGCAAGCTCAGTGCAGGGTACGCCCTGACGGTGCTTCGCCGTCTTCGTCGTCATCCTCGTCGACGATCTCGAGCCCTTCCGCACCATGCGCATGCTCATGCTCGATTTCGTCTTCGGTGGCTTCGCGAACGTCCTTCACGGTGAGCGCGAAACGCAGCGCCATGCCTGCCAGCGGGTGATTGCCGTCGAGCACGACCTTGTCTTCGGCGATGTCGGTGACCGTGTAGATCAGCGAATCGACTTCCTCGTCGCCGTCTTCCGGCGTGCCTTCGAACTGCATGCCCACTTCCAGCGGCTCGGGGAAACGATCACGCGGCTCGATCTTCACGAGTTCGGGATCGTAGTCGCCGAACGCGTCCTGCGGCTCGAGCTGAACCTCTGCCTCGTAGCCCGGCTCATGGCCGTCGAGTTGTTCCTCGATCTTGGGGAACGTGCCATCATAGCCGCCGTGCAGATAGACCATCGGCTCGTCACTTTCCTCGATCAGATTGCCCTGTGCATCCGACAGCTTGTAAGTGACCGACACGACGGTGTTTTTTGCGATTTTCATCCAATTCTCCCAAATACAACTGTCATTATACGATGCGCAACCGGTCTCAAGCCGAACCGCGGGATGCCGCTGCCGCCCCGCTCGGCGCGCCGCCTTCCGATCTTCCCACACCGCTGCTCGGCGGCCTTACGCCGGCGCAATTCATGCGCGGCTACTGGCAAAAGAAGCCGCTGCTGATCCGCCAGGCGATCCCCGGTGTCGCCTCGCCGGTTACGCGCGACGCCTTGTTCGAGCTGGCTGGCGACTATGACGCCGAATCGCGACTGATCACCCATTTTCGTAACAAGTGGCAACTGGCGCACGGTCCGTTCGAACCGGGCGCGCTGCCTGCCGTCACGCGCAAGTCCTGGACCCTGCTCGTGCAAGGGCTTGATCTGCACGTCGACGCGGCCCGCACGCTGCTCGACCGCTTCCGCTTCATCCCCGACGCGCGCCTGGACGACCTGATGATCTCGTATGCGACGGACGGCGGCGGCGTCGGCCCGCATTTCGATTCGTACGACGTCTTCCTGCTGCAGGTCGAAGGCCGGCGCCGCTGGCGCGTCGGTGCGCAGAAGGACCTGTCGCTGCAGCCGGACGTGCCGCTGAAGATCCTCGAAAACTTCGAACCGGGCGACGAATGGGTGCTGGAGCCCGGCGACATGCTGTACCTGCCGCCGCACATTGCGCACGACGGCGTCGCCGAAGGCGAGTGCATGACCTGCTCGATCGGCTTCCGGGCCCCGTCCGCCGGCGAACTGGGCGCCCAGTTCCTGTACTATCTCGCGGAGCGCGGCGGCCTGCGCGACGGGGGCGGCGACGATCTCTACCGCGACCCGAAGCAGCCGGCCGTCGACACGCCCGCGCAGTTGCCGCCGGCGATGGTCGAGCGTGTCGCCGAGATCGTCGACGCGATCCGCTGGCGCAAGCGCGACGTCGCAGAATTCCTCGGTTGCTACCTGAGCGAGCCCAAACCGAACGTCGTTTTCGACCCGCCCGAGCGACCGCTGTCAGAATCCGCGTTCGTCACGCAAGCGTCACGGCGTGGCGTGTGTCTCGACAGAAGGGCCGCATTGATGTATAACGCGCGCTCGTACTTCATTAATGGCGAGGAAGGACCGCTCGAGCAGGCCGGTGAATGGCTGCCCGAACTGGCCAATCAACGCCAGATGGAGGCGAAACGGTTTGTAACACTATCCCGGGTTCCCTCAATGACAGCCTTATTGCACGAGTGGTATCGTGCGGGCTGGATACGGGTCGGAAACCGGAATTAGTGTGAGTCGCCCCGTATGCCCGTACGGATCAAATTCTGTATGGGAAAGACAACGTATTGACCCCGCATTTGTCGACGGTCGATAGGAAAGTGCATATAATTTCCGCCCAAGCCGTAGGGAAGATTCACGCTCTAAGAAGTGCATCTCCACCAGCGGCCCAGGTCGGTGTTGGAGCACATTACCGGTATTGTTTCGCGCTGTTGCTTACCTTTAACCATAAAAGGACGTGATCATGAAGAAATCCCTCCTCGTAGCTTCCCTGTTGGCTGCTGTTGCACTGGCTGCTTGCAACAAGAGCGCTGATCAAGCTGCTTCGTCGGCTGCAAGCGACGCGGCTGCTGCTGCTTCGACGGCTGCTTCGGCAGTTGCTGGTGCAGCGAGCGACGCTGCTGCCGCTGCTTCGTCGGCAACGGCTGCTGCGAGCGACGCTGCTGCTGCAGTGGCGTCGGCTGCTTCGGCAGCGACGGCTGCTCCGGCTTCGGGCGCAAGCCAGTAAGCCTCAGCGTCAGCTGAAAAAAAACCGGCCCGAGGGCCGGTTTTTTTACGTCTGCCGTTTCCGTACACATCGCCCGGCCGCCGCAGCGGGCCGCCGTAACGGCCCCGTCCTGCTCACCCGAGCATCAGCCAGTCGAAGCCCGCGTCCTGCGAGGCCACGATCACGTCCTCCCCATCCGTCCCCAGTACGCCGCCGAACGCCCGGCGAGCCAGTTCCGGCAGGTTGTTCTGCTGGCTCAGGTGCGCCGCGACCAGGTGCTGGAGGCGGCTGCGTTCGAGCGACGCGAGGATGTCGGCCGCCGCGTCGTTGCTCAGGTGGCCGTGATTGCCGCCGATCCGCGCCTTCAGCGACTGCGGATAGCGGCTGCCGGCCAGCATCGCGGTATCGTGGTTGGATTCGAGCACCAGCGCGTCACAGCCGCTCAGGACGGCCGTAATGTGCGGCGTGGCCATCCCGACGTCCGTCAGCACGCCGAGCCGGCTGCAGCCGTCCATGAAGACGAACTGGAGCGGTTCTCGCGCATCGTGGGGGACCGTGTAGGGCATCACGGCCAGATCCTGTATCGCGGCCGTCTCGTCGCCCCACAGCACGTGGAGATCGACATCGGCCTCGTCCGCGCCGACCGCGCGCGCGGTACCCCAGCTCATATAGAGCGGCAGCGATGCGCGGCGGGCGAGCGTCAGCGCACTGCCGACGTGGTCGCTGTGTTCGTGGGTGATGAGGATCGCATCGAGATCATCGATGCCGAGATTCAGTCGGCCGAGCCGGCGCTCGACCTCCTTGGCGGAAAAACCGCAGTCGAGCAGCACGCGCGTGGTTGTCGTGCCGCTCGAGGCCTCGACAACCAGCGCGTTACCTTCGCTGCCGCTTCCGAGGCTGGCGAATCTCACGCGCTCAGTTCAGCTGAGCGTGCAGCAGCGAGATGATCCGCTGCGCGTCCGACGAGTTGTCGACCTGGCCGTTTGCGCCGACCACCGCGACCTGCGTGCCGCCGGTGCCTTGCGCGCGCACGTTGACGAGGTATTCCTTGCCCGGCTTCGCTGCCGACGGGCCGCCGTAGAACAGCTTGCCGAACAGGCCGTCACGCTTGAGCTCTTCCATCGTATTCGCATAGCGGACCGTGTACACACCCTTCTCGCGGTCGCGATTGTCGACCGTGAAGTTGGTGCGGTCGAGCGCCAGGCCCACGCGCAGCCACGCACGGTCGAACGACTCGGCCAACTGCAGCGTCGCCGCGCCGCCACTCGTGTCGCTAACCTGCGCGGGTGCCGTCGCAGGATGCGCATCGGTCAGCAGCTGTTTCGCCTGCGCGTCGGTCAGGCCGAACTTCTGCATCAGCTTCGACAGGAACACGGCTTCGAGCACCGGGTTGCGCGGACGCTCTTCCCAGCGCGACGACGTGCCGCCCTGCGGGCCGACCATCATTTCTTCCATCGCACTGTGCGTGATCGAGATGTCGGTGTTGCCGTCCGACGTGCGGTTCACGAGCGTGCGGAAGCGGTCGCGCGTGCCCGACGAGTACGCGAAATCGATGACCTTGCCGATCGTGCGGCGGAACCAGTCATCCGGAATGTTCGCGCGGTTTTCAGCCCAGTCGGTGGCCATGATGCCCGTCGACGGCGCATCGGTCTTCAGCGAGAAGCCGTTCTCCTGCCAGAATTCCTTCAGGATCGGCCACAGTTGCTCGGGCGTGCGGCCATCGACGACCAGCCAGCGGCGATCGCCGTCGCGCTCGATGTGCATGCCGAGCGGATCCTGCGCGCTCGGGATGCCGTCGGTCGCATTGCCGGCCTGCGTCGTGACCCGCGGCGGGAGCGTGCCGAGCCCCGCGTTGCTCGGCGGCGCGACGAACTGCTGCGTCGTCGGCACCGGCTTCAGGTCGCTCGGCACGGCCAGCGGCGGCGCCGAACCGGTGTTCTTGTAGTTGACCCGGTCGGGGGCCAGGTAGTCGTTCAGCGTATCGCAGCCAGCGAGCGCGCCCAGCGCCAGCACCATCACCGACAGCTGGATGGTGCGAGAGGAAATGGCGAAACGTTTCATGAAATCCTTCGTCTTGCTAGAACGCTCGTCAGGAGCGGCGCCGGACGGAGCCGGCCGGTGCGGGTTGATCAGGGGTCGAGCCGGCGGCCGCAGGACGCGGCCGCCTCGGCATCAGAGGACGCCGGCCTCGACGAGGGCCGAACGCACGGCATCGTGGCAGCGCTCGTCGAGCGCCGTGAGCGGCAACCGGATGCCGCCCTGCATCTTGCCCATCGCCTGCAGCGCCCACTTCACCGGGATCGGGTTCGCTTCGATGAACAGGTTCTTGTGCAGCGACAGCAGCTTCATGTGCAGCGCGCGTGCCGTCTGGACATCGCCAGCCAGCGCCGCGCGGCACAGGTCGCTCATCGCACGCGGTGCGACGTTCGCCGTCACCGAGATGTTGCCGTGGCCGCCGAGCAGCATCAGCGCGATCGCGGTCGGATCGTCGCCGCTGTAGATCGCGAAATGCTTCGGTGCGGCCTTGATCAGGTGCGCGGCGCGATCGATGTTGCCGGTCGCTTCCTTCACGCCGATGATGCCCGGCACTTCCGCGAGGCGCAGCGTCGTCTCGTTCGCCATGTCCGCGACCGTGCGGCCCGGCACGTTGTACAGGATCACCGGCAGGTCGACCGCTTCGGCGATCGTCCGGAAGTGGCGGTACATGCCTTCCTGTGTCGGCTTGTTGTAGTACGGCACGACCTGCAGCGTCGCGTCCGCGCCGACAGCCTTCGCGTGCTTCGTCAGCTCGATCGCCTCGGCGGTCGAATTGCCGCCCGCGCCCGCGATGATCGGGATGCGTTTTGCCGCATGCTCGACCGCCGTGCGGATCATCAGGATGTGCTCTTCGACGTTGAGCGTTGCCGACTCGCCGCTCGTACCGACCACGACCAGCGCATCGGTGCCTTCCGCGATGTGCCAGTCGATCAGTTTGCGAAACGCCGGCAGGTCGAGACTGCCGTCTTCGAGCATCGGGGTGACGATCGCGGGGATGCTGCCGCGGATTTGAATGCCGTCTTGGGTGCCGTTAGCCATGAAACGCGATTGAATGTGTACCGGTAAACGTTGAGATTGTAGCGGATTAGCCGGGCAGTTCGTAACGTGGAATTCCCGCCCCCGCCTTCGGGGTCGCGCCCTCGCGCACCGCGCAGAGACGCTGGACGAACGCCTCGCGCGGCGCGGCGACGAAACCGTCCTCGTACGCAACCACCCGCAGGCGGCCGTGTACGGCGTCCAGCAGCTCGCCCGGGGCGAGCAGGAACGCGGGGTTGGACGGTTTGCCGACCGTTTCGTTTCCTTGCGCGAAGGTTTCGTAGATCAGCACGCCGCCCGGCGCCACTGCATCGAGCAGATGGGGCCAGAGCGGACGATGCAGGTAATTCGTGACGATCACGGCCGCAAACTGCTCGCCGGCCGGCAGCGGCCACCGCGCGCCTTCGAGATCGGCCGCGCGGGCATCGACGCCGGGAATCGCGCGCAACGCGGCCAGCGCGGCCGGATCGCGGTCGAGCGCGACGACCGGATGCCCGTGCGACGCGAACCAGCGCGCATGGCGGCCACCGCCCGCGGCGACGTCGAGCGCCGCGCCGCCGGCCGGGACGAGCCGCGACCATTGGGCGACCCAGCGCGACGGCTCGGCCTGCGCGACGTGGCCGCCCGCGGCTGCGATGACGGATTCGCTCATGCGCCGGATCAGTTGTACGACAGGCCCATCGCGTCGCGCACGTCACGCATCGTTTCCGTCGCGTACTTGCGCGCCTTGTCGCAACCGTCCGCGACGATCGCGCGCAGCAGCGACGGATCGTCCATGTACTTCTGCGCGCGCTCGAGCATCGGCTGCTGTTCGCGCAGGATGCCTTCGACGACCGGCTGCTTGCAATCGAGGCAACCGATGCCCGCCGAGCGGCAACCCTTCTGCACCCACTCGTGCGTCGCTTCGTCCGTATAGACCTGGTGCAGCTGCCACACCGGGCACTTGTCCGGATCGCCCGGATCGGTGCGGCGCACGCGCGCGGGATCGGTCGGCATCGTGCGGACCTTCTTCGTGATCGTCTCCGCGTCTTCGCGCAGGCCGATCGTGTTGCCGTACGACTTGGACATCTTCTGCCCGTCGAGGCCCGGCATCCGCGATGCTTCGGTCAGCAGCGCCTGCGGCTCGACCAGGATGATCTTGCGCGCGCCTTCGAGATAGCCGAACAGGCGCTCGCGGTCGCTCATCGACAGGCTCTGCGATTCCTGCAGCATCGCGCGCGCCTGTTCGAGCGCCTCGTCGTCGCCCTCCTGCTGATAGGCGTTGCGCAGCTCGTGATAAAGCTTCGCGCGCTTGCCGCCGAGCTTCTTCGCGGCTTCGAGCGCCTTCTCCTCGAAGCCGGGCTCACGGCCATACAGGTAGTTGAAGCGGCGCGCGATCTCGCGCGTCATCTCGACGTGCGGCACCTGGTCTTCACCGACCGGCACGAGAGAGCCGCGATACAGCAGGATGTCGGCCGCCATCAGCACCGGGTAGCCGAGGAAGCCGTAGGTGGACAAGTCCTTGTCCTTCAGCTTCTCCATCTGCTCCTTGTAGGTCGGCACGCGTTCGAGCCAGCCGAGCGGCGTGCTCATGCCGAGCAGCAGCGCGAGTTCGGCATGCTCGGGCACCTTGCTCTGGATGAACAGCGTCGCCTGTGCCGGATCGATGCCGGACGCGAGCCAGTCGATCAGCACGTCCCACACGTTCTTCTCGATGACCTCGGGAGTCTCGTAGTGCGTCGTCAGCGCATGCCAGTCGACGACGCAGAAGAAGCACGGGTACTCGGACTGCAGCTTCACCCAGTTTTTCAGCACGCCGTGGTAATGACCGAGGTGCAGCGACCCGGTAGGTCGCATGCCGGAGAAAATACGTTCTGGGAACATGATTATCGTTAGAAAAGCGAGGCGAATGGGGACAGGATGGCGCTCAGGACGGCGTAGCCGACGTTGACGAGCGGACGCAGCCAGAAGTTCGTCAGCACGCCCGTCGCGACCAGCGCGAGGACGATGATGAAACCGTACGGCTCGATGCGCGACAGCGCGATCGATTGCTTCGGCGGCAGCAGCGCCGCCAGAATGCGGCCGCCGTCGAGCGGCGGCAGCGGAAACAGGTTCAGCACGCCGAGCACGAGGTTCGCGCTGACGCCGGCAAACGCCATCCGCGTGAAGAACGGCTCGTCGACGCCGACGGCGGGCAGCACGAGGGTCAGCAGGCCCCAGACCAGCGCCTGCACGAAGTTGCAGGCCGGGCCCGCGAGCGATACCCACAGGCTGCCCCAGCGCGGATTGCGCAGGTTGCCGAACGACACCGGCACCGGCTTCGCATAGCCGAACAGGAACGCGCCGCCCGTCAGGAAGTACATCACGAGCGGGATCGCGATCGTGCCGAGCGGATCGATGTGGCGCATCGGGTTGAACGACACGCGCCCCATCACGTAGGCGGTGTTGTCGCCGAGCAGGCGGGCGGCATAGCCGTGCGCGGCCTCGTGCAGCGTGATCGCGAAGATCACGGGCAGCGCGTAGACAGCGATGGTCTGTATCAGGGAAGCATCCATATCGCGTTATTGTAACAAGCGCACTCGCGCAAAATTGAACGGCTCGCTCATGCGGCCGAGAGGCCGAACGGTTCGAGCGCGCCGCGCCCCATCCGCACGAGTTCGGGCTCGTCGCCGGTCAGGTCGATCACCGTCGACGGTTCCCGCGGGCACGCGCCGCCGTCGATCACGAGATCGACCTGCTTCTCGAGCCGCGTGCGGATTTCTTCGGGATCGTTGAGCGGCTCGTCATCCGGCGGCAGGATCAGCGTCGTGCCGAGCAGCGGCTGGCCGAGCGACTCCAGCAACGCGAGCGTGATCGCATGGTCGGGCACGCGCAGCCCGATCGTCTTGCGCGACGGGTGCGACAGCCGGCGCGGCACTTCCTTGGTCGCCTGCAGGATGAACACGTACGGGCCCGGCGTCACCGACTTGATCTGCCGGTACTGGCGGTTGTCGACCATCGCGAAGTTGGCAAGCTCCGACAGGTCGCGCACGAGCAGCGACAGATGCTGCTTCTCGTCGAGGCCGCGGATCCGGCGCACGCGCTCGACCGCATCCTTGTCGTCGAGATGGCACGCGAGCGCATAGCTCGAATCGGTCGGCATCGCGATCACGCCGCCCTTGCTGACGATCTCCACCGCCTGCTTGATCAGGCGCGGCTGCGGATTATCCGGATGAATCCTGAAGAACTGGGACATGGGGGTACGTAAAGGGGGAGAAATCGGCAACGCACGGCGGCGGCACGGGCGGCGGTCAGCCGCCCGGCGTCAGAGCCAGCGCTCCCAGACCGGTGTGAGATCGGACGGCAACGGCGGCAGGCTGCCGAGCTCGACGCGGCCCTCGCCCGGCGCATGGAAATCCGAGCCGCGCGACACTTCGAAGCCGAAGCGGCGCGCAACGTCCGCGTATTCACGGTACTGGTCGGGCGTGTGGCTGCCCGTGATGACCTCGATCGCGCGGCCGCCCAGATCGATGAATTCGCCGAAGAACGCGTCGAATTCGACAGGCGTATAGCGGTAGCGGCCCGGATGCGCGACCACGGCTTCGCCGCCTGCCGTACGGATCCAGCCGACCGCGTCGGGCAGCGACGCCCAGCGATGCGGGACGAAGCCGGGCTTGCCGTCGCCGAGCAGGCGGTCGAACACGTCGGACGTCGATTCGGCGTGGCCGTTTTCGACGAGAAAGCGCGCGAAATGCGTGCGCGAGATCAGGTCGGGATTCGAGACGTACTTGAGCGCCCCTTCGTACGCGCCGGGGATGCCGAGCGTCGCGAGCTGCTCGCCGATCGCCACCGCGCGCGCCGCGCGGCCATGGCGCGTGCGGTACAGGCCGTCGACGAGCGCCGGGTTCGCGGGATCGATGTTCAACCCGACGATGTGCACGGTGCGCGACGCCCACGTGACCGAAATCTCGACGCCGCTCAGGTAGCGCATGCCGAGTGCTTCCGCCTCGCTGCGCGCTGCCGCCTGGCCGCCGATCTCGTCGTGGTCGGTCAGCGCCCACAGGGTCACGCCGCCGGCATGCGCACGGCGCGCGACGTCGGCAGGCGACAGCAACCCGTCGGATACATTGGAATGGCAGTGGAGATCAGCGTTCATTGTCGGCATGGCAGGTAAGGCTTCATTCTACTGCAACGCGGCAATCGCGCCGCCCGCCTGCCCCGCCGCCGATGTCGCGCCTACGCGCAGAACGCCTCGATCAGCGCCGCGACCTGCTCGGGCTGGTCGTGATGCACCATGTGACCGGCATCGTCGATGAGCTTTTCGCGCCAGTCCGGAAACGCGTCGAAGCGCGCCTTGAATTCCGGCAGCGGGATGTCGCCGGCGATGTACGCAAGCGTCGGCGAATTGACGGCCTCGACGTGCAGCACCTTCGCACGCACCTGCTTCCAGGTGGCCATCACCTCGTCGAGCCGGTACAGCTGCGGGCCCGGCATCTTGTGCGCGGGGTCGGCCAGCAGGTGGTACGAGCCGTCGTCGCCGCGCTTCGACCAGTGCTCGGCGAGGAACGCGGCCCGACGCGGGGCGAGCCGCGGGTTGGTCTTGATCAGGCGCGCAGCCACGTCGTCGAGGGACGCATAAGGCCGCAGCGCCGGCGGCGCGCGCAGTTCGTCCAGCCAGCCGCGCAGCCGGCGCGGCGCCTGTTCCGCCCGAGACGGCGCAAGCCCGAAACCCTCGATGTCGACCACGCGCCGCACGCGCTCCGGCCGTGCGCCGGCGTACAGACAGACGACGTTCGCGCCCATGCTGTGCCCGACCAGGTTGACTTCGCCGGCCGGCGCGTAGTGGTCGACGAGCGCATCGAGGTCGCTCAGGTATTCATGGAACCAGTAGTGGCCGCCGCCCTGCCGCGCGACCGGCCAGTCGGACAGCCCGAAGCCGCGCGCATCGGGTGCGATCACCTGCCAGTCGCCCGCCAGTGCATCGACGACGAACTGGAACGACGCCGCGACATCCATCCAGCCGTGCAGCATGAACAGCATCGGCGCATCGGGCCGGCCCCAGCGCCGCACATGCAGCTTGACGCCGCGCACCGTGACGAAATCGGAAACAGAACTCGAGGCACTCATTGCAGCCGCCAAAAAAAGAATGGTCGTTCGATTATAGCGACGACGCCCCCGTTCGGGCGGCCGGCAATCGAGGCTCCGCTCTAGCGGCGACGTGCGCAGGCCAGCAGGAAACCCGCTCGGCCGGGTGCGCGGGCCGGTGGCCGGCGAGAAGCGGCCGACCGCGATCCGGCTATGGCGCGGCGGTGCCGTCCGCCGCGTCCTGCGCGGCCAGCGCGTCGAGTTCGGCCTGCTCGAAGCCGGCGTCGCGCCGCGCATCGAAGTTGAACGGGCCGCGCAGCCGCGGCGCCTGATATTGCTCGGCGAGCTGCCGGTAGGTCGGCACCGGATCGCGGCCGGCGTCATCGCACAAATGCCGGAACCAGCGGTTGCCGATCGCGACATGGCCGATTTCGTCGCGCAGGATCACGTCGAGGATCGCGGCCGACGCGTCGTCGCCCGCCTGAAGGAGCCGCGTGCGGATCGGCGGCGACGCGTCGAGCCCGCGGGCCTCGAGCGTGCGCGGCACGAGCGCCATGCGCGCCAGCACATCGCGCCGGGTCCGCTCGCACATCTCCCACAATCCGTTGTGCGCGGGGAAATCGCCGTACGCGTGCCCGAATGCCGCGAGACGGTCCGACAGCAGCGTGAAGTGATAGGCCTCCTCGGCCGCGACCTTCAGCCAGTCCGCATAGAACGCGTCGGGCAGGCCCGCGAAACGCCAGACCGCGTCGAGCGCCAGGTTGATCGCGTTGAACTCGATATGGGCGAGCGCGTGCAGCAGCACGGCGCGCCCTTCGGGCGAACGCATGCTGCGCCGCTGGAGCTGGCGCGGCTCGACGAGCGGCGGGCGCGCCGGGTGCCCGGGCAGATCGGCCGGTTCGGGCAGCTCGCGCGACGCCGCGATCTCGGCGCGCCCGGCCCGCCATGCCTCGTGCAGCGCGCGCACCTGCGCGGCCTTGGCCGCGGGTTCGGACACGCGCAGCGCGTCGAGCGCCGCGCCGCGCACACAAACCGGCGCGTTGCCGAAGGAAGAAGACGCCATGCTCATAAACGGGGACACCCTGCGTACGCGTCGCGGGAGCAGTTGCACGCGACGGTTTACAATATGCGATTGTTCCGCGGCGCCATGCGCCGGGCAAACCGGACGCGCCATTCTACCGGCGCCCATCATCGAAGAGACAAGGAGACTCCGTGACGATCTACAAGCTGGGCGATACGGCCCCGACGATCCACGAAAGCGTATTCGTCGCCGATACGGCGGCCATCATCGGCAAGGTCGTGCTCGAGGAGAACGCGAGCGTGTGGTTCGGCGCGACGATTCGCGGCGACAACGAGACGATTACGGTCGGCCCGGGCAGCAACGTCCAGGAAGGCGCGGTCCTGCATACGGACCCGGGCTTTCCGCTGACGATTGCCGAAAACGTGACGATCGGGCACCAGGCCATGCTGCACGGCTGCACGATCGGCGAAGGTTCGCTGATCGGGATTCAGGCGGTGGTCTTGAATGGAGCGGTCATCGGCCGCAACTGTCTGGTTGGTGCCGGCGCGGTCGTGACGGAATGCAAGACGTTCCCGGACAACTCGCTGATTCTCGGCGCGCCGGCGAAGGTCGTGCGCGAGCTGTCGGCGGAAGACATCGCGCGGCTGCGCGCAAACGCGAAGACGTATGTCGAGCGGCGCGCGCATTTCAAGGAGCAACTCGTGCGGATCGGGTGATTCGCACGGATTTCAAGGAAGAAGAGTGAGCGACCAGTTACAGAAGTTCATGTTCAATGCGGCGCCCGTGCGCGGCGAGATCGTTTCGCTGCGCAATACGTGGCAGGAAGTGCTCGCCCGCCGCGACTACCCTGCCCCGGTGCGCACGGTGCTCGGCGAGATGATGGCCGCGTGCGCGCTGCTGTCCGCGAACCTGAAATTTCACGGCACCCTGATCATGCAGATCTTCGGCGACGGGCCGGTCCAGATGCTGGTCGTCCAGTGCGGTTCGGATCTGTCGATGCGGGCCACCGCGAAATTCGCCGGCGACGCGGCGCAGACGATCGGCGACGACACGAGCTTCGCGTCGCTTGTCAACGCAAGCGGCCACGGCCGTTGCGTGATCACGCTCGACCCGGCCGACAAGCTGCCGGGCCAGCAGCCGTACCAGGGCATCGTGCCGCTGAACGGCGTCGACGGCCCGCTCGAATCGGTGTCGCAGGTGCTCGAGCACTACATGCACCACTCGGAGCAGCTCGACACGCGGCTGTGGCTCGCGGCCGATCGCGACCGCGCGGTCGGCATGCTGCTGCAGAAGCTGCCGGGCGACGGCGGCATCGTGCCGCGCAACGCCGAAACCGATATCGACACGTGGGAGCGCGTCTGCACGCTCGGCGGCACGCTGTCCGCGAAGGAACTGCTCGAGGTCGAACCGGAAGTCGTGTTCCGCCGGCTGTTCTGGCAGGAAAACGTGCAGCACTTCGAACCGGCCGGCACGCGCTTCCAGTGCTCGTGCTCGCGCGAGAAGGTCGGCGCGATGCTGCGCATGCTCGGCCGCGAGGAAGTCGACAGCGTGATCGTCGAGCGCGGCCACGTCGAGATCCACTGCGAGTTCTGCAATCAGCGCTACGAATTCGATCCCGTGGACGTCGCGCAGTTGTTCGCGGCGCCCGGCGTCGAAACCGGCATTGCGCCGGCCACCGACCAGCGTCACTGAGCGGCGCGCCCGCCGCCCGCGATCCGGGCACGGGCGCATAATGACGCACGAGCGCCGTACGCATGGCTTCGGCGCCGGAGGCTCGGCCTCCGGCGCAAGCCGCTTCCCGCCACCGGCGCGCTGCTGGAGAAACCCATGAATCGCCTCCGCCCGTTTCGCACCCTCATCCTGACGAACGTTGCCGCCGGTACGCTCGCGCTCGCCGGCTGCGCGATGCCGCCGCCGACGTCCACGCTCCTGAGCCGCCTGCCCGAGCCGGGCGCGTCGAACGGCCAGCCGCCCGCGCTGTCGAGCGCCGAACGCAAGCGCTACGACGAGATCGACCGGCAGGTCCTGCGCGAGCAGAACAGCGCGATGGCCGCCGAAGCGGCCGCGCGCGCGTGGGCCTATTACTCGCCGCCGCCCGTGACGGTCTACGGCGGGTACTACGGCGGATGGGGAAATCGCTGGGGAACGGGTGTCGGCTACGGCTACCCGGGCTGGTGGTGGTAAGCAGTCGCCCGGCCGATTAACGACTGGCAGGAAATAAAAAAGCGCGGCATTTCCCGCGCTTTTTCAATGGATACGGCGTATCGCGATCAGTGATGCGCCGTCTTGCCCTTGTCGCCGCCATGATGCCGCGACGGCTTCGCGATCGACTGCGGATTCGGCACGACACGCACCGGCGCCGCGGAGACGGTACCGCGCGTGGACGTGTCCGCCGGCGTGGTGTTCAGCGGTCCTGCAGGTGCATTGGGCGACACGAACTGCACGAAGACTTCGCCGTCCTTCACCATGCCCATCTCGTAGCGCGCACGCTCCTCGATGGCCGCGGTGCCGCTCTGCAGATCCTGCACTTCGCCCGCAGTACGCTCGTTGCGCAGCTTCTCGTCCGCATTCTTCTGGAGCTGGTCGTCGAGCTGCTGACGCAATTCATGCACCCGCAGCCAGCCGCCGTGTCCCCACCATAGGGGGTACTGAATGAGCGCCAGCAAGGCAATCAGGACGACAGTGACAAGCCGCATGTAAGAGACGCAGATATAAGAAGCGCCGCTCCGCGCACATGCGCAGAGCGGCGTCGATATGACGAACCCGATAGTAGCGCGTTAGCGCAGGTTATAGAAAGCCGATTTACCCGGGTAGCTAGCGATGTCGCCGAGGTCTTCCTCGATGCGCAGCAGCTGGTTGTACTTCGAGATGCGGTCGCTGCGCGACAGCGAACCCGTCTTGATCTGACCGGCGTTCAGGCCGACCGCGATATCGGCGATCGTCGAATCTTCCGTTTCGCCCGAGCGGTGCGAGATCACGGCCGTGTAGCCCGCGCGCTTCGCCATCTCGATCGCCGCGAACGTTTCGGTCAGCGTACCAATCTGGTTGATCTTGATGAGGATCGAGTTCGCGATGCCCTTCTCGATGCCTTCCTTCAGGATGCGCGTGTTCGTGACGAACAGGTCGTCGCCGACCAGCTGCACCTTCTTGCCGAGGCGGTCGGTCAGCAGCTTCCAGCCTTCCCAGTCGCTTTCGTGCATGCCGTCCTCGATCGACACGATCGGGAACTTGTCGGCGAGCGTCGCGAGGTAGTCGGTGAATTCGGCCGACGACAGTTGCAGGCCTTCGCCCGCGAGCTGGTACTTGCCGTCGTGGTAGAACTCGGATGCCGCGCAGTCGAGCGCGAGCAGCACGTCTTCGCCCGCGCGGTAGCCGGCCTTCTCGATCGCTTGCAGGATCGTCGACAGGCACTCGTCGTTGCTGCCGAAGTTCGGTGCGAAACCGCCTTCGTCGCCGACTGCCGTGCTCATGCCGCGGTCGCTCAGGATCTTCTTCAGTGCGTGGAACACTTCCGCGCCGCAACGCAGGGCTTCACGGAACGTCGGCTGGCTCACCGGGACGATCATGAATTCCTGGATGTCGAGGCTGTTGTTCGCGTGCGCGCCGCCGTTGACGATGTTCATCATCGGCACCGGCAGTTGCATCGCGCCCGAGCCGCCGAAATAGCGGTACAGCGGCAGGCCGGCTTCTTCAGCGGCTGCCTTCGCGACGGCCATCGACACGGCCAGCATCGCGTTCGCGCCGAGGCGCGACTTGTTGTCGGTGCCGTCCAGCTCGAGCAGCGTCTTGTCGAGGAACGCCTGTTCCGACGCGTCGAGGCCCATGATGGCTTCGGAGATTTCGGTGTTGATGTGCTCGACTGCCTTCAGCACGCCCTTGCCGTTGTAGCGGCCGGCTTCGCCGTCGCGCAGTTCGATCGCTTCACGCGAGCCGGTGGACGCGCCCGACGGCACCGCCGCGCGGCCCATCGTGCCCGATTCGAGCAGCACGTCGCATTCGACGGTGGGGTTGCCGCGCGAATCCAGAATCTCGCGGCCGATGATATCTACGATGGCACTCATGGGTTTCCTCTGAGAATGACGATGGATTCTTCAAACTGCGACGGCGTGCGCGCCGGAACCGCTTTCGCTACAGACGCGCGAAGCCGCCGCAAGGTTCATTCGATCTTTAATTGAAATCGTTTTCCAGGAACGGATTGCGCTTCACCGCCTGGTCGAGCGTGACGAGGGTCTCCAGCAGCGCACCCATCCGGTTCAGCGGCACCGCGTTCGGGCCGTCCGACTTCGCTTCGGCCGGATTCGGGTGGGTTTCCATGAAGAGGCCGGCGACGCCCGTCGCGACCGCTGCACGCGCGAGCACCGGCACGAATTCGCGCTGGCCGCCCGAGCTCGTGCCCTGCCCGCCCGGCAACTGCACCGAGTGGGTCGCATCGAACACGACCGGCGCGTTCGTCTCGCGCATGATCGCGAGCGAACGCATGTCCGACACGAGATTGTTGTAGCCGAACGAGACGCCGCGTTCGCATGCCATGAAACGGTCTTCCGACAGCCCCGCCTCACGTGCCGCGTCGCGCGCCTTGTCGATCACGTTCTTCATGTCGTGCGGCGCGAGGAACTGGCCCTTCTTGATGTTGACCGGCTTGCCCGAACGCGCGCACGCGTGGATGAAGTCGGTCTGGCGGCACAGGAACGCCGGCGTCTGCAGCACGTCGACGACCGACGCGACCTGTTCGATCTCGTCGATCGAATGCACGTCGGTCAGCACCGGCAGGCCGAGCTGGCGCTTCACCTCGGACAGGATCCGCAGGCCTTCGTCCATTCCGAGGCCGCGGAACGACTTGCCCGAGCTGCGGTTCGCCTTGTCGTAGGACGACTTGTAGATGAACGGAACGTTCAGCTTCTCGCAGATCTCCTTCAGGCGGCCCGCCGTGTCGATCGTCATTTGCTCCGATTCGACGACGCAGGTACCCGCGATCAGGAAGAAAGGCTTGTCGAGTCCGACCTCGAAATCGCACAGCTTCATGCTTTACACTCCGCGCGCTTGCTTGTTGGCGAGCGCGGCTTCGACGAACGACTTGAAGAGGGGATGACCGTCACGCGGCGTGGACGTGAATTCCGGGTGGAACTGGACGCCGACGAACCACGGGTGCATCGAACGCGGCAGTTCCATCATTTCCGGCAGATCCTCGCTCGGGGTACGGGCGCTGATGATAAGGCCGCCGGCTTCGAGCTGGGGCACGAAGCGGTTATTGACTTCATAACGGTGGCGATGGCGTTCGTTCACGTCCTTGCCATAGATTTCTTCCGCCATCGTGCCCGGCTTGATCGGGCAACGCTGCGAACCCAGGCGCATCGTGCCGCCGAGATCGGATTCCTCGGTGCGCGTCTCGACCTTGCCGTCGCGGTCGTACCACTCGGTGATCAGCGCGACCACGCGTTCCGGCGTGTCCGGCTCGAATTCCGTGCTGTTCGCCTGCTTCAGGCCGACGACGTCGCGCGCGAATTCGATCACCGCGAGCTGCATGCCGAGGCAGATGCCGAGATACGGCACCTTGGCTTCGCGCGCATAGCGGATCGCCGCAATCTTGCCTTCCGTGCCGCGACGGCCGAAACCGCCCGGCACCAGCACGGCGTCGAGATGCTTCAGGCTGTCGACACCGTTCGCCTCGATCTCTTCCGAGTCGATGTACTCGATGTTGACCTTGGTCGACGTGTGCAGCGATGCGTGGCGCAGCGCCTCGATCAGCGACTTGTACGACTCGGTCAGGTCGACGTACTTGCCGACCATGCCGATCGTCACTTCGTGCTTCGGGTTCTCGAGCTTCTCGACGAGCGCCGACCACATGCTCAGGTCGGCATCCTTCGGCGACAGCTTCAGTTCCTCGCAGATGATCCGGTCAAGGCCCTGGTCGTGCAGCATCTGCGGAATCTTGTAGATGCTGTCGGCGTCCCACACCGAGATCACGGCGTCTTCCGGCACGTTCGAGAACATCGAGATCTTCTTCGATTCGTCGTCCGGGATGCGGCGGTCCGCACGGCACAGCAGCACGTGCGGCAGGATGCCGATCTCGCGCAGCTTCTGCACGCTGTGCTGGGTCGGCTTCGTCTTCAGCTCGCCGGCCGTCGCAACGTACGGCACCAGCGTCAGGTGCACGAAGCACGCGCTGTTGCGGCCGAGGCGCAGGCTCATCTGGCGCGCAGCCTCGAGGAACGGCAGCGACTCGATGTCGCCGACCGTGCCGCCGATCTCGACGATCGCGACATCCGGCTCGCCGCAGGTCGCCGACGCGGCCCCGCGCTCGATGAACGCCTGGATTTCGTTCGTGATGTGCGGAATGACCTGCACAGTCTTGCCGAGATAGTCGCCGCGGCGTTCCTTGCGGATCACCGATTCGTAGATCTGGCCGGTCGTGAAGTTGTTGGCCTTGCGCATCTTCGTGCTGATGAAGCGCTCATAGTGGCCGAGGTCGAGGTCCGTCTCCGCCCCGTCTTCCGTCACGAACACTTCCCCGTGCTGGAACGGGCTCATCGTGCCGGGGTCGACGTTGATGTACGGATCGAGTTTGAGGAGGGTGACTTTCAGACCGCGCGATTCAAGGATCGCGGCGAGGGAAGCGGCGGCAATACCCTTGCCAAGGGAAGAAACTACGCCGCCGGTGACGAAAACATATTTGGTCATCGCTGGATGCTCGCGGGAAAAACGGATTATACCGTAAAGCCCGCCCTTCTCTCAGCAATTGGCGTGATGATCGCGCCCTTTCGCGCCGACCCGCGCCAGCCGTGCGCGCCTGGACGAACCGGCCGGCCGGTCTGCGTGCGGCGCCCGCGCCGGGGCGCAGCCCGGCGGCCCGTGCGACGCGTCAGGCGCGCTTTGCGAGCGGGGCGCTGCCCTGTGAAACGCCGCCCTCCTCCGCCTTCAGCGAATTCAGCATCCGCTGCAATGCGCGCGCGGTCTCGAGCGGCCGCTCCATCGGGAACAGGTGACTGCCTTCCAGCCATTCGACGCGGCCGCGCGCCGCACGTCGCGTCGCATCGAGCCCGACCTGCCGCACCTCGCGCGATCGCGTGCCGGCGAGGAAACCGAGCGGCACCGGCGCGCCGTGCGCGAGCCGCGGGCCGAGCGTGTGCGGCAGCGTCCGGTAGATCAGGTATTCGACCTGCCGGTCGAACGCGAGCGCCCGCTCGCCATCGGCGCCCGCCTGCGGAATCCCGTAATCGATGTAGTCGGCCAGCATCCGTTCGTCCCAGCGCGCGAACGCCGGCTTCTCGCGGAAGTGGCGCCAGACTTCGTCGCGGCTCACCCAGCGCGTGCGCCGGTTGCGCGTCGCGGCGGCCGGCGACAGCCGCTCGTCGAGCCCCGCCCACTGGCTCGCGCGCAGTGCGCCGGCACGCCAGCCCGCGATGATCGGCGAATCGATCATCACGACGCCGCGCACCCATTGCGGCTTCCTCAGCGCGGCCATCAGCGACAGGTAGCCGCCGAGCGAATGGCCGACGAGCCACACCGGGCGCTCGTAGCGGCGGCCGATGTCGTCGAGCAGCTGCTCGACGAGGTGCGGCCAGTCGCGCGTCACCGGGTAACGGCGGTCGTGGCCGATCCGTTCGATGTAGCGCAGCTCGTAGTCGTCGGCCAGTTCGGCGAAGATCGTCCGGTACGTCGACGCCGGGAAGCCGTTCGCATGCGAGAAGTGGAGGATGTCCTTCAAACGCCGATGTCTCCTTTGTCGGCTGGCGTTAGCGCTTCAGCGCTGACGCCGGCCCCATGCTTCGCGGTCGACGGGAGTGATGCTTGAGCACCGACTCCCGCCCCATGCTTCGTTTTCTGCCGGGGCCGTGCTTCGGTACTTCACGCCGGCCCCGCGTCTTTTTTCCGATACGCCGGCCTTCGCCGCGTTCACCGGTCCATCCAGTACCGGCGCTGCTCGTCGCGATAACGCACGAATGCGAACCCGCCATCGGCCGGTGCGACGTCGAACCGTATGGCGCCGTCGCGATCGGTGCGCGGCAGCGGAATCCCGCGCGCCTCGTAGCGGGCGAGAACGCTCCGGTGCGGATGCCCGAAACGATTGCGATAGCCTACAGGAAATACCGCAACGCGCGGCCCGACCGAATCGAGGAAAGGCTCGACCGACGACGTGCGGCTGCCGTGGTGCGGCACGACCAGGATCTGCGCGGCCAGCGCGTCGCGCGCGGTGCCCACGAGCTGACGCTCGCCGCGTGCATCGACGTCGCCCGTCAGCAGCGCGGAAGTGCCGCCCGCGTCGATGCGCAGCACGCACGATTGCCCGTTCGACGAGCCCGTGCTTCGACCGCCCGGCGGCCACAGCATCGTGAAGACGACGCCGTCCCAGCGCCAGCGCTGCCCGGCCGCGCATGGCAGACGGTCGGCGACGCCCGCGGCTGCCGCGTCGCGCCACAGCCGGCTGTTCGACGGAATGCCGGCCAACAGCTGGCGCACGTCGGCCGCCGCATAGACGGCCGGTGCGCCGCCCGCATGATCGGCATCCGCGTGGCTGAGCACGAGCGAATCGATCGTCGCGATGCCGCGTGCACGTAACATCGGCGCGACGATTCGCGTACCGGCATGGGTCGATTCCGCGCCCGGCCCCGCGTCGAACAGCAAGGTTCGCCGTGCGGTTTCGACCAGCACCGACGCACCCTGCCCGACATCGAGCACGGTCAACCGGAAACCGCCCGGCGGCGGCGTGTCAGGTGCGGGCGCAACGAGCGGCAGCCACGTGAGCGGCGCCGCCCAGCGCAACGGCCAGCCGCGCGGCATCAGCGCCCAGACGACACCCACGCAAGCCAGCGCGAGCACCGGCCAGTCGGGCATGCGCACCCGGAACACGCCGGCCGGCCAGCCGGCGAGGTATCCGAGCAACGTCATCATCGGTTCGAGCGCCACATGGGCGAGCCGGAACGCATAGGCATCGAATGGTGCGGGCATGGCGATGCCGGCCAGCACGACCGGCGTCACGACCGAACTGACCCACGGAATCGCGAATGCATTGCCGAACGGGCCCGACAGGGAAATCTGCGCGAACCATGCGGCCGTGAGCGGTGCGAGACCGATCGTCACCGCGTACTGCACGCGCGTCGCCTCGACGATGCGGCGTCCGGCGTGCATGCCCCGCGCGCGCAACCGGCTCGACAGACGAGCCGCGCCGCTGCCCTCGTCGCCTTCCGCGCCCGCCTCACGCACCGCTCGCCAGCCGGCGACGGCCAGCAGGATCACGGCGACTGCACCGAACGACAGCCAGAACCCGGCCGACAGCACGGCCCACGGATCGGCGAGCAGCACGCCGCCGAGCGCGGCGCACAGCACCGCGGACGTCGGCACGCTGCGTCCGGCCAGATACGCGATGCCGCCGCCCGCGATCATCCACCACGCGCGCTGCGCCGGCACGTTGAAACCGGCGAGCGCCGCATAACCGGCCGCAGCCGTCAGCGCGGCAAGTGCGGCCGCGTAAGGCGCAGGCAACGCGAGCGTCGCGGCCCGCGCGCGCCAGCGCAGCCGGCGCCAGACCATCGACACGAGCCCGCCCGCCATCGCGCCGACCAGCCCGACATGAAGACCGGAAATCGCGACCAGGTGGCTCGTGCCCGTGTTGCGCAGGACGCGCCAGTCGTCGTCGCCGATACCCGACTGGTCGCCGATCGCCAGCGCGGCGACGATGCCGCGATGCGCTGCATCGCTACCGAGCGTTTCGCCGATGCGCGTCCGCAACGTATCGCGCACCCGGTCGATCGTCGCCCGCCATCCCGAGGCGCGCGCATCGAGCAATGCCGCCCGGCGCGGCGCGCTGACATGGCCGATTGCCCGAATGCCCGCGGCGAGCCACGCCGCCTCGCCGTCGCGCACGCCGGGATTGGCCTCGGCATGCGGGCGTTTCAGGCGCACGACGAAACGCCAGCGCTGTGCGGCACGCAGGTCGGGACGTGCTTCGCGTGTCACGGCCGCGCCATACGCGCGCCACGACAGCCGGATCAACGGCGGAAAACGGGCCAGCCCCGCATCGTTCGACTCGACCGCGAACAGCAGCCGCGCACCGGTCTCGTCGACGACGGGCAGCCCCCGGATCACGCCGGTCACGACGATGTCGCGCCCTTCCCATTCCGCAGGCAAGCGGTCGCTCAACCGCCATTCGGCCCGAGCAGCTGCATAACCGAACCCCGCGATGCAGGCCGCGAACGCGCACAGCATCCAGCCGAGTGCGGCAGTCGTACGCGTGCGCCGGCGACGCATGCACCACGCCCCCAGCACCGTGCAACCCGCGAACAGGATTGCCCCGATCGTCCATGCGATCGCCCCCGGCAACGCCGCCTGCCGCTGCAGCACGACGACGCCGAGCGCGAACGCGACCCACCCCACGCGCATTCCGCCTCCTCGTCGACCTGGCGCCGCTCCACAAAACGCAGCGCCTTCCGGCAACGATTATGCGGACGAAAGTGCGAGTCGCGGCAGCGCGGCGAGCGCGTTAGCCGAAGTGCATACGGACATTTCGCCCGTATCGAGCCCGCGCAGTTCGGCGAGCACAGCACCGATGCGCGGCACCTGGTCGGGCGTGTTGCGGGACTTGTACGCCCATTCGGGCGCGATGTCGGGGGCGTCGGTCTCGACCACGAGCGCGTCGAGCGGCAACTCCGTCGCGAGCCGGCGGATCTGCAGCGCACGCGTGAACGTCACGTTGCCGCCGAAGCCGAGATGCAGCCCTTGCGCGAGATACGCTTCGGCCTGCTGGAAACTGCCGTTGAACGCATGCGCGATGCCGCGCCGCACGCCGAAACGGCGCAGGCCGGCGAGCACGCGGTCCTGCGACTTGCGCACGTGGCACAGCACGGGCAAATCGAATTCGCGCGCCAGCTTGAGCTGCCCCTGATAGAAGAATTGCTGCCGGTCTTCGTCGAGCCCCGGCACGAAGTAGTCGAGGCCGATTTCGCCGATCGCGACGAAGCGCGGATCGTCGAGGCTCGCCTCGATCTCCATGCGCAGGCGGTCGAGATCCTCGTCGCGCGCCTGCGGCGTATACATCGGATGGATGCCAAGCGCATAAACGGCACCCGGCGTGCGCTGCGCGAGTTCGCGCACCGTCGTGAAGTTGTCGCGCCCGATGCTCGGAATCACGATGCGCGACACGCCGGCCGTGTGCGCAGCCTGCGCGACCGCGGCGCGGTCGGCGTCGAACTCGGCGGCATCGAGATGGCAATGCGTGTCGATCCACATGGCGGCAGTCCTGCACCCTTGCGCCGCGCCGGGGCGACCCCGGCAGCAGGCCAAAGGCGTTCGCTTCTTACACCGGCAGCGCCGGCTCCTCGTGCAACACACCGTCGCGCAGCCGCATGATACGGTCGCAGCGCGCGGCAAGATCGGGATCGTGCGTGACGATCACGAAGCTCGTTTCGAGCGTCTCGGACAGTTCGAGCATCAGGTTGAACACCGTGTCGGCCGTCGTGCCGTCGAGGTTGCCGGTCGGCTCGTCGGCGAGCACGCACGCGGGCTTCGTGACCAGCGCGCGCGCGATCGCGACACGCTGGCGCTCGCCGCCCGACAGCTCGCCCGGCCGGTGCTTCGCGCGCGGACCGAGACCGACGCGTTCGAGCATCGCCTGGGCCTGCTCGCGCGCGTCCTCGGTCGTCATCCGGCGGATGCGCAGCGGCATCGCGACGTTGTCGAGCGCGGTGAATTCGGGCAGCAGGTGATGGAACTGGTAGACGAAACCGAGCGCGCGGTTGCGCAGCTCGTTGCGCTCGCGCTCGGCGAGTTGCGTAAACGGCTTGCCGAGCAGCGACACTTCGCCCGCGCTCGGCTCGTCGAGCCCGCCGAGCACGTGCAGCAGCGTGCTCTTGCCCGAACCCGACGCGCCGACGACCGCGAGCTTCTCGCCGCGCCGCACCGTCAGCTCGGTATTGTTGAGCACCTGCACGTTGAAGCCGCCCTGCACGAACGCCTTCGTGACCCCGCGCGCCTGAAGCACGTATTCCTGCATACTGGCCGAATCCTGTCTGTTGTGTTGTCGTGAATCCGCGAATGCGGTCGCGCGATCATTCATAGCGGAGCGCCTCGGCCGGCTTCACCTTCGCGCCGCGCCAGCTCGGATAGAGCGTCGCGATGGCCGACAGCGCGAACGCGATCAGCCCGATCCGGATCACGTCGCTCGCGACGAGTTCGGACGGCAGCTCGCTGATGAAGTACACGGACGGCGGCAGGAACTGCACACCGAACAGGTGCTCGATCATCGGGATCAGCCACGGGATGCTCCACGCGATCAGGCAGCCGAGCGCGACGCCGGACGCGGTGCCGACGAAGCCGATCGTCACGCCCTGCACGACGAAGATCTTCATGATCGACCCCGGCTGCGCGCCGAGCGTGCGCAGGATCGCGATGTCGGCCTGCTTGTTGGTCACCGTCATCACGAGCGACGACACGAGGTTGAACGCGGCCACCGCGATGATCAGCGTGAGGATGATGAACATCATCCGCTTCTCGATCTGCACGGCCGAGAACCACGTCTTGTTCTGCTGGGTCCAGTCGCGAATGTACAGGCTGCCCGACAGCGTGTGCGACAGCTCGACCGCGACTTCCGGCGCCTTCTGCATGTCCTTCAGCCGCAGCCGCACGCCGGTCGGCGCAGACATCCGGAACAGCGCCTCGGCGTCGCGGATGTTGATCATCGCGAGCGTGCTGTCGTATTCGTAGTGACCCGATTCGAACACGCCGACGACCGTGAACTGCTTCAGGCGCGGCATCATGCCGGCCGGCGTGATCGATCCTTCGGGCGCGACGAGCGTGACCTTGTCGCCGACCGTCACGCCGAGGTTGCCGGCGAGCGCATCGCCGAGCACGATGCCGAACTGGCCCGGCACGAGCGCGGCGAGCTGGCCGGCCTTCATGTCCTTGCCGATGTCGGACACTTGCGGCTCGAGCGTCGGCTCGACGCCGCGCAGCATCACGCCGCTCACCGCGTCCTGGCGCGTAAGCAGCGCCTGCGCGTCGACGTACGGCGCCGCGCCGATCACCGACTGGTTGCGGCGCGCCTCTTGCGCGGTCAATTGCCAGTCGGGCATCGAGCCCGTCGGCGAAAACACCTCGACGTGCGCGAGCACCGACAGCATGCGGTCGCGCACTTCCTTCTGGAAGCCGTTCATCACCGACAGCACGACGATCAGCGCCGCGACGCCGAGCGCGATCCCGAGCATCGACACGAGCGCGATGAAGGAAATGAAGCCGTTGCCGGTCGTGCGTTTGCCGGCGCGCGTGTAGCGCCAGCCGATCTGCCATTCGTACGGAAGTTTCAAGCGAATCCTTTCTGCTGGTTACGGCGGGGAGGCGCCCCGCGGCCGGACCGCCGCCCGGCGGCGGCCACCGGCCCGGGCACGGTCGAAAAACGGCCGCCGGACGCAAACGGGCCGTCAGCCGGCCCGATCACGCGCGCAGTTTGCCATACAATGCGCACCATCATGCACGACCGACGCCTCCATTTTCTCGTTCCGTTCGCGCTGCCGTCGGCGGCCGATGCGGCCTCGTCCCTGCATACGCTGGACAGCCCCGCGCTCGAAAAGTTGCTCGCCCGCGCCAGCCTCGTCGAGCGCGTGGCCGGCGAGGACTTCCAGCGCACACTGCCGCACGAGCGCTGGCTGGCCCGCCAGTTCGGCGCGACCCAGGGTAACGCCGCAGACGAGGCGCCGCTCGCGCCCTACATGCTGCTGGCGGACGGCGGCGAACCCGGCGCGCACGCGTGGGCGTGCGTCGAGCCCGTGCACGTCGAAATCGCGCACGATCACCTGGTGCTCGTCGATCCGGCCGCCCTCGCGCTCGACGACGGCGACGCGGCCGCCCTGCTCGCAGTCGCACGCCCGCTGATCGAGGAGCTCGGCGTGCGGCTCGAAGCGCCGAACCCGGCACGCTGGTACCTGTCGAGCGACCAGCTCGCCCGGCTGGCCGGCGCCGCGCCGCTGCGCGCCAGCGGCCGCAACATCGAGATCTGGCTGCCGCACGAGGCCCACACCGGCGAACGCTCGCGGATGTGGATGAAGCTGCAGAACGAAGTGCAGATGGCGTGGTTCCAGCACCCGGTCAACGAAGCCCGCGAAGCGCGCGGGCTGCCGGCCGTCAATTCGATCTGGTTCCATGCGCAGGGCACGCTGAAGCCGGTCGGCAAGCCGTTCGCGCGCGTGCTGTCCGCGTCGCCCGCCGCGCTCGGACTCGCGCGTGCCGCGCAAACCGGCACCGGCAACGCACCCGCGACGTTCGGCGCGCTGCCGGCCGCCAACGGCGCAACGCTCGTCGAATTGCCGACGCTGACCACCCCGTTCATCGAGCAGGACTGGACGCGCTGGCACGACGGGCTCGCCGCGCTCGAGCGCGACTGGTTCGCGCCGGCCCTCGCCGCGCTGCAGAACGGCGAACTGGCGAGCATCGATTTCACGCTGTGCGGCGACACGAGCTCCGTGACGCTGCACGCGACGCGCGGCGACCTGCGCAAGTTCTGGCGCCGCCGCGCGCTCGCCTCCCTGTTCGAATAACCTGCCCACCGCGTATGACCCGGATCGTTACCCGCCCCGTCGCGCCCGCCGACGCCGAAGTGCTCGCGCGCCACGGCCTGCACCCCGTTCTCGCGCGCCTGTACGCGTCGCGCGGCGTGCAGTCGCCCACCGACATCGAGACCGCGCTTGCGCGTCTCGTTCCACCCACCGAGCTGAAGGGTTGCGCCGATGCGGCGTCGCTGCTCGCCGACGCGATCGCCGACAAGCGGCGCCTGCTCGTCGTCGCCGACTACGACTGCGACGGCGCAACGGCATGCGCGGTCGCGGTGCGCGGCCTGCGGATGTTCGGCGCGCAGATCGACTACCTGGTACCGAACCGCTTCGAGTACGGCTACGGCCTCACGCCCGAGATCGTCGAGCTCGCGGCCGCGCGCAAGCCCGACCTGCTGATCACCGTCGACAACGGGATCGCGAGCGTCGCGGGCGTCGAAGCCGCGAACGCGCGCGGCATCGACGTGCTCGTGACCGATCACCACCTGCCCGGCGACGCGCTGCCCGCCGCCCGCGCGATCGTCAACCCGAACCAGCCCGGCTGCGCGTTCCCGAGCAAGCACCTCGCCGGCGTCGGCGTGATGTTCTACGTGCTGCTCGCGCTGCGCGCCGAGCTGCGCCGCCGCGGCGCGTTCGCGAGCAAGGAAGCCGAGCCGCGCCTCGACGGCCTGCTCGACCTCGTTGCGCTCGGCACCGTCGCCGACGTCGTGCGGCTCGACGGCAACAACCGCGTGCTCGTCGCGCAGGGGCTGCAGCGCATCCGCAACGGCCGCATGCAGCCGGGCATCGCCGCGCTGTTCCGCGCCGCCGCGCGCGAAGCGCGCACCGCGTCGGGCTTCGACCTCGGCTTCGGCCTCGGCCCGCGCCTGAACGCCGCGGGGCGATTGTCCGACATGTCGCTCGGCATCGAGTGCCTGATCACCGACGACATCGGCCGCGCGTGGGATCTCGCGCAGCAGCTCGACGTGATGAACCGCGAGCGCCGCGAGATCGAGGCCGGCATGCAGCAGCAGGCGCTCGCCGATCTCGCCGACGTCGACCCGGCCGACGCGTGCACGATCACGCTGTTCAACCCCGAGTGGCACCAGGGGGTGATCGGCATCGTCGCCGGCCGGCTCAAGGAAAAATTCCACCGGCCGTCGTTCACGTTCGCGCACGCCGATGAAGAAGGCAAGCGGGTCAAGGGTTCCGGCCGGTCGATCGCCGGCTTCCACCTGCGCGACGCGCTCGACCTCGTGTCGAAGCGCGAGCCCGACCTGATCGTTGCATTCGGCGGCCACGCGATGGCGGCCGGCCTCACGCTGGACACCGCGAACGTGCCGCGCTTCGCGGCCGCGTTCGAGGCCGTCGCGCGCGAATGGCTGTCGGACGACGCGCTCGCCCGCGTGATCGAGACCGACGGCGAACTCGAGGACGCGTACTTCACGCCGCAGTTCGTCGGCCTGCTCGACGAAGCCGTGTGGGGACAAGGGTTTCCGGCCCCGCTTTTCTCGGGCGAATTCGACGTCGTGTCGCAATCGCTCGTGAAGGAAAAGCACCTGAAGCTGCAGCTGGCACGCGGCCGCCAGCGCTTCAACGCGATCTGGTTCAACCACACCGAGCCGCTGCCCGCGAGCGCCCTGGTCGCGTACCGGCTCGTCGCCGATACGTGGAACGGCGTCACGCGCGTCCAGCTGATCGTCGAGCACGCGGCCGGCTGAGCGCGGGCCGCCCGGCCCGCTGTAGCGCCCTCCCCCGCACGCACGCCGCGCCGGACGGGGCCGCGGCGCGCGCGTGCACACCGTTTGCGTCACCGGGCAAGCCTGCCGATCGGCTATAATTCCGCTTTTTTACGAAGCAAGAATAGCGAACGATCATGGAAGCGGAACGTCTCAACGCGATCGAAAGCTCCCTGCTTGACCTGCGCACCCGCGCGGGCGAGCTTCGGGGGTATCTTTGACTACGACGCCAAAGCTGCGCGTCTGACCGAAGTCAACAAGGAACTCGAAGACCCGAACGTCTGGAACGATTCGAAGAACGCCCAGGCGCTCGGTCGCGAGAAGAAGCTGCTCGATGGCGTCGTCACGACGCTCACCGTACTCGATAGCGACCTGCGCGACGCGCTCGACCTGTTCGAGCTGGCTCGCGAGGAAGGCGACGAGGACACGCTGCTCGCGTCGGAAGACGACGCCGCGAAGCTCGAGGCGCGCGTCGGCGACATCGAGTTCCGCCGGATGTTCTCGAACCCGGCCGACCCGAACAACTGCTTCATCGACATCCAGGCCGGCGCCGGCGGCACCGAGGCGTGCGACTGGGCATCGATGCTGCTGCGCCAGTACCTGCGCTACTGCGAACGCAAGGGCTTCAAGGCCGAAGTGCTCGAAGAGTCCGACGGCGACGTCGCCGGCATCAAGAACGCGACGGTCAAGGTCACGGGCGAATACGCATACGGCTTCCTGCGCACCGAAACGGGCATCCACCGCCTCGTGCGCAAGTCGCCGTTCGACTCGTCGGGCGGCCGTCACACGTCGTTCTCGTCGGTGTTCGTCTATCCGGAAATCGACGACTCGATCGAAGTCGAGATCAATCCGGCCGACCTGCGCATCGATACGTACCGCGCATCGGGCGCGGGCGGCCAGCACATCAACAAGACCGACTCCGCGGTGCGGATCACGCACATGCCGACCGGTATCGTCGTGCAGTGCCAGAACGACCGCTCGCAGCACCGCAACCGTGCCGAAGCAATGGCGATGCTGAAGTCGCGCCTGTACGAAGTCGAAATGCGCAAGCGCCAGGCCGAACAGGACAAGCTCGAATCGAGCAAGACCGATGTGGGCTGGGGCCACCAGATCCGCTCGTACGTGCTCGACCAGAGCCGCGTGAAGGACCTGCGTACGAACGTCGAAATGAGCAACACGCGTGCGGTACTCGACGGCGATCTCGACGACTTCATCAGCGCGAGCCTCAAACAGGGCGTGTAAGCGCCGCGGCGCGGCCTGGTCCGCGCCGCCCTTCCCGTTTGCGTTGCCGCACCCACTCCGAATTCCGACCATCATGACCGAACCGACCCAAACGCAGCCCGCCGTCACGGCGGACGAAAACCAGATCATCGCCGAGCGCCGCGAGAAGCTGCGCGCCCTGCGCGAGCAAGGCGTCGCCTACCCGAACGACTTCCGGCCCGAGCACCACGCAGCCGACCTGCAGGCGAAATTCGCCGATTCGGACAAGGCCGCGCTCGAAGCGAACCCGGTCGAGGTGTCGGTGGCCGGCCGCATGATGCTCAAGCGCGTGATGGGCAAGGCAAGCTTCGCGACGGTGCAGGACGGTTCGGGCCAGATCCAGTTCTTCGTGACGCCGAACGACGTCGGCGCCGACACCTACGACGCATTCAAGAAGTGGGACCTCGGCGACATCGTCGCCGCGCGCGGCGTGCTGTTCCGCACCAACAAGGGCGAGCTGTCGGTCCAGTGCAAGGAGCTGCGCCTGCTGTCGAAGGCGCTGCGGCCGCTGCCGGACAAGTTCCACGGCCTGTCCGACCAGGAAATGCGCTACCGCCAGCGCTACGTCGACCTGATCGTCACGCCGGAAACGCGCGACACGTTCCGCGCCCGCACGAAGACGATCGCGTCGATCCGCAAGTTCATGGACAACGCCGAGTTCATGGAAGTCGAGACGCCGATGCTGCACCCGATCCCGGGCGGCGCAGCGGCCAAGCCGTTCGTCACGCATCACAATGCGCTCGACATGCAGATGTTCCTGCGCATCGCGCCGGAGCTGTACCTGAAGCGCCTGATCGTCGGCGGCTTCGAGCGCGTGTTCGAGATCAACCGTAACTTCCGGAACGAAGGCGTGTCGCCGCGTCACAACCCGGAATTCACGATGATGGAGTTCTACGCCGCGTACACCGACTACCGCTGGCTGATGGACTTCACCGAGCAACTGATCCGCCAGGCGGCGATCGATGCGCTCGGCACCGCGACGATCCAGTATCAGGGCCGCGAGCTCGACCTCGCAAAGCCGTTCCATCGCCTGACGATCACGCAGGCGATCCAGAAGTACGCACCGGGCTACACCGACGGCCAGCTGTCGGACGATGCGTTCCTGCGCACCGAACTGAAGCGCTTCGGCGTCGACGTGTCGCAGCCGGCATTCCTGAACGCAGGCATCGGCGCGCTGCAGCTCGCGCTGTTCGAGGAAACGGCCGAAGCGCAGCTGTGGGAACCGACGTTCATCATCGACTACCCGGTCGAGGTGTCGCCGCTCGCACGCGCATCGGATACGGTGCCGGGCATCACCGAGCGTTTCGAGCTGTTCATGACCGGCCGCGAAATCGCGAACGGCTTCTCGGAGCTGAACGATCCGGAAGACCAGGCCGCACGCTTCAAGAAGCAGGTCGAGCAGAAGGATGCCGGCGACGAGGAAGCGATGTTCTTCGACGCCGATTACATCCGCGCGCTCGAATACGGGATGCCTCCGACGGGCGGCTGCGGGATCGGCATCGACCGTCTCGTGATGCTGCTGACCGACAGCCCGACGATCCGCGACGTGCTGCTGTTCCCGCACCTGCGCCGCGAAGACTGATCCGCCGCACCCGCGTGTGCGCCGCGCCCTGCGGCGCGCACGCGACAGCTTTGTAACGACGCGTAAGTCCCGCCAGCCGGCGTTCGCCGGCTTTCGATCCTCCCCCGTTTTATTCCCTCGTCGCGACGACCTTCTCCGGGTTTTCCCTGGAACGACCGCCGGCGCCTCGCTGCAATTCGTTACACCTTGATACGGCGCGCCGCTTGCCGGTAGACGACACTCCTTTTGCGTCACCACGCATGACCACGGGACCAGAACCAGGCGCAGGAACGCCCGGTCTGCTCGCTCCCGAGCGTGGGATCCGGCCGGGCACCGAAGTGCCGCCCCGGATCGACATCGGAGAAAAAAATGGACAACCAGAATCAGACCACGCCGCAAAAACAACGCCTCCACCCGCTCATCGCCACTGCCGCCGGCGCCGTCATCGTCGCCAGCCTCGCGGCGACGGCAGCCATCACGGGCATCTTTCCGAAGGCCAGCAGCAGCAACGCACAGAACGGCCAGACCCAGGCCGCGCTGATCGCGTCGCAACCGGCCGTCGATACGGCTGCCGCCGCCAGCGCCGCGCTCGCCGCGCAAGCGCAGCAGCAGGCAGCGGAACAGGCCGCCGCGCAACAGAAGGCTGCCGCCGTCGCGCAGGCCGAGCCGAAGCCCGCGCCGCGCCCGGCAGCGCCGCCGCACCGCCGTCATACGACGGCACCGCAGCCGCCGCAATACGCGCAGCAGCCGTCGGCGCCGGCCCAGGCCTACTGCCAGAGCTGCGGCACGGTCGTCGCGATTTCGCAGACGCGCACGCCGGGCCAGAGCTCGGGGATCGGCGCCGTGGGCGGCGCTGCAGCCGGCGGCCTGCTCGGCAACCAGTTCGGTCACGGTAACGGCCGCACCGCGATGACGATCATCGGCGCGCTGGGCGGCGGTCTCGCCGGCAACCAGGTCGAGAAGCAGGTGCGCGCGGAAACCGACTATCAGGTGCAAGTGCAGATGGAAAGCGGTGCGACGCGTACGTTCACGTACCACAACCCGCCGCCGTTCGGCCAGGGCCAGCGCGTGCGGATCGAGAACGGCACGCTGGTCGGCGCGTAATCGCCCGATCGCATCGGTGCCCCCTGCCCGCGTGTCGTGCGCGGGCCAGCGGCCTGAAAAACGAAAACGGCTCGAGAGCAATTGCCCTCGAGCCGTTTTTTCATTGGCGCCATGCGTGCCGATGCGGCACGCGCGGTGCCCGGTCCGTCAGTCCTCGTCGTCGAAATCCGACTCGTCGATCCAGTGTGCCTGGATCGCCTCGAGGATCTTCTCGCCCGAGTGTTTCGGATCGTCGTCGAAGCCGTCGAGTTCGAGCACCCACTGGCGCAGGTCGACGAAGTTGATCCGCTGCGGGTCGATGTCCGGGTGCTTGTCCGCCAGCGCAATGGCTATTTCACGCGAATCGGTCCATTTCATCGCCTGCCTCCGGTTTGGGTCAGTGGTTTTCCTTCGCGTGGTTGATCGAGTACTTCGGAATCTCGACCACCAGGTCCGAATCTTCCTTCACGATCGCCTGGCACGACAGGCGCGACGTCGGCTCGAGGCCCCACGCCTTGTCCAGCAGATCGTCCTCGTCCTCTTCGGACGGCGTCAGATCGTTGAAGCCCTCGCGGATCACCACGTGGCACGTCGTGCATGCGCACGACTTCTCGCATGCATGCTCGATCTCGATCCCGTGATCGAGCAGGTTGTCGCAGATACTCTTGCCGGGCGTCGCGTCGATCACTGCGCCATCCGGGCACAGTTCGACGTGAGGCAGCACCACCAGTTGAGGCATGTCCGTTCCGTCAGTCAGGGTGCGGCGCGAGGCGCCGCACGGTTCATTATCGCGCGCAGGCCGTCGCCGGCCGATGCGCGGTTCGCAAGTTCAGATCTCGTCGAGCCGGCGGCCCGACAGCGCGCGCTTGATGCTCTTGTCCATCCGGCGCGCCGCGAATTCATCGGTGCCGTCGGCCAGCGTCTTGGTCGCCGCTTCGATCGCATTCGTATCGTCGCCCTGTGCGACCGCGCGCAGCGCCGCGGCCAACGTGTCGACCTGCGCGCGCTCGTCCGCGTCGAGCAGTTCGCCATCGGTCGCCAGCGCGGCCTGCGTCGCCTCGAGCATCCGCTCGGCCTCGACCTGTGCTTCGCGCAACGCGCGGGCACGCATGTCGATTTCGGCGGTCTTGAAGCTGTCCTCGAGCATCTTCGCGATGTCGTCGTCGGCGAGGCCGTACGACGGCTTCACGACGACCGACGCCTCGACGCCCGACAGCTGTTCACGTGCGAACACCGACAGCAAGCCGTCCGCGTCGACCTGATAGGTCACGCGAATGCGTGCGGCGCCGGCCGTCATCGGCGGAATGCCGCGCAGCTCGAAGCGCGCGAGCGACCGGCAGTCGGCGACGAGCTCGCGCTCGCCCTGCACGACGTGGATTGCCATCGCGGTCTGGCCGTCCTTGAAGGTCGTGAATTCCTGCGCACGCGCGATCGGAATCGTCGAGTTGCGCGGAATGATCTTCTCGACGAGGCCGCCCATCGTCTCGACACCGAGCGACAGCGGAATCACGTCGAGCAGCAGCCAGTCGTCGCCGGTGCCGCGATTGCCCGCGAGCAGGTCGGCCTGGATCGCCGCGCCGAGCGCGACGACCTGGTCCGGATCGAGGTTCACGAGCGGCGGCTGGCCGAAATATTTCGCAACGGCGTCGCGAATCACCGGCATGCGCGTCGCGCCGCCGACGAGCACGACACCCTTGATGTCGCCCGGCGTGACCTGCGCGTCGCGCAGCGCCTTGCGGGTCGGCGTGAGCGTACGCTGCACGAGCGGCTCGACGAGCGACGCGAACGTATCGTGCGAGATCGTCTGCACGAGGTGCGCACCGCCCGACAGCGTGACGTCCAGCGACGCCTGCGGCGCGGCGGACAGCGCTTCCTTCAGCACGCGCACGCGGTCGAGCAGCAGGCGCACGTCTTCGGGCGCGAGCGTCTTCGCGTCGATGCCGGCCTGCGCGAGCACGTGACCGAACAGCGCATGGTCGAAATCGTCGCCGCCGAGCGCGGAATCGCCGCCTGCGGCCAGCACTTCGAACACGCCCTTCGTCAGCTTCAGGATCGACAGGTCGAACGTGCCGCCGCCCAGGTCGTACACCGCGTAGAGGCCTTCGGCGCCGTTGTCGAGGCCGTAGGCAATCGCCGCGGCGGTCGGTTCGTTCAGCAGGCGCAGCACGTTGAGGCCCGCGAGGCGCGCCGCATCCTTGGTCGCCTGGCGCTGCGCGTCGTCGAAATACGCGGGCACCGTGATCACCGCGCCAACCAGATCGTCGCCGAGCGAATCCTCGGCGCGATAGCGCAGCGTCGCGAGAATCTCGGCCGACACTTCGACCGGGCTCTTCACGCCGTCGATCGTACGGATCTGCACCATGCCCGGCGCATCGACGAATTCATACGGCGCGTTCGCCGCGCCTTCGACCTCGGCCTTGCCTCGGCCCATGAAGCGCTTGACCGACACGATCGTGTTGCGCGGATCGGTGGCGGCCTGCTCTTTCGCTTCGTGACCGATACGGCGGCCGCCCTTCTCGAGGTAACGGACCACCGACGGCAGCAGCATGCGGCCCGCTTCGTCCGGCAGCACTTCCGGCACGCTGTTGCGCACGGCCGCGACGAGCGAGTTCGTCGTGCCGAGATCGATCCCGACGGCGAGTCGCCGCTGGTGCGGCGCCGGCGCCATGCCCGGTTCGGAAATTTGCAGTAAAGCCATCTTGGTTCGTTCGGGCGCTCGGCCCGTTTGCTGCGCGTGCCGCGAGGCACGCGGTTAAGTTTCGAGGCGCTCGATCTGCGCGCCCACTTCCGACGCGACGCGTTCGATGAACATCAGCTGGCGCACGGCTTCCGCGGCGGCCTGGTCGGCGCCGCTGTCGAGCAACGTGCCGAGGCGCTCGACACGCACGCGCTTCTCGTCGCGCAACTCGGCAAGCAGCGCATCGAGCGCGTCGACGTTGCGGGCGGCGGCGGCATCCTCGATGCCTTCGCGCCACTCCATCTGCTGCATCAGGAACGCAGGTTCCATCGCCGTGTTGTTTTCCGCGCCGATGTCGACGCCGCGCAGCGACAGCAGATAGGACGCGCGCTTCAGGGGATCGCGCAGCGTGCGGTATGCCTCGTTCGCGCGGGTTGCCCATTGCATCGCGATGCGCTTTTGCGCGTCGCCGGCCGCCGCGAAGCGGTCCGGATGCACCTGCGTCTGCACCGTCCGGTAGGCGGTGTCGAGCGCCGCTTCGTCGAGCGCGAATTGCGCCGGCAGGTGAAACAGGTCGAAGTGGCTGTCTTTCAGCGAGACCATCGTCGCGTTCAATTCCGGTTCGTCGCGCGGCAAACGCCGCACATTAAAAAGGCGGCCCGTGCCGCCTCTTGCCCGCATCGCGCGGAGGTCCGCGTCACACGCGGAACGATTCGCCGCAACCGCACTCGTCCTTCACGTTCGGGTTGTTGAACTTGAACCCTTCGTTCAGGCCTTCGCGGGCGAAGTCGAGCTCGGTACCGTCGATGTACGCGAGGCTCTTCGGATCGACGATCACCTTCACGCCATGGCTCTCGAACACCTGATCCTCGGGAGCCAGCTCGTCGACATACTCGAGCTTGTACGCGAGCCCCGAGCACCCGGTCGTGCGAACGCCAAGCCGCAGGCCCACACCCTTGCCGCGACGGACGAGGTATTTCTGGACGTGCTGTGCTGCTTTTTCGGTCAGTGTAATTGCCATGATGTCCTTGCCGCGGCGCGCCACCGGGGCCCGCCGCGTTTCCTTCTCTAGCCGCTCGATGCCGCTCAGGCTGCTGCCTGATCGCCTTCCGTGGTGTCGTGGCGCTTCTTGTAGTCGGCCACGGCTGCCTTGATCGCGTCTTCCGCGAGGATCGAGCAGTGAATCTTCACCGGCGGCAGCGCGAGTTCTTCGGCGATCTGCGTGTTCTTGATCGACAGTGCCTCGTCGAGCGTCTTGCCCTTCACCCACTCGGTGACGAGCGAGCTCGACGCGATCGCGGAACCGCAACCGTAGGTCTTGAACTTCGCGTCTTCGATCACGCCGTCCGCGCCGACGCGGATCTGCAGCTTCATCACGTCGCCGCAAGCCGGCGCGCCGACCATGCCCGTGCCGACCGTGTCGTCGTCCTTCGCGAACGAACCGACGTTGCGCGGGTTTTCGTAGTGATCCAGAACCTTGTTGCTGTAAGACATGACTCAGACTCCTTGACTCGTTACGTCTGCGTGCGTCATCCGCCCGCGGGTGTATTCAATGCGCTATTAGTGTGCGGCCCATTCGATCGTCGACAGATCGATGCCTTCCTGGTGCATTTCCCAGAGCGGCGACAGTTCGCGCAGCTTCGCGATCTTGCTGTTCAGCAGGTCGATCACGAAGTCGACTTCCTGCTCCGTCGTGAAGCGGCCGACCGTGAAGCGGATCGAGCTGTGCGCGAGTTCGTCGTTGCGGCCGAGCGCACGCAGCACGTACGACGGCTCCAGCGACGCCGACGTGCACGCGGAGCCCGACGACACCGCGACGTCCTTGATCGCCATGATCAGCGACTCGCCTTCGACGAAGTTGAAGCTGATGTTCAGGTTGTGCGGGACACGGTGTTCCATGTCGCCGTTCACGTAGGTTTCCTCGATCTGCGACAGGCCGCGCAGCAGCTTGTCGCGCAGCATGCGGACGCGCTCGTTCTCGGTCGCCATTTCTTCGCGGGCGATGCGGAACGCTTCGCCCATGCCGACGATCTGGTGCGTCGGCAGCGTGCCCGAACGCATGCCGCGCTCGTGGCCACCGCCGTGCATCTGCGCTTCGATCCGCACGCGCGGCTTGCGGCGCACGTACAGCGCGCCGATGCCCTTCGGGCCGTAGGTCTTGTGCGCCGAGAACGACATCAGGTCGACCTTCAGCTTCGCGAGATCGATCCCGACCTTGCCGGTCGACTGCGCGGCGTCGACGTGGAACACGATGCCCTTCTCGCGGCAGATCTCACCGATCGTCTCGATGTCCTGGATCACGCCGATCTCGTTGTTCACGTGCATCACCGACACGAGGATCGTGTCCGGGCGCAGCGCGGCCTTGAACACGTCGAGGTCGATCAGGCCGTCATCCTTCACGTCGAGGTAGGTGACTTCGAAACCGTCACGCTCGAGCTCGCGGCAGGTATCGAGCACGGCCTTGTGCTCGGTCTTCACCGTGATGATGTGCTTGCCCTTGCCCTTGTAGAAGTTCGCGGCACCCTTGATCGCCAGGTTGTCCGACTCCGTTGCGCCGGACGTCCAGATGATCTCGCGCGGATCCGCGTTCACGAGTGCGGCAACCTGTTCACGCGCTTCCTCGACTGCACGCTCAGCGTCCCAGCCGTAAGCGTGGCTGCGCGACGCCGGGTTGCCGAACTGCTCGCGCAGGTACGGCACCATCTTGTCGACCACGCGCGGATCGACGGGCGTCGTCGCGCTGTAATCCATGTAGATGGGCAGGTGGAGAGTCTCTTGGGTCATCTGTCGCTCCGGGTATTCTGTGCAGGGACTATGTGCGTTATGGGGTATGGCGGGCGCCTTCGCGCTCACGAACTCGCGATGTTGAACACCGAATTGGGGCCGAGCGGCATCGTGCGCACGGGCTCGGCCGGTGCGGCGACGGGCTCCGGTGTGCGACGATCGCGCAGCACCGCAGGGGCGCCCTCGCGTGCACGCTGCTGATCGACAAGATCCTGCAGCGACACGGAATCGAGGTATTCGACCATCTTCTGGTTCAGGGTCGACCACAGCTCGTGCGTCATGCAATGGCCGTCGGGCTGCTTCGAGCCGTCGCACGTGCCTTTGCCGCCGCACTGCGTGGCGTCGAGCGGTTCATCGACCGCGATGATGATGTCGGCAACGGTGACGTCCTGCGCGCGACGCGCGAGGTTGTAGCCGCCGCCCGGGCCGCGCACGGATTCGACGATTTCATGCCTGCGCAGCTTGCCGAACAGCTGTTCGAGATACGAGAGCGAAATCCGCTGGCGCTGGCTGATGCCTGCAAGCGTCACCGGGCCCTGCTCCTGGCGCAGTGCCAAGTCAATCATCGCCGTGACGGCGAAACGGCCTTTGGTGGTGAGTCTCATAGTGTCTAGGGGACTGCAATCTTGACGATTTTGGTCAAGTATAAATATTTGACGATTTTAGTCAAGTATCCATGCCTTTGGTAGGGTATTCGCAGACCGCTGAATACCGTGCGATCAGCGCGCCGTACGGGCCCGCAGCGTCTCCAGCAGGCCCGCGCACGCGCGTTCGACCTGGTCGAGCACCTGTTCGAAACCCTGCGCACCGCCGAAATACGGATCGGCCACTTCGGTTTCGGCCGAATCCGGCGCGAATTCCATCAGCAGGCGCACCTTGTCGCGATGCTGCGGCGGGCAGCGGCGCTGCAATTCCGCGAGATTCGCCTCGTCCATCGCGAGCAGCAGGTCGAAGCGCTCGAAATCCGCCGCACTCACCTGCCGCGCGCGCAGCGCCGACAGGTCGTAGCCGCGGCCGAGCGCGGCCGCCTGCGCCCGCGTATCGGGCGGCTCGCCCACGTGCCAGTCGCCGGTGCCGGCCGAATCGATCGCGATCCTGTCCGCCAGCGCGGCCGCATCGACCTGGTGGCGCATCACGCCTTCGGCGGTGGGCGAACGGCAGATGTTGCCGAGACAGACGAAACAGATCGCAACGCGGGTCATCGCACTATCGCAAAGTTGCGGCGGACCGCGTGGGAGAAGAGCACGCCATTATACAAAGACGGCCGAAACCGCGCCGCCGCGCAAAGCGACGGCGCCGTGCATTACAGCGCCTTCGGCGCGGCGAGCACGACATCGCCGGATGCGGCCGGCAGCGGCTTCGCCGCGTCGCCGACCAGCCCGAACGACACCGCGCGCGCCAGCTCGGCAGACGCCTGGTGCACTGCCAGCGGGCCACGCGACGGCGCATCGGCCATCGCATGCAGATAGGCTGCCGCTGCAAGCGGGACGACGATTGCCAGCGGCCAGTACATCGATATTGTCTTTCTCATGATGCGGACCTCCTTGACCGGGTACCCCGAAACCCAATTCCGGGGACTACAGACAGGATTCTATAGACCGCACCTATCGAGATAAATATGCAAATAGCGAACGCACTGTTGCCGCCCGATGAACAGTCGTCAGCCGAGGTGGCTTTGAGACGCCGCGTACAGCTCGCGGAACGTGCGCCCGGTCGGCGTCGGCATGTCGCGCGTATCCATCCAGCCGCCCATCATCGGCAGACGGCGCAGCGTGCCGCCGCTGCCGCCCAGCCGCTCGAGGACGCGCACCGCGAGCTTGGTCGTCAGCGCATACAGCATCGGCCGCCGCGCGAAGAAGCCCCAAGTGGCGAGCGCCGCCCGCTCGCGCCACGGCCGCAGATGGCGCTCGACCTGCTTCTCGCGCAGCGTGCGCAACAGGTGCGACAACGGAATCCCGGCCGGGCACACGCTGTCGCATTCGCCGCATAGCGTCGCGGCCTGCGGCAGGTCGAGCGTGCGGTCGAGTCCGACGTAGCTCGGCGTCAGCACCGACCCCATCGGCCCCGGATAGACCCAGCCATACGCATGGCCGCCGACCTTCTGGTACACCGGGCAGTGGTTCATGCACGCGCCGCAGCGAATGCAGCGCAGCATCTCCTGGAATTCGCCGCCGATCAGGCCCGTGCGTCCGCCGTCGACCAGCACCACGTAGTTGTGCTCGGGGCCGTCCTCGTCGCCGGGCCCGCGCGGCCCGGTCAGCAGCGAGAAATAATTCGACGTCTTCTGCCCGGTCGCGGAACGCGGCAGCAGGCGCATCGCGGTCGCGAGATCCTCGAGCGTCGGCAGCACCTTCTCGATGCCCGTCACCGCGACGTGCACGCGCGGCATCACCGTGCACATGCCCTCGTTCCCTTCGTTCGTCACGATCGCGACCGAGCCGGTCTCGGCGATCACGAAGTTGCCGCCCGTCACGCCCATGTCGGCCGACATGAAATGCGGGCGCAGCACCTCGCGTGCCTCGCGCGTCATGTCCGGAATCTCGGTGAGCCGCTCGCGGTGGTGCGTGCGCGCGAACAGGTCGGCGATCTCGTCCTTGTCCTTGTGCACGACGGGCGCGATGATGTGGCTCGGCGGCTCGTTGTCGTTGATCTGCAGGATGTATTCGCCGAGGTCCGTCTCGATCGACTGCACGCCCATCTCCGCGAGCACCGCGTTCAGGCGCATTTCCTCGGACACCATCGACTTGGTCTTGATGACCTTCTTCACGTCGTGCCGGCGCGCGATGTCGGCCACGAGCCGCGCGGCATCCGCGGTCGTTTCGGCGAACAGTACCGTCGTGCCGCGCCGCGTCGCTTCGCGCTCGAATGCTTCGAGCCACACGTCGAGGTTCTCCAGCGCGCGGTTGCGGCGCGCCTTCAGCGCGGCGCGCGTGGCCGGGAAGTCGATCGCGGTCATCGCGTCGGCGCGTGCCGACACGAACTTCGTCGACAGCTTCTTCAGGTTCTGCTGCAGGCGCTGGTCGGCCAGCTTCTGGCCGGCGCGCGCCTTGAAATGCATCGATTGGACTTGCATCGCGGTATCGGGGAATAAGTGAGCGGAACCGGGCGTCAGACGTCGCCCGCCAGCACCTGCGCGACGTGCAGCACGCGCGTGTCGCGGTCGCCGGTGCGGCGCAACCGCCCTTCGATGTTCAGCATGCAGCCGAGATCGCCGAGCACGACGGTGCCCGCGCCCGACGCGCGCACGTTCGCGCATTTCTCGTCCGCGATGGCCGCCGAGATGTCGCCGTACTTGACCGCGAACGTGCCGCCGAAGCCGCAGCAGTGCTCGCAGTCCTTCATCTCGGTAACCGCGACGCCGCGCTGCGCGAGCAGCGCGCGCGGCTGTGCCTTCACGCCGAGTTCGCGCAGGCCCGAGCACGCGTCGTGATAGGTGACGGGGCCCGTGAATTCGCCCGGCGCGAGCGACACCTTCGCGACGTTCGCGAGGAAATCGGTCAGCTCATGGACTTTCTGCTGGAACCGCGTGTAGCGTCCCATCAGTTCGGGGTCGTCGCGGAACAGGTCGCCGTAGTGCGCGCGGATCATCCCGCCGCACGAACCCGACGGGGCAACGACGTAATCGAACTGCTCGAATTCGCGCAGCGTCTTTTCCGCGAGGTCGCGCGCGAGCGCGCGGTCGCCCGAGTTGTAGGCCGGCTGGCCGCAGCAGGTCTGCGCGGGCGGCACGATCACCTCGTAGCCGGCGTCGCGAATCAGCTTGAGCGCCGAGAAACCGATTTCGGGGCGCATCAGATCGACCAGGCAGGTCACGAACAAACCGACTCGCATACGTGCTCCTTCGAGAAAACGGCACTCATTATCCGCCGTTTGGCCGGCAAGACCAACGCCGGTTCGCGCGCAAGCCCGCCGTGCGCGAAACGAGGACTTCCTCGAACGGCGTTCGCTTTTTTCACAATACGAGATACAATCGTTGCAACACCGCTTGACGCGTCAACCGATTTCTCCCCCGACATGAGCCAACCCACCCCGGATTCAAAAACGTCGATCCAGGTGATCGAACGCATGATGCGGCTGCTGGACGCGCTCGCCGCGCACAGTGATCCTGTCAGCCTGAAGGAACTGGCGCAGCGCACGGAGCTGCACCCGTCGACCGCGCACCGCATCCTCAACGACATGGTGACCTGTCGCCTCGTCGACCGCTCCGATCCCGGCACCTATCGCCTCGGCATGCGGCTGCTGGAGCTCGGCAACCTCGTGAAGGCGCGCCTGTCGGTGCGCGACGCGGCGCTGATGCCGATGCGCGAGCTGCACCGTCTCACCGGGCAGACCGTGAACCTGTCGGTGCGTCAGGGCGACGAGATCGTCTACATCGAGCGCGCGTATTCGGAGCGCTCGGGGATGCAGGTCGTCCGCGCGATCGGCGGCCGTGCGCCGCTGCACCTGACGTCGGTCGGCAAGCTGTTCCTCGCGGCCGACGAAACATCGCGCGTGCGCGCCTATGCCACGCGCACGGGGCTGTCCGGCCATACGCAGAACAGCATCACCGACATCGCAAAGCTTGAGCGCGAGCTGACGATCGTCCGCCAGCAATCGTGCGCGCGCGACAACGAGGAGCTGGAGCTCGGCGTACGCTGTATCGCGGCCGGCATCTACGACGATTCGGGCAAGCTCGTCGCGGGCCTGTCGCTGTCGGCACCGGCCGACCGCCTGCAGGACGCGTGGCTCGGCCAGCTGAGCCGCACCGCGCTCACCATCTCGGAATCGCTCGGCTACCGGCCGGCGCCCTCGAAGGACGTGGACGGGCTGCAACGGCAGGCGTAAGGCTGCCCTCGCCGCTCCGGTTCCGCTTCCGATCCCGGTTCTGCCGGACGAAAAAAAGCCCCGCGATTGCGGGGCTTTTTCGTTGCAGCCTGCGAAGCGGCCGTGAAACACCGCGGCGCGATCAGGTCCCGCCGTTCGGCGTGTTGGCTGCCGTCAGGCGCTCGCCGCCGCCGGCGTCGAGCCAGTTGCGCAGGCGCGATGCGTCGGCGAAGCGCGAGTACTTGCCGAACGAATCGAGCAGCACCATCACCATCGGCCGGCCGTGGATCGTCGCCTGCATCACGAGGCATTCGCCCGCTTCGTTGATGAAGCCCGTCTTCTGCAGGCCGATGTCCCACGAGCCGTTGCCGCGGATCAGCGCATTGGTGCTGTTGTAGACCAGGTTGCGCTTGCCCGTGTACACCTCGTAGGTGCGATCGGTCGAGAACTGACGAATCATCGGGTACTGGTACGCCGCATTGACCATCTTCACGAGATCACGTGCGCTCGACACGTTCGAGCTCGACAGGCCCGTCGAATTCTCGAAGTGCGTATCGGTCATGCCGAGCGCCTTCGCCTTCGCGTTCATCGCAGCGATGAACGCCGGACGGCCACCCGGGTAGTAGCGCGACAGCGACGCGGCCGCGCGGTTTTCCGACGCCATCAGCGCGATGTGCAGCATGTCCTCGCGCGACAGCACCGAGCCGACCGACAGGCGCGAGCCCGTGCCCTTCTCGTAGTCGCGGTCTTCGTCGGTGACTTCGATCTGGTCGGTCATCGGCGACTTCGAGTCGAGCACGACCATCGCCGTCATCAGCTTCGAGATCGACGCGATCGGCACGACGGCGTGCGAATTCTTGTCGAACAGCGGCTCGCCGGAATTCTGGTCGACGACGTACGCGACGCTCGAACGCAGCGCGAGCGCGTCGGGCGTGTCGTGCAGGCCGAACGCCTGGCCGACCGTCGGCCGGCGCGGCTGGAACGCGACCTTGCGGACCGCGCCGCGATGGCCGCCATGCAGGTTGTTCGCCGTGAGCGTCACGCGCTTTCGCGACGCTTTCGCGCGCGGCGCATCGGCCGCAGCGACCTTGGCGGATTTGTCGGACGTCGCCTTGGCCGACTTCTTCTTCGCTGACGAAGCAGGAGCGACGGCCTTTTTCTTGGCGGCTTGTTGGGTCTTCGCAGTGGCGGCAAAGGCGTCAGCAGGCACGACGGACGCGGTGGTCGCCAGCAAGGCGACTGCGACCGACACAGCCGTGCCGAGCGTCATGCTCTGCAACAATCTGCGGGGTGAAAACGATTCGGCTTTCATTGGGGTCTGGACAAAGCGGGCGGGAGGTTCCCGCAAGTGTAGTTAAAGCTGAAAAAAAGAGCAATATTAGGCACTTACCGATCGTCGTTAAACCGGAATGTAAGGGTCGGTCAACCTCAGACCAATGAACCCTCCCGCCCCCATCGAAAAAACTCATGGGTGCACTGCCCGACAGCGCCCGTCTCCCGATTACCACACGGTTAATTGAGATAACGTCACTTTGGAGGCGATTTAAAGCGGGGAAACTACGTATCCGGTGCCCGGCGTGCCAAAGGCGCCGGTCTCGACCGTGGCGGCGGCACGTCGCAACGGCACGCGCATCAAAAACAGCGCGTTTTTCGACAAGGACAGAAGGATAACGTTCCATGGGCCTGTCAGGTTTACCTGTGCATGATCATGGTGCGCCGCGCTTGCCCCGCGGTCGTGCGCACCATCTGGGATCACGCGTGAAACCGATTCCGGACGACCACGATAACTCGTTGTTTTATCGATAATTTGTCGCGATTGTGCAACGCACAAATAATACTTGACATCCGTTTTCTCTGCCCTAAAATACGCCTCATTGCTGCGTTGCACAAAGCACGCACATCCGAGGTTCCCCTGCGTAGTGCCCTTTACCCTGCGATCGACGTGATCGCTTTTCAGGAGCTTGACATGTCCTTGCTGACCCCCGAGCAAATCGCCGCTGCACAAAAAGCCAACCTCGAAAGCCTGTTCGGTCTGACGACCAAGGCGTTCGAAGGCGTCGAAAAGCTGATCGAACTCAACCTGCAGGTCGTGAAGTCGACGCTGGCCGAGAGCCAGGAAAACGCACAGCGTCTGCTGTCGGTGAAGGACGCTCAGGAACTGATCGCACTGCAAGCCAGCCTGTCGCAGCCGGTCGCTGAAAAGGTGCTGTCGTACGGCCGTCACCTGTACGAAATCGCATCGTCGACGCAAGCCGAGTTCACGAAGGTTGCCGAAGCGCAATTCGAAGAGCAGAACAAGAAGGTCCAGGCACTCGTCGACAACGTCGCGAAGAACGCCCCGGCCGGTTCGGAAACGGCTGTCGCCGCGCTGAAGTCGGCACTGAACGCTGCGAACACCACGTACGAAACGGTTCAGAAGGCCACGAAGCAAGCCGTCGAAATCGCTGAAACGAACTTCAACGCTGCTGCTGCCGTCGCAACGAAGGCTGCTACCGCCGCTGCTGCACGTCGTTCGAGCAAGCCGGCCGCGTAAGCGTCCCCTGCTCCTGAAAAAGCCGCGCCCAGCGCGGCTTTTTCGTTTCTGACGCCGGAACGTGTGCGAACCGGCAGCCGCCAGCCGGCTTCGAACGGCCGCTTGACCCTCGCGCCAGCTGCGTACAAAAGAAAACGCCGCCGCCCGGATTGCCCGGGCGGCGGCGTTTTTTCGCGGCCGGCGCATGGCCGGCCGTGCCGGCCGCGTTACTTCTTGCGTTGCGGCGGCAGGTCCGTACAGACGCCTTCGTACAGTTCGGCGGCCATGCCGACCGATTCGCCGAGCGTCGGGTGCGGATGGATCGTCTTGCCGATGTCTTCCGCGTCCGCACCCATCTCGACGGCGAGGCACACTTCGCTGATCAGGTCGCCCGCGTTCAGGCCGACGATGGCGCCACCGATCACGCGATGGGTTTCCTCGTCGAAGATCAGCTTCGTGAAGCCTTCGTCACGGCCGTTCGCGATCGCGCGGCCCGAAGCGGCCCACGGGAACACGGCCTTGCCGTACTTGATGCCTTCGGCCTTGCACTGGTCTTCCGTCTTGCCGGCCCACGCCACCTCCGGATCGGTGTAGGCCACCGACGGGATCTGCAGTGCGTCGAAATACGCCTTCTCGCCGTGCGCGGCTTCCGCTGCGACGTGGCCTTCGTGCACGGCCTTGTGCGCGAGCATCGGCTGGCCGACGATATCGCCGATTGCGAAGATGTGCGGCACGTTCGTGCGCATCTGCTTGTCGACGTCGATGAAGCCGCGGTCCGTGACTGCGACACCGGCCTTGTCGGCACCGATCTTCTTGCCGTTCGGGCTGCGGCCCACTGCGACGAGCACGAGGTCGTAGCGCTGCGCTTCCGCCGGCGCCTTCTCGCCCTCGAACTTCACGTAGATGCCGTCTTCCTTCGCTTCCGCGCCGACCGTCTTGGTCTTCAGCATGACGTTGCCGAAGCGCTTCGCGTTGTACTTTTCCCAGACCTTCACGAGATCGCGGTCGGCGCCCATCATCAGGCCGTCCATCATTTCGACGACGTCGATCTCGGCGCCGAGCGTCGAGTACACCGTGGCCATTTCGAGGCCGATGATGCCGCCGCCGATCACGAGCATGCGCTTCGGCAGCTGGCGCAGTTCGAGAGCGCCCGTCGAATCGACGACGCGCGGGTCTTCCGGCATGAACGGCAGCTTCACGGCTTGCGAGCCCGCGGCGATGATCGCCTGCTTGAACTTGACGACCTTCTTGCCGTTTTCGCCCTGCACTTCCATGTGGAACGGATCCACGAATGCGCCGACGCCGGTGACCACTTCGACCTTGCGTGCCTTGGCCATGCCGGCGAGGCCCGTCGTCAGTTTCTTGACGACGCCGCCCTTGAAGTCGCGCAGCTTGTCGAGGTCGACTTCCGGCTTGCCGAACGTGATGCCGTGCGACGCGAGCGCCGCGGCTTCCTCGACGACGAGCGACGTATGCAGCAGCGCCTTCGACGGGATGCAGCCTACGTTCAGGCACACGCCGCCGAGCGTCGAGTAGCGTTCGACGAGCACGGTCTTCATGCCGAGATCGGCCGCGCGGAACGCGGCCGAGTAGCCGCCGGGGCCGGCGCCGAGCACGAGCATGTCGCACTCGATGTCGGCTGCGCCGGCGTAGCTGCCGGCTTGCGGCGCGGGCGCCGGAGCGGCTGCGGCCGGTGCCGGTGCAGCGGCTGCGGGCTTCGCTGCCTCGGGTGCCTTCGCGGGCGCCGCGGCGCCTGCCGAGGCTTCGACGATGGCGATGACGGTGCCTTGCGAGACTTTCTCGCCGGCTTTGACCTTGATTTCCTTGACGGTGCCGGCGACGTCGCTGGGCACTTCCATGGAGGCCTTGTCGGATTCGAGCGTGATGAGCGTTTGCTCTTTTTCGATCACGTCGCCGGGTTTGACGTTGACTTCGATGACATCGACGCCGCTGAAATCGCCGATATCCGGAACCTTGACTTCGATGAGACTCATTACTGTCCCCTTCTTGATTAGCTGCAGACAGAGGAGGAGAAACCCGCGAAAAACCCGCTACTACGGCCTGACAGAAGGACGGGAACCTGGGCAGGACCACCTTTGCCGTCCGCCCAAGGACGCGCCTTTCTTTTGGTTACTTTTCTTTGGAAGACAAAGAAAAGTGACCGCCGCCCCGCGCAGGGGCGACGCCAATAGACCGTTAGCGAAACAGGTTCAATGACAAAGGCGTGGAGAACCTACACAAAACCACGCCCCCGCGAGCCATCCCCCCGCTCATCAAAGAGCGATGCGACGGAAATCGCCGAGCAACGCGCCGAGATACGCATTGAACCGCGCGGCTTCCGCGCCATCGATCACGCGATGGTCATACGACAGCGACAGCGGCAGCATGAGACGCGGCACGAACTGCTTGCCGTCCCACACCGGCTTCGTCTGCCCGCGCGACAACCCGAGGATCGCCACTTCCGGCGCGTTGATGATCGGCGTGAAGTTCGTGCCGCCGATCCCGCCGAGCGACGAGATCGAGAAGCAGCCGCCCTGCATCTGGTCCGGCTTCAGCTTGCCTTCGCGCGCGGCCTTCGACAGGTCGCTCATTTCCTTCGCGATGTCAACGAGGCCCTTCTTGTCCGCATCGCGGATCACCGGCACGACCAGGCCGTTCGGCGTATCGGCCGCGAAACCGACGTGGAAGTACTGCTTGAACACGAGGTTGTCGCCGTCGAGGCTCGCGTTGAAGGTCGGGAACTTCTTCAGTGCGGCGACGACTGCCTTGATCACGAACGCGAGCATCGTGAACTTCACGCCCGCCTTTTCGTGCTCCTTGTTCAGCTGGACACGCAGCGCTTCGAGCTCGGTGATGTCCGCTTCGTCGTTGTTCGTGACGTGCGGGATCATCACCCAGTTGCGATGCAGGTTCGCGCCCGAGATCTTCTTGATGCGCGACAGCGGCTTCGCCTCGAACGGGCCGAACTTCGAGAAGTCGACCTTCGGCCACGGCAGCAGGTTCAGCTCGCCGCCGCCTGCCGGCGCGGCTGCCGCGCTCGGTGCCGCGCGCTGGCCCGTCATCACGCCCTTCACGAAGCCCGTGACGTCTTCCTTCGTGATACGGCCCTTCGGACCGGAACCCTGCACGCGAGCGACTTCGACGCCGAGTTCGCGCGCGAACTTGCGCACCGACGGCGACGCGTGGCTGGCGCGGTATTCACCCGACGGCGCGGCGGCCGGTGCGGCAGCAGCCGGTGCCGGCGCAGCCTTCGCGGGTGCCGGTGCGGCAGCCGGTGCCGGCGCGGCAGCGGCCGGAGCCGGTGCGCTCGCCTGCGGGGCGGCGGCCGGTGCGCCTGCGGCTTCGAGCAGCACGATCAGCGTGCCTTCCGATACCGAATCGCCCACCTTGACCTTGATGTCCTTCACGATGCCGGCGGCCGGGCTCGGCACGTCCATCGTCGCCTTGTCCGACTCGAGCGTGACGAGCGACTGTTCCTTCTCGACCGTGTCGCCGATCTTCACGCCGATCTCGATCACCGGCACGTCCTTGTAGTCGCCGATGTCGGGCACCTTCACTTCGAGCGTGCCGCCGGCTGCGGCCGGTGCGGCCGCCGGGGCTGCTGCGGCCGGTGCCGGCGCTGCTGCCGGAGCCGGTGCTGCGGCCGGCGCAGCCGCGCCATTGGCCTGCGCCGCGGCGCCCCCTTCGAGCAGGATGATCAGCGAGCCTTCCGAAACGGAATCGCCCACCTTGACCTTGATTTCCTTCACGACGCCGCCTACCGGGCTCGGGACGTCCATCGTCGCCTTGTCCGACTCGAGCGTGACGAGCGACTGCTCGGGCTCGACCGTATCGCCGACCTTCACGCCGATCTCGATCACCGGCACGTCCTTGTAATCGCCGATATCCGGCACCTTCACTTCGATCGCTTGACTCATCTGTTTCTGTCTCCATGGCTGCGCGCGCTCCCTCGCGGGAGCGGCGCGCGGCATCACACGGCGTGTGCGTTAAACGGTCATCGGGTTGGGCTTGGACGGATCGAGGTTGTACTTGGCAATCGCGTCCGCGACCACCTTGCGCTCGATCGTGCCTTCGTCGGCCAGCGCGTTGAGCGCGGCGACGGTGACCCAGTGACGGTCGACTTCGAAGAAGTGACGCAGCTTCTCGCGGGTATCCGAGCGGCCGAAGCCGTCCGTGCCCAGCACGACGAAGCGGCGATCGATCTGGCCGCGGATCTGGTCGACCAGCGCGCGAACGTAGTCGGTCGACGCGATGACCGGGCCCTGCGTGTCCTTCAGGCACTTCTGCACGTGCGACAGGCGACGCTCTTCGGTCGGATGGAGCAGGTTCCAGCGTTCGACCTGGTGGCCTTCACGCGCGAGCTCGGTGAAGCTCGGCACGCTCCACAGATCGGCGGCAACGCCCCAGTCGTTCTTCAGCAGGTCGGCGGCAGCGATCACTTCGTTGAAGATCGTGCCCGCGCCGAGCAGCTGGACGCGCGGCGCCTTCTTGTCGGCGTCGGCCTTCTTGAACGCGTACATGCCCTTGATGATGTCGGCCGCCACGTGCTCGCCCTGCGGAATCGCCGGGTGCTCGTAGTTCTCGTTCATCACCGTGACGTAGTAGTACACGTCTTCCTGGTCCTGCACCATGCGGCGCAGGCCGTCCTGGATGATCACCGCGAGTTCATAGCCGAACGTCGGGTCGTAGCTCACGCAGTTCGGCACCGATGCCGCCCACAGGAGCGAGTGGCCGTCTTCGTGCTGCAGGCCTTCGCCGTTCAGCGTCGTGCGGCCCGCGGTACCGCCGAGCAGGAAGCCGCGCGAACGCATGTCGCCTGCGGCCCAGGCGAGGTCGCCGATCCGCTGGAAGCCGAACATCGAATAGAAGATGTAGAACGGCACCATGATCTCGCCGTGCGTCGAGTACGACGTCGCCGCCGCGATCCAGTCGCACATGCCGCCCGCTTCGTTGATGCCTTCCTGCAGGATCTGGCCGGTTTGCGATTCCTTGTAGAACATCAGCTGGTCGGAATCTTCCGGCACGTACTTCTGGCCTTCCTGGTTCCAGATACCGATCTGGCGGAACAGGCCTTCCATGCCGAACGTACGCGATTCGTCCGGGACGATCGGCACGACGCGCTTGCCCAGCGCCTTGTCCTTCAGCAGGATGTTCAGGATCCGCACGAACGCCATCGTCGTCGAGATCTCGCGGCCTTCGCCCGTGCCCTTCAGCAGCGGCTCGAACGCGTCGAGCGCCGGCACCGGCAGCGACGTCGCCTTCTCGCGGCGATGCGGCAGGTAGCCGCCGAGGTCCATGCGCTTCTGGCGCATGTATTCGAGTTCCTTCGAGCCTTCCTCGAACTTGAGGTACGGCACGTCGGCGATCTGCTCGTCGGTGATCGGCAGGCGGAACTGGTCACGGAACTTCTTCAGTTGCTCGACCGGCAGCTTCTTCTGCTGGTGCGTGATGTTCATCGCCTGGCCCGACTCGCCCATCCCGTAGCCCTTGATGGTCTTCGCGAGGATGACGGTCGGTGCGCCCTTCGTGTTCGTGGCTTCGTGGAACGCTGCGTAGATCTTGTGCGGATCGTGGCCGCCGCGGTTCAGCGCCCAGATGTCGTCGTCCGACCAGTCGGCAACCAGTGCCTTCAGTTCAGGCGTGTTGAAGAAGTGCTCGCGAACGAACGCGCCCGACTCCGACTTGTACGTCTGGTATTCGCCGTCGACGGCTTCCATCATGCGGCGCATCAGCGCGCCCGACTTGTCGCGGGCGAACAGCGCATCCCAGCGGCTGCCCCAGATGACCTTGATCACGTTCCAGCCGGCACCGCGGAATTCCGATTCGAGTTCCTGGATGATCTTGCCGTTGCCGCGCACCGGGCCGTCGAGACGCTGCAGGTTGCAGTTGATCACGAACACGAGGTTGTCGAGCTTCTCGCGGCTCGCCATCCCGATCGCGCCGAGCGATTCCGGTTCGTCCGTCTCGCCGTCGCCGAGGAATGCCCACACCTTGCGGCCTTCCGTCTTCGCGATGCCGCGTGCTTCCAGGTACTTCATGAAGCGCGCCTGGTAGATCGCCATGATCGGGCCGAGACCCATCGACACGGTCGGGAACTGCCAGAAGTCCGGCATCAACCACGGGTGCGGATACGACGAGATGCCCTGGCCGTCGACTTCCTGGCGGAAGTTGTCGAGCTGCTCTTCCTTCAGGCGGCCGAGCAGGAACGCGCGCGAATATACGCCCGGCGACGAGTGGCCCTGCACGAACACGAGATCGCCGCCGTGCTGGTCGGACGCTGCGTGCCAGAAGTGGTTGTAGCCGACGTCATAGAGCGTCGCGGCCGATGCGAACGACGCGATGTGGCCGCCGACGTTCGTGTCCTTGCCTGCGCGCAGCACCATCGCCAGCGCGTTCCAGCGCGTGTACGAACGGATGCGGTGCTCGATGTCCTGGTCGCCCGGGATCTTCGCCTGGCCGGCGACCGGAATCGTGTTGATGTACGGGGTGTTGGCGGAGAACGGCAGGTGTTCGCCGTGCATGCGGGCGAACTCGATCTGCTTTTCGATCAGGTAATGCGCACGGCCGGTGCCCACGGAGGAGATCACGCCATCGAGCGACTCCAGCCACTCGACGGTTTCTTGCGGGTCGTCGTCACGTTCGGCGGCGACATATTTCATCACTTCGTTCGGTACAGCGGACATTCTCGTCTCCTGGGTCCTGGAATGTGAGGATCGCTCTCGTGCAGACGACGCGACACGGCCGGCTGCGGGCAAGCTCCAGCGGATTGTAATGAGCGTGCACGGGCCTGCGCAACAAAATTTTCGAATTGTGAGATCTTTTCTCGCAATGCGAAATATTGCTGCGCTGCACCCATATTTCGGGGCTCTCCGGCACGTGTCGTCGGAACAAAACCGTTTCCGTTCAACATATCCGGTATAGGTTTTCCATGTATTGCGCTGCGCTACAATCCTGCCATGTTGACCGATCGGCTTTTCGCACGCTCGGCGCGACCGCCGGGCCCGCCGGCGGAGTCGCAGCCGTCCCGTTGGCACCACGGACCGTGGTGGTCCAACTCCTATTTGTTGACGCCGCTGCTGTCGATCCTGGTGTTCCTCGTGGTGATGAGCCTCATCCTGTGGAGCCTGAATCGCCGCGAACAGCAGCAGCAGGAAGACACCCTGTTCCGTAACGTCGCGTGGGCGCAGCAGCAGATCCGCCTGTCGATGACGGGTGCGCAGGAACAGCTGCAGGCGCTGTCGCGCGATCTCGCATCGGGCCGCCTCGACCAGAACGCATTCCAGATGGCCGTCGCGGACGTGATGCAGACGCATCCGGAAATCCTCTACCTGAACTGGTACACCGCGCCCGGCGTGCAGCGCTGGCCGACCGTGCACCCGCCGTTGCTCGGCCAGCGGCTCGCGAAGCCCGGCGACGCACAGATGCAGGACGCCGTGCGCGGCGCGTACGACGAGGCGCGCAGCACGCGCCGCCAGGCCTATTCGCCGCTGATCTACGACGACTTCGGCAACGGCTTCATCACGCTGCAGACGCCGGTGATGCGCGGCGACCGCGAATATCTCGGCTCGATCGCCGCCGTGTTCTCGGTCGAGGGCATCCTGAAGCACGACATCCCGCAGGAACTGTCGTCGAAGTACAAGATCTCGATCACCGACGCGAACAACCGCGAGCTGTCGTCCACGTCGACGCGCCCGCGCCTGCCGCGCGATTCGCACTACGACCTGCCGCTCGACCCGCCCGGCCAGGGGCTGACGGTGCGCGTGTACGCATTCCCGCAGCTCACGAACCTGACCAACAACACGCTCGTGTGGCTCGTCGCCGGCCTGTCGTGCTTCGTGCTGTGGAGCCTCTGGAGCCTGTGGAAGCACACGCGCCAGCGCTTCGAGGCGCAGCAGGCGCTGTACGCCGAGGCGTTCTTCCGCCGGGCGATGGAGAACTCGGTGCTGATCGGCATGCGCGTGCTCGACATGCACGGCCGCATCACGCACGTGAACCCCGCGTTCTGCCGGATGACCGGCTGGGACGAAACCGACCTGGTCGGCAAGGTCGCACCGTTCCCGTACTGGCCGCGCGACGCCTACCCGGAAATGCAGCGCCAGCTCGACATGACGCTGCGCGGCAAGGCGCCGAGCTCGGGCTTCGAGCTGCGCGTGCGGCGCAAGAACGGCACGCTGTTCCACGCGCGCCTGTACGTGTCGCCGCTGATCGACAGCTCGGGCCGCCAGACCGGCTGGATGTCGTCGATGACCGACATCACCGAGCCGAAGCGCGCACGCGAGGAACTCGCGGCCGCGCACGAGCGCTTCACGACGGTGCTCGAAAGCCTCGACGCCGCGGTGTCGGTGCTGGCCGCCGACGAAGCCGAGCTGCTGTTCGCGAACCGCTACTACCGCCACCTGTTCGGCATCCGCCCGGACGGCCATCTCGAGCTGTCGGGCGGCGGCTTCGACCGCGCGCAGGCCTCGTCCGACTCGATCGACATGGTCGACGCGTTCGCGGGCCTGCCGGCCGCCGCGCTGACGAGCAGCACCGCCGATGCGCAGGAGGTGTACGTCGAGAGCATCCAGAAATGGTTCGAAGTGCGCCGCCAGTACATCCAGTGGGTCGACGGCCACCTCGCGCAGATGCAGATCGCCACCGACATCACCACCCGCAAGAAGGCGCAGGAACTCGCGCACCAGCAGGAAGAGAAGCTGCAGTTCACGAGCCGATTGATGACGATGGGTGAAATGGCGTCGTCGATTGCTCACGAATTGAATCAGCCGCTCGCCGCGATCAACAACTACTGCTCCGGCACGCTCGCGCTCGTCAAGAGCGGCCGCGGCACGCCCGAGACGCTGCAGCCCGCGCTGGAAAAGACCGCGCAGCAAGCGCTGCGCGCCGGGATGATCGTCAAGCGGATTCGCGAATTCGTGAAGCGCAGCGAGCCGAAACGCCAGCCGGCAAGGGTCGCGGACATCGTCGCCGACGCGGTCGGGCTTGCCGAAATCGAGGCCAGAAAGCGCAGGATCCGGATCGTCACGGAAATCCTCGCAAGAATGCCTATTATTTATGTCGACCCCGTGCTGATCGAGCAGGTGTTGATGAACCTGATGAAGAACGCGGCCGAGGCGATGGCCGACGTGAAGCCGGCGGCGGCGGACGGCGTGATCCGCGTCGTCGCCGACATCGATGCGGGCTTCGTCGACATCCGCGTGATCGACCAGGGTCCGGGCGTCGACGAAGCGACCGCCGAGCGCCTGTTTGAACCGTTTTACAGCACCAAGTCCGATGGCATGGGCATGGGGCTGAACATCTGCCGTTCGATCATCGAATCGCATCGGGGGCGTCTGTGGGTGGTCAACAACGTCGAGCCGGATGGCCGCATTTCCGGCGCGACGTTCCACTGCAGCCTGCCCATTGGGGAACCCGCTGATCTCGGCCAAGGGGGGCGCGAGGCATCGGCATCACATACCGTTACGGGAGAACTATGAATAGCCCTGTCACCACCACTCAGGAAACCGTCTTTGTCGTTGACGACGACGAGGCCGTACGGGACTCGCTGCGCTGGCTGCTGGAGGCGAACGGCTATCGCGTGCAATGCTTCTCGAGCGCGGAGCAGTTCCTCGATGCATACCAGCCGGCGCAGCAGGCCGGCCAGATCGCATGCCTGATCCTCGACGTGCGGATGTCGGGCATGAGCGGTCTCGAGCTGCAGGAACGCCTGATCGCCGACAATGCCGCGCTGCCGATCATCTTCGTCACGGGTCACGGCGACGTGCCGATGGCCGTGTCGACGATGAAAAAGGGTGCGATGGACTTTATCGAGAAACCGTTCGACGAAGCCGAGTTGCGCAAGCTCGTCGAGCGGATGCTCGACAAGGCCCGAAGCGAAAGCAAGAGCGTCCAGGAACAGCGTGCCGCGAGCGAACGCCTGTCGAAGCTGACCGCGCGCGAGCAGCAGGTGCTCGAACGCATCATCGCGGGCCGCCTGAACAAGCAGATCGCCGACGATCTCGGCATCAGCATCAAGACGGTCGAAGCGCACCGCGCGAACATCATGGAAAAGCTCAACGTCAACACGGTGGCCGACCTGCTGCGCCTCGCGCTGTCGAAGAAGCAGGCCTGAGCGTCGACGCCGGCCGCGGCGGCGCTGCCCGCCCGGCCCGCAACCGGTGTTTGCCGCCCCGCGCGATGCGGCCCACTCGCGCGGCGGCGGCCTTTCCTCCCGGCGCACGCGCCGCGGTCATGACGCTTCCCGTTGATTCCCTGTCGGACGGCAGCAGGCGAACGGTATAATTGCGTGCTTTGCTACGGCGCTTCGGGTGCCGTACGCCCGCATTCCAACTTCCCGGCAGGACCACCACCATGACAGCCCTCCTCATCGACGGCAACGCCCTTTCGAAGACCCTGCGCGCGCAGGCTGGCGAACGCGCCGCCGCCCTGACCGCTCGCGGCCACCAGCCCGGTCTCGCGGTGATCCTCGTCGGCGAAAACCCGGCGAGCGAAGTCTATGTGCGCAACAAGATCAAGGCGTGCGAGGACAACGGTTTCTTCTCGCTGAAGGATGCGTACCCGGCCACGCTGTCGGAAGCCGGCCTGCTCGCGCGCATCGACGAACTGAACCGCGACCCGAAGATCCACGGCATCCTCGTCCAGCTGCCGCTGCCCGCGCATATCGACAGCCACAAGGTGATCGAGGCGATCGCGCCGGAGAAGGACGTCGACGGCTTTCACGTTGCGAACGCCGGCGCGCTGATGACCGGCAAGCCGCTGTTCCGTCCGTGCACGCCGTACGGCGTGATGAAGATGTTCGAGGCGCATGACATCGCGCTGCAGGGCGCGAACGCGGTCGTGATCGGCCGTTCGAACATCGTCGGCAAGCCGATGGCGATGATGCTGCTCGACGCCGGCGCAACCGTGACGATCTGCCACAGCAAGACGCGCGACCTCGCCGCGCACACGCGGCAGGCCGACATCGTGGTCGCCGCGGTCGGCAAGCGCAACATCCTGACCGCCGACATGGTGAAGCCGGGCGCGACGGTGATCGACGTCGGCATGAACCGCGACGACGCGGGCAAGCTGTGCGGCGACGTCGATTTCGCGGGCGTGAAGGAAGTTGCCGGCCACATCACGCCGGTGCCGGGCGGCGTCGGCCCGATGACCATCACGATGCTGCTGATCAACACGATCGAAGCGGCCGAGCGCGCCGCTGCTGCCGCAGCCTGACACCCCGCCCGTTCAGCCGGCGCGCAGTTCCGTGCGCCGGCGTCTCGCCAGCCGCATCGCCGCGGCTGCGCCGCACCGGTCGCCAGCGGGCGGCCTCCTCCGCCGGCCGCCCGTCGCCGGAAGCCCGTCGCCCCGCATCCGACCTTGCGTCAATCGCGTCATTAGAAACTAACGATTGGAAAGCGCACGATGCGCCCCAATAATGTCGGTATCGGGCGCCATCGCGCCTAGCCGCCGTTACCCTTTTCATCCCGGTTCATCCGGCAACAGACAGGGAGTCTTATGTCCGCCAGCGCCACTACCAATCCGCTCCTCGACTTCTCCGGCCTGCCCCGTTTCGGCGAAATCCGCCCGGAACACGTGACGCCCGCGCTCGACACGCTGCTCGATGCCGCCAGCCGCGCGGTCGAAGCCGCGAGCGCGAACGCGACGCCGCCGACCTGGGCCGCCGTCGTCGAGACGGTCGAGCACGCGACGGAGCCGCTCGGCCGCGCATGGGGCATCGTCGGCCACCTGAACGCGGTCGCCGACACGCCCGAACTGCGCGCCGCCTACGGTGAAAACCTGCCGCGCGTGACCGAATTCTGGTCGAGCGTCGGCCAGAATCTCGCGCTGTACGAGAAGTACAAGGCGATCGCCGCGAGCGCCGAATACGCGACGCTGTCCGCCGAGCGCAAGAAGATCCTCGACAACGCGCTGCGCGATTTCCGCCTGTCGGGCGCCGAGCTGCCCGAGGACCAGAAACCGCGCTTCGCGGAACTGCAGGAACAACAGGCCGCCCTGTCGAAGGCGTTCTCCGACCACGTCCTCGACGCAACCAACGCGTACGCGCACTTCGTCGAGGACGAGGCCGACCTGGCCGGCCTGCCCGGCGACGCGATCGAAGCCGCCCGCGAAGCCGCGCAGAAGGACGCCAAGGACGGCTGGAAATTCACGCTGCACTTCCCGTCGTACTTCCCGGTGCTGCAGTACGCGGACAACCGCGCGCTGCGCGAGACGCTCTACCGCGCGTATGCAACGCGCGCGTCGGAGCTCGGGCCGCAGTACGGCGACGGCAAGGCCGAATGGGACAACACCGCAATCGTCGCCGACGAGCTGATGCTGCGCCACGAAGAGGCGCAGATGCTCGGCTACCGCAACTTCGCCGAAGTGTCGCTCGCGCCGAAGATGGCCGAATCGCCGCAACAGGTGATCGCATTCCTCGAGGATCTCGCGACGCGCGCGCGCCCGCACGCAGACAAGGACTGGGACGAGCTGCGCGCATTCGCCGCGAAGGAACTCGGCCTGACCGAACTCGCGCCGTGGGACGTCGCATACGCAGCCGAAAAGCTGCGCCAGCAGCGCTACGCGTTCTCGGAAAACGAGGTCAAGCAGTACTTCCCTGAGCCGGCCGTGCTGAAGGGCCTGTTCAACGTCACCGAGACGCTGTTCGGCGTGCGGATCAAGGCGGACGATGCGCCGGTATGGCACAAGGACGTGCGCTTCTTCCGCGTCGAAAACCGCGACGGCTCGCTCGTCGCGCAGTTCTATCTCGACCTGTACGCACGCGAAGGCAAGCGCGGCGGCGCATGGATGGACGACGCACGCTCGCGTGCGAAGCGCGGCGGCGACGTGCAGACGCCGGTCGCCTACCTCACCTGCAACTTCTCGGCACCGATCGGCGGCAAGCCCGCGTGCTTCACGCACGACGAAGTCATCACGCTGTTCCACGAGTTCGGCCACGGGCTGCACCACATGCTCACGCGCGTCGACGAGCTCGGCGTGTCGGGCATCAACGGTGTCGAATGGGACGCGGTCGAGCTGCCGTCGCAGTTCATGGAAAACTTCTGCTGGGAATGGGACGTGCTGTCGTCGATGTCGTCGCACGTCGATACGGGCGCCACGCTGCCGCGTGAGCTGTTCGACAAGATGATCGCCGCGAAGAACTTCCAGAGCGGGCTCGGCACGCTGCGCCAGATCGTGTTCTCGATGTTCGACATGCTGCTGCACGTCGACTTCGACCCGGCCGGCGCCACCGGCGTGACCGCGTTCGCGCGCGAGATCAACGAGCGCTATCACGTGATCCCGCAGGCAGCATTCTCGCGCTGGCCGAACACGTTCAGCCACATCTTCGCGGGCGGCTACGCGGCCGGCTACTACAGCTACAAGTGGGCCGAGGTGCTGTCGGCCGACGCATACGCGGCGTTCGAGGAAGCGGCCGCCCAGAGCGGCAGCGTGCTCGACGCGGCCACCGGCACGCGCTATCGCCGCGAGATCCTCGAGGTCGGCGGCAGCCGCCCGGCGATGGATTCGTTCAAGGCGTTCCGCGGCCGCGAGCCGGAAATCGATGCGCTGCTGCGCCACAACGGGATGGCCACGCCCGCGCACTGAGCGCGCCGCCCGGCCGTTCCGGCCACATCGACAGGCACCGCTTCGGCGGTGCCTTTTTTCATGGTGCGGGCGGGTCGTCGTCGAACAGCGAGTATTGCCCGTGGCGCTCGGCCGTGTCCTCGTCGATGCGCACGCCGACGCCGAGCAGACGCACGGCCTGCGCGCGGCGCTGCAACCCCTTCGCGAGCAGCGTGACGGCCGTCTCCGTATTCGTCGCATCGGCCACGCACTCGACCGTCGTGCGCTGGAAATCGGCGAAACGGATCTTCACGTACAGCTTGCGGATCGACCGCGCGGCGCCCGCGCGCGCAATCCGCGCGTCGAGCTGCACGACGAGGCGGCGGATTTCGTCCGCGCATTGTTCGAGCGTCGTCAGGTCGGTCACGTAGGTCGTCTCGACGCTGACCGACTTGCGCTCCTGGTCGGCCTGCACGGGCCGTTCGTCGATCCCGCGCGACAGTTCGTACAGCCGCCGCCCGAATGCGCCGAACTCGCGGTGCAGGTCGATCAACGGCCAGTCGCGCAACTGCGCGCAGGTCTGAATGCCGAGCCGGTCGAGCCGCGTGGCCGTCACCTTGCCGACGCCGTGCAGCTTGCGCACCGGCAGCGCCGCGACGAACGCGTCGATCTCGTGCGGCCGCACGACGAACAGGCCGTCCGGCTTGTTCCAGTCGGACGCGATTTTCGCGATGAACTTGTTCGGCGCGACGCCGGCCGATACGGTCACGCCGACCGTGTCGAACACGCGCTGGCGGATCTCGCGCGCGATCAGCGTCGCACTGCCCTGGCACCGGTCCGACCCGCTGACGTCGAGGTACGCCTCGTCGAGCGACAGCGGCTCGACGTCCGGCGTGTAGTCGCGATAGATCGCCATGATCTGCCGCGACGCCGCGCGGTACTTGTCCATCGCGGACGGCAGGATCAACAGGTCCGGACACTTGCGCATCGCGAGCGCCGACGACATCGCCGAATGCACGCCGTAGCGCCGCGCCTCGTAATTGCAGGTCGCGATCACGCCGCGCTGGTCGGGCCGGCCGCCGACCGCGAGCGGCCGGTTGCGCAGCGACGGGTCGTCGCGCATCTCGACCGACGCGTAGAAGCAATCGCAGTCGCAGTGAATGATCTTGCGCATGCGCGGCAGCGCGTCGCCCGGCGGTGGCACGTGCGGATCGGCAGGCGGAATGGTGGACGGGTTCACGGTGCCGATACTGTACAAAAACACAGTGCCGGTTTCAACTGCCGCGTACGCCCGGCGCCGGCCGGCCGCAGCCGGCTGCGCCGTACCGGCCCGCTTGGTGGGGATCGTACCGGTCGGGCGCGGCCAGCGGCGCCTATACTCGTCTGCCGCGACACACGAAACGAAAAGGTGACGGATGAAGACGATCGGACTGATCGGCGGCATGAGCTGGGAATCGTCGGCCGAGTACTACCGGATGATCAACCGGCACTCGAAGGCGCTGCACGGCGGGCATCACAACGCGAAGAGCGTGCTCGTCACGGTCGATTTCGCGGAAATCGAAGCGCTGCAGCGCACGCACGACTGGGTGGCGCTCGGCGAACGGATGGCCGACGCCGCACGCCAGCTCGAAGCGGCCGGCGCCGATCTCGTCGTACTGACGACCAATACGATGCATCGCGTGCACGACGCGATCGAAGCCGCGGTGGCGCTGCCGTTCCTGCATATCGCCGATCCGACCGGCAGCGCGCTGCGCGACGCGGGCGTCGAGCGCGTCGCCCTGCTCGGCACGCGCTACACGATGGAATTGCCGTTCTATGCGGAGCGGCTGCACGCAAGATTCGGCATGGAAGTGCTCGTGCCGGACGAACGCGGGCGTGACGACGTGCACCGGATCATCTACGACGAGCTGTGTCACGGCGTCATCTCGGCGGAATCGCGCGCGACGTATGTGTCGATCATCGAGGCACTGGCGAAGCGCGGCGCGCAGGCCGTGATCCTCGGCTGCACGGAAATCACGCTGCTGATCGGCGCGGACGATTCGCCGCTGCCGGTGTTCGACACGACCGCGCTGCATGCGAAGGCAGCCGTGGCGTGGGCTGCGCGATAACCGCGATCGCGATCGGCGCGCAGAAAACAAAAAACCCGGCACGGAGCCGGGTTCTTGTCGACGAAGCGCGCATCGGTCACTTGCGCGGCACATCGTCTGGTGTGCTTGGTTGCGGGGGTAGGATTTGAACCTACGACCTTCGGGTTATGAGCCCGACGAGCTGCCAGACTGCTCCACCCCGCGTCAGAGAAATAAATTATAGGGTGAGGAAGTACTCACGTCAATACTTTTGTCACAATTTCTTCTCCCCTCTGCCAGACGGCGTTGCATGCCCCCTGCTCCGCGTCGCGCATTGCACGCGTTCGCACCGCATGCTCGCGGTAAGATGGCGGCCTTCGCATTCACGCCGCACGCACACTCCCGTTCATGAAAATCGCCACCTGGAACGTCAACTCGCTCAACGTCCGCAAACAGCACGTGCTCGACTGGCTCGCGCAAAGCGGCACCGACGTGCTGTGCCTGCAGGAACTGAAGCTGCCGGACGAGAAATTCCCGCGCGCCGATCTCGAGGCAGCCGGCTACCGCAGCTGGTTCACGGGCCAGAAGACCTACAACGGCGTCGCGATCCTCGCGCGCGCGTCGCTGAACGTCGACGAATCGGACGTCGTGCGCAACATCCCCGGCTTCGACGATCCGCAGCAGCGCGTGATCGCCGCGACGGTCGACGGCGTGCGCATCGTGTCCGCGTACTTCCCGAACGGCCAGGCCCCCGACTCCGACAAGTTCGTCTACAAGATGCAGTGGCTCGACGCGCTGCAGGCATGGCTGCGCACCGAACTGCAGCGCTACCCGAAGCTCGCGCTGCTCGGCGACTACAACATCGCGCCGGAAGACCGCGACGTGCACGACCCCGCGAAATGGGAAGGCCAGAACCTCGTGTCGCCGCAGGAGCGCGCGCACTTCACGCAATTGATCGAGCTCGGCTTCGTCGATGCGTTCCGCCGCTTCGAGCAGCCCGAGAAAACCTTCACGTGGTGGGACTACCGGATGATGGCGTTCCGCCGCAACGCGGGGCTGCGCATCGACCACATCCTGCTGTCGCCGGCGCTCGCGGAAACCTGCACGTCGTGCGAGGTCGACCGCACGCCGCGTACGTGGGAACAGCCGTCCGACCACACGCCCGTCGTCGCGATCGTCGGCTGATCGTCCCATCCGCCCGCGCGCGTTCAGCGCCGCGCGGGCGCCGGCCCGAGATGGGCCCACAGGAAGCCGAACTCGGCCGCATCGGCTTCCGCGCGTTCCAGGTCGTCGGCACTGCCGTGGCCGCCGTCGGTGTTCTCCCAGTACCACACCCGTTCATGACCGAGCGCATGCATGCGTGCGGCCATCTTGCGCGCGTGCGCGGGATGCACGCGGTCGTCGCGCGTCGACGTCGTCAACAATAACGGCGGATACACGACACCTTCGCGCACGCGGTGATACGGCGAATACGCGGCCAGCGCCGCGCCTTCGCGCGGATCGTCCGGATCACCGTATTCGTCGAGCCACGCGGCGCCCGCGTGCAGCTTCGGATAGCGCCGCATGTCGAGCAGCGGCACGCGGCACAGCACCGCACCGAACAGCTCCGGCCGCTGCGCCATGCACGCGGCGACCAGCAGCCCGCCGTTGCTGCCGCCCTCGATCCCGAGCCGGGTGGCGGTCGTCACGCCGGTCGCGGCCAGATCCTCGGCCACCGCGATGAAATCGTCGAACGAACGCTGCCGGTGTTCGCGCTGCGCATCGACGTGCCAGCGCGGCCCGAACTCGCCGCCGCCGCGGATATGCGCGAACGCCATCACGCCGCCGCGCTCGAGCCACGCGATGCCGAACGCGTCGCTGTAGCCCGGCAGGTTCGGGATCGCAAAGCCGCCATAGCCCGACAGCAGACACGGCCGCGCGACGCGCGCGGCGCCGTCGGCCGCATCGAGTGCATCGCGCGGCCCGATCAGCGTGTACGGCACCATCGTGCCATCCTGCGAGCGCGCGCTCGCGCGGCGCACGACGAGTCCGGCCGCATCGAACTGCACCGGCGGCCGGTCGAGCAGCACACGGCGCGACGGCGCATCGTCCGCGCGATCGGCAAGATCGGCCAGCCAGCACTCCGGCGGGTCGAGATAGGTGTCGACGTCGACGTACACCTCGTCGTTCAGCGTCGCCTCGACGGGCTCGACGTCGATCTGCGCGTCGCCCGGCCACTCGAACGGCCGCGCATCCCACGTCCACGTACCGTCGCCGGCCTGCCGCGGCTGCCACAGCATCGTGCGGTTGTGCACGTCGTCGAGCCAGCTCGCGATCAGCGTCGTGCGCGTGTGCGTCCACGTGCACGCGGACGTCGTCGGCTGGGGCGCGAACAGCGTCGTGAATTCGCGCGCTCCGGCGAGGAACGCCTGCTCGCGGATCGCGAGCAGCGAGCCGCCCGCATGGCGCACGCCGTCGCAGTCCCAGTCGAGGCGTGGCTCCAGCACGAGCCAGCCCTCCCAGAACCCGACTTCGACATGCGTCGGCACGTCGTAGCGCGCCCACTCGCCCGCGTCGGTCAGCCAGTACGCATGCGCGTCGAAGAAGTCGACGCTGCGCCACGCGACGTGGCGGTTGTCGATCGGGTCGAACCACGCGCCCGCACTGATGTCGTCGGGTTCGCCGCTGAAGACGACGGGCGCATCGGCAAGCGCCGTGCCGCGCACCCAGCGTCGCGCTTCATACGGATAACCGGCCGCGGTCGCATGCGCTTCGCCGCGATCCCAGCTCACGTAGACGGTGTCGCGGTCGATCCAGCCGACCGTGTGATGGCCCGGCTCGTCGATCGTGAACCCGCCGTCGACGAAACGGCGTTCGACGAGATCGAACTCGCGCACGACGACCGCATCGGCGCCGCCCGGCGACAGCGACAGCAGCGCGCGATCGCCGTCCGGATACAGGATCGCGTCCTGCTCGAACACCCACGACTCGCCCTCTTCGGCACCGAGCGCGTCGACGTCGAGCAGCGTTTCCCACGCAGGTTGACCGGCACGCCAGTCGTCCCAGCGCGTGCGGCGCCACAGCCCCTTCGGATGGAGATCGTCCTGCCACAGGTCGTACGCCCAGTCGCGCCAGCGGGTCGGAATCACCGGGCGTTCGCGCGGCAGATAGGCCTTGGCGAGACGCGCGGTCAGCGCGCGATACGCGTCGTCGTCGCGCAGCACGGCGCGCGTACGCGCATTCTGCTCGTCGACCCACGTGCGGGCGCGTTTGCTGTCAAGCGCTTCGAGAAAACGGAACGGGTCGGCCCCGGCGGGCCAGCGGAAGGAATCGGACATTGAAGATCGGCGGAATGGCAAACGGCGTGCAAACCGCGATTATGTCCGATCGCGGCATGCGCGACGCCGCGCATGCCGCAAATCGTGCTCAGGGCTCCAGGTGGAGTTCCTGGATCTTGCGCGTGATCGTGTTGCGGCCGATGCCGAGCCGCTCCGCGGCCTCGACCTTGCGGCCGCGCGTGAAGTCGAGCGCCTCGCGAATCACGGCCGCCTCGAAGCGGCGCGCGAGCTCGTCCATCACATCGGCCGAATTCTCGCGCAACAGCCGCGCGACTTCGGTACGAAGGCCATGCTCCCACACCGGGTAGCCGGCCGGCGCGCTGCCGTTCGGCGCGGCCGCGACGGGCACGGCCGCCGCCGGCGTCGCGCCGATCGCGGGCGGTACGCCCGCGGCGTTGCCGCCGTTGCCAAGCGCATCCGCGCCATCGCCCGTTGCGACGACCGGCGCACCGGACGCACCGGCCGGCACGAGGTCCGGCGGCAGGTCCTTGATCTCGACCGTCTGCGCGGGCGCCATCACGGTCAGCCAGTTCGCGAGGTTCTCGAGCTGCCGTACGTTGCCGGGAAACGCGAGCGACGTCAGATACACGAGCGCTTCATCGGACACGCGCTTCGGCTCGACGCCGAGATCGCGTGCGCTCTTCTGCAGGAAGTGGCGCGTCAGCAGCGCGATGTCCTCGCTACGCTCGCGCAGCGGCGGCAGGCGCAGCCGGATCACGTTGAGCCGGTGGTAAAGGTCCTCGCGGAACAGCCCCTGCCGCACGCGCGACTCGAGATTCTGGTGGGTCGCGGCGATCACGCGCACGTTCGCGCGCAGCGGGTTGTGCCCGCCGACCCGATAGAACTGCCCGTCCGACAGCACGCGCAACAGGCGCGTCTGCAGGTCGAACGGCATGTCGCCGATTTCGTCGAGGAACAGCGTGCCGTTCTCGGCTTGCTCGAAGCGGCCCTGCCGCGTCGTCTGCGCGCCGGTGAACGCGCCGCGCTCATGGCCGAACAGCTCGGATTCGAGCAGGTCCTTCGGAATCGCCGCGGTGTTCAGCGCAATGAACGGCCCGTTCGCGCGCGGGCTGTGGCGATGCAGCGCCCGGGCGACGAGTTCCTTGCCGGTGCCCGACTCGCCGGTGATCAGCACGGTCGCGGCCGAATGCGACAGGCGGCCGATCGCGCGGAACATGTCCTGCATCGCGGGCGCCTGGCCGAGCATCTCGGGCGCCTCGGCCACGCGCTCGTCCTGCGGCGCGCCGCCGCGCAGGCTTTCCTCCACCGCACGGCGGATCAGCTCGACGGCCTTGTCGACGTCGAACGGCTTCGCGAGATACTCGAACGCGCCGCCCTGGAACGCCGCAACGGCGCTATCAAGGTCGGAGAACGCCGTCATGATGATGACGGGCAGGCCCGGCAGGCGCTCGTGCATCGCCTGCAGCAACTCGAGGCCCGAGCCGCCCGGCATCCGGATGTCGGACACGAGTACCTGCGGCGTCTCGTGGTCGAGCGCGGCCAGCGCATCGCGCACGTTCGCGAAGCTCTTCGTCGCGAAGCTGTCCCGGGCGAGTGCCTTTTCAAGCACCCAGCGGATCGATTGGTCGTCGTCTACTATCCAGATCGGCTTCATAGGTCGGTCAGATTTGGGTGAATCCGGTGAATCGCAAGTCGCCGCTCAATGATCGAGCGGCAGCAGAATCTGAAATTCGGTACGTCCGGGCCGGCTTTCGACCTCGATCATCCCGTCGTGCTGCTGCACGAAAGTCTGCGCAAGCGTGAGGCCGAGCCCGCTGCCGTCTTCGCGCCCGGACACGAGCGGATAGAAGATCCGGTCGCGGATCTCTTCCGGAATGCCGGGCCCGTTGTCGATCACGTGCAAGTCCAGTGCCAGCCGGTACAGGCGCTTCGCGATCGTCACCTTGCGCGCGATACGCGTGCGCAGCTCGATCTTCGCGTCGCCCTGCGCGATCCGTTCGCGCAGCGCCTGCGCCGCATTGCGCACGATGTTGAGCAGCGCCTGGATCAGTTGCTCCTTGTCGCCGCGCAGGTCCGGCACGCTCACGTCGTAGTCGCGCTCGATCGTGAGCCCGCGCGGAAATTCCGCGAGCATCACCGCGCGCACGCGTTCGCACACTTCATGAATGTTCACGTCGCCGACGATGTGCGGATGCCGGTGCGGCTCCAGCAACCGGTCGACGAGCGTCTGCAGGCGATCGGATTCCTTGATGATCACCTGCGTGTATTCGCGCAACTCGCCGCGCTCGCGCTCGCCCAGTTCGAATTCGAGCAGCTGGGCTGCGCCGCGAATGCCGCCGAGCGGGTTCTTGATCTCGTGCGCGAGGTTGCGGATCAGCTGCTTGTTGACCGCGGTCAGGTCGTGGATCCGCTCTTCCCGGTCGGTGCGCGACTGGCGTTCGTTCTCGAACAGCTCGACCAGCACGAAATCGGGCGCGGTCTCGAGGAAGCCGACGATCGCATGCACGTGCAGCGGTTCGCGGCCGGGCCGGTCGAGCACGGTATCGAGGTGCGTCGCGTGAAAGCGCTCCTCGCCGATCGCGGTGATCGTCGAAGCCAGCTCGTTCGCGTTCGGAAAAATCTCGCCCCACGGCCGCTGCGCGAGCTGCCGGCGCGAGATGTCGAGCATCGCCTCCGCCGACGGGTTCGCAAACGCGATCCGCAGCGTCTTGCGGTCGAGCACGATCACGACCGTCGGCAGCGCTTCCAGCCCCGCCAGCAGGCCCGAGCGTGAGAGCCGCTCGTCGTCCGTCAGTCGCTCGGGCTGCCCCGTTTTCGCCTTGATCAGATTCTTCAGAACCATCTGCGTGCTTGTCGCGCCTCACCGGGCCAGAAAAATGAAAATCGTCGGAACAAAAAAGGGACGGCTGGACGCCGTCCCCTTTCAGACTCCGCCGTTCCCGCCGCAGCCCGCGCGACGGGAACGAACCGGCATGACGGCGCTGAATCGAAGCGCCATCGCCGATTAGAGCGAGTAGTACATCTCGAACTCGATCGGGTGCGTCGTCATGCGGAACTTCGCCAGCTCCTGCTCCTTCAGCGCGAGGTAGGCATCGAGCATGCCGTCCGTGAACACGCCGCCGCGCGTCAGGAACTCGCGATCCTTGTCGAGCGCTTCGAGAGCCTGGTCGAGGCCCGCGCAGACGGTCGGGATCTTTGCATCTTCTTCCGGCGGCAGGTCGTACAGGTTCTTGTCCGCTGCTTCGCCCGGATGGATCTTGTTCTGGATCCCGTCGAGGCCGGCCATCATCAGCGCCGTGAAGCACAGGTACGGGTTCGCCATCGGATCCGGGAAGCGCGTTTCGATACGGCGGCCCTTCGGGTTCGACACGTGCGGAATGCGGATCGAAGCCGAACGGTTGCGTGCCGAGTAAGCGAGCTTGACCGGTGCTTCGAAGTGCGGGACCAGACGCTTGTACGAGTTCGTCGTCGGGTTCGTGATCGCGTTCAGTGCACGGGCGTGCTTGATGATGCCGCCGATGTAGAACAGCGCCAGTTCCGACAGGCCTGCGTAGCCGTTGCCTGCGAACAGGTTCTGGCCGTCCTTCCAGATCGACTGGTGAACGTGCATGCCCGAACCGTTGTCGCCGACGACCGGCTTCGGCATGAACGTCGCCGTCTTGCCGTACGAGTGCGCGACGTTATGGATGATGTACTTCGACCATTGCGTCCAGTCGGCGCGCTCGACCAGCGTCGAGAACTTCGTGCCGATTTCGTTCTGGCCCTGGCCCGCCACTTCGTGGTGGTGCACTTCGACCGGGATGCCGAGCTGTTCGAGCAGCAGGCACATTTCCGAACGCATGTCCTGGAACGTGTCGACCGGTGCGACCGGGAAGTAGCCGCCCTTCGTGCCCGGACGGTGGCCCGTGTTGCCGCCTTCGAATTCCTTGGCCGAAGACCACGGTGCTTCTTCCGAGTTGATCTTCACGAAGCAGCCCGACATGTCCGTGTTCCACTGGACCGAGTCGAAAATGAAGAATTCCGGTTCCGGACCGAAGTAGGCCGTGTCACCGATGCCCGTGCTCTTCAGGTACGCTTCGCCGCGCTTCGCGAGCGAACGCGGATCGCGCTCGTAGCCCTTGCCGTCGGCCGGCTCGACCACGTCGCAGGTCAGCACGAGGGTCGACTCTTCATAGAACGGGTCGACGAAGGCTGCGTTCGGGTCCGGCATGAGCAGCATGTCCGACGCCTCGATGCCCTTCCAGCCCGCGATCGACGAACCGTCGAATGCATGACCGCTTTCGAACTTGTCTTCGTCGAACGCCGAAACCGGCACCGACACGTGCTGTTCCTTGCCGCGCGTGTCCGTGAAGCGGAAATCGACAAACTTGCAGTCCTCGTCCTTCACGAGTTGCATGACGTCGGCGACGGTTTTACTCATAACCTCTTCTCCTGATTAGAACAATTCCGGCGGACTGGGAACCGCCTCGTTTATCGAGCTGACCGGGGTCTTGCTTTGGCGCAGCGCGCCCCGATTCGACCGAATTCTATATAGCAGCTTCCGTGCCATCTTTGCGAGCGACCGGAACAAATCGCGCCGGGGCTCGCCACGACAGGGCTGTGCTGCGCGATTCCGGGGCTTCGCGCTGCACCGGCCGTTTGCCGCAAGCACTGCAATGGTGCAATCGCTGCGGCCCACCGCGACCGCAGAATCATTCTGGTGCATGCGCGCCATTTTGCACTCTTTTGGTGAACGCGTGGCCATGCGCGCACCGTCCTGCATGCGGGCGTCCGTGCCGCGACGCCGCGCTAGAATGTTCGTTTGACCGATACGGAGACTCCCTGCCATGAGTACGCTCGACCAGCTTTACGCGAAGGCCGACGAACGCCGCGCACAAGACGCGCTCAACTACGCCGGCGCGCTGCTGCCGGCCGAGGCATTCGAACTGCTGCAGCTCGACCCGTCCGCGCGCCTCGTCGACGTGCGCACGCGCGCCGAGCTCGACTGGATCGGCCGCCCGCTCGTCGGCGACGGCCAATACCTGCACCTCGAATGGACGCGCTACCCGGGCGGCGTGCCGAACGCCGAATTCGTCAACGAACTGAAGGCGGCCCTCCCGGCCGATACGCCGCTCCTGTTCCTGTGCCGCAGCGCCGCGCGCTCGAAACTCGCCGCGGTCGCATCCACGCAGGCCGGCTTCACGAAGGCGTTCGACCTGCTCGAAGGCTTCGAGGGCGCGAAGGACGCCGAAGGCCACCGCAAGACGGTCGACGGCTGGTGCTTCCGCAAACTGCCGTGGATCGGCGCCTGACGGCGCACTGCGCCGACCGGCTGCGACAACCCCATCGTCGAGCCGGGCGATGACATGCCGATGACGGGCCGCATTGCGCGGCCCGTAGCGTTGGTGCGGTCGCCTGGCGGGCCGCTCAGGCGCGCGGCGTGCCGGGCTCGACGACGTCGCCGCCGAGCAGGTGCACGCCTTCGCGCAGCTTCACGAACGCGGCCGCGACGGCTTCCGGCTCGCCCTTCACGCCGAGGTCGATGTGACGGCGCGCGTAGATCCCGCCGCGCTCCGCGTCGCCGACGCTCGGCAGGCTGAACACGCGCACGCCCGGGAAATCGCGCTCGATGCGCTCCATCAGCGGCGTGAGCGTCGATTCCGGCAGCTCGAACACGTACAGCGAACGCTCTGCATGCGGCGTCGCGTGATGCAGATGCGCGTACTTCGTGTCGAGCACCCATTCGATCATCGGCCACGCCATCACCGGGAAACCCGGCACGAAGTGCAGGTCGCCGGCCGAGAAGCCCGGAATCCGGTTATAGCCGTTCGGGATGATCGTCGCGCCCACCGGGAACACGCCCATGTTGAAGCGGTGCTGGTTCTCCGGCGACTCGAAGTCGACCGGCGTGGCCGCATCGGTGTGCGTTTCGCGGATCCGTTCCGAAATCAGCGCCTTCGCTTCCGGATGCAGTTCGAGCGGCACGCCGAGCGCAGCGGCCGCGCACTGGCGCGTATGGTCGTCCGGCGTCGCGCCGATCCCGCCGGTCGAGAACACGATGTCGCCCGACGCGATCGCACGCGCGAGCGTCGCGGTGATGCGCGCCGGATCGTCGCCGACGTATTCGGCCCAGTCGAGCGCGAGGCCGCGCGCGCCGAGCAGCTCGATGACCTTCGCCAGATGCTTGTCCTGCCGGCGGCCCGAAAGGATTTCGTCGCCGATGATGATGATGCCGATGCTCATGCCTGCCCCATGTCGATTGCGGTGGCGCGCGAGCGCGCGCGCAGGTCCTCCAGCGCGCGCAGGCAGTAGTGCCCGAACCACAGCGCCGAGAAGACGAGGATGAAAGCGTATACCCAGATCATGGCGGCCGCGACGAACGGAAACAGCACCATCATCCAGATCGACGAGACCCACACGAAGGTCGGTACGGTGCCGAGCAGCCCGGTCGCGACGCCGATGCCGATCAGCGGCCAGCGGTGCTGCCGCACGAGCGCGCGGCGCTCGTCGCGGCTCGCGTGCAGCGCGAGCGCGTCGTAGGTCATCACGCGGTACGTGAGCCAGCCCCAGATCACCGGCGGCAGCAGCGCGAAGAACGGCGGGATCAGCCACAGCGGGATCGTGACGACCAGCAGCACGACGCCGACGAGCGCCGCGCCGAGCGAATTGACCGCGCTGCCAAAGAAGGTGCCGCCCCGCTTCGATTCGAGCGCCGCGAACTGCCGGTTCGACAGGTGCTTGATCACGACCGGCATCGAGATCGTCGCGATCAGCAGCAGCACCGTCAGCACGATCAGCGGGATCGCGAGCGACACGACCACGAACGGCGCGACGACCGCATGCAGCTGCGACATGCCGATCGCATCGAACGCGCGATACAGCATCGCCGTCAGCACGAAACCGTCGAGCGCGCCGCGCGCGAGATCCAGCAGCGTCTGCCACGAGAACCACAGCACGGCGCCCCACAGCAGCGCCGAGACGACGAACGGCATCAGGGTGAGCCACAGCATGCGCGGGTGCAGCGCGCTGGCGAGCGCCCGGACGAAAGAGCGCAGCAAGTCGTTCATGCGAGCCTGTATCGACGGAGAAAAACGGAGAAAGGATAAACCACACGGCCCGCATGCGCCGAAGCGCATGCGGGCCGTGTGGGAATGCCGTTCAACGGGAGCGGGATCGCGTCAGGCGGACGCCGCACCGCGCTTGGCGGGGAACAGGCGCCGGAAGATCCGCACGAACGCGAGGCCGTGCTGCGACCAGAAGCCGTCGCCGTAGGACACGCCCTCGACCTGCTCGCGGATGCCGGTCGGCTCGACCGTGCGGCTCCACGACGCGGTGCCGAACATCATGTCCCACCACGGGAACAGCACGCCGAAGTTGCAGCCGTACTTGGTGCCTTCGTGACCGTAGCCGACCGCGTGGTGGCGCCGGTGGAAGATCGGGCTGACGAGCAGGCGCTCGCCGAGCCAGCCGAACGACAGGCGCGCATTCGTATGCTGGATGCTCTGCATGAAGTTCGTGAACGCGGTCAGCACGACGAACTGCGACGGCGTCACGCCGATCACGAGCGCGATCGCCGCGAAGAAGCACGACTGGAGCACGTCGTCGAGCAGGTGGTTGCGGTCGTCGCACCACAGCGACATCTGCCGCTGGCTGTGATGGACCGCGTGCAGCTCCCACCAGATGCCGAACTTGTGCTGCCAGCGGTGATACCAGTAGCCGGCGAAATCGAGCACGACGAGGTAGATCGCGAACGCGATGATCGGCTTCGAGGTCACACCCGGCCACAGATAGTCGAGGTTGACGTTCGCGACGCCGTGCAGGCGCAGCCACGCCTGGAAGTTGTCGAACACCGGCTGCAGCGCGAAGAAGAAGAACAGCGTGTAGATGCCGAGCTTCGAGATCGCCGTGTAGATCACGTCGACCCGCACCGCGCGGCGGTTCTTCCAGCGTTCGACCGGCAGCAGCGCCTCGAGCGGGCGCAGCAACGCGAACATCAGCACCATCTGCAGCGCGCCGATGATCACCCAGTACAGCGCGTCGTAGGTGTCCTCGTCATAGTCCATCAGGTTGAACTTGAAGAGGAGCGGCTGCACGACGTCGACGTACAGCCAGGTCTGGATGTCCGACACGAACGCATCGATCAGGTGCAGCATCGTTCGCCTCCGCCCGTCACGCGCCGTTCGCCGCCTTCCACGGCGCGCGGTCGTAGAAGTAGATGCCGTGCGGCGAGCGGCCGACGGCGATCGTCTGCACCAGCTTGCGCGAAGCCAGGTCGATGATCCCGACCTTCTTCGCGAAGCGGAACGTCACCCACAGCGTCTTCTTGTCGGCGGACAGCTCCATGTCGTCCGGGCCCGGCAGCAGGCCGGTGATGTCGCCGACGTTGGTGAGCGTGTTCTCGTCGATGATGCTGATCGTGTTCGCGACCCGGTTCGTCACCGCGACGTGCGTACCGTCGGCGAGCGAGCGGAAGTTGTGCGCGCCCTTGCCCGTGTAGATCTGCTTGACGACCTTCTGGTTGCGCCAGTCGACGACCGCGACGTAATCCGCGCCCGTCATCCCGACGAGCAGGAATTTGTCGTCCGGCGTGAGCCACAGGCCGGCCGGCACCTTGCCGACCTTCATCTTCCACTTGACCGTCTGCGTCGGCAGATCGATCGCCGCGATCTCGCCGGACACCTGCAGCGACACGAGCAGCGTCTTGCTGTCCTTCGTGAACGCAAGGTGGCTCGGCATCACGGCGAGCGGCACGCGCTTCACGAGGCGCAGGTCGCGGCCGTCGTAACCGTAGATGTCGACGCGGTCGAGCCGCAGGCCGGCCGCCGCGAACCATTTGCGGTCCGGCGAAAAGCCGAGCTGGTAGGGATCGTCGATCCCTTCGACGGTGCGCTGCAGCTTGCCCGTCTTCGGATCGAGGAACATCAGGCTGTTCGAGACCGAATTTGCGACGATCAGCGACGCATTGTCGGGCGTCGCCATCAGGTGATGCGGCTCCTTGCCGGTCGGCATCGTGCTGACGACCTCGCGGGTCTGCTGGTCGATCAGGGAAAGCGTCGCTTCGGCCGAATTGAGGACGATCACGTTATTCGCGTGTGCGGCGGGCGCCAGTACGGCGGCGGCCAGCGCGAGCGTGCGGCCGAGGGAAAGGAAAGTGCGCATGAAGACTCACGTCGAGGAACAACCGTCATTGTAAAACGTTCAACCGGCCGCACCGGTTGACGGCGGCCGGCATTGCGCCACTTCGACGCACGCCACGGCGGCCGGATGAGCCGCCGCGGCAGGCGCCGCGCGGCCGGCCGGGGCCGGCCGCCGGGGCGTGCCCGGGAAACCGATGTTGCGCTAGCGCTGCATCGACTCCCAGACCTTGTGCAGACGCTTGACAGAGACAGGCATCGGCGTGCGCAGTTCCTGCGCGAACAGCGAAATCCGCAGTTCCTCGAGCAGCCAGCGGAATTCCGCGAGCCGCGGGTCGGCGACGCCGCCGCGCTGCGACACCGCGCGCTGATACTGCTGGGCGAGCGGCAGCAGGTCGGCCGACTGCTTCGCGTCGCGCGCCGGATCGGCCTTCAGCTTGTCGATCCGCAACGCGATGCCCTTCAGGTAGCGCGGGAAGTGCGCCAGTTGCGTGTAAGGCGTGTCGATCACGAAGCGCTTGCCGACCAGCGCGGCGAGCTGCTGCTGCAGGTCTGCGTGCGCCTGCGCGAACGGCTTCGCCTGCGCGAGCTTCTTCACGAGCCCCGCGTATTCGGCCAGGACCTGGCCGACCAGCCGCGCGATTTCCTGCGCGAGCAGGTTCAGGCGGCTCCGGCCCTCGTCGCGGCGCGCGTGGAAGCTCGCGTCGTCGTCGGGCAGCGGGTCCTGCAGGCACGCGCGGTCGAGCGCCGTGTCGATCAGCTGGTCGCGCAGCTCGTCCTGAGTGCCGAGCGACATGTACTGCATCGCCATCTCGCGCAGGCCCGGCAGGTTCTTCTCGAGGAACTTGATCGGCTCCTTCAACTGCAGCGCGAACAGCCGCCGCAGGCCGGCCCGGTGGATGCGCGCGGCCTCCTCCGGCGAATCGAACACCTCGACGTCGCAATGCGTGCCGCGGTCGACGAGCGCCGGATAGCCGTACAGCGTCTGGCCGCGCCGGCGGATTTCCAGCAGCTCGGGCAGCTTGCCGAAATTCCACGTCGTCAGGTTCTCGTACAGCGCCGTTGCGCCGCCTTCCGACGGAGCGGCCGTCTGCGGCGCCGCGCCCTTGCCCGCCTTCGCGTGGCGGCCAGCAGCGCCGGCAGCGCCTGCCGGGGCAGCCACCGCCGGCGCCTGGCCGGCCGGCTGGCCTGCGTCGGCCTCGCCGCCGGTCGCGATCGTCGACGCCGCCGCGATCTTCTGGAACTGCTGCTGCGCCTGCGCGCCGAGTTCCTGGCGCAGTTGCGCGAGATTGCGCCCCATCGCCAGCTGGCGGCCGTGCTCGTCGACCACCTTGAAGTTCATGAACAGGTGCGCGGGCAGCGTCTCGAGCTTGAAGTCGGCCGTCTTCATCGCGATCTGCGTCTCGCCGCGCACGTCGGCGATCAGCGCCTCGACGAGCCCGCCCGCGCCGAAGCGCTCGCGCCCCATCCGCTCGACGAAGCCGGCCGCGTATTCGGGCAGCGGCACGCAGTGCCGGCGCAGCTTCTGCGGCAGCGACTTCAGCAGCAACTGTACCTTTTCCTTCAACATCCCCGGCACGAGCCACTCGCAGCGGCCCGCGTCGACCTGGTTCAGCGCATACAACGGCACCGCGAGCGTCACGCCGTCGCGCGGCGTGCCGGGCTCGAAGTGGTACGTGAGCGCCATCTCGACGCCGGCCATCGTCGCGCGTTTCGGGAACAGCTCGGTCGTCACGCCGGCCGCCTCGTGACGCATCAGGTCGTCGCGCGACAGGTACAGCAGCCGTTGCTTGTCCTCCGCGTGGCCGCCCTTCTTCGCTTCGTCGCGATACCAGCGCTCGAACGCGACGCCCGTGTGGATCCCTTCCGGGATCGCCTGGTCGTAGTACGCGTAGATCAGCTCGTCGTCGACCAGCACGTCCTGGCGGCGCGACTTGTGCTCGAGCTGCTCGATGTCGGCGAGCAGCTTGCGGTTGTGCGCGAAGAACGGCAATTTCGTGTCGAACTCGCCCTCGACCAGCGCGCCGCGGATGAACAGTTCGCGCGCCCGCGCCGGATCCTGCTTGCCGAACGCGACGCGCCGGCGGTGGTAGATCGGCAGCCCGTACAGCGTCGCGCGCTCGTATGCGCTGACCTGCGCCGGACGCTTTTCCCAGTGCGGCTCGGACAGCGATTTCTTCAGCAGGTGCGCGCCGATCTTCTCGACCCATTCGGGCTCGATCTTCGCGAGGCAGCGCGCGTACAGCCGGCTCGTCTCGACGAGTTCGGCCGCCATCACCCAGCGGCCGGCCTTCTTCGCGAGCACGGAGCCCGGCCACAGGTAGAACTTGATCCCGCGCGCGCCAAGATAGTGCGGATCGTCGTCGGCTTTCAGGCCAAGGTTGCCGAGCAGGCCCGTCAACAGGGCCAGATGGACCTGTTCATAAGTCGCCTCGACTTCGTTCAGGCGCCAGCCGTGCTCGCGCACGACGGTCAGCAGCTGCGAGTGGACGTCGCGCCACTCGCGCAGCCGCAGGTGCGACAGGAAGTTCTGCCGGCACGCGTCAATGAGCTGTCGATTCGACTTCTTGTGCGCGACGGCCTCTTCGAACCACGCCCAGATCTTCAGCCACTGCAGGAATTCGGAACGCTCGTCGGCAAACCGGCGGTGCGCCTGGTCAGCCTGCTCCTGCGCCTCGATCGGGCGGTCGCGCGGGTCCTGCACGGACAGCGCGCTCGCGATGATCAGCACTTCGCGCAGCGACTGCTGGTCGCGCGCGGCGAGAATCATCCGGCCGACGCGCGGATCGAGCGGCAGCCGCGCGAGTTCGCGGCCGAGCGGCGTCAGCGCGTTGTCGTCGTCGACCGCGCCGAGTTCATTGAGCAGTTGATAGCCGTCCGCGATCGCGCGGCCGGGCGGCGGCTCGAGGAACGGGAACGATTCGATCGCCGTCAGGTGCAGCGACTTCATCCGCAGGATCACCGACGCAAGCGACGAGCGCAGGATTTCCGGATCGGTGAAGCGCGCCCGCGCCTGGTAGTCGCTTTCCTCGTACAAGCGGATGCAGACGCCGTCGGCCACGCGGCCGCAACGGCCCGCGCGCTGGTTCGCGGCGGCCTGCGAGATCGACTCGACCTGCAGTTGCTCGACCTTGTTCCGGTACGAATAGCGCTTCACGCGCGCCAGGCCCGTGTCGACCACATAGCGGATGCCCGGCACCGTCAGCGACGTTTCGGCCACGTTGGTCGCGAGCACGATCCGGCGCGCATTCGACGCCTTGAATACCTTGTCCTGGTCGGCCGCCGAGAGCCGCGCGAACAGCGGCAGGATCTCGGTGTGCGGCGGATGGTGCTTGCGCAGCGCCTCGGCCGCCTCGCGAATCTCGCGCTCGCCGGGCAGGAACACCAGCACGTCGCCGGAGCCTTCGCGGCACAGCTCGTCGACCGCGTCGACGATCGCGTCCATCAGGTCGCGCTCGGCCTCGCGCGCGGTCTTCACGCGGTCGCGGCCCGCCGTGCCTTCGGCGTTCTTCACGGCCGGGCGATCCTCGGCCACCGGGCGGTAGCGCATCTCGACCGGATACAGCCGCCCGCTCACCTCGATCACGGGCGCCGGGCGCTCGTCGGTGCCGAAATGGCGCGCGAAGCGATCGGCGTCGATCGTCGCGGACGTGACGATCAGCTTCAGGTCCGGCCGCCGTGGCAGGATTTCCTTCAGGTAGCCGAGCAGGAAGTCGATGTTCAGGCTGCGTTCGTGCGCCTCGTCGATGATCAACGTGTCGTACGCCTTCAGCAGCGGGTCGGCCTGCGTCTCGGCGAGCAGGATGCCGTCCGTCATCAGCTTCACGGACGCGCCCGGTGCGAGATTGTCGGTAAAACGCACCTTGTAGCCGACCACCTCGCCGAACGGCGTGCCGAGCTCCTCGGCGATCCGGCGGCCGGTCGACGACGCGGCGAGCCGGCGCGGCTGCGTATGGCCGATCAGGCCGGTGCCGCCGGCGCCGAGGCCGCGGCCGAGGTCCAGACAGATCTTCGGCAACTGGGTGGTCTTGCCCGAGCCGGTCTCGCCGCAGACGATGACAACCTGATGACCGGCGATCGCGCGCGCGATTTCGTCGCGCTTGCCCGACACGGGCAGGCTTTCGGGGTACGTGATCGGCGGAACGGGATTCGGCGCGACGACGGCGCGCGGCGGACGCTCGCGGCGTGGCGGGCGCTCGCCCGTTGGCTCGGATGCGCCCTTCGCGGCAGGCGGGCGCGCATCGCCGCGCCGTTCGTCGCTGCGCGGCCCGCGCGGCGCGTGTGCCGGCGTGCCCGCCGGCTTTTCGTGCTGCTGGCGCGGCGGCTGGCCCTGCTGCTCGCGTGCATCGGCCGCACCCTCCGGGTGCCGGGCCGACGGCGTATTGGCCCGCGTCGGCGCGGGACTTTTAGAAACATTCGACATGGGGGCGCATTATAATCCCGCCCATGAATTCCCAAACCGACCTCCCCCCCGCCCAGACCGGCGCCGCGACGCCGCCGGCCGCCGACGATTCGGCCGCCAGTCACGCGCAGTTCGTCGACTGGATGCGCTCCGTCGCGCCCTATATCCACAAGTTCCGCAACAGCACGTTCGTCGTGGGGTTTGGCGGCGAGGTGGTGCAGCAGGGGCTGCTGAACGCGCTCGTGTCCGACATCGCGCTGCTGCAGGCGATGGGCATCCAGATCGTGCTGGTGCACGGCTCGCGCCCGCAGGTCGAGGAGCAGCTGAGCCTGCATGGTGTCGAATCCGAGTTTTCGCACGGCCTGCGCATCACCGATGCGCGCGCGCTCGAATCCGCGAAGGAAGCGGCGGGCGAAGTGCGTCTCGACATCGAGGCCGCGATCAGCCAGGGTCTGCCGAACTCGCCGATGGCGCACGCGCACATCAGCGTCGTGTCGGGCAACTTCGTGACCGCACGGCCGGTGGGGATTCTCGACGGGGTCGATTTCGCGCATACGGGCATCGTGCGCAAGATCGACGCCGAATCGATCCGTCATTCGCTCGCGAGCCGCAAGCTCGTGCTGCTGTCGCCGCTCGGCTTCTCGCCGACCGGTGAAGCATTCAACCTGTCGATGGAAGACGTCGCGTCGGCGGCCGCGATCGCGCTGCGCGCCGACAAGATCATCTTCCTGACCGAGGCGCCCGGCATCGTCGACGACGAAGGCGAGCTGGTGCGCGAAATGTCGCTCGACGCGGCCGCCGAGCTGCTCGATTCCGGCAACGTCCAGGGCGACGACGCATTCTTCCTCAAGCACTCGATTCGCGCGTGCCGCGGCGGCGTGACCCGGGCGCACCTGATCCCGCAGTCGCTCGACGGCAGCATGCTGCTCGAACTGTTCCTGCACGACGGCGTCGGCACGATGATCTCGTACGAGAACCTCGAAAGCCTGCGCGAAGCGACGCCGGACGACGTCGGCGGCATCCTGTCGCTGATCGAGCCGCTCGAGTCGGACGGCACGCTGGTACGCCGCGGCCGCCACCAGATCGAACGCGACATCGACCACTTCTCGGTGATCGAGCACGATGGCGTGCTGTTCGGCTGCGCGGCGCTGTATCCGTACCAGCAGGAGAAGATCGGCGAGATGGCGTGCCTGACGGTCGCGCCGGAAGCGCAAGGCTCGGGCGACGGCGAACGCCTGCTCAAGCGCATCGAGCAGCGCGCCCGCGCGCGCGGCCTCACGCACATCTTCGTGCTCACGACGCGCACCGAGCACTGGTTCCTCAAGCGCGGCTTCGTCAAGGTCAGCGTCGACGACCTGCCGGAAGACCGCCGCAAACTCTATAACTGGCAGCGCAAGTCGCTCGTGCTGATGAAGCAGCTCTGAGCACAGGCACGACTGCCCTCCCCCCAGACCGATTACAGGAGAAGTACACGATGGCTCGAATGATCCAATGCGCGAAGCTCGGCAAGGAAGCCGAAGGCCTCGATTTCCCGCCGCTGCCGGGCGAACTCGGCAAGCGCATTTACGAGAGCGTCTCGAAGGAAGCGTGGCAGGGCTGGCTCAAGCAGCAGACGATGCTGATCAACGAAAACCGCCTGAACATGGCCGACCCGCGTGCGCGGCAGTACCTGATGAAGCAGACGGAAAAGTACTTCTTCGGCGACGGCGCGGACCAGGCGTCCGGCTACGTGCCGCCGACGGAAGGCTGACGACGTGACGCGCGGCGCCGGCAGGCTGCCACGCGATCCGACGAAAAACGGCACCGTGTCACGCACGGTGCCGTTTTTCTTTTCGGGGTGAGCGATCGGCGCGAGTCAGCCCGCCGGCTTCAGCGCGCCGCCTTCGCCCGGCTGTTGCGGGCTCCCGCTCGCGTTTTCGGCGCCTCCGCCTTCGGTGCCCCATTCGGCCGCATCGCTGCGCTCGGCCGTCGACAATTCGTCGGCGCGATACCCGGTGCGATTCAGCAGCGCCAGCATGCAGACGAGCGACACGAGCGCATAAAGCCCCGATGCGACCGCGACGCCGACGATGCTGCCCGTCGCGTTGAGGATCGCCTGCGCGAGCACCGGCGTGCCGCCGCCGACGACCAGCGCACTCAGCTGGTACGCGAGCGACAGGCCGGTGTAACGGATGTTCGCCGGGAACACGCGCGCGAGCACGCCGCCGACCGCGCCGTAGAACATCGCCGACGGAATCGTCGAGATGCACATGCCCGCGACGGCCACCCCGTACGAACGCGTCGCAAGCGCATGAAACATCACGGGCATCAGCACGATTTCCGGAATCAGGATCCAGCACATCGCGCGCCGCATGTCGACCTTCGACACGAACCACGCGCCGACCGGCTGCATCAGGAACTGCACGACCAGCGAGATCGACAGGATGCCGAGGAACGTGCCCTGCGCGTAGCCGAGTTCCTTCGTCGCCCACGACAGCGCGAACGTGCTGCGGAAGTACGTGACGTTGATCACCGGCAGCGTGCCGGCCGCGAGCAGCACGACCACCCAGTGATCGCGCACGACCTCGCGCAGCGGCAGCTTCACCGTGCGCTTGCGCGCGAGCACGCGCTGCATGTCGGCCGACTCCTCGAGTTTCAGCCGGATCACCATGCCGATGATCACGAGCACGGCCGACAGCAGGAACGGAATGCGCCAGCCCCACATCAGGAACGACGGCGTCGGCAGCGCGCTCAGCGCGAAGAACGCGGCCGTGGCCAGCAGGTTGCCGGTGGGCGAGCCCTGCTGCGCGAACGCCGCATACAGGATGCTGCGATGCTTCGGCGCGTTCTCGCTCGCGATCAGCACCGCGCCGCCCCACTCGCCGCCCACCGCGATGCCCTGCAGCACGCGCAGCACGACGAGACCGGCCGGCGCCCAGACGCCGATCTGCGCATAGCCGGGCAGCAGGCCGATGCCGGTCGTCGCGAGCCCCATCATCACCAGCGTGATCACGAGCGCGGTCTTGCGGCCGACGCGATCGCCGAGATGCCCGAACACGATGCCGCCGAGCGGCCGCGCGGCGAAGCCGGCCCAGAACGTGACGAACGCGAGCAGCGTCGCGACGCCCGGGTCCATCGTGCTCGCAAAGAACACCTTGCCGAACACGAGCGCCGCGGCCGTGCCGTAGATGTAGAAGTCGTACCACTCGATCGTGGTGCCGACGAACGCCGCGAAAGCGGCGCGACCGGGCCGCGGCTGCGCGGCGCTAGGGGATTGCGGACGGCTCATCGATGTCTCCGTGTTGTTGATCGGGGGCGCGACTCGCGCGCGCCTTTCCCGGGTGGCCGGCATCGCGCCGCCGGCCGGCGGCGTCGTGTCAGTCGGGTGCCGGGTCCGTTGCCGTTTTCAGCACGCCGGCGTCGAGCAACTGCTGCTGAAGCGCGCGATCGATACCGAGCCGGTCGAGCACTGCACGCGTGTCGCGGCCGAGCGCGGGCGGCGGCGACCGATAGGTCGCCGGCGTGCGCGACAGCTTCACCGGCGACGCGGTACCGCGATACGCGCCGATCTCGACGAACAGGTTCCGGTGCAGCGCATGCGGATCGTGCGCGACGTCGGCCACCGTGCGCACCGGCCCGCACGGCACGCCGGCCGCCATCAGGTCGCGCGCGAGTGGCTCGCACGCGTGCGCGGCGAGCCGCGTTTCCAGCTCTGCCTTCAGCTCGGGCCGGTGCGCGCAGCGGCTGCGGTTGTCGGCGAAGCGCGGATCGCTTGCGAGCGCCGGCGCACCGAGATGCGCGACGAGCCGCGCGAACTGCCGGTCGTTACCGACCGCAAGGAAGATCGGCACGGTCGCCGTGAGGTAGCTGTCGTAGGGCGCGATGTTCGGATGCGCGTTGCCGCTGCGTTCCGGCACGCGCCCCGAACCGAAGAAGTTCGGCAGGTGCGGATGCAGCAGCGACACGCCGCAGTCGTACAGTGCGATGTCGATCGACTGCCCCTGCCCGCTCCGCTCGCGCTCGGCCAGCGCCAGCAGGATGCCGGCGAGCGCGTTGAGCCCCGTGACCATGTCGACGATCGGCAGGCCGATGCGCGTCGCGTCGCCATCGCGTTCGCCGTTCACGCTCATCAGCCCGGCCATCGCCTGGATCACGGCATCATAGCCCGGCAATCCGCCGAGCGGGCCGTCTTCGCCGAAGCCCGTCACCGCGCAGTGGATCAGGCGCGGGAAGCGCGGCTGCAGGTCGCGTGCGTAGTCCATCCCCCAGCGTGAAAGCGTGCCGGGTTTGAAGTTCTCGACGAGCACGTCGGCCTCTTCGAGCAGGCGCCACAGGATCGCGCGCCCTTCGTCGCGCGACAGGTCGAGCGCGAGCCCCTCCTTGTTGCGGTTGACGCCCATGAAATACCAGGCCGTATCGCCGAGGAACGGCGGCCCCCAGCCGCGCGTTTCGTCGCCGGCAGGCGGCTCGATCTTGACCACGGTCGCGCCGTGATCGGCGAGCGCCTGCGTGCAGTACGGCCCGCCGAGCACACGGCTCAGGTCGACGACTTTCAGGCCGTCCAGCGCGCCGCGGGTCGCGTTCGTCGTGCTCATCGCTCGACCTCCGGCAGCAGGTCGAGCGCCGTGTCGAGTGCGACCGGCAGGCCACGCAGCAACGCGTCGGACGCGGCCGATTCGTCGTCGCCCGACACCGGCGCGAACGGATCGACCGGCAGCAGCTTGTGGCGCACGATCAGGTGCGCAAGCGCGAGGCGCCTGAAATCCGGCGCGAGCCGCGCGCCCTCGCAGGCCATCAGCACGGCCGCGCTCGCGTAATACAACGCGGACGCGGCCTGCCGCACGCGCGCGTCGTCGCCTTCCGCCGCAACCCGCGCAAGCGCATCGCATGCGCGCCCGAGCACCCGCCGCAGCGCCGTGCGGCTCGCATCGGGCAGCGGCGCCGCACCCAGACGATCGCCAAGGAACGTGCGCAACGCATCGAGCGCATGCTCGCGCTGGGCCGCCCGCGCGACGTCGAGCGCGACGATGTTGCTCGTGCCTTCCCAGATCGAACCGAGATGCGCATCGCGCACGAGCCGCGCGTCGCTCCATTCCTCGATGTAGCCGGTGCCGCCGCGCACTTCCATCGCATCGCCCGTCACGCGACGCGCGTCGCGGCATGCGCGGAACTTGATCAGCGGCGTCAGGATCCGCACGCAGCGCGCGGCCTGCTCGTCACCGGCGTCGGCCTGCGGCAGCAGCAACGCAATCTGCATGAACATCGCGCGCGCCGCCTCGGCCGGCAGCAGCATCTTCATCAACTGGCGCTGCATCAGCGGCATCGAGATCAACTTGCGGCCGAACGCCTCGCGATGCGCGGCGACGTGCAGCGCCTCGTTCAGCGCGCGCCGCATCAGCCCCGCCGCGCGCACGCCGTTCGACAGCCGCGACATGTTGATCATGTCGGCCATCTGGTGAAAACCGCGGCCGATCTCGCCGATCAGCCAGGCCTGCGCACCTTCGAGCGCGATCTCGCCGCTCGCCATCGACCGGCTGCCGAGCTTGTCCTTCAGGCGCACGATCCGGTAGCGGTTGCGCGTGCCGTCCGGCAGCGTCTTCGGCAGCAGGAACAGCGCGAGGCCCTTGATGCCGTCCGGCGCACCGTCGGGCCGCGCAAGCACCATCGCGAGATCGGCGTCCGCGTTCGAGCAGAACCACTTGTCGCCGGTCAGGCGCCAGACGGTCTCGCCGCGCGCATCCGTCTCGCACGTCGCACGCGTCGCGATGCGCGCGACGTCGGAGCCGGCCGCCTGCTCGGTCATGAACATCGCGCCCTGGTACAGCGTGTCGAAATCACGCGACGCGAGCATCGGCAGGTAGCGCGCGACGAGCGCCGGATCGCCAAAGCGGCGCAGCGTGCGCGTCAGCGAATCGGTCATGCTGACCGGGCAGCACAGCCCGAATTCCGCCTGTACGAACAGGAACGTCAGCGCGTACTTGACGAGCGGCGGCACGGTTTCGGACCCGTGGCTGAGCGACGCGAGCCCGAGCTCCGCATAGGCGACGCGCTCGAGCGCGACATACGCGGGATCCTTGTCGATCCGCTGCACGGCCTCGCCGCGCCGGTTGCGATGCTCGAGCACGGGCGGATGCTTGTCCGCGCGCGACGCCCATTCGTCGAGTTCGCCCGACACGCGCGTACCGAGCGCGCGCAGCCGCGGTTCGAGTTCGGCATAGTTCGCGTCGCCGAGATGCAGCTTCAGCAACGCGCCGAGATCGGGATCGGCGGTAAAGAAATCGATCCCCCGGCTGTCGGGGATGTTGGATGCGCCGGCGTCCGGCGTGCGAGCGGTGTCGTTCATGCGTGCGTCTCCTGGGTTGCCTGCACGTCGGCTGGAGGCGCCGCTGCGGCGCCCGGCCAGTCCCGCGCAAAGCCTTCCGCAGAGCGTAGGCGCGCGATCGATAAGCGTCCAATACAGGATTTATCCGGTACGATAGATATCGCTTATCGATGCCGACGCCGGGAGGAGACATCGTGGAACTGAGGCAGTTGCGCTACTTCGTCGCGGTCGCCGAGGAGCTGCATTTCGGGCGCGCGGCGAAGCGCCTGTTCATCTCGCAGCCGGCGCTGAGTTTCGACATCCGCAAGTTCGAGGACGCGCTCGGCGTGCAGCTTTTCTCGCGCACCAACAAGACCGTCGCGCTGACCAACGCGGGCGAGGTACTGCTCGGCGAAGCCCGCCGGCTGCTGCTGCAGGCCGCCGAGGCTGAGCGCCTGACGGTGCGCTCCGCGTCGGGCCTCGCGGGCCGGCTGCGGATCGGCTTCGTTCATTCGATGCTGTATCGCGGGCTGCCCGACGCCGTGCGGCGCTTCGAGGCCGACTATCCGGGCGTCGAGGTCGTGCTGAGCGAGATGAACACGCACGCGCAGGTGCAGGCGATCCAGCGCGGCCAGATCGATCTCGGCTATGCGCACTGGGGCCACTTCCCGCCCGAGGTCGAGTCGGTGCCGGTCTATGCCGAGCCGTTCGTGTGCTGCCTGCCGGCCACGCATCCGCTCGCGCGGCGCAAACAAGTCGCGCTCGCCGCGCTCGCGGCGGAACCGTTCATCCTGTTTCCGCGCGAAGCCGCGCCGCACTATCACGACCTGATCATCGCGCAGTGCGTGAACGCGGGATTCAGTCCGCTGATCCGCCATGAGGCGCGGCTGTGGCAGACGATCCTGTCGATGGTCGAGTTCGGGATGGGCATCGCGTTGGTGCCACGCGTGCTGCAGCAGGCGAAAAGCGACCGCCTCGCGTTCCTGCCGCTGAAGGATGCGTCGCTCGAATCGCGCACGCTCGCGCTGAAACGCAGCGGCGCCGCCGAACCAGTTGCGCTGCGCTTTGCCGACTACGTGCGTGCGTCGATCGACGCGCTGCCCGCGCTCGCGGGGTGAGCCGGCGGACGCCGGACAGGTTCTTGCGCGTACCTGAAAAAAATTTGCAGAAAGGGCTTTACGAACCCCAAAAGCTCTGACATAATTTCAGCTTCTTTGGGCGGTTAGCTCAGCGGTAGAGCACTGCCTTCACACGGCAGGGGTCACTGGTTCGATCCCAGTACCGCCCACCAAAGATTCGAAGGGCCGGCAATCGCCGGCCCTTCTTGCTTTCCGGGTCAGCACTTGGCGAATTGTTCGTTAAGTGTCCTCTCGCCCAACCGGATTGTTGGCACATTCTTGTCACACTTCTTCTTCGAGGTGTCTGGTGCCAACCATTCGCAAACGCGGCGACTTCCAATTCCAAGCGATCGTCCGTCGCCAGGGCTTTCCCCCGCACTCCAAGACCTTTACTACCCGGAAAGATGCCGAGGCCTGGGCGGCCCGCATCGAATCGGAGATGCTTGCCGGTTCATTCTCAGACCTCACCGAAGCAAAGCGGACGTCCTTCGGCGATCTGCTTGCCAGGTATGGGCGCGAAATTTCGCCCCAGAAAAAAGGCGGCGCACTCGAACAACTTCGGATCCGAAAGCTCTTAGCCGACCCGATCGCGCAACTGAAGGTGTCTGCGCTCAGTGGCGTCACGTTAGCTCATTACCGCGATAGACGCCTCTCTGGTAGCTCGACGCAGAAAGCCGTCTCCGGATCGACCGTCAACCGGGAATTGACGCTACTGAGTCACGTTATAAGCGTGGCCAGCAAAGAATGGGGAATCCACGTCCCAATCAATCCCGTTTCCATGATCCGCCGGCCAAAGGAAAACCGAGCCCGAACCCGTCGGCTGTCGCGCGAAGAAGAACAGCGACTGCTCGCAGAATTGGCACCCAGTCCACGCGACGAAAGCGGCCGCTTTGAACGCGGCGGCAGCCGAAACGACTGGGTAAGACCGATTGTCATCATCGCGGTCGAGACCGCGATGCGGCGAAGCGAGATCCTGTCACTGCGCTGGCCAGATGTGTTTCTGAAGGATCAGTACGTCCGGCTGCACGATACGAAGAACGGTGAATCGAGGGACGTCCCACTATCGAGCCGCGCTGTTGCCACGTTGTCCGCCCTACCTCGCCACACCACCGACCGTGTTTTCCCTATCTCCGTCGACGCGCTGAAGAAAGCGTTTGTGCGCGCTTGCGATCGCGCTCAGTTGAACGACCTTCACTTCCATGATCTTCGTCGCGAGGCCACCACACGCATGGCTGATCTTGTGGGCAGCGTCCTGGACCTGGCCGCAATCACCGGACACCGCACCCTCAACGTACTGCACCGGGTCTACTACAAGCCGCGCGCCAGTGATTTGGCGCGAAAACTGGGCTGATCGCATCAAAAGCGGCGCGCCGGCCGGCTGCTACCGGCCAGCACGCCTGACCACAACCGATCTGATAGGAGATCGATCATGGCTGCTGCCATTGTCGCCGCTCGTCGGCACCCTCTGCAAACGCTCTCGATGAACAGTGACCTCGCGTTTGTGCTCGAGCTTGAAGACCCGCTGCTCATGACCGAGGAGCGACTCCAGTATTTGTTACAGGCGTCCAGAATAGGCGAAAACGTCAAGCCCGCAGTGTGGGGTTACCTCGTGGCCCTACTCGATCAGAAAATCTACGGGAGGCGCGCATGAAAGTCCACATTGCGTTCGTCATGCTGGTCGCTGCGTCACCGCTGACAGTGGCCCAGACGTCGCCGTCCGACCCACTCGCCGTCGAGCCGCCCGGTACGCCTCCAGACATCGTGGCTGTCTGGGAGCAGTACTACAACGAGCAGACCATGGAGGTGCAGGTCGTCAACGGCATCTGCGTGGAAACTCCCATGACACGGCGACAGTGGCTGACGCTGCATCGCGCGAGGTAATCAATGAGCCCCAACCACTTGCTGGACACAACCACGCGGCCGGCACACGGCATGCACCAAACATGCTGCGCACGAAGGAAAGGCCTGCTCACCAGAATGCTGATCGGCTCTCGCGGTCGGCAACGGGGATATTACGACCTGTTGTCGCTCGGCATTGGAGCAAGCATAGCAATCGCGTTCGCGACCGTTGGCCTGTGGCAGAAGCGCGAAGAGATGCTGTCACAGCAAATGGCCGCGCAAGGCGATGTACTTGCCGAAATCGGCAACAGCATTAACGGCAAATACCTGTCCATCTACTACTCGAATCTGGTCAATGGCACAGCCATTCCCGGCGTTGCGAACGAGTACGCACCGACGATGGCTGAGCTTGAAGCAATCAATGTCATCCCCGCCGGCTATTCAACGACGAGCGTGTATGGGGCTCCGTACGTCATATCCCTTGCGAAAACTCCTGCCGGGTGCGTCGCCCCCCGTTGTGACATCGCAGGCATGGTGTATATCGACGGCGCCCTTACTGATCCCTCGACCGGCCGCCCATTGACTCTCGATGACGGGGCGGCCGCGATCGGTGGTGACGGCGGCTATTCCGATATCGTGACGCCCGACATCATTGCGGGCCCAGATGGCGCCTGGTCACTGCCAAATCCGAAAGGCAACGTCGCAGGTGTACTTGCGATGCGTGTCGGTTACGGGTCGAGCGGATGGTCCGCCTTTGTTCGTCGGGATGGTTCGCTTCCGATGGAAGGCGACCTGAACTTCAAAGGCACGACCGGAACGCTGCACAACATCACCAACGGGAACTCGATTACGTCCCAGAGCCTGCAGACTCTCGCGGACGGTGCGTTCGGTGCGCCGTCCGTGTCTTTGGCCAATGGCAAAGTGATCGCCTTCAACCAAGTTCCGGAGGGCGGAGTGCTCGGCCTCGTAGGTGCCAATGGCCAAGCCGTTTATTTGCAGAGTTCCAACGGCAGATTCCGTCTGGTAAACAGCTCGTGGAACGGAGAGCTGTTTTCCGTTGATCAGGCAGGCAACGTGATTGCCAACGGGAACGTACAGATCAACGGCAACACTACGATGGGTGCCAACACCCAAATCTACAACCCCGGCACTCAGTACATTGAGACAGGCGGCGGCAACCTGTACCTGAAGCCATGGAACAGCTCGGGAGCGACGATTGTCGGCGGCGGTGGCGGAAGCGGCCAACTGATCACAACGGGGCGGTTTACCTCGAACGAATATATCCAGCCGAACGGCTGGGCGGCACCGGGTGGAGCCTGTTCTCCCAACGGGTTGATCGCCAATTCTGGAACCGGCCCACTGTTTTGCCAATCCGGTGTCTGGATAACGGCGGGCGACGGCGTGGCTTGGAGATGCGTTCAATACGATTCGTTCTGGGCTTCAGGCATCTTGCAAAACCACTACTTCAACGTCTTCAACTCCCCTTCCGATGTTTCGGGCGGCAGCGAGGGCAATGGGTGGGTCACTGTTTGCCGACAAAGCTAGAAGCGATGCCATGAAACGCAACCTCCGTCATTTCACACACGTGATCGCGGCCATTCCCGGTGCGATCCGCCGTCGCCGAGCACGGGGCCGCCTGACCCGCGAGCAACTCAAAGACGCGTGCCTGATCGTCCAGATCTGCGTACTCGTGCATTGCTTCGCGCTCGCCTCTTTATGGTGGGCGCGCAGCCACGACGGTGAGGCCGGAAGCTGGATGAATTGGGTCGGTGTCGCGATGGCCACCGCGTGGGTCGTCTATTTCTGGGGATTCCTCTTGAAACAGGCGCACATAGCGGCCGAGAACGCAGTCAAGCGAGAGATCCAACGATGAGCACCACATCGAAGAAAACATTGACCGGTCGCCGCTTGGCTCGGACCGGAATGTGCTACGACGATGCCATTTCGCACAGCCGAAGCAAGCAAGCCGCCGTCGCACTGGCGATCTTGCTTGCTTCGGCAACGTCGTTTGCACAGTCGCCCGTGTCCATGGGGGACATTCAAAACGCAGCGAACCGCGGCGGCGACAAGTCCATGTCGTTGCTGGAACTCGTCTACGGGTCCGTGGTACACAACCCGCTCGCAGCCGGCGGTGGATCGGGCGGCATGATCGCGCAACTGTTCCTGATAGTGAACGCGTGCATGCTCGCTGTCGGTGCGATATGGGCCATGTATCACTTTGGCTCCGCAATGATCGCAACCGGGCAGGATGGCGAGTTCATGGGACAAAAAAAATCCTCGCCGTGGTTCATCATACGCATGAGTGTCGGCTTCGCCGGCCTCGTTCCTGTCTTCGGCGGTTACTGTGGCGCGCAGATGGCGATGCTCTGGGGAACGATGCTCGGCGTGGGAATTGCGAACCTGTCGCTCGACGCTGCGGTGTCCGTGCTCAACAGCGGCGGATCGATGATCGCAACGCCAGCCTCGCCGCAGGCGACCACACTCGCGAAGGCTCTCTTTGAAGCGAACCTCTGCGCGCAAGCAGCTAACACGGCGATAGCCAACATGCCGAACGAAAGCGGCGTGTCTGTTGATGCAGGCGAAAATTTCAACGCGATCACGACGAGCAACAAGGTCGTGCTCATGAACCAGCGAGGGCTTTCGTGCGGCGGAGCGGAGATCAACATTACGCAACCGCCGACACTACCGTCGTATGACGGTATGGCCGTCTATTCGCTTGACCCCGGATCGATCTACTCGCAGATGCTTGGCGCGCACCAGAGCGCGCTGACCACGCTTCAGTCCACGTTGTCGTCCGCTGCGCAGGCTTACGTGTCGTCCGTGAATGGGCAGGCTCAGCCGGCAGATCCTCAGAACACGATCAATCGGGCCGCGCTCCAGTACGAGAAGACCGTTTCAGATGCGATCTCGAATTCCTCGAACGCGATCAACGGATTGGCAAGCGTAATACAGTCGAACCTGCAACGCGACGGCTGGATCATGATGGGGGCGTGGTATCAAACTTTTGCTCAGGCGAACTCGCAGGTAACGAGCCTCGCCAACGCGACGGCCGCCGCGGTACCAGGTACCGATCCCGACTACATGCCCTACCCGCAGCTATACCGAAGAGTAAGTGCGGCGTATTTGCAGCAAAACCAGCAGGATGCGTCGGTGTCCACTGCACAAAATGCCAACGGTATGTTCGGAAGCGGCGTTAGCGGCCTGACGGATGCGAAGAGCATTCTTGGGAAGATCTTCAACGGCCAGGGCATAGTGAAATGGGCGGTCAACCTCAACTCCGGCCAAGGCCCTGGAGGCACGACCAATCCACTGATCGGCATGAAGAATCTGGGCGACTATATCCTTGACGCCGGTTGGGTCGGTCTCGCCGGGTATGCAGCGTTGGAAGGGATAGCTGAGGCGAAGGAGACCACTGCAGGCAAGATCGCGTCGGCCGCTGCCGATGTCGCCACCTTGGGCATGTCCGATGTCATTGCAGGTGCAGCGAAAGGGATTCTAAAAGCGCTCGCGCCGTTCGTGGTTATCACGATCATCTCGCTATTCTTCTTCGGCGCGATGCTGTCGATCTACATCCCGATGCTTCCGTTCATCATTTGGTTCAGCGGCGTCGTGTCCTGGTACGCCGTCGTCGGGGAATCGATGGTCGCTTCGCCGTTATGGGCGATGACACACCTTGATGGCGAAGGTGAAGGGTTGGGACAACGACCTACACATGGCTACATCTTTCTGCTGAACGTCATGTTCCGACCGGTCTTCATGGAAATCGGTTTCGTCCTAGCGGGAGCGGGCATTGTGGTGCTCGGGACGCTGCTCAACTCGATGTTCGGTGTTGCCATGCAAAACGCCCAATACGACTCCACGACAGGCCTCGTGAGCATCATTGGCTACATCGTTCTCTACGTCGGTATGTGCCAAACGCTATGCAACAGCACGTTCAGCTTGATACACATCGTGCCTGACCAGGTGTTCTCATGGGTAGGCGGTCAGATGGCGTCGCGCATGCCGGAATTAGAGGATCGTGTGAATCGCCTGTTCGGCGCGGGTATCGGGCATGGCGGCAACACCGGTCGGAGCCAAGTTCCCTCTGTACTCGGGCGCGGAGATGGAGACCCGCCGAGGTCTATCGGTCCATCAGGGGTCGTGGGCCGAGACTTAGGCTGATTGAGAGCCGGTTTGAAAGCGCCTTTTCGTATGCGCTACGCGGCGCGACGATTGCCAGAGATCACAGCATCGAACTGCTCATCAAACAGCCGTTGTCGGTTATGTTGAGCCGTCAAAAAATGGGAGGGGTCAGCCTTGGCCAGTTCACGAATTGCGATTTCCTTGAGCACTTTGTGACCGGCAAGGTTGGCCTGGGCAACCAAAAGTTGCTGTTCAAGTTTTTTCGCATACGACTTCCAGTCTGCCGCATTCCGCTCGGCAGCAAACGCTCTGCCAAGCGCAGCTCCGTTGTCGCTCATTCTCCGCCCTCCTTTGAGTTTGCTTCGCGCTTCAATATATCGGTAACGCATCGCCCCTCGCAAGAGCCGTTTTTGCGCGATGCGTCTGCACCGACAATACGCCCGGCGTTTCGATCGACATACGCGGGCTGGATACCTTTCATTTCCAGTTCGCGCACAGACTTCGCGATAGCAGCGTTTGCGCGCGCCAGAAACTCGGGGCTTGTCATGAAACGACCTAGCTTGTCAGCGGACATCGCGTGCTCTCCTTTGCTGTGAGCATACGCCGACTGGCGGGCCCTCGAAAGGGCACTTTCACCGCATGTTTCGCTCAGGCGCGACCAAATAACCTCACGAGTGTCGCGCAGGCGGCTGGACATCCTTTCCATACAGCGACGGTCATCCTATGAGCACCAAGGCATCAATCAAATATCACCACGGCGAGGCCGGAGAGCCGTCCTGGCATCTTTATGCGGAAGCGTTCGAGAAAGACGACGTCGTCTATCTCGAACTGGAAGGTGTGCTGGCCGACGTAGTAATGATCGACAGCGCATGGACAAAGGCGGGCACGGTGGTTCTGCGCTTGCCAACCACCACGGCCAAGCAGCTTGGGCTGCTGCCGGCTGGCGATCCGGCAAACACGTGTAATCAGTCTATCCACCCATAGCGATCTTCTCGACGGCAGGTCCCTTGCTCGCCGCGAGGCGATTAGCGCGACCAGATAACCTCGCCTCCTCTGCCGTCAGCCGGGTTACGCGTCGGCACGTGTAGTAGTCCCTGTGAGTCGGCTTGGCCAGACGTTGCAACTGGTGACTACGTACAACGTCATGTTTATGACGATGGTGCGCCGTAGTCTGACATAAGCGCTATTATGTCTGGCTGCAGTTACTAGCGCTCGGGCCTGTTTTCACATTCGTGTGAAACCGTCGCAATAAGGCGCGTCAGCCACTTTTCTGCCGGCGATGTCGCCGGAATCTGCGTGAAACGTTGCTCGAGCTCGACTTGGCCGCGCCAAACCAATCACAATCATTCGCCCGCATGGGGAGCTGCTCATGTACTTGGGAATCGATCGGCAGTCTGGTCTCGTGTATGAAGGTCTGGGTGGTGCTGAGCTGCCGGCTGTGCCAACGCCCAACGTAACTCAAGCCAAGCTGATCGAGGCACCCAGCGATTGGGACAACCTGCCCTCTGGATTGACCTCGTCTCCGTTCTCCTGGATCTTCCGCGAAGATACCTTCGACGCAGTTTCGCGCACACGGCGCGGAAGGCTATATGAACCGATGGGTCATACACAACCGAGCTCGCAGCGCGTGGCGCCACATCCCTACGAAGACCCGCTAACACGTGCCTTCGGGCAAGGGGGGCGACTGCACAAGGATCTCTACATGTATACGACATGTAGCTCACTGCTATCCAAACCTCAGAAAGGGATGGGCTCGACCCTCGCGCTCGGAACACCCCGTGCTGCATCGGCATGGCGGATTGTTCAGACCGAAGTCTTAGCAAGCGGCTGCACCATGGTGACCCTCAAGTCACTGTCCGCCTTCGGTATTCTTCCCACCATCGACGGGGAAAAGGTTCCACCAGAATTCAAAGAATCGATTGCCCAAGCGATGGCTCGTGCGCTCGATTCCGCGTTTCGCGAAACGCCTATCTCTGTCGTAGACCATTGTCGCAATGCGCTTACGATCGTATTGTCGCGATGGCTGGTCGCAAACGGTCACGAACGCGACGTTCTCGCGAAGGATCTCCGGGACGTCGCCTTAGCAGTTGCAAAACCGCCCTACAAGAAGGAGTGTGTCAGTTGGCAGGCTCTGCTCGTCGCGCGACTTCACGTCCGCGGAAAAGGCAACGAGGTCCACTCACGCAGTCTGAGAGAGCCCATTGAGGAGGATGCGGAAGCCGCACTCCACGCGCTAGGTTTCGCTCTCCGTGATCTCGGCTGGGCAGCATGAAGACATCTGGAGCCTCACCATAGCTAGCTCGCCGAAAGCCTGCGGATAATTTGTCGCGACCGCGAACGTCTACATTGCAAAATAGTTTTCTCGGTGCGCCAGCCAGATCGCGCGCCCGAGCCATGCCGCGGTTCGCGAAGCCTTTCTAAAAGGACACCACACGCAACTCGGTCAGCAAGCCAGTCTTGCGCAGAAAGTCATCTCCTACAAGCATCGGCTTATATGCCATCCCCTTGAGCTCACCGGCGTAGCGAGTGATGGCTCCGCCGAGCATTTCCGGCCTTTTCTGCACCACTCCCATCGTAGTGGGCAGCGACATGTCAACGATTTCCATGCTCGGAAGTGTCAGCCAAGCATGCAGCTTGACTGTACCGCCTACGTAGCCAGTGCGTAGCATCTCGGCAATAAACGCCTCGTCAAAACGAAACATGCCCTCCTCTGTTTCGTCATCGATCCAACCAATCGTAAAGAAGACAGAACAACCAAGCCATGCGTTGAGCGCGGGTAACAATCGATAGTGGATAGCCATGCACTGTCCCACGACGTCTTCGAAATCGAGTTCACCCAGAGCATCCCTTACCACAAAGGGAAAGCGTGTGAGATTGTCCGCGTCAAACCATCTCTGTTTACTACTCACCGTAAATGCTGGAGGGACCAGACCGAAGCCCTTTGTCCTCTCTATTGCTGCCAGAAATTCTTGCTCGTACGTCATTTGCACTCCGCTCGCATGATTCAGCAACATTGGATACTATTGTTATCGGCAACCTGAAGGCCAACTTGATATCGGAAGCAGGGTTGGAGCGCCTCGATTGGGCAGCGAGTTGTACCTCCTCCCTCCGGCACTCGATCGGCCTCAGCAGTCCGAGGTCCGGAGTCGGCCGCGCAAAACAACGACGTTAATGGGGAAAGCCTTGTACGACCAATCATTTAGCTACTCTGCCGTCCGCAGTGTGCTGCGGAAGAGCGACTTCTCTACGCGAAAATATCTACGCAACCCGACTGAAAAAGATAAGGCTATTCGCGAGGCAATCCAGGCCGCATCATCAAACTTCAGCAATGCAAATCCGCTGACATTCATTCTATCCGGCGGAAAAAAGATTAATCGCATCGCCGAATTTAATGACCTCCTGGTGGTTCGAAAGATAAATCAGAATCTGCGATTTCATGCAAAAACATCGTTTCCGAGCAGAGCAATAATCACCTCAAACGTTCGCCCCATTTTAAGCGAGGGGGTTCCATACAAAGTATATCGCCTCGACATAAAATCTTTTTTTGAGTCATTCACGGATCAGCAAATATCATCCTGCCTCAATAAAATACCTCTCTTAGGCACACGAACCGTTGACCTAATCCATCACATTTTGACTCAAAATGGAACCGGCCTACCCCGTGGCCTATCCATCAGCTCCACGATTTCAGAGATGCTGATGGTCGACTTCGATCACAAAATACGCTCGCTACCACAGGTTTTCTATTATGCGCGCTTTGTCGATGACATTTTAATAGTAACCAGCGCAACAGAATCAGAAAAAGACTTCCTCGCGCTAATAGAGGAATTGCTTTATCCACACACTCTAAATCCACGAAAGCTCGAGAAACCGCCCGCACTCGCCTCTGTGAAACCCATAGACAAATCCAAAACGCCGGCCACTCAAAGCAGCTTACTAACGATCGAGTATTTGGGCTACAATTTCTCAGTCTTTGACCCCTGGCTCGACAAGGGAATAAAGAACAGCAATCACTTCCGTGATGTTCGCGTAGACATTGCAGAAGCAAAGGTCAAAAAGATAAAGACAAGAATTGTTGCATCATTGCGCAGCTACTGTAGCAATCTGAATTTTGATTTACTCGCGTCACGATTAAAGTTCCTTACCTGCAATTTCAGCGTCATCGATAAAAATCGCGATCAAAAACGATTGGCAGGCATCTACTACAACTATCATATGGTTACGCCTTCCGATAGCGATGCGCTCGTTGAGCTTGACAAATTTCTGCGCGCGGCAATTTTATCAGCACGCGGCTCAGTGTTCTCCGACTTCTTCTCAAAAACCACAAAATCGCAACGCAGGCAACTATTAAGAATTAGCTTTTCAAAAAATTTCCACAAGGAAGCGTTCGTCTACACCTCGCCAAAGATTCTCAATCAAATTCAAGAGTGCTGGTCGTATGCCTAACACCACAACCCGAAAGATAAAGCGCTCTGATTATGAGCGAGTTCTTGTTACCGAGACACTCCCCAACGAGGTCCCGATTATCGTTTCAAACGACGGTTTATACAAAAACAGCAAGTCTCTCGATACAGCCTCCATCATCTCCAAATTTATTTTTGAATATTTGGTGATTGGAATTGGCCGCCCCAAAGGCGCTGCGTACACGATCCCGTACTCGTACAAAATCAGGAAAAGCACCGACAGCTTTCGAAACCTGAGCCTCCCCCACCCCATTTCTCAGTGGGAGATGAAGAAATTTTATGAAAAGAATGACAAGCTGATTTGCCATTTTTGTGGAATAAGCCCCTGCACACTAAGAGCCCCCAAAAAAATTGCAAGCTCATATTTTTACAGCAATCCGCTGGAAAACCTAAATAAATTCAAACATTCGCCAGTTGAGGAAGAGAATCTCGATGAGCTGATGCGCTATAGCTCGTCGTACTTCAGCTACCAAGGATATGACAGACTATACAAATTTTTCAGATCAAGTCTTTTCTTGAAGCTCGAGAAAGATTTTCAGATATTAAAAACCCTCGACGTAACAAAATGCTTTGAGAGCATCTACACACATTCTATTTCGTGGGCAACAAAGGAAAAAACGTTTACGAAACATAATGTCGGCACTGGCTCGACGTTCGGGCAATCGTTCGACTCCCTGATGCAGCGATCCAACTACAATGAGACAAATGGAATTCTCATCGGCCCGGAGATCTCTCGAATATTTGCGGAGGTAATTTTCCAAAAAATCGATTGCAATGCGATTGAGAGCATCCGTGGAAAATACAAACTGCGACTTGGCCAGGAGTATGCGATCTTCAGATACGTTGACGACGTATATATTTTCGCCAAAACTGAAGACATCGCAACGAAAGCACTCGAGATATACACGGACGAGCTAGCCAAATTCAATTTGCACGCAAACAAACTGAAAGAAAAATACTATAAACGCCCATTTTTCACACAAAAATCGAGAGTGATCAAGGGCATCAATGCGATCATCAACGGGTTCATCGATAAATTCCTAGAGCGCCCATCTCCCGACACTCCCTCACTGATCCCCAAGGAAATATTTTTCCCGAACCGGTTAATCCGAAGCTTTATCGACGAGATCAAACTCGTCTGCTCGACGGAAAATCTACCTTACGATGAGATCTCCCCTTATGTCATCTCTTCTCTTTACAATAGAGCTCGATGGCTCATAAATTTAGACGCCGATAAAATAAGCGACAACAACTCTAGCAACATCAAAGATGCCTGCGTTGTTCTCATCGAGTTAATATTCTTCTTCTATGCCGTCGCGCCGACAGTGAGCGCGTCCTACAAATTGTGCTCGGCGATAATATTCGTGTCAAGGTTTGCAGAAACGACAATCAAGGTCCACGAGCATACTGTTAAACAAAGAATATTTGAGTTGTCGCTCGAGCTACTGTCAGGCGATATTGCAGCACTCCAAGCAGGGGTAGACAGATTCGTCTTACTCGAAGCTATTAATGTTCTACTGGCAACTCGTGATCTCGGGCCTGATTACCTTATGCCTGAGGCGATAATTGAAAAACTATGCAACACTGACGCCTCTTACTTTCACTTAGTCAGCTATCTTTTTTACATAAAGGATCACAGTCGATACGCCGCACTAAGATTACGAGTTATCGGCGCCATTGATGCCGCCCTTTCTAAGCTTGACGACGTTCACGTCGATTCGGAAAAAGCGTGCCTTTTGCTCGACGCTCTTGCCTGTCGCTTTATTCCTGAAAAGCAGAAGAAAAAATGGGTCGCCGGTTTATGCGCGGCGGCATCAAAGCCTCGACCGTCCACCGCCGACTTCGATGCCTTTTTTCTCGAAACAAACAATCGGCATTGGTTTGTCAATTGGGATCAGGTCGATCTGCTAAGCGCCCTTGAGAAGAAGGAGTTGAAGCGCGCGTATTGATCTGCTAGCATCTCAGCGGGGATAGTCGATATGCTCTCCACAGAGCTGTTCGAGTAATACTGTCATACGCCTCGGGCGCGATTGATGTTGGCCTTACAGCCTATCGGATTGAGCAAACGGGGCGAGCGTTGCTGTTCGGGCGCACACACTTAGAGATGAGGCTATTCCCACCCATCAATTGCCGCCACCGGCGAACCGCAAGCGTGATACTTACGTGGTAACCGGTCGCGATGTTGCTGCCAGCACCACTTGACGCACGCCTGTCGTCCATCCTGATCTGTCCGTGATGTTTAGCCGCGCCACGCCCAGCAGACGCATGGCCGCCTACCGGTGCCCAACTTTTCACTTCGCCTCCATCTGAACCAATTCAGGATGATTCGATGGCTCCTCCGCTACGCGGAGTCCAGCACGTCATCGTTCTTCGCTCAAACCCTGCACGTTGGACCGTGATGCTCACGGCCCAGGCAGAAGCAGCAATGCGTTGGCACGAAACCTCGGGCACGAGCATGGTTGTGATCCAGTCGGTCGCGCACGCAGCTCTACCGGACCTCGACCTTTTCGCGCTCCCAGGGCGCACTGGGTTGAACGGCACGCGGGCGCGGTCGCACCGGCTAGCGCTCCTCTCGCGGCCTGCGTGCACAGGCGAAGGGCCCCCCCCTCTGTTGCAGATACTGCGACCGAATCTACGAGGGTTGTCTGGTGGCCGCCTTGGCAGTCCGCCTTTCGTTTCCAGACGCCTACCCGAATTCTTCCTCTTGGACCATGGGGTGATTTGGTCGCGCGCACGGACGCGTCGAAAACGACGCAATATCGACGCAAGGACATGAACGCGACCTGCCCTCCTCGTCCGACGCATCGAAAACGACGCACTTTTGCGTCATGCCGGTTTCATTGTGCGTCGTTTCGCACTTGCCTTTTTGAATCGGGCAAGGCGATCGACTTTCGGCGAGTGCTTGATCGGACGTGCGGCGCTCACAAAGGGGGCTTTAACGCGCCCGACACGGCCTTTTCGTCCGTGGGCAGCATGTCCGTAAGAGCCTATTGAGTAATCACTCAGGTGACCCATGAATTTGGCAGCGTCCTCAAGGGTTATGTCGTCGTCAGACGTAGCGGCTTTCAAATCTGACGCCACTTGATGACGGAAACAGTACGGACTGATTCGCGTCCGCAACTTTGGGAATGCGCTTCTGCCGAGGGCCACTACGCTGTTGTACAAGTAATCTTTGTTATGCGTGATCGTGTGCTTGCCATCCCCGTTCACGGCGTTTCGGCCCACCAAGGCATGCAGAAAGAGCAATGCTGGGTTGGCGTTGGCGTCTATGCTAAACCCGATGTGCCTCGTCGGTTGGCCGCGCTGTCGGCCACCCGCGTCTATGCATTTCGCGCCCTTGATCTTCACTGCAAGTCGACTGGGCCCAGCGATAAGATCGATGCCCTGCTCAAGTTCGGCTGGCCGGCATCCAGTGATCCAGAGCACAGCAAGCGCAGGCATTAGCTGCGGCCGTGATTGCTGCCATTCCGGTGTCGATGCCGTCGCCCATACGGTTTCGCGCCAGTCTGGCGGAAGCAGCCTAAGTGCAGATTTCTTCGCCTTTCCCATCGTTCACGTCTCAATCGAATTTCTGACCACGTTTTGATTTCGGTGTTTGCCGAGGCCAGTGCGGTGAGATTTCGGCTAACCGATATCGACCTAACACCACCCCCGAGTCGCTACGCGCCTCGACCCCTGAGGGGTTGGGGCTCGTGCTGTTTCAGCCACAACTCGCCATGTCTCCGCATGTCGTTGTTGTGGCTGAAACAGCACGAGCCCCCTCTTGTCCGACATGCCGTCCGGACAAGAGACCGACACGATTTCGGCACGTTGGAAATCAGGATCAGTATGTGTTCAGTTGAGAAGAATTCGCACGAATCGTGGCCTCCGCGGTTGGGTCCCGTGCGTGCCGTTCGCTGCCCACAACCCGATGTTGTGCTGCTTCTATCGTCGTTCCCGCGCCCGCCCGTGGACGGCTGCACTGCCCACACCACGAGGGTATGGACAGCGCCGGCTCGTTGGCCGGCGTTCCGCAGCCGACCACCGGCTCCCCGCGACGCTTTGCCTTCGGCCTGACGCGCCCCAATGGGGCTTGCCCTAGCGATAACGACAATCCGACCGCAGCCCCATCCCTGCAAGCTATAGCGATTGGTGATCCAATCACGCACCTTGCGAGCACCGCGAGCCCGGATCGAGCCGCACGGGGACCCGCGCCGTAGGCGTGGGGAGAGCGGCGGCCCGGAGGGACGATCCGGCTGAGCGCTAATTCGACCGGCGAGGGGGCCCTCAAGGCGCGAAGCGCCGTTTCCGCCCCCGCTTGCGGGGGCGCGTTCAAAACATACACACGCGGGCATGCTGGTATCTCCTCGTTGGCATATTGGGGCGAGTCCGCAGAACGCCCCCAAGGCTCCCGACTTGTCCACAAGGGGCCGAGGTAGAAAAAAGGTAGAAGAAAGGTAGAGGGCGAAAGCGCGTCGGAAAATCCAATCGCAACAATGGGTTGCAAACGTGGTGTGCGACGTAACCCCGAAAAAGCGCGATGTAACCCCGATGAGCCACGACGTAACCCCGACGATGAAGCGATGTAACCCCGATGGTTTTCATAGCCTTGTCCACACCGTCTGAGGGCGCCCCTTCGTGCTCGTCTCGATCCGACCGCCGACGATAATTTCTAAGCGCTCAAGCTCGCGCATGGCGCGATCAAGCGCGTCAACAAAATCACGCATCCTCCCTGTGTATTCCAGCTTGCGTTTTAGCCACTCCACGGGGTTCCTTTGCACCGAGTCATTGGACGTGGCAACAAGCCGTTGAAGCGCCTTCGCCATATCCTGTCTCGGCCCGAACCGCAGCCGCTTATCCCAATCGATCAAAGCGAACTCGCGATTCTCGAACATCAACCGCCAACGTGGATCGACTCGCAGCGTGTACGATTCGGTTTCTTCGTCGTAGTCGAATCCATCAATCAGATGCAAAGCGCGCTTCTTGCCGATCTCGTATTTCGGTCTGCCGTCTTTTGTCACGTCGATCACGAGCATGGCGAACGTCAGCGCCTCGAATGTGCGAAGTAGCCATTTGTACTCGTAGTTCCCAACGTGTCGCCCGATGGAGCGCAGGAACCGGGCGCGCTTGACAATCACTGGGGCGCCTAACTGGTGGCTGCTCGCCTCGTGGATTGCCTGCATCCAAACGTCAGCCTGCGCCTCGTCCAACTGTTCACCCCAAAACTTGATGACGGCGTCGGCACGGCTGACGAGCACGGCGTCCTTGAGTATCTTTTTGCGACCTCGTGCCACGGGTGCGAACAGACTAGACCGGGCAATATGATTCGGCATCGCGCGCATGAATTCGTCTATGCCTGGCAGGAAAAGCTGCGTCGGCCCCTCCTGCGCACGTCGCACCTCTGTACGCGCCAGCGCCTCCGCCTCACGTTGCCGAAGGAGGTCGAGCGTGCTGATCGGCACACAACGGTCCGCGCGGGGCGTATTGCCAAATTCATCGGCGAGGAGCGGCTCAGCCATAGTCGGCGATCAAGACTGCGGCGCACGACCAAGTCGCGCCATTTCTTCCGCCTTTGTCGGCCGACCGCGCCGCGTGGGTCTAGCGGTTGCATTTGAATCGGCGCTGTCGGCAGCCGGACCGCGCATCCACCGCCTGATATCGCCGAGTCGCCACCGCAACCGGCGTACGCCCGGCATCGGCGAAGGCATGGACGCCACCTTGCGCTTACCAATGGTCGCCGGGCTCAGGCCAGACAGTGCGGCGACTTCCTCAGGTCCCACCAACAAATCGTCACCAGCTTTGCTCAACTTGGCTGCAAGGTCGTAGTTTCGCTCTTCCATGTTTCGGTTCCCCCGAAGTTCCTGTTGTGACCTGATCATCCTTCTCAGGCCGCCAGACAGGTGAGGACACTTAGCGCGCAGTTCCGTGGTTTTCAAATCGCTCTTGCGAGGTGGAGTACGGACTCCGTATCATCAATAGGGGGAACCAAAACGCAGATAGGGGAAGAAGGATGGCTCTCGACTACGCGAAAATGCCCGAACACGCGCTAGCAATGCTTTTTACGGCCGCACTACGCGATATCCGGAAAGACGAACTGAGAAAGGTCGATGAGGAAAGCCCGTGCGAGCGAATTCGCGATTTGCCGCTGCATGTATCTCAGGAACTAGCCGTACGACTGTGGCTCATCGCGGGAACACAGAAAGAAGTCGAACGACTGTTCTACGGTTACGAGGATACGGGCGACACCGCGGCGGAAGGACGAAAACAGCGCGAGTACGAATATTCGCGCCCAATGCCCATGCGGCGAGCGAGAAGCGCCATATCCTCTTGGGCGTGGGGCGCACTCCTCACTGATAACGACGACTGGTGGCGTGAGATCGGTAACTGGCGCACCCGCCTCGACGCAATCGAGGCCGCGAGACCCATCCTAAAGGGGCTAAAGAGGCGTACGGTCCCGTTGACACATGAGAGCGTAGAGAAAGTCTCGACGAAAGTCTTGGCCACGTTCCGTGCAACGCTGGAACGCGCTGCCGAAATTGAGGATGCAGAGAACCAGCTCAGACTGGCCCGCTTCATCGCAAGTGATCGCTGCCGCATCCAACGTCACCTCAAGCAGTTCAATCTTACGGTCACGGATCTGGAACGCGCCACGGGTCTCTCCCATGGCACAAATCTGGCACACTGAGCACGGGAGCCACGGTTACCGACAGGGAACTCAAGGGTGCAGCGGTCTTGAGTTTTCAAGGGAAGCCAAGTACAGTCCAGCGTAGTTAGTGCCAACTTTCCGATTCACACGGCAGGGGTCACTGGTTCGATCCCAGTACCGCCCACCAAAGAATTCAATGACTCACGGCCGATATGACGCGTCTCGTAACCTAAGCGTACGGAACGTCATACGGAAATTGTACGTGAGCTTCTCAGGCCAGTCCCGGCCGCAGCAAGCCCTTCCCTAGTTTTACATCGAACTTCGCGGCAGTCCGGTGGGCTTTCGCGCGCTCGTGCCTCTCGGCTCATCGTGCCGCAAATCAGAGGCGCGCCACCCTTTCAAGCACCGCGCCTCCCGGCCTGCTCACACGCCAGCACGTCTACCGATACTCATCGATTTCAACTACACCGCCAATCGATTCGATGAGCTTGCGGGTGTCCTCTGACACATACGGGACACGATCACCAGCTTCGTTGTCCCAGTAGCAGAAGAACCGCATCCGCGCGGCAGACTTTTCGATTCGCTCCCGGAGGCCATCGCGCGGCAACGAAAGGCGATCGATCAGGTAACGCAGGTGTGGCTCCAGCCTATCACTTTGAACAGCAGCCTTGCTTTCCAACGCCCAAAGATTGAGCTTGCCCGGCCGGGTGCTGAGGCGACCAGACGGCAGCAGATAGGGCTTTCCTCGCGTAATCGTCCGAGTTGGGAACACGCCAAAGAATGCAGTCCACACATCCGGGTGCGTGTCCTCCGACGAGATGATGAACGTCGCGTGTGCCAGCGCGCTTTCGGGAGGCGTAGGTGAGTCAGGGTGCATAGTCATGGATGTTGTCAATAATTACGCCTTTGAACTCGACATCTCCGCTGTCATGGAAGATGACATTGTCGGCAGGCCCTAAGCCGTTTGCTGGCTTCAGGATGTGCAGCATCTGCCCGAATGTCTTGCGATCGTACCCAAGCATCTTGGCCGCAAAGTTCGGGTTGTTGGTCGCGGCAGCGAGCGATTCGATGCTATCGCTGACTTGGCCTCCGATGTAATCGAACGGTTGCGCGTCGCCAAGCAAGGAGGATGCGCCGCCCGGCAAGGCCGATGCACCTCCCGCCCCCGCACCTGCGACGCCCTCCAGATAGCTCATCAACCCGCCTGCCGACACGTCACTAGGTGTCGCCCAACTCGGCATGGGCTTGTCGACCGGCAGCGCGGCCATTCCCGGCACGCTGGCGAATCTGTTGGCTTTTGGGAAAGGCGGTGTTGTGGGAGAGCCTCCGGCAGAGCCGCCACCGCCGCCACCCACCGGTCGATCTATGGACACAGACACTCGCCCGTCTTCTATGGCTGACTTTAGCGCGGCAACCGGATCGCTACTATGAAAGCCCAGGCCTAGCTCTCGAACGTAGTCGGAAGCTCCGCCCGTAAGGCCCGCGTACTTCGGCCAGTGCAGCATCAAGTCAGACACATCGCTGCGTTGGCTGGCCGTCCGATTCGCACTGCCAGAACCCGCCGCGCGCGTCAGCGTAGCGCGTTTTCCAAAACCCAGATCAATTGTCACTGAAGCCATGAATCTCGTTCTCCGTATCGGCTTCGCAGGACATAACGTTGCTCTCTCAACGTTAGGCCAAGCACTTCAAAGCCGATACTTTAGCAGGAGTGTCCGGACGGCTTCGCTTCAATGCCTCGTTCGATTCTTCTCGATGTGAGCCGCACCGACCTGACCGAACTGGCCCACCAGTTGGAGTTCCTTCATGGCCTTTAGGCGCTGGCTGGCTGGTGCAGTGTGATCTTGGGCGATCTCAGCCAAATTCTGCGTGGCCTTGTGTTCGTTCCACATACTCGAAACCGGCGCGAGACGGATCGCGGCATCCACTTCGTTGTACAAGGCGCAGTCGGCCAGGTGCGCGGCCCACCCAATCGGCATCCCGCAGAACTCAAACAAGCTTCCAAAGGCGATGTCGAACGCCGCGCGAGCGCCCTTGCCCTCTACTCGAAGGCGGATGTATTGATCGAAGTGGGCGCGGTGTTGCTCACGAAACTGCGTGTCGCGAAAGATGGTGTCGTGGTTGACGCGCTTGTCCGTGGATTTAAGCTTCATGTTTCGTACTCCATAGTTAAGTTGATAAATGCTTGTTGTTATATGGTCTTGTTCTGGCGCACAGCTGCGAATCGATCCAGAGTGCGGAAGACAACTGCAACGTGCCTTGCCGCTCGTTGAAGTCCGACGCACGAACCTTGATCAACTCGCCGGGTCGCGATGCCGTGTGCAGCAGCCCCTTGATGAATGTTGCGAGATCAGTCGCGCACGCCACGATGAGCGAGCGCCTTTGGTCGACAGTCAAATAGCCTTGCCTGCCCTTCCCTACGCCACGGAACGCGCTGACCCTGCGCCACGCTGCGTCGCTCGCGTAGAGGCCGTCCTTGAACGCGAGATTCATCGCTGCTTTGAATGAGGACAGGTGGCGGTTGGCTGTGTCCTTGGCTCGGCGGATCGCTTCCAGATCGTCCGATTTGGCCCTCTTAATCAGCCCGTCGCGCCAGTCGCTTATGTGAACGCTAGTGAGTTTGTCCAGAGCCACCTTAGCCACCGGCGCTTTGTACACGTGCGTTTCGAATCGTGCCTCAGCATCGTCCGCAGTCTTATCGCGCTTGTTTGCTCTCAGACGGGCGACATATCGCTTACATGCTTGCTCAACGTTCACCGATTCGAGCAGCACCACGCCGCGAGCCTCCGTGTCGGCCCACTCCCGCGCGGCGGTTGCCGCGTCTTCGAATGTCTCGACATGCCCTAACGACTGGTATTGCTGGCGGCCCGTGGACTCGTCGCGCTGGCGGGCGATCCATGTTCCCTCCCCCTCGGAAACCCGCCTGTACCCTACGGCCAGACCCTTACGAAGAACACACCAATACGGCTCGCGACGGACGGCCAAACGCGCCCTTGCGTCAGCGCTGATGATTGAAATTTGCTTGCTCATGACTACGGATTCCGTACGGAAAGAGCACGGAAAATCGCCTAAAGAGGCAGATCACCGTGCTCGATGGAAATTCGTAAGTCATTGATTCATTGTGATTCTCACTTCTTCGCGCATGGCTTTTCGGTCATCCACGCGCCTTCACACGGCAGGGGTCACTGGTTCGATCCCAGTACCGCCCACCAAAGAATTCAAGGGCCTGCGTCTCACGACGCAGGCCCTTTTCGTTTTGGCTCGCCGCCCTTTCACGACTGCCTACTTCGGAGCCTATGCCCCGATTGCGGAATCTCACCGCCGACTCCCTTCCCGTACAACCGCGGTAAATTCATCGCCTTTGCCGGCAACCATATTTCCGATCCAACCAGGCACCGGCATCACCCCGGCAAGCCCGTCCGGCGCCCTGAAGTTTTCCGGCCGCCATTCAATCCCTCACATCGGCACACTTCGCCGAAGTGCACTTTCTCAAACGCTTGTCCACCGACGCCACGCAATTCGCCCAACATTGGCAATTCGCATTGGCGAACAATCAGACGAATAAGACATTCACCATCTGATCGATTCCCTTTTCGCCAATCGGAAGCAGGCACGCCGGCGCGACCAGCGTACCCTGCATCGTCAAAAAGCCCATCAATTTCAATCGTGTAGCTACGGAACCTTCAATACGAAAGAGGGAAAACCGCGATTGTAATTATTGGTAATTGTTATGTAACATTTGTCCGAATTCGGATGCATAGAATCGTTTCGCCATATAACAGCCAGCCGAATCAGCATCGCATTTACGGCACGAAATCATGACTTGCGATGATGAGCTGGCGATAGAACCAGAATACCCATGTCATCAGAGAACAACGACTACACCCTGTGGCTGACCGGTTTGAGTGGCGCCGGCAAGTCGACCCTCTCGCACGAAATTGCCGGGCAGCTGCGCGCCCGCAATGTGCCGGTCTGCATCCTCGACGGAGACGAGTTGCGTGCAGGCGTTTCGCCGGATCTCGGCTTCACGCGCGAGGACCGTACCGAAAACTGTCGCCGCACGGCCGAAATCGCGAAATTGCTCAACAGGCAGGGGATCGTCGCAATCGTCGCGCTGATCTCGCCGTACGAGGCCGACCGGCAGCGGGCACGAGACATCATCGGGTCGAATCGGTTCGTCGAGGTCTACCTGAAAACCGATATTGCCACCTGCTCCGCGCGGGATCCGAAGCAGCTTTACGCAAAAGCGATCACCGGCCAGACGACGCAATTTACCGGCATTTCCGATCCGTACGAAGTGCCGGCCGCCCCCGATCTGATCGTGGATACGGGAACGCTCGATATCGCCGCATCGGTCGCGCTCGTGATGAATTTCGAGCGCCAGCGCTTCGCGACTGCGTAACCGCTGCCTGCCGTCATTTCGCTGCCGGGCGATACCTCACACTGCCCGCCGCCGAACGGGCCGCTTCGAAAGCCGGCCCGACCTCAGATCCCGTCCGAACGAGATTCCGTATGCCCCCGCGCACGATCGCAATCGCACCCGCGCGGGGTACCTCGCTTCACGACTACCCCACCCGCGCCGCCGTCGCGTCGAACGCGCGCTTTGCCTTGTCGACGATCTCGTCGACTTCTGCTTCGCGAATCACGAGCGGCGGCGACAGCAGCATCCGGTCTCCGGTCGCACGCATGATCAGGTTGCCGTTGAAGCAGAAGTCGCGGCAGATCGTGCCGATATCGGCGTCCGCGCCGAACCGCTCGCGCCGGTCGCGGTCGCGCGCCAGCTGGACGCCGGCGACCAGCCCCGCTCCCGCAATCTCCCCGACGACCGGATGATCGCCCAGCGCATCGCGCAGCCGCCGCTGGAAATACGGTCCGATATCGTTCCTCACGCGCTCGACGATCCCTTCGTCGCGCAGCAGCTTCAGGTTCGCGACCGCGACGGCCGCCGCCACCGGGTGGCCCGAGTACGTGAGGCCGTGATTGAATTCGCCGTTGTCGATGATCGGCCGCGCGACGCGCTCGTGAATGCCGACCGCCCCCATCGGCACGTAGCCCGACGTGAGGCCCTTCGCCATCGTGATCAGGTCCGGCTCGAAGCCGAAGTGCTGGTGTGCGAACCATTCGCCGGTGCGCCCGAACCCGCCGATCACTTCGTCGGCAACGAGCAGGATGTCGTACTTGCGGCAGATCCGCTGGATTTCCGGCCAGTAGGTCGACGGCGGGAAGATCACGCCGCCCGCGCCCTGGAACGGCTCGCCGATGAATGCCGCGACATTCTCCGCGCCGAGTTCGAGAATCTTCGCTTCGAGCTGCTGCGCACGCGCGAGACCGAACGCTTCCGGCGTTTCGCCCGGCTGCGCTTCGCCGAAGAAATACGGCTGGTCGATGTGCACGATGTGCTCGACCTTCGACGGCATCTGCTCGTGCATGTAGCCCATCCCGCCGAGCGTGCCGCCCGCGATCGTCGAGCCGTGGTAGCCGTTCTTGCGCGAGATCACGTACTTCTTCTGCGGCTTGCCCTGCACGCGCCAGTACCGGTGCACGAGGCGCAGCACGGTGTCGTTGCCTTCCGAGCCGCTGTTGCAGTAGAAGAAGTGGTTGAAGCCGGCCGGCGTCACTTCCGCGAGCATCGCCGACAGCTCGATCACCGGCGGGTGCGTGGTCTTGAAGAACGTGTTGTAGAACGGCAGTTCCTGCAGCTGGCGGTATGCGGCGTCGGCGAGTTCCTTGCGGCCGTAGCCGACGTTCACGCACCAGAGACCGGCCATCCCGTCGATCACCTTGTTGCCGTCCGAATCCCACAGGTAGACGCCGTCGGCCTTCACGATCACGCGGCTGCCCGCGCGGTTCAGCGCGCCCATGTCCGAGAACGGGTGGATGTGGTGCGCGGCGTCGAGCGCACGGTATTCGGCGGTCGAGTGCGGCGGAAAAGCTTCGTTTCGATCGGTCATGTTTCCTCCGTAAAACAGCGCCGCACGTTCACACGTGCAGCAGCAGATGCCTGCGTTCCCACGAACTGATCACGCGGAAGAACGCTTCATATTCGGTTTCCTTCAATGCCAGGTAGGCCTTCACGAACTTGTCGCCGAGAATGCCGGCGAGCGGTTCGCACGCGGCCATCAGCGAAATGCCCTCTTCGAGGTTGCGCGGCAGTTGGTAAGGCAGGTCGTAGCCGTCCGATGCGATCGGCTCGGTCGGCGCGAGCTGCTGCGTCATCCCGAGATAGCCGGCGGCGAGCGTTGCCGCGAACACGAGGTACGGGTTGCAGTCGACACCCGGAATCCGGTTCTCGATGCGGCGCGCGACGGGACTCGACTGCGGGATGCGGAAGCCGACCGTGCGGTTGTCGTAGCCCCACTGCACGTTGATCGGCGCAGCCATGAAGCGCGACAGCCGGCGATACGAATTGATGTACGGCGCGAAGATCGGCATCAACGCCGGCGTGTACTTCTGCAGCCCCGCGAGATAGCTGTGGAACAGCGGCGACACCGAGCCGTCATCGTCGGCGAACAGGTTCCGCCCGGTGTGCATGTCCGCCAGGCTCTGGTGAATGTGCATCGCGGATCCCGGCTCGTTTTCCATCGGCTTGGCCATGAAGGTCGCATACATGTTGTGACGCAGCGCGGCCTCGCGCACCGTGCGCTTGAACAGGAATACCTGATCGGCCAGCGGCAGCGCGTCGCCATGCACGAAGTTGATTTCCATCTGCGCAGCGCCGACTTCGTGGATCAGCGTCTCGATATCGAGGCCCTGCATTTCGCAGTACTCGTAGATATCCTCGAACAGCGGATCGAACTCGTTGACGGCCTCGATCGAATACGACTGGCGGCCGGTTTCCGCGCGCCCCGTGCGGCCGACGGGCGGACGCAGCGGCAGGTCGGGATCGGCGTTCATGTCGACGAGGTAGAACTCCAGTTCCGGCGCGACGACGGGCTTCCAGCCCTTTTCCTTGTACAGGTCGAGCACGCGGCGCAGCACGTAGCGCGGCGAGATTTCGACCGGCGAGCCGTCGAAGTGCACGCAGTCGTGGATCACTTGCGCGGTCGGATCGACGGCCCACGGAATCAGGCAGATCGTCGCCGGATCGGGCACGCACACCATGTCGGGATCGGTCACACCGGTCAGCGTGCCGTCCTCGGGATAGTCGCCGGTCACGGTCTGCACCATCACGGCCTGCGGCAGGCGCATCGATTCGCCGGATTCGAATTTGTTGCGCGGAATGATCTTGCCGCGCGCGATGCCGGCCATGTCGGGAATGATCGCCTCGACTTCGGTGATGCGGTGCTGTCGCAGGAATTCGCTCAGTTCGGGTTGCATGATCGGCCTCGTTCAGTCGACGTCGGATGCGGCCGGCGACGGCATCGCGCCGCCGGCCGCATGAAGGCGGTGCGTCATGCGCGCGCGGCACGCCGCGCCGAATGCCGCAAAAATATCGCGCGACAGCGGCTGTTCCGCGTAGCGCCATTCGGGATGCCACTGCACGCCGAGCGCGAACGCACGTGCACCGCGCACGCTGACGGCCTCGACCAGCCCGTCGGGCGCACTCGCTTCGACGGCAAGCCCCGCGCCCAGACGCGCAATGCCCTGGTCGTGCAGCGAATTGACCGTCGCCTCGTGCGCGCCGCGCGCGACCCGCTGCAGCAGGCCGCCCGGCGCGAGTCGCACGACATGCGCGGGACCGTATTGCCGTTCGAGCGGATCGGCGGGCCGTTCGCGATGATCGTCGAAGCCGTTCGTCGCGTGCAGCCGCTGATGCAGCGTGCCGCCATACGCGACGTTCAGTTCCTGCATGCCGCGGCAGATCGCGAGCACGGGCACGCCCGCGTCGATCGCCGCGCGGATCAGCGGCAGCGCGGTCGCATCGCGCGCCGGATCGTGCAGCGTATCGGGCGCACTCGCGTCACCGCCGTAATGATGCGGTTCGACGTTCGAATAGCTGCCGGTAAACAACAATCCGTCGACGGCCGCGACGATCGCATCGGCCGGCTGCCGCGCGCCGAGCGCGGGCAGCACGAACGCCAGCACGCCGGCGCCGTCGACGAGTGCGGCAAGGTACTTCTCGCCTGCCGTGTGGTTCGGATGCGCACCGCGCAGGATACGGTCAGCGGTGACGGCTACGATCGGTCGTGCGCGCATGGGCGTCTCTCCGGTAATCGCACACGACACGCTCGCGCGCGGAACGATGAAGGTCCGGGGAGGCGCCGCCTGCGCGCGCCATCGCGCAACGGATGCGCATGCGCAATCCTGCCGCGTGGACGATGCGGCAACAGGCGGTGCGGCCCGGGACGGATGCGGAAAAGGACGCTAGGGCAACAACGATGCGCTGCCGTCGCACTGCACCGCGCTGAACACGTGCGCGGATACGAGGTTGAAGCGGCGCAGGCCGCGATGGGAAATGGCGAAGAAACGAGGTTCGCGTAACGGGGCGGCACGCGTGCCGCGATCAGGGCGCCGGTTCGGCCCGGCCTGAGGCGGCGCGCCCGCCGACGGACTTCGCGTCCGGCGTATCGAAGGGCTGGCGGCTTTCACGATCGTACTCGACTGGCTGATGGAGGCAGGACACGTGTCGCAATGCCGCGCGGCGACACGTCAGCAAGATGTCTCGCAGCGGATGCCGGCGCAGTACAGCCATCGTCGATGGCCTCGCCGCCGGTGCGCGCGTGACGACTTCCTGACATTCAGCTTATATCACCTAAAAATTGCGTCAAATTTTCAGGTGCGGATGACGATATCGATCAGACGAAAAAAAGACAAAAAAAACGGCATCGATCCGTGAGATCGATGCCGTTTTGTGCATTGCGTCGGCTCGCACGGTGCGCACCGACGGATCGCGACGCCCCTGCTCCGCCGCGCTGCCGCACGCGTGCGGCCCGCGTTCAGCGATGCGCGAGCGCGGTTTCGACGAGCGTCTGCAGCAGCGGCACAATCCGCGCTGCACGTGCTTCGTCGTACGCGTACGGGCGCGTCTCTTCCATGTAGGTGATCTGCGACAGTTCGAGCTGCACGGCCTCGACACCGGTATCGGGCACGCCGTAGTGGCGCGTGATGTAGCCGCCCTTGAAGCGCCCGTTCGCGACGGCCGTATAGCTGCCGTGCGCGAGCACCCGTGCAGCCAGCGCCTCCGCGAGACCGGGCGTCGCGCTCGCACCGCTCGACGTGCCGAAATTGAAGTCCGGCAGGCGGCCTTCGAAGAAACGCGGCACGTGCGAGCGGATCGAATGCGCTTCCCACACGAGCACGCGGCCGTGTTCGCGCTTCAGGCGCGCGACCTCGCCCTGCAGCGCGCCGTGATACGGCAGCCAGTAGCGGTCGCGGCGGCGCATGATCTCGTCGTTGCCGGGCAGCGCATTCGCCGGATAAAGCGGCGCCTTGTCGAACGTATCGACCGGCACGAGCCCCGTCGTGTCCTGCCCCGGATACAGGTTCTCGTTGTCGGGCGGGCGGTTCAGGTCGACGACATAGCGCGCATGCGACGGTACGAGAATCGACGCGCCGAGGTCGGCCGCAAAACCGTACAGCCGCTCGAGATGCCAGTCGCAATCGTCGACGAAGCGCGCATCGGGCGTCATCGTCGCGGCGATGTCGTCGGGGATGTGCGTGCCTGCGTGCGGGATCGAGATCAGCAGCGGCAGCGTGCCCTGCTTCAGCGTGAATACAGCCGGTTGTTCAGTCATGTCGCCTCACCGTAAGAGTCCGCCGGCGCACACGTGCGGCGTGCGCCGGTTGCCGCGCGTCAGCGCAGCAGTTGCGCCAGCGCGGCGCGATAGTCGGCATACGCGACGGCTTCGTCGCGATGGCGGCGGCCGCTCACGATGCGTTCGCCGCCCGTGTAGACGTCGAGCACGGGCGTCTCGCCATGCTCGGCGAACACGATGCCCGACAGCCATGCCGTGCTGCCGTGTTCGGCGATCGCCGGATGGTCGGGATCGAGCACGAGCCAGTCGGCGCGGCAGCCTTCGCGCAGCGCACCGACGCGCCGCCCGCTCGCCTGCGCGCCGCCCGCGAGCGACGCGTCGAACAGGCGATCGGCGACGTGGGCCTGCGACTCGCTCGCCAGCACGTTGCGCGCGCGGTGCACGAGCCGCTGCCCGTATTCGAGCAGGCGCAACTCCGAGCGCCAGTCGACCGACGCGTGGCTGTCCGAACCGACGCCGATCACGCCGCCCTGCGCGAGATAGTCGACGGCAGGGAATACGCCGTCGCCGAGATTCGCTTCGGTCGTCAGGCACAGGCCGGCGACCGCGCGACGCTTCGCGAGTGCGGCCGTCTCGGCCGCGTCGACGTGCGTCGCATGCACGAGGCACCAGCGCGACCCGACATCGAAACGATCGAGCAGCCATTGTACGGGGCGCGCGCCGTAGGCGCGAACGCAATCGTCGACTTCGGCCGTCTGCTCGGCGATGTGGATATGCACGGGCGCATCGCCGGGCAACCCGTCGAGCAGCGCACGCAGCCCGTTCTCGGACACCGCGCGCAGCGAGTGCGGCGCGACGCCGTAGCGCAGCCCGCCATGCTCGGGCGCCGCGCGACGCATCGTGTCGAGCAGTTCGAGCAGGCCGTCGGGCGTGTTGATGAAGCGGCGCTGGTCTTCGCGCGGCGGCTTGTTGCCGAAGCCGGCGAACTGGTACGACACCGGCAGCATCGTGATGCCGATGCCCGCCGAACGGGCGGCATCGACCACGCGCGTGCCGAGTTCGGCGATCTGCGGATAGCGCGAACCATCCTGCGCGTGATGCACGTAGTGAAATTCGCACACCGACGTGTAGCCGCACTTGAGCATCTCGACATACAGCCAGCGCGCAATCGCCGCGAGCGCGTCGGGCGTGATCTTCAGCGCGAAACGGTACATCAGGTCGCGCCAGCTCCAGAAGCTGTCGGCAGGATTCGCCCGGTATTCGGTGAGCCCCGCCATCGCGCGCTGGAACGCGTGCGAATGCAGGTTCGGCATGCCGGGCAGCACCGGCCCGGCCGCACGCGAGATGCCTGCCGGCGCGTCGGTATCGGGCGTCACGCCGGTCAGCGTGCCGGCCGCATCCCAGCGCAGCAGCACGTTGCGGCGCCAGCCATCGGGCAGGTAGGCATGGTCCGCGAACAACATGGTGTCAGTCATTGCGAGTCCTTATTGACCGGATCAAGCGCTTCGGCGTCTCGTCCGGCCGCGTACCGCGGTCGGCAAGTGCGAGCGCATCAGCGCGCCTGCCCCTGCTTCGCGGCGATCGACCGGCGTGCGCGCTGGCGCGCACGGCCCGGTCCCATGCAAAGCGTCGATCGGGCCGGGCACGTCATTACCCGGCCCGGTCCGATCCATTGCAACACTATCCGTTCATCCGGCGGAATACCGTCGTGCCGCCGCGAACGACCTGCTCGCACAGCGGCCGGCCGATCCAGTACGCAAGCTCGGACAGCGAGCCGACCGACCACGCGGCGAAGTCGGCCTGGCGACCGACCTCGAGCGCGCCGTGGCGATCCGCACGGCCGAGTGCCGCAGCCGCATGGCGCGTGACGCCCTGCAGCACCTCGGGCACCGTCATGCGGAACAGCGTGCAGCCCATGTTCATCGTCAGCAGCAGCGATTCGAGCGGCGACGTGCCGGGATTGTGATCGGTCGCAAGCGCGATCGGCACGCCGTGCTTGCGCAGCAGCTCGATCGGCGGCAGTTGCGTTTCGCGGATGAAGTAGTACGCGCCGGGCAGCAGCACGGCGACCGTGCCGGCCGCCTTCATCGCCTCGATGCCCGCTTCGTCGAGAAATTCGAGATGGTCGGCGGACAGCGCGCGGTAACGCGCGGCGAGCGCCGTGCCGCCCGCGTTCGACAGTTGCTCCGCATGCAGCTTCACGGGCAGCCCGCGCCGCGTCGCAGCCTCGAACACGCGTTCGGTCTGCGCGAGCGAGAAGCCGATCCGTTCGCAGAACACGTCGACCGCGTCGACGAGCCCCTCGTCGGCCAGCGCCGGCAGCATCCGGTCGCACACTTCGTCGATGTACGCGTCCGCACGGCCCGCATATTCGGGCGGCAGCGCATGCGCACCGAGGAAGGTGGTATGGACGGTGACCGGGAAGCGTTCGCCGAGCTGGCGCGCGACACGCAGCATCTTGCGTTCGCTCGCGAGGTCGAGCCCGTAGCCCGACTTGATCTCGATCGCGGTCACGCCTTCGGCGAGCAGCGGTTGCAGGCGCGCGGCGGCCTGCACGAACAGCGTCGTCTCGTCGGCTGCGCGTGTCGCGCGCACCGTCGACACGATCCCGCCACCCTGCCGCGCGATTTCCTCGTAGCTGACGCCCGCGAGGCGCTGCGCGAATTCGTCGGCACGCGTGCCGCCGTACACGAGGTGCGTGTGGCAATCGACGAGACCCGGCGTCACCCACGCGCCGTGCAGGTCTTCGCGCTGCCAGTGCGCATAGCCGTGCGGCAGCGCGGACAACGCGCCGAGCCAGACGATCGTGCCGGTTTCGTCGGCGGCGATCGCCGCATCGTCGATCGTCTCGTCGGGATGGCCGTGCGGACACAGCCTCAGGTGATGCCAGACAGTCGGTTTCATGCGTTCAGTCTCGTTCGCCGATGGCGAGCGATACGGCGAGCAGCGCGCCGCTACCGCTCACGACGACGTCAAACGCACGCCGCGGCCCGTCGAGCCGCAACGTGTCCAGTTCTTCCAGCGCGTGGTGCGTGCCGTCGAGTTCAACGTCAACCGTACCGGCCGCGCAAAACAGCAGCACGGTATCGGCGTGCGCGATGCGGTGCGCGCCTGCGCGCCACACGTCGAGCGCGCCCCGTGCGGCCGAGCGGCGCGTCATCAGGTTGAAGTCGCGCGTCGCGCCGTCGTGCAGCGTCGCGTCGATCGCCGTCTCGCCCGCGAAATCCGCACGGGCCAGCGGTGCATCGAGCACGTGTTGCACTCCGCCCGCTTCGGCCAGCGTCATGCCGGCGCCGGACAGCAGCACGAGCGTGCGGTCGATCCCGTCGAAACGCGAGAACGGCCCGGCCATGCCGACATCCGCGACGCTCACGCGCCACGCGAACGCGTCGAGCGCGGCGCCCGGCGGGAACGCGCCGATCTCGCGCGTCACGCCGCCGCCGTTCTTCCACGGCGACGCGACGAGATCCGCCGCGCGGATCAGCGTCACGTTCACCGGCGCCTGGTCGAGCGCCGTCATGCTCAGCGGCCGAGCATCGGCAGCTTCAGGCCGGCTTCGCGGGCCGTCTGCTGCGCGAGCTCGTAGCCGGCATCCGCATGGCGCATCACGCCCGTCGCCGGATCGTTCAGCAGCACGCGACCGAGACGCTCGTGCGCTTCAGCCGTACCGTCGGCGACGATCACGACGCCCGAGTGCTGCGAGAAGCCCATGCCGACACCGCCGCCGTGGTGCAGCGACACCCACGATGCGCCGCCTGCCGTGTTCAGCAGTGCGTTCAGCAGCGGCCAGTCGCTGACCGCGTCCGAACCGTCCTTCATCGATTCCGTCTCGCGGTTCGGGCTGGCGACCGAACCCGTGTCGAGGTGGTCGCGGCCGATCACGATCGGCGCCTTCAGTTCACCGTTCTTGACCATCTCGTTGAACGCCTGGCCGAGGCGATAGCGATCCTTCACGCCGACCCAGCAGATCCGTGCCGGCAGGCCCTGGAACGCGATGCGCTCACGCGCCATGTCGAGCCAGTTGTGCAGGTGCGGATCGTCGGGGATCAGCTCCTTCACCTTCTGGTCGGTCTTGTAGATGTCTTCCGGATCGCCCGACAGCGCAACCCAGCGGAACGGGCCCTTGCCTTCGCAGAACAGCGGACGGATGTACGCCGGCACGAAGCCCGGGAAGTCGAACGCGTTCTCGACGCCCATTTCCAGCGCCATCTGGCGGATGTTGTTGCCGTAGTCGAGCGTCGCCGCGCCGCGTTCCTGCAGATCCAGCATAGCCTGCACCTGGACGGCCATCGACTGCTTCGCGACCTTCACGATGCTCTGCGGATCGACCTTCTGCGCTTCGCGCCATTGCGCGACGGTCCAGCCTTGCGGCAGGTAGCCGTTGATCGGGTCGTGCGCGCTCGTCTGGTCGGTCACGCAATCCGGCGTGATGCCGCGCTTGACGAGTTCCGGGAACACGTCGGCCGCGTTGCCGAGCAGGCCGATCGACACGGGCTTGCCCGTGCGCTTCGCTTCCTCGATCATGCCGAGCGCTTCGTCGAGCGTCGTCGCCTTCTTGTCGACGTAGCGCGTCTTCAGGCGGAAGTCGATGCGCGTCTCGTCGCATTCGACCGCGATCATCGAGAAGCCGGCCATCGTCGCGGCCAGCGGCTGCGCGCCGCCCATGCCGCCGAGGCCGCCCGTCAGGATCCAGCGGCCCGACGGGTCGCCGTTGAAGTGCTGGTTCGCGACCGAGAAGAACGTTTCATAGGTGCCCTGAACGATGCCCTGGCTGCCGATGTAGATCCAGCTGCCGGCCGTCATCTGGCCGTACATCATCAGGCCCTTGCGGTCGAGCTCGTGGAAGTGGTCCCAGTTCGCCCAGTGCGGCACGAGATTCGAGTTCGCGAGCAGCACGCGCGGCGCATCCTTGTGCGTGCGGAACACACCGACCGGCTTGCCCGATTGAATCAGCAGCGTTTCGTTCTCTTCGAGATCCTTCAGCGACGCGAGGATCTGGTCGTAGCATTCCCAGTTGCGCGCTGCACGGCCGATGCCGCCGTAGACGACGAGCGCATGCGGGTGCTCGGCGACTTCCGGGTCGAGGTTGTTCTGGATCATCCGGTAGGCCGCTTCGGCCAGCCAGGTCTTGCAGGTCTTCTCGCTGCCGCGCGGCGCGCGGATCGTGCGCGTCGGATCGAGACGGGGATCGATGTGTTTCGGATGGTTCATGACGACTGCTCCCGAAGGAAAATGACTATCAAATAGGAATCAGAAATGCCCGGTGAAGCGATAACGGCTGCCGGGATGCCACAGATTCGCCACCGAGGCGACGACGCCCTGCGACCAGGTGCGCCGATGTAAAACCAGACACGGCTCGACGTCGTCCATCCGCAGCTGCTCGCGCCGTTCCGGCGCCGGGGCCGCCGCTTCGATCCGGTACTCGACGCGCTGCAGCGGCGCCGCGCGCATCAGGTACAGGTTCGGCGTCGTGTTCGTGAAATCCTGCTCGGCGTAATCCGGCGCGACCGCCGGATTCACCCACCGTTCTTCGAGCTGCACGGGCTCGTCGTTCTCGAAGTGCAGCACCTGCGAATGAAACAGCTTCGTGCGCACGGCCACCTGCATCTCGTCGGCGAGCGCCTCGTCGGCGCGGATCGTGTCGAGACCGAGCACGCTGGCGTGATACGCGTGCCCGCGTGCGCCGACTTCCTCCGAGATGCTGCGGATCGCCACCAGCGTCGACTCGTACTTCGGCCGTGCGACGTAGGTGCCCGCGCCCTTCATGCGCGTGAGCACCTGCTCGGCCGTCAACTCGCGCAGCGCGCGGTTGACGGTCATGCGTGCCACCTTGAATTCGCGCGCCAGCTCGTTCTCGGACGGCACCTGGTCGCCCTCCTCCCACTCACCGGCGTGGATGCGGCCCAGGATGAAATCCTTGATTTCCTGGTAGACCGGCGCGCTCATCAGCTTACTGTTCCGATGCGAACGAGAACGGGCTGATCTTCGCGAACGCGCGCTCGCCGACGAGCTTCGCGATCGCTGCGATGTCCGGTGCGAAGTAGTGATCGAGCTCGTAGTGCGCAACCTTGCCGCGGATCGTTTCCATCGCGGGCGCCAGCTTCGGGCTCGTGTGATACGGCGCGCGCAGGTCGACGCCTTGTGCGGCAGCCAGCAGTTCGATCGCGAGGATGTGCTTCGTGTTGTCCGCGATGTCGGCGAGCTTGCGCGCGGCGAACGTCGCCATCGACACGTGGTCTTCCTGGTTCGCGGAAGTCGGCAGCGAGTCGACCGACGCCGGGTGCGCGAGCGTCTTGTTTTCCGATGCGAGTGCGGCCGCCGTCACGTGGGCGATCATGAAGCCCGAGTTCACGCCGCCGTCCCGCACGAGGAACGGGGGCAGGCCCGACAGCGTCGCATCGATCAGCAGTGCGATGCGGCGTTCGGCCAGCGCGCCGATTTCCGCTGCGGCGAGCGCGAGGTTGTCGGCCGCGAACGCGACGGGCTCGGCGTGGAAGTTGCCGCCCGACAGCACTTCGCCGGTGTCCGGGAAGATCAGCGGGTTGTCCGACACGGCGTTCGCTTCGACCAGCAGCACGTCGGCCGCATGGCGCATCTGGTCCAGGCACGCGCCCATCACCTGCGGCTGGCAGCGCAGGCTGTACGGATCCTGCACCTTGTCGCAGTCGCGGTGCGACTGGTTGATCGGCGAGCCTTCGAGCAGGTCGCGATACGACGCCGCTGCGTCGATCTGGCCCTGGTGGCCGCGCAGTTCATGGATGCGTGCGTCGAACGGCTTCACCGAACCGGCGGCCGCGTCGACCGACAGCGCGCCGGCGACGAGCGCCGTGCGGTACAGGTCTTCGATCGAGAACATGTTGTCGAGCGCCAGTGCGGTCGACGCCTGCGTGCCGTTCAGCAGCGCGAGGCCTTCCTTCGCCTGCAGCGTCAGCGGCGCGAGGCCCGCGACGCGCAGACCGTCGAGCGCGCTTGCACGCTCGCCGCGGATGAACACTTCGCCGACGCCGAGCAGCACGGCCGACATGTGCGCGAGCGGCGCGAGGTCGCCCGATGCGCCGACCGAACCCTTCACCGGGATCAGCGGCAGCACGTCCGCGTTGAACAGCTTGATCAGCGCGTCCATCACTTCGCGGCGGATGCCCGAGTGGCCGCGGCCGAGGCTCGACAGCTTCAGCGCCATCAAGAGGCGCACCGACGAACGCGCCATCGGCTCGCCGACGCCAACCGCGTGCGACAGCACCAGGTTCTTCTGCAGCAGCTCGAGCTGGTCGTGCGGGATATGCGTGCTGGCCAGGCGGCCGAAGCCCGTGTTGATGCCGTAGGCCGGCTCGCCCTTCGCGGCGATGTCGGCGACAGCCTTCGCGCCGGCGTCGATCTTCGCGAAGCTGGCCGGGTCGAGCGTCAGTTGCACGGATTCGCGTGCGATCTGGCGCAGTTGCGGGAGGGTCAGGTGGCCGGGGGTCAACGTAATCATGTGAGCAATCCTGTCTAGACAAGTTCGGAATGGATTGAAGTGTAGCCACGTCAACTTGTCTAGACAACCCGTTTTTCACCGATTTCGACTTGGGAGTTTCCCTGATGTCCGGCGCGGCCCGCCGGATCGGTCGACGGGATCCGGCGCTTAACATATGTTGCAATTATTTTGTCTTTGGCAACATACGGATCAGCATTCACCCCGGAGACCGCCATGCCTTTCCCGTCACGATTCGCCGGCCGGTTCGGCCGCCCCCTGCTCGTCGCCGCATGCACGCTCGCGTGCGGCGCCGCGCTCGCCGCCGAGCCGCTGTCCGGCACGCTCGACAAGATCCGGCAGAGCAACCTGATCTCGATCGGCCACCGCGAAACGTCGGTGCCGTTCTCCTACGTCGATGCGGGCGGCAAGGTGATCGGCTTCTCGCAGGACCTGTGCGACCGCGTGATCGCGGCCGTGAAGGCGCGCACCGGCAAGCCCGACCTGCAGGTGCGCTTCATCCCGGTCACGTCGCAGAACCGCATCCCGCTCGTTCAGAACGGCACCGTCGACCTCGAATGCGGCGTGACCACCAACCTCGCCGCGCGCCACGCGCAGGTCGCGTTCTCGACCACGTTCTTCGTCGCGACGACGCGGCTGCTCACGCGCACGACGTCGGGCACCCACGACTTTCCCGACCTCGCCGGCAAGACGGTCGTGACGAACCAGGGCACGACGTCGGAACGCCTGCTGCGCAAGATGAACGAGGAAAAGAAGATGAACATGCAGATCATCAGCGCGAAGGACTACGGCGAAGGACGCCTCACGCTCGAATCGGGCCGCGCGGCCGCGTACATGATGGACGACGTGCTGCTCGCGGGCGTGCGTCAGCTCGCCGCGAAACCGGCCGACTGGCAGATCGTCGGCACGCCGCAGTCGTCGGAAGCCTACGGGTTCATGCTGCGCAAGGACGATCCGCAGTTCAAGGCGCTCGTCGACGGCGTGCTCGTGCAGTTGATGAAGCGCGGCGAGATCAACGCGCTCTACGACAAATGGTTCATGAAGCCGGTGCCGCCGAAGGGGCTGTCGTTCGACTTCCCGATGAGCGACGTGATCAAGGCACGCTACGCGGCGCCGAACGATGCGCCGCTCGAGTGAGCGCCGCGCGGCGACATCGCGCTCATGCGCGCGTCCACGCGACGCACGCCGCGTAGCCGGGCGCCGCGTCGAGCCACGCCGCGTCGAACGCCGCGACGCCGGCGGCAGGCGCGGCCGGTTCGACGATCGTCGTCGCGGGTGTCGCCGCGTCGCGCGGCGGCACGACCGCGAACTCACGCAATCCGCCGACGATGCCGGTGCCGAGCGCCTTCAGCAGCGCCTCCTTCGCGGACCAGACGCGCAGGAATGCGCCCTCGCGCTCGCCGGGCGGCAGGCCGTCGAGATACGCGACCTCGGCAGGCGCGCAGACTTCGCGCGTCAGCGCGCGCCAGTCCACCGCGCGGTTGCCGCCCTCGATATCGACACCGACGCGACCCGCCGGCGCCCACGCGAGCAATGCATGCTCGCCCGCGTGCGACACGTTGAAATCGAGCGACGCGCGATGCGCGGGGTCCAGTGACGGCCGCCCCGATGCGTCGACGACGATCGCGACCGCATGCGGCGCGATACCGAGCGCCGCACCGAGTACGTCGCGCAGCGCGGCGCGCGTCGCGGCACTGCGCACCGCGTCCTCGTGCCGCAGGAAGCGCGCGGCCCGTGCGCGCTCGTCGTCGTTCAGCGCCGCATACGCGGGCGACACGAGCGGGACGCGCCAGTCGAAATCGACGCGCGCGATCCGCACGCCCGCGCGGGACGCGGCGCGCGGTGTGTCGAGTGCCAGCACACGCCACGCACGGGGCGTTTCTACCTGGAAAGCGGAAGCGGACGGAATGGACATCGGCGCGGCAGCCTGTGCTGGGGAATGAAACGTCCGATGTTAATCGATCGCGCCGGCACGCGGCCGCCGAAGCGGCATCGGGAAGCGAACGGGTACCGCGCGTTGCGTTCGTTCGCTTCCGCCGGGTCACCCGTTCGCGGCCACACCCGGCAGGCCGCCAACCGCCACCTGTCCGCGCGATGCGGGGTGAAGCGCATGCACGGCGCCCGGCGCGTCGGCCGGCAGCACCCCGTGTTGCAGCCAGTACAGCGCGACGGGCCACAGCGTGTCGGTGAAGCGGCTGTGGAAAAACGCGAAATGGCCGATCGCGTCGACGCCGATGTCGGCCGGCGCGATCCGCAGATGCGTGACGTGGCTGCCAGCGTAGTAGCCGACCAGCCGCTCGATCGCGTCGACCGTGCCGAACGCGTCGTCGTCAATGCCGATCGCGAGCATCGGCGCCGTCAGCCCCGCAAAACGCGCCGGCAACGCCGTGCGGCTCACGGCGCCGGCATCGAGCACGCCGCCGATGTAGCCATCCTCGAAACGCGGCTGCGCACGCGCCCAGGACAGCGCGACGCCGCGCGGCGTGTCCTCCATCCAGCCGAGCCGCTTCGCGGGTACGTAGCCGAATGCGGCCGCGAGCGCGGGCATCGCGACGTGCCACTTCCACCACATGCGGCGCCGTTCGGCCGGCAGATAGTCGCGCCAGTACGCATACTGCGCGCCGACGGTCACTGCATGCCGCACATGCACGTTCGATGCCGCGAGCCCGAGCAAGCAGCCACCGATGCTATGCGCGACGACGTCGAGCGGCTGGCCCGGAAACGCGTCGCGCGCGTACTGCAACGCGGCTTCGCAATCGAGCCGCCCCCAGTCGAGCCAGTTCGCGCGCAGCTTCGCGAGCCGCGCCGGGCGCGACCCGCCGATGCCGCGATAGTCGTAGACGAGCACGTCGCGCCCCTGCGCGAACAGCCAGGCCGCGAAACGGAAGTAGTAGTCGCAGCGCACCGACGTCGCGCAATTGATGACCGTCACGGGCCGCGCGGCGCCGCCGCCGCGATGACGCCAGACATGGCCGCGCAATTCGTAACCGTCGGCGGCGCGCAGCGTCACGGGCTCGGGCGGCAATGCGCCTGCCGCGCGACTACCCTGCGCCGCCCCGCTTCCTTCGTTCGACATCATCGTCCTGTCTCCTGTCGGTCCGAGTTAGTGCTTTAGCGCTTACCCGGACCCCATGCTTCGCGGTCGGTCCGAGTTAGTGCTTTAGCGCTGACTCAAACTCCATGTTTCGCGGTCGGCCCCAATAGCGCCTCAGCGCTTACTCGGATTTCATGCTTCGCGATCGGCCCAGTTTGCGCTTCAGACCTTGCCCAAGCCCTCATGCTTCGCGGTCAACCAGCGCAGGCGCATCGGCGCCTGAGCGGGCCCCGTGCCTCGCGAACCGCTGCCCGCGCCCACCGCCCAGCCTCCATTGAACTTGACGCGTGCCGCGTTCTCAACCAATCTTGCTGCTCCGTTCGCATGAGTCACGCGCATGTCAACGCCACTCGTCCGCCTCCCTTCGCTCGATCTCGTCCGCGGTTTCGTCGCCGTCGGCCGCCGCATGAGCATCACGCTCGCCGCGCAGGACCTGTGCGTCACGCAGTCGGCGGTCAGCCGCCAGATCCATGCGCTCGAAGCGCATCTCGGCGTCGCGTTGCTGCAGCGCGGCTACCGGAAGATCGCATTCACGCCGGAAGGCGAACGTCTGTTCCGCGTCGCGGATGCGGCGCTGTACGGGCTGCAGGACACCGTCGCGTCGCTCGCCGCCGCGCGCGAGCGCCAGCCCGTCACGATCACCGCGAGCATCGGCGTCACCGCGCTGTGGCTGCTGCCGCGGCTTGGGCGCCTGCAGGCGCGCCTGCCCGGGATCGACCTGCGTGTCGCCGCGAACGACAAGGTACTCGATTTGCGCGCCGAAGGCATCGACCTCGGCATCCGCTACTGCCCGCGCGAGCGCGCGCCGGCCGGAGCGCTGCGCCTGTTCGACGAGATCGTCGTGCCGGTCGCGCATCCCGCGCTCGCCACGCAGCCGGTCACGAACGCCGCCGCGATCGCCGGTCACGTGCTGCTCGAATTCGACGGGCCGCCGCAACCGCAACTGCAGTGGCATGCGCACCTGCACGCCGCCGGGCTCGGCGACGCGCGCCCGAAGGGCGTGCTGCGCTTCAACCAGTACGACCAGGTGATCCAGGCCGCGATCGCGGGCCAGGGCGTGGCGCTCGGCCGGCTCGCGCTCGTCGCGCCGATGCTCGCGGACGGCCGGCTCGCGGTGCTCGGGCCGCACACGCAGGCGCTGTCGGATACATATGGCTACTGGTTGTTCCAGCACGATCCGGCCCCGCGCCGCGAAGTCGCCGACGTGCGCGACTGGATGCTCGCGGAAGCGGCCGAATGCGATGCGGCCATGCGCGCGCACGGCACGGCATCGGCATGAGCCGGCTGTCCCGAGGCGCGTCACCGTGCGCTGTCGCCGTCACTCCTCCGCATTCCTGTCACGCATGTCAACCTGACCGAATGATCGCTTGAGCGACGGCGGCCCCGATCGTCTAATCGGATCGAGCGCGGCCGCTTCGCCGCGCGCCCTCATCCGGAGACACGCATGACCCCGATCGAGCAGGAAGTCCGGCGCCGCTGGCTGCCCGTGCTGGCAGGCGGCCTGATCATGGGCGCCGCGCTCGGCATCCGCCACGTGCAGGGCCTGTTTCTCGCGCCCGTATCGCTCGACCACGGCTGGTCGCGCGAGGCGTTCGGGCTCGCGCTCGCGCTGCAGAACCTGATCTGGGGCATCGCGCAGCCGTTCACGGGGATGATCGCCGACCGCTTCGGCTCGGTGCGCGTGATCGTCGCCGGGATGCTGCTGTATGCGGCCGGGCTCGTCACGATGGCGCATGCGGCCACCACCGGCCTGTTCACGGTCGGCGCCGGGCTCGTGATCGGCATCGCGCTGTCGGGCTCGGCGTTCGCGTCGATCTACGGCGCGTTGAGCCGCCTGTTTCCGCCCGACCGGCGCGGCTGGGCGCTCGGCGTCGCGGGCGCGATCGGCGGGCTCGGCCAGTTCTGCATGGTGCCCGTTGCGCAGGAACTGATCGGCGGCATCGGCTGGCGGCATGCGTTCATCGCGCTGGCGCTCGTCGCGGCGCTGCTCGCGCCGCTCGCCGTGCTGCTGCGCGACCGGCCCGCCCAGGCGGCCGGCGCGGACGCCGGCCCCGGCCAGTCGATCGGCGACGCCGTGCGCGAGGCGTTCGCGCATCGCGGCTTCTGGCTGCTGAACGCGGGCTTCTTCGCGTGCGGCTTCCAGCTCGCGTTCATCGCGACGCACCTCCCCGCCTACCTGCTCGACCACGGGCTGCCCGCGCGCCACGCGAGCGTCGCGCTCGCGCTGATCGCGTTGACCAACGTGGCCGGCACCTATGCGTGCGGCCATCTCGGCGGGCTGCTGCGGCGCAAGTACGTGCTGTCGGTGCTGTACCTCGTGCGTGCGCTCGCGATGGCCGCCTTCGTCGTCGCGCCGCTGTCGCCCGCGAGCGTCTACGTGTTCGCGGCCGTGATGGGGTTCACGTGGCTCGGCACGGTGCCGCTGACGAACGGCGTGATCTCGCAGGTGTTCGGCGTGCGCTACATCGCGACGCTGTTCGGCTTCGTGTTCTTCGGACACCAGCTCGGCAGCTTCTTCGGCGTCTGGCTCGGTGCGGTGGTGTACGACGCGACGCATTCGTACCTGCCGCTGTGGATCGGCTCGATCGCGCTCGGCGTGCTCGCGGCGCTGCTGCACCTGCCGATCGACGACGCGCGAGTCGCGCGTCCGGCATCCGGCAACGCGGCATGGGCATGATCCGTACGATGCTGGCCGCCGGCACGCTCGCGTTCGTCGCGTGGTGCGGCGCGGCCTACTTCGATTCGGGCGTCGCGTACGCGCTGCTCGAGCACGTCGCGTTCTGCAACTGATGCGGCAGGCCGGGGCAGGCAGTCAGCGGCGCTTCGGCAACGCGGCCAGCGCATCGAGCGCGCGGGCGCGCGCGGCCGCATGCTCGACGAGCGGCTCCGGATAGTCGACGCCGAGCCGCACGCCGGCCGCGTCGAGTTCCAGCGGCGACGCTTCCCACGGCGCATGGATCGATGCGTTGTCGAGGCCGGCAAGCTCGGGCACCCAGCGCCGCACATACACGCCGTCCGGATCGAACTTCTGCCCCTGCGCAACCGGATTGAAGATGCGGAAATACGGCGCGGCATCGGCGCCGCAGCCGGCCACCCACTGCCAGCTCGCCGCGTTGTTCGCGGGGTCCGCATCGACCAGCGTGTCCCAGAACCACGCTTCGCCCGCGCGCCAGTCGATCAGCAGGTGCTTGATCAGGAACGACGCGACGACCATCCGCACGCGGTTGTGCATCCAGCCGGTCGTCCACAGCTCGCGCAGGCCCGCATCGACGAGCGGATAGCCGGTCTGCCCGCACTGCCACGCGTGCAGCGCAGCAGGATCGTCGCGCCACGGCATCGCGTCGAACTGTGCGCGGAAGTTGTCGGTCGCGAGCGCCGGGAAGTGATACAGCAGCGTGTAGCTGAACTCGCGCCAGCCGAGCTCGCTCAGGAATTTTTCGGCGTCCGCCGCGTACGCCGCGCCGCCTGCGTGCGCGGCACCCTGCACCGCGTGCCACACCTGTCGCGGCGACACGTTGCCGAAGCGCAGGAACGGCGACAGCCGGCTCGTCGCGGGCCGGTCGGGACGATCGCGCGCATCCGCATAACCGGCGAGCGACGTGGTCAGGAAGGCGTCGAGTTGCGCGTGTGCGCCGGCTTCGTCGGGCGCGGGCCACGCATCGCGCAGGCCGCCGGCCCAGTCCGGCGCGCGCGGCAGCCACGCGAGCGCGTCGAGCGCCAGCGCCCGGTCGCGCACGGTCTTCGGCCACGGATGAAATGCAATCCGCTCGGGTTCCGGCAGCGGCACGGCAACCGTACGGTCGCGGCGCGCCGCACGCCAGTACGCAGTGAACACCTGATACGACCCGCCGCTGCCCGTCAGCACCTCCCACGGTTCGTTCAGCAGGCTGCCGTTGCTGCTTTCGACCGCGACACCGCGCGCCTTGAGCGACGTCTTCAGCGCCGCGTCGGCGTCGCGCTGCGGCTGTGCATAGCGGCGGTTCCAGTACACGGCTTGCGCGCCCGTATCGTGCACCACGCGCTCGATCTCGCGCTGCGCGTCGCCGCGCAGCAGCAGCAGGCGTCCGCCATGACGCGCGAGCGCGGCATCGAGCCCGGCCAGCGACCCGTGCAGCCACCAGCGCGCCGCGCCGCCGGGCGGACGCCCGGCACCGTCGCCGCTGTCGTCGACGAATACGCAGACGAGCGGCCGGCCCGATTCGACCGCGCGCGTCAGCGCGGGCTGGTCGGTCACGCGCAGATCGTCGCGGAACCAGACGATCGCAGGGGCAACGGACGACTTGGCAGGCACGGGTACCTCGATGGCGAAAGCGCGAAGAGATGCGTATTGTCGCGGCTGCGCGGCGTGGTGTCGACGCCGCCGACGGTCGCGCCAATTGCGCCGCCCGCCGCGCCCGGTGAAACGCCTTAGTCCATTCCGACGATTCTTCGCCGCGGGCACCGGCCTACGCTCGATGTCGGGTGCGCCGCGCCGCGCGAGTCGGACCGGCCGATACCGGCCCCGCGGGCGCCGGTCCGCACCCGTCACGTGCGCCGGCCGATGCCGGCGCGACGCCTTTCGACCGCCGCGACGCCTCCGGCCCTCCGGGCGCGCACGGCTTCATCCGATACGCCGCCATGACCAAACCCTCGAATCTCGTCACCTCGATCACCGTCGACATCGACGCGCCAGCCTCCGTCGTGTGGGAAGTGCTGACCGATTTCCCGCGCTACGGCGAATGGAACACGTTCTGCATCGGCTTCGAAACGACCGGCAAGCTCGGCGATTTCGTGCACATGCAGGTGCGCATTCCGGGCACCGAGACGGTGATTCCGGTCAGCGAGATCCTCGTCGCGTACGAGCCCGAACGCCTGCTGTCGTGGGAGCAGCGCCCGACCGACGACAACAAGGACGCCGCGCGCCGCGACCAGTACATCGACGCGAACGGCGCGGCGCGCTGCCGCTATTTCACGACCGACCAGTTCCTCGGCGTCAACGCGGACACGATCATGCAGCACCACGGCGCCTGGGTGAAACAGGGCTTCGACCAGTGCGCGCGCGACGTGAAGCAGCGCGCCGAAGCGCTGCATGCGGCACGCACGCGCAAAAGCGCGTGACCGGGAGCGGCCGATGCCCGATCTGCAAACGCTGTCCGACCACCACGACATCCGCGAGCTGGTCGTCGCGTATTCGAGCGCGATCGATGCGCGCGACTTCGATGCGCTCGACACGGTGTTCACGCCCGACGCGGCGATCGACTATCGCGCGATGGGCGGCATCGCCGGCCGCTTTCCGGACGTGAAGGCATGGCTGCGCACCGTGCTGCCGCAGTTTCCGCGGTACCAGCATCTGGTCGGCAACCTGTCGATCCGGCTCGACGGCGACACCGCGCGCGGCCGCACGATCTGCTTCAATCCGATGGAAGTCGCGCTGCCGGACGGCGGCACGCAGGTGATGTTTCTCGGGCTGTGGTACGTCGACCGGTTCGTGCGCACCACGCAGGGCTGGCGCATTGCCGAACGCGTCGAGGAGCGTTGCTACGGCCACAACGTGCCGGCCGTGCTCGCGGGCGCGACCGGCTGAACCGGCCGCGACGCGTGCGCCGTGCGAAAGCGGCACGGCGCACGCGCGGCCGTTGCGGCATCAGTCGAGCCGGAACGCGGCCTCGAAGCGCTCGGCGAATGCGTCGAACTCGGCTTCCGGCAGATGGTTGATGCCGCCCGCCCGCTTGCGCCCGCCGCCGGTCGCAAACCCGCGGCAGAACTCGTCCGCACCGATCGGCCGGCCGTCGGGCACGCGCACGCTGACGACCAGCCCGCCCTCCGCGCGCGGCGACAGCACCGCGAGCGCCGCATGCGGCGCATTGCGCATCCGCTCGTTCGCGAGCATGCCCGTCGCGCGCCGCGCCCACGGATGATCCGGCATCCGGACCAGCGTCGCGCCCGGCACCTCGCGCAGCGGCGCGAGCGCGCAGGCGCGCGCCATGTCATCGCGGTATCCATCGCGCAGCGCGGCGAACACGGCCGTTTCGCGCACGAAATCGAGCGGATCGGTGCACGGCAGCATCGCGTCGGCGAGCGCCGCCGGATCGAAATGCAGATCGCCGACGCATTCGCCGTACGCGTTGTAGTTCAGGTAGAGCCCGAGTTCGGCGAGCGTGCAACGCTCGGCCTCGCCGATCCCGTGCTCGCGCGCGAGCGCATCGCCGAGCGCCGGCAGTTCGTCGCCGAACGCCGCGACGATCGCCCAGCGCACGTGCCGGCCGCCGAGATGACGGTTCACGATCGCGCTCGTGCAGACGTCGGCCGCCGTGTCGATATGCGCGTCGAAGCGCGGATCGTCGGGCAGCTCGCCCGCGAAGTGATGGTCGAAATAGCGGACCGTCGTGCCGTCGCGCAGCAGCCGCGCGCACGCGTCGCGGTTCTGGTCGTGCGACACGTCGAGCACGGTGACGATGTCGCCCGCGCGCGCGTCGATCCGCTCGAGCAGCCTGATGTCGCGCTTCACGCCCGTTACGAGCGTGCCGCGCACGCCCTCCGCGAGCCGCAGTTGCTGAAGCGCGCACAGGCCGTCCGCGTCGCCGTTGAACGCGAAGAAATGCTGCGCGTGTCGAGTGTCCTGCATGATCCGTTGCTCCATCGTCAAGGCATGAAATCGCCGCCGTTCGCGTCGAGCGTCGCGCCCGTCACCGCATTCGCGTAATCGGACGCGAGAAACAGCGCCGCGCGCGCGCAATCGTCGTCGGTCGGCAGCTTCGCGAGCGCAATATTGGACGCGATCGGCGCGATGATCTGCTCCTCTGTCATCCCGTAGTCGGCCGCCGCCTGCCGGAAATACGTCTGCGTCGGCACGCCCCACATCCAGCCCATGTGGATGCTGTTCGCGCGAATGCCGTGCACGCCGAGTTCGCGCGCCAGGTATTTTGCCGCAACCGCGAGCGCGCCCTTCGATACAGCGTAGCCGCCTTCCCCTGCAAACGGCTTGCGGGTTGCCTGCGTGTTGATCATCACGATCGCGCCGCGCTTTTGCCGCTTCATGTGCGGCACGACTTCCTGCGTCAGCGCCATCGTGCCGAACACGTTGGTATCGAACACCGCGCGCCAGCCGTCGAGGTCGGCTTCTTCCACCGGCTCCGGGAACGTGCCGTGCACGAATGCGCTGTTCACGAGCGCGTCGATCCTGCCGAAGCGCTCGACGGCCTGGGTCGCGAGCTGTCTGCATTGCGCGCGGTCGGTGATGTCGGTCCTCACCTTCAGCACGTCGCAATCGACGCCGAGCGCCCGGATCCGTGTTTCCGCGTCGTCGAGCTTGTCCATCGTGCGCGCCGCGACGACCACGCCGCGTGCGCCCTCGCGCGCGGCCTCGACCGCGAGCTTCACACCGAGCCCCGGCCCGATCCCGGAAATCACGACGATCTTGTCCTTCATCAACATGCGTTGTCTCCTGGTTGTCGTTCGTCTCGCGGGTGCGGCCGTCAGCCGGCCGCCCGCAGGTGCCGCGCGCGATACGCGGCGAAGTCGTGCGCGAGCTGCGCATCGGTGAAGCCGAAGCGCGCGATCGAATAGTCGTGGGCCGCGCGCTTGTCGCGGCCGTTGCGCGCCATCCAGCCCGTCATCGCCGCGCGCTGCGCCGCATCGAGCGGCATCCCGGCGAACGCATAGACGGCTTCGGCCACGCCCAGCGGATTCGACACGGTGTCCTCGAATCGCACGTCGAGAAACCGGTCGGCCGGCAGCGCGTCGCGCGCGGTCATCGCCGCACCGATCGCGCGCGCCATCCCCGCGTTCCACTGCGCGCCGACGGCGAGCGGATCGGGTTCGTCCGCATACATCTGCCACAGCGTGTGCGCCATGCTCGCCATCGACGGAATCGTCTGCGCGGGATCGCGGTGCGTGAGCACGACCTGCGCGCGCGGAAACACGCGGCACAGCACGTCGATCGCATGCAGGTGCTGCGGTGTCTTCAGCAGCCAGCGCTGCGCCGGCGCCACGCCGCGCCGCGCCTTCTGCCACTGCAGGAACTGCAGCATCCGCTTCAGGTACGTGTAGACCGGCGTGAGATCCTGCCGCGCGAGCCACGCCGTATAGCGCGGCACGTTCGCGTACGAATCCATCGCGCACACGAACGAATGCTCCATCAGCATGAACTCCTCGTCGGCGAGCATCGCGTCGAGCGGATGGATCGTCAGGATCTGCGGAATGCACTCGATCATCGTCGCGACCTCGGCCTGCGCGCGCGCGATGCGCACGGCCGGCGCGTCGAGCGTCTCGCCGGCAAGCGGCGCCGGGTAGCGCGTTTCCCACCATGCAGCCGAATGAAAGCGCGGATCGACGGCCAGCAGCCGCTGCAGCAACGTCGTGCCCGTGCGCGGCAGGCCGACGATCACGAGCGGATCGTCGATCGCGATATCCGCGATCTCCGGGTGACGCCCGAAGTAATCCTCGACGACGAGCCGGTTCACGAGCTGGCCGACGAGCTTTTCGCGCATCATCTCCGCGCCGCGCGCGGACAGCGCCGCTTCGTCGATCAGCGATGCGCACATCACGTCGAGCGCCTCGCGATACGGCCCGTCGCCGAACGCGGTGAGCCCGCCCGTGCGCGACACGGCCTCGGCAATCAGGCCGTCGGGGGCCAGCAACGGACGAATCCGGTCGAGCGGCGCGTTCATGCGGCCTCCTTCAACGTTGCGCGCTTCACGACGCGCGTGCGCGGATGTACCGGTTGCGCAGCGCCGACCCAGCGCCAGCAGATCGTGCCCGTGCGATGTCCGGCCGTATCGAGCCAGTTCGCATCGCCCGGCTGCGCGGATGCGACCACGACTGTCACGCCACCGTCGGCATTCAAACGCGCGCTGTGCTTGTTCACGCAGATGTCGAAGTGCCGGTAGTCGAGCGACTCCATCCAGTAGTTGTTGAGCTGCACGTTCCAGAAGTCGCAGTCGGGCACCGTGTCGACATCGATCACGAGCGCCTCGTCGTCGGCCAGCTCCCAGCACGAGTGGTAGTAGTAGATGTTCGGGTCGCCGCCGACCGACTGGCACAGCGCCTGGTCGGCGGGCGGCAGCGCGTTCACGTGCGACCGGTAGCTCGCGGCCCAGTCCGCGAACAGCTTCGACGTCTGCTCGACGAACTGCGCGGCGCGCGTGAAGCCGCCCTGCAGCGCGAGCGGATCGAGCGGCGCCGGGCGATCGTCCGCGCCGATGCGCGCGATCTTCAGTTGTGCAGGCGTTTCAGCACGCCGGTCGAGGAAGGTCTGGCGCACGAGCAGCGCATTCGTGCCCGGCTCCATGCGCACCCAGTTGCCCTCGCGCGGCGTCTCGCTCAGCACGATCTCGAAGCTGCCGTCCGGTGCGATCTCGAGCTGCTTCGCATCGAGAAAGCCCGTCTGCAGCATCTTGCCGTCGGTCTCGTAGCCGCCCTTCTGCGTACCGAAGCTCAGGTACGCAACCGTGCCGCGCCGCCCCGTCACGCGGTATTCGCAGCGGCCGTCGAGGCGTGCGTACTGGTACAGGTTGTCAGGATTGTCGGCACCGATCTTCGCGGTCTCGTGCGACGGCGAGAAGAAGCCGGGCCAAGCGCCGTCCGCGAATTCGACGTGCATTTCGAGCGCGATGCGCATCAGCCGGCTCAGGTAGCGGAAGCCTTCCGCGCGCGTCAGCGGATCGTCCGGCGCTTCCGCGCGCAGGATCTGTTGTCCGCTGCGTTTCAGGGTGTCGCAGAAATCGGCCCAGGTCTGGCCCGAAAGCAATTGCGTGGCTCGTGTGTCGTCCGTCATGTGTCGTCTCCGCCGATGGTCGAGCGCTCACCTTAAGCGCCACCGCCGCGCGCCACTTCGTCCGGGTGGACTAAGGAAAGATCCGCTCCACCGCCGCATGCCGGTTTAGTCCACCCGGACGAAGAGCGGCACGCCGCTCGCTCGATACCGTTGGCGTCATGCACGAAACGCCGCACATGTCGCGCGGCACCGGCATGAAACAAGGAGACGAACGATGTTGACCCACTTGGAGCGGCTGGAGGCCGAAAGCATCCACATCCTGCGCGAGGTGGTGGCCGAGAGCGAGAACCCGGTGATGCTGTATTCGATCGGCAAGGACAGCTCGGTCATGCTGCATCTCGCGATGAAGGCGTTCTACCCGGCGAAACCGCCCTTTCCGCTGCTGCACGTCGATACGACGTGGAAATTCCGCGAGATGATCGCGTTTCGCGACGAGACGGCCGCGCGCCTCGGCCTCGACCTGCGCGTGCACATCAACCCCGACGGCATCGCGAACGATATCAATCCGTTCACGCACGGCTCGGCCGTGCACACCGACGTGTGGAAGACGCAGGGGCTCAAGCAGGCGCTCGACCACTACGGTTTCGACGCCGCGTTCGGCGGCGCGCGCCGCGACGAGGAAAAATCGCGCGCGAAGGAACGCATCGTGTCGCTGCGTTCGGAGCAGCACCGCTGGGACCCGAAGCGCCAGCGGCCCGAGCTCTGGTCGCTGTACAACGCGCGCAAGCGCAAGGGCGAAAGCCTGCGCGTGTTCCCGATCTCGAACTGGACCGAGCTCGACATCTGGCAGTACATCCAGCTTCACGACATCCCGATCGTGCCGCTCTACTACGCGAAGGAACGGCCCGTCGTCGAACGCGACGGCGCGCTGATCATGGTCGACGACGAACGGCTGCCGCTGCGTGACGGCGAGCACCCGCAGATGCGCAAGGTGCGCTTTCGCACGCTCGGCTGCTATCCGCTCACGGGCGCAATCGACAGCGATGCGACATCGCTCGACGACATCCTGCAGGAGATGCGCGAGACGCGCACGTCCGAGCGTCAAGGACGGCTGATCGACAGCGATTCGGCCGGTTCGATGGAGAAGAAGAAACAGGAGGGATATTTCTGATGGCACACGTACTCATTGCGCCCGACAAACACGCGCGCCACGCCCCCGACGCGCCCGCGACCGGTGACGCCCCCACGCAAACCCAGGACCTGCTGCGTTTCATCACGTGCGGCAGCGTCGACGACGGCAAGAGCACGCTGATCGGCCGCCTGCTGTACGAATCGAACATGCTGTTCGACGACCAGCTCACGCAGCTCGAAGCCGATTCGAAGAAGGTCGGCACGCAAGGCGGCGAGCTCGATTTCGCGCTGCTCGTCGACGGCCTGTCGGCCGAACGCGAGCAAGGAATCACGATCGACGTCGCGTACCGATTCTTCGCGACCGCACGACGCAAGTTCATCGTCGCCGATACGCCCGGCCACGAGCAGTACACGCGCAACATGATCACCGGCGCGTCGACCGCCGATCTCGCGGTGATCCTGATCGATGCGCGCAAGGGCGTGCTCACGCAGACGCGCCGCCACAGCCATCTCGTCGCGCTGATCGGCATCCAGCGCGTCGTGCTCGCGATCAACAAGATGGATCTCGTCGGCTACGACCAGGCCGTGTTCGACCGCATCGACGCCGACTATCGCGCGTTCGCGGCCGAACTCGGGCTCGCGGACATCGTCAGCATCCCGATGTCGGCGCTGCGCGGCGACAACGTGATCGCCCCGAGCGCGCGGATGCCGTGGTATGCCGGCCCGTCGCTGATGCAGCATCTCGACCGCCTGCCGCTCGCCGCACGCGTGACGCGCGACGAACCGTTCCGGCTGCCCGTGCAATGGGTCAACCGCCCGCACCTGAATTTCCGCGGCTACGCGGGCAGCATCGCGTCGGGCGAGATCCGCGTCGGCGAGCGCGTGCGCGTGCTGCCGTCCGGCAAGGAGAGCCGCGTCGCAACGGTGATCACGCAAAGCGGCGAAAGCGACATCGCGCGCGCCGGCGACGCCGTGACGCTGACGCTCGCCGACGAGATCGACATCAGCCGCGGCGACATGATCGCGCGCGCCGATGCGCCGCCGGAAGTCGCCGACCAGTTCGAAGCCACGCTCGTGTGGATGCACGACGAGCCGCTGCTGCCCGGCCGCCCGTACCTCGTGAAGCTCGGCACGCAGACGGTCGGCGCGACCTGCGCGACGCCGAAGTACAAGGTCGACGTGAACACGCGCGAGCACCTTGCCGCGCGTACGCTCGCGCTCAACGAGATCGGCGTGTGCAACCTGAGCCTCGACCGGCCCGTCGCGTTCGATCCGTACGACCGCAACCGCCATACGGGCGGCTTCATCGTGATCGACCGCTTCACCAACGACACGGTCGGCGCCGGGATGCTGCACTTCGCGCTGCGCCGCGCGCACAACGTGCACTGGCAGGCCGTCGACGTCGATCGCGACGCGCGCGCGGTGCAGAAGGCCCAGACGCCGCGCATCGTGTGGCTGACCGGGCTGTCGGGCGCCGGCAAGTCGACGATCGCGAATCTCGTCGAGAAGCGGCTGCACGCGCTCGGCAAGCACACGTACCTGCTCGACGGCGACAACGTGCGGCACGGGCTCAATCGCGATCTCGGCTTCACCGAGGCCGATCGCGTGGAGAACATCCGGCGCGTCGCCGAAGTCGCGCGGCTGATGCTCGACGCGGGGCTCATCACGCTCGTGTCGTTCATCTCGCCGTTCCGCGCGGAGCGCGACATGGCACGCGCGATGGTCGGCCCCGACGAGTTCGTCGAGGTATTCGTCGACACGCCGCTCGCGGTCGCGGAGGAACGCGATCCGAAGGGCCTGTACAAGAAGGCGCGGCGCGGCGAGCTGAAGCACTTCACGGGCATCGACTCGCCGTACGAGCCGCCCGCGCAGCCCGAACTGCGCGTCGACACGGTGGCCGAGTCGCCGGAGGAAGCGGCCGAGCGCATCGTCGCGTACCTGCTGCGCGAGCGTACGGCGTAGGCGCCGCAAGCGGGCAGCCCGGCGGTTGCCCGCTTGCCCGCGTCGCCTACTCCGTTCGGATGACGCGGGCCGCCAGCCGGCCGGTATGCTGGTCCGGGCCCCCTCACCCCGACCAAGGAGAACACGAGCATGCGGATCGCGCTGGCGCCTGGCGATACGGCCGCGCACGACGGCTTCGACGACGCGGCCTGGACGGCGCGCGAACTCAGCACGTGGCTCGGGCTCGTCTATCAGGGGCCATCCGAAGCGACGCCGTGGGCCGGCTTTCTCGAAGCGGTCCGCGTGCGGCTCGACGCGAGCTTCACGACGCTCGTGCTGCGCAATCCGGGCGGCGCACGGCACGGGCTCATCATCAATGCGTCGGCGCACGGCCCGCTGCTGCCCGGCGAGCCGTCGTACAGCGAGCAGTTCTATGCGCTGTGCCCGTTTCTCGACCACCCGCCCGGCCAGGTCTTCACGGCCGACCGGCTGTTCGGCGAAACCGCGTGGCGCGCGCACGATTTCTACCGGCAGTATCTGCAGCCGCTCGACCTGCGCTACATCCTCGGCGCGAACCTGCGCGGCGAGCGCGGCGTCGAGTGCGCGTTCTTCGTGAGCCGCGCGCACGGCAGCCGCGATTTCGACGCCACCGAGCGCGCGCAGGTCGCAACGCTGCTGCCGCACCTGCAGCGTGCAGTCGAGTTGCATGCGGCGTTCGACGTGCTCGATGCCGAACGCGCGCTGTACGCGGGCACCGTCGACCGGCTCGATGTCGGCACCGCGATCGTCGACGAGGACGGCCGTGTGATCAAGCGCAACCGCATCGCCGAGCGGCTGATCGAGCAGCAGGACGGGCTGTGCGTGCGCCAGGAGCGGCTCCACGCGTCATGCCCGCTCGACGAGCGCCGGCTGCAAAAGGCGCTGCAGGCCGCACTCGAGCATTTCCGCGCGGGGGCGCTCACGCGTATCGAAGCCACCACGCTGTCGCGTCCCGGCGGTGCCATGCCGCTGAGCGTGCTGCTGCGCCCGCTCGCGCCCTATCGCGGCGCCGAAGACCGCCAGCACCGGCCGGCCGTCGCGGTGTTCGTGCGCGATCCGGCGTCGTCGCCGCAGACATCGCGCGACATGCTGCACCGGCTGTTCCGGCTCACGCCGATGGAAACCGAAATCGCGCTGCTGCTCGTCGACGGGCTGACGCTCGACGAAGCGGCCGCCGCGACGGGCATCACGAAGAACACCGCGCGTGCCCACCTGCGCGGCATCTTCGCGAAAACGGGCGCAACGCGACAGGCCGTGCTCGTGAAGACACTGCTCAACAGCGTCGTGTCGATGGCGTAGCGCACCGGGGCAGCCATCGCCGGACCGCCCGTGCGGCTGCCCCACGACGCGGGGTACGAACCGGCAACGCGGTCTGGCAACGAGCATGATCTCATTTCATTTCATGTCATACGTCGTCAGACATTGAAAAATCATTCACCTGCCTGAAGGTATTCGCCAATATTTGAGAAATTTCCGGGTAAACCCGCGACGTCATCACCGGTACACCGGCGTACCATGTCATACGACGACATACTACATAGATCGCCACCCTGACGTGGACGCGGGCCGCCGCCCCGTCCGCCGCCGCCCGACCGGAGACACCCTTGAACCCGCCCTCGTCCGCCCTGCCCGGCCGCGACCCGCTCGCGTCCGCCGTCTCGAAAGTGAAGTGGCACGTGCTGCCGCTCGTGCTGATCATGTTCATCGCGAACTACATCGACCGCGTGAACGTCGGCTTCGTCGATCGCCACCTCGAAGCGTCGATCGGCATCGGCGCGGCTGCGTACGGGCTCGGCGCCGGGCTGTTCTTCGTCGGCTATGCGCTGTTCGAAGTGCCGTCGAACCTGCTGATGCAGCGCTACGGCGCACGCGTGTGGCTCGCGCGGATCATGGCGACGTGGGGCATCGTCGCGGCCGCGATGGCGTTCGTGTGGAACGACACGTCGTTCTACACGCTGCGCTTCCTGCTCGGCGTGGCCGAGGCCGGCTTCTTCCCCGGCGTCGTGCTGTACCTGTCGCAATGGCTGCCGCCGCAGGAGCGCGGCAAGGCGATGGCGATCTTCCTCGGCGGCTCCGCGTTCGCATCGGTGCTGTCCGGGCCCGTGACCGGCGCACTGCTGTCGATCCGCGGCTTCGGCCTCGAAGGCTGGCAATGGATGTTCCTGATCGAAGGGATGTTCTCGGTCGCGCTGTGCGGCGCGAGCTGGCTGTTGCTGAAATCGCACATCCGCGACGCGACGTGGCTCACGGCCGAAGAACGCACGGCGCTCCAGAACGCGCTCGACGAGGAACGCGCGACGCGCGACGTGCGCTCGAACGTGCCGGTGCGCGCCACCGCGCTACTGCGCGATCCGCAGATCATGCTGTTCTGCTTCCTGTACTTCTCGATCCAGCTGACGATCTACGCGGCCACGTTCTGGCTGCCGACGATCATCCGCAAGATGGGCGGCCTCACCGATTTCCAGGTCGGCCTGTACAACACGATTCCGTGGATGATCGCGATCGGCGCGATGTACGGCTTCGCGGTGCTGTCGTCGAAGTGGAAGCATCCGCAGCGCTGGCTCGCGTGCGCGCTCGTGCTCGCCGCCTGCGGGCTGTTCGCATCGACGTCGCACGATCCGGTCTGGTCGTTCGCGTCGATCTGCTTCGCCGCGCTCGGCTTCAAGGCCGCGTCGTCGCTGTTCTGGCCGATCCCGCAGGGCTATCTCGACACGCGCGTGGCCGCGGCCGTGATCGCGCTGATCAACTCGGTCGGCAACCTCGGCGGCTTCGTCGCGCCGACGGCGTTCGGCTATCTGAAGCAACATACGGGTTCGATCACGGGCGGCCTGTATGCGCTCGCGATCGCTTCGCTCGTCGCCGCGGCCGCCGCGCTGTTCGCGCGCACGCACCGGCGCAGCGATCCGCCGAGCGGCCTGCCGGCCGACGACTCCTTCACGAATGCTTCGATGCTCCGCCATGCCGAACACTGACCGCCTGACCGTCGTCGTCTCGAATGCCGCCGACGGCGACCTCGCCACGTTCTCCCTCGCCGGCGACGGCACGCTCGCGCCGCTCACCCGCTATCCGGCCGCCGACATCGCGATGCCGATCGCCGTGCAGGCCGACCGCGCGCGCCTCTACGTCGCGACGCGCGGCGAACAGCCGACGATCGTCGCGTTCCGCGTCGCCGCGGCCACGGGCGCGCTCGTGCGCATCGGCACAACGGCGATCGACGCGAGCCATGCGTACCTGTCGCTCGACCGCAGCGGCCGCTGGCTGCTTGGCGCGTCGTACGGCGGGAACTCGCTGAGCCTTTACGACGCCGCGCGCGTGCGCGACGGCGACGGTACGCCGCTGCAGGTCGCGGGCGGCATCGCGAACGCGCACGCGGTGATCGTGTCGCCGGACAATCGTTTCGCGTACGTCAGCTCGCTCGGCTCGGACCGCGTGTTCGGCTTCACGCTCGTCGAGGACGCGGCCGGCCTGCGTGCGGTCGAACACGGCGAAACGCGCGTGCCGGCCGGCTTCGGCCCGCGTCACCTGCAGTTCGCGGATGGCGGCCGCACGCTCGTGGTCGTCAGCGAATTCCAGGCCACGCTCGCGACCTTTGCACGCGACCCCGACACCGGCAGGCTCGGCGATGCACACGTGAGCGCGCGCCACCCGGCCGTCGCCGAACTCGCGCCAGGCCATGCGCGCCCGCCCGCCCCCGCCAAACCGTCCGTGTGGGCCGCCGACCTGCACCTGACGCCCGACGAACGCTTCGCGTATGTCAGCGAGCGCACGTCGAGCCAACTGCTCTGCTATCGCCGCGATGAAGCCGGGGCGTTCGAACCCGCACACGCGACGGCGACCGAGGCGCAGCCGCGCGGGTTCGCAATCGATCCGTCGGGACGCTGGCTCGTCGCCTGCGGCGAACAGTCGGAACACGTGGCCGTGTACGCGATCGCGCCGGACGACGGTGCGCTGACACTGCATGCGCGCGTGCCGGGCGGACGCGGCGCGAACTGGATCGCGATCGTCTGAGGAAGCGGCAAGTACCGGCGTTCAGCGCCGCTCGCTCGGCGCGACGCCCGTCCAGCGCTTGAACGCGCGCGTGAAATTGGCGCGGTCCGTATAGCCGACGCGCGCCGCGATCTCGTCGACCGGCAGGCGCGTGCCTTCGAGCAGCCGCAGCGCGTCGCGCAGCCGGATTTCGTCGAGCAGCGCCGAATAGGTCGCACCGAATTCGGCGAGCTTGCGCTTGAGCGTGCGCGCCGACACATGCAGTTCGCGCGCGACGTCGTCGACCGACGGATAGCCGTCATCGCCGCAGATCAGCAGGTTGCGCACGCGCTCGACGACGCTCTCGGCATAGCCGAGCCGCGCGAGTTCGGCCTCGCACTGCTGGACGATCATTTGCGCGGTCTGCGCGTTCGCGGTGCCGATCGGCTCGTCGAGCAGCGCGGCGTCGCAGCGGATGCGGTTCGCGCTCGCGTCGAAATGGCAGCGCGGCAGCCGCGCGCGATAACGCTCGAACCACGGCGGCTCGGGCCATTCGAAATGGAGTTCGGCGCGCGACTGCAGCGTGCGCCCCGGCGCCGGATACAGCAGCGAATTGAACAGGATCGCGGTCTCGACCAGGAAGTTCTCGACCGCGAACTGGCGCAGCCGGCCGAGCGGAAACGCTTCGAGCACGTCGATGTCGACGATGCCGTCGAGTTGCGCGAGCCGCACCGAGAAGAACGGCACGCGCGTCGGCAGGTAGCGGATGCCGAGCGCGATCGCCTCGCCGAGCGTCGCGCAGCTCATCAGCCCGAAGCCGATCAGCCCCGCTTTCGTCAGGCTGCTGCGCAGGCCGATCTCGATCGCGATCGACGGGTCGGCCGTCGCGTCGAGCAGGTTGAACACGATCGCCGCCTGCTGCATCGGCGTGATGCGCGCATCGGGCTGCGCGAGCCGGTCGCGCTCGACGCCCGAGCCGGCGAGAATGCGGCCGCCGTCGATGCCGCGCTCCTCGGCCAGCATCAGCATGAACAGCGCATACGCGGACGACACCGTCGCCTTGTTCAGCTGGCGCGCGGCATCCGGGACGGACAGGACCATGCGGCGGACTCCGGAGCGGTTTCGGCGGATTGTAGCGTCGCTGGCCCGCAATGACACCGCAGCGGCACTCTAGCCGGGCGGCCACCCTGGCCCGAAATGACACCGCCATTGGCACCGGCGGCCCTCGCGTGCGCTCCGGCGGGCGCCTATGCTTGTCACATCGGCATTGCGCCCCACTCTTTCCGCACGGATTCCGGTCGATGAGCCAACCCGCACGAACCGTCTTTCGCCACGATGCAGACAAGGTCGCGTACGTCCGCCGCGAGGTCAACGCCGCGAGCGACGCGATCCGCGCGCGCTTTCCGCTGCTCGACAACCAGAACCTCGTCGGCGCAACCGTGATGGCCGTATCGGTGAGCGCGATGCTCGCGATCGCGTGGCTGTATGCCCGCGGCGCGATCGCGTGGTACGTCGCGCTGCCGCTCGCCGCGTTCGTCACGTCGCTGATCCACGAGCTCGAGCACGACCTGATCCACCTGATGTACTTCAAGAAGACGCCGTGGGCCTATCACCTGATGATGGCGCTGTGCTGGCTCGCGCGGCCCGGCACGATCAACCCGTGGACGCGGCGGCGCATGCACCTGCATCACCACAAGGTGTCGGGCGGCGAATCGGATCTCGAGGAATTCGGCATCACGAACGGCGAGCGCTGGGGCGTGAAGCGCCTGCTGATGATCGCCGACGGCATGCTCGCCGTCGTGCTGCGCCCGGCCGCGATGCGTCGCAAGGTGAAGCAGTATGTGGCCGCGCAACCGGTGCAGGATCCGTCGGAACGCCTGCAGCTGCGCGTCGAGCAGGTGTCGTCATACATGCCGGTCGGCCACGTGTATTACGTGCTGTGGCACGCGTTCATCGTCTATCACGTCAGCCTGTTCGCGCTGCATGCGTTCGGCTACTCGGCGACGGTGCCGGCCGTCGTCGAACGCGCGATGAACGTCGTCGATTTCCTGGCGGTGGTATGGCTCGGGCCGAACTTCGTGCGCAGCTTCTGCATCAACTTCGTCAGCTCGAACATGCACTACTTCGGCGACATCGATTCGCGCAACGTGATCCAGCAGACGCAGGTGCTGAACCCGTGGTGGATGCTGCCGTTCCAGTTGTTCTGCTTCAATTTCGGCAGCACGCATGCGATCCATCACTTCGTCGTGCGCGATCCGTTCTACATCCGGCAGTTGACCGCACGCACCGCGCATGCGGCGCTGCGTGAGGTCGGCGTGCGCTTCAACGACGTCGGCACGTTCGCACGTGCGAATCGCTGGGGCGGCTATCGCCCGTCGCGCGGTACGCGCAACGCGCAGGCCGACACGTAACGCCGGCGCAGGCCATCAAGCGCCGATCGGCGGCATCGGCCCCTGCCCGCGGATCCACGACCAGTTCGCGAGTTCAGCCATTTCCTTGTCGCCGCGGCTGTCGCCGTATGCGAACAGTTGCTTCGGCGGCCGGTTGCCCCACCACCCGCGCAGCCGCACGACCTTCTGCGGTCCCCAGCAGTTCTCGCCGTCGAGCCGGCCGGCGAAGGTGCCGCGCTCGAACGCGAGCCGCGTCGCGAGCACCGCATCGAAGCCGGCCGTCTTCGCCCACTTCTCCAGATACAGCGACGGCGACGCGCTGACCAGCACGACTTCGTGCCCGCGCGCCCGATGTTCGCGAATGCGCTCGAGCATTTCCGGGCGCACGAGGCCCGGCAGATAGGTGTCGACGAACGTGCGCGCCTGCGCATCGAGCGCGTCCTCGCGGATCGGCCCGAATGCGAACGACGCGAACTTCGCCTTCGCGTCGCCGCGCGACAGCAGCCCGGCCTTCATCGCGACGATCCACGGCAGCGCGCGCAGCCCGGCCCATGCGAAACGCGGCGTGCCGACCGCATAGCGGACGAAATGGCGGAAGCTGTCGGTAGTCGTGATGGTGCCGTCGAAATCGAACGCGGCGACGATGCGGTCAGTCATGGAGAATCGGCGGGAAAGCGATGGAATGCCCCGGAAGATAGCAGACTCGCGGCGCCGCGCGCGAAACGGCGTGACGCAGCATGGCCAGCGGAGCGGCCACACCCGCCGCAGCGCGCGTGGCCGCCGTGTCGTTCGCTCAGCGCTGCGGCCGCGCGGCCAGCGCCGCCGGCAGCACGACGTTCATCAGGTGATCGGCGCGTGACAGCAGATCGGTCACGCGCTCGTCGAGCCCGCGCAGTTGCGCCGGCTGCATCCGGATTTGCTGGACCGCCTGCCCGACGATGTTGCGGCGGTCGAACAGCGTGCGCTCGACGCCGGCATCGTCCGGCGCACGCACTACGTCCGCCACCGCGCTCAGCGCCGCGAGCACGACCACGAGGTTTTCCTCCGCATGGCGGACCTTCGCGGCGAGTTCCTCGGTACGGCGCGGAAAGAACCCGAGCGACTGCTTGAGCGCGCCGATCGCCGCACGGTAATCGACATGCCCCGACGCCGCGCCGAACCAGCGTTCGAACATGCCGGCCTTGCGCGTCGCCTGCGCGAGCATCCCGGCCATCATGTCGGCCGCGCCGAGTTCGTTGAATTCGCGCGTCGTCGCCGCGACGGCTTCGACGAGGTTGCCCGCCGTTTCCAGCGCGCCGTCGCCGATCGTCGCGACCGTCGCGAGCTTGAGCGGCACCAGTTGCCGGATGTGTCGCTCGATGCGCGGCGCGTAGTCGGGATAGAGATTCGGAAAGCTGGCCTGCGCGGCGCGGAAGCACGCGTCGAGCTGCGGGTGGTTCGATTCGCCGAACAGCGCACGGCCGACCGCTTCGGCGGGCGCCGCGCGTACGGCGTGACCGGCCGCGGGCGCCGGCCCGAGGTCGAGCGCCTGCGGCGCGGGCCGCTCGGGCGCACGCGCGGCCTGCGCGCCGGCCGCGGGCGGTGCGTCGAACGCAAGACGCCCGGGCGTGCGCTCGGGCGTCGTATCGAACTCGAGCCGCTTCGGCTCATCGAACGGATTCGTCATCGCTGCTTCCTGCCCGGCGCGGCGGTGTTCCGCACGCCGGGCCGCCGCCAGTCAGACCGCGCCGCCGTATGCGCGCACGAAATCGCCGAGGCCGCGGTTGTAGCCGGCGCCGACCGCCTTGAACATGAAGTGGCCGTCGCGGCGATAGAAGCTGCCGACCTGCACCGACGTCTCCATCGAGAAGTCTTCCTCGAGTGCGTACTTCGCGATCACGGCGCCCGTCACCTCGTCGGCGATCTGGATGTAGCTGTTGCGAACCTGCCCGAAATTCTGGCGGCGCGCTTCGGCCTGGTCGATCGTCACGACCACCGAGATTTCCTCGACGTCGGCCGCAAGCTTCGTCACGTCGATGAAGATCACTTCGTCGTCGCCGTCGCCGCTGCCCGTGCGGTTGTCGCCGCTATGCACGACGCCCAGGCACTTCGACGCGGGCATCCCGCGCTTCGGGAAATCGTCGCCCGGCTGGATGAAGGTTTCCTTGCGCTCCATCGTGCGCACTTCGCTGTTGTAGAACACGAAGTGCTGATCGGAGATCAGCCTCGGATTGCTTTGCGTGTCGTACTTGCACAGGAACACCGACACGTCGAGGTCGAAGTCCGTGCCCGTGTCCGTTGCGTTCGCGTCCCAACCGAGACCGATGCGGAATTTCTGCGTGCCGGGCGCTTCCTTCGACAGGTTGACGCGACCGCCTTTCGACAAATTGATCATCTGAACCTCTTCTGCTGGAACCGCCGTTGCGCCGGCGGCAATGCCGGGCCGCACGGTGCGGCCCTTCGTTGATGGTGTTCGCGCCGCGCGTGACGCGTGCTTACTCGCCCGCCACCGCGGTGCGGTCTTCCCTGCGCTGCACGACGATCGACGACCATACGGCCGCGGCGATCATCGCTGCGCCGATCAGGCCCGTGACGACCTCGGGCACCTCGAACTTCACGCCGAGGAACATGATCGTTGCGAGCGCACCGATCGCCCAGAACGCGCCGTGCTCGAGAAAACGGTACTGCGCGAGCGTGCCCTTCTTCAGCAGCACGAGCGTCATCTCCCGGATGTAGGCCGCACCGACGCCGAGGCCGAGTGCGATCAGGAAGATGTTGTTCGACAACGCGAACGCGCCGATCACGCCGTCGAAGCTGAACGACGAATCGAGCACTTCCAGGTACATGAAACCCGCGACGCCTTCGCGCACCACGCGCGTGCCCGTCTCCCCGCCGCCGACCAGGTCGCCCACGCCGTGCGCGATCACGAAGCCGATCACGCCGAACGCGCCCGCGAGCAGGAAGCTGACCTGCTCGGCCGCCGGCACGTAGAACGACGCGACGATCACGATCGCGAGCGTCAGCGCCACTTCCAGTGCGGTGATGCGGCCGAGATGGCGCATCGGGCCTTCGAGGAAGCCGATCCAGTGTTCGTCCTTCTCGGTGTCGAGCATGAACTTGAAGAACACCATCAGCAGGAACGCGCCACCGAATGCCGACACCTCGTGATGCGCGGACGTCAGCACGGCCGCGTACTTCTCCGGCGATTCGATCGCGAGCGTCAGCGCATCCCACAGGCCGATGTGGCCGATCACCGCGACGATCAGCAGCGGGAACACGAGCCGCATGCCGAACACCGCGACCGGCAGGCCGAACACCATGAAGCGGTTGCGCCACTTCTCCGACCAGTTCTTGAGCACCGATGCGTTGACGACCGCGTTGTCGAGCGACAGCGAAATTTCGAGCACACACAGGACCGCGACGATCAGCATGTCCTTCACGCCGCCGAGGAGATAGGCGGCGATCAGCGCGAGCACCGTGAGCGACAACGGGATCTTGAAGTCTTTCAACATGATGGGGTAATCGAGTTCGGAAAAATGGGCGTGCGGGCCGCGCTTACTTCGCGCGCACCCAGTCGCAGAATTCTTGCGTGATCAGCTGTTCGTAGATCTGTTCGTCGCTGATATTCAGCGATTCGAGATGCAGGAAGCCGACGTTCGGCATTTCGTCCGCGATTTCCGCGAGGAAGCCGAATTCGCTCGGATCGCCGACGCCGACGAGCGACCAGTACAGCGGGAAGTGCTGCGACTCGGCCAGCAGCTGGCGCACGCGTTTGCGGTCGTTCTTCGGGTTCTGGCCGTCGGTGACGAACAGTACCCACGCGGGCAGATGGCCATTCGCCGGTGCGGAGGCGGCCGGCGTGGACGGTTCGTCCGTACTGCCGAACAGCCGGCTCAGGAAACCGCGCCTGGCTTCGCGCTTCGGCTCCGGCGCGCGAAAGAAGAAGTCGACGATGTCGTTCATCACCGGCGCGTACTGCGTGCCGCCCCACTTCTCGATCCGTGCTTCGAGCACGTGATCGGAGATGTACGAGCCGTAGTTGTCCGGCGTCGCGGTCGGCAGGCGGTCGTAGCCTTCGGTGAAGGTCCACGTGTCGACTTCGCCGTTGTCGTCGAACTTCAGTGCGATGCCGAGGATCCGGTCGTGCGTCTCCTGGATCACGCCCGACTGGTACAGCGGCTTCGCGGAGCCCGAGATGTCGAGCGCCGCGCCGACACGCACGACGGGCGGCTTCAGGATCTGGCGTTTTTCGAGGACGATCGCGACCTTCGCCGCGCGTTTCTCAAGCGTAATCATGCGGTGTTCTCTCAGTTCTCTCAGTTGTGCTTCGGAGCGAATCGGGTGATCAGGTCCTGTTCGAGCTGGCGCAGGCGCGGCGCGTCCTGTTCACGCTGGCGCTTGCCGTCGGCGATGATCTGCGTGATGTCGTCGAATGCGCCGAACAGCTGCTGCTGCGCGTATTCGAACGTGTCGGTCGAGATCACCGGACGCTGGCCGAGCTTCGCGACTTCCTGCGCGTTCTGGCGGTTCAGGTCGGCCTGCGCGCGGATCGCCTCGTCGGCCGCGTCGTACGTCGCGTTCGCGAGCGCCGCCGCGCGCTTCGTGCTGAGTTGCTCGAGATAGAGCGCGAACGCGTTGGTCCACGCGGGGATCAGCACGGTCTTGATCGTCATGAACTTCGACGTCAGCGTGCGTTTCTGGTCCTGCTCCATCCGGATCTGCGGCGCGAGCTGCTTCGACATCAGCATCGCGCGGTCGAGGTCGTCGAGCTTGCTTTCGAGTGCGTCGACCTTGCGCTTCACGTCGAGCAGGCGCTGTGCCGCGAACGCATCGTCCGCCGGCTGCTGGCCTGCCGCGAGGTGCGCGCGCAGCGTCGCGAGCGCCGTTTCGCCGTGCGCCTTCGACTGCGCGAGCTCCTGGTGCAGCGCGTAGTTGTCGTTGTACATCCGCTCGAGTTCGTCGATGCCGGCTTTCTGACGCTGCGCATGGTTCTCGAGCTCGACGACGAGCGTGTCCATCCGCTTGCTCACCGACTCGTATTGCGACAGCAGCTTCTCCTTGGTCGAGCGGAACAGCCGCGTGACCTGCGTGAGCAGCCCGCCCTTGTCGGCGCCGCGCGGGTCGAGCCCCTTCGCGGTCGCGATCAGTTCGTTGAGCTTGTCGCCGAACTGGTCGGCATCCGACGCGCGGACGCTCGCGAGAATCTGTTGGGAAAAGGCGGCGATCCGCGTGCCCTGCGTCGCGCCGAGCTGGTCGATCTCGTCGACGGTGATCAGGCGGACGTTCTCCGCCGGGCGTGCGGCCGGCGCGGCAACGGCGGCGGCGGGCACAACGGCGGGCGCTGTAACGGGTGACGAAGACGGGGTGGAAGGACGATCGCTGACCGCATCGGATTTCTTGTCATCGAATAGCGGCTTCATGTGGCTACCACGTTTCCTTTTCTGCTTTTTGCTACGTGTTGTCGTCGTGCGCGCAAGGCGCGCATCCGCGATTGCCGTCGTGCTCTCTCACGGGCGGCAGACGGACAATAAATGGCGACGGTGCGGTGCGTCAAGCGACGCAAATCTTTCAATCGCCATACGCTTTGTAATGTATTCGATGAAAACCTCGATGACGCTTCTGGTGACGCGGGGGCCAATGCCTTGATGGAGCGAGAATCCGGATTTCTCGGGAAGTACCAGCAACAAGAAATAGAAAGTAATTTGAAAGAATTTGCTTCTCGCTATTCCGCTGATTGTTACAGATTGCTTAACGCCGGAGGGACGTCGCACCGCATCGGTCGACGGCGTATCCGTCGATGCCTGACGTGCGGACATGCGATGTATTGCGGCAGTCGCCTGCGCCAGGTCCTACTCCGAATAGCCTTGCGACGCTGGACGCGCATCGTGACGACGGCCCCACCACGGCAAATACGCGTTGTTTCCGCCGCGAGCGCGGAACCAGTTTTTGCTGGCGTCGATCGGTGTCAGCTTCGATGGCGCGACCACCACCACTGCAGTCGGATGCTCGGCGTCGGTCGTTCCCGCCACGAGCACGTTTCCACCGAGGTGATTCGCGCGACCGATCGCGAGTGCCACATTGGTCAAGGCCGCACCGGCCCCCATGTCACCGAGCAATGCCGACGTGTTGAAGGTATTTCCGCGAAGGTCGTTTTCCGGCAAGGCTTCCGCGAGTCCTTGCGAGAAGGCCGCAGCCCTTGCCGACGCGGCATCGCTGCCCTTGCCCGCGTCATGAATGACATAGTTCAGCGACGAAACCGTGACGCCGGCATTGCTTGCTGCCGCATCGATAATCGTCGATCTCCACGCATGCGCCGCACGCATTGCATCGTTGCTCCCGTCGAAATCCCGAAGGTTGCCCCGTGCGGCCTTGCCGATCCAGGCGAGCGGCTCTCGTTCGGTCTTCAAACCCGGACCCGCGAGGAACAGCACCACCATGTTTTCGTTGATCTGTTCGTCCTGCGGCGGAAAGCTCGGCGCGTCCCAGTTCATCACCCATGCGCTTTTGTCGGGGTGCGCGGCGAGGTAGTCCAGCGCAGCGTTCAGCGACGTGAAGCCGGCATTGCCCCGACCCGAGGTCACGTGCACATCGGGCGGCGTGTCACGACTCCATAGATCTTTTGCGGAGGGGTTGCCGATTTCATACGCACTCACCATTTCGTCGCGCAAGAACGCTCCGGCAGCTACCGGGTCGAGCCGGCCGGCAGGAAGTGCTAATTCGACACGCACCCCGGCCAGTTCGCGCCACTCTCTCTTGTACTTCGAGCTGACGGTGTAAAAATAGTCCGGGTTCATCACATAGCGCGTCCGAAACAACACGAGAAGTTCGCTAATATATTTCTCGTAGAAACCCACGAACGACTCGCGCCCCCGCGCCCCATCCGCCACGATAGAGATCGCCTGCAACGTCGAGTATTTTTGGGGATTTGTCCGCACCATATCGTCGTCGACGTTCGGCTTCACCAACCCGAGCGTCCACAGCAATTGCCACTCGGTCGGATAGTCACGGCGCTGCAGCGGATTGAGCCATTCAAGTCCGACTACCTGGGCAACGAACGGCGCGGCAGCCCCCTCTTCGACAGATGGCGCCAGCGCAGTACTCGTCTCGGCCCGCAACGGCGAGCCCGACAGAAGTGCCGCCATGGCGAGTGAGACGAATCCAAAGCGTCCGGCAAGAATGCGATACATGAATATTCCTGGTCGAACCGGCCAACGACGGAGGCCGGTTCGACAATTCATCCCCGTCCGGACGACGCCAGGCTCGAAATCAGCGTCGCGCCACACGATGTCTTGTGGCCATCGAATGCAGCGGGTTTGCCATCGACGATGACCTGCGGATCGCCTTCGGCGATAAAGCAGGCCTGATGGCCCGCGATCGGGCAGACACACGTATCACCGAGTCGGGCGACCGGCCGCCCCATCACTTCACTGACCGCGCTGCCAGTTACGACCTGCCCACCATGGCTCGTCGCGTCGCCGACTCGAATGATTCCGCGCATGCGTGCTCCTTATTCCGAATAGCCTTGCGATGCCGGACGCGCGTCATGACGGCGGCCCCACCACGGCAAGTACGCGTTGTTCTCCCCGCGTGCGCGGAACCAGTCCTTGCCTGCGTCGATCGGCGTCAGCTTCGAAGGCGCAACGACTACCACTGCCGTCGGATGCTCGGTGTCGGTCGTTCCTGCGACAAGCACGTTGCCGCCGAGGTGATTCGCCCGGCCGATCGCCAGCGCCACATCGGTCAGCGCCGCGCCAGCTCCCATGTCGCCGAGCAACGCCGATGTGTTGAAGGTCTGCGTACGGAAATCGTATTCCGGCAGCACTTCCGTCAGCGTCTGCGACAGCGAGGCAATCCGTGTCGATGCAGCATCGCTGCCCTTGCCTGCGTCGTGCACGATGTAATTCACCGACGACACCGGCACGCCTGCATTGATCGCCGCTTTATCGAGCGTCGACTTCCATGCCTGCACCGCGCGGCTCGCGCCTTGCTTCGCCTCGAAATCCTTGACGTTGCTTCGCGCGGCTTTGCCGATCCACGCAAGCGGCTCACGTTCCGTCTTCAGGTCCGGACCCGCCAGGAACAGCACCACCATGTTCTCGTTGATCTGTTCATCCTTCGGCGGAAAGCTGGGGGCGTCCCAGTTCATTACCCACACGCTTTTGTCGGGGTGGGCAGCCAGATAGTCCAGTGCCGCGTTCAGCGACGTGAAGCCGGCATTCCCCTGGCCCGTCGTCACATGCACATCGGGCGGCGTATCGTGACTCCATAGGTCTTTCGCGGACGGATTGCCGATCTCATACGCATTGGTCATTTCGTCACTCAAGAATGATCCGGCAAGCACCGGATCCAGACGCCCCTTCGGAATGGCGAGCTCGACGCGGACACCAGCCAATTCGCGCCACTCCTTTTTATTATCAGACTTTACCGTATAAAAATAATCAGAACTCGTTACATATCGAGCACGAAAAAGCACGAGCAATTTTCTAACATACTTCTTATAAAACCCAACAAATGACTCACTACCCCATTGACCATCGGCCACAATAGAAATTGCTTGCAACGTCGAATATTTCTTCGGATTTGCCCGAACCATATCGTCGTTGTTGTTCGGCTTCACCAATCCCAGCGTCCACAACAATTGCCACTCTGTCGGATAGTCACGCCTCTGCAGTGGATTCATCCACTCAAGGCCCACCACTTGAGCCACGAAAGGCTTGGACGGCTCTGCCCCCGCACCTGCGGAAGCCGATCCGGCAGCCGGCGCAGCGATCGCTTTCGGTGCTACAAGAACGGTCGTCAACGCCAACACCACAATTGCCAGAAGTCCCGGCAGCAGCACCAGTCGCTTCATCAATTCCCCCAAATTCAATAGCCCACCAGTCGAATCACCGGTCGAAGTCGCCAGTACAAGCGAAACGATAGAGGTTACGATCATCACAACGCATGCCATTCCTACACGACGAGGCCATGTGGCGATGATCGCTCTCACAGAATACCCCCGATCTTCAGGAAAAGCCCTCCATCGCGTTCGTCATATATCTTAGATGGCATCATTGCATCCTTGTCCTTCTTCACCCAATTCTGAAGGAAATCCTTTTTATATTTACCGTACGAGAGATATTCAGAAAATTTCTGACTCGGATGACTGTCATCCAGATCACCGATAAACCTCCAGTCAGCCTCAATGCGAAGCTTATAGAAATCAAGCTCCGTCAGATAGCAAAGACCAATTGCCACATCATAAGCGAGTGCCTTTTCAGCATGGTCCTTGTTGGTCATGATGGTCGAATGGTTGGTGGGGTTATTTTTGTCCCCACCGTTCAGAATCTGAAAAATCTCCTTGTTCCGCCATTCGGTGTAGTCAGCACTTGCTGACTCTGGATTGTCCTCTCCGACTACCTTTCCATCTTTGTCGACCCAGCGGCGATTTCCGGATCTCCGCGCCTCCATACGGAGAATGGAGTGATCCTCGTACCGCTGCGCAGCCTCGGATGCGGCATCCCCCTGCGCTTTCAGCGCGTCGCTTTCGGTCGCAAATTTTTCCGACTTCGTGTCGAAGTTGTCGTATGGGTCGTCATCCCGCTTACCCTCCTTATTGGCATCGCGGCCAGCCGACGGCGGATCGTAACCCTCGTTGAAGCGCCCTTCCTCGATCGGTTTCCCGTGCGCATCACAAGCGCCTGATGGTTTGCCGTAACGCAACGCCTTTGGAAAGAAGCGTGTTTCCTTGTCGAGCATCGGAGCCGTAATCGGGATTTCCCATTCTTTCGGCGGCAGGGCATTGACCTCCATGTCCGACAAGTTGAACAGGTAGAGGGCGGGGCTCGTTACAAACGTGACAAACTTCGCGAACCACCCCTCGTTGGAATGCATGCCTCGCGCAAAACCGTATCGCGCGGGCGGTGACGGGGGATACCAAAACCCCTCCGTTTTGTTCTTGCCACTACGCCAGTCATCCTCCCAATACCGGTATAGCTTATTGTCACCGCCGACCTCGAAATTCGACGCGAACACACGTTGCGAGAAAACACCCCACGCGTTCGTCGCACTGATCTCTTCGATATTCATGCCGCGCCATCCGATCCCTTGAACGGTCAGGGCGGAAATGACCTGATCATGCGGACAGCAATACAGTGTCACTCTTCCGTAGGTATTCTTCTGGTACAACCCGTGCGCCTCCCGGTCCTTGGCTGCGCTATACGGCTTCCCCCCGCACTCCGACGGTCTGGCGTTTTCCATCGCGCGATCGAGATCCTCCGCAGGCATCTCCAGATCGGCTCGAGCGCGCAGGATATCGAAGTACTCCCTCAGCGTTTCCTTGCGGGCGACATAAGTCTCGCGCCCCACGTGTCCGTTCTTGTCGCGTACCCCGCGCTGTGCCCAGGTATCGGTGAAGTTGCTCTCCACCAGGCTGTACGGCGGATTGGCAAGAACATAAGTGTCCGCCACGCAGCGTCCTTTCTTGCCCCACCGGTCCTCCACCTCCGGCAACCGGTCGCCGAGGAACGCAGCGGCAAGACCGATCATGTTTCCCTGGCTGTGGCACACGATCGTGATCGGCACGTCGGCCTGGCGCTTGCGGATCGATTCGACCAGGCGCGCAAGCCGTAGCGCACCCAGCACGCCATAGGTACGCGGCGGCGTCGAATAGATCTTGCGGTTGCCGATCGAATTCATATGCTGGACGGTCAACCAGAGAAAAAGCCGGTCGTGCAACCCGTCGTTCCACAGATCCGGCAGACTCGAACACCCGCCCGCGAACGGCCCGCCGCCCCAGTAATTCTTCTCGTTGAGCATGATCTTGTCGCCATACTCCTTCAGCTCCTCAGCATTGGCGGCATAGCCCCACCGGAAATGAATGACGGGAGAAAAGGACGGATCGGGCTTGATGTACGTCTTCGACGTCATTTCCGGATTCAGGAAGCCGTCGGACGTCAGGCTCTCGATATAGCTGACCGGCGTCATCTGCCCGGCCACTGGCCCGAAATGGAACAGTTGATCGTCATAGCGCCCCATGCGCCGGTTCAATCCGGCGCACAGCCCCTGCTCGGCGTCCTTGAACCATTCGCCCTCAGAATTCACCCCGTGCACGAAGATGACCACACCCGGCAGCGGCATCTGCATCACGCATTCGAGGTCGTTGCGATTGAACAGCGTCGTCCCCGCCCCACCGCCCACTGAAGTCTGCGACGCATCGTCAGCCGACGTTTGCCCGCTCGGGTTCTGCGCAAAGTTGTAGTTGAACATGTTGTTTTTCTTGAAGACTCAGCTCAGGTTCTCGACTTGAAGAAGCGCACCGCCAGTTGTTCGAACTGATCGCTGCTGACCGGCGCCAGCTTGCCTTGCGCATCGGTCTTCCCCTTGATCAACTCGCCCGACGCCTTGCGCACCTCGGCTTCCATGCCCTCGACCGGCTGCCCGTCGGTAGCCCGGACCAGCTTCGGCACGCGCCCCAGCGAGCCCTGGTCGAACTTCGGAAAATCGGCGCTCATGCTCGCCGGCCCGGCCCACGTATGCGACGCGGATTTGACGGTGAAACTCCCCGGACACCCGAGCTCGATATCGCCGCCATGCAGCTTCAGATACGCGCCGCCCGACGTCACGAACACGACCTGCTCGCTGGCCATGCCCGCGAGCTTGCCGCCCCCCGCCGTCATCTGGATGTTCTTCGCCGAGTCGATCTGCGTATCGTCGTTCTGGCTCTGCAGCGCCACCTTCCCCTGGTTGGCGATCGCCGAGACTCCCTCGCTGTGCGCGAACATCGCCACGCCATGCCCGGCCTGCAGGTTGATCCGCTGACCGCTCGTGTACTGAAGGTGGTTCTGCGCGACGACATCGACGTTGCCGCCCGCATGGGTCGTGACGGTCTTCGGTGTCGCCATGCTGATGCCGGCCGGCGCGGTGATGCCGATCGCGGCCATCGACGCGCCCGACGATTCACCGCCGCCGGACGCCTCGCCATTCGGCCAGCCCTTCACCGTGGTCATGAGCGAGTCGTGCGGCTGCGTATCGGGCGCCACGCCCTGGTGCTGGCCCGCATAGTCGCCGAGGCTCTTGAACAGCTCGACGCATTCCTGCATCAATTGCAGATACTCGTCCCGCGCAAGATGCCCGTCGCTCGCGCGCAGCCGTTCCCATGCAGAAATCAGCATCGCCTTGCCGCTGCGAATCGCTACGTGCGCATCGCTGCGCAATTCGGCGCCCTCGCCGCGCGCCGCACCCTGCCCGTTGTCGCGCGGCTGCGTCAGATAGCCGAGGTTCAGCTGACTGTACGCGTGCTCGCTCGCCAGCTGGCTGCTGATCTGGCCAGGCGTATCGTCGAAGCGGATCTGGTTGTAGCGCTGCCCCTTGATTTCCTTCGTCTTCGTGCCGGACAAGTAACGGTTGCCCGGCAGCGCGCCCGTATGGCTGAAGGTCGCCGGCATGTTCGGCCCGTTGGCCAGCACGCCCATCACGACGAGCCGGTCCGGATCGCCGCCGATATGGCCGATCAGCACCTCCATGCCGACGCGCGGCAACGTATTCGCGCCGAAACTCGGCCCGGCGAGCGCGCAGGCGACGCGCACCGGCGCGCTGTCGGACGGCGTGCCGCTCGTGCCGGCGCCCTGCGCGTGCGCGTGATCGTCCGCATTCAGCCCCTGGATCCGCACACGGATGCGACCCATTTCATCGCAGAACACCTCCTCGCCCTCCGGGCCGACGACGACGGCCGTCATCGGATGCACGGGTGGCAGGTCGACGTGGGGATCGTAGGCAGGCGTCAGCGGTACGCCGCGCCGCACGCACGAGAACGTGTTCTCGTAGCGCCTGTCGCTTTCATCGCCCGGCTTGCCGCTCACGTCGGCCGGCACCGCGTTGAACAGCACGCGGCTTGCCGCGAACAACGACTGCGCGCGCTCGTTCAGTTCCTTCGGCAGGTTGTTCCGCACGCGATGGTGAAGCGACGTGACGACGAACTGCCGCTGTTCGGCCGGCAAGGTGTCGAGCTGCGGATGCTCGGCAAGCGCAAACCAGTGACCGACGGCCAGATCGCGCACATTGCTCACGCCGTCGACGGATTCGGCACGCAGTTCATGCGCCAGCATCCGGTCCTTGCCGATCCGGTCGAGGTCGGACGACGAATCCCCCGCGTGCGGGATATCGATGACGGCGTCGGCCAGCAAGTGCCCGAGGTCGTTGCCGCCGTCGCCCTGGTCGACGATCGTCGCCTGTTCGGTTTGCGACATCCGGCCGGTCTTGTAATCCCATGTCGGCCGGACGATCTTGCCTGGGATCAGGCTGCGGCTCGTCGCCCACAGCGTGATCGAGTCGCGCTCTTCGGTGGCGGCGTCGCGGTGGTAACGGATGGTACCGGCGGCCGTCTCCGGCAGCTTCATCGAGTCGTCGGCGAAGACGAGCGTGTGAACCGGCGTGTCATGCGCGTTGCCGCTTGCCCGCTCGCCGGCCTTGCCCGCCTTGACGAATACGGTCGCACCGTCGCGCCGCAACAGCCGCCGGATGAAATGCGCGTCCGACTCGTTGACCTGCCGCGTCAGCTCGCGCGCCGGGTATCGTTCACCCTGCAGGCCGGACAGGTCGAATTCGAATGCGCCGGCGAGCGCCGGGCTGCGCTGGCGCCACTCCTGAAGCAGCACGCCCAGGATGTCGGGCAGGCTCTTGGAGCGAAACAGCCGCGAATTGGTCCGCCGCTCCATCACGGACAGCACGTCGCGAATCGTCAGTTGGTAGCAGGTCAGCGAACCGTCCGACTGTCCAGTGCGAACATCGGTGACAATGCCGTTGATGGTGTGCAGACGCCCGCGATCGGTCGTCATCTCGACGGAAACCGGCAGCCCGATGAAGCTGCGGATCGGGAGATCGGTCCGCGCGGACACGCAGGTCAGATGCCCGTCGACGCCCGTCATCAACCCTTCGCGGATGTCGGCATACTGAAGCGCAAGCACCTGCTCGAGCGTCTTCTGAGCGGGCCCCCAGTTCATGCGAACCGGCCGATTGTTCTGATCGACCACCCCGGACGCAAACGTGCGTAGCAATTCGGCTGTATTCACAGCGTGACTCTCAGGATTTTGTTTTACTTCGTTATTCGTCGAGCAATCACGCACGCCGGTCCGTCCTGGGAGTGCCGCTCGTCTGGTTTTCGGCGAGCATAGCAAATTTGTCAGGTTGATGACGGCTTTTTGACAGGATTTAGAATCCTTGTTGCAAGGTGGCCGCCGGATTCAAAAATTCACAGTCTTTCGAATCGATTCGGGCATCATCCAGCGGCACCCGACCATCGTCTCGGTGTCATCCGCGTACGTGCCGCATGCCCAATCCGGGCAGGACGAACGGCACGGATCGGTCACGAATCGTGAAATCCCATCGCCCGTCGAACCCGACGAACGTCGCGCTGAAATGCCGGTCGTCGGCCCACGTCAGGTCGTCCAGATAGAACGACGCATACATCGCGCCGACCGTGCGCTGCGCGAGCACCTTCAGTGGATCCTTCGACACGAGCGTGAACGTGACGGCTTCCTCGAACGGGCAGTCGTAGTCGGTGACGAGCAGATACGCGGCCGGCGTTTCGAACTGGCGCAACAGCACATAGCCGGAAACGGCGAGCGCGGAACGCACGCCATCGACCCGCACACGCGTGCGCGGCGGCCACGCTTCATACGGCCCGTCGTGCGTCTCGAGCGCGAAGCGATCGACCGGCGTCATCGCCGCACGGCCTTCAGCGTGCCGCTTTCCCGCTGCATCGCCGCGTCAGTGCGCGACCTTGCGATACAGCGCAACGTACGCCGCGAGCATCAGCAGCAGCGACCCGCTGACACGGTTCAGCCACTTCTCCCCGGCCGCTTTCCACACGCGGACCGAATGCACGCCCAGCAGCGCGTAACCGGTCATCCCGATCACGTCGATCGCGACGATCGTCGCCGCAAGGATCGCGTACTGCGGCGCGATCGCCTGTGACCGGTCGACGAACTGCGGCAGCAGCGCGGACATGAACAGGTAGTACTTCGGGTTGCTCATCGCGACGAAGAAGCTCTTCAGGAAAGCGGTCCGGCGATCGGGCGTCGCGGGTACGCACGCCTGCGCATCGGCAGGGCTGCCGCTCGACATCAGCATCCGGATGCCCACGTACGCGAGCCACGCCGCGCCGAGCAGCTTCAGCGTCACGAACGCCGTTTCGGACGCCTCGAGCAGCACGCCGAGGCCGAACCCGACCAGCGCGACGAGCACGACGTCCGCCGTGACGGCGCCGAGCATCCCGACCATCGCGTGACGCAATCCGTACCGCGAGCCGTTGCTCATCGCGAGCAACACCGTCGGGCCAGGCGTCGCGACGCCGACGGACAGGATCAGGGCAAAGGCGAGCAAGGCGGAGAGCGACATGGCGTGGCGTTCCTTCTGAAGAGAGCGATCCGAGCGGATGGCATCGTCGTTCACCAGCCACGCGGACAGAAATCGACACGCGCGATTTGTTACGACGAATGCGGCCGGTCAATGATCGCATGTTCATCGCGATCCCTGCGCAGCGGCTGAGCGCCGTCGATCCTGCACGGCGACCGCCCGCCTTCTCGAATAGTCAGTCGATCATTTAGTAAACGACAATCATTCGCGTTTACGCTAGACTCCGCCGCTCGATAAAAACCGCGCCCGCGACAGTACGGACGCGCCACGCCGCCCGGATTCCGATTTGCCGCCCTGGGATGGATCACCGACCACATCCGAATTGCGTCCCATGTCGACACTTTCGTTACCCGTCCGGCGTCTCACGCCGATTGCCTTCGGCATTGCGCTCGCCTGTACCGTCCCTGCCGTCGCCCTGGCCCAGCAGGCCACTTCCGCCGTCGGCGCCGCACCCGACGCGGCCGTGCTGCCGTCGATCAACGTGACCGGCGCCGCCGAGCCGCTGCCTGGCGACCTCGCGCCGACCTACGCAGGCGGCCAGGTCGCGCGCGGCGCGGATTTCGGCGTGCTCGGCCGGCAAAAGGCCAGCGACGTGCCGTTCAGCATGACCACCTACACGTCGAAACTGATCGAGGACCAGCAGGCACACACGCTCGCCGACGTGCTCGACAACGATCCGGCCGTGCGCAGCGCGTCCGGCTACGGCAATTTCTCCCAGGTGTTCGTCATCCGCGGTTTCACGCTCGCCGGCGACGACGTGTCGCTGAATGGCCTGTATGGCGTCACGCCGCGTCAGCTCGTCGAAACCGAGGCGGTCGAGCGTGTCGACGTGTTCAAGGGCGCGAATGCCTTCCTGAACGGCGCGTCGCCGGGCGGCTCGGCGATCGGCGGCGGCGTGAACCTGCAACTGAAGCGCGCGGACGACAAGCCGCTCACGCGCGTCACCGTCGACGGCGCCACATCCGGTTCGCTCGGCACGCATGTGGACATCGGCCGCCGCTTCGGCAGCGAAGGCCAGTTCGGCGTGCGCGTGAACCAGTCGATCAACGGCGGCGATACGGCCGTCGACGGCGAGCGCCGCCGCGACAACGTGACGGCCGTGTCGCTCGACTGGCGCGGCGACAAGCTGCGCCTGTACGGCGACTTCCTGTATCAGCGGCAACGGATCGACAACGGCCGCCCGGTCGTGCTGATCAGCGGCAACCAGTTGCCGGCCGTACCGTCCGCGACGCACAACTATGCGCAGCCGTGGAGCTTCAGCGAGCTCGAGGACACGATCGGCATCGTGCGCGCCGAGTACGATTTCCTGCCCGCGTGGACGGCCTACGTATCGGCCGGCGCGCGCCATACGAACGAACACGGCGACTATTACACGCCGACCTACTCGTCGTCCGGCACGACCGGCTCGCGCCTGAGCGTGCCGCACAAGGAAGATGCGCAATCGGCCGAAGCCGGCGTGCGCGGGCGCTTCACGACCGGCCCCGTGTCGCACTTCGTGACGGCCGGCGCGTCGTTCATCCGCATCGACAGCCAGTCCGCGTACACGATGTCGAGCGCATTCCCGACGACGCTCTACGATCCGGCGCCGGTTGCGTTCCCGGCGACCGCCTACTCGGGCGGCGACATGAACGATCCGGGCACGATCACGAAGACCTGGCTGCGCAGCTTCGCGGTGTCCGACACGCTCGGCTTCCTCGACGACCGCGTGCTGTTCACGATCGGCGCGCGCCGCCAGTCGATTTCGGTCGACAACTTCGACTACACGGGCGCGGTCACCACCACGTACACCGACGCGATCACGACGCCGGTATTCGGTCTCGTCGTGAAGCCCTGGCGCAACGTGTCGATCTTCGCGAACCGCAGCGAGGCGCTCGCGCAAGGCGAAGTCGCACCGAACACCGCGCGCAATGCGGGCCAGGCGCTGTCGCCGTTCCGGTCGAAGCAATACGAAGCCGGGATCCGCTACGACACCGACAAGTACGGCGCGTCGCTCGCGCTGTTCCAGATCGAGAAGCCGATGGCGTACACCGACCCGGCGTCGCAGTTGTTCGGCGCCGACGGCACGCAGCGGCACCGCGGCATCGAGACGGCCGTGTACGGCGAGCCGTGGAAAGGCGTGCGGTTGATCGCCGGTGCGACGTACCTCAAGGCGACGCTGCAGAACACGGCGGGCGGCGCGAACGACGGCAACCGGCCGATCGGCGTGCCGTCGTTCCTGTTCAACGCGAACGCCGAATACGATGTGCCGATGCTGAACGGACTCACGCTGACCGCGCGCTGGATCCACACGGGGCCGCAGTACCTGGACGTCGCGAACACGATGTCGATCCATGCATGGGACCGCTTCGATCTTGGTGCGCGATACGCGACGGACGTGTTCGGCAAGAAGACGACATTCCGCGCAACCGTGCGCAACGTCGCCAACAAGGCGTACTGGTCGTCGGCGACCGGCGGGTATCTGACGCAGGGCGAGCCGCGGTCGGTGTGGCTGTCGATGACGACGGATTTTTGACGGGCACCGAAGGGAGTGGCGGGCTGCCGCCAGAGTTTGCTATACTCTCGGTCTTCCGGAGAGATGGATGAGTGGTTTAAGTCGCACGCCTGGAAAGCGTGTATAGGTTAATCGCCTATCGGGGGTTCGAATCCCCCTCTCTCCGCCAGGATTCAATGCCCGCGCCAGCGGGCATTTTCGTTTCCGGAGAGAAGCGAGCCGATCGTTCGGCCTGCGCGGGGGATTCGAAGGGATTCGCCTGCAAGCGAATCCGCGGCCCGCGCCCGTGTGGGCGAATCCCCCTCTCCGCCGGCACACGGTAAAAACGGGCCTCTCGGCACGTTTTTTTATTTCTCCCTGCGAAAACGCACGCCAGTCGTCGGCGCAGGCTGCCCCGACGGGCTCTTGCTTCATTGTTCGCCCTCCCGCCGCGCGTCGTCGAACAGGGTCGAGGGAGCTGCCAATCCGGGTGACGGCACGCCTTTCGTCCACGTCTTCAATTCCGATTCGCCACGCTCACCCGCGCGGGCCACGCAGTTCAACTGCGGTTTCCATCGCGGCAATATCGTTTCAGCCTCGATGCGCCAATTAATCCGCCATTCAAAATCGAACGGCGATCGCATTCCGACGACTCATCCGGCCGCTTGGCACGATACGAACGCAGCATTGCATCCGACAGGACGATATCTCCCCCACCGCAGGCACGGCCGCCCTTCCAGCCATCATGCGAAACCGCGCAGCGATTCCCCGCGCGAACAGTCAACGCCTCAAACTTTCCGGCGCACGACCGTTAAACTGCTTTCCCGATAAACAATATCGACACACGCCGAGACCATGAAAAAGAAAACACGAATCGTGATCGCAGGAATCGCCATCGCCGCAGGCGTCGCTTCCAGTTACGCGAGCCCATACATCACGATGTATCAAATGCGATCGGCCATGACGGACAAGGATGCCGACTCGTTTTCGTCGCACGTCGACTTTCCGTCGCTGCGTGAAAGCCTGCGTGGTCAATTCTTGACCATGGTGCAATCGAAACTGGCGAATTCGCCCGATATGAAAGGCAATTCATTCGCCGGTCTGGGAATGATGGTGGCGATGGGTTTCGCGAATCAGCTCATCGACACGATGGTGACGCCGGCCGGCGTCATGACCATGATGGCCCAGGGAGCGGCCAAACCCACGCACCCCGCCGGTGTCCCGGCTGCCCCCGCATCGTCTGCCGCCCCGACGGAAGCGACTCACGCGGGTTCCGACAGCGGCGCGGCGCCGCACGAAGCCAACACGGCGCCGAAGGTCGACTATTCGGTACGCTACAAGAACTGGTCGACCGTCACCGCGACTGCGCGGAAAGGAACCGTCGACCAGGTGACGCTCGTATTCAAGCGTGACGGCCTCTGGTCGTGGAAGCTGAGCGGCATCGACCTGCCGATCGACCAGTTCGGTTCGAACTGATCGCCGGGCGTGCGACGCACGGCAGATCCCGAGCGCCGCACGCTAAAGATCCGCATTGATCTGACGATATAGGAGGTTTCGGCTCCGCGAGTCACGTCCATGCGATTCAGCCTGCGGTTCGTCATGACGGCCGGCATCTCGGCCATGCTGTCGGCGTGCGCGACGGTAACGTCCGCCCCGACGATCAGTACCACCGTGGCCGTCACATCGGCTCCGTCATCGCAGAAAGTACTACGCGACGGCGGGTCCGCAACCGACCTGTCGGTCGTCGGTCAGCCTGCGCCGACGTTCCACACGCTCCTTTCCGTTCGCGAATGCGTTGCCGGCAAATGCACCGCCGGCATCGCAAAGCCGGCGGTCGCGGTGACCGTCCAGCGCGTGTCCGAAGGGCAAGCGACCCTACGCTTCGCGGTGACGATGGATATCGCCGGCAGCCAGACGCTGAAATCGCAAACCGGCCAGGCAACGTCGGAAGTGACCCTGTCGATCCCGGCGGGCGCGACGCCGATTACCGATCAGTTTGCCGTTGACCGGGTCGCGACGATCAAGGTGGGCGAGTTTCGGCACGTGGCATTGCCACACGGCATTCGTGCCTATGTCTGCGTCGCGATCCCCAACGCAAACGGCATGACGGATGGAAGCTGCGATGTCGGTCGTGTGCAAACGGCCAAGAGTGCCGAACTCGGGACTTCCGCGCTCTGACCCGCGCCATACGACGCCCGCCCCTGCGTCACGGATGCCGGATGTAATCCACCAGCGCCCGCGTATATTCATCCGGCTTTCGATCGAGCAGACTCACGACGATCGCCACCGCAAACCCCGCCGGCACGCCGAACACGCCTGAGCTGATCGGCTCGATCCCGAACCACGTGCGCCCGGCGAACCCGGTCAGCTGCGTGAAGTACGGATAAGTCGACACGATGTAGTACACGCACACCGTCAACCCCGTCACCATCCCGGCGATCGCCCCGCGCGTCGTCGTGCGCTTCCAGAACACCCCGAGCACCAGCACCGGAAAGAAGCTCGACGCCGCCAGCGAAAACGCGGCACCGACGAGAAACAGGATCTTCCCCGTATTGAGCGACGCGACGTACGACGCGAACAGCGCGACACCGAGCAGCAGCACCTTCGAGATCGTCACGCGCCGCTGGCTCGACGCATCGGGCGCGACCATGCAGTAATAGACATCGTGCGACAGCGCGTTCGCGATCGTCAGCAACAGCCCATCCGCGGTCGACAGCGCCGCGGCCAGCGCACCGGCCGCGATCAGCCCCGACACGACATACGGCAGCCCCGCGATCTCCGGCGCGGCCAGCACGACCATGTCCGGCTGCATCTGGATTTCCGACCAGTGCACGATGCCGTCGCGAATCACCTCGACGACGCTGATCAGGTCCGGCTCGAAGTGATGCCATTGCGTGACCCACGCCGGCAATTCCGCGAACGGCCGCCCGACGAGGTTCGCGAGGATCTCGTACTTGATCAGCACCGCGAGCACCGGCACGCTCAGGTAGAACAGCGCGATGAAGAACAGCGTCCAGCCGACCGAGCGCCGTGCGGACGCGACCGACGTGGTCGTGTTGTAGCGCGTCAGGATGTGCGGCAGGCTCGCGGTGCCGAGCGACAGGCACAGCAGCAGCGCGAGAAAATTCCGCTCGCGCGGCTTGCGTTCGTCGTCGCTCGCGGCGGGAAACGGCTCGTGCATCGGCACGGGCGGCTCGGCACGGGCAAGCAGGTCGTCACGCGCCTGCGTCCACGCGACCCGCGCCGCCGCCGGATCGCGCGGGAAATCGGCCAGCTCGCGCTCGCGCTGGCTGATCTCGCGCAGCGGCCCGTTGTGACGCCGCAGGTCGGCGAGCTGGTCGGCAAGATGCCTGCGTGCGTCCGCATAGGACGCCGGCAGCCGGTCGAGCCGCGTCTGGATGTCCGCGGCTTGCCGGCGGTACGCGTCGCGCACCTGCTGCTCCCCGGACGCATCGCGCACCTGCGCCTCGCGCGCCGCGACGCGCTCCATCAGCTTGCCGTAGCTGAATTGCGGCACGGGACCGAGCCCGTTCTTCATCGCGATCAGCGACACCGGAATCAGGATCGCGCTGATCAGGATGATGTACTGCGCGACCTGCGTCCACGTGACCGCGCGCATCCCGCCGAGAAACGAGCACACGAGAATGCCCGCGAGCCCGCAGAAGATCCCGATCGCGAAATCGACGCCGATGAAGCGCGTCGCGATCAGGCCGATCCCCTGGATCTGCGCGACCAGATACACGAACGAGCACAGGATCGCCGCGCCGGCCGCGAGCGCGCGCACGGCCGTGCTCGAAAAGCGCGTGCCGAGAAAATCGGGAATCGTGTAGCGCGCGAGCTTGCGCACATACGGCGCGAGCAGGAACGCGACGAGGCAGAACCCGCCCGTCCAGCCCATCACGTACGCGAGCGCATCGTAGCCGGTGGAATAGAGCGATCCGGCCAGGCCGATGAACGACGCGGCCGACAGCCAGTCGGCCGCCGTCGCCATCCCGTTGAACGCGGACGGCACGCGCCGCCCGGCCACGTAGTATTCGACGAGATCGGACGTGCGCGACAACAGCCCGATCACCGCATACACGGCGATCGGCACGAACAGGAACACGTAGCCGATCCAGACGCCGGAGCCGGTCGCGCGCTCGATCCGCCACATCAGCAGCACGAACCCGAGAAAACCCAGCGTATAGAGCGCGTACGCGCGGATCAGTCGATGCGTCAGCATGAATCAGCGCCCGCCGTTCGGCGTGCCGGCGTGCGCCGCGTGGTCGTCGTATGCCCGGCGCAGCGCGCGGTCCGCGCGCTGCATCAGCCCGATGTAGACGACGATCAGCACGAGATACACGAGAATCGCCCCCTGCGCGCCGACATAGAACGGCAGGCTGAAGCCGGCGAAGTGGACGCCCGCGAGCGCGGGCCCGAAGAACGGCACGATGAACGACACCGAGAACCCGATCACCATCAGCACCGCGATCAGCGCGACGTTGAAACGCCAGTAGCGCGCATGGGCACGCGCGAGCGGCTCGGGAACGGGCGGTGGCGCAGCAGGCGCCGAACGGGTCGGAACGGTCATGCCGTTATGTAGCAAAAAGCCCCTGCGCGGGCAATCGGGATTGCCGCGCAGGGGCTCGTGCGCGAGACGCGCAGCCGGTACGATCAGCGCACTTCGGTGAGCTGTTCGAGGATGGCCGGGTTCTCGAGCGTGGACGTATCCTGCGTGATCGCCTCGCCCTTCGCGAGCGAACGCAGCAGGCGCCGCATGATCTTGCCCGAACGCGTCTTCGGCAGGTTGTCGCCGAAGCGGATGTCCTTCGGCTTCGCGATCGGCCCGATCTGCTTGCCGACCCAGTCACGCAGCGTCTTCGCCAGTGCCGCCGCTTCCTCGCCTTCCGGGCGCGAACGCTTCAGCACGACGAACGCAACGACCGCCTCGCCCGTCGTATCGTCCGGACGGCCGACCACGGCCGCCTCGGCCACGAGCTCGTGCGACACCAGCGCCGATTCGATCTCCATCGTGCCGAGCCGGTGACCCGACACGTTCAGCACGTCGTCGATCCGGCCCATGATCGTGAAGTAGCCGGTGTCCTTGTCGCGCACGGTGCCATCGCCGGCGAGATACAGGCGGCCGCCGAGTTCCTCGGGGTAGTAGCTCTTCTTGAAGCGCTCCGGGTCGCCCCAGATCGTGCGGATCATCGCAGGCCACGGACGCTTGACGACGAGGATGCCGCCCTGCCCGTTCGGCACGTCCTGGCCCGTCTCGTCGACCACCGCGGCCATGATGCCCGGCAGCGGCAGCGTGCACGAACCGGGCACGGTCGGCGTGGCGCCCGGCAGCGGCGTGATCATGTGGCCGCCCGTCTCGGTCTGCCACCACGTATCGACGATCGGGCAGCGCTCCTGGCCGACGTGCTTGTGATACCACATCCACGCTTCCGGATTGATCGGCTCGCCGACCGTGCCGATGATGCGCAGGCTCGACAGGTCGTAACTCTTCGGATGCACCTTGTCGTCGGCTTCGGCCGCCTTGATCAGCGAACGGATCGCGGTCGGCGCGGTGTAGAACACGGTAACCTTGTGATCGCCGATCATCTTCCAGAAACGGCCGGCGTCCGGGTAGGTCGGCACGCCTTCGAACACGACCTGCGTGCCGCCGCATGCGAGCGGACCATAGGTGATGTACGTGTGGCCCGTGACCCAGCCGATGTCGGCCGTGCACCAGAATACGTCGTCGGGTTTCCAGTCGAAGGTCCACTTCATCGTCTGCGCGGCCCACAGCAGGTAGCCGCCCGTGCTGTGCTGCACGCCCTTCGGCTTGCCGGTCGAGCCCGACGTATACAGGATGAACAGCGGATGCTCGGCGCCGACCCACTCCGGCGCGCACGTGTCGGACTCGCCGTCCGCGATGTCGTGCATCCACAGGTCGCGGTCCGCGTGCCAGTCGATCTTGCCGCCGGTGCGGCGATAGACGATCACGCTCTTCACCGCTTCGCAGCCGCCCATCGCGATCGCCTCGTCGGCGATGCTCTTGAGCGGCAGCGTCTTGCCGCCGCGTGCCTGCTCGTCGGCCGTGATCAGCGCGACCGCGCCGACGTCGACGAGCCGCTCGTTCAGCGATTTAGCGGAGAAGCCGCCGAACACGACCGAGTGCGTCGCGCCGATGCGCGCGCAGGCCTGCATCGCGACGATGCCTTCGATCGACATCGGAATATAGATGACGACGCGATCGCCCTTGCCGATCCCGCGCTTCTTCAGCGCATTCGCGAAGCGCGACACGCGGCCGAGCAGATCCGCATAGGTGACGCGCGTGACCGTGCCGTCGTCGGCCTCGAAGATCACCGCGACGCGCTCACCGTTGCCGGCTTCGACGTGACGGTCGAGGCAGTTGTACGACGCGTTCAGCTCGCCGTCGTCGAACCACTTGTAGAACGGCGCGTTGCTCTCGTCGAGCACCTTCGTGAACGGCTTGTGCCACGCGAGGCCTTCGCGCGCGAGACGCGCCCAGAAGCCCTCGTAATCCTGCTCGGCCTCGGCGGCGAGCGCACGGTAGGCCGGCATGCCGGAAATGGTCGCCGCCTTCTCGAGCGCCGCGGGCGGCGCGAACTGACGGGTTTCGTGAAGAACCGATTCAATCGCAGACATCGACTACCCCTTGGTGAACATGAATCCTCTGCATGGCGGCGCGATCATGCGCGCCGCGTGTCTTGGCCGGCGCATGCGCGCCGCTGTCTCCCACCCACCCGCACGCGGCCACGAAGGCTGCGCACGATGCTGCACCGCACCACATCACGCGAACGTGACCATGCGGCCCGGCAGTGTCCACGATAAGCGCTCGAACTTACCCGTCACTTACGCGGCAAGGTCGTTTCGTGCACCGGACGACATCGCATGACGGCCAGCTTTACGCTGTTACAACCGCGACCCTACAATCGTAACTGAACTCGCCTTCCGGATTCCAGCTTGAATCGCTACGCCCTCTTCCTCATCCTGTCGATGCTGTTCGTCGGCAGCAACGTCGGTATCGGTAAATCCATCGTTGCATTCGTCCCCGTCGCCATCCTCGCCACGCTGCGCTTCGTGATCGCGATCGCCGTGCTGTGGCCGCTGTTCAGCCCCGTGAAGATGCGCGCGGTCAAGCGCGGCGAGTGGCTGAACCTGTTCCTGCAGGCCTTCTTCGGCACCTTCATGTTCACGCTGCTGATGCTCAACGGCGTGCAGCGCACGAGCGCGGTGGCGGCCGGCGTCATCACGAGCACGATCCCGGCGATCGTCGCGCTGTTCGCGTGGCTGATCCTGCGTGAAAAACCGAACGGACGTGCGCTCGTGTCGATCGCGCTCGCGATCGCCGGCGTCGTGACGATCAACCTCGCCAACGGCGGTACAACCGGGCATGGCGCCCACGGCGACGCATCCGGCTCGCTGACCGGCAACCTGCTGATCCTCGGCGCGGTGTGCTGCGAATCGATCTACGTGATCCTGTCGCGCCGGCTCACGCAGACGCTCGCGCCGATCGACATCTGCGCGTATACCCATCTGTTCGGGCTGTGCCTGATGCTGCCGCTCGGCGCGACGGCGCTGTGGCATTTCGATTACGCGAGCGTGCCGGCCGGCACCTGGGCGCTCGTGGTCTGGTACGGCCTGTCGGCCAGCATCTTCTCGTTCTGGCTGTGGATGAAGGGCATCCGCCACGTGCCGGGCAGCCTCGCCGGCGTGTTCAGCGCGGTGCTGCCGATCGCTGCGGCCGCCTACGGCATCGCCTTCCTCGGCGAGCGCCCGACGCTCGCGCACGGCATCGCGCTCGCCTGCGTCGTCGCCGGCATCGTGCTCGCGAGCCTGCGCGTGAAACGCGTGCCGGCCGCCGCGTCCTGATCCGTCCCCGGCACCGCCGGCGCGTCGCTGCAGCCGCGCCGGCCGACGCGTTACAATAGCGCGCCTTTTCAAGATTACCCCCGATACCTGCGCACCGCGCCCGCACCGCCATCATGTCCGCCCCGCATTCGCCCGGCCGCCCCGCCCGTCGCCCGCTTCGTCCGCTTCCCGCCTTGATTTTCATGAGCCGCTGGCTCCAGGTTCCGCTTTACCTCGGCCTGATCGTCGCGCAGGCCGTCTACGTGTTCCTGTTCCTGAAGGAAGTCTGGCACCTGCTGTCGCATGCGACGGGCCTCGACGAAATCAGCGTCATGCTCGCGGTGCTCGGCCTGATCGACGTGGTGATGATCTCGAACCTGCTGATCATGGTGATCGTCGGCGGGTATGAAACGTTCGTGTCGCGCCTCGGCATCGAGGGCCATCCCGACGAGCCCGAGTGGCTCGACCACGTGAACGCGGGCGTGCTGAAGGTCAAGCTGTCGATGGCGCTGATCAGCATTTCGTCGATCCACCTGCTGAAGACCTTCATCAACCCCGACCAGCACACGATGCACGCGATCATGTGGCAGGTGATCATCCACGTGTCGTTCCTCGTGTCGGCGCTCGTGATGGCGTGGGTCGACCGCCTGACGACGCACACGCACCCGGCCCATTTCCACGAGACGCATGCGCCCGTCGCGGCTGCGTCCCGCAAGACGGCCGAAGCAGCCGTCAACGCATAAACGCATTCCCCACAGTCCTCACAGAGTCTCAGCCATGACCGTCATCAAACAGGAAGACCTGATCCAGAGCATCGCGGATTCGCTGCAGTACATCAGCTACTACCACCCGCTCGACTACATCCAGGCCCTCGGCCGCGCGTACGAGCTGGAAGAGAGCCCGGCCGCGAAGGACGCGATCGCGCAGATCCTCACGAACAGCCGCATGTGCGCGGAAGGCAAGCGCCCGATCTGCCAGGACACCGGCATCGTCACGATCTTCGTGAAGGTCGGCATGGACGTGCGCTGGGACGGCGCGACGATGGGCCTCACCGACATGATCAACGAAGGCGTGCGCCGCGGTTACACGCACCCAGACAACGTGCTGCGCGCATCGATCGTCAATCCGCCGGAAGGCGCCCGCAAGAACACGAAGGACAACACGCCGGCCGTGATCCACTACGAGATCGTGCCGGGCGACAAGGTCGACGTGCAGGTCGCGGCGAAGGGCGGCGGCTCGGAGAACAAGTCGAAGTTCGTGATGCTGAACCCGTCCGACTCGATCGTCGACTGGGTGCTGAAGACGGTCCCGACGATGGGCGCGGGCTGGTGTCCGCCCGGCATGCTCGGGATCGGCATCGGCGGCACCGCCGAGAAGGCGATGCTGATGGCGAAGGAATCGCTGATGGAGCCGATCGACATCCAGGAAATCATCGCGCGCGGCCCGAAGGACTGGGTCGAGGAACTGCGCGTCGAGCTGCACGAGAAGGTCAACGCGCTCGGCATCGGCGCACAGGGCCTCGGCGGCCTGGCAACCGTGCTCGATGTGAAGATCATGGCGGCACCGACGCACGCGGCCTCGAAGCCGGTCGCGCTGATCCCGAACTGCGCGGCCACGCGCCACGCGCACTTCGTGCTCGACGGTTCGGGCCCGGCCAAGCTCGAAGCGCCGTCGCTCGACGCCTGGCCGAAGGTCCAGTGGGAACCGAACACGGAAACCAGCAAGCGCGTCGACCTGAACACGCTGACGCCGGAAGAAGTCGCCAGCTGGGCACCGGGCCAGACGCTGCTGCTGTCGGGCAAGATGCTCACCGGCCGCGACGCCGCACACAAGCGCATCGCCGACATGCTCGCGAAGGGCGAGAAGCTGCCGGTCGACTTCACGAACCGCGTGATCTACTACGTCGGCCCGGTCGATCCGGTGCGTGACGAAGTGGTCGGCCCGGCCGGCCCGACGACGGCCACCCGCATGGACAAGTTCACCGAGACGATGCTCGCGCAAACGGGCCTGATCTCGATGGTCGGCAAGGCCGAGCGCGGCCCGGTCGCGATCGACGCGATCAAGAAGCACAAGGCTGCATACCTGATGGCGGTCGGCGGCGCGGCGTATCTCGTGTCGAAGGCGATCCGCGGCGCGAAGGTGCTCGCATTCGAAGACCTCGGCATGGAAGCGATCTACGAGTTCGACGTACAGGACATGCCGGTGACGGTCGCCGTCGATTCGTCGGGCACGTCGGTGCACCAGACCGGTCCGAAGGAGTGGCAGGCGAAGATCGGCAAGATCCCGGTCGCGACCGCTTAAGCGCGATCGAACGATAGGCCGGACGGAAGTCCGGCCTTTTTACTTCTCATTCTCATTATTGTGTCCGGCCGGTCATTCGAGGCTGATTCTCATTACACGCAAAAGGCAGGCCAGACAAGGCTTTGAGGCTTGGCTTTTCTCGTTCGAGCGATTATCGTTCGGTTTCTGAAGCCCCACTGAACAAGGAACAGCCATGCAAGGCGACAAGAAAGTCATCGAATATCTGAACGCCCAACTGAAGAATGAGCTCACGGCGATCAACCAGTACTTCCTGCATGCCCGCATGTACAAGCACTGGGGCCTCGAGAAGCTCGGCAAGCACGAGTACGACGAGTCGATCGGCGAAATGAAGCATGCCGACTGGCTGATCGAGCGCGTGTTCATGCTCGACGGCCTGCCGAACCTGCAGGATCTGCACAAGCTGCTCGTCGGCGAGGAAACCGAAGAGATCCTGAAGTGCGACCTGAAGCTCGAGCAGATCTCGCAGTCCACCTGCAAGGAAGCGATCGCCTACTGCGAATCGGTTCGCGACTACGTGTCGCGCGAGATCTTCGAAAAGATCCTCGACGACACCGAAGAGCACATCGACTGGCTGGAAACGCAGATCGACCTGATCGGCAAGGTCGGCCTGCAGAACTACCAGCAAACGATGATGGGTTCGGCCGAGTAATCGGCCCGTCCGCCGCCGCACCGTCCGCATGACGATGACGAACCATCCAGCCGCTCCCGCGATGCGCGCCGCCGCTCCTGTCGGAATCTTCGACTCGGGGATCGGCGGCCTGTCGGTGCTGCGCGCCGCGCGCGCGCACCTGCCCGGCGAGTCGTTCGTCTATACGGCCGATACGCGCTACATCCCGTACGGCGAACGTGACGACGCGTTCATCACCGAGCGCACGCTCGCGATCGGCGAATGGTTCGTCCGGCAGGGCGCGAAGGCGCTCGTGGTCGCCTGCAATACGGCGACGGCCCAGTCGATCGCGGCGGTACGCGAGCATCTCGCGATTCCGCTCGTCGGCGTCGAGCCGGGCATCAAGCCGGCCGTCCAGCAATCCGCGAGCGGCGTCGCCGGCGTGCTCGCCACCCAGTCAACGCTGCGCAGCGCCCGGTTCCAGACGCTGCTCGAGCGCCATGGCGCCGGTTGCCGCTTCATCTGCCAGCCGGGCCACGGGCTCGTGCAGGCGATCGAGAGCGGCGACACGGACTCGCCCGCGCTGCGCGCGCTGCTCGACAGCTATCTGCAACCGATGCTCGACGACGGCGCCGATACGGTCGTCCTCGGCTGCACGCACTACCCGTTCCTCACCGCAACGATTCGCGACATTGTCGGCGACCGCATGGCGATCATCGACACGAGCGACGCGATCGCACGCCAGCTCGTGCGCGTGCTCGACCAGCACGGCCTGCGCGCACCTGCAGGCACGCCGGTCGCCCCGCCCCGCTTCTGCTCGACCGGCGACGGCCGGCAGTTGCAGGCGCTCGCGTCGACATTGCTCGGCCTCGATGCGCCGGTCGAATCCGTCACCATTTCCTCGCCGAACGCGCAAGCCTGCGCAACCGCCTGACGCGGGCCCGCACGCCCGCTCCTGCCGCGGCTCCGCCGCTCCCCGCCGTTTCAAGGGTCCGATGACCTTAAAAAAAGCCCGACCCAGGCTTGTCAACGCCCGCAAATTTAATGATAATAATTCGCATTAACGTTAGCTATCGCAACTCACCATGATCGTCTGCGTGTGCAAGTCTGTTTCCGATCGCAAGATTCGCGCGTCCCTCGCAGAGGGCGTGAACTCTTTCGATGAACTCCAGTTCGAGCTCGGCGTGGCCACGTGCTGCGGCAAGTGCGAGGAGTCCGTACGCGACCTCATGGCCGAACAAGGCGTCTGTGCGAGCCGGTGTGGCGTCGAGCATCACGCTCACCCGATCCCGGTCACCTTCTACGAACGCAAGGCTGCCTGACCCGCGCCGAGTGTGCGCATGCGGCCCAGGCCGCATTTTTTGTCTTGACCGTCAGCAAGCCATCGTCTGCGCGAGCCAGCGGCTTACCTGCCAAGGAGCCTGTCATGGAATTGCTGATCGGATTTGTGACCACCGTTTGCATCTCGCTGCTGATCTTCCGCAAGTGATGCCGATTCACCCGCCGCGCCCCGGGTGCGACATCGTTCTTTCAAGCTAACATGCAGGCTTCGCATCTCGCTCCTGCCGGCGCCTTGCCGGCTGCACCACGTATGAATCCCCGAGTGATCGTCGTCGCGGTCGGTGTGCTTGCCGCACACGCGATCATGCTGACGGCCGCCTGGCTCCATCGCAACGCGCCGCCACCGAAATCGGTCGAGGTCCAGACGATCACCGCGCAGCTCATCACGCCGGCGCCGATCGCCCAGCAGGTCGCGGCCGAATCGATTCCGCAGCCTACGCCGCCGAAGCCGACACCCGTCAAGCAGAAGGTCCAGCCGCCGGTACCGAAAGTGGCAAAGCCGACGCCTCAGCCGGTCACCCCATCGCCGACCCCGTCGCCGACGCCCGCACCAGCGGCCGCCGATCCGACGCCCTCGCCTGCCGCGCCTGCTCCCACAGCACCGGCCGCCACGCCCGCCCCGGCACGCGAAACGATGCAGGTCAGCGCGCCGAAGAACGTGCCGACGCTCCAATGCAACTTCGTGAAGCCCGACTACCCGTCGATGTCGCGCCGCCGCGGCGAATCGGGTACGGCCTATGTCCACTTCGTCGTCGGCGTGACCGGCAAGATCGAAAGCATCGATCTGCAGAAGAGCAGCGGCTACCCGCGCCTCGACGATGCCGCACTCGACGCGATGCGCTCGACCACCTGCCGTCCGTACATCGAGAACGGCCAGGCGATCCGCGCCGCCCGCACACAGCCCTACAGCTTCGGGCTCACCGACTAACCTGCCTCATCCGGAAGATTCAAAGGAAACAAAAAAATGCAAAGCTACGGTATCGCGCACGTCTGGGCGCAAGGTGATTTCGTCACGCGCGCCATCGCGATCACGCTGCTCGTGATGTCGGTCCTGTCGTGGATGGTGATCGTCATCAAGGGCTGGAACGTGATCCGCCTGAACCGCCTCACGAAGAATGCCGAACAGGCGTTCTGGCATTCGGACGATTTCGACGACGGCATCAAGAAGCTCGGCCTCGCCGCGTCGACGCCGAACGACAACCCGTTCCTCGCGCTCGCGCTGTCGGGCAAGGAAGCCGCCGACCATCACCACCAGACGCAACCGCACCTGCACGACCGCATGGACGTGTCGGACTGGGTCACGCGCTGCCTGAAGGACACGATGGACGAAGGCATCTCGCGCATGCAGAGCGGTCTCGCGATCCTCGCATCGATCGGCAGCACGGCACCGTTCGTCGGCTTGTTCGGCACGGTGTGGGGCATCTATCACGCGCTGCTCGCGATCGGCGCCACCGGTCAGACGTCGATCGACCAGGTTGCGGGCCCCGTCGGCGAGTCGCTGATCATGACGGCCTTCGGCCTGTTCGTCGCGATTCCGGCCGTGCTCGGCTACAACGCACTGACCCGCGCGAACAAGGGTATCGTCAGCAAGCTGCGCCGCTTCGCGCACGGCCTGCACGCATACTTCGTGACGGGCGCGAGCCTCGCATCGTCGTCGACGCGCGACGGCCTGCGTCTCGCGACGCGCGCCAGCTGAGACGAGGTGAACCATGGCCATGAACACCGGTTTCAGCGACGATGACGACGATGCCGTGATGAGCGAGATCAACATGACGCCGCTCGTCGACGTCATGCTCGTACTCCTGATCATTTTCCTCGTGACGATCCCGGCGATGCAGCATGCGGTGAAAATCGACCTGCCGCACGCCAGCAGCCAGCCCGTCGACGAAAAGCCGCAGACGGTCGACGTCGCAATCCAGGGCGACGGCACGATCCTGTGGGACGACCACACGGTCACACGTGAACAGCTGCAAGCCCGCATCGCGGAAGCCGCGAAGCGCACGCCGCAGCCCGAGTTGCACCTGCGCGCGGACCGCAAGGTTGCCTACGAGCACGTCGCGGAAGTGATGTCGGATGCGCAGGCCGGCGGCCTGACGAAGCTCGGCTTCGTGACGGAGCCGGGCGCGAAAGCGAAGTAACGCGCGCACGTCTTGCGGTGACGCATCGCCGGCCGCACCTTGCCGGCCACACCTCGCCGGCCACACCTCGCCGGCCGCACCTCGCCGGCCGCACCTCGCCGGCCGCACACAAAGTAAAAGGCCTTCATCGCCAGATGAAGGCCTTTTTTCATGCGCACGCGGGCGCCTTCGGGCGGCGGGCTCTTTGGCGGTATCGGTTGCGCCTCGAGCAACGCAAATGCGACTCTGCCGTGGTCTGCACGGACTGCGCGTTCTGCCCTATCTGGCTCACAATATATGCGGCCACCTGATTTCGCTCAGAACTTCCTTCACGAAATGGGATTTCAATATAGGCCCGCGCGCGCGCGCATTCAAGGTTCCGGCGATTGAAACTTGCGATTGCAGGCGACGCTTCAATGACAAAACAAATTTGCGTCGTCGTGCACGCCGTGTTCAGGTCGCCGAAACATCGGCCGCAGCTTCCTTCTTCGCGCGCTCGGGGCAACCGGGTTCCTTGTACGCGCCGTGGTCGAGCTTCTCGACCAGGTAGTCGACGAACGCACGCACCGCGGGCGGCATCCCCTGCCGCGACACGAACACCGCATACAGCTGCGGCACCGGCAACGTCCAGCCCGGCATCACGGGCGACAGCTGCCCCGCACGCAGCGCGTTGCCGTACATCATCTCCGGCAGTGCCGCGATGCCCAGGCCGTCGAGCACGGCCTCGCGTATCGTCATCAGGTCGGCCGTCACGAGCCGCGGCTCGTGCTCGTGCACGTGACGCGTCCCGTCCGGTGCAATCAGGTTGAACACGTGCCGCCCGTCGACGCTCGGCGTATCGAGCGTCTCGAAGCCGGTCAGATCATCCGGCACCAGCGGCGGCGCATTCTGGCTCAACAGGCTCGGTGCGCCGACCAGCATCTGCTCGGTGCGCCACAGCGGCCGCACGACGATGTTGGCGTTCTGCGGCGGCTCCGAACGCACGCGCAACGCAACGTCGATCGAATCCTCGAACAGGTCGATCACGCGATTCGTCACGCGGACGTGCACCCTCACCTCGGGATAGCGGCGCAGGAATTCGGGCAGGATGCGCGACAGCATCGTCTGCGACAGCGTCACCGGCACGCTGACCCGCACCGAGCCGCGCGGCGACGCGCGCAACTGCTGCACGGCGTTCATCGCGGCCTGCGCTTCGGCGAGCATCGCCTGGCAATGCTGGTAGAACAGTTCCCCCGCCTCGGTCAGCGCGAGCTTGCGCGTCGAGCGCTGTAGCAGGCGCACGCCGAGCACCGCCTCGAGCTCGGTCAGGCGCCGCGACAGACGCGATTTCGAGATGCCCAGCACGCGCTCCGCGGCCGAGAAGCCGCCATGTTCGACGACCTGCGAAAAGTACATCAGGTCGTTCAGGTTATGTGCATCGATATTCATCTCATCGTTCCAATTTCAGAACAATCCATTGCGGAGCACCGCAAATCGAACGGTAAAACGCCCAATATAATAGCGCTATGTTTCAAAAATAACGCTATTCCGACGATTTCGAGGGCTTCCCCATGACGACCGCTCGCTCGCTTGACCGTACCTACCCCGCCCTTCGCACGACCGAAGGCGGTGGCTTCGTGGTTCACCGTCCGTTCCCGACGCGGCTGCTGATGGATTTCGATCCGTTCCTGCTGCTCGATGAAATGGGCCCCGTCGACTACGCGCCCGGCGAAGCCGTGGGCGCGCCCGACCATCCGCATCGCGGCTTCGAGACCGTGACCTATGCGCTCGACGGGCGCTTCCGTCATCGCGACTCGTCCGGTCATGCGGGCACGCTCGGCCCCGGCGACGTGCAGTGGATGACGGCCGGCGCCGGCGTCGTGCACAGCGAGATGCCCGATCCCGCGTTCGCGCAGACAGGCGGCCGCTCGCACGGCTTCCAGCTGTGGGTCAACCTGCCGCGCCGCGACAAGATGATCGCACCGCGCTACCAGGAGATCCCGGCCGGCCGCATCCCGACCGCGACGTCACCGGACGGCCGCGCGCGCGTCCGCGTGATCGCCGGCGAAGCATTCGGCGTCCAGGCCGCGATCGAGACGCGCACGCCGATCCTCTACCAGCATTTCACGCTGGAACCCGGCGCAACGGTCACGCAGCCCGTGCCGGCCGGCTATCGCGTGTTTGCCTATCCGATCGACGGAACGGGCCTCTACGGGCCCGACAGGCAGGCTGTCGACGCACGGCACATGATCGTCTACGGTGACGACGGCGACACCGTCGCGTTCGCCGCTGGCGACACGTCGCTCGACCTGTTGCTGATCGGCGGCGTGCCGCTCAACGAACCGATCGTCCGCTACGGCCCGTTCGTGATGAATACCGAAGAAGAGATCCGGCAGGCTGTCGTCGACTACCAGACGGGCCGCATGGGCCGCATCGAAGCATGACGCCCGATCGGGGACGGCAGGTGCCGCGAAACGAGTCGTTTTGCGTCACAATAACTTCTTGAACCATGTGGCCGCCCGCCACCAGAAGGAACCCGTCCCCTTGAACTTCGAACATCTGATCCAGATCAACGCCGACGATCCGGCCGTGCCGACCCTCACCCGCGACCAGCTCTGGGAAGGCCTCGTGCTGCGCGCCGAACAGCCGCAACTGTTCGTGCTCGGCCTCGACAGCTGCGTCGTCCTTGAACGGACGGACACGACGCTCGAACGTGAACTGCACTACGGCCATGCGACCGTGCGCGACCACGTGACGTTCACGCCGAACCAGCAGGTCCGCTACGACATCCTTGCGGCCGACGGCGAGATCGGCGGTTCGCTGACGATGACGATCGAGGAGCGCGACGACCACGAGCTGTTCCTGCGCTTCGAGTACCGCACGACGCTGACCGTCACGGACGACAGCGAGGACGCGCGACAGACGCACGGGATCGTCAAGGAGGCGTACCGCACGTCCGACATCGACACGGTGCGCCTGATCCGCGAATACGCGCAGGGCCGCAAGGCGCCCGATCCGCTGCACTGAACCCGGCGGCGGCCTGCGGGCCGTCCCTTTGATTCAAACTATCAAGTCTGATGTTTCGATCGATAAAGAGTTTTTGTAAATGGGAATAGTTATCATTTAGAATTCATTCCATCGTATCGACAGTCACCGATCAAACCGAATGACCGACACCATGCGCCCGACCACGCTGACCCTGCGCCGCACGACCGGCACTGCAGCCAGCAGCCGTCAGAAGACGGCAGCGGTCACCACGCCGGCGAAACCCGCCGGCAACCGCGATACAGGCACGCGGGTCGTGAACAGCGACGCGCTGTTGCAAGGCCACAGCCACATCAGCATCGCGCATAACGGAGAGACGTATCAGTTGCGCGCCACACGGCTCGGCAAACTGATCCTGACGAAGTAAGACAGCGTATTGTGGGGACCACCTCCCTGAGAGGTGTTGGGCAGTAGCCAGCGTAACGGCTTGCACGCGAGATCTAGACCCCTTCGTGCAAACACACTCAAGCAGCCGTTGCAGCAAGCCAAGCCACTTTTTTTGGTTCTCGCACAAGGTAGGAAAAAAAGCGGCACGTCGAAGGACGTGCCGCTTTTTTGTTTGGGCGGCCCATGCGTGAAGCATGCCGCCCGTGTGCGTTACTGCATCGATGCGTGACAACCGAAGCGGCATGCGAGCCGCTTCAGAACCCCCAGAACATCAACCACCATGCGCTGTCGACGACGACCAACCCGGCGGCAAACCACGCGAATGCCGCCAGCCGGCGCGGCCATGCCGCGTAGCGCCCCGTCACTTTCCACGCGAGCCACGCACTCCACGTGTTGGCGCCGACCAGGATCGCGACGCGCACATCGGTTGCCCAGCCGAGCGGCACATGCTCGGCGCGCAGCAACGACAGCGTCGTGGCCGACAGCCCGAGGAACACGCCTGCGCCCGCGATCGGGATCAGCGCCTGCGCGAGGTGATGCAGCCGCACGCGATCGAAGCGGCCGAGCATCAGCGTGGCGCCGGCCAGCAGCACCAGCAGCGCCGTGCCGTACACGAGCCCCGTCCCGACGATGTAGCTGACGACCAGCCCGCCATCGAGCCAGGAGAACACGTCGTTGCGATCCGGATAGTGCGTGAGCAGGAACCACGGCGCATTGGTTTCGAGCGGCCACGTGATGTCGCGGTCGATCAGCCAGCCTGCGAGCCATTGCTTGATCTGCACGAACCACGGGCTGACGGTCCAGTGGAATGCGCCGATCGCAACGCCGAGCAGGCCGTACAGGATCAGCGAGGTGTCCCACGGGTTCGCCTGCTGCGCACCGAGGTTCACGACTTCGTCGGACGGCGAGCGCAGCGACAGCGAGATCGCGTCGCGGTGCCCGCTGCAGCGGCCGCACATATGGCAATCGGCCGCGCCCTTCATGTTGCGCAACGGCACGAGCGGCGCGCAGTTGATCGGAATCACGCGATGGCCATGCTCGCCGTTCTTGTACGAACGGCGCCACGCATCCTCGTCGACCTTGTAGCGCATCGGCGCGAGCCGCGCGAGCAGCCCGAACACGCCGTTCACGGGGCACAGGTACTTGCACCACACGCGCTTCTCGCGGCCGTACAGCACGCCGATCACGATCGCGCCGACGGTCGAGCCGCCGAGCACGAACAGCACCGCGAGCGGGTACTGGTACACGCTCACCATCTGTCCGTAGATCGTCGTGATCCCGAACGCGACGAACGGCCAGCCGCCCCACCGGATCCAGCGCGGGATCGGGCCGCCGCGGCCGAACTTGCTCGCGTATTCGGTAAGGGCGCCTTCCGGGCACAGCACGCCGCACCAGACGCGGCCGAGCATCACCATCGACAGCAGCACGAACGGCCACCAGATGCCCCAGAACGCGAACTGCGCGATCAGCGTGAGGTTGTTCCACAGATGCGCGGAATCGTCCGGCAGCGGCAACACCGCCGGCACGATGATCAGGAATGCGTAGACCGCGACGACGATCCACTGGATACCGCGGATCAGCGCGCCGTGGCGCTGCATCCACTGGCCGGCCTGTGCAAGCCAGCCCGGCTTGGCTGCGGCGACTACGCTCATGCCGCGCGGCCTGCGGCAACGGCCGGACGACGGCTCGCGCGCTTCATCAGCAGCCAGACGACGGCCCAGTACACCGCATATGCGACCAGGTTGGTCAGTGCCGGGTGCGCGCGATAGCCGGTCAGCGTCGCGACGAGCGAGCCGAAGGTGCCCGAGTCATCGAGGATCGCGGACGTATCCCACACCTGCGAGATGCCGAGCGGCAGGATTTCCTTGTCGATCAGCTTGTCGACACCGGTCTGGAACAGGCCCGCGCCGAGGAACAGCAGCATCACTTCGGTGACGCGGAAGAAATGCCGCCACGAGAAGTACTTGCCGCCGAGCTGCAGCAGATAGAACGTGAAGAACGCCAGGCCGAGACCGATCAGCACTGCGAGCATCTGGCTGCCGTCGACGTGACCCGACTGGCCGAAACCGAGGCCGTACAGGAAGATCACCGTCTCGCTGCCTTCGCGCGCGATCGCGAGCGCGACCAGCACGGCGACGCCCCACCAGTTCGAATCGCGCGTGCTCTGCTGCAGCGATTGCTCCATGTCGCGCTTCAGCGTGCGGCCGTGCCGGCGCATCCACAGCACCATCTGCACGATCAGCACGCATGCGATCAGCACCATCGCGGTCTGGAAGTAGTCCTGCGCGTCGCCGGACAACACTTCGGTGAACCCGACCAGCGCGGCGCCGAGGCCGACGGCCATCAGCAGGCCGACACCGACGCCGGCCCACAGGAAAGGCAGGCCGCGGCGCGCGTCGTCGTCGCCGTTTTTCAGCCATGCATAGAGAATGCCGACGACGAGCAGCGCTTCGACGCTCTCCCGCCAGACGATGAACAAGATCTGACCCATCGATACCTCCTGACGCGCGGAGCAAGGGACTGGTGCACCCGCGCGCAGATAAAACGCGTTACTTCGCGACGATCACGCCCTGTGCCTGCTGGTGGAAATCGTCGAAAAACTTGTATTCGCCCGGCGACAGCGGAGCGACGACCACGAACGAATCGGCACCCGGTGCGAGCACCTTCTCCTTGCGCAACTGCACGCTCTCGAATTCGGCGGCGCCCTTGCCGGTGTTCTTGATCTCGATCTTGAAACGCTGGCCGGCCGGCACTTCGATGCGGGCGGGATTCAGCTTGCCGTCCGTCATCTCGAGCTTGAACGTCGGCAGGTCGGCAGCATGCGCTGCGCCGGCAAGCCACAGCGCAGCGGCTGCGGCAACGATTTTCTGGGGAATTTTCATTCTGGGTTCTCTACGCCAACGGCGCGCCGAAGCGCGCCGTTCGTGATGCCACCGATCAGTAACCGCCCTTCTTGCCGATACCGGCGAACGGGAAGTCGTACTCGAGCGTAACGGGCTTGAACCACGCGCCCACGCCCGTTTCCTTGTCGATGTGACGGCCGAACGCCATGTGACCCGACTGCATCGGCGGCTTGACGACCATCGTCAGGTGATACTTGCCCGGGCCGTTCAGCTTCACGTTGTCGCCATAGTGCGGGCCGTCGCTCGCGACCATGCCCATCAGGTCGCCTTCAGCCTTCCACTTCGTGTCGCCCTGCTTCGTCAACTTGTACGTGACCTGCAGGTACGGCATCCAGTCGCCTTCCGCGAAACCCGTCGGGTTGTTCTTGACCGCATGGATGTCGGCCTCGAGGTGGATGTCGGAATCCGACGCCTTGCGCATCATCCCTTCCGGGTCCATCGTGATCGGCTGCAGGTACACCGCGCCGATTTCCATGCCGCCCTGGATCTGCTGCTTGCCGATCGGATATTCGGCAGCCGAGGCCGACATCGCGGCAAGCGCCGCCGCTACCGCAACCGTCGTGCGGATGAACGAAGAACCCAACATGGACACTCCTTGTTATTTGTCTGACTATCTTGACGACACGCGGGCCGTCGCCGGGGCCGCCCGCTGGAAACACTAACGCGACGAAGAACGTTAATGCGAACAATTCTCAATAATTGCGAAGTTTAGCACCGAACCGGTTTCGGAACAAACGAAGAGCCGTGTAAACCCCTGATCCGACAAGGCTTACAGGCTCGTTACCAACCCGTTTCGGTGACGCTTGGAAAGATTTACCGGCCGCCGCTGATGTGGTCGCCGACGTTCGCGCCGAACACGCGCTCGCGCAGCACCGCAAGCTGGTCGCGGGTCGCGGCCGCCTTCTCGAACTCGAGGTTCTTCGCGTAGTCGGCCATCTGCTTCTCGAGACGCTTGATTTCCTTCGCGAGCTGCTTTTCCGACATGTCCTCGAATTTCGCGCGCTGCTGCGCCTCCTTCAGCTCCGCGCGCGCCTCGTCCGCGTTGTAGACGCCGTCGATGATGTCCTTGATGCGCTTCACGACGCCGCGCGGCGTGATGCCCATCTTTTCGTTGAAGGCCATCTGCTTCGCACGGCGGCGCTCGGTCTCGCCGATCGCGCGCGTCATCGAATCGGTCATGTTGTCCGCGTAGAGGATCGCCTTGCCATTCACGTTCCGCGCGGCCCGGCCGATCGTCTGGATCAGCGAGCGCTCGGCGCGCAGGAAGCCTTCCTTGTCCGCGTCGAGGATCGCGACGAGCGACACTTCCGGAATGTCGAGGCCCTCGCGCAGCAGGTTGATCCCGACCAGCACGTCGAACGTGCCGAGCCGCAGGTCGCGGATGATCTCGACGCGCTCGACCGTGTCGATGTCGCTGTGCAGGTAGCGCACCTTGACGCCGTGGTCGGCCAGGAACTCGGTGAGCTGCTCGGCCATGCGCTTCGTCAGCACGGTGATCAGCACGCGCTCGCCGGCCTTCACGCGCGCATTGATCTCGGTCAGCACGTCGTCGACCTGCGAGCTCGCCGGGCGCACCTCGATTTCCGGATCGACGAGCCCCGTCGGCCGCACGACCTGCTCGGCGATCTGCCCCGTCACGCGCTTCTCGTAGTCGGCCGGCGTGGCCGACACGAACACGACCTGGCGCATCTTGCGTTCGAACTCGGGGAATTTCAGCGGCCGGTTGTCCAGCGCCGACGGCAGGCGGAACCCGTAATTGACGAGGTTTTCCTTGCGTGCGCGGTCGCCGTTGTACATGCCGTTCAGCTGGCCGATCAGCACGTGCGACTCGTCGAGCAGCATCAGCGCATCGGGCGGCAGGTAGTCGACGAGCGTCGGCGGCGGATCGCCGGGTTCCGCCCCCGAGAAATGCCGCGAGTAGTTCTCGATGCCCTTGCAGAAGCCGAGCTCCTGCAGCATCTCGAGATCGAAACGCGTGCGCTGCTCGAGGCGCTGCGCCTCGACGAGCTTGCCGTCGCGGTGGAAGTACTCGAGGCGTTCGCGCAACTCGTCCTTGATCGTCTCGACCGCCCGCATCACGGTATCGCGCGGCGTCACGTAGTGCGACGACGGATACACGGTGAAGCGCGGAATCTTCTGCCGCACGCGCCCCGTCAGCGGGTCGAACAGTTGCAGCGTCTCGACCTCGTCGTCGAACAGTTCGACGCGCACGGCCATTTCCGCGTGTTCGGCCGGGAAGATGTCGATCGTGTCGCCGCGCACACGGAACGTGCCGCGCTGGAAATCCTGCTCGTTGCGCGTGTACTGCATCGCGATCAGCCGCGCGATCACGTCGCGCTGGCCGAGCTTGTCGCCGGAGCGCAGCGTCAGGATCATCTGGTGGTATTCGGACGGGTTGCCGATACCGTAGATCGCCGACACCGTCGCGACGATCACCACGTCGCGGCGCTCCATCAGGCTCTTCGTCGCCGACAGCCGCATCTGCTCGATGTGCTCGTTGATCGACGAATCCTTCTCGATGAACAGGTCGCGCTGCGGCACGTAGGCCTCAGGCTGGTAGTAGTCGTAGTACGAGACGAAGTACTCGACCGCGTTGCGCGGGAAGAACTCGCGGAACTCCGCATAGAGCTGCGCCGCGAGCGTCTTGTTCGGCGCGAACACGATGGCCGGGCGGCCGAGCCGCGCGATCGTGTTGGCCATCGTGAAGGTCTTGCCCGACCCCGTCACGCCGAGCAGCGTCTGGAACGACAGGCCGTCCTCGACCCCTTCGACGAGCGTTGCGATCGCGGTCGGCTGGTCGCCTGCGGGCGGATACGGCTGGTACAACTGGAAGGGCGACCCTTCGAAGGTAGCGAATTTGGATTCGTCGAGCGCGTCGCCGACTTCAGCATGATGTTCGGACATGGAATGCGGCCGGAGCAAGGGCAAAGAAAGCATTCTAGCGCTTCGCGGCCGCGCGAACTGCTGCCGGCTCCTGACGCGCGACGGCTGCCCGAAATCGCGAATCGCCGCCGAATCGCGACGGATTCACCGCCCCCGCCAGCGCGAATTCGCTACAATATCAGGCTGCTGCGCTTTCCGGCGTCGCGCCGTTGGCGCGCGGTCCGCTGCGCCCGCCCCGCCGGCTGAAAGCCTGACCCTCTTTTCACTACTGCCGAATCATCATGTCGCTCTTCTCCGCTGTCCAGCTTGCCCCCCGCGACCCGATCCTGGGCCTGAACGAAGCCTTCAACGCCGATGCGCGTCCGACCAAGGTCAACCTCGGCGTCGGCGTGTACACGAACGAAGAAGGCAAGATTCCGCTGCTGCGCGCGGTCCGCGAAGCCGAGAAGGTGCGTGTCGAGGCCGGCCTGCCGCGCGGCTACCTGCCGATCGACGGGATCGCCGCCTACGATGCGGCCGTGCAGAAGCTGCTGCTCGGCAACGATTCGCCGCTGATCGCAGCGGGCCGTGTGGTCACGGCCCAGGCACTGGGCGGCACGGGCGCACTGAAGATCGGCGCCGATTTCCTGCGCACCGTGAACCCGAACGTGAAGGTCGCGATCAGCGATCCGAGCTGGGAAAACCACCGCGCGCTGTTCGAAGCAGCCGGCTTCGAAGTCGTCGCGTACCCGTACTACGACGCGGCCACCAACGGCGTGAACTTCGAAGGCATGCTGTCGGCGCTGAACGGCTACGAAGCCGGCACGGTCGTCGTGCTGCACGCGTGCTGCCACAACCCGACGGGCGTGGACCTGACCGAAGCGCAATGGCAGCAAGTCGTCGACGTCGTGAAGGCGCGCAACCTCGTGCCGTTCCTCGACATGGCGTACCAGGGCTTCGGCGAGAACATCGAAGCCGATGCCGCCGCCGTGCGCCTGTTTGCCTCGGCCGACCTGAACGCATTCGTGTCGTCGTCGTTCTCGAAGTCGTTCTCGCTGTACGGCGAGCGCGTCGGCGCGCTGTCGATCATCACGTCGAGCAAGGAAGAAGCCACGCGCGTGCTGTCGCAACTGAAGCGCGTGATCCGCACGAACTACTCGAACCCGCCGACCCATGGCGGCGCCGTCGTCGCTGCCGTGCTCGCGTCGCCGGAACTGCAGGCTTCGTGGGTGCAGGAACTCGGCGAGATGCGCGATCGCATCCGCGCGATGCGTAACGGTCTTGTCGAGCGCCTGAAGGCGAGCGGCGTCGATCGCGACTTCAGCTTCATCAACGCGCAACGCGGGATGTTCTCGTATTCGGGCCTGACCTCGGCGCAAGTCGATCGCCTGCGCGACGAGTTCGGCATCTATGCGGTCGGCACGGGCCGGATCTGCGTCGCCGCGCTGAACACGCGCAACCTCGACGCGGTCGCCAACGCAGTCGCAGCCGTCCTGAAGTAAAGCGGCGCCGGGCGGCCGCCGTCACCGGCTCCGCCCTGCCGACATGAAAAACGCGCTCCACGGAGCGCGTTTTTTTTGGCCGTTCGACAGCGGGCAGCGACGCCGCCCGCGCCGGCGTTACTGCATGAACCAGCCGTGGCTGACGACGACCGACTGCCCCGTGAGCGCGGCGCTCGGGAACGCCGACAGGAACAGCACCGTCTGCGCGACGTCCTGCACCGTCGTGAACACCCCGTCGACCGTGTTGCCGAGCATCACCTTCTTCACCACTTCCTCTTCGCTGATGCCGAGCTCCTTCGCCTGCTCCGGAATCTGCTTGTCGACCAGCGGCGTGCGCACGAAGCCCGGACACACGACGTGCGAGCGCACGTTGTGCTTCGCGCCTTCCTTCGCCAGCACCCGTGCCAGACCGAGCAGGCCGTGCTTGGCCGTCACGTATGCCGATTTCAGCGGCGACGCTTCGTGCGAGTGCACCGAACCCATGTAGATCACGACGCCGCCGCGATCGTCCTTGTACATGTGCTTGAGCGCGGCCTTCGTCGTCAGGAACGCGCCGTCGACGTGGATCGCCTGCATCTTCTTCCAGTCGGAGAACGCATAGTTCTCGATCGGGTTGACGATCTGGATGCCCGCGTTCGACACGAGGATGTCGACCGAGCCGAACGTTTCGGCAACCTTGTCGATGCCGCTGTTCACGGCTTCCTCGTTCGTCACGTCCATCGCGACGCCGATCGCCTTGCCGCCTGCCTTGTTGATCTCGTCGGCGACCGCGTTCGCGCCGTCCTGGTTCAGGTCGGCGATCGCGACGGCCGCGCCTGCCTTGGCGAGCTCGAGTGCGATTTCCTTGCCGATGCCGCTCGCGGCGCCCGTGACGACTGCGGTCTTGCCGCTCAGATCTGCTGCCATGTCCGTCTCCTCCCGTTTGTCGGATCGATAAATCATGCGCCCGCCGCATCCGCGCTCGTCGCGAACTCGTAACGGCGTGCCAGCCGTCATTGTGCACGATCGGCCCCGCCGTTCGCGCGCAAAACGTCTAAGCTTAAGGTCGGTTCCGTTACGCAGGAGATTCGCATGCACTATCGACGGCTAGGCCGCTCCGGCCTGCAGATCAGCGAGCTTTCCCTCGGTTCGTGGGTGACATACGGCAACCAGGTCGACCAGCGGGTCGCGCGCGAATGCCTCGCCGCGGCGCGCGACGCGGGCGTCAATTTCTTCGACAACGCCGAGGTCTACGCCGGCGGCAAATCCGAGGAAATCATGGGTCAGGCGCTCAAGTCGCTCGACTGGCCGCGCGTCAGCTATATCGTGTCCACGAAGTTCTTCTGGGGGCTCGCGGAAGCGCCGAACCAGTACCACACGCTGAACCGGAAATACCTGTTGAATGCGCTCGACGGCTCGCTGCGCCGGCTGCAGCTCGACTATGTCGATCTCGTCTATTGCCATCGCCCCGATCCGAACACGCCGATCGAGGAAACCGTGTGGGCGATGAGCGACATGATCGCGCGCGGCAAGGCGCTGTACTGGGGCACGTCGGAATGGAGCGCCGACGAGATCCGCGCCGCATGCGAGATTGCCGAGCGGCATCACCTGCGCAAGCCGGTCGTCGAACAGCCACAGTACAACCTGTTCCACCGCACGCGGGTGGAGCAGGAATATGCGCGGCTCTACGACGATTACGGTCTCGGTCTCACGACCTGGAGCCCGCTGGCATCGGGCCTGCTTACCGGCAAGTACCGCGACGGCGTACCGACCGGCAGCCGCGCGCAGTTGCAGGGCTACGACTGGATGCGTGAACGCCTGACCGACCGGACCGCCAACGACATCGTCGAACGGCTCGGCGGGATCGCGGCCGAACTCGGCTGCAGCACGGGCCAGCTCGCGATCGCGTGGGTGCTCGCGAATCCGCGCGTGAGTTCGGTCATCACCGGTGCATCGCGGATCGAACAGATCGGCGACAACATGCGCGCGATCGACGTTGCCGCGAAGCTTACGCCGGATGTGAAGCAACGCATCGAGGAGCTGGTCGGCGACGCATACGAGTAAGGCGACTTGCGGCCACTCGCGTACAATACGCGGCCGCATCGGCGCCCGGCCTGACGGCCGCGCACGATCGACCGCTTTCATCGATTCACCTTTCGTTTCAGGCAGCCAGCCATGCTCAGTTATCGTCACGGTTTTCACGCAGGCAACCACGCGGACGTGCTCAAGCACGCCGTCGTCGTCCAGCTGCTGCGCTACCTGAACAAGAAAGACAAATCGTACTGGTACATCGATACGCACGCAGGTGCCGGCGTGTACTCGCTGCGCGACGGCTACGCGGCGAAGACGTCGGAATTCGACACCGGCATCGGCCGGCTGTGGAACGAAAGGAATCTGCCGGAAGCGCTGGGCGAGTATGTCGACGAAGTCCGCGCGCTGAACGACGATGGCGAGCTGCGCTTCTATCCGGGTTCGCCGTACATCGCATGGAGATCGATGCGCGAGCAGGATCGCATGCGCCTGTTCGAAATGCACACGACCGAAATCGACGTGCTGCGCCACAATTTCCGCGACGCGGGACGGCGCGCGATGATCTTCGCCGGCGACGGTTTCGAAGGGATCAAGGCGCTGCTGCCGCCGGCGCCGCGACGTGCACTGGTGCTGATCGACCCGTCCTACGAGGACAAGAAGGACTACGCGCGCACGGTGAGCTGCGTGACGGAATGTCTGAAGCGATTCGCAACGGGCTGCTATGCGATCTGGTACCCGCAGGTCACGCGGCTGGAGTCACAGCGCTTTCCCGAGCAGCTGAAGCGCCTGCAACCGAACAACTGGCTGCACCTGACGTTGACGGTATCGAATCCACCGACGGATGGATTGGGCCTCTTTGGCAGCGGGATGTTCATCCTGAATCCGCCGTATACGCTCGCGCAGAGCATGAACGAGGCACTGCCCTATCTGGTCGAGACGCTGGGACAGGATAGCGGCGCCCGCTTTCAGATCGAGCAACGCGGCAACTGACCGGGCAACCGGCCGTTACTGCGGCCTCGGCGCGAGCCTCGGCTGGTTGGCTGGCTGCCCGCCCCATGCGGGAACGTTGATATACGGCGCGACGAACAGCGGAACCGACGTGTTCGGCGCCTGCCCGGCCGGGGCGCGCATGCCCGCCGGCTCGACGATCGGCTCCGAGGACAACGGGGCCGTCTGCAACACCAATCCGCCCTTGCCGTCCTGGATACCACGTTGCGTATCGAGAACCAGCGGTTTGGACGACGTCGCGGCACCGGCCGCGAGGCCATGGACAAGCACGGCCGCGCCCAGCACGAGACGCGCGCGGGCACGGCGACGCACATCGAGACGCAAACGCATGATCGTGTCCTTCAGGATGAAAAGCAGGCTCATACCATAGCGCTGCACTGACGATTTCGCCAGATCCGGCGCACAAAAAAACAAAGCCCCGTCAAATACGGGGCTTGCTTATCGTTCGGTGCCACACGGCACCTGACGGTGACTCCGATTACAGCGAGTAGCCGTTGGTTTCGAGCGAGCGGATGCGGCTCTCGAGCTGGACGATGTCCGACGACGTGGCGAGGTAAGCCTCACGGCGCTCACGTTCTGCGGATTCGAACCAGTTGCTCAGCTTTTCGACGATGTAGGCAATCATGACATTCTCCAAGGAAGAGGGACCCCTGGTGAACCGAGATTCAGGGATTTCCCGTATAGGGTTATCCCGAATTATAGCGATGCCGCACCAAGATGCTAGTGAAATACTTGCATGGAAACCATTCCAGAATGGAATGATCGCCCACCAACACACTGTAACCCATTGATTTTTATAGATATTGAATCGAAGCCCATTTTGAGGCTCGAGGGCGCGCACTAATTTGGTTCAACGATGGGGTCGGCTAGGCGCGCCAAAATCGGGCATTCGGGCCGTCCGTCACCATGGCAGTGCGCGGCCAGGTCGGCCAGCGTGTCGCGCATGTCGCTCAGCTCCGCGATGCGTTTGTCGAGTTCGGCCACGTGCTCGAGGGCGATCGACTTCACTTCGGCGCTCGCGCGGGAGCGATCCTGCCAGAGCATCAGCAGCTTGCGGATATCCTCGACGAGAAAGCCAAGCCGCCGGGCCTGGCGAATGAAGCGCAGGATGTGGATTTCGTCCGCGCCATAGATCCGATAGCCGGCATCGGTCCGCTTGCTCGGTGCAAGCAGGCCAACCTGTTCGTAGTACCGGATCATTTTTGCGCTGACTCCGGATTCGCGCGACGCGTCGCCGATATTCATTCCCTGCCCTCTCCATCAAGCCCCGGTTTCGACCGTGAACGTCGACGAATGCAATCGCCGACGACACTTCGATCGTATCAAATCACGTGACTTCGTTCCGCGATGAAGGCTGCCAAGCGGGATGGAAGGTGGCGAATCTGGCGGGTGGCGTGGATGCGGCCTCGGTCCGAATCGACGCCCGTCGGCGCCGCAGCGCCGGCCGCATTTCGCGTGGCCGGCATCGAACATTTCCGCCGCCGAAATGCAAAAACCCCCGCCTTTCGGGCGGGGGTTTCTGGCTTAGGGAGCCTGACGATTACCTACTTTCACACGGGAATCCGCACTATCATCGGCGTAGAGTCGTTTCACGGTCCTGTTCGGGATGGGAAGGGGTGGGACCGACTCGCTATGGTCATCAGGCAAAGAGGGTTGTTGCGCTGCTTCGCAGCACAACCAATCTTGGAAGAAGCAGTAATTTTGAGTTGTGTGTATCACACACGAGAATCCAACTTGTCTCGTCTTGCTACGCAGGTCGCCGGCACTTCAACCGGCGCTCCGCATCGATCAGCTTCGCTGCTCGATGCTCTGCGTGGGATGCTCGTAAGTGCTGAAGCACTAACGATCATCGACACAAGGCAGACTTGTTATAGGATCAAGCCTTACGGGCAATTAGTATCAGTTAGCTGAACGCATTACTGCGCTTACACACCTGACCTATCAACGTCCTGGTCTCGAACGACCCTTCAAGGGGATCTAGTCCCCAGGGATATCTCATCTTAAGGCGAGTTTCCCGCTTAGATGCTTTCAGCGGTTATCTCTTCCGAACATAGCTACCCGGCGATGCCACTGGCGTGACAACCGGTACACCAGAGGTTCGTCCACTCCGGTCCTCTCGTACTAGGAGCAGCCCCCTTCAAATATCCAACGCCCACGGCAGATAGGGACCAAACTGTCTCACGACGTTTTAAACCCAGCTCACGTACCTCTTTAAATGGCGAACAGCCATACCCTTGGGACCGGCTACAGCCCCAGGATGAGATGAGCCGACATCGAGGTGCCAAACACCGCCGTCGATATGAACTCTTGGGCGGTATCAGCCTGTTATCCCCAGAGTACCTTTTATCCGTTGAGCGATGGCCCTTCCATACAGAACCACCGGATCACTATGACCTGCTTTCGCACCTGCTCGACTTGTCGGTCTCGCAGTTAAGCACGCTTATGCCATTGCACTATCAGCACGATTTCCGACCGTACCTAGCGTACCTTCGTACTCCTCCGTTACGCTTTGGGAGGAGACCGCCCCAGTCAAACTGCCTACCATGCACTGTCCCCGACCCGGATCACGGGCCAAGGTTAGAACCTCAAACAAACCAGGGTGGTATTTCAAGGACGGCTCCACCGAAACTAGCGTTCCGGTTTCATAGCCTCCCACCTATCCTACACAGATCGGTTCAAAGTCCAATGCAAAGCTACAGTAAAGGTTCATGGGGTCTTTCCGTCTAGCCGCGGGTAGATTGCATCATCACAAACACTTCAACTTCGCTGAGTCTCGGGAGGAGACAGTGTGGCCATCGTTACGCCATTCGTGCAGGTCGGAACTTACCCGACAAGGAATTTCGCTACCTTAGGACCGTTATAGTTACGGCCGCCGTTTACCGGGACTTCAATCAAGAGCTTGCACCCCATCATTTAATCTTCCGGCACCGGGCAGGCGTCACACCCTATACGTCCACTTTCGTGTTTGCAGAGTGCTGTGTTTTTATTAAACAGTCGCAGCCACCAGTTTATTGCAACCCCTTCACCCTTTGCCCGCAGGGGCATCAAGCTACAAGGGCGTACCTTATCCCGAAGTTACGGTACCAATTTGCCGAGTTCCTTCTCCCGAGTTCTCTCAAGCGCCTTAGAATACTCATCTCGCCCACCTGTGTCGGTTTGCGGTACGGTCATCGTTAGACTGAAGCTTAGAGGCTTTTCTTGGAACCACTTCCAATTGCTTCGCTCCCTAAGGAGCTCGCGCCACACCCTTGAATTCCGCGCCCGGATTTGCCTAAGCGCCTTCTCCAATGCAGCGACCGGGACTTCCAACACCCGGACAACCTTCCGCGATCCGTCCCCCCATCGCATCTAACAATGGTGCAGGAATATTGACCTGCTTCCCATCAGCTACGCATTTCTGCCTCGCCTTAGGGGCCGACTCACCCTACGCCGATGAACGTTGCGTAGGAAACCTTGGGCTTACGGCGAGGGGGCCTTTCACCCCCTTTATCGCTACTCATGTCAGCATTCGCACTTCCGATACCTCCAGCACGCTTTTCAACGCACCTTCGCAGGCTTACGGAACGCTCTCCTACCATGCGTGCAAAGCACGCATCCGCAGCTTCGGTATATAGCTTAGCCCCGTTACATCTTCCGCGCAGGACGACTCGATCAGTGAGCTATTACGCTTTCTTTAAAGGGTGGCTGCTTCTAAGCCAACCTCCTGACTGTTTTAGCCTTCCCACTTCGTTTCCCACTTAGCTATATTTGGGGACCTTAGCTGGCGGTCTGGGTTGTTTCCCTCTTGACACCGGACGTTAGCACCCGATGTCTGTCTCCCGTGATTGCACTCTTCGGTATTCGGAGTTTGCTATGGCGGGGTAATCTGCAATAGACCCCCCAACCATGACAGTGCTCTACCCCCGAAGGTGAGACACGAGGCACTACCTAAATAGTTTTCGGAGAGAACCAGCTATTTCCAAGTTTGTTTAGCCTTTCACCCCTATCCACAGCTCATCCCCTAACTTTTCAACGTTAGTGGGTTCGGACCTCCAGTACGTGTTACCGCACCTTCATCCTGGCCATGGATAGATCACTTGGTTTCGGGTCTACGCCCAGCAACTGAACGCCCTATTCGGACTCGCTTTCGCTACGCCTGCCCTATACGGTTAAGCTTGCTACTGAACGTAAGTCGCTGACCCATTATACAAAAGGTACGCCGTCACCCCTTACGAGGCTCCGACTGTTTGTATGCATGCGGTTTCAGGATCTATTTCACTCCCCTCCCGGGGTTCTTTTCGCCTTTCCCTCACGGTACTGGTTCACTATCGGTCGATCACGAGTATTTAGCCTTGGAGGATGGTCCCCCCATCTTCAGACAGGATTTCACGTGTCCCGCCCTACTTGTCGCACACCTAGTTCTTTCATACTGTTTTCGCCTACGGGGCTATCACCCGCTATGGCCGCACTTTCCAGAGCGTTCGGCTAACAATACAAATAAAGAGTGCAAGGCTCATCCCATTTCGCTCGCCACTACTTTGGGAATCTCGGTTGATTTCTTTTCCTGCGGTTACTTAGATGTTTCAGTTCACCGCGTTCGCTTCGCATGGCCTATGTATTCAGCCATGGATACTCCAAAAGGAGTGGGTTTCCCCATTCGGACATCTACGGATCAAAGCTCGTTTGCCAGCTCCCCGTAGCTTTTCGCAGGCTACCGCGTCCTTCATCGCCTGTGATCGCCAAGGCATCCACCACATGCACTTGTTCGCTTGACCCTATAACGAGTCTGTCTCATCTTTCGACGTTACAGTCGCTACAGGTTGAGTTCTCGCATTTGTGCCGTATTCCAATTGAGTCAAACATAGAGTTCGAATCATCTTGAGATACATCGATACAATCACAACCCGGATAGTTTTCACGTCCATCTCAAGACGCTTCCGCTATCCAAATTACTTACTTCTTCCAGATTGTTAAAGAACGACAGCCGATATCTGTTGATATCCTCTGACTGGCTCAATCGCCAATGCAAAGCGCTCGCTGAATTTTCAGCAAACTCTTAGCATTGAGGATTGGTGGAGGCAGACGGGATCGAACCGACGACCCCCTGCTTGCAAAGCAGGTGCTCTCCCAGCTGAGCTATGCCCCCATGTACAGATGACCTCAGGTACCTACAGTCAGACAAGACATTGGTGGGTCTGGTTGGATTCGAACCAACGACCCCCGCCTTATCAAGACGGTGCTCTAACCGACTGAGCTACAGACCCCTGAGTCTGTCTTTAAATTTACAGCCGATAAGCGTGAGCGCTCAACTTTGCGAGATAGCTCTGGAAAGGAGGTGATCCAGCCGCACCTTCCGATACGGCTACCTTGTTACGACTTCACCCCAGTCATGAATCCTACCGTGGTGACCGTCCTCCTTGCGGTTAGACTAGCCACTTCTGGTAAAACCCACTCCCATGGTGTGACGGGCGGTGTGTACAAGACCCGGGAACGTATTCACCGCGGCATGCTGATCCGCGATTACTAGCGATTCCAGCTTCATGCACTCGAGTTGCAGAGTGCAATCCGGACTACGATCGGTTTTCTGGGATTAGCTCCCCCTCGCGGGTTGGCAACCCTCTGTTCCGACCATTGTATGACGTGTGAAGCCCTACCCATAAGGGCCATGAGGACTTGACGTCATCCCCACCTTCCTCCGGTTTGTCACCGGCAGTCTCCTTAGAGTGCTCTTGCGTAGCAACTAAGGACAAGGGTTGCGCTCGTTGCGGGACTTAACCCAACATCTCACGACACGAGCTGACGACAGCCATGCAGCACCTGTGCGCCGGTTCTCTTTCGAGCACTCCCACCTCTCAGCAGGATTCCGACCATGTCAAGGGTAGGTAAGGTTTTTCGCGTTGCATCGAATTAATCCACATCATCCACCGCTTGTGCGGGTCCCCGTCAATTCCTTTGAGTTTTAATCTTGCGACCGTACTCCCCAGGCGGTCAACTTCACGCGTTAGCTACGTTACTAAGGAAATGAATCCCCAACAACTAGTTGACATCGTTTAGGGCGTGGACTACCAGGGTATCTAATCCTGTTTGCTCCCCACGCTTTCGTGCATGAGCGTCAGTATTGGCCCAGGGGGCTGCCTTCGCCATCGGTATTCCTCCACATCTCTACGCATTTCACTGCTACACGTGGAATTCTACCCCCCTCTGCCATACTCTAGCCTGCCAGTCACCAATGCAGTTCCCAGGTTGAGCCCGGGGATTTCACATCGGTCTTAGCAAACCGCCTGCGCACGCTTTACGCCCAGTAATTCCGATTAACGCTCGCACCCTACGTATTACCGCGGCTGCTGGCACGTAGTTAGCCGGTGCTTATTCTTCCGGTACCGTCATCCCCCGACCGTATTAGGGTCAAGGATTTCTTTCCGGACAAAAGTGCTTTACAACCCGAAGGCCTTCTTCACACACGCGGCATTGCTGGATCAGGCTTTCGCCCATTGTCCAAAATTCCCCACTGCTGCCTCCCGTAGGAGTCTGGGCCGTGTCTCAGTCCCAGTGTGGCTGGTCGTCCTCTCAGACCAGCTACTGATCGTCGCCTTGGTAGGCCTTTACCCCACCAACTAGCTAATCAGCCATCGGCCAACCCTATAGCGCGAGGCCCGAAGGTCCCCCGCTTTCATCCGTAGATCGTATGCGGTATTAATCCGGCTTTCGCCGGGCTATCCCCCACTACAGGACATGTTCCGATGTATTACTCACCCGTTCGCCACTCGCCACCAGGTGCAAGCACCCGTGCTGCCGTTCGACTTGCATGTGTAAGGCATGCCGCCAGCGTTCAATCTGAGCCAGGATCAAACTCTTCAGTTTAAACCTGTTACTGTTTTCGGTTCGGTTAAGAACCGGTCGCTCACTCAAAGCTGACAGGAATATGAATCACTTCATAAACCTGACTTACTTTAGTGTGAGACTCTTGATACTTTCGCCATCTGATCCGAAAATCAGCTCGCTTCCATCAAGCGCCCACACTTATCGGCTGTTAATTTTTAAAGAGCATTTCTGCGAGGAACTTCGTGTTTCTCAGCAGCGCTGCGTTTTCAGCAGCAGAGAAGCGAGATTATGAACCGTGTTTCGCAGCTCGTCAACAACTTTTTTACTACACCGTTGCGACTGCGGGGCTCAACTTCCTGTACCGCCGAGGCCGCTACCACCGGACCTCAACAGCACCGCTTCCCTTCCTCCCGCGCCGTGTTTCCGTTAGCGCGAAAGAGGCGTGATTCTATGCAGCTCCTGACAATCGCGCAAGGGGTTCGACGCAACTTTTTTACGAACGCTGCAAATTCGGCCGCCCTGCCTTGCCCGGGCACGAGACCGCTTATGGTGCAAAGAACGGACTAGAATGTGAGGTTCTTCGCCTCCTTCTATATACGTCTTTAATATGCGCCAGCGAATCGCCAAACGCCTCCCCCCCGATGCCGACAAACTAGTCGGTCTGTCGCTTGCGCTCTTCGCCTCGGGCAGCCGCATCGAGGATCGCTTCTGGGAAGCGAAGCTCGATGCGCTGCTCGCCAAGATTGTCCGCAACGGCAACCAGACCACGCTCGACGCAGCGCTCGACCATCTTCAGCAGAATCATCCCGATGCCTATGGCGCACTCGCCGACATGGCGGAAACGCACAGCGAGTCGCTGGTGATCGAGCACGACGGCCAACCGTACGATGCACTGCTGGTCGCCGTTCCGGTTCTGGCCTGGACGCGCTATATGATCCCGTCGGGTCCGCTCAAGGGCGACGTAGCCGACGCGCTGCGCACCCATCTGCAGGCCCACGTGCTTGCGAACGGCACCCTGGTCGGGCTTGCGCCGTTCCTCTACAGCATCGACCAGTTGCCGCGGCACCACGTGGAAACCTACCGGCTTGCCCAGCAGCTCGCGCATGCGGCGATCAGCCAGCACACCCCGAAGCTGAGCTTCGGCGATCTGCCGGAAACCTCGCCGATCCTGGCCGACCCGCGCTTCCTGCTCGCAGTCGTCGCCGCGCCCGCCGGTGCGTCGCTGTTCCGCTGGCAAGAAGAAGAAAACGGCAGCCGGATCGAGCGCGGCCAGTGCCTCGAGCAATGGACGGCGCAGGGCGGCCCGAACCTGTCGATCGCACTGCCCGGCTGCGAGTTCGAATGCCTGCTTCCGGACGCGTACTACTCGGCCTGTCGGGATGCGGACGAGCGCATTCGTCCGCACACCGTTCGAACCGCCATTCGTTATCTTTTCGACACACTTGGTGCGGCGCCGCAGGAGCTGCGCGCGGTGGTCGCCGGCTTCGGCGAACGCCGTATCGACGAGTATCGTGTCGGCTTCACGCGGCGTGCCAGCAACGACGTGATCTACGGTGTCGTGTGGCCGCTCTACGGCCGTGAAAACGGCGACGTCTCGATGGACAGCGCGACGCTCGAGGGCGAAGCGCCGATCGACGGGCCGCTCGAGGAAATCGTGAGCCTGCTGAAGGAATGCGGCGTAACCGACGTCCGACGGCACGCGGGCCGCTTCGAACCCGAATACTGCGACGACTGCGGCGTGCCGCTCTACGCGGATCCGCTCGGCGAAATCGTCCATGCGGAAATGCCGGAAGACGCATCGCCCGCCCAACCGCACTTCCACTGATCCGCACCGCAGGCCCTGACAGCCTGCCCGCCCGAAGCCGCTTCCGGTTCCTGCCGAAGCGGCTTTTTTCTTGTCCGATCCACCGCCGCGCGAAATTTCGAACATTTCCTAAGCCTTTCAGCCGAGCAGACATCGTGTAAGGTCTTTGTCATTATCGGGGCCAGCACATACCCGACAGCAACTCAATGACTCACCCTTACGGAGGTTGAATATGCGGTTCTTGGTGCTTAACTCAGATGCCGAGCGGCGTGACGGACTGAAGGCCCTGCTGCGGCAGATCGACCGGCACGCCAGCATCAACGATGCGCCGGACAGTTTCCAGGCGCGCCGGCTGCTGCGCACCCAGCGTTTCGACCTCGTCGCGATCGACTGGCTCGACGTGGGCCGGCTCAGCGAGCTTCAGGCGCTCTGCAGTGCGTGCTCGCCGACACCGGTCGCCGTCCTGGTCGACGAGGTGTCGCCTGAAGCGATTCAGCGCTTCTTCCACTACGGGGTCGCGGGCGTGATTCCGCATTCCACGCGGCCACACCTGATCGTGCGCGCGCTCGAGATCGTGCTGCTGGGTGGGCACTACATTCCGCCAGGCGCGCTCAGCCTGTTGCCCTCGGCGGCTGCGGCGCGACACGATGCCCATTTCCAGACGCTCGCCGGTTCGCTTCCCCGTCGCCCGCCGAGCGGCCTCCTGTCGCCGCGGCAAGCGCAGATCATGCGGTTCGTCCACATGGGCAGCACGAACAAGATGATCGCCCGTACGCTCGGCATCAGCGAAGGCACCGTGAAGATCCATCTCGCCAGCATCTTCCAGCAGCTTGGCGCCGCAAACCGCGCCGCCGCGGTCGCGATCTACAACGGCTGGCTGTCGCCCCATCTCGAGGTACTGCTGGCGAACCGCAGCCGAGCCCGCAAGCCGGCCATCGGCGAACACGGCCCGGCTCCGCTGCGTACACAACGGAACGACCGTCCCTATCCGTTGCCTGCCGCCAATACGGGCACGCAGGACTTGCCGCTCGCTGCCGAGCCGCCTGCACGATTCCGGCGCGGACGCTAGGCAAACAGTCTCGATATTGCGACGGTCGGCAAGTGCGGATTCCCACCTTTGATGCTCAACGAGTAATATGAACGCATGGGTTTTCTTTTCACACCGCTTCCGCTCTGGGTTGGCATCGGTGGCTGGATCGCTGCCGTGGCCTTGCTCGCGCTCGCGATCTGGAATCGTCCCTTCGTACGCCTGCAAGACGCCACGCTCCAGCACGTGTGGCTCGCGCTCGTCACCGCGATCGCGGTTCTCTGGGCCTCGAATGCGTGGCTCGAAGATGGCATCGTCATGCATCTGCTTGGCGCAACGCTGCTCGTCACGCTATTCGACTGGACGCTCGCACTGATCGCAATGGGCGCCGTCACGGCGGTAGCCGCGATCATCTTCGACGCGCCGTGGCAAGGCATTGGCCTGACCTATCTGATCTACGGCGCACTGCCTGTCGCTGTGTCGGCGTTGCTGCAGCGCGCCGCGCTCGCATGGCTGCCGCACAACCTCGCGTCATTCATCACCGGCCAGGGCTTCCTGTCGCCGGCCATCGCGATCGTCACAGTCGCCGCCGCGGCTGCCGGTGTTCAGCTCGCGCTCGCGGATGGCGTGCCCGTCGTGATCCCGGCCGGCTATCTGCTGAACACCGCGCTGCTCGCACTCGGCGAAGCGTGGTTCACCGGCATGGCAACGGCACTCATCGCCGTCTATCGCCCCGCCTGGGTCACGACCTTCGACGTCCGGCGCTATCGCCTCGGCGGCCCGCGCGCCTGAATTTCCCTCCGGATCGGGGCACCGTCGACGCGCGCCCCTTCGACGCCTTCCGCAGCGCGGCAGAATACGTGATCTACTGCCGCACAACTTTTTTACGCTAAGATTGAACTCCTGTTCTTCATCGGGCATCTATACGTGCCCGATGTCTCCTTCGCTCCTCACCAATAACCAGATGGACAGCTCTCCTGCCTCGCTCCGGATTTTCCGGGCGCTCGGCAAGCTGGCAGCCTGTATCGCGGGCCTGTCGCTTGCGCTTCCCACACCGGCACTCGCCGACCTGCTCGACCAGCGCTCCGAACTGATCAACAAATTCGTCAACGAGATGCATGCCGATCCGCTCGCCGCCGATTGTGCCGCGCACGGCAGCTTCATCGCCAGCACGTCGACGGCATTCGATCGCGTCGACTTCGCACCGAACGCATTCGACAGCGGCAACGCGACGATCACGCCATGGAACGACTCGTTCGACCAGGGCAAGCAGCGCGTGAAGGTCGACAACATCGTCACGGTCGACGGGCTCGGCATCCACACCGATGGCAGCGATCCGACGCCGCTGAAATTCCGCTGCGGCTATGTCGGCCAGCAAATGCTTGCGTTCAGCTGGAACGACCCCGTTCCGCCGCTGAAGCCGCGCGTCGAGCGCTCGTCGTCGTCGAAGAAGTTCAAGGGCAAGTCGCATCGCGGCAAGGCCAAGGCGAAGGCATCGGGCCGCACGAGCAAGAAGGCCGTCGCCACGAAGAAGTCGAGCGGCCAGAAGAAAGCCGTCAAGAAAAAAACCGCGAAGAAGTCCTGATACGACGGAGCGGCAACGACAGCCGCAAAAAAAGAAAGCCGGAGCATCCTGAGATGCCCCGGCTTTTTTTCATGCGCCAACGGATGCGCTTACGCGAACGTGTCGACGTGCACCAGGATCGCCGCCAGCATCGCCGCGCCGAGCGCTGCGCTACGCTCACCGTTCCAGCCGACGCGCTCGTCGGGCAGGTTCGCGTTGTCCTTGAACGGCATCTCGAGCGTCAGCGACAGGCAACCGAACTGATGGCCGATGTACTTCGACGCGAGCTTGAGCGCATCTTCCTTGTACTTGCTCGCTGCGTAGCCATGCTCGGTCTGGAAGTCGGGGCTCGCGACCTTGAACGCGTCGATGAATGCGGTCTGCTCCTTGCCCTGCTGCTCGGTGAAGCTCGGCAACATCTCCGAACCGGCGACGAACACGTACGGCAGATCCTCGTCGCCGTGAATGTCGAAGAACATGTCGCAGCCGATCGCATGGATCGCATCGCGCACGGCCAGCACTTCGGGGCTGCGCTCGGCATCGGGCGCCATCCACTCGCGGTTCAGGTTCGCACCTGCCGCATTAGTGCGCAGGTTGCCGTGCACGCTGCCGTCCGGGTTCATGTTCGGAACGATGTAGAACGTCACGTGATCGTAGAGCTTGCGCGCGACCGGATCGCCGGCCCAGCCCCCCCATCCGGCCAGCCGCTTGACGAGCCCCTCGACGAACCACTCTGCCATCGACTCGCCCGGATGCTGACGCGCGACGATCCACACCTTCTTCTTCGACGCACCATCGGCTTCCGGCGTGCCGAGCGTCAGCAGCGACATCGGGCGGCCTTCGACCGTGCGGCCGAGCTCGACGACGCTCGCCTGCGGCAACTGCTGTACCGCACCGAGAAACGCTGCGTGACGCTCCTCCGAATACGGTTCGAAATACGCGTAGTAGATGCTGTCGAACTCCGGCGTATGGTCGATGGTCATCGTCTTGCCGTCGAACGTCGTCGGCACGCGGAACCAGTCGACCCGATCATAGCTCGCCACCGCGTGGTAGTTGCGCCAGCCCGACGGATACGCGCATTCGGCCGCGTTCTCGAACGTCATCACGCATCGCTCGCCGCGCGCGCCCGTCAAGCGGTAGTAAAACCATTGCGCGAATTCCGAGCGATTGTCGCCGCGCACGCGCAGGCGGATCGCGTCGGGGCTGTCGCACGACACGACGTCGATTGCGCCTGCGTCGAAATTGCTGGTGATCGAAAGGGTCATCTGTCTCTCCTTGGGCGACCGGTTCGGGCGGTGTGCCGCCTGTCCGGCCTCATGCATGCGCCGGCCGTCTCGTGAACGGCCGGCTGGGTCACTCGCCGACGCGCCGGCGATATACGTAAGTCGAATCGTTCGACGCAGCCGCATCGAACGCATAGCCTTCCGTCGCGAATTCCTTCAGCGCCTTCGGGTCGGTAATCCGGTTCTCGACGACGAAACGCGCCATCAGGCCGCGCGCGCGTTTCGCGTGGAAGCTGATGATCTCGTAGCGGCCGCCCTTCCAGTCCTCGAACACCGGCGTGATGACCGGCGCGGCCAGCAGCTTCGGCTTGACCGACTTGAAGTATTCGGTCGACGCGCAGTTGACCAGCACGCGTGCCGCGCCGCTGCGCGTCTCGAGCTGCTCGTTCAGCGCCCGCGTGATGCGGTCGCCCCAGAACGCGTACAGATCCTTGCCGCGCGCGTTCGCGAAACGCGTGCCCATCTCGAGCCGGTACGGCTGCAGCAGGTCGAGCGGACGCAGCAGCCCGTACAGGCCCGACAGCACGCGCACGTGCTGCTGCGCGTAGTCGAGATCGGTGGACGACAGCGTTTTTGCGTCAAAACCCTCATAGACGTCGCCGTTGAACGCGAGCACGGCCTGCTTCGCATTGGCCGGCGTAAAGGTACGCGACCAGTCGGCGTAGCGCTGGAAATTCAGGCGTGCGAGCGGATCGGAAATATCCATCAGCGTCGCGATGTCCTGCGGTGAAAGCTTGCGCAGGCCGTCGATCAGCTCCGACGCGTCGTCGACGAATGCAGGCTTCGTGTAAGACTGGACGTGCGCGGGCGTATCGTAGTCGAGGGATTTGGCTGGAGAGAGAACGATTATCATAGAGGCTCGCTGGCACGCCGTGCCTTGCGGTCAGACGAAAACCACCGATTGTAACGAATGACCCGCTCTCTCGCCCCGCATGCCGCACACCGCGTCGTGCTCGACTCGAACGTCTGGATCGACATCCTCGTATTCGACGACCCCGCTACACGCCCGATCCGCGCTGCGCTGGAGCGCGGCACGCTGGCTGCCGTGATCGACAGCCGCTGCCTGACCGAACTCGAGTACGTGCTCGATTATCCGCAATTCCAGTCGCGCGCGATCGACAAGGCGGCCGCCCTCGCGACCGTTGCCCGCCTCGCAAGCCTCGTCGAACCGCCGCCCGTCGACGCCGACGCGCCGCCGCTGCCGAAGTGCAAGGACCGCGACGACCAGAAGTTTCTCGAACTCGCCCGTGCCGCGCAGGCCGAGTGGCTCGTGTCGAAAGACCGCGCGCTGCTGAAGCTCGCGAAGCGCACCGCACGCGACTTCGGCTTCCGGATCGCGCAGCCTGCGCCGTTTACCGAGGCCTGCGCACTCGACGCCACGCCGGCCTGACGCATACCAACCGATTTCGACCGTATCGATGAACGCTCCTTCAGACATGCCAACGACTCCCGTTTTCCCCTCGCGCCTGCCGAACGTCGGCACGACGATCTTCTCGGTCATGAGCGCGCTTGCCGCCGAAAAAGGGGCGGTGAACCTCGGCCAGGGCTTCCCGGATTTCGATTGCGACCCGCGCATCGTCGACGCGGTCGCGGCCGCGATGCGCAACGGGCACAACCAGTATCCGCCGATGGCCGGCGTCGCGCCGCTGCGCGATGCGATCGCCGACAAGATCGCGCAGGTCTACGGCCGGCGTTACGATCCGGCTACCGAAATCACGGTGACGGCCGGCGCCACGCAGGCGCTGCTAACGGCGATCCTGTGCGCGGTGCATCCGGGCGATGAAGTGGTCGTCGTCGAGCCGACCTACGACAGCTACCTGCCGTCGATCGAACTCGCGGGCGGCAAGCCCGTGTTCGTCACGCTGGAAGCACCCGACTACGCGATCCCGTTCGACCGTCTCGCGGCCGCGATCACGCCGAAGACGCGGATGATTTTGATCAACACGCCGCACAACCCGACAGGTACCGTGTGGCGCGAGGCGGACATGCGCAAGCTCGAGGACATCGTGCGCGGCACCAACGTGCTGATCCTGTCGGACGAGGTGTACGAGCACATGGTCTACGACGGCGCGCGCCACGAGAGTGTCGCGCGCTACCCTGAACTCGCCGCACGCAGCTTCATCGTGTCGAGCTTCGGCAAGACCTACCACGTGACGGGCTGGAAGGTCGGCTATGTCGCGGCGCCTGCCGCGCTGACCGCGGAATTCCGCAAAGTCCACCAGTTCAACGTGTTCACGGTGAACACGCCGATGCAGATCGGGCTCGCCGACTACCTGCGCGACCCGGCGCCGTACCTGTCGCTGGCCGGCTTCTACCAGAAGAAACGCGACTTCTTCCGGGCCGGCCTCGAGCGCTCGCGCTTCAAGCTGCTGCCGTGCCCGGGCACGTACTTCCAGTGTGTCGATTACTCGGCGATCAGCGACCTGCCCGAAGCGGAATTCTCGAAGTGGCTCACGTCGGAGATCGGCGTGGCTGCCATTCCGGTCTCGGCGTTCTATCACGAGCCGCACGAATCGGGCGTCGTGCGCTTCTGCTTCGCGAAGCAGGAAAGCACGCTCGCGTCCGCGCTCGAACGACTCGCCCGCCTGTAAGGCCCGCACGGGCGGCCGCACGCCGCCCTGCGGAAACCGCGCTTACGAACGCGCGACGCTCGTCGCTTCGATGTACGCCTTGCGCTCGGCGGCCACGCGCTGCGCGGCCGGACGCTCGGCAACCTGCTTCGCATGCGCCTTCCAGTCGATGCCGGCGTCGAGCAGGAAATCGCGCCCGAATATGGCCTTCGTCGCCATCCCGATGACCGGCAGATGGACCCACGCGGCGATGTCCGCGAGGCCGAACGAGCCGCCGAGAACATACGGCGAAAACTGCGTCATCTGCTTGAACGCATCGATCGCACGCGGCAGGCGCTTCTCGACGTGCGCCTTCATCCCGTCGCTGACCTTGCCGCCGAAAAACGCTTCGGTATAGACCTCGCGCGCCATCCATTCGAGATACAGCTCGAGCGTCTCGACCAGTTCGCGCACCTTCGCGGCCGCGAACGGGCTCGCCGGGAAAATGCCTTTCTCGGGATAGCGCGCCGCCAGGTATTCGATGATCACCTGCGACTCGAACAGCGCGCCTTCTTCGGTCTTCAGAAAGGGAATCTTGCCGAGCGGCGAATCGGCGAGCTGCGCCGCGTCGCTGATCGGCAAACCGCATACCGCTTCCTCGAACGGAATGTCGTGCTCGAGCAGGACGAACTTCACCTTGTTGTAGTAGTTGGACAACGGAATACCGCACAGCTGTAGCATCGGAGTCTCCTTCCTTGCTGAAGCGCAGCCGCAACGGTGCCGGCCGCATCGGGATTCATCGCGCTGAAAAGCACGTTCGTGCTAGTCTAAAGCAAGTTTTGCGTTCGTCACGACAACATTACATCCGCTGCGGCTGCAGCTCCGCCTGCCCGTGCAACACACCCGGCGCCGCAGCCCCGCCATCCGATGGAGACACACTCGCATGAGTGCTGAACTGCTGGCCTCGCGTCCGCCCGAGAGCGAATCGACGCTCGTCCTCACGCTATCCAATCCCGGCGCGCGCAACGCGCTGCATCCCGACATGTACGCGGCCGGCATCGAAGCGCTCGCCACCGCCGAGCGCGATCCGGCGATTCGCGCCGTCGTGCTGACCGGGGCCGATCGCTTCTTCTGCGCAGGCGGCAACCTGAACCGGCTGCTCGAGAACCGCTCGAAAGACCCGTCCTACCAGGCCGACAGCATCGACCAGCTCGCCGCATGGGTCACGGCGATCCGCGCATCGACGAAACCGGTGATCGCGGCCGTCGAAGGCGCCGCGGCCGGCGCGGGCTTCTCGCTCGCGCTCGCGTGCGACCTGATCGTCGCCGCGCACGACGCGAAATTCGTGATGTCGTATGCGCGCGTGGGCCTCACGCCGGACGGCGGCGGTTCGTGGTTCCTCGCGCGCACACTGCCGCGCGCGATGGCAGCCGAGATCCTGTTCGAAGGCAAGCCGGTCACGGCCGAACGCCTGCATGCGCTCGGCGTCGTCAACCGGCTCGCAGTGCCCGGCACGGCACTGAACGACGCGCTCGCCTGGGCCGACGCACTCGCCGGCATCTCGCCGAATGCGCTCACGCGCATGAAGTCGCTGCTCGACGACGCGACGGCGCAACCGCTCGATGCGCACCTCGGCACCGAGCGCGATCATTTCGTCGCCTCGCTGCATCATGCGGACGGCCTCGAAGGCATCACCGCCTTTCTCGAGAAGCGTCAGCCGCACTACAAACGCTGATCCGCCCCACCGCCCATCGCAACGACGCAACGCCGCCGCATCCGGACGATGGGGCGCGCAGCGTCGACAGCGACCTTCCGCTGCGGCTGCACGCATCCGTCTGCCCGCTCGTTTCCGTCGCCAGCAGCCCGCGTCGATCCATGCTCTAATGGCCGCCTGTCGCGGCGCTGCCGGCGCCGTTTTCGCGCATGCCACCAAGGAGTTGACGATGATCGACGTCTATAGCTGGGCGACCCCGAACGGCCACAAGGTGCACATCATGCTCGAGGAAACTGGCCTCGCGTATCGTGCCCATCCGGTCGATATCGGTGCAGGCGACCAGTTCCAGCCCGAGTTCCTGAAGATCAGCCCGAACAACAAGATCCCCGCTATCGTCGATCCGGACGGCCCCGGCGGCCGGCCGATCTCGCTGTTCGAATCGGGCGCGATCCTGATCTACCTCGCGGAGAAAACCGGCAAGTTCCTGCCGGCCGATCCGGCCGCGCGCTATGCAACGCTCGAATGGCTGATGTTCCAGATGGGCGGTATCGGCCCGATGCTCGGGCAGGCGCACCACTTCCGCCTGTATGCACCGGAGAAGATCGAGTACGCGGTCAACCGCTACACGAACGAAGCGAAGCGCCTGTACAACGTGATGGAGAAGCGCCTCGGCGAATCCGAATATCTCGCAGGCGACACGTACACGATCGCGGACATTGCGACGTTCCCGTGGACGCGCTCGTGGCAAAACCAGGGCATCGTGCTCGACGAATTGCCGAACGTGAAGCGCTGGCACGACGCGATCGCCGCACGACCGGCCGTGCAACGCGGCGTCGAGGTACTCGCATCGATGCGCAAGCCGCTGCAGGACGACAAGGCACGCGAGGTGCTGTTCGGCGCGACGCAATACGCGAAGCACTGACACGTGCGTGACGCGCGGAGCGGCATCCGTACCTGCCGCTCCGCCCTTCAGAAGTAGTGCAACGTGATGAACTCCGCCGCGCATACCGGCCGCGGCGCATCGGGATGCTCGACCTCGATCGACACCGACCACGTCACCTGTATGCCGCCCCGCGCGGCCTCGGCCGTTTCCTTCACCGCGAACAGCGCGCGCACGCGCGCACCGACCGGCACCGGCTTCAGAAACCGCACGCGGTTCAGCCCGTAGTTCACCCCCATCTTCTGCTCGAAGCGCATCGCGTCGGTCATCAACGCGGGAATCAGCGACAGCGTCAGGAACCCGTGCGCGATCGGTCCGCCGAACGGCGACTCGCGCCGCGCGCGTTCGGGATCGACGTGAATCCATTGATGATCGCCGGTCGCGTCGGCAAAGCCGTCGACGCGCGGCTGGTCGATCTCGATCCAGTTGCTCGCGAGCGGCGCCGCACCGACTCGCGCCTGCAGCGCCTGCGCCGATGCGATCAGTGGCAAGGTCGCATCGGTCATGCGTTCGCCCGTCCCGGATGGCGCAGCCCGAAGAGCACCTTCGTGTGCACGCTGATCACCGTCTCGCCGGCTTCGTTCACGCCGACCCACTCCGTCGACACGATGCCGCGGTCGGGCTTGCTCTCCGACACGCGCTTGTCGTGGACCTTCTGGTACATCGTGATCGTGTCGCCGGCTCGCACCGGCTTGAGCCAGCGGATCGAGTCGATGCCCGGCGAACCCATGCTGGTCGAATCCGGCCCGAGCTTCTTGATGAGCAGGCTCATGAACACCGAGCACGTATGCCAGCCGCTCGCGACGAGCCCGCCGAAGTGCGATGCCTTCCCGGCTTCCTCGTCGAGATGGAACGGCTGCGGGTCATAGCGTTTCGCGAACGCCTTGATGTCGTCGGGCTCGAACGTGTAGCTGCCCACTTCGGTGGTGCTGCCGACCACCAGGTCTTCGTAACTGATACCCACTTGCAAGTCTCCTTGTCTGGCGCGCTCGCGCGTCGCCGTCATGCCGCGTCGGCCTGCGCGAAATCGGGCAGCGCCGCGATGCGGGCCAGATGATGATCGGTATCGCCGAGCGTCGTCTCGATGATCGTCAGCCGCTTGAACAAATGCGCGGCGGCGACCTCGTTGGTCACGCCCATGCCGCCGTGCAACTGGACGGCCTGCTGGCCGACGAAGCGCGCGGCCGCACCGACACGCGCCTTCGCGGCCGACACGGCCTTGCGCCGCGCGTCGGCGTCGCCGCTCGCGTAGCGCACCGCCGCCAGATAGGTCAGCGAACGCGCCTGCTCGGCGTGAATCAGCATGTCGACCATCCGGTGCTGCAACGCCTGGAAACGCGCGATCGGCACGCCGAACTGCTCGCGCGTCTTCGTGTATTCGACCGTCGCGCGATTCAGCTCGTCGAGCGCGCCGACTGCTTCCGCGCACAGCAGGAACGTCGCGTAATCGGCAATCTGCTCGAGCGCCGCCGCGTCGCGCGCACCGCCCGACAGCAGCCGGGCCGGCGTTTCGTCGAATTCGAGCGTCGCGGCACGCTGGCCGTCGATCGTCCGGTAGTCGGCCACCTTCGCGTTCGCTGCGTCGCGTTCGACGACGAAGAGGCCGATGCCGCCGCTGTCGACACGCGCCGGCACGATCCACGCGTGCGCCTGTGCGCCATGCTGGACGACCGACTTGGTACCGGTCAGCCGGTACGTGCCGCCCTGCTCGCGTGCGTGCGTGTCGAGTTCGTACAGGTCGTAGCGCGCGCGCGGTTCGTGGAATGCGACCGCGACACGCTTCTGTCCTTGCGCGACCGCCTCCAGCAGCGCGGCATCCTCGCCTGCGCCGGAGCCGGCGACGCGCAATGCCTCGACGCCGACCGCCGTGGCCCAGTACGGCTCGATCACGAGCGCTCGGCACAGCTCCTGCATCACGACCAGCATGTCGACCGGGCCGCCGCCGAAGCCGCCCTGTGCGTCGGGCACGGGCAACGCGGTCAACCCCAGTTCGGTGAAGGCGCTCCACTGCGTGTCCGATACGCCCGCGTCGCTGCGCACGATCGCCTGGCGCGCTTCGAAGCCGTATTGCTCGCCGAGATAACGGCGCAGCGCGTCCGTGAACTGCTGCTGCTCATCGGTAAAGCTGAAATCCATGGTTGTCTCCGTTGCCTGATCACAGCCCCAGAATCATCTGCGCGATGATGTTTTTCTGGATCTCGTTCGAGCCGCCGTAGATCGACGTCTTCCGGTAATTGAAGTAGTACGCGGCAAGCGGCGCCGCATCGTCGTCGCCCGCGATGCTGTGCTCGCGCTCGCCGTCGAGGAACGGCACGTCGAACGGTGCAGCGAGCGGGCCGATCGCTTCGACCATCAGTTCGGTGAGCGCCTGCTGCACCTCGGTGCCCTTGATCTTCAGCATCGATGCTTCGGGGCCGGGCCCCTTGCCGCTCGTCTCGCGACTGACGACGCGCAGCACCGTCACCTCGAGCGCCATCAGCTCGACTTCGAGCGCCGCGACCTTCGCGGCGAACACCGGATCGGCGAGCAACGGCTTGCCGTTCTTGCGCTGGGTCGACGCCACGCGCTTCAGGAACGCGAGTTCGCGCTTCGACGCGCCGACGCGCGCGATGCCGGTGCGTTCATGACCGAGCAGGTATTTCGCGTAGGTCCAGCCGCGGTTCTCGTCGCCGACAAGATTCTCGACCGGCACCTTCACGTCCTCGAAGAACACCTCGTTGACCTCGTGGTCTTCGTCGAGCATGACGATCGGGCGCACCGTGATGCCGGGCGTCTTCATGTCGATCAGCAGGAACGAGATGCCCTCCTGCTTCTTCGCGGCCGGATCGGTGCGCACGAGACAGAACATCATGTCCGCGTACTGGCCGAGCGTGGTCCAGGTCTTCTGGCCGTTGACGACGTAGTGGTCGCCGTGGCGCTCGGCGCGCGTGCGCAGCGACGCGAGATCGGAGCCGGAACCCGGCTCCGAGTAGCCCTGGCACCACCAGTCCGAGCCGTCGAGAATGCGCGGCAGGTAATGGCGTTTCTGCGCTTCGCTGCCGTATTTCATCAGTACCGGCGCGACCATCGATACGCCGAACGGCAGCACGGTCGGCGCACCGATCCGTGCGCACTCCTCGTCCCAGATGTGCCGCTGCGTCGCATTCCAGCCCGGGCCGCCGTATTCGACGGGCCAGGCAGGCGCGGACCAGCCGCGCTGGCCGAGAATCCGGTGCCAGCTCGCGAAATCCTCGCGGTCGAGTCGTTTGTGATCGAGTACTTTGGCGCGCAGTGCGTGAGGCAGGTTGGCCTCGAGCCAGGCGCGGACGTCAACGCGGAACGCGTCGTCGGCGGGGGAATAATCCAGATCCATGCGCAGTGTCTCCTGTCGACCGGAGTTCGCGCTTTAGCGGTTACTCCGGTCCCATGCAGACGCTCGCCGCGGTCGTTCAGCCGGGCAAGGACCCACTGCGTACGTCATTGCAGCGGTTCTTTCAGCGCGGCGGGAATCGGCAGCGGCATCACGTCGATGCCTTCTTCGGCCAGGGATTGCGCATCTTCAGGCGTCGTGACGCCACGAATGCTGCGCGCGGGCGCCTCGTTGTAATGGATGCGCCGCGCTTCCTCGGCGAAGCGCTCGCCCACGTTCTCGGTCTTCTCCAGCACCTCGCGCAGTGCGCGCATCACCTGCGCCTGCAGCGCACGCGGATCGGCCGGCTGGGCCTGCGACGCGCCCGACAGGTTCAGGCGCGGCGCCGACGGCAGACGGTTGACCTCGGTCGTCCCGCACACCGGACATTCGACCAGCTTGCGGGACAACTGCGCTTCGAATTCATCGGCGGAAGCGAACCAGCCTTCGAACCGATGACCGTGCGGGCACTGTAAATCGAGGACCTTCATGTTGAATCAGGGCGTGTGACGAGTGTAGCGCAAAATGCGGTTTTGTGAACGATCGTGCTAAATCCAGATCGTGCGGCGCGAACGCGCCGCATCGAGGGATTGTAACGCCGCGCCCCACCCGCCGCTGACGCGACGCTCAGGGCGTCTGGATCGGCCCGAGCGGCCACGTGCCGGACAGCACCTTGTCGAGCCACATCGTGCCGATGATCGTCTTCACGTCCGAGATCTGGCCCGTGCGCACCCATTCCTGCAGGTCGGCCAGCGTCGCGGTGAAGGTTTCGAGGAATTCGCCCTCGTCGAGCTTGCGCTCGCCGGCCGTCAGCCCGCGCGCAAGGTACAGGTCGATGAATTCGGTCGAGTAGGAAATGATCGGGTGAATGCGGGCCAAAAACACATACTCGCGTGCCGTGTAACCCGTTTCCTCGCGCAGTTCGCGCACCGCGCATGCGAGTGCGCCTTCGTTCGGATCGAGCTTGCCGGCCGGGAATTCGGCCATCACCTTGCCGATCGGATAGCGAAACTGGCTTTCCATCAGCACGCGGCCGTCGTCGAACAGCGGGATCACCATCACCGCGCCCGGGTGCTGGACGTATTCGCGCACGGCCTTCTTGCCGTCCGGCAGACGGACGGTATCGCGCTTGAGCTTGAGGAACGCGCCTTCGAAAATCGCCTCGCTCTCGAGGCAGGTTTCGGTCAATGCGGCGTCGTGATTGGGTAGTTCGGCCATCGGCGGCTCCAAAATTGAGCGCGACGGCCAAGGGCCTGTCCGCGCTAATAACGAGCTTGCGCTGGCCGCCAGAAGGGCCGAGCGCAAGGATTGCGACGAAGCGGATACTCGACGTATTCGCAAGGAGCATGACGCCGCGATCGGCCCTTCTGGCGGCCAGCCCCGCGAATGATTTTTCCCAATCTGGGGAACGCGCCTTGCCGGCCGCCCTGCGGCGTCGATCGTCGCTTGTTTGGCGCGGCCAAACGGCGCTCACCACTCCTTGCATTGCAGCCGGCAAGGCGCATTCGCAAGCTCGTTATTGGCGCGAACAGGCCCTTGTCAGCGTCGTTTGACGAGATACTGGAACGTGAAGCCGGGGAACGCGAACACGATGAAGAGACTGAACGTGATCGCGTAAAACTGCCAGCCCTGTTCGAAGCGGTTGCCGGCGCGCGACTCGAGCCAGAAGCCGAGCGCACCGACGATGAAGTACAGCACGATCAGCTCGCCGATCCGCACCCACGCGCTCTTCTTCGCCGCGCCGAACGGCACGACGGCGAAGAGGCGTTGGTTCAGGAACGGCAGGTTGGCGCACACGAGCGCCAACAGCACGATAAACCAGCCGGCTGCCGACATTACAGCGGCAACGTGTTACGGATTGCCTGCAGGCAGGCCGTCAGCAGCGGGCTCGGGATCAGGCCGAGCACGACGACCGCCAGGCCGTTCAGCACGAGAATCGTGCGCTTGCAGAAGTCACCCGAGATCGGCGTCGCATCCTGCGGCGCATCGAAGTACATCAGCTTCACGATGCGCAGGTAGTAGAACGCGCCGAACAGCGACGTGATCACGGCCAGCACGGCCAGCCACGTCAGGCCCGCGTTGACGGTAGCCTCGAGCACGGCCAGCTTCGCGTAGAAGCCGACGGTCGGCGGGATGCCGGCCAGCGAGAACATCATGACCATCATCACGAACGCGAACACCGGGCTGCGCTTGTTGAGGCCCTTGAAGTCGTCGATCGTTTCCGCTTCGAAATCTCGGCGTGCGAGCAGCATCACCACGCCGAACGAGCCGAGCGTCGTGATCAGGTAGACGATTGCGTAGAACATCGCCGAGCTGTAGGCGTTCGCCGGTGCCGACGCGTCGCCCTTCACGATGCCCGCGAGCAGGCCGAGCAGCACGAAGCCCATGTTCGAGATCGCCGAGTACGCGAGCATCCGCTTGATGTTGCGCTGGACGATACCGGTGATGTTACCGACGATCAGCGACAGCGCAGCGAGGATCACGAGCGCGGTCTGCCAGTTCTGTGCGAGCGGCAGCAGGCCCATCACCAGGAAGCGCAGGCCCCACGCGAATGCGGCAACCTTCGGACCGCCGCCGACGAACAGCGTCATCGCGGTCGGTGCGCCCTGGTAGACGTCCGGCACCCACATGTGGAACGGCACGGCGCCGAGCTTGAACGCGATACCGGCGACGATGAAGATCACGCCGAACATCAGCACGGCTGCGTCGGTATTGCCGCCGACTGCCTTGTACACCTCGCCCAGCTCGAGCGAGCCGGTCGCGCCGTAGAGCATCGAGATGCCGTACAGCACGAAGCCCGACGCGAGCGCGCCCAGCACGTAGTACTTCATCGCTGCTTCGCTCGACTGCGCGGCGTCCTGGCGCAGCGCGATGACCGCGTACAGCGACAGCGACATCAGTTCGAGACCGAGGTACAGCGTCAGGAAGTTGTTGCCCGACACCATGACCAGCTGACCGAGCAGCGAGAACATGCCGAGCAGGAACACGTCGCCGCGGAACATGTCGCGATCTTCGAGGTACTTGCGCGAGTAGACGAGCGAGACCGCGAAGCCGAACGACACGACCGCCTTCATCGTGCTCGCGAACGAGTCGACGACGATCATCTTCGAGAAGAAGTAGTACTGATGCGGGTCGAGCGCCTGCACCGAGAACCACACGCCGGCGACGACCGACGAAACGACCGCGATCAGATAGGTCAGGCGGCGGCCGGAAGCACCGGTAAAGGTATCGTTCAGCCATGCGACGACGATGGCGGCCATCACCAGCGCGTCAGGCAACAGGACATTCATAGGAGCGTTCATGATCTTGAGTTCCTCCGCTCGCGATTACTGGGCCAGCGGCAGCTTCGACTGCGCGACGTGGGAGAGGAGGTTTTCCACGGAAACGTGCATCACGTCGGTGAAAGGCTTCGGATACAGGCCCATCAGCATCGTGAACGCGGCAAGCACGGCCAGCATCAGGAATTCGCGACGGCCGATGTCCTTCAGCTTGGCAACGTGATCGTTCGCCACCGCGCCGAAGTACACGCGCTTGTACATCCACAACGTGTAAGCCGCGCCGAGGATCAGCGTGAACGCCGCGCCGAAGGCGATCCAGAAGTTGTACTGGACGGCCGCGAGAATCACCATGAACTCGCCGACGAAACCCGAGGTACCCGGAAGACCGCAGTTGGCCATCGAGAACAGCATCGCAAACGCCGCGAACTTCGGCATCACGTTGACGACGCCACCGTAATCGGCGATCTGGCGCGAGTGCACGCGGTCGTACAGCACGCCGATGCAGAGGAACATCGCGCCCGACACGAAGCCGTGCGAGATCATCTGGATGATCGCGCCTTCGACGCCGAGCTGGTTGAAGATGAAGAAACCCAGCGTGACGAAGCCCATGTGCGCGATCGACGAATACGCGACCAGCTTCTTCATGTCGGACTGCACCATCGCGACGAGGCCGATGTAGATCACCGCGATCAGCGACAGCGTGATCACGACCGGTGCCAGGAAGTGGCTCGCGTCAGGCGTGATCGGCAGCGAGAAGCGCAGGAAACCGTACGCGCCGAGCTTCAGCATGATCGCAGCCAGCACGACCGAGCCGCCCGTCGGCGCTTCCACGTGCGCGTCCGGCAACCACGTGTGCACCGGCCACATCGGCACCTTCACCGCGAAGGCGAGGAAGAATGCGATGAACAGCAGGATCTGCGGCGTCATCGCGATCTTCGCGTTCTGCCACGTCGCGAGGTCGAACGAGTGCGTTTCCGTGTACAGGTAGATCAGCGCGACCAGCATCAGCAGCGAGCCGGCCAGCGTGTACAGGAAGAACTTGAACGCCGCATACACGCGGTTCGGGCCACCCCACACGCCGATGATGATGTACATCGGGATCAGGGTCGCTTCGAAGAACACGTAGAACAGCAGGCCGTCGGCCGACGAGAACACGCCGATCATGATCCCGGACAGGATCAGGAAGGCCGCGAGGTACTGCGCGACGTTCTCGGTGATCACCTCCCACGCGGCGATCACGACGATCACCGTGATCAGCGCGGTCAGCACGACGAACCACATCGAGATGCCGTCGACGCCGAGGTGATATGCGATGTCGAAACGTTCGATCCAGGTCGACTTCTCGACGAACTGCAGCGCAGCCGTGCTCGAGTCGAAGCCCGTGATCAGCGGGATCGTGACCGCAAGACCGAGCAGCGAGCCGATCAGCGCGACCCAGCGGGCCGTCCCCGGATTTTTGTCGTTACCCACCGCAAGCACGAGGAGGCCGAAAACGATCGGCAGCCAGATCGCGGTACTGAGAATCGGAAAAGCGTGCATTAGTTGTCCCCCGCCTTATTTGCCGCCGAGCGTTACAAACAGGGTCAGGAGCCCCAGCATGCCGATGATCATGGCGAACGCGTAGTGATAGATGTAACCGGATTGGAGGAAGCGGATCACGCCGGCGAACCAGCCGATGAACCGGGCGCTGCCGTTGACGAGGCCGTCGATCACGACGACGTCGCCTTCCTTCCACAGGCCGCGGCCGATCGCCACCGAACCACGGGCGAACACCACTTCGTTGATCTTGTCCATGTAGTACTTGTTGTCCAGCAGCGTGTAGATCGGGCCGAACGCGCGGCGGATCGACGCCGGCAGTTCCGGACGCTTCAGGTACAGGAACCAGGCGACGACGACACCGGCGAGCGCGAGCCAGACCGGCAAGCCCGACACCGAGTGCAGGCCCATGCCCACCCAGCCGTGGAACTCTTCGGCCATCTCGGCCAGCGCCGGATGGTTTTCGCCGATGAAGATCACCTTGTCGAACGCGACGCCGTGCTGGAAGAAATCGCCGAACAGCATCGGGCTGATCGCGAACGCACCGATGATCACCGACGGGATCGCCAGCAGGACCAGCGGCACCCACACGACCCACGGGGTCTCGTGCGGCTCGTGCGCGTGGTCGTCATGACCGTGGCCATGGCCGTGGTCGTCGTGGCCGTGTGCGGCCGCCATGCCCATCGGCGATTCCGGATGCTTCGGCTTGCGGAACCGCTCTTCGCCGTGGAACACCAGGAAGTACATGCGGAACGAATACAGCGCCGTGACGAACACGCTCGCGACGACCGCGAAGTACGCGAAGCCCGAACCCGGCAGGTGCGACAGCTTCACCGCGTCGATGATCGAGTCCTTCGAGTAGAAGCCCGAGAAGAACGGCGTACCGATCAGCGCCAGCGAACCGACGAGCGACGTGATCCACGTGATCGGCATGTACTTGCGCAGGCCGCCCATGTTGCGCATGTCCTGGTCGTGGTGCATGCCCATGATGACCGAGCCGGCGCCAAGGAACAGCAGCGCCTTGAAGAACGCGTGCGTCATCAGGTGGAACACGGCGACCGGGTAAGCGGACACGCCGAGCGCGACGGTCATGTAGCCGAGCTGCGACAGCGTCGAGTACGCGACCACGCGCTTGATGTCGTTCTGGACGATGCCGAGGAAGCCCATGAAGAGCGCCGTGATCGCGCCGATCACCGTGATGAACGACAGCGCGGTGTCCGACAGCTCGAACAGCGGCGACATGCGCGACACCATGAAGATACCGGCCGTCACCATCGTCGCCGCGTGAATCAGCGCCGAGATCGGGGTCGGGCCTTCCATCGAGTCCGGCAGCCACACGTGCAGCGGGAACTGCGCCGACTTGCCCATCGCGCCGATGAACAGGCAGATACAGGCAACCGTCAGCAGGCCCCAGTCGGTACCCGGGAAGTGCAGGCTCGCGAGTTCCGCGCGCTTCGCGAACACTTCGCCGTAGTTCATCGAGCCGGCGAACGCGAGCAGCAGGCCGATGCCGAGCAGGAAGCCGAAGTCGCCCACGCGGTTCACGAGGAACGCCTTCATGTTCGCGTAGATCGCGCTCTCACGCGTGAAGTAGAAGCCGATCAGCAGGTACGACACCAGACCCACCGCTTCCCAGCCGAAGAACAGCTGCAGGAAGTTGTTGCTCATCACGAGCATCAGCATCGAGAACGTGAACAGCGAGATGTACGAGAAGAAGCGCTGGTAGCCGTCTTCTTCCGCCATGTAGCCGATCGTGTACACGTGCACCATCAGCGAGACGAAGGTCACGACGACCATCATCATCGCGGTCAGCGAATCGACGAGGAAGCCGACTTCGAGTTTCAGCGAACCGACGTTCATCCATTCGTAGACGGTCGCGTTGAAGCTTGCGCCGCCCATCACGTCGAAGAAGACTTTCGCCGACAGGAGGAACGCGATCATCACGCCGAGGATCGTGATCCGGTGTGCGCCCTTGCGCCCGACTGCGTTCCCGAACAGCCCCGCAATCAGCGAGCCGGCCAGCGGAGCGAGCGGAATCGCCAGCAGCAGGTTTTCATTGAGTGTCGTTGACATAACAGCGTTGCCTGAAATTAACCTTTGAGCTGATCGAGATCCTCGACATTGATCGTGTCGAGCTTACGGAACAGGGTCACCAGAATCGCGAGACCGATCGCGGCTTCCGCTGCGGCGACCGTCAGCACGAAGAACACGAAGATCTGGCCGTGCACATCGCCGAGGTAATGCGAGAACGCGACGAAATTGGTATTCACCGCCAGCAGCATCAGTTCGATCGACATCAGGATGATGATGATGTTGCGGCGGTTCAGGAAGATCCCGACGATCGCGATCGCAAACAGGATCGCGCCGAGCACGAGGTAGTGAGCAAGAGTCAGCATGATTTTCTTTTCCTCCGCTTAGCCGTTGGTGCCCGAACCGGCTTCGCTCTGCGCCGCTTCCGGCTGCGGCTTTTCCGCTTCCATCTTCACGAGGCGCACGCGGTCGTTGCGTTGCACCTTGACCTGATCCGACACGCGCTGGCGCTTGCTGTCCTTGCCCTTGCGCTCGGTCAGCCCGATCGCGGCAATGATCGCGACCAGCAGCACGAGGCCGGCGATTTCAAACGCGAAGATGTAGTCGGTGTAGATCACCTTGCCGATCAGGCGCGTGTTCGACCAGTTGGCCATCTCGCCCGTCGCCATCGCGTGCACCGTGTGCGTGTCGCCGTAGCCGCGCCACAGGATCAGCGCGGTCTCGATCACGATGATCGCGCCCACCACGGTCGCCATCGGTACGAAGCGCTTGAAGTCGCGGCGCAGGTAGTCGATGTTGATGTCCAGCATCATCACGACGAACAGGAACAGCACCATCACGGCGCCCACGTAGACCAGCACCAGCAGGATCGCGAGGAACTCCGCTTCCAGCAGCATCCAGATCGCGGCGGCGTTGAAGAACGCCAGCACAAGGAAAAGCGCAGACGCCACCGGGTTGCGCGAAGTGATCACCTTCAGCCCTGATACCACCAGGAGCAGCGCGAAGATGTAGAACAGTACGGTCGTGAATTCCATGATTACCGGTTCATCGTTAGGCCATAGTCAGGCGCGGCTTGCGGGACGCTCTCGCGTGCCGCACCCGTCGCGGCGGCTCGGCCCGTGCTTCGGGCCGGCACTGCAAACACAATCAACGATACGGCGCGTCGGCGGCCTTCGCCGCGGCGATGTCCTTCTCGTAGCGATCGCCCACCGCGAGCAGCATTTCCTTCGTGAAATACAGGTCGCCGCGCTTTTCGCCGTGGTACTCGAGAATCTGCGTCTCGACGATTGAATCGACCGGGCAGCTCTCTTCGCAGAAACCGCAGAAGATGCACTTCGTCAGGTCGATGTCGTAGCGCGTCGTGCGGCGCGTGTTGTCCGCGCGCGTTTCCGATTCGATCGTGATCGCCATGGCGGGGCACACGGCCTCGCACAGCTTGCACGCGATGCAGCGCTCCTCGCCGTTTTCATAGCGGCGCAGTGCATGCAGCCCGCGAAAACGCGGCGAGATCGGGGTCTTCTCTTCCGGGAACTGCACGGTGACCTTGCGCTTGAACGTATAACGACCGGTCAGCGCGAGCCCTTTCAGCAGCTCGGTCAGGAAGAAAGTCTTAAAGAAGTGTTGGATAGCCGTCATGATTTCGTCCTTACTTCACCCAGATGTTCAGCGGCGACATCATCCAGAAGCCGACCACGATCACCCAGATCACGGTGACGGGGAGGAACACCTTCCAGCCCAGACGCATGATCTGGTCGTAACGGTAGCGCGGGAACGTCGCGCGGACCCAGATGAACACCGACAGCAGCGCGAAGACCTTCAGCACCAGCCAGAAGATGCCCGGGATGAACGACAGGAATTCGAACGGTGCATCCCAGCCGCCGAGGAACAGCGTCGCAGCCAGCGCCGAGATCACGATCATGTTGATGTACTCGGCGAGGAAGAACAGCGCGAACGCCATACCCGAGTAATCGATCATGTGACCTGCGACGATCTCCGACTCCCCTTCCACCACGTCGAACGGGTGGCGGTTCGTTTCGGCGATGCCCGAGATGAAGTACACGACGAACGCCGGCAGCAGCGGCAGCCAGTTCCACGACAGGAAGTTCACGCCGTGGCCCGCGAAGAAGCCGTGCTGTTGCGAACCGACGATTTCCGACAGGTTCAGGCTGCCGGCCGTCATCAGCACCAGCACCAGCGCGAAGCCCATCGAGATTTCGTACGACACCATCTGTGCCGCCGCGCGCATCGCGCCGAGGAATGCGTACTTCGAGTTCGATGCCCAGCCCGCGAGAATCACCGCGTACACGCCGATCGACGAGATCGCCATCGCGTACAGCAGGCCCGCGTTCACGTTCGCGAGGACCGCTTCGGCCTGGAACGGGATCACGGCCCACACGGCGAACGCCGGCACGACGGTCATCACCGGCGCAATCAGGTACAGCCAGCGGCTGGCGGCGCTCGGCTGAATGACTTCCTTCAGCAGCAGCTTCAGCACGTCGGCGATCGGCTGCAGCAGGCCGCCGGGGCCGACGCGGTTCGGGCCGAGACGCACGTGCATCCAGCCGATCAGCTTGCGTTCCCACAGAATCAGGTACGCGACGCACAGCAGGATGACGACGGAGACGACGAGGATGCGCACGACTGCCCACACCGTCGGCCATGCGAAGCCGAGAAGCTCGGCCCCGCCCGCGTTGATCGTATCGAACAAGCTCATTTACGCCTTCTCCACCACCAGTTCACCGGACAGGCTGCCGAGCGCTGCGCCGGCAGGCGTCGCCGCCGACACGCGAACGACCGTCTCCGCAAGATTCGCGTCGCGCACGGCCGGCAACTGCACCGCACGCTCGCCCTGGCGCACGCGCACGGCGTCGCCTTCCTTCAAGCCCAGCTTGTCGAACAGCGCGGCCGGCAGGGCTGCGGCATTCGCCGCCTTCGCAGCGGTCGTCAGGTGCAGCGCACCTGCACGGCGCACGAGCGCGTCGGCGTGATAGATCGGCACATCGGCCAGGCGCTCGAAGCCGCCGTTCGCGGCATTCGCCGCGGCACGCACCGGGGCGACCGACGTCTGGTTCGACAGGCGGCCTGCAACGCCGGCGTCGCCGAGCGCGGCGAGACGCACTTCTTCCGAGGTCTCGTATTCGAAGTTCGGCAGGCCCAGCAGGCTGCCGAGCACGCGCAGCACCTTCCAGCCCGGACGCGTGTCGCCGAGCGGGCGCACGACGCCGTTGAAGCTCTGCACGGTGCCTTCGGCGTTGACGTACGTACCGGCCGTTTCCGTGAACGGCGCAACCGGCAGCAGCACGTCGGCGTAGTCGAGGCCGTGCTTGAACGGCGACATCACGACGACCATTTCCGCCTGGTTCAGCGCAGCCAGGGCCTGTGCCGGATCGGCGGTATCGAATTCCGGTTCGACGTTCAGCAGCACATAGCCCTTGCGCGGCTGCGCGAACGCTTCGCGTGCGTTCAGGCCGCCTTCGCCCGGCAGTGCGCCGACGACGTGCGCGCCCACCGTGTTCGCCGCTTCCGTCAGGAAGCCGAACGTGGCGCCGGTGTTGTCGGCGATCCACTTGGCGACGGCATGCAGCTTCGCGAATGCCGGATGGCGGACCGCGACGTTGCCGAGCAGCACCGCGCGGCGTTCGCCGTTCGACAGCGACTGCGCGACAGCCTGCGCGGCCGGCGATGCGGTGACGCCTGCCAGTGCGTCGGGCAGCGCGACGCCGCGCAGTTGCGCGACAGCCGCGGCGATGCCGGCGAGTTCGTCGAGCCATGCGGACGGTGCAGCGACGATGCGCTGCGCGGTCGGGATCAGTGCGTCGTCACCGGTCGCGTGCAGGAAGTGCAGCTTCGCGCCGTTCTTCGCAGCCTGACGCAGGCGCGACGCAAACAGCGGGTGGTCGCGACGCAGGAACGAACCGACGACGAACGCGGCGTCCACGTTCGACAGGTCGGCGATCGGCATGCCGAGCCACGGTGCGCCCTGGACCGGCGCCGAGAAATCCTGCTGACGCAGACGGAAGTCGACGTTCGGCGTCTTCAGCTCGTTGGCGAGCTGCTTCACGAGGAACAGCTCTTCAGCGGTGCTGTGCGCGCTCGCGAGCATCGCCAGCGCGTTCGCGCCGTGATCCGCGGCGATGCCCTTCAGGCCCTTCGCGACGTATTCGAGCGCGGTCTGCCAGTCGGTTTCGATCCACTGGCCGCCCTGCTTCAGCATCGGCTTCGTCAGGCGCTCGTCGCTGTTGAGGCCTTCATACGAGAAGCGGTCCTTGTCCGAGATCCAGCATTCGTTGATCGCTTCGTTCTCGAACGGCAGCACGCGCATCACGCGGTTGTTCTTCACCTGCACGACGAGGTTCGCGCCGACGGAATCGTGCGGGCTCACCGACTTGCGGCGCGACAGTTCCCACGTCCGGGCGCTGTAGCGGAACGGCTTGCTGGTCAGCGCGCCGACCGGGCACAGGTCGATCATGTTGCCCGACATTTCGGAATCGACCGTCTTGCCGACGAACGTCGTGATTTCCGAGTGCTCGCCACGGCCCAGCATGCCGAACTCCATCACGCCGGCGATTTCCTGGCCGAAGCGGACGCAGCGCGTGCAGTGGATGCAACGCGACATTTCTTCCATCGAAATCAGCGGGCCCACGTTCTTGTGGAACACCACGCGCTTTTCTTCCGAGTAGCGCGACGACGACTTGCCGTAGCCGACCGCCAGATCCTGCAGCTGGCATTCGCCGCCCTGATCGCAGATCGGGCAATCGAGCGGGTGATTGATGAGGAGGAATTCCATCACCGACTGCTGCGCCTTCACGGCCTTGTCGGACTGCGTGTGGACGATCATGCCGGCCGACACGGGGGTCGCGCAGGCAGGCACGGCCTTCGGCATCTTCTCGACTTCGACGAGACACATCCGGCAGTTGGCCGCAACCGACAGTTTCTTGTGATAGCAGAAGTGAGGAATGTACGTATCCGCCTTGTGCGCAGCCTGGATCACCATGCTGCCTTCGGGCACCTCGACCTTCTTGCCGTCTATTTCAAGTTCAACCATGATGGTGAATGGTCCTTAACCTATTTCCGCCCGTTCGCGCCTTCGCCCGACCGTGCGCTCAAATTCCGCAACCGGGTTCGCTTCAGGCCGCCGCCGCGTGCGCGTGGCCGCCGACCATGCAGTGCTTGTGCTCGACGTGGTACGCGAATTCGTCCCAGTAGTGCTTGAGCATCCCGCGTACCGGCATCGCCGCCGCATCGCCGAGTGCACAGATCGTACGGCCCATGATGTTCTCGGCAACCGAGTTCAGCAGGTCCAGATCTTCCTGGCGCCCTTCGCCGTGCTCGATACGATTCACGACGCGATACAGCCAGCCGGTGCCTTCGCGGCACGGCGTGCACTGACCGCACGATTCCTCGTAATAGAAGTACGACAGGCGCAGCAGCGAGCGCACCATGCAACGCGTCTCATCCATCACGATCACCGCGCCGGAGCCGAGCATCGAGCCGGCCTTCGCGATCGAATCGTAGTCGAGATCCGTCTGCATCATGATGTCGCCCGGGATCACCGGCGCCGACGAACCGCCCGGGATCACGGCCTTGATCTTCTTGCCGCCGCGCATCCCGCCGGCGAGCTCCATCAGCGTCGCGAACGGCGTGCCGAGCGGCACTTCGTAGTTGCCCGGACGCTCGACGTCGCCCGATACCGAGAAAATCTTCGTGCCGCCGTTGTTCGGCTTGCCGATCTCGAGGTAATTCTGCGGCCCGATGGACAGCAGGAACGGCACCGCGGCGAACGTCTCGGTGTTGTTGATCGTGGTCGGCTTGCCGTACACGCCGAAGCTCGCCGGGAACGGCGGCTTGAAGCGCGGCTGGCCCTTCTTGCCTTCGAGCGACTCGAGCAGCGCCGTTTCCTCGCCGCAGATGTACGCGCCGTAACCGTGGTGCGCGTGCAGCTGGAACGAGAATTCCGAGCCCATGATGTTGTCGCCGAGGAACCCGGCTGCGCGCGCTTCATCGAGCGCGGCTTCGAAGCGTCGATACACTTCGAAGATTTCGCCGTGGATGTAGTTGTAGCCGACGGTGATGCCCATCGCGTACGCGCCGATGGCCATGCCTTCGATCAGCGCATGCGGGTTCCAGCGCAGGATGTCGCGATCCTTGAACGTGCCCGGCTCGCCTTCGTCCGAGTTGCAGACGAGGTACTTCTGCCCCGGGAACTGGCGCGGCATGAAGCTCCACTTCAGGCCGGTCGGGAAGCCCGCACCGCCCCGGCCACGCAGGCCCGACGCCTTCACGTCGGCGATCACCTGCTCGGGCGGAATCTTTTCTTCGAGAATGCGGCGCAGCTGCTTGTAACCGCCGCGCGCAACGTAATCTTCGAGATGCCAGTTCTCGCCGTTCAGACCAGCGAGGATCAGCGGTTTGATGTGACGGTCGTGGAGGGACGTCATTTCGAGAGCTCCTCAAGCAGCTGGTCGATCTTCTCGCGGCTCATGAAGCTGCACATTCTGTGATTGTTCACCAGCAGCACCGGCGCATCGCCGCACGAGCCCATGCATTCGCCTTCCTTCAGCGTGAACTTGCCGTCGGGCGTGGTCTCGCCGAAGCCGATGCCGAGCTTCTGTTTCAGGTAGTCGGCAGTCGCTTCCGCGCCACCGTGCGGGCCAAGCTGGCACGGCAGGTTCGTACAGAGCGTGATCTTGTGCTTGCCGACCGGGTTGAGCTCGTACATCGTGTAGAACGTCGCGACTTCCTGCACGGCAACGGCCGGCATGCCGAGATAGTCCGCGACGAACTGCATCAGTTCGGGCGACAGCCAGCCGTGCTCTTCCTGAGCAACGGCCAACGCCGACATCACGGCGGACTGTTTCTGATCGGCGGGATACTTCGTCAACGCTCGATCGATTTCCTTCAGGCCTTCAGCTGAGATCATTTTCAGACACGACTCTTTCAATTCCTACCGAACGAACAACCTGCCGCACACTGGGGTGCATGGACGGCAGACCTGGCGCTCACTCTGTTGACAGCTTGCGAAGCCGCGCCGGTTCAGCGCGCATCGCATGTGATTGACTGCCCACCGCCCGCTCGCGCGGGCGGCGCAACCATTAGCGATCGATCTCGCCGAACACGATGTCCTGCGTACCGATGATCGTGACGGCGTCGGCGATCATGTGACCGCGCGCCATTTCGTCGAGGGACGCCAGGTGAGCGAAACCCGGTGCGCGAATCTTGAGGCGATACGGCTTGTTGGCACCGTCCGACACGAGGTAGATGCCGAACTCGCCTTTCGGATGCTCGACCGCCGCGTACGCTTCGCCTTCCGGCACATGGAAACCTTCGGTGAAGAGCTTGAAGTGGTGAATCAAGTCTTCCATGTTGGTCTTCATGCCGACGCGCGACGGCGGGGCAACCTTGTGATTGTCCGTCATCACCGGGCCCTGATTCTTGCGGAGCCACTCAATACACTGTTTCGCGATGCGGATCGACTGGCGCATTTCTTCGACGCGCACCAGATAGCGGTCGTAGCAATCGCCGTTCACGCCGACCGGCACGTCGAAATCCATGCGATCGTACACTTCGTACGGCTGTTTCTTGCGCAGATCCCATGCGATACCCGAGCCGCGCAGCATCGGGCCCGTCAGGCCCATCTGCAGCGCACGTTCGGGGCTGACCACGCCGATCCCGACCAGACGCTGTTTCCAGATCCGGTTGTCGGTGAGCAGCGTTTCGTATTCGTCGACGCACTTCGGGAAGCGCGTGAAGAAGTCGTCGATGAAGTCGAGCACCGAGCCGCTGCGCGCTTCGTTCATCTTCGCGAGCGCCTTCTCGTTGCGAATCTTCGACGCCTTGTATTGCGGCATTGCGTCAGGCAGGTCGCGGTAGACGCCGCCCGGACGGTAGTACGCCGCGTGCATCCGGGCGCCGGACACCGCTTCGTACACGTCCATCAGGTCTTCGCGTTCGCGGAAGGCGTACAGGAACACCGCCATCGCGCCGACGTCGAGTGCGTGCGCGCCGATCCACATCAGGTGGTTCAGCACGCGCGTGATCTCGTCGAACAGCACGCGGATGTACTGCGCGCGCTCGGGCACTTCGATGCCGAGCAGCTTCTCGATCGCAAGCACGTAGCCGTGCTCGTTGACCATCATCGACACGTAGTCGAGACGATCCATGTAGGGCACGGACTGGATGAACGTTTTGGATTCCGCGAGCTTTTCCGTCGCGCGGTGCAGCAGGCCGATGTGCGGATCGGCACGCTGGATGACTTCGCCGTCGAGCTCGAGCACGAGGCGCAGCACGCCGTGCGCTGCCGGGTGCTGCGGGCCGAAGTTGAGCGTGTAGTTCTTGATTTCTGCCATGACGCCCCCTTAATGTTTCAGACCGCCATAGCGATCCTCGCGGATCACGCGCGGCGTGATTTCGCGCGGCTCGATCGTCACCGGCTGGTACACCACCCGCTTCTCTTCCGGGTCGTAACGCATTTCGACGTAGCCCGACACCGGGAAGTCCTTGCGGAACGGGTGGCCGATGAAGCCGTAGTCGGTGAGGATGCGGCGCAGGTCGGGGTGGCCTTCGAACACGATGCCGTACAGGTCGAACGCTTCGCGCTCGTACCAGTTCGCGGAGGTCCAGATGTCGACCAGCGATGCAACGATCGGCAGGTCGTCGTCCGGCGCGAATGCGCGCAGGCGCAGACGCCAGTTGTTCGTGACCGACAGCAGATGCGACACGGCCGCGAAGCGCGGGCCGTCGTAGGCACCGTCGCCGAAGGTCTGGTAGTCGACGCCGCAGAGATCGAGCAGCTGCTCGAAGCGGAGCTTCGGATCGTCGCGCAGCGTCTTTGCGACTTCGAGGTAATCGCTCGCCTTCACGACGAGCGTCAGTTCACCGATTGCTTCGGTGAGGCTCACCACGCGCGCGCCGAGCGCGGCTTCGAGGTTTGCCTTGAGGGTCTCGATTTTGCTTGCCATATTGAGGGGACGCTCGGGGCTTTATTGACGGGCGATGGTATTGGTGCGGCGGATCTTCGCCTGAAGCTGGATCACGCCATAGACCAGCGCCTCGGCCGTGGGCGGACAGCCCGGCACGTAGACGTCGACCGGCACGATCCGGTCGCAGCCGCGGACCACCGAGTACGAGTAGTGGTAGTAGCCACCGCCGTTCGCGCACGACCCCATCGAGATCACCCAGCGCGGCTCGGCCATCTGGTCGTACACGCGGCGCAGCGCGGGCGCCATCTTGTTGCACAGCGTGCCGGCGACGATCATCACGTCCGACTGACGCGGACTCGGACGAAACACGACGCCGAACCGGTCCAGGTCATAACGGGCCGCGCCCGCATGCATCATCTCGACGGCACAACACGCGAGCCCGAACGTCATCGGCCACAGCGAGCCGGTACGCGTCCAGTTGATCAGCTTGTCAGCCGTCGTGGTGACAAACCCTTCCTTCAAGACCCCTTCGATACTCATTTGCTTTCCACTCCAGACGAGCGACCGAGCGTGGCCGCCCATGCAAACCGGCGATTAACCCATCACTCCCAGTCGAGCCCGCCCTTCTTCCAGATATAGGCAAAGCCCAGCAGGAATTCGAGCAGAAAAATCATCATTGCGATGAAACCCGGCCAGCCGATGTCCCGGAGCGCGACGCCCCACGGAAACAGGAATGCGGTTTCGAGATCGAAGATGATGAACAGGATGGCGACGAGGTAATACCGGACGTCGAATTTCATCCGGGCGTCTTCAAAGGCTTCGAAGCCGCACTCGTACGGTGCGTTCTTCTCGACGTCCGGCTTGTTGGGACCAAGGAGCTTGCCGATGCTGACCAGCGCTATACCTAAACCAGTGCCCACGAGGAGGAACAACAAGACGGGGTAATAGGCTGCGAGGTTCAAGGCAATCCTCTATCGGTTGGTTCTGAGCGTCCGGAGAATACCACTATCCGGCGGAAGGGATCATTTCGGAGTGCAGGCGATCGCAAGACAACCGCAAGCACACCCCAGAAATGAAAAATGCCAGCCACTAGAAGCGGCTGGCATTGAGTAACTTTGGTGCCGACGGCGAGACTCGAACTCGCACAGCTTTCGCCACTACCCCCTCAAGATAGCGTGTCTACCAATTTCACCACGTCGGCACTGCATGCAACTCGGGTTGTGTTGCTTGTTTCCCGCGAATCGCTTCAAGAATTAAATTCTAACCCGAGTTCCAGATTTGTTCAACGCACAAACGCGAAAAATTTAACTTTTTATTTCGGGACGTCCTGGCCCGGCGCGCTCGCAGCCGAGCCCGCAGCGGCACCGGATGCCGCGACAGCCGGTACCGATGCTGCAGGCGCCGATGCCGGTGCGGTCGCTGCCGCGCCGAGCACGCCGGCCGACGGCGTCGACTTGTACGAACCGAGGTAGGTCAGCGCGAGCGTCGCGACGAAGAAGATCGTCGCGAGAATGCCCGTCGTACGCGACAGGAAGTTCGCCGAGCCCGTCGCACCGAACAGGCTGCCCGACGCACCGCTGCCGAACGCAGCGCCCATGTCGGCACCCTTGCCGTGCTGCAGCAGCACGAGACCAATCACACCGAGCGCAGACAACACCTGCACCACAATAATCAGCGTCTTGAATAACAGCATCACACCCACCCGATTGGATCGGGCGACCGGACCGTCCGGCCGCCGTCATGGTTCAATTCGATCTCGGACCGCTTATCGCGCGGCCCGGCAGATCGCCAGGAAATCTTCCGCCTTCAGCGACGCGCCGCCGATCAGGCCACCGTCGATGTCCGGTTGCGCGAACAGCTCTTCCGCGTTGTCCGGCTTCACGCTGCCGCCGTACAGCACGGACACGTCCGCCGCCCCCTTCGCCGCGAGACGCGTGCGCAGGAACGCGTGCACGTCCTGTGCCTGCGCGGAGGTCGCGCTCTTGCCCGTACCGATCGCCCAGACCGGCTCGTACGCGACGACGATGCGTACAGCCTCGTCGGCCGTCAGCGCGGCCAGCACCGCATCCAGTTGCGCACCGACGACCTGCTCGGTCGCACCCGACTCGCGCTCGTCGAGCGTCTCGCCGACGCACACGACCGGCGTGAGGCCGGCTGCGAGCGCGCGCTGCGCCTTCGCCGCGACCGTCTCGTTGCTTTCGCCGTGATACGCGCGACGCTCCGAGTGACCGACGATCGCATAGCGTGCGCCGAACTCCGCAACCATCGCGGCCGCCACTTCGCCGGTGAACGCGCCCTGTTCGTGCGCGGACACGTCCTGCGCGCCCCAGGCGACACGGCCGCCGTCGAGCTGCGCGTGAACCTGCGCGAGATACGGGAACGGCACGCACACGCCGACCGACGTTTCGGCCGCCACCGCGCCCGCGCCCTGCACCACTTCGTTCAGCAACGCCTGGTTGCCGGCCAGCCGGCCGTGCATCTTCCAGTTGCCGATCACCCGCTTAGTTCTCTGTTTCGACATCGTGTCTGTCTCGTCACCGCTGTGTCATTAACGCGCCGGAAACCGGCCGTCAGGTTTGATCTGGCGAAGCAAACCCGCGATTTTACTGCGCACGGCTTGAACCGGTCAAACCGCGCATGTCAAGCCCGGCCACACGGGCCGTCACGCGTTCGTACCCCAATCGAGGACGATCTTGCCGGTGTGCTCGCTGCTTTCCATCAGCGCATGGGCCTGCGCGGCGTCCGCGGCCGGCAGCACGCGATAGATCACCGGCTTGATGCGGCCTTCGGCGATCAGCGGCCACACGCGCGCCTTCAGTTGTGCAGCGATGCGCGCCTTGAACTCGACCGGACGCGGGCGCAGCGTCGAACCCGTGATCGTCAGCCGGCGGCGCAGGATCTCGCCGAGGTTGACGTCGGCCTTCGCACCGCCGAGCAGTGCGATCAGCACGAGACGGCCGCCGTCCGCGAGCGCGGACAGCTCGCGCGGCACGTACGAACCGGCCACCATGTCGAGAATCACGTCGACGCCGCGATCGTGCGTCAGCGACTTCACGACCTCGACGAAGTCTTCGGTCTTGTAGTTGATCGCGCGCTCGGCGCCGAGCGCCTCGCACGCGCGGCACTTGTCGGCGGTGCCGGCCGTCGCGAACACGCGAAAGCCGAGCGCATGCGCGATCTGGATCGCCGTCACGCCGATGCCGCTCGAGCCGCCCTGCACGAGCAGCGTCTCCTGCTCGCCGCCCTCGCCCGCGCCGAGCTGCGCACGGTCGAACACGTTGCTCCACACGGTGAAGAACGTTTCGGGCAGCGACGCGGCCTCGATGTCGGTGAGCCCGTCGGGCACCGGCAGGCACTGCGGCAGCGGCGCAACTGCGTATTCGGCATAGCCGCCGCCTGCGAGCAGCGCGCACACGCGATCGCCCAGCTTCAGGCCGAACGGGTTCAGCGCGGCATCGGACAAATCGCCGCCGACGATCTCGCCCGCCACCTCGAGCCCCGGCAGATCCGACGCCCCCGGCGGCGGCGCATAGGCGCCCTTGCGCTGGAACACGTCGGGCCGGTTCACGCCGGAAGCCGCCACCTTGATCAGTACCTCGCCGCGCTTCGGTTCGGGGCGCGGACGCTCCGCAAGCTTCAGCACGTCGGGGGCGCCGAATTCGGTGATTTCGATGGCTTTCATGGTGAGGTGGGCTCCAGGAACGGAATCGGATGGCACGCACGCGCGCACGGCGCGGGCGCGTCGCCGGCGCTGCTGCGCCGCACAACGATGCTACAGAAAAAACGGCCGGCACGCTTTCGCACTGCCGGCCGCTGGTCCGCCTGTCCGCTTACTGCTGCGGCGGCGTATCCGACTGCGTTGCCGCGGCTGCTTCGTTCAGCAGCGCCTTGGCGGACAGTCGCACACGACCCTTCTCGTCCGTCTGAATGACCTTGACCTTAACCTGCTGACCTTCCTTCAGGTAGTCGTTGATGTCCTTCACACGCTCGTTGACGATTTCCGAGATGTGCAGCAGGCCGTCCTTGCCCGGCAGCAGGTTCACGATCGCGCCGAAATCGAGCAGCTTGAGCACCGTGCCTTCGTACACCTGGCCGACTTCGATCTCGGCCGTGATTTGCTCGATGCGCTTCTTCGCTTCGGCCATGCCGTCGCTGTTCGTGCTCGCGATCGTCACGACGCCGTCGTCCGAGATGTCGATGGTCGTGCCCGTTTCTTCCGTCAGCGCGCGGATCACCGAACCGCCCTTGCCGATCACGTCGCGGATCTTTTCCGGGTTGATCTTGATCGTGATCATGCGCGGCGCGAATTCCGACAGTTGCGTGTTCGCACCCGAGACTGCCGACGTCATCTTGCCAAGGATGTGCATGCGGCCTTCCTTCGCCTGCGCGAGCGCGACCTGCATGATTTCCTTCGTGATGCCCTGGATCTTGATGTCCATCTGCAGCGCCGTCACGCCTTGTTCCGTGCCGGCCACCTTGAAGTCCATGTCGCCGAGGTGATCTTCGTCGCCGAGGATGTCGGTCAGCACCGCGAACTTGTTGCCTTCGAGGATCAGGCCCATCGCGATACCCGCGACGTGCGCCTTCATCGGCACGCCGGCGTCCATCAGTGCGAGGCAGCCGCCGCACACCGATGCCATCGACGACGAACCGTTCGATTCGGTGATTTCCGACACGACGCGGATCGAGTAGCCGAATTCGTCGGCGCTCGGCAGGCACTTGACCAGCGCGCGCTTCGCGAGACGGCCGTGGCCGATTTCGCGGCGCTTCGGCGAGCCGACGCGGCCCGTTTCGCCGGTCGCGAACGGGGGCATGTTGTAGTGGAGCATGAAGCGCTCGCGGTATTCGCCTTCGAGCGCATCGATGATCTGCTCGTCACCCTTCGTGCCGAGCGTCGCGACGACCAGCGCCTGCGTCTCGCCGCGCGTGAACAGCGCCGAGCCGTGGGTACGCGGCAGCACGCCGGTGCGGATTTCGATCGGGCGCACGGTGCGCGTGTCGCGGCCGTCGATACGCGGCTCGCCGTTCAGGATCTGCGAACGGACGATCTTTGCTTCGATGTCGAACAGCACGTTGCCGACGGTGGCCTTGTCGGCCGCGACCGTACCGGCCGCCTGTGCGTCTTCCTCGAGCTTCGCCGACGTTGCCGAGTAGACTTCCTTCAGCTTCGCCGAACGCGCTTGCTTGTCGCGGAGTTGGTAAGCGGCGAGCAGGTCGTTCTGCGCCAGCTCGGTCACGCGTGCGATCAGCGGCTCGTTCTTCGGCGCCGGCTGCCAGTCCCACTCGGGCTTGCCGCCTTCGCGCACCAGTTCGTGGATCGCGTCGATCGCGATCTGCATCTGCTCGTGACCGAACACCACGGCGCCCAGCATCACTTCTTCCGACAGCTGGTCGGCTTCCGATTCGACCATCAGCACGGCGCGTTCCGTACCCGCGACGACGAGGTCGAGGCTCGATGCCTTGATCTGGTCACGCGTCGGGTTCAGCACGTATGCGTTGTCGATGTACGCCACGCGTGCGGCACCGACCGGGCCGTTGAACGGCAGGCCCGACACGGCGAGCGCAGCCGATGCGCCGATCAGCGCGGGGATGTCCGCCGGGACTTCCGGGTTCACGGACAGCACGTGGATCACGACCTGGACTTCGTTGTAGAAGCCTTCCGGGAACAGCGGGCGCAGCGGACGGTCGATCAGGCGCGACGTCAGCGTCTCATGCTCCGACGGACGGCCTTCGCGGCGGAAGAAGCCGCCCGGGATCTTGCCGGCCGAGTAGGTCTTCTCGAGGTAGTCGACGGTCAGCGGGAAGAAATCCTGGCCCGGCTTTGCCGACTTCGCGCCGACGACGGTTGCCAGCACGACGGTATCTTCGACGTCGACGATCACCGCACCGCTCGCCTGGCGAGCGACTTCACCGGTTTCGAGGCGCACCTTGTGCTGGCCCCACTGGAATTCCTTCACGACCTTGTTGAACATGGACATGGTTGCTCCTTTGAATTCATGCATTTCATTCGCCGCGCCGGCCATCCGGCACGGCGGCGTCCCGACCGAATCACCCGGAGCAAGGTGTGTTTTTTATGCCATTCCAGCGCGGCGCTCATGCAGCGACGCGCTGGAATGACACAAATCCTGCCCCGGTATCAGTCGTTGCGGCAGCCCCGCACAAACGTGCCGGACAGCCTGCGATGCGCGTGACGCTACGCACCGCGCAAAAACAAAATGCCTGTATCAGCGGACTGACACAGGCATCTTGCTGGCGGCAATCGCCTCGATTACTTACGCAGACCCAGCTTCTCGATCAGTGCGCGGTAACGGTCGGCATCCTTGCCCTTGAGGTAGTCGAGCAGCTTGCGGCGGCGGCTCACCATGCGCAGCAGGCCGCGGCGGCTGTGGTGATCCTTCGCGTGGGTCTTGAAGTGACCCGTCAGTTCGACGATACGTGCGGTCAGCAGTGCGACCTGGACTTCGGGCGACCCCGTGTCGTTGGTAGCGCGGGCGAACTGGGCAACGACTTCCGACTTCTTGATATCTGCAACAGACATGTGATTTCCTTTCTAACTGAACAGGCGGACACGGAAGAATGGCCGTGCCGTGACTTACAACCGGCGGGCATTGTAGCACAACTCCGCGCCGTTCTTGCCGCCCCCTGTCACGGGCGCGTCATCGAGCACGTCGACGGCATTTCCGTACGCGGCGCCGGCACCGCCAGCACCGTCCGGAAGCCATAGCCCGACCCCTCGTTGTCGAAGCGCACGCCGGGCGTGCCGGCCTTGTCCATCTCCATCACGTAAAGGGGCTGGATCAGCTGGTGATCCTGCGCGCGCATCCGCGACGCATGGAAGCCGTCGTCGAACGACAAACCCTCGAGCGCTCGTGCAACCGCAACGGGGTCGGCCGAACCCGCGCGGCTCATCGCCGCGGCCAGCATGTCGATCATCAGGCTCATCCGCCGCACCGGATAATCGTCCTGCGCGGCCGGGAAACGGGTCCGGAACGCGCGGTAGAACGCGTCCGATTTCGCGCCGCCCGCATTCGGGTGCCAGTCGGCCACGGCCACGACGCGTCCGACACCGGCGTCGCCGAGGGCCGCCGGCGCGCCGAGGCTGTTGCCGTAGAACGTATAGAACTTCGCGTTCAGCCCCTGTTCGCGCGCGGCCTTCACGAGCAGCGTGAGGTCGTTGCCCCAGTTGCCGGTCACGACGGCGTCAGCGCCGCTCGCACGGATCTTCGCGATATACGGCGCGAAATCCTTGATCCGGCCGATCGGGTGGAATTCGTCGCCGGCGATCGTCACGTCCGGGCGCCGCGCCGCCAGCGCCTGTCGCGCGAGCGTGCTGACGTCGTGGCCGAAGCTGTAGTCCTGGTTCAGCAGATAGACCTTGCGCAGCGCGCGATCGCGCGCCATCACGTCCGCGAGCGCGGCCATCCGCATGCCGGCATGCGCATCGAAACGGAAATGCCAGAAGCTGCAGCGCGCGCCAGTCAGCGCCGGATCGTCGGCCGAATAGTTCAGGAACAGCATCCGGTTGTCCGGGTCGCGTGCGTTCAGCTTGTCGAGCGCCGCGACGAGCGCGGCCGCGACGGCCGAGCTGTTGCCTTGCGCAACGAAGCCGATATGCCGGTCGGCGGCCGCGCGCAACTGCACGAGCGCCTCCTCCGGGCTGCCCTTGCTGTCGAGCACGACGAGTTCGAGCGGGTGCGCGCCGTCGCGCAGCTTCACGCCGCCCGCCGCGTTGACCTGCTCGACGCCGAAGCGCAGGTTGCGCTCGACGGCCGCGCCCGCATTCGCGAACGGGCCCGACATCCCTTCGATCAGCGCGATCCGCACCGGCTCGCCGCCGGCAAACGCGGACGACACCAGCATCCACCCTGCGCTCAGCGCGAGCGCGCACCGCTTCCAGCCCTGCATCGGCCACCTGCCCTTCAATCTGCCCGAGAAGCGCGGATCATAGGCCGGCGCACCCGTCGCCCGCAAGCGTGGCCATGCCGGCGATCCGCACCGATTTTTTCCGCACAATGCGCCGTCGCGCGCCGTCCGTGATAAAACGGGACTTGTTTCCGTGTTCTGGAGAATCCCCATGCGCATTCGCATTTCCGCGCGCCTGCCGGTGCTGGCCGCCTGCGCCGCCGCGCTGCTGGCCGGTTGCGCGCAACCGTGGCAGCAATACCAGGCCGGCCAGGACGAGTCGGCGATCGTCGCGCGCATGGGCCCGCCGCGCGAGATCTACGACCTGCCCGGCGGCGGCAAGCGCCTGATGTGGCCGACCCAGCCGATGGGCGAAGTCACGGTCGCAGCCGACGTCGACGCGGCCCACAAGATCGTCAACGTGCGCCAGGTGCTGCAGCCGAGCGAGTTCTATCGCGCCGAGATCGGCAAGTGGACGAAGACTGACGTGCTCGTCAATTTCGGACGCCCCGTCGAGACGTCCTACTTCCCGCTGATGAAGCGCGAGGTGTGGACGTACCGGTATCTCGAGGACAACGTCTGGTACATGATGTACAGCTTCTACTTCGATCCGCAGGGCATCCTGCGCATCACGCAGAAAACACCGGATCCGCTGCACGACCCCGATCGCCGCAACCTGTTCTGACCGATTACGCATTTACGCGCAATGTTCACAATGGCCATTCACGAATTATTGCGTGAATGGCCATTTCTTTTTTTCCGTTTAATTATTTAACCCGTGAAATAAGACGGAAAAGTTTTCCGGTCGATGACAGCCCGATGGCAATTCGCTGAGCGCCCCGTCATGCGGGCCTTTACGCGGAAACAGGCACGCGCAGTGCATGTCATGCGTCGGCTTGGTGCATGCAATGCACTCTGCCAAATCAATTTGAAACAATTTGTTTCAACACCCCCGGAGTGCTAGGGCATACCCCTAATATCAGTCCAAATCGAACCTTTCAATTTAGAAAGATTGCAATTGCGTCATTTCGGCCGATATTTATTTGCCTTCATCACAAAGGAGTCCTCATGAATCGCCCCAAGAGCATGCTGGTTGCCAACATCGCCTGGGCCCGCGAAACGCGCGAACACACGCCCGGCTTCTTCGACGCGCTCGCGCGCGGCCAGAATCCGCGCGTCCTGTGGATCGGCTGTGCGGACAGCCGCGTGCCGGCCGAAACCATCACGCACTGCGCGCCCGGCGAACTGTTCGTCCATCGCAACATCGCGAACCTGTTCCACCCTGACGACGACAACTCCGCCAGCGTGCTCGAGTACGCAGTGCGCGTGCTGAAGGTCGACCACGTGATCGTGTGCGGGCACTACGGCTGCGGCGGCGTGCGCGCATCGCTGCTGCCGCCGCCGGCCGACCTGCCGCACGTCGCGCGCCGCATCGCGCCGCTTTGCGCGCTCGCGCGCCGCCATCGCGACACGCTCGACGGGCTCGACGACACGGCCGCCGCCGACCGCCTCGCCGAGCTTAACGTGCTCGAACAGGTTCGGCTGCTGCGCGCGTCGCCGATCGTGCGCGGCCGCGAACGGCCGCCGCTCGTGCACGGCTGGATCTTTTCGCTCGCCGACGGCCGCCTTCTGGAGCTCGATTCCGGCTACGCGGCGCCGCCCGCCGACGTCGAACCCGCGCTGGCCGCCGCCGCGCTCGGCTGATTCATCCCCCGCCCCAACGCCAATGAAATCGCCCCAACCATGAAACTGAACGAGCGCCTGTCCACCCTGCCGCGCGACATCGTCGCCGGCATCGTCGTTTTCCTCGTCGCGCTGCCGCTCTGTCTCGGCATCGCCAATGCCTCCGGCGTCGAGCCGTTCGCCGGGCTCGTGTCCGGCATCGTCGGCGGCATCGTCGTCGCGCTGCTGAGCGGCTCGTCGCTATCCGTCAGCGGGCCGGCCGCCGGCCTCGTCGTGATCGTCGTCGAAGGGATCGCACAACTCGGCAGCTTCTCCGCGTTCCTGCTCGCGGTGCTGCTGTCCGGCGTGCTGCAGTTCGGGTTCGGCATGCTGCGCGCCGGCCGCTTCGCCGCCTACGTGCCGTCGCCCGTCATCAAGGGCATGCTCGCCGCGATCGGCCTGCTGTTGATCGTGAAGCAGATTCCGTTCGCGTTCGGCATCGGCGGCTCGGCCGCGCAATCGTTTGCGAACTGGCCGAACCTGCCGGTCGCATGGGCTGCCACGGCCATCGCGCTCGCGTCGCTCGCCCTGCTGATCGCGTGGGACACGCCTGCACTGCGCCGCTTCGCGCTAGTACGCTCGGTGCCCGCGCCGCTCGCGGTCGTCGTGCTCGGGATCGGCGCGACGCTCGTGCTGGGCTTCGTCGCGCCAGCCGTTGCGCCGGGCGCCGCCCATCGCGTGACGCTGCCCGAACTCGGATCGTTCGCGGCGTTCGCCGCTTCGCTCAAGCACGCGGAGCTCGGGCCGAACTTCGCGCAGCTGGTCAATCCGGACGTGTGGCGCGTCGCGATCACGCTCGCGGTCGTCGCAAGCCTGGAAACGCTGCTGAGCCTCGAAGCGGTCGAGCAGATCGACCCGAAGCGCCGGCCGACCCAGCCCGACCGCGAACTGAAGGCCCAGGGTGTCGGCAATCTGGTCGCGGGTGCGGTCGGCGGCCTGCCGATCACGTCGGTGATCGTGCGCAGCTCGGTGAACGTCAATGCGGGCGCGCAAAGCCGGATGTCGGCCATCGTGCACGGGATGCTGCTGCTCGCGAGCGTGTTCGCGCTCACCGGCCTCATCAACCTGATCCCGCTCGCGAGCCTGGCCGCGATCCTGATCCACACCGGCTTCAAGCTCGCGAAACCGGCGCTGTTCCGCTCGGTGATGAAACAGGGGCCGGCGGCATTCGTGCCGTTCGCCGCGACGATCGTCGGCGTGCTCTCGGTCGACCTGCTGTTCGGCATCGCGCTCGGCCTCGCGTGCAGTGTGCTGGCGGTCGCCGTCGCGAACCTGAAGAGTCCCGTCACGCTCGCGCAGCATGACGACCACTTCCTGCTGTCGTTCCGCAAGGACGTGTCGTTTCTCGGCAAGGTGCAGGTCAAGCATCACTTACGGCACATTCCGGACCGCGCGGCGGTGATCATCGACGCAACGCGCGCCGACTACATCGATCACGACGTGCTCGAATTGCTCGAGGCGTTCGTCGCCGATGCGCCGCGGCGCGGGATCGCCGTCGAGTTCCGCCGGCGCAGCCCGGCGCCGCGCCCGGCGACGCGCCGCTGGCTGTTCCGCGCGCCGGCCGCCGAATGAGCGACAGATGAAAAAACGCCCCGGCGGCGCAGGGCCGCACGGGGCGTTCCGGTCATGCGCAGCGCGCGGCGCTTACGAGCGCTGCGGGTTGAGTTTGTCGTCCTTCGAATGCAGCTTGTTGAGCGCGGAGATGTACGCCTTCGCCGATGCGGCAACGATGTCCGGATCGGTGCCGACGCCATTGACGATCCGCCCGCTCTTCGACAGCCGGACGGTCACTTCGCCCTGTGCCTGCGTGCCGGTCGTGATCGCGTTCACCGAATACAGCAGCAGTTCGGAACCGCTGCCGACTTCGCCCTCGATCGCGTTGAAGGTCGCGTCGACCGGGCCGTTGCCGCGCGCCTCGCCGGTCACTTCCTTGCCTTCGACCGCGAACACGATCTTCGCCTGCGGCTGCTCGCCCGTTTCCGAACGCTGCGACAGCGACACGAACTTGAAGTGTTCCTGCTCGTGCGCGAGCGCCGATTCCTCGGACACGATCGCGATGATGTCCTCGTCGAAGATCTCCGCCTTGCGGTCGGCCAGATCCTTGAAACGCATGAACGCGGCGTTCAGTTCGGTTTCGCTGTCGAGCGACACGCCGAGCTCCTGCAGGCGCTGCTTGAACGCGTTGCGGCCCGACAGCTTGCCGAGCACGATCTTGTTCGCGGTCCAGCCCACGTCTTCCGCACGCATGATCTCGTAAGTGTCGCGCGCCTTCAGCACGCCGTCCTGGTGGATACCCGACGCATGCGCGAACGCATTCGCGCCGACCACCGCCTTGTTCGGCTGCACGACGAAACCGGTGATCTGCGACACGAGCTTCGACGTCGGCACGATCTGCGTCGTGTCGATGCCGACGTCGAGGCCGAAGTAGTCCTTGCGCGTCTTCACGGCCATCACGATTTCTTCCAGCGACGTGTTGCCCGCGCGCTCGCCGAGACCGTTGATCGTGCATTCGATCTGACGCGCGCCGCCGATCTTCACGCCGGCGAGCGAGTTCGCGACGGCCATCCCGAGGTCGTTATGGCAGTGCACCGAGAAAATCGCCTTGTCCGAGTTCGGAATGCGCTCGCGCAGCGTCTTCACGAGGTTGCCGTAGAGCTCCGGCACGCCGTAGCCGACGGTGTCGGCAATGTTGATCGTGGTCGCACCTTCGGCGATCACGGCTTCCAGCACGCGGCACAGGAAGTCGAGATCGGAGCGGCTGCCGTCTTCCGGCGAGAACTCGACGTTGTCCGTGAACTTGCGCGCGAAACGCACTGCGAGGCGCGCCTGCTCGAACACCTGGTCGGGCGTCATCCGCAGCTTCTTTTCCATGTGCAGCGGCGACGTCGCGATGAACGTGTGGATCCGGAAGCTGTTGGCCGGCTTCAGCGCGTCGGCCGCGCGCTGGATGTCCTTGTCGTTGGCCCGCGCCAGCGAACAGATCGTGCTGTCCTTCACGAGACCGGCGATCGTGTGGATCGCGTCGAAATCGCCGTTCGAGCTGGCCGCGAAGCCGGCTTCGATCACGTCGACCTTCATCCGCTCGAGATGCTTCGCGATGCGGATTTTCTCTTCCTTCGTCATCGACGCGCCGGGCGATTGTTCGCCGTCACGCAACGTCGTATCGAAAATGATCAGCTTGTCTGTCATGGGGGGGCTCCAGGGCTCTTTATACGGAAGTCAAACGTAATGAGATCGCGCCACCGCTGGCGACGCTCAACAACAGACGAGGCTTGAGACGGGGGGCGAGAACGGTCAGCGCGGCAGGCGCGCCAAAGCTAGCGCGCGTAGCGGCGCACCGGCTAGAAGGAGGGAGAGGCGGGACAATGCAGTCATGCCGAAGACTATAGCGGCATTCCGTTGGGTGCGCAATCGGACGGCACCCGGGAATTCCGGCGCTCGGGCCGAATAAGGGGCAAATGAAAACGGCGGCCCCGAGGCCGCCGTTTCCGCGCAGATCGCACGTCAGTGATCGCGTTGCGACGAGCGCGCCGGATTCGCGCGCCCGCGGATCGCCATGTAGGCCCAGAACACGTAGCCCGACAGCCCGTACAGCACGAACAGGCAGAACAGCATCAGCGGCGGATCGGACGACACGAGCACGAACGCGACGACCACCAGCAGGATCGCCGCGAACGGCACGCGGTGCCGCACGTCGAGCGCCTTGCCGCTGTAGAACGGCGCGTTCGACACCATCGTCACGCCCGCGTAGATCGTCAGCACGAACGCGACCCACGGCAGCCAGCCGAGCTTCATCGGCACGCGGTTGTCGGTCGCGAGCCACACGAAGCCCGCGATCAGCGCGGCGGCGGCCGGGCTCGGCAGCCCCTGGAAGAAGCGCTTGTCGACCACGCCGATGTTCGTGTTGAAGCGCGCGAGACGCAGCGCGGCGCCCGAGCAGTAGACGAACGCGGCGAGCCAGCCCCAGCGGCCGAGATCCTTCAGCACCCACTCGTACATCACGAGCGCGGGCGCGACGCCGAACGAGACCATGTCCGACAGGCTGTCGAACTGCTCGCCGAACGCGCTCTGCGTATGCGTCATGCGTGCGACGCGCCCGTCCATCCCGTCGAGCACCATCGCGACGAAAATCGCGATCGCGGCAATTTCGAAACGGACGTTCATCGCCTGCACGACCGCGAAGAAGCCGCAGAACAGCGCGGCGGTCGTGAACGCGTTCGGCAACAGGTAGATGCCGCGCGTCTTCAGGAACCGCTGGCGCGCGGCGCGGCGGCTCTCGAGCGGCGCCGGATCGGGCGCCATCACCTTGTTGCGGCGAAACGGACGTGGCGTCTGGCCGGAGCCGTTACGCGGCCGACGCGGTTTGAATGCGGCCATCGTGCGCCCCGCCGCTTACTGCTCGAGCTCGGCGAGGATCGTCGACGACGCGTAGACCTTCTCGCCGATCGACACCTTCGCGCGGCTGCCGAGCGGCAGGTACACGTCGACGCGCGAACCGAAGCGGATGAAACCGTAGCGCTGGCCGCGCGACAGCGGCTCGCCGGCACGGACGTAGCAGAGAATCCGGCGGGCCACGAGGCCTGCGATCTGCACGGCGGTGACGGTCTTGCCGCTTGCCGTCTGGATCACGACCGCATTGCGCTCGTTCTCGGTCGACGCCTTGTCGATCGCCGCGTTCAGGAATGCGCCCGGGAAGTACTCGACCTTGGTGATCGCGCCATCGACCGGGGAACGCTGCGAATGGACATTGAATACATTCATGAACACGCTGATCTTCAGCGCTTCACGGTTCGCGTACGGGTCTTGTGCGGTCTCGACCGCGACGATGCGGCCGTCTGCCGGACACAGCACCGCATTCGGCTGCGCGGGGATCGGGCGCTGCGGATCTCGGAAGAACTGGACGACGAAGACGAGCAGCAGCCAGAACGGCCACGCGAAGCCGAAGCCCCCGACGGCGTGGATCAACAGCGCGATGACGGCAGCAATCGCGATGAACGGCCAGCCTTCGCGCGCGATGATCGGATGAGGATAGTTCATGGATTCGTTCTGTGTTCGGTGAATTGCAAAGCCCGTAGGATAGCAAAAGCCGCCCGGGGCACTGCTGCCTTCGGACGGCTTTTTGATACCGACCCTCCTCTCGAAGGGCCGGAACAGCACGCGGTGCTTAGTTCTTCGTCTGGTCGACGAGCTTGTTCTTCGCGATCCACGGCATCATCGCACGCAGCTTCGCACCGACCTGTTCGATCTGGTGCTCGGCCGTCAGGCGACGGCGCGACTGCAGCGTCGGTGCGCCTGCCTTGTTCTCGAGAATGAAGCTCTTGGCGTACTCGCCCGTCTGGATGTCGGTCAGGCACTGCTTCATCGCCTTCTTCGTCTCTTCCGTGACGACGCGCGGGCCCGTCACGTACTCGCCGTACTCGGCGTTGTTCGAGATCGAGTAGTTCATGTTCGCGATGCCGCCTTCGTAGATCAGGTCGACGATCAGCTTCAGTTCGTGCAGGCACTCGAAGTACGCCATTTCCGGCGCGTAGCCTGCTTCGACCAGCGTTTCGAAGCCAGCCTTGATCAGCTCGACGGTACCGCCGCACAGCACGGCCTGCTCGCCGAACAGGTCGGTTTCGGTTTCTTCACGGAAGTTCGTCTCGATGATGCCGGCACGGCCGCCGCCGTTCGCTGCCGCGTACGACAGCGCGATGTCGCGTGCCGCGCCCGACTTGTTCTGCGCAACCGCGATCAGGTGCGGCACGCCGCCACCTTGCGAGTACGTGCCGCGCACGGTGTGGCCCGGTGCCTTCGGCGCGATCATGATCACGTCGAGGTCGGCGCGCGGGATCACCGCGCCGTAGTGGACGTTGAAGCCGTGCGCGAACGCCAGCGCTGCGCCCTGCTTGATGTTCTCGTGAACTTCCTTCGCGTACACGTCGGCGATCTGCTCGTCCGGCAGCAGCATCATGACGACGTCTGCGCCCTTCACCGCTTCCGCGACTTCCTTGACCGACAGGCCGGCGTTCTCGGCCTTGCTCCACGACGCGCCGCCCTTGCGCAGGCCGACCGTCACGTTCACGCCGCTGTCCTTCAGGTTCAGCGCGTGTGCATGGCCTTGCGAGCCGTAGCCGATGATCGTGACTTGCTTGCCCTTGATGAGGGAGAGGTCAGCGTCTTTGTCGTAGAAAACGTTCATGATGGTTCCTTCGCTAATTCAAAAATTCAACAATTCGTTCGGATGGAGTACTGCGGGCCGGGACATGACGGCGCACCCGGCGTGCCTTTGGGCATCACACCTTCAGGATGCGCTCGCCGCGTCCGATGCCGGAGCTGCCGGTGCGCACGGTCTCCAGGATCGCGCCCGCGTCCAGCCCCTGGATGAATGCGTCGAGCTTGTCGCTCGCGCCCGTCAATTCGATCGTGTAGGTCTTTTCGGTCACGTCGATGATGCGGCCGCGGAAAATATCCGACATCCGCTTCATTTCTTCACGCTCCTTGCCCACTGCACGTACCTTGATCAGCATCAGCTCGCGTTCGATGTGTGCACCGTCGGTCAGGTCCACCACTTTCACCACCTCGATAAGGCGGTTCAGATGCTTCGTGATCTGTTCGATCACGTCGTCGGAGCCAATGGAAACGATGGTGAGCCGCGACAGCGATTGGTCTTCGGTCGGCGCCACCGTCAAGGTTTCGATGTTGTAGCCGCGCGCGGAAAACAGGCCGACCACGCGCGACAGCGCGCCCGGTTCGTTCTCCAGCAGGACGGAAATGATGTGTCTCATGTTCGCTTCTTCCAGAATGTGTCCGTGTCGATTCACTCGCGCCGCGCGCCGCCGCGTGCCGCACCGCCCTTCGTGAAGGCGGCCGCATCCGGGCCCAAGCGCGCGTCGCGCCGTTACAGATCTTCCGATCCGAGCAGCATCTCGGTGATGCCCTTGCCGGCCTGTACCATCGGCCAGACGTTTTCGGTCGGATCGGTCTGGAAGTCGAGAAACACGGTGCGATCCTTCAGGCGCAGCGCTTCCTTCAGCGCCGGCTCCACATCCGAAGTCTTTTCGATTCGCATCCCGACATGGCCGTACGCTTCGGCGAGCTTCACGAAATCCGGCAGCGCATCCATGTACGAATGCGAATAGCGCTTGCTGTATTCGATCTGCTGCCACTGGCGAACCATGCCGAGGTAGCGGTTGTTCAGCGAAATGATCTTCACGGGCGTGTCGTACTGCAGGCAGGTCGACAGTTCCTGGATGCACATCTGGATCGAGCCTTCGCCCGTGATGCACAGCACGTCGTCGTCCGGGTGCGCCATCTTGACGCCCATCGCTGCCGGCAGGCCGAAGCCCATCGTGCCGAGGCCGCCGGAGTTGATCCAGCGACGCGGCTTGTTGAAACGGTAGAACTGCGCAGCCCACATCTGGTGCTGGCCGACGTCCGAGCACACGAACGCATTGCCGTCCGTCAGCTCCCACGCCTTCTCCACCACGTACTGCGGCTTGATGATCTCGCTTTCGCGATCGAACTTCAGGCAGTCCTTCGAGCGCCAGCCCTCGATGTCCTTCCACCATTGCGCGAGCGCCTCGGTGTCGGGGCCATGCTCGGCCGTCTGCAGCTGTTCGATCAGCTCCTTCAGCACTTCCTTCACGTCGCCGACGATCGGGATGTCGACCTTCACACGCTTCGAGATCGACGACGGGTCGATGTCGATGTGGATGATCTTGCGCGGACGCGACGCGAAGTGCGCCGGGTCGCCGATCACGCGGTCGTCGAAGCGGGCACCGATCGCGATCAGCACGTCGCAGTGCTGCATCGCCATGTTCGCTTCGTAGGTGCCGTGCATGCCGAGCATGCCGAGGAATTTCTTGTCCGACGCGCGATAGCCGCCGAGGCCCATCAGCGTGTTCGTGACCGGGTAGCCGAGCAGGTCCGCGAACTGGTTCAGTTCACGCGACGCGTCGGCGAGGATGATGCCGCCACCCGTATAGATGTAAGGACGCTTCGCCGTCAGCAGCAGCGACACGGCCTTGCGGATCTGGCCCGAATGGCCCTTCGTGACGGGGTTGTACGAACGCAGCGACACGCTCTTGACGGGCTCGTACTGGCACGGCGTCTTCGAGATGTCCTTCGGGATGTCGATCAGCACCGGGCCCGGACGGCCGGTACGGGCGATGTAGAACGCCTTCTTGACGGTTTCCGCGAGGTCGCGCACGTCCTTCACGAGGAAGTTGTGCTTCACGCACGGACGCGTGATGCCGACGGTGTCGCATTCCTGGAAAGCGTCCTGGCCGATCGCGGCAGTCGGCACCTGGCCGCTGATCACGACCATCGGGATCGAATCCATGTAGGCCGTTGCGATGCCGGTCACCGCGTTGGTGACACCGGGGCCCGACGTCACGAGGCAGACGCCGACATTGCCGGTGGAGCGCGCATACGCATCGGCTGCGTGCACGGCCGCCTGTTCATGGCGCACCAGCACGTGCTGAATCTTGTCTTGCTTGTACAGCTCGTCGTAGATGTAGAGAACCGAGCCGCCGGGGTAGCCCCAGATGAATTCGACGTTTTCGTCGGCCAGTGCCTTCATGAGCACGGTACCGCCGATGGAGTCGCTATCGGGAGGGGAAAGGGGTTCCGACGTGGAGAATTCCGCGCTGGGCATGTTCATTTTGACCTTTCGAATTTTCGGCAAAAAATTGATCGGGTGCTCTCTGCCGGGCTTGTGGCTCGGGTTCAAGCGGCGCGTCCAGTTTGAAGGGCGGGCTTCTTGGGCCAGCCTCAAATGAGACCATCACTTCATGTTGCGAATCATTGACGATAGCGGGTCGCGATGGGGTCGTCAAGCAAAATATCCCGCACCGCATCATGCGCGCCGCCCGGCGCCCCGCCGCCGCGGCTCGCGCGCAACGTGCCGCCCCCAACCCGGTGCCAAGCGGCACGAAAATTTGATAGCATCCGCGGGTTTTACGAAATTTTTCGACCTTTTACACCACGCAGCGGCCCGCAGCGCATACCTTCACGGAATGGCATCAGACAAGGAACTCGCCGACTTTCTGGCGGGCGTCGAAAGGCGCGCGTTCAAGCAGGCTGCGTACGCCGTGCGTGACGACGATGCGTCGCTCGACATCGTGCAGGACGCGATGATCAAGCTCGCAGAGAAGTACGGCGACCGGCCGGCGGCCGAATTGCCGCTGCTTTTTCAGCGGATCCTGCAGAACGCGATCCACGACTGGTTCCGCCGGCAGAAAGTCCGCAATACGTGGGTGACGCTCTTCTCGTCGCTGAACAATACCGACGACGACGACTTCGACCCGCTCGAAACGCTCGAATCCGCGGACGACAACGCGGGCGTCGAGAGCAGCGAGCACCGCCTCGAAAGAGAGCAGGTTCTGGCCCTGATCGACGAAGAAATCCAGAAACTTCCAGCGCGTCAACGGGAAGCGTTCCTGATGCGTTATTGGGAAGATATGGATGTCGCCGAGACTGCCGCCGCAATGGGGTGCTCCGAAGGCAGTGTGAAAACGCACTGCTCTCGCGCCACTCACACGCTGGCGCACGCGCTCAAGGCCAAAGGAATCACGCTATGAGCTCCGCTCCCGAAAACCGAGAACACGAATTCGCGCTGAAGGTGCGCCGCGCGCTGGACGAGCGCGCGACCGCCCTGCCGGCCGCGACCACCGACCGTCTGGCCGCCGCCCGCCGGGCTGCGCTCGCGCGCAAGAAGCCCGAAGCCGCGACCGCGCCGGTGTTCGTGCCGGCCTTCGCCGGCGCGGCCGGTGCGTACGGCACGGCGCCCGTGAACCGCCCGCAAGGGTCGTTCGCGCGCCGCCTGCTGCGCGCGTGGCCGCTCGCGCTGCTGCTCGCGGGGCTCGTCGGCATCGCCTACTGGGAAGACATGCAGCGCACCGCCGAACTCGCCGACATCGACGCGGCGATGCTCAGCGACGACCTGCCGCTCAACGCGTATCTCGACCACGGGTTCAACGCGTATCTTTCGCGCGCCCACTAACAGACAAGAACGAGGGGATCGCACGGGTGAGTCAGAAGCGCGGCCTGGCCGTATTTTTCGGATGCGTGATCGCAATCGCCGTTTCCTACGTCGCCACCTATCCCCGATTCCACCCGGCCCCCGCGACGACCACCGTCGCGGCCAACAGCCCTGCCGCGCCCGCTTCGGCCGCGACCGGGCTGACCACCGAACTCCCTGCGCTGCCCCTGCCGCTGCCGGCCGCCAACGGCCCGCTGTCGTGGGCGCGCCTCACGCCGGCGCAGCGCGCGGCACTCGCGCCGTTCGCCGACCAGTGGGACGGCTTCAGCGACGCCCGCAAGCGCAAATGGCTGAAGATCGCATCGCGTTTCGCGAAGTTGTCGCCCGATGACCAAAAGCGCCTGCAGGACCGGATGGCCGAATGGGCCAAGATGACGCCCGAGCAGCGCCGCGTCGCGCGCGAGAACTACCAGAGCGCGAAGGAGCTGTCCGCGCAGGCACGCGAGCGCGCGTGGAAGGCCTACCAGCAACTCCCCGAGGAGCAGAAGGAACGTCTCGCGGCCGCCGAGCGCCGTCGCAAGCCGAGCGTCGTCAGCGCACCGCCGACCGTCGCCGACCGTGACGTCCGCCGCCTCGTCAATTCGCACGAACACCCGGCAAGCGGCGCGACCACCGCACCGGCGCCCGCCTCGGCCGGCGCCGCCGCGCAGCCGGTGCCCGCGTCGTCGACCTCTGGCGCGGCGTCCGCGCCGGCCGCCGTGGCGCCGGTATCGCCCGCCGACGCGCCTTCGCTGTTCAAGGGCTCCTGAGCGGCCGTGGCAGACGCCCGCGCATCCGGGACTCCGACCGCCGCGCCGTCCGTGCGGCGGCGCCTCGCTGCGCTGCTCTACGAAGGCGTGCTGCTGTTCGGCGTCGTGTTCTTCGCCGGGCTCGCATTCAGCCTCGCGACCCAGCAACGCAACGGCCTCGTCCATCACAACCTGCTTGCCGCGTGGATCGCGCTCGTCGTCGGCGCGTACTTCGTGTGGTTCTGGACGCATGGCGGCCAGACGCTGCCGATGAAGACCTGGCGGCTGCGCCTCGAATCGTCGAGCGGCCGGCCGCTGAGCGCCAGCCACGCGCTCGTCCGCTATGCGCTCGGCTGGCTGTGGTTCCTGCCGCCGCTCGCGCTGCACCCGCTCCTCGGCCTGTCGGTGCCCGTCACGCTCGCGCTCACGGCCGCGTGGATCGTCGTCTGGGCCGGCGCCGCGCGGCTCCATGCCGGCCGCCAGTTCCCGCACGACCGGATCGCGCGCACGCGCGTCGTCGCGATACCGCGCTGACGCACCGCATTCGCCAGACGAAAACCGCTCGTCCCGCCCTCCGTCACCCGGCCCGGCGGCCTTGCCGGACAACCATCAACCGTTCCGTGCGGCAGGTTACGCAACGCCGTTTCATTCACTGCTAAACACCCTACAACGGTCGTAATAAGAACGTCTCGTGACTGTCACGGCACAGTCACGCCCGCATGGCGGAATGCCGGTAATGTCAACCGGCGCGAGTCATGCATGGGCCAGAAAACGTCCGCGACCTCACTGTTCCGTCACCCCATCGGCGCCCGCGCCGCCACTGCCTTCCTGTCCGGCTCGGCTGCAAGCGACAGCCTGGCGTCGCAAGAACCGCCTGCCGCGCATTCCACGCAGCACGAGGACCCCGACGCGCCCGCCCATCGCTACCGCACCATCTGGCTGTCCGACATCCACCTCGGCTCGAGCGGTTGCCAGGCGCCGTACCTGCTCGACTTCCTGCGCCACAACGATTCGGAATACCTGTACCTCGTCGGCGACATCATCGACGGCTGGCAGCTGAAGAAGGGCTGGTACTGGCCGCAGGCGCACAACGACGTCGTGCAGAAGATCCTGCGCAAGGCGCGCAAGGGCACGCAGGTCGTCTACATCCCCGGCAACCACGACGAAGGCGCGCGGCAGTTCTGCGACCTCGCGTTCGGCGACATCCAGGTGCGCGGCGAGGCGTTCCACACGACGCTTGCGGGCAAACGTTTGTGGATCGTGCACGGCGACCTGTTCGACGGCGTGATCCAGCACGCGAAATGGCTCGCGTATCTCGGCGACACGCTCTACACGCTGATCCTCGTGCTGAACCGCTGGTTCAACCGGATCCGCAGCCGGCTCGGCTTCCAGTACTGGTCGCTGTCGCAGTACCTGAAGCACCAGGTCAAGAACGCGGTCAACTTCATCTCGCAGTTCGAGACCGTGATGACCGACGAGGCGCGCCGCCGCGGCTGCGACGGTGTCGTGTGCGGCCACATCCACAAGGCCGAGATCCGCGACATCGACGGCGTGCTGTATTGCAACGACGGCGACTGGGTCGAAAGCCTGTCCGCGCTCGTCGAAACGATGGAAGGCGAACTGAAGATCGTCTACTGGACGGTGATGCGCACCGCGCCGTCGGAGACCACGTCGCGCAAGGCCAAGGCCACTGCCTGACACAACCCTACTTACAGGACACATGCCGCGATGAAGATCATGATCGTCACCGACGCGTGGGAACCGCAGGTCAACGGCGTCGTGCGCACGCTGAAGAGCACGTCGCGCGAACTCACGGCGCTCGGCCACCGCGTCGAAATGCTGACGCCGCTGGAATTCCGCACGGTGCCCTGCCCGACCTACCCCGAGATCCGCCTGTCGATCCTGCCGTACCGCAAGCTGCGCGCGCGGATCGATGCGTTCGCACCCGACGCGCTGCACATCGCGACCGAAGGCCCGCTCGGCCTCGCCGCGCGACGCTATGCACGCGCCCGCAAGCTGCCGTACACGACCGCGTACCACACGCGCTTTCCGGAATACGTGCAGGCGCGCTTCGGCATCCCGCTCGCCGCGACCTACCGCTTCCTGCACTGGTTCCACGGCCCGTCGCTCGCCGTGATGGCGCCGACGCCGGTCGTCAAGCAGGACCTCGAGAAATTCGGCTTCACGAACGTCGTGCTGTGGACCCGCGGCGTCGACCTCGACGTGTTCCGGCCGATGGAATCGAAGGTGCTCAACACGGCGCGGCCGATCTTCCTGTACGTGGGCCGCGTCGCGATCGAGAAGAACGTCGAGGCGTTCCTGCGCCTCGACCTGCCGGGCTCGAAGTGGGTCGCGGGCGAAGGCCCCGCGCTCGCGGAACTGAAGTCGCGCTATCCGGAGGCGAACTATCTCGGCGTGCTGTCACAGGCCGAGCTTGCGAAGGTGTATGCTGCGGCCGACGTGTTCGTGTTTCCGAGTCGCACCGACACGTTCGGCCTCGTGCTGCTCGAGGCGCTCGCCTGCGGCACGCCGGTGGCCGCGTATCCCGTCACGGGCCCGATCGACGTGCTCGGCGGGGGCGATGCCGGCGCGATGCACGAGGACCTGCAGGAAGCCTGCCTCGAGGCGCTGAAGATCGAACGCACGACTGCGCGCGCGTGGGCCGAACGCTTCTCGTGGCGCGCGGCATCCGAGCAGTTCGCGTCGCATCTGAAGCCGCTGCCGAAGACCGCGTACTCGCCAGCCGAAGGTGCCGCCGTTTGAAACGAGACCTGAACGACAAGACCCCGCCCCCCGACGCCACGCCGCAACGGCACCGCCCGTTCGACGAGGAAGAGCCGCACGCCGAAGCGGACGTGCACGCGCACGAGCCGCTCGGCCCCGACGATCAACTGTCGCCGCTGCCGCCGAACCCGTACAAGCGCCATCGCGGCATCACGCGCGCGTGGTTCGCCCTCAAGCATTCGCTGAACGGCTTTCGCGTCGCGATCCGCGAGGAAAGCGCATTTCGCCAGGAGCTCACGCTGGCCGCGCTGATGCTCCCGATCGGCGCATTCGCGCCGGTGCCGGCCGCGTCGCGCGCGCTGCTGATCGGCTCGGTGCTGCTCGTGCTGATCGTCGAGCTGCTGAACTCGAGCGTCGAAGCCGCGATCGACCGCATCTCGCTCGAGCGCCACGAACTCTCCAAGCGCGCGAAGGACCTCGGCAGCGCGGCCGTGACGGTCGCGCTGTTCGCGTGCGTGACGACGTGGGGCTTCGTGCTCGGCCCGGTCGTCGCACGCTGGCTCGGCTTCTAGCCGACGACCGCCCGGCAAACGCCTTTCGCCCCGCCCGCGTGCGGCGCTGCACCATGCGCCGCGCGGGGCCGCGATCACGAAATGCGCCCGATGTGGCGAAACCCCGGTTTATAATCGTCCGCTAGACATAGAACAGCAACCCGCGCCGGACGAATCACGCAGCATCGATTGCAGCGCCCGCCAGTCCGGCACACACAGGGCCGGACGACATGGAAGCGAAACCTCCCCGCCGCACCCGCGAACGGATTCTCGAGTTGTCGTTGAAACTCTTCAACGAGATCGGCGAGCCGAACGTCACGACCACGACGATCGCCGAGGAAATGGAAATCAGTCCAGGCAACCTGTACTACCATTTCCGCAACAAGGACGACATCATCAACAGCATCTTCGCGCAGTTCGAGCAGCAGATCGAACGGCGGCTGCGCTTTCCCGAAGATCATCGTCCGACGATCGACGAAACCTGGTCGTACCTGCAGTACATGGCCGATTTCATGTGGACCTACCGGTTCCTGTATCGCGACCTCAACGACCTGCTCGCCCGTAACCGCACGCTCGAGACGCACTTCAAGCAGATCATCAGCCACAAGGTGCGCTTCGCGCACGACATGTGCGAGCTGCTCGTGTCCGACGCGGAAATGGTCGCGACGCCCACCGAGATCGAAGTCATCGCGACCAACATGGCCGTCATCTCGACCTACTGGCTGTCGTATCAGTACGTGATGCATCCGCGCAAATACAACGACCAGGACGCGATCCGCGAGGAACTGCACCAGGTCAGCATGCACGTGATCTCCGTGATGGCGCCGTACCTGCGCGGCCGTTCGCGCCAGCTGTTCGACGACCTGGTCTCCGGCAAGCTGCCCAAGCGCCAGTTCACCGACTACCTGCCGCCGCGCGACGGCTCGCCGCGCCCGGCCGGCAGCCCGGTCACCACCGGGCAGCCCCCCGCCAAGGATTCCAAGCAATGAAGGCAGTCTGTGTTTACTGCGGCTCGTCGCCCGGCGTGCGGCCCGTCTATGCCGACGCCGCGCGCGCCTTCGGCCGCGCGCTCGTCGATGCGGGCCTCACGCTCGTCTACGGCGGCGGCCGCGTCGGCCTGATGGGCGTGATCGCCGACGAAGTGATGGCGGCCGGCGGCCGTGCGGTCGGCGTGATCCCCGAACTGCTCGTCGACAAGGAAGTCGGCCATACGGGGCTGTCGGAACTGCACGTCGTGCCCGACATGCACCACCGCAAGAAAATGATGGCCGACCTCTCCGACGCGTTCGTCGCGATGCCCGGCGGCGCCGGCACGCTCGAAGAGCTCTTCGAGGTCTACACGTGGGCGCAGCTCGGCTATCACCGCAAGCCCGTCGCGGTCTACAACATCGATTCGTTCTACGATCCGTTGATCTCGCTCTTGCGTCATACGGTCGACGAGGGCTTCATGCGTCCGGCCTATTTCGATGCACTGTGCGTCGAATCCGATCCCGTCGAGCTGATCGAGCGGCTGCGCAGCTACCAGCCGCCCGCCCACGACAAGTGGGCGCCCGACGCAGCAAAGTAACCGTCACCCGAACCCGCGCACCATGACCGCACCGTCCGATCGCAAGGCAGTCCTCATCACCGGCGCAAGTCGCGGCATCGGCCGCGCGACCGCCGTGCTCGCGGCCAAACGCGGCTGGGACGTCGGCATCAACTATGCGCGCGACGCGGCAGCGGCCGAACTGACCGCGCAAGCCGTCCGCGACGCGGGCGGCCGCGCGTGCATCGTCGCGGGCGATGTCGCGAACGAGGCGGACGTCGTCGCGATGTTCGATACCGTTGCCGCCGAGTTCGGCCGTCTCGACGCGCTCGTCAACAATGCGGGTATCGTCGCGCCGTCGCTGCCGCTCGCCGAGATGCCGGTCGACCGGCTGCGCCGGATGTTCGACACCAACGTGCTCGGCGCGTATCTGTGCGCACGCGAAGCCGCACGCCGGCTGTCCACCGACCGCGGCGGCCACGGCGGCGCGATCGTCAACGTGTCGTCGATCGCGTCCCGGCTCGGTTCGCCGAACGAGTACGTCGACTACGCGGGGTCGAAAGGCGCGGTCGACTCGTTGACGATCGGTCTTGCGAAGGAACTCGGCCCGCACGGCGTGCGCGTCAACGCGGTGCGCCCCGGACTGATCGAGACCGAAATTCACGCGAGCGGCGGCCAGCCGGGCCGCGCGGCCCGCCTCGGCGCGCAAACGCCGCTCGGCCGCGCCGGCGACGCGCAGGAGATCGCCGAGGCGATCGTCTGGCTGCTCGGCGACGCGGCGTCCTACACGACGGGCGCCCTGCTCGACGTCGGCGGCGGCCGCTAACCTGACGCACGGCGCAACAAATTCGCCGCGGAAAACAATCTGTCGTCACGGCACCACAAATCTCCACAATTTCGTGACGGTTTCAGTAAACATCCGTAATAGTTCCGTGCTCTACTAGCGACCAGTCAGACAGGCGTCATAAACGTCTGTGCTTTGCCGCCTTGATGCGGCCCTTAATGGTCCGACCCATGTCGCCGGACCACCTCGACTCGACCCGAGATCTTTTCCATGCCTGGAACCGCAGCGCCCAGCCGGCGACGCACGCCCGTGCCCGCCTCGGCCGCGCACACCCGCTCGACCGCCGACACCGACGTCACCGCGACGCTCGACGCCGCCGGCACGCCCGTCGTGGCCTCGACCACCTCCGCCAGCACCGCGCGCGACCGCTCGCTCCTGCTCGGCTGGCGGGCCTGGCTGTTCGTCGCTGCGCTGGTGTGTGCGTATACGCTGCCGGGCGTGCTCGGCCACGATCCGTGGAAACAGGACGAAACCTACACGTTCGGCATCATCCAGCACATGCTCGAGACCGGCGACTTCGTCGTGCCGACCAATGCCGGCCTGCCGTTCATGGAAAAACCGCCGCTTTATGCGTGGGTCGCGACCAGCCTCGCCTGGCTGCTGCAGCGCGTGATGCCGCTGCACGACGCGGCGCGGCTCGCGAGCGCGCTGTTCGCCGCGCTCGCATTCGGCTGCATCGCGCGCGCGGCGCGCGTGGCCAGCCGCGCGGACTCCTGGTTCGACCTGCGCGTGATCGGGCCGGTCGTGCTGAGCGCAGGCACGCTCGTCGTCATCAAGCACGTGCACGACATGATGACGGACGTCGCGTTGTTCGCGGGCACGGCGATGGGGTTCTGCGGGCTGCTCGAACTCGTGACGCAGCAGGTCGCGCGCGCGCAGCAGATGCGGCACGGGCTGCCGGTACGCCCGTCGGCCCGCTGGGCCGCGCCGATCTTCGGCGCGGGCGTCGGCATCGCGCTGATGACAAAGGGGTTGTTCGTCCCGCTCGTGTTCGCGGCCACGCTCGTCTGCACCCTGCTGCTCTACCCGGCCTGCCGCACCCGCTCGTTCGCACGCAGCCTCGGCATCGCCGCGCTCGTGTTCGCGCCGTTCGCGCTGATCTGGCCGACCGCGCTGTTCCTGCGCTCCGAACCGCTGTTCATGACGTGGTTCTGGGATAACAACGTCGGCCGCTTCTTCGGGTTCTCCGTTCCCGAACTGGGCGCGGAAAACGACAAGCCGTTCTTCATCCTGCGCGCGTTCCTGCTCGTCGGCTTCCCGGTCGCACCGCTCGCGATCGTCGCGCTGGCCCGCGGCGCATGGCGCGACTGGCGCACGCCGCGCATCGCGCTGCCCGTACTGTTCACCAGCATCGGGCTCGTGGTGCTGCAAGTGTCCGCGACGTCGCGCCAGCTCTACATCCTGCCGTTCTTCGCGCCGCTCGCGCTGGTCGCCGCGCAGGCGATCGAACGCCTGCCGCGCCGGCTGCATCTCGCGTGGGATTACTTCAGCCGCGTGCTGTTCGGCACGACCGTCGCACTCGCATGGGCGATCTGGGCCGTCATGGCCGATCCGGCCGCGTCGCGTGCGGATCTCGCGTGGCTCGGCCGCTGGCTGCCGCTCGACTGGACGATGCCGATCCAGCCCGCGCTCGTGATCGGCGCGCTCGCGCTGACCGTCGGCTGGCTGACGCTGCTGCCGAAGCTGCGCACGACGGGCATGTGGCGCGGCGCGCTGTCGTGGGGCGCCGGCGCGCTCGTCGCATGGGGCCTCGTCTATACGCTGCTGCTGCCGTGGCTCGACGTCGCGAAGAGCTATCGTTCGGTGTTCGACGACCTGAACGCGCATCTCGCACTCGAATGGAACGACGGCGATTGCATGGCGAGCCTGCACGGGCTCGGCGAATCGGAAGCGCCGATGCTGTACTACTTCTCCGGCATCCAGCACACGCCGATCGACGACGCAAAGTCGACGCGCTGCACGTGGATGATCGTCCAGGGTGTGCGGGCCGTCGATCCGGCGCCCGGCAGCGAATGGAAACTGTTCTGGACGGGCGCCCGCCCCGGCGACAACGAGGAACTGCTGCGCGTGTACGTGCGTACGCCCGAACAGCACCTGCAGTGACGCAGGACGGCGCGATGCGCCGTCCTGCTTGCCTTCGACTTTCGCCGCGGTAGCCCGCTCCCGTCCGACCGGTGCGCAACCCTTGCGCGATACCCGTCCTTGAGGCACCCGCGTCAATCCGCGGGTTCGCTCCCCTCTTTAGACCACTGCCCGAATCGTCAGAACGACGAACCGGGCTCGCGCAGAAACGCGGTTTCCTCGTCGGTCGATGCACGACCGAGAATCGCGTTCCGGTGCGGAAATCGTCCAAAGCGCTCGACGACGGCCGCGTGCAGCAGCGCGAAGCGGTGATAGCTCTCGCACCCGGCCTCGTCGCGAATGCCTGCGCACAGGCGCACGGCTTCACTTTGGCTCTCGACCGATTCATCGTGCTCGAACGGCAGATACGCGAACGCGCGGTGATGCCCGCCCGGCAACTGCGCATCCCAGCCGGCCGCGACGACGCGGCGTGCGAGCGCCAGCGCCTTCGGATCGGCGGCAAACGCGCGCGGCGTGCCGCGATGGATGTTGCGCGAGAACTGGTCGAGCACGACGATCAACGCCAGCGCACCCGACGGCGACCCGGCCCAGTGATCGCACGCGCCGTCGCACGCAGCGTCGAGCAGCGCGCCGTAGCGCGTGCGCAGCACGTCGTCGAACGCCGCGCCGCCGTTGAACCACACCTTGCGTTCCTGCCCGAATTCGGCCGAACCCGGCTCGCCGAACCAGAAATCCAGAATCTCCCGTGCTTGCGGATCGAGCGCTGCCGCGCCCGTTTTCCCGGTATCGATCGTCATGCAAACTCCAGTACGAGGCGCCGTGTACGCGCACTCTTCTTTTCCAGTTTCGCGACCCGCAGCCCGCCGATTTCGGACGTGTTGCGCACATGCGTGCCGCCGCACGGCTGCAGGTCGACGCTTTCGATGCGCAACAGCCGCACGCGGCCGAGGCCCATCGGCGGCTTCACGCTCATCGTGCGCACGAGTTCGGGCCGCTCGGCCATCTCGTCGTCGGTAATCCATTCGGTCGTGACCGGATGCGCGCCGCCGACCAGGCCGGCGAGACGCCGCTCGACGTCGTCGCGGTCGATCGAATCGGACGTCGCGAAATCCAGCCGCACGTAGTCGGCCGTCACGCTGCAGCCGTCGACCGCGTACGGCAGCACCGCGCACATCAGGTGCGCGGCCGTGTGCAGGCGCATGTGCCGGTAGCGGCGCAGCCAGTCGATCTCCGCGACCACCCGCGTGCCGGGCGCGAGCGTCGCGACGCTCGCTTCCTGCCCCGGCGCCGGCACGTGCACGGCGTCGTCGGGCGTCGCGCCGTCGAACTTCGCCTTGCGCGTATCGGCGATCGCGATCGTGCTGCCGTCGGGCAGCGTCAGCGTGCCGGTGTCGCCGGCCTGGCCGCCGCCGAGCGGATAGAACACCGTGCGGTCGAGCCGGATGCCGTCTTCGCCGACGGCCTGGACGACCGCGTCGCATTGCGTGAGGTACGCGTCTTCGCGAAACAGCGCTTGTGTCGTCATCGGGCGAGCCTCGTATCGATTGGGGAAAACGGCCAGTGTCGCGCCGGGCTGCACGCGCGCCCAGACGCAGATCGTCCCGCGTACGGGCAGCGGCGTACCGGTCGATCAACCGGGCCGGTTGCGCATCCAGTCGGCCGTGTCGTAGAACGAATGCATCAGCCGCTCGCGCAGCGGCTCGGGCAACCCGACATCCTCCATCGCCCACGCCATGCAGCGCAGCCACTGGTCGCGCTCGACCGACGCGATCGGGAACGGCAGGTGCCGCGCGCGCAGCCGCGGATGGCCGAACCGGCTGATGTAGTGGTCGGGGCCGCCAAGCCAGCCGCACAAGAACCAGAACAGCTTGTCGCGCGAGCCGTCGAGCGACTGCGGATGCAGCGCGCGAATCTCCGCAAACTCGGGCTCGAGGTCCATCAGGTCGTAGAAGCGGTCCACCATTTCGCGCACGCGGGCTTCGCCGCCCACGAGCTCGAACGCCGTCGGCTGGGACGGCGCATCGTCATTCACATCGGTCATACGGATAGTCGGAAAACAGGATCGTCGGGGCCGCCGGCGACGCTCATGCGTCGCGCAGCGACTGCAGCGCGGGGCGCCGCAACACATTATGCAGGCTCAGCCAGCCGGCCGCACCGGCGCAGGCAACGCCGGCCGCGATGCCGGCCGGCACGAGCCACGGATCGACGGCAAGCTGGAAGTCGAATACGCGCGACGCAAGCACCCAGCCGACCGCGATCGCGCCCGCCGATGCGAGCACGCCGGCCAGCGCGCCGACCACGACGAATTCCGCGCGCTGCACCGCATTGACCTGCGCGCGCGACGCGCCGAGCGCGCGCAGCAGCGCGGCCTCGCGTACGCGCTCGTCGCGCGAGCCGGCGAGCGCCGTGTACAGCACGAGCACGCCGGCCGCGAGCGTGAACGCGAACAGGAACTGCACCGCGCCGACCACCTGCAACATCATCCGCTGCAATTGCGCGAGGATCGGCGCGACGTCGATCGCGGTCAGGTTCGGATAGCGCGCGATCAGTGGATCGAGCAGCGCGGCATTCGATGCGGGCAAATGGAAGCTCGTCAGGTAGACGGCCGGGAAATCCTTCAGCACCGGCGGCGGCATCAGCACGAAGAAATTGACGCGGAACGAGCCCCAGTCGAGCTTGCGCACGCTCGTGACCGGCGCATCGACCGTCAGCCCCGTCACGTCGAAGCGCAACGTGTCGCCCGGCTTCACGTTCAGCGTCTTCGCGAGGCCGGCCTCGATCGAGATCTGCGGCGTGGCCGCGGTGCCGAACCAGTCGCCTTCGACGATCCGGTTGTCGGACGGCAATTCGGTCGTATACGACAGGTTGAACTCGCGGTCGACGAGCCGGCGCGCCTCCTCGGACGGATACGCATCCGGATTCACCGGCTTGCCGTTGATCGCGACGAGGCGGCCGCGCACCATCGGCGCGGGCACCGCGTCGCGCACGCCGTGCGCGGCCAGATAGGCGGCAACGTCGTCGCGCTGGTCGGGCTGGATGTCGATCAGGAACTGGTTCGGCGCGTCGGGCGGCGTCGACTGCCGCCAGCCCGCGACGAGATCGTTGCGCGTGATCGCGATCAGCAGCAGGCACATCAGGCCGAGCGCCAGCGCGGTGATCTGCAGCGCGCTGGCCGTGCCGCGCCGGTGCAGCGACGCGAGCGCGTAGCGCCAGCCGACGCCGGCGGCCACGCGCGCGTTGCGTACCGCACGGGCGGCCGCGAACAGTACGAGCCGCGCGATCAGCGCAAAGCCGACCAGCGCGCCGGCGAAGCCGCCCGCGACGATCAGGCCAAGCTTCAGGTTGCCGGCCGCGACGATCAGCAGCCCCGCGAACAGCACGACGCCGATCGCATACGCAGCCCACGCGGTGCGCGACGCATCGCCCCACTCGCGTCGCAGCACACGCACCGGCGGCACGCGCGTGAGCGGCACGAGCGGCGGCAGCGCGAAGCCGAGCAGCAGCACGAGCGCGGCGCCCATGCCGATCAGCGCCGGCCACAGCGTGGGCGGCGGCAGCGCGACGTCGATCAGGCTGCCGAGTGCGGCCAGCAACGCCCAGTGGCCGCCGTAGCCGAGCACCGCGCCCGCCGCGCCCGATACGATGCCGATCCCGGCGAATTCGAGTGCAAACAGCGCGCCGAGCGTGCGGCGGCTCACGCCGAGGCAGCGCATCGTCGCGCAGCCGTCGAGATGGCGCCGCATGTAGCGTTGCGCGGCCATCGCGATCGCGACCGCCGCGAGCAGCGCGGTCAGCAGCGCGACGAGCGTCAGGAAATGGCGTGCGCGATCCAGCGTCTGCCGCACCTGCGGCTGGCCTTCCTGCAACGACTCCAGCCCGACGCCGCGCAGTTTCCCGCCGTCGACGCGTGCATGCGCAAACGCTTCGAAACGCGCGACGGCCGGTGCGTCGCCGGCGACCAGCAGCCGGTAGGTGACGCGGCTGCCGTAACCGGTGAGCCCCGTCGCAGCGAGGTCGTCCGCGCGCATCATCAGCCGCGGCGAAAAATTGACGAACGAAAAGCCGCGATCGAGCTCGCGGGAAATCGACGCGGCGACCGTGAACGTGCGTAACCCGACGCGCACCGTATCGCCCGCCTTCAGGTGTAGCGCATCGAGCAGCGCGGGGTCGGCCCACACGGTGCCGGGCGCGGGAATTGCCGCGGCCTTCTGCGCGACGGTGGCGCCAGCCGGCACGATGTCCACCGCACCGCGCAGCGGATAGCCGGGCGACACGGCCTTCACGGCCGCAAGACGCGACGGTGCGGCATCGGCTGCCTGCCCGCCCGCGGCGGCCGCGATCATGCTGGGGAAAATGGCGGTCGTCGCGGTACGCAGGCCGAGCGCCTGGGCCTGCCGGCCGAACGATGGATCGACGGGGCGATCGGCGCGCACGACGAAATCGGCGCCGAGCATCTGGCGCGCATCGCGTTCGAGCCCCTGACGCAGCCGGTCGGCGAGAAAACCGACGCTCGTGAGCGCCGCGACCGCGAGCACCAGCGCGAGGACGAGCAGCGTCAACTCGCCCGCGCGCCAGTCGCGCGCGGTCATCCGGGCAGCCTGGCGGATCAGGTCGCGCAGGCCGAAGCGGCCGGCCTGCGCGCGCCCGTCATGGCCGGATTGTCCGGCCGGCGGCTGCGCCGCGTGTTGCGGCCCCTTCAATCGCGCTTCCCTCCGATCGAATTGAGCCGCGACACCATGTGGTTCGCCATCCCGCGAAAACCGCCCGACACGCCGCGCCACAGGCGCGGCAGCGCCCACGCCGACGCGGCGATGAACGCGGCGAGCAGTACGAGGAACGCGAGCGGAACGAAGAATGCGAGGACAAGCCCGCCGACCACGAGGCCGTCCTCGGTCGACGACGCGACCCAGTTCGAAATCGGTTCGGGAGACAGGTTGATCAAGGCGCGCGTACCGGCCTTCGCGACGTGCGCGGCGCCGGCCAGCGAGCCGCCGGCGAGCCCCGCGACCGCGAGCACGGTCGGATCGGCATGGCCGAGTGCACCGGCTGCCAGTACGGCGCCGGCCGGAATGCGGATGAAGGTATGCACGGCATCCCACAGCGAGTCGAACGCGGGGATCTTGTCGGCCAGGAATTCGGTGAGGGTGAGCACGGCCGCCGCGCCGATGACCCACGGCGACATCAGGACGGCCAGCGTATCGGGCAGATGGAGCCAGCCGACCCGCGCGAGCACGCCGGCGATCAGCACCGTCAGGTACAGGCGCAGCCCGCTCGCCCACGCGAGCCCCGCGCCGAGCGAAATGGCTTCGATCATCGCCCTCTCCTTGCACTTTCCGTGCGTTTTGCCGATTGACCGGATCGGGTCGGACAGACCGGCCGCGCGGCGCGTGGCGACCGGCACCGTGTGCCGCGAGAAGCACGACGGTATTCAGGCCCGAATGCGTTCCATTATAGACAGGCTATCCGGGTGACCGGCGCAATTCCGCGGTGCGGCACCCGGGGCGCATGCGCGCCCGGGATGCCGATACCCGGATGCCGGCGTCAGGCGGCCGACGACAGCTTGAGGCCGATCAGCCCTGCGACGATCAGCGCGGCGCTCGCGACGCGCGCGGCGGTCAGCGCCTCGCCCATCATCACGATGCCGAACACGAACGCGCCGACCGCGCCGATGCCCGTCCACACCGCGTACGCGGTGCCGAGCGGCAACTGGCGCATCGCCACCGCGAGCAGCCCGAAGCTGGCCAGCGCCGTCACGATCGTAAATACCGACGGACCGAGCTTCGTGAAGCCATCCGACGATTTCAAGCCGGCCGCCCAGGCCACTTCCAGCAAACCGGCGATCAACAACCATACCCACGCCATCTCGACGTACTCCGTATCGGATGGGGCCGTCCCCGTTGAAACGAATGACCCGGGGTCGTCCCCGGGCGGCGCCGAGTATAACAAGATGCTTACGGACACGCCGGCTGCGGGCCACGCCGGTGGCCGATCCGGGGCGCGATCGGCCGGGCCTGGTCAGTTCGACACGCGCTTCGGCGCGACACCGCCGACGCAGCGGTCGTCGCGGTACAGCGCCCACTCCTCGCAGACGCGGCCATCCTTGAACATGCACATCCCGACCTGCCCGCTCGGCAGGCTGCGGACCACGTGGCGGCCGCCGAGCTTCTCGCAGTTGACCGACGCGGGATTGGCCATCGCCGCCTGCGCGGGCGGCTGCTGCGCGGGCGGCAGCGGTTGGGCGAACGCGCCGGGCGCAGCGAGCGCCAGCGCACAGATGACGACCAGACGGACGGACATTGCACGCTCCTCGTTTTTGTTCGCGGAACGGTCAGGATAACGGGGAATGAGCGCGGAGTGTGCAAGGCCGGCGCAGGTCGCGAGACTGTCGCGCCGACGCAACCCTGCCGGCGCGCGACGTCATGTGCCGGTACGCCGCTGCCGCCCGGCCCGCTCCGTCACGCGGCGCCGACGAGCCGGTAGCCGACGCCCGTTTCGGTGACGATGTGCTCGGGCTGCGCGGGGTCGAGCTCGAGCTTCTGGCGCAGGTGCGCCATGTAGATGCGCAGGTAGTGATGGCTTTCGACGTGCGAAGGCCCCCACACGTCGCGCAGCAATTGGCGGTGCGTGAGCACGCGCCCCGCGTGACGCACGAGCGTCGCGAGCAGCCGGTATTCGAGCGGCGTCAGGTGCACGATCTCGTTGTCGCGCCACACCTGGCGCAGCGCGAGATCGACGGTCACCGTGCCGAAGGTCACCTTCGGCGATTCGTTCGCGCCGCCCTGGTTGCGCCGGCGCAGCTGCGCACGAATCCGCGCGCGCAGTTCGGACACGCCGAACGGCTTGGTCAGGTAGTCGTCGGCGCCCGCGTCGAGCGCGGCGACCTTCTCCTCTTCCTGCGTGCGCGCGGACAGCACGATCACCGGCACCTCGGACCAGCCGCGCAGTTCGCGGATCACGTCGAGGCCGTCGGTGTCGGGCAGGCCGAGGTCGACGATCACGAGGTCGGGCTTGCGCGTCGCCGCGTCGATCAGCCCTTGCTTGCCCGTCTCGGCCTCGAACACCGCGATGTCCTCCTCTTCGAGCGCGGCGCGCACGAAACGGCGGATCTGCTTTTCGTCCTCGATCAGGACGACGGTCAGGCTGGGTTCACTCATGGTCTGGCAATGACTCGGATGGGGACGATGCGCCCGGCACATCGGATTCTTCGTCGGGCACGGCCGGCGCGGCCGGTGGCGTTTCGACCGGCAGCGTGAACCAGAAGCGCGCGCCCGTCACGTGGCCGTCGGGCGCGGTGCGGTTGAGCGCGCCGACTTTACCGCCGTGCGCTTCGACGATCGCACGGCAGATCGCAAGGCCCAGGCCGATGCCCGGCGTCGCCGATTCCTTTTCGCCGCGCGTGAATTTGTCGAAGATGCGCGTTTCCATTCCGGCCGGCAGGCCCGGGCCGTGATCGTCGACATGGACGCGCACGAACGGCAGCCCGTCGTCGGTCACGCGTTCCGCGCCGATGTCGATCGGCGTATCGGGCGGCGTGTACTTCGCCGCGTTCTCGAACAGGTTGGTGAACAGGCGCTCCATCAGCACCGCGTCCATCTGCAGCAGCGGCAGGTCGGCCGGCAGCGTGACGCGCGCCGGATGACGCGCAAGCACACGCTTGCATGCGGCGAGCGCGGCGCCGACGGTTTCCTCGAGCAGCGACCACTGGCGCTTGAGCTGCAGGCTGCCGGCCTGCAGCCGCGCCATGTCGAGCAGGTTCGTGACGATGCCCGTCATGCGCAGCGCCTCGTCGTGGATGGCGTCGACGAGTTCGCCTTCGCGCTGCGCGAACCGCTCGGCCGCCGTGGCGTCGCCGCCCTGCGCGGCCGCGCGCCCGTTCGCGAGCATCGACGAGAAACCGACGATCGTCGTGAGCGGCGTGCGCAGGTCGTGCGAGATCGCCGACAGCAGCGAGTTGCGCAGCCGTTCGGACTCCATGTTGACGAGCGCATCGCGCGCGATGTCGACGTAGTGCACGCGTTCGAGCGCGAGCGCGATCTGCGCGGCGAACGCGTCGAGCATCCGCTGCTGCTCGGGCACCTCGAGTTCGCGCGGCTCGCGCGACGCGACCGCGAGCACGCCGCGCGTACGCATCGGCGCCTTCAGCGGCAGGTACAGCGCGGCCGTCGCGGGCAGCGTGTCGGTGCCGCGGCCGGCCGGCTTCTGCTGGTCGTACACCCACTGGCCGACGTCGCTGTCGAGATCGGCGCCCGTCAGCGTGACGGCCGCGTCGGGGTCCTCGATCTTCTGCCGCACCTTGTCGGCGCTGTCGGGCAGCAGGAACGCGACGCGCGCGCGAAACACCTCGCCCACGTGGCGGCTGCCGATCTCGACGATCTGCTCGGTCGTCAGCGCCGCGCCAAGCTCGCGCGCCATCGCATAGATCGCGCCGGTGCGGCGCTCGCGGCGCTGCGCGACGCTCGCCTGGCGCGTCAGCGTCGACGTCAGGTGGCTGATCACGAGCGACGTCAGCAGCATCCCGAAGAAGGTCAGCAGGTATTGCGTGTCGCTGACCGAGAACGACATGCGCGGCGGCACGAAGAAGTAATCGAACGCGGCCACCGACAGGAACGACTGCAGCACGCCCGGCCCGCGCCCGAGCCGCACGGCCGAGAACACCACGCCGAGCAGGTACAGCATCACGAGGTTCGTCAGGTCGAGCCGCTCGGATACGAGGTTCGCGACAACGGTGATCGCCGCGCAGATCGCGGCGGCATACGCGTAGTGCCGCGGCGGCGAACGATGCGTGCCGAACTGCGCAAACGCATCGCGCCAGTCGCGCACCCGCGCATCGAGCGGCGCGGCGCGCGCCTCGTCGCTCGCGGACGCACGGATCAGCATCAGGTCGACATCGCCCGCGCGTTCGGCGAGCTGCTCGCCGAACGGCCGCGCGAGGCGGCGCACGAGTCCGGCCTTCGGCGAGCCGCCCGCGACGATCTTCGATACGTTGCGCACCTTCGCATAGCCGATCAGCGCGGCCACCGCGTCGGCGCCGGCGAGCGTGGCCGTCTCCGCGCCGAGTTCGGCCGCGAGCTTCAGCGCATCGAGCGTGCGCTGGCGCCGCGCATCGGGCAGCCGCTGCAGGCGCGGCGTCTCCACGTACACGGCGAGCCAGTCGGCCTTCAGGCTCGCGGCGAGCCGCGCGGCCGCGCGCACGAGCGTCGGCGCTTCGGGGCCGGGCCCGACGCACACGAGCAGCCGCTCGCGCGCCTGCCAGATGCGCTGGATCGAACGGTCGGCGCGGTATTCGCGCATCTGCGCGTCGACGCGATCGGCCGTGCGCCGCAGCGCCAGTTCGCGCAGCGCGATCAGGTTGCCCTTGCGGAAGAAGTTGCGCACCGCGCGCTCGGCCTGCTGCGCGAGATAGACCTTGCCGTCGCGCATCCGCTCGAGCAGCTCCTCGGCCGGCAGGTCGACGAGCGTGACTTCGTCGGCCGCATCGAACACGCGGTCGGGCACGGTCTCCCACACGCGGATGCCGGTGATCGCACCGACCACGTCGTTCAGGCTTTCGAGATGCTGGACGTTGACGGTCGTATAGACGTCGATGCCCGCGTCGAGCAATTCGTAGACGTCCTGCCAGCGCTTCAGGTGCCGCGCGCCCTGCACGTTCGAATGCGCGAGCTCGTCGACGAGGATCAGTTGCGGCTCACGCGCAAGCGCGCCGTCGAGATCGAATTCAGCGAGCGTGCGGCCGCGATAGTCGATGCGCGCGAGCGGCAGCACGTCGAGGCCGTCGAGCAGCGCGGCGGTTTCGCTGCGGCCGTGGGTCTCGACGATGCCGACGACGACGTCGACGCCTTCCTGCAGGCGCTGGCGCGCGGCCTGCAGCATCGCGTAGGTCTTGCCGACACCGGCGGAAGCGCCGAAGAAGATCTTGAGCTGGCCGCGCCGCTGCTTTTCTTCGTCTCGCTGCAGCTTGTCGAGGAGTTGGTCTGGATCGGGACGGTTCATGCGTCAGGAAAGCGGAGCGCCCGGATGCGCGCGAGTACGAGCATTGTTGTTCCAAATCGCCGCAAAAGGCAAAGACGGCGCATGCGCCGTCGGGAAAAAAGCATGTCCGGCGCGGATCGTGCCGCGCCGGACGCCGGTTGCCACCGGAAGCCCGGCCGCGCGCTCAGTGCGCGGCCTGCGCCGCGTCGAGTGCGAGGTTCAGCTTCAGCACGTTCACGCGCGGCTCGCCGAGCACGCCGAACTGGCGGCCCGTCGTGTTCGCGGCCACGAGCTGCGCGACCGCATCCGGCGCCAGGTTGCGCGCCTTCGCGACGCGCTCGACCTGGTACGCGGCGGCGGCCGGCGTGATTTCCGGATCGAGGCCGCTCGCCGACGCCGTCACGAGATCGACCGGCACGGGCTTCGACATGTCGGTGCCGGCATCGTGCAGCGCGGCGATGCGCCCCTTCACCTGGTCGGCGAGCGACGGGTTCAGCGGGCCGAGGTTCGAGCCGCCGGAGCCGGTCGCGTTGTACGGCATCGGCGACGTGGCCGAGAGCCGGCCCCAGAAGTACTTCGGCGCGTCGAACGGCTGGCCGATCAGCGCGGAGCCGACCGCCTTGCCGTCCTTCTCGATCAGGCTGCCGTTCGCCTGCGACGGGAACACGGCCTGGCCGAACACGGTCATCACGGCCGGGTAAGCGAGCCCCGTCACGGCGGTCAGGACGACAAAGAGCACGACGAGCGGGCGAATCAACGTTTTCATGATGTTTCCTTCAAATGCGGCCGGCTCAGGCCCAGCCGAGTGCGGCGAGCGTCATGTCGATCAGCTTGATGAACGGGAATGGCAGCAGCACGCCGCCGAGGCCGTAGACCAGCAGGTTGCGGCGCAACAGCGACGCGGCGCCGAGCGGCCGGTACGTGACGCCCTTCAGCGCGAGCGGAATCAGCGCGACGATGATCAGCGCGTTGAAGATCACCGCCGACAGGATCGCCGACGCCGGCGACGTCAGGTGCATGATGTCGAGCACGCGCAGCTGCGGGTAGGTCGTCACGAACGCGGCCGGGATGATCGCGAAGTACTTCGCGATGTCGTTCGCGATCGAGAAGGTCGTCAGCGAGCCGCGCGTCATCAGCATCTGCTTGCCGATCTCGACGATCTCGATCAGCTTCGTCGGGTTCGAATCGAGGTCGACCATGTTGCCGGCCTCCTTCGCCGCCTGCGTGCCGGTGTTCATCGCCACGGCCACGTCGGCCTGCGCGAGCGCCGGCGCGTCGTTGGTGCCGTCGCCCGTCATCGCGACGAGCCGGCCGGCCGCCTGGTGCTCGCGGATCGTCGCGAGCTTGGTTTCCGGCGTCGCTTCCGCGAGGAAGTCGTCGACACCCGCCTCCGCCGCGATCGCCGCGGCCGTCAACCGGTTGTCGCCCGTCACCATCACGGTCTTGATGCCCATCTTGCGCAGTTCCGCGAAGCGCTCCTTGATGCCGCCCTTCACGATGTCCTTCAGCTCGATCACGCCGAGCACGCGCGCCGCCCCTTCATGCAGGTCGGCCACCACGAGCGGCGTGCTGCCGCGGCGCGCCACCTCGTCCACCGCGCGGCGCACTTCTTCCGGGAAGCGGCTGCCGTGCGTCTCGACGTAGCGGCGGATCGCGTCGGCCGCACCCTTGCGGATTTCACGGCCCGGCAGGTCGACGCCGCTCATCCGCGTCTGCGCGGAAAAGCCGATAAACGCCGCATGCAGCTGCGCCATGTCGCGCTGGCGAATGTTGAAGCGCTCCTTCGCGAGCACCACGATGCTGCGGCCTTCGGGCGTTTCGTCGGCAAGCGACGACAGTTGCGCGGCATCGGCCAGCGCTTCCTCGGTCACGCCCGGCGCCGGCACGAACGTCGACGCCTGGCGGTTGCCGAGCGTGATCGTGCCGGTCTTGTCGAGCAGCAGCACGTCGACGTCGCCGGCCGCTTCCACCGCGCGGCCCGACGTCGCGATCACGTTCGCCTGCATCATCCGGCTCATCCCGGCCACGCCGATCGCGGACAGCAGGCCGCCGATCGTCGTCGGGATCAGGCACACGAGCAGTGCGACGAGCGCGGTGATCGTCACCACGTGGCCGGCCTTCATCGCTTCGACCGAGAACATCGAGAACGGCAGCAGCGTTGCGGTGGCCAGCAGCATCACGATCGTCAGCGCAACGAGCAGGATCGTCAGCGCGATCTCGTTCGGCGTTTTCTTGCGCTTCGCGCCTTCGACCATCGCGATCATCCGGTCGAGGAACGCCTCGCCGGGGTTCGCGGTGACCTTGACGACGATCCAGTCGGACAGCACGCGCGTGCCGCCCGTCACCGACGAAAAATCGCCGCCCGATTCGCGGATCACCGGCGCGGATTCGCCGGTGATCGCCGATTCGTCGACGGATGCGACGCCGTCCACGACCTCGCCGTCCGCCGGGATCACGTCGCCGGCCTCGACCAGCACGACGTCGCCACGGCGCAGCTCGGTCGCGGTCGTGATGCGGATCGGCGACTTCGGATGCGGCTCGTTGAGCTTCTTCGCCATCACGTCCTTCTTCGCGCTGCGCAGCGATGCTGCCTGCGCCTTCGAGCGCCCTTCGGCGAGCGCTTCGGCGAAGTTCGCGAACAGCACGGTGAACCACAGCCACAGCGCGATCGCGAGGATGAAGCCCGCGGGCGCCTCGGCCTGGCCGGCGAGCGCCGCGATCCACAGGATCGTCGTCAGGATGCTGCCGACGTACACGCAGAACATCACCGGGTTGCGGAACTGCGTGCGCGGCGTGAGTTTCTTGAACGAGTCCACGATCGCCGGGCGCAGCAGCGCCGGATCGAACATGGACCGTGTTGCGGAATGTTGAGTCATTGCGATCTCTTCAATCTCTTCAGTCTTTTCAAGGTGTCGCCATGCGGGCGCGCGTTACGCGCCCAGCCACATCATCAGGTGCTCGACGCCCGGGCCGAGCGCGAGCGCCGGCACGTAGGTCAGCGCGCCCACCAGCAGCACGGTGCCGAGCAGCAGCACGACGAACAGCGGACCGTGCGTCGGCAGCGTGCCGCTCGTCACCGCGATGCGCTTCTTCGCGGCGAGCGAACCGGCGATCGCCAGCACCGGCACGATCGTGCCGAAGCGGCCGAACCACATCGCGATCGCGGTCATCCAGTTGTAGAACGGCGTACCGACCGTCAGGCCCGCGAACGCGCTGCCGTTGTTGTTCGCGGCCGAGCTGAACGCGTACAGGATTTCCGAGAAGCCGTGCGGGCCCGGGTTCGCGATGCCGGCCTTGCCCGCATCGGCAAGCACGGCGATCGACGTGCCGACCAGCACGAGCAGCGGCGTGAGCAACACGATGATCGACACCATCTTCATCTCGTACGCTTCGATCTTCTTGCCGACGTATTCCGGCGTGCGGCCGATCATCAGGCCGGCGACGAACACCGCGAGCAGCGCGAACACGAGCATCCCGTAGAGGCCCGAGCCGACCCCGCCGTAGACCACCTCGCCCAGTTGCATCAACAGCATCGGCACGAGGCCGCCAAGCGGCGTCAGCGAATCGTGCATCGTGTCGACCGCACCGCACGACGCGGCCGTCGTCGCGACCGTGAAGATGCCGGTCTGCGCGATGCCGAAGCGCGTTTCCTTGCCTTCCATGTTGCCGCCCGGCTGCAGCGCGCTCGCCGACTGGTCGACGTGCAGCGCGGCAAGGGTCGGGTTGCCGCCCTGCTCGGCGCTTACCTCGACACCGATCGCGATCACGAACGCGACCGTCATCGCCGCAAGCACCGCGATGCCCTGCCGGCGGTCGCCGATCACGCGGCCGAACACGAGACACAGCGCGGCCGGGATGATCAGGATCGCGAAGATCTGGATGAAGTTCGCGAACGGCGTCGGGTTCTCGTACGGGTGCGCGGAGTTCGCGTTGAAGAAGCCGCCCCCATTGGTGCCGAGCATCTTGATCGCTTCCTGCGACGCGACCGGGCCCATCGCGAGCGTCTGCTTCGCGAGCGGGGTCGGCACCGTGACCGCATTGCCCTTGTCGTCCTTCACCGGGTTGCCCTGCGCATCGAGCTTCGGCGCCGCGTAGGTGCTCGCCTGCAGCACCGGCACGTCCTGGTACGCCTTCATGTTCTGGATCACGCCCTGGCTCATCAGCAGCGCGGCGATCACGACCGACATCGGCACGAGCACGTACATCGTCACGCGCGTCAGGTCGACCCAGAAGTTGCCGATCGTCTGCGCGGTGTGACGTGCGAAGCCGCGGATCAACGCGATCACGACGACGATGCCGGTCGCCGCCGACAGGAAATTCTGCACAGTGAGGCCGAGCATCTGCGTCAGGTAGCTGACGGTCTGCTCGGGCGTGTAGTCCTGCCAGTTCGTGTTGGTGACGAAGCTGACGGCCGTGTTGAATGCGCCGTCGACCGTCATCGGGCCGAACTGCTGCGGATTGCCCGGCAGGAAGCCCTGCAGGCGCAGCAGGCCGTAGAGGAACAGTGCGCCGAGCGCGTTGAACGCGATCGTCGCGATCGCATACTGCTTCCAGTTCATCTCGCTGCCGGCGTCGACGCCGGCGATGCGGTACAGCACGCGTTCGAGCGGCCCGAACACGCGCACGACCCGCGAGCTGCCGTCCATCACCGCCGACAGGTAGCGCGCGACCGGCACGGCCGCCGCGAGCAGCACGACGATGAACAGCAGCGTCTGCAACAGGTTGTTCGCGTTCATTCGATGTCCTCCGCGCGCAGCAGCGCAAAGACGAGATACGCAAACAGCAGCGCCGTCGAGGCGCCCGCCAGCCAAAGCATCCAGGTCATGCTCGCCCCCCGCGACCGTATTGCACAAGCTTGTCGCAACCGGCGACCAAACCGAGGATCAACGCGGTGAAGAGCACCAGAGCGCCGATGAAAACCCCATCCATTTTTGTGTTCTCCGTCGTCGAAATCAGACGACTAGAACCTTATGGGAACGCACGTAAAGGACGGGTCAAAGGTATCGGGGCGGATATAAAAAACGTGTAAACGCGCGGACGGGGCAAACCGGGAGGCGGGACGGACGGCGCCACGGCGCCGCCCGCGGGGGTGCGTGCCGGCATGGCGCCGGCACGGGGGGATGGATCAGGGAACGAGGATCGTCGAGCCGGTGGTCTTGCGCGCTTCGAGATCGGCATGCGCGCGGCCGACTTCCGCGAGCGGATAGCGCTGGTTGATGCTGGTCTTCACCTTGCCCGACAGGATCACGTCGAACAGCTCGGCGGCCGCGGCTTCGAGATCGGCGCGCTTCGCGATGTACGAGAACAGCGTCGGCCGCGTGAAGAACAGCGACCCGCGCGACGAGAACTCCTTCGAGTCGATCGGCGGCAGCGGGCCCGACGCGTTGCCGAAGCTGACGAAGTAGCCGAGCGGCGCGAGGCAGTCGAGCGAGCCGATGTAGGTATCCTTGCCGATCGAATCGTAGACGACCGGCACGCCGGCGCCGTTCGTGATCTCCTTCACGCGCTGCGTGAAGTTCTCGCGCGTGTAGACGATCGGGTGATCGCAGCCGTGCGCCTTCGCGAGTTCGGCCTTTTCGTCGGAGCCGACCGTCCCGATCACGGTCGCGCCGAGCGCCTTCGCCCACTGGCACACGAGCAGGCCGACACCGCCGGCCGCCGCGTGGATCAGGATCGTGTCGCCGGCCTTCACCGGATACGTGCGGCGCAGCAGGTAGTGCGCGGTCAGGCCCTGCAGCATCACCGAGGCGGCATCGTCATAGCTGATGCCGTCGGGCAGCTTCACGAGCCGCTCGGCCGGCATCACGCGCTCCTGCGCGTACGCCCCCGGCGGCTGCCCGACATACGCGACGCGGTCGCCGGCCTTGAGCGCGGTCACGCCGTCGCCGACGGCCGTCACTTCGCCGGCCGCCTCCATCCCGAGGCCGCCGGGCAGCGGTTGCGGATAAAGGCCGGTGCGGAAATACACGTCGATGTAGTTGAGCCCGACCGCGTGCTGCCGGATGCGGACCTCGCCCGCCTTCGGCTCGCCGACCTCGACATCGACCCACTTCATCACGTCCGGGCCGCCCGGCTGGTCGTATCGGATTGCTTTCGGCATCGTTTCGCTCCTCGTCTGTCAATCGGTCAGGAAAAATTCCGGGTCGCCGATGCGCGGGCCGGCCGATTCATGCGGGAACCGGGCCGCGGGCGCGTATCGCGACGCACGATTCTCGCGCGTCGCCGCCGTCCGTGCATGGCCCTGCCGCGAACAGGGGCAATCGGGCGCGGCGCGCGCCTAACAAACGTCCTGCATGTTGCGCGCCAGATCGTCGAGCAGCATCCGCGCGGTGGCGACGTTGGTCGCAACCGGCACGTCGTGCACGTCGCATGCGCGCACGAGCGCGGTGATGTCGGGGTCGTGCGGCTGCGCGGTCATCGGGTCGCGCAGGAACACGACGATGTCGACGCGGCCCTCGGCCAGTTCCGCGCCGATCTGCAGGTCGCCGCCGAGCGGCCCCGACAGCTTGCGCTCGACCTCCAGCCCGTGCGCGGCTGCGATGCGGCCGCCCGTCGTGCCGGTCCCGACCAGCCGGCATTGCGCGAGCGTCGCGCGGTATTCGCCCGCGAGCGCGACGATCTCGTCCTTCTTCGCGTCGTGCGCAATCAATGCGATGCGGGGTTTGCTCATCTCCAGTTCCTTCGTCGTTCGGTTGTTGTCGTGATCGTGAAGCGAAACGCGCGGGTCAGAACGTACCCGGGTACGCACCGCCGTCGAGCAGCCAGTTCTGCCCGGTGATATAGCCGGCATGCACGCTGCACAGGAACGCGCAGGCCGCGCCGAATTCCGCGCGCGTGCCGAGGCGGCCGGCCGGGATGTCGTTCGCGCGCCGCGCGCGCATTTCGTCGACCGTCACGCCCTGCGCCTTCGCCGAGGCGGCGAGCGTCGTCGCGATCCGGTCGGTGTCGAACAGCCCCGGCAGCAGGTTGTTGATCGTCACGCCCTGGCCGGCGACCTTGCGCGACAGCCCCGCAACGAAGCCCGTCAGCCCCGAGCGCGCGCCGTTCGACAGCGCGAGCACGTCGATCGGCGCCTTCACGGCCGAACTGGTGATGTTGACGACCCGGCCGAAGCGGCGCGCGATCATCCCGTCGAGGGTCGCGCGGATCAGCTCGATCGGCGTCAGCATGTTCGACTCGAGCGCGCGGATCCAGTCGTCGTGCGAGAAATCGCGGAAGTCGCCGGGCGGCGGGCCGCCGGCATTCGTCACGAGAATGTCCGGCTGCGGGCAGGCGGCGAGCGCGGCCGCGCGCCCGTCCGGCGTCGTGATGTCGCAGGCGACTGCCGTGACCGACACGTTCGCGCCGGCGCGGATCTCCTCCGCGGTCTCCTCGAGCGTGTCGCGCGTGCGCGCGACGATCACGAGGTTCACGCCCTCGGCGGCCAGCGCTTCCGCGCAGCCGCGCCCGAGACCCTTGCTTGCCGCGCATACGAGCGCGGTCTTTCCTTCGATACCGAGATCCATCGTCGACTCCCTGGTGGCGACGCGCGCCGGGACGGCCCCGCGCCGCCGGGGGGCGGGCGAACGGGCGGGCGCGGCGCGCGGATTGTCGTGAGACGTCGATAATATCCGGATCATGCGGCGCGCCTTGGTAAAATTGCGGCCATAAGCGACGGCCGGCTTGCGCCCGCCGCCGCCCCCCGATCCCCTTTTGCCGCCAAGGCGCCCCCGTCATGAAACAGGACAGCCGTTTCCCGAATCTCTTCATCACCGATCACCCGCTGATCCAGCACAAGCTCACGCACATGCGCGACAAGGACACGTCCACGCGCACGTTCCGCGAGCTGCTGCGCGAGATCACGCTGCTGATGGGCTACGAGATCACCCGCAACCTGCCGATCACGACCAAGCGGGTCGAAACCCCGCTGGTGGCGGTCGACGCCCCCGTGATCGCGGGCAAGAAGCTCGCGATCGTGCCCGTGCTGCGCGCGGGCATCGGGATGTCGGACGGCCTGCTCGACCTGGTGCCGTCCGCGCGCGTCGGCCATATCGGCGTGTACCGCGCCGACGACCACCGCCCGGTCGAATACCTGGTGCGCCTGCCGGACCTGGAAGACCGCATCTTCATCCTGTGCGACCCGATGGTCGCGACCGGCTATTCGGCCGTGCACGCGGTCGACGTGCTCAAGCGCCGCAACGTGCCGGCCGCGAACATCATGTTCGTCGCGCTGGTCGCCGCGCCCGAGGGCGTCCAGGTGTTCCAGGACGCGCACCCCGACGTGAAGCTGTTCGTCGCGTCGCTCGATTCCCACCTGAACGAGCACGCGTACATCGTGCCGGGCCTCGGCGACGCGGGCGACCGCCTGTTCGGCACCAAGAACTGAGGGCCGGCACGGCCGCGCGGCGCGCGGCCCGGTCCGCGGCGGCCTGCCCGGCCGTTCGGCCAGATGCGGCGGCCCCGAACCGGCGGTCGCCGCGTGATAAAATCACGCTCCACTCGACACGCGCGGCCCCGCGGCTTCATGCCCGCCGAAACGGCCGCCGATTCAACGACACATTGAAACAATCGCCCGCGCTGCGCGCCCGGGCACGGAGAAAGGTATGGCTGGTCATTCGAAATGGGCCAACATCAAGCATAAGAAGGCAGCGGCCGACGCGAAGCGCGGCAAGATCTGGACCCGCCTGATCAAGGAAATCCAGGTTGCGGCGCGCCTCGGCGGCGGCGACGTCAACTCGAACCCGCGCCTGCGTCTCGCGGTCGACAAGGCTGCCGACGCGAACATGCCGAAGGACAACGTCAAGCGCGCGATCGATCGCGGCGTCGGCGGCGCGGACGGCGCGAACTACGAAGAGATCCGTTACGAAGGCTACGGCATCAGCGGCGCGGCGATCATCGTCGACACGCTGACCGACAACCGCACGCGTACGGTCGCGGAAGTTCGCCATGCATTCTCGAAGTTCGGCGGCAACATGGGCACCGACGGCTCGGTCGCGTTCATGTTCGATCACGTCGGCCAGTTCCTGTTCGCGCCCGGCACGTCGGAAGACGCGCTGATGGAAGCCGCGCTCGAAGCCGGCGCGAACGACGTGAACACGAACGACGACGGCTCGATCGAAGTGCTGTGCGACTGGCAGGAATTCTCGAAGGTGAAGGACGCGCTCGAAGCCGGCGGCTTCAAGGCCGAACTCGCCGAAGTGACGATGAAGCCGCAGAACGAAGTCGAATTCACCGGTGACGACGCGGCGAAGATGCAGAAGCTCCTGGACGCGCTCGAGAACCTCGACGACGTGCAGGACGTGTATACGAACGCCGTCATCATCGAGGAATGAGATGCCGGCCGCCGCGAGCCTGTCGCGGCGGCGGCCTGACCGATTCCGCGGCCGGCGCGCCTGAGCGTGCCGGCCGCCCTGTTTTCTAGTCTGCGGGGAATCCCATGAAACTACTCGTCGTCGGTTCCGGCGGCCGCGAACATGCGCTGGCGTGGAAGCTCGCGCAGTCGCCGCGCGTCCAGATGGTCTACGTCGCGCCCGGCAATGGCGGTACGGCGCAGGACGAGCGTCTGAAGAACGTCGATATCACGTCGCTCGACGAACTCGCCGATTTCGCGGAAAGCGAAGGCGTCGCGTTCACGCTCGTCGGGCCGGAAGCACCGCTCGCGGCCGGCATCGTCAACCTGTTCCGCGCACGCGGCCTGAAGGTCTTCGGCCCGACCCGCGAAGCCGCGCAGCTCGAAAGCTCGAAGGATTTCGCGAAGGCGTTCATGAAGCGCCACGGCATCCCGACGGCCGACTACGAAACCTTCGCCGATGCGGCGGCCGCCCACGCGTACATCGACGCGAAGGGTGCGCCGATCGTCGTGAAGGCCGACGGCCTCGCGGCCGGCAAGGGCGTCGTCGTCGCGATGACGCTCGAAGAGGCGCATGCGGCCGTCGACATGATGCTGTCGGGCAACAAGCTTGGTGACGCCGGTGCGCGCGTCGTGATCGAGGAGTTCCTCGACGGCGAGGAAGCGAGCTTCATCGTGATGGTCGACGGCAAGCACGCGCTGGCACTGGCTTCCAGCCAGGACCACAAGCGCCTGCTCGACGAAGACCGCGGCCCGAACACCGGCGGCATGGGCGCGTATTCGCCCGCGCCGATCGTCACGCCGCAGATGCACGCACGCGTGATGCGCGAGATCATCATGCCGACGGTACGCGGGATGGAGAAGGACGGCATCCGCTTCACGGGCTTCCTGTACGCGGGCCTGATGATCGACAAGGACGGCAATCCGCGCACGCTCGAGTTCAACTGCCGGATGGGCGACCCGGAAACGCAGCCGATCATGGCGCGCCTGAAGAGTGATTTCTCGAAGGTCGTCGAGCAGGCGATCGCGGGCACGCTCGACACGGTGGAGCTCGACTGGGACCGTCGTACCGCGCTCGGCGTCGTACTGGCCGCGCACGGCTATCCGGACGCGCCGCGCAAGGGCGACCGCATCAACGGGATCCCGGCCGAGACCGAACAGGCCGTGACGTTCCACGCAGGCACGACGCTCGGCGACGGCGACAAGCTCGTGACGTCCGGCGGCCGCGTGCTGTGCGTGGTCGGCCTCGCCGATTCGGTGCGCGAAGCCCAGCAGCATGCGTACGACACGATCAACCAGATCAATTTCGAAGGCATGCAGTACCGCCGCGACATCGGTTTCCGCGCGCTCAACCGCAAGAGCGTGTGACGTCGCAACTGCCGCCCCGCCCCAGCGCGGTGGCGGCCCCTCTGCCGGGGTTCGATAGAATGCCCGGCAGATGCCTTTTTTACGGCCCCCGCTTCGGGCGGGGGCACCCAGTCCAGACATGACCGATTCGACCTACGACGTGGCGCGCGTGCGCACGTACCTCCAGGGCCTGCAGACACGCATCGCCGACGCGCTCGGCGCGCTCGACGGCACGCCGCTCGCGACCGATGCGTGGCAGCGCGGGCCGGCCGAACGCCTGCGCGGCGGCGGCTGCACGCGGATTCTCGAAGGCGGCCGCGTGTTCGAACGCGCGGGGATCGGCTTTTCCGACGTCGCGGGCGACGCGCTGCCGCCGTCGGCGAGCGCGGCGCGCCCGCAGCTCGCGGGCCGCGGCTTCGAGGCGCTCGGCGTGTCGCTCGTGCTGCACCCGCGCAATCCGTACTGCCCGACCGTCCACATGAACGTGCGGATGCTGATCGCGACGAAACCGGGCGAGGAGCCCGTGTTCTGGTTCGGCGGCGGCATGGATCTGACACCGGTTTACGGTTTCGAGGACGACGCGCGGCATTTTCACCAGACCTGCAAGGATGCGCTCGACCCGTTCGGCGTCGCGCTCTATCCGCGCTTCAAGAAGTGGTGCGACGAGTATTTCTTCCTGAAACACCGCAACGAGATGCGCGGCATCGGCGGGATCTTCTTCGACGATTTCTCGGAACCCGGTTTCGAACGCTCGTTTGACATGTTGCAAAGCGTCGGCGATGCGTTCCTGCAGGCGTACCTGCCGATCGTCGAGCGCCGCGCCGAGCTGCCGTACGGCGAGCGCGAGCGCGACTTCCAGGCATACCGACGCGGCCGCTACGTCGAATTCAACCTCGTGTTCGACCGCGGTACGCTGTTCGGCCTGCAAAGCGGCGGCCGCACCGAATCGATCCTGATGTCGATGCCGCCGGTCGCGAACTGGCGCTACAACTGGCAGCCCGAGCCGGGTTCGCCGGAAGCGCGCCTGTACAGCGACTTCATCGTGCCGCGCGACTGGGTCTGAGCCCGCGCGCCCCGCTGCCCCAAGGAAAGGACGCGTTTCTGGACACCACCGCCCGCCCCGCCCCGCTGCCGCGTCGTATCGGCTTGCTGGGCGGTACTTTCGACCCGATCCACGACGGCCATCTCGCGCTCGCGCGCCGGTTCGCCGAACTGCTCGGCCTGACCGAACTCGTGCTGCTGCCCGCCGGGCAGCCGTACCAGAAGCGCGACGTATCGGCCGCCGAACACCGGCTCGCGATGACGCGCGCGGCCGCCGGCTCGCTGTCCGTGCCGGGCGTGACCGTGACCGTCGCCACCGACGAGATCGAGCACACCGGCCCGACCTACACGGTCGAGACACTCGCGCGCTGGCGCGAGCGGATCGGTCCGGATGCGTCGCTGTCGCTGCTGATCGGCGCCGACCAGCTCGTGCGCCTCGATACGTGGCGCGACTGGCGCAAGCTGTTCGATTACGCGCACATCTGCGTGTCGACGCGCCCGGGTTTCGACCTGGGCGCGGCGCCGCCGGACGTTGCGCAGGAAATCGCCGCGCGGCAGGCCGGCGCCGACGTGCTGAAGGCCACGCCGGCCGGCCGCCTGCTGATCGATACGACCCTTTCGTTCGACATCGCCGCGACCGACATCCGCGCCCACCTGCGCGAATGCATCGCGCGCCATGCGCAAATGCCCGATGCGTCGGCCGAACATGTGCCGGCCGCCGTATGGGCCTATATTCTTCAACATCGCCTCTACCATTCCTGAATCCATGGATATTCGCAAACTGCAGCGCGTGATCGTCGACGCCCTCGAAGACGTCAAGGCGCAAGACATCAAGGTGTTCAACACCAGCCACCTGACCGAACTGTTCGACCGCGTGGTCGTCGCCTCGGGCACCTCCAACCGCCAGACCAAGGCGCTCGCGTCGAGCGTGCGCGACAAGGTCAAGGAAGCCGGCGGCGACATCGTCAGCTCCGAAGGCGAAGACACCGGCGAATGGGTGCTGGTCGACTGCGGCGACGCAGTCGTGCACATCCTCCAGCCGGCCCTGCGCCAGTACTACAACCTCGAGGAAATCTGGGGCGACAAGCCCGTGCGGATGAAGCTCGGCGGCGGCAAGGCCAACGGCTTTGCCACGGCCAGCGAAGGCGACGAAGACGAAGAGGAAGCCGCACCGGCCCGCCCGGCGCGCAAGACGGCCGCCCGCCGCCGTTAAGCCGTCGCGCGTCATCCGATGAAGCTTTTCATCCTCGCGGTCGGCCACAAGATGCCGGGCTGGATCGCATCCGGCTTCGACGAATACACGAAGCGGATGCCGCCCGAGCTGCGCATCGAGTTACGCGAAATCAAGCCTGAACTGCGTTCGGGCGGCCGCAGCGCCGAAAGCGTGATGGCGGCCGAGCGGCAGAAGATCGAGGCTGCGCTGCCGAAGGGCGCGCGCCTCGTCGCGCTCGACGAGCGCGGCCGCGACTGGACCACGATGCAGCTCGCGCAGGCACTGCCCGGCTGGCAGCAGGACGGCCGCGACGTCGCGTTCGTGATCGGCGGCGCCGACGGGCTCGATCCGGAACTGAAAGCGCGCGCCGACGTGCTGCTGCGCATCTCGAGCATGACGCTGCCGCACGGGATGGTGCGTGTGCTGCTCGCCGAACAGCTTTACCGTGCGTGGAGCATCACGCAGAATCACCCCTACCACCGCGCATGACGTGTCGTCCTCGAGACGGGCGCCGTGCGCGCCCAACGAGATAACGACACCATGCCGTCCAGCACGCCCCCCGCGCTTTTCCCGACTCTTTACCTCGCTTCGCAAAGCCCGCGCCGCCAGGAGCTGCTGCAGCAGATCGGCGTACGCTTCGAGCTGCTGCTGCCGCGCCCCGACGAGGATGCCGAAGCGCTCGAGGCCGAACTGCCCGGCGAAGCCGCCGATGCGTACGTGCGGCGCGTGACCGTCGCGAAGGCCGAAGCCGCGCGTGCGCGCCTCGTCGCGAGCGGCAAGCCGGCCGCGCCGGTGCTGGTCGCCGACACGACCGTGACGATCGACGGCGCGATCCTCGGCAAGCCGGCCGACGCCGACGATGCGCTCGCGATGCTCACGCGCCTCGCGGGGCGCGAGCACGCGGTGCTGACCGCCGTCGCCGTCATCGACGCCGGCGGCGAACTGCTGCCGCCCGCGCTGTCGCGCTCGCTGGTGCGCTTCGCGGCCGCGTCGCGCGACGACTATGCGCGCTACGTCGAAACGGGCGAGCCGTTCGGCAAAGCCGGCGCGTACGCGATCCAGGGGCGCGCGGCAGAATTCATCGAGCGAATCGACGGATCCCATTCAGGTATCATGGGTCTGCCCCTTTTTGAGACCGCCGCGTTGCTGCGCACCGCACGCGTCTCCTTCTGAACTGCACCCATGAACGAAGAAATCCTGATCAACCTCACGCCGCAGGAAACGCGGGTCGCACTCGTCCAGCAAGGCGCGGTGCAGGAGCTTCACGTCGAGCGCACGCTGTCGCGCGGGCGGGTCGGCAACATCTATCTCGGCAAGGTCGTGCGCGTGCTGCCCGGCATGCAGTCGGCGTTCATCGACATCGGCCTCGAGCGTGCGGCATTCCTGCACGTCGCCGACATCTGGCATCCGCGCCTCGCGGGCGAGCCGCAGTCGGGCACGCCGCACCAGCCGATCGAGAAGATCGTGTTCGAGGGCCAGACGCTGATGGTCCAGGTGATCAAGGATCCGATCGGCACGAAGGGCGCGCGGCTGTCGACGCAGGTCAGTATCGCGGGCCGCACGCTCGTCTACCTGCCGCAGGAGCCGCATATCGGCATCTCGCAGAAGATCGAGAGCGAGGCCGAGCGCGAGGCCGTGCGTGCGCGCCTGACGGCCGTGATCCCGCCGGACGAGAAAGGCGGCTACATCGTGCGCACGATTGCCGAGGATTCGACCTCCGACGAACTGGCCGGCGACGTCACGTACCTGCGCAAGACGTGGGCGACGATCGTTGCTCAGGCGCAGCGGCTGCCTGCGACGAGCCTGCTGTACCAGGATCTCGATCTCGCGCAGCGCGTGCTGCGCGATTTCGCGAACGACGACACGACGCGCATCCAGGTCGATTCGCGCGAGACGTACCAGCGCCTCGCGGAATTCGCGGGCGAGTTCACGCCGGCCGTGAGCCCGAAGCTGCACCACTACACCGGCGAGCGGCCGCTGTTCGACCTGTACAACATCGAGACGGAGATCCAGCGTGCGCTGTCGCGCCGCGTCGACCTGAAGTCGGGCGGTTACCTGATGATCGACCAGACCGAGGCGATGACGACGATCGACGTGAACACGGGCGGCTACGTCGGCGCGCGCAACTTCGACGACACGATCTTCAAGACCAACCTCGAGGCCGCGCACACGATCGCGCGCCAGCTGCGGCTGCGCAACCTCGGCGGGATCATCATCATCGACTTCATCGACATGGAGAACGCCGAGCATCGCGATGCGGTGCTGTCCGAGCTGAAGAAGGCGCTGTCGCGCGACCGCACGCGCGTGACGGTCAACGGCTTCTCGCAGCTCGGCCTCGTCGAAATGACGCGCAAGCGCACGCGCGAATCGCTCGCGCACGTGCTGTGCGAACCGTGTCCGACCTGCCAGGGCAAGGGCCAGGTGAAGACGTCGCGCACCGTGTGCTACGACATCCTGCGCGAGATCCTGCGCGAGTCGCGGCAGTTCAACCCGCGCGAATTCCGCGTGATCGCCGCGCAGCAGGTGATCGACCTGTTCCTCGACGAAGAGTCGCAGCATCTCGCGATGCTGATCGACTTCATCGGCAAGCCGGTGTCGCTGCAGGTCGAGTCGAATCTGAGCCAGGAGCAGTACGATATCGTGCTGATGTAACGGCCGTTCGAGTGCGAATGCGCGAAATCCCCGGGCGCGGTACGGATTTCGCGCATCCTGCATGCATCTGCGGACGACTATTCCACGCGAGTTGCTTCCCATGCAAAGCGCTCGATCGCATCGATATCCCATCGGCCGATGCGCATCGCTTCCTCCAGCATGCCGAGCGTAAGTGGCACGAGTTCCGGGGCACGATATTTCGACGACAACAGGCCAACGAACGTTCGGACCATATCCAGCGTGTCCGGACCGATGTATCGCCGATACGGGAAATGCTCGACGTCGATCCCGAAAGTCTCGCCCCACTTGTCGATGAATTCGATCGCGTCGATTTCCGTGATGCGGAGGTCCTCTTCCATCCGGCTTGAACGTGACAGCTTCAACGGACCGCCAAAGAGCGGGCGCCCAAGTTCCTCACGCGCAAACGCTTCGAGCCGATCCCATGCCGTGTCGGTCATATCAGAGCACCCTGTCTTCCGGTTTTGCAATGCTGTTGTAGACCTGCACCGTGTTCCACATGACGACTGCCGCACCGGTGGCAAGCACAATAGCGCCGACAACCGGCACTGCACGCCCGACAAACGCACCAAGATTACGGGTCGTCGCGATTCGCACACCACCTGCACCGGCTTTCGTGATGGCCGGCAGCCGAATTCCGACGTTGAACGGCAGCGTCTTGCGGGCGGCAATCGACACAACGGATGTACCGGCCACCGCACCGCGCAGCTTGCCGGGAATCGGTACATCGTTCTGTCCCAACAGGACAGCAGCCGCGGCGCCGAGGTCGTAAAAGCCAAACCGTTTGCAAACCTGATTCACGGCAACCCAAAAAACAGATCCCCAGGCGTGAGATCCACACACCCCTCGTACGCACAGCGATTGCCCGACATACGGCCCTCGTTGCTGTTCGAATAACCGCCGACCTTAGCAAAGCCGAACGCGCTCGCCATCCCTGTATCATTCGGTCATGCGTGCAACGGTCCGCTTGACCAGGCCACACGGCGAAAGGCGCATCGAGCAATGGTTTAAGAACAGTTTCCAGACGAGCCCCGCGACAACGACACGTCGCGACGGCTCGACGCTCCACCCTTTCGCCGACAGCCCCGGCCATGCGGCACGTCGACATGGTGTCCGCGCCAGCCGCCGCGCTATCCTTTCCCACCTCTCATTCATTCATCACACACCATGAGCCAAGGCCACAACCGCCGCCAGCGCAAGAAACTCCACATCGGCGAATTCCAGGAACTCGCGTTCAACGCCACCGCGCATTACCGCAACGAAATGACCGACCTCGAACGCGGCGAGCTGATCGACGCGTTCATCGACTTCGTCGAAGCGAACGGGCTGATGACCGTCGCGTCCGCGGACGAAGGCATCGGCGCCTACGTGATCTCCGGCGCGCCGCGCGGCACCACGACCGACGCCGATCGCGAGCTCGTGCGCGGGTGGCTGGCCGCCCGTCCGGAACTGACGGACGTCAAGGTCAGCGAATTCACCGACGCGTGGTATCCGGACGCCTGATCGCCAGGCTTCACGCTGCGCCAGGCAGCGCCCGTGCCTGCCCGCCCTGACGGCGGGCAGGCCGCTACCGCCCCTCCCTCGCCCGCCCCCACCTCCTCCCCCACTCACACGATTCACCCCGTGTCGACCGTGATTACCCCGATTTCCGTATTGAATCGGACGCTTACTTCAATTTAACGATCATTAAAAGACGTCTCGCACTGGCGGACCTACTCTGATCGCCAGGAATCCGGTGTTTTCCGGCGCGATCGGCAAGCAAGACGAAAGAATGCGAACTGCCCGCCCGACAAGTGCTCCGGATTCCGGTACGGGCGAAAACGCGACACGGCGACAGGCAATCAGGGAGACAACCGACCACGCGCCAGCCGCTTCCCGTTCGCAGCGGCGACACATCGGCGCACGCGACGGCCGCCTGACCCACTCCATCAAACGATACGAGGACGACATGACTACGCCGACCATTCATCAAGCAGGACTCCGAATGATCATGATCGCGGCCGGCGTTGCGGCGCTGATGTCGCTGTCCGCGTGCGGCGGCTCCGGCTCGCTGAGCCAGGGCACCGGCGGCGGATCGGGTTCGGGCGACACGACGGCGACGACCGGCGGCACGGGCAACGGCTCCGGCGGCACGTCGGCCAATGGGGTTGGCCAGACGACCGCGGCGTCGAGCAACGTCGTGACGGCCGCAGGCGGCACCGTGTCGGGCGTCGGCACGGTCATCGCCGGCCAGTCGCTGCCCGGCACGAACGCGGCGACCACGCAGGGGCTTGGCACCGTCGTACAGGACGCCGGCGCGGCCGTCACCACGCTCGGCACCGGTCTCGGCTCAGGGCTCGGCCAGCTCGGCGCGTCGTCGAATCCGGTCGGCACGACGGTCGCGAGCACGGGCGGCGTGGTCACGAATCTCGGCGACGCGGTCGCGGCGACCGGCGGCGTCGTGTCCAGCCTCGGCGCCAGCGGGTCGGCGCTGGCGCCGCTCGCGCCCGTCACGTCGCCCGTCGGCGGCGCAATCACGACCCTCGGCAACACGATCGCGGGTGGCGGCGCCACGCTCGGCACGCAGTTGTCGACCGGCCCCGTCGCGCAGGTCACGGGCGCCGCCAGTTCGGCGATCACGCCGATCACGTCGCAGGTCGGATCGGTCACGCAGACCGTTGCGTCGAGCACGCCGCTCGGCGCGCCGCTCACGAACCTCGTGACGACGGTCGGCAACGGTGTCGCGAACGCCGGCACGACGATCGCGAAGACCGGCGGCAATCCGGTGACGACCGGCGTCGGCAACGTGGTGACGGCGACCGGCAACACGGTCGCGACGGCCGGCACGACGCTGCTCGGCGGCGGTGCCGCGACGAATCCGCTCGCACCGGTCACGGGGCTCCTGTCGACCGGCGCGCTCGGCGGCGCAACGGGCGGCGGCAATCCGGCAGGCGCGCTCACGTCGGCGGTCGGCACCGTAACGAGTGCCGTGTCCGGCGCGGCCGGCGGCTCGCCCGTCGCGGGGCTGACGGGCGGCAGCGGCAGCGGCGCGCTCTCAAAGTCGGGCGGCGGCGTGCTCGCTCCCGTAACGACGACGCTCGGGTCGCTGGTCAAGTAAGCCGCACGCCCCTGCGGCGCCCGATCGTCACCGACGATCCGGGCGCCGCAGCCGCAATCCCGGCCGGCTTCCGCTCGCGTCCGCCCCGCCTCCGATCCCTACCTTTTCCCCACAGTCCGCCTGCAACCGGCCATCGAAATCGGTCCTGAAAGCAAGACACGTTAAAATCTCACCTCGCGTGGTGCGCCGCCCGCACCCGCCATCCATCGCCAGCCGCGTGCCCTCGGGCCGCCCCCGACCCATGGAGTGAGTGTCAATGAGCGGCGGACTCCCGTTTCCCGCATCCCGCAAGTCGTTACCGTCCTCGACGGTCTTCCTGATTCTCGCCGCCGCCGCGCTGCTGTCCGGCTGCGGGCTGCTGCCGGTCCAGAACCCGCCCGCGCCGATCAGCGAGGCGCTCGTCGAGCCCATCGCGGAAACCGCCGGCGAGCCGCTGACGATGCCGCCCGTGCCGGCGCCGACGCAGCCGGAGGAACCGGAAGCGCCGAAGAAGCCGCGTCGCGAGGTGACGCGGCCGAAGCCCCCGCAGCGCCCCGAATCGCCGACACCGCCGCCGCCGCCCCCCCCGCCGATCGTCGCGACGCGCCCGCTCGACCGCACCCAGATCCATGCGCTGCTCGACAGCGAAGTCGCGCGCCGCAACGGCAAGGTGATCGGCCGCGCGGTCGACATGGTGACCGACGCGAGCGGCAAGCCGCGCGAGATGATCGTCAACCTGCAGGGCTTCATGGGCATCGGCGACCGCAAGGTCATCTTCCCGTGGGCCGTGTTCCGCTTCACGCCGGGCGGCAAACAGGAGCCGATCGTGCTCGACGTGCCGTCGGGCGACCTGCCGCCGGCCGCGCGGCCGAAGGCCGTGCCGCTGTCGGGTTCGGCCGCGGCCTCGCCTGCGACGCGGCTGCCGATGCTCGACAGCGATGTCGAGCGCCCGAACGGCACGAAGATCGGCCGCATCGTCGACGTGCTGATCGACCGCGCCGCGCAGCCGCAGGCTGTCGTGCTCGACCTCGGCGGCCTCGTCAATACCGATCGCCGTTCGATCGCCGCGAGCTGGGGCGCGCTGCGCTTCGTCACGCGCGACAAGGCGCTGCACCCGCAACTCGACCTGAACGACGCGCAGATCAAGGCATCGCCGCCCTACGCGGCCGACAAGCCGGTCATCGCGGTCTTCCCGCCCGTTGCTCCGGCCCCGGCTTCATCTGCGAGTGCCACCCGATGACGATCAAGCATTCCGTCAGCGCTCGCAGTCTGCGGTCCCTCGACTGGCTCAACTTCTTCGTTGCAAACGTTCAGACCGGGTTCGGTCCGTTCATCGCGTCCTACCTCGCGTCGCACAAGTGGACGCAAGGCGAGATCGGCATGGTGCTGTCGATCGGCACGATCAGCGCAATGGTCAGCCAGGTGCCCGGCGGCGCGGCCGTCGATGCGCTGAAGAACAAGAAAGGCGCGGCCGCATGGGCGATCGCAGCCATCATCCTGTCCGCGGTGCTGCTCGCGTCGAGCCCGACGATCGTGCCGGTGATCGCCGCCGAGGTGTTCCACGGTTTCGCGAGCTGCATGCTCGTGCCGGCGATGGCCGCGATCTCGTTCTCGCTCGTCGGCCGCGCCGACCTCGGCGACCGGCTCGGCCGCAATGCACGCTGGGCATCGATCGGCAGCGCGGTCGCGGCGGGCCTGATGGGCCTCACCGGCGAATACTTCTCCGCGCGCGCGGTGTTCTGGCTGACCGCCGTGCTGGCGCTGCCCGCGCTGTTCGCGCTCGCGATGATCCAGCCGACGCATCAGGTGATTCCGCAGTCGTCGAAGCCCGACGATCAGCACGACGAAGCCGGCGAACGCGAAACGCTGCTCGAACTGCTGCGCGACCGCCGGATGCTGATCTTCGCGGCGTGCGTCGTGCTGTTCCACCTGTCGAACGCGGCGATGCTGAATCTCGCGGCCGGCGAAGTCACGGCCGGGATGGGCGAAAACGTGCAGCTCGTGATCGCCGCGTGCATCATCGTGCCGCAGGCGATCGTCGCGATGCTGTCACCGTGGGTCGGCCGCTCCGCGCAGCGCTGGGGGCGCCGGCCGATCCTGCTGCTCGGCTTCTCCGCGCTGCCGGTGCGCGCGCTGCTGTTCGCCGGCGTGAGCAGCCCGTACCTGCTCGTGCCCGTGCAGATGCTCGACGGCATCAGCGCGGCCGTGTTCGGCGTGATGCTGCCGCTGATCGCGGCCGACGTCGCGGGCGGCAAGGGCCGCTACAACCTGTGTATCGGGCTGTTCGGGCTCGCGGCCGGGATCGGCGCGACGCTCAGCACGGCCGTGGCCGGCTACGTCGCCGATCACTTCGGCAACGCGGTCAGTTTCTTCGGGCTCGCGGCCGCAGGGGCGCTCGCGGTGCTGCTGGTCTGGCTCGTGATGCCCGAAACGCGCGTCGACAACGGCGATGCGGCGGCCGACGAGCCGGCGGCCGCCTCGCCCGAACAGGCGCACTGACGGCAGCGCGCCGCCGAATCCCGCTTCTTGGCCGACTCGCAATGGATACGATCAGGACACTCAACGAAGCCCGCCAGCAGATCCAGCAATCGATCTTCGATCTGTTCAAGGGGCTGTCATTCAGCGAACGGCTCGCGCAAGGCGGGCTGATGGCGTTTCAGGCCGTCTGCGGCGCGTGCCTCGCCTATGCGATCGGCCACGCGGTGCACTCGGAGCAGGCCGTGTGGGCGGCAATCACCGCGATCGCCGTCACGCAGCACAACTACTCGGACACGATGTCGCTGTCGCGCGACCAGTTCATCGGCGCGATGGTCGGTGGCGTACTTGGCTTCGCGGGTGCGGCGCTGGGCGGCGATCGTCTCGTCGCGTACGCGATCACGGTCGCGATCGTGATCGTGTGCTGCTGGTGCCTGAACGTTGGCAGCGCGGCCCGGCTCGGCGGCGTGACCGCGACGATCGTGTTGCTGTTTCCGGGCAATGGCCCGCTGTGGGACGTTCCGCTGATACGGCTCGGCGAAGTGACGCTCGGCACCGTGTGCGCGCTGGGGGTGTGCTGGGTGATGTCGAGAATCGAGCGGCGCTGGTTCCGCCACGCCGCGGCAAAGTGACGCGGTGTACCGGTTGCCCGGCGCGCATCGCGGCATGGCGATACGTGCCGGGCGATCGGCAAGGTCAGTCGCCGATCCGCAGCACGATGCCGGACCCGATCTGCACCAGCAGGTGATCTCCGCCGACGCCGACCCATTGATAGCCGCGCGGCGGCTGGCTCAGGTGATAGCCGCGCCAGTCGTCGATCACGTACTGGCGATCGCGGAACTCGGGGGGTAGCCGGTCGCCCTTGTGCCATTCGCGACGCGGCTGGTCGGCCCAGCGCGGCGGCACGTCGTCCTCATGACGCATCTGGCCGGGTGGCATGTGTTTCGGGCCGTGGCCACGCTGCATGCCGTGGCCGCCTTGGTCGTTGTGGTTGTCGTGATCCTGCGCCATCGCGGCCGGCGCGGCGAGACTCGCCGCGATCGCTGCGGCCAGCATCATCCCGTGCATCTTCTTCATTGTGCTTTCCCTCCGTGTTTTCACGTCGAACGAAACCACTCGAACTACCCGATGAAGACTAGCACACGGCATCGCGCGGCCGCATGACCGCGTGTTACGCCGCCTGCTGCTGGTACTGGATCCGGTGCAGGTGTGCGTAGAGGCCGCCGTGACGCAGCAGTTCGTCATGGCTGCCCTCTTCGACGATCTTGCCGGCCTCGAGCACGAGGATGCGGTCCGCGCGCTCGATCGTCGACAGCCGGTGTGCGATCACGAGCGTCGTGCGGCCTTCCATCAGCCGCTCGAGCGCCGCCTGCACATGGCGCTCCGACTCCGAATCGAGCGCCGACGTCGCTTCGTCGAGGATCAGGATCGGCGCATCCTTGTAGATCGCGCGTGCAATCGCCAGCCGCTGGCGCTGGCCGCCGGACAGCCGCATCCCGTTGCCGCCGACCAGCGTGTCGAGCCCGTTGGGCATCGCGGCGACCGCATCGGCGAGGTTCGCGGCCTCGAGCGCGGCCTGCACGCGCGCGCGGTCGGGCGTCTGCCCGTACGCGACGTTCGCGGCGATCGTGTCGTTGAACAGCACGACGTCCTGGCTGACCATCGCCATCTGGCCGCGCAGCGCGTGGAGGTCGTAGTCGGAAACCGGCACGCCGTCGACCAGGATCGCGCCGTCCGTCGGGTCGAAGAAGCGCGGCAGCAGGTTCACGAGCGTCGTCTTGCCGCTCCCGGACGGGCCGGCCAGCGCGATCATTTCACCCGGCGCGACCTTGAACGAGATGCGGTCGAGCGTCGGCCGCTCGGCCGCGCCGTAGTCGAACGACACGTTGCGGAATTCGATCTCGCCGCGCGCCTGCGCCAGCGGCCGCCCGCCGCCCTGCGGCTCGGCCGGCTCGTCGATCAGCCCGAAGATCAGCTCGGCAGCCGTCATCCCGCGCTGCAGCGGCTGGTTGACGTCGATCAGGTGCTTGAGCGGCGAGATCACGAGCAGCATCGACGTGACGAACGCGACGAAGCCGCCGACCGTCGTCTGGTCGTTCGACGATTGCACGACCGCGATCGTGATCACGACCGCAAGCGCGATCGACGCGAGGAACTGCGTGAGCGGCTGCGCGAGGCCGCCCGAGATCGTCATGCGCATCGCGTAGCCGCGCAGGCGCTTGCTCATCGACGTGAAGCGGTCCATCTCGTACGCTTCGCCGTTGTGCACCTTGACGACCTTGTAGCCGCCGACCGTCTCCTCGACGATGTACGACAGCTCGTTGGTGAGCGTCTGGTGCTCGCGGTTCAGGCGGCGCAGGCGGCGGTTGATCTTGCTGACGAGCCAGCCGATGCCGGGCAGGATCACCGCGACGATCAGCGTGAGCCGCCAGTTCAGGTAGAACAGGTAGCCGAGCAGGAAGATCACCGTCAGCGAATCGCGCACGAGCGTGACCATCACGCCGGTCAGCACCGACAGGATCTGGTTGACCTCGAACACGATCGCGTTGATCACCGTGCTCGCGGTTTCGCGCTGGAAGAACGACGCGCCGGTGTGGAGCATCCGCTGGAACATCTCGAGCCGCAGTTGCAGCAGGATGCGGTTCGATACGTAGTTGAGCAGGTAATTGGATGCGTACTGCGACACGCCGCGCACGAGTGCGAGGCCGATCACCGCGATCGGCACGTACCATTTCGCGCTGTCGCTGCCATGCGCGCCGAAGCCGTGGTCGAGCAGCGGCTTGAGCAGCGCCGGAATACCGGCTTCGGTGGCCGCGACGACACCCATCGTCATCACGGCGAGCACGACGATGCCGATCAGCGGCCGGATGTACGGCCACAGGCGCTTGAGGACCGTGACCGGCGAGGTGCCGGTGCCGTCTATCGGTTTGCGAAGAGTGTTCTGGGTTTCCAAGGCAATCCTTCTTGAGCCGCGATGCGGCGCCCGGTGCGTGGCCGCCCGGGCGGTCGCCCCTGTCGGGCGGGTGCCGAAAAGGGCTCAACATTATAGCCGCACCGCCCCGGCGGCACGGGCATGGCCGATGCGGCCGGCGGCGGGGCCGCGGGTATACTGCCGCTCACCGTTTTCTCCGCCTTTCCGACGACTTCATGGCTGAACCCTCCCTCGGCGTCGCCCTCATCGCCCTCAACGCGTCCGCGCGGCTCGCGCAATGCCTCGATGCGCTGTCGTTCGCCGACGACGTCGTCGTCATCGACGGCGGCAGCACCGACGATACCGTCGCGATCGCGCAGGCACACGGTGCGCGCGTGATCGTCGAGCGCGACTGGCCGGGCTTCGGCCCGCAGAAAAATCGCGCGCTCGACGCGCTCGGCACCGACTGGATCCTGTCGCTCGATACCGACGAAGTCGTCACGCGGGAGCTCGCGCAGTCGATCCGCGACACGATCCGCGCGCCGGCCGCGCAGGTCTATGCGGTCGACCGGCTGTCGAGCTTCTGCGGCCAGTGGATCCATCACAGCGGCTGGTATCCGGACTGGGTGCCGCGCCTGTTCCGGCGCGGCACCGCGCGCTTCTCGGACGATCTCGTGCACGAACGGCTCGTGTTCGACGGCGCCGCGCAGCGCCTGTCCGGCAAGCTGATGCACTATTCGTACGAGGACTTCGAAACCGTCGTGCGCAAGCTCGACGCGTATTCGACGGCCGGCGCGCGCCAGCGCCGCGCGGCCGGCCAGCGCGGCGGCTTCGGCAAGGCGCTCGCGCGCGGCGCCTGGGCCTTCGTGCGCACCTACGTGCTGCGGCGCGGGTTCCTCGACGGCCGCGCCGGCTTCATGATCGCCGTGTTCAACGCGGAAACCGTGTATTACCGCTTCCTGAAGCTCGGCCACGAAACGGCGCGCTAGGCGCCCGCCCGGCGCGCGGCCGGCCCGGCGTTACAATGCCGGGTTGCGCGCACCGTGCGTGCCCGCCCGAGCGGCTGCGCTGCGTGCCGCCCGCCACGACGACCACCGAATCCGACCGCCATGTTCTCCATCATCATTCCGACCTGGAACAACCTGCCGTACCTCAAGCTCGTCGTCGACAGCCTGCGCCGCCACTCCGCGTACGACCACCAGATCATCGTGCACGTGAACGACGGCTCGGACGGCACGCTCGACTGGGTGGGCAGCGAAGGGATCGAGCACACCGCATCGCCGACCAACATCGGCATCTGCCACGCGGTCAACCTGGCCGCCGCGCGCGCCACGCGCGACTACGTCGTCTACATGAACGACGACATGTTCTGCTGCCCGGGCTGGGACGCGGCGCTCGTGCGCCGCATCGAACAGATGCCGACCGACCTCTTCATGCTGTCGGGCACGATGATCGAGCCGGTCGACACGCGCAACCCGTGCGTCGTCGTCAGCAATTTCGGCCGCGACGCCGAGCAATTCGATGCGGCCGGCCTGGTCGCTGCGACCCCGAAGCTCGCGCGCGCGGACTGGCTCGGCTCGACCTGGCCGCCGACACTCGTGCACCGCGACTGGTGGAACCGGATCGGCGGCTACAGCAGCGAACTGTCGCCCGGCATGAGCAGCGACAACGACTTCTCGATGAAATTCTGGGACGCCGGCTGCCGGATCTTCCTCGGTGTCGGCGACAGCCTCGTCTACCACTTCCAGCAGAAAAGCACCGGCAAGATCGTCAAGAACGACGGCCGCCGCCAGTTTCTGAACAAATGGGGTATGACCCAAGCCACGTTCGACCGCTATTACCTGCATCGCGGCGCGCCGGCCGGCACGCAAATCGCGCTCGACACACCGGCCGTGGAAGGCCGCCTGAAGCGCGCGCTGCTGCGCTCGCGGATCAAGCGCGCCTTCAGCTGATCGCACCCCGAAAACAGCACGGAAACACCGTCTGCTTCGCGTATACTGCGCCGTTCGTCCCGGATCTCCCGCCGGGATGCGCGGTGCGGCGCACGATGTCCGCAAGCCGCGTTCGTTCATTCGACAGGTTCCGATGCTTTCGTTTTCCGCTCCCGCCACGCGGCGCCTGACCGCCGCCCGTGCATTCGCCGTCGCCGCGCTCTGCATGGTGCCCGTCTCGACCGCACTGACCAACGTGTTCTGCGGGCTGTTCGCCGCGGCGCTCGTGATCTCCCCCGAATTCTGGCGTGACCTGCGCTCGTTCGTCACCGATCCGGCTTCGCTCGCGGCACTGCTGATCCTGGCCGCACTGACCGTCAGCGTCACGTATACGGTTGCGCCGCACAACAAGGCGTGGAACTGGGTCGCGAAGTACGACAAGCTGCTGCTGCTGCCATTCGCCGTGCTCGCGTTCCGGCATTCCAGCTGGGCGCCGATCGTGCGGCGCTGCTGGTTCGGCACGCTGTGCGTGATCCTGTTGCTGTCGACGACCAACTATCTCGGCCTGACCGCGATCGGGCCCGCGCACGCGACCGAGCTGCCGCTGTCGCGCGCCTGGGTGTTCAAGAACCACATCGCCGCCGGCATGTTCGGCGCGCTGCTCTTCTACCAGGCGGCCGATCTCGCGCTGGCGGCCCGCACGGCGTTCTCGCGGATCGCCTATGCGGGCATCGCCGCGTGGTCGCTCGTCAACGTGTTCGTCATGCTGCAGGGGCGCACGGGGCAGGTCATCGCGCTGCTGCTGATCCTCGTCGTCGCCGTGCGTTTTGTGCTGTTGCTGCGCCGCCAGTCGGCGCTGCGCGCGGGGCTTGCCGCCGGCGTGCTCGTCCTGGCCGGCGTCGCGCTCGTGGTCGCCGCATGCACGGTTCACAACGGCCGGCTGACCAAGGTCGTGACGGAAGTACAGCAATATCGTCAGAGCGACGCGGCCACGTCGACCGGGCTGCGCCTCGAGTGGTACAAGAAGGGGCTCGAACTGTATCGCCAGCGCCCGGTGATCGGCTACGGCGCGGGCGGCCTCGAATCCGAATTCGAGCGGCTCACGGCCGGCAAGACGGCGGCCGAAGGCCAGCTCACGTCGAACCCGCACAACGAATACCTGCTGATGGCCGTGCAGCTCGGCACGCTCGGCGTGCTGCTGTTCATCAACCTGATCGTGCAGATCGCGCGCGGCAGCCGCGCGCTCGATCCGCGCTCGCGGCACCTGCTGCTCGCGTGGCTCGCGATCTTCACGATCGGCAGTCTCGCGAATTCGCTGCTGCTCGATTTTGCAGAAGGGCACCTGATCGTGCTGCTGGCCGGCATCCTGCTCGGTTGCGGCGAACGCAGCGAGGCGCTGCCGCGCGAGACGTCGGCGATCCGCCGCAGCGCGTAACCCACGCCGGACGGCGCGCTGCCGGCGTGCCGGTCAGGTCCGGCGGCGGACACCCGCCGTCGACGCGCGCGCCAGGCGACTCGCCGCGAAACCGGCTCCCCCGAGCAAGAAGAAAAACGCGCGTCGCTCGCGCGTCAGTCGGATCCGGCGCGATGCAGCCGCGACGTGTCGACGATCGCGTCGGCCGGGCCCGGCGGATTCAGCCCGAGCATTTCGGCCGCCGCGGCCTTCACGCGCTGCGTGCCGAGATTGACGAGGCAGTCGCTGCGGCTGTCGACGTGGCGCTCGCAGCCCTCGTGCCGGCACGGCACGCAGTCGCCCTCCCCTTGCAGCAGCCACACGTTCCCGTGCCGCCCCGAGCCGCGCAGCGACCACGGATTCTCGGTCGCGGGCCAATGCTGCGGCCACGGCCCCCAGCGCACGGGATCGGACGGACCGAACAGCGCGATCGTGGCGGTGCCCGTCGCGGCCGCGACGTGTGTCGCGCCCGTGTCGGGCCCGATGAAGAGCCGCGCGCGCCGCACGAGCTCCGCGCTCTCGCCGAACGTCAGGCGCCCGACCAGGTTCAGCAGGTCGCCGCCCGCTTCGGCCGCGACCTGCTCCGCATACTCGCGCTCGCTGTCGCCCGGGCCGCCGGACAGCGCGACCGCGAAGCCCTGCTCGCGCAGCCAGCCGATCATCTCGACCCAGCCGTCGAGCCGCCACTGCTTGTAACGGAACATCGGATACGGATGCAGCACGACCAGCGGCTTGCCGGCGCGGATCGCCGGCGATTCGGCAAGCCGCGCGTCGAAGCGCGCGCGCCGCGCGGGATCGTCGCCGATGCCGGGCGCGACGACCTCGGACACCGGCTCGATGCCGATCACCGGCGCAAGTGCCAGCGTACTGACGACCGTATGCGCGGATTCGTGGTGATTGATCGCGATCCCGTTCAGCATCATCCGCGTGAGCCACGTGACGCGATTCGGATCGACGAGGCCGACCCGCTTGCGGCCGGCGAACCAGCTATAGAAACGCGGCCGGTCGGAACTCAGCGCCGCGCACGCGAGATCGTAGCGGCGCCACATTGACAGCGCGTCGCGCAGCCGCTCGCGGAATCCCGCGCGCTGCGCGACGACGATCACGTGCCGCACGTCCGGATTGTGCTCGAGTACGCCCTCGGTACCGCGAAACACCAGCATGTCGATCTGCGCGTCCGGCCAGCGGGCCTTCAGCGAACGCACGAGCGGCGTCGTCAGCAGCACGTCGCCGATACGGCGCGGTGCGGCAACGAGGATGGTTCTGGGCGGGTGGGCGGAAGAAAACAGGGCCACGGCGATCGTCTAGCTGGCTGAACAAGGCTGGCAATGTACAGGATTTTGCAGCAGCCGGCGCGGCATGGCGCGCCGGCCGTGCAGGCGGCCCCGATGCGGCCCTCCCAGTGGCCCTCCAGTGGCCCTTCCAGCGGGCCGCGCCGACGGTCGCGACGTGCGGGGTGCGCCCGCGTTAAGAGGCGATCGTCATGGCCGCGGGCGCGGCAACTGCCGGTCGCGCGCGTCGCATGTCGGTCACCGGTTCGTCGCGTTGGCCGGCCGGCGGCAGCAGATGGCGCACGGCGCGATCGACCGCGTCGACGCCGATCGCGTCGACGGTCGCACCGGCGCGCAGGATCACGTGCGGCACGCCGAGCGGGTGCCAGCGCAGGTATTTCTCGGGACGGTCCTCGAACAATGCGGCAACCGGCACGCCGAGCGCCGACGCGAGATGCACGGGTGCGCTGTCGGCCGAGACGATGACGTCGAGCAGGCTCGCGGCGGCCACCAGCTCGGCAACCGACGATGGCGCCACATGCTGCGCGTTCACGTCGCGCCACGCATCGTCCTCGGCAGACTTGCCGATCGCCGGATCGCGAAACACGATCACGTCGGCGAACGGCGCAAGCCGCACGCCGAGGTCGCGCCAGCGGTCTGCCGGCCAGCGGCGCTCGGCCGCCTTGTTCGACACGAACAGCCCGACACGCGGCTTCGTGCGTGCGCCGAGCAGGCGATACCACGTATCCTGCAGCGTACGGTCGGGATGAACCGACAGTTCGAGGCGGTCGAGATCGGCCCGGCCGAGTTCGGGCACGAGCCGGAAACCCGACAGCGCCTCGTGGCACATCTGCCGCTGCGCGACATGCTCGGGCTTGCGATCGTCGAATTCGGTCTCGGCATCGTGCCAGCGGCAATCCTTCGCGCGAAGCTGGCGCGCGAACTGCATGCTGCTGCGGTGCATGCCGCCGTTCGGCACGACCACGAGGTCGAACCGCAAGCGGCGCAGGCGGCGCACGAGTCGCATCCGGTCGAAGAAGGCGCGCATCCGCCCGGGACGGTCGTTGCGCTCGCACTGGCGGCTGTAGACGTACGTGTGGATCGCGTGCACGTCCGGGTTGCCGGCCAGCGCGGCCGCGTTGTAGCGGTTCGCGACCACATGCAGCTCCGCACCGGGCCAGCGCTCCTTCAACGCGCCGAGAAACGCCGTCGTGCACAGCATGTCGCCCAGAAAATCAATCCGGATCACGAGGATCCGCTGCGTCGGGTTCCCATTGGCCATGGTCATGTGGTGACAGTCAGTTTTTATCGTCGCGACGGGCCGTTTCACGGCATCCTGGACCGGCGCGGCCGTGACGCGCATTGCTGCCCGCCCTACGGATCCGCCCCTGTTTATGCGCACGAGACCGGCGCCGCTCGCCGGGCAAACCCGCGGCTGGGCGCCGCGTTCGTGCGGCTAGCGCCGGATTGTATAGCGTCCGGATGGCCAGCCCAAGGCCCGATTACCCTCAGACGTGAAAACGGCCCGCCGCACCGCGCGATGGCGATGCGGCGGGCCGCCTGTCGCGACAGCCGTCGAAACGGGACCCGTCAGTAGGTGATTTCGACGACGCTGCCGTCGAACGCCTCACGCAACTCCGCCAGCAGCACGTCGCTCGGCTTCACGCGCCACGCGTCGCCGAGACGCATTTCGCCCTGCGCCCGCGCATTGCTGTAGTGGATCTGGACCGCGAGCCCGTTCGGCAGCGGCGCCTGCGGGCGGCGGCCGCCATCGCGCCCGCCGCCGCGCGGCGCGGGCGCGTCGACCGCATTCGCGGCCGGCTCGTCCTTCGACACGTGCGGCTCCAGCACGCGGCGCAGCGCGACCGCGTCGGCGTTGCCGTTCATCGTCAGCCGCACGGCCTGCGCATAGCGGCTGCGCGCGCGTTCGAGATCCATCACGGTATCGGTCGTGAAGCGGATGCCGCCGGTGAACGCGTCGTTGCGCGCCTGCCCCTGCACGATCAACAGCTCGTCTTCCTTGAACAGCGCCTTGTTGGCCTCGAACTGTTCGTTGAAGATCGTGATCTCGCACTGGCCCGACCCGTCGTCGAGCAGCGCGATCAGCATCTTGCCGCGCTGGGTCATCTGCGTGCGCAGCGACGCGATGATGCCCGCGACGAGCTTGTCGCGCCCTTCCTTCAGGTCGCCGACCTTCTGCCGCACGAAGCGGCGCACTTCATCGCGATAGGCGTCGAACAGGTGGCCGGACAGATAGAAGCCGAGCGCGCCCTTTTCTTCCTGCAGGCGGCGCTTGTCGTCCCACGCGGGTTCGTCGACGAGCGCATGCGCGTGCGGCGACTCGGCGCCCATGTCGAACAGGCCGGCCTGCATCGCGTTCGCTTCGGCCTGGTCGGCCGCTTCCATCGCGAGCGGCACCGACGCGATCAACTGCGCACGGTTCGCGTTCAGCGAGTCGAACGCGCCGGCGCGGATCAGCGCCTCGACCGTGCGGCGATTGACGACGCGCCGGTCGATCCGTTCGCAGAAGTCGAACAGGTCGGTGAATGCCTTTTCCTCGCGGGCGCGCAGGATTTCCTCGATCGCATTCTGGCCGCTGCCCTTCACCGCGCCGAGGCCGTAGCGGATCGTGCGCGAGCGCTTGCCGTCGGCTTCGGCGACCGGCTCGAACCGGTAGTGCGACTGGTTGATGTCCGGCGGCAGCACGACGAGGTTGTTCACGGCGCAGTCGTCGAACAGGATCTTCACCTTGTCGGTGTCGTCCATCGCGAGCGTCATGTTGGCCGCCATGAATTCGGCCGGATGATGTGCCTTCAGCCACGCTGTGTAATACGCGAGCAGTGCGTACGCGGCCGCGTGCGACTTGTTGAAGCCGTAGCCCGCGAACTTCTCCATCAGGTCGAAGATCTCGTCGGACTTTTCGCGCGTGAGGCCGTTCGTCGCCGCGCCCTCGGCGAAGATCTCGCGGTGCTTGGCCATCTCCTCGGGCTTCTTCTTGCCCATCGCGCGACGCAGCAAGTCGGCGCCGCCGAGCGAGTAGCCGCCGATGATCTGCGCCATCTGCATCACCTGCTCCTGATAGACCATGATGCCGTAGGTCTCTTTCAGGACGGGTTCGACGCGCGGATCCGGATAGTCGACCTTCTCGCGGCCGTGTTTCCGTGCGCAGAAGCTCGGGATCAGGTCCATCGGGCCCGGACGGTACAACGACACGAGCGCGATGATGTCCTCGAAGCGGTCGGGCTGCGCATCCTTCAGCATGCCCTGCATCCCGCGGCTTTCCAGCTGGAACACCGCGACCGTGTTGGCCTTCTTCAGGATCTGGAACGACGCGGCGTCGTCGAGCGGCACCTGCGCGAGCGACCAGTCGGCCTTCGACGGATCGAGGCGGCGGATGTAGCGCTCGGCCCAGTCGAGGATCGTCAGCGTCGTGAGACCCAGAAAGTCGAACTTCACGAGGCCGACGGCTTCGACGTCGTCCTTGTCGTACTGGCTGACCACGCCGCCGTCGTCGCCCTGCGTGTACAGCGGGCAGAAATCGGTCAGCTTGCCGGGCGCGATCAGCACGCCGCCCGCGTGCATCCCGACGTTACGCGTGAGACCCTCGACGCGCTGCGCGAGATCGAGCAGCTGGTGCACTTCGTCCTCGTGGTCGTAGCGCTCCTGCAGCTGCGGCTCCTCTTTCATCGCGTCGGCGATCGTCACGTGCTTGCCCGGCTTGAACGGGATCAGCTTGGCGATGCCATCGGTGAACATGTAGCCGAGGTCAAGCACGCGGCCGATGTCGCGCACGGCCGCCTTCGCGGCCATCGTGCCGAAGGTGGCGATCTGCGACACGGCGTCGGCGCCGTACTTCTCCTTCACGTACTGGATCACGCGGTCGCGGCCGTGCTGGCAGAAGTCGATGTCGAAGTCGGGCATCGACACGCGTTCCGGGTTCAGGAAGCGCTCGAACAGCAGGTTGTAGCGCAGCGGATCGAGATCGGTAATGCCGAGCGCGTACGCGACCAGCGAACCGGCGCCCGAGCCACGGCCCGGACCGACCGGCACGCCGTTGTTCTTTGCCCAGTTGATGAAGTCCGCGACGATCAGGAAGTAGCCGGGGAAACCCATCTTCGTGATGGTTCCGCACTCGAATTCGAGACGCTTGTAGTACGTGTCGCGCTGCGCGTCGCGTTCGGCTTCGGCCGGATACAGCTGCGCCAGACGGGTCTCGAGCCCTTCCTTCGACAACTGGACGAGGTAATCGTCGAGCGACATGCCGTCCGGCGTCGGGAACAGCGGCAGCTTCGGCTTGCCGAGCTCGAGCTTCAGGTTGCAGCGCTTCGCGACTTCGACCGTGTTCGCGATCGCCGACGGCAGGTCGGCGAACAGCGCGGCCATGTCGTCCTGCGTGCGGAAATACTGGTCGGTCGTGAAACGCTTCTGGCGCCGCGGGTTCGCGAGGATGTCGCCTTCCGAGATACACACGCGCGCCTCGTGCGCGGTGAAATCGTCGTCGGTCATGAACTGCGTCGGGTGCGTCGCGACGACCGGCAGCTTCAGCGCCGCGGCGAGCGTCGCGGCCTGCTGGATGTACGCCTCGGCACCCGGCTGGCCGTAACGCTGCAGCTCGATGTAGAAGCCGCCCGGGAACACTTTCGCCCAGCGCTCGGCGTGACGGCGCGCGGCTTCCTCGTTGCCTGCGGCGAGCGCGAGCCCGATGTCGCCCTGTTGCGCCCCCGACAGCGCGAGCAGCCCCTGCGCGAGCTCGCCGTCGAGCCAGCTCGCGTCGAGCTCCGCGCGGCCGCGGTACTGGTTCGTGAGCCACGCCTTCGACAGCAGCTCGCAGAGATTCAGGTAGCCGACCTTGTCCTTGACGAGCAGCAGCAGCCGCGACGGCTTGTCGCGATCGTCCGGATTGGTGATCCAGACGTCGCAGCCGGCGATCGGCTTGATGCCCTTGCCGCGGGCTTCCTGGTAGAAACGGACGAGGCCGAATGCGTTGCCGAGATCGGTGAGCGCGAGCGCGCCCTGACCGTCTGCGGCCGCCGCCTTGACGATGTCGTCAATGCGCACGATGCCGTCGGCAATCGAGAATTCGGAGTGAACGCGAAGATGGACGAAGCGGGGATCTGACATGGGCGCTATTGTAGCCGCCCCGCCGCGCAGGCTGCCCAAAAAATCCCCGCGCCGGCCGTTCGGCCGATGCACGCGGCGACGCGTCACGCGGCTGGCCAAACGGCCGGATGCCGATGCACGCGCGGTTTGCGGGATAATACGGTTTTTCGAATCAACGCCCCGGCTTCGCACCCTTTTTTGCGGGCCGCCGTGCGGCCGTTTTCCCGTCGGACCATCATGACCATCGTCAACCTCGCCGCCTACCACTTCGTGTCGCTCGACGCGACCGAGCAATGGCGCCCGCTCGTCACCGCACGCTGCAACGAACTCGGCCTGCGCGGCACGATCCTGCTCGCGCCGGAAGGCATCAACCTGTTCATCGCCGGCACGCGCGAAGCCACCGACGCATTCATCGCGTACCTCCGCCACGATCCGCTGTTCGAAGGCAAGTTCGCGACGCTGCAGTTCAAGGAAAGCCTGTCCGACTCGCAGCCGTTCCGGCGCATGCTCGTGCGCCTGAAGCGCGAGATCATCACGATGAAGAAGCCCGCGATCAAGCCGGAACTCGGCCGCGCGCCGTTCGTCGACGCGCAGACGCTGAAGACATGGCTCGACCGCGGCCACGACGACACGGGCCGCCCGGTCGTGATGCTCGACACGCGCAACGCGTTCGAGGTCGACGTCGGCACGTTCGACGACGCGCTCGATTACCGGATCGACAAGTTCAGCGAATTCCCGGAAGTGATCGACGCGAACCGCGCCGACCTCGAAGGCAAGACGGTCGTGTCGTTCTGCACGGGCGGCATCCGCTGCGAGAAGGCCGCGATCCACATGAAGGAAATCGGCATCGAGAATGTGTACCAGCTCGAAGGCGGGATCCTGAAGTATTTCGAGGAAGTCGGCGGCGCGCACTACCACGGCGACTGCTTCGTGTTCGACTACCGCACCGCGCTGAACCCGCAACTCCAGCCCACCGAGAACGTCACGTGCTTCGCGTGCCGTGCGGTCGTCACGCCGGAAGCGCAACAATCGCCGAGCTACGTGCCCGGCAAGTCGTGCCCGGCCTGCGCGCAGGCAGCCAGCGCCGCATAAGCGCGCGCCCCGCGCCCCGATGAACGGCTATCGCGGCCGCTTCGCACCGTCGCCCACCGGCCCGCTGCATTTCGGCTCGCTGGTCGGCGCGCTCGCGAGCTGGCTCGACGCACGCGCGCACGGCGGTGCATGGCTCGTGCGCATCGAGGATCTCGACGGCCCGCGCACGGTACCCGGCGCGGCCGACGACATCCTCGCGACGCTCGCGCATTTCGGCATGACGCCCGACGAGCCGCCCGTGTGGCAAAGCACGCGCGATGCGGCCTACGCGGCTGCGCTCGAGCCACTCGTCGCGGCGGGGCGCGTCTATCCGTGCGGTTGTACGCGCAAGGAAATCGCCGACTCGCTGCGCGCCGCGCATGAGCGCCACACGACACTCGCGTATCCAGGCACCTGCCGCACCGGCCTGCACGGCAAGCCCGCGCGCGCATGGCGGCTGCGCGTGCCCGACGGCGACGACGCGATCGTCACGTTCGACGACCGCTGGCAACACACGCAATCGCAGAACCTCGCAACCGAAGTCGGCGATTTCGTGCTGAAACGCGCGGATGGCCAATGGGCCTATCAGCTCGCGGTCGTCGTCGACGATGCCGACGCCCGCATCACGCATGTCGTGCGCGGCGCCGACCTGCTCGATTCGACCGCGCGCCAGATCCATCTGCAACACTGCCTCGGCGTGCCGACGCCCGCGTACCTGCACGTGCCCGTCGTCGTCGATGCGAACGGCGAGAAACTCAGCAAGCAGACGGGTGCGACAGCGCTCGAACGCGACGATCCGCTGCCGGCGCTGCGGGCTGCCGCCGCGCATCTCGGCCTCACGGACGATGGCGATCTGTCGAGCCAGACAATGGACGCGTTCTACGTGGCCGCGACCGATGCGTGGGCGCGTCGCTTCGGGCTTCGCGCCGGTTGAATCGCTGGCAGGAACGGGGCCCGTACCGGCCGCGTTTCTGTCTCCGTCAGCGCCGAACCCGATCGCATGAATACGTGACGGATGCCCGGGCGCCACGCCCGCCGGCGACCCGCCATCGAAATCCCCCTGCCCCGCGCGGCCAGCCATCGCCGTCCCGCGCACGCCCCATCCCGATCGCGTCGCCCAATGAAAAACGGGCACATGCTCATCGCATGCACCCGTTTCCGCGGCAGTGTTCGCGCACCGCCGACCGCTTGAACCGTCCGGTTACGCCGTCGGCTTGCGCGGCATCCCGAACCCGCCGAGCAGCGCGGCAACCTGGCGCTTCGGCCCTTTCTTCTCGGGCTGCTGCGCGGGCTGTGCGTCGTCCGCCTGCTTCGCCGGCGCCGACGGCTCGTACGGCTTCAGGAAGAAATCGTCGACCGGCGCTTCGTGGCGACGGGGACGACCACCGCGCTCGGCAGCGGCCGACCGGTGTCCCGACGCCCCGCGATGCTCGTCGCGATCGCGACGACCGCCCCGTTCGCCACCGCGTTCGCTGTGGCGATCGCCGCCACGGTCGCCGCCACGCTCACCACCGCGCTCACCGCCACGGTCGTCGTGACGCTGGCGTGCCGGCTTGTTGAGCGTGAGCGTCTGCACTTCAAGCGGACGCTTGATCAGCTTCTCGATATCGGCAAGCTGCTTGCGCTCGTTCGGGCTACACAGCGACAGCGCGTCGCCCGTCGCACCCGCACGGCCGGTACGGCCGATCCGGTGCACGTAGTCTTCCGCACTGAACGGCAGGTCGAAGTTGATCACGGCCGGCAGCTCGGCGATGTCGAGGCCGCGGGCGGCCACGTCGGTCGCGACCAGCGCCTCGATCTCGCCGCGCTTGAACGCGTCGAGCGCCTGCATCCGCTCGAGCTGCGTCTTGTCGCCGTGGATCGCCGACGCGACCACGCCATCGCGTTCGAGGTTGCGCGCCAGGCGGCTTGCGCCGATCTTGCTGTTGCAGAACACGATCACCTGCTTCAGGCCGCGATCGCGCAGCAATTGCACGACGGCCGCCTGCTTGTCGCCTTCGGCGACGTCGTAGACGATCTGCGTGACGTTCGCGTTCGTCGAGTTGCTGCGTGCGACCTCGATCGTCTGCGGGTTGCGCAGGTAGGTCGATGCGAGCTTCTTGATTTCGCCCGAGAACGTGGCCGAAAACAGCAGCGTCTGGCGTTCCTTCGGCAGCAGGTTCAGGATGCGCTGCAGATCGGGCAGGAAGCCCATGTCGAGCATCCGGTCGGCTTCGTCGAGCACGAGAATCTGCACCTGGCCGAGGTTCGCCGTCTTCTGCTGCACGTGGTCGAGCAGACGGCCCGGCGTCGCGATCAGGATTTCGACGCCGCGGCGCAGCTCGGCCGATTGCGGGTTCATGTCGACACCGCCGAACACGACCGCGCTGCGCAGCGGCGTGTGCTTCGCATACGCGTGCACGTTCGCGGCGACCTGGTCGGCGAGTTCGCGGGTCGGCGTGAGGATCAGCGCACGCACCGGGTGGCGCGCCGGTGACGCGCTCGTGTTGGCTTGCGGCAGCAGGCGCTGGATGATCGGCAGCGAGAAACTCGCGGTCTTGCCGGTACCCGTTTGCGCGGCGCCCATGACGTCGCGGCCGGCGAGCACGACCGGAATGGCCTGTGCCTGGATCGGCGTCGGCGTCGTATAGCCCTGCTCCGCAATGGCTTTCAGGATATCGGCGGCAAGGCCGAATTGATCGAAGGTTGCGTCGACGGGCTTGGCGACAGAATCGGACATGGTGGCGTTTCGCTCAAAAGGCGCGGCGGGGACATCGTGCGTCAGGCCAGCCGGGCCTGCGCTCATCACAATTCGGAAATAGACGGAGCCACGGCGCGCCGCGCGGCGCCGCTCTGGCGCTTGGGACCGGTTCAATGCGAACGCTGGACGCCAGGCCGTGCGGACTCCGTTCGGCGCGAATGCCGACGGAAAGGGCCGTATTGTAGCACTGCGCGGCCAACTGTCCGTGACAACGCCGCGAACGGCCGCAACGGCGGTTCGCACGGCGTGCCCGTGCAGGCCCGCGCGGGCGACGGATGACCCGATCGGGTTATCCCGATCGGCCGGCGAGCAATATCAGGGGTCCGATCCCGGATGATCGTATCCCGACGCCTGCCGCTGCCCGCGCACCGGGCCTTCAGGCCCGGTTCGCGGTCAACCCACGTGACTCCGCTCCGCGATCGCGCCCGGCGCTCAGCCCTTCTTCTTTTTCTTCTCGACCTGCACGCAGTCGCCGAGCAGCGGCGGCGACTTCTCGTCGGCGATCTCGTCGCGCAGCGTCGCTTCCTTGCCCTTCGTCCACCACGTATAGCGGCCGGCCTGGTAGCGCGCGCCCGACGCCGACACGGTGTCGACGAACAGCATCTGCTTCCCGTTGACCGGCACGAGCGCGAAGCTCTGGCCGTTGCCCGCGAGCCAGTACGACACGCGCACGGGCTGCTTCTGGTTCGCGCACTGGTAAATGGTCTGCTGGCGCGCATCGGCGTCGATTTCCTCGACGGTCAGTTGCGCGGCATGCGCGACGGAAACGGCGGTGCCGGCCAGCGCGAGCGCGGCGAGGGTTTGGCGAATCATGCAGGTCCTCTCACGAGACGGATGGAAACGCGCCCTCGCGGGGCGCGCGGTTATTGTTGATGGGCGATCGCGCCGGTTGCGGGGATCAGGGATCGATGACGCCCGCGCACGCATCGGTCGGCGCCGCGGCGACATGGCCGACGAGCGGCACGATCTTGAGCCCCGCCGAGGCCACGCGGCACGGTGCGGCCGCGAGGCCGCAACCCGCGAGATTCGCGACGAGCACCAGCGCGACGCCCAGCTTTCCGATACTCAACCACCTCGACACCATCGTCCTCTCCTCGTTCCATCAGCGGGCCGACACTGGCCGGACGGCCGCGGCGGCGCGCTTCGCGCGTTCGCGGGCTTCGTCGACGGTCGCGCCGGTCGCCAGCGCGACGCCCATGCGCCGCTTCGCAAAACTTTCCGGTTTGCCGAACAGGCGCAGGTCGGCCCCCGGCACCGCGAGCGCGTCGCGCACGCCTTCGAACGCGATCCCGCGCTCGTCGAGCCCGCCGTAGATCACGGCCGACGCAGCCGGCGTCCCGAGCGCCGGATCGACCGGCAGCCCGAGAATCGCCCGTGCGTGCAATTCGAATTCCGACTGGCGCTGCGATGCGAGCGTGACGAGGCCCGTATCGTGCGGCCGCGGGCTCACTTCCGAGAACCACACGTCGTCGCCGCGCACGAACAGTTCGACGCCGAACAGCCCGCGCCCGCCGAGCGCCTCGGTGACCTTGTGCGCGATCTCGCGCGACTTCTCGAGCGCCGCCGCGCTCATCGGCTGCGGCTGCCACGACTCGACGTAGTCGCCCGCGACCTGCACGTGGCCGACCGGCTCGCAGAAGTAGGTGCGCGTGGCGAGCGTCACCGGATCGATCGCGCGCACGGTCAGCTGCGTGATCTCGTAGTCGAAATCGACGAAGCCTTCGACAATCACGCGGCCGTGATTCACACGTCCGCCCGCCATCGCGTAATCCCATGCGGGCTTCACGTCGGCTTCGGTCTTCACGACCGACTGCCCCTTGCCCGACGACGACATCACGGGCTTCACGACGCACGGCATGCCGATCTTCGCGATGGCCGCGCTGAAGGCCTCGAACGAATCCGCGAACGCATACGGCGACGTCGGCAGGCCGAGTTCCTCGGCCGCAAGCCGGCGGATCCCTTCGCGGTTCATCGTGAGCTGCGTCGCGCGCGCGGTCGGGATCACTTCGGCGAGGCCGGCCGCCTCGATCGCGGCGAGCGCGTCGGTGGCGATCGCCTCGATCTCGGGGACGATCAGGTGCGGGCGCTCGGTCTCGACGATCGCCCGCAACGCGGCGGCGTCCGTCATGTCGATCACGTGCGCGCGATGCGCGACCTGGTGGCCCGGCGCATCCGGATAGCGGTCGACCGCGATGACTTCGACACCGAGACGCTGCAACGCGATGATGACTTCCTTGCCGAGCTCGCCGGCGCCGAGCAGCATGACGCGCGTGGCCGAGGGTGAAAGCGGCGTACCGAGCCGCTGACCGATCTGCATGTGATTTCCCGCTTCAGGTGGAGGACGAAAACGGCTCCGATGTTAACACGTGCGATCGCGCCGGTTTTGGGCGTTTCGGCGCGCCGGCGCCCGGCCGCTCGCGGCTTGTGGACGGGCTGCGAACGTTTTCATCCGCGAAGTGTCGGCTCGCCTGCCGCGGGGCGGGTGCGTTACTCTTACGCCTTGATCAGAATCCGATGAGGAACGAGGCTCATGTCCCACCTGTCCGCAGCCGCACGCGCGCGCACCGGCCTGCTTCGCCCGTTGCGCGCGCCGTTCTGCGCGTTGACGCTTGCCACGCTTCTCGCCGCCTGCGCGATGCCGACCCATCCCGATTCCGCCGCCCCCGCGCCCGACCCGTACAACCCGGCCGCCGTCCAGCTGCTCGACGACACCAGCTGGGAGCTCACCAGCTGGGTGAACGCCGACGGCTCGCAACGTGCGATCCCGCACGGCGACAACGGCGAGCCGATCAAGCTCGCGCTGTCGACCGAATCGGGCATCCGGCGCGCCAGCGGGTTCTCGGGCTGCAACCGCTACATGGGCACCTACGCAATCAAGAACGGCTTGCTGAGCTTCGGCCCGCTCGCCGGCACGCGGATGGCGTGCCCGAACACGCTCGGCGGCCAGCTCGAGCACGCGTACCTCGACGCGCTTGCGCACGTCGACAAGACCGGCGTGCAGATGCGCGAGCCGCAGCAACTGCAGATCGTGACCAACGCCGGCGCCACGCTGACCTTCACGCACCGGAGCCCCTGATGCATCGCGCACGCGAAGGCCGGCCGACCGCCTTCGCGTCGCGCGCGTGTGCCGGACGCACATGCCGCACGGCGTGAAACGAATTCACGCCGCCCGAGAATCTTGTTCGCCGGCCGGTTAAACTCGGCGGGTCGCGCCTCGCGCGCCCCTCCCCACTCCTGTTTCAAAGCATGCACACGGTTGTCTTCGGCTGGTTCGGCATCTCCGCCGTCTGGTTCCTCCTTCTCTTCTGGCGTCTCGTACAGGCGATGCTGCCCGGCGGCGGCGGGCTCGCCGGCCGCGGCTCGATCCGCCTGTGGCTCGGCTTCGCCGCGGTATTCGCCGCAAGCTGCACGCTGACGAGCCCGCTGTCGGGTCCCGACACGAATGCGCTCGGCCATGCGTTCTCGGCCGGCTTCGCCCACGTGCTCGGGCCGATCGGCACGCCGGTCGCGATGGTCGTGCTGTTCTTCGCCGGGCTGCCCTGGCTGACCGGTATCGGCTGGCGGCAGTTCGCCGCGTGGGTCGACACGTCGTTCGGCGTCAAGCTGTCGCGCGACGGCGGCGACGACGACGTGCGTGGGATCGCCGACCTGCCGCGCAGCGCGCTGCATCGCGACGACGACATCGTGCAACCGACCACCGCGCACACCGTCAACTCGATGGCGCCGCGCCAGAACGGCCGTTATTCGCGCCCGACGCTGTGGAAACCCGACCCGCAGGCGCGGACGAAGCCACGTAGCAAGACGCCGCAGCGTCCGCTCGCGGAACCCGTCGCGCCATCGGGCTGGCTGAAGCCGACCGCACCCCAGCGCACGCCGGTGGCGCCACCCGCGCCGATCCCGGCCAGCGCGATGCCGCCGCCCACGACCGGCAGCACCGCCAGCCTCGCGCGCGCGGCGGCGAACGCGCAGGTGCCGCGCCCCGACCCGGCCCCGCTTCCTGCCGGATTCGAACCCGTCCGGCCGCGGCCGACCGCCGCGCGACCGGCAGCCACGGCTGCGCTGAAGCAGACTGCTCCGCGCACCTCGGTCACGCCCCGGCCGGTTGCCGGTGCGCAACCGCCGCGTCCGCCGGTGCGCCCGGCCACGGGCACGGCCGCCGCCGGCCAGCCGCCGGACGCGGCACGCCGCCGCCCGTCGCCGCCACAACCGGCGCGCGCGCCGCTCTATGCGTGGACGGAAAAGCCCGCCGCACCGATCACGCCGGCACCGAGCGTTCACGACACGCTGCGCTCGATCGAGGCCAGCACCGCGCAATGGGCGACGATCGGTAGCGCGCAGTCGGCCGATGGCACACACGCGGCGGCGGCAGCCGCAACCGTGGCGGGTATCGCCGCGGCAGCCGGCAGCGTGGCCGCCCCCGCGTCGGCAGCCGTGTCGAACGCGTTCGCCTCCGCGGCGCACGGCATCGCAGCCCATGACGCCGGCGTTCCGCTCGAACACGATGCAGCGCCCGCCTACGACGACCACGCACCGATCGTGCTCGACGCATTCATGCCGGCAGAATCCGGTATCGCGCACGCTCCCGTTGTCGATTCGGGCACCTCGGCATTCGACGACGCCGCACGGCACGCAGTGCCGGATACCGGCATCGACGATGCCGTGTTCCCGCATCGCGCGGGCGACGCGATCCGTCACGTCGACGATGCGCCCGCCGCACACGCATCCGGGATCACACCCGCGCCGTCGTTCGATGCACCGATCGACCTCGCGCCGTGGGAAGACGTCGCCCGCCCGCCGGTTTTCGCCGCGCTCGACGTACCAGTCGCGCATCCGATCGCCGAGTCGCCGCTGGACGCGGCAGGATCGAAGCCCGTCAATGCCGCCTTCGCACAACCGCAAGGTGACGCGGTTCGCGACTTCGCGGCAAGCAACCCGGCGGCGTCCGTCGATATCGACGACACGCACAACGCGCGACCGGATCCTGCGATCGATCCCAGGCCGCAGGACGTCGCCGATCCGCTGACCGGCGTGAAACCCGCCGGCAGCCTTGCTCCGTTCGCTGCCCTGCCCTCTTCGTCGATCGCCGGCGCATCGGCGCACGCGCTTTCCGGAACCACGCCGGTTGCGGCCACGTCCGCACCGGCTGCAACGAGCCCCGCACTGGAAGCCCTCAAGCCGGTCGAGGCGGAACGCGAGGCACCGCTGTCGGCCATTGCCCAAGGCACCACGACCGCCACACATTGGGCGCCGCCGCCCCCGCCGACGGTACAACCTGCAACGACGCATACGGCCGCCTCGGCCGGACTGCCGCAATCGCCGGCAGTTCAGCCGTTTGCCGCAGCATCGACGGCCTCGGCCGCCGCTGCCTCGCCGCTGGTCGGCACGGCCAACGGCTCGACGGCCCGGGCGCCCGTCGCCGCATCGAGCATCGCGCCCGTCTCCGCAGCCGTTTCACCGGTCGGTGCGACCGGCACGGCCTCGGCTTCGCCGTCGCAACCGGCCGCATCGGTATCGCACGTTGCTTCCGCCGTATCGACCGCACCGGCCAGCGTCACGGGCATGACCTACGGTTCGCTTCCGCGCGCTTCGATGCCCGCATCGACCGATGCGCCCGCCGTGACGCCATCGACGAGCAGCGCATCGGGACCGACGTTCGGCTCGCCCCTGCAGACTTCCGCCACGCCGGCGCCCGCTGCCGCGACGCCCGCGACCTTCACGTCCGCACCGGTTATCGCCCCCTCTTCGGTGCCTGCATCGACGCTGTCGCCCGACACGGCAACCCCGTCGGCCGGCACCGCATTCGGCACCTCCGGCGCTGCCGCTCCGCAGCCGGCAATCAGCCTGTCCGTACCGCCTGCCGCCCCCGCCGCGACGTCGCTGCCGATGTCGACGTCCTCCGGCACGATCGCTTCGACGACCACCGCCGCAGCGACGCCTGCCCACCCGGTCGCAGGCTCGCCTGCCGCCGCGCTCGGATCGCTGGTGTCCATCGGTGCGGCAGCCGCCACGCAGGTTCCGTCGATCGCGTCCGCGCCCGCCGCAACCGCGACCCCGGCGTTCACGACATCGCCCGCCCCTGCCACAACGTCGACAAGCTGGTCCATGTCGAATGACCTGTCCGTCACGCCGGCGGCCGCATCGACCGTGGCGCCGCAGCCGGCAGCAATCGTCCCCGGCGCGAGCCTGTCGATGCCGCCGGCGGCCATCGCCTCCGCGCCGATCGGCGCAAGCGAACCGGCCGCGCCTGCGATTGCCGACACCGCGCCCCCCGACACCCCCGCGCGCCAGCCGCGCCCGAACGCGTTCGAATTCCACGCACCGGCGTCGTTCAGCGTCGAACTGCCGACGCTCGACCTGCTCGAACCGGCGTCCGACGACGTCGAAACGATCACCGAGGAACATCTCGCGCAAACCGCCCAGGTGATCGAACAGCGGCTGCAGGAATTCAAGGTCCCGGTGACGGTCGTCGGCGCATCGGCCGGCCCCGTGATCACGCGCTTCGAGATCGAGCCCGCGCTCGGCGTGCGCGGCAGCCAGATCGTCGGGCTGATGAAGGATCTGTCGCGCGGCCTCGGCCTCACGTCGGTCCGCGTCGTCGAGACGATTCCCGGCAAGACCTGCATGGGCCTCGAACTGCCGAACGCGAAGCGCCAGATGATCCGCCTGTCGGAAATCCTCGCGTCGCGCGAGTACCAGCATTCTCAATCGCAACTGACGATCGCGATGGGCAAGGACATCACGGGCCACCCGGTCGTCACCGATCTCGCGAAGGCGCCGCACATGCTCGTCGCCGGCACGACGGGTTCGGGCAAGTCGGTCGCGATCAACGCGATGATCCTGTCGCTGCTGTACAAGGCGACGCCGGAAGACGTGCGGCTCATCATGATCGACCCGAAGATGCTGGAGCTGTCGGTCTACGAAGGCATCCCGCACCTGCTCGCGCCGGTCGTCACCGACATGAAGCTCGCGGCGAACGCGCTGAACTGGTGCGTCGGCGAGATGGAGAAGCGCTACCGGCTGATGTCGGCCGTCGGCGTGCGCAACCTCGCGGGCTTCAACCAGAAGATCCGCGACGCGGAAGCGAAGGAAAAGAAGATCGGCAATCCGTTCTCGCTGACGCCCGAGGATCCCGAGCCGCTGTCGAAACTGCCGCTGATCGTCGTCGTGATCGACGAGCTGGCCGACCTGATGATGGTCGCCGGCAAGAAGATCGAGGAGCTGATCGCGCGCCTCGCGCAGAAGGCGCGTGCGGCCGGCATCCACCTGATCCTTGCGACGCAGCGTCCGTCCGTCGACGTGATCACGGGTCTGATCAAGGCGAACATCCCGACGCGCGTCGCGTTCCAGGTGTCGTCGAAGATCGACTCGCGCACGATCCTCGACCAGATGGGCGCCGAGTCGCTGCTCGGGATGGGCGACATGCTGTTCCTGCCGCCGGGCACCGGCTATCCGCAGCGCGTGCACGGCGCGTTCGTCGCCGACGAGGAAGTGCACCGGATCGTCGAGTACCTGAAGCAGTTCGGCGAGCCGCAGTACGAGGAAGGCATCCTCGACGGCCCGGCCGCCGACGGCGCGACGCAGGACCTGTTCGGCGAAGCGCCGGACGCGGAAGCCGATCCGCTGTACGACGAAGCCGTCGCGTTCGTCGTGCGCACGCGGCGCGCGTCGATCTCGTCGGTGCAGCGGCAACTGCGCATCGGCTACAACCGCGCGGCACGCCTCGTCGAGCAGATGGAAGCGGCCGGGCTCGTGTCGGCGATGGGCATCAACGGCAGCCGCGAGGTGCTCGTGCCGGCCGCGGCCGACTGAGCGCGGCGGCCGGGCAGCCGCCGTCGATCGATACGGGCGCACCGGCGCCCCGAAAAAAAGGGCGCTGCATCGGCAGCGCCCTTTTCATTTGCGGCTTTGGCCTTTACTGCACCGGCACCAGCTTGAAGTCGACCGGCTTGCCGACCGCAACCTTCTGCGGATTCGCGCCGAGCTGCCCCGTTTCGACATCGCGGCTGAACACGTAGAACGTGTCGCTGTCCTGGTTGCCGACGATCAGCCACTTGCCGGTCGGATCGATCAGGAACTCGCGCGGCGTCTTGCCGAGGCTCGACTGGCGGCCGACCTGCTTGAGCCGGCCGTCGGCCTTGTTCACCGCGTAGATCACGAGGTCGTTCGCATCGCCGCGGTTGCTTGCGTACAGAAAGCGGCCGTCCGGCGACAGGTGGATCGCGCCGCCGCCGACCTTGCCCTTGAAGCCCGGCGCCGTCATCGATACCGTCTCGACCGGCGTCAGCTTGCCGTCGTGATAGCCGAACACCTCGACCGACGCGTTGAGCTCGCTCGTCACGTACGCGAACCGGCCGTCGGCGCTGAACACCATGTGACGCGGGCCCGAGCCGGCCTTCACCGGCGTGTAGCGCGTGTCGGTCGGGCTGATCAGCCCGCGGCTGCCGTCCACCGTGTAGCGGTAGCCGTAGATCTTGTCCGCGCCGAGATCCTGCACGAACAGGTAGCGGCCGTCCGGCGAAAACACCGTCGAATGCACGTGCGCGCCGTCCTGGCGGCCTTTCACGGGCCCCGTACCTTCGTGGTGCACGGTCAGCACGGCCTGGCCGACCGCGCCGTCGTCACGCAGCGGAAACACCGCGAAGCTGCCGCCCGGATCCTTCGCGACCGAGTAGTTGGCCGTCACGAGGTACTTGCCGTCCGGCGACAGCGCGAGATAGCAAGGATCGTTCCCTTCCGACGACACGCGGTCGATGAAGCTCAGCGCACCCGTCTTCGCGTCGAAGCGGAACGCGCTGACGCCGCCGCGCTGCGACGCCGGCCCGTCGTCGCCGGGCAGTTCGTTGACCGCGTAGACGGTGCGACCGTCGCGGCTCGGCAACAGGTACGACGGGTTGACGGTCTTCGCCGACGATACCGGCGCAACGCTGCCGTTTTTAGTATCGAAGCGGTAAACATAGATGCCGTCGCTGCCGCCGCCGGTATAGGTGCCGACCAGCAGGTTGTAGACGCCGTCGGCCGGTGCGGGCGATTGCTGCGCAAATGCGTGGGTCGCGGACAGGGAGAGCACGATCGCGAAACCTTTCATCCAGTGAGCGAGCCTAAGCGGGAACCCTCGTGTCGAAGCGCGTGCGTCACGCTCGCGTAAACGGTTGGGCATTGAATCCTCCTTGCATCGAGTCGCTTCAAGTGTTGAGATAGGACGAAACGCCGGCCGTTCATGCGCTCCGCCGCCCGGCCGAGTATACGGGGCGCGACGCCCGGGCGTGAAGCCCGGGCGCCGCCGTCCGCATTGTGAACTCGAATACCCAAGGATCGCCTGCCCATGCCCGCCCTGATCGAAGACTACGCCCTCGTCGGCGACGGCCACACGGCCGCGCTGATCTCGAAAGACGGCTCCGTCGACTGGCTGTGCTGGCCCCGCTTCGATTCGGGCGCCTGCTTCGCGGCGCTGCTCGGCACCCCCGAGCACGGCCGCTGGCTGCTCGCTCCCGCTGCCGACGCCGCGATCACGCACACCACGCGCCGCTATCGCGGCGACACGCTGATTCTCGAAACCGATTACGAAAGCGCCGACGGCGCCGTCACCGTGATCGACTTCATGCCGCCCGGCAACGGCTGGTCCGAGCTGGTACGGATCGTCGTCGGCCGCCACGGCACGATGAAGATGCGCATGGAACTCGTGTTGCGCTTCGACTACGGCTTCTCGATCCCGTGGGTCACGCAACTGGCCCGCGAGGACGGCATGAAGGCGATCGCCGGCCCCGACACCGTCGTGCTGCGCACGCCGGTGCCGCTCACCGGCAAGAACCTCCATACGCTCGCGGAATTCACGGTCAGCGCCGACGAGCGCGTGCCGTTCTCGCTCAGCTACGCGGCGTCGCACATGCGGCTGCCGCCCGCGCGCGATCCGCTGTCGATGCTCGCGCGCACCGAGAACTACTGGCTCGAATGGTCGGGCCGCTGCCAGGTGCAGGGCCGCTACGCGGCGGCCGTGCGCCGTTCGCTGATCACGCTGAAGGCGCTCGCGTACGAGCCGACCGGCGGCATCGTCGCGGCGCCGACCACGTCGCTGCCCGAGAAGATCGGCGGCAACCGCAACTGGGACTACCGCTTCTGCTGGCTGCGCGACGCGACGATCACGCTGCTCGCGCTGATGCGCGGCGGCTACTACGACGAGGCGCGCGCCTGGCGCACGTGGCTCGGCCGCGTGATGGCCGGTTCGCCCGAGCAGATCCAGATCATGTACGGGATCGCCGGCGAGCGCCGGCTGCCGGAAATGGAGCTCGACTGGCTGCCCGGCTACCAGGACTCGAAGCCGGTGCGCGTCGGCAACGGCGCCGCGAACCAGCTCCAGCTCGACGTATTCGGCGAGGTGATGGCTGCACTGCACCTTGCACGCGTGGGCGGCCTGCAGGCCGACGACACGGTCTGGTCCGTGCAGTGCGCGCTGCTCGACCATCTCGAGAAGATCTGGCAGGAACCCGACGAAGGCATCTGGGAAACGCGCGGCGGCCGCCTCCATTTCACGTTCTCGAAGGTGATGGCGTGGGTCGCGTTCGACCGCGCGATCAAGTCGGCCGAAATGTTCCGGCTGCCCGGCTCGCTCGACCGCTGGCGCGCGCTGCGCGAGCAGATCCATGCCGACGTCTGCGCCAACGCGTGGCACGAGGGCAAGCAGGCGTTCGCGCAGAGCTACGGCAGCGACGAGCTCGACGCGAGCGTGCTGCTGATGCCGCTGCTCGGCTTCCTGCCGCCGGAAGACCCGCGCATTGTCGGCACGGTCGAGGCGATCGAGCGCGAATTGCTGCATGACGGGCTCGTGATGCGCTACCGCACGACCGATTACGACGACGGCCTGCCGCCCGGCGAAGGCACGTTTCTCGCGTGCAGCTTCTGGCTGGTCGACAACTACGCGCTGCTCGGCCGGATCGACGACGCGCACCGGCTGTTCAGCCGGCTGCTCGCGCTGTCGAACGACCTCGGGCTGCTCGCGGAGGAGTACGACCCGGTCGCCGGACGGCTCGTCGGGAACTTCCCGCAGGCGTTCTCCCACGTGGCGCTCGTGCATACCGCGATGAACCTGATGCACCACGAGGAGGCGATGGCTCGGGCAGCCGGCCAGCCCGCGCCGGCCGTGGCGACGGGGCGTTGACGGGGGGCTGAACGGGGGCGCGGGCGGCTTGGTCAGAGATCGTCAAATCGCAAAATTTTGATGAAAAATCGGGGAAATGTTGCATTGCACCACCCATCGTTGTCCGATATGATCGACGCGATTGTCCGGCCGCACTGCAACATGGCCGGCCGCTGACCCATACGGCACGCCGCGACGCCCCACGCCGCCCTTGCGCACCGTCCCCCACGCGGGAGTAGCCTGCATGCTTTACCAACTGCACGAATTCCAGCGCGCCATGCTGAGCCCGCTGACGGCCTGGGCCCAGGCCGCGTCCAAATCGTTCGCCAATCCGTCCAGCCCGTTCTCGCTGATGCCCGGCGCGACCCGCATGGCCGCCGCGTACGAACTGATGTACCGGCTCGGCAAGGATTACGAGAAGCCCGAATTCAACATTCATCAGATCGTCAAGGACGGCCACAACATCCCGATCGTCGAGCAGACGATCGTCGAAAAGCCGTTCTGCCGGCTGCTGCGTTTCAAGCGCTACTCGGACGACGCCGAGGCGGTCACGCAACTGAAGGACGAGCCGGTCGTGCTGGTCTGCGCGCCGCTGTCGGGCCACCACTCGACGCTGCTGCGCGACACGGTGCGCACGCTGCTGCAGGATCACAAGGTCTACATCACCGACTGGATCGACGCACGGATGGTGCCGGTCGAGACGGGCCCGTTCCACCTGCACGACTACATCGCGTACATCCAGGAATTCATCCGCCACATCGGCGCGCGCAACCTGCACGTGATCTCGGTATGCCAGCCCACGGTGCCGGTGCTCGCGGCGATCTCGCTGATGGCGAGCCGCGGCGAGGATACGCCGCTCACGATGACGATGATGGGCGGCCCGATCGACGCGCGCCGCAGCCCGACGTCGGTGAACTCGCTCGCGACGCAGCACTCGACCGCGTGGTTCGAGAACAACGTGATCCACACGGTGCCCGCGAACTATCCGGGCGAAGGCCGCCAGGTGTATCCGGGCTTCCTGCAGCACACGGGCTTCGTCGCGATGAACCCGGAACGGCACGCGCAATCGCATTGGGATTTCTACCAGAGCCTGCTGCGCGGCGACGAGGAAGACGCCGAAGCGCACCGCCAGTTCTACGACGAGTACAACGCGGTGCTCGACATGGCCGCCGAGTATTACCTCGAGACGATCCGCGTCGTGTTCCAGGAATTCCGGCTCGCGGAGGGCACGTGGGATGTCGAAGGCGAGCGTGTGCGGCCGCAGGACATCAAGCACACCGCGCTGATGACGATCGAGGGCGAACTCGACGACATCTCGGGCAGCGGCCAGACGCACGTCGCGCACGAGCTGTGCACGGGCATCCCGCAAGACGATCGCCGCAGCCTGACCGCCGAGAAGTGCGGCCACTACGGGATCTTCTCGGGCCGCCGCTGGCGCACGATCATCTACCCGCAGCTGCGCGATTTCATCCGCGAGCATGCGCCGGAGCCGAAGCACGGCGCGACGAAGGATCACCCGGACGCGCCGGCGGCCACGACGCTCGCAGCCGTGCCGGCCGCCAACGCACCGACCGAAGCGACGCGCGCCACGGTAGCGAAGCGCACGCGCGCGAAGGCGCCGGCCAAGGCCGCCGCAGCCGTCGCCCCCGCCAAGGCCGCGCCGGCCGCGAAGCGTGCAGCCAGCACCCCGCGCGCAAAAACCGTTCGCGCGCGCAAGGCGGCCTGACGCACCGCGTTCCGACGAAAAAACGCCGCCGTTGCCTGTGCACGGCGGCGTTTCCACATCCGGCGGCCACTCGGCGGCGCGTCAGCGCCGCAGCAGATACGCGAGCAGTACCTCGGTGTTCATCCGGACCATCTCCGCGCGCTCGTCGGTGTCGGTGAAGTCGCGGCCGAGCGTCGCGGCAAGCGTGAAGCGGTTCGACACGATGTAGTAGCCGAGCCCCGACAGCGTCACGTAGAAGCGCAGCGGATCGACGTCGCTGCGGAACAGCCCGGCCTTCTGGCCGCGCGTCAGCACGTTGCCGAGCTTCGCGACGATCGGCGACATCATCTCGCGGATCCGCGTCGACTTGTGCAGGTAGCGCGCTTCGTGCAGGTTCTCGTTGTTGATGAGCCTGAGCAGCTCCGGATGGTCGCGGTAGTAGTCCCAAACGAAATGCGCGAGCCGCGTGACGGCTTCGACCGGCGCGACGCCGTCGAGCTCGAGCACGCGCTCGGCCTCGGTCAGCGCGGAAAACGCATGTTCGAGCACGGCCGTAAAGAGCTGCTCCTTGCTGCCGAAGTAGTAATAGAGCATGCGCTCGTTCGTTTCGGCCCGGCGCGCGATCTGGTCGACGCGTGCGCCGAACAGCCCTCCACTCGCGAACTCTTCGGCTGCCGCCATCAGGATGCGACGGCGCGTACCTTCAGGATCTCTTTTGATTTTTGGCTGATTCATGGTGGCGTTTTGCTATGTGAGCCGCTTGATCCGGACCGGCACCCCCACCGCCTTGGCGCCGGCCGCCCTGGAACGGGCGCGCCGCGTGCGGCCGCCCTCCTGCTGAGCCCCTGCAAAAAAGCGGTTCGATTATGCGCACAGACGGCGTCCAGCGCAATGCGGGAAATCGGTGATAATCGAGCTTTGGCAAACCTTTCCGGCTGCGCCCGACGCGGCCGAGAGCCATTCGGCGCCGCTGCGCCCGTTGTTACCGTGACCGACTCCAAAACACTCGCGGATCGCATCGAAGATCTGCTTCCCCAGACGCAATGCACGAAGTGCGGCTATAACGGCTGCCGTCCGTACGCCGAGGCGATCGCCGCCGGCGACGCGAACTACAACCAGTGCCCGCCCGGCGGCGCCGAAGGCATCGCGCGCCTCGCGGGCCTGCTCGGCAAGCCGGTGATTCCGCTGAATCCCGTCAACGGCAGCGAGCATCCGCGCGCGGTCGCCTTCATCGACGAAAGCCTGTGCATCGGCTGCACGCTGTGCCTGCAGGCATGCCCGGTCGACGCGATCGTCGGCGCGCCGAAGCAGATGCACACGATCATCGAAGCGCAGTGCACGGGCTGCGACCTGTGCGTGCCACCCTGCCCGGTCGACTGTATCGCGATGCTGCCGGTGACCGGCGATCGCACGGGCTGGGATGCGTGGTCGCAGGAACAGGCCGATGCCGCGCGCGAGCACCATGACCTGCGGCTCGCCCGCCAGCGCCGCGAACGCGATGCCGCCGAAGCGCGCGCCGCCGCACGACGCGCGGCCAGCGCCGCAAAGCCGGCCGCGGAACAACCTGCGGCGCAGCCTGACGCCCCCTCCGCCGCACCCGCCGCTGACGACGCCGACGCGAAGAAACGCGCGATCATCGCCGCCGCGCTCGAGCGCGCGCGCAAGAAGAAGGAAGAGTTGTCCGGACAAGGCGCCGGGCCGAAGAACACCGAAGGCGTGAGCGCGGCCGTCCAGGCACAGATCGACGCGGCGGAGGGCCGCCGCAAGCGGCTCGCCGAACAGCAGGCGCAGCGCGACGCCGAAGCCGCCGATGCAGGCGGCAGCGATCAAGCGAACGACGCAGGCAACGACGACCCCGGCGGCCCGTCCGCGCCGCCCGACCAGAACGCTCCATGAACGCCAGCAAACGACGCGCGATCTACGAAACGCTGCAGAGCCTCAATCCGCATCCGACCACCGAGCTCGAGTACTCGACGCCGTTCGAGTTGCTGATCGCCGTGATGCTGTCCGCGCAGGCGACCGACGTGTCGGTCAACAAGGCGATGCGGAAGATGTTCCCGGTCGCGAACACCCCGCGGCAAATCGTCGCGCTTGGCGAGGAAGGCGTCACCGAGTACATCAAGACGATCGGCCTCTACCGCACCAAGGCGAAGAACGTGGTCGCCACCTGCGGGATCCTGCTCGACCGTTACAACGGCGAGGTGCCGGCCGATCGCGAAGCGCTCGAAGGCTTGCCGGGCGTCGGCCGCAAAACCGCGAACGTCGTGCTGAACACCGCGTTCGGCCAGCCGACGATCGCGGTCGACACGCATATCTTCCGCGTCGCGAACCGCACGGGGCTCGCACCGGGCAAGGACGTGCGGGCCGTCGAGGCCGCGCTCGAGAAGTTCACGCCGAAGGAATTCCTGCAGGACGCGCATCACTGGCTGATCCTGCACGGGCGCTACGTGTGCAAGGCCCGCAAGCCCGAATGCTGGCATTGCGCGATCGAGCCGCTGTGCGAATTCCGGCCGAAGACGCCGCCGCCCAACGAGTAAGCGTCAGGCGCGAGCACACGCGCCGTGCCGGCCGATCGAACCGCGTCCGCACGGCCGGATCCGTAGGCGCGGTCGCGGCGCGTGCGGCTTGCCCCTCTCCGACTACGCGTTGGACGTCGCCGTCGCATCGTCGGCCGCCGCGCCACCCGCCCGCACGAGCGCCAGCACGGCCGCCAGAATCGCAACACCGCCCGCCCACTGCAGCGGCGACAGCGCCTCCCCGAACAGCAGCGCCGCGAGCGCAACCGTCACGACCGGTTCGAGTGTCGACAGCATCGACGTGCGCGCGGCCCCGAGCCGCTCTAGCCCTGCGAAGAACGCAAGCATCGCCGCGACCGTCGACACCAGCGCGATCGCGAGCATCGACGCCCAGCCGCCGCCGGTCGCCGGCCAGCGCGGCGGCGCGCCGAACGCCGCGGTCCGCACGACGGCGATCGCCACGAGCGTCGCGGTGGCCGACAGGCAGATGATCGCGGTCGTCGCGAGCGGATCGACGCCGCGCGTCGCCTTCGTGCCGCCGACGATGTACAGCGAGTAGATCACCGCGGCCGCCAGCGCCAGCGCGATCCCGAGCGGTTCGCCGTGGCCGCCGCCGACCATCAGCGCCGACCCCGCGACGCACAGCACCAGCGCGACGGCCTTCGCGTGCGTCAGGCGCTCCCCGAGCCACCACGCGGCCAGCAGCGTGACGAACGCCGGATACAGGTACAGCAGCAACGCGACAAGGCTCGCCTGCGCGTGCTGCAGCGCGCTGAAATAGCAGAACGACTGTCCGACGTAGCCGACCGCGCCCATCGCGACGAGCGGCACCAGCGCGCGGCCGCGCGGCCACGCGACGCGGCGGTGCCGCGCGATCGCCGCGAGCACCGCGCCGCCGATCGCGAAGCGCACGATCAGCAGCCCGAGCACGTCGACGCCGGCCGCATACGCGTAGCGGCCGAAGATCGCCATCGCGCCGAACGCGGCGGCGGACAACGCGACGTAGAGCGTGCCCTGCAGGGCGGCGGACGATGGGCGAACGGTGGCGGTCATGATGAAGCGGGCGGGCAAGGCGCCGTGACGGGAATCGTCGGAGTGTAGCGGCGCGGCGGCGCCGAGCCTAGCCCGCGCTTACCCGTTGCGCCGCCCTGCCCGGGGCAGTCGCGACCGGCCTGCGCGGCGCGCCTGCCCCGCCGCCAGCGGCGTCCGCCGACCCGGCGTACAATGCCCGACGCGGCATGAGGCCGCCCGAATCACGACGTTTCCCCACCATGTTCAATCCAAGCCGCGACGAAGTGCGTCGCTTTTTCACCGAGACCTGGCGCAAGCAGCGCGCGGGCGAGATCCTGACGCCGCTGGAAGCAATGGCCGCCGACTGGATCATCGAGCACCCCGAATACCACGACGAACTCGCCGATGCCGACGGCGCGGCCGCGCGCAGCTACACGCCCGAGGAAGGCCGGACGAATCCGTTCCTGCACCTGTCGATGCATCTCGCGATCAGCGAGCAGCTGTCGATCGACCAGCCGCCCGGCATCCGTGCCGCGCACGACAAGCTGGCCGCGAAGCTCGACTCGACCCACGATGCACAGCACGCGATCATGGAATGCCTCGGCGAGACGATCTGGGAGGCGCAGCGCACGAACACGCCGCCCGATACCGACGCGTACCTGCAGCGCATCCTGCGCCGCGCGTCGCGCGACTGAGCGCACGGCGCCGGCACGTCCGCCCCGGGTTCCGCCCTGGCGCGGGCAAAAAAATACCCCGCCGTGGCGGGGTATTTTTGTTGCGAGCGCCCGTGAGGCCCGTCGCGCTTACTTCTTGAACACGAGGTCGGTTTCCTTCAGCGACTCGATGTAGGACGCGATGTCCTTCATGTCGCTGACCGACAGGTTCTGCACCTGCGCCTGCATGATCGCGTTGTTGCGACCGAGCAGCGGGTTCGTCAGCCCCATCTGGTACTGGCGCATCGCCCACACGAGATAGTCGGCGTGCTGGCCGGCAAGGCGCGGGTATTCGGCGTTGATCGGCTTGTTCAGCTGCGCGCCGTGGCAGGCCGCGCAGTTGTGCGACTCGACCAGTTCCTTGCCCTTCGTGGTGTCCGCTGCGTGCGCGGTACCGATCGCGAGGCCGGCCGCCAGTGCCACCGCCGCCGTCTTGAATGCGTTGTTCATGAATGCTCCTGTCCCGCCGGAGAGATCGGCGGCGCGCGCTTTACTTGTAGGGATTGTCCTTCGAGTCGGCCTTCTGGGCGGCGTAGTAGGCCGCCAGATCCGCGATGTCCTGGTCCGTCAGCGAACCGGCGATCGCATTCATCGACGGGAAGTGACGATCCTTCTTGCGGTAGGCCTTCAGCGCGTTCTCGAGGTATTGCTGGTTCTGGCCGCCAATGACAGGCACCCGGTAGACCTCCGGGTACGCCGCGCGGTAGTCCTGGATGCCGTGGCAACCGATGCACATGGCGGCCTTGCTCGCCCCGTCCTTCGGGTTGCCGACCACACCGGCCGCCTGCGCGCTGCCCGCGAGCGCCACGAGCGCTGCGACAACGACGTGTTTGCCGACGAATTTGTTCATAGCTCTTGTAACCTAGCTTGAGGGGAAACTGGCGCCAAAGCGGCAACGGCCCGCGCCGTTGTGCTTATCGGATCGCCACGCAGGCCAAAAAAAACGGCCAGATTGTACCGCGTCGGCGGGGAACGCGTCCATACGGCGCCCCCGTTCGCCCCGCCACAGCCCCGCAACGATACGCGGGCGCAGCCCAACCGGACAGCCCTTCTGACTTATACTGGGTTTTTTTCCCGATGAAGAAGAGCGCCGCCATGCGTTTCGAAGGGTCCTCGCAGTACGTCGCCACCGACGATCTGAAGCTCGCGGTCAACGCCGCACTGACGCTGCAACGCCCGCTGCTGATCAAGGGCGAGCCCGGCACCGGCAAGACCATGCTCGCCGAGGAAGTGGCCGCCGCGCTCGACATGCCGCTGCTGCAGTGGCACATCAAGTCGACCACCAAGGCGCAGCAGGGCCTGTACGAATACGACGCGGTATCGCGGCTGCGCGACTCGCAGCTCGGCGACGAGCGCGTGAAGGACATCTCGAACTACATCGTCAAGGGCGTGCTGTGGCAGGCGTTCGACGCCGAGCAGCCGAGCGTGCTGCTGATCGACGAGATCGACAAGGCCGACATCGAATTCCCGAACGACCTGCTGCGCGAGCTCGACCGGATGGAATTCCACGTGTACGAGACGCGCGAGACGGTCCGCGCGAAGCACCGCCCGCTCGTGATCATCACGTCGAACAACGAGAAGGAGCTGCCCGACGCGTTCCTGCGCCGCTGCTTCTTCCACTACATCCAGTTTCCCGACCCGTCGACGATGCAGAAGATCGTCGCCGTGCACTTCCCCGACATCCGCGAGGAGCTGCTGCGCGCGGCGCTCGAGAGTTTCTTCGAATTGCGCGGCGTGTCGGGCCTGAAGAAGAAACCGTCGACGTCCGAGCTGCTCGACTGGCTGAAGCTGCTGCTCGCCGAAAACATCCCGGCCGACGCGCTGCGCGGCGCGGACGCGAAGCAGATCGTGCCGCCGCTCGCGGGCGCACTGCTGAAGAACGAGCAGGACCTGAGCCTGCTCGAACGGCTCGTCTACATGAACCGGCACAACCGGTAATCCTCCCTCACCCGCGAAGGCCCGGCCATGCTGCTCAATTTCTTCTACGCGCTGCGCGCAGCCAAGCTGCCCGTCTCGGTGAAGGAATACCTGACGCTGCTCGAATCGCTGAAGGCCGGGCTGATCTCGCCGTCGATCGACGCGTTCTACTTCCTCGCGCGGATGACGCTCGTCAAGGACGAGCAGTACTTCGACAAGTTCGACCAGGCGTTCGGCGCGTATTTCCATGGCGTCTCCACGCTGCCGTCCGAAGCGTTCGACATTCCGCTCGACTGGCTCGAGAAGCGTCTCGAGCGCGAGCTGTCGCCGGAGGAAAAGGCGCAGATCGAGGCGATGGGCGGGCTCGACAAGCTGATGGAGCGCCTGAAGGCGCTGCTCGACGAGCAGAAGGAACGCCACGAAGGCGGCAACAAGTGGATCGGCACGGGCGGCACGTCGCCGTTCGGGCACGGCGGCTACAACCCGGAAGGCGTGCGCATCGGCGGCCCGTCGAACGGCAACCGCACCGCGGTGAAGGTGTGGGAGGCGCGCGCGTACCGCGACTACGACGATTCGGTCGAGATCGGCACGCGCAACATCAAGGTCGCGCTGCGGCGGCTGCGCCGCTTCGCGCGCGAAGGCGCGGCGGAAGAGCTCGACCTGCCCGGCACGATCCGCAGCACGGCCGCGAACGCGGGCTGGCTCGACCTGCGGATGGTGCCCGAGCGCCACAACAACGTGAAAGTGCTGATGCTGCTCGACGTCGGCGGCTCGATGGACGACCACATCAAGCGCACCGAAGAGCTGTTCTCGGCCGCGAAGGCCGAATTCAAGCACCTCGAATTCTTCTACTTCCACAACTGCGTGTACGACCACCTGTGGAAAAACAACCGGCGCCGCCACTCGGAACGCACCGCGACGTGGGACGTGCTGCACAAGTTCACGCCCGACTACAAGCTGATCTTCGTCGGCGACGCGACGATGAGCCCGTACGAAGTGCTGCAGCCCGGCGGCTCGGTCGAATACAACAACCCTGAAGCCGGCGCCGTGTGGCTGCGCCGCCTCGCCGACCAGTTCCCCCATCATGCGTGGCTGAACCCCGAGCCCGAGCGGCTATGGGAATACCGGCAGTCGGTCGCGGTGATCCGCGACCTGCTCGGCCATCGCATGTATCCGCTCACGCTCGCCGGCCTCGAAACCGCGATGCGCGCGCTCAGCAAATAACACCCCCCTCGCAGATACAAAGGCCGCGTCCGAGCGGCCTCCCCCGGAGATAGCATGAACCCCTCGCCCACCGCGAGCGCCAGCCGCGCCGGCGGCCGCCGCTTTTTCGCCGATACGTCCGTGTCGGCGCTCGTCGCCGGCTTCGTCGCGATGATGACCGGCTACACCAGCTCGCTCGTGCTGATGTTCCAGGCCGGCCGCGCCGCCCACCTCACCGATGCGCAGATCTCGTCGTGGATCTGGGCGCTGTCGATCGGCATGGCATTGACGACGATCGGCCTGTCGCTGCGGTTTCGCGCGCCCGTCGTCGTCGCGTGGTCGACGCCCGGCGCCGCGCTGCTGATCGCGTCGCTGCCCGGCGTGCCCTATGCCGAGGCGATCGGCGCGTTCGTCGTGTGCGCGCTGCTGCTGACGGCCGTCGGCGTGAGCGGCCTGTTCGACACGCTGATGCGCCGGATTCCGGCCGGTATCGCCGCCGCCTTGCTCGCGGGCATCCTGTTCGAGATCGGCATCGAGATCTTCCGCGCCGCGCAGTTCCAGACCGCGCTCGTGCTCGCGATGTTCTTCACCTACCTGATCGTCAAGCGGCTCGCGCCGCGCTATGCGATCGTGACGACGCTGATCGTCGGCACGGCGGTGGCCGGCGGCCTCGGCCTGCTCGATTTCAGCCACTTCCACATCGCGCTCGCGCACCCCGTGTTCACGATGCCCGCGTTCTCGATCGCGTCGATCGTCAGCATCGGCATTCCGCTGTTCGTCGTCGCGATGGCATCGCAGAACGTGCCGGGCATCGCGGTACTGCGCGCGGACGGCTATCGGACGCCATCGTCGCCGCTGATCGCGACGACCGGCCTCGCCTCGCTGCTGCTCGCGCCGTTCGGCTCGCACGGCGTGAACCTCGCGGCGATCACGGCCGCGATCTGCACCGGACCCGAAGCGCACGAGGATCACGCGAAGCGCTACACGGCCGCCGTGTGGTGCGGCACGTTCTACCTGGTCGCCGGCATCTTCGGCGCGACGATCGCCGCGCTGTTCGGGGCGCTGCCGAAGGCGCTCGTGGTATCGGTCGCCGCGCTCGCGCTGTTCGGCTCGATCATGAGCGGGCTCGCGAACGCCATGCAGGACGTGAAGCAGCGCGAAGCGGCACTCGTCACGTTCATGGTCACCGCGTCGGGCCTCACGCTGCTGTCGATCGGCTCGGCGTTCTGGGGGCTCGTCGCGGGGATCGTCACGCAGGTGATCCTGAACGCGCGACGCCCCGCGTGACGCGGCTCGCCGCGCGTTGCAGCACGCCTCGGACACGCCAAAACGTGCTCGACACGAATCGGGCCTAGAATGATGGATTGGAAGCGGCGCCCGGCGCCGCTTCGCTTCGCCGCCGCGCTCGCGCGGCCCGTGAGAACCCGGCGCTCCGCGCCCTTCTTCCGAATCGCCATGACTACCGCACTCGACCAGCTGAAGCAGTACACGACCGTCGTCGCCGACACGGGCGACTTCCAGCAGCTTGCGCAATACAAGCCGCAGGACGCGACCACGAACCCGTCGCTGATCCTGAAGGCCGTCCAGAAGGATGCGTACAAGCCGATCCTCGAGAAGACCGTCCGCGATCATCGCAACGAAAGCACCGATTTCATCATCGACCGCCTGCTGATTGCGTTCGGCACCGAGATCCTGAAGCTGATCCCGGGCCGCGTGTCGACCGAAGTCGACGCACGCCTGTCGTTCGACACGCAACGCTCGATCGACAAGGGCCGTGAGCTCATCAAGCTGTACGACGCCGCCGGCATCGGCCGCGACCGCATCCTGATCAAGCTCGCGTCGACGTGGGAAGGCATCCGCGCGGCCGAGGTGCTGCAGAAGGAAGGGATCAAGTGCAACATGACCCTGCTTTTCTCGCTCGTGCAGGCCGCCGCGTGCGCGGAAGCCGGCGCGCAACTGATCTCGCCGTTCGTCGGCCGCATCTACGACTGGTACAAGAAGCAGGCCGGCGCGGAATGGAGCGAAGAGAAGGACGGCGGCGCGAACGATCCGGGCGTCCAGTCGGTGCGCCGCATCTACACGTACTACAAGACGTTCGGCTACAACACGGAAGTGATGGGCGCCAGCTTCCGCACGACCAGCCAGATCACCGAGCTGGCCGGCTGCGACCTGCTGACGATCAGTCCCGACTTGCTGCAAAAGCTGCAGGACAGCAATGAGACGGTCGCGCGCAAGCTGTCGCCGGAAGCGCTGCAGGACAAGCCGTCCGAGCGCGTCGCAATCGACGAGGCCGCGTTCCGCTTCCAGCTGAACGACGACGCGATGGCCACCGAAAAGCTCGCCGAAGGCATTCGCGTATTTGCCGCCGATGCGGTGAAGCTCGAGAAGCTGATCGACGGGCTGCGCTGAAGCGTGCCGCGCGTCAGCGGCTGTCAGCAGCACTGACAACAGCCGTCAGCACGGACGCCGCACACGGCCGCGAACCTCATGTTCGCGGCCGTTTTTATTTTTCACTCCATCGTCAATCTCGCGCACTACAATCCACGTCACGGGTGCGCCGGCCGCCTCTCGACGTGCCCTTTCCCAGTCAATCTTGCACGACCCCGAACCCGCGCCGACGCGTGGGTCCGGCCCATCACAGGAGACAACGATGCAAGTCCAACCGTACCTGACGTTCTACGGTCGCGCCGACGAAGCCCTTCAGTTCTACGAAAAGGCACTCGGTGCGAAGACGATGTTCAAGATGCACTTCAAGGATGCGCCGCCGAACCCCGATTACCCGATGACGCCGGAGATGGCCGAGAAGGTGATGCACGCGAGCTTCACGATCGGCGACTCGATGATCATGTGCTCGGACGGCGACTGCAGCCAGCCCGGCGGCGGCATGCATGCCGGCTATTCGCTGTCGCTGAACCCGGCGACGGTCGAGGAAGGCCAGAAGCTGTTCAATGCGCTCGCCGATGGCGGCGAAGTGACGATGCCGTTCGGCAAGACGTTCTGGGCGCTCGGCTTCGGAATGGCGAAGGATCGTTTCGGCGTGCACTGGATGGTCAACGTCGAAGACCTGTCGCAACGCGAGGATCTCGCGAAGCGCGCAGGGCAGTAACGTACGCGCTCGCCGCCCGGACGCCGCGCTGCTGCGGCGATCCGGGCGGGCCCGCTACTTGCGCAGCACCTCCGTCAGCGTCTGTTCCAGCGTACCGTTCGAGCGGCACGCGACGCGCGCCCCCTTCTGCTTGCCTGCCGCGACCACGCCGGCCATGCCCGCGACGTCGATCGACACGCTCACACCTTGCGTCGCCTCGTCGATGCGCGTGACGACTTTCAGCGTGTGCGTCACGTTCGACGTCTGCTTCAGTTCGGAACAGTCCAGAAAGTTGCCCGCGTTCGGATAATCGGCATACGCGGCGGCAACGACGCCCGCGTCGCGATCGCTGATGCGCACCGCGAGCTTGTGGTCCGCGTAGAACTGCGCGACCGCCGCCCATACTTCGTCATACTTGCGATTACCGATCACGATGCGCGACGCTGCTTCGGTACCGGGCGCATCGGACGCACCGTCGGCCGTATCGTGTTTGTCCGGCGGCGCATCGCGCGCCGCGTATCGCTGCCCGGGGCCATACACCGAAATGCAGCCGGTGAGCGCCACGCACAGCGCGGCGACCGACAAGATCGTTTTCATCGCGGCCCGCCGTCAGCGATAGTACATGTTCGCGCAGCCGGCGAGCAGGACCGGCGCGACCAGCGCCCACATCAACAGGATTCTCATGCTGCGCCTCACCGGTAGTACGCGTTCACGCAACCGGCCAGCGCCATGCAGCACAAACCGAATACCATCAACCCAATCTTTGTCATTGCATCCCTCATATCATCGGATCGTGTGGAGATCGAAACACCCGGTACAGCCGGGCGGGACGCATTATTGACAAGCGGTTCGCGCGTGATCCAATCGGTCTTGCACCGATTTTCGCCACGGCGTAGCGGATTTAGAATCGCTTGGAGATCGGCGCACACGCATGCACCGCCGCACGGGGCGTTCGCGGCGCACCATGCAAAACGCCCGCGACTTGCGTCGCGGGCGTCGTGTCGAAACTGCAACAGAAGGCAGGGGAATCAGCCCTCGACGACGTCGAGATAATCCTCCGGCCGCGTGCGATCTTCCGCATGCGCCATGCCCATCACGCGCACCAGCACGCTCACCACCACCGACACCACCAGGTTCACGATCAGCGACCACACGGCGGCGTAGCCAGGAATCGCGAGGCCGAACAGGTGGATCGTGAAGATCGACCCGGCCAGCTTCAGCGAGATCGCCATCCACGTACCGCACACGATGCCGGCCGCCCAGCCGGCCAGCAAGCCGCGATGGTCGAGCACGCGCGTGTACAGGCCGAGCACGATCGCGGGCAGCGTCTGGATGATCCAGATCCCGCCGAGCAACTGCAGCTGGATCGCGTAGGTCAGCGGCAGCCCGAGGATGAACGCGACCGCGCCGACCTTCACGATCAGCGATACGAGCTTCGCGACGTGCGTCTCCTGCTCGTGCGACATGTTGCGGTTCACGAACTCGCGGTGGATGTTGCGCGTGTACAGGTTTGCGGCCGCGATCGACATGATGGCCGCGGGCACCAGCGCGCCGATGCCGATCGCTGCGAACGCCACGCCGACGAACCACGACGGGAAGTACTCGAGGAACAGCGCGGGCACCGCGAAGTTCGGGCCGAACGCCTTGAAGTACGGCGCGTACTGCGGCATGTCCTTCACGCCCGACGCGAGCGCCATGTAGCCGAGCAGCGCGAGCAGGCCGAGCACGAACGAGTACGCGGGCAGCATCGCCATGTTGCGGCGGATCGAGTTGCCCGACGACGACGACAGGATCGCCGTGACCGAGTGCGGATACAGGAACAGCGCGAGCGCCGAGCCGATCGCAAGCGTCGCGTAGGCGCTGTAGCCGTTCAGGCTCATCGCATCGGGCGCCTTCAGCAACAGCTTCGCGGGCGGCACGCTCGCGAAGATATGCCCGAAGCCGCCGAGCTTCGCGGGGATCACGATGACGGCCGCGGCGATCGTGATGTAGATCAGGATGTCCTTCACGATCGCGATCATGGCCGGTGCGCGCAGCCCCGACGTGTATGTGTACGCGGCGAGGATCGCGAATGCGATGATCAGCGGCAGGTCGCCGACGAAGCCGGTCGTGTCGAAGCCGAGCGCGCCGATCACCACTTCGATGCCGACGAGCTGCAGTGCGATGTACGGCATCGTCGCGACAATGCCCGTCACCGCGACCGCGAGCGCCAGCATCCGGCTGCCGTAGCGTGCGTTGACGAAGTCGGCGGCCGTCACATAGCCATGCCGCTTGGCGATGCTCCACAACTTCGGGAACACGACGAACGCGAACGGATAGATCAGGATCGTATAAGGCAGCGCGAAGAAGCCCATCGCACCGGCGCCGAACACGAGCGCGGGCACCGCGACGAACGTGTAGGCGGTGTAAAGGTCGCCGCCGAGCAGGAACCACGTAACGATCGTGCCGAAGCGGCGTCCGCCGAGGCCCCATTCGTCGAGATGGGCGAGATCGCCGCGCCGCCAGTTCGCGGCCAGGAAACCGATGATCGTGACGCCGATGAACAGCAGGACGAAGACGAAGGTTGCGCCGAGATTCATTGCCCACCTCCCTGCGGGCCGCTCGCCTTCCACGCGTTCTTGGTCTTGAAGTACACGAACGCGGTGATCACAGCGCTGATGAAGACCCACAGCAGCTGGTACCAGTAGAAAAACGGAAAATCGAACAACTGCGGTTCGATCTTGCTGTACGACGGTACCCAGACCATCGCGATCAGCGGCAGTACCAGCAGCCAGAGCCAGCGCTTGGCGGCTCGGTTGGCGTCGGCATCGTGAGCCATGACGTCTCCTCTTCTTTCCCGGTTATCGATCTTGTTGAGCGGGTACGGCGCCGAGAGGAGCGGCGAAACGGGTAGGCTGCGGCTCCCCTGGCTTCGCGCCAGTATAGGAGCCGCGAGCACGCGGTCAAGCAGGGGCGAACCCGAGGTGATCCGCCCCTTGTCGCGTGGTTGCACCGGCCGGCTGCCGGTGCATGAAGCGTCAGATCGCGAACGCGGTGTCGCGTGCGCCGGTCGTTTCTTTCAAAGCTTTCACCCACTTGCGTGCGGGCAACTTCAGCGTGTCCTCGATCAGCTTCGCGCGGGCGTCGAGCTGCGCGAACGGCACGTCGAGCGCCGGGCCCGAGAACGCGATCGCGATCCGGTTGCCGTCGTGCACTTCGGGCAGCGCGATCACGCGATGATCGAATGCCGCGTTCAGGTGCTTCATGTTGCGCACGAAGCTCGGATGATCGCCGAACAGGTTGATCGTCGCGATGCCCGCATCGGCGAGGCAGCCGCGCACCGCGCGGTAGAACGCGACGCTGTCGAGCACGGGGCCGCGCGCGGTCGCGTCGTACAGGTCGATCTGGATCGCGCCCGTCGTGCCGCGGTTGGCCGGGTCGTTGACGAAGTCCCACGCGTCGGCTTCATGCACGGCGAGGCGCGCGTCGTCCGGCGGCAGCGCGAACATCGTGCGCGCCGCGACGATCACGGCCGGGTTCAGCTCGACGGCCTCGACCTTCGCGTTCGGCAGGAACCGATGCGAGAACTTGGTCAGCGCACCGGTGCCGAGCCCGAGCTGGACGATCCGCTCGGGCGTTTCGAGGAACAGCAGCCACGCCATCATCTGCTGCGCGTATTCGAGCTCGATGTGCAGCGGCTTCGAGATCCGCATCGCGCCCTGCACCCATTCGGTGCCGAAGTGCAGGAAGCGCACGCCGCCCTCTTCGGAGAACGTAACGGGCGCGAAGCGCGGCTTGCGCGGCGCTTCGAGCACCGGCACGTCGTCGTGTTCGTCGATGTCCGGGCGGCGCTTGACGCGCGGCGGCTGGAGTTTTTCGGAGCCGTTGTACGGAGACGGCTTGCCTTGCTTGAACGCACGCGCCTCGGCGGACGCGCGCTTGATCAGTCGGGTCATGATTGAATCTCGCTGGGTGATGCTGGTTTTAGCGGACGAGAGGATAGCATTGGTGCAGGGCGGAAGCCGTGCCGCCGCCCGGTCGCGCATGACTTCGACTCCCGTTGGCGCTACGCTGCAATCGTTGATCGGAGGAGGACGCATGACCTCGAACGACAAGAAAATCTGGTTTCCGGCGAAACGCTATGGCTGGGGATGGGGGCTGCCGGTCGCGTGGCAGGGCTGGGTCGTGCTGCTGCTGTTCGTGATCGGGATCATCGCGAGCGCCTGGCTGGCGCCGCCTCGGCGATCGCCGGTCACCTACGGCGCTTGCATCGTGGTGCTGGTCGCGCTGTTGACCCTGGTGTGCTGGATCAAGGGCGAGAAGCCCGGGTGGAGATGGGGCAAGGGCAAGTGAGCGCCGGGGGCGATGGTCCCCCGCTGCCCTGGCATTCGTGCCGACATCAGCCGCGAATCTGCCGCCACTGCACGAGCTTCTGCTCGAACGACAGCATCGCATTCGCCGGGCTCGACGAAGGCAGCACGAGCGTCTCGTACCCGGCCTCGCCGATCACGTCGGCGAACCGCCCCGCCGTCTTGCCGTTGAAGCACACGCGCTTCAGCAACGGCGCATGCGCACGCAGCGAGTCGAAATCATTCGGCTTCGCATGCCGGATCGCAGAATCGAGACTGCCCTGGCGATGGCACGCGGCGAGCACGTCCCAGATGCCGATGCCGTGCGCAAGCACGCGCTCGAGCCGCGCGTCGTACGGCAGTTCGTGAAGCGTCGCCTCGCCGAGCACCGCGCCCAACAACCGCCAGAACTGGTTGCGCGGATGCGCGTAATACTGCGCGGCATCGAGCGACGCCTCGCCCGGAAAGCTGCCGAGGATCATCGTGTGCGTATCCGGCCCGACGACCGGCGGAAAACCCTGCAGCATCACGCGTCTCCGCGCGGGCCGACGGATCGGGGCCCGTCGCCGTGCGCGGCCAGATGGCGCCACAGCGCCGGCAGCATGCACTCGGTGACCATCAAGGGCTTGCCATGACGCTGGAACACCGAACGCCGCGCGGCGAACGCATGCGGCGCACGCTCACCCCGCAGCGCATGGCTCGCGAGCGCATACAACGGATGTCCCGCAATCACGCGCCGGCTGACGAGCGACGAGCGCTCGACCTGCGGATCGCTGTACAGCAGCTCCGCGAGCGGCCGCGTGCGCAGCCGCCGCATCGCCTGCCACACACCCTTGCTGGCGGCGAGCGGCGCGATGCTGTGCGCGGCAACGTACGGCGTGCCGTCGACCGACAGGATCACCTCGCGCACCCACATCGGCGCGCGCGGCGAACTGGCGAGCGCGTCCGGCTCGTCGAACCACGGACAGTCGACGGCCTCGCGCGTCACGCGCACGTTCACGTGGCCGAGCCGCGCGAGATGCGCGGTCAGCGATCCGCCGCGCGTCAGCCAGTCGCGCTGGTCGAGCGAGCAGCCAGGCCGCGGCGTCTCGCGCCAGCCGGCCTGACCGCCGTCGAATCGCATGCGTGCGTTCACGCGGCGCGCGACAGCAGCAGCGCGTTGGTCCGCTTCACGAAGCTCGCCGGATCGTCGAGCATGCCGCCTTCGGCCAGCAGCGCCTGATCGAACAGCAGATGGCACCAGTCGCCGAAATCGGCGCTGTCGGCATTCAGCTGCTTCACGAGCGCGTGATCGGGATTGATCTCGAGGATCGGCTGCATCGCCGGCGCGTTCTGGCCGGCCGCCTTCAGCATCCGCTGCAGGTAGCCGCTCATGTCGTTGTCGTCCGCGACGAGACACGACGGCGAATCGGTCAGGCGGAACGTGACGCGCACTTCCTTCACCTTGTCGCCGAGCGCTTCCTTCATCTTCTCGACGACCGGCTTGATCGCTTCGCCCGCCTGCTCCTGCGCCTTCTTCTCCTCGTCGTTCAGCTCGCCGAGATCGAGATCGCCGCGCGCGACGCTCGCGAGCGGCTTGCCGTCGAATTCCTGCAGGAACGACAGCATCCATTCGTCGACGCGGTCGGTCAGCAGCAGCACCTCGACGCCCTTCTTGCGGAACACCTCGAGATGCGGGCTGTTCTTCGCGGCCTGCCATGCGTCGGCCGTCACGTAGTAGATCTTGCTCTGCTCGGGCTTCATGCGCGACACGTAGTCGGCAAGCGACACGTCCTGCGCGTCGGTATCGCCGTGCGTCGACGCGAAGCGCAACAGCTTCGCGATGCGCTCGCGGTTCGCGTGATCTTCACCGAGGCCTTCCTTCAGCACCTGGCCGAACGCGCTCCAGAACGTCTTGTACTTCTCCTTGCCGGCATCCTCTTCCGCGTTCGCGAGCTCTTCGAGCATCGACAGCGCGCGCTTGGTCACGCCTTCGCGGATCGCCTTCACGTCGCGGCTTTCCTGCAGGATCTCGCGCGACACGTTCAGCGGCAGGTCGGCCGAATCGACGACGCCCTTCACGAAACGCAGGTATTGCGGCAGCAGCTGCTCGGCGTCGTCCATGATGAACACGCGCTTCACGTACAGCTTCAGGCCGCCGCGATAGTCGCGGTTCCACATATCGAACGGCGCATGCGACGGCACGAACAGCAGCTGCGTGTACTCGCTGCGGCCCTCGACGCGGTTATGCGTCCACGTGAGCGGATCCTGGTGATCGTGCGCGATGTGCTGGTAGAACTGCGTGTACTGCTCGTCGGTGACGTCGCTCTTCGAACGCGTCCACAGCGCGCTCGCCTGGTTGACGGTCTCGTCCTCGTCCTTCAGGACCATCTCGCCCTTTTCCTGATCCCATTCTTCCTTCTGCATCAGGATCGGCAGCGCGATGTGGTCGGAATACTTCTGGACGATCGACTGCAGGCGGTGCGACGACAGCAGCTCGTCCTCGCCTTCACGCAGGTGCAGCGTGATCGTCGTGCCGCGCTGCGCGCGCTCGATCGCGTCGATCGTGAAATCGCCCTCGCCCGCGCTTTCCCAGCGCACGGCTTCGTTCGCCGGCAGGCCCGCGCGACGCGTTTCGACGGTGATCTTGTCCGCGACGATGAAGCCCGAGTAGAAGCCGACGCCGAACTGGCCGATCAGCGCTGCATCCTTCTGCTGGTCGCCCGACAGCTTCGTGAAGAATTCCTTGGTGCCCGAACGCGCGATCGTGCCGAGGTTCGCGATCGCTTCGTCGCGGCTCATGCCGATGCCGTTGTCGTCGATCGTGATCGTGCGCGCGGCCTTGTCGTAGCCGATGCGGATGCGCAGGTTCGGATCGTTCTCGTACAGCGCGTTGTCCGCGAGCCCTTCGAAACGCAGCTTGTCGGCCGCGTCGGACGCGTTCGACACCAGTTCGCGCAGGAAGATTTCCTTGTTGCTGTAGAGCGAATGGATCATCAGGTGGAGGAGTTGCTTGACCTCTGCCTGAAAGCTCATCGTTTCATGTGCCATGGATACGGTTTCCTCTTACGTGAACGGGAATGGTGTGGCGCAGGCGCCCGGCACGCGATGCCGGCGGCGGTCCCGTCGGGGACGACCGCCTGACGCCAGCGGTTTGCGCGCGTATCTGGGGACGGCGCGCGGGATTTCAAGACGCGGCGTGCGGCGCCGCGTCACGACGCGCGCCGCACCGCCGAGTCGATATAGCCTGCCAGCAGCCCCGGCAGCGCCGGATCGCCGCAGTTCGCGACATTGAAGCGCATCCACGTCGACGGCGATTGCTGCGGCGAGAACAGGCTGCCCGGCGTCAGCAGGAAGCCGGCCTCGTGCGCGACCGCCGCGAGCGCGTCCGAATCGACGCCCGTGTCGGCCCACAGGAACATCCCGGCCGCCGGCATCGTGAACAGCCCGAGCCCGGTGCGCTCGAGCATCCGCGCGGTCTTGTCGCGCACGCCGTCAAGCCGCGCGCGCAACCGCTCGACGTGACGCCGGTAATGCCCTTCGGTCAGGATCTTGTACAGCACGCGCTCGTTGAGTTCGGGCGTCGTCATCCCGACCAGCATCTTCTGGTCGGTGACGGCCTTCGCGATCTCCGGCGCGCACGCGACATAGCCGACCCGCAGGTTCGCCGCGAGCGTCTTCGAATAGCTGCCGAGATAAATCACGCGCTTCAGCTGGTCGAGGCTCGCGAGGCGCGTCGCCGGATAGCTCGGCGGGCACAGGTCGCCGTACACGTCGTCCTCGACGACGAGGAAGTCGTACGCTTCCGCGAGCTTCAGGATCCGGAACGCCTGCGCGGCCGACAGCGACGTGCCGGTCGGGTTCTGCAGCACCGAGTTGATCACGAGCATCTTCGGCCGCCACATCTGCACCAGCGTTTCGAGCGCGTCGAGATCGGGGCCGTCCGGCGTGTACGGCATCCCGACGAGCTGCGCGCCCTGCGCCGCGAAGCGGCCGAACATCTGGAACCAGGCGGGATCGCCGACGATCACCGCGTCGCCGGGCCGCATGTAGATCCGCGAAATCAGGTCGATCGCCTGCGTAATCCCCGATACGAGCACGATCTGTTCGGGCTTCGCGCCGATCTCGACTTCGGCGAGGCGCGTCTGCAGTTGCTGGCGCAGCGGCAGGAAGCCCTGCGCGGTGCCGAAGCCGAGCATCTGCGCGCCCGACTGGCGCCCGAGCGCGCGCAGCGCGCCGGTGATCAGCTCGCCGTCGAGCCAGCGGCCCGGCAGGTAGCCGAGGCCGGGGCCCTTCTCCGGGCTGACGGTGTGCAGCATGTTGCGCAGCAGCCAGACGACGTCGATCGTGTTGTGCACGGGCGCGGCCTCGGCCACGCGTGCGACGCTGTCGGCCGGCTGCGGGCCGGCGGCCGTGCGCTCGCGCACGTAGAAGCCCGAGCCGCGCCGCGAGTCGAGGTAACCCTGCGCGACGAGGCGCTCGTATGCCTCGACGACGGTGAAGCGCGACACGCTCTTGTCGAGCGCGAGCTTGCGGATCGACGGCATCCGCATGCCGGGACGGAACACGCGTTCGTCGATGCGCCGCCGCGCCCACTGGACCAGCTGGTCGACGAGCGTGAGCGTGGCCGTGTCGTGCGGCACGGGAATCTGGGCAAGTGGGACGGTGGACATGAGCGGCAGCTCCAACTGTACCGAAGGCTATCGCGCCGATTGTACCGTTACTGTGCCGGTAGCGACGATTACAGTTGACCGGAATGGCGATCGTGCGGCCGCCGTTCCGGCCCCGCCGCACCTGGCGCTGCGCCCGCCGGCCCGCTTCGCGGCCGGTGCGCCGGCCGGTCCGGCCCCCGCCCGGCACCTCGTCCGCCTACCATGACACTTTCGCTTCCCGACCGACGCTCATGCCAGCCCGCTCCCTGACACTCGACCATCTCGTGATCGCCGCGCGCACGCTCGACGAAGGCGTGCGCCATGTCGCCGACGCACTCGGCATCGAACCGGCCGGCGGCGGCCGCCACCCGCTGATGCGGACCCACAATGCGCTGTTCGGCGCGTGGGGCGGGCTTTACCTCGAAGTGATCGCGATCGACCCCGACGCACCGGCGCCGGATGACGGCGCAAAGCCGCCGCGCGCGCGGATGTTCGGTCTCGACGATCCGGCGATGCACGCACGGCTTGCGAAGGGGCCGTTTCTCGCGCACTGGGTCGCTCGCGTCGACCGGCCGCGCCAGCTTGCGCTGTGGCAGAGCCAGTACCCGGACCGCATCGCCCCCGTGGTCGCCATGCAACGCGGCGAGCTGAACTGGGGCCTCACGGTGCCGGACGACGGCAGCTTCCCCGCGTGGCAGGGCTCGGGCGACGGCGTTGCGCCGTCGCTGATCCAGTGGGCCAGCGTGCGCCACCCGGCCGAATCGCTGCCGGGCGACGCTATCGCGCTGAAGGCGCTCAAGGGCACCCACCCGCACGCGGACACGATCCGCGAGCAGCTCGACTGGCTCGGCGCCGCCCACCTGCTCGACCTCGAATCCACCGACGGCCCGCCGGCGCTCGTCGCCGAATTCGATACGCCGCAGGGTGCGCGCACGCTGCGCTGACCGCCCTGCCGCTTGCCCGATTACAACGACCCTGCAATATGGAGACACCTGCAACATGAATTCGCGCGAAACCCGGGGCATGCTGCTCGGCCTGATCGGCGTGATGATCTTCAGCCTGACGCTGCCGATGACGCGAATCGTCGTGTCCGAACTCAACCCGCTGCTCAACGGGCTCGGCCGCGCACTCGCCGCCGCCGTGCCGGCCGGCCTGCTGCTGTGGTGGCGCCGCGAGGCGCTGCCGACCCGCGCGCAGCTGAAAAGCCTCGCGATCACGTCGGCCGGCGTGATCATCGCGTATCCGGTGTTCTCCGCGTGGGCGATGAAATCGGTACCGGCGTCGCACGGCGCGGTCGTCAACGGGCTGCAACCCTTGTTCGTCGCGCTGTACGCGGCGTGGCTGTCGCACGAGCGGCCGTCGAAGGCGTTCTGGGCCAGCGCGGTCGCAGGCAGCGCGCTCGTGATCGCGTTCGCGCTGCGCGACGGCGGCGGCACCGTGCAGGCCGGCGACGCGCTGATGCTCGTCGCGGTCGGCATCGGCGCGCTCGGCTATGCGGAAGGCGCGCGCCTCGCACGCCAGATCGGCGGCTGGCAGGTGATCTGCTGGGCGCTCGTCGTGTCGGCGCCGTTCCTCGTGCTGCCGGTCGGCTGGCTCGCGTGGATGCAGCATGCCGCGCATCCGGGCCCGCTCGCGCTGCGCACGTGGCTCGCGTTCGGCTACGTGACCCTGTTTTCGCAATTCATCGGCTTTTTCGCGTGGTACGCGGGGCTCGCAATGGGCGGCATCGCGCGCGTCGGCCAGGTGCAACTGCTGCAGATTTTCTTCACGATCGCCTTTTCCGCGCTGCTGTTCGGCGAAACGGTCACGTCGTCGACGTGGCTGTTCGCGGCTGCCGTGATCGCCACCGTCGTGCTCGGGCGCCGCTCGGCGGTCGCCACGGCCGCGCGCCCCGCTCGCGCCGGTTGATGAGGTGCGCCATAATGATTGTTTTGCCTGATCGGTTTTGCCCACCCGGCCGCGAAGGCTCGATCGCGTTCACGCCTGCCCACCCGGCAGCGTCGAAGCGATGCGCCCGAACGACCTTTCTTGACTGACCACGATATCCGAACGAGGAGACTATGAATCCGAGCGACCTGCACCCGCCGCACTGGCAGCTTTCCGAACGCGCCCGCAAGCTGACGAGCTCTGCGATCCGCGAGATCCTGAAGGTCACGGAACGCCCCGAGGTCATCTCGTTCGCCGGCGGCCTGCCTGCCCCCGCGACGTTCCCGGCCGAGCGCATGCGCGCCGCCGCCGATCGCGTGTTGCGCGACGCGCCGGCCGCCGCGCTCCAGTACAGCGCGACCGAAGGCTACCTGCCGCTGCGCGAGTGGATCGCCGAGCGCTACAGCGTGCGCGTGTCGCAGGTGCTGATCACGACCGGCTCGCAGCAGGCGCTCGACCTGCTCGGCAAGGCGCTCGTCGATCCGGACAGCCCGATCCTCGTCGAAACGCCGACCTACCTCGGCGCGCTGCAATCGTTCTCGCTGTACGAGCCGCGCTACGTGCAGGTGCCGACCGACGAACAGGGCCTGCTGCCGGAAGGCCTGACCCCCGAACTCACGCAAGGCGCGCGGCTGCTGTACGCGCAGCCGAACTTCCAGAACCCGACCGGCCGCCGCCTGCCCGTCGAGCGCCGCCGCGCGCTCGCCGCGTTCGCGCAGTCGAGCCCGTTCCCGGTGCTGGAAGACGATCCGTACGGCGCGCTGAACTACCGTGGCGAACCGCTGCCGACGATGCTGTCGATGGCGCCCGACCACATCGTGCACCTCGGCACGTTCTCGAAGGTGCTCGCGCCGGGCCTGCGGATCGGCTACATCATTGCGCCGGAGGAACTCCACTTCAAGCTCGTGCAGGCCAAGCAGGCCACCGACCTGCACACGCCGACGCTCACGCAGCGCATCGCGCACGAAGTGATCAAGGACGGCTTCCTCGACGAGCACATCCCGACGATCCGCGAGCTGTACAGCGCGCAGTGCGACGCGATGCTCGGCGCGCTCGAGCGCCACATGCCGGAAGGCGTCACGTGGAACCGCCCGGAAGGCGGGATGTTCATCTGGGTGAACCTGCCCGGGCAAATCGACAGCATGAAGCTGCTCGCCGCCGCCGTCGACGATCACGTCGCCTTCGTGCCGGGCGCGCCGTTCTTCGCGGACAACGCGCAGCAGAACACGCTGCGCCTGTCGTTCGTGACGGTGCCGCCCGAGAAGATCGAGGAAGGCGTCGCGCGCCTCGGCAAGCTGCTGCGCGAACGTCTCTGATCCCCTTTTTCCTGTCACGACTCTCTACGAGGAATCGAACGCATGGCTAACGTCTACGACAAACTGAAGTCGCTCGGCATCGAGCTCCCGACCGCCGGCGCCCCGGCTGCCGCCTACGTGATGAGCGCGCAAAGCGGCAACACGGTGTACCTGTCGGGCCACATCGCGAAGAAGGACGGCAAGGTCTGGGCCGGCAAGCTCGGCGCGGATCTGCAGACGGAAGACGGCAAGGCGGCCGCCCGCTCGATCGCGATCGACCTGCTCGCGACGCTGCACGCGCACACCGGCGACCTGAACAAGGTCACGCGCATCGTGAAGCTGATGAGCCTCGTCAATTCGACGCTCGACTTCACCGAACAGCACGTCGTGACGAACGGCGCGTCGGAGCTGATCGCGGAAGTGTTCGGCGATGCAGGCAAGCACGCTCGCTCGGCCTTCGGCGTCGCACAGATCCCGCTCGGCGCGTGCGTCGAGATCGAACTGATCGCCGAAGTTGCCTGACACGCGCAGCGCGATGCCTGGCCGTCTCGTCCGCTTCAAGCAGGTCGACGTGTTCTCGTCGGTGCCGTTCAAGGGTAATCCGCTTGCCGTGGTGTTCGACGCCGATTCGCTCGGCGACGACGCCATGCTCGAGATCGCCCGCTGGACGAACCTGTCGGAAACGACCTTCCTTTGCACGCCGACCGATCCGGAAGCCGACTACCGCGTCCGGATCTTCACGACGGGCGGCGAACTGCCGTTCGCCGGCCACCCGACGCTCGGCACCGCGCATGCGTTCCTCGAAAGCGGCGCGCGGCCGCGCACGCCGGGCCGGCTGATCCAGCAGTGCGGGGTCGGCCGGGTCGCGCTGCGCGAGCAGGCCGACGGCTGGGCATTCGCCGCGCCGCCGGCACGCGTCACGCCGCTCGACCGCTCGGACTACGCGGCGCTGGCCGCCGCGCTGCGCAGCGACGCGCTCGACCTCGAGGCCGAGCCGTGCGCGGTCGACAACGGCGCACCGTGGCTGGTCGTGCGGCTGAAGTCGGCCGAAGCGTGCATCGGCCTGTCGCCCGATCCGGTCGCGCTGGAGGCGCTGACCCGGCGCTACGGCGTGGACGGCCTCGCCGCCTACGCACCGCACGCCGAAGGCGGCCCCGCGACGTTCGAGATCCGCTGCCTGATGACGGGCGGCAAGTTCGGCACCCCGGGCGAGGATCCCGTCACCGGCAGCGCAAACGCCGCGCTGGCCGGGCTGCTGACGCGGCAGGAGCGCCGCCCCGGCCCGTCGTATACGGCCCGCCAGGGCACGGCGATCGGCCGCGACGGCCGCATCTTCGTCAGCTACGACGAAGACGGCACGACCTGGATCGGCGGCCATGTCGTGACGGTCGTCGACGGCACGTTCCGGTCACCTGATTGACATTCCGCGATGTGCGATGGCGCCGGCTCGTCCGGCGCCCCTACGCTTCGCCCAACTATCGCAAAAACGCTCCAACCAGTAATATCGGGCCTAATCCGTTGTTTCGGACGTCTGTCCATGGTTGCGCATCCTGCGAACGAACAGACGCCGGGATAACCCCAACCCAAGCCCGCCATCCAGACGGATGGCGCACGCGAGCAGGACGCCACCCGCTTCGATGAGCTCTGCCCGGTCCAACCACACGCCGCCGACCCGGCCGCTACGCGCGCCGCGCAAATCGCGCCGGCGTGCGCTATTTGCGATCCCGTTGCTCGGGATGCTGGCGCTCGCGCTGCTGTGGGCCGTGATCATCGCGCGGCTGTCGGTGGAAAAGGACAGCGCCTACAAGGAAGCGGCGGCTTCCGCGGCCATCCTCTCTTCGGCGCTCGAGCAGCATACGGTCAAGGCGATCCACCAGGTCGACCAGATCACCCGCTTCGTCAAGTTCGAGTTCGAGAAGTCGCCCGGGCGCTTCAATCTCGCGAGCGCCGTCGAAAAAGGCGTCGTGCCGAGCGACACGCTGATCCAGGTGTCGCTGGTCAACGCGAAGGGCATCCTGTTCGCGAACACGGCCGAGCTTCATCCGCAGCCGATCAACCTGTCCGACCGCGAGCACTTCAAGGTCCACCTCGCGCACAACGACGACCGCCTCTTCATCAGCAAACCCGTGCTCGGCCGCGTGTCGAGCCACTGGACGCTGCAGATGACGCGGCGCCTGAACAACCCGGACGGCAGTTTCGCGGGCATCGTCGTGGTGTCGGAAGACCCGAGCTACTTCACGAACGACTTCTACAACAACGCGGCGATCGGCAAGGAAGGCGTGATCGCGGTGGTATCCGACACGGGCACGGTGCTCGCGCGGCGCACGGGCTCGCTGAACAACGCGCCGGGCGCGTTTTCGGCATCGGGCGTCTACCCGATCGCCGAGCGCGTGACGGGCACGATCATCGACCCGATCGACGGCGTGACGCGCATCGTGTCGTACCGCCACCTCGACGGCTACCCGCTCGCGGTGATGGTCGGGCTGTCGCAGACGGAAGAGTTCGCGGACTACTACCACACCCGCAACGTCTACCTGCTGATGACGAGCTTCATCACGCTCGCGATGCTCGCGTTCTTTGGCGTCGCGACGGGCCTGATCGGCAAGCTGCTCGGCCGCGAGCGCGAGATGACGCAACTCGCCGAATACGACCTGCTCACCGGCCTCGCGAACCGCTATGCGACGCTGCGCGGGCTGCGCAACGACGTGTCGATGCCGACGAGCCTGTCGCGGCTCGGGCTGCTGTTCATCGACCTCGACAACTTCAAGACCGTCAACGACACCCTCGGCCACAATGCCGGCGACATCGTGCTGCAAATGACCGCGTCGCGTCTGGCCGATGCAGTCGGCGACGAAGGCTCGCTTGCGCGCATCGGCGGCGACGAGTTCGTCGTCGTGATGAAGGGCGACGACGTCGAGCGGCGCGCGGTGCGGCTCGCGGAAGCGATCATCCGGATGTTCGCCGAGCCGTTCGACGTGCGCGGCAGTTCGTTCGTGCTGCATGCGAGCATCGGCATCGCACTGCACACCGTCGCGAACGAAAGCGAGATCGACCTGCTGAAGAAGGCCGACCTCGCGATGTACAGCGCGAAGGACGCCGGCAAGAACTGCTACCAGTTCTATGCGCCGCACCTGTCGCACCGTGCCGATCACCTGATGCGCTGGGAACAGCAATTGCGCGTCGCGCTCGCCGAGGGGCAGCTGTTCCTCGCGTACCAGCCGAAGATCGACCTCACCCACCGTTACATCACCGGCTTCGAGGCGCTCGCACGCTGGGATCATCCCGAGCACGGGATCATCTCCGCGAACGAATTCATTTCGATTGCCGAATCGACCGGCCTGATCGTGCCGATCGGCGACTTCGTGATCCGCACCGCGTGCGAGCAGATCGCGCGCTGGCGCGACGAGGGCCACGACACGCTGACGCTCGCGGTCAACATCTCGCCCGTGCAGTTCTGGCGCGGCGACCTGATCGAAACGATCTCGCGCACGCTGCAGGAAACCGGCATCGACGCGAACCGGCTCGAACTCGAGATCACCGAGACCGCGATGATGGAATATCCGGAGCTCGTGTCCGAGAAAATCGTCGCGTTGAAGAAACTCGGCATCCGCATCGCGCTCGACGATTTCGGCACCGGCTACTCGTCGCTGTCGTACCTGCACCGCTTCTCCGTCGACACGCTGAAGGTCGACCGCTCGTTCGTGCAGGCCATCCCGAACGATCGCAGCGTGTGCGTGATGGTGTCGTCGATCGTGCATCTCGCACGCTCGCTCGGCCTGACCGTCGTCGTCGAAGGCACGGAAACCGAGGAGCAGATCACGTGGCTGTCCGCGCTCGGCGAGATCGAGGCGCAGGGCTTCCTGTTCTCGCGCCCGGTGCCGGCCGATGCGATCCCCGCGCTGATCGCGCGCTTCGGCGTGCGCGGCGACCATCCGAACGTCATCGCGCATCGCGCGACCGGCAGCACGGGCGCCTGAGCGGCGCTACCGCTGCAACTGCGGCGCACGTTGCGCACCGCCGCAATTGTTTCGTTTTTCGATCCGATCGTTTAGTTCATTAACTAGCGTTTTCGCGCATGGCAGTGTCATGATGCGCGGCGGACAATCGGGAGGGCCTACGTGTCGGCGGGCCGCCGGCATGGCCCTACGCGAGAGATCCGGCCCTGCGCCAACAACACAATCATGACCACCGTCGAAGTCGAAGCGACCGCCCGTGTCGAAGAGGCACAGGCATCCCTGTGGGCCTTGTTCAAGGTCATTGCCGGCATTTCTGCGGTCTCATGGGGCGGGCTTTCGATGATGGCGCAGCTCGAACGCCACTACGTGGAGCGGCTGCAACGCATCGAGCCGCACGTCTTCGGCGATCTCGTCGCGCTCGCCTGGCTCGTGCCGGGCCCGGTCGGCTGCAATGTTGCCGTGCAGGTCGGCCAGACGCTGCATGGCCGCGCCGGCGCGTGGGTTGCCGGCATCGCGAGCGTGCTGCCGTTCTCGATCCTGATGACGCTGTTCGCGGTCTTCTATCAGACACCGCTCGTGCGCTCGCTTGCCGCGCCGATGCTGATCAATCACTTCGGGATGGTGCTCGCCGCGCTGATCGGCGTCACGTGGGTCAAACAGTTGCGCTCGCTCGCACGGACGCGGCTTGAACAGACGATCGCCGCGCTGTCGACGATTCTGCTCGCTTTCGCACATAGTCCGGCCGCTTTCGTCGGGATTCTGTTCGCTGCGTTTGCAGCGGGCTGGCTGACGGGGCCGTCGCAACGCGATGCAGTCGATTTCACGCTGTCGAAGCGCGACCGCAACCTGCTCGTGTTGCTCGGCGTGCTCGTCGTGCTGTTCGCAGTGCCGCTGCCCGGCGATTACCAGGCGCAGTTGCTGTGGCCGCGCCTCGCGGGCGCCGGGATGACGCTGTTCGGCGGCGGCTTTTCCGCGCTGCCGGTGCTCAAGACGCTGTTCGTCTCGCCGGCGACGGGCATCTCCGATCACGACTTCACGCTGGCGTTCGCGCTGTCGCCCGTGGCACCGGGGCCGCTGCTGAACGTCGTGCCGTTTCTCGGTTACCTGACCGACGGCTGGGTCGGCGCCCTGCTCGCCACGGCCGCGCTGTTCATTCCGTCGGGATGTCTCGTCGTGTTTGCGCAGAACCACCTGTTCCGGCTCAAGCGCCATGCGCGCTTCGAGCACGGGATGCGCCTGCTGCGCGCGGCGACGACGGGCTTTCTCGTCGTCGCCGTCGTGAAGATCCTGCATCGCGAGCCGGCCGACCCCGTTTACTGGCTGACGGGCGCCTTCGCGACGCTGTGCTTCACGCGCTTCAAGGTGCCCGTCTATGCCGTCTACGGTGCGGTCGCCGTCGGGTGCAGCGTGTGGCTGTGGGCCGCCGCGCGCTGACGGGCGACGGCCTCGTCGCCCTGCCCGGCTCAATCCGCCCCGACCGCCCTCAACCGGCCTGCACCGCGACCCGGCGCGCCATCCAGCGGGCACGCAGCGCGTCGTAGGCGAGGTTGAAGCCGAACGTGTAAGGCAGGAAGAACAGCACGATGCCGAGGTCGAGCAGCAGCGCCTCGACGAGGCTCACGTTCAGCCACCACGCGGCAACCGGCACCACCATCGCGACGAGGCCAAGCTCGAACATGACCGCGTGCGCGATCCGCATGCCGAGCGTGCGCTTCAGTCCCGCCCGCCGCTCGAAGCGGTCGAACAGCGTGTTGAACGCCATGTTCCACGCCATCGCGATCAGCGACACCATCACCGTCAGCACGCCGACGTGCGACACCGGCATGTCGAGCAGCCACGCGCCGATCGGTGCGCACAGCGCGATTGCGACCAGCTCGAACGTCAGCGCATGCAGCAGCCGTTCCGTCACCGTTTTGTTCATCTGTTTCATGATGCTCTCCCATCCGTTGCTTGATTCATGTCGGCCATTTTGATCGGCGATACCGTATGAATCCAGTTTGTTATCATCGGTTTTACCGATATAACAGAGTCTGGAGCGCCGCATGCACCACGCCCCCGAAGCCCTGCTCGCTTTCGCCGAAGCCGCGCTGCTCGGCTCGTTCACGGCTGCCGCACGCAAGCTGGGCAAGCGCCAGTCGACCGTGTCGGAGGCGATTGCGAACCTCGAAATCGATCTCGGTGTGCAGTTGTTCGATCGCGCCACGCGCACGCCGACGCTGACCGACGCCGGGCGCGCGCTGCTGCCGCAGGTGCAGCGCGCCCTCGAGGCCAGTGCGGCGATCGACCGCACCGCCGCGCGGCTCGCGCACGGCGAGGAAGCGCGACTGACGCTCGTCGTGTCCGATACGTACCAGTCAAAGCGTTACGAGGAGACGCTGATGGCGCTCGAAAGGCGCTTTCCGGCGCTCGAGCTCGAATGCCAGATCGCCGAGCACGAGGACGTGCTCGACCTGATCCAGCAAGGCCGCGCGCAGCTCGGGCTGATGGCCGCGCGAACGGCCTACCCGGCCGATATCGGCGCGGCGACGGTGGCGGAGGAATCGGAGATCGGGCTGTTCGTCGGCCGCACCCACGCGCTCGCCGAATACGGCGACGCCGAGGTGCCGCACGCGGCGCTGCGCGACGTGCGCGAACTGCGCCTCAATACCTATGTGAAAACGGAAGGTCGCGGCACCGACGACCGGATCGTCGTCGGCACGCAGCACTGGCTGGCGCCGAGCTACCTGATGCTGCTGGAAATGGCCGTGCTGGGGTTCGGCTGGGCGGAACTGCCGCGCTGGATGGTCGAGCACTTCGCACGCGACCGCCTGTGCGAGCTGCGCTCACGCGGCTGGCCCCGCCGCGTGCGGGTGGATGCGGTGTGGTCGCGCAACCGGCCGCTCGGCCCGGCCGGCGCGTGGCTGCTCGATGCAATGCTCGCCGCGTAGCGGCGCAGGCCGCCGGGCCGGCGGCCGATGACGAACGATCAGAAACCGCGCGACAGCACGGCCGCCCCGACCGTGACGACGCCGAGCACCAGGTTCACGACGACGAGCAGGCGCACCGCGTTCACTGCGCGCGCGCCGTCCGGCCAGTTCTGCGCCTGCACCGCCCGACGGATGCGCGGAAACAGCGCGAAGCGGATATGCCCGAAGATCAGCATCATCACGACACCGAGCCCGGCCATCGCATGCAGCGACCACGTCGCGTGCGCGCCGCCGAATTCCATGAGCAGGAAGCCGCCGGACAGCAGGATCACGATGACGGCGCCCGCCACCCAGTTGAAGAAGCGACCGAACACGCCTTCGATCAGCGGCAGCCGGAGCTGCGGCGACAGGTCGGACAGCGCCGGGCGCAGGCAGAAGTTCGCGAAGACCATCCCGCCCACCCACACGGCAACGGCCAGCAGATGAAGAAACAGCGCGACGGCAACAGCGTGGGACATGGCGACAATCCTGTGATGAGTGGGGTGCGGCGAACGGCCGCGTCACACGCGGCATCAAGCGACGTTCGACCGGCCGGTCGCCTCTCGGTTCAGACCCTCGGCGCGATTTCACAATATTTTGCAAGTTTCGCGTGACAGCGCCACGCTTGCTTACCCCAACCCCCGCCCTCGAAGAAAAAGCCGCACACCCGCCGAAGCGGACGTGCGGCCTTCGATCGCGGCCGAACCGGACGATCCGGGCGATCCGCGCGCGGCGTCAGCCGAGCAGCGGACGCAACTCGTTGACGACCTTGAGCTTCGTCTCCGGTGCGCGGCCCTTGCGTGCGCGCTTGCCGATGTGCGGCGCGAGCCCCGCATACGACAGCGTCTCGTCCTGCGCCTTGCCGCCGCGGCCCGTGCCGATCAGCACGACGCCGGCCGAATCGATCGCGAGCGCCTGCACGAGCGTTTCCTTGTCGTCGAGCGCCATCAGGATCACGCCGCGCCCGCCGCCGGACAGCGTCTTCATCTCGTCCATCCCGAACACGAGCAGGCGGCCGCCGCTCGACAGGCACGCGACCTGCGTCGCGTTCGGCAGCATCGGCATCGGCGCGAGCGGCGCCGCGCCCGCGTCGATCGTCATGAATGCCTTGCCGGCCTTCACGCGGCTCACCATGTCGCCGACCTTCGCGAGGAAGCCGAAGCCGTTGCTCGACGCGAGCAGCAGTTGCTGGTCGGCCGGCGCCGCGTAGTAGTGCATCAGGTGCGAGCCCGACTCGAGCTCGATCAGCGACGTGACGGGCACGCCGTCACCGCGCCCGCCCGGCAGCACCGACACGTCGACCGAATACACGCGGCCGCTGCTGCCCCACGCAATCAGCCGGTCCGGCGTGCGGCACTGGAACGCCGCGTACAGGCTGTCGCCGGCCTTGAACGAGAACGCGGCCGGGTCGAGCCCGTGGCCCTTCAGCGCACGCACCCAGCCCTTCTGCGACACGACGACCGTCACCGGCTCGTCGACCACCTTCGCCTCGAACGTCGCGCGCTTTTCCTGCTGGATCAGCGTGCGGCGATCGTCGCCGTACTGCTTCGCGTCGGCCTCGATCTCCTTGATCATCAGCCGCTTCATCGCGCTTTCGTTCGCGAGCAGCTCCTCGAGCTTCGCCTTCTCGTCGCGCAGCGTTTCGAGTTCCTTCTCGATCTTGATCTTCTCGAGCCGCGCGAGCTGGCGCAGGCGGATTTCGAGAATGTCTTCGGCCTGACGGTCGCTGAGGCCGAACGCGCTCATCAGCGCGGCCTTCGGCTCGTCCGACTCGCGGATGATGCGGATCACCTCGTCGATGTTCAGGAAGACGATCATCCGCCCTTCGAGGATGTGGATGCGGTCGTCGACCTTCGCGAGACGATGGCGGCAACGGCGCGTCATCGTCAGCTGGCGGAACTTCACCCACTCGTCGAGGATCGTCAGCAGGCCCTTCTGGCCCGGGCGGCCGTCGGCGCCGATCATCACGAGGTTCAGCGTCGCGTTCGATTCGAGGCTCGTGTACGCGAGCAGCGTATTCACGAATTCCGTCTGGTCGATCGTGCGCGACTTCGGCTCGAACACGAGCCGCACCGCCGCTTCCTTGCCCGACTCGTCGCGCACCGCATCGAGCAGGTCGAGCATCGCCTTCTTCGTGTTGAGCTGCTCGGGCGTCAGCGTCTTCTTGCCGAGCTTGAGCTTCGGGTTGGTCAGTTCCTCGATTTCCTCGAGTACCTTCTGGCCCGACGTGCTCGGCGGCAGTTCGGTCACGACGAGTTGCCACTGGCCGCGCGCGAGATCCTCGATCTTCCAGCGCGCGCGCACCTTCAGGCTGCCGCGGCCGGTTTCATACGCCGCCGCGATCTCGGTGTCGCTCGAGATGATCTGGCCGCCGCCCGGGAAGTCCGGGCCGGGGATCAGGTTCATCAGCTCCGCGTGCGTGAGCTTCGGATTGCGGATCAAGGTGACCGCCGCCGCCGCGACTTCGCGCAGGTTGTGCGACGGGATTTCGGTGGCAAGACCGACCGCGATGCCCGACGCGCCGTTCAGCAGCACGAACGGCATGCGGCTCGGCAGCGTTTTCGGCTCCTCGAACGAGCCGTCGTAGTTCGGCATGAAGTCGACCGTGCCCTGGTCGATCTCGTCGAGCAGCAGCTTCGCGATCGGCGTGAGCCGCGCTTCGGTGTATCGCATCGCCGCCGCGCCGTCGCCGTCGCGCGAACCGAAGTTGCCCTGCCCGTCGATCAGCGGGTAGCGCAGCGAGAAATCCTGCGCGAGACGCACGAGCGCGTCATACGCCGACTGGTCGCCGTGCGGGTGGTATTTACCGAGCACGTCGCCGACCACGCGCGCCGATTTCACCGGCTTCGCGTCCGGGCCGAGGCCCATTTCGTTCATCGCGAACAGGATCCGGCGCTGCACCGGCTTCTGGCCGTCGCACACGTCGGGCAGCGCGCGGCTCTTCACGACGCTGACCGCGTAGCTGAGATACGCCTGCTCCGCGTAGTTGCCGAGCGTCAGCGCGTCACTCTCGGGCGCGTCGGGGCTGGCAAAGAGATCGGAAGTATTGTCGTCCATCTGAATTCCGTATTCGTAAGTAGCGAGAGGCCGGGCCGGGCGTCGTGCCCGGCCGTGCGGATTCCCTGCTTAGATATCCGCTTCGACGTCGTTGCCCTTTTCCTCGAGCCAGCCGCGCCGCGCGGCTGCCTCGCCCTTGCCCATCAGCATCGTCATGCGCGCGACGGTCGCCTCGTAGTCGAGCTCGCCGAGCTTCACGGGCATCAGGCGGCGCGTATCGGGGTTCATCGTCGTGTCCCACAGCTGCTCGGCGCTCATTTCGCCGAGGCCCTTGAAGCGGCTGATGCTCCACTGGGTCTCGCGCACGCCGTCCTTGCGAAGCTTGTCGAGAATCGCTTCGAGTTCGCCGTCGTCGAGCGCATAGAGCTTCTGCGCGGCCTTCTTGCCGCGCGCGGGCGCGTCGACGCGGAACAGCGGCGGCCGCGCGACGCACACGTGGCCGCGCTCGATCAGTTGCGGGAAATGCTTGAAGAACAGCGTGAGCAGCAGCACCTGGATGTGCGAGCCGTCGACGTCCGCATCCGACAGGATGCAGATCTTGCCGTAGCGCAGGTTCGACAGGTCGACGGTGTCGTCGGGGCTGTGCGGATCGACGCCGATCGCGACCGAGATGTCGTGCACCTCGTTGTTCGCGAACAGGCGGTCACGCTCGGTTTCCCACGTGTTCAGCACCTTGCCGCGCAGCGGCAGGATCGCCTGGTATTCCTTGTCGCGGCCCATCTTCGCGGAGCCGCCCGCCGAGTCGCCCTCGACGAGGAACAGTTCGTTGCGCGCAATATCCTCGGTCTCGCAGTCGGTCAGCTTGCCGGGCAGCACCGCGACGCCCGAGCTCTTGCGCTTCTCGACCTTCTGGCCCGCGCGCGTGCGCGCCTGCGCCTGCTTGATCACGAGTTCGGCGAGCTTCTTGCCGTGCTCGACGTGCTGGTTCAGCCACAGCTCGAGCGCCGGGCGCGAGAACGACGACACGAGTTTCACCGCGTCGCGGCTGTTCAGGCGCTCCTTGATCTGCCCCTGGAACTGCGGATCGAGCACCTTCGCGGACAGCACGAACGACACGCGTGCGAACACGTCTTCCGCGAGCAGCTTCACGCCCTTCGGCTGCAGGTTGTGCAGCTCGACGAAGCTCTTCACGGCCTGGTACAGGCCGTCGCGCAGGCCGGATTCATGCGTGCCGCCGGCCGGCGTCGGGATCAGGTTTACGTACGACTCGCGCACGAGCGAACCTTCCTCGCTCCACGCGACGACCCACGACGCGCCCTCGCCTTCGGCGAACGTATCGTCGCCCGAACGCGAATCGGCGAACCGCTCGCCTTCGAACAGCGGGATCAGCAGTTCGCTGCCGTTCATTTCGTCGAGCAGGTAGCCGCGCAGGCCGTCTTCATATTTCCACGTCTGGCGTTCGCCGCTCTTCTCGTTGACGAGCACGACCTCGACGCCCGGCAGCAGCACGGCCTTCGAGCGCAGCAGACGCTGCAGCTCGCCGAGCGGCAGGTTCGGCGAATCGAAGTACTTCGGATTCGGCCACACCTGCACGCGCGTGCCGGATTTCTTCTCGCCGCGGCCCGCGCCCTGCGTCGCGAGCGGCTTGACGACGTCGCCTTCGGCGAAGCCAAGCTCGGCGATCTTGCCGTCGCGCCAGACCGTTACGTCGAGGCGCGTCGCGAGCGCGTTCGTCACCGACACGCCGACGCCGTGCAGGCCGCCCGAGAATGTATAGGCGCCGCCGGCGGCCTTGTCGAACTTGCCGCCTGCGTGCAGGCGCGTGAACACGATTTCGACGACCGGCACGCCTTCTTCGGGGTGCATGCCGAACGGGATCCCGCGACCGTCGTCCTCGACCGAGACCGACTGGTCGGCGTGCAGCGTCACCGTGATCTGCTTGCCGTAGCCGCCGAGCGCCTCGTCGGACGCGTTGTCGATGACTTCCTGGATGATGTGCAGCGGATTCTCGGTACGGGTGTACATGCCGGGCCGCTGCTTGACCGGCTCGAGACCCTTGAGCACCTTGATCGATGCTTCGCTATAGGCCGCGCTGGGTTTCTTCGTTGACATAGGCGCTGAATTTCGTCATTCATCGGGACGTTGTCCACACCTCGTGTGGATAACGTCGTGGACAAAACGTTGAGTTCCGTAAAAAAGCGAATCGAAACAACGGTGTGCTTGGACTGCTCCGAAAGCGGGCGCGCGGCGTGCGCTGCGCGACCCTGAACGCGCGGTATTCTACTGGTTCCGCGTGGCGCGCCAATGGCGGGATTGGCGCGCGCCGCACGCGTCACGCCGGCTTGCGCTTCGCCTCGAGCGTTTCCCACCGCTCGAGCGCGGCGAGCAATTCATCGTCGATCGCCGCGAAGCGCTCGGTCAGGCGCGTGCCTTCCTGCGGATCCTTCGCGAAAATCGAGCCGTCCTCGAGCTGCGCATTGATCGTCTTCTGCTCGTCCTCGAGCGAGGCGATCTTCTCCGGCAGCGAATCGAGCTCGCGCTGCTCGTTGAACGACAGCTTCACCGTGCGCTGCGCGTTGCGGCCCGCGGCGCTCTTCGCCGGGTCTTCCTTCACCGGCGCCGCTTCCTTGACCGCGCGCTTCGCGGCTTCCTGCTGCGCGAGCTGCTCCGAACGCTCGCTCTGGATCTGCCAGTCGCTGAAGCCGCCGACGTATTCGCGCCACTTGCCGTCGCCCTCGGCCGCGATCACCGACGTCACGACGTTGTCGAGGAACGCGCGATCGTGGCTGACGAGCAGCACCGTGCCGTCGTAGTCGGCCAGCAGTTCTTCGAGCAGTTCGAGCGTCGGGATGTCGAGATCGTTGGTCGGTTCGTCGAGCACCAGCACGTTAGCCGGACGCGCGAACAGGCGCGCGAGCAGCAGACGGTTGCGCTCGCCGCCCGACAGCGACTTCACCGGCGACCGCGCGCGTTCCGGCGCGAACAGGAAATCGCCGAGATAGCTCATCACGTGCTTGCGCACGCCGCCGATCTCGACCCATTCGCTGCCGGGGCTGATCGTATCCGCGAGGCTCTTGTCCTGGTCGAGCTGCGCACGCATCTGGTCGAAATACGCGACCTGCAGGTTCGTGCCGGTGCGCACCGTGCCTTCGTCCGGCTTCAGCTCGCCGAGGATCAGCTTGAGCAGCGTGGTCTTGCCCGCACCGTTCGGGCCGACGAAGCCGATCTTGTCGCCGCGCATGACGGTCGTCGTGAAACGGTCGACGACCGTGCGGCCGCCATAGCGCTTCGTCACGTCGGTCAGCTCCGCGACGATCTTGCCGGACTTCTCGCCCTGCGCGACGTCGAGCCTCACGTTGCCCTGCGAATTGCGGCGCTCCGCGCGCTCGTTGCGCATCTGCACGAGCCGCGCGATGCGGCCGACGCTGCGCGTGCGGCGCGCCTCGACCCCCTTGCGGATCCACACTTCTTCCTGCGCGAGCAACTTGTCGAACTTGTCGTTTTCCACGCGCTCGACTTCGAGCTGCTGCGCCTTGCGCGTCTGGTACGCGGAGAAATTGCCCGGATACGACAGCAGCCGGCCGCGATCGAGCTCGACGATCCGCGTCGCGACGCGGTCGAGGAACGCGCGATCGTGGGTGATGAACAGCAGGCCCGCGCGCTGCGAGACGAGCAGCTCTTCCAGCCAGCGGATGCCGTCGAAGTCGAGATGGTTGGTCGGTTCGTCGAGCAGCAGCACGTCGGGCTGCAGCACCAGCGCACGCGCCAGCGCGACGCGCTTCTGCATCCCGCCCGACAGTGCATCGACGCTGGCGTCGCCGTCGAGCAGGCCGATCTGCGCGAGCGTCATCGACACACGCGTGCGCCAGCTCCACGCGTCGTGCGCATCGAGCGACGACTGCAGCGCGTTCATCCGCGCGAGCAGCGCATCGTGCTCGGCACCTTCCGGTATATCCGCAAGGCGGTGCGCAATCGCATCGTATTCTTCGAGCAGTTCGCGCGTATGCGCGAGCCCCGACGCAACCGCGTCGAACACCGTCGCGCCCGGTTCGAACTCGGGCTCCTGCGGCACGTAGACGGTCACGAGTTCCTGCTGGCGCGTGATCAGCCCGTCGTCAGGCTTGGCAAGATCGGCGACGATCTTCAGCAACGACGACTTGCCCGCACCGTTGCGGCCGATCAGGCCGACGCGCTCGCCGGCTTCCAGCGAGAAATCCGCGTGATCGAGCAACGCGACGTGACCGAACGCGAGCTGCGCGCCGGTAATGGAATAGAGCGACATGGGGAGACGGCGGAGAGAGGAATCGGAAGCGCCCATTGTACCGGGCGCGGACGCCGCCACCGGCATGGCCGGACGGATAATGCCGCAAGATCGACCGCGACGGCCGGTGGGCGGCCGCCGCGCGCGGGTCACAGGCACCCGGCAGCGGGCGGGCGCATCCCTGTTGAAGGGATGGCCGGGATGTCCGCGCGGGTGTGACCGCTTACTTGACGTTGACGCTGATGGTCTGGCTCAGTTCGGGGCCGTACGACCGATGTGCGCCGTCGCCGAACTGCAGCGTCAGCGTGTGCTGGCCCGGCGGCAACTTGATGTCGGTTTCGGTCTGTGCCTTGCCGAAGTGCAGCGAACGTTCGCTCGCGGGAATCACGTCGCCCTTCGGGATCGGCCGGCCGTCGATCAGCAAGTGGTGATGACCGGTGTTCGGCGTCATGTCGCCGGCCGGCCGAAGCTCCATGCCTTCCAGACCGAACTTCACGTGCACCGGGTTCGACACCGTCGCGCCGTCCGCCGGTTCAACGAAAAACACGCGCGCCTCGGCCCGCGCGACCGTCGATACGGCCATCGCCGCCACGCACATCGCACCCGCGATCCACTTTCTGTTCAGCATCGCATTCTCCTTATGATTGGACAGCCCGGGAAGGATACACCGCACACACGGCATGCGTGTTTCGATCGACTTGTTCGCGATGCGTACGTTTAAAACGACGTTGCGGAGGCGTTCGGCGAAATTCCGGTACCATTGCGCCTTTCGTCCGCCGGCCAGGCCGCGGACGGCATCATCGAATTTCCATTTTCCCGAGCGTCACATGAGCGAAGTAACCGAATACCAGAGCTGGGTCTGCCTGATTTGCGGGTGGGTCTACAACGAAGCGGAAGGGCTGCCCGACGAAGGCATCGCCGCCGGCACGCGTTTCGCCGACATTCCCGCCGACTGGCGCTGCCCGCTGTGCGACGTGGGCAAGGAAGATTTCGTCGTCGTCGATTTCTGATTTCCCGTTCCGATCGCGGCTGATCACGCGATACGCGCGTCGGTGCGCATTCCGCCCCGCCGACGCGCCGCGCCTTTGCTATACTCTGCGCGCTGTCCACACCGCCGTCCGGTTCGCGTTTTTTCGCGCGATTGCCCGGACATGGCTCTCCCCGTAGTTCAATGGATAGAACAAGCGCCTCCTAAGCGCTAGATACAGGTTCGATTCCTGTCGGGGGGACCAGCCAAGCCCCAAACCTCCCCAAGATTCACAAGAAATCCCGCTTGCCCCCACTGATTTTTGAGAGTTGGCACCACATTGCCGGCCGCGTGAATTTCGGTATGAAAATGCCCCCTGGGGGTGCCTCGGCTAGAGAGAAAGCGCGGGTGTGATGCGCACTACGCTGCACGCCGCAAAAAACACGAAGTTGTATGAGCTGACCACGCACCGCCGTCTCCCTACGCGTCACGAGTCCAGCCCCCGTCAAACTTGGCAGGACAAGGGCCGATTCAGCCCGTGCTACATTCCGCTCGGGTTTACCTGAGAGGACCAAGCATGGGCTCATCATTCATTCGAGAGGGCGATACAACGTCCCACGGCGGTCGCGTGCTCGTCTGCACGTCGACCAACACCGCCTACGGCAAGCCACTGGCACTGGAGGGTGACATGGTGTCGTGTCCGAAATGCGGCGGCGTCTATCCAATCGTTGCTGTCCGGGTTCGCAGCATGACGTTCGGCGGCCGAGCGGTCGCAACGGAAGGCGACATGACCGCCTGCGGCGCGACGCTCATCGCATCGCAGGAAACGGCCACGGTTGAGCCGACGTCCAGCGCAGGCGGATCGGTCGGCGGCGGCAAGAGCGTGTTCGCGACAACCGCCACGCAAGACGACGGTGCATATCGTGGTCGCTTCCAGCTCCTCGACGACAAGACGCGCGTGCCGATCGGCAATCACCCGTACATGGTGACATCAGCAGACGGCCGAACGATTCAAGGCGTGACTGACGCGAGCGGCCACACAGGCTGGCTCAACAGCCACCAAGCGGCATCGCTGTCGTTCCATCAGCCCGGAAGCGAGGCGTGAGCGGCGGCTATTCCCCGGGGTCATCAACCGGGGGCTCAAGCACGAATGGCCAGACAACACAGGTAGGTTTTAGCGCGTCCAAGCTCTCCGCGAAGGATCGAAAGGTTCTGTGCCACACATTTTGCGAATGCAGACGGATCGGCGTCGCGACGAAAGCCGGAACCATTCAGCGACAGCGATGTGTAGAGATGCGCCTTGGGCTACCGAATGAAGTGTCGAAGATGCAGACAGGCGTTCCAACGGCATACCGTCCGGAGCAGCCTTACGACATGACGACGGATCCGCCCGAGCCGATCATGGACCATGACGAACCGCTGGAGCCCAACACGGGCATTCGCCGGTGGATAAAAGACGTGTGGCCAAGCAAGGGGAAAAAGTACGAGAAGGGAGACATCCGCCGCCCTGACGTTGTTATCGTGAACGACCCGTCGATACCTCCAGTGCAATCGAACATCAAGACCGTTGTGGAAATGAAGTTCCCCGGCGACAGCTACGGTCCCGATCAGGAGGACGACTATATCGAAATTGCAGGCAGCCCCTCGAAGTTTGTCCACCTCGGCGCAGCAGACTGCGGATGTGGGGACGACGACGGTCAGAAGAAAACTTCGCGCTCAACACGATCCGCGCGACAATCCGAGCTCGATGACTTGTTCGACGGCAGTAGCAGCGCCCCCGGAGGCCCGGCACTCCCACCCGTGATCGGGCCGGGACCCGGTCCGTCATCTCCTATACCTGCCGGTCCGTTTTAACGCCATGACGAACGACGAAATTGCAGCTTGGGCAAAGGATCCGCGCCGCGTGGACACCATGCCCTTCGGGCTTTACGAACCCGCTTACCAAAAAGCGATCACCGGCGCCGCTCTCGTAGTGCGGGGTGTGCTCTACTTCCGCAACGGCTTCACCCCGGAGGTTCGGCAAACGCTAGTGCGCTGCTTCAAGCAGTACAGCGCGGCGATCGAGGAGTATCAGCACGCACTCGAAGTGGCGAACGGCCAAACTCAGTCACAGTCCGGACCGCTATGCTGGTTCTACGCCGAGGGCGAAGAGCCGATCCCGTACGACAAGGCTCCGGGATTCGAACACCTTGCTGCAAGCGTTCCGGCTGACGAAACCCTTGCGGTTGCGATGACCAACGCCGAGCACAAACTCGCCACCGGGTTCTATGACTTCACCGTGTTCGCGCTCAGCGAAAAGAAGGCAGCGCGAAGACGCGGGCTCGATGGCCTGGCCTTCACGGTACCGCGTGCATTTGTCACACACCGCCCCGGCGTATTCGAAACGCTGTTTCGAGCGTTTGCCGAAGCATTACCGACGATCAGCGGCCACGGTGGGCTTGCCGTCAACGTACCGCCGATGGGCCGCCGGCCGAATGAAGCCAGCGAATACTTCTACGCACGCCGCTTCGGTCCGGGCATCGACGTCGGCGATCCGATGCGCTCGAATGTCCGCAAGCTCTATACGAAAATCAAGACGGTCGACTGGCTGAACGCGCTCGACGCCGAGTTGGTCGAGGCGGCCGGCGGCGCGTCGTCGCTTGCACTCCCGCCAGACTGGTTCGGCCGTCATCCACTGGGTGACGGAGGCTTGATCATTCAGGCTGGCGTTGCACCGGAATCCGGCGTGTCCAATGGGCCCGGGGTCCCCGTCTCTCCTCCCGCAGCATATGTGCTGTTGAATCACGCGCTGCGGCGGATCGTTGTCGACACCCTCGATACCCTGCAGGACGGGACGCTCGACAGCACTGCTCCGATGCTCAACACCGCTGTAGCGACCGAGGCGTGGCTCGGGCGATTCAACGTCCCGGACGATGAAATAAGCCACTACTGGTTCGAGCTGCGCAAGACGCCGACGTTGCCCGCATCTCCGTAGTGCCCCAACCGGGCCGGTCAATCCGCCTGTCGTCTTCGCGACGGCCGTCGCCCAAAGATCGTCGCATGGCCGGCGAGAAACGCGTCGGCCATCACCGATCGTCCCCATCGGACCGCGCAGGCACACAAATGACGGGCGGCATAGCCATGTGTGCCTGCTCGCGCGAGGAACGTGAAGCGCTTCCAGAACCAGCATCGTGTGCCGGCAGCCCAAGGTCCAGGCGATACTCGTTGTGCGCTTCGTCTTCGACATCGAGCGGATCGGCCGGCCATCTTCCGGAATCGTTTGACTCCTCGCATCAGCCCTAGTACACTTCGCGCCGCGGGGTGGAGCAGTCTGGCAGCTCGTCGGGCTCATAACCCGAAGGTCGTAGGTTCAAATCCTACCCCCGCAACCAAATGCCGAAGCCCGCTCTGCGAAAGCAAGCGGGCTTTTTGCTGTTCGGCGTTTCGCGAACGTTGTGCGCGCGTGCAGCCACGCACACGGCCGGCGATGCAATCAAGTCTTCACCCTGACCTGCGACACGCGACCGCACCGCCCCCATTCGCCGCAGACCTACACCGCACATTGCGTAGAATTCCGAACCTTCTTCAGTTCAGCAAACGGACTTCTCCAATGATTCGAACGATCGCGGCGCTCGCCGCGCTTTCAGTGATGGCCGGCACGGCAAACGCCGCCGATACCGGCACGGCCCCCGCCAAACAGCGCTACGTCAGCCCAGGCATCGCCAACGTCACAGCCGCGGCAGCACCGCATCAGGCGCCCTCATCCTCCAACGCCCGCTGCCGTGAACTGGCCGCGGGCATCGACGCGGTAACGCACTCACCCGACCGTGGCCAGAAGATCGTGCGCGGAATGGGCCCGGACGGCAAACCGCGCAACGAACTGCGCGCCTACGACAAACGGGCCGACCTGGAAGCCGAGCATCAGCGCCTCGGCTGCCAGTAACGAATCACGAACAACGAACGCATCGCCACCCGGCCAGCTCACGCCGGCCATCGGCCTTTACGCGTTCGCACCGCCGTCGATCGTCAACCCGGTCCCGTTGATCGACCGCCCTTCCGGCCCGACGACGAACGCCACGAGCGCAGCCACGTCATCGGCCTTGCCGTACTGCGGAATCGCCATCCGCGAACGCTGCGCGCTCGCATGTTCGCCGTCCGCCGGATTCATGTCGGTATCCGTCGACCCCGGATGCACGATGTTGACCGTGATGCCGCGCGAGCCGAGGTCGCGCGCGAGCCCTTGCGTCCAGCCGATCAACGCGGCCTTGCTCGCCGCATAGAGGCTGATCCCCGCATCGGGCACGCGCGTCGCGAGGCAACTGCCGGTCGACACGATGCGCCCGCCCTCCCCGAGATGCCGCGCCGCCGCCTGCGACGCGACGATCACAGCGCGCACGTTCACGTTCAGCGTCGCGTCGATATCGTCGAGCGTGAGGTCATCCAGCGCACTCCCCCGGAAAATCCCCGCGTTGTTGACGAGAATGTCGAGCCCGTCGAACGTCTCCGCCGCGCGGTCGACCGCATTGCGCACGGCAACCGGATCTGCGCTGTCGGCCTGGATCGCGACGGCACGACGCCCCAGCGCCTCGATGCTCGCGACAACGGCCTGCGCCCGCTCGGCCGATTTTTCGTAAGTGATCGCAACGTCCGCACCATCGGCCGCCAGCCGTTTCGCGATCGCTGCGCCGATGCCGCGGCTGCCGCCCGTGATGAGTGCACGTTTGCCCTGAAGTCGGTTCATGTCGGTTCCTTTCCTCATTTATGTAACGACCAACACAGAATGTGGCAAGTTGCGCCGCACAGTCAATTGATTTATTTTATCGATCGATACAGATATCGACGATGGGACGGATGCAATGGCTGAACGAGGCCGACCGAGGAGCTTCGACAAGGAAGCGGCGCTGGATCGCGCGATGGAGGTGTTCTGGCGCCTCGGCTACGAGGGTGCGTCGATGACGGACCTAACGGCCGCGATGGGCATCGCGTCGCCAAGCCTGTATGCGGCATTCGGAAGCAAGGAGACATTGTTCCGGCAGGCGCTCGATCGCTACGGCGCCACGGAAGGACGGGAAATCTGGGAGGGTGTCGAACGCGCGGGCAACGCGCACGACGCGATGCAAAACTACCTGATGAATACCGCACGCGTATTCACGCGGCGCTCGAAACCGGCCGGCTGCCTGGTCGTGCTGTCGGCGCTGCATCCGGCCGAACGCTCCGATACGGTCCGGCAAACGCTGATCGCGATGCGCGAGGGTACGGTGGAGGCGCTGCGGGAGCGCCTCCGGCAAGGCGTCGCAATCGGCGAGATCTCGGTACACGCGAACCTCGACGCGATTGCCCGCTACTACGTGACGGTTCAGCAGGGCATGTCGATCCAGGCGCGCGACGGCGCGAGCCGCCGCGATCTGGAGGCCGTCGCACAGGCCGCGCTGGCCGCATGGCCGGCGCTCGTCGGTGCGAGCAGCACGGGCGGCGCGTAGCGGCAGGACCCCGCCGCGCGCGACCGCACCGGCGGGTTACTGCTTCGCCGCGTGCTGCACGTCCTTCGACGCATGCCACACGCGATAGCGCACCTCGAAGCCGTCCGGTACATAGACGACGAGCGGCAGGCGGCTGTTGTAGCGCAGCAGCTGGCCGTCACCGCGCACCTGCACGAAGCGTTGCTGCGGCGCCTGGCCCGGGCACGCCATCAGCGTCGAGGCCGGGCCCTTCACGTCGGTGAGCTGGTAGTACGTATAACCCCAGCCCTTCACGTCCTCTGCGCTCAGCTCGCCGCCGAACCACTGCTGGTTGCAGTCGGTCTGCAGCGTCTTGCCGATCATCAGCTCGACGCGGGCATCGCCCTCGTTCTCGAGCGCGGGCAGCCCGATCACGACGCGCTGCTGGCCGGCCGCTGCCTGCGGAAACATCTTGATCGACTCGGCCGGCACGGCGGGCGCCGATGCGGGGCCCGCCACGCACGCGGCGGCAGTCGTTACGCAGAAAGCGGCCAGTGCGGCCCGGATCGCGAATTTCATCGATGTGCTCCTGAAAAACAAATGAGCCCCGGATGCTAACACTTTCGCATCAGGACCTTACGGAGCTGTAATTTGCAGACACAATTGCAAACAGTCGCCGGTTCCCGTGCGCGGTACTTATACGGCAACCAACGGAGAACATCATGCTGAAGCTCATTGCTGCCGCCGGCGTCGCCACCCTGCTGGCCGGCTGCGTCGTCGCCCCGGACGCCGGATACGGCTACGGGCAGCCCTACTATTCCGATCCCGGCTACGCGTACGCGCCGTCCCCCGTGTACGGCACGGTCAACATCTGGGGCGGTGGCGGCGGACGCGACTGGGATCGCGGCCGGCGCGACTACCACCGCTGGGACGGCGATCGCGGCAACCGCGGCAATGGCTGGGGGCGCGGCGGACGCCGCGGCGACTGGAACGATGGCGGTGGGCGCGGTGACGGCGGTGGCGGCCATCGCCACTGACGCGCAATTGCAACCGTTTGTATCCGCGTGCGGCCCGCCGATGGCCGGTCGCGCGTCACGCAGCCGAACCGGTGGCCGCGCAAAAGCAAAGGCCCTCGCATGAAGCGAGGGCCTTTTGTCGTCCGGTCCGGCGAATGACCGTCGGCGGGTGCCGGCCTGCCGGCGCCCTGCCCGTCCAGGCGTCGTGTGCGCCGGCTTACCAGCCGGCCGGCTGCGCGTAGCCGCCCTGCACCGGCGCGCCGCACACGTATGCACGCTGGTAGCGGTCGTAGCAATAGTTCGGGCCGTCGTCCTGGTACTGCGCCTGCTGATACGTCGGATACGCAGGCTGCTGGTACGCAGGCGCCTGGTAATACGTCGGCGGCTGATAGGCCGGTGCCTGGTACACGGGCGCCTGATACGCGACGGGCGGATTCATCGCGGACGTCACGATCGCGCCCAGCAGCGCGCCGCCGATCAATGCGCCGATGACGGCGCCGCCGTCGCGGCCATGCGCGGACGCCGGGCCCGCCACGGCGAGCGAACCGGCGAGGACACACACTGCGGCAATCTTTTTCATGATGGACTCCCACGCGAAGTGGTACTGGATGCGATGCATTGTGGCGGTGCGCGGCCGTAATAGATGCAGCAAGTGGTAACGCGCGATTACCGTTATCGCGCACACCGAAACGCGTCATCCCCGTGCTACGATTTTCGGCATACAGGAGACGCCTTCATGCAGCCCGAAACCGCCCGCCGTTTCGATACCGAATTCGCCCCGCGCATCGCGCAGGCGATCGCCGCCTACTTCGCCGAGCACGTGCTGACCGACGTCGTCCCGTACGGCGGTCACGGGCATCCGACGCGCGTGCAGATCCGCAGCGCGCCGCACGAGCATGTGAGCGGCTTCGAGCATCCGCTGAACCTCGAGCTGACCTGGGACACCGACGAGATCGAGCGGCTGATGGAACCGGACGGCCCGCAGCGCTTCGAGCACTACCTGGCCGCGCTGCCGAGAAAGCTCGGCGCATGGCAGGGCGCACGCGAGATCGATCTCGCGTCGCGCACGCAGGCCGACCCGCTCGTGCGGCTCGGCGGTCTCGACTTCGAAGGCTGATTGCGCACGCCGGCCTGCAGCCGCACGTGCCGGCGTCGCGTCACGCAGCCCGGTGATACACTCGACCGGCCCCGTCCCGGTGCCGCTGCGCCGGCCGGGCCGTTCATCGCCGCCTCCACCCTTCCGCATGGTTGCGCACGCAACCGGCAACCGGGCGCGCGGACAACCACGCTCTCGCTCCCGTCATGAACGCCGATACCGGCCTGCCGCTTCCGCAACGCTACTGGGCGATCGTCTGCGTCGCCCTGGGCATCACGCTCGCCGTCCTCGACGGCGCCATCGCGAACGTCGCGCTGCCGACCATCGCGCGCGACCTGCATGCCTCCGACGCCTCATCGATCTGGATCGTCAACGCGTACCAGCTCGCGGTCACGATCACGCTGCTGCCGCTCGCGTCGCTCGGCGAGCGCATCGGCTATCGCCGCATCTACATCGCCGGGCTCGCGCTCTTCACCGCGGCCTCGCTCGGCTGCGCGCTCGCCGGCTCGCTGCCGATGCTGGCCGTGATGCGCGTGATCCAGGGGTTCGGCGCGGCCGGCATCATGAGCGTCAACGCGGCGCTCGTGCGGATGATCTACCCGTCGTCGATGCTCGGGCGCGGGCTGTCGATCAATGCGATGGTCGTTGCGTTGTCGTCGGCGATCGGGCCGACGGTCGCGTCCGCGATCCTGTCGTTCGCGTCGTGGCCGTGGCTGTTCGCGGTCAATGTCCCCATCGGCATCGCCGCGGTACTCGGCAGCCTGCGCGCGCTGCCGGCCAACCCGCTGCACGACGCGCCGTACGACTTCCTGAGCGCGCTGATGAACGCATGCGTGTTCGGCCTGCTGATCACGGCCGTCGACGGGCTCGGGCACGGCGAAGGTCACGCGTACGTCGCGGCCGAGCTGGCCGTTGCGTTCGTCGTCGGCTACTTCTTCGTGAAGCGCCAGCTGTCGCAACCGGCGCCGCTCCTGCCGGTCGACCTGATGCGCATCCCGATGTTCGCGCTGTCGATCTACACGTCGATGGCGTCGTTCACGTCGCAGATGCTCGCGTTCGTCGCCCTGCCGTTCTGGCTGCAGAACTCGCTCGGCTTCTCGCAGGTCGACACGGGTCTCTACATGACGCCGTGGCCGCTCGTGATCGTGTTCGCGGCACCGCTCGCGGGTGTGCTGTCGGATCGCTATTCGGCCGGTGTCCTCGGCGGCATCGGGCTCGCGCTGTTCGCGGCCGGATTGCTGTCGCTCGCGACGATCGGTGCGCATCCGGGCACCGTCGACATCGTGTGGCGGATGGCGCTGTGCGGCGCGGGCTTCGGGCTGTTCCAGTCGCCGAACAACCGCGCAATGCTGTCGTCGGCGCCGCGCGAGCGAAGCGGCGGAGCGGGCGGCATGCTGAGCACCGCGCGCCTGTCGGGCCAGACGCTCGGCGCCGCGCTGGTCGCGCTGATTTTCGGGCTCTCGCCCGATCGCGGTCCGACGATCGCGCTCTATGTCGCCACGGCGTTCGCGGCAGTGGCGGCCGTCGTCAGCATGCTGCGCATCACGTCGCCACGGCCGGACACGGCGACCTGACACCGCCTCGCGCCGCTCGCGTCATGCGGCGTCGAGCGCGTCCATCACGAAGCGCACGCGCGCCTTCACGCTCGCGCGCGGCAATTCGATCAGCCGGTAGCCGTACGACGTGTAGCAATCGACCATCGCGTCATAGGTACGCTCGGCTTCCGCGAAATCCTGCCGGCGCTCGGTGTCCTGCGCATAGATCTCGGGCCACGGCGGCGCGATGAACACGCGCCGGTGATAGCGGAAGCGGCGGGCCGCGGCCTCCGCATGCGCGGGTACCGCCAAACCTGTCAGCCGCAGGTAGCCAACCACGTCCGGCACGCCACGATCGAAGAACACGGGCCCGCGCGCCTGCCGCGCGAGATGGTACGAGCGCATTTCCCAGCTCAGCATCAGCTCGGCGAACGCGGCCGGGTCGCGCCACGGCAGCGCAAGGCCGTCGACGGCCATCTGGTCGCGGATCACACCGCGCCCGGCCTCCTGCGAGCGCGCGAATCCGGCGCGCTCGAGCGCATCGAGCAACGTGCTCTTGCCCGAACCCGGGCCGCCCGTCACGACGAAGAAGCGGCCGGTTGCGTCGTCGTCCGCTTCTTCGTCGGCACCCGCGCCCGGCGTGACGTCACGCATGTGCAACCCGCCGGCCCGCGCGTTGCGTGACCGACGCAGCCGCCGCGACACTGCGCAAGTCGGCAACGAACGTGTCGCGCCACACCGAGAGGTCGTTCTCGCGCAGCCGCGCGAGGTTCTCCTCGTGACGTGCCTGCCGCTCCGCGAGCGGCATCGACAGTGCGCGTTCGAGCGCCTCGGCCATCTGCGACAGGTCGTACGGATTGACGAGCAGCGCACCCGTCAGCTCGGCCGCCGCGCCCGCGAACTCCGACAGCACGAGCACGCCCGGATCGGCCGGATCCTGCGACGCGACGTACTCCTTTGCGACGAGATTCATCCCGTCGCGCAGCGGCGTCACGTAGCCGACCTGCGACATCCGGAAGAACGCCATCAGCAGGTTGCGCTCGTACTTGCGGTTCAGGTACTGGATCGGCGTCCAGTCGAGCTGCGAGAAACGGCCGTTGATGCGGCCGGCTTCGCCTTCGAGCGTTTCGCGGATGTCCTGGTAAGTCTGCACGTCGGAACGCGTCGGCGGCGCGATCTGCAACAGCGACACGCGCCCCTGCCAGCCCGGCGCGTTCGCGAGCATCCGCTCGAACGACTGGAAGCGCTCGACGAGCCCCTTCGAGTAATCGAGGCGATCGACGCTCATCACCAGCTTGCGGCCGTCGAGCGCCTCGCGCAGCATCTTCACCGGCTTGCGCGTGCCGTACTGGACGGCCGCCTGCGCGATCGCGTCGGGATGCACGCCGATCGGATAGGCCGCGACCTTCACGACGCGGCCGTGCGCATGCAACATCCCGTCATCGCTCGCCGCCCCGATTCCGCGCCGCTCGATGTAGTCGGTGAATGCCCGCTTGTCGCTCTCGGTCTGGAAGCCCGCGACGTCGTACGCGCACATGAACTTCACGAGCTCCTCGTGCGGTGGCACGAGGCGCAGCATGTCGGGCGACGGAAACGGGATGTGCAGGAAGAAGCCGATCGGGTTCTTCACGCCGAGCTCGCGCAGGTAATGCGCGAACGGCAGCAGGTGGTAGTCGTGTACCCAGATCAGGTCGTCGGGCCGCAGCAGCGCGGCGAGCTGCTTCGCGAGCATCGCGTTCACGCGCAGATAACCCGCGTACTCCTGACGATCGAAGCGCGCGAGATCGCCGCGGTAGTGAAACACCGGCCACAACGTTGCGTTCGAGAAACCGCGGTAGTACTGGTCGTAGTCGCGCCGGGTCAGCCCGACCGTCGCATAGGTCACGTTGCCGTCCCGCTGGATCGCGGGTTCGGCATCCGGCGCACCGACGATCTCGCCGTTCCAGCCAAACCAGACGCCGCCCGTTTCCTTCAGCGCGTCCATCACGCCGACGGCCAGGCCGCCCGCGCTCGGGCGCGTGTCCTCGCCGGCGGCGACACGGTTCGATACCACGATCAATCTGCTCATGCGGCTTCCCCTCCTCGATTCGATTGGCTGGCGCGCGACGCGCACCCGAGCGGACACGGCGGCCCGAAGGCGGCCGCGCGGCGATTCAGTTCCGAGAAATGCGATGAAATACGGCGGTGGAATGCAGCGACGACGAAATCAAGCGTCCTGCTCCTGGCCGAGGTCGCGTTGATAGTCGAGCCCTTCCGGGCGAGCGCCACCCTGGTTGTGATCGCCGTCGGACGGCGTGTCGTCGGGCTTGCCGGCAGCCGGCGCCGGTGGTGCGTCGGGCTGCGGACGCGAGCGGTCTGCCCCGGCGTCGGGCGGCCGGTGGGACAACCGTTTCGAACGGCGCATGGCTGGGTGTCTCATATGTGGCGCGGCTCGAGGCCGTCGTAGAAACATTCCATAACAAAACAGTCTAGGTCGGTTCCTTGCATCCCGAGGTAACAATTACCTTCAATTTGTAACGTTTCGACCCCTCACCAATCAACTATCCGACAATAGCGCCGCGCGTTCGCGCGCGGTACGCCGGCCGGCGATTTGTCAAAGCTTTGCAGTTCTCCTATGACAATTGCGAAACAATGACGCGGCATCGGGGCGTGCACGCGTCGCCGCTCACCCAGACAGGACTTGCACTCAGGGATGAACAATCGTTTCGAATCGCCGCGCCGGGCCATGCCGGCGCGCGTCGTGCTGGCCGCGATCGCCACGGCCGCACTGCTGTCCGGCTGCAATTCGCTGTACAGCGAAGGCGCGACAGCCGGCGCCGGTATCGCGGGCGCCGCAATCGCTTCCAAGGTCACCAACAACGCGGCCGTCGCGACAGGCATCGGTCTCGGCGCCGTCGCCGGCGCGCGGGCTGGCGTCCAGTACTCGCAGCGCGTCGCACACCGTTACACACAGGAACAGATCGCGAAGGCGGCCGGCCCGCTCGACGTCGGCGGCGTCGCACCGTGGTCGACCCACCACTCGTTCCCGATCGAGGACGACGAGCAGGGTCGCGTGACGGTCAGCCGGATGATCAGCGTCGGTCCGCTCGACTGCAAGGAAATCGTGTTCGCGGTCGACACGCCGGCGAAGGCCGACAAGGCCGCGCAATCGGCGTTCTACGTCGCCACGATCTGTCGCGACGGCCCCGCGTGGAAATGGGCGTCGGCCGAACCGGCGACCGAACGCTGGGGCGCGCTGCAATGAGCGTCGCGATCCGTATCGCGGCGATCGGCGCGCTGTGCGCGGCCACCGCCGCGCTGTCGGGCTGCGGGTCGGTCGGCGCGGCGAGCGGCGCACTCGCCGGCGCGGCGACGGGCCTCGTCACCGCGAACCCGGCGGTGGGCGTCGGCGTCGGGATTGCCGTGCAGGCCGCGACCGACGAGGCCGTCAACCGCACGATGAAGCAGCTCCATCAGAACCAGCAGGACGCGATCGCGAAGGTGGCCGGCAGCCTGGCCGTCGGCGAAGTGAAGCCGTGGAAGGTGAAGAACACGCTGCCGCTGGAAAACGGCGAAGGCGAAGTGCGCGTCGCGCGCGCTTACTCGACGCCGCTGGCGCTGTGCAAGGAATTCACGTTCTCGGTGAAGGACGGCGACAAGGCCGACTGGTATTTCGCGAATGCGTGCCAGCAAGGCACGCACTGGAAGTGGGCGTCGGCGGAACCGGCGGTCGACCGGTGGGGGAATCTGCAGTAGCGGTGCGATGCGCCGCGCGCCATGCGCGGTGCCCTGCCGTTCTGGTCAGCCGCAACCGGCAGTCGTTACATAGACGCGCGCAGCTGCGTCACGCTGCCGTTGATCCGTGCGGAACACGCATCCATCGTCCGGGTTGCAGGCCAGGCACCGCTCTGCTGCCAGCCAATCGGGAACCGCCGAGAATGCGACTTGCCAATCCGGGCACTTCGATCATCGGCACGCTCGTCAGCCGGGCAATCAGATCGATGCGCCTGTCCGTTGATTGAACGCAGCCCGCATCACTTCCGGGCCGATCATTTCCATTCGACCCAGCTCGGCGAGGACCGCCGCAAGTATGCCGTCGACCTCGGGATCCACCGCTCTCATCTGCGTCAGCAACGCAGGCCGGAAAGCTTCATCTTCACTGATTCCCGATTCGCCCGTCTGGCGTCGCGCGCGATACAGCACGCCAACCCAATAGCGAGTGCGCTCGATTGCACTCCATCCCGCATAGGTGTCCGGGAACCTCGCTTGTTCGATTGCTTGCCGAACGACTGTCTCTGGATCGGCCAGAAACTGCATGAAGAACATCTGCTCTCCAACTGCAAGCCTCGACGAGGTCACCGGATCGTATGCGGTATAGGTTTCATAGCGAACGTCGGTAGCGGCCTCGAGCCGATTACCTACTTGCACCCGGATTCCATCTCGCAGAACTATCCGCCGCTCCAGCGGAAATCGTGCTTCGCGCTCGTTGCGTGACAGCAGACGCCCCAATTGCGGCGAAAACTCGACTTCATGTTGACGACCGATTTTCGCGTCGACGTACCAGACGATGATCGTTTGGGACTCGGCACTCTCGAGCGCCTTCAAGAAAACTGCCTCGGGAATCAACGCCGTCAACGATGCCGGCAGCGCGGAGTACGGCAACTTGTCACGCTTCAACATCCCGACGGCCCCGGAAGCAATTTGCCCGGACAGTTCCGGGCCAGATACCGCAAACTTCGCACCCGGCGGCGGCCGTTACGTACGCGCGCGAAGCTGCGCCACCCTTTCCTTGATCTTCGCGGACAACGCATCGTCCGGGTTGTAGGTCAGGCACCGCTCCAGATCGGCAATCGCAGCCTTGATATCGCCCAGCGTCTCGTAAACGCGGGCGCGGTTGAAATAGACGAAGGGCTGATCGGGATTGAGCTTCAGCGCCTTGTCGAAATACTCCAGCGACTTCTGGTAGCCACCGCCTTCGAGGAAAATCGTCGCGAGCGTGCAGTACGCCGACGGATCCGTGTACCCCAGCTCGATGGCGCGGTTCAGATCGTTCAACGCGAGATCCGTCTTCTTGATCATCGCGAAGGTCGTGCCGCGGTCGGCATACGTCGCCGCGTCTTCCGGCGCAACTTTCAGGATGTCGCCGTATAGCCCGAGCGCATCCTCGATGCGCCCCTGCGACACGAAACCGCGCGCGCGCATGCGAATCGGTGAAAAATCGGGATTCTTGTCGGTCATTCCATTCAGCTCCAAAAACTTCGTTTTCCCAATATCCGCTTCACCGTCTGAAAACCGATCCGGCTCAGCGTGCGGACCTCGCGATCAAGCCTTTCAGGTAGCTCTCCAGCACACTGAACTTGACGATCGACGCATTCCGCCACGTCGGATGCTGACTCGCCGCAGCCTTCACGGCCTCCGGGAAATCATCACGCAGCCACAACTCCGCAACATGTAACCTGGCACCCAATTCACCGTCCATGTCTTCCAGAACCATGTGCCCGCACCACGGATACTCGTTCAACCCGCTGGCCTGCACTCTCACGAACATGAGCGCACGCTCCCCGACTTGAAGCGCCACGTTACCCCAAGTCGGCGGACCACCGGTGAACGTGATCTCCGCTCCGAGAAGATCCGGCGTGATGCCTTTTCCGCTGGAATAGATGCGCTCGACCTTCGCCCGAAAAACTTGCGGCCCCGGGGCGTCGACAACGGACGCGAGCACCAGATCGAACGACTCTGCGGCTACGGTATAGAAATCCTTTTTCTCACTCATCGATCCCGATCTCACGGCTTCCAGGGCTTCCAGGGCGTCCCGACCTTCTCGAGTTCGGGCATGTAGTTCTGCAATTTTCCGGTCGCCTCTGGAATGGGGATACCGAGACGGCCGGGGAATGTTGCGCAGTTATAGTTGTTTTCCGGCCATTCGCCGGACTTGGGCGGCCATTGATATCGAATGTCGTCCATGGGCCCACGCGCGACCAGCTCCTCATGCGCCGCCAGAATCGATTCATACTGCTCTTGCGTGACCGGTATCTTCTGCTCATATACCGTCTGCAGCGCGCCGCCCCCTCCACGGGCCGGCAGCGGATTCTCTGCAATCAGGGAGAATGGCGTCTGGTCCTGAGTCAGTTGCCCGGGGTAGCTGCCGGATGACTTCAGATTAGCAAATACATCCGCCGCGGTCGCATCCCCCACTGCCGGGCCAAAGCCCCAAATCGTCTTGCCTCCGTCGAACGAATACCCGACGTGACCAGTGTACTGATACGGGTGCTGCACGCCTTCGGCGTTGGGCGTCCGCCCGCCACCGCGTACCCCGAACAACGAAATCGTCGGCTGCTCCGTCGCGCCTGCGGCACCTTCGGTGGCCTCCAGCGCCGACAGTTCGCCCGCCACGGAGCCCGCCCCCCTCGCCCCGCTGACGAGCCCGGCGCCCTTCGCCGCCCCGAACCCGCCCAGCAAGCTTCCTCCAAGCATCGACCACTTTTGCCCGTCGGAACCTTCGCCGAAAATCTTTCCGCCCAGCCATCCGCCGACTTCACCGCCGAAAAAACCGCCGGCCGCGCCGAGAATCGCCAGCGCCGGCCCGGCAAGGACGGCCGCGGCGGCAATGCCCACCGCGGCCATCGTCCAGTTGACCCACGCCGGGATCTCGGGATTGAACTCCCCGACCGCCGGGCCGCCGATGAACACGTTCGGCGATCCGTCGTTGATCAACGCGCCGCACATCATCCGGTCTTCCTTGCGGCTCGCCGGCTGGCTGTTGATGTAGACCGTCGACGAACCTTGCGCGACCACCTGCGGCGGACCCGCGTGGTCGCTGCACAGACCCAGGCTCAGGATGGCCCGCATCGCCGCGCGACTGTTGATGAAGACGTTGGGTGAGCCCTTTATCAGACTTCCCGTGACATGCCGGGGCGCCCACGACATCGTGCCCAGCACTTCGCCGAGCCCGCCGCCCGCGGCAGCGCCCGCCGCGACTGCGGCAATCACCGTCAACGCGGCGCCGCCCGTTGCGACCACCGCCACGGCCCCGATTACCGCGCCGGCGATCAGCCCGGCAATCATCCATCCCTTGGACGCCGTATGCGCAATCGGATCGCCCAATCGCGCAGCAGCAAGCAATGTATCCACGCGCGCTCCCCGTTAGCCCGCGTTCGCAACCGCGGTCAGATAAGCACGCACGGCCTCGATGCTCTGCATGCCGGTCATGCCCTTCACCGCCGCCACACCGCCGAGCCGGTCGCCCAGCGGGGCATGCTCGCGCGCATCCGTCGTCCAGAGCGCGAACTGACGGCCGTCCAGTGCTCTCCACGCCGGTTGTCCGATCGGAGCAGGTTGCAACGCCAGCGGCTCACCGGACGGGCCGAAGAACGCGGTGTCGTCGAACATTTCCGTGACGTCGTGCCGGAACAGTTCGGCCAGGCCGGTGAGCGCATACAACGTCGCGCTCGGCTCATGCAGCACGAAGACGATGCCCGCCTCGTCCTGGCCGAGCGCGGTCGGCACGAAAGCCGCACGGTCGGGCCGGGCCAGCACGACACTCTCGAGCAAGCTCTTGTACTCCTTGCTCTTGTCCTCCGTGAACGACTTCGGACAGGTACCGATGAAACTGATCGCCACGCGCTCGCGCCCGGCCTTCGGCGACATCACCACCGTCTGGCGCTGATGCAGCGGCGTGCCTTCCGACACCCACTGATAATCGACTTCGCGTGCGGTTTCGCCGTCGATTTCCCGATTGTCCAGATGCTTCAATTCGAAACGCGGAAGCGACTTGCGCATCTCCGATACGAGCCGCGTCACGAACGTATCGACCGTGTCGTCCGGCTCCATCGGCGCACGCGAAACCACGAACGTGAATTCGCTGCTCCCTGCTTCATCGACCGTGAACAGGTGAATCGTCTTGTCTTTGAAGTGCGCCGGCAACTGAATGACGGCGTCGTTCATCTGATATTCGGACATGCTCTTCTCGGTTCGGCCTGCCCGTCGGGGCAGGCGCCGGATTGAAACTGTTCGCCGGCGGCACAGGCGCAGCCGGCGCAGCCGTCATGCGGCTTGCGTTACTGCACGCCGGCCGTGACCAGACGCTTGTGAATGGCTTCGATGCGACTCAGCTGCGGCGAGCCTTTCGGCGTCTGCTGCAGTTCGTCGCCGAGGACTTTCGAATAGGCGAGGCCGTTGTCGTTCTTCACCGACGGATCGGCGCCATGCGCGAGCAGATAATCGACGACGTCCCACTGCCGCAGGCGCGTCGCTTCGTAGAGCGCGGTTTCCTTCATCGAGTCCCGCAGATTGACGTTGGCCTTGTGTTCGACCAGCGCGCGCATTTGCGGCAACAGCGTGTCCTTGCAGGTTGCGAAGAGCAGCGGCGTATCGCCGTCGTACCTGAGATCCGGGTTCATGCCGCCGGCCAGCAATGCTTTCAGCAGGTTGGGCGTGTCGGCCCGCGCAGCCAGATAGGCGACGTTCGCGCCGTTCTCGCCGAACGGCTGTTCGGGCTTCGCGCCGTCCCGCACCAGTTCGCTGACGATCTGGAAGTGCACGTTCGTGGCGTCCGTCTTCACCGGAATCGCCTCCTGCACCGCGAACGACAACAGGGTGGCCTTCTTGTTGCCCGGCGCAGCCAGATCGGTATGCGTCGCAAGCGATTTGACCTGCTCGAGATTTCCGTCGCGAATGGCACGCGCCAGCTCGAGTTGCGATCCCGAGAAAAAGTCTTCGGGCGGGTAACGCTTGAAGTCTGCCATTTTTGTTTCCTGTGCTTGAGTCGGCCACCAGAACGGCGACGACAAACCGATTACCGCGACAACCGCGCCCGCGGCGATGACCTTGCTGTATTTCATCAATGTCCCTGAAGTTGGCTCAGCAACGACGCCTGCTGATCGGCAACGGTCGTTTCCAGCCCGCTCGTCACCTGCCCCATCATGTGGCGCTGAACGGTCGTCAAACTGGTACCCGGGATGGTGATCTGCTCACCGGCGGCCTTGGGCATCAATTGCGACGTCACGTCGCTGATCGGGCCCAGCCTGCCTTCCTGCACCCCGGTCAGGATGTCTCCGTCGACCCGGTAGTTCGTGATGGCCGACGCCCGCGGTGTTGCGCCGTACATCGGCAGCGTTTCTGAATTGAGGCCGGCCGCGTTGAACGTCGTCGCGCCCGCGCCGCTGGCCTGGGACGCCGCCGAAGCCAGCCCGCCGCCGAGCGAATGACCGGTGAGATCGAGGCCGCCTGCATTGCCGGAGCCGTAGATCTTCTTGCCGATGGTCACCGCGCGATCGTAGTACGGGGAGTTGTCGCCCAATCCCTGATTGAGGTTGTTCGACCAGTCTTCCTTGACCGTGGGCTGCGTTCCCTTGAAGGCCAGGGTAGGCTTCATGCTGTCGCCGAACACCGCGGGATCGGGCACGTATGCCTGCGCACCGAAGTTGCTGCCGGGAATCTGCAAGTCCTGCGGCCTCAGGCCGAACTTCTTGAGCGCTTCCGGATCGTTCGACACGTTCTTCCATCCCGGCGGCGCCGTACCCGGCGCATACACGGCTCCCGCGAGTTTGGCCAGCTGCTGCGCCTTGACCGTCGCCTGAAGCTTGCGTGCCGCTGCCTGCACCTTGGGATCGGCCGATGCGAGACCCGCCGCGATGATCGCCTGCTGATTGGCCCACTCGATCGCCATCGCCTGCTCGGGCGTCACGAACAGCCCCTGGTTCAGGTGGATCACCGGGCCGTCGAGAAAGATGCCGCTCTGATTGATCAGGATGCTCGATGCGCCGTGGGACAGCTTGATGCTGTCCGGCTTCAGCGTGACGATGCTCGCGCCCACGCGATGCTCGATCTCGTCCGTCGCCTGATAGCTCTGCTTGCCCGGCCCCGCATCGCCGGCCAGCGCCTGCACGCCGACACTGTTGGCCGTCGTGAAACGCGCTTTCGCGATCTTCTCCGACAGGTTGCCTTCCGCAACATGCTTGCTCTCGTCGCCTTTCAGCACCGACACGCTCCGCGCGCCGGATTCGACCGTGTGCGACTCGCTGTCCTTGACGATCGTTTTCATGTCCTTCTGCGCATGCAGAAAGACTTCCTGCGCCCCGTTCACGTCCGAGAAGCGCAGTTCGTTGAAGCCATCGCCCTTGTGCGTCTGGCTGCGCATCCCCATCGTCTGGCCGCCGCTGCCGTGGTACGGGTTGCCCGAATCGCCGTTGAACACGCGCCCGACGACGATGGGGTTGTCCGGATCGCCCTGGTTGAACGAGACGAGCACCTCCTGGCCGATCCGCGGGATCGCCGATCCGCCCCAGCCCTTGCCGGCCCACGGTTGCGACACGCGCACCCACATCGAGTCCGAACCGTCGAGCTTGCCGCGCCGGTCCCACATGAAATGCAGCTTGACCCGGCTGCCGTCGGTGTAAATTTCCTCGCCCTTCGGCCCGACCACGATCGCGGACTGCGTGCCCTGCATGTGCGGCTTGGGCGTACGCCGCTCCGGCCTGAACGGGATATCGATCGGCAGGCACGTGAACGTGTTGTGATACGGCAGCTTCGACGTCTGCTGGGTATAGTCGTTCGCCACCTGATGACGAACGCGGAGGATCACGAAGTCCTTGTTGTTGTAAGTGGACGTGCCGTGATTGACCAGCGTGAATCGCCCGTTCGTCGTCATCCCGTGCGCATGCCCCGCGCCGTTGAAGCGATGCGCGAGCGCCTCTTCCGCTTCCATTGCGTAGCACGCGTAACGTTGCCCGTCGTCGCCGTGGTCATACAGCGAATGGAACTGGTAACGCTCGGTCGTCTGGATGTTCGGGTGCTTCAGGTTGACCGTCGGCACCTCGACGTGCATCAGTTGCGAGGACGGCTGGTTGTAGTTGAAATCCCGGTACGTGATCTTGCCGACCCGGAAGCTGAACGCCTCATCCCATCGATCGATGCCGTTCTGCTCGCTCGCGGCGCTGCTGGCTTCGTACGGAATCGTCTTCAGGTTCGGAATCGGCTGAAACACCGCGTTGGTGTCACCGATCACGAGGACGTGCTTGTCCTGTTCGTAGCGGAGCGTCCAGATCAGCCCTTCCTGCTCCATCAGGCGCGAGCAGAAACCGTAGTACGACTCGTCGTACATGACGATGTACTCGAGCTTCGGACGCTCGCCCTGCATCGCGAACTCGAAATCCGCAAAACCCATCTCGCGGAAAATGTCGGTCAGGATGTCCTGCGGCGTCTGGTTCTGGAAGATCCGGCAATCGGTCGAGCGTGTCAGAAACCAGAACCACGGCACGACCGACATTTCGTAACGGGTCACCGAGCCCGATTTTCCGACGCGGCCGAACGACGCGACGTACCCGTCGAAATATCGCTTCGTCTCGGTATCCGCTGCCGACGTCACGACGCGCGTCAGACTGAAATTGCGGCTCTGCGGCTCGAGCGTGATCTTGACCCGCTGCCCGACAATTTCCTGGGGTTCGATATTGTTGCGATGGGACAGCAGGTCGAGATGTGTTTCGGTCAGCTGATTGACGTGTTCGTCGATGACCGCCGCGCTGACCAGCAGCACGTCCGGACCGAGCGGCGTTTCGATCGTGATGAAACGATTGTCCTGGGTCAGACGCGGAAGCCCGCCCGTCAGGCTGTTGATGGCTTCGGCAATCGACTCCGGGGCCTTGCCCATCAACGACAAGCCGGTCTGCGCCAGTTGCACCGCGCTCGCGGCCCCGCCAAGCAGCCCCGCACCGGGCATACCGGTCAACGCCCCCAGTTGTCCCGCCATTCCGGCAATCGAACCCAGATTGCCCAGACCGCCGGCCAGGGTCGCACCGCTCCCTCCCGTCCCTTCGGGGTTTCCGTTTGCTGCGAAACTCATCATTAACCTCGTTCTTTTTGTCGGGCGAACCCGCCGCGACCTGGACGCTATCGCACCAACAAGGCGCTCTCAGCCACCTTGAAGGCGCCAAATATATCAAATCACAAGAGAATTCATAACCATTTGTCAGCATTTAATGTTGAGGCGCGTTGACAGCCGTGATAGATCCCCAATATCGATTGCCGACCGCCAGTCTCAGGCGCCCGACTGTCGGACGCATCGCACGATCGGCCTGCGATGCACGGCCGGAGCGCGGCGTACACCGAAAAACGAACGAGCCGATGCAGCGGGAAATCAACGTGTGGCGGGCCGGATGGCGCAGCCGGTCGTGAGCAAGGCGGTGCGCGCGACGATCGAACCGGGCGCGGCATGCTTGACGCATGCCATGCGCCCGTGCCCCCGGCAGGGGCACGATCCGGCGTTCAGGTAGGCGGGTAGTCAACGCGCGGCGCTCGTGGCGAACGCCGGGGACAGGCCCCGTACGGCCCTTTGCGGGGAGCGGCCGAATCGAACCGCGGCAGGCATCCGTGCGATGTCCGCCGAATGCTTTCGACCGACTCCGCGGGCGTCAGGACTCGACGTCCTCGAGGCTGAAGATCTCGGTCTGGTCGTTGTACGAGAAGATCTCGCCGTAGCGGCCCCAGTCGATCACCGCGTCGAGCGTTTCCTCGGCCGCGCCGTCCGACAGGAAATCCTCCAGCTCCTGCTCGAAACGCACGCGCGGCGCGCGGTGGCCCGGGCGCTCGTTCAGCACCTTCTTGATCCGGGCAGCCAGCGGCACGTGCTTCAGCAGATGATCGGCGAACATCAGCTTGCGCTCCTGCGTGCCGAATTCCGCGAACACGCGGCCCGGCGGCGTCAGGAACACGTCGCCTTCGCGCACGTCCGCGAAGCCGAGGTACTGCAGCACTTCGGCGATCGGGAACAGGTCGTCGACCTCCAGATGCAGCGTGCGCGCGATTTCCGGCATGTCGGCACGGCCGTGGTACGGCGCCATCGCGAGCGTCTCGATCAGGCCGGCCATCAGGTTGGTCGACACCTGCGGCAGCCAGCTGCCGAGTTCGAGGCCCTTCTTCGTCGCCTCGCCGGTCTGGCGGGCCGTCATCTTCGCGTAGATGTCGTCGACGAGCTTGCGGAACGCCGGGTCGAGCCGGTTGCGCGGATGCTTGAACGGCACCTTGATCTCGGCGATCACGCGGCCCGGGTTCGACGACAGCACGAGGATCCGGTCGCACATGAACACGGCTTCCTCGATGTTGTGCGTGACGATCAGCACCGACTTGATCGGCATGCGGCCCTGCGTCCACAGATCGAGCAGGTCGGTACGCAGCGTCTCGGCCGTCAGCACGTCGAGCGCCGAGAACGGCTCGTCCATCAGCAGGATCGTCGGATCGACGACGAGCGCACGCGCAAAGCCCACGCGCTGGCGCATGCCGCCCGACAGCTCGCGCGGGTACGCGTTCTCGAAGCCGTCGAGACCGATCAGGTCGATCGCGGCCAGCGCGCGTTCGCGCCGCTCGCGCGCGCCGACGCCGAGCGCTTCGAGGCCGGCTTCCACGTTCTGCAGCACCGTGAGCCACGGGAACAGCGCGAAGGTCTGGAACACCATCGCAACGCCTTCGGCCGGGCCATCCAGCGGCTTGCCGAGATAGGTCACTTCGCCGCCGGTCGGTTCGATCAGCCCGGCGATGATTCGCAGCAGCGTCGACTTGCCCGAGCCGGAACGGCCGAGCAGGCCGACGATTTCGCCCTCGCGCAGCGACAGGTTCGCGTCGTCGAGCACGAGCAGTTCGCCCTGCGTCTTGTTGAAGCCGCGGCAGACGTGATCGACACGCAGGATTTCCTCACCGAGGCGCGGCGGCTGGGACGTCTGGACGGGGGCGTTTACAGCATTCGGATTGTGCATCGCGTTTCGCTCTCAATCGGTCTCAGTCGAGCCGCAGCTTCGCTTCGGCGAAGGCATACAGCGGGCGCCACAGCAGGCGGTTGAACAGGGTGACGAACAGGGACATCACGGCGATGCCCAGGATGATCTTCGGGAAATCGCCGGCGGCGGTGGTCTGCGCGATGTACGCGCCGAGGCCGTGGGCCTCGATCTTGGTGTTGCCCCACTGCACGGCTTCCGACACGATGCTCGCGTTCCACGCGCCGCCCGAGGCGGTGATCGCACCGGTCACGTAGTACGGGAAGATGCCGGGCAGGATCGCCTGCCGCCACCACTGCCAGCCACGGATGCGGAAGTTCGTCGCCGCTTCGCGATAGTCGTTCGGGTAGGACGTTGCGCCGGCGATCACGTTGAAGAGGATATACCACTGCGTACCGAGCACGATCAGCGGCGACAGCCAGATATCGGCGTTCAGGTGAAAGCGCGCGATCACGATCACGAACACCGGGAACAGCAGGTTCGCCGGGAACGCGGCGAGGAACTGCGCAAGCGGCTGCAGCTTCTCGGCCAGCTTCGGGCGCAGCCCGATCCACACGCCGATCGGCACCCAGATCACGGAGGCGATCGCGATCAGCACGACCACGCGCAGCAGCGTGATGAGCCCGAGCACGAGCACGTGGCCGACCTCGCCCATCGTCACGCCGGTCGAGACGAAGCTGACGACGCGCCACACGATATATGCCGTGCCGATCAGCACCAGAACCGCCCACGCGATGTCGACCGTGCGCGACGCCTTCTTCTCGACGCGCGGCAGCGTGAAGCGCATCGCGCCCGACAGCGGCAGTCGCAGCGGGATCCGCGCCGCCTTCGCGAAGAACCAGCCGGCCGGTACGAGCAGCTGATGGATCAGGCGCGTGCGGCGCACGAGGTCGAGCAGCCACGATTGCGGCGCATCGCCCGACGCGGTGTTCTCCATCCGGAACTTGTCGGCCCACGCGATGAGCGGGCGGAACAGGAACTGGTCATAGGCGAGGATCACGACCGTCATCGTGAGGATCACCCAGCCGATCGCGCCGAAGTTCTTGTCCGAGATCGCCTGCGCGAGATACGCGCCGATGCCCGGCAGCGTGATGGTCTGGTTGCCGACGGTGATCGCTTCCGACGCGACGACGAAGAACCAGCCGCCCGACATCGACATCATCATGTTCCAGATCAGGCCCGGCATCGAGAACGGCACTTCGAGCTTCCAGAAGCGCTGCCACGACGTCAGGTGGAAGCTGCGCGCCACTTCGTCCAGGTCGCGCGGCACCGTGCGCAGCGACTGGTAGAAGCTGAACGTCATGTTCCACGCCTGGCTCGTGAAGATCGCGAAGATCGCCGCCAGCTCGGCGCCGAGCACGCGGCTCGGGAACAGCGCGAGAAAGAACGTGACGGTGAACGAGATGAAGCCGAGCACCGGCACCGACTGCAGGATGTCGAGGATCGGGATCAGCACCATGCCCGCGCGGCGGCTCTTGGCCGCGAGCGTGCCGTAGACGAGCGTGAACGCGAGCGACGCGACCATCGCGGCGAGCATCCGCAGCGTGGTGCGCAACGCGTATTCGGGCAGGTTCGACGGATCGAGCGAGATCTTCTGCGTCTGCAGGGTGCCGATCGGCGCCATCGTCTCGTGAAAGCCGACGACCGCCATCGCGATCAGGCAGATGATCAGCGGAAATGCGATGAAGTCCCACCGGTTCGGCAGCACACGCCACGCGGATGCGTTGGCGGTCCGGTTCGGATTGAAGAATCCGACGTCCATCAGGCGCTCTCCCCGGTAAGGCCGAACGAAGCCGGCAGTCGATGTTGATTCATGGCAAAGCGCACGGGCGCGGTAATTCGATTGACTGGCGATCTCGCGCAGGCGCGAGGCGCCGTGCGTGCATGCGCCGTCACGGCCCGGTCGAGCCGGCCCGCGACGGCACGACACTACACCAACCTGTATTTCAGGTACAACCGTCCGGGGACGGCGCAGGCAGCGCACGGATCGTGCCCGGCGCGCGGTGGATGGCGGGGAACGGCCCGGCCGCAGTCCCACGGCCGGCATGCAGGCCCGAATTATGCCGTGATCCGGCCCGGCCGGGAACCCGCCAGCCGCACGCGGGCGCAAACCGTGTCGGGCATCAGCAGCCGGATCCGGCGAAGCAGGTATGATCGGGGCTAGCCCCCAGGGTCTGTTTCGGCCGTCTCGTGGCAACGCACGCGCGTTCCCCATGTAAACCGGCCCCGGGGATCGACCGACGAGCGGGAGGAAGGGAATGGCAGGAAACTTGGTGATCGTCTGCCGCGATCAGGATGCCGACGCGTTCTATGAACTCATGCAGGAGTACGGGTCGTTCCAGACGCGGCTGTCGTCGACGGCATGGTACCTGAACATGAACGTCGTGCCGGAATCGCTGCAGGAGGAAATCCTGGAGCGCCTCGGCCGGTATACGACCGTCTACATCTTCGAGGCCACCACGGTGACCTACAACACGATCGACAGCAACGCGGCCGAGACGCTCGGCACGCTGTTCGGCGAATGATGCCGGGCGGCGCCTGCCCGGCCGGGCAGGCGCCGCAACCGCTTACGCGGCCTGTGCGTGGGGTTCGTCCTTCGGCACGACCTCGAACGGGAACGTCATCGAGACACGCAGCCCGCCTTCGGGGCGGTTGCCGATGTCGCACGCGCCGCCCAGCCTGAGCACCAGCCGCTCGACGATCGCGAGCCCGAGCCCGCTGTGGCCGTTCCCGCCGCGCGCGGGGTCGAGCCGCACGAACGGCCGCGTGGCGGCCGCGAGGTCACGCGGCGCGATCCCGCCGCCGCTGTCGCTGACCGACAGCACGTAGCCAGCCGGCGTGCGCGCCGTCTCGACGAGCACGGGCGGTGCGCCGTACGCATGCGCGTTGTCCAGCAGGTTCGACAGGATCCGGTCGAGTGTCGCCGTCGGCAGCCGGAAGCCCGGATCGGCCTCCAGCCGCGTCTGGACCGTCGGCGCGTTCGGCGCGACGGCGCGATAGCTGCGTGCGATCCGCTCGCAGGCCTGGTCGACCGGCACCGGTTCGCTGCGATCGGCCCCGCCGTGCGCAAACACCAGAAACTGATCGACGATGTGCGACATCGAGTCGACGTCGCGCACGACCCCGTCGCGCAACCGTGCGTCGTCCATCATTTCCGCCCGCAGGCGCATCCGCGCGAGCGGCGTGCGCAGGTCGTGCGCGACGCCCGCCAGCATCACCGCGCGATCGCTCTCGGCCTGCGACACCTGCTCCACCATCTGGTTGAAGCCGTGCGTGAGCTGGCGCAGCTCGCGCGGGCCGCGCTCGCGCAGCGGCGGCACCGGCTGCCCGCGGCCGAAACGCGCGACCGCGCGCGCGAGCGAGCGCAGCGGCTGCTGCAACTGCCAGGCCGCGAACAGCGCGGCGATCACGCCGGCCGAGAAGATCGTGCCGAGCCACAGCAGCATCCGGTCGAGCGAGCGCGGCGGCCGCAGCGGCTGGACGGGCACGACGATCCAGTTGCGGTCGGCCGGCTCCTTCACCCACAGCACCGGCGGATGGCCGGGCACGCCGATCTGGACCTGCGTGCCGGGCGGCATGCGGTCGCTCACGTCGTCGCGGAACCGCTTGAGCGGCGGCGGCAATCCCGAATCGCCGCCCTTCGGCACGTCGGCACTGTCCGGCGACACGAGCCGCACGCGCGACGGCAGCGGCTGGTCCGGCGTGCGCGCGACGTGCTGGCGCACCGCGTCGACGAGGAAGGTGGCCTCTTCGACGGCATACCGTGTCTGCATCTGGTTGCGCTCGAGCCGCATCGCGAAAAACCACGCGAAGTGCGACAGGAGCAGGACACCGACGACGAGCAGCGCCAGCCGCCCGAACAGTGAATCAATGGGTTTGCGCATGAGCCTCGCCGTCGGGCACGAACACGTAGCCGCGCCCGCGCACCGTCTGGATGAAGCGCGGCGTCGACGGATCCGTTTCGAGGATGCGGCGCAGGCGCCACACCTGGACGTCGATGCCGCGGTCGGTACCGTCGTACTCGGGCCCGTGCAGCAGCTCGAGCAGCCGCTCGCGCGTAAGCGTGCGCAGCGCATGGTTCACGAAGATCTTCAGCAGCGCGAATTCGCTGCTCGACAGCGTGGCCGGCTTGCCGTCGACCGACAGCGTGCGCGCCTGGAAGTCCAGCAGGAAGCGGCCGAACGCGAACGGCTCGCGCTGTTCGGGCGCCGCCGCCGACGGCGTCGCGCGGCGGCGGCGCAGCACGGCCTGCACGCGCGCGAGCAGCTCGCGCGGATTGAACGGCTTGCCGAGGTAGTCGTCTGCGCCGAGCTCGAGCCCGACGATGCGGTCGACGTCGTCCGCGCGGGCGGTCAGCATGATCACGGGGATGTCGTCGCCGGCCGCGCGCAGCTGGCGCAGCGCGGTCAGGCCGTCCACGCCCGGCATCATCAGGTCCAGCACGATCAGGTCGGGCCGCTCGCGCTCGAGGCGCTTCTCGAGCGTCGCCGCGTCGTGCAGCACGGACACTTCCATCCCCTGGCGCACGAGATAGTCGCGCAGCAGGTCTCGGAGTTCTTGGTCGTCGTCGACGATGAGGATCTGGGTAGTCATGGCTCGAAGTTTACCGCGCGAGGGCGGAGTCGAAGAACGAAACAAAGGGACGAAAGGGTTACTGCGGGTTACCGCGCAAGGGAACTGTAATGCACGGTAACCGGGCCGCCGCCCCACGTAACACCCGCCGCGACCTGCATCGCTAACCTGCGTCTTACCGGATGCGGTACTCGGCTTTCCCGGCACCGCATCGCCGGACCCTTTGGATACAAGGAGTTTCTGAAATGTATAAGAAGACTTCCCGCGTGGCCATCGCGGCCGCCACCGTGCTCGCTCTCGCATTCGGCACCGCGCAGGCCGCGCAGCCCAACGACATGCCGCCGCCGGGCGGCCCCGGCATGCACCAGATGCACGGCGGGCACGAAGGCGGCCCGTTCGGCGCGATCATGAAACTGCACGACCAGCTGAAGCTCAACGCGTCGCAGGAACAGCAATGGCAGGCGGCCGTGAACACGATGAAGCAGAACCGCGACACGATGCGCAAGAGCCACGAGCAGATGCGCGAACAGTTCAAGGCGCAGCAGAACCAGCCGATCCTCGACCTGAGCGCGATGCACTCGGCACGCCAGCAGGCCGAGCAGCAGAACGCGCAACTGCGCGAGCAGACGTCCGCCGCGTGGCTCACGTTCTACAACGGGCTGAACGACCAGCAGAAGACGATGGTCAGCACGGCGCTCAAGCAGCAGTTCGCGAAGATGGAGCAGCGCCACGAGAAGATGAAGGAGCGCTGGGAGCAGCACCGCGCGGCCGCCAAGGGCGCGTCGGCGCCGGCGCAGTAAGCCGGCGGGCCGCTTCCCGGAGCGGCACCGGAGGGGACGCGGGCATCGGCCCGCGTCCCCTTTTTCGTTTCAGGCGACGTCGAACAGCAGCACTTCGGCCGTCCGGCCGCGCGCGAACGCCACCGCCTGCACGCCGCCGATCCGCGCGCCGTCGCCGGCGGCCAGTGCGCGACCGTTGACCTCGACGTCGCCGCGCACCACGTGCACGTAGGTGCTGCGCCCGGCGCGCACGTCGAACGTCGCCACCTCGTCGCCGTCGATCAGCCCCGCGAAGATGCGGGCGTCCGCGCGCATCGTCAGCGCGCCGTCGCCGCCGTCCGGCGCCGCGACGAGCCGCAGCCGGCCGCGTTTCTCGTCGTCGGCGAAATGCCGTTCCTCGTAACCGGGGCGCCCGCCCCGCTCGGCCGGCTGCAGCCAGATCTGCAGCAGATGCAGCGGCCGGTCGCACGACGCGTTGGTTTCGCTGTGCACGAGCCCCGTGCCGGCGCTCATCCGCTGAACACCGCCGGACCGCACGATCGCGCCGCAGCCGAGGCTGTCGCGGTGGGCGAGCGTGCCGTCCAGCACGTAGGTCACGATCTCCACGTCGCGGCGCGGCTGCATCCCGAAACCGCGCGTCGGCGCGATCAGGTCCTCGCTCAGCACCTGTAGCGCGCCGACCGGCGGATGCGCATGCGCGGCACGGCCGGCGGAAGAAAAGCTGTGACTCGATTCGAGCCAGCCTTGGCGCGTGTGGCAGCGTTCTTCGGCGCGGCGGATCTGGAACATGGCGCGGACACTCCGGGGGCAGATTCTTTGTTCGGGTTTACCTCCACTGTAGGGGGACACCGAACGCGGCACAATCCGCCGCCGGCGCACCGCATCGTTGCACCTGCGTCGCCAATTGCCGGAATACCCGTTGCGAATACCACGATTGCCGCAACAGCCGAATCGAAGAATCGATCGATCGCGCCGGATTGCGGTTTTCCGGGTATCGCGTTCGGGTAAAATACCGCCCTTTTGGCGCTCGCCTTGCCGGCGGCCGCCATCGCCAGAGCGCCGTTCCGCGATTTTTGGCCGTCTAGAATACGCCGCGGCGCCCGGTCCGACCGGCCGCGAGCGCCCCCGAAAAGCAACAGAAGGATGGAAATGAAGAAGGCCGCCCTGTGCGCCGCCCTCGCCCTCGTGGCGGGCAGCGCCTTCGCGAAGGAGTGGAAGACCGTTCGGATCGGCGTCGATGCCAGCTACCCGCCGTTCGAGTCGACCGCGCCGAGCGGTGAGATCGTCGGTTTCGACGTCGATCTCACCAAGGAAATCTGCAAGCGGATCAACGTGAAATGCGTGTGGGTGGCGCAGGATCTCGACGGGATCATCCCGGCGCTGAAGGCGAAGAAGTACGACGTCATCGTGTCGTCGCTGACCGTCACGGACAAGCGCCGCGAACAGATCGACTTCTCCGACAAGGTGTACGACGCGCCGGCGCGGATGATCGCGAAGACCGGCTCGCCGCTGCTGCCGACGGTCGCGTCGCTGAAGGGCAAGCGCGTCGGCGTCGAGCAGGGCTCGACGCAGGAGACCTACGCGAAGGCGTACTGGGAACCGCAGGGCGTGACGATCATTCCTTACCAGAACCAGGATCAGGTCTATGCCGACCTCGGCTCGGGCCGCCTCGACGCGACGCTGCAGGACGAGCTGCAGGCCGACTACGGCTTCCTGCGCACGCCGCGCGGCAAGGGCTTCGCGTTCGCCGGGCCGGAAGTGAAGGATCCGAAGACGATCGGCGACGGCACCGCGATCGGCCTGCGCAAGGACGATACGGACCTGAAGCTCAAGATCAACAAGGCATTGGCCGACATGCACAAGGACGGCACGTACGACCGGCTGTCGCACAAGTACTTCTCGTTCAGCGTCTATTCGGCTCCGGCCCGCTGAGCGCCGACAAGAAGAAGCAACGGATGCGGGGGCGGCCCCGTGTCCGCGCAGTACAGGCAGTCAACCACGCGCCGCCCGCCCCCTTGCCCGCCGCTCGCGCGACGGGCTCGCCCGGCACCGTTGCCGGGGCGGACGGTCATGATACGCACGGGGCGTTCCGCGCAGCTTGGCGGGCGCGTCTTTCGCGGCGCACTGCGTGCGCCGTCAAGGACCACATATGTTTCTACAAGGTTACGGCCCGCTGATCCTCGCTGGCACCTGGCAAACCGTCAAACTGGCGGTGCTTTCGCTTGCGCTGTCGTTCCTGCTGGGGCTGCTCGGCGCCGGCGCGAAGCTGTCGCGCAACCGCTTCACGAACGGCGTCGGCACCGTCTACACGACGCTGATCCGCGGCGTACCCGACCTCGTGCTGATGCTGCTGCTGTTCTACAGCCTGCAGATCTGGCTGAACATGGCGACCGACGCGATCGGCTGGGACCAGATCGACATCGACCCGTTCCTCGCCGGCGTGCTCGTGCTCGGCTTCATCTACGGCGCGTACTTCACCGAGACGTTCCGCGGCGCGTTCCTGTCGGTCCCGCGCGGCCAGCTCGAGGCCGGCAGCGCCTACGGGATGACGAACTGGCAGGTGTTCACGCGGATCATGTTCCCGCAGATGATGCGCTTCGCGCTGCCGGGCATCGGCAACAACTGGCAGGTGCTCGTGAAGTCGACCGCGCTGGTGTCGATCATCGGCCTGGCCGACGTCGTGAAGGCCTCGCAGGACGCCGGCAAGGGCACGCTGCGGTTCTTCTTCTTCACGCTGATCGCCGGTGCGGTCTACCTCGCCATCACGACGATCTCGAACTTCGTGCTGATGTGGCTCGAAAAGCGCTACTCGACCGGTGTCCGCAAGGCTGACCTATGATCGAACTCATCCAAGAATACTGGCGCAACTATCTCTACACCGACGGCTATCGCATCACCGGTGTCGCGATCACGCTGTGGCTGCTCGTCGTGTCGATCGGCCTCGGCTTCTGCCTGTCGATACCGCTCGCCGTGGCGCGCGTGTCGAAGAAGAAGTGGCTGTCGAGCGCCGTGTGGCTGTACACGTACGTGTTCCGCGGCACGCCGCTCTACGTGCAGCTGCTGCTCTGCTACACGGGCCTCTACAGCCTGCAGGCCGTGCGCGGCACGCCGATGCTCGACGCGTTCTTCCGCGACGGGATGCACTGCACGCTGCTCGCGTTCACGCTGAACACCTGCGCGTACACCACCGAGATCTTCGCCGGCGCCATCAAGGCGACGTCGTACGGCGAGATCGAAGCGGCGCGCGCGTACGGGATGTCCACGTTCACGATGTATCGCCGCGTGATCCTGCCGTCGGCGCTGCGCCGCGCGCTGCCGCTGTACAGCAACGAAGTGATCCTGATGCTGCATGCGACCACCGTCGCGTTCACGGCGACCGTGCCGGACATCCTGAAGATCGCGCGCGACGTCAACTCGGCGACCTACATGTCGTTCCATGCGTTCGGCATCGCCGCCCTGCTCTACCTCGTGATCTCGTTCACGCTCGTGTGGCTGTTCCGCCAGGCCGAGCGTCGCTGGCTCGCGTATCTGCGCCCGCAAGGCAAGTAAGTTTTCGCAGGACTATTGATGAATTCCCAGACTCAGAAGCTTTTCGTCGACGATCTGCACAAGCGGTACGGCGACAACGAGGTGCTCAAGGGCGTGTCGCTGAAGGCGAACTCGGGCGACGTGATCAGCGTGATCGGCTCGTCCGGTTCCGGCAAGAGCACGATGCTGCGCTGTATCAACTTCCTCGAGCAGCCGAATGCAGGCCGCATCGTCGTCGACGGCGAGGAAGTACGCACGACGCCCGACAAGACGGGCGCCCTGCGCGCCGCCGATTCGAAGCAGTTGCAGCGCGTGCGCACCAAGCTGTCGATGGTGTTCCAGCACTTCAACCTCTGGTCGCACATGAACGTGCTCGAGAACGTGATGGAAGCGCCCGTAAACGTGCTCGGCATCCCGAAGAAGGAAGCCGAGGCGCGCGCGCGCGAATATCTCGAGAAGGTCGGGCTCGCGCCGCGCGTCGAGAAGCAGTATCCGTCGCATCTGTCCGGCGGTCAGCAGCAGCGCGTCGCGATCGCGCGCGCGCTCGCGATGCATCCGGACGTGATGCTGTTCGACGAGCCGACGTCGGCGCTCGACCCCGAACTGGTGGGCGAAGTGCTGAAGGTGATGCAGAAGCTGGCCGAGGAAGGCCGCACGATGATCGTCGTCACGCACGAGATGGGCTTTGCGCGCAACGTGTCGAACCACGTGATGTTCCTGCATCAGGGCCGCGTCGAGGAAGAAGGCGTGCCGTCCGAGGTGTTTGCGAATCCGAAGAGCGAACGCCTGCGCGGGTTCCTGTCGGGCAGCCTCAAGTAACACGCACGAAACACACGAACGCACGACGTTCGAACGGGCGCCCCGCGGCGCCCGTTTTGCGTTTACGCGGCGCTCACCGGCGCGCTGTCGGCGAACGCGCGCAGCTCGTCGCCCGCCAGCCGGTAACGCACCCATTCGCTCTGCGGCGCCGCGCCGACGCTCTCGTAGAAGCGGATCGCCGGCTCGTTCCAGTCGAGCACGCTCCATTCGAAACGCCCGCAGCCGGATTCGACCGCGATCCGCGCAAGCGCCTTCAGCAGCCGCAGCCCGGCACCCGCGCCGCGAAAGCGCGGCGACACGTACAGATCCTCGAGATACAGCCCCTGCCGCGCAAGCCACGTCGAATACGAGAAGAAATACACGGCGAAGCCGGCCGGCTCGCCATCGACCTCGCACATCAGCGCGCGCGCCGGCGAGCCTTCGCCGAACAGGCTGCGCTCGAGCGACGCCGGCGTGGCGATCACTTCGTGCTCCGCCTTCTCGTAGACGGCCAGCTCGGTAATGAAACGCAGGATCAGCGGTACGTCGGCGACGGTCGCGGAACGGATATCGATTTGCACGGGTTGAGCCCTCCTCCGGCCCGGATGTGAAACGGAAGGCGGCAACGCGCAACCGCGCTGGCGCCGATCAAACCATCATGCTACGTTCATGCCACAACTGCAGGAAGTGCAGTTTCTTCATCCAGACATGAACATGATGCATCCCGATCTGCGCCGCCTCGACCTGAACCTGCTGCTCGTGTTCGACGCGCTGTACCGCCACCGCTCGGTCGCGGCGGCCGCGCACGAGCTCGCATTGAGCCCGTCCGCGTTGAGCCATGCGCTCGCGCGGCTGCGCGACGCGATCGGCGATGCGCTGTTCGTGCGCCTCGGCAACGAGATGCAGCCGACCGTACGCGCCGACGACATCGCCACATGGGCCGGCGATGCGCTCGACGCAATGTCGAAGGGGCTCGCCCGCGCGGGCCGCTTCGATCCCGCACAAAGCGACCGCACGTTCGTGTTCGCCGCGACCGACTACACGGCGTTCGCGGTGCTGCCGGCGTTCCTCGCGCGGATCCAGCATGTCGCACCGCACTTGCGGATCCGCGTCGTGCATTCCGACCGGAAGATATCCGTCGACGCGCTCGCGGCCGGCCGCATCGACTTCGCGCTCGGCTATCACGAGGAATCGGCGGCCGATGCGTCGGGCATCGAGGATTTCGACTGGTTCTCCGACGACTACGTCGTGATCGCGAGCGCCTCGCACCCGTCGATCCGCCGGCGGCTGACGCTCGATCAGTACCTGGCCGCCCGTCACGTGGTCGTCACGCCGTGGAACGAATCGCGCGGCGTCGTCGACTACGTGCTCGACCGGCTCGGCCTCGCGCGGCACGTGGCCGTGCAGTTGCCGACCGTGCTGGCCGCGCCGTTCGTGATCGCGGAATCCGAACTGCTGATGACCGTGCCGAACCGCGCGGCGCAGGCGCTGCAGCACGCGGCGCCGATCCGCATCTTCGCTGCGCCATTCGAAATCCCGCGCTACACGGTGAAGGTCTACTCGCACGCGAAGCATGCGCGCACCGATGCGCATCGCTGGATTCGCGCGCAGTTGCACGACGCACGGCCGGGCCCCGGCTGAACGCAGTACACCCTGGCCGCGCGCCTTGTGCAACGGGCGTTTCAGGCACTGCCGGCGGTGGCCGAAACCGCCCGATTCATTACGAAATACTTACCCATTTCGCGACTTTCGCGCTTACGCCCGCACTTCCGCAACGTCAATAGTGGCAATCCTTGACCCATGTTCGCGGAATTCGTGTCTCCCTTGCCAGACAAGGGTTTTCCGTTAATTGCTAACCCTCGGTGCACCTGTTGCGCACCGTGTTGCATGGCAATTTGGCGACAGCGGTTAGTCAAACAACGATTTCCATCGCCACAAAATTGTATTTTTGCTAAATTAGTAACCAAAGTAGCAAAACGAAGTTCGTGAAATGTAGTTTAGCTTCACGACACTACAAGGAGACCCCGCAGGCCGACCCGGCTGCGCGGGACTGCTCAACGGTTTTTCCGTCCGCTTGCCCGCGTGCTGCGCTTACCGGCCCTGCGCGAGGTCTCCCTGGTTATCCCGCTTTTGCCCGGCGCTTGTCGCTCCGGGCATCTCGTGCAGTTCTGGGTTGACTTTTTGACAGGGTATGGAGGAGACGATGAAGAAAGCTTTGGTCGCGGCCGCGCTGATGGCTGCTGGGGTGGTGACGGCGCACGCGCAGAGCAGCGTCACGCTGTATGGCCGCCTGGATGCAGGCATCGAGTACATGAACGGCCTGCAAAACGGCCACCAAGTGCGCGCGGAAAGCGGCGACTGGGGCACGAGCCTGTGGGGCTTGAAGGGTAGCGAAGACATCGGTGGCGGCAACAAGGTCCTGTTCCACCTCGAAGGCGCGTTCAACACGATGACCGGCGGCTTCAGCGGCTCGATCTGGGATCGTTATGCGACGGTCGGTATCTCGAACGACCGCTACGGTACGCTGCTGTTGGGTCGCGAGCTCGCGATCGCCAACGGCGTGTGGGACTTCGATCCGTTCGGCCAGTCGGCCTGGTCGACCGCATCGCTCGTGCGCGGCCGCAACTGGAACAAGACCAGCAACAACGTGTCGTACCAGTCGCCGCAGTTCTACGGCCTCGACTTCTACGGCCAGTTCTCGTTCTCGAACTCGACCAGCTTCAACGGCAACACGACGGCCGGCCAACCGGGCCGTGCAGCCGGCGCACAGGTCACCTACACGAACTCGCTGTTCCAGTTGCGCGGCATCTACGACGAAACGCGCGACAGCAACGGCCGCTTCTCGGACGTGTTCAACTACTCGCGTGAATACTTCGCGGGCGTGAACGTGTTCCTCGGTCAGTTCAAGGTTCAGGCGGCTTACCAGGCATCGCGCGCGGACGGCAGCGGCGGCCCGGCAGTGAACGCAGGCGTGACGGGCACCCAGCAGGTCTGGGGCGGCGTGACGTGGCAGGCCACGCCGGCAGCGGCGCTGATCGCAGCCGTGTATCACGTGAACGCGAACCACGGCGGCGGCAACGCGAACATCTACACGGTCGGCGGCTCGTACAACATCTCGAAGCGCACGCTGTTCGACCTGCAGGTCGCGACGGTGCGCAACAGCAAGAACGCCAACTTCGGCCTGAACGCGAACGGCGCCGGTACGGCCGTGTCGACGGGCAACCCGAATCCGGGCGGCAGCCAGACCGGCGTCTACGCCGGCATCCAGCACCTGTTCTGATCGGGCGCCGTCAAAGAACGATTCGACAACACTTTCCACGCTGCTGCGAGAGGCGCGTATCGGTGCGGTACCCAACCGGGTATCGCACCGTTTTTTATTGGCGGGCCGACTTTGCGCGGCCCATCGACGAAGTCGGCGCTCAGACGGCCGCTTCGTTCTCTTCGCCGGTGCGGATGCGGATCACGCGCTCGACGTCCGACACGAAGATCTTGCCGTCGCCGATCTTGCCGGTGCGTGCCGCGCCGATCACCGCGTCGATCACCTGGTCGACCTGCGCTTCCGCGACGACCACCTCGATCTTCATCTTCGGCAGGAAGTCGACGACGTATTCGGCACCGCGATACAACTCGGTATGGCCCTTCTGGCGGCCGAAGCCCTTCACTTCCGTCACGGTCAGGCCCGTGAGACCCACTTCGGCGAGCGCTTCGCGGACTTCGTCCAGCTTGAACGGCTTGATGATGGCGGTGATGCGTTTCATGGTGGTTGTCCCCCAATGCTCGTTTGGATGAAAAATCGCGATCCCGATTGTAAGCCTGCGAGCCGCATCCGGCCCAGCACGGCTCAATCGAGACGTTCGGTAAACCGCGACGTGACCGGGTAGCGCCAGTCGCGCCCGAATGCGCGATGCGTGACGCGGATCCCGATCGGCGCCTGGCGGCGCTTGTATTCGTTGATCTTGATGAGCCGCGTCACGCGTTCGACGTCGGCCCGTGCATAGCCGGCCGCGACGATCTCGGCGAGCGGCCGGTCTTCTTCCATGTACATCCGCATGATCGCGTCGAGCACGTCGTACGGCGGCAGGCTGTCCTGGTCGGTCTGGTTCTCGCGCAGCTCGGCCGACGGCGCGCGCGTCAGGATCCGCTCGGGGATCACGTCGCGCAGCGGGTAGTCGGCGGTTTCGTTGCGATAGCGGCAGAGCCGGTACACGAGCGTCTTCGCGATGTCCTTGATCACCGCGAAACCGCCGGCCATGTCGCCGTACAACGTGCAGTAGCCGACCGCCATCTCGCTCTTGTTGCCGGTCGTCAGCACGATCGAGCCGAACTTGTTCGACAGCGCCATCAGCAGCGTGCCGCGGATGCGCGCCTGGATGTTCTCCTCCGTCGCGTCTTCCGCGCGGCCCGCGAACTCGCCGGCAAGCGCCGCACGAAATGCGTCGAACATCGGCGCGATCGCGATCTCGTCGTAGCGCACGCCGACGCGCCGCGCCATCTCCGCCGCATCGGTGGTCGAAATGTCGGCCGTGAAGCGCGACGGCATCATCACCGCGCGCACGCGCTCGGGCCCGAGCGCGTCGCACGCGACCGCCAGCACCAGCGCCGAATCGACGCCGCCCGACAACCCGATCAGCGCGCCGGGGAAACCGTTCTTGCCGATGTAGTCGCGCACGCCGGTCACGAGCGCACGGTACACCTGCGCATCCGTCGGCAGCTCGGGGGCGATCGCGCCGGGCAGCGGCCGCGCGCCGTCGAATTCGACGATCGCGTGGCCTTCGTCGAACTGCGGCATCTTCGCGACGAGCGCGCCCTGCGCGTCGAGCACGAACGAGCCGCCGTCGAACACGAGCTCGTCCTGGCCGCCGACGAGGTTCACGTACACCATCGGCAGCCCGGTCTCGCGAATCCGCGCGCGCAGGATGTCGACGCGCACCGCCCCCTTGTTCATGTGGTACGGCGAGCCGTTCGGGATCAGCAGCACCTGCGCGCCGGCCGCCTTCGCGATCTGCGCGGCCGACGCATGCCACGCGTCCTCGCAGATGATCACGCCGTATTTCACGCCGTTCAGCTCGAACACCAGCGGCTCGGCGTCCGTCGCGAAGTAGCGCTTCTCGTCGAACACCTCGGCGTTCGGCAGATCCTGCTTGCGGTAGGTGCCGACGATCTCGCCGCCGACGATCAGCGACACGGCATTGAAGGTATCGGCAGGCGGCACGCCGCGCTCGATCGGGCGGTTTGCATTACCATCGACGGCTGGCGCGCGCGCATCGTCGCCCGCACCGCGCAACGGATGGCCGACCAGCACCGTGAGCCCGTCGAATGCCTTCAGCGCATCGGCCAAGGCGTCGAGCGCGGCGGCCGCCGCCGCGTAGAACGCGGGCCGCAGCAGCAGGTCTTCCGGCGGATAGCCGGACAGCGCGAGTTCGGGCGCGACCATCAGCTGCGCACCATCGTTGTGCGCGGCGCGCGCGGCCGCGACGATCCGCGCGACGTTGCCGGCGAAATCGCCGACGGTGACGTTGATCTGGGCGAGAGCGAGTCGGGTCTTCATGGCGGGATCGGCGCAACCCGGCGGCGCGCCCTGAACGGCTGACGAAATCGACCCGGGCGCGGCCGCAGCGGCACGCATCCGGCAACATCCAACGGTACGGATTCACGCTTGAAACACGAACGCATCGATTATCGCACGGGCATCCTGTCGTCCCCCGCCGAGGTGCCGGCCGACGAATGGAACGCGCTGCTCGCGCGCGACGCGCAGCCGACGCCGTTCCTGCGCCACGAATTCCTCGACGCGCTGCACGTCGCGCGCTGCGCGGTCGACGACACCGGCTGGTCGCCGCATTTCGTCACGCTGACCGACGAGCGCACCGGCCGCCTCGCGGCTGCCGCACCCGTCTACGCGAAACAGCATTCGTACGGCGAATACGTGTTCGACTGGGCGTGGGCCGACGCCTACCAGCGCAACAACCTGCCCTACTACCCGAAGCTGCTGTGCGCGGTGCCGTTCACGCCCGTACAGGGCACGCGCCTGCTCGCGGCCGACGACGACGCGCGCCGCCGGCTCGCGGCCACGCTGCTCGCATTCGCCGAGCAGAGCGACGTGTCGTCGCTGCACGTGCTGTTCCCGACCGGCGACGAAGCACGGTTGCTCGAATCGATGGGAATGATGCTGCGCGAAGGCGTGCAGTTCCACTGGCTCAACGACGGCTACCGCCACTTCGACGATTTCCTCGGCACGCTCGAGCAGAAGAAGCGCAAGAACATTCGCGCGGAGCGGCGCAAGGTGCAGGACGCAGGTGTGACATTCCGGCGGCTGACCGGCGATCAGATCACCGACGCCGACTGGCGCTTCTTCTCGCGCTGCTACCGGCAGACCTACCGCGAGCACTTCTCGAGCCCGTACCTGAACCTCGATTTCTTCCGCACGATCGGCGCGACGATGCCGGAGAACCTGCTGCTCGTGATCGCGGAAGCCGACGGCCAGCCGATCGCGAGCGCGCTCGCCGTGTACCGTCGCGGCGAGCACGGCGGCGGCACGCTGTACGGCCGCTACTGGGGGGCGATCGAGCACGTGCCCTGCCTGCATTTCGAAACGGCCTACTACCAGTTGCTCGAGTTCTGCATCGAGGCCGGGCTCGATACGTTCGAAGGCGGCGCGCAGGGCGAACACAAGCTCGCACGCGGCTTCCTGCCGACCGTCACGCACTCCGCGCACTGGCTCGCCCACCCGGCGTTTTCCGATGCGGTCGCGCGCTTTCTCGAACGCGAGACCGAGCATATCCACGCGTACGTCGACGAACTGCGCGAACACGATCCCTTCCGGCGCGGCGCCGAGTAGCGTCAGCCAGCACACCGGCATGCGGCAAGGCCACGACGGGCCTCGCCACATGCCGCACGGCTGCGTCCGGTTCAGTGCGCGGCGAGCGTCACCGTATGCGACAGCGCCTGCGGATCGCGCGACGACGCGGCCGCCGACAGCACGGCGCTGCCCGCGCCGATCCGCCATGCGTGCGCATTCGCATCCAGACCGCGAAGTGCTGCGCCGGCACCGCGACGCTGACCGTACGGGCCTCGCCCGGCTGCAGCGCGACCCTGGCCCAGCCGACGAGCCGCTTCGGCGACGGGCACGGCGACCGGTGGCGTTGACGCGCGCTTTTTCTGAGACACTGGCGGCTTCGCATCCCGCCGCCCTGCCATGTCCTGGTTTCTGTATCTGATCGAATGCGCCGACGACAGCGTCTACACGGGCATCACGACCGACGTTGCCGCACGCTTCGACGAACACGCGTCCGGCAAGGGCGCGCGCTACACGCGCTCGCGCAAGCCGCGCGCGGTGCTCGCGTCGTTTCCGCTGCCCGACCGGTCGAGCGCGTCGCGTGCGGAATACTGGGTGAAGCGGCTCACGCCCGTGCAAAAGCGGGAACTGGCGGCCGGTTTGCGGACGCTCGAATCGGTGTTGCCCGTCGTGGTGCCGCTCGATGAAAGCGAAGACCCGGCCGGGTTGAAGGCCGGTACGCGCAGGCGCAAGAAGGTGCAGACGGAAACCGCCGACGACACGCCGCAGGCGGTTGCAACGGCTCCGGTTGCCGGGAAAAACGTGAAGACCGGGAAAGTAGCCAAGTCCGCGAAGCCGGCGAAAGGCAAGCAAGCCTCGAAGACTACGAAGGCCGTGCCGGACACGAAGCGTGAGAAAACCGGCGGCGATGCAGTCGTAAAAAAAACTGCGTCGCGTAGATCGCCGGTAAAGAAGACCAGGACGTCCGAATCCGCGTCCTCGAAAAAGCAGGCGCCGGCCGCCGCCGGCAAACCCGTCGCGAACGCACGGGAAGATACCGCTCCGGCACCGGCTCGTCGCCGTGCGTCGGCCACGAAAGCCGTGAAAGAGAACGCACCCTCCGTTGCCCCGCGCCGCGCAAAACGCACGAAGGGTGCACTGGCCGCCCCGCCCCCGCCGCCTTCCACACCCGCACGCAAGAAACCCGCGCGCACAAAACAAAACCGCGCGGCCTCCTGAGGAGACACGCGCGGTTTGCGCTCCGTACGAACCGGCCGTCGGCCGGTACGCCGCTTACTTCTTGTAGTTCGCGGCGCCGTCGGTGATTTCCTTGTGCGCGGCTTCGATGCCGGCCCAGCCTTCGACCTTCACCCACTTGCCCTTCTCGAGCGCCTTGTATTGCTCGAAGAAGTGCTTGATCTGGTCCTTCAGGTACTCGGGCACGTCGTCGATCGACTTCAGGTTCGCCGTCATCGGGCAGACCTTGTCGTGCGGCACGGCAACCAGCTTCGCGTCGACGCCCGACTCGTCGGTCATCTGCAGCATGCCGAGCACGCGCGAGCGCACGATCGAGCCGGCCAGCAGCGGGAACGGCGTGATCACCAGCACGTCGACCGGATCGCCGTCGCCCGACAGCGTCTGCGGGATGTAGCCGTAGTTCACCGGATAGCGCATGCCCGTGCCGATGAAGCGGTCGACGACGAGAAGGCCCAGTTCCTTGTCCGCCTCGTACTTCACCGGATCGCTTTGCGCGGGAATCTCGATGATCACGTTGAAATCTTGCGGCAGGTCCTTGCCGGCCGGAACATGATTGAAGCTCATGAGCACTCTCTGTAGGTCGATGGGAATTCGGGACAGGGCGCCGCGGCCGATGCACCGCCGCGGGCGTCCCCCAAGGGAATGCGCCATTATAGCCAATCGACCGGTGGCGTCCGGATGACGATCGGCGCGATAATCGTTCCGGATGGTCGGTCGTCGAACCACCGGCCGCGTTGCATCGAATCGGCGTCGGCGCTGAAGCGCCCACCCTGGTACACGGGAGCAGGCATGGAAGAGGCGAAGCACTTCATCGCGGGCGAATGGACGTTGCCCGCGCAACTGGAAACCATCGCAGTCGTCGATCCTTCCGACGGCCAGCCGTTCGCGACGATCGCGCGCGGCACCGCGCCCGACATCGAGCGCGCGGTCGCCGCGGCCCGCGACGCCTTCGCGGGCCCGTGGGGCGCCGCGAGTGCCGCCGAACGCGGCCGCGTGCTGATGCGGCTGTCGGCGCGCGTGGCCGATTCGATCGAGGAACTCGCCGCGATCGAGGCGCGCGACACCGGCAAGCCGCTGAAGCAGGCGCGCGCCGACGCGGCCGCGCTCGCGCGCTACTTCGAGTTCTACGCGGGCGCCGCCGACAAGCTGCACGGCGAAACCCTCCCCTACCAGGCCGGCTACACGGTGCTGACGGTGCGCGAGCCGCACGGCGTCACGGGCCACATCGTGCCGTGGAACTATCCGATGCAGATCTTCGGGCGCAGCGTCGGCGCGGCGCTCGCGGCCGGCAACGCCTGCGTCGTCAAGCCGGCCGAGGATGCATGCCTGTCCGTGCTGCGCGTCGCCGAGCTCGCCGCCGAGGTCGGGTTGCCGGCCGGCGCGCTCAACATCGTCACCGGCTACGGCCATGAAGCCGGCGCCGCGCTCGCGCGCCATCCGGGCATCGACCACATCTCGTTTACGGGCTCGCCGGCCACCGGCAAGCTGGTCACGCAGATGGCGGCGGAAAACCACGTGCCCGTCACGCTCGAACTCGGCGGCAAGTCGCCGCAGATCGTGTTCGCCGATGCCGATCTCGACGCGGCGCTGCCCGTGCTCGTATCGGCGATCGTGCAGAACGGCGGGCAGACCTGCTCGGCCGGCAGCCGCGTGCTGATCGAGCGCGCGGTGTACGAGCCGCTCGTCGAGCGCCTCGCCACCGCGTTCAACGGGCTGCGTGTCGGCCCGAGCCGCGCCGATCTCGACTGCGGCCCGCTGATCAACGCGAAGCAGCAGCAGCGCGTATGGGATTTCCTGTCCGACGCGCAGCACGACGGCATTCCGATGGCCGCGCACGGGCAGGTCGTCGCCGACGCGCCCGAAAGCGGCTTCTACCAGGCGCCCGCGCTGTTGCGCGACGTACCGCCGTCGCACCGCCTCGCGCAGGAAGAAGTGTTCGGCCCCGTGCTCGCCGCGATGCGTTTCGTCGACGAAGACGAAGCCGTCGCGCTCGCGAACGGCACGCCGTACGGCCTCGTCGCGGGCATCTGGACGCGTGACGGTGCGCGCCAGATGCGGCTCGCACGGCGCCTGCGTGCGGGCCAGGTGTTCATCAACAACTACGGCGCGGGCGGCGGCGTCGAGCTGCCGTTCGGCGGCGTCGGCCACTCGGGCCACGGCCGCGAGAAAGGCTTCGAGGCGCTGTACGGCTTCACCACGCTGAAGACGATCGCGATCCGGCACGGCTGAACCCGCGGCGCGCGACATGCGGCCGGCAGCGCCCGGCCGCCGATCGCTACACGGCGACTCTCATCACCAGCACAGGAGACACACCATGCGGTTGAGCGGCAAGACGGCCATCGTCACGGGCGGCGGCTCGGGTTTCGGCGAAGGCATCGCGAAGACGTATGCGCGCGAAGGCGCGAACGTCGTCGTCAACGACCTGAACGGCGCGGCGGCCGAGCGTGTCGCGAGCGAGATCGCGCTCGAGGGCGGCAAGGCGATCGCCGTGGCCGGCGACGTGTCGAAGCAGGAAGACTGGCAAGCGCTGCTGCAGGCCGCGCTCGACGATTTCCACTCGGTGCAGATCGTCGTGAACAACGCGGGCACCACGCACCGCAACAAGCCCGTGCTCGACGTCACGGAAGCCGAGTTCGACCGCGTGTACGCGGTCAACATGAAAAGCCTGTTCTGGTGCGTGCAGACCTTCGTGCCGTACTTCCGCGAGCAGGGCGGCGGCGTGTTCGTGAACGTCGCGTCGACGGCCGGCGTGCGACCGCGCCCGGGCCTCGTCTGGTACAACAGCACGAAGGGCGCGATGATCACCGCGAGCAAGTCGCTCGCGGCCGAGCTCGGCGCCGATCGCATCCGCGTGAACTGCATCAACCCCGTGCTCGGCGAGACGGCGCTGATGACCGAGTTCATGGGCTGCGAGGACACGCCCGAGAATCGCCGCCGCTTCCTCGCGACGATCCCGCTCGGCCGTTTCTCGACGCCGCAGGACATCGCGAACGCGGCGCTTTACCTCGCCTCCGACGAAGCCGAATTCATCACCGGCGTCTGCCTCGAAGTCGACGGCGGGCGCTGCATCTAGCCGCACCGGGCAGCACGATCGCCACGCATTGCATCGCACGAATCCGGAATCGGCGCCGCGGCGCCTGTTCCGGCCAACTATAAGGACAGCGGTGCATGGGATCCAGGTAACCGCTGAAGCGCTCACTCAGATCGACAGGAGACAACATGGCAACATCGACGCAGTCGCTGCCGGGCTCGTCCGGCGCATTCGAGGAAGCAACCTATCGCAAGGTGTCGTGGCGGCTCGTGCCGCTCCTGCTGCTGTGCTACGTGGTCGCGTATCTCGACCGCGTGAACGTCGGGTTCGCGAAGCTGCAGATGGCGAGCGACCTGAACCTGAGCGATACCGTGTACGGGCTTGGCGCCGGGATCTTCTTCTTCGGCTATTTCCTGTTCGAAGTGCCGAGCAACATCATCCTGCACAAGGTCGGCGCGCGCGTGTGGATCGCACGCATCATGGCGACCTGGGGCGTGATCTCGATCCTGACGATGTTCGTCACGACGCCCGCGATGTTCTACGTGATGCGCTTCCTGCTCGGCGTCGCCGAAGCGGGCTTCTTCCCCGGCGTGATCCTCTACCTCACCTACTGGTATCCCGCGCACCGGCGCGGCCGGATGACGACGTTCTTCATGACGGCAGTCGCCTTGTCCGGCGTGATCGGCGGCCCGATCTCGGGCTTCATCCTGAAGGCGTTCGACGGCGTGAGCGGCTGGCACGGCTGGCAATGGCTGTTCCTGCTCGAAGGCATCCCGTCGGTGCTGGTCGGCGTCGTCGTGTTCCTCAAGCTCGACGACCGGATCGCGAAGGCGAACTGGCTGACCGACGAGGAAAAGGCGCTGCTCGCGCGCAACGTCGACGCGGAAGAAGCGACGAAGCAAGACCTGCCGCTCGGCGCCGTGCTGGCCAGCCCGCGCGTGTTGCTCATGGCGCTCATCTACTTCTCGTTCGTGATGGGGCTCTACGGCGTCGGCTTCTGGCTGCCGACCATCATCAAGGCGACGGGCGTCACCGACACGGTCGCGATCGGCCTGCTGTCGGCGATTCCGTATGCCGCCGCGGTGGTCGCGATGATCCTGATCGCGCGCAGCGCAGACAGGCGCCGCGAACGCCGCTGGCACGTCGCGATTCCGGCCGCGATCGGTGCAATCGGACTCGTGCTGTCGGTGATCTGGGCGCACCAGACCTCGCTCGCGATGCTCGGCCTCACGCTCGCGACGATCGGCATCCTGACGACACTGCCGCTGTTCTGGAGCCTGCCGACAGCGTTCCTCGGCGGCACGGCGGCCGCGGCCGGCATCGCGATGATCAACTCGATCGGCAACCTGGCCGGCTTCCTGAGCCCGTACCTGATGGGCTGGCTCAAGCAGGCGACGGGCGCCAACGATGCGGGCATGTACATGCTTGCCGCGTTCCTCGTGCTCGGCGGGCTGCTCGCGCTGTCCGTGCCGAAGCAGCTGGTCGACAAGTGATGCGCGGCGCGTAACTGCACGCACGGCACGCGAAGCACGCCGGCCGATCGATTGCCGGCCCCCGATAACGCCCCGGCAGCCGGAATCCCCCGGTTGCCGGGGCGTCTTCGATTCCGGGCAGGCGCTATCCGGATCAGCCGAGCCAAGTCAGCCGGATGATGGCGCCCTATTCACCAAATTATTCCCTTATGCTCCCTTTTATATGGAACAATAAAGAGTATTAAGGAAATCATTTGCCGACCATGTTCCACACCGTCGAAGACACTGCCGCCCGCCTTCGCGTCCATCCGAAGACCATCCTGCGGTTCATTCGCGACGGCAAGCTGCGCGCGACGCGGGTCGGCCGCGCGTACCGCATCCTCGCTGCCGACCTTGCCGCGTTCGCGCCAACGGAGCCGGCCGCGCCCGTGCCGCGCGCGGTGCGCGTCACCAGCATCGTCGACATTCCGGACGCGTCCCAGTCGCTGCACCAGTACCTGTCGCGCTCGCTGCATGCGATGGCGTCGGGCCGCACGTCGTACGTCGATCCCGTGCGGATCGACGTGACGTTCGATCCCGCCGCGAGCGTGGTCAAGATCATCGTCGCCGCGACACCGGCCGACACGGCTGCGCTGATGTCGTCGCTCGAGAGGTTGCTGCAGCAAAGCGGGGCATGAGCGCGATCTTCCGGTCGCCCCGCCACGCGCGCGCGATTCGTGCTGCTTACGCGGCCGCACTGTCGCACTGGCCGGCCGGGCATCGGCGCGTCACGGTGCAAACACGGCACGGCGCGACGCACGTGATCGACTGCGGCCCCGAACACGCGCCGCCGGTCGTGCTGATCCACGGTGCGCAGACGACGGCGGCAAGCTGGCAGCATTACGCGGCCGTCTGGTCGACGCACTTCCGGCTCTACGCGATCGACGTGATCGGCGAAGCGGGACCGAGCGCGCCGTCGCGCCCTCCACTCGCGAGCGACGCGTACGCGCAGTGGCTCGACGACGTGCTCGACGGCCTGCAGGTATCGCGCGCCGCGTTCGCCGGCATCTCGCTCGGCGCGCGAACGGCACTCGACTTCGCGTTGCGCCGGCCGGCGCGCGTCACGCGGCTCGCGCTGCTCTGCCCGTCCGGCATCGGCCGGCAGAAACCGTTTCTGTGGTGGGCGCTGCCGTTGTTGCTGCTCGGCGATATCGGGCGCGCGTGCGTGCGGCGGCGCGTGCTCGGTCGTCTGCCGCCCGCATCGACGCCGGCCGAACGCGACACGCTCGCATTGATGCACGCCGTCGACCGCGGGTTTCGCCCGCGCATCGAACCGATCCCGGTATTCGACGACGATACGCTCCGCACATTGTCGATGCCCGTGCTGGCGGTCGTCGGCGGACGCGACGTGATGCTCGATTCACGCGACACCCGTGATCGTCTGACGCGTCTCGTGCCGCACGCGCAAGTCCGGTTTCTTCCCGGGCAGCCGCACTTCATCCGCGGGCAGCGCGACACCGTGCTCGCATTTCTGACATCGACGGAACCCGACACCATGTCCCACCGAATCGTTCAGGCAGCCGGCAGCCGTGTGCTGGTCCGCGCCCCTTCCTCCGCCCTCGTGCAGCGGGAAAGCGATGCGCTCGATCTCGTCGCGCTCGCGCACGAGCACGAAGCCGACTGGATCGCGATCCCCGCCGACGCGCTGCACGACGACTTCTACCGGCTCGACAGCGGGCTGGCCGGCGCCGTGCTGCAGAAGCTCGTCAATTACGGCGTCCGGCTCGGCGTGGTCGGCGACATCGACCGCTGGCTCGCGCGCAGCGAAGCGCTGCGCGCGCTCGTTCGCGAATCCAACCGCGGCCAATCGGTGTGGTTCGTCGCGAGCGAGGACGACCTGCTGCGCAGGCTCGGCGCGTAACGCGTTCGGGCCGGCCGGCGACGGACGAAAAAAGCCCCGAAGGCCGCTTGGCGTTCGGGGCTTTTTACGCCGTGCAGTGCAGCGCCGCGTCAGACCACGGTGATCGCGAGCGCGCTTTCGCGATAGTGCTTTGCCGCCTTGTCGGTTTCGCCGAGATGCTCGAACAGGCGGGCGAGCGCGCGATGCGCCCGCACCTTCAGCGCCTCGTTGTCGGCCAGCTTCAGCGCCGATTCGAGGAACGACTGCGCCTTGCCCCACAGCTGCTGCTGCTGGCAGAGGCGGCCGAGCGCGAACAAGAGGTCGGCGTCTTCCGGATGATCCTTCTTCCACCCTTCCGCCTTCTGGATCAGCGGCAGCGCATCGGCGCCGGCCGTATCCGGGTAACGGCGCAGCAGGCGGGCATCCCAGTTGTGCGCGAGCGCGTCCTCGACGATGCGGCGCGCTTCGTTGCGGCGCTCGAGCGGTACGAGCAGGTCGGCCGCGAGATCGGCCAGACGCGGCGACTGGCGCTCGACCGGCGACAGCGACTGCCACACTTCGAGCAGCGCGTCCGGGTCGTGCCGGCGTTCGCGCAGCAGGTTTTCCGCCGCCTGCTGGCGCAGCCGCACGGCCGCGGCCGGATGCAGCGCCTCGCGCTTCTCGAGCGCCTTCGCGAGCTTCAACACCTCGGCCCAGTTCTTCAGTTGCTGCTGCGCGCGCAGCGCAACCTGCTGCGCGTGAATGCGCTTGCCGCCGGCCTGCATGTCGGCCAGCGCGGCGAGCGCGCCGTCGGCATCGCGCGCATCCGCGCGCATGTCGGCAGCCGCGAGCAGCCGGGCGTCCTGCCATTCGGGCGCGTCCACCTTCGACAGCCAGTCGTCGCGGCGCGTGTACTCGTGCATCCGGTGCGCGGCCGTGGCCGCGACGAGACTCGCGGCGCCCAGGTTCGCATCGACCGTCAGCGCTTCACGCGCGGCCTTCTCCGCGCGCGAGAAGCGGCCCGCGTACAGGTTCGAAATTGCGTCGCGCAGCGACGCCTGTGCCTTCTCGTTGCGCGAGCGTGCCCGATATGCGGCGACCCGCTGCGGCATGCGCCAGATGTTGCGCACGATGCGCAGCAGCGCGTACACGACGATGAACAGCACGACGATGGCGATCACGAACAGGTTCAGCGACACGTCGATCCGGTACGGCGGATAGACGAGCAGCACCTGCCCCGCGTCGAAACGGCCGACGGTGGCGAGCGCCGCGGCGATCGCGAACAGGACCGCGAGCCAGACGATTCCTCGAAGCGTCATCGTTACCCCCGGCTCTTGAACTGCTGAACGGCGTTCAGGCTCGTATTCAGGTTCGGCACCGCGACCGTCAGCGATGCGCCGTCGACCTGCTTGAGCAGATCCTCGACGGTCTGCGTGTCCTTCGATGCCTGATCGAAATACTTCCCGAGCGACGCCTGCGCGGCGTGCAGGTCGGCCTTCATCGCGCTGTCGTTGCGCGCGAGCAGCGACAGCCGCGCGGTGAGCAGGCGCAGCTTCACGTTCTCGCGCACGAAATAGCCCTGATCGGGCGACGCGAGCATCGCGTCCGCGTTGTCGATCCGGCGCACCTGCACGAGGCTCTTCAGCTGCTGGCCGAGGCCGGCCGAGAAGTCGTGCCACCACACCTTCCAGCGCGGCTCGCCGGCCACGGCCGACGATGCGGCTTCGGCCGGCACAGCCTTCGGCTCCGCGTGCGGCACGATCGCCTCGCCGGACAGCGGCAGCGCGTCGATCTTCGCGATTGCGTCGTCGAGCTTGATCGCGAGGCCCGTGAGATCGGCCGCCGGTGCGGCCTTCAGCTTCTCGATGTCCTGCGCGAGCGCCTTGCGCACCGTGACGGCCTGCGCGCTCTGCGACGTCGCGAGACGCGCGTCGGCATTCTGCAGCGCGATCAGCGCGAGCTGCGTGTTGCCGGTCAGCTGAAGCTGCTGGCTCGCGCTCGACAGCATCTGGTCGACTTCCTCGAGCATCCACGCGTCGCGGTTGCGCGACAGGTCCTGGTATTGCTGCTGCAGCGCCTGCTGCGCGCTCTGCGCGTCGGCGAGCTTGCCGTCGAGCTGCGCGAGCTGCGTGTCGACCTGGTGCGTGCTGGCGAGCGCCTGCTCGGTCTTCATGCGCGTTTCGGCCGTCTGCGCGTCGAGCGCCTTCTGGCGCGTGACGAACGTGCCGTCGAGCCGGTCGATCTTGCGGTTCAGCGCGTAGCCGCCGACACCCGCCGCGCAGCCGAGCACGACGACGACGAACCACAGCACCGCGCTGCCGCCGCGACGCGCGGGCGGCTCGGGCGCGAGATAAGGGGGACTGGGCGGCGGTGCGGATGCAGCGGCCGGCTGGGAAGCGACGCTTTTGGAATCGTTGGTATCTGTCATGCGTTTAGTCACCGGTGCGGCTGTCGCCGGTTGGACGGCCTCGTCGGCCATCGTTCGAAACGCGCGGACGATGCGCTCATCGCCCGCGCCGGTCAGCGTAATCCTATCAAAACCCAATGCGCGCGCGGTCTGCTCGATCCGCGGGTGCGGCGTGACGAGCGGCGCATGCTTCAGCGCCTCGATCTCGGCATCGTTCAAGTGCGCCCGCGCAAGCTCGTGCAGGTTGCGCACACCTTCCGAGCTGGTGACCAGCCACGCATGCGGCTGGCCGTCGAGCAGCGCGTGCACGCGCTCCCACGCGCCGACGCGCGGCTCCGGCACGACTCGCCGGTAGGCCGCGACGAGCGTGACGTCCGCGCCGGCCTCGCGCAGGCGGTCGGCAAGCCATTCGCGCCCGCCGTCGCCGCGCACGATCAGCACGCGCTTGCCCGCCAGTGCCTGCGCGCCGCCGAACGCGGCCTCGATGCATGCGAACAGGCTTTCGGAATCGTAATGAGGCATGCCGCCGTCGGCCGGCGCCTGCGGCGCGATCACGCGATGCGCGGGCGCCGCGATGCCGTGACGCTCGAGCGCCGCGACGCTGCCGGGCCCGACCACGCCGACCGGCAACGCGTTCGGCCAGATCGCGCCGTACTGCGCGAGTGCGCGGTCGATCGCGTTCGGCGACACGAAAATCACCAGCGCGTAGTCGGCAAGCGCCGCGAACGCGGCGTCCAGCGGTGCCGGATCGTCAACCGGCGCAATATCGATCAGCGGGAATTCAAGCACGTCGCAACCGGCATCGGCCAGTTGCGATGCCAGCGCGTCGGACTGGCCGTCCGGACGCGTCAGGACAGCGGTGAACGCGCGCGCGCCGCCCGCCATCAGGCGTCGCCCTTGCCGGCCTGCGAGGCCGCGAGCAGCGCCTGGACGATATCGAGCGCGCCTTGCGCCTCGAGCTCGTCGGACACCGCACGGCCCAGCGCGAGCGCATCGGCGACGGTCATCACGGCACCGCACTCCTCGGCGGTCAGCACGCGTTTGCCGTCAGTCGTCGACACGCGGCCCGTCAGGTACAGCTCGCCCGCGCGCCACACCGCGTGCGCGGCGAGCGGCACCTCGCAGCTGCCGCCGAGCGCGCGCGACACCATCCGCTCGGCCTCGACCGCGAGTGCGGTCTGCGGGTCGTGCAGCGGCGCGAGCCACGCAGCGACGTCGTCGCGGTGCGCGGCGATCTCGATGCCGAGCGCGCCCTGACCGGCCGCGGGCGGGCTCGCTTCGACGTCGATCAGCGCGCGAATCCGCGCTTCGAGGCCGAGGCGTTTCAGGCCGGCGGCCGCGAGGATGATCGCCGCGTAGTCGCCGCGGTCGAGCTTCGCGAGACGCGTGTCGAGGTTGCCGCGCAGCGGCAGGACGTCGAGATGCGGATAACGCGAACGCAGCATCGCTTCGCGGCGCAGGCTCGACGTGCCGACGACCGCGCCGGCCGGCAGCGCGTCGAGCGACGCGTAGTCGTTCGACACGAACGCGTCGCGCGGGTCTTCGCGCTCCATGATCGCGGCGAGCGTGAAGCCGTCGGGCAGCGCCATCGGCACGTCCTTCAGCGAATGCACGGCGAGATCGGCGCGGCCGTCGGCCAGCGCGGTCTCCAGTTCCTTCACGAACAGGCCCTTGCCGCCGACCTTCGACAGCGTGCGATCGAGAATCTGATCGCCGCGTGTCGTCATCCCGAGGATTTTCACGTCACAAGCTGGATATAATTTGCGCAGCGCATCACGCACATGTTCGGCTTGCCACATCGCCAGGCGGCTCTCGCGCGAAGCAATCGTCAACGTCGCGGGCGGCTGTGCCTGTTGCGGCCCGGCCGCAGGGGTCTCGGAATTCATTGCTGGAACATCGAAGGACGGGATTGAAGATCGAACAATGGTAGCACGCACGCCCCGGCCCGCCCGGGCCCGGAGCCTGCGCCCGGCCTGCCCCTGTGCGGGTCGCGGCGCCGATGTGCGGATGTGCCGCACGTAGCTGGTTGCTTGACCGCAGTTCCCGCAGTTTCCGCAGTTCCTTTTGACTCGAGCTTTCCCAAGGAAACCCATCGTGAAGTCTTCCGGATCGGCGCGCACGGCGCGCCGCAATGCTGCCCTGTCCTCCTCCGACGCCTCGACGGACACCGTCGCCACCGCCGCGAACGGCCGTGCGAAAACGGCAACGAAACCGAAAGACCCGATACGTCAGACAAAACGCGCGCCCCGAGCCGCCGGCCCCGCTGCCCGCAAGGCCGCCGCGCCGAAGGCCGGCACGCGCACGCGCGACGACAAGGACGGCCCGCTGTTCGAGGACATCCGCTTCCTCGGCCGTCTGCTCGGCGACGTCGTGCGCGAACAGGAAGGCGATACGGTATTCGACGTCGTCGAAACGATCCGCCAGACCGCGGTCAAGTTCCGCCGCGAGGACGACAGCGAAGCCGCGCAGACGCTCGAGAAGAAACTGCGCAAGCTGACGCCGGAACAGACGGTGAGCGTCGTGCGCGCGTTCAGCTATTTCTCGCATCTCGCGAACATCGCGGAAGACCGCCATCACAACCGCCGCCGCCGCATCCACGCGCTGGCCGGCTCCGCGCCGCAGCCCGGCACCGTCGCGTACGCGCTCGAACAGCTGAAGACGACCGGCAACGCGTCGAAACGCCTGCTGCAGCGCTTCTTCGACGATGCGCTGATCGTGCCGGTGCTGACCGCGCACCCGACCGAAGTGCAGCGCAAGAGCATCCTCGACGCACAGCACGACATCGCGCGCCTGCTCGCCGAACGCGACCAGGAACTGACCGCACGCGAGCGCCAGTACAACGAAGCGATGCTACGCGCGCGCGTGACCGCGCTGTGGCAGACGCGCATGCTGCGCGACTCGCGCCTGACGGTCGGCGACGAGATCGAGAACGCGCTGTCGTACTACCGCGCGACGTTCCTCGACGAACTGCCCGCGCTCTACGGCGACATCGAGGCCGCGCTCGCCGAGCACGGCCTGTCCGCCCGCGTGCCCGCGTTCTTCCAGATGGGCAGCTGGATCGGCGGCGACCGCGACGGCAACCCGAACGTGACCGCGCCGACGCTCGACGAAGCGATCAACCGCCAGGCCGCGGTGATCCTCGAGCACTACCTGGAACAGGTGCACAAGCTCGGCGCCGAGCTCTCGGTGTCGAACCTGCTCGTCGGCGCGAACGACGCGGTGAAGGCGCTGGCGGCCGCATCGCCCGACCAGTCGCCGCACCGCGTCGACGAACCGTATCGCCGCGCGCTGATCGGCATCTACACGCGGCTCGCCGCGAGCGCGCGCGTGCGCGTCGGCGAAGGCACGGTGCCCGTGCGCAGCGCGGGTCGCGGCGCGCCGCCCGTGCGCGCGATCCCGTATGCGGATTCCGAGGCGTTCGTCGCCGACCTGAAGGTGCTGACCGCGTCGCTCGACGAGCACCACGGCACGTCGCTCGCCGCGCCGCGCCTCGCGCCGCTCGTGCGCGCGGCCGAAGTGTTCGGCTTCCATCTCGCGAGCATCGACCTGCGCCAGAGCTCCGACATCCACGAAGCGGTGGTCGCCGAGCTGTTCGCGCGCGCGGGCGTCGAGGCCGACTACGCGGCGCTCGCCGAGGAAGACAAGCTGCGCGTGCTGCTCGCCGCGCTCGCCGATCCGCGCCCGCTGCGCTCGCCGTACTTCGAATACTCGGCACTCGCGCAAAGCGAGCTCGGCGTGTTCGAGAAGGCGCGCGAAGTCCGCGCGCAATTCGGCGCGCGCGCGGTGCGCAACTACATCATCTCGCATACGGAAACCGTCAGCGACCTCGTCGAGGTGCTGCTGCTGCAGAAGGAGACGGGCCTGCTCGAAGGCACGCTCGGCGTGCCGGGCAGCGACGCGAGGAACAGCCTGATGGTGATCCCGCTGTTCGAGACGATCCCCGACCTGCGCGACGCGTCGCGCATCATGCGCGACTACTTCGCACTGCCGGGCATCGACACGCTGATCGCGCACCAGGGCGCCGAACAGGAAGTGATGCTCGGCTACTCGGACAGCAACAAGGACGGCGGCTTCCTCACGTCGAACTGGGAGCTGTATCGCGCGGAACTCGCGCTCGTCGACCTGTTCCGCGAGCGCAAGATCACGCTGCGGCTGTTCCACGGCCGGGGCGGCACGGTCGGCCGCGGGGGCGGCCCGACCTACCAGGCAATCCTGTCGCAGCCGCCGGGCACCGTGAACGGCCAGATCCGCCTGACCGAACAGGGCGAGGTGATCGCGAGCAAGTTCTCGAACCCGTCGATCGGCCGCCGGAACCTCGAGACGGTCGTCGCCGCAACGCTCGAAGCGTCGCTGCTGCCGCAGTCGAACGCGCCGGCGCAGTTGCCCGCGTTCGAAGCCGCGATGCAGACGCTGTCCGACTCGGCGATGGCCGCCTACCGCGCGCTCGTCTATGAAACCCCGGGCTTCACCGACTACTTCTTCTCGTCGACGCCGATCACCGAGATCGCCGAGCTGAACATCGGCAGCCGCCCGGCATCGCGCAAGCTGCAGGATCCGAAGCAGCGCAAGATCGAGGATCTTCGCGCGATTCCGTGGGGCTTCTCGTGGGGCCAGTGCCGGCTGCTGCTGACCGGCTGGTACGGCTTCGGCAGCGCGGTGAGCGCGTATCTCGACAGCGCGCAGGACGACACCGAGCGCACGAAGCGCGTCGCGCTGCTGAAGAAGATGAACAAGACCTGGCCGTTCTTCTCGAACCTGCTGTCGAACATGGACATGGTGCTCGCGAAGACCGATCTCGCGGTCGCGTCGCGCTACGCGCAGCTCGTGTCCGATCGCAAGCTGCGCAAGCACGTGTTCGAGCGGATCGTCGCGGAATGGGAGCGCACGTCGCACGCGCTCGCGGAAATCACCGGGCACGAAGGCCGCCTCGCGACCAACCCGCTGCTCGCGCGCTCGATCAAGAACCGCTTCCCGTATCTCGACCCGCTGAACCACCTGCAGGTCGAGCTGATCAAGCGTCACCGTGCGGGCGACACGAACGCGCGGCTGCGCCGCGGGATTCACCTGACGATCAACGGGATCGCGGCCGGCCTGCGCAACACCGGCTGATCCGCAGGCGGCGCGGGCTCGCTCCGCGCCGGCCCGCATCGTGAAAGCCGCGATACGCGAGTAGGCGTATCGCGGCTTTTTTCATGCTGCCGCGTAACGGCGCAGAACGCGCCACCCGCTCAATGCGCGTCGATCAGCAGCGCGTCGTGCTCGAACGAACCGTCGGGCTGCACCGCGTAATAGCCGCGCACCTCGTCCGGCGCATGCGCCCACAATGCGCGAATGCCGGTCACGCTGTCGGCCGGCGTGCGGATGCGCGCAACCCACGTCTCGAAATCGATCGGCAGCCGCCAGCGGCTGTGCACCTGCGCGTCGAAGCCGGCCTCGCGGAACATCGCGAGCCATTCGTCGGCGCGGTAGTCGCGCACGTGCGACGCGTCGCGCAACACTTCCGCCGCCTGCAGGTACGTGTCGAGAAGCGGATGATCGTTGCCCGCGATGTCGATCATCAGCACGCGGCCGCCCGGTTTCAGCACGCGGCGCACCTCGGCGAGCGCCGCGCGCATGTCGTGCCAGTGATGCGCGCTCATCCGGCTCACGACCCAGTCGAACGTCGCCGTGTCGAACGGCAGCCGCTCGGCCGGGCCCTGCTGCGTGCGGATGTTCGCGAGCCCGCGTTCGCGCGCGGCCGCATCGACGGTCGCGAGCATCGGCGCGGCCAGATCGTAGGCGACCACGTCGCGCACGTGCGGCGCGACCGCGAAGCTCGCATGGCCGGCGCCGCAGCCGAGATCGAGCACCGCGGCATCGGGTGTCGCGCTCACCGCGTCGGCGAGCGTCTGCAGGTCGGCGCCCGTCGCATGAACCGTGCTCGTCAGATAGGCGGCGGCCGTCGTGCCGAATGCGTCGGCGACCTGGTCGTGGTGTTTCATCGTTCGCTCCTTTCCTTGATGCAGTCGCCCGGTGTTGGCGCTTCAGCGCGCGTTCCGGCCCCGTGCAACGCGTTTTGTGGGACGCCCGCTGCCCTGCCAGCGCGCGAGACGCTACAATAGGCCCACGCCTGTACCAGTACAAGTTAAGCAGTTATTCTGGTATTCGATCCACCTGTCTGAACGTTGCCGCGTCCTCGTATCCATTTCGCCGTTCCCGCATGAACCAGCCGCCCTCCGCCCCCGTCCCGCCGCTCGACGCCACGCCCGCCCGCGCGCTCGGCGAATTCATCCGCGCTCACCGCGAGCGGCTGTCGCCGCAGGCCGTCGGCCTGCCGCCCGGCCCGCGCCGCCGCACGCCGGGGCTGCGGCGCGAGGAAGTCGCGCAACTGTGCGGCGTCAGCCCGACCTGGTACACGTGGATCGAACAGGGCCGCCCGGTGTCCGCGTCGGCCGACGCGCTCGCGCGGATCGCCGTCGCGCTGCAGCTGTCGAAGGCCGAACGCGCGTACCTGTTCGAGCTGGCCGCGCAGCGCGACCCGGCCGAGCCCGACGTCGCGGGCGGCGACCTGCCGCCGACGCTCGCCGCGACCGTCGCGGCGATCGCGACGCCTGCCTACGTGCTCGACCGCCAATGGAACGCGCTCGCGTGGAATGCGCCGGCCGCCGCGCTCTTTTCCGGCTGGCTCGACGGCGAGCACGATCGCAACCTGCTGCGCTTCACGTTCATGTCGCCGGCCGCGCGCACGCTGATCGTCGACTGGGAAACCCGCGCCCGGCGTCTCGCGGCCGAATTCCGCGCCGATTCGATCCGCCACCTGGCCGACGCGCCGACGCGCGCGCTGATCGACGCGCTGACCGCCGGCAGCGACGCATTCGCGCAGTACTGGGCGTCGCAGGACGTGTTCGAACGCGAAGGCGGGCTGCGCGAATTCGACCATCCGGCCGACGGCCGCCTCGTGTACCAGCAGATCACGCTAAAGCCCGCGCACCGCGAGGACCTGAAGCTCGTCGTGCTGGTGCGCGACTGAGCGGGCCGGCCCGCGCGGGCCACGGCCGGCAGGCCCGCGAATGCTAGAATTGCGGGATTCCCTCGGCGGCGCACGCTGCCCAACTCCCCTTCGAAGAATCGCCATGACGTCCCAACTGCACAAAAAGGGCGAGGCCTGGTCGGCCCGCTTCTCGGAACCGATGTCGGAACTGGTCAAGCGCTACACGTCGTCGGTGTTTTTCGACAAGCGCCTCGCGCTCGTCGACATCGCCGGCTCGCTCGCGCACGCGAACATGCTCGCCGCGCAGAAGATCATCAGCGCCGACGACCTGGCCGCGATCGAACGCGGGATGGCGCAGATCAAGGGCGAGATCGAGCGCGGCGAATTCGAATGGCAGCTCGACCTGGAAGACGTCCACCTGAACATCGAGGCGCGCCTGACCGCGCTGATCGGCGACGCGGGCAAGCGCCTGCACACGGGCCGCTCGCGCAACGACCAGGTCGCGACCGACATCCGCCTGTGGCTGCGCGGCGAGATCGACCGCATCGGCGGCCTGCTGAACGACCTGCGCGGCGCGCTGGTCGACCTCGCGGAACAGAACGCCGACACGATCATGCCGGGCTTCACGCACCTGCAGGTCGCGCAACCCGTCACGTTCGGCCACCACCTGCTCGCGTACGTCGAGATGTTCACGCGCGACGCGGAACGCATGCGCGACTGCCGCACGCGCGTGAACCGCCTGCCGCTCGGCGCGGCCGCGCTCGCGGGCACGAGCTACCCGATCGACCGTCATGCCGTGGCGAAGACGCTCGGCTTCGACGGCATCTGCGCGAACTCGCTCGACGCGGTGTCCGATCGCGACTTCGCGATCGAATTCACGGCGGCCTCGGCGCTCGTGATGACGCACGTGTCGCGCTTCTCCGAAGAACTCGTGCTGTGGATGAGCCCGCGCGTCGGCTTCATCGACATCGCCGACCGCTTCTGCACCGGCAGCTCGATCATGCCGCAGAAGAAGAACCCGGACGTGCCCGAGCTCGCGCGCGGCAAGACCGGCCGCGTGAACGGCCACCTGATGGCGCTGCTGACGCTGATGAAGGGCCAGCCGCTCGCGTACAACAAGGACAACCAGGAAGACAAGGAACCGCTGTTCGACACGGTCGACACCGTCGCCGACACGCTGCGGATCTTCGCCGAGATGGTTGCCGGCATCACCGTGAAGCCGGACGCGATGCGTGCGGCCGCGCTGCAGGGCTTCTCGACCGCGACCGACCTCGCCGACTACCTCGTGAAGCGCGGCCTGCCGTTCCGCGATGCGCACGAAGCCGTCGCGCATGCCGTGAAGATCTGCGACGACCGCGGCATCGATCTCGCCGACCTGACGCTCGACGAGATGAAGCAGGATCTGCCGAACGTCGCGCACCTGATCGGCGACGACGTGTTCGGCTACCTGACGCTCGAGGGGTCGGTCGCGAGCCGCAACCACCCGGGCGGCACCGCACCCGACCAGGTGCGCGCGGCCGTCAAGGCAGCCCGCGCCGCACTCGGCCGGTAACCGCCTGCTGTTCCGGACGGACGCCTTCGGCGTCCGTTTTTCATTCGGGCGGCCGTCACGCCGCCCGTCGCCTGCCCCGCTTCACGGATGCCGCCGATGACCTTTTCCGCCGCGCTCTTCGACATGGACGGCCTGCTCGTCGATTCCGAGCGGACCATCATGAACACGTGGATCGACGTGTCGAATGCACACGGTGTCGCGCTGACCGTCGCCGACTACCTGCAGATCGTCGGCCGTTCGTTCGCCGAAGGCCAGGTCATCCTGGCGCGGCTGATCGGCAACCCCGATACGTTCGACGCCGTGCGCACCCGCGTGCGCGAACAGCTCGCGGCGCCCGAGCCGCATCCGAAGTTTCCGCTGAAACCGGGCGCGTTCGCGCTGCTCGATGCACTCGCGCAGGCCGGCATTCCGTGCGCGGTCGCGTCGTCGTCCGCCGGCGACGTGATCCGTGCGCGGCTCGACGCGGTCGGCGTGCTGCCGTTCTTCCGTGCGATCGCGGGCGGCGACGAAGTCGCGCGCGGCAAGCCCGATCCGGCCGTCTACCGGCTCGCGGCCGAACGCCTCGGCGTGCCGGCCCACGCGTGCGTCGCGTTCGAGGACAGCGACTTCGGCGCGCAGTCGGCCGCCGGCGCCGGCGCATCGGTCGTCACCGTGCCCGATCTGAAGGCGCCGACGCCCGAAATCATCGCGCTGAGCCTGCACGTGCTCGCGTCGCTCGACGATGCGGTCGCGCTCGTGCCGTCGTGGTTCGGCCTGCAGGGTACGTCGCAGCCCGCGTAATCGGCCACCGCGCCATGCAAAACGGGCACCCGAGGGTGCCCGTTTTGTCGTGTCGCCAACCTGCCGGCGTCGCACCGGCCTTACTGGTTGCCGGCCGTCTCCGACAGACGCTTCATCGTCGCGATGCGCGCGCCGATCAGGTCGACGCGCCCGTCCTCGCCGACGAGCGGCGCCGTCGCGTCGCGGAACGCCATCCACGCACGCTGTGCGCGGACGAGCGTCGCGGCCGAATGCACAGGCATCTTGCGGCGCAGTTTCTGGTAATAGCGGTTCAGGTCGAATATCGCGTGCTCGCATGCGGCATCCTGCGCACAGGGCCGCACACGGCGCACGGCCGGATCGCGCGGTGCGTTCGCCGGCTTGCCGCCGGCCGGCGCGGCCGCCGCGCCTGCACCACCCTGCGCGCCGCTCGTCGCCGCGACCGGTACCGCGGCGGGCGGCTGCGGCGCATAGCGATCGGCTGCGCCGCGCAGCGCCAGCGCGCGATCGCGCACCGGCTGCAGCTGCAGATCGGCGCTCGACATCGCATACGCGGTGCCGCGCGTCGTGTCGTACACGGCCTTCAGCAGATGCACTTCGTCCTTGCGCCACGTGAGCCAATGGCGCTGGCTGTCCTGCCAGCCGCGCTTCGCATCGGCCGGCGCATCCTTCAACAGGCGCTGGTACGCGCCGTCCATCACGGCCTGCCACTGCTGCTGCGTTTCGCCCATGCACTGGATCTGGCCGGCCGGCGACGACCGGTCGCGCCGCGCGAGGCATTGCCGCATCGCGACGTCGATCGGATCGGCCGCCGCGACTTCCGCGTGCGCGGCGCCCGGCCCTGCCAGCCCCGCCGCGCCAGCCGCCCAGACGACGAGCGCGGCCAGCGCCGCGCGCATCGCCCGGAATCGTCCGTACGTCGCCATCAGTCGCGCACGCAGTCGACGAAGTACTCGACGCGGCCGTTCACCTCTTCCGCGACGAGGCCGTGGATGTCGGTGTGGAAGCCCGGGAAACGCTCGTTGAAGTCGCGCGCGAACCGCAGGTAGTTCATGATCGTCTTGTTGAAGCGCTCGCCCGGAATCAGCAGCGGAATGCCCGGCGGGTACGGCGTGAGCAGGATGCTCGTCACGCGGCCTTCGAGCTCGTCGAGCGGCACGCGGTCGATCTTGCGGTGCGCGAGCTTCGCGAACGCGTCGGACGGCTTCATCGCCGGCTCCATGTCCGACAGGTACATCTCCGTCGTCAGGCGGGCGATGTCGTTCGCGCGGTACACGTCGTGGATCTGCGTGCACAGGTCGCGCAGGCCGACGCGCTCGTAGCGCGGATGCTGTGCGACGAATTCCGGCAGCACGCGCCACAGCGGCTGGTTGTTGTCGTAGTCGTCCTTGAACTGCTGCAGCTCGGTCACCATCGAGTTCCAGCGGCCCTTCGTGATGCCGATCGTGAACATGATGAAGAACGAGTACAGGCCGGTCTTCTCGACGATGATCCCGTGCTCGGCCAGGTACTTCGTGACGATCGCGGCCGGAATGCCCGTCTCGCCGAACTCGCCGTCGACGTCGAGCCCCGGCGTGATGATCGTCGCCTTGATCGGGTCGAGCATGTTGAAGCCTTCCGCCAGCGAGCCGAAGCCGTGCCAGTGGTCGTTCGGCTTCAGCATCCAGTCTTCGCGCGAACCGATGCCTTCCTCGGACAGGTTGTCCGGGCCCCACACGCTGAAGAACCAGTCGTCGCCGTATTCGGCGTCGACCTTGCGCATCGCGCGGCGGAAGTCGATCGCCTCGGCGATCGATTCCTCCACGAGCGCGGTGCCGCCCGGCGGCTCCATCATCGCGGCCGCGACGTCGCACGACGCGATGATCGCGTACTGCGGGCTCGTCGACGTGTGCATCAGGTACGCCTCGTTGAAGCGGTGCTTGTCGAACGTGCGGTTCTCCGAATCCTGCACGACGATCTGCGATGCCTGCGAAATGCCCGCGAGCAGCTTGTGCGTCGAGTGCGTCGCGAACACGAGCGCGCCCGTGCGCGGACGGCCGTCGCCGATCGCGTGCATGTCGCGGTAGAAATCGTGGAACGTCGCGTGCGGCAGCCACGCTTCGTCGAAGTGCAGCGTGTCGAGCAGGTCGCCGAGCAGGTCCTTGATCATCTCGACGTTGTAGACGACGCCGTCGTACGTGCTCTGCGTGATCGTCAGGATCCGCGGCTTCATGTCCGGGTTCTCGCGCATCGCTTCGCGCGCGAACGGGTTCGCCTCGATCTTCTTGCGGATGTTCTCCGGCTTGAATTCGTCGCGCGGAATCGGCCCGATGATGCCGAAGTGGTTGCGCGTCGGCGTCAGGAACACGGGGATCGCGCCCGTCATCGTGATCGCGTGCAGGATCGACTTGTGACAGTTGCGGTCGACCAGCACGATGTCGCCCGGCGCGACCGTCGCGTGCCAGACGATCTTGTTCGACGTCGACGTGCCGTTGGTCACGAAGAACAGGTGGTCGGCGCTGAAGATGCGCGCCGCATTGCGCTCGGACGCCGCGACCGGGCCCGTGTGGTCGAGCAGCTGGCCGAGTTCGTCCACGGCGTTGCAGACGTCCGCGCGCAGCATGTTCTCGCCGAAGAACTGGTGGAACATCTGGCCGAGCGGGTTCTTCAGGAACGCGACGCCGCCCGAGTGGCCCGGGCAGTGCCACGAGTACGAGCCTTCGTCCGCGTACTTGACGAGTTCCTTGAAGAACGGCGGCGCGAGCGAGTCGAGATAGACCTTCGCTTCACGGATGATGTGGCGCGCGACGAACTCCGGCGTGTCCTCGAACATGTGGATGAAGCCGTGCAGTTCGCGCAGGATGTCGTTCGGCAGATGGCGCGACGTGCGCGTCTCGCCGTACAGGAAGATCGGGATGTCCGCGTTGCGGCGGCGCACTTCGGTGACGAACGCGCGCAGCTCGATGATCGCGGTCGCGAGCTCGGGCAGCTCGCCGTCCTGGCCGGTCTCGCCGAGCATGAGTTCGTCGTCGTCGATCGACAGGATGAAGCACGACGCGCGGCTCGACTGCTGCGCGAACGACGTCAGATCGCCGTAGCTCGTGAGGCCGAGGACTTCGACGCCCTCCTTCTCGATCGCTTCGGCCAACGCCCGGATGCCGGAGCCCGAGATGTTCTCGGAGCGGAAATCTTCGTCGATGATGACGACGGGGAAACGAAACTTCATGGGCGATTCTCCAAAAAGAACGACCGCGGCGCGTCACGCGCAGCGGTCACCCGGAAACTGGTGAGACGTTATGCAACCAGATCAGGTTTTCGGCAGCGTGACACCGCGCTGCCCCTGATACTTGCCGCCGCGATCGGCATACGACACGTCGCACACTTCGTCGCTCTCGAAGAAGAGCACCTGTGCGACGCCTTCGTTCGCGTAGATCTTCGCGGGCAGCGGCGTGGTATTCGAGAATTCCAGCGTGACGTAGCCTTCCCACTCGGGTTCGAACGGCGTCACGTTGACGATGATCCCGCAGCGCGCATAGGTCGACTTGCCGAGGCAGACGGTCAGCACGGTGCGCGGGATCCGGAAATATTCGACGGTGCGGGCCAGCGCGAACGAGTTCGGCGGGATGATGCACACGTCGCCCTTGAAATCGACAAACGAACCCTCGTCGAAGTTCTTCGGATCGACGATCGTCGAGTTGATGTTCGTGAAGATCTTGAATTCGTCTGCGCAGCGAATGTCGTAGCCGTAGCTCGACGTGCCGTAGCTGACGATCCGGCGGCCGTCCTCGGACGCGCGGACCTGATCGGGCACGAACGGCTCGATCATTTTGTGCTCTTCGGCCATGCGCCGAATCCATTTGTCGGACTTGATACTCATATCGGGGCGCCAGGAAACGCTGCGTGACAGTCAGGGAGGGCCGCTCGCGCAAGGCAACGGCCGGGAAAGGCGGACATTTTACGCGATCATCGGCCGGCGCACGCGGCGGCCGTCAACGGATCACGCCGCAGGCCAGCGCAGGCCCCGCGCCATGGTGCGGAAACGCCGGGTCGCTCGGGTCGCGGTGCACCAGCGCCGCACGGCTCATCGCCGAGCGCACGCCATCGAGGGCCAGATCGGGCGCGACGATGAAGCCGGCCGCGACGCCGTTCGCATCCGCATGGATGTTGCCGAGATCGCCGGCGACGCGCGCGCCGGCGCGCAGCCGGTCGGCGGCTGGCGCGAACACCTGGCCGGCGCTCGAGCCGTCGCCCGCGTTGCAGTCGCCGCGCTCGTGCACTTGCAGCGCGTGGTCGCTGTTCGGCGGCAGGCCGACCAGGTTGTAGGTCACCTGCACGCCGTCCGGGCGCTCGACGAACGTCACCGCGCCGCGCGCCTGCGCGCCGACCGTCGGCTGCAGTTGTGCATCGGCCCGTTTTTCGTGCGACGAGGAAAAGGAGGTACAGCCGGCCAGCAGGCCCAGCGCGGCGGCGGCCAGCAGCGCGCGCTGCGCGCGGCCGGCGCGCACGCCGTGATGTCGTTGTTTCATTCGATCCTCATGCCGGCTGACGGCCGTTTGACACGACGGCCGCGCCGGGCGGGTAAAGGGACCCGGGAAAAGTCGCCATGATACCGCGCCTCGCGGCGCCGTAAACAGCGTAAGGCCCCGCCCCGCAAGGGTTTTACGTATTTTGAACAACGATCGACGGGAACTTCGACGTCATGTCGCGCGATCGCTCGGCAATTGCCAGCGCGACGCCGCGCGCGATCTCGCGGTAGCGGCGCGCCAGCGCGCCGTCCGGATCGGCCGCCACCGTCGGCGTGCCGCTGTCGGCGCGCTCGCGGATCGCGATGTCGAGCGGCAGGCTGCCGAGCACGTTCACGTCGTAGTCCTTCGCCATCCGCTCGGCCCCGCCGGCGCCGAAGATGTGCTCTTCGTGGCCGCAGTTCGAACAGATGTGGATGCTCATGTTCTCGACGATGCCGAGGATCGGGATCCCGACCTTCTCGAACATCTTCAGGCCCTTCTTCGCGTCGAGCAGCGCGATGTCCTGCGGCGTCGTGACGATCACCGCGCCGGTGACGGGCACGCGCTGCGCGAGCGTGAGCTGGATGTCGCCGGTGCCGGGCGGCATGTCGACGATCAGGTAGTCGAGCTCGCGCCAGTTGGTCTGGCGCAGCAGCTGCTCGAGCGCGGAGGTCGCCATCGGGCCGCGCCACACCATCGGGTTGTCTTCCTCGATCAGGAAGCCGATCGAGTTCGCCTGCAGCCCGTGGCCGACGAGCGGGTTCATCGACTGGTTGTCCGGCGACTCCGGGCGCTGGCCGTGGATGCCGAGCATCGTCGGCAGCGACGGGCCGTAGATGTCCGCGTCGAGGATGCCGACCGACGCGCCTTCCGCGGCCAGCGCGAGCGCGAGGTTCACGGCCGTCGTGCTCTTGCCGACGCCGCCCTTGCCCGACGCGACCGCGACGATGTTCTTCACGTTCGGCAACAGCTTCACGCCACGCTGCACCGTGTGCGCAACGATGTCCTGCGACACCGCGACGCGTGCGTCGCGCACGCCCGGCACGGCCTGGAGCGCGGCGGCGACGCGCGCGCGCACGTCGTCGTGCTGGCTGCGCGCGGGGTAACCGAGCACCACGTCGAGCGTCACGACATCGCCGTCGATCGCGACGTTGCGCACGCCCTTGTTCGCCGCATACGGGCGGCCGGTATTGGGGTCGACGACTGCCGCCAGCGCGGCGTCGACTTGTGCCCGGTCAATGCTCATCGAAACTCCATGAAAACGTTTTTCTCGCGCGCAAACGTCAAAAAATATCAAATTACGCTGCGAAAATCGGGAAAAGTGAAAGAATCTGTTGCATGCCATTGCGCGAACGCGCGGCCCGGCGCACTCTTCGCGTGCGGCACGCTATAGGGCCAAATCGGCCACTAACCGCCTATATTGTAGAGGCTGACGCGTCGCGCTGTCTGAACAGCCACGCTGGCGGACAGGGCATGCGGCCGCCTCGGCGGCTGCCGCAAGCGCCGGGCGACCCTGCTTTTTCGGGTGGTCCGCGCAGGGAGCCGTAACTGTTGTCGTCGTTGTCGACTCGTTCAACCAAGAGAGGAATCCAAGATGAACATGAAAATCGCGACCCGCTTGTCCGTCTTCGCATTGGCCGGCGCACTGCTGGCAGGCTGCGCCACGCAGCAAGGCAACAACACGGCCGTCGGTACCGGCACGGGTGCGGCGCTGGGCGCAGGCATCGGCGCGCTGGCGGGTGGCGGCAAGGGCGCGGCGATCGGCGCAGGCGTCGGCGCACTGGTCGGTGGCGTGACGGGCTACAACTGGCAGGCGATCAAGAACAAGCTCGCGCCGTCGGCAGCGAAGACGGGCACGCAGGTCACCGAGCAGCCGGACGGCTCGCTGAAGCTGAACGTGCCGAGCTCGGTCACGTTCGCGACGAACCAGTACGCGATCACGCCGGCCTTCACGCCGCTGCTGAACGACCTGGCCACGACGCTGAACCAGAACCCGCAAGTCACGGCTTCGATCGTCGGCTACACCGACAGCACGGGCTCGGCGCAGCTGAACCAGACGCTGTCGCAGAACCGCGCGCAAAGCGTCGTGAACGCACTCGCCCAGCGCGGCGTGAACGGCGGCCGCCTGTCGGCCCAGGGCATGGGCCCGTCGAACCCGATCGCGGACAACGCGACCGAAGCCGGCCGCGCACAGAACCGCCGCGTCGAGATCTACCTGCGCGCCGCCCAGGCGCAGTAAGCGCACGACGAGGGGAATACGCGGGCGCGCTGCCCGCGGGGCCCCGCCGGACAAGGCTTCCGGCGGGCCCGGTAACGAATCGAAAAAATTTTCGAACTTCTGTCGCAGGCCGTGGTCAGTATTTACGGTACGTGGCTGGTGTTGCCGGCGCGTCACCATTCTCCTCTTGTCGTTGTTGCTCCGGGGCCGTATCCGCCCCGGTTTTTTTTGCCTGCAAAATGCGTGCTGCAACGCAGCACAACCTCGCCAGGCACGCCGCTTGCGCGGCCCCGCCCCTTCCGGCGCCCGGTCCGCGGCGCCGGCTCGCATCGCCGGCCCGCGCCCCTGCTAGAATCGCACTTTCCCGTTGTTTTTCCGCTGTTCCTCTACAGACCCTATGTCCGCATCCGACCTCACTTCCGTGCAGGCTGCGGCGCCGCAAGGCGGCCGCCAGATCCTCGTAACGTCCGCACTGCCCTATGCCAACGGGCAGATCCACATCGGCCACCTGGTCGAGTACATCCAGACCGACATCTGGGTGCGGACGCTGCGAATGCATGGCCATGAGGTCTACTACATCGGCGCCGACGACACGCACGGCACGCCGATCATGCTGCGCGCGGAGAAGGAAGGCCTGACCCCGAAGCAGCTGATCGATCGCGTGTGGACCGAACACAAGCGCGACTTCGACAGCTTCGGCGTGTCGTTCGACAATTTCTACTCGACCGACTCGGACGAGAACCGCGTGCTGAGCGAGAAGATCTACCTCGCGCTGCAGGACGCCGGCCTGATCGCCGAGCGCGAGATCGAGCAGGCGTACGATCCCGTCAAGGAAATGTTCCTGCCGGACCGCTTCATCAAGGGCGAGTGCCCGAAGTGCCACGCGAAGGATCAATACGGCGACAACTGCGAAGTGTGCGGCTCGACCTACCTGCCGACCGAACTGCTGAACCCGTACTCGGTCGTGTCAGGCGCGACGCCGGTGCGCAAGACCTCGAAGCACTACTTCTTCCGCCTGTCCGACCCGCGCTGCGAGTCGTTCCTGCGCGATTGGGTGAGCGGCCTCGCACAGCCCGAAGCAACCAACAAGATGCGCGAGTGGCTCGGCGATGCCGGCGAAGCCAAGCTCGCCGACTGGGACATCTCGCGCGACGCGCCGTACTTCGGCTTCGAGATCCCGGGCGCGCCCGGCAAGTACTTCTACGTGTGGCTCGACGCGCCGGTCGGCTACTACGCGAGCTTCAAGAACCTGTGCGACCGCAACGGCGTCGACTTCGACGCGTGGATCCGGCCGGGCTCGAAGGCCGAGCAGTACCACTTCATCGGCAAGGACATCCTGTACTTCCACACGCTGTTCTGGCCCGCGATGCTCGAGTTCTCGGGCCACCGCACGCCGACCAACGTGTTCGCGCACGGCTTCCTGACGGTCGACGGCGCGAAGATGTCGAAGTCGCGCGGCACGTTCATCACCGCGCAGAGCTATATCGACACGGGCCTGAACCCCGAGTGGCTGCGCTACTACTTCGCCGCGAAGCTGAACGCGACGATGGAAGACATCGACCTGAACCTCGACGATTTCCAGGCGCGCGTGAACAGCGATCTCGTCGGCAAGTACGTGAACATCGCGAGCCGCGCGGCGGGCTTCCTGATCAAGCGTTTCGACGGCCGCGTGCAGGACAGCGCGATGAATCACCCGCTCGTCGCGAAGCTGCGCGATGCGATTCCACAGATCGCCGCGAACTACGAAGCACGCGAATACGGCCGCGCGCTGCGCCACACGATGGAACTCGCGGATGAAGTGAACGCGTACGTCGATGGCGCAAAGCCGTGGGATCTCGCGAAGGATCCGGCCAACGCGGTCGCGCTGCACGAGACCTGCAGCGTGAGCCTCGAGTCGTTCCGTCTGCTGTCGCTCGCACTGAAGCCGGTGATGCCGCGTGTCGCCGAAGCGGTCGAGGCGTTCTTCGGGATCGCGCCGCTCGCATGGGCCGACGCCGCGAAGCCGCTGTCGTCGGAGCAGCCGATCAAGGCTTACCAGCACCTGATGACGCGCGTCGATCCGAAGCAGATCGAAGCGCTGCTCGCCGCGAACCGCGATTCGCTGCAGGCCGAGGCAACCGGCGCGGCCGCCGCGAGCGCCAATGCCGCGAAGGACGCGAAGAACAATGCCAAGGCGAACGCGAAGCAGGCGGTCGTGAACGGCGCCGACGACGCGCCGATCTCGATCGACGATTTCGCGAAGATCGACCTGCGCATCGCGAAAATCGTCGCGTGCCAGGCCGTCGAGGGCTCGGACAAGCTGCTGCAGCTCACGCTCGACGTCGGCGAGGAAAAGACCCGCAACGTGTTCTCGGGCATCAAGTCCGCTTACCAGCCCGAGCAACTCGTCGGCAAGCTGACGGTGATGGTTGCGAACCTCGCGCCGCGCAAGATGAAGTTCGGCCTGTCCGAAGGGATGGTGCTCGCCGCATCGGCCACCGACGAGAAGGCGGAACCGGGCCTCTACATCCTCGAGCCGCACAGCGGCGCGAAGCCCGGCATGCGCGTGAAGTAAGCCGCACGCGCTGCTTGCGAAGAAAAAGCCCCGCACGATTCGTGCGGGGCTTTTTCATGTCTGCGTGTCGCCAGGTTCGTGCACCGCCTCTCCGCGACAAGCGCCCTTACCGGCATCGTCACGGCTTACGGCCCGTCACGAGGCTATGATCGCCGAAACTCGGCACGGTTTCGATCGACACGAATCCGGCGTCCGCGAGCAGCGCTTCGAGCTCGCGCGCCGAGTACTGCTCGCCCTGTGTCCACCCGAGCATCATCAGGCTGTATGCGGGTGCCGCGAGCGGGCCACGCTTGTCGTCGCGGTAAAGCACTTCGTGCAGCACGATGCGGCCACGAGGCGGCAACGCGTCGAAGCTCTTGCGGGCGAGGAACGCGTTGCGCCCGGCTGGCCAGTCGTGAAAGATATTCGAATAGAAATGCAGGTCGGCGTCCGGAAACGGATCGCACCACATGTCGCCGGGATGCAGGGTCACCCGCGCCTGCCACGGCGGCGCGGCAACGAAGTGCGCGGCCAGTTCGCACCCGGTCGGCAGATCGAAAAGCGTCGCGCGCAGCGCCGGCCATGCCGCCAGCGCCCCCTTGATGTGCGCGCCGGAACCCCCGCCGATGTCGAGCATGTGCCGATGCGCGCCGAGATCGATGCGCGTCGGCCACACGGGCGCATGCGACGCGCTCAGGCTCTCCATCGCACGCATGAAGCGCAACCCGAGTTCGACCTGCTGCTCATGCGTGCGGAAGATGTCCGCATCGCCGTACGCGCATGGCGCGTCGCGTCGCAACGCGGCCTCGAGCCCGGCCACCGAGAACGTCTCGGCGTTGTCGTACATCAGGTCCCAGAACGCGCCGAAGTACGTCGGACTCCGTTCAAGCAGCAGGTCCTCGCCGAGCGACGTCAGCGCATAGCGATTGGCGTCGCACTGCACGAAACCCAGCGCAACCGCGAGATTCGCCAGCGCCTCGGTCGGCCGGCGCGCGAGCCCGAGCGCGTCGCCGAGTGCGGCGACGGTCGCAGGCCCCTCGTCGAGGCGACGAAACAGGCCGAGCCGGTGCGCGATCAGCATTGCGGGTCCGACGAACAGGCCGCGGGCGATATCGTATGCGGCGCGGTCGTCGTGACGCGGCAGCGCGGCACTCATGGCAGGCTCCGCGCAACCGGCACGATATCGGCCCCAGCCGCGGCCATATCGATCTGCGTCGCCGCTTCGTGCGTCCACGCGGCAAACGCACGGAACACACGATCGACAAGCGCGATGCAGCGCGCGCGGCTGTCGCCGCCCAGCGCGATCGACGCCAGTTCCGCGTGCTCGCCGTTCTGCAGGTGGCCCGACTCGAGTGCGAAATGAAACGCCCCGAGGTAACGCAGCTCGCGCCCCGTCTGCGCACGCACCTGCGCGGCCACATGCGTCGTCAGCGAAAACAGCACGTTGCCGGTTTCCTCGATCGCTTCGATGACGGCAAGGCGCTCGACGCCGTCCGCGTCGCCGACGATCGCGCACAGCTCGTACATCAGCAGACGGCTACGATGGGTGTGCTCGCTCCACAGCATGCGCAGCGTATCGATCAGCGTCGTCGCATCGTTCCAGCCCAGCGTCTCGACATCCTCGAGAAACCACGGCCAGTGATGATCGTCCTCGCGCGTATGCGCGTTCACGCGCGCCTGGTACGCGTCGGCCGGCGGCTCCGCACGCAGCACGTAGCGATTCAGGTCGCCGAACGCCATCACGAAGAACATGAAGCCGCGCACGAACTCGAGCCGCACGAGCGGCGGCAGGCGATCGTCGCGCAGCCGGTCGAACAGCGGAAGATTTTCGTAGTCCTCTCTGTTCCGCCTCACATGAGCCAGTACCGCTTTCATCGGCGTGCTCCTGCGTGACGCCATCGACGCAGACGTGACGCGTCCGGCCGGCCGCGCGCCCGCCGATCATGCCGCTTCCGTGCCCATTGCGTATCGTTGACGAAATCGAAACGCCCGCGCGTATTGCGTCGAACGCCCGCTCGGCGCCGGTCACGCGAACGTGATCAATCTAGAATGATTTGAACGATTGTCAAGGATAGGTGCACAAACCGCACGCAGCGGAATCAATCGGCGCGGCGCGCCACACTGTCGCGCGCCGCGGCCGCCGTCACCGCTGACTGAACCACCGGTCGAAGCGCCGCGTGTAGTTCAGGTCGACGCCCTGGAACGTGCCGCCGTACGCGGACACCGACCAGAAGCGCGTCAGGTTGATCGTCGCCTTGAACGCGTTGGCCGCCGATTGCAGCCCCTGCTCGAAGCCGAGCACGAACCGCTCGTTGATCGCCTTCGACACCAGCACGACCTGCGGATCGGTCAGGCCGACTTCGCTGCGGCCGACCGACACCTCGTCGAGACCGAAGGTCTGCGCGACGCGCTTGCCGGTCACGCTGCCGAGCAGCCCGAGCGCCGCGGTCATCGCACCCTGCTGGCCGACGTTGTTGCCCTGGTCGGTGCCGTGCCCGAACAGCAGCCACGACAGCTTTTCGTTGTCCGTGACGTTCGGCTCCGACACGAGCTTGACCGTCAGCGACTGGATCGTGCCCGTCACCTGCACGCCGGCCTCGACCTCCTGGTTGCGCCGCATCGCGAGGATGTTGACGCCCGGGTTCGACACGGGGCCGTTGAACGTGAAGAAGCCGTTCTCGATCGCGAGCTTGCGGCCGAACGACGTGTACGTCGACCCTTCGGTCACGCGCACGTTGCCGACCGCGCGCAGCGGCACGCCCGGCGCGCTCATCACGGTGATCGTGCCGCGCAGCCCGAGATCCGCGCCGTGGCCCTTGAAGCGGAAGTTGTTGCCGAGGCCGATGTCGATGTTCGCGCGCGGCGCGAGCGACGGCGCCGGCTTGTCCTCGACCGGCTTCGGCTTCGCGACCGCGGTGCCCGTCGGCGTCTCGCCGCGCACCGTGCCGTCCGGCTGCACGATCACGACGTCGTCGGACAGGTGCGGCGCCGATTGCTCGGGCAGGTCGAACAGCGCGCGATCGACGACGAATTTGCCGTCGATCGACAACGCACCGCGCGGCCCGTCGTTCGCGACAGTCGCCTTGCCCGACAGCGACAGCTTGCGGTCCGGCGCCGCGAACAGCTCGAGCTTGTCCGCGACGATGCTCGCGGTCAGGTCGGGCGCCTCGCCGTCGAGGCGCACGCGGCCGAGCGCGCGCAGCGTGCCGTCGCCGCCGTGGAACTCGACTTGCTGGAATTCGACGAGGTTGTCCGACAGCTTCACGCGCACGATGCCGTCCTTCAACTGCACGCCCTGGTCGATGAGCGTCGCGGACAGATCGTCGCCCGTCAGCATCCCCGACAGGTTCGGCTTCACCGGCGTGCCGGCGACCGTCAGCTTCAGCGCCGCGCGTCCGCCGAGCAGGTAGCTCGGCCCGAACAGGTTGCCGGTCGTCTTCAGCGCGGGGATGTCGGCGTCGATGCGGCCCGACAGCGGGCCGTCGTTGACAACGCCGAACACGCCGTCGCGCAGCGCGAACGGCACCGTGACGTTGGCGTCGAGCGTGCCGATCCGGCTCGCCTTCGCGAGCGCCGTCACGTTGAGCCGGTTGCCGGGCGTGAAGTTCGCGCGCGCCGACAGGTCGGTCAGCCCGAGCGACGCGATGCCGCGCCCGCTTTCGATCGTGACGTCGCCGCCGCGGCGCTTCACCTGCACGTAACCCGTCGCGTTCGCGCCGAGCGAGAAATCCCAGTCGGCATCGAGCACGACGTCGGTCCGCACCGGCGGCCGCTGGCCGGTCAGCTCCTGACGAACCTCGAGGAAACGTGCGACCGACGCGCCGCTCACCGAACCGGCCGAGCGCATCTGGCCGTGATCGAACACGAACGACTTCAGGTCGATCGCCGCGCCTTCGAGCGTGAGCCGCGTCGCGCCGAGCGTGACGCGACCGGCGCCGGCCGATACCGTCAGCGGCGCCTGCAGTGCAAGCGCCGGTGTGCCGCGGTTCGCGAGGCGCGTGACGGTACCGTCCCAGCGCATCCCGTCGCGATTCTCGACCACGCCGCCGTTCGCCGCGAGCGTCAGGTCGATCACGCAGCCGCCGGCCATCCCGAGCGCCGATGCATCGAGCGTGTGCTTCGCGCGCGTGCCGTCGAGGTTCGCGCGCAGCGATTTCAGCTTCAGCGAACCGAGTGCGATATCGGACGCGTCGGCCGTGAACACGAGCGCGCCGTGCGCGCCGTCGCGGATGTCCGCGCGGCCCTGTGCCGTACCGATCCGGTTCGAGCCGACGACGACGTGCTCGGCCTTGTAGGTAGCCGTCACGTTCGGATGCGCGAAGCTGCCGGTCAGGTCGCCCTGCGCCTGCACGAGCCCTTCGACGCCGAAACCGAGCCGGTCGAGCTGCGGCGCGTCGACGACGAAGCGCAGCCGGTCGCCGGGCGCGCCGAAGCTGCCGCGCAGGTCGACGTGGTTGCCGGCGATCGACAGGGTCGCGTTGCTCGGCAGGATCCGCGAACCGGCGAGCTGCACGACGCCGGCACCGGTCAGCGGCACGCCGTCGTACAGGCTGTCGCCGAGCTTGAACGTTGCCTTCGTCGACACCTGCGGCGCGAACGCGCCCGATGCCGTCAACGTGCCCGACACGCGCGTCTCGCCGCGCGTGGCCGGTGCCTTGGCCGCCTTGGCGGGCGCCTTGCCGCCGCCGGCCTTCGGCGCACTCAGCGCGGCTAGCAGCAGCGGATCGAACGTCGTCAGCGTGGCCTTCGCGTCGTAGCTCGAATGCGCGTCGTGACGGAACACGCCCGTCAGGTCGATGCGGCCCTTGCCTGCCGTCACGCGCGCGTCGGTCAGCACGGTCTGTTGCGGCGTCAGCGCGACTTTCGCGCGCGCGCCCAGCGCAAGCTTCGGGTCGTTCAGGTTGAAGTCGACGGTCGTCACGTCGCTCGCTAGCGTCACACCGAGCGGGCCGCCGAGGCGCATCGGCCGGAGTTCGGCAACGAACGCGTTCAGGTCGAGGTTCGCGACCTTCAGGTCGAAGCGGCCCTTGCCGCCCTTCAACGTGCCGTTGCCCGTCACGCTGCCGTCGCGGATCAGTTTCAACGCGAGATCGTCGATCCGCTGCGCGTGCGCGTCGAGAAGCACGCTCGCATGCGCGTCGATCACCGGCAGCAGATGGTCGCCGAGCGTGCCGGGCTTGGCGTTGACGATCGACACCGGGCCCGTCACCGCGAAACCCTTCGCCGGCGCGGAGCCGGCCGGCGCGGTCACCGGCGCGAGTTCCGCCCGCACCGCGAGATCGGCCATCGGTGCGCCGGGTGAAAGCGCCTGCGGGTTCACGTGGTCGAACGCGAGCGACGCGCGCGTGAGCGGCACCGCGCCGAACGGCGCGGCCTCGACGTGCGCGCGCCCGTTCAGCTTCATCCCGCTCGCAGTGACGTCGGCGACGAGCGCCTCGAGCGAGCCCGACACGCGCGCCCGCGCGTCGACCGGCTCGTCGGACAGCTTGCCCGCGTAGGTGGCTTCGCCCGTCAGCGCGAACGGCTTTACCCCGTCGAGCTTCGCGCGCGCGGTCAGCGCGCCGTACGGCGTATCGACGCCGTCGAGCACGAGTTCATGGTGACGGCCGTCACTGCGGCCGTTCAGCGCGATATGGTCGAGCTGCGTCGTCGACCCGCCGTCGTGGATTGCCAGGTGATCGACGCGCAGGTCGTCGATGCGCAACTGCAGCGGCAGGCTCAGGTCCTGCGGCGTCGTACTCGGCGTCGACGGCCCCGGCGGGATGCGCACGTCGATCGTGCCGGCGCGAAGATAGGCAATGGACAGCCGCCACGGCGCGCGGGTCAGCGCCCAGCGGCCGTCGAGCCGGTCGATGCGGATTTCGGTGCCGGTGCCGTCGGGGCTCGTCCACGCGAACCCGCGCAACCGCACGCCGGTCGCGAGCGAGCCGCCTTCGAGCGTACCCGCGAGCCGCGCGCCGAGCACGTGCCCGGCCACTTGCCACGCGAGCCGCGTGCCGCGCTCGGTCATCACCGCGCCCGCCACGAGCCCCGCTGCCAGCACGACGAGCAGCACGACCGTCGCGAGCGTCCACGCGACGACGCGCACCGCGCGGCCGCGGCGCGGCGCGCGCGGCGGCGTATCGGGCGCGCCGTCGGGCGAGTCCGGATCGTGAGGCGGCGGCGTGTCGTTCGGGTCCTTCGTCATGCGGTTCGTCGTCGAGGAAGCGGTACGGTCAGAATGCGATGCCGAGCGTCAGGTACGGGCGCACGCTATGGTTGCGCAACCCGTATGCGACGTCGACGTTGATCGGGCCGACGGGGCTGCGCCAGCGCGCGCCGACGCCGACGCCCGGGTAAAACACGCGCTCGCCCCACGCATCGGTCGCGGTGCCGATATCGAAGAACGTCGCGGCGCCCCAGTCACGGTTGAACCAGTGCTGGTACTCGGCCGTGCCCGTCATCAGGTACTTGGTCGGCAGCACCGAGCCGTCGACGCTGTTGCCGATGCTCTGGTAGCCGTAGCCGCGCACCGAATTCGAGCCGCCCGCGCGGAACAGCAGCGACGCGGGCACGCCGGTCGAGCTGCCGCCCGTGAACACGCCGCCGAGCTCCGCGCGGAACACGAACAGGTCGCGCTTGCCGACCGGCAGGTACTGCTGGCCGCGCGCGTAGCCGCGAACGAAGGTCTGGTCGGTCAGCACGCCCTTGACCGCGAAGCCGGCCTCCGCGTGAATCAGGTTGCCCGAGCGCGGGAACAGCGGATCGTCGACGTTGCGGCGCGTCCATGCCCATTGCGGCACGAGTGCGCGGCTCGTGGTCGGCCCGGCGCCGTTCTGGTCGAGCCGGTCCTGGTAGTACATCAGCGAATACGAATAGTCGATGAACTGGCCGGTGCGCGTGCGCTGCGCGCCGATCCGCGCGCTGAAGATGCGCGTATCCGACACGTTGGTGTTCGTGTACGACGCGAGCACGCTGTTGGTCCAGCCCTTCTCGCCCGGCGGCATCGACAGCTGGACCTGCCCGTACTGCTGGATCTGGTCGAGCCGGCCCGACACGGTCAGCGGCCACGCGGCGCCGAACGTGTCGAGATACGTATAGGAGCCCTGCACGTGCGGCCCGGTGTCGGTGGCAAAGCCCACGCCGCCACGGATGTTGTTGTACGGGAACTCGCTGACCTTCACGTGCACGGGCGTGCGCTCGGGCTTCGCCGGATCGTCGCCGACGTCGATCGCGACGCTCGCGTAGTACGGCGTGTTCTGCAACTGCCGCTGCAATTCGGCGATCCGCTGCACGTCGTAGATCTCGCCTTCCGATAGCGGATTGACGTTCGTGACGATCTTCTCCGGATAGCGACGCACGCCATCGACATCGACCTTGCCGATCGTAAACGTCGGGCCGCTGTCGAACGTCACCGCGAGCGTGGCGCGCTGCGTGCGCGGATCGATGCGCGCCTCGGACGACACGATCTTCGCGCCGATGTAGCGGCGCGCCTGCAGTTGCCTGAGCGCCGCGCCCTTCGCGCCGTCCCAGTCGGCCTGCGTGAACGGGTCGCCCGGCTTCAGCGAGAACGCGAAACGGGTCGCGGCCTCCTGCTTCGGATCCTCGGTGTCGACGGGCCCCTTGAACGTCAGGTCGACCGTCGACACGACGGTCTGCTTGCCGGGATCGACCGCGATGCGCACGTCGCGCTTGCCGTCGCGCGTGCGCACGTCGGTGCGCACGACCGGCGAGAAGTAGCCGGCCGTCGCGGTCAGGTCGCGCACCTGCTGCGGCGTGGCGGTCACGAGGAAGTCGAACTGGTCGTCGCTGATGTCGTCGCGCTTCGCGAAGCGCGCGATATCGAGATGCGTCTTGAGGAGCTTGCGGATCGAGCGCGGCGCGTCGATGTCGACGTCGTACTTCGCATGGGCCGGCAGCGCGAAGAACGCGACGAGGCAACCCGCCAGGGCCGTCCGCGCGACACGGGCCGCGGCGCCGGCGCGATCGCGTACTGCGCGCGGGCCCGCGTCGTGCGCCGTGTGTGCTTGCTGGTTCGACTGCCCCGCCAAATATGACCTCGCCGTCCTGGATTGTTACGGTTTCGTGGAAAACCCTGTATTTGACCACAGGGCGCGGACGCCAAAGCCAAACGAATGTGAAAGAGTGCTAGGTCCGGCACGACCGCCGCACGATGCCTGTCGGCACCGGCCCGCGGATTCGACGCGCGATTGGCGCCGGCTGTTCCCCGCGATGCGGTAAAATCCCGCCATCGCGAATCCGGCGCATCGTGCGCCGCCCGAAACGGAAGATCCAGCCATGCCGTACCAGTCCGACGTCACGCAGTTCCTGAACCAGCTCAAGCAGCAGAAGCCGACGCTCGAAGATGAGCAACGCAAGGGCCGTTCCCTGCTGTGGGACAAGCAGCCGATCGACCTCGAAGAGCGCGCCGAGCAGCAGGAATCGCGCGTGAAGCAAACGTCGTACGTCTACTACCAGAACTTCTGACGACGTGAGCGCCGCCGACGAGGCCAGCGCCGCCCGGCAGGACGACGCGATCGCCGCGCCCGCGGGCGCCGATTCGACGCCCGACACGGTCGACGGTGTCGCGGCGTTCGCTCGCCTGTACGGCGAGCCGCTCTTCAAGCTGCCGCAGGATCTGTACATTCCGCCCGACGCGCTCGAGATCTTCCTCGAGACGTTCGAAGGCCCGCTCGACCTGCTGCTGTACCTGATCCGCAAGCAGAACTTCAACGTGCTCGACATCCCGATGGCGCAGGTCACCGCGCAATATCTGGGCTACGTCGACCAGATCCGCACGTCGAACCTCGAGCTGGCGGCCGAGTACCTGCTGATGGCCGCGATGCTGATCGAGATCAAGTCGCGCATGCTGCTGCCGGTCAAGAAGGCCGACACCGGCGAGGAAGCGGAAGATCCGCGTGCCGAACTCGTGCGCCGGCTGCTCGAATACGAGCAGATGAAGCTTGCCGCGCAGCGGCTCGACCAGTTGCCGCAGCTCGGCCGCGATTTCCTGCGCGCCGAGGTGTACATCGAGCAAAGCGTCACGCCGCGCTTTCCCGACGTGAATTCGGACGACCTGCGCGGCGCGTGGGCCGACGTGCTCAAGCGCGCGAAGCTCGTCCAGCACCACAAGATCTCCCGCGAGGAGCTGTCGGTGCGCGAACACATGAGCCTGATCCTGCGCCGGCTGCAGAACGCACGCTTCATGGAGTTCGCCGACCTGTTCGACACGTCGCGCGGCGTGCCGGTCGTCGTCGTGAACTTCATCGCGATGCTCGAGCTCGCGCGCGAATCGCTCCTCGAGATCACGCAGGCCGAGCCGTTCGCGCCGATCTACGTGCGCCTCGCGTACCTGCCCGCGTAACGCCCGCCCCGCCGCTTCCCGTTCCCCGCTTCATCCCGGCGCTCGCCGCTTCGCCGTCTCGCCGCGGCGGCTGGCCGTCCCGCGGGTTTCCGGCACGCCCGGCTAAAAAGTGAACGATCGTTCTTTTATCGATGCGTCCGGCGGCCAAATCCTCTACAATCCGCCGACGCCCGATGCGCCGCCCGCGCGCCGGCGTTCTCCGCTTCGACCCCGACGCCGCTGCTGCGGCGCCAACGCGCGCCTGCGCGAGGAACCCGCTACCCGATCATGAAAGTCATCAGCTCGATCCATGAACTGCGCGACCAGCTGCGCGGACAGAACCGCACGGCGTTCGTGCCGACGATGGGCAACCTGCACGAAGGGCACCTGTCGCTGATGCGTCTCGCGCGCCAGCACGGCGACCCGGTCGTGGCGAGCATCTTCGTCAACCGGCTGCAGTTCGGCCCGAACGAGGATTTCGACAAGTATCCGCGCACGCTGCAGGACGATATCGAGAAGCTGCAGAAGGAAAACGTGTACGTGCTGTTCGCGCCGACCGAGCGCGACATGTACCCGGAACCGCAGGAATACCGCGTGCTGCCGCCGGACGATCTCGGCGGCATCCTCGAAGGCGAATTCCGGCCGGGCTTCTTCACCGGCGTGTGCACGGTCGTGTCGAAGCTGATGGCCTGCGTGCAGCCGCGCGTCGCCGTGTTCGGCAAGAAGGATTACCAGCAGCTGATGATCGTGCGCCGCATGTGCCAGCAGCTCGCGCTGCCGGTCGACATCATCGCCGCCGAAACCGTGCGCGACGAGGACGGCCTCGCGCTGTCGTCGCGCAACCGCTACCTGTCCACCGACGAGCGCAAGGAAGCGCCCGAACTCGCGAAGACGCTGCAGCGCATGCGCGAAAGCGTGCTCGGCGGCGAGCGCGACCTCGGCAAGCTCGAGCAACAGGCCCGCACGCACCTGGCCGAGCGCGGCTGGGCGCCCGACTACCTGTCGATCCGCCGCCGCGCGAACCTGATCGCGCCGAGCGCCGCCGAACTCGAAGCCGGCGAGCCGCTCGTCGTGCTCGCGGCCGCGAAGCTCGGCGCGACGCGCCTCATCGACAACCTGGAAATCTGACGGGCGGCCCGCCCGCGCCTCTCACGACGCATCACGGAGACACCATGCAGCGCCACATGCTCAAATCGAAGATCCACCGCGCGGCGGTCACGCACTGCGAACTGCACTACGAAGGTTCGTGCGCGATCGACGAAGACCTGCTCGAAGCCTCGAACATCGTCGAAAACGAACGGATCGACATCTGGAACATCAACAACGGCGAGCGTTTCTCGACGTACGCGATCAAGGGCGAGCGCGGCAGCGGGATGATCTCGCTGAACGGCTCGGCCGCGCGCCGTGCGCAGCTCGGCGACCTCGTGATCATCGCGGCGTTCGCGATGGTCGACGAAGCCGAACTGCAGGCCGGCTGGAAGCCGAAGCTCGTGTTCATCGACGACGGCAACAAGATCAAGGGCCACCGCGATCACGTGCCGACGCAGAACTGGACGTAATCCGGCCGCCGCTCATGCACAAAGGGCCGGATCCCGTAATGCACGGGATCCGGCCCTTCTCATTTCGCCCCGCGCATGCGCGGCGGCTGCATGCTCAGGACGCCTTGGCGACCTTCTCGGCCTTGTCCGCCTTCGGCGCACGGCGTTCGGCCCATTCGACGATCGGCCGCCACTGTTCGAGATCCTTCTCGACGCGGCTCTTCGCGACGTCCCACAGCGTCAGGCCATGCGCGGCGATCTGCACGTAGTTCTGCGTGTCGCGCACGTAGCCGAGCACCGGCAGGCCGAGCCCTTCGACGAAGCGGTGCAGCTGGTCGGACGAACGCGTGCGCGCATCGACCCGCATCCCGACGATCCCGACCTCGACGCTGCCCTTGCGCACGGCCTTCTCGCCGGCCAGGCGCTCCAGAAACTGCTGGGTCGCGAGAATATCGAACATCGACGGCTGCAGCGGCACGATCACCTTGTCGGCCAGTTGCAGCGCGAGGTTGAGGCGGGTGCCATGCAGGCCGGCCGGCGTATCGATCACCGCGTATTCGAGGCCGCGCGGCGGCTTCGACGGCGCGTCCGGGTCGAGATCCCATGCCTCGATCGGCGGCAAGCCAGCCGGCCGCAGGTCGAGCCACGCATGCGCGGATTGCTGCCGGTCCAGGTCGGCCAGCGCGACCCAGGCGCCCTGCGCCGCGAAATAGCCGGCAAGATTGGTGGACAGCGTGCTCTTCCCCACGCCGCCCTTCGGATTCGCCACCACGATCACCGTCATGAATTCCCCCGAAAAAGCCGCGCGGCGCCGGCCGCATGGCTGGCGCCGCTCGATTGCGGATACAGGGAGCGATGATATCGGCAAACGGGGTGTCACCGGAACGGGTTGCGCCGATCCGGACGCCGCTTTCGCCCGCCTTACACGCGCTGGACCGCGGCCTCCCGCGCACCGATCGCGAATGCGCCGCCACCCAGCAGGGCCTGCACGGCCAGCGTGACGGCCCAGAACGCCGGATATTCCCAGCCGCCGTTCGGCGACGAGAAGCTCCAGCCGTTCGGCAGATGTGCGGCGGTCGCGCCGAGCATGAACGGCAGCAGCACGAGCGCGGCGACGCGCACGCGGAAGCCCGCGAGCAGCGCGAGGCCGCCCGCCAGCTCGACGAGCGTCGTCAGGTACGCGAGCCAGCCCGGCAGGCCGATCGACGCGAAGAACTGCGCGGTGCCGGGCAGCGTGAAGACGAACACCTTCTGTGCGACGTGCGCGAGATACAACACGCCGAGCGCGACACGCAACAGCATCGCGGCGAAATCGTTCAGGCGATTGGCGTTCATGGCGGATTCCTTCGTGAGTGGATGACAATGGATCGCACTCTATTCGAATCATTTCAGCCGATAAACACGCCAATACGCTTTAACTGATTCCCGCCAAGAACGAATAACGCAAAAAAAAGGGCATGACCGATCATGCCCGTTGCGATGCTTCAGTAACCGCTCTTGCCTTGTGTGGCGTCGCCGGAGCCGGACTGGCCGCCCGGCGCGTACGAATCGCACGCGTGCGCAACCGCCGACGCGCCCAGCAGCGCCGCGAGCAGCACGCTCCACCACCATCGAGCCTTCATCGTCGCACTCCTCCAGGCGGACCTCCGCCCTCCTCTGTTGTACGCGATCGGGCGGAAAAAGCGAGCACGAACCGCCGTGGCCTCAACGGAACTCGGCGTACAGCGCGTCGAGGTCGAGATGGTCGGCGAACGTGTCGGCCAACCGCTCGAGCGATGCCTCGCGCAGCGCCGGATAGTCGATCCGTTCCGCGCCGTCGAGACCGGCCCATGCGAGCAGCGCCGCGCAGGCGTCAGGCGCGTCGAACAGCCCGTGCACGTAGGTCGCGAAGATCTGGCCGTCGGCGGAAACCGCCCCGTCGGGACGCGCGCCGCCCTGCGCATCGTCGGCTGCCAGCATCAGCGCGGGCGCCGCGAGCGCGGGCCCGCGCGTGTTGCCCATGTGGATCTCGTAGCCGCGCACGGCGGCCCCGCCCGGCAGCGCGACGTGCCCCGTGACGTTCTTCAGCGTCTTGTCGGGCTGCAGTGTCGTGTCGAAATCGAGCAGCGCGAGCCCCGGCACGCTGCCGGGCGCGCCTTCGAGGCCGAGCGGATCGTCGAGCGTGCGGCCGAGCATCTGCATCCCGCCGCAGATGCCGATCACCTTGCCGCCGTAGCGCAGGTGGCGACGGATCACCGCATCCCAGCCCGCATCGCGCAGCCACGCGAGATCGCGCTGCACGCTCTTCGACCCGGGCAGGATCAGCAGGTCGGCGTCCGGCACGGGGCCGCTCTTCCAGTACGTGAATTCGACCTGCGGATGCGCGCGCAGCGGATCGAAATCCGTGTGATTGCTGATGCGCGGCAGCGCGGGCACGACGACGCGCAGCACGCCGGCGTCGCCGCGCGCGGCGGCGCTGCGCGCCTGCGCGGGCAGCATGTCTTCCGCGTCGAGCAGCAGCCCGTGCAGGTACGGCAGCACGCCGAACACGGGCTTGCCCGTCTGCGCGCGCAGCCAGTCGAGCCCCGGTTCGAGCAGCCCGATGTCGCCACGGAAGCGGTTGATCACGAAGCCGCGCACGCGTGCGCGTTCGCTGTCCGACAGACATGCGAGCGTGCCGACCAGATGCGCAAACACGCCGCCGCGGTCGATGTCGGCGACGAGCACGACCGGGCAGTCGACGCGCTCGGCAAACCCCATGTTCGCGATGTCGCCTTCGCGCAGGTTGATCTCGGCCGGGCTGCCCGCGCCTTCGACGATCACCGTGTCGTAACCGGCACGCAGGCGCGCATACGATTCGAGCACCGCATCGAACGCGACCGGCTTGTAGTCGTGATACGCGCGTGCGTCGAGGTTCATGCGCGCCTTGCCGTGAATGATCACCTGCGCGCCGCGGTCGCTCGTCGGCTTCAGCAGCACGGGGTTGAAATCCGTATGCGGCGCGACACCCGCGGCCAGCGCCTGCAGCGCCTGTGCGCGGCCGATCTCGCCGCCGTCGGACGTCACCGCGCTGTTGAGCGCCATGTTCTGCGGCTTGAACGGCGCCACGCGCGCACCGGCACGGTGCGCGAGGCGGCACAGGCCCGCGACGAGCGTGCTCTTGCCCGCGTCGGACGTCGTGCCCTGGATCATCAGCGTGCCGCGCGGCCGCGGCTCGGGTGCATTCATCGTGTGAAGGTCGTTGCGAAGCAAAGGCCGCATTATCGCCCGCGACGGGTCGCCCGCGCCGTTACAATCACGCGATGATTCCGCACGACCTCACCTTCGTCCTCGGCGGCGCGCGCTCGGGCAAGAGCGCGCACGCCGAGCGGCTCGCCGCCGACAGCGGCCGCCCCGTCACCTACATCGCGACCGCGACCGCCGCCGATGCCGAATTCGCGCAGCGCATCGCGCATCACCGCGCGCGCCGGCCGGCCGACTGGGGCTTCGCCGAGGCACCCGTCGACCTCGCGGGCACGCTCGCGCGGCTCGACGATCCGCACGCGTGCCTGCTCGTCGATTGCCTGACGCTGTGGCTCACGAACCTGCTGTGCCCGGCCGACGGCGCACCGCTCGACGATGCGCAGTACGCGGCGCAGGTCGAGCGGCTCGAGCAAGCATTGCGCGGCGCACGCGCGAAGGTGATCGTCGTCAGCAACGAGATCGGGCTCGGCGTCGTGCCGCTCGGGTCGGTCACGCGCCGTTACGTCGACGAGCTCGGGCGCCTGAACCAGCGCGTCGCTGCGCTCGCGACGCGCGTGACGCTGCTCGTCGCCGGGCTGCCGCTCGACCTGAAGGCCGGAGCGCCGTCATGCTGATGCTGTCGCTGCCCGTCGTCGCGATGCTCGCGGTCGCGGCCGCGATCGTCGACCGCACGCTCGGCGAGCCGGCCGGCTGGCATCCGCTCGTCGCGTTCGGCCGCCTCGCCGCACGCATCGAAGGCGCACTGAACACCGGCCGGCGCGGCCGCATGGTCGGCGTCGCCGCGTGGATCGCGGCCGTCGTGCCGCCGGTGGCCGTCGCGGCCTGGCTCGTCTCCGTGCTGCCTTGGCCGCTCGCGGCTGCGCTGCACGTCGCGCTGCTGTGGTTCGCGCTCGGCGCGAAGAGCCTCGGCGAGCATATCGCGCCGATCGCCGCCGCGCTGCTGCGGCACGATCTCGCGGCCGCCCGCACGCTGACCGCGCGCATCGTGTCGCGCGATACGAGCGACGCCGACGAAGGCGCGTTGTCGCGCGCGGCCGTCGAATCGGCGCTCGAGAACGGCAACGATGCGATCTTCGGCGCGCTGTTCTGGTTCGTCGTTGCCGGTGGTCCCGGCGCGCTGCTGTTCCGGCTCGCGAACACGCTCGACGCGATGTGGGGCTACCGCACGCCGCGTTTCCTGACCTTCGGCTGGGCCGCCGCGCGCCTCGACGATGCACTGAACTGGATACCCGCGCGCCTCACGGCCGCGAGCTACGCGCTGCTCGGCGACACGGCCGCCGCCTGGCGCTGCTGGCGCACGCAGGCGCGCCACTGGGACAGCCCGAACGCGGGCCCGGTGATGGCCGCGGGCGCCGGCAGCCTGAACGTGCAGCTCGGCGGCCCGGCCGTCTATCACGGCGAAATCGAGGATCGTCCGGCGCTCGGCACCGGCGCATCGGCCACCGCCCTCCACATCGTCGCCGCGCTGTCGCTCGTCACGCGCACGCTTGCCCTGTGGCTCGCGCTGCTGGTCGCGAGCGGCGCACTCGCCATGGCCACCCATCATGTCTGATACACGCATCGCGCACGGCGGCAACCTGCACGAAGCCGCGCGCCGCCACGGCATTCCGTACGACGCTTGGCTCGACCTGTCGACCGGCATCAATCCGGTCGGCTATCCGGTGCCGCCCGTCCCGGCCGACGCCTGGCGCCGGCTGCCCGACGACGGCGACGGCCTCGCGGCCTGCGCCGCGCAGTATTACCACGCGCCCGATCCCGCACACGTGCTGCCGGTCGCCGGCAGCCAGGCCGCGATCCGCGCGTTGCCCGCGTTGCTGCCGGCCGGCGACGCCGGCGTCGCAGCGCTCGCGTACGGCGAATACGCGCCCGCGTTCGCACGCCACGGCCATCGCGTCGTGCCGCTCGACATCGGCACCGACATGCTGCCAGCGACGCTGCGCCACGTCATCGTCGGGAATCCGAATAATCCGACCGCCGAATTCGTGCCGGCTGCGCGCCTGCTCGGCTGGCATGCGCAACTCGCGACGCGCGGCGGCACGCTGATCGTCGACGAGGCGTTCGCCGATACCGGCGCGCCGCAGTCGCTCGCGCCGCAGGTCAATCGCCCGGGGCTGGTCGTGCTGCGCTCGGTCGGCAAGTTCTACGGGCTCGCCGGCATCCGCGCGGGCTTCGTGCTCGCGTGCCCCGACCGGATCGCCGCGTTGCGCGACATGCTCGGCGCGTGGACAGTCGGCGGTCCGGCACGTCACGCGGTGATGGCGGCGTTCGCCGATCGCGCGTGGCAAGCGGCCGCCCGCGAGCGCCTCGCGGCCGACGGCGAACGTCTGGCGGCCTTGCTGCGCACACATGGCTTCGCGGTTCACGCGACGCCGCTCTTCAGCTGGACCGACGACCCGCGCGCTGCGGCTTTGCATGCGGCACTCGCGACACGCGGGATCTGGACGCGGTACTTCCCGGCACCGTCGAGCGTACGCGTCGGCCTGCCGGGCAGCGAAGCCGAATGGCAGCGCCTCGGCGACGCGCTCGCCCATTGCGTGCCGCTGCTGCACCAGGAATCCGCATGACTCCGCGCACGTTTCGCGGATTCGCTCCGGCCGCGATGGTGGCCGCGCTCGCTTACGCGCCGCTTGTCCACGCCGATGTGTCGACGCGCGACGACGCCGGCAATCCGGTCACGCTGCCCGCGCCCGCGCAGCGCGTCATCAGTCTCGCACCGCACGCGACCGAACTTGTCTACGCGGCCGGCGGCGGCGCGAAGCTCGTCGGCACCGTCACGTACAGCGACTATCCGCCCGCCGCGCAGGCCGTGCCGCGCGTCGGCGACAACAAGGCGCTCGACCTCGAACGGATCGCCGCGCTGAAGCCCGACCTGATCGTCGTCTGGCGGCACGGCAACGCCGAGCGGCAAACCGACGCGCTGCGCGCGCTGCACATCCCGCTGTTCTTCAGTGAACCGAAACATCTCGACGACGTGTCGTCGTCGCTGCGCCGGCTCGGCACGCTGCTCGGCACGCAACCGGCGGCCGATGCGGCCGCGGCTGCGTTGACGCACGACATCGGCTCGCTACGCGCACGCTACGCGGCGCGTCCGCCCGTCACGATGTTCTTCCAGGTGTGGGACCGGCCGCTGATGACGCTCAACGGCGCCCACCTGATCAACGAAGTGATCGAACTATGCGGCGGCCGCAACGTGTTCGCGTCGCTCAAGCCGCTCGTGCCGACCGTCACCGACGAGGCCGTGCTCGCGGCGAATCCGGAAGCGATCGTGACGACGAGCGCCGGTGCAACCCGTTCGAACGAGCCGCTGCCGAGCCTCGCGCGCTGGCGCGCATGGCCCGCGCTGACGGCCGTGACGCGCAACAACCTGTTCGCGATCGACGGCGATCTGCTGACGCGGCCATCGCCGCGGATCGCGCAGGGTGCGGCCGCGCTGTGCGAGGACCTCGATGCCGCGCGAACCCGGCGGCCGGCGCGCTGAGTCCCGGCGACTTGCGCGGTCAACGCGCACCGGCGAACGGTGCGACCAATGCGACCGATGCGACCGATGCGACCGATGCCCGAGACGTTGTTGACCGCGCGCGGTGCCGCTTGCATGCAGGCGGCGGCGCGCCTATTCGTCCCAGCGGACGACTTCCCACGTTCGCGCGGCGGCATCCGCGCGCAGCCAGACGACACCGCCCGTCGGCACCGGCCGCGACAACAGCGTATCGAGCGGGACACGCAAAACGTGCGACGCGAACGCACGGATCACGCCCGCATGCGTGATGACCCACTGCGGCCCGTCGAACGTCGTCATCGCATCGGCCTGCCGTGCAATCCGCGCGACGAATCGCGCGACGCTTTCGCCGCCGTGCGCGCAGGCATGCATCAGATCGGCCGCCCACGCGTCGAGTGCCGCGCGGTCGATATCGTCCCAGCGCTGCATTTCCCACGTGCCGAAATCCATCTCCTGCCAGCCGGCATCACGCCGCAGCGGTACGTCGAATGCCCGCGCCAGCCGTTCGGCAACCGACGCGCAGCGCATCAGCGGGCTCGTCCACATCCGGTCGGGCAGCGGCGCGCCAAGATCCGCCAGATGCGCGCGTACGGCCTGCGCGCCGGCGTCGGCCGGCGCGGCGAGCGGCACGTCGCTGCGTCCGTAGCAGATGCCCGGCTCGACGCCGACGGCCGGGTGGCGGATCAGGACGATGTCCATCCGAGCACCACGAGATAGATCGCCAGCTCGCACAGTTGCTGCGCGAAGCCGAGACAGTCGCCCGTATAACCGCCGATCCGCTTCACGAAATAGCGGGCCGCCCATGCGCGCACGAGCACGAGCGCCACGCACGCCGCGACGCCCATGCGCCAGTCCGGCCAGAACAGCCAGGGCAATCCGAAGATCGCAGCAACGCAGGCCGCTCGCGCGCCCATCCGTTGCGCGACCGGTTTCGCCTTGCCCTCGGGCCGCACGTAGTCGAGCGTCATCAGCAGGCTCACGGCCGCCGCGCGGCTCGCCGCATGCGCGGCGATCATCGTCCATGCGGCGCGCAGCGGCAGCATCGACGCGAGCGCTTGCCATTTCAGCCCGAGCGAGATCACGAGCGCGACCGCGCCGAACGTGCCGATCCGCGAATCGTGCATGATGCGCAGCACGTCGTCGCGCGTATAGCCGCCGCCGAACGCATCGCAGCTGTCGGCCAGGCCGTCTTCGTGGAAGGCGCCGGTCGCGAGCAGCGTCGCGGCCATCGACAGCCCGACCGCGATCGACGCCGGCAGCGCGCGCAGCGCGACCAGATAGACCAGCGCGCCCCACGCGCCGACGCATGCGCCGACGAGCGGGAAATAGCGTGCGGCCTGGTCGAGATCGCCGGCCGCGTAGCCGATCGAACGCGGCACGGGCACGCGCGTGAAATAACCGAGCGCGACGAAGAAGTAGCGCAGTTCGGCCCCCACGCCGCGCGCGCGATCAGGCGTCACGATTGTCGACACCCGCGGATTCGAAACTCGCCATCTCGCTGAGGAACGCGGCCGCCGCGCGCACGAGCGGCAGCGCGAGCGCGGCGCCCGTGCCTTCGCCGAGCCGCAGGTCGAGCGCGAGCAGCGGCTTCGCGCCGAAATGCTCGAGCATGCGCCGGTGTCCGGCCTCGTGCGACGTATGCGAGAACACGCAGTAGTCGCGCACGCCGGGGGCGATGCGCTCGGCCACGAGCAGCGCGGCTGTCGCGATGAAACCATCGACGAGGATCGTCATCCGCTCGCTCGCGGCCGCGAGGTACGCGCCCGTCATCATCGCGATCTCGAAGCCGCCGAACGTCGCAAGCACGTCGAGCGGCGCGACCGCGTGCGAATGCTTGACGAGCGCGCGGCCGAGCACCGCGCGCTTGTGCGCGAGGCCCTGGTCGTCGAGGCCCGTGCCGCGCCCGACGCATGCGTCGATCGGCACGTCGAGCAGACGGCTCATCAGGCACGCGGCCGACGACGTGTTCGCGATCCCCATCTCGCCGAAACCGATCACGTTCGTGCCGAGCGATGCGTGCAGGCGCACGCGTGCCGCGCCGGCGGCCAGCGCCGTCATCGCCTCGTCGCGCGTCATCGCCGGCTCCGCCGCGAAGTTGCGCGTGCCGCGCGCGACCGGCAGCGACACCAGCCGGTCCGACAGCGGCAGCGGTGACGCGACGCCCGCATCGACGATCTCGAGCGTGCTCTGCGCGACGCCCGAGAACGCGTTGATCGCGGCGCCGCCGGCCAGGAAATTCGCGACCATCTGCGCAGTCACCGCCTGCGGATAGGGACTGACGCCCTCGGCCGCGATCCCGTGGTCGCCCGCGAACACGATCGTCACCGGACGCTGCACGACCGGCCGCTCGGTGCGCTGGATCAGGCCGATCTGCAGCGCGACCGCCTCGAGTTGGCCGAGGCTGCCGGGCGGCTTGGTCTTGTGGTCGATCACATGCTGCAGGCGCTTGCGCAGTGTGTCGTCGAGGGGCGCGATCGCGGGCGGGAAGTGGGTCGGAGTCGTCATCGAGGAGCCGTGTCGTGCGCGCGGCATGCGCCGCGCATCGAAAGAATCGGAAAGGGAAAGCTCATTGTCGCGCAGGCCACGCCGGCAGCAGCGCATCGCGACCATTCTCGCGGATCAGCACGAGCGGATAGCCGAACGCGTCGCTCGCGCGCGCGGGCGTCAGCACGTCGTGCACGGGGCCGGCCCACGCGCGGCCGCGGCCGTCGAGCAGCAAGGCATGCGTCGCGAAACGCCGTGCGAGATTCAGGTCGTGACACGAGAACAGCACCGTGCGCGGGCCCGTTTCGAGCCACGCGGTCAGCGCGGTCAGGCAGTCGATCTGGTGATGCAGGTCGAGATGCGCGAGCGGCTCGTCGAGCAGCATCAGCGGCGCATCCTGGCACAGCGTCGCGGCCAGCGCGACCCGCTGCCGCTCGCCGCCCGACAGCGACAGGACGTCGCGCGACGCGAGCGCGGTCAGGTCGAACGTCGCGAGCGCATCGCGCGCGGCCGTTCGGTCGCCGTCGCGCTCCCAGCCCCAGCCGCCGAGATACGGAAAGCGGTTGAGCAGCACCGTGTCGAACACGGTCGCGCTGAACGCATCGTGCAATTGCTGCAGCATCAGCGCGCGGCGTTGCGCAAGTTGTTCGGGGCGCCACACGGCAAGCGGCCGGCCGTCGATCTCGACGTGTCCGCCGGCCGGCGGTTGCAGCCCCGCGAGCGTCGCGAGCAGCGTCGTCTTGCCTGCGCCGTTCGGCCCCGCGACACACCAGATCTCGCCTGGGCGGAACGCCTGCGTGAAGCGGTCGAGCAGCGTGCGCGCGCCGGCCGTCAGCGTCAGGTCGACGGCCGCGCAGGTCATGTCGCCGCCATCGGCGTGTCGTGCGGCATCCGTCATCGCATCGGTCTCCTCAACAACATCCACAGGAACACCGGTACGCCGATCAACGCGGTCATCACGCCGACCGGCAACTGCGCGGGCGCGATCGCGGTGCGCGCGAGCAGGTCGGCCGCCATCACGCCGCCGCCGCCCGCGAGCATCGCGGCCGGCAGCAGCATTCGCTGGTCGTTGCCGAATGCGAGCCGCAGCGCATGCGGCACGACGAGTCCGACGAAGCCGATCGTGCCGGCCGTCGTCACCGCGGCCGCGGCGGCCAGCGACGCGACGAGATAGATCCGCATGCGCAGGCGCGCGACGGGCACGCCGAGCGCCTGCGCAGTCGCATCGCCGCGCAGCAGCACGTTCAGTTGCGGCGCGGCCGGCAGCGCGACGCAGGCGGCCAGCAGCAGCGCACTCCATGCGAACCACGGCGCCGTCACGCCGTTGAGGTCGCCCGTGAGCCAGAAGATGATGCCGCGCAGCCGCGCATCGGGCGCGAGCGACAGCAACAGCGTGACGAGCGCGCCCCACCCTGCCGCGATCACGACACCGGTGAGCAGCAAGCGTGGCGACGCGTCGCGCGAATCGCCGCGCCACAGCTCGCGGCGCGCGAGGCCGAGCACGAGCGCGACCGAGACGAGCGAGCCGGCAAATGCGGACGCGTCGACGAGCCACCACGCGCCGCCCGCGATCATCGCGACGAGCGCGAAGCCGGCCGCGCCGCCGGACACGCCGAGCACGTAGGGTTCCGCGAGCGGGTTGCGCAGCAGCACCTGCAGCAGTGCGCCGGCGAGCGCGAGCAGCGCGCCGCACGCGAAGCCGGCGAGTGCGCGCGGCAGGCGCAGCGTGCGGACGATATCTGCGAACAGCGCATCGCCGCCATGCGGCACGAGCGACGCGAGTGCCTGCCACGGCGACATCGGCACGCTGCCGATCGACAGCGACGCGACGAACAGCAGCGCGACCACGGCGGCCAGCGCGGCCCAGATCGCGGCGGCGCGCGCGGCGCTCATGCCGTGCACGGCCGCGCGCATGGCGCGCGGCGCATCCGATTGAGGGTGCCGGCCGGACGTGACAGGGACGCCGCGCGGACGATTGGGGTCAGCATCGAAGAACATTCCGTGAAGCATTGCGCGCCCCGCCTCCCCGCAGGCCACGCGTCACGAAGCCCATGCGGGCTTCCCGTCTCGGCCGGTATCCGGGCTGGCGGCGGTCCGGCTCGCCTTCCCGCGCGTTTCACGCGCAGTGGCCCGCGCCCGCGTGCGACATCTGCACGCAAAACGCGCCCGAGCCGGCCTGCGTCAAGGGACGCGGCCGCTTACCGTTGCGGGGGCAGCGCAGGCTGGTGTGCTCCCGGAGCGCACGCCCTGCTTCCCGTTTAACCGCGCGTGCCACGCGCGAGCACCGAGGCGGCGCCAGTTTAGGAGCGGGTAACGCGAGCGTCAAGGAAGCGTCCGGACACGTACGGGAAGCACCGATTCACGGCAAGAAGCAGGGGTGTTACGACTGGAAACGTTACAGATGTCGGATTGCACGGTATTCCGCGCTAAAATGCTGGGTCTTTAGAGGACGCAGCAAATGCTCAACGAACTCGAAACCTTATCTCAAAATATTGGCCGTCTGATTTCGCTGAACAAGCGCTATCACGCGGAACGGCTCGCGCTCGAGGAGCAGGTCGCGCAATTGCGCGCGGAAGCGGACACGGTCCGCGCGGAACTCGCGGAACTGCGCGACGAACGCAATGCGCTCGCGGCCGAGCGTGACACGCTGTCGGCAAAGATCGACGACGCCCAGGTGAAACTGAACGCGATTCTCGAAAAGCTGCCGCGCTCGAAAAGCGCGGAGCAAGCCGACAACCAGCTCGACCTGCTGGATGCGCAGGCGCGTCCGGATGGCGATGACGCGGCCAGCCACGGAGAACATGCATGAGCACCAAGCAGATCGAAGTCTCGATTCTCGGTCAGGCCTATCGGCTCGCCTGTTCGGCCGAGACCGAAGCGGCGCTGCTCGAGGCCGTCGCGCGGGTCGACGCCGAAATGTCGAAAATCCGCTCGAACAGCTCGGTACGCGGCACCGATCGCATTGCGGTGATGGCGGCGCTGTCGCTCGCATCGGAATTGCTGCGGCTGCAAACGAGCGTGCGGCACGGTGAAGCATTTCCGGCGGAGGAAATCCGTCGTACAATGCACCAGATGAACGAACAGCTCGGCGCGGTGCTCGCACAGCACGAGACGCAGTAACGTTTTAATCGATGCGTCGATTCCCCTTGATCTCTGCGATCAACGGTGGTCAAATTGGCGCATCGAATCACAGTTCAGTCAGCTTCCCTGCCTGGTTCGCCAAGGTCATATATTCCTTGAACCAATGCCATGTGCACGGTTGCGGAAATTTGTAGCACGGGCGCGCGCGTCACTCTGTCTGATGTACCCGAAGTGCTGCTAACTGCGACCAATTCTGAACCCCAGGTTCAGGATGCCGGCCTAGCGGCCAAGGCGGGGGCCTATCCAACGGCATCGGGCACGTCCCGGTGCCGTTTTCTTTTGTAGCAGCCTCTTTCTGCGTCGATCACGATCCATGCAATACTGGCTGATGAAGTCCGAACCGGACGAAGCAAGCATCGACGATCTCGCCAATGCCCCGCAGCGCTCGCTGCCGTGGACCGGCGTGCGCAACTATCAGGCGCGCAATTTCATGCGCGACACGATGAAGATCGGCGACGGCGTGCTGCTCTATCACTCGAGTTGCCCCGAGCCGGGCATCGCGGGCCTCGCCGAAGTGTCGTCGACGCCCTACCCCGATCCCACCCAGTTCGATCCGAACAGCCCCTATTACGACCCGAAATCGACGCAGGAAACGCCGCGCTGGCTGCTCGTCGACGTGCGCTACGTGAACAAGTCGCCGCTCGTGCCGCTCGCCGCCCTGCGCGAACACGACGAGCTCGCCGACATGCGCGTGCTCGCACGCGGCAACCGGCTGTCGATCACACCCGTCACGCGCGCCGAATGGCGGTTCATCACCGAAAAGCTGATGAAGTAAGCGCGCGCCAAAGGTCAAATCTGGTCAGCACGTGCTGCCGTCACGGAACTCGCGGCACTTTCGCGCAGCCTAAGCAACCGCTGCCGGTCGATCGGGCCGGCTGTCGTTTTTTTCGTCGCGCGGTACGCCCGCGTCGCGCACGCGCAATCCGCGTGCGCGCCCTCGCACAAGGAGTCCAACAATGACCAAGAAATCCGCACTCGCGCTGTCGCTCGCCCTCGCCGCCGCCGTTCCCGTCGCGCTGACGCTCGCGTCGCCCGCCGCGCACGCGCAGACCGCAAACCCGCATTTCCCCGAGCCGGCGGGTGTGCTGTCGCTGTCATCGCAGGCCAGCGCCGACGTGCCGCAGGACATCATCCACATCACGCTGTTCTACGAGCAGCAGGCCAAGGATCCGGGCAGCCTCACGGCGCAGTTGAACCAGCGCGCCGATGCGGCGCTGTCGCAGGCGAAGGGCGTATCGGGCGTCACCGCGCACACCGGAGCGTTCTCCGTGTATCCGAGCACCGATCGCGACGGCAAGATTTCCGCGTGGCGCGGCCGTACCGAGGTTGCACTCGAATCGCGCGATTTCGCGGCGGCGTCGAAGCTGGCGGGCCAGTTGTCGAACCTGATGCAGGTCGCAAACGTCGAGTTCTCGCTGTCGCCCGAAGCACAGCGCACGGCCGAGCAGAAGCTCACGACCGAAGCGATCAAGTCGTTCCGCGCACGCGCGGACGAAGCCGCGAAGGCATTCGGCTACAGCAGCTACACGATCCGCGACGTGAATGTCGGCAGCGGCCGCAACGTGCAGCCGTACACGCGCATGATGGCAATGGCCGCGGCACCGATGGACAGCGCGAAGATGAGCGCACCGATCGCGGTCGAAGGCGGCAAGGCCACCGTGTCGGTCACCGTCAACGGCTCCGTGCAGATGAAGTAACGCGCATCGCGCAGCTGCCGAAAACGAAAAACGCCGGCCCGAGGGCCGGCGTTTTTTGTTTGCCTTCACGTTGTCGAAGCACGCGTCGATTGCGCGCGCATCGATTTCACATCACGCAGCAGCGTTTGCCGCGCGGCGGCGATACGCCCAGATCATCAACGCGATGCCCGCGAGGATCATCGGCAGCGACAGCCACTGCCCCATCGACAGGCCGAGCGCCAGCAGGCCGAGGAAATCGTCGGGCTCGCGTGCGAACTCGACCGTGAAGCGTGCGAGGCCATAGCCGATCAGGAACAGCGCGGACACGGCGCCCATCGGCCGCGACTTGCGCGAGAAGAAGAACAGCGCGAAGAACAGTGCAACACCTTCGAGCGCGATTTCATAGAGTTGCGAAGGATGGCGCGGCAGCATCTGGTATTGCATGAACACGTCGGCGAGATGCCACTTCTCGACGAGCGCCGGATGCTTCGGCAGCCAGGCCGCATCGTCGCGCATCGCGCCCGGGAACAGCATCGCCCACGGCGCCGTCGGATCGGTCACGCGGCCCCACAGTTCGCCGTTGATGAAGTTGCCGAGCCGCCCGGCCGCGAGCCCCGTCGGCACCATCGGCGCGACGAAATCGGTCACCTGCAGCCAGTGCCGCTTGCGCTGCCACGCGAACAGCACCATCGCGAGCGTCACGCCGAGGAAGCCGCCGTGAAACGACATGCCGCCTTCCCACACCTTGAACACGTCGAGCGGATGCGAGAGGTAGAAATCGGCCTTGTAGAACAGCACATAGCCGAGCCGGCCGCCGAGCACGGTGCCGAGCACGCCGTAGAACATCATGTCGTCGATGTCCTTCGCGGTCCAGCCCTGCGCCGCGACATGCGGCAGTTTCAGGCGGATCCGGCCGACGACGATCGCCGCGATGAAGCCGACGAGATACATGAGGCCGTACCAGCGCACGGCCAGCGGCCCGAGATGGATCGCAACGGGGTCGAAATTCGGGTGAATGATCATGGGTTAGCGAAGAAATTTTCGAATACGGTACGGCCATGGCATGTGTGCAGCGCCGCGCGTTGGACGGCACCCGCGCGCCATCGTTCACGTCACGCGGCAAGACCCTGCGCGCGCACGACGTCGATGAAGCCGGCGAGCACGGGGCTCACGTCGCCGGTGCGCCACACCAAACCCGTCTCGACGACCGGCGCGTGACCGGCAAGCGGCCGGTAGACCACGCCGGTGCGCCGCAGGTTACGCAGCGATTGCGGCACCAGTGCGACGCCCATGCCGGCCGACACGAGGCTGACGATCGTCTGCATCTGGATCGCCTCCTGGCCGATGCGCGGGGTTTCCCCCGCCGCGCCGTAGCAGCCCGTAATGATGTCATAAAAGCCGGGCGCCAAACGACGTGGAAAGATCACGAGCGGCAACGCGGCCACTTCGGCGAGATGCACGGGCGCGTCTTCGGGCGCGTCGGACGCTGCGGCCGGCGATCCGGCGGCCGGCGACCCGGCGGCCGGCATCGCGACGACCAGCGGCTCACGCATGACGGGCAGGTACGACAACCCGGCCGCATGGCGCGGCGGCACGGGCGGAATGACGAGCCCCGCGTCGATGCGCCCGGCGACGAGTTCGTCGATCTGCACATCGCTCGTCGCCTCGGCAAGCTGCAGGCGCACCTGCGGATAGCGCGCGCCGAACGCACGCAGCAACGATGGCAGCAGCCCGTAATCGGCGGTCGACACGAATGCGAGCGACAGCGAACCGGCCTCGCCGCGCGCGAGCCGTCGCGCCAGCGGCGGCAGCGCATCGGCCGACGCCAGCAGACGGCGCACGTCGGGCAACAGCGCCGCGCCGACCGCCGTCAGCGCCACCGAGCGCTTGGTGCGCACGAACAGCGCGACGCCGAGCGCGTCCTCGAGCGCCCGGATCGCCTGCGACAGCGGCGGCTGCGTCATCGACAGGCGTTCGGCCGCGCGGCCGAAATGACGCTCTTCGGCGACGGTCGCGAAATAGCGCCACTGGCGCAGGTCGGGTGTCGGATCGGCCATGCTCGACTCATTCATGTAACGACTTAATAAGCGACAAATAATATATTGGACATCCCAATCCGGAAACTCCATTCTTGATTGATCCGAACCGGCGCGCCCGCGCGAGCGACGCCCACACAACGATGGAGCCCCCCATGTCGTACAACCGTCGCTCGAAGCACATCACGCAAGGCGTGGCCCGCTCGCCGAACCGCTCGATGTATTACGCACTCGGCTACCAGAAGGACGATTTCGACAAGCCGATGGTCGGCATCGCCAACGGTCATTCGACGATCACGCCGTGCAATTCCGGCCTGCAGCGCCTGTCGGACGCGGCCGTCGACGCCGTGAAGGCCGCCGGCGCGAACCCGCAGATCTTCGGCACGCCGACGATTTCGGACGGCATGTCGATGGGCACCGAAGGCATGAAGTACTCGCTGGTGTCGCGCGAGGTGATCGCCGACTGCATCGAGACCTGCGTGCAGGGCCAGTGGATGGACGGCGTGGTGGTGGTCGGCGGCTGCGACAAGAACATGCCGGGCGGCATGATCGCGCTGGCGCGCCTGAACGTGCCGGGCATCTACGTGTACGGCGGCACGATCCGCCCCGGCCACTGGAAAGGGAAGGACCTGACGATCGTATCGTCGTTCGAGGCCGTCGGCGAATTCACCGCAGGCCGGATGTCGCAGGAGGATTTCGAAGGCGTCGAGCAGAACGCGTGTCCGACGTCGGGCTCGTGCGGCGGCATGTACACCGCAAACACGATGAGTTCGTCGTTCGAGGCGCTCGGGATGTCATTGCTGTATTCGTCGACGATGGCGAACCCCGACGACGAAAAAGTCGATTCGGCCGCCGAATCGGCACGCGTGCTCGTCGAGGCCGTGAAGCGCGACCTGAAGCCGCGCGACATCATCACGAAGGAAGCGATCGAGAACGCGGTGTCGGTGATCATGGCCACGGGCGGCTCGACCAACGCGGTGCTGCACTATCTCGCGATCGCGCACGCGGCCGAGGTCGACTGGACGATCGACGACTTCGAGCGCATCCGCAAGCGTGTGCCCGTGATCTGCGACCTGAAGCCGTCCGGGAAGTATGTCGCGACCGACCTGCACCGGGCCGGCGGGATTCCGCAGGTGCTGAAGATCCTGCTCGATGCGGGGCTGCTGCACGGCGACTGCATGACCATCACCGGCCGCACGATCGCCGACGAACTGAAGGACGTGCCGAGCGTGCCGCGCGCCGACCAGGATGTGATCTACCCGGTCGACCGCGCGCTGTACAAGGAAGGCCACCTGGCGATCCTGAAGGGCAATCTCGCGGAAGACGGTGCGGTCGCGAAGATCACCGGCTTGAAAAATCCGGTGATTACGGGCCCGGCCCGCGTGTTCGACGACGAGCAGAGCGCGATGGACGCCATCCTCGGCGACCGGATCCGCGCGGGCGACATCCTCGTGCTGCGCTATCTCGGCCCGCAGGGCGGCCCCGGCATGCCGGAAATGCTCGCACCGACTTCCGCGATCATCGGCAAGGGGCTCGGCGAATCGGTGGGCTTCATCACGGACGGCCGCTTCTCGGGCGGCACCTGGGGCATGGTCGTCGGTCACGTCGCGCCCGAGGCGTTCGTCGGCGGCACGATCGCACTCGTGCAGGAACGCGACTCGATCACGATCGACGCGCACCGGTTGCTGCTGCAGCTGAATGTCGACGATGCGGAACTCGCGCGTCGCCGGGCCGCTTGGCAACAGCCGGCGCCGCGCTACACGCGCGGCGTGCTCGCAAAATTCGCGGCGCTCGCGCGGCCGGCGAACAAGGGGGCCGTCACGGGTTGACGCGGGCGCGTCGCGACATGCAGCCCCAATCAACATGGCTGCCGGGGGAACGCGCAAAACGCGCTTCCCCTTTGCTTTTATAATGCGCGGACCATGAAGCCGGCCGTCCCCGCCGGCGGAGAACCGCATGAAACAGACGATATTGCGTGCCCTGCTCGCCACGCTGCTGATCGGCAGCGCAGCGGCGGCACGCGCCGATCAGGCCGACGGGCTCGCGCTTGCACAGCGCAAGAACTGCATGGCCTGCCACGCGATCGGCAAGCCGCTGATGGGTCCGTCGTTCCACGACATCGCCGGCAAGTACGCGGCGCGCGGCGACGCCGTCGACTACCTTGCCCAGTCGATCGTGAAAGGCAGCGTCGGCGTATGGGGCAGCGTGCCGATGCCCGCCAATACGCAACTGACGAACACCGAAGCCCGCACGCTCGCCCAATGGGTGCTGTCGGTACGCTGAACCGGATATCCCGGACGAGGATCACCGTCGAGCCGGGCGCCGCCGGCAGGCACGCCTGCACCGGCTGACCGGCACCTCAACGGCAGCTTCCCCCGCATTTACCGGACCGCACCCTCTTTTCCGTCACAGCAAACGATCGCGCGTTCAGCCGGAACGACCGGCGCGCCGGCGTGCAATCTCTTCGTCGACCGCGTCGCGCACCCAATCCATGACCTCGGTTTCCAGCGCGAGCGCGACTTCGCGCGTGACCTGACCGACCAGCCAGGCCGAATGCTCGTGCAGCGCATCGCGACAGCGTGATTCGATGGCGTCACGCCCGGCACCGGTCAGATAGTTCGTCAGGCGATGGCGAAGACGCTCGGCGATGTGCTGCGCATCTTCCGGCGTCAGCCCGGCAGCCGCCTGCGCATCCGGTTGCGGCGCAACGCCTGGCAGGACCGCCTCCGGCATCGCCGTGTCGGGCGCCTGCCCGGCCGCTTCGCGCGCCATCGCGGCGAACGCGGGCTGCGGCACGTCGTCATTGACCAGCGACGTCGGCAGCGGCGCCGTCATCGCCGCCGCATCTTCGGCAACCACGTGATCCGCGGCGCCGGGTTCGGCCGGCGCATCGGTCTCGCCCGCGGCGGCGGCAGCGACCGTCGCCACGTCGCCCGGCAGTTCGACGGCCGGCACGTGCAGCGTCGGCACGGGTTCGATGACGACAGATTCGGGGTCAGCTTCTGTTTTGATGGAACCGGCCTGCGCCGCGCCAGCGGCACCCGGCGCGACCACGTCGGTCAGCACCGGAATCGCCGCGCTGTCGTGCGGCAGCGGTGCGGTGGTGGACGCAGGCGAGCGCGCCGGCACCGGCTTGCCCGGCACCAGCACGTCGGTCAGCGTCGGGATCGAGGATGAATCGGCTTCTGTCACGGCAACACTCCGTCGACGGTTGCGGCTAGCTGCCTTGCTTGTAGTTGTTCAGTGCGTATCCGCGGTCGCGGTAGAACCGGTAGCGGTCGCGGCCCGCGGCCAGCTCGTCCGGCGCGTTGCCGACCACTTCGAGCAGGCGCTCGAAGCGGGCGAACTGCGCGGGCACGGCTGCGCCGAGGTTCAGCAGCACGTGATGATGCGGCGCGCGGTCGAGATCGGCGGCCAGCACGATGGGCGTGCCGGCTGCGTGCTCGCTGTCGACGCCGCAATGCGGGATGAAATCGAGCGGCGAGAACGTCCAGAGCCGCTCGTCGAGCGCGCGCAGGCGCGCGGGCTCGGCGAGCACGACGACCGGCTGCCCGGCCTGGTAGGCCTTGCGCAGCAGCCGGCACGCGTACGCGAGCGAATCGCCGACGTTCGAGTGGAAATCGATCCGCGTCATTGCCCGCGTACCCGCATCGTCGTCAGCACCGCCATCACTGGCCGGCGCGGTCGATCAGGAACTGCGCGAGCAGCGGCACCGGACGGCCCGTCGCGCCCTTCGCGGCACCGCCCTTCCACGCGGTGCCCGCGATGTCGAGGTGGGCCCACGGATAGCTCTCGGTGAAGCGCGACAGGAAGCACGCTGCCGTGACGGCGCCGGCCGGGCGTCCGCCGATGTTCGCGAGATCCGCGAAGTTCGACTTCAGCTGGTCCTGGTACTCGTCGTCGAGCGGCATGCGCCACGCCGGGTCGTTCGCCTCGCGCGACGCGTCGAGCAGTTCGCCCGCGAGCGCGTCGTTGGTCGAGAACAGGCCGCTGTTGTGGCCGCCCAGCGCGATCACGCACGCGCCCGTCAGCGTCGCGACGTCGATCACCGCAGCCGGCTTGAAGCGCTCGGCATACGTGAGTGCGTCGCACAGGATCAGGCGGCCTTCGGCGTCGGTGTTCAGCACCTCGATCGTCAGACCCTTCATGCTGGTGACGATGTCGCCCGGCTTCGTCGCGTTGCCGCCCGGCATGTTCTCGCAGGTCGGCACGATCGCGACGACGTTGATCTTCAGGCCCATCTCGGCAACCGCGCGCATCGTGCCGAGCACGGAACCCGCGCCGCACATGTCGTACTTCATCTCGTCCATGCCCTCGCCCGGCTTCAGCGAGATGCCGCCCGTATCGAACGTGATGCCCTTGCCGACCAGCACGACCGGCGCAGCCTTCGCGGCAGCACCCTGGTAGTGCAGCACGATGAATTGCGGCGGCTCGACCGACGCACGCGCGACCGACAGGAACGAGCCCATCTTCAGCGCCTGGATCTGCTTGAGCCCGAGCACTTCGGCCTTCAGGCCCCAATCCTTCGCGATCTTCTTCGCGGTGTTGCCGAGGTAGGTCGGCGTGCAGACGTTGCCGGGCAGGTTGCCGAGGTCGCGGGTCAGATCCATCCCGTTCGCGAGCGCGACGGCCTGCTTGACCGCGACCTTCGCGGCCTTTTCGTCCGCCGGGTCGACGCTGAACACGACGCGCTTGAGCGTGTGCGACGCCGGTTCCGCCTTGCTCTTCATCTGCGTGAAGCGGTACGTCTCGTTGCGCAGCGCAAGAATCGCCGCACGCACGCCCCAGTCGGAGCTGCGCTCGTCGACCGGCAGCTGCGCGAGCGAGAACGTGACCTGGACGACCTTGGTCGCCAGCAGCGCGCGCCAGGCGGCCGTCACGGCATCGTTATAGGCTTTCTGATTGAAAGCATCCTGCTTGCCGAGGCCGACGAGCAGCACGCGCGACGCGCCGATGCCCGATACTTCGTGCAGGAACAGCGTCTTGCCGCGCTTGCCGTCCATGTCGCCGGCCTTCACCACGCGCGAAATCAGCCCCTTGGTGGCCGTGTCGATGTCGAGCGCCGCGCCCGACAGGGTCTGCGCCTCGAAGATGCCGAGCACGATGCAGTCGGACTTCCCGGTCAGGAACCCCTTGGCCTCGCCTTTGCTCCAATCACAGCCTTTTATGCTAAAGTCCATCGCGCTTGTCCTCGGATAAAATCTGGGCTAAGGATGAAAGCCGCAATTATCCGCTATTTTTCCCGTGGCGGCGCGAGCGCTCCACCACGCGTGCGCAGCCTCCCGCCCTCTTCTCATCAAGAATGATCTTCGAACGCTCCCTCCAGCGCGAGCTTGCGTATACGGCTGGCGCCGTGTTCATGGTGCTGCTCACGATCATGCTCACGACGATGATGATCCGCATCGTCGGCTATGCCGCGTCCGGTGAAATCGATCCGCGGGACGTGCTCGTGCTGATCGGCCTGACCGTCATCGGCTACCTCGCCGTGATGCTGGTCGTCACGCTGTTCGTGTCGATCCTGTTCGTGCTGACCCGGTGGTACCGGGACTCCGAAATGGTGGTGTGGCTTGCGTCGGGCGTGAGCCTCACGCGCCTCATCAAGCCGATCGGCGTGTTCGCCACGCCGATCGTCCTGCTGATCGCCTTCTTCGCGTTCGTCGGCTGGCCGTGGTCGAACCAGCAGAGCAAGATGATCCGCGCGCGCTTCCAGCAGCGCGACGAAATCTCGCTGCTCGCGCCGGGCCAGTTCCGCGAATCGGCCGCGAACCACCGCGTGTTCTTCATCGAGAAGATGTCGCCGGACCAGAGCAAGGTGCAGAACGTATTCGTCACGTCGACCGAGAACGGCAAGGTCAACGTCGTCGTGTCGCAGACGGGGCACACCGAGACGCTGGACGGCAACCGTTTCGTCGTCCTGGAAGACGGCCGCCGCTACGACGGCACGCCCGGCCAGCCGAACTTCAAGATCATGGAGTTCGAGCGCTACGGCGTGAAGATCACGAGCACCCCGGTCGTCAACGTGCCGACCACCAACAGCACGCCGACGCTCGACCTGCTGCGCAACCCGACGCGCGACAACCTCGCGGAATTCGCATGGCGCGCGGGGCTGCCGCTGATCGCGCTCAACCTGATGGTGCTCGGCATCCCGCTCGCGTATCAGAACCCGCGCCGCAGCCGCACGATCAACCTCGTGATGGCCGTGCTGATCTACCTCACATACTCGAACCTGCTGAACGTCGTACAGGCGCAGATCGAGCAGGGCAAGATGTCGTTCGGCGTCGGCCTCGTCGGCCTGCATGCACTCGTCGCGGTGATCGTCGCGTTCATTTTCTGGTTGCGCGTGCGCAATCGTCCGCTGTTTACACGCGCGCTGTTCGGCCGCTCGGGAGCATGATCGATGCGGCTCTATGAAAAATACTTCGCGCGACAGATCTACGTCACGTTCGTCTTCATCCTGTTCGCGTTCTCGGGCCTGTTCTTCTTCTTCGACCTGATCAGCGAACTGAATTCGGTCGGGCACGGCAACTACAAGTTCGGCTACGCGGTACTGCGCGTCGCGCTTCAAACGCCGTCGCGCTTCTACGAAATCATCCCGGTCGCCGCGCTGATCAGCGCGATCTACGTGTTCGCGCAGATGGCCGCGAACTCGGAATTCACGATCTTCCGCGTGTCGGGCCTCGCGACCAACCAGGCGCTGCGCTCGCTGCTGAAGATCGGCGTGCCGCTCGTGATCATCACCTACCTGATCGGCGAATTCGTCGGCCCGTACGCCGACCAGCTGTCCGAGCGCGTGCGGCTGCAGGCGCTCGGCGCGTCGGTGTCGTCGAACTTCCAGTCGGGCGTGTGGGTGAAGGACACGCTCGCAGCCCGCGAAAACGGCGAGCAGGTCACGCGCTTCGTCAACGTCGGCAGCCTGTCGCCCGACTCGACAATCAGCAACGTGCGCATCTACGAATTCGACTCGAAGTTCCAGCTGCAGAACGTGCGGATCGCGCAGACGGGTAGCTACGAGCCGCCCGGCCACTGGCTGCTGAAGGGCGTCACCGAAACGGAGCTCACGCCGATCAAGCCGATCAGCGGGCAGCCGGCCGACGCGCTGAACCCGGTGTACCGGTCGCAGCAGGTGTCGCTGCCCGAATACCGGCTGCGCTCCGACCTGACCCCGCAGATCCTGTCGGTGCTGCTGGTGTCGCCGGAACGCATGTCGATCTTCAACCTGTTCCGCTACATCCAGCACTTGCGCGAGAATCAGCAGGACACGCAGCGCTACGACATCGCGCTGTGGCGCAAGCTGCTGTATCCGTTCGCCGTGTTCGTGATGCTCGTGCTGTCGCTGCCGTTCGCGTACCTGCACACGCGTGCGGGCGTGGTCGGCGTGAAGGTGTTCGGCGGCATCATGCTCGGCATGAGCTTCCAGCTGCTCAACACGCTGTTCTCGCACATCGGCACGCTGAACACGTGGCCCGCGCCGCTGACGGCCGCAACGCCGGGCCTGATCTATCTCGCGCTCGGCCTGTTCGCGCTCAAGTGGGTCGACCGGCACTGAGTGCCGCGTGACGACGGAGGCTTCGACATGAGTTCGCATGGCATCGTCCTGTTCGGCCACGGCGCCCGCGATCCGCGCTGGGCCGAGCCGTTCGAGCGGCTCGCCGCGCGGCTGCGCAGCGCCGGCTCCCCTGCCCCGCAGGTGTCGCTCGCCTTCCTCGAACTGATGACCCCGTCGCTCGGTGAGGCTGTGGCCACGCAAGTCACGGCCGGCTGCACGCGCATCACCGTCGTACCGGTGTTCTTCGGGCAGGGTGGTCATGTCCGTCGCGACCTGCCGCAGCTCGTCGATGCGTGCCGCGCCGCACATCCGGGCGTCGAGATCCGTTGCGCGACAGCCGTCGGCGAAGACGATGGCGTGCTCGACGCGATCGCGCGCTATTGCGTCGACCAGATCGGCGACAACGCGTAGGCCGCGCATTCGCCGGACACAAAGAAAAAGCGCTGGCATCTGCCAGCGCTTTTTTCGTTTCGGACTGCCGTCGAGCCGCGCTCAGGCGGCATTGCGCAACGGATCGCCCGCGCTCGCCTGCCGGGTGCGCTCGGCGAATGCATCGCCGATCATCAGCAGGCTCGGTTCCGCGGGATCGAGCCATGCCTGTGCGTCGCCCGCCGCCATCTGCGCGAGCGTCAGCGTCAGCGAGCGCTCGCGCGCGGTGCTGCATGCCTCGACGATCGCCACGGGCGTCGCCGGCGCGCGGCCGGCGTCGATCAGTTCCTGCGCGATGCCGGGGGCGCTGTCGCGGCCCATGTAGTAGACGATCGAATCGGCGCGCGCGGCCTCGCGGATCTCGTCACTGCCCGGCGCCCGGCTGTGCGTTGCGAACGCGACGCTGCGCGACACACCGCGCAACGTCAGCGAGCGCTTCAGCGTCGCCGCGCCGGCCAGTGCCGCGGTGATGCCCGGCACGACCTCGTAGTCGATGCCGGCCGCCTCGAGCGCGCGCATTTCCTCTTCCGCGCGACCGAACAGCATCGGATCGCCGCCCTTCAGCCGCACGACGCACGCGTGCTCGCGCGCCGCATCGACGATCTGCTTGTTGATGAAATGCTGCGCGGTCGAGCGCTGCCCGCAACGCTTGCCGACCGCGATCCGGCGCGCGTTCGGCGCATAGTCGAGCATCGCCGGCTCGACGAGCGCGTCGTGCAGCACGACGTCCGCCTGCGCGAGCAGGCGCGCGCCGCGCACCGTGATGAGGTCGGCCGCGCCCGGCCCTGCTCCGATCAGATACACCTTGCCCATGTTGGTCGCTTCGCTTCGTCCCTGCGGACGTTGGCGTACGGCCCGCGCCGCCGTGTGGCGGCGCGGTTCGCCGCGCAGATTGACGATTACGCCGAGAACGCGCGGATCATGCCCGCGGCGACCGTGTGATGCGTCGCCTCGTCGATCAGCACGAACGCGCCCGTACCCGGATGCGCATCGTACGTGTCGCAGACGATCGGCTTCTGCAGCGTCAGCGCGACGCGGCCGATGTCGTTCATCTTCAGTTCCTGACGGTCGGTGGCGTGCGACAGCGTATGCACGTCGAGCACCTGCTTGACCGCGCCGACCTTCGCGAACACCGTGCTCGTGGTCTGCTTCAGCAGGTACTTGCGCTGCGGCGACAACGGCGTTTCGTCGAACCAGCACAGGTCGGCCTCGAGCTTCTTGGCCGGCTCGACGGGCTCGGCGGTCGTGACGAACATGTCGCCGCGCGACACGTCGACATCCTCCTCGAGACGGATCGTGACCGTCTGGCCCGCGAACGCGTGCGCGACGGACGCCGTGCCGCCCGGCACCGGCGAGACGATCTCGGCGATCGTCGCGGTGCGGTTCGACGGCAGTACGACGATCTCGTCGCCGACCTTCACTTCGCCCGACTCGATCCGGCCCATGTAGCCGCGGAAATCGTCGGCCGAGCTGCCGTCCTGGCGCGCAACCCACTGCACCGGGAAGCGCAGCGCGTCATGCGCCTGCGTCTCCACCGGCAGCGACTCGAGCACGTCGAGGAGCGGTTCGCCCGCATACCACGGCATGCGCTCGCTCGCGCCGACGATGTTGTCGCCCTTCAGCGCCGACACCGGCACGAAGCCCACGTCGGTCAGGCCGAGCTGCTTCGCGAGCGTGACGTAGGCGTCGCGGATCTCGTTGAAGCGCGCCTCGCTGTAGTCGACGAGGTCCATCTTGTTGATCGCGACGATCACGTGCTGCAGCCCGAGCAGCTTGACGATCGCGCTGTGGCGCTTGGTCTGCGGCAGCAACTGCACGACGCCGTTTTCCACCGTGATGCGCGTCGCGTCGATCAGGATGATCGCTGCGTGCGCGGTCGACGCGCCCGTCACCATGTTGCGCGTGTACTGCTCGTGGCCCGGCGTGTCGGCGATGATGAACTTGCGCTTCGCGGTCGCGAAGTAACGGTACGCGACGTCGATCGTGATGCCCTGCTCGCGCTCGGCCTCGAGGCCGTCGGTCAGCAGCGCGAGATCGAGCTCGTCGCCGACCGTGCGCTTGTTCTTCGCACGCGACAGCGCGGACAGCTGGTCGGACAGCACGGCCTTGCTGTCGTACAGCAGGCGGCCGATCAGCGTGCTCTTGCCGTCGTCGACGCTGCCCGCGGTGATGAAGCGCAGCACGCCGAGGTCTTCGGTGTTCTCGATGATGCTCATGATGTGAATGTCCTCGTGTGCTTCAGAAATAACCTTGCTTCTTGCGCTGTTCCATCGCGGCTTCGGACGCCTGGTCGTCCATCCGGGTCGCGCCGCGTTCGGTGATCTCGGTCACCGCCGTCTCGGCGATGATCTTCTCGACGTCGTCCGCATCGCTCTCGACCGGGCACGTGCAGCTGATGTCGCCGACCGTGCGGAAGCGCACTTGCGCAAGCTCGCTCGACTCGCCGTCACGCATCGGCGTGAGCGGCGTGACGGGCACGAGCAGCCCGTTGCGGCGCACGATCTCGCGCTGGTGCGCGTAGTAGATCGACGGCAGTTCGAGGTTCTCGCGCGCGATGTACTGCCACACGTCGAGTTCGGTCCAGTTCGAGATCGGGAACACGCGCAGGTGCTCGCCCTTGTGCAGGCGGGCGTTGTACAGGCTCCACAGTTCCGGGCGCTGCGCCTTCGGATCCCACTGGCCGAACTCGTCGCGGAACGAGAAGATGCGCTCCTTCGCACGCGCCTTTTCCTCGTCGCGGCGCGCGCCGCCGATCAGTGCCGTGTAGCCGTGCGCCTCGATCGTCTCGAGCAGCGTGACGGCCTGCGCGGCGTTGCGCGAATCGGTTTCGCGGCGCAGCACGACCGTGCCGCGCTTGATCGAATCCTCGACGTGACCGACGATCAGCTCGGCGCCCAGTTCCTGCGCGCGGCGGTCGCGGAAGTCGATCACTTCCTCGTAGTTGTGGCCCGTGTCGATGTGCACGAGCGGGAACGGCAGCGTCGTCTTGCGGTTCGCGCCGAGGCCGAATGCTTTCAGTGCCAGATGCAGCACGACGACCGAATCCTTACCGCCCGAGAACAGCAGCGCCGGCTTGCTGCACTCGGCAACCAGCTCGCGCAGGATGTGGATCGACTCGGCTTCGAGCCAGTCGAGGTGGCCCATGCGGCTGTCCGCGCCGGTGGCCGGGGCAAAGGCGGATTGCTCGAGCGTCGTGCTCATGATTTCAGTCCTTCTCTTCTGGGTTCGTGCCGCCCGCTGTCGCTGGCGGCGCAATATTCAGTTTCTTGTCAGGCTTTCAGTGCGCGGCGCCAGCTTCGGCGGCCGCAGGAACCGGCGTAATCGTGATGTGCAGGCCGCATTCCTTCGTATCGCGCGATTCCCACCACCAGCGGCCCGCGCGGCTGTCCTCGCCGGGACGGATCGCGCGCGTACACGGCTCGCAGCCGATGCTCGGATAGCCGCGCGCATGCAGCGGGTTGACCGGCACCTCAAACGCGTCAAGGTACGCCCACACGTCGCTTTCCGTCCAGTCAGCGAGCGGGTTGTACTTCGCGATCCCGCGCGCTTCGTCCTGTTCTTCCTCGTGCAGCTCCGCGCGCGTGACCGACTGCTCGCGGCGCTGGCCGGTGACCCACGCGCCGACGTCGGACAGTGCGCGGTTCAGCGGCTCGACCTTGCGGATGTGGCAGCACGACTTGCGCAGCTCGACGCTCTCGTAGAACGCGTTCAGGCCGTGTTCGGCGACATACTGGTCGACCGCGTCCTGCTGCGGGTGGAACTGCTCGATCTCGTAGCCGTAGCGCTCGCGCACGCGGTCGATCATGCCGAGCGTTTCCGCATGCAGGCGGCCCGTGTTCAGCGAGAAAATGCCGATCGACACGCCCTTCGACAGGATCGCGTGCGTGAGCAGCATGTCTTCCGCCGCGAGGCTGCTCGCGAACTTCACTTTTTCGTGACGGGCGCCGATCTGCGCGAGCAGCGCGTCGAGGCGCTCGACCTTCGCGGCGAGTACCGGCGTCAGCGCGGTGGCGGCACTCATGCGCTCACCTTCGCATCGGGCGTCGCTGCGTCGGCCGCGCGGCGGCGGAACAGCGGCGCCGGCTCGTCGAACGCGCCCTGGTAACGCTGCGTGAATTCCGTGAACGCGTTCAGTGCGTCGTGGATGTCCTTGTCGGCGCGCACCGCGAATGCGTCGAAGCCGCAACGCGACATGTACAGCAGCTGGTCGCGCAGCACGTCGCCGATCGAACGCAGTTCGCCGGTCCAGCCGTGGCGCTCGCGCAGCAGGCGCGCGATGCTGTAGCCACGGCCGTCCGCGAAGCGCGGGAAATCGACGGCGATCAGCGAAATCGCGCCGAAATCGGCCACGAGATCGGCCGGTTCGCTGTCCGACGCGAGCCACACGCCGAGCTCGTCCTTCGTCTTCGCGGCGACGAGCGCCGCGCGCTCGGCCTGCCACAACGCGAACGGCACCAGCACCTTGCCGGCCGGCAACGCGTCGACCGCGGGCAGCGCACCGTCTTCCGCCGCGCGCACGACCTGCCATGCGTCGTCGATCACTGCGCGGTTCTTGATAATCGAAGCCATCTGCAAATTCCTTGTACCCGGTTGGTTACGCGTTCACTGCCTGGCGCGCCGCATACACGCGCTCCTTGAACGGCGCGATGCCGATGCGGTCGTACGTGTCGACGAAGCGCTCACCGTCGATGCGCGCATCGACGAACGTGTCGATCAGCTTCGCGATCACGTCCGGCACTTCTTCCGCCGAGAACGACGGCCCGATCACGCGGCCGAGGCGCGCGCCGTTCTGGCCCGTGCCCTGCTCGCCGCCGAGCGACACCTGGTACCACTCGGCGCCGTCCTTGTCGACACCGAGGATGCCGATGTTGCCGACGTGGTGGTGACCGCACGAGTTCATGCAACCGGAAATGTTCAGCGACAGGTCGCCGAGGTCGTACACATAGTCCAGATCGTCGAAACGCTGCTGGATCGCCAGCGCGATCGGAATCGACTTCGCGTTCGCGAGCGAGCAGAAGTCGCCGCCCGGGCACGCGATGATGTCCGTCAGCAGGCCGATGTTCGGCGTCGCGAAACCGGCCGCCTTCGCCTTTTCCCACACCGCGAACAGGTCGCGCTTCTTCACGTTCGCGAGAATCAGGTTCTGCTCGTGCGACACGCGCAGCTCGCCGAGCGAGTACGCGTCGGCCCAGTCGGCCACCAGGTCCATCTGCGCGTCGGTCGCGTCACCCGGCGCCACGCGATGATCCTTCAGCGACAGCGTGACGGCCGCGTAGCCCGGCACCTTGTGCGGTGCGACGTTACGCTCGACCCAGCGCGCGAACGCCTTGTTCTCGAGCAGGTGCTGTTCGAACGACGCGTCGGTGTCGGCCAGCTTCTCGTAGACGGGCGGCGCGAAGTACTGCGACACGCGGTCGAGCTCGGCCTGCGTGAGCGTCGACGGGCCGTCCTTCAGGTGCTGCCACTCTTCCTCGACCTGTTGCGCGAACTTCGCCGGCGACAGCGCCTTCACGAGGATCTTGATCCGCGCCTTGTACAGGTTGTCGCGGCGGCCGTAGCGGTTGTACACGCGCAGCACGGCTTCGCAGTACGTGATCAGGTGCTGCCACGGCAGGTCTTCCTTGATCACCGCGCCGACGATCGGCGTCCGGCCGAGGCCGCCGCCCGCGAGGATGCTCGCGACCACTTCGCCTTGCGCGTTCTTCTTCAGGTACACACCGAGATCGTGGATCTGCACGGCCGCGCGGTCGTCCTTCGAACCCGACACCGCGATCTTGAACTTGCGCGGCAGCCACGCGAATTCGGGATGGAACGTCGACCACTGACGCAGGATCTCGGCCCACGGGCGCGGATCGATCTCTTCGTCCTGCGCGACGCCGGCGAACTGGTCGGCCGTGATGTTGCGGATGCAGTTGCCCGACGTCTGGATCGCGTGCATCTGCACCGACGCGAGCTTCGCGAGGATCTCGGGCGTGTCTTCCAGCTCGACCCAGTTGAACTGGATGTTCGAGCGGGTCGAGAAGTGACCGTAGCCGCGGTCGTGTTCGCGGGCGATGCGCGCCAGCATCCGGAGCTGGTCGCTGCGCAGGTTGCCGTACGGAATCGCGATGCGGTGCATGTACGCGTGGCGCTGCATGTACAGGCCGTTCTGCAGGCGCAGCGGTCGGAATTCGTCTTCGCTCAACTCGCCCGACAGCCGGCGGCGCACCTGATCGCGGTACTGCGCGACACGCTCGTCGACGATCGTCTGGTCGTATTGGTCGTACTGATACATTCGGGGACCCCAGGGTTTTCGTGGTGACCGCGCGACGTCCTAGCCACGTCGCGCCCGAATCTCCGTTCCGCCGTCACCGCCCCCATCCGCTGCCGGGTGGATTGCTAATGACGAAAACAGATATCCATATTTGAAAAACTCCGGTGAATCGTAATAAACTCGCCTTATATTTCAAACGACTAAAAAATTCTGTTGATATGCGGAAGGGTTATAAATGAACCTGCACCAATTTCGCTTCGTGCGCGAGGCCGTCCGGCAGAATTTCAACCTCACCGAGGCCGCGAAGGCGCTCTACACGTCGCAACCGGGGGTTTCGAAGGCGATCATCGAGCTCGAGGACGAACTGGGCGTGGAGATCTTCACGCGGCACGGCAAGCGCGTGCGCTCGCTCACCGAGCCGGGCAGGATCATCCTCGCGTCGGTCGAGCGGATCCTGCAGGAGGTTGAAAGCCTTAAAAGGGTCGGGAAAGATTATGCGGCGCAGGACCAGGGGAACCTGACCATCGCCGCGACCCATACACAGGCCCGCTACTCGCTGCCGGCCGCGATCGCCGAATTCAAGAAGCGCTTTCCGAAGGTGCACCTGTCGATCCTGCAAGGCAGCCCGACGCAGGTGGCCGAGATGGTGATCCACGACCAGGCCGATCTCGCGATCGCGACCGAGGCGATCTCCGACTACAAGGAGCTCGTGTCGCTGCCCTGCTTCCAGTGGCACCACGCAGCCGTCGTGCCGGCCGACCATCCGCTGCTCGAACGCAAGCCGGTCACGCTCGACGATCTCGCGCAGTACCCGCTGATCACCTACGACGACGCGTTCGCGGGCCGCAAGAAGATCAACCACGCGTTCGCGCTGCGCGGGCTGTCGCCGGACATCGTGCTGGAAGCGATCGACGCCGACGTGATCAAGACCTACGTCGAACTCGGTCTTGGCGTCGGCATCATGGCCGACATCGCGTTCAACCCGGAGCGCGACCGCAACCTGCGGCTGATCCCGGTCGGCCACCTGTTCGGCAGCAACGTGACGCGCGTCGCGCTCAAGCAGGGCGCCTACCTGCGCAGCTATGTGTATACGCTCGTCGAACTGCTGTCGCCAACGCTGAACCGCAAGCTGATCGAACAGGCGCTCAAGGGCGAATCCGAATCGTACGAGCTTTGACCGGCGTGTATAAACACAGGGGCGCATATCGCGCCCCTTTTTGCTGCCCGACGGAGATTCCCGCATGACGCTTCCCGCCCTGCTGCGCCGCGCCGCCGGCGCCGCCCTCGCGCTGGCCTGCGCGGCCGCGCATGCCGACCTGAAGGTCGGCGTCGACCTGTCGTCGACCGGCCCGGCCGCCGCGATCGGCATCACGAGCAAGAACGCGATCCTGATGTGGCCGAAGACGATCGCCGGGCAACCGGTGCAGGTGACGGTGCTCGACGACGCATCCGACCCGGGTACCGCGGTGCGCAACATCCGCAAGCTGGTCGACGAGGATCACGTGGACGTCGTGGTCGGGCCGAACATCACGCCGGCCGCGCTCGCGGCGCTCGACGCGGTGGCCGCCGCGCAGACGCCGATGATCACGCTGGTGGGTTCCGGCGCGATCGTCGAGCCGCAGGAAGGCGCGCGGACCTGGGCGTTCAAGATGGCGCAGAGCGACAGCGCGATGGCCGACGTGATGACGCGCACCATGTCGAACCACGGCGTGAAGACGGTCGGCTTCATCGGCTTCGCGGACAGCTACGGCGACAGCTGGCTGAACGAATTCACGCGCTTCGCCGACCTGCGCAAGATCCGCATCGTCGCGACCGAGCGCTTCAACCGCACCGACGCGAGCGTCACGGGCCAGGCGCTGAAGCTGATCGCCGCGAAGCCCGACGCGATCCTGATCGCCGGCTCGGGCACGCCGGCCGTGCTGCCGCAGCGCACGCTGATCGAGCGCGGCTACCAGGGCCCGGTCTACCAGACGCACGGGATCGCGACGCCGGAATTCATCAAGCTCGGCGGCAAGGACGTCGACGGCACGCTGTTCCCGACCCAGCCGGTGGTCGTTGCGCGCACGCTGCCGGCCGATCATCCGGCCCGCAAGGCCGCGCTCGCGTTCGTCGACGCGTACGAGGCGAAGTACGGCGCCGGCACGGTCACGCAGTTCGCAGGCGACGCGGCGGGCGTCTACCCGCGCCTCGCCGACGCGGTCGGCCGTGCGCTGAAAACCGCGCAGCCCGGCACGCCGGCGTTCCGTGCGGCGCTGCGCCGCGAACTCGAACGCGCGCACGAACTCGTCGTGCCGAACGGCGTCGTCAACACGAGCGACAAGGATCATGTGGGGCTCGATCAGCGCGCGAGCGTGATGGGAATCGTGAAGCAGGGCCGGTTCGTCTACCTGAGCCAGTGACTTGCGCGCCGGTAACCGGGCAGCTTGCCCGGCATCCGGATTTCCGCCATAATCCGCCTTTCGCCGCGCACTGGTCTGCGCGGTCAGGAACAAGCCCAGGTGGTGAAATTGGTAGACGCAGGGGACTCAAAATCCCCCGCCGCAAGGCGTGCCGGTTCGATTCCGGCCCTGGGCACCAGTATTTCGCAGCGTCACGCGCTGCACTGAAACCCGCGCAAGCTCGCTGCTTCGCGGGTTTTTTGTTTTGGCCACGCGCGATGCCCACCGCAACGCGCGCCCTCCTCCCGCAGTCCAAGCATCAGGGAACGCAGCACGGAGGCAAGCCATGTCCAAGCGCGTCATTTCAATCCCGATCCGCGTCGGCGTGCTCGCCGCGTTGCTGTCGATCATGCTGGGCGGATGCGACCTGCTTCGCGAGCCGCCGGTGCCCGACTGGCCGGGGCCGCATGCGCCCTACCCGTTCCCGGACAACATTCCGCATCGCACCGAATGAGCGGGGCGGACGGCCGCGCGTTCAGTCGCGCGCGCAGAACCGCAGGATCGCGTCCGCGACGGCCGCCGGCGCCTCGCGTTGCGGAAAGTGCCCGACCGAGTCCAGGATCTGCCGCTCATAGCGCCCGGTGAAGAACCGTTCGCGCCCGGCCGAGCTGTCCGGGTGATTGCAGGTATCCGCGCCGCCGTGCAGCACGAGCGTCGGCACCGGCAGCACGGGCGCCGGGTTCAGCCGCGCATTGTCGTCCGCATAGGCCGGCGTGCCCGGCGCGAATCCCCAGCGATGCCGGTACGAATGCAGCACGACGTCGATCCAGTCGGGTCCGTCGAACGCGACCGCAGCTGCCTCGAAATCGCGGTCGCGGTACCAGCCCGGCGGCGACCACGTCTCCCACATCAGGCGGGCAAACGCGCGGCGATCGTCGCGCAGCGCCTGCTCGCCGCGCGGCGTCGCCATGAACCAGTGATACCAATAGTTGCGCACCTGCTGCAACGACAGTGGCTGGCCGGGATCGTTGGTGCCGTAACCGACCGACAGCATCGCGAGATGCGAGGCGGCACCGTCGCGCAGCCCGCACGCGTTCGCGGCCGCGCGGGCACCCCAGTCATGCCCGACCAGCACGGGCCGCTCGACACCGAGTGCATCGACGAATTCGAGCAGGTCGCGTCCGAGCGCCGCGAGCTGGCCGCTGCGCGGCACGGACGCGTCGCGAAAGCGCGTCGGCGCAAAGCCGCGCAATGCAGGCGCCAGCACGCGGTAGCCCTGCCCGGCGAGCGCCGCGGCCACCGGCTCCCAGCCGACCGGGCTGTCCGGCCAGCCATGCAGCAGCACGGCCGCGCGCTCGCCGCGCGGGTTCCATTCGAGATAGGCAATATCGAGCGACGCGGTCGTCGCGTGCATATAGGTCGTCATCGTGAACTCCGTTGGGTCAGCCTGAACGCACGATGGTAGGCCGGCCTTTCATCACGATTCACGGAGTATCATGATTCATTCGTCGAATATCGCGTTGAATTGATCCATGGAACCGCTGACCGATCCCGCGTCGACCGCGCTCGACATCACGCTGCTGCGCACCTTCCTCGAAGTCGTCGACAGCCGCGGATTCGCGCCCGCCGCCGAACGTCTCGCACTGACGCCCTCCGCCGTCAGCGGCCACATCAAGCGGCTCGAACAGGCGGCCGGCACCGTGCTGCTCGCGCGCACGACCCGCCGCATCGCACTCACGCCGGCCGGCGACACGCTGTACGCGTACGCGCGCAACATCGTCGACATGGAGCGCGAAGTGCGCGCGCGGCTGCGCGGCGCGCCTGCACACGGGCCGCTGCGGGTCGGCGCGTCGGAAGATTTCGCGGGGGCGTGGCTACCGCATGTGCTGCGCACGTTCCGCGACCGCCATCCGCGCACGTCGATCGAGCTGAAGGTCGGGATCACCGCATCGCTGCTGCGCGAGCAGGCGCTCGGCCGGCTCGACGTCGTATTCGGCAAACAGTGCCGGCAGGTCGACACGCCGGGCGAATTGTTGTGGGAAGAGCCGCTCGTGTGGGCTTTCGCGTCGGACCGCACGCTCGACGCGAGTGGCGAAGTGCCGCTCGCGCTGTTTCCGCAGCCGTGCGTCTATCGGGAAGCGGCCGTCGCGGCGCTCGCCGCCGCCCTGCGGCCGTTCCGTGTGCTGTTCGAGAGCGGCAGCATGGCCGGCTGCGTGTCGGCCGCGCTCGCCGGCTTCGCGGTCACCGCGCTCGCGCGCAGCCAGTTGCGCGACGGCCTGCGCGAATGCGGGCCGCGGGACGGCCTGCCCGCGCTGCCGGCCGCACGCTTCTACGCATTCGCGGCAAAACCGGACGGCCCCGGCGCGGCATTGATCGATGCGGTGCGGGCCATCGGGCGCGGCCGGCAGTTCGCCGCGCTTGACGACTGAAACCTGCGCGATGGCAACCGCGCCACCCGGCCGCTCCGCTCAGTCGCCGTCCGCGCCCTGCCCCGCCGCCGCCCCCGTCAGCGTCTCCGCCATCAACTCCCCGAACCACTCGATGAACGCGTTGAGCCGGCGCGACCGGTGCCGGCGGTGTGGATACACGGCCGACACGTCCATCGGCTCGGCGCGATGGCCTGGCATCACGTCGACGAGCGCGCCGCTTGCCAGCAGATGTTCGACGTCGAACCGCGGGATCTGGATCAGGCCCATGCCGGCAATGCAGCCGGCGATATAGGTTTCGGCGTTGTTGACGATCACGCGGCTCGGCAGCGTCAGCGTGTGCCGCTGCCCGTCCGCGCAGTATTCCCATCCAAGCTCGCGCCCCGTCGTCGGCGACGCATAGCCGATCGCCCAGTGCCCGTGTGCGAGCGCATCCGGATGCTCGGGCACGCCGCATTCGCGCAGGTAATCGGGGCTCGCGCAGTTGATCAGCGTGAACTGCCCGAGCGGCCGCACGACGAGGCTGCTGTCCGCGAGCCGCCCGACGCGGATTGCGCAATCGACGCCCTCCTGTACGAGGTCGATCGAGCGGTCGGTCGAGCCGAGCGACAGTTGCAGCTTCGGGTAGCGGTGAAACAGCGACGGCAGCGACGGCGCAACGACGCGGCGCGCGATCCGGCTCGGCACGTCGACGTTCAGCCGCCCCACCACGTCACGGTCGCGGCGGCGAAACAGGCGGTCGAGTTCGTCGGCCTCCGCGAGCAGGCGCCGGCCGCGTTCGAGCAGCAGCGCGCCGTCGGCGGTCAGTTGCACCTGGCGCGTCGTGCGATGCAGGAGACGCGTGCCGAGCCCCGTCTCGAGCTGCTGGACGGCCGCGGACACGGTCGCGCGCGGCACGTCGAGCGCATGCGCAGCCTTGATGAAGCTGCCCATCTCGGCAACCTGCAGGAAGATCCTGACCTGATCCAGCTTGTCCATCGGCGGCAAACCCGGGTTCGAACGACAGTCGCCGCCAGCCGCCGCGCCTCGCGGCGCGCTTCGGCGGCACAGAGAAAACGGGCGCGCGGCCTCGCGGCTGCACGCCCGTCCATTGTCCACGCAAACGCGCCATTGCGGTGCGCCGCGCGGCCGTTGGGCGGCCCGGTTACTTGGTCGTATAGCCGCCGTTGATCAGGATCGTCTGGCCGGTGATCCACCAGCCGTCGGTCACGAGATGGCGGATGAACGGCACGACGTCTTCGATGTCGGTCAGGCCCGTCTTGCTGAACGGCGACAACGCGGCCGCCGTCTTGTGATACGCAACCGCGTCGGCGCCTTCGGCCGGGTAGAAGAACGGCGTATCCATCGGGCCGGGCCCGACGGCCGTCACCGAGATCCCGCGCGCGCCGTATTCCTTCGATGCCGCGCGCGTGAAGTGCTCGACGGGCGCCTTCGATCCTTCGTACGCCGCATAGAACGGCGTGAACGCGCCGAGCAGCGACGTCACGAGCGTGACGAGCTTGCCGTGATCCTCGAGATGCCGCCCCGCTTCCTTGATGAAGAAGAACGCGGACTTGCTGTTGACCGCGAACATCTCGTCGTACTCGGCCTCGCTGATCTCGGTGAACGGCTTCTTCAGCACCTTGCCGACCGTGTTGATCGCGATGTCGATCTTGCCGAAGCGCTGCTTCGCGTCGTCGAACAGCTTCTCGACCGCGGCGGCCGTCGTCAGGTCGGCCTGGAAAGTCGCGGCTTCCGCGCCGGCCGCACGTACCGCGGCCGCCGTCTCTTCGGCCTGTGCCTGCGACGCCGCGCTGTTGTAGTGAATCGCCACCGCCTTCGCGCCGTGGCCCGCCAGATCGCGGGCGATCAGGCCGCCGAGATTCTTTGCGCCGCCTGCGATCAGGACAACCTTGTCTGCGAGCGTATGAGTTGCCACGGTTGACTCCTTTTTTCGTTGAACGAAGCTAGGAGTGTAGGCACCCGCGGCGCGCCGGTCAGCCGGTTGCGGCTGGATGGATTATCCAGAAAACCGATCCAATCGAAGCGCCGCAATGTGGCATGCCGTACCGACAGCGGCACCGGCATCCGGTTTCATTGCGCGGCCGCCGGCCGGTTCAGCGCGCGTACAGCGTCGCGTCGATCTTGCCGAGCAGCCACTGCATGCCGGCCAGATGCTGCTGGTCGTGGCTGCACAGGTAGTGGACGAGCCCGCGCACGGTCAGCGACCCGTAGCCGTCGAACTCGCCGGCACGCTCGAACTGTTCCGGCGTAAGGTGCGACAACAGCTCCAGCGTTTCGCGTCGCGCGTCGCGGATCGCCGCGAGCACGTCGGATGCGTACGCGTCGTTGTAGCGGCGCTCGATCGCAAGCGCGTCGCCGTCGATCGACTCGAGCAGCGGCCGGTCTTCGTCGAGCATCCGCCGCAGCCGCACGTGATAGCCGTCGATCTCGATGTCGCGCACGTGGCAGAGCTGCCCGAGCGGCGAGAAATGCTCGCTCGGAATCCCGGCCCAGTCGTCGGGCGTCCAGCGCGCGTAGCCGTCGGGCACGGCCGCGAAATGCGCTTCGAGCTGACGGGGAAAATCGGCGAGTGCGTCGAGCGTCGTCGGGTTCATGCGGGAAACTCCCTTTCGGATAAGGGCGGCGGCAACCCTGGCACGGGCCTGCCGCCGCCGTTGCGTCACTTCACGCTGAAGCCGTACATGCCCTGCGTGCGGTGTCCGTCGGTCGCGACGGCCACCCATTTCACGGTATACGCGCCCGTACCGACCGCCGTCAGCGGCACCGTCATCCGCTTGCGGTTCGACGCATCGATGCGCGCGCGACCGTCCGACACCGTCTTGCCGTCACCGTCGACGACGACGATCGAGCTGAATGCCGGCTCCAGCGGCTCGGTGAAATCGATCGTGACGGTGGCCGGTGCGGCGGCCACCGCCGCGCCCGCCGCCGGATCGCTCTTCGCGAGATGCGCGTGCGCGAACGCGGCCGGCGAGACGGTCGCGGCCACGATGACTGCGGCCACCTGGCGGCCGAACGGGAATGAATCGAAACGCATGGGCTGTCCGTGAAGAATGAACGGGCGCCGCGCCCCGCGCGGCGTTCCGGCAGCTTACCAGCGCATGCGCGTTCATGCCGGTCATCCGCCGCCGCTTGATAGAATGCGCCCGCTATGGATCTCGAAAGCATTCTCTACACCCAGGGCTTCGGCTCGCGCCGCCAGTGCCGCGGCCTGATCGAAGCCGGCCGCGTCGCCGTCGCGGGCACCGCCGCGACCGACGCCGACGCCACGTTCGACACCGACGGCCTCGTGTTCTCGGTCGACAATACGGCATGGCCGTTTCACGCGCGCGCGTATCTCGCGCTCAACAAGCCGGCCGGCTACGAGTGTTCGCGCGATCCGCAGCATCACGCGAGCGTGTTCAGCCTGCTGCCCGCGCCGCTCGTCGCACGCGGCGTGCAGTGCGTCGGCCGTCTCGACCAGGACACGACCGGCCTGCTGCTGCTGTCCGACGACGGCCAGTTCGTGCACGCGTACACGTCGCCGAAACGCAAGGTGCCGAAGACCTACGTCGCGACCGTGCGCCACCCGCTCGACGATGCGCAGCTGAATGCGCTGCGCAGCGGCGTGCAGCTACATGGCGAGCCGAAGCCGATCGCGGCCGTCGCTGCCGACGCGCGCGACACCCACGCACTCGCGCTGACCGTCCTTGAAGGCAAATACCACCAGGTCAAGCGCATGGTCGCGGCGGCGAGCAACCGCGTCGAGTTGCTGCACCGCGAAAGCATCGGCGGTTACGCGCTGCCGGACGATCTCGAACCGGGTGCGTGGCGGTGGCTCGATGACGCCGACCTTTCAGCCCTGCGCAATCCCGTCAAAACCCTGTAAGGGAAAATCCGCACGACCGTTCGGTGTCCGGCCGTGTCTCGGCTGCATGTTCCCCCGCTATACTGAAATCACAAGCTGCAAGAGCAGCGATGCAGGGGGAGATACCATGAACATCAACCATTCTTTCGAACTGTCGTCCGTGATGATTGCGTTCGCGGTCATCGGTGTGATCGTGATCGGCGGCCTGCTGGCCACGATGCACATGAAGCACAAATATCATCCGAACCTGATTGGCGCGCTGATCGGTGCGCTGCTCTGCTTCCTGCTGATCGAGGCGTTACCGGCGCTGACCTGACGCGCTGCCCGGCGCGAGCGTTTGAAGGAAATCGTCTACGGTCGGATATCGCAACGTCACGCACAATTCGGCCTTGAGCCGTGCGTTGGACAGGCGCCGCGACTCGCGCATGAACGACAGCAGCGTCGGTTCGAGCAGGCGCTCGGCGTCCGCGCGGCTGACGCGCGGCGGCCTCGGCAGGCCGAGCACCTGCGCGACCCGGTCGAAATACTCCCCCATCCGCAGTTCGCTGTCGTCCGACGCGTGCACCGCGCGCGCCGGCCGGCCTCGTTCGGCTGCACGGCGCAGGATCGCCGCGAGATCGTCCGCGTGGATGTGGTTCGTGTAGACGTCGTCGGCCGGCACGAGCGCCGGCGTGCCGCGCTCGAGCCGCGCGACCGGCAGGCGGTTCGCCGCGTAGATGCCGGGAATGCGCACGATGCGCGCGGACAGCACGCCGCGCACCGTCGCCGCACGCAGTTGCCGCTCGGCCGACACGCGCCGGAACGCGCGCGGATTCGCGGGGCGCAGCGGGTGCGTTTCGTCGATGCGCGCGCCGCCGCAGTCGCCGTATACGCCTGTCGTGCTGGCATAGACGAGCCTCGGCGCGCGAAGACCGTCGGGTACAATACGCGCTGCCCGAACGGGCGCGCCGGCCTGTCGGGTAGCGGTGCGCAGCGTTCGGAGCCGGCCGACCGCCGGCGCCGGCGGTGCCGCCGGCCGACGGGCGGGCATGGACGTTGCGGCGATCAGCGCACGCGTGCGCCGGTCGTCGCGGCCGTCGGATTGCGGCGGCGCGAGATGCAGGATCGTGCGGGCGAGGCCCGCGAGACGGCCAAGCGTCGCCCGGCGATCGAGGTCGCCGACGATCGGTGTCGCACCCGCGGCGCGCAGTTCGTCGCGGCGGGCCGGGTGGCTCGTCAGCGCGAGGATCCGCAGGTTGCGGCGTGCGTCGCGCCATTGCGCGACGCAGCGCATGCCGACGTCGCCGCAGCCGACGATCAGTACGCGCGGCCGGCGCAGGATTCGTGTCGCGATCATGTTGGTTGCGAAATCAGTAGCCGCCGTTGCGCGACGCGCAACGGTTTTGCATTGTAGCTGCCGTGCGCGACATGCACGGTCCCCACATTTTGTTCTAGTTTGGTTCTATGGCATTCAACGTCACTCTCAAGCAAAGCGGCCGGCAATTCCAGGTCGAGTCGGACGAAACCGTGCTGGCTGCCGCGCTGCGCCAGAACGTCCATCTGCCGTACGGCTGCAAGAACGGCGCATGCGGCTCCTGCAAGGGCCAGATCGTGTCGGGTCAGATCGAACAGGGCCCGCACGCTGCATCGGCACTGTCCAATGACGAACGCACGCGCGGGCTCGCGCTGCTGTGCTGCTCGAAGGCGCAGTGCGATCTCGAGATCGACGTGCGTGAAATCGCCGGCGTCGACGGCGTGCAGGTCAAGAAGCTGCCGTGCCGGATCGCCGCACTCGAACGCAAGGCCGACGACGTGATGGTCGTGAAGCTGCAGCTGCCCGCCAACGAACGCCTGCAGTACCTCGCGGGCCAGTACGTCGAGTTCATCCTGAAGGACGGCTCGCGCCGCAGCTACTCGATGGCGAGCGCGCCGCACGAGGAAGGCCCGGTCGAGCTGCACATCCGCCACATGCCGGGCGGCAAGTTCACCGACCACGTGTTCGGCGCGATGAAGGAGCGCGACATCCTGCGCTTCGAAGGCCCGCTCGGCACGTTCTTCCTGCGCGAGGATTCCGACAAGCCGATCGTGCTGCTCGCGTCGGGCACGGGCTTCGCGCCGATCAAGGCGATCATCGAGCACGTGAAGCACTCGGGTATCACGCGCCCGATGACGCTCTACTGGGGCGCCCGCCGCAAGAAGGACATCTACCTCGGCGAACTCGCCGAGCAGTGGGCGCGCGAGATCCCGAACTTCAAGTACGTGCCGGTGCTCTCCGAGCCGGACGCCGGCGATCAATGGACGGGCCGCACGGGCTTCGTCCATCGCGCGGTGATCGAGGACCTGCCCGATCTGTCGGGCCACCAGGTGTACGCCTGCGGCGCGCCGGTGATGGTCGAATCTGCGCAGCGCGACTTCACGCAGCACCACGCGCTGCCGGCCGACGAGTTCTACGCGGACTCGTTCACGAGCGCGGCCGATCTCGCGCATCCGGTCTGAGCGCCGCCGCCCGCGCCCCCCACTGCGCACCGCCGTGTCACATCCGTGGCATTGCGGCGGTTTACAGTGGGGCGCGGGATGCCTTATGCTTGCGCACATGAACTGCTTCCTGTCCGCCCTTCGACGTCGCCGCTCGCCGCTCCGCCCGGATGCCGCAGGCTCGTCACGGACTCGCGCGTAACCCACACCGCTTCACCGGTTACGCACAAGCTGTTCGAACCCACCAGCCACGGCCTTCCGTGGCTTTTTTATTGCCCGTTTCCCTTTCAACGTCCGCTGGAGTCTGCTGCCATGCCCCTGAACGATTTTCCGATCGACTCGCTGATGTACATCACGAACCGCCCCGACATCGTGTTTACGCACGGCAAGGGTTCGTGGCTCTACGATCACACGGGCAAGCGCTATCTGGACTTCATCCAGGGCTGGGCCGTCAACAGCCTCGGCCACTGCAACGACGGCATCGTCGAAGCCCTGAAGACGCAGGCCGAAAAGCTGCTGAACCCGTCGCCGGCGTTCTACAACGAACCGATGGCGAAGCTCGCGGGCTTGCTCACGCAGCACAGCGTGTTCGACAAGGTGTTCTTCACGAACAGCGGCGCCGAGGCGAACGAAGGCGCGATCAAGCTCGCGCGCAAGTGGGGCCGCAAGTTCAAGAACGGCGCGTACGAGATCATCACGTTCGACCACAGCTTCCACGGCCGCACGCTCGCGACGATGTCGGCCAGCGGCAAGCCGGGCTGGGACACGATCTACGCGCCACAGGTGCCGGGTTTCCCGAAGGCCGAGCTGAACGACATCAACTCGGTCGAGAAGCTGATCACCGACAAGACCGTCGCCGTGATGCTCGAGCCGATCCAGGGTGAAGGCGGCGTGATTCCGGCGACGCGCGAATTCATGCAGGCGCTGCGCGCGCTGACGAAGCAGCACAACCTGCTGCTGATCGTCGACGAAGTGCAAAGCGGCTGCGGCCGCGCGGGCACGCTGTTCGCATACGAGCTCGCCGGTATCGAGCCGGACGTCATGACGCTCGCGAAGGGCATCGGTGGCGGCGCGCCGCTCGGCGCGCTGCTGTCGAAAGCCGACGTCGCGGTATTCGAGGCCGGCGATCAGGGCGGCACCTACAACGGCAACCCGCTGATGACGGCGGTCGGCTACTCGGTGATCTCGCAACTCGTCGCGCCCGGCTTCCTCGAAGGCGTGCGCGAACGCGGCGAATACCTGAAGCGCAAGCTGCTCGAGCTGTCGGAGGAGCGCGGCTTCGAGGGCGAACGCGGCGAAGGCCTGCTGCGCGCGCTGCTGCTCGGCAAGGATATCGGCCCGCAGATCGTCGAGAAGGCGCGCGACATGCAGCCCGACGGCTTGCTGCTGAACGCCGCGCGGCCGAACCTGCTGCGCTTCATGCCCGCACTGAACGTGACGACCGGAGAAATCGACCAGATGATGGCGATGCTGCGGTCGATCCTCGACACGCTCTAAGGAGACCGCCGCGATGGAAGCCGCCGCCGATGCTGTCGCTATCCGCCCGTTCGAACGCGCCGACACCGATGCCGTGCTCACGGTATGGCGCGACGCGTTCCCGCAATACGAAGACGCCGATGCGCCGCCGCATCGCGATCCGCTGCGATCGATCGAGCTGAAGCTCGCGACGCAGCCGGAACTGTTCTTCGTCGCGACCAGCGGCGCGCGCGTCGTCGGCACGCTGATGGCGGGTTTTGACGGACATCGCGGCTGGCTGTACTCGTTCGGCGTCGCGCACGACGCGCGCCGGCTCGGCGTCGGCCGCGCGCTGATCGCGCACGCGGAACGCGCACTCGCCGCGCGCGGCTGCCTGAAGATCAACCTGCAGGTGCTCCCCGGCAACGACGACGCGTGTCGCTTCTACGCGGCGCTCGGCTATCGCGTCGAGGAGCGCATCTCGTTCGGCAAGACGCTGCCGGCTGCCTGAGACAGCCGCCGCCGCCGGCTCGTCTCAGCGCGTGATCGGCCCCGCACCGGGCAGCGGATTGCCGAGCGCATCGGTCGGCACGGCCTGCTGCTCGAACGCCGCGAAATAGGCGGCCCACTGCGACTCGCTCATGCGCACGATCAGCCCGCCGTCCTGCCACACGTCGTTGTGGTCGTTATGGTCGTCGCCCGCGCGATGCAGGTAGTTCGGGCCCGTCGAGCCCTGGTTCATGTGCGTGTCGTGAATGCCGTTGCCCTCCGTATACGTACGGCCGAACACGACGACGTCGAGGCCCTGCGACTGCGCGGCGCTCACGAGCCGCAGCAGCGACGGGATCGGCTCCGGATGTTCGGTGCCGTCCATCACCGCGCTCGCGCGCCAGGCGCCCGTCTCGTTCAGGATGTCGCTGCGCAGGTAGTCGAGCGCGGGCAGCGCCGTCTGCCCCGTGAGGTCGGTGTAGCCTTCGGCCGCCGCTGCAAGCGTCTCGGTGACGGGATGGTGGAAATCGTAGACGAGCTTGTAGTTCAGCAAGTCGTCCGCGTCGCTGGTGCCGACGTTGATCGCGACATCCCAGTCGCCCGACGGCAGCGCCAGCGTCAGGTGGATGTGATACTGGATCTCGCTGCCATGCGGCGAGCCCTTCAGCTTCGCCACCGATGTCACCTTCGCCTTCACGAAACCGTAGTCCAGACTCATGCGTGTTCTCCGTGTTCGGATCGGCCGTCGATGCTACGCGGCCCGTGTGTCGGTTTGCAGGCGGCCGGCATCGAACCACTTGCCTGCCGCCTGCGCGCCACCATTCCCGCGCCGCATGCGCGGCGCAACAGTCGAATGGAGTCGCGTCCACGCGCACAGTTCGGCACGAATCGCGCCACACGAAAAAAAAGGCTGTCACGGCATTCCGTGACAGCCTTTCGAAAGCCCTGGCGCGACGCACGCGGCATCTGCCGCCGCGCATCAGCGGGCCCGCTCATGCACCGGCTTACTCGCCCAGATACGCGGCGCGCACCTTCGGATCGTCGAGCATCTGCTTCGCATCGCCTTCCATCGTGACCGTGCCCGAATCCATCACGTAGCCGCGGTCGGCGGCCTGCAGCGCGAGGCGCGCGTTCTGCTCGACCAGCAGCACCGTGATGCCTTCCTTCGAGATCTCGCGCACCACTTCGAAGATCTTCTCGACCATGATCGGCGACAGGCCCATCGACGGCTCGTCGAGCAGCAGCAGCTTCGGCTTGGACAGAATCGCGCGCGACATCGCCAGCATCTGCTGCTCGCCGCCCGACAGCGTGCCCGCGAGCTGCGTCGCACGCTCCTTCAGGCGCGGGAAGAAGCCGAACATCCGCTCGACGTCCTTCTTGATCTGCTCGTTGTCGTTGCGCAGGTACGCGCCCATCTGCATGTTCTCGATGATCGACATCCGCGCGAAGATCCCGCGGCCTTCCGGCACCATCGCGAGGCCGCGCTTGAGCAGCTCGTGCGACGGCACGCCCTTGATCGACTTGCCGTCGTACTCGATGTCGCCCGCCGAATACGGCTTCAGGCCCGTGATCGCCTTCATCGTCGTGGTCTTGCCCGCGCCGTTCGCGCCGATCAGCGTCACGAGTTCGCCCTGACGGACTTCCATGTCAACGCCCTTGACGGCCTGGATGCCGCCGTAGTTGACCTGCAAGCCCTTGATTTTCAACATTGCCGCTGCCATCAGTGCACCCCTGCGCCGAGATATGCCTCAATCACCTTCGGATTCTTCTGCACGTCCTGCGGCAGACCCTCGGCGATCACCTTGCCGTAATCGAGCACCGTCATCCGGTTGCACAACCCCATCACGAGCTTCACGTCGTGCTCGATCAGCAGAATCGTGCGGCCGTCCGAGCGGATCTTGTCGAGCAGGCGCGTGAGTTCGACCTTCTCGGTCGCGTTCATCCCGGCCGCCGGCTCGTCGAGCGCGAGCAGCTTCGGGTCGGTGGCCAGTGCGCGCGCGATCTCGAGACGGCGCTGGTGGCCGTACGACAGGTTGCGCGACGTGTAGTCCGCGTACTGCAGCACGCCCACGTATTCGAGCAGCTCGATCGCGCGTTCCTTGATCTCGCGCTCTTCCTGGCGTTCGGCCGGCGTCTGGAACACCGCGCCGAGCAGCCCGTGCTTGGTGCGCACGTGGCGGCCCACCATCACGTTCTCGAGCGCCGTCATCCCGCCGAACAGGCGGATGTTCTGGAACGTGCGTGCGATGCCGGCCTTGGCCACCTGGTGCACGGCCGTCGGCGTGTAGTTCGTGCCGTCCAGCTTGAAGTCGCCGGAATCCGGCGTGTAGAGGCCCGTGATCACGTTGAAGAACGTCGTCTTGCCGGCGCCGTTCGGGCCGATCAGGCCGTAGATCTCGCCTTCCTTGATCTGCAGGCCGACGTCGGACAGTGCCTGCAGGCCGCCGAAGCGTTTGTTCACGCCCTGCACGGACAGTCGGATTTGCTTGTCGCTCATGTGGATATCCCCTGTGTCCGTCGATTAAGCGCGCACCGGCTTCTTGCTGTTGCGCTTCGCGAGTTTCGCGATCTTGTCCTCATGCTTCGGCGCGGGCCACAGGCCTTCCGAGCGATACAGCATGATGACGACCATCGCGAGGCCGTACAGCGCCTGACGGATCACTTCCGTATCGACGATGTCGTGACCGAACAGCGCGTGCTGCAGCGGGCTCATCGTCGAGCGCAGGAATTCCGGGAAGATCGCGAGCAGCACCGCGCCCAGGATCACGCCCGGGATGTGGCCCATACCACCCAGCACCACGCACGCCAGCACCACGATCGATTCCCAGAACGTGAACGATTCCGGCGACACGAAGCCCTGGAACGAACCGAACATCGCGCCCGACAGGCCGCCGAACGATGCGCCCATCGCGAACGCGAGCAGCTTCACGTTACGGGTGTTGATGCCCATCGCCTTCGCGGCGATTTCGTCCTCGCGGATGGCGGCCCATGCACGGCCGATACGCGAGTGCTGCAGGCGCGTACACACCCAGATCACCAGCAGCGAGCACAGCACGAACAGGTAGTAGTACATGTAGACCGACGGCAGCTGCAGGCCGAACAGCGAGTGCGTCTGCGACAGGTTGAAGCCGCCGACGTGCACCGGATCGATGCCCGTGATCCCCTTCGGGCCGTTGGTGATGTTCACCGGACGGTCGAGGTTGTTCATGAAGATCCGGACGATTTCACCGAAGCCGAGCGTCACGATCGCCAGGTAGTCGCCGCGCAGGCGCAGCGTCGGCGCGCCGAGCAGGATCCCGAAGGTCGCCGCCAGCGCCATCGCGATCGGCACGATGATCAGGAACGGCACGTGCAGGCCGTTCGGCGCGATCGCCGCGATCCATTCGAACTGCGAGCTCAGGTGCGGCGAGCTCAGCAAGGCCGCCGTGTAGGCGCCCACCGCGTAGAACGCGATGTAGCCCAGGTCGAGCAGGCCGGCGAAGCCGACCACGACGTTCAGGCCGAGCGCGAGCATCACGTACAGCATCGCGAAGTCGAGCACGCGGACCCAGTAGTTGCCGCCGGCCGAGCCGATGATGATCGGCGCGGCGATCACGAGGGCTGCGGTCAGGATGCCGATGACGACGGTCTTGGCGGTGTTGCGCTCCTCGACGAGCGACGTCGAGGATTCGATCGGTTGAATGGATGTCATGTTGTTTGCTCCCTTCCGTTACGCGCGATCCGCGACCCGTTCGCCCAGCAGGCCCGACGGACGGAACACCAGCACGATGATCAGCACGATGAATGCGAACACGTCCTGGTAGTTACTGCCGAACACGCCGCCCGTGAGGTTGCCGATGTAGCCGGCGCCGAGCTGCTCGATCAGGCCGAGCAGCACACCGCCGACCATCGCGCCGCCGAGGTTGCCGATCCCGCCGAGCACCGCAGCGGTGAACGCCTTCATGCCGGGAATGAAGCCCATGTAGAAGTGGACGTTGCCGTATTCGGACGCGATCATCACGCCGGCCAGCGCGGCGAGCGCGGAGCCGATCATGAACGTCGCGGAGATCACGAAGTTCGGGTTCACGCCCATCAGGCTGGCCGTATTCGGGCTTTCGGCGATCGCGCGCATCGCGCGGCCGAGCTTGGTCTTGTGCACGAGCAGCAGCAGGCCGCCCATCACGATGAACGCCACCGCGATGATCACGATTTCAGTGACCGAGATCACGGCGCCGGGCGTCGTGTCGGTGGCCTTGATCACGTTGATCGGGTCGGTCGGCAGCAATTGCGGGAACGGCAGCGGGTTGCGCGACCAGATGATCATCGCAGCCGTCTGCAGCAGGATCGACACGCCGATCGCGGTGATCAGCGGTGCGAGGCGCGGCGCGCGGCGCAGCGGCCGGTATGCGACGCGCTCGATCGTGAAGCCGACGAACGCACAGACGACCGCGGCGATGCCCAGGCCAATCGTCAGCGTCGCAACGTTGCCGAGTCCGGGAAAGTGGTTCTGCAGCACGGTGATGGCCGACAGGGCGACCATCGCGCCGATCATCAGCACGTCGCCATGCGCGAAGTTGATGATGCCGAGAATGCCGTACACCATCGTGTAGCCCAACGCGATGATGGCGTAGACACTGCCGAGCACCAGCCCGTTGAGAACCTGCTGGACGAAAATATCCATTTAAAGCTCCTTGGCCCGTGCTGCCGGAGGACGTTGCGCCCCGCGGGTAAGCGAGGAATCGCGCCTTCTCGGCGACACTGCGGGTACTAGTCGATACCGGTAAGGGTGGATCGTCCCGGCGCGCGCCGCCCGGCCTGTACGGCCGGACCTGCCGCCGGAGCGGATACAAAAACGGCACCGCACTGTTCCGGTGCCGTCATGAGTCCCGTCGCTAAATCGTCACGACATCGAGGACGGTGTTCGTGGCCTCCTTGAAGTCGTGGGGCAGCATGCCGAGACGGCCGTCTTCCGGTTTCCCGGCATCCGTGCCTTGGCCCGCCCGGCGCGACGCAAGCATCGCACCCGGACGGATCGGATTCCGCGCCGCGCCGCCCGGCAAGGCATTGCGGCAGTCGCGCCCGATTTTCGTCAGGACTGCATCGGAATCCATCGTACGAACCAGCCCGCGCGCCACGACACGCTCGGTCGTGGCAGCACGCTGTTTCGTCGAATCGAAATGAAGAGTGGACGGGGACCTCGGCACGCTGTCTGCAACGCCGCAAGCGTCCTGCATCCGTCGAGCGGCGGCTTGCCGCGGCGCAACCTGCATGCCTGCAGCCGAACCGATCGTCAGGTCAAGCGCGTTGATTTCCTCGATCGTCAAACGTGCCCCGTTTTCCTTGTCCTTGCCCAGTTGCGCGATACGGCGCGCCGATGACGCCGCACGCCCGGCTCCGGCGACGCGCACGCCGCTGGCCGGCGGTGCCGCGAACACCGCAGCCTCCCTGCCCGCCCCGTCGTCGCTCTTTTTGCTGCAGCCGGCAAGCATTGCAACCGGTGCGGCGACGGACATGGCGTAAGCCAACTTCACATGCATTGAATGGTCTCCCGCGCCTTGCCAAAAACCGATTTCAAAGCCATTCCGGCTTGAAAACGGGCGCATTGTAACTCCATTTATAGGACGCCAATAATCCTGATTCGATGGGGTTTTCCTGCATTGCAACCAATTTTGAGAGACGCTTAAGCGCGCGCGGAGCAACCGGGTTGCACCATGATCGAGAATTATGGTTGCGATTTCAATTTCGAGACGTAAAAAAAGCGCGCCGGGAGGCGCGCTTTCGGTGTTCCGCGGATGCGATGCGGCAATCAGGCGGCAGGCGGCAGGTTCAACCCGCGCGGCAGCGGAAACGACACGTTTTCCTCGATGCCGTCGAGCGCGCGGACATTGCGCACGCCGAGTTCGCGCAGCCGCGCGATCACGGCCTGGGCGAGCACCTCGGGCGCCGACGCGCCGGCCGTCACGCCGATGCGGCGCTTGCCGGCAACCCATGCCGGATCGATCTGGTCGGGCGCATCGACCATGTACGCGGCCACGCCGCGCTTTTCGGCCACTTCGCGCAGCCGGCTCGAATTCGAGCTGTTCGGACTGCCGACGACGATCACGACATCGCACTGCGGCGCCATGAACTTCACCGCATCCTGGCGGTTCTGCGTCGCATAGCAGATGTCCTGCTTCTTCGGCTCGCGGATCTTCGGATATTTCGCCTTCAGCGCGCCGATGATCTCGGCGGCGTCGTCGACGGACAGCGTCGTCTGCGTGACGAGCGCGATGCGCTCGGGATCGGCGAGCTCGAGCTTCTGCACGTCCTCGACGCTCTCGACGAGGTGCATGCCGCGCTCGACCTGCCCCATCGTGCCTTCGACTTCGGGGTGGCCCTTGTGCCCGATCATGACGATGTCGACGCCGTCCTGGCGCATCTTCGCCACTTCGACGTGCACCTTCGTGACGAGCGGGCAGGTTGCGTCGTAAATGCGCAGCCCGCGCACGTCGGCTTCGTCGCGCACGGCCTTCGACACGCCGTGCGCGCTGAAGATCACGGTGTTGCCGGCCGGCACTTCCTCGAGTTCCTCGACGAAGATCGCGCCTTTCTTCTTCAGATCCTCGACCACGTACTTGTTGTGGACGATTTCGTGACGGACGTAGATCGGCGCACCGTGCATCGCGATCGCGCGCTCGACGATTTCGATCGCGCGGTCGACGCCCGCGCAGAAACCGCGCGGCTGGGCCAGCAGGATTTCGGCATCGGCGGCGACGGTCTGCCCGGACAGCGTATCGGTGGTGCTCATGATTACAGGATTCCGATGATTTTCACTTCGAACGTGAGCGCCTGGCCCGCGAGCGGATGATTGAAGTCGAACAGCGCGGAGGTTTCGCCGACTTCCTTCAGCACCCCCGCGTAGCGGCCGCCGTCCGGCGCGTTGAACTCGATCAGTTCGCCCGGCGTGAAATCGTCGCCGACCATCCCGTTCTCGCGCAGCGTCGACAGCGTCACGCGCTGGAGCATGTCGGGATTGCGGGGACCGAACCCCTGATCGGGGGCTAGCTGAAAAGTCGAGTGGTCGCCAACCCGGAGCCCGAGCAGAATCTGTTCCAGCGACGGCGCCAGTTGCCCCGCGCCCAGCAACAGCGTGGCCGGCTTGTCGGAGAAGGTGTTGACGATGTCGGCGCCGTCGGCCAGTGCCAAGCGGTAATGCAACGTGACGTGGGAACCGGGCTTCACTTCGGATAGATCGATGAGGCTCATGAATTACTCGTTCAGTCGGCGCCCGATACGGCCGAATGGCCCGGCGCAAAGCCAATATTGTAAGTCACCTGAGCGCGCAAGGCGGAAAGTGCGACGACGTTGCACACACCGCCCGCCGCCAATGGAGTTCCGACCATGCTGTCTCCCTGCCCCATCCTGCCGCCGGCCGATCCACCCGGTCGCGTCATCCCGATCCGCCGGCGCAAGCGCCGCCCGGCCAACTGGCGGCCCGAGCGGCCGCGCGAACGGTTGCTGGAACGCGGGCCTGCCGCGCTGACCGACGACGAACTGATCGCGCTGCTGCTCGGCACCGGCAAGCCCGGGCACGACGTATTCGTCACCGCCAGCGCACTGATCAAGCAGTTCGGAACGTTGCGCGGGCTGCTGGAAGCGAGCGCCGACGATTTCGAGGCGCACCCCGGCATCGGCCCCGCGCGCTCCGCGCGAATGGTCGCCGTCACCGAGATCGCGCGACGCATGCTGGAGGACAAGGCGCGAGAGCGGATGCAGATCGATTCGCCGGGCGCCGTCGAGGACTGTCTGCGGCTGAAGATCGGCACGCGCCCGCACGAGGTATTCGTCGCGGTATTCCTGGACGCCCGCAACCGCATGATCGACATGGAGGAAATCGCACGCGGCTCGCTGACGCGCATGGCCGTCTACCCGCGCGAGATCGTGCGCCGCGCGATGGCGCAGAACGCCGCGGCGCTGATCGTCGCACACAACCATCCGTCCGGTGCGGTACAGCCGAGCGCGGAAGACCGTCGCCTGACCCGCGTACTGAAAGACGCGCTCGAACTCGTCGATGTGAGGCTGCTCGACCACGTCGTCGTCGGCACCAGCGATACTTTTTCGTTCGCACGTGCCGGTTGGCTGTAGACTGTGCCGCGGCAGCCCACCCCAGGGCGCCGCAACGACGAAGCGAAATTAGGTTTGATTTTTCTGAACTTTTTCTGCTAGAATCGTCGTCTGTCTTTTTTCCAACCAGTTCTAGCCATCGAAGGGCCTTGTCTGTAAGGGCTACGGCGTTCTGAGTGCAGCCATGGATCACGTGGCGGTGCGATGGAACCTTCACCGGCGATCGAACCCCGAATTTAGCGTATTAGGAGTGCTCTCATGGCACGCGTATGCCAAGTAACTGGGAAAGCGCCGATGAGCGGCAACAACGTTTCCCACGCCAACAACAAGACGAAGCGCCGCTTCCTCCCGAACCTGCAAAACCGCCGGTTCTGGGTAGAGAGCGAAAACCGCTGGGTGCGCCTGCGCGTTTCGAACGCCGGCCTGCGCCTGATCGACAAGAACGGCATCGATTCCGTGCTCGCTGACCTGCGCGCACGCGGCGAAGCCTAAGCCCAAGGAGCACAATCATGGCAAAAGGCGCACGCGACAAGATCAAGCTCGAGTCCACCGCTGGCACGGGTCATTTCTACACGACCACGAAGAACAAGCGCAACATGCCGGAAAAGATGGCGATCAAGAAGTTCGATCCCGTCGTCCGCAAGCATGTGGAATACAAAGAAACCAAGATCAAGTAATCTCCGGTTTCTGCCAGCCTGACGGCGACCGAAAAGCCCCGCTCTTGCGGGGCTTTTTGTTTTGCGCGCACGCTCGAGCGCGACGCGGTATGCTCTCCCCTTTCCGCGGCCACGGCCGCCGGAACGCACAAGATCAAAAGCGTAACGATGGAGATGCAGCATGAAATTCGACGTGGCGATCGTCGGCAGCGGCCTGGCAGGGCTATCGGTCGCACTCAATCTGGCCAGCACGCGACGCGTCGCGCTGATCGCGAAACGTTCGATGATGGAGGGGGCAAGCGATAACGCGCAAGGCGGCATCGCAGCCGTCCTCGACTCGGCGGACAGTATCGAGAACCATGTCGACGACACGCTGGTCGCCGGTGGCGGCCTGTGCGACGAAGGCGCGACGCGCTACATCGTCGAGCACGGCCGCGAAGCGATCGAATGGCTGATCTCGCAAGGCGTGCCGTTCACGAAGGACGACGCGGCCGAGCTCGGCTTTCACCTGACGCGCGAAGGCGGCCATAGTCACCGCCGGATCATCCACGCGGCCGACGCAACCGGCCATGCGGTGCTCGCGACGCTGTCGGAGCGCGCGCGCCAGCATCCGAACATCACGTTCTTCGAGAACCACCACGCAATCGACCTGATCACGTCGAACCGGCTCGGCCTGCCCGGCCGCCGCTGTCACGGCCTGTATGCGCTCGACGTCGACAACGATCGCACGATCACGATCGAGGCGCCGCACACCGTGCTCGCCACGGGCGGCGCCGGCAAGGTCTATCTGTATACGACGAATCCCGACACCGCGACCGGCGACGGCATCGCAATGGCGTGGCGCGCGGGCTGCCGCGTGTCGAACATGGAATTCATCCAGTTCCACCCGACCTGCCTGTTCCATCCGTATGCGAAATCGTTCCTGATTTCGGAGGCCGTGCGCGGCGAAGGCGGCTTGCTGAAGCTGCCCGACGGTACCCGCTTCATGCCGGCGCACGATCCGCGCGCCGAGCTCGCACCGCGCGACATCGTCGCGCGCGCGATCGACTTCGAGATCAAGAAGCGCGGGATCGACTGCGTGTACCTCGACATCAGCCACCAGCCGGAAGCGTTCCTGCGCGAACACTTCCCGACGATCCATGCGCGCTGCCTCGAATTCGGTATCGACATCGCGAAAGAACCGATCCCCGTCGTGCCGGCCGCGCACTATACGTGCGGCGGCGTCGTCACCGATCTCGCCGGGCGCACCGATCTCGCGGGCCTGTATGCGGTCGGCGAAACATCGTACACGGGGCTGCACGGCGCGAACCGGCTGGCGAGCAACTCGCTGCTCGAATGTCTCGTGATCGGCCGCGCGGCAGCCGAGGCAATCGAGGCAGCCGGCTTCGATGCCGACACACCGTCCACGCTGCCCGCCTGGGACGAAAGCCGCGTATCGGATGCGGACGAAGAAGTCGTCGTCGCGCACAACTGGGACGAACTGCGGCGCCTGATGTGGAACTACGTCGGCATCGTGCGTACCGACAAGCGCCTCGAACGCGCGAAGCATCGACTGTCGCTGCTGCGCGACGAAATCCACGAGTACTACGCGAACTTCCGCGTGACGCGCGACCTGCTCGAACTGCGCAATCTCGTCGACGTGGCGACGCTGATCGTGAAGAGCGCGCACTCGCGCCGCGAAAGCCGCGGGCTGCACTACAGCCGCGACTGGCCACACACGTTGCCGAAGGCATTGCCGAGCGTGCTCACGCCGCGCGCGCGCCGCTGAACGCACGCCCTTCCCGGCTGCGGTCGGGAGCGCACAAGAAAAAAGCCGCTGGCGTTTGCGCGCCAGCGGCTTTTTTGTCCGATCGGACGGCGTTCGGTCAGTCGACGATCCGCATCGAATAGTCTGTCGCGCGGACGTCCTTCGTCAGCGCGCCGATCGAGATGCGGTCGACACCCGTCTCCGCGAATGCGCGCACCGTATCGAAATTGACGCCGCCCGATACTTCGAGCACGGCCTTGCCATTCGCCACGCGCACCGCTTCACGCATCATGTCGAGCGTGAAGTTGTCGAGCAGCACCGACTGCGCACGATGTGCGAGCGCCATGTCGAGCTGCGCGAGCGTTTCGACCTCGATCTGCACCGGCACGCCCGACTCGAGCGCGAATGCCGCCTCGAGCGCCTCGCCGACACCGCCCGCCGCCGCGATGTGGTTTTCCTTGATCAGGATGCCGTCGTACAGCGCCAGACGCTGGTTCTCGCCGCCGCCGACGCGGACCGCGTACTTCTGCGCGAGCCGCAGGCCCGGCAGCGTCTTGCGCGTATCGAGGATCTTCGCGCGTGTGCCTTCGACGCGATCGACATAACGGCGTGTCGCGGTCGCAACACCCGACAGCAGCTGCAGGAAATTCAGCCCGTTGCGCTCGGCCGTCAGCAGCGCGCGCGCCGGCCCGTCGAGTTCGCAGACGGTCGAACCGGACGTCATCCGGTCGCCTTCGCGATAGTGCCATTGCACGGTGATCGACGGATCGATCCGGGCGATCACCGCCTCGAACCACGGCACGCCGCACAGCACGGCTTCTTCACGCACGATGATGCGTGCGCGGCGACGCCCGCCGGCCGGCACGAGCCGCCCGGTCTGGTCGCCGGCGCCGACATCTTCCGCGATCGCGTCGGCCACGTTGCGCGCGATCGCGTCATCGAATGCCGCGCCGTATTGCTCGCGGACGATGCCGAACAGCGGGGAGACGGCGCTCGTCATGCCGCCCCCACGTTCGCAAACAGTTGCTGGTCGCGCTGCAGATCGCCGCTCGCCTGCACGCGCTTCTTGTGCGCAGCCGCGAATTCGAGCATCCGGTCGATCGGCAAACGCGCACGCTCGCCGATCGCGGGATCGACGAAGATCTCGTTGTGGCCGCGTTCGAGCACGTCGGCGAGGTTCGCGAGGCCGTTCATCGCCATCCACGGGCAGTGCGCGCAGCTCTTGCAGGTCGCGCTGTTGCCGGCCGTCGGCGCGGCGATGAAGGTCTTGCCGGGCGCGGCCAGCTGCATCTTGTGCAGAATGCCGAGATCGGTCGCGACGATGAAGTGCTTCGCGTCGAACTTGACGGCCGCATCGATCAGTTGCGTGGTCGAACCGACGACATCGGCTTGCGCGACGACGTTTTCCGGCGACTCGGGATGGACGAGCACTTTCGCGTCCGGATATTCGGCACGCAGCAGGTCGAGCTCGATGCCCTTGAACTCGTCGTGGACGAGGCACGAGCCCTGCCACAACAGCATGTCTGCGCCGGTTTTCTTCTGGATATAGCTGCCGAGATGGCGGTCCGGCGCCCAGATGATCTTTTCGCCGCGCGCGTGCAGGTCGGCCACGATCTCGAGGCCGATCGACGACGTGACCATCCAGTCCGCGCGCGCCTTCACGGCCGCGCTGGTGTTCGCGTAGACGACGACGGTACGGTCCGGATGGGCATCGCAGAACGCCGAGAATTCGTCGACCGGGCAGCCGAGGTCGAGCGAGCAGGTCGCGTCGAGGTCGGGCATCAGGATCCGCTTGTTCGGACTCAGGATCTTCGCGGTTTCGCCCATGAAGCGCACACCGGCGACGACCAGCGTCTGCGCATCGTGATCGCGGCCGAAGCGAGCCATTTCGAGCGAATCGGCAACGCACCCGCCCGTTTCGTCGGCCAGTTCCTGCAGTTCGGCATCCACGTAGTAGTGGGCGACCAGCACGGCCTTTTCACGGACGAGCAGCGCCTTGATGCGCGCCTTCAGTGCAGCGCGCTCCTCGGCGGACGGCGCGTCGGGCACCTTGGCCCATGCCTGCCCCACGCCGCACACGGTCCCTGCTGCGACGGGCCGGTCGTACTCGACGGGTTTGATCGTCGATTGCATCTCCATATCTCCTGTCGGCCGAAGTTGGCGCTTCAGCGCCGGCCCCAGCCCCATCCTCTGGTCATACAAATTCCGCCCTGCCGACGCCCATCAAAAACCGGCAGCCCAAATGAAAAAACCCCGCCAACGCGGGGTTTGTGACGTCCTGAGATTCTAATCGATTTCGAATCAGGCGTAGCGGCGCAGGCGCGTCGCGAATTCCTGCAGCGCCTTGATGCCGCTTTGTTCTGCGCGATGGCACCAATCCTGCAATTGCGCGAGAAGCTGTTCGCGCGACGCGGTCGAACGATCCCAGATCGCGGCCAGATCCTGACGCAGCTGGAAATACGTGTGCAGCTTCTGGCTGTTCGCGAAGATTTCCGGCAGCAGCTTCTTCTGCGGCTCGTCGAGGCCGTCGGCATCCTTGTGGAACCACTTGCGCGCGCCGCGCATCAGCTGGTACTTCTCGCTCGAACCGAGTTCCTTCAGGTGCGCGAGCTCCTGGCGGTACGCACGCTTCACGGCCTTGCCGTAGCGTGCCATCACTTCGTAGCGGTTCGACAGCACGGCCTGCAGCGTTTCCTGGTCGAGCACCGTCTTCGGCTTGTTCAGGCGCGGCGTCGGCGCAACCTTCTTCACCTTCGCGAGACCGAACGCCGACATGATGCGGATGTACATCCAGCCGATGTCGAACTCGTACCACTTGTTCGACAGCTTGGCCGACGTCGCGAACGTGTGGTGGTTGTTGTGCAGCTCTTCACCGCCGATCACGATGCCCCACGGGAACAGGTTCGTGCTCGCGTCGGCCGAGTTGAAGTTGCGATAGCCCCAGAAGTGACCGAAGCCGTTGACGACGCCAGCCGCCCAGAACGGGATCCAGACCATCTGCACGGCCCACACGGTGAGGCCGAGCACGCCGAACAGCGCGACGTCGATCACCATCATCATGCTGATGCCGAGGATCGGGTACTTCGAATAGAGATTGCGCTCGAGCCAGTCGTTCGGCGTGCCGTGGCCGAACTTGCGCATCGTCTCTTCGTTCTTCGCTTCCGCGCGATACAGTTCCGCGCCTTCGAGGAACACCTTCCAGATGCCGCGCGTCTGCGGGCTGTGCGGATCTTCCTCGGTCTCGCACTTCGCATGGTGCTTGCGGTGAATCGCGGCCCATTGCCCCGTCAGCATGCCGGTCGTCATCCACAGCCACAGGCGGAAGAAGTGGCTCGCGATCGGATGCAGTTCCAGCGCGCGGTGCGCCTGGCAGCGGTGCAGATAGACCGTCACGCCGATAATCGTGACGTGCGTGACGGCGAGCGCGAACAGCGCGACCTGCCACCACGAAAAATGCAGGAGCCCGTGGGAAAGAAAATCGAGCAGGGAATTCAACAAGGCAGTTACCTGTGATGAGAGCGACGCCGGCTCGCGCCAAGCGTCAGAAAAATGAAAGCATACCGCGTATAGACTTGAATTTTACTTCAACCGTTCCAAGTCTTTGTAAAAAATGAATATTTTCTTGCCCTGGCGCAACTGGCACAGTCCACGGGCGGACTTGGAAAGGCCCGCGATCCGGTTCCGGCCGCGGGGTCAAACCATTTGACGGCCGGCGCGCGCTACGCAGCCGGTGTGCGCCCGTCCACCGCACCGTTCGCGGCCGCGGAATCGGGCCCGGCCACCGCACCCGCGGCAGAAAAACCGTCCGGCAACCCGACCACCCGCACTTCCCGTTGCGGAAACGGAATCGAGATCCCGTGCTCGCTGAACAGCCGCCAGATGTTGCGGTTCACGCTCGAACGCACGCCCGACGTGCCTTTCGCGGAATCCTCGATCCAGAAGCCGAGCTCCAGGTCGATCCCGTCCGCGCCGAAACTCACCAGATACGGCGTCGGCGCGGGCTCCGCCAGCACGCGCGGCACGCCCTTCGCCGCGTCGGCGAGCAGCGCGAGCGCATGCTCGACGTCGCTCGTGTACGCCACCTGCACCGCGACCTTCGCATAACCGCGCGTCAGGTACGACGACTGGTTCTGCACGACGTCGGTGATCAGCTTCTCGTTCGGGATCAGCGTTTCGTTGCCGTCGAGGCCGCGCACGACCGTGTAGCGCGTGCGGATCTGCGTGACGACGCCCTGCAGCCCGCCGACGCTGATCGCGTCGCCGAGCCGCAGCGAGCGGTCGAGCAGGATGATGAAGCCCGACACGTAGTTGCTCGCGATCTTCTGCAGCCCGAAGCCGAGACCGACACCCACCGCGCCGCCGAACACGCCGAGCACCGTCACGTCGATGCCCACCAGCGACAGCCCGATCAGGATCGCCGCGAACACCAGCAGCGCGCGGCCGACCCGCGACAGCACGACCTTCAGGTTCGCGTCGAGCGTGCTCGCGCGCGTGAGGCGATCCTCGAGCACCGAGCCGAGCCACATCGCAACCATCAGCGTCACGCACACCCACAGCGCGCCGGAGATCACCGACAGCAGCGTGAGGTGCGCGTTCGCGACGCGGAACTGCACGCTGTCGAGCCAGCCGAGCACGTCGCGCTGGATGCCGAGCACCGTCAGCACCATCGCGGCCCACACGACGGTCGATACGATCTTCTCGACGATCGACAGCCACGCATGCGTGTGGCCGTCGCGCGCGAACACACGCCGCGCGAAGAAGAACAGCACGTAGATCAGCCCGATACCGAACAACGGCACGAGCGCGAGCGACAGCAGCGACGTCGACATGAACGGGTCGAACGCCAGCTGCGCGCCACCGACGAACACACTGCCGAACAGAGGGAACAGCGCGCGCTTCAGGCTTTGCGCGCCCGCGCCGGGCGCGCGGCCGGCCGCCCGGCGACGCGCATCGATGCGGCCGTGCACGAAGCGCGCGACCAGCCATGCGAAACACAGCGCGCCGACGAGGATCGCCGCCTGCCAGATCATCACCGGCTGGTGGAAGTCACGAATGACCGATGCCAGCCGGTGCGACAGCAGGCGGCTCTGCAGATTGTCCATCGTCCGTCCGGGCCGTCGTTACTGCGCGGCGCGCCGTTCGAGCACCGCGGCGAAGAAGCCGTCGGTCGCGTGACGATGCGGCCACAGCGACAGGTAGTCACCCGTCTCGATCTCGATGCGCTGTTCGGCCAGCACCTGCTGCGCCGGCACCAGCACGAACTCGGGATGATCGGCCAGGAACTGTTCGACGATCCGCTCGTTCTCGGCGTCGAGCACGCTGCAGGTCGCGTAGACGAGCCGGCCACCCTTCTTCACGAGGCGCGCGGCGCTCGCGAGGATCGACGCCTGCTTCGGCGTCAGCTCGTCGATCGCCGTGCGCGTCTGGCGCCACTTCAGGTCCGGATTGCGGCGCAGCGTGCCGAGGCCGCTGCACGGCGCGTCCACCAGCACGCGGTCGATCTTGCCGGCGAGCCGCTTGATCTTCGCATCGTGCTCGCTGTCGATCAGCACCGGGTTCACGTTCGACAGCCCGCTGCGCGCGAGGCGCGGCTTCAGCTTCGCGAGGCGCTTCTCCGACACGTCGAACGCATAGAGGCGCCCGGTCGAGCGCATCATCGCGCCCAGCGCGAGCGTCTTGCCGCCCGCGCCCGCGCAGAAGTCGACGATCATCTCGCCGCGGCGCGGCGCAACGAGCGAGCACAGCAGCTGGCTGCCTTCGTCCTGCACCTCGATCTGGCCTTCCTCGAACAGCTTCAGGCGCGTCAACGCCGGCTTGCCGACGACACGCACGCCGAACGGCGCGAACGGCATCGCGCCCGCATCGATGCCGTTCGCACGCAGCGCGTCGATCACCTGGTCGCGGGTCGCCTTCTGCGCGTTGGCGCGCAGATCGAGCGGCGCCGGGTAGTTCAGCGCGGCGGCGAGCTGCGCGAGCTCCTCGGCATCGAAACGGGCCGACAGCGCCTGGTGGATCCAGTCTGGCAGGTTCGTGCGCACGCGCACCGGCAGGCTGGCCGGATCGATCTTCGACACGTGTTCGAGCCACGCGGACTCGACGTCGGACAGGAACGGCCTCAGCGCGTTGCGGCCGGCCGTCTGCATCAGGCCGAGCAGCGTGAGGCGCCGCGCGGGCGTACCGGTGCCGCTCTCGGCGAGATGCGAAAACTCCATCTTCCGGCGCAGCACCGCGAACACGGCCTCGGCAATCACGCCGCGCTCCGCATGCCCGAGCTTCGGGTGCGCGCGGAAGAACCGGCTCGTCGTCGCGTCGGCGGGGCCGGCGAACTTCAGCACCTCGGCCAGCAAAGTCTCGGTCTGGCCAATCAGGAATCCGTGCAGCTTCATACGCCCTCACTCGTTTCGGTATGCGGTTGATCCGCGAAAATCCAGCGCGCTTCTTCCGGCGCGACCACTGCACGGCCGTTCTCGAGGCGCAGACGCCCGTCGACGAACCAGCGCACCGCGCGCGGATACAGCACATGTTCGACCGCCAGCACGCGCTGCGCGAGCGCGGCCGCGTCGTCGCCCGCGCGCACGGGCACCGCGCCCTGCGCGACGATCGCGCCGCTGTCGAGCTCGGGAATGACGAAATGCACGCTTGCGCCATGCAGCGCGACGCCCGCGTCGAGCGCCTGCTGATGCGTATGGATGCCCTTGAAGCTCGGCAGCAGCGACGGATGGATGTTCAGCAGCCGGCCCTCATATCGTCTGACGAATGCGGGCGTCAGGATGCGCATGAAGCCGGCGAGCACGACGAGATCGGGGGCGAAACGGTCGATCTCGGCGGCGAGCGCCGCGTCGAAGCTGTCGCGGCCGTCGAACGACCGGTGGTCGACCACCGCCGTCGCCACCCCGTGCGACGCGGCAAAGGCCAGCCCGGCCGCATCGGGCCGGTTGGCGATCACGGCGGCAATCTCGGCCGGCCAGCGTTCCTGCGCGCACGCGCGGACGATGGCCTCCATGTTGCTGCCGCGACCGGAAATCAGGATCACGAGTTTTTTCATCCGCGAATTTTACCATTCGCCCCCGCGTTTCCCGCCTTCTCGGCCGCCGGCCCGTCCGAACGTTTATAATCTTCTGCTTTGCGGCATCCCACCGCCCATTCCCCGACGCTGCATCCGCTATCGTGAAAGTCTTCCGCGGCCTGCCCAACGCCGAGAGCCGCGCCCCGTGCGCGCTGACGATCGGCAACTTCGACGGTGTCCATCGCGGCCACCAGGCCCTGCTCGCGCGCGTGCGCGCGGCAGCGGACGCGCGCGGCCTGCCCGTGTGCGTGATGACGTTCGAGCCGCACCCGCGCGAATTCTTCAACCCGGCCGGTGCGCCGCCGCGCATCGCGATGCTGCGCGACAAGCTCGAGGCGCTGCGCGATCACGGTGTCGACCGCGTCGTCGTCGAGCACTTCAACCATACGTTCGCGAGCCAGTCGCCGCAGGCGTTCGTCGAGCGCACGCTGGTGAACGGGCTGCATACGCGCTGGATGATGGTCGGCGACGATTTCTGCTACGGCGCGAAACGCGCGGGCACGTTCGACACGCTGAAGGCGGCCGGCGAGCAGCACGCTTTCGAAGTCGAACAGATGGGCACGGTGGCCGGCAGCGACGGCACGCGCATCTCCAGCTCCGGCGTGCGCGCCGCGCTCGCGGCCGGCGATCTCGACGCGGCCGCGCAGGCGCTCGGCCACGGCTATGCGATCAGCGGCCACGTCGCACACGGGCTGAAGCTCGGCCGCGACCTCGGCTTCCCGACGCTGAACCTGCCGATCGCGCACAAGCGGCCGGCGCTTGCGGGCATCTTCGTCGTGCAGGTGCACGGCCTCGGCCCCGAGCCGCTGCCGGGCGTCGCGAGCCTCGGCCTGCGCCCGACCGTCGACGATTCGGGCCGCGTGCTGCTCGAAGTCCACCTGCTCGACTGGCATGGCGATGCGTACGGCAAGCTCATCCGCGTCGAATTCCTGAAGAAGCTGCGCGACGAGGCGAAATTCGACGATCTCGAGGCGCTGTCGCGCGCGATCGCACTGGACGTCGCGAATGCGCGCGCATATTTCATCGAGCGCGACCGTGCGCCGGGCAGCCGCGCCACGGGCTTCTCGACGTCGGCCACCGACCGAATTAGCTGATCCGGACGGCGGCGCCTGGCGCCGCACCCTCGCGCCGCCCACTCGCGCGCATCCCCGATTCACGACGCCCGAGCGTCTCCCGATTTAGATAGCGATCCCATCATGAGCAACAAGAAAGCCGATTCGAAACCGCAGGCCAAGTATCCGGTCAACCTGCTCGACACGCCGTTCCCGATGCGCGGCGACCTGCCCAAGCGCGAGCCGCAGTGGGTCAAGGAATGGGAAGAGCGCGGCCTCTACGAGAAGATTCGCGAGGCCAGCAAGGGCCGGCCGAAGTTCATCCTGCACGACGGCCCGCCGTATGCGAACGGTGACATCCACCTCGGCCACGCGGTCAACAAGATCCTGAAGGACATCGTCGTCAAGTCGCGCAACATGGCCGGCTTCGACGCGCCGTACGTGCCGGGCTGGGATTGCCACGGGATGCCGATCGAAATCCAGATCGAGAAGCAGTTCGGCAAGTCGCTGCCGGCGGCCGAAGTGATGAGCAAGGCGCGTGCCTACGCGACCGAGCAGATCGAGAAGCAGAAGGTCGGCTTCAAGCGCCTCGGCGTGCTCGGCGACTGGGGCAACCCGTACAAGACGATGAACTTCGTGAACGAGGCGGAAGAGATCCGCGCGCTCGGCAAGATCATCGAGAAGGGCTACGTGTACCGCGGGCTGAAGCCGGTGAACTGGTGCTTCGATTGCGGCTCGGCGCTCGCCGAAGCGGAAGTCGAGTACAAGGACCGCACCGATCCGACGATCGACGTGATGTTCGCGTTCGCGGAACCGGAAAAAACCGCGCAGGCGTTCGGCCTGCCGGCGCTGCCGCGTGCCGAAGGCGGCATCGTGATCTGGACCACCACGCCGTGGACGATCCCGGCCAACCAGGCGCTGAACCTCCATCCGGAAATCGTCTACGCGCTGGTCGACACCGAGCGCGGGCTGCTGATCATCGCGGAAGAGCGCGTCGAAGCATGCATGACCGACTTCAAGCTGACGGGCCGCGTCGTCGCGACCGCGCCGGGCGTGAAGCTCGCGAACCTGCGCTTCCACCACCCGCTCGCATCGGCCCACCCCGGCTACAAGCGTACCGCGCCCGTCTACCTCGGCGACTACGTGACGACCGACACGGGTACCGGCGTCGTGCACTCGTCGCCCGCATACGGTATCGAAGACTTCATGTCGTGCAAGGCGCACGGGATGACCGATTCGGACTTCATCAACCCGGTGATGGGCGACGGCCGCTATATCGAATCGCTGCCGCTGTTCGGCGGCCTGTCGATCTGGGATGCAAACCCGAAGATCGTCGACGCGCTGAATGCCGCCGGCTCGCTGCTGCGCAGCGAGAAGTACACGCACAGCTACATGCACTGCTGGCGCCACAAGACGCCGATCATCTACCGCGCGACGTCGCAGTGGTTCGCGGGCATGGATGTCACGCCGCGCGACGGCAGCAAGACGCTGCGCGAAACGGCGCTCGAAGGCGTCGACGCGACGGCGTTCTACCCGTCGTGGGGCAAGCAGCGCCTGTTCAGCATGATCGCGAACCGTCCCGACTGGACGCTGTCGCGCCAGCGCCAGTGGGGCGTGCCGATGGCATTCTTCGTGCACAAGGAAACCGGCGAGCTGCACCCGCGCACGCTCGAGCTGCTCAAGGAAGTTGCGAAGCGCGTCGAGCAGTCGGGCATCGAGGCATGGCAGTCGCTCGACCCGCGCGAGCTGATCGGCGACGACGCGAACCTGTACGAAAAGAACCGCGACACGCTCGACGTGTGGTTCGACTCGGGCACGACGCACTGGCACGTGCTGCGCGGCTCGCACAAGGATCAGCTGCAATTCCCGGCCGACCTGTACCTCGAAGGCTCGGACCAGCATCGCGGCTGGTTCCACTCGTCGCTGCTGACCGCGTCGATGATCGACGGCCGCGCGCCGTACAAGGGCCTGCTCACGCACGGCTTCACGGTCGACGGCGAAGGCCGCAAGATGAGCAAGTCGCTCGGCAACGGCATCGATCCGCATGAAGTCGCGAACCGCCTCGGCGCGGAAATCATCCGTCTGTGGATCGCATCGACCGACTACTCGGGCGAGCTCGCGATCTCCGAGGAAATCCTGAAGCGCGTGACCGAAGGCTATCGCCGCATCCGCAACACGCTGCGCTTCCTGCTCGCGAACCTGTCGGACTTCGACTTCGCGCAGCACGCGGTGCCGGTCGAAGAATGGCTCGAGATCGACCGCTATGCGGTCGCGTTCTCGCAGCAGCTGCAGACGGAACTGCTCGGCCACTACGAGAAGTACGAATTCCACCCGGTCGTCGCGAAGCTGCAGACGTACTGCTCGGAAGATCTCGGCGGCTTCTACCTCGACGTGCTGAAGGACCGCCTGTACACGAGCGCGGCCGATTCGCGCGCGCGCCGCTCCGCCCAAACCGCGCTGTACCACCTGACGCACGGCCTGCTGCGCGTGCTCGCGCCGTTCCTGTCGTTCACGGCGGAAGAAGCGTGGAAGGTGTTCCAGCCGGCCAGCGACACGATCTTCACGGAAACCTACTACGCGTATCCGGACGTTGCCGGCTCGACCGCGCTGATCGAGAAGTGGGCGCTGCTGCGCGATGTGCGCGGCAACGTGACGAAGGCACTCGAGGAAGCACGCACCGCGAACCGCATCGGTTCGTCGCTGCAGGCTGAAGTCACCGTGCACGCGAGCGGCGCGCGCTACAACGCGCTCACGAGCCTCGGCGACGACCTGAAGTTCGTGCTGATCACGTCGGCCGCGACGGTCGTCAAGGTCGACGACGAAGCGCAGGAAAGCGTCGACGTGGCCGCCTCGAAGTACCAGAAGTGCGAACGCTGCTGGCACTACCGCGACGATGTCGGCGCGCACGCCGATCATCCGACGCTGTGCGGCCGCTGCTTCTCCAACCTGTTCGAAAACGGCGAAATCCGGAGCGCTGCTTAACTATGGCGAAAACCCTGTCGAAACCGGCCAGCGGCGCGCTTGCGCCCTGGCTCGGCATTTCGCTGATCGTGATCCTGTTCGACCAGCTGTCGAAGATCTCGATCCTGAAGACGTTCGCGTACGGCGCGCAGCACGAGCTGACGTCGTTCTTCAACCTCGTGCTGGTGTACAACCGCGGCGCCGCGTTCGGCTTCCTGTCGACCGCCGGCGGCTGGCAGCGCTGGGCGTTCACCGCGCTCGGCATCGCCGCCACGCTCGTGATCTGCTTCCTGCTGAAGCGCCACGGCCAGCAGCGGCTGTTCAGCCTGTCGCTCGCGATGATCCTCGGCGGCGCGCTCGGCAACGTGATCGACCGGCTCGTCTACGGTCACGTGATCGACTTCCTCGATTTCCACCTCGGCGCCTGGCACTTCCCGGCGTTCAACCTCGCCGATTCCGCAATCACGGTCGGTGCGGTGCTGCTGATCTACGACGAACTGCGCCGCGTGCGCGGCTCGCGCTAAGCGCGCATACTCGGCGTCGACGGCCGGCTTCGCGCCGGCCGTTCCGTTTGACCCTTGGAGGCCTGAGTTGGCACACGCAGAACTCGCAGGAAAACACCTCGTTCTCGGCCTGACGGGCGGCATCGCCTGCTACAAGATCGCCGAGCTCACGCGGCTGCTCGTGAAGGCCGGCGCGACCGTGCAGGTCGCGATGACCGAAGCCGCCACCCAGTTCATCACGCCCGTCACGATGCAGGCGCTGTCGGGCCGGCCCGTCTACACGAGCCAGTGGGACGCGCGCATCGACAACAACATGGCGCACATCGACCTGTCGCGCGAAGCCGACGCGATCGTGATCGCGCCCGCGTCGACGGATTTCCTCGCGAAGCTTGCGCACGGGTTCGCCGACGATCTGCTGTCGACGCTGTGCGTCGCACGCGACTGTCCGCTGCTCGTCGTCCCCGCAATGAACCGCCAGATGTGGCAGAACCCGGCCACGCAGCGCAACGCCGCGCAACTGCGCGCAGATGGTGTATCCGTGCTCGGCCCGGATTCGGGCGCGCAGGCGTGCGGCGAAGTCGGCGACGGCCGCATGCTCGAGCCCGAGGCGATCTATGAAGCGATCGTCGCGCACTTCGCGCCGAAGGTGCTCGCGCACCGGCGCGTGCTGATCACGGCCGGGCCGACGTTCGAACCGCTCGACCCCGTGCGCGGCCTCACGAACCGTTCCAGCGGCAAGATGGGCTTCGCGCTCGCGCGCGCCGCGCAACAGGCCGGCGCCGACGTGCATCTCGTCGCGGGGCCGGTCGCGCTCGACACGCCGTGGGGTGTCTATCGACAGGACGTGCAGACCGCGCAGCAGATGTACGACGCGGTGATGCATGCGATCAACGATGCCGACATCTTCATCGCGGTGGCCGCGGTCGCCGACTGGCGCGTCGACCAGCCGGCCGAGCACAAGATGAAGAAGACGGCCGACCGCAAGATGCCGACGCTCGCATTCGTCGAGAACCCGGACATCCTCGCATCGGTCGCGGCGCTGCCCGACCCACCGTTCTGCGTCGGTTTCGCAGCCGAAAGCGGCGACCTCGACGTGCACGGCGACGAGAAGCGCAAGCGCAAGAACGTGCCGCTGCTCGTCGGCAACCTCGGCCCGCTGACGTTCGGCCGCGACGACAACGAAGTCGTGCTGTTCGAAGCAGCCGGCCTCACGCGCCTGCCGCGCGCCCCGAAGGACGAACTCGCGCATGCGCTCGTCGCGGAAATCGCGAAGCGCCTGCCCGACAACCGCCTGATCTGATCACCCGCGCGGCGGTGCTTGCCGCCGCGCCCTTCCCGACCGATTCGACGACCGCATGAAACTCGACCTGAAGATTCTCGACGCGCGCATGCGCGACTACCTGCCCGCCTACGCGACCACCGGCAGCGCGGGCCTCGACCTGCGCGCGTGCCTCGACGCACCGGTCACGCTGCAGCCGGGCGAAACGACGCTGGTGCCGACGGGCCTCGCGATCCACCTCGCCGATCCCGGCTATGCGGCGCTGATCCTGCCGCGCTCGGGCCTCGGCCACAAGCACGGGATCGTGCTCGGCAACCTCGTCGGCCTGATCGACTCCGACTACCAGGGCCAGCTGATGGTCTCGACGTGGAACCGCGGCCAGACCGCGTTCGTGCTGAACCCGTTCGAGCGGCTCGCGCAGCTCGTGATCGTGCCGGTCGTGCAGGCGCAGTTCAACATCGTCGCCGATTTCGCCGAGAGCGATCGGGGCGAAGGCGGCTTCGGCAGCACCGGCCGCCACTGAGCGGCATCGCAACCAAAAAGGGGCCTCTCGGCCCCTTTTTCTTTTCCGTTCATCGTCATTCGCCAACCGGCTGCGCGATCCGCGCAGGCATCGGTTCGCGGCGCCGCGCCTGCGCGACGCTCGCATAGACCACCATCGCGACCAGCACGCCGAGCAGCACGGCCGACGAGCCGACCGTACCGAGCGCGAGGCCGCCCTTCTCGACCGGCTTCGTCAGCAGGTCGCCGACCGTCGCACCGAACGGGCGCGTGAGCACGAATGCGGCCCAGAACAGCAGCACGCCGGAGATCCGCGTGAAGTAGTGCGCGAGCACGATCACCGCCAGCAGTCCGCCGATCAGCAGCGCGCCGCCGCCGAAGCCGAGCCCCGAGCTGTCCGCGAGGAAGTCGCCGAGTGCGGTGCCGAGCGTGTTCGAGAACAGGATCGCGATCCAGTACAGCAGCTCGACCTTGCGCGTGCGGATCAGGTCGACCGACAGCGATTCGCCGCTCAGGCGCCAGACCGCGAAGATCGCCAGCAGGATCGCGACGAGGATCGACGAGCCGACTGCGTAGCCGAGGCCGAGCGTGCGGTCCATGAAGTCGGACATCGTCGTGCCGGCCGTGCTCGTCGCGACGATCACGGCCCAGTAGACCGCCGGACGATAGCGCGTCGTCCCGAGCTGCGCGCCCAGCGTCACGAGAAAGAAACCGAACAGCAGGATCGAGCTGACCGCGTAGCCGACGTTCAGCGTCATCGACAGCAGGTCGCCACCGGTTTCGCCGAGCGTCGTCGCACAGATCTTCATGATCCAGAACGCGAGCGTGATTTCGGGAAGTTTGTTCATTCGAACCCCATTTGCAGGAAGCGGCGAACCGGCGCATGCCGGCCCGCCTTGCGGACAGGATCGAATGTAGCGGCCGCCGGCTTAACGGAACCTTAGCGGCGTGACGCGCGACGCGGCTGCCACGCCGGCGGGTCAGCGGGCGTGTTCGTGCCGGTAATGCAGCGCGTACGCGAGCGTCAGCAGCACGACGAACACGACGCCGACCACCATCGTCATCCGGAATTCGCGCGTGAACGCGGTCGTGAACAGGATCGCCGCGACGAGCCCGGCACCAAGCAGGCTGCCGAACGGGTGCCCCCACATCCGGAACGCGAGTGCCGGGCCGCGATACCGCGAACGGAAGCGCAGGTGCGTGACGAAGATCATCAGCCACGTGAACAGCGCGCCGAACATCGCGATCGCCATCATCACCGTGAACGCGGTGTCGGGCGCCAGCGCGACCAGCACGGCCGCGACCGCGACGCCGCTGGTCGAGATCCACAACGCCGCACGCGGCACGCCGTTCGTGCCGAGCCGGCCGAACACCGCCGGTGCGAGGCGCGCGCGCGACAGGCTGAACATCATCCGCGTCGTCACGTAGAGCTGGCTGTTCATCGCCGAGAGCGCCGCGATCAGCAGCACGAAGTTGATCACGCCGGCCGCGTACGGTACATGCGTCGCGGCCATCACCTTCACGAACGGGCTTTCGTCGGTGCCGGCCGCCGTCCACGGCACGATCGCGAGCATCAGCGACAGCGTCAGCAGGTAGAACAGCACGAGCCGGAACACCGTCGAGCGGAACGCGCGCGTGACCGCGTGCTGCGGATCGCGCGCCTCGCCAGCCGCGATCGCGACGGCTTCGATGCTCATGTAGCTGAAAATCGCGACGATCACCGCGACCCAGGTGCCCCACGGCCCCTTCGGCATGAAGCCGCCATGCGCGGTGTAGTTCGCGAAGCCGACGCCCGATGCGGCCGGCGCCGACCAGACCAGATACGCGCCGAGCACGATGAAGACGACGATCGCCGCGATCTTCAGCAGCGAGAACGCATACTCGACCGTGCCGTACAGCGTGACGCTGGCGAGGTTCACGGCGATCAATAACGCGGAGAAGCCAATCACCCAGTACCAGCCGGGCACGGCCGGGAACCAGTACTTCATGAACACGGCGATCGCGCTGATTTCGGTGCCGATCGCGAACACGACCGCGAACCAGTACGCATAGCGCACCAGGAAGCCCGCGAGCGGGCCGACGTAGTGCTCGGCGTACGCGCCGAACGAGCCGGCCGTCGGATGCGCAACGGTCATTTCCGCGAGCGCGCCCATCAGCAGCAGCGCGATCAGCGCACCGATCGCATAGGAAACGAGCACGCTCGGGCCCGCGAGCCCGATCGCGAACCCGCTGCCGAGGAACAGCCCCGTGCCGATCGCGCCGCCGATCGCGATCATCGCCATCTGCCCCGACGTGAGCGCGTGGCGCAACCCTTGTTCGCGCGCGACGATAGCGTCGAACGACCGTTGTTGTTGTGTCACTGCTTTACCACTCCCCTGCACCACCATCGCGCCGCCGGCGCCGGATAAAACGAAACGGCGCGGAGAACTTCCCGCGCCGTTCGCATGAACAACGAATTATCGCTTACTCGACTTCGACCGTCTCTTCGTTCGGCTTGTGCGGCGGATTCGCCAGCTTGTCGAACGACAGCTGCACCTTGTCGCTTTCGTCGACGTCGACCGTCACGTGACCGCCGTTGACGAGCTTGCCGAACAGCAGTTCGTCGGCCAGCGCGCGCCGGATCGTGTCCTGGATCAGCCGCTGCATCGGCCGCGCCCCCATCAGCGGGTCGAAGCCGTGCTTCGCGAGATGCTTGCGCAACGCGTCGGTGAAGAGCGCGTCGACCTTCTTCTCGTGCAGCTGTTCCTCGAGCTGGATCAGGAACTTGTCGACCACGCGCATGATGATTTCCTCATCGAGCGAGCGGAAGCTGATGATCGAATCCAGGCGGTTGCGGAACTCCGGCGTGAACAGACGCTTGATGTCGGTCATCTCGTCGCCCGTCTCGCGGCGCGTCGTGAAGCCGATCGTCGCCTTCTGCATCGACTCGGCACCCGCGTTCGTCGTCATGATGATGATGACGTTGCGGAAATCCGCCTTGCGGCCGTTGTTGTCCGTCAGCGTGCCGTGATCCATCACCTGCAGCAGCACGTTGAAGATGTCCGGATGCGCCTTCTCGATTTCGTCGAGCAACAGCACGCAATGCGGCTTCTTCGTGACGGCTTCGGTCAGCAGGCCGCCCTGGTCGAACCCGACGTAGCCCGGCGGCGCGCCGATCAGCCTGCTTACCGCATGGCGCTCCATGTATTCCGACATGTCGAAGCGGATCAGCTCGATGCCGAGCGTGAACGCGAGCTGGCGCGCCACTTCGGTCTTGCCGACGCCCGTCGGGCCGGAGAACAGGAACGCGCCGATCGGCTTGTCCATCTTGCCGAGGCCCGCGCGCGCCATCTTGATCGAGGCTGCGAGCGCGTCGATCGCCGGATCCTGGCCGAACACGACGCTCTTCAGGTCACGGTCGAGCGTCTGCAGCTTGCTGCGATCGTCCTGCGACACGCTTTGCGGCGGCACGCGCGCGATCTTCGAGATGATTTCCTCGATCTCGCTCTTGCCGATCGTCTTCTTCTGCTTCGACTTCGGCAGGATGCGCTGTGCGGCACCGGCCTCGTCGATCACGTCGATTGCCTTGTCCGGCAGGTGACGGTCGGTGATGAAGCGCGCCGACAGTTCGGCCGCGGCCGACAGGGCGCCCGACGAATACTTGACGCCGTGATGCTCCTCGAAGCGCGACTTCAGCCCGCGCAGGATCGCGACCGTCTGCTCGACGGTCGGCTCCGACACGTCGACCTTCTGGAAGCGCCGCGACAGCGCCGCATCCTTCTCGAAGATGCCGCGATACTCGGTGAACGTCGTCGCGCCGATGCACTTGAGCGTGCCCGATGACAGCGCCGGCTTCAGCAGGTTCGACGCATCGAGCGTGCCGCCCGACGCGGCGCCCGCGCCGATCAGCGTATGGATCTCGTCGATGAAGAGGATCGCGTGCGGGCGCTCCTTCAGCTCCTTCAGCACCGTCTTCAGACGCTGCTCGAAATCGCCGCGATACTTGGTGCCCGCGAGCAGCGCGCCCATGTCGAGCGAGTAGACCTGCGCGTTCGCGAGGATGTCCGGCACTTCGCCGCGCGTGATGCGATACGCGAGCCCTTCGGCGATCGCGGTCTTGCCCACGCCAGCCTCGCCGACGAGCAGCGGGTTGTTCTTGCGGCGACGGCACAGCACCTGCACCACACGCTCGACCTCCGGCTCGCGCCCGATCAGCGGATCGATGCGGCCGTCCTTCGCCATCTGGTTCAGGTTCTGCGTGAACTGCGCGAGCGGCGTTTCCTTCTGCGCGTTCGCGTCTTCGCTTTCCGCGCTCGCGTCGGTCGACTTCGCGGCTTCGCCGTTGTTCGTCTTCGCGATGCCGTGCGAAATGAAGTTCACCACGTCGAGACGCGTGACGCCCTGCTGCTGCAGGTAGTACACGGCATGCGAATCCTTCTCGCCGAAGATCGCGACCAGCACGTTCGCGCCGGTGACTTCCTTCTTGCCGTTCGACGTCGACTGGACGTGCATGATCGCGCGCTGGATCACGCGCTGGAAACCGAGCGTCGGCTGGGTATCGACATCGTCGGTGCCCGGGACGGTAGGTGTGTTGTCGTGGATGAAATTGCGCAGGTTCTGACGCAAGTCCTCGATGTTTGCCGCGCACGCGCGCAACACCTCGGCTGCCGTCGGATTATCCAGCAGGGCCAGCAGCAGATGCTCGACCGTAATGAACTCATGGCGCGCCTGGCGTGCTTCCATGAACGCCATGTGCAGGCTGACTTCCAATTCCTGGGCAATCATGCTTCCTCCATCACGCACTGCAGCGGATGCCCGGCCTGCCGCGCATGGGTAACGACTTGCTCAACCTTGGTCGACGCGATGTCCCGCGTATAGACCCCACAAACTCCTCGCCCTTCGCGATGGACCTTCAGCATGATCTGCGTGGCCGTCTCGCGATCCTTCTTGAAATACTCCTGGACCACCATCACGACGAATTCCATCGGCGTGAAGTCGTCGTTCAGCAGCACCACCTTGTACATCGAAGGCGGCTTGAGCTTCTGCTGCTTGCGTTCCAGGACGGTACTGTCCTGCTTGTCCGGGATAATCGCCATACACCCATTCTAAACAACTCGGACAGGCCCGCAATCCTGCCATTACCCGACCGACCGGCCGGCGCCCTCCCCGGTATCCCGGAACACGCGATCGTCTTCGCGCCATACGAAAGCCGGCTGCGGTGCCGGCTTTCACGCGTGGCGCGGAACACGAACCGTCGAGGGGGAACTGCACCGGGACGTCGTGTCCACATCCAGTATCCCACAAGCCGGGACGACTCGAACGCGTGTCACTCGAGCCTGGTATATGAGCCGATTATGCGGCTTTTCAAGTCCTCGCGCTTGGCCACATGCTGCAAAGCAAAGCCGGAAAAACCCTGAAAATGGGTTCTTTACAACGACCCTCTAAACGTCTAAAAATTCCACTTGACACTCCAATAAAGAGCGCCAACAATCAAGCTGGCACTTTTTTCAACTCGCCGGTTGGCGAAATGAAAGAGGCCGAGGTGAGCTTGTGAGGGGGGAACGACTGCATTTTCCAGTCGTTTAGCTTTTCGAGCGTGCTCGTGGTAAGTAGCAGCGACTGTGTGACAGGGGAAGTAGGAAAATGGCAACTGGTATCGTTAAGTGGTTCAACGACGCGAAGGGCTTCGGTTTCATCACTCCCGACGAGGGCGGTGAGGATCTGTTTGCGCACTTCTCGGCTATCACCATGAATGGCTTCAAGACGCTGAAGGAAGGCCAGAAGGTGAGCTTTGACGTCGTTCAAGGACCGAAGGGCAAGCAAGCGTCGAACATCCAGGCCGCATAAAGGCATCGGATATCGGACGAAGAAACCCGGCGCATTGCGCCGGGTTTCTTTTTTTGAGGCGGGCCAATCGATAATCGATTGGCCCGCCTTTTCGTTCAATCCCGATAATTGAACACACATTGTCTTGTCACACATGCAGATCGGATATCGATCCCGCACGTGAAACATATTCACGACTTCGTTACACGACCTTCAGCGTGCCCATCATGCCGAGATCCTCGTGTTCGAGAATGTGGCAATGAAACATGCGCTCTCCGGGCATGTCTTGCGTGACGAGAATCGACACGGTTTCGCCGCTGCGTACGTTCACCGTATCGCGCCATGCGCGGAACGGTTCGGCCGTGCGCGCGCCGCCCGACGCGCGCTCGATCACCTGGAACTGCGTGCCATGCAGGTGGAACGGGTGATCCATGTCGGTGGTATTGCGAATCTCCCAGCGTTCGACGTCGCCACGGCGGCTCGTCAGCGTCGCGCGGTGCGCGGCGTAGGTCTCGCCGTTGATCGTGAAGCGCATGCCGGCCGGACGGCCGTGCGCCGCGCCCTTCATCATCGCGTCCATGTCCATTTCCTCGCCGAACGCGACCGTCTTGTGCGCCACCGGTTCACCCAGCGGCGGCACCGCGCGCAGCGTGGCCGGCAACGCGCGCGCGGCGGCGGGCGCAAACGCGACATCGGCCAGCGCCAGCGCCGGATCGGGCGGCAGGCTGCCGTGACCGTCGTCATGCGACATCGCCATCTTGCGGCGGTCGTACTCGGCTGCCTGCAGCATCGCGCGCGTCGCCCGGTCACCGGCGCGCACCAGCAGTTCCGCGCGCTCGCCCGGCGCGATCAGCAGCGACGTCACGCGGCGCGGCGCGTCGAACAGCCCGCCGTCGGTACCCGCGTGCTCGAACGCACGGCCGTCGTCGAACGCAACGCGCAGGTAGCGCGCGCTGCACGCGTTCCAGACGCGCCAGCGTTCGTCGCCGGCGACGTCGATGCGCGGCCGGCGCGCGCCGTTGACCAGCACGAACTGGCCTTCCCGGCCGTTCATCCAGTCCATCATGTCGTTCGGCGCAATCGTGCCGTCATGTGCAAGCTTCAGGTCCGACACGAACAGGTTGCGCTCGGGCCAGCCGGCGAGCGGATCGTCCGCCGCGCGCACGATGAACGGGCCGGCCAGCCCGCGGAATACCTGCTCGGCCGTCATCATGTGCGGATGCGGGTGGTACCAGTAGGTGCCGGCGCTGCCCTTCGGCAGCGTGAAGCGGTACACGCGCGATGCGCCTGGCGCGACGGGGTCGGACGGATTGCCGTCCTGGTCGGGCGGCACCGGCAGGCCGTGCCAGTGGATCGTCGACGGTTGCGGCAGCTTGTTCACGAATTTGATCTCGACCGTGTCGCCCTCGCGCACGTCGATCAGCGGGCCGACGACGGGGCCCTGCGCGCCCGCCCCGAACTGCCAGAACGCGGTCGGCCGTGCGCCGCGCAGCATCGGGCGCGCGACGGGCTGCGCGACCAGCGTGGCCCGGAACGTACCGGGTTCTCGGCTTTCGTTCGCGAGCGTACGCAACGTCGCGAGCGGCGCACCGGCCGGCAGCGCATCGGCGGCCGCGAGTGCGGCCGGTGCGGGCTTGCCGTGCTGCGCGTGCCCCGACATGCCGGACATCCCTGACATGCCGGGCATGTCGTCCATCGAATCCATGCCGGCCATGCCCGCATGACCGGCATGCTGCGCCCACGCGGTACGCGCGAACAGCGACGCGGCCGCGACACCGATGGCGCGCGACAGGAAGGTTCTCCGTATCATCAATCGATCCTCGTTATCCATGCAGCGTCGCGCGACAACCGCAACGCACGCGCCGGCCGGCTGGACCGCCGTGCGCGACGCGAAACCTGATGCCCGCGTCATCATAACCGCAGGCCCCTGTCGAAAAACGCCGCTACCGGCCGGGCGGCGATACGCCGCAGCGCGGCTTTGTACCGCCCTTCGTCGCCCCTCGCTCGTTCGCTGAATTACGCCCGCTGCCGCATCCGGCCGCCCGTTTTGCGCGCGCCGTTCGCCACCCCGTCGGTGCACGTCGCGCCGCCCATCGGCGAAATCGCCAATTTTTCACGATGTGGAACAAGTCTCTGCGTTGTAAAAATTCGTGGTGCAGGGCACAAATTTCCCGTTTCGCGATGCCGAAAAACGTTCCGCAATACAAAACGACGAAAATAATTCATTGTTTTTAAACATGAATTTTAGTTTCGAGAAGCCGTTCTACATGCACCATCCAACCGGGTCGCGGACGTAGACTTTGTTCCATGCACTGACGCTTCGCCACGACGTTCGATACGGAACCCGGCGCAAGCAGCCAGTCGGGCCACAGCCGGCCGAGCCGGCAGGCGGCACAACAGAATCGCTTGTGATCAGAAAGGGAGAACGGAAATGAAGGGATTTCGCTTTGGTTCAGCGCTCGGGTCGTTCTACATCCTGCCGGGTAACGGCGGCTGGGAAGCGACGTTCGGCAACGCCCTGCTCGGCGCATTCTCGTGCCCCGAAGTCGCGGCCGACCACATCTCCCGCGGCGACTGCGAGCAACTGTCCGAACTGGACACCGCGACGCTCGAGGTGCCGCACGAAATCGCCGAATGGGAAATCGTTCACGTCTGAATGGCAAGCCTGCAACGAAAAACGCCCCGGGCGACCGGGGCGTTTTTATTGTGTGTCGGGCGGCGAACGGCTCACCTCGCCGCGTCGACACGCGTCCTGGCTCGCGCGAATGCGCGGCCCGCGTCAGGCGACTGCGTCGACGATGCCGTTCAGCGTCGCACTCGGGCGCATGGCCTGGCTCGTCAGGTCGACGTTCGGACGGAAGTAGCCGCCGATCGCCTGCGCCTTGCCCTGCGCGGCCGACAGCTCTTCGAGAATGCGCGCTTCGCTGTCGGACAGCGCCTTCGCGACCCCTTCGAACTGCGCCTTCAGCGCGGCATCCTCGGTCTGCTCGGCCAGCGCCTGCGCCCAGTACAGGCACAGGTAGAAGTGGCTGCCGCGGTTGTCGAGGCCGCCGACCTTGCGCGCGGGCGACTTGTTCTCGTCCAGGAACTTGCCGGTCGCCTGGTCGAGCGTCTTCGCGAGCACGACCGCCTTCGGGTTCTGGTACGCGTTGCCGAGGTGTTCGAGCGACGCGGCCAGTGCAAGGAATTCGCCGAGCGAATCCCAGCGCAGGAAGCCTTCCTCGACGAACTGCTGAACGTGCTTCGGCGCCGAGCCGCCCGCCCCCGTTTCGAACATCCCGCCGCCCGCCATCAGCGGCACGATCGACAGCATCTTCGCGCTGGTGCCGAGTTCCATGATCGGGAACAGGTCGGTCAGGTAGTCGCGCAGCACGTTGCCGGTGACCGAGATCGTGTCCTTGCCCGCACGGATGCGCTCGAGCGAGAAACGCGTCGCTTCGACCGGCGTCATCACGCGGATGTCGAGACCGTTCGTGTCGTGATCCTTCAGGTAGCGTTCGACCTTCGCGATGATCTGCGCATCGTGCGCACGCGCCGGATCGAGCCAGAACACGGCCGGTGCGCCGGTCGCGCGCGCGCGGTTCACCGCGAGCTTGACCCAGTCCTGCACCGGTGCGTCCTTCGTCTGGCACATGCGCCAGATGTCGCCCGACTCGACCGCGTGCTCGAGCAGCACGTTGCCGGCTTCGTCGGTGACGCGCACGACGCCGTCCGCCGGGATCTGGAAGGTCTTGTCGTGCGAACCGTATTCTTCAGCCGCCTGCGCCATCAGGCCGACGTTCGGCACGCTACCCATCGTGACCGGATCGAATGCGCCGTGTTGCTTGCAGTCCTCGATCACGGCCTGGTAGACGCCTGCGTAGCAGCGGTCCGGAATCACGGCCTTCGCGTCGTACAGGGCGCCGTCCGGGCCCCACATGCCGCCCGAATCGCGGATCATCGCCGGCATCGACGCGTCGACGATCACGTCGCTCGGCACGTGCAGGTTCGTGATGCCCTTGTCCGAGTTGACCATCGCGAGGCGCGGGCGCACTGCGTATTCGGCCTTGACGTCGGCTTCGATCGCTTCGCGCGTGTCGGCCGGCAGGTCCTTCAGGCGCGCGTACAGGTCGCCGATCCCGTTGTTCGGGTTGAAGCCGGCCTGCGCCAGCACGTCCGCGTGCTTCGCGAGCGCGTCGCGGTAGAACACCGACACGAAGTGACCGAACAGGATCGGGTCCGAGACCTTCATCATGGTCGCCTTCAGGTGCACCGAGAACAGCACGTCCTGCGCCTTCGCGTCGGCGATCTGCGCTTCGATGAAGCTGCGCAGCGCGTTGCGGCTCATCACCGATGCGTCGATCACTTCACCGGCCTTCACGGCCGTCTTTTCCTTCAGCACCTTCTTCGCGCCGTCGGTCGTCGTGAGTTCGATCTTCACGCTGCCGGCATCGGCGATCAGCGCCGACTTCTCGCTGCCGTAGAAGTCGCCTTCGCTCATGTGCGCGACGTGTGCCTTCGACGTGGCCTTCCACGCACCCATCTTGTGCGGATGCTTGCGTGCGTAGTTCTTGACCGACAGCGGCGCGCGACGGTCGGAGTTGCCTTCGCGCAGCACCGGGTTCACCGCGCTGCCCTTGATCTTGTCGTAGCGGGCCTTGACCGCCTTCTCTTCGTCCGTCGACGGATCTTCCGGGTAGGCCGGCAGCGTGTAGCCCTGCGCCTGCAGCTCGGCGATCGCGGCCTTCAGCTGCGGCACCGATGCGCTGATGTTCGGCAGCTTGATGATGTTCGCTTCCGGCTTCAGCGTGAGCTGGCCCAGCTCGGCCAGATCGTCGGAACCCTTCTGCTCCGGCGGCAGGACGTCTGCAAATGCCGCGATGATGCGGCCGGCGAGCGAGATGTCGCGCGTTTCGACGGCGACGCCGGACGAGCGCGTGAAGGCCTTGACGATCGGCAGCAGCGAATAGGTCGCGAGCGCGGGCGCTTCGTCGGTGAGGGTGTAGATGATCTTGGGCGAAGTGGACATGGTCGATGCGTTGCTACGTGAAAATTTGGACTGAGGAGCGCCGGCGGTAACCGGCGGGGAGCGACCGGGTCGGTCGCGAAAGGGGCGCGCCGGCTCAGCCGGGCGGTGGTGTTGCGAGGGCCGTCATGTTCTACCTTGCAGGGCCTCCGGGCCGCATCGCGACGCCGCGGCCCGCATGCCGGACCGCCCTGCCAACAAACCTGCCATCCACGAAACGCTCCGGCGCCGGCAGTCAGCGCCGGGGCGGCCGGCAACCTGCCGGCCCACCCCGGAAGGGGTCTTACATGTTCTCGATCAGCACTTCGCCGAAGCCGGAGCACGACACCTGCGTCGCACCTTCCATCAGGCGCGCGAAGTCGTACGTGACGCGCTTCTGCAGGATCGACTTCTCCATCGAGGCAATGATCGTGTCGGCCGCTTCCGTCCAGCCGAGGTGGCGCAGCATCATTTCCGCCGACAGGATCTCGGAACCGGGGTTCACGTAATCCTTGCCCGCGTACTTCGGCGCCGTGCCGTGCGTCGCTTCGAACATCGCGACCGAATCCGACAGGTTCGCACCCGGCGCGATCCCGATGCCGCCGACCTGCGCGGCCAGTGCGTCGGAGATGTAGTCGCCGTTCAGGTTCAGCGTCGCGATCACGTCGTATTCGGCCGGGCGCAGCAGGATCTGCTGCAGGAACGCGTCGGCGATCGAATCCTTGATCACGATCTCGTTACCCGTCTTCGGGTTCTTCACGCGCATCCACGGGCCGCCGTCGATCAGCTCGCCGCCGAATTCCTTCTGCGCGAGCGCGTAGCCGGCGTCACGGAACAGGCCTTCCGTGAACTTCATGATGTTGCCCTTGTGCACCAGCGTGACCGACTTGCGATCGTTGTCGATCGCGTACTGGATCGCCTTGCGCACGAGACGCTCGGTGCCTTCGGTCGACACGGGCTTGACGCCGATCCCCGAGGTTTCCGGGAAACGGATCTTCTTCACGCCCATCTCGTCCTGCAGGAACTTGATGACCTTCTTCGCCTGCTCGGAACCCGCGGCCCATTCGATGCCCGCGTAGATGTCTTCCGAGTTCTCGCGGAAGATCACCATGTCGATCTTCTGCGGCTCGCGCACCGGCGACGGCACGCCCTTGAAGTACTGGACCGGGCGCAGACACACGTACAGGTCGAGTTCCTGGCGCAGCGCGACGTTCAGCGAACGGATGCCGCCGCCGACCGGGGTCGTGAGCGGCCCCTTGATCGATACCACGTATTCCTTCAGCACCTGCAGCGTTTCTTCCGGGAGCCACACGTCCGGACCGTACACCTTCGTTGCCTTCTCGCCTGCGAAAATCTCCATCCAGTGGATCTTGCGCTTGCCCTTGTAGGCATGCGCGACCGCCGCGTCGACGACCTTGATCATGACCGGCGTGATATCGAAGCCCGTACCGTCGCCTTCGATATAGGGAATGATCGGCTGATCGGAAACGTTGAGCGAGAAGTCCTTGTTGACGGTGATCTTGTCACCGCCTTCCGGAACCTTGATGTGCTGATACGGCATGATCGACTCCAGTGACGTGGCTGAGCAGGTGATGCTGGTCGAAGCTGCGCGCGCGGCGGGGGCGCGGCATGGCCACCCCGTGACGGCAACAGCGAGCCGCTATTCTAGCGCCCCAACCGGGCACTTCGGCATGAACCGCGGCACTGCGTATCAAGACCTCACTTATGTCTTATATAAGACAGAGGACTTGCCGTTCCGTATTATGCATTAAGATTCCGCCATTTGCCATAGACCGCCCGCCCCCGCCTCCCGCGGCAGGCCGGGCGGGCGCCCCGCCATGAACCTGATCGCCCTCAACAAGCCGTTCGGCACGATTTGCCAGTTTTCCGCGCACGAGACGCGCCCGTCGCTCGGCGACTGGGTAAAAACGCCCGGCGTCTATGCGGCCGGCCGGCTGGACGCGGACAGCGAAGGGTTGCTGCTGCTCACCGACGACGGCGCGCTGCAGGCGCGCATCGCGGAGCCGCGCCACAAGCTCGTCAAGCGCTACTGGGCGCAGGTCGAGGGCGCGCCCGGCCCGGCCGACCTGAAGGCGCTCGCGCGCGGCGTCGATCTCGGCGACTACGTGACGCGCCCGTGCCGTGCCGAATTCATCGAACCGCCCGGCACGCTGTGGCCGCGCAATCCGCCGATCCGCTACCGCGCCGCGATCCCGACCACGTGGATCGAACTTGCGATCACCGAAGGCAAGAATCGGCAGGTGCGCCGGATGACCGCAGCGGTCGGCTTCCCGACGTTGCGCCTGGTGCGCGTCGGCGTCGGCGCGCTGGATATATTTGCGCTCGGCATTGCGCCGGGCGAAACAATCGCACTGCCGCCGCGCGCGCCATGGGACGGTTTCGCGCCCGCCGGATGACGAATTCGGGATGCGCGCATTTTTCGTCATCTTTTTCGTCAACCGCTTGCGAAGATCGTGCGTTAAACCACGCAGATGCCAACCTTAGCTATCCGGCATTGGCAGCCGAACCCGAGTTTGCGTCACAAAAGCGACGTTTTTCTCGAATACGATTCGGCGCCCGCAGCGCAATGAGAAATTTCTCGAAGCGTCTGTCAACCGAAAGGTGGATGGCACCGTTAGACGACATGACTCCTATTGCCGGGTCATTTGGTTAATTAACTAAAGCTGAGGAACACAACATGAACAAACTGATCGCTGCTCTGGTCGCTGGTCTCTTCGCAACGGCTGCTTTCGCACAAGCTTCGGCTCCGGCCGCTCCGGCTGCTGCTGCTCCGGCAGAAGCTGCTTCGGCACCGGCTAAGAAGGCAACGCACAAGAAGCACCACGCTTCGAAGAAGCACCACGCTTCGAAGAAGGCTGCAAGCGAAGCCGAAGCCCCGGCAGCTGCTTCGAACTAAGCAAGCTAGTTGTAATAACGCAGTCAAGAACACGCAGTTTTGCCGTTCTTACGGCGTTGAAAGGCAGATCACCGCAAGGCGATCTGCCTTTTTCTTTTTTGTGCCCGCCGGCGCGCATCGCGTACCATGCGGGTCTCGTTTTCCAGACAGGAGCCATGCTGTGCAATTCTCCCTGCGCTCGTCGCTCGGCCGCCTTGCGCGCGCCACCGTGTTTCCCGCCGCGCTCGCCGTCCTCGCGCTCGGCATGCAGGCCGCCAGCGCGCAGATGCCGCCCGGCGCCAAGCAGCCCAGCGAGTTCCCGCGCGTGAAGCTGCGCGCCGGCATGTACGTGATCGACGCGGCTGTCGCCGCGAACGACGCCGACCGCGAACAGGGGCTGATGTACCGTTCGCAGCTCACGCCGAACGAAGGCATGCTGTTCGTCTTCAACGAGAATGCCGTGCATTGTTTCTGGATGAAGAACACGCTGATCCCGCTGTCGATCGCGTTCATCCGCGCGGACGGCACGATCACCGACATCGACGAAATGCGGGCGGAGACGACCGACAACCACTGCCCGCGCAACAACGGCGTCTATGCGCTCGAGATGAGCAAGGGCTGGTTCGCGGCGAAGGGCATCAAGCCCGGCATGAAGCTCGACGGCCTGCCGAAGGCCCAGTAACGGCCCTTTCCGCGGCGCCGCGCCGCGCATCGACCGAAGCCGGCCGCCCGTTGCGCGCCGGTTTTTTTTCGCCCGCCGGCAGCGGCGCCGGCTTGATTCAGCCAGCACCGGCCGCATCTGCAAAAGCCACGCGCAAGCGCTATGCTTTAAGTCTCGCTTGTTCCAACCCGGACCGGCCCAGCCGGCCCGCTTACGATCCGAACCACCAGGAGGTTCACGTGCCCCGCAAAACCCCCATCGAGCGCTATCGCAATATCGGGATCAGCGCTCACATCGATGCCGGCAAGACCACGACGACCGAGCGCATCCTGTTTTACACCGGCGTGAGCCACAAGATCGGTGAAGTGCACGACGGCGCGGCCACGATGGACTGGATGGAGCAGGAGCAGGAACGCGGCATCACGATCACGTCGGCGGCGACCACGGCCTTCTGGAAAGGCATGGCCGGCAACTATCCGGAACACCGCATCAACATCATCGACACGCCCGGGCACGTCGACTTCACGATCGAGGTCGAGCGCTCGATGCGCGTGCTCGACGGCGCGTGCATGGTCTACGACTCGGTCGGCGGCGTGCAGCCGCAGTCCGAAACCGTGTGGCGCCAGGCGAACAAGTACAAGGTGCCCCGCATCGCGTTCGTCAACAAGATGGACCGCATCGGCGCCGACTTCTTCCGCGTGCAGAAGCAGATCGGCGACCGCCTGAAGGGCGTCGCCGTGCCGATCCAGATTCCGATCGGCGCGGAAGATCACTTCCAGGGCGTCGTCGATCTCGTCAAGATGAAGGCGATCGTGTGGGACGACGAAAGCCAGGGCGTGAAGTTCACGTACGAGGACATCCCCGCGAACCTCGTCGAGCTCGCGCACGAATGGCGCGAAAAGATGGTCGAGGCGGCTGCCGAAGCGAGCGAGGAACTGCTCGAGAAGTACCTGCACGACCACGAGTCGCTGACCGAGGACGAGATCAAGGCCGCGCTGCGCAAGCGCACGATCGCGAACGAGATCGTGCCGATGCTGTGCGGCAGCGCGTTCAAGAACAAGGGCGTGCAGGCGATGCTCGACGCGGTGATCGACTACCTGCCGTCGCCGGCCGACGTGCCGGCAATTCTCGGCCACGACCTGCACGACAAGGAAGCGGAACGTCATCCGAACGACGAGGATCCGTTCTCGTCGCTCGCGTTCAAGATCATGACCGACCCGTTCGTCGGCCAGCTGATCTTCTTCCGCGTGTATTCGGGCGTGGTCGAATCGGGCGACACGGTGCTGAACGCGACGAAGGACAAGAAGGAGCGGCTCGGCCGGATCCTGCAGATGCACGCGAACGAGCGCAAGGAAATCAAGGAAGTGCGCGCGGGCGACATCGCGGCGGCCGTCGGCCTGAAGGAAGCGACCACCGGCGACACGCTGTGCGATCCGGCGCATCCGATCGTGCTCGAACGCATGATCTTCCCCGAGCCGGTGATCTCGCAGGCCGTCGAGCCGAAGACGAAGGCCGACCAGGAAAAGATGGGCCTGGCGCTCAACCGTCTGGCCCAGGAAGATCCGTCGTTCCGCGTGCAGACCGACGAAGAATCGGGGCAGACGATCATTTCGGGCATGGGCGAGCTCCACCTCGAAATCCTGGTCGACCGGATGAAGCGCGAGTTCGGCGTGGAAGCGACGGTCGGCAAGCCGCAGGTCGCGTATCGCGAGACGGTGCGCACGCCCGCGAAGGACGTCGAAGGCAAGTTCGTCAAGCAGTCGGGCGGCCGCGGCCAGTACGGCCATGCCGTGATCACGCTCGAGCCGAACCCCGGCAAGGGCTACGAGTTCGTCGACGCGATCAAGGGCGGCGTGATTCCGCGTGAATACATTCCGTCGGTCGACAAGGGCATCCAGGAAACGCTGAAGAGCGGCGTGCTGGCGGGCTATCCGGTCGTCGACGTGAAGGTCACGCTGACGTTCGGTTCGTACCACGACGTCGACTCGAACGAAAACGCGTTCCGCATGGCCGGCTCGATGGCGTTCAAGGAAGCGATGCGCCGCGCGAAGCCCGTGCTGCTCGAGCCGATGATGGCCGTCGAGGTGGAAACGCCCGAGGACTTCATGGGCAACGTGATGGGCGACCTGTCGAGCCGTCGCGGCATCGTGCAGGGGATGGAAGACATCGCCGGTGGCGGTGGCAAGCTCGTGCGTGCCGAAGTGCCGCTCGCGGAGATGTTCGGCTACTCGACGTCGCTGCGTTCGGCGACGCAGGGCCGCGCGACGTACACGATGGAGTTCAAGCAGTACGCGGAAACGCCCGCCAACGTATCGGAAGGCGTGATCAGCGCGAAGACGAAGTAAGCGCCGGGCGCACGCGCCCTGTCGCATGCACGCAAGGCCCGTCCGGTTCCGGACGGGCTTTTTTTCGTCCCGCGCACGCTGCGTTCGCGGCTTTTTGATCGGCACGCCCGGCATTTTTTTCGCGTGCCACAATGGTTCGCGATTCGTCAGATGGAACCCGCCCGATGCCGCCCACCCCTGCCCTGCGCCGCCTGCTGATGCTCTACGCCGGCCTGATCGCCGCGAACGTCGCCGTGTGGCTGTGGGCGCTCGTGGTGCTGCGCGACCATCCGCTGCTGCTCGGCACCGCGGCGATCGCGTACGGCCTCGGGCTGCGTCATGCGGTCGACGCCGATCACATCGCCGCGATCGACGTCGCGACGCGCAAGCTGATGCAGGAAGGCCAGCGTCCGGTGAGCGTCGGACTGTTCTTCTCGCTCGGCCATTCGACGATCGTGATCGCGGCGACGCTCGGCATCGCGCTGACCGCGTTCGCGCTGCGCGACCGGTTCGATGCGTTCCGCGAGATCGGCGGCACGATCGGCACGGCGGTATCGGCCACCTTCCTGCTCGTGCTCGCGTGCGTGAACCTGATGATCCTGCGCGACGTATGGCGGCGTTATCGCCGCGCGCCCGGGCACACGCACGACGACGCGCACGTGCACCGCCCTGCCGGGCTCGTCTCGCGGCTGCTGCGCCCGCTGTTCCGGTTCGTGTCGAAGAGCTGGCACATGTACCCGGTTGGCGTGCTGTTCGGACTAGGTTTCGATACTGCAACGGAAATCGGCCTGCTCGCGATCGCGGCCGCGCAGGCGAGCCAGGGGCTGCCGGTCTACACGGTCATGCTGTTTCCGGCGCTGTTCACCGCCGGCATGACGCTGATCGACTCGACCGACAACGTACTGATGATTCATGCATACGGGTGGGCGATGGACGATCCGCAGCGCAAGCTGCTCTACAACGCGAGCATCACGTTCGTGTCGGCGGCCGTTGCACTGGCGATCGGCGGGATCGAGGCGGCCGGCCTGCTGGCCGACAAGCTGTCGCTGACGGGCCCCGTGCGCGACGCGCTCGATGCGCTCGGCGAACGCTTCGGCTCGATCGGCTACGGCATCGTCGCGCTGTTCCTGGTCTGCTGGATCGCGTCGATCCTGTTCCACCGCTGGCAGCGCGCGGCCGACGCACCGGCACGCTGAGCAACGCTCAGACGTTTCATTCCGGAAACAAAACTCCCCCGACGATGTTGCGTGCGCCGTCGCGCGTCGACGTGCGCCTTGCGCCACGGGCACAAGCAGCCGATGGCACGAATCTCGCAGATAGGGATTCGCACGGCGGGCCCGCGTGCCGATCCGCGTTCGCGGCTGGCGTCAAGCGCCGGCCGTGACGCAACCGGCCGCCGAAAAGGACTACGAATCTTTACCGGCCCCCTGCTCCACACGTAGACAGCCGCGCGGCAACGAGGCATCGCGCGCATGGGGAGGCCATGATGCATAAGACAAAACAACCGTTCCGCCCGGCGGGACGGCGCCCTCGTGCAACCTTGCTGGCCGCAGCCGCCTTTGCGTGCTGCTGCTCGTATGCCGTCGCACAAAACACCTCGCCTGACTCCGCACCCGACGCGAACGCCAGCGCGGACACCATCATGACGCTGGTCGCGGACGCTTCGTCTTGCGCAGCCAATCCGGCTGCGTGTGCGGCGCAGGTCTATGCCGGTCATGGCATCGGCGGTAACGGTGCCAGCACAAGCGGCAGTGGCGGCAGCAGTCCCGGTCCGGGCAACGGCAACGGCAACGGCAACGGCAACGGCAACGGTAGCGGTAGCGGTAGCGGTAGCGGTAGCGGTGGAAATAACGGGAATGGTGCCGTCGGACCAGCAGGTGTCGGCGGTACGACAGGTGGAACATCCAGCGGCACGAGCGGCACCGGCCGCGGAGGCAACACGTCCGGCAACGGTGGTTCAGGTGGCGGTACATCGGGTGGCGGCACTTCGGGCGGCGGCACTTCGGGTGGAGGCACCTCGGGTGGCGGCACCTCAGGCGGCGGCACCTCGGGCGGCGGCACCTCGGGTGGCGGCACTTCGGGCGGCGGCACTTCGGGCGGCGGCACTTCGGGCGGCGGCACCTCGGGCGGCGGCACTTCGGGCGGCGGCACCTCGGGTGGCGGCACTTCGGGTGGCGGCACTTCGGGTGGCGGCACTTCGGGTGGCGGCACTTCGGGCGGCGGCACTTCGGGTGGCGGCACTTCGGGTGGCGGCACTTCGGGTGGCGGCACCTCGGGTGGCGGCACCTCGGGCGGCGGCACCTCGGGTGGCGGCACCTCGGGTGGCGGCACCTCGGGTGGCGGCACCTCGGGTGGCGGAGGCCATGGTGGCCACGGCGGTGGCCACGGCGGCGACGGTGACGGCAGTGGTCACGGCCATGGCGGTGGTCATGGTGACGGTGACGGTGACGGCGGCGGCCACGGCCACGGTGGTCATGGCGACGGTGACGGCGGTGGCCACGGCCATGGTGGTCATGGCGACGGTGACGGCGGTGGTCACGGTAACGGTGGCGGCCATGGCGATGGCGGTGGTCACGGCAACGGCGGTGGCAATGGCGGTGGCAATGGCGGCGGCAACGGCGGTGGCAACGGCGGCGGCAACGGCGGTGGCAACGGCGGTGGCAACGGCGGCGGCAACGGCGGTGGCAACGGCGGCGGCAACGGCGGTGGCAACGGCGGTGGCAACGGCGGCGGCAACGGCGGTGGCAACGGCGGCGGCAACGGCGGCGGCAATGGCGGCGGCCACGGCAACGGTGGTGGCAACGGTGGTGGCAACGGTGGTGGCAACGGTGGTGGCAACGGTGGCGGCAACGGTGGCCACGGCAATGGCGGCGGCAACGGCGGCGGCAACGGCGGTGGCAACGGCGGCGGCAACGGCGGTGGAAACGGCGGCGGAAACGGCGGTGGCAACGGCGGTGGCAACGGCGGCGGCAACGGCGGCGGCAACGGCGGCGGCAACGGCGGCGGCAACGGCGGCGGCAACGGCGGCGGCAACGGCGGCGGCAACGGCGGCGGAAACGGCGGCGGCAACGGCGGCGGAAACGGCAACGGCAACGGCAACGGCGGCGGAAACGGCAACGGCAATGGCGGCGGAAACGGCAACGGTGGCCACGGCAACGGCGGCGGCAACGGCAATGGCAACGGCAGTGGCGGCGCCGGCAATGGCGGTGCCAACGGCGTCGGCAATGGCCACGGCACTGGCAACGGCAATGGCGGTGGTCACGGCAACGGCGGATCGTCCGGCGGCAACCACTGACCGGAAGCGTTGCCCGGCCAGGTGCGATCAGAGCATCTCGAGCGCGCGCTTGCTGCGTGGCGGACGGAAATACGCGTCAAGCTGCGCGCGCTCGTCATCGCTCAACTCGAAATCGAGCGCGGCGCGATTGTCGCGCACGTGCTCGATCCTCGACGCCTTCGGGATCGCGAACACACCCGGCTGCGCGAGCACCCATGCCAGCGCGACCCGCATCACCGACACGCCGCGCAGCCGCGCAATCTCGTCGAGCGGCGAGCGTTTCGGCAACCGCCCGTGGTCGACCGGGCTATACGCCATCGCCGGCATCCGGTGATCGGCGAGCCACGGCAGCAGGTCGAACTCCGGGCCGCGCCGCGCGATGTTGTAGAGGATCTGGTTGGTCGCGCACGCACTGCCGCCCGCTTCGCGGACGAGTTCGTCCATGTCGGCCGTATCGAAGTTGCTCACGCCCCAGTGACGGATCTTGCCGGCGCGCTGCAACGCCTCGAAACCCTCGACCGTCTCCTCGAGCGGCACCGAGCCGCGCCAGTGCAGCAGGTACAGGTCGAGACGGTCGGTACGCAGGCGCTTGAGACTCGCGTCGCACGCGGCGATGACACCGCGCCGGCTCGCATGATGCGGATAGACCTTGCTGACGAGGAACACGTCGTCGCGCAGGCCTGCGAGCGCTTCGCCGACGAGCGCTTCGGTCGCGCCGTCGCCGTACATCTCGGCCGTATCGACCAGCGTCATCCCGAGTTCGATGCCCTCGCGCAGCGCGGCGATTTCGTCCGCGCGCCGGGCCGGCCGCTCGCCCATTTCCCAGGTACCCAGGCCAAGCTTCGGAATCGTCTCACCGTCCGGCAGGACGACCGTGGCGATCGTGTCTGTCATGCGTTCCTCGTTGTGGATTCGCGGCCGCACTCTGCGGCTGGAGCATGGAATACGACGCGTCAGTGTAGTCAATCGATGCGCCCGCGACCTATTACACGGCAAAAACCGGCTATAACGGCGCGGCATGATGACTTAGAATGGCCGCAACCTGATCGATACCCATTCCATGAAGGCACCCACGGACGACCGGTGGCAGGACCTGCGCCCCGACCCCGACAACGATACGCCGCTCTACCTGCAGCTCGCTCGCAAGCTCGGTGACGCAATCCACGACAACCGCTGGACGGCCGGCGAGGCGCTGCCTTCCGAGCGCGTGCTGTCCGAAGCGCTCGGCGTATCGCGCATCACCGCACGCAAGGCGATCGCGCTGCTCGTCGAGCAGGGCTTGATCCGCCGCACGCAAGGCGCGGGCAACTTCATCCAGCCGCGCTACGAGGATCCGCTGTCGCGACTGTCGAGCTTCAGCGAAATGCTCGAGCGCCGCGGCTTCAAGCCGAGCTCGCAATGGCTCGCGCGCGAAATTCAGCCCGCGAACCGCGACGAAGTGATCCAGCTCGGGCTGTCGCCGGCCGCATCCGTTACGCGCCTGAAACGCCTGCGTCTCGCCGACGGCATCGTGATGGCCGTCGAGAACTCGACGTTCCCCGCGACGCTGATTCCCGATCCGCAGGCGATCGCCGGCTCGCTGTACAGCTATCTCGAAGCGCGCGGCACGCCGATCGTGCGCGCGCTGCAGCATTTCCGCGCGGTCAACGCGACCGACGAGATCGCCGAACAGATGGGCATCGCGCCGCACGATGCGCTGCTGCTGATCACGCGGATCGGCTATACGTCAGACCAGCGCGCGATCGAACTGACCGATACCTACTGCCGCAACGACTACTACGATTTCGTCGTCGAACTGCGCAAGTAACGCACGTCGCGCCGCCGGCGCTCACAGCCAGCGTGCGTCGTCGGTGCCGAGCGGCACGGGCGGCCGCGCGAACGACGGCGGCGTCACCGACAAGCGCTCGGCCGGCCGCACGGTGTCGAGCACCCCGAACGGCGACGCGATGCGCTCGATCCGGTCGCGCACGTCGGCAGGCGCGAGATCGGGTGCCTGCAGCCCGTCCGGCACGACGCCGAACGACTGCAGCCAGCGTCCCGTCTGCGCGAGCGACGTCCGCACGTGCCAGCTTCCCCCTTCACGCGCCCGCCGCGCGAGCGCAATCATCGCGCCGAACGCCGCGAGATAACCCGTCGCATGATCGAGCGCCTGGCACGGCAGATGGCGCGGCGCGTCCGCATGCGCGGCCTGCTGCTCCTGCCATGCGATACCGCTCGCCGACTGTACGAGACTGTCGAAACCGCGCCGCTTCGCCCACGGCCCCGCGTGCCCGTACGCCGACACCGACACGCACACGATGCCGGGCCGCAGCGCCGCGAGTGCCTGCGGCGCGAAACCACGTGCCGTGAGCGCGCCAGGCCGGTACGCCTGCAGAAAGACGTCGGCGTCGCTCGCGAGTGCCTGCAGCGTATCGACGCCCGCCGCGTCGCGCAGATCGATCCACGTCGAACGCTTGCCGCGCCCGTTGTCGATCACGAGCGGCGCGATGTTCGGCAGATGCGGACCGTTGACGAGCAGCGTCTGCGCACCGTGCGATGCCAGCGTGCGGCCCGCGACCGGCCCCGCGATGATGCGCGTGAGATCGAGCACGCGCACGCCGGCAAGCGGCTGGCCGGCATCGCCGCGGCCGACCGGCTCGGCCGGCGCATCGCCGATCCGCTCGATTTCGAACAGCGGCAACGACGCAATCGCACGCGCCTGCTCGTGTTCCGCCCATTCCTCAGGTGTTCTGATCAATGCCGCGCACAAGCCGGCCTCGGCCAGCGCGGTATCGAGCGCCACGCCGTCCCAGGTACGGATCGCCGCGGCGACATCGGCGGGTTGCGCGCCGCAGCCAAGCACGCCGAGGATGCCGTGCAAGTGATGCGGAAAGTTCGCGTGCAGCTGAATCCAGCGCCCGTCGCCGGTCTCGAAGAAACCCGTCACCGGATGACGCAACTCCGGCGGCGGGCCGTCGTCGACGCGCAGGTAGCGCTCGCTGCGGAACGCAACGAGCGCGTCGCGCACCGACACGTCGACGGCTTGCGCGACGCCCGTGCGAAGCCGGTGGCATTCGGCGGCCGCGAGCCCGGCTGCCGCGATCGTCGCGACGGCGAGCGTGCCGACCTTGAACGTCGACGGCAGCGTCGGGTCCCGGCCCGTCACGGTCGCGCGGGCCAGCGCGCCAGGATCGCCGTGTGCGAGTTGCCACAGATGCGTCAATGCGAGTTCGGGTGTCATGGTGCTGGGGAGTCGTTGAGGAGACGAAATCGAGTCTAGAATTCGCGACAGGCGCGATCAATCTTGATTGCGCGAATCAATACATAACGAATAGTTGTAGCGGGGCCGCGCTTCATGCCCCCGACAGGAGCCACCGGCATGAGATCCCTCAGTGCACCGGAAGCCGCCGGCATCCTCGGTGTCAGCGTGAGTACGCTGTATGCGTACGTGAGCCGCGGCCTGCTGCGCTCGCTGCCCGACGGCGCGACCAAGCGCCGCTGCTACGACGCGGATGAAGTGCGCCTGCTTGCGCGCCGCCGCGCCGACGCGAAACGCGCGGGCGGCGTCGCCGAACGTTCGCTCGACTGGGGCGTGCCGGTACTGGAATCGCGGATCACGCAGATCGCGGGCGGCCGCCTGCACTACCGCGGCGCCGATGCGGTCGCACTCGCCGCCGAAGCGACGCTCGAAGAAACGGCCGCGCGGCTCTGGGACTGTCCGCCCGCGCGGCTGGCACACGCCTCGCTCGCGTCGACCGGTTTCGACGCCGCGCAATGGGACGACTGGGCGCGTCGCTGGGCGCATCTCGCGCCGCTCGAACGCACGCTGGTGCTGCTGCCTGCCGCGGCCGCATCGTTGCCGCGCTTATGGGCGCAGGGGCGCGACGCGCAGCTTGATGCCGGCACGCTGCTGCTGCGCGTCGCAACGGCCGCACTCGCCGGCATCGCGCCGGGCGACGCGCCCGTACACCGGCAGCTCGCGACTGCATGGCGCGTGCGGCGGCGCGACGAAGCCGACCTGCTGCGGCGCGCGCTCGTGCTGTGCGCCGATCACGAACTGAATCCGTCGACCTTCGCGGTGCGCTGCATCGCGTCGACCGGCACCCACCTGTTCGGCGCAATTGCGGGCGGGCTCGCGGCGCTGTCGGGGCCGCGCCACGGCGGCGAGACGTTCCGAGCCGGTACGCTGCTCGACGAAGCGGCCCGCGCCGCCGACCTCGATCGCTACCTCGCCCTGCGGCTGGCGCACGACGAACGCACGGACGGCGGCCGCACCGCCCTGTCCGGCTTTGCGCACCCGCTCTACCCCGACGGCGACCCGCGTTCGCGGGCGCTGCTCGACGCGCTGCAGGCCGCAGTGCCCGACCGGCCGGCGCTGCGGGTGGCGCACGCGCTCGCCGCGCGCGTCGAAGCAGCCACCGGCCTGCGCCCCGCGATCGATTTCGCGCTCGCGGTGCTGGAACGCACGCTCGCGCTGCCCGACGGCGCGGCGTTCACGCTGTTCGCGGCCGGCCGCACGGCAGGCTGGATCGCGCATGCGCTCGAACAGTACGCGGACGGGAAGCTGATCCGGCCGCGGGCGCGCTACGTCGGCAGCGACGCGGCCGTGTGACGCCGGCCGTCGCGCCATGCGGCGAACGGACGCCACCACGCGTGCGCGGTGTGCGCGGCCGGCGCCGCGAGCGGACCGAACGCGAACGTCGCGCCGCGCCGCCCCGCGCTGACCCACGCGCGCGTGCCGGGCAGCAACGTCAGCGACGCGCCGGCGCCCAGCCAGTGATCGTCGGGCCGGCCCTCGACGGTCACCCACACCTCGCCCTCGGCCACTTCGAGCAGCGTGCGATCGACGATCCGCCACCGTCCGGCCGGCTCGTCGCCGTCCATCACGTAAAGTCGCAGTTCGCGCATGGCAGCCTCCTGGTCGCACGGGTTCGATGACACCAGTATTTCGGACAGCGGCAGCACACGGACAGATACGGCTGCAGACACTTTTAGCTGAACTGTACTGGCCGACCGACGGGGACAGGCATCGGCCCGCCGGGCCCGGCACCGCCCGGCATGCCGCCCCGAACCTGCACGGCGCGGCGGCTTTCCCTACAATGTCGGCTGTCCCGCGCCACCGTCCCGCCCTCATGTTCCAGCGCCCGCCTGCCGCCGCCCCCGGCGAAAAGAACCTCACCGTGATGCTCTGGCTCGTTGCGACGGGCTTCTTCATGCAGACGCTCGATTCGACGATCGTCAATACGGCACTGCCGTCGATGGCCGCGAGCCTCGGCGAATCGCCGCTGCGGATGCAGTCGGTCGTGATCGCGTACTCGCTGACGATGGCGGTGATGATCCCCGTGTCGGGCTGGCTGGCCGATACGTTCGGCACGCGGCGCGTGTTCTTCAGCGCGATCCTGGTGTTCTCGCTCGGCTCGCTGCTGTGCGCGAACGCGCATACGCTGACGCAGCTCGTCGCATTCCGCGTCGTGCAGGGCGTCGGCGGCGCGATGCTGCTGCCGGTCGGGCGGCTCGCGGTGCTGCGCACGTTCCCGGCCGAACGCTACCTGCCCGCGCTGTCGTTCGTCGCGATTCCGGGCCTGATCGGCCCGCTGATCGGGCCGACGCTCGGCGGCTGGCTCGTGAAGATAGCGTCGTGGCACTGGATCTTCCTGATCAACGTGCCGGTCGGCGTCGCGGGCTGCATCGCGACTTTCTATTCGATGCCCGATTCGCGCAACCCGGCCGTCGGCCGCTTCGACCTGAAAGGCTATCTGCTGCTGACGATCGGCATGGTCGCGATCTCGCTGTCGCTCGACGGGCTCGCCGATCTCGGCATGCAGCACGCAGCCGTGCTCGTGCTGCTGATCCTGAGCCTCGCGTGCTTCGTCGCGTACGGGCTGTATGCGGTGCGCGCGCCGCAACCGATCTTCTCGCTCGAACTGTTCAGGATCCACACGTTCAGCGTCGGGCTGCTCGGCAACCTGTTCGCGCGGATCGGCAGCGGCGCAATGCCGTACCTGATCCCGCTGCTGCTGCAGGTGAGCCTCGGCTACTCGGCGTTCGAGGCCGGGCTGATGATGCTGCCGGTCGCCGCAGCCGGGATGTTCTCGAAGCGGATCATCACGCGGCTGATCACGCAGCACGGCTACCGCAAGGTGTTGCTCGCGAACACGATCATGGTCGGCGTGATGATGGCCAGCTTCGCGCTGATGCGCGACACTGTGCCGGTGTGGGTGAAGGTCGTGCATCTCGCGCTGTTCGGCGGGTTCAACTCGATGCAGTTCACCGCGATGAACACGCTGACGCTGAAGGATCTCGGCACGGGCGGCGCGAGCAGCGGCAACAGCCTGTTCTCGCTCGTGCAGATGCTGTCGATGAGCCTCGGCGTCACGGTCGCGGGCGCGCTGCTCGCGACGTTCACGGGCATGCTGCGCACCGTGACCCCCAGCAACACGCTGCCTGCGTTCCATGCGACGTTCATCTGCGTCGGGATCATCACGGCCGCGTCCGCGTGGATCTTCGCGCAGCTCGCGCCCGAGATCCGCAGCACCGCGCGCAAGACCGACCCGTCCGAGCGCGCGTGACGCGCGGCGCGCGCCGAACCGGGTCGGCGCGCACCATCGCGGTGCAGCCGGCCCCGCCGATGCGCGCCGCGATGCCCGGCTCCCCGGCCGCGACGGGCCGCCGCACGTGGCACGGTGCCGTGCATGCTTCTTGCTCGCCTATTCTCTAGGTAAACTGGCAGTCTTCCTTCGGCCGACATCATGAGCATGATCGAAATCGATCCCCCCGGCTTTCAGCCGCCCCGCCCCGTCGCCGGCGACGACGGGAACCGGCGCACCGTGCTGTACGGCGGCTACACCGTGTTCAGCGTGTTCCAGCCCGTTTTCTCGGTGTCGCACCGTCGCGCGATCGGCTATCACGCGTCGCTGCGCGCGCACGACGAGGAAAGCCGCCAGGTGGCGTCGCACGAGGTGTTCACGCAGGCGGCGCGCCGCGGCGACCTGCTCGAACTCGGCCGGCTCGCCGAATCGTTGCATCTCGGTAACTTCCACGCGTTCGACAGTCACGACGAGTGGCTCTTCCTGAGCCTGCATCCGGCCGCGCTGATGGACACCATCTACGGCGACGCGCTGCTCGCGAACCTGAAGGCGCTCGGGCTGCCGCCGCACCGCGTGGTGCTCGAGGTGCCGGAGCAGGCCGGCGGCGAGACGCCGCGCTACGCGGCGATCATCGACGGGCTGCGCAAGGCCGGCTTCCTGGTCGCGCTCGTCGGGTTCGGCGCGAAGCATTCGAACGTCGACCGCGTGTGGCACCTGCATCCGGACATCGTCACGCTCGACCGCGGCATCCTCGCGCAGGCAAGCGAGCACTCGCATCTCGAACGCGTGCTGCCGGGGCTCGTGTCGCTGCTGCACGAATCCGGACAGCTCGTGCTGATGGGCGGCCTGTCGACCGAACGCGACGCGCTGATCGCGCTCGAATGCGACGTCGATTTCGTGCAGGGCCAGTATTTCGCGGGGCCGAGCGTCGATCCCGTGCAGCCGCAGGCCGCCGCGGGCTGCATGGATACGCTGTCGGCCGCGCTGCGGCTGCGCGTCGCGCAGCGCGAGCGCACGCAGGCGGAACGGCTCGCACCGTACGTCGCCGCGCTCGAGGAAGCGAGCCAAAAACTCGGCGCCGGCGAATCGCTCACCGATGCGGCCGGCGCCGTGCTCGGGCTGCCCGAAACCGCGCGCTGCTTCCTGCTCGACGCGTCGGGCCGCCAGATCGGCGACAACGTGCTCGCGCGCGGCAGCGTGTCGCAACGCGCCAAGCGCTTCCGGCCGTTGCTGCACTCCGAAGGCGCCAGCTGGGAACGCCGTCCGTACTTCATCGACGCGATGCGCGCGCCGGGGCGCGTGCATCTGACACCGCCCTACCTGTCGATCAACGAGGCGCACCTGTGCGTGACCGCGTCGATCGCCGCACCGGCCGCAACCGGCATGCAGGTGCTCTGCGTCGACATCAACTGGGAAGCGGCGCTCAGCCGCGAGTAAGCGCGATGGCGCGCCGCCCTCACGCGGCGCCGCCCGCCTTGCGCACGATCAGCCGGTGCACGCGCTTGCCGGACGATGCGCTGACGACCTCGTGCTCGTCGATCACGTGCATGCTTGCGCCCAGCGCCGCATGCATCCGCGCCGAATCGAGTGCCGTATAGAGACGGCCGCGCTCGTCGCGCAACGTGCCGTTTCCGGCCACCCGCCAGCTCAGGTACAACGTGCCGCCCGGCATCAGCAGATCGGCCAGCCGCGCGGCGGCGGCCGCCGCGTCCGCCTGTTCGAGATGCATGACGACCGTTTCGCACAGCACGTTGCGAAACGCGCCGGACGGCACGCCGGCCAGCGCCGGCAGCGCGGCCAGCTCGAAGGTCAGGCCCGGATGGTGCCGCCGCGCCTCGTCGAGCAGCGCGGCGCTCGCGTCGTAGCCGCGCACGTCGAAGCCGCGCGACGCGAGCCAGGCCGTGTCGCGGCCCGCGCCGCAGCCGACGTCGGCGGTCGGCCCCGGCGAGAAATGCTGTTCGAGCAGCGCGTACATGTCGTCGGGTGCGGCCTGGTCGAGCCAGTCCTGCGCGTATTGCGCGGCATGGGCGTCGTAGGCGTCGAGAGTCGGGCGATCCACCATGGCGATTGCTCCGCAAAGGCGTCGTATGACGCACCCCGCATCTTAGCCGTTGCGCCCGGCCCGTGGCGTCGTGCGGGTGGCGGCGTGACGCGCGTTACGCTGGCCGCACGTGGCCTGCGCGCGGCGCGTGCGCGGTCAGCTCGGCCCACAACGCATCGCCGCGCCACGCCGGGCGCGCCGCCGCGCTTTCCGCGTCGTGAACGAGCACGCACAGCCGCGCATTGACGGGCGCCGGCGCACCGAAACGCGCGGCCAGCCGCACGATCTCGCCGTTGATCCACTCGACTTCCGTCGCGCGCCGCGCCGCGAGATCGTCGGACATCGACGAACGCGCGAGCGGATCGATCGCGAGCATCCGGCCGCCGAGCACGCGAAAGGCCGCATCGGGCAGATCGAGCACGGCCGGGATCCACGCGGCCGGCAGCGGCGTCACCCGCGCGGGCCGGATTGCGGCCCGCGCCAGCCAGTGCAGCGCTTCGCGCTGGGCCAGTGCGACACAGCGCCGGTACGCGCGTTGCGCGAGTTCGTCGCGCAGCGGCAGGTTCGCGAGCGCATTGACCGCGTTGTTCAGGTTGAGCAGCAGCTTCGCCCACTGTACGGCCCGCATGTCGCGATGCAGCACGAGCGGCAGCCCGGCGCGCGCGAAGGCGCCGGCGAACGGCCGCAGCGCAGGCGACGCGTCGGCCGCGAGCGCGCCGGCCGAACCCTGGTGAAACGCGCCTGGCCCGCGCTCGATCACGTTGAACGGCACCATGCCGGCCAACACGGTCGCTTGCGGCAGCGCGTCGCGCAGCACGTCGGCGTTGTGCAGGCCGTTCTGGAAGCTGATCACGACCGTACCGGGCCGCAGCACGCCGGCCAGTTGCCCGGCGGCCTCGTGCGTGGCGGCCGACTTCACCGCGACGAGCACGAGCCGTGCGTCGGCGGCGGCGGCCGGATCGGTCGCAAACGCGACATCGGCCGGCGCGAGCGTCGCCCGATAGCCGCGCTGGTCGGTCAGCGTGAGCCCGTGCAGATGAATCGCATCGCCGATCCGCGCGCGACCGACGAGCGTCACGCGCGCGCCGGCCGCCGCGAGGCGGCCGCCGAGATAGCAGCCGACGGCGCCTGCGCCGAACACGCAGACCGGCGCGTCAGACATGCGAGTGCGCGCCGCCGTGCACGGGGCCGGCACGCCGCTCGACTTCGCGACGCACATCTCCGCGCAGCCCCGCGAAGAACGCGATTTCGGCCACGACGAACAGCGGTCCGACCATCAGGCCGACCAGATCGTCGACGAACGCGGGCTTGCGCCCTTCGAACCAGTGCCCGACGAACTGCACGATCCAGCCGACGACGAATGCGCCGATGCCGATCGCGAGCCATTGCGCGGTCGGCAGCAACGCGAGCGACTGCGCAGCCCACAGGCCGAGCGCGAACAGCGCGGCCATCACGATCCCGAACCGCAGGTCGAGACGCAGGTAGAACACGACGAACGCGACGGCCAGCAGCAGCGCCGGCGACAACGCGATGCCCGCCGCCATCCCGACCGCCGGCCGCGACAGCAGCACTTCGGCCGCGAACACGATCATCGGGATGCCGACCAGATGCGTCGCGATGTTGCGCGCGTCGCGATGGTAGGCCGCATACTGCGAAAGGTGGTCTTCGAGCGTCTTCATCGCGTCTCCTGGTCGGCTATTGAGCGCTATGATGCGCGTCACGCCCGAGAACCTCTGTCAGCTACCCGACATCGCGTGTCCATGCCCTCTCCGCTCGCCCCGTACCTGCCGCAGATCGAAGCGAACCCGTGGTTCGCCGCGCTGCCGCACGCGTTGCGCGCGGACCTGCTCGCCCGCGCGGCGCTGCGCCGCCTGCCGGCCGGCCACGCGCTGTTCCGGCGCGGCGACCCGCCATGCGGGCTGTACGCGGTCCTGGCCGGTTCACTCACGATAGGTGCGGTCGACCCGCAGGGCAAGGAAGCGCTGCTGACGGTGGCCGAGCCCGTCACGTGGTTCGGCGAAATCGCGCTGTTCGACGGCCAGCCGCGCACGCACGACGCGATCGCGCTCGACGACGCGCTGCTGCTGCACGTGCCGCAGGCCGCGCTGCTCGCGATCCTCGATGCGACGCCGCAGTACTGGCGGCAGTTCGCGCTGCTGATGGCGCAGAAGCTGCGCCTGAGCTTCCTGACCGTCGAATCGATGAGCGTGATGCCGGCCGCGCAGCGGCTCGCCGTGCGCCTGCTGATGATCGCCGAGGGTTACGGCGGCATCAGCGCCGGCCGCACGCGCGTGCGGCTGTCGCAGGAAACGCTCGCGTCGATGCTGTCGATCACGCGGCAGACCACCAACCAGTTGCTGAAGGCGCTGCAGGCCGACGGCGTCGTGCGGCTGCATGTCGGCGAGATCGAGCTCGTCGACATCGACGCGCTGCGCCGCGCGAGCGGGCTGGGCGACGGCACGCACTGAGCAACGCGCAACGCGCCGCTGCACGTTGCCCCGCCGCCGCGTTGCGCTATCGTTGCTGCTCGTTCGTCCGCCACACGCCTCGTCTTGAATACCTCGACCGCCCCCGCGCCTTCCCATCATCCGTGGCCCGTCTTCGCCGCGTTCCTGCGGCTCGGCCTCACGTCGTTCGGCGGCCCGGTCGCGCACCTCGGCTACTTCCGCGCCGAATTCGTCACGCGGCGCGGCTGGCTCACCGAGCGCACCTATGCCGATCTCGTCGGGCTGTGCCAGTTCCTGCCGGGGCCTGCGAGCAGCCAGGTCGGCATGGCGATCGGCCTCGCGCGCGCCGGCTATGCGGGCATGTTCGCCGCCTGGCTCGGCTTCACGCTGCCGTCGGCGCTGCTGATGATGCTGTTCGCGCTCGGCGTTCACGCAACGGGCGCACCGATCGAAGCCGGCGCGCTGCACGGGCTGCGCATCGTGTCGGTCGCGGTGATCGCGCAAGCGGTCTGGGGAATGGCACGCACGCTGTGCCCGGATGCGCGCCGCGTCACGCTGATGGCCGCGGCCGCTTGCGTCGCGCTGCTCGCGCCGGCCGCCTGGACGCAGATTGCGGTGATCGTTACGGCCGGCGCGGCCGGTCTCGTGCTGCTGCCGCAACCGGCACGCGACGCGCACGATCCGTTGCCGCTGCATGTGTCGCCCCGCTCGGGCATGGTGTGGCTCGCGCTGTTCGCGGCGCTGCTCGTCGTCTTGCCGGTTGCGGCCCGCGCGCTCCACTCCGATACGCTCGCCGTCGTCGATGCGTTCTTCCGCACCGGCGCACTCGTGTTCGGCGGCGGCCATGTGGTGCTGCCGCTGCTCCAGGCGGCCGTGGTCGCGCCCGGCTGGGTCGGCGATTCGGCGTTCCTCGCCGGGTACGGTGTCGCGCAGGCCGTGCCGGGGCCGCTCTTCACGTTTTCGGCGTATCTCGGCGCGTCGCTGCGCGATGCGCCGAACGGCTGGCTCGGCGGCACGATCGCACTGGTCTCGATCTTCGCGCCGTCGTTCCTGCTCATTGCCGGCACCGCACCGTTCTGGGAGCGCCTGCGCCGCAGCGCGCGCATGCAGGCGGCGCTCGCGGGCGTGAACGCGGCCGTCGTCGGGTTGCTGTTCGCCGCGCTCTATCACCCGGTCTGGACCGATACGATCGTCGCGCCGCGCGACCTGGCCGCCGCGCTCGTCGCCTACGTCGCGCTGGTGTTCTGGCGCGTGCCGCCGTGGGCCGTCGTGATCGCGAGTGCCACGCTCGGCTGGGTGTTCGGCATGGTCGCCTGACCTGGCCAACTCGACGCGCCTGCGGGACAAAAACAAAAAAGCCCTCGAAACGAGGGCTTTTTTTTGGGGTGCCGCGCGCCGTGGCGGCGCGCCGGCGCCGGACTTACGCGAAGTTCTTCGCTGCGAAGTCCCAGTTCACGATGTTCCAGAACGCTTCGACGAACTTCGGACGTGCGTTGCGGTAGTCGATGTAGTACGCGTGTTCCCACACGTCGATCGTCAGCAGCGCCTTGTCGGCGGTCGTCAGCGGCGTCGCTGCGTTGCTCGTCGACACGATGTCGAGCGAACCGTCAGCCTTCTTCACGAGCCATGCCCAGCCCGAACCGAACGTGCCGACTGCGGCCTTCGTGAACGCTTCCTTGAATGCGTCGTACGAACCCCACTTCGCGTTGATCGCGTCGCCCAGCGCGCCCGTCGGTGCGCCGCCGCCGTTCGGCGACAGGCTGTTCCAGAAGAACGTGTGGTTCCAGATTTGCGCGGCGTTGTTGAAGATGCCGCCCGACGACTTCTTCACGATCTCTTCCAGCGACAGGTTTTCGAATTCCGTGCCCGGGATCAGATTGTTCAGGTTCGTCACATAAGCCTGATGGTGCTTGCCGTAGTGGTACTGGATCGTCTCGAGCGAGATGGTCGGCGCGAGTGCGTCTTCAGCGTACGGGAGCGGCGGGAGCGTATGAGCCATGGCGATTCCTTCGTTGAGTATGTAGGGAGGCTGTGTTGGATGCTGCCGAGCGTCCGATTGTAGGCGAGGACGAATAACCCCGCAAACTCACGGGCCATTTATCCGCGGTATGCGGAAAAGCGATGTTTGCGCAACGTCCGGCAGGACGAGCCCGACGCTGCGCAGCATCCGTTCCCGTGCACGATGCGTCCGTTGCGGCACCCTTCGCTCCGCTTGCAGCGGTTATGTCAGATCGTATCGGTCAGCCGCGGCTGCACGTCGGCGAGCGACACGTCGGCCGAGCCTTCGGCCAGATGCACGGTCAGGCGCCGCTGCGGCTTCAGCGCGTTCGGCGCCCGTACCGCACGGCCCGTCTGCGTATCGATCAGCGCCGCATAACCGCGCTCGAGCGTGCGCTGCGGGCTCAGTACCTCGAGCCTCGCAGCACAGGCTGACACACGCGCCGTGTCGCGTTCATGACGGCGCTGCAACGCAACCGCGAGACGTTGCGACAGCCCCGCGAGCGCCTGGCGCGCCTGCGACGCATCCGGCCGCGCGCGCTGCCAGCGCAGCTGTGCCAGGGCGAAGCGCGCGCGTGCGTCGCGCACCGGCCGCGACGCCGCCGACGCAAGCCGCACCGCGAGTTGCTCGACGTGCGTGCGCTGCCGCTGCAGCCGCTCGGCCGGGCTCACGAGCCGGCGCGCAAGCCAGTCGAGCTGCTGCGCACGTTGTTCGAGCCGGCGCGCCATGCCGCGCGCGAGCGCACGCTGGCGCTCGTCGACCTCGCGCAGCAGCAGCGCGCGCTGCGGGCTCGCGAGCTCGGCCGCGCCGGTAGGCGTCGGCGCGCGCAAGTCGGCCGCGAAGTCCGCGATCGTGAAATCGGTTTCGTGCCCGACGCCGCTGACGACCGGCAGTTCGCTCGCCGCGATCGCGCGCGCCAGCGCTTCGTCGTTGAACGACCACAGATCCTCGATCGAGCCGCCGCCGCGGCAGACCAGCAGCACGTCGACCTCACGGCGCGCATTCGCGGCCTCGACGGCCGCGACGAGCTTCTCGGCGGAACCGGCACCCTGCACGGGCGCCGGATAGACGATCACCGGAATGTGCGGCGCGCGCCGGGCGAGCGTGGTCAGCACGTCGCGCAGCGCGGCGGCCTGCAGCGACGTGACGATGCCGATCGCGCGCGGGTGGGCCGGCAACGGCCGCTTGCGCTCGGGGGCGAACAGGCCCTCGCCTTCGAGCTGCGCCTTCAGCCGCAGGAACGCCTCGTACAGGCGCCCCTGCCCGGTGCGCCGCACGGCTTCGACGTTCAACTGCACTTCGCCGCGCGGCTCGTACATCGTGACGACCGCGCGCACCTCGATGCGGTCGCCTTCGCGCGGCGTGAATTCCGCATATTGCGCACGGCCGCGGAACATCACGCAGCGCATCTGCGCCTGCTGGTCCTTGATCGAGAAATACCAGTGGCCGCTCGCGGCACGCGTGAAATTCGATACTTCGCCCGAAATCCACAACAGCGGAAACGAGCGCTCGAGCATCGTCGAAATCGCACGATTGAGCGCCGAAACGGGAATCACTTCGTCGCCGCCGCGCGTCGCGCCGGGTGCGGAAAAAGGAGAGTCGGAAAGCATGGACGGTCGGATGAATGCTGGCGGCGTCACGATAGTCCGACATGCGCGCGACGTCCAGCGCCGCCGCACTTGCTGTCGCGCGCGGAAGGTGTCCACACTCTGGCATTCGTCCGCCTAAAACGCTTGGAAACCGCTAAAAAAGCCAGACAATTCCTCATAACACATTGATTTTTATAGATTTTTAAACCTTTCAAAACAATTCGCCTCCGATTCGAGGCCCGCCCGGTGGGCGTTTGATGCGATCGACCGAGGAGTTTTTCACAGAGTTATCCACAGGCCGCCGCGATCCGGCCCCGCAGGCTGCGTCGGCCGGTCGCGCTTGCCGCGCCTGTGTGCGGCGCGCTAGAGTGCCGCCTTCCGCAGACCCCGCGGCATGCGCCGCCCAACGGAGAATCCGCCTTGACGAATCCGTCCCACGCCGCGGCGCACGACGCGCCGCGCCCGGCCCGATGAGCGCGCCCGGCGGCCCGCTCGCGCGACTCGAAGCGCGCCTGACTCGCGAATGGCAGCGGCGCGGCGCGCTCGCCTGGGCGCTCACGCCGTTCGCCTGCGTGTTCCGCCTGTGCGCGGCGCTGCGGCGTACCGCTTACACGCAGGGCTGGAAAAAGCCGGTCGACGTCGGCGTGCCCGTCGTCGTGGTCGGCAACGTGACCGTCGGCGGCACCGGCAAGACACCGACCGTGATCGCGCTCGTCGACGCGCTGCGCGCGGCCGGCTTCACACCGGGCGTCGTGTCGCGCGGCTACGGCGCGAACGTGACGGCGCCGACCGCCGTCACGCCCGCGTCGCGCGCCAGCGTCGGCGGCGACGAACCGCTGCTGATCGCGCGCCGCACCGGCGCGCCCGTCTGGGTGTGCCCCGACCGCGTCGCGGCCGCGCAGGCGCTGCGCGCCGCGCATCCGGACGTCGACGTGATCGTCAGCGACGACGGCCTCCAGCACTACCGCCTCGCCCGCACGGTCGAGCTCGTCGTGTTCGACCACCGGCTCGGCGGCAACGGCTTCCTGCTGCCGGCCGGCCCGCTGCGCGAGCCGCTGTCGCGGCACCGCGACGCGACGCTCGTCAACGATCCGTACAGCGGCGCGCTGCCGCCGTGGCCCGACACCTACGCGCTCGCGCTGACGCCGGGCGCCGCGTGGCACCTCGACCAGCCCGCGCTGCGCCGCCCGTTGTCGCAGTTCGCGAACGAACGCGTGCTCGCCGCGGCAGGCATCGGCGCGCCGGAACGCTTCTTCGCGACGTTGCGCGCGGCCGGTCTCGCGCCGGCGACGCGCGCGCTGCCCGACCATTACGCGTTCGCCGACAATCCGTTCGTCGACGATACCGTCGATGCGATCCTGATCACCGAGAAGGATGCAGTAAAATTGGGCGCTTCCTGGCGCGACGCCCGACTGTGGGTTGTCCCCGTCGAAGCCGCGCTCGACCCTCGCCTCATTGCCCTCGTTGTGGAGAAACTCCGTGGACGCTCGCCTGCTTGAAATCATTGTGTGCCCTATCTGCAAAGGCCCGCTCCACTACGACCGTGCCGCGCAGGAGCTGATCTGCAACGCGGACAAGCTCGCCTACCCGATCCGCGACGGCATCCCCGTGATGCTCGTCGACGAAGCGCGCCAGACCGTCGAAGGCACGCCGGTCGATCCGGCCGGCCGCTGAGCCGCCAGGCCGCTCGCACGGCGCAACGATTCGAAACAGGCGGCCCGGCCCCGGCCGGGCCGCCGCCCCCCGCCGGGCGACCGGCTCCCGGCGTCGCCCGCCCCGTCTTTCTCACCGCTCCCCGATGACTCACCCGCAACCCTTCATCGCCGTCATCCCCGCCCGGCTCGCGTCGACGCGACTCCCGAACAAGCCGCTCGCCGATCTCGGCGGCAAGCCGATGGTCGTGCGCGTCGCCGAGCGCGCGCGCGAAGCGGGCGCGCAGCAGGTGCTCGTCGCCTCCGACGCGCAGAGCGTGCTCGACGCGGCGCGCGATCACGGCTTCGAAGCGGTGCTCACGCGGGCCGACCATCCGTCCGGCACCGACCGGCTCGCGGAAGTGGCAGCGGCCTTCGGGTGGAGCGACGACACCGTCGTCGTCAACGTGCAGGGCGACGAACCGCTGATCGACCCCGTGCTGGTGCGCGACGTGGCGTCGCACCTGGCCGCGCATCCGGCCTGCGCGATCGCGACCGCCGCCCACCCGATCCACGACGCGGCCGACGTGTTCAACCCGAACGTCGTGAAGGTCGCGCTCGATGCGCAGAGCGTCGCGCTGTACTTCTCGCGTGCGCCGATTCCGTGGAGCCGCGACGCGTACCAGCCGCACTGGCCGGACGTCGCAGCCATGCCGGCGCCGGCCTTCCCGGTCTACCGGCACATCGGGCTCTATGCGTATCGCGCGCGTTTCCTGCGCACCTATCCGTCGCTCGCGCAGGCGCCGATCGAACAGGCCGAGCAGCTCGAACAGCTGCGCGCGCTGTGGCACGGCGAGCGTATCGCAGTGCTGATCACCGAGTCCGCGCCCGAAGCCGGAATCGACACGCCGGCCGATCTCGCGCGCGTGCAGGCCCTTTTTCAGCCGGGTTCAAAATAACCCGTGGCATAATCAGGCGATTGTGCGAGCCGTCCGCGACCAGCGCGTCCTCGCTTGACCCCGCCCGCGGCCCTGCCGGCAGCCGCGCGTCGCCCAAGCCGACGCGCCGCATCAGACCGGTCCGCCACGCGCCAGGCAAGCCCCGCGCCCGCCGTCGCCGACGCCTTTGTGTCTCGCCACACGAATCTACATACTTGGAGATATCACCATGCGTTTGATCCTGTTGGGCGCGCCCGGCGCGGGAAAGGGCACCCAGGCAAACTTCATCAAGGAAAAATTCGGCATCCCGCAAATCTCGACGGGCGACATGCTGCGCGCGGCCGTAAAGGCCGGCACGCCGCTCGGCGTCGAGGCGAAGGGCTACATGGACGCCGGCAAGCTCGTGCCGGACGCGCTGATCATCGGCCTCGTCAAGGAACGCCTGAAGGAATCCGACTGCGCGAACGGCTACCTGTTCGACGGCTTCCCGCGCACGATCGCGCAGGCTGACGCGATGAAGGAAGCCGGTGTCGCGATCGACTACGTGCTCGAGATCGACGTCCCGTTCTCGGAAATCATCGAGCGCATGAGCGGCCGCCGCACGCACCCGGCATCGGGCCGCACGTACCACGTCAAGTTCAACCCGCCGAAGGTCGAAGGCCACGACGACGTGACGGGCGAACCGCTGATCCAGCGCGACGACGACAAGGAAGAAACCGTCAAGAAGCGTCTCGAAGTGTACGAAGCGCAGACCAAGCCGCTGATCACGTACTACGGCGACTGGGCGCAGCGCGGTGAAGAAAACGGCCTGAAGGCACCGCAGTATCGCAAGATCTCGGGCCTCGGCGCCGTCGAGGAAATCCGCGAGCGCGCGTTTGACGCACTGAAGTAAGAGCGCGTCGCGCACCCGCAAGCCGCCCTTTCCGGGCGGCTTTTTTTTGCGCGGACGGGATGCGCACGACCACACCGGTGTCGCCGCCGCGCGATGGCACCCCGTACAATCGGTCGAGCGCGTGCCCCGCCCTCGCGGCGCACCGGCTTTTCAGCCGATGGGGCAGCATCGGACGGAACAACCGCTTTGCATGGGCCTTCCTAGGGGCTGAAGCGCCAAGGGCAGTCGACGCTTTGCATGGGACCTCCCTAGGCGCTGACGCACCAAGGGCAGTCGACGCTTTGCATGGGACCTCCCTAGGCGCTAAAGCGCCAAGGGCGGTCGACACCGGAGAAAGTCATGGACATTCGCGGCAACGTCTTTCTGATCACCGGCGGTGCATCGGGCCTCGGCGCCGGCACCGCGCGGATGCTCGCGCAGGCCGGCGGCACGGTCGTGCTCGCCGACCTGAACGAAGCGGCGGGCACCGCGCTCGCAACCGAGCTGGGCGGCGTATTCGTACGCTGCGACGTGTCGAGCGAGGCCGACGCGCAAGCAGCCGTCGACGCGGCAACGCACGCGGGCACGCTGCGCGGCCTCGTGAACTGCGCAGGCATCGCGCCGGCCGCGAAAACCGTCGGCAAGGACGGCGCGCATCCGCTCGACGTGTTCGCGAAGACGATCAACGTGAACCTGATCGGCACGTTCAACATGATCCGGCTCGCGGCCGCCGCAATGGCCGCGACCGCGCCGACCGCGGAAGGAGAGCGCGGCGTGATCGTCAGCACCGCGTCGGTCGCCGCCTTCGACGGCCAGATCGGCCAGGCCGCCTATGCGGCGTCGAAGGCCGGCGTCGCGGGCATGACGCTGCCGATCGCGCGCGACCTGTCGCGCAGCGGCATCCGCGTGATGACGATCGCGCCCGGCCTGTTCGAGACGCCGATGCTGCTCGGCATGCCGCAGGACGTGCAGGACGCGCTCGGCGCGATGGTGCCGTTCCCGCCGCGGCTCGGCAAGCCGGCCGAATATGCGATGCTGGTGCGCCAGATCGTCGAGAATCCCATGCTCAACGGCGAAGTGATCCGCCTCGACGGCGCGATCCGGATGCAGCCGAAGTAAGCGCCCAAGCAAAACGCCCGCGATGCGGGCGTTTTTTCCGGTTCCGGCAACGGCTCGATCGCGGCTCAGTCCTCGCCGTCGCGCTGCATCCGCTGCCGCAATTCGCTCACCTGCGACTCGACGACGGTCGCGTCGTCCGCTTCCGGCCGCTCGCCGAGATACTGCTCGAGATCCTCGAGCGCGGGGCGCAGGTAATCGAGCCGCGCATACGCGAAGCCGCGGTCGCGCACCTCGTCGAGCTGCTCGGGCAACAGGATCACGAGCCGCTGCTGCACCGCGAGCAGCCGCTGCCAGCGTTCCGTCTGCAGATAGATCGTCTTCAGGTTGCGCAGCATCCGCGCGATGATCTCGCGGCTCGTCGCCGGTTGCAGCAGCGCGCGCAACGCGCTGTCGACCGCACCGGCCGCACGCGCGACGTACGGCTCGAGCATCTCGACCATCTCGGCTTCGGACAGCGAATGGCCATTGGTCGGATCGATGATCAGATCGCCGTCCGGCAGCGTCACGCGCAGCAGGAAATGGCCGGGGAACGATACGCCGCGCGCCGGCACGCCGACCTGCTCGGCGAGCTCCAGGTACAGCACCGACAGCGAGATCGGAATCCCGCGCCGCCGTTTCAGCACGGCGTTCAGGTGGCTGTTATCGGGGTCGTAGTAATCGTTGTGATTGCACGCGAAGCCGAGCTCGCGGAAAAAGAAATCGTTCAGCGCGGCGACGCGGCCTTTCAGGTCCGCATCGTCAGTGAAGCGCCGGCGCAGCCGCGCCGCCAGCATGTCGAGTTCGGCCAGCGTGCCCTGCAGGTCGAGGTCGGGATACGCGTCCTGCGCCAGCGACAGCGCGGCCTCCGTGACGGGCAGGCTGTCGTCGTCCGCCACGAGCGTGCTGAAGTAGTCGAGGACGCGGGTCATTGCGGTCGTCACTTGGCGCGCCTTCTGAAGTAAGCGTATTTGAAGCCCATCACCCACAACATACCGAAATATAGTGCAGCGAACAGCACGAGGCACGCGGCCATCAGCGCAATGCGGTCGAGCGGCTGCGCGCGCATCCCGGTCCAGTCGAAGCTGATCGAGCACCAGTGCATCAGGCCCGCGAGCACGAGCGTCGCGCCGACGAGCTGCACGAAGAAGCGCAGCCAGCCCGGCGACGGCTGGTAGATGCCGCGCTTGCGCAGCCCGATGAACAGCAGCAGCGAGTTCAGGCACGCGCCGACGCCGATGCTCAGCGTGAGGCCCGCATGGCCGATCAGCGGCACGAACACGTAGTTCGAGATCTGCGTGACGATCAGCACGCCGATCGCGATCTTCACGGGCGTCTTGATGTCCTGCTTCGCATAGAAGCCAGGCGCGAGGATCTTGATCAGGATGATGCCGACGAGGCCGATCCCGTAGGTGGCGAGCGCCCGCGCGACCATCGTGACGGTATGCGCGTCGAACTTGCCGTAGTTGAACAGCGTCGCGGTGAGCGGCGTCGCGAAGAAGAACAGCGCGAGCGCGCTCGGCGCCGCGAGCAGGAACGTGACGCGCAGCCCCCAGTCGAGCAGCGCCGAATACTCGTGCGAATCGGCGTCGACGTGGGCCTTCGACAGGCTCGGCAGCAGGATCGTGCCGAGCGCGACGCCGAGCAGCGCCGTCGGGAATTCCATCAGGCGGTCGGCGTAGTTGATCCACGACACGGCGCCCTGCCCGAGCCGCGACGCGATGTTGGTGTTGATGATCAGCGACAGCTGCGCGACCGACACCGCGAACGTCGCGGGCACCATCTTCGCGAGCACGCGCTTCACGCCCGGGTGACGCAGCGCGCGCAGCGGGTTCAGGCCGATCAGCGGCACCATGTCGATCTTCTTCAGGCCCGGCAGCTGCACGAGGAACTGCAGCACGCCGCCGACGATGACGGCCCACGCGAGCGCATAGACCGGCACCTTCAGGTGCGGCGCGACGAACACGGCCGCGCCGATGAACGCGACGTTGAGCAGCACCGGCGCGAACGCGGGCAGCGAGAAGCTCTTGTACGTGTTGAGCACGCCGGACGCGAGCGTCGTCAGCGAGATGAACACGATGTACGGGAACATGATCTGCGTCATCGTGACCGCGAGCGGGAACGCCTGGCCATCCTTGTGCAGGCCGGACGCGACCGCGAACACGACCCACGACGCGCCGGCGATCCCGGCAACCGACAGCACGGCAAGCGCCCACGCGAGCACGGTGGACATCGCGTCGACGAGCGCCTTCGTCGCATCGTGCCCCTGCTGGTTCTTGAACTCGGCGAGGATCGGCACGAACGCCTGCGAGAACGCGCCTTCGGCCGACAGGCGGCGCAGCAGGTTCGGAATGCGGAAGGCGACGTAGAACGCGTCGGTATATTGACTGGCACCGAACGCACGGGCGATCAGCGTCTCGCGGGCCAGTCCGGTCACGCGCGACAGCAGCGTGAAGCCGCTGACCGTCAGCAGGGCTCGGAATAGATTCATGGGGCGCTTATTATACGGACGTTGCGCGACCCGGCCAGCGGCGTGATGCCGAAAAGCGCGCACGCCGCCGGCACTCCGTCCGGCGAATGTCACTTCGAACTTGCCACTCGCTTGATTTTGTTGCTATAATCGCCGGTTTCTGGGCTCGTACATGCACGGCAACTGCCGTTTTCATGTCCCTGCCTCGGTTAAAATCACCGTTTTTTTATGCGCCCCTGGGCAATCGTTCTCAGGGGACGGATCGAAAAGCAGCGCTTGGCCGTCAGGCTCCAAGCTCTGGAAACAGGACAGGATAAGGAACCGTCATGGCTAACTCCGCACAAGCACGCAAGCGCGCCCGCCAGGCCGCGAAGGCAAACTCGCACAACTCGGCGCTGCGCTCGAAATTCCGTACCGCGATCAAGTCGGTTCGCAAGGCTGTTGACGCCGGCGACCAGGCAAAGGCTGCCGAGCTGTTCAAGGCTGCCGTGAAGACGATCGACACGATCGCCGACAAGAAGATCGTTCACAAGAACAAGGCCGCTCGCAGCAAGAGCCGCCTGGCCGCAGCCGTCAAGGGTCTGCAGGCAGCAGCGTAAATCCGGTGCGCCCGCTCGCGCGGGCGTTCCTGTTTCCTGCGATCGCAAAAAAGCCCGCCTAGGCGGGCTTTTTTGTTGCCTGTCGCCTGCGCATCACGCGGGCGACGGGTTTTGCCGCGGCGAGCGCATGCGCCCTCGCCGGAAGGCCTTACTTCTTCGCGCTGTAGTCCGGCAATTCGCACGCCTCGGTGACGACGAGGTTGTTGTCCTTCGCGAAATTCAGCACGAAATCGAAAGCCATCGGTTCGATGTCGCGCAGCCGCGAATCGAGGATCACGCATTTCAGGTCGCCGAGCATCGTCGGGCGCACGTACAGCGAATACTTGAGACGCGCATTCGGCCCGCTCGCCCCCGGCCCGAAGCAGGCCATCACACCGGCCAGACGTTCCGACCAGTCGCTCGGGCGAAACTTTTTCCCGTCTTTCGTGATGCCCTGGATGAAGAATTCGGTCGGAGGGGTTTCAGCCATGTGGTTACCCAAGTGACGGCCCGGCGATGTCCAGGCAACGGCGCCTGGATACGCGAACACAAAGCTGGAACGGACGGCGGCACAAGCATTCCGATATCCCCAAAACGGGACGTCGATGCGCGCCGCCGGTAGACTGCACCGGATTTGTGCAGCGCACGGCTTGTGTCCGGCAGAGCGCGAAAAGCCTTGCCTGCCGGGCTGGAGAAAACTTTCGAATTATACCGCAGCGCGCCATCGCGCGTCGTCCCGACGGCCTCCTTCCCGCGCCGTCCGCCCCCTGTCGCGATCGTGCCCCGCTTCGTGCCACGGCTCGTCAAAGCACAGAAAATCCTTTATGCTGCTTTGAGTTATCCACACCCGACGGCGGCGCCGTCCGGCCTCGCTGCCGGGTGAAACCCGCCGTATTTCGCTTCATGACCGCCAAAACCATTCGTCACTACCTGCAGTTCAAGGATTTCTCGCTGGAAGACTACGAGTACGTGCTCGAACGCACGGGTATCCTGAAGCGCAAGTTCAAGAACTACGAGACCTATCACCCGCTGCACGACCGCACGCTCGCGATGATCTTCGAGAAGAGCTCGACGCGCACGCGCCTGTCGTTCGAGGCCGGGATCTTCCAGCTCGGCGGCCACGCCGTCTTCATGAGCACGCGCGACACGCAGCTCGGCCGCGGCGAACCCGTCGAGGATTCCGCGCAGGTCATCTCGCGGATGGTCGACATCATCATGATCCGCACGTTCGAGCAGGAGGTCATCACCCGCTTCGCGGAAAACTCCCGCGTGCCGGTGATCAACGGCCTGACGAACGACTACCACCCGTGCCAGGTGCTCGCCGACATCTTCACGTACTACGAGCACCGCGGCCCGATCGCCGGCAAGACCGTCGCGTGGGTCGGCGACGCGAACAACATGCTCTACACGTGGATCGAAGCCGCGCAGATTCTCGGCTTCAAGCTGCGCCTGTCCACGCCGCCCGGCTATGCGCTCGACATGAAGCTCGTGTCGCCCGGCAGCGCGCCGTTCTACGAGGTGTTCGACGATCCGAACGAAGCCTGCAAGGGCGCCGATCTCGTCACCACCGACGTGTGGACGAGCATGGGTTTCGAGGCCGAGAACGAGGCACGCATGCAGGCGTTTGCCGACTGGTGCGTCGACGAGGAAATGATGGGTCACGCGAACCCGGACGCGCTCTTCATGCACTGCCTGCCCGCACACCGCGGCGAGGAAGTGACGGCCGGCGTGATCGACGGCCCGCAGAGCGTCGTGTGGGACGAAGCGGAAAACCGCCTGCACGTGCAGAAGGCGCTGATGGAGTTCCTGCTGCTCGGCCGCCTCAAGCACTGACGCGCCGGAACGCACACGCGTAAAAAAAGCGCCGATCGACGATCGGCGCTTTTTGTTTGGGCGCACGGAAAACGGTGCCGTGCCCGCGCTACAGGCAGACCGGTTCCGCCTCCAGTTCGACGCCGAAGTGCGCGCGCACGTCGGCCTGGATCGCCTGCGCCAGCGCGAGCACGTCGGCGCCCGTCGCGCCGCCGCGATTGACGAGCACGAGCGCCTGCCGGTCGTGCACGGCCGCCGCGCCGAGTGCGCGGCCCTTCCAGCCGCAGCGGTCGATCAGCCAGCCGGCCGCGAGCTTGACCCGCCCGTCCGGCTGCGGATACGACACGACTTCGGGGGCGCGGGCGCGCAGCGCCTCGAACTGCGCGGCGTCGATCACCGGATTCTTGAAGAAACTGCCCGCGTTGCCGAGCACGAGCGGGTCGGGCAGCTTCGCGCGGCGGATCGCGACGACTGCGTCGAACACGTCGCGCGGCGTCGCCGCATCGGGTGCGATGCCGCGCGCGTCGAGCTCGCGCGTGACGTCCGCGTAGCCGAGCCGCGGCGTCCATTGTTTCGGCAGACGGAACGTCACCGATACGATCGCGAACCGGCCACGCCCGTCCCGCTTGAAGAAGCTGTCGCGGTAGCCGAACGCGCAGCGCGCGGCGTCGAAGCGCTCGCTGCGCCCCGTCGCCAGTTCGACCGCGACCAGCGAATCGAAATACGCCTTCATTTCGAGGCCGTATGCGCCGATGTTCTGGATCGGCGCGGCGCCGACGGTGCCTGGGATCAGCGCGAGGTTCTCGAGGCCCGGCATCCCGTGCTCGAGCGTCCATGCGACGAATGCGTGCCAGTTCTCGCCGCCGCCGGCCTCGACGTACCACGCGTCGCCGTCCTCGCGCACGACGCGGCGGCCGGCGATCTCGTCGAGCAGCACGACGCCGTCGAAATCGCGCGTGAACACGACGTTGCTGCCGCCGCCGAGCACGAGCTGCGGCAGGTTCGCGACGCGCGGGTCGCGGTGCAGCGCCTCGAACTGCGCCGCGTGCGTGACGCGCGCGGCAAAGCGCGCGCGCGCGGCGATGCCGAACGTGTTGTGCGCGGCAAGCGCATGGTCGGGAAGCAGCGACAGGGCGGAATCGTCAGGAGGCATCGGCATTCGCGGTCACGTCGGCCCGGTCCGGCAAACGGCCGGTCTTGGGCAAACGGAGGGGCATCGGTAAAATGGCAAACAGTCCGCAATTATAGCGAGTGCCCGCGCGCGAGCCGGGTGCCCGCATCTCAAGGGAGAATGCCATGCCATCGTTCGACGTCGTTTCCGAAGCGAACATGATCGAAGTGAAGAACGCCATCGAGCAGTCGAACAAGGAAATTTCGACGCGCTTCGACTTCAAGGGCTCCGACGCGCGCGTCGAGCAGAAGGAACGCGAGCTGACGCTGTTCGCCGACGACGATTTCAAGCTCGGCCAGGTCAAGGACGTGCTGATCAGCAAGCTGGCCAAGCGCAACGTCGACGTGCGCTTCCTCGACTACGGCAAGGTCGAGAAGATCGGCGGCGACAAGGTCAAGCAGATCGTCACCGTGAAGAAGGGCGTGAGCGGCGATCTCGCGAAGAAGATCGTGCGCCTCGTGAAGGACAGCAAGATCAAGGTGCAGGCGAGCATCCAGGGCGACGCGGTGCGCGTGGCCGGCACGAAGCGCGACGACCTGCAGAACGTGATCGCGATGCTGCGCAAGGACGTGACCGACACGCCGCTCGACTTCAACAACTTCCGCGACTGATCGCCAGCCGATCCGTCACGTCATTCGGCCGGGCCCCGCATGCGCGGCGCGCCCGGCGCGCGGCAAGCGCCGCGCTTTCTCAGGCTTTCCCGCCGTCCTGCGCGCCGCCGTCCGCGGCCGCCTTCTTCTTGTCGCCGATCCGGCTCTCCTGCCCCGCGAGCAGCTTCGAAATGTTGCCGCGGTGACGCCACACGAGCAGCACGCTCATCGCGAGCACGGCCCACGCGACCGGGTTGTGGCCCGTGCCGAACAGGAACACGTCGAACACCGGCGCGAACACGGCTGCCACCAGCGCCGCAAGGGACGAATAGCGGAAGAAGAACGCGACGATCAGCCAGGTCAGCGCAGTCGCGAGCCCGAGCACCGGGTGCACGGCGAGCAGCACGCCGGCCGCGGTCGCGACGCCCTTGCCGCCCTGGAAGCGGAAGAACACCGGATACAGGTGGCCGAGGAACACGGCGATCGCAACCCACGCGACCGCGACGTCGGGCAGGCCCAGGCGTCGTGCGAGCCAGACGGCAAACCAGCCCTTGAACGCGTCGCCAACGAGCGTCAGGATTGCGGCCTTCTTGTTGCCGCTGCGCAGCACGTTGGTCGCGCCGGGATTCTTCGACCCGTACGAACGCGGGTCGGCCAGGCCCATCGCAGAACTGACGACAACGGCGAACGACACCGAACCGATCAGGTAGGCAACGAGGGCGGCGAGCAGGATCTGCATGCGGAGGACTCTTCTTTCAACGTATCGGTAAAGGGACGGCCGTGCGCGGCAAGCCGGCAAGCCGAAACGGCGCCCATTCTACCGAACGGGCGCGGGGTGCCACGAAGGTGAAACCCTCAGTCGACACTCGCGCACTGCACGGGCTGCGCGCCGAGCAGCGATACGAGTACCGCCGGCGCGAGGCTGACGAGGTAGCCGCGGCGGCCGCCGTTCAGGTAGATCGTCGGCAATTCGAGGATCGTCGCCTCGACGTAGACGGGCATCGTCTTGCGCGTACCGAACGGCGACGTGCCGCCGACGAGATAGCCCGAATGGCGGTTCGCGACCTCGGGCTTGCACGGTTCCACGCGCTTCGCGCCGATCTGCCGCGCAAGGTTCTTCGTCGACACGGTACGGTCGCCGTGCATCAGCACGATCAGCGGCTTCGCGTGTTCGTCTTCCATCACGAGCGTCTTCACGACGCAGTGCTCGTCCGCGCCGAGCTGGCGCGCCGATTCGCCGGTGCCGCCGTGCTCGACGTAGTCGTACGGATGCTCGCCGAACGCCACGCCATGGCGGCGCAACAGCTGGGTCGCGGGGGTTTCGGACACGTGTCTGGATTTGCTCATGGCGGCATTTTAATGGCGAACGACCGGCAGGCGGGCGGCGACGTGCGCAGGCCGGCGGTATACTCGCGGCCCGTTTTCCGCCGGACGGCCGCCTGAGCCGCCGCCCCGATTCCGCCCGCCATCATTGCGGACATCGCGAAGGGCTATTGCCCGATTGGCCGATTGTCGCGCGCGCGACGTCATGGCACGATCGTTCGCAAACAACGTCGCGCCGCCGCCCGGCGCCCTTTTCTGGAGACGCCATGTCCTCGCCCATTCGTTCGTCCGAGTCGCTCGACGTCGACGCCCTGCTCGCCGCGCTGCCGCGCCGCATCGCCGACGTGCCCGCGCGCTGGGCCGCACAGGCGCCCGCGCACCCGGCGCTGATCGAAGACGCGCGCCGCCTGACGTACGGCGAGCTGGCGCAGGCCGTCGATGCGGCGGCCGCGCGGCTCGCGAGCCTCGGCGTGCAAGGCGGCGACCGCGTCATGATCGTCGCGGAAAACTGCGTCGCGCAGATCGTGCTGCTGTTCGCGGTGGCCCGCCTCGACGCGTGGGCGCTCGTGTCGAACGCGCGGCTGTCCGCCGGCGAACTCGATGCGATCGCCGCGCATGCGCGCCCGAAGCTGGCCGCATTCGCGACGGACGCATCGCCCGACGCGCGCGCGCATGCCGCGCGGCTCGGCGCGACACCCGCCGGCGCGCTGCCGGTCGACATCGGCGCGTGGTCGTATCGCGTCGACGCGAGCGCGCCCGCCGAACCGGTCACGGCAGACGGCGCCACACAATGCGCGGCGCTGATCTACACGACCGGCACGACGGGCGCACCGAAAGGCGTGATGCTGTCGCACCGCAACCTGCTGTTCATCGCCGCAACGTCGAGCACGCTGCGCCGCGTGTCGCCCGACGACGTCGTCTACACGGTGCTGCCCGTGTCGCACGTGTACGGGCTCGCGTCGGTCTGCCTCGGCAGCCTGTACGCAGGCGCGACGCTGCGGCTCGCGCCGCGCTTCTCGCCGGAGGCCGTGCGCGTCGCGCTCGCCGACGAAGGCGTGACGATCTTCCAGGGCGTGCCCGCGATGCACGCGAAGCTGCTCGAGCACCTGCACACGCACGGCCACACGTGGCATGCGCCGCGCCTGCGCTTCGCGTATTCGGGCGGCTCGCCGCTCGACGCGAACCTGAAGGCGCGCGTCGAGCGTCAGTACGGCGTGCCGCTGCACAACGGCTACGGGATGACCGAAAGCAGCCCGACGATCACGCAGACGCCGCTCGACGCGCCGCGTGCCGACAGTTCGGTCGGCGTGCCGATTCCGGGCGTCGACATGCGGATCGTCGCGCCGGACGGCACCGACGTGGCGCCGGGCGACGTCGGCGAGATCCGCGTGCGCGGGCCGAACGTGATGCTCGGCTACTACCGCAACGCGGACGCGACGCGCGCCGCCGTGTCGCCGGACGGCTGGCTGAGCACCGGCGATCTCGCGCGGCAGGAGCCGGACGGCGCGGTGACGATCGCCGGCCGCAGCAAGGAACTGATCATCCGGTCGGGCTTCAACGTGTATCCGGTCGAGGTCGAGCAAGTGCTGAATGCGCATCCGGACGTCGTGCAGGCGGCCGTGATCGGCCGCGCGGTCGAGGGCAACGAGGAAGTGCTCGCGTTCGTCGAGCTGGTGCCGGGCGCGACCGCGGACGAAGCCGCGTTGCACGCGTGGTGCGCGGAGCGGCTCACGCCTTACAAGCGCCCTGCGTACATCCGCGTGCTCGATGCGCTGCCGGCCGCATCGACCGGCAAAGTGCTGAAGCACAAGCTGCGCGAGCTGGTCTGACGCCGGCCGCTGCGCGCCTGCGTACGCGTCGAGCGCGTACCGGCGCCCGCGCGGCGCCGGATGCGCGCGCCCCGCGTACTAACCGCGCGGGTGGTGCTGCGCGTGCAGCGTCTTCAGCCGCTCGCGCGCGACGTGCGTATAGATCTGCGTGGTCGAGATGTCGCTGTGGCCGAGCAGCAGCTGCACGACGCGCAGGTCGGCGCCGTGGTTCAGCAGGTGTGTCGCGAATGCATGCCGCAGCGTATGCGGCGACAGGTGCGCGCGCACGTCGGCCTGCTGCGCGTGACGCTTGATGATGTTCCAGAACTGCTGGCGCGTCATCCCGTCGCCGCGCGCGGTCACGAACAGCGCGTCGGCCGCGCGCGCGCCGAGCAATGCCGGCCGTGCACCGCGCAGGTAGCGCTCGATCCAGCCGTGCGCCACTTCGCCGAACGGCACGAGCCGCTCCTTCGAGCCCTTGCCCATCACGCGCACGACGCCTTCGTTCAGGCCGACCTCGACCGTCTTCAGCGTCACGAGCTCGCTCACGCGCAGCCCGCTCGCGTACATCAGCTCGAGCATCGTGCGGTCGCGCAGGCCGAGCGGCGTGCCGACGTCGGGTGCGCCGAGCAGCGCCTCGACCTGCGCCTCCGACAACGTCGACGGGAACCGCGCCGCCTGTTTCGCGGACGTGATCCGCAGTGTCGGGTCGGCGCACGCGCGATGCTCGCGCACGGCCCAGCCGTAATAGCGACGGAACACCGACAGCCGCCGGTTCGACGACGTCGCCTTGCCGTCGCTGCGCGCGGCGATGTAGCCCGTCACCATCGCTTCGTCGGCCGCATCGAGCGGCGCATCGTGCGTCTCGGCCAGCCATTGGGAAAACAGCACCAGATCGCGCCGGTACGCGTCGAGCGTGTTGCGCGCGAGCCCGTGCTCGAGCCACAGCGCATCGCAGAACACGTCGATCGACGCGCGGCTCGCGAGCAGCGCGGGTGACGCCGCGGCGGCATCGCCGTCGGCTTCGGGGGAAATCATGGGTTCACTCATCAGTACGGCACGCCTTCGTGCGCCAGCAGCCAGCGCTTCACTTTCTGGTAATAGCCGTTGTCGTCGTGGTTCGCGAAGCCGCCGAGGCCGCCCGCCGCGACGACGCGATGGCACGGAATCACGAGCGGGAAGTAGTTCGCGCCGCACGCCTGGCCGACCGCGCGCGGTGCGCTGCCGATCCGCTTCGCGACCTGGCCGTAGGTCAGCACGGTGCCGGGCGGGATATCGCTGATCACGTCCCACACGCGGTGCTGGAATGCGCTGCCGACTTCCGCGAGCGGCAGGTCGAAGCGCGCCGACGCACGCTCGAAATAACGTTCGATCTGCTTGACCGCGCGCTTCGCGAGCGCCGAATCCGGATCGACCGACTTCACCGATTCGGGCAGATAGACGATCTCGCGCACCACCGCGGCATCCGTACGGATGCCGACCTTGCCGAACGGCGCGTCGATGACTGCGTTGAACATTGCCTTCTCCTGACCGGGGGATGCGCGCGGCACCGCCACGCGCCGACGACACTTTACGCCGCCTTCACGCGGCACGCAGCGCCCATTCGACATGCTCGCGCACGACCGGCGACGGGTCGTCGGCCCGCGCGCGCAACGCGGCGACGATCGCGTCGCGCGCCGGCGGCGCGAGCCGGTCCGGACCCACGCGCAGCGCATTGCCGAGCCCGACCGCGAGATTGCGCAGCCAGCTTTCGTAGCCGATGCGCCGGATCGCGCTGCCCTGCATCCGCGTGTCGAATGTGTCGGCATCCCATGCAAACAGATCGACGAGCGTCGCGCGGTCGAGACCGTGCCGCACGTCGAAATCGGCGACGGGCGCGGCCTGCGCGAACTTGTTCCACGGACACACGAGCTGGCAGTCGTCGCAGCCGTACACGCGATTGCCGATCATCGGCCGCAACGCTTCGGGGATGCTGCCTTTCAGTTCGATCGTCAGGTACGAGATGCAGCGGCGCGCGTCGACGCGGTACGGCTCGACGATCGCACCGGTCGGGCACGCGTCGATGCAGCGCGTACAACTGCCGCAGTGCGCGCCGGGCGTCTCGGGTGCGGTGTCAGGCGACGTGTGCGCGTCGGCCGGCAACGGCAGGTCGACGTAGATCTCGCCGAGGAAGAACAGCGAACCGGCATCGCGCTGCAACAGCAGCGTGTGCTTGCCGCGCCAGCCGACGCCCGCCTTCTGCGCGAGTTCGACCTCGAGCACGGGCGCCGAATCGGTGAACACGCGGTAGCCGAATGCGCCGATCTCGCCCTCGATGCGCTCCGCGAGCGTCTGCAACCGGTTGCGCAGCACCTTGTGATAGTCGCGGCCACGCGCATAGATCGACACGACGGCCGCCTGCGGATCGTCGAGCCGCGCCCGTTCGCGTGCGCGCCAATCGTGCGGCACGAGCGCGCCGGGCTCGCCGCCCGGTGCATCGTCGGCGAGCGTTTGGGCCGGCAAATAGGCGAGCCGCACGGAAATCACGCGTCGCGTACCGGCCACAAGTTCGGCCGGACGCGCGCGTTTCATCCCATGTTTCGCCATATAATCCATTTCGCCGTGGTATCCGGCTTCCAGCCAGGCGGCGAGGCCTGCTTCGGCATCCGAGAGATCGGTATCGCTGATACCGATCGCCCCGAAACCCAATTCGCGCCCCCACGCCCTGATGCGAGCGGCAAGCGCAGTCAACGCCGCATCATCGAGCGCGCACGGCGCCGCGCCTTCGGCTTGAGTCGAAGGCCTGTCGGATGCGGCGAGTTCCGGTAATCGGTTCATCGCACTATTTTACGAGAATGCCAGCCACGTCCAGCCAATCGCCTCATGACGCCATGCTGCCCGCCCCGCTCGCGGAGCGCGTGATCGCGCTCGCCGACGAAGCGGCGACCGAGGCCTTCGGCACCCGCTTCGCGCACGCGCTCGACGCGGCGCGCATCGAACTCGACCGCGCGCATGCGTTCGACGGGCTGCAAATCCAGCTGGTCGGCGATCTCGGCGCAGGCAAGACGACCCTCGTGCGCGCGATCCTGCGCGGCCTCGGCCACCCGGGACGCGTGCGCAGCCCAACCTATACGCTCGTCGAGCCATACGCGCTCGAACGCGACGATGGGGAACTCGAGGTCTATCACTTCGATCTGTATCGATTCAACGATCCGGCCGAATGGTCCGATGCAGGCTTTCGCGAATATTTCAATTCCAGCGCGATCTGCCTCGTCGAATGGCCGCAACAGGCGGGCACCCTGCTCGGCGTGCCCGATCTGGTTTTCTCGCTCGACGTGGATGGCGACGGCCGCGCCCTCACCGTCCGGGCGTATAGCGCTTCAGGAAAGGCATGTCTCGAAAGATGTTGATCAAACCGTTCCGCTCGATCGAATCGGCGGCCACCGCGACGCACAACTGGCGCCGCCGCCAGATTCTGTGCGCGGGCGCGTCGACGCTGGTGCTCGGTCTCGTCGCGCCGCGGCTCGCGCACGCGTCGTCGGTGCTCGGCGTGCGCGTGTGGCCCGCGCGCGATTACACGCGCGTCACGATCGAATCCGACCAGCCGCTGCAGAATAGCCAACAGCTGCTGCAGGGTCCCGACCGCCTCGTCGTCGACCTGACCGGCCTCGACCTCGACCAGGCGCTGCGCGACCTCGTGTCGAAGATCGCGCCGAACGATCCGCAGATCCAGTCGGTGCGCGTCGGCCAGTATCAGCCGCACGTCGTGCGGATGGTGTTCGACCTGAAAGGCTCGGTGAAGCCGCAGGTGTTCACGCTGCCGCCCGTCGGCACCTACAAGTACCGGCTCGTGTTCGACCTGTATCCGGCCGTGGCGCCCGATCCGCTGTCCGACCTGATCGCGCAGACGGAACGCAAAGAGCAGGCGCTCAACGATACGGCGCGCGCGCAGCAGATGCAGCCGCCGACCACGCTGGCCGGCCCGGGCACGCCGCCGCCCGGCGCGGGCGACAACAGCGACGCGTTCTTCCAGCGTTTCGCGCAGAACACGCCGGCCACGCCGCACACGCCGCCGGCGGCCGGCACGCCTTCGACGCCCGCGAAGCCGGCCGTCAAGCCGCCGCCCGTCATCGCGCGCCGCGACGACAGCGACGACGACGGCGACACCTACAAGTTCACCGCGCCGAAATCCGGCAAGGGCAGCACCGTGCGCCTGCTGACGGTCGCGATCGATCCGGGCCACGGCGGCGAGGATCCGGGCGCGATCGGCGGCGGCGGCACCTACGAGAAGCACATCGCGCTCGACATCGCGAAGAAGCTGCGCGCGAAGATCGACGGCGCGCCGAACATGCGCGCGATGATGACACGCGACGCCGACTTCTTCGTGCCGCTGAACGTGCGCGTGCAGAAGGCGCGCCGCGTCGGCGCCGACCTGTTCGTGTCGATCCACGCGGACGCGTTCACGACGCCGTCCGCGCGCGGGTCGTCGGTGTTCGCGCTGTCCGACCACGGCGCAACGAGTGCCGCGGCGCGCTGGATGGCGAACAAGGAGAATTCGTCCGACCTGATCGGCGGCATCAACATCAAGACGGCGGACGCGGCCGTGAACCGCGCGCTGTTCGACATGTCGACGACCGCGCAGATCCGCGACTCGCTGCGCTACGGCAACTACGTGCTGAAGGAAGTCGGCGGCATCAACAAGCTGCACAAGGGCTCGGTCGAGCAGGCCGGGTTCGCGGTGCTGAAGGCGCCCGACATTCCGTCGATCCTCGTCGAGACCGCGTTCATCAGCAACCCGGACGAAGAGCGCCGGCTCAACGACGACAGCTATCGCGACGAGATGGCCGACGCGATCTTCCGCGGCATCAAGCGTTACTTCTCCGCGAATCCGCCGCTCGCGAAGAACCGGATGGCCTGACGGCCGCCCGTTCCCTGCCGCCGGCACGCGCTGCGTGCCGGCGCGTCACGACGCCGCGAAGCGGCGCACCAGTTTCCCGCCGAACACGTTCACCGCGAGCCCGCCCATCACGAGCGCGGTGCCGATCAGTTGCGTGCGCGTCAGATGTTCGTCGAGCAGCAGCGCCGACGACGCGAGCCCGACGACCGGCACCAGCAGCGAGAACTGCGCGACCTGCGCGGCCGGGTAGCGCGACAGCAGCCGGCTCCACAGCCCGTAGCCAAGCAGCGTCGCGACGAACGCGAGATAGACGACCGCGAAGATCGACGCGCCGTTGAGCCCGGCGAGCGCGGTCGCGATGCGCTGCGGCCCTTCGAACCACAGCGACAGCAGGAAGAACGGCACGGGCGGCACGAGGCTCGCCCACACGACGAGCGACACGAGATTCGCCTTCCCGACCTTCTTCGTGACGATATTGCCGAACGCCCACATCGCGGCCGAGCAGATCGTCAGCAGGAAGCCCGCGAGCGTCATCGCGCGGCCGCCCTGCGCGGCGATCACGACGAGGCCGCCCGCGGCGATCGCGAGCCCGATCAGGTTCTGCACGTGCAGCCGCTCGCCGAGGAACAGCATCGCGAACACGAGCGTGAAGAACGCCTGCGACTGCAGCACGAGCGACGCGAGGCCGGCCGGCATGCCGACGTACATGCCGGTGAACAGGAACACGAACTGGCCGAGCTGGATCGTCGCGCCGTACAGCACCAGCAGGCGCCACGGAATCTGCGGCCGGCGCACGAAGAACACGGCGGGCACGGCCGCGAGCGTGAAGCGCAGCGCGCCGAGCAGCATCGGCGGCATGCCATGCAGGCCGACCTTGATCACGACGAAGTTCACGCCCCACGCCAGGATCACGACCAGCGCGAGCAGCAAGTCCTTCGGGGCCATCATCGGCGTCTCCTCGATTCGAATCATTGTGCCAGGCCCCCACCCTGTCGCTTCGCGCCAGGCACTCCGAGGGGGTCAGGAAAACTTGGGGCGGCCCAGCGTTTTCCCGAGAAGCGCGTCAGTCTACCGGGTTTCGCCGGGGGCCCGATACCCGCGCGGCGCGCATGGAATCGGCGGCGGTCGGCCAGTACAATGACCGGCATCCCCTGCCGCCCCACTGGAGCCGCCATGACCGACTCGATCAAAGCCCTGCTGAAGCCGCACGTGCGCGACATCGGCAACCTGCAGGTACGCCGCACGCTGCCCGCGCTCGCCGCACGTCTCGTCGGCCCGTTCATCTTCTTCGATCACATGGGCCCCGCTACGCTGCCGGCCGGCACAGGGCTCGACGTGCGCCCGCATCCGCACATCGGGCTCGCGACCGTCACCTACCTGTTCGACGGCGCGATCCTGCACCGCGACAGCCTCGGCTCGCTGCAGGCCATCGTGCCGGGCGACGTGAACTGGATGACGGCCGGCCGCGGGATCGTCCACTCCGAACGCACGCCCGACGCGCAGCGCGCCAGCGGCCATACCGTGCACGGGATCCAGACCTGGGTCGCGCTGCCGCAAGCGCACGAGACGACCGAGCCGTCGTTCGAGCACCATCCGGCCGACACGCTGCCGAAGCGCAACGAAGACGGCGTATCGCTGACGGTGATCGCGGGCGACGCGTTCGGGCTGCGCTCGCCCGTCACGACGTTCTCGCGCACGCTGTACGTCGCGGCCGACTTCGCGGCCGGCGGCCGGCTCGAACTCGACGCGTCGCACGAGGAGCGCGCGGTCTACGTGGTCGACGGCGAGCTTGCGATCGACGGCACGCCGGTGCCGGCCGAACAGATGGCCGTGCTCGCACCGGGCGCGACGGTCACGCTGACGAGCGGCAGCGGCGCACGCGCGATGCTGCTCGGCGGCGACAAGATCGACGGCGAACGCTTCATCGAATGGAATTTCGTCGCCAGCAGCCGCGACGCGATCGAGCGCGCGAAAGCGGCCTGGACGCGCCAGGAAATGGGCAAGGTGCCGGGCGAGACCGAGTGGATCCCGCTGCCCGAGTCGAAACCGCGTTGAAAAAGGGGCGCACCGCCCCCATCCTGACGATATTCGAACCGAAGAGAACGACATGGACACCACGCTTGCCACTTTCGAGAAAGACGTCATCGAGGCGTCGCTGGACACGCCCGTGCTGGTCGACTTCTGGGCGCCGTGGTGCGGCCCCTGCAAGACGCTCGGCCCGCTGCTGGAAAAGCTCGAAGCCGACTACGAAGGCCGCTGGAAGCTCGTGAAGGTCAACGTCGACGAGAACCAGGAACTTGCCGCGCACTTCCAGACGCGCAGCATCCCGCACGTGATCGCATTCGCCGACGGGCGCCCGGTCGACCAGTTCGTCGGCGTGCTGCCCGAAGGCCAGTTGCGCGCGTTCCTCGACCGGCTGCTGCCGGCGCCCGAGGAAGCCGAGCGCCGCGCCGCGCAGTACGCGATGGCCGAGCAGCGCTTCGACGACGCGCTCACGCACCTCGAAGCGGCGCTCGCGCTGAACCCCGGTTTCGACGACGCACGCCTCGACCTGATTGAACTGCTGCTCGCGAGCAACCAGGTCGATGCCGCCCGTGCGGAGACCGAACGCCTGTCGCCGCAGACCGTGCAGAACGGCGATCCGCGCTACCAGGCGATCAAGACCCGTTTCGACGCGCTCGAGGCCACGGCCGACCTGCCGCCGACCGACGCGCTCGAAGCACGCATCGCGGCGAACCCGGCCGATCTCGACGCGCGCTTCGACCTCGCGCAGAGCCTGATCGCGCGGCGCGCGTACGAAGGTGCGGTGGAGCAGTTGCTGGAAATCGTCACGCGCGACCGCGCGTACGGCGACGATCTCGGCCGCCGCACGCTGATCTCGGTGTTCGAACTGGCCGGCGATCGCCCGGACCTCGTCGCCGGGTGGCGACGCAAGCTGAGCATGGCGCTCAACTGACGCGCGGCACGCCGGGCCGCGATGGCCCGGCCGGGCCGCCGTCTCGCTTGCGGCGCACTACCCGCGCCGCAGCCTCATCCCGCTACGCCCGCGCGGCGCGGGCTCAGCCGGCCGCCTGCGCCGCGATCGCGCGCAGCGCATGCGCGGCGGCCGCGAACCCGAAGCTCGCGGTCACGCACACGCTCGAACCGAATCCCGCACAGTTGAGCCCCGCGACATGCGCCGCGGCGGACGGCTCCGCACCGTCCTCGATGTCGCACGCGGCGGCTTCCGGATAGATCAGCGGCTCGTCCGAATACACGGCGCTGACCTTGAAGCGCGCCTTCGGCCCGCGCGGAAAGCCGTGCTGCTTGCGCAACTGCGCGCGCACCTTCGACAGCAGCGGATCCTGGATCGTCAGCGCGAGATCGTCGATGCGGATGCGCGTCGGGTCGAGCTGCCCGCCCGCGCCGCCGACGACGACGAGCGGCTGCCGCTTCGCGACGCACCACGCGATCAGCGCGACCTTCGTGCGCACACTGTCGATCGCGTCGATCACGTAGTCGAAGCCGCCGCCGAGCAGCGCGTCGAAGTTGTCGGGTTCGACGAAATCCTCGATCCGGTTCACGCGGCACGCGGGATCGATCAGCGCGATCCGCTCGGCCATCGCGTCGACCTTCGGCTTGCCGTAATTGCCGTCGAGCGCGTGGATCTGCCGGTTCGTATTGCTTTCCGCGACGTTGTCGAGATCGATCAGCGTCAGCGTGCCGACCGCGTTGCGCGCAAGCGCCTCGGCCACCCACGACCCGACGCCGCCGATCCCGATCACCGCGACGTGCGCACGCTCGAACGCGGCGGCGGCCGGCGCGCCGTACAGGCGCGCGACGCCGCCGAAGCGCCGGGCGCGATCCACGTCAAGCTGGATTTCCGGGGTCGGGGTAAGATCAGAAGAACTGGGCGGGGAAGCTTCGGCAGCGGACATGGCAGCAAGGAAAACGTAAGTCGTGCAGCCCTCTATTTTGCCTGAACTCCCCGCTCGCACGCGCCACTGTGCACGCACGATTCTCGCGCGTTCGCTATACTGGCCCCAGATTGAAGCGTTTGCATAACATGACGACTCTCGCCGATCTCCGCATCAACTATTCACGTGCTTCGCTCGACGAAGCCGATGCCGCCCCCGACCCCCTCGCCCAGTTCGATCGCTGGTTCAAGGAGGCGCTCGCCGCCAAACTGCCCGAGCCGAACACGATGACGCTCGCGACCGTCGGCGCCGACGGCCGGCCGTCGGCACGGATCGTACTCATCAAGGGCGTCGACGAACGCGGGTTCGTCTTCTTCACCAATTACGAAAGCCGCAAGGGGCACGACCTCGCCGTGCATCCGCAAGCCGCGCTGCTGTTCTACTGGATCGAGCTCGAGCGCCAGGTGCGCATCGAAGGCCGGATCGAGAAAACCAGCGCCGAAGAAAGCGACCGCTATTTCGCGTCGCGCCCGCTCGGCTCGCGCATCGGCGCGTGGGCATCGGAGCAGAGCGCCGTGATCGACAGCCGCGCGACGCTCGAAGCGCGCGAAAAGGCCATCAGCGAACGCTACGGCGACAACCCGCCGCGCCCGCCGCACTGGGGCGGCTACCGCCTCGTGCCCGACGCGATCGAGTTCTGGCAAGGGCGCCCGTCGCGGCTGCACGACCGTCTGCTCTATACGCGCGACGCCGCGGCGTCGCCGGGCTGGACGATCTCGCGCCTGTCGCCGTAAGCGCGGCGCCGGCGCACGCCGGTCGTGTCTCGTGTTGCATCCGGGTGCCCGCTTCGCAAGCGGCGGGCGCCGGTCAAGATACTTGGCTGTATTCGATTCAACGAACAAACGGAGAATCCAAATGTTCTGGGAAAAGAAGCTGGCACAGTGGGCGGACGAAGTACGGGCGAAAGCGAACATACCGGCGCGCCTCGTGCTGTGGAACGGCGATCAACTCGATTTCGGCACCTTCAGCGCACCGCAGGTCACGCTGAAGGTGAACAGTGCGTCGGCGTTGCCGCTGCTGCTCGATCCGAGCCTCGACAATCTCGGCGAAGCGTACGTGAAGGGCAAGATCGACATCGAAGGCAGGCTGTCCGACATCATCAACATCAGCTACTCGCTCGCGCGCAGCACGGTAACGAGCGCGAGCAAGCTGGCGCGCGTGAAGCGCTACTTCAATCACTCGAAGAGCACCGACAAGAAGGCGATCCAGTATCACTACGACGTCTCGAACGAGTTCTACCGGCTGTGGCTCGACGAGAACATGGTGTACTCGTGCGCGTACTTCGAGAACGGTGACGAGGATCTCGCCACCGCGCAGATCAAGAAAATCGACCACATCCTGACGAAGATCCGGCTCGAGCCCGGCCAGCGCCTGCTCGACATCGGCTGCGGCTGGGGGGCGCTCGTGCTGCGCGCCGCGCAGAAGTTCGGCGCGACGTGTCTCGGCGTGACACTGTCGCAGAACCAGTTCGACCTCGCGACCGCGCGCGTGAAGGCCGCGGGGCTCGAAGACAAGATCGAGATCCGCCTGCAGGATTACCGCGAGATCGACGGCCAGTTCGACCGCATCACGAGCGTCGGGATGTTCGAGCACGTCGGCCGCAAGAACCTGCCGCTCTACTTCTCGCGCGTGCATGACCTGCTCGCCGACGACGGCATCGCGATGAACCACGGGATCACGTCGACCGATGCGGAAAGCGGCGAAACGGCGCTCGGCGGCGGCGAATTCATCGACCGCTACGTGTTCCCGGACGGTGAGCTGCCGCACATCAGCCTCGCGCTCGAAGCGGCGCAGCGCGGCGGACTCGAGGCGGTTGACGTCGAAAGCCTGCGGCGGCACTATGCGCGCACGCTCGAGATCTGGACGGAGAACTTCGAGGCGAAGGCCGACCAGGCGAAAGCCCTCGTCGACGACGAAAAATTCCGCATCTGGCGCGTATATCTTGCCGGCTGCGCGTATGCATTCGAGCACGACGACGTGTCGATCTTCCAGATCGTGTGCCGCAAGGCCGGACGCAGCGCGAAAACGCTGCCGTGGTCGCGGCGCTATATGTACGAACACGCGCTGCCGCGCTAGGCGGCGCTTCACGCTGGGCATGCATGGGTGACGGCAGGACGCGGCGCAAGGCGCCGCCGGAACGACAGCGGCGCGACGATGCGGACGAGTCGCACGCCGACGGGCAATTCGACCTGTTCGGCGTGCCGGCGGATGGCGCACGCGCGTCGCCGGCGCCGGCGGACGATGGCCGCCCCGCCAGCCCCGATGAGCACGTAACACCGCACGGGCAGGACGATCCGCGGCCTGCCCCTACTCCCCCGCGCCCTGTCGACGACGAACCGGCACCTGCCTCCGGCCTGCTGTGGGACGAGCCGTCGCCGCCCGCCGCGCCGCCGAAGAAAGGCCGGCGCAAGCGCGGCGTGCTGCCCGCGCCGATCGCGGCGGACGTCGCCGACGCCGCGGCCGGCCTGCCGCCGAACGTCCGGCTCGGCACGTCGTCGTGGTATTTCCCCGGCTGGAACGGCATCGTCTACGACGGCGATTTCGCGCAGACGAAGCTGTCGCGCGAAGGGCTCGAAGCATACGGCGCGCATCCGCTGCTGAGGAGCGTGAGCCTCGACCGGTCGTTCTACGGCCCGCTGTCGGTGGCCGACTACCTGCGCTACGCGCAGCAGGTGCCCGACGATTTCCGCTTCGTCGTGAAGGCGCCGGCTTCGGTGACCGATGCGGTGATCCGCGGCCGCCGCGGCGAGCCGTCGGGGCCGAACCCGACCTTTCTCGACGCATCGCTCGCGACCCGCGAATTCGTGCAGCCGTGTCTCGAAGGGCTCGGCCGAAAAGCGGGCGTGCTCGTGTTCCAGTTTTCGCCGCTGCCCGATCAATTGCTTGCCGAACCGGCTGCGCTGATCGACCGGCTGACCGCGTTTTTCGCGGCGCTACCGCCGCTGCCGCCGGAAGCCGACGGCACGCGCTACGCAATCGAGATTCGCGACGCGAGCCTGCTCACGCCGCGCTTCATCCGTGCGCTCGCCGCGCTCGGCGTGCGCTACTGCGTCGGCCTGCATGCGCGGATGCCCGACCCGTTGCGCCAGGCCGCCGCGCTCGCGCTGCTCGACGGCGACGCGCCGGGGCCGCTGATCGTGCGCTGGAGCCTGCACGGCGGCTTCAAGTACGAACAGGCGAAAGCGAAATACGAGCCGTTCGACAAGCTCGTCGACGAAGATCCGGCGACGCGCTCGGCGCTCGCCGAACTGGCCGCGCGCTACGCGCTGGCCGGGCAGCCGGTGATCATCACGATCAACAACAAGGCGGAAGGCTCCGCGCCGTTGTCGTGCATCGCGCTCGCGCGCGAAATCGCCGCCGCGTGCGCGCAGTGGCGCAACGAGGCGGCGTAACGCGCGTTTCCGCCGGCTGTCGCCGGTCATGCGCTTACGCGCCGCGCAGCGACTTCAGCCGGTGCGAGAACTTCTGCCGGAACTTCGCGAGCTTCGGCCCGATCACGACCGAGCAATAGCCCTGCCCCGGGTTCTGCGCGTAATAGTTCTGGTGATAATCCTCGGCCGGCCAGTAGTTGCCGTCGAGCGGCACCACCTGCGTGACGATCGGCTGCCCGAACACCCGCTCGCGTTCCAACTCGCGGATCACGTCGAGCGCGGTGTCGCGCTGCGCATCCGAATGCGTGAACACGACCGACCGGTACTGCGTGCCGACGTCGTTGCCCTGCCGGTTCAACTGGGTCGGATCGTGCGTCGCGAAGAAGATCTCGAGAATCTCGCGATAGCCGATGCGCGCCGGATCGAACGTCACGTTGACGACTTCCGCGTGGCCCGTATCGCCTTCGCAGATGTCGCGGTAGCCGGGATTGCGCGTATGGCCGCCCGCGTAACCCGACTGGACGGCCGTCACGCCGTCGACGTCGAGAAACACGGCCTCCGTGCACCAGAAACACCCGCCTCCCAACGTCGCGGTTTCAAGCATCTCGTTCCCCATGAAATCAGTCCCTCGTTGATGACGGCAACCGCTACGCATGTACCGGCGCCGCCGTTTCGTCTCGCCGCCGCCCGCACGCGGTGCGGACGCAGCGGCACTCCGGCAAGTATCTCACTCGCGCGCGAACCTGGCAGAGCGGACAGGTGCCGCACGCGACCGTGCCGCACATTTCTCGTCTACACTTAGGCACGCGCAAGCGGCGGCAAACCCGTCGCGCCAGCCAAGCGTCCGATGCACGCCCGACCCTGATGCAAACATCATCTGCCGGAACATCGATATGCATGCCTTAGCAGACATCTCCCGCATCGCGGGCCCGGTCGCCGCCACCTCGCGCGCCGGCACCTCAATCGCACCATCGCGATGCCGCACGGCCGTCCCGCCCCGGGCACGGCGGTCCAGTACCTCGTCTTTTCCCGCTTTCACGATCTGATGCACGGCGCCGTACGCGTCGCCGACGCGTGCATCCGCCTGCCGATCGCGCCCGCCGGCGCCATCCACGCCGAACGGCACCCGCAGTCCGCACGCCCGCAACGAACGGCCGTGCGTCCACGATCCCAACCCATCGAGAGGGCATCACCATGAGCATGCGGCCTGACCCGACGTTTCACGCCTCGCCGGCGCTTGCGATGCAGGCACCCGCCGAAGAATTTGCCTATACGTTGTTGCTGAGCCCCGATTTTTCCAGACCCGACGCGCTTGCCGTGATCGACGTGAAGCCCGGTTCGCCGACTTACGGAAAGATCGTGCATACGGTAACGATGCCGAACACCGGCGACGAGTTTCACCACTTCGGCTGGAATGCGTGCTCGTCGTCGCTGTCGCCGCTGACCGGCCATGCGTTCCTCGAACGCCGCTTCCTGATCATCCCCGGCCTGCGCTCGTCGCGCATCTACGTGATCGACACGAAGCCGCATCCGACACAGGCGCGCATCCACAAGATCATCGAGCCCGACGAGATCTTCGCGAAGACCGGCTATTCGCGTCCGCACACCGTACACTGCGGCCCCGAAGGCATTTACGTGAGCACGCTCGGCGGCGCGGGCAAGGACGGCACCGACGGCGCGCCCGGCATCTTCATCATGGATTGCGAAACCTTCGACGTGCTCGGCCGCTGGGAGATCGACCGCGGCCCGCAGGACAAGCACTACGACTTCTGGTGGAACCTGCCGCGCGACTACATGGTGTCGAGCGAGTGGGCGCTGCCGCCGCAGTTCGAAAACGGGATCGTGCCGGCAGACCTGCTCGAGAACAAATACGGGCACCGGCTGCATTTCTGGGACCTGCGCGCGCGGCGCAACGTGCAGACGATCGATCTCGGCGCGCAGCACCAGATGGCGCTCGAGGTGCGGCCCGCGCACGACCCGGCGCGCGAATACGGGTTCGTCGGCGTCGTGGTCGATACGACGAATCTCGAAGGCTCGATCTGGACCTGGTGGCGCGAAGGCGGCAAGTTCCATGTGAAGAAGACCGCGACGATCCCGGCCGAGCCGGCCGCGGCCGACGAGCTACCGCCGCTGCTGAAATCGTTCGGCGCGGTGCCGCCGCTCGTGACCGACATCGACCTGTCGCTCGACGACCGCTTCCTGTACGTGTCGTGCTGGGGGACCGGCGAGATGCGCCAGTACGACGTGTCGGATCCGCACAACCCGGTGCTCGCGGGGTCGGTACGCATCGGCGGCATCGTGCGCCGTGCGCCGCACACGAACGGGCGCAGGTTCGCGGGCGGCCCGCAGATGGTCGAGATCAGCCGCGACGGCCGGCGCGTGTACTGGACCAATTCGCTGTATTCGACGTGGGACGACCAGTTCTATCCGGACGGCGTGCCGGGCGCGCAGGTGCTCGCGCATGCGGGGCCGGAAGGCGGGCTGACGCTCGCCGAAGATTACTGGGTCGAATTCCCCGACGGCTACCGTGCGCACCAGATCCGGCTCGAAGGCGGCGACTGCTCGACCGACTCGTTCTGCTATCCGTCGGTCCGGCGTTGAGCACCGGCCTGCACGCGCAGGCCGCCCTGTGGGCGGCCGTGCTCGCGAGCGGCATCTATCACGGGCTCAATCCCGCGATGGGCTGGCCGCTCGCGGTGTCGAACGCGCTGATGACGCGCCGCGGCGCCGCGCTCGTCGCGGCGCTCGGCTATCTCGCGCTCGGCCATGCGCTCGCGGTGTTCGCGGTGATGCTGCCGTTCGGGCTGCTCGCCGCGCTGCTCGCGTGGCAGTCGGCGATCCGGATCGGCGCGAGCGCGCTCGTGATCGGCTTCGGCGCCGTGCTGCTGATCCGGCGCAGGCATCCGCGCGCGCTCGCGCGGATCCCGCCCGCGCGGCTCGGCCTGTGGTCGTTCGCGGTCGCGCTCGCGCACGGCGCGGGGCTGATGCTGGTGCCGATCTATCTCGGGCTGTGCGGGCTCGACGGCGATGCCGGCCACCGCGCGGCCGCGATGCTCGTCGATGCGCATCTCGGGATGGCGCTCGTCGTCGCGGCCGTGCATGCGGCCGCGATGATCGCCGCCGGCGGCGGGCTCGCGTGGCTCGTGTACCGCTATCTCGGGCTGAAGTTCGTATCGCGAAGCTGGTTCAATCTCGATGCGGTGTGGGCATCGAGCCTGATCGTGACAGGCGCGCTGTCCCTCGGGCTGGCAGCGGCGCGCTAGCGCGGGGATCGATGGCAGGCGTGATGCGGCGCTGCCGGTTGGCGCAGCAGGCCTGCTTGAAAAACGCGACAGAACGGCGATGCCGGCCGCCCGCGATGCGCATCGAGCAGCGCGCCGCAGTGTTCGGTACGCCACCTTGCCCCCGCAATGCACCGTCCGGCCGGGCCCGGCGGCTGCGATTCCGCTAAAATCGGGCCATGCGCACCCCTTCCCAATCGACCGCCTTGTCGCCTTTCGTCCGCCGTGCCCGCCCCGTCCGCGTCGCGCCGCGCCTGCCCGTCTCGTTCCGGATGGTGGCCCGATGAGCCGCGCCAACCCGCCGGATTTCGACGCGGCCGCGTTCCGGCAGGCACTCGGCCAGTTCGCGACGGGCGTGACGGTGATCACGACGCGCGCGCCGTCCGGGCAGCTGATCGGCATCACCGCCAGCTCGTTCAACTCGGTCTCGCTCGATCCGCCGCTCGTGCTGTGGAGCCTCGCGCACAAATCGGCGTCGACGCCCGTGTTCCGCGGCAACAGCCATTACGTGGTGAACGTGCTCGCGGCGTCGCAGCTCGACCTGTGCAAGCGTTTCTCGACCTACAAGGGCGACCGCTTCGAAGGGATCGCGCATGCGGCCGGCAACTCGGGGATGCCCGTGCTCGACGGCGCGCTCGCCTGGTTCGAATGCCACAACCGCAGCCGCTACGATGAAGGCGACCACGTGATCTTCGTCGGCGAAGTCGAACGCTGCGGCGTGCGCGCGGTATCGGACACGGCCCCGCCGCTCGTCTTTCACGGCGGCGGCTTCCACGGCCTCACACCGCTTTGATCGCCCCCGTGCGCGCCAGCCCGACCGGCGCGCCCGCTTCATCCTTCAGCGTCTGCAGCACGATGTTCGAACGGATGTCCATCACCCCGGGCGCCTTGTAGAGCCGGTTCAGGACGAAATCCGAATAGTGCTTGAGGTTGTGCGCGAGCACGCGCAGCAGATAGTGGCTCTCGCCCGTCACGACGAATGCGCCGACCACCTCCGGCCATTCGCGCAGCGCTTCCGCGAAGCGCTCGTGCCATTGATTCTCTTCGTTGCGCATCGACACCTGCACGAATGCCTCGAGCTCGAAGCCGAGCTTCTCGCGGCTCAGGCACGCGCGATAGTGCTCGATCACGCCCTGCTCCTCGAGCAGGCGCATGCGGCGCAGGCAGGCGGATGGCGAAAGCGAAATGCGTTCCGCCAGGTCGAGATTGCTGATTCTGCCCTCCTCCTGCAGTACCGCCAGAATCCGGCAGTCGGTGGCATCGAGCGTGATCGCGTGCATTTTTGGTCCCCGTTTTCCCTCTGAGTCGAATTATCTGCCAATCCGGCGGATTGTCCATGTTTATTTCGCAAGCACTTTCTGCGAGCGTCCACCTATCATTCGAAGGATCGATTCACCGATTCGTCATGCCATGGACACTCTCTGGGACATCTCGCCGCCCGTCAGCCCCGCCACCCCCGTGTGGCCGGGCGATACGCCGGTTTCCGTCGAACGCGTGTGGCGGATGGAGGCCGGCTCGCCGGTCAACGTCGCGCGCCTGACGTTGTCGCCGCACACGGGCGCGCATTGCGACGCGCCGCTGCACTACGACGCCGACGGCGCCCCGATCGGCGCCGTGCCGCTCGACACCTATCTCGGCCCGTGCCGCGTGATCCATTGCATCGGCGCGTCGCCGGTCGTGCAGCCGGCCGACATCGCGACCGCGCTCGACAACGTGCCGCCGCGCGTGCTGCTGCGCACGTATGCGCGTGCCAACGTAGAACAGTGGGACAGCCATTTCTGCGCAGTCGCGCCCGAAACCGTCGATCTGCTCGCCGCGCATGGCGTGAAGCTGATCGGCATCGATACGCCGTCGCTCGACCCGCAGGAATCGAAGACGATGGATGCCCATCACCGCGTGCGTGCGCACCGGATGGCGATCCTCGAAGGCATCGTGCTCGACGACGTGCCGCCCGGCGACTACGAACTGATCGCACTGCCGCTGAAGTTCGCGACGCTCGACGCGAGCCCGGTGCGCGCGGTACTGCGCGCCCTGCCTGCACGTGCCTCCTGATTACCCCGACCCACGACCCCACATCATGATCAAGACCCGTGAAGACGCGCTCGCGCTCGACCGCGACGACCCGCTCGCCCCGCTGCGCGGCCAGTTCTCCCTGCCCGATGGCGTGATCTACCTCGACGGCAACTCGCTCGGCGCGCAGCCGAGCGCCTCGGCCGCCCGCGCGCAGCAGGTGATCGGCGCCGAATGGGGCGAAGGCCTGATCCGCAGCTGGAACACGGCCGGCTGGTTCGCGCTGCCGCGCCGTCTCGGCGACAAGCTCGCGACGCTGATCGGCGGCGCACCGGGCGAAACGGTCGTCACCGACACCATCTCGATCAACCTGTTCAAGCTGCTGTCGGCGATGCTGCGCCATCAGGCCGAACGTGCGCCCGAGCGCCGCGTGATCGTGTCGGAGCGCTCGAACTTCCCGACCGACCTGTATATCGCGCAGGGGCTGATCGAACAGCTCGGCGGCGATTACGAGCTGCGCCTGATCGACGATCCGGCCGACCTGCCGGCCGCGCTCGGCGCGGACACGGCCGTCGCGATGATCACGCACGTGAACTACCGCACCGGCTACATGCACGACATGCCGGCCGTCACGCAGCTCGTGCACGACGCGGGCGCGCTGATGCTGTGGGATCTTGCGCACTCGGCCGGCGCGGTGCCGGTCAATCTCAACGGCGCACGCGCGGACGGCGCGGTCGGCTGCACATACAAGTACCTGAACGGCGGCCCCGGCTCGCCCGCGTTCGTGTGGGTGCCGCAGCGCCATCTCGCGCATTTCTCGCAGCCGCTGTCGGGCTGGTGGGGCCACCGCGCGCCGTTCGCGATGCAGCCGGCCTTCGCGCCCGATCCGGGCATCGCACGCTTCCTGTGCGGCACGCAGCCGATCGTGTCGATGTCGATGGTCGAATGCGGGCTCGACGTGTTCCTGCAGACCGACATGCACGCGATCCGCCGCAAGTCGCTCGCGCTGACCGACGCGTTCATCGCGCTCGTCGAAGCGCGCTGCGCAGGCCTGTCGCTCAAGCTCGTCACGCCGCGCGCACATCACCAGCGCGGCTCGCAGGCAAGCTTCGAGCATCCGCACGGCTACGAAGTGATGCAGGCGCTGATCGCGCGCGGCGTGATCGGCGACTACCGCGAGCCGTACGTGCTGCGCTTCGGCTTCACGCCGCTCTACACGCGTTTCGCCGATGTGTGGGATGCCGTCGAGACGCTGCGCGACATCCTCGCCACCGACGCGTGGAAGGCGCCCGAGTTCGCCGAACGCGGCGCGGTGACCTGACCGGTTTTGCCCGGCGCGCGCGCCGCGCGCCAGGCCCCCCGTCATTCAAATCTGGAGAGAGTCGTGAATTCTGGTCATATGCAGCCACCCGGCGAAGACGCGCCGGCGGGCTGCCCGTTCTCGGGCGCACGCGCCGCACAACCGGCGCAGGCCGCGCACGAGGCGCCGCACGTGCCGGGCGATGCCGGCTGGCACAACGCGCAGCTCGATTTCTCGAAGTCGATGAGCTATGGCGACTACCTGTCGCTGAATTCGATCCTCGACGCGCAGCATCCGCTGTCGCCCGATCACAACGAGATGCTGTTCATCATCCAGCATCAGACGAGCGAGCTGTGGATGAAGCTCGCGCTGTTCGAACTGCGCGGCGCACTCGACGCGGTGCGCACCGACGCGCTGCCGCCCGCATTCAAGATGCTTGCGCGCGTGTCGCGGATTCTCGAGCAGCTGGTTCAGGCGTGGAGCGTGCTGTCGACGATGACGCCGTCCGAATACTCGGCGATGCGTCCGTATCTCGGCCAGTCGTCCGGCTTCCAGTCGTACCAGTACCGGCAGCTCGAATTCCTGCTCGGCAACAAGAACACGCAGATGCTGCAGCCGCACGCGCACCGGCCCGACATCCTCGAACAGGTGCGCGCAACGCTCGAAGCGCCGTCGTTCTACGACGAAGTCGTGCGCCTGCTCGCGCGGCGTGGTTTCCCGATCGCGCCCGAGCGGCTCGAGCACGACTGGACGCAGCCGACGCGGCACGACGAAACCGTCGAAGCCGCGTGGCTCGAGGTGTATCGCCACCCGCAGCAACACTGGGAGCTGTACGAGATGGCCGAGGAGCTGGTCGACCTCGAAGACGCGTTCCGCCAGTGGCGCTTCCGTCACGTGACGACGGTCGAACGCATCATCGGCTTCAAGCAGGGCACCGGCGGCACGAGCGGCGCGCCGTACCTGCGCAAGATGCTCGACGTCGTGCTGTTTCCGGAACTCTGGCACGTGCGCACCACGCTGTAACGCGCGTCCCGCGCCCGCCGTCACGACGATGTGCGGGCCAGCTCCTCCCCTTCGCGCGGCGCCGCCTGCGCGCGCGACAGCCGCGGAATGTGCCGCCGCACCGCGAGCAGCGCGATGCACACGACACCCATCGCGACGGCCAGCATCGTCAGATACGCGCCCGCGCCGCCCGTCGTGATCACGATTGCGCCCGCGAACGCGCTGAGGATCGCGCCGAGCCGGCCGAACGCAAGCGCACTCGCGGTGCCCGTCGCACGCACGGCCGTCGGATAGATGTACGCGCAAAGCGCATACATCGTCGACTGCACCGCGTTGACGAACAGCCCGTGCAGGCCGAGCCCGACGATCAGCCAGCTCGTATGGCGGCCGGCATCGACCCCCATCAGCCACACCGCACTCGCCGCGCCGCCGATGCTGCACAGCGCGAGCGGCCAGCGCGACCCCGCATGCGCGATCGCCCATGCGCACAGCAGCGCGCCGATCACGCCGCCGAGGTTGTACGCGGTGAGCCCCGCCCCCGCGACCGACACGCTCAGCCCGCTCGCCGCGAGCATCGTCGGCAGCCAGCTGAACGCCGCGTACACCGCGAGCAGGCACATGAAGAACGCACACCACAGCGCGATCGTGTCGCGCGCCTGACCGCTCGCGAACAGCGCGCCGAAGCCGCTGCGGCCGCCGGCCGCGCGCGCGTCCTTCATGTCGGTGAACACGGTGCCCGGTGCGACCGGCCGCTGCATCCTGGCGAGCAGCGCGGCGAGTTCCGGCCAGCGCGCGGGACGCCGCGCGAGATAGCGCGGCGATTCCGGCAGCGCACGCACGAGCACGAAACCAAGCACGAGCGGCAGCGCGCCGCCCGCGAAGAACAGCCCGCGCCAGCCGTAGCGCGGCAGCACCTCGTGCGCGAACAGGCCGGCCAGCATGCCGCCGAGCGGCACGCAGACGATCGTTGCCGTCACCATCATCGTGCGGCGCCGCGCAGGCGTGTATTCGGCCGTCATCGTCGTGGCTGTCGGCAGCGCGCCGCCGATCCCGAGCCCCGCGACGAAGCGCAGCACCGCGATCGCCGCGACGTCGGGCGCGAAGCCGATCGCGCAGGTCGCGATGCCGAACAGGAACACGCTGCCGATCACGGCCTGGCGGCGGCCGAAGCGGTCCGCGACGATCCCCGCGCACGCGCTGCCGATGCCCATCCCGATCAGCCCGGCCGCGACGGCCGGCGCGAACGCGCCGCGCGTAATGCCCCATTCGCGGATCAGCACCGGAATCGCGAAGCCGATCAGTTGGCCGTCGAAGCCGTCGAGCACGATTGCGAGCGCGGCAAGCAGCACCACGCAGCGCTGCATCGTCGTGAACGGCCCGTCGTCGAGCGTCGTGCCGATGTCGACCGACGGCGCCGGCAATCCGTCGCGCGTGCTCATGCGGCCTCCCGTGCACCGCCCATCGGCGGCAACGTGCGCGACCGGCGCGCGGCAAGACAACGGCATTCGATGGCTTTCATGGCGTCTCCAGTTGCCCGGGCTGGCGCGCGCACGCGTGCCCGGATCGCTTGCAGCGCGGCCGGCGTCGATGCGCCGGTGCCCGCGCGGTGTCCCATCCGTGTCGATCCGGCGCCATCGGCTATAGGTCGTGCGCGCGGCTCGTCATGCGGCGCCAGCCGGCCGCCGGCCTGATGCTCAGTTCATCCGTGCGTCGATCAGCCGGACGAGCGCGAGCATCGTCTCCGCATGCGGCACGGGGACACCCGCTTCACGCGCGGCCGCGACGACCTTGCCGCCGATCGCGTCGATTTCCGTACGGCGGCCCGCCAGCACGTCCTGCAACATCGACGGGCGATGGCCGCGATGTTCGCGAATGGCATGTTCGACGTTGCGCGCGATGCGCTCGCCATCGACGGCGATCCCTTTCGCACGCGCGACCGCTGCGGTCTCGGCCGCGATCGCCAGCGCGAGCCGCGGCCCGTCGTGATGATTGCCGAGCTGGTCGACCGTGCAGCCGGTCGCCGCGCACAGCGTGTTGAGCGCCGCGTTGAACGCGACCTTCTCCCAGATCGCGGCCCACACGTCGGCGTCGAGCGTGCACGCCAGCCCCGCGCGCGACAGCGCATCGGCCACGGTCGCCGCGAACGGGCGTACCGCGCCGTCGGCCGTCATCATGCGGATCGTGCCCGCGCCGTGCGAGCGCACGTGTGCAGGCCCGGCCGCATCGGCCGGCCACGTCGTCACGCCGACCAGGATGCGGTCGAGCGGCACGAACGCATTCAGCGCCTCGACATTGCCGAGCCCGTTCTGCAGCGTCAGCACGGCCGTGTCCGGCGTCAGCAGCGCGTGCACGCCTTCGAGCGCCGCGCGCGTGTGCAGCGACTTCGTGAAAACGATCAGCAGGTCGAACGGTGCATGGGGCGACGCAAGCGCTTCGGCGTTCGCCGCTTCCGGCCGCACGGCCTGCAATGTGCGGATACGTCGCTCGCCGTGGTCGTCGTCGATGCGCAGCCCGTCGCGGCGAATCGCGTCGAGATGCGCGTCGTTCACGTCGATCAGCGTGACGGCCTCACCGCTTTCGGCGAGCAACCCGCCGAACAGCGAGCCCATCGCGCCCGCTCCCAGAATCGCGATCCTCATCGTCGGCAGCCTCGTCAGAACGGATAGTGGCGCGGCGCGGTCTGCACGGTGATCCAGCGCAGGTCCGTGAATGCGGCGATGCCGGCCTTGCCGCCGAAGTGGCCGAAGCCGCTGTCCTTCACGCCGCCGAACGGCATCTGCGCCTCGTCGTGCACGGTCGGGCCGTTCACGTGGCAGATGCCCGATTCGATGCGCGCCGCGACGCGCAGCGCACGCGCGACGTCGCGGCTGAACACGGCCGACGACAGCCCGAATGCGTTGTCGTTCGCGCAGCGGATCGCGGCCTCCTCCCCGTCGACGCGCACGATGCCCTTCACCGGGCCGAACGATTCTTCCGCATAGATGCGCATTGCCGGCGTCACATGGTCGAGCAGCGTCGCGGGAAACAGCGTGCTGTCCGCGTTGCCGCCGCACAGCAACGTCGCGCCATGCGCGAGCGCATCGTCGATCAGCGCGTTGCAGCGCTCGACGGCCTTCATGTCGATCAGCGAACCGAGCACGACGGGCCCGTTGCGCGGATCGCCGAGCGGCAGCGACGCGGCCTTGTCGGCGAGCTTCGCGACGAACGCATCGGCGATCGACGCATCGACGACGATGCGCTCGGTCGACATGCAGATCTGCCCGGAATTCGCGAATGCGCCGAACGCGGCCGCCGCGACCGCCGCGTCGAGATCGGCATCGTCGAGCACGACGAACGGCGCCTTGCCGCCAAGCTCGAGCACCGACGGTTTCAGGTGGCGCGCGCAGGCTTCGGCGACGATCCGTCCGACACGCGTCGAGCCCGTGAAATTCACGCGGCGCACGGCCGGATGCGCAATCAACGCATCGACGACGGCACCTGCGTCGTCGGGCGCATTCGTGACGAAGTTGACGACGCCCGGCGGCAACCCGGCTTCCTGCAGCGCCTCGACGATCAGCCCGTGCGTGACGGGACACAGCTCCGAGCCCTTCAGCACGACCGTGTTGCCGCATGCGAGCGGCAGCGCGAGCGCGCGCGTCGCGAGGATCACCGGCGCGTTCCACGGCGCGATGCCGAGCACGACGCCGGCCGCTTGCCGCACGCCCATCGCGAGCGAGCCCGGCACGTCGGACGGAATCAGCTCGCCGCCGACCTGCGTGGTCAACGACGCGGCCTCGACGAGCCCGCTCGCGGCGAGGTGCACGTTGAAGCCGGCCCACAGCGCGGACGCGCCCGTCTCGGCCGCCATCGCGGCAACGAACTGCTCGTGCTTCGCTTCAAGTGCGGCGGCCGCCTTCAGCAGCAGCGCGCGACGCGCGCCGGGGCCGAGTGCGGCCCAGCCGGGAAACGCGCGGGCGGCCGCGTCGGCCGCCGCACGCGCATCGTCGACGGTGCATGCGGGCGCTTCGGACGCGACTTCGCCGTCGAGCGGATTGCGGCGCACGAAGGTCGCGCCACTGGACGCATGACGGCGTTCGCCGTCGATCAGCATCGATACGGTTTGCATGAATTCTCCGGAAGGACGCGCGCGGGGCGCGTCAGGCAATCTCGACTTCGACGACGACCGGCGTCGCGGCGCGCAGCGCGTCGGTCAGCGTGTCGCGCAATTGCGCCGCATCGGACACGCGCACACCGCGGCAGCCCATCCCTTGCGCAAGCGCGACGAAATCCAGGTCCGGCAGATCGGTGCCCTGCACCGGGTCGTCCGGGCCGAAGCCGAACACGGGCGCGAAATCCTGCAGCGCGGCGTAACGCCGATTGTTCAGGATCACGAACGTGATCGGCAACTTCAGCTGCGCGGCGCTCCACAGCGCCTGGATCGAATACAGGCTCGAGCCGTCGCCGATCAGCCCGATCACCCGCCGCGCCGGGTGCGCAAGCGCGACACCGACGGCGGCCGGCATCCCGTAGCCGAGCCCGCCGCTGTCCATCGTGTAGAACGTGCCGCTGCGCGTGAACGGCAGGTGTTCCTGCATCACCGGCCGCGCGCTCGGCGCCTCCTCGACGACGATGTCGTGCGCGTCGCGCACGTCGGCAAGCGTCTGCAGCGCGAATGCGACCGACATGCGCTCGCCGGCAGCGGGTGCGTCGACGCGCACGCGCGGCGCGCGCGGCGCGGGCATCGGCCGCTCGAGCGGCGCCGGACGCGCCAGCAGGTCGCGCGCGGCCAGCCGCAGGTTGCCGACGACGGCATCGCCCGACGGCGTCCACGCGGCGACGCCCGGATCGTCGACGAGCTGCACGAGCGTCGCGCCCGGCGGCACGTGCGGACCGAAGCCTTCGATGTGATAGGTGAACGCGGGCGCGCCGAACGCGAACACGAGGTCGTGCCCGTCGAGCCGCGCGACGATCTTCTCGCGGATCGCGGGCAGGAAGCCGGCGAACAGCGGATGGTCCTCGGGGAAACTGCAGCGCCCCGACATCGGCGCGACGTACACGCGTGCGCGGTGCCGCTCGGCGAGCCGCACGACGTCGTCCCACGCACCGGCGCGATCGACGGCCGCGCCGACCACGAGTGCGGGACGCCGCGCGGCGTCGAGCGCGTCGCCGAGCCGCGCCAGCGCATCGGGATCGGGCCGCACGACGCTGCTGACGTCGCGGCGCGGCAGCAACGCGGCCGGCTGGTCCCAGTCGTCGACCGGAATCGACACGAATACGGGGCCGCGCGGCTCCTGCATCGCGATGCGGTACGCCCGCGCGATCGCGGCCGGCACGTCCTGCGCGCGCGCAGGCTCGATGCTCCATTTCACGTACGGCTTCGGCAGCTCGGCGGCTTGCGTCGCGCCGAGGAACGGATCGAACGGCAAAATCGCGCGCGCCTGCTGGCCCGCGGTCACGATCAGCGGCGTACGGTTCTTGAATGCGGTGAAGAGGTTGCCCATCGCGTTGCCGGTGCCTGCCGCCGAATGCAGGTTGACGACCGCCGCATTGCCGGTGGCCTGCGCATGGCCGTCGGCCATCCCGACCACGACGGCTTCATGCAGGCCGAGCACGTAGCGGAAATCGTCCGGGAAGTCGCGGAACATCGGCAGCTCGGTCGAGCCGGGATTGCCGAACACGCGGTCGATGCCGAACTGGCGAAGCAGGTCGATGACCGAATCGCGTACGGTGATCGGTGCGGCGGATGGGGGCGAATGGCCGGACATGCTCGGGTGTCTCCTCGATGGCTTGGCGGTTTCCACAGTATCGAAGTGCAAGCCATTCTCGGATACTGTATTTTCTGTCCAAAGCCATTACGTTCCGGCATGACTTTCGATCTCCGACAATTGCGCGCGTTCACGACGATCGTCGCGTGCGGCAGCCTCGGCCGCGCGGCCGACGCGCTGCATGTGACGCAGCCTGCGCTGAGCCGGATCCTGAAGCGGCTCGAGGACCAGGTCGGCGCGCCGCTGTTCGAGCGCCACTCGAAGGGCGTGCAGCTCACCGCGTTCGGCGAAGCGCTGCTGCCGCATGCGACGCTGCTGCAGCATGAGGCCGAGCATGCGCGCGAGGAGCTCGACGCGATGCGCGGGTTCGCGAAGGGCACGATCAAGGTCGGCACGGTGGGCAGCATCGCGAGCCTGGTGCTGCCGGTCGCGGTCGGCCGCGTGCTTGACCGCTGGCCGAACCTGCGTGTCGAGATCATCGAAGGTGTGTGGGACCGGCTCGCGGAAGGGCTGAACAAGCACGAGATCGATCTCGCGCTGTCCGCGCACGGTCCCGATACCGACGAGATCGTCGCGATTCCCGAATGCCGCTGGGAAGATCGCAGCCACATCGTTGCGGCGCCGCACCATCCGCTGCGCGCGCTCGGCCGCGCGCCGACGCTTGCCGATACGCTGCACGCGCGCTGGGCGATTCCGCCGCGCGGCACCGCGCCGTTCGACCACATGCGCGCGACCTTCGACGCGCATGGGCTCGCGCTGCCCGACATCGCGGTCGAAACGCGCTCGGTCACGACGCTGAAGAGCCTCGTGGCGCACGCGGGCTTCCTGAGCTGGATGGCCGAGCCGATGTACGGCGCCGAACAGCGCGCCGGCACGATCGATACGCTGCCCGTGCGTGAAGTCGTCGCGGTGCGCACGCTCACCGCGTTCCGGCGCCGCCACGGCATCCTGCCGGGGCCGGCCGGCAAGCTGCTCGACGAACTCGTCGCACTGACGCGCGAAGGGCGCTGACGCCGTTTTTCCGTCCGGCCTTTCGCGCTCGCCCTGGCCGCGCGCCACCGCAGCGCACCATCGAAATGCCGTTTCCCCGCCTTGACTTTCGTTCGCCTGAATACGATCATTCGCTCACACAAAGAGCAAATGATCGTATTCGACTGGAAAGACAGGCACGAACAGGAGACACCGGATGAGCGAATCGTCCTCTGCCCGCGCGCCCGTGCTGCTGCACATCGGCGCAGGCTCGTTTCACCGCGCGCACCAGGCGTGGTATCTGCATCGCGTGAACGCGGCCGTGCCGGCCGGCGAACGCTGGTCGTTGAGCGTCGGCAACATCCGCGACGACATGCGCGCGACGATGGACGCGCTCGCCGCGCAGCACGGCGAATACACGCTCGAAACCGTCACGCCGCAAGGCGAACGCGCCTACGAGACGATCCGCGCGATCACGCGCGTGCTGCCGTGGTCGCTCGACCTCGCCGCGCTGATCGACGCCGGCGCCGACCCGGCCTGCCGGATCGTGTCGTTCACCGTCACCGAAGGCGGCTACTACCTCGACGAACACAACCGGCTCGACCTCGCGAACGCCGATCTCGCCGCCGACCTGCAGGGCGCGCGCACGACGCTGTACGGTGCGCTCGCGGCGCTGCTCGCCGAACGCGCGCAGCGTGACGCGGGCCCGCTCACGCTGCAGAGCTGCGACAACCTGCGCAACAACGGCGCGCGCTTTCGCGCGGGGATGCGCGAATTCCTCGAACGGCGCGGGCAGGCCGACCTGCTCGCATGGTTCGACGCGCACGTCGCGACGCCGAGCGCGATGGTCGACCGCATCACGCCGCGCCCGACCGCCGACGTGCGCGAGCGTGTGCGCGCGGCCACCGGCTTCGACGATGCGTGCCCGGTGATGGGCGAATCGTTCATCCAGTGGGTGATCGAGGACCGCTTCGCGGCCGGCCGGCCGCGCTGGGAACTGGCCGGCGCCGAGCTCGTCGACGACGTGCATCCGTACGAGGAAGCGAAGATCCGCATCCTCAACGCGACCCACAGCTGCATCGCGTGGGCCGGCACGCTCGCGGGCCACACCTACATCCACGAAGGCACGCACGACGCGGCGATCCGCCGCTTCGCGCACGACTACGTGACGCAGGACGTGATCCCGTGCCTCACGCCCAGCCCGCTCGATCTCGCGCGCTACCGCGACGTCGTGCTCGAGCGCTTCGGCAACCCGTACGTGCTCGACACGAACCAGCGCGTCGCCGCCGACGGTTTCTCGAAGATCCCCGGCTTCATCGCGCCGACGCTCGTCGAATCGTTCGCGCGCGGCGCGGCGCCGGTCGCCACCGCGGTGCTGCCCGCGCTGTTCCTGCGCTTTCTCGAACGCTGGGCGCGCGGCACGCTGCCGTATGCGTACCAGGACGGCGTGATGGACGACAGCGCCGCGCGCGCGATCGTCGACGCCGACGACCCGGTCGTCGCGCTGTGCGCAAGCCGCCCGCTGTGGGGCTCGCTCGCGGGCAACGCGGCGCTGTTCGAGGCGCTGCGCGCCGGGCTCGCGCGCGTCGACGCATGGCTCGCGGCGCGCTGATGCGCGCACGCCGGCGCCCGGCCGCCCGGCCGGGCGAACCCGCTTGGCACAGGCCGGGCGGCACGGCTAAAGTAGCGGCTCCTCTCTGACGGAACGGATCGCTCATGTATCTCGGCATCGACCTCGGCACCTCGGAAGTGAAGGTGCTGCTGCTCGCCCCGGACGGCGCGGTCGTCGGCACCGCCGGCTCGCCGTTCACCGTGTCGCGGCCGCACCCGCGCTGGGCCGAGCAGCATCCGGACGACTGGTGGCACGGCACGCTCGCCGCGCTCGCGGCGCTGCGCGAACGGCACCGCCAAGCGTTCGCGCAGGTGCGCGGCATCGGCCTGTCGGGCCAGATGCACGGCGCCGTGCTGCTCGACCGCGACGATCGCGTGCTGCGGCCCGCGATCCTGTGGAACGACATGCGCAGCGCCGACGAATGCGCACTGCTCACCGAGCGCGCGCCCGATCTCCATGCACTGGCCGGCAACCTCGCGATGCCCGGCTTCACCGCGCCGAAACTGCTGTGGGTCGCGAAGCACGAACCCGACGTGTTCGCGGCAACCGCGTGCGTGATGATGCCGAAGGACTACCTGCGGTTCCGGCTGACCGGCGCGAAAGTGTCCGATCCATCGGACGCCGCCGGCACGCTGTGGCTCGACGTCGCGCGCCGCGACTGGTCCGACGCGCTGCTCGCCGCGTGCGGGATGACGCGCGACCAGATGCCCCGCATCGTCGAGGGCAACGCGCCGTCCGGCACGCTGCGTGCGGACGTCGCCCGCGAACTCGGGCTGTCGGAGGCCGTCCTGGTCGCGGGCGGCGGCGGCGACAACGCGACGAGCGCGCTCGGCATCGGCGCGATCCATGCGGGCGACGGCTTCGTATCGCTCGGCACGTCCGGCGTGCTGAGCGTGGTCGGCGACCGCTTCATGCCGAATCCCGCATCGGCCGTGCACGCGTTCTGCCACGCGATTCCCGATCGCTGGCAACTGATGAGCGTCGTGCTGTCGGCCGCGAGCTGCCTGCGCTGGGTCTGCAAGCTGACCGGCACCGACGAGCCCGCGCTGCTCGCCGAAGTCGAGGCGCTCGACCCCAACGCGCTCGCGACGGCCCCGCTGTTCCTGCCCTACCTGTCCGGCGAGCGCACGCCGCACAACGATCCGTACGCGCAGGGCGTGTTCTTCGGGATGACGCACGCGACCGAACGCGCGCACCTCGGCTACGCGGTGCTCGAAGGCGTGACGCTCGGCCTTGCCGACGGCCTCGACGCGCTGCACGCGGCCGGCGTCGAAACCGACCGGTTGTCGCTGATCGGCGGCGGCGCGCGCAGCGCGTTCTGGGCGCAACTGATCGCGGACGCGCTGAACGTCAGCACGCGCCAGATCGGCGGCGGCGAAACGGGCGCGGCGCTGGGGGCGGCACGGCTCGGCTGGCTGGCCGCCGGCGGCGATCCGCATACGGTGCTGACCAAGCCGCCGGTGCGCGCCGAATATGCACCGGACCCCGCCCGCCATGCGCTGCTGCGCGAACGCCTCGACGCATTCCGGACGCTGTACCGCCACGTGCGCCCGCTGTACGAACCGTCGCGCGCACGACTCGCGTAGGCGCCGCGGCCGTGCGCCCGGCCGTCGGCCGCGCGCGCGACATGCGGTACAGTGGATGCCGTCATGCGGCCCGCCGGCCGGTCCGCGGGGCGGCCCCCAGATCCGAACCGAATCGCTATCGTGTCCAAGTCCTCAGAAAAACTCGATCTCGCCACGCGCGCCGCGTGGCTCTATTACGTCGCGGGCGACACGCAGAACGAAATCGCCGAAAAGCTGCAGGTATCGCGTCCCGTCGCGCAGCGCCTCGTCGCGTTCGCGGTCGAGAAGAACCTGATCCGCGTGCGCGTCGACCACCAGCTTGCCGACTGCCTCGATCTCGGCGCGCAGTTGTCGAAGCGCTACGGCCTCGCGATGTGCGAAGTCGTGCCCGTCGACACCGATGCGCCCGACGCGATCGACCGCAAGCTCGCGGTCGCCGGCGCGCAGGTGATGGAGCGCTACCTGAACGAAACCCGGCCGATGGTGATCGCGGTCAGCAGCGGCCGGACGCTGAAGGCCGCGGTCGCGCAGATCGCGCAGATCGACCGCCCGCAGCACCGGCTCGTGTCGATGGTCGGCGCGATCGCGGCCGACGGTTCGTCGAACCGCTACGACGTCGCGCAGTACATCTCCGAGAAAACCGGCAGCAAGCATTTCCTGCTGCCCGCGCCGCTGTTCGCCGACAGCAACGCGGAACGCGCGCAGTGGTGCAATCACCGGCTGTACCGGATCGTCGAGGCGCTGTCGGGCGAAGCCGACGTCGCGTTCGTCGGGATCGGCAACATCGGCCCGCACTGCCCGCTCTACGAAGACGGCTTCATCACCGAGCAGGAGCGCGACGAGATGACTGCGCTCGGCGCGGTGGCCGAACTGCTCGGCGTGCCGATCGACGCGCAGGGTACGCAGATCACCGTGTCGACCAGCGCGCGCGTGACAAGCGTGGCGCTCGCCACGCCGCCGAAACTGCCGACGATCGCATTCGCCGGCGGCCCGAAAAAACGCGACGCGGTGATTGCCGCACTGCGTGGCGGCTGGCTGTCGGGGCTCGTCACCGACGAAACCTGCGCACGCGCCGCGCTCGACGCGAAGGCGGCCTGACGCCGCCGTCGAACGCGCTGTCTCAGGCCGCGCGCGGCGCCGGAAACGCATGCCGGCGCGCGCGCCACGCGCCGACCCACGCGGCCGCCAGCAGCACGACGAGCACCCACGGAATCGCGCCGGCACCCGTGGCGCCGAGCAGCATCCCGCCCGCGATGCCGCCGCCGGCGATCGCGAGATTCCATACCGTCACGAGCATCGACTGCGCGACATCGGCCGACTCCCCGGCCGCGTTCGCGGTGGCCGTCTGGAACAGCGTCGGCGCGCCGCCGAACGCGAGCCCCCACAGCACGACGCCCGCATAGACGACCGTCATCCCGGAACCCGCGCCGAGCAGCGCGGCCGCCAGCGCGAACAGCGCGATGCTGGCGAGCGTCAGGCGTCGTTGCGCGGCGCCGATCCATGCACCCGTCAGCGCGATGCCGGCCAGCGACGCGATGCCGAACACGAACAGCACCACATCGACCTGCGCGCCCATGCGCACGCCCGCGAGGAACGGCGCGACGTACGTGTACAGCATGTTGTGCGCGAGCACGTACGCGAACATCACCGTCAGCACCGGCCGCACGCCGGGCAGCGCCATCACGCCGAGCACCGGCTCGCGCGCGCCGGCCGGCTGCCCCGGATAGTCGGGCACGCGCACGCGGATCCAGCCGATCAGCGCAAGCGCCGCCAGCGTGATGCCCGCGAACGCGACGCGCCAGCCGAACGCCGCGCCCAGCGCGGTGCCGGCCGGAATACCGATCGACATCGCCACCGGCGCGCCGAGCATCGCGACCGCGATCGCGCGGCCGCGCAGCGACGCATCGACCATCCGGCTCGCATAGCCGGCCAGCAGCGCCCACAGCAGCCCGGCCGCCATGCCCGCGACGAAGCGCGCGGCAAGCGTGAGCGCGTAGTACGGCGACACGGCCGTCACCGCATTCGACACGACGAAGCCGGCCAGCGCCGCGAGCAGCAGGCCGCGACGCCGCATCGCGCGCGTCGCGGCAACGAGCGGAATCGCCGCGACGATCGAGCCGAGCGCATACACGGTCACGAGCTGGCCGATCAGCGCCTCGGGCACGCGCAGGTCGGCGCTCATCAGCGGCAAGAGGCCCGCCGGCAACGCTTCGGTGAGGATCGTGATGAAACCGGCCGTCGCGAGCGCCAGCAGGTTCGAGACCGGCAGGCGTTCGCTCGCCTGCGCCGGCTGGCCGGCAACCCGGTCGTCCATCAACGGGCAATCGCTCATGACGCGCTCCCGGTTTCGACGCCGTAGACCGCATCGCGCACCGCGGTCACGATCCGTCCGTCGAGGCCCTTGTACAGCGTGTTGGTCAGCGCAACGACCGTCAGCCCGGCCGCGCGGTCGACGAACCACGTATGCCCGTACGCGCCACCGCCGCGCCAGGTGCCGACCGACTCCGGCGACTGCGCGGCGGCCGGATCGCGCAACACCGAAAAGCCGAGCCCGAAGCCGAAACCGGGCGCGTCCGGCAGTTCGCGCGCCCCCGGCTGGACACGCGCCATCTCGTCGCCCCATGCGGGGTCGAGCCAGCCGTCGCGGCCCGTGCGCAACGCGTCGAGCAGCGTCACGCAGTCGCGCGCGGTGCCGGCCATCCCCGCGCCGCCCGACGGCCAGGCATCGGCATCGAACACGCGCGCCGGCTCGAAACGGATGCCGATCGTGCCGTCGAACACCGGTACGAGATCGACGTCCGCCATCCGGCGCGGCGCGCCCGGCGTGGTCACGTATGGCGTCGCGAAGCGTGCGGCGTCGTGCGCGACGAACGCGGTGTCGGTCATCCCGAGCGGTGTCGTGACGCGCTCGGCCACCGCGTCGGCGAGCGGCCGCCCGTCGACCGCCTCGATCAGCGCGCCGACCACGTCGAGCGCGAGCGAATAGCCCCACGACGTGCCCGGCGCGAACTGCAGCGGCACGCTGGCGATGCGCCGCAGGTTTTCGGCGAGCGAGAGCCCCGCGCGATCCATTCCGTCGGACACGCCGGCGCGCGCATACGGGCCGTCGCCGTCCGCTTCGAGGAAGCGGTAGCCGAGGCCGGCCGTATGCGACAGCAGATGACGCAACGTGATGACGGCAGGCGTGCCGTCGGTCAACGTCGGGCGGAATTCGGGCAACCAGCGAGCGACCGGTTCGTCGAGCGTGATGCGTCCCGCCGCGACGAGCCGCATCGCGGCGGCCGCCACGACCGGCTTCGTGACCGACGACAGACGGAACAGCGCGTCTTCCCGCATCGGCGTGCCGGCTTCGCGATCGGCGAGCCCGACGGCGCGCGCATAGCGCAGCTCGCCGTCCTGGGTGACCCGCACGACCGCGCCGACCATGCGCTCGTCGGCGAGCGCGCGATCGAGTGCGTCGTCGAGCCGGTGGCGCAACGCGGCGTCCGGTGCCACGCGGAAAGCGGTGACAGGCAGGGATGACATGACGTGACCTCATACGGTGAACGAGCGCTCATCGTAGGGAGCCGACGCAAGAAGAAAAACCGGGTTAGAGTTCCGGACAATCCGGACGTGGAAGTCCGCAATCGGGAACCTGCATGGAAAATCTGGGCGGCTTCGTCGTGTTCGTTCAGGTCGCGGAAACGCGCAGTTTCGTCGCGGCGGGCCGCGCGCTCGGGCTGTCGGCATCGGCGATCGGCAAGCGCATCGCGCGGCTCGAGGCGCGCCTGAACGTGCGGCTCTTTCACCGAAGCACGCGCAGCATCACGCTGACGGCCGAAGGCGCACGCTTTCTCGAACGGTGCCGGCGCGTGATCGCCGAGATCGACGCGGCCGAACAGGAACTGACGCACAGCGCGGAAGCGCCGCGCGGGCGGCTACGCGTGAGCCTGCCGACGATCGGCACGCTGCTGTTGCCGGTGCTCGCCGATTTCATGGCCGCGTATCCGGAGATCGAACTCGACATCGATTTCAGCGACCGGCTCGTCGACGTCGTCGACGAAGGGTTCGACGCGGTGCTGCGCACCGGCCAGCCGTCGGATTCGCGCTTGTCGTCGCGGCTGCTCGGCCACTTTCGCCAGCACCTCGTCGCGTCGCCCGACTATCTCGACCGGCACGGCACACCGCGCACGCCGGCCGATCTCGCGCAGCACCGCTGCCTGCACTACCGCTTCCCGACCAGCGGCAAGCTCGAGACCTGGCCGCTGCGCGCGCCGCGCGCGGGCACGCTGCCCGAGGTACCGGTCGCGATGGTCAGCAACAGCGCGGAAGCGCGGCTGTGCTTCGTGCTGCGCGGGCTCGGCATCGCGTGCCTGCCCATCTTCTTCGTGCGCGACGCGCTCGCCGCCGGCACGCTGCACGCGGTGCTCGACGAACACGTCGCGAGCTGCACGCCGGTCTACGTGCTGTGGCCGTCGGGCCGGCACCCGACGCCGAAGCTGCGTGCGTTCGTCGACTACATGGCCGAACACCTGCGCATCTGAGCGGCGCCGGCGCCACCCGTCACGCGGCCTTTGCGTGCGCGCTCAGCCGGCGGAACGCCTGACCGTGCTCGTCGAACAGATGACAGTGCTCGGCCTGAGCGTGCACGCGCAGTGCCTCGCCGGTGCGATACGTGTCGAGCGGCGGAATCCGCGCGATCAGCCCGTCCGGCGCAACGGCCGACTCCGCATACAGGTACGCGGCATCGCCGAGCGATTCGACGGCCATCGTCCGGGCGGCAACGCCCGTGCCGGCTGCATCGACCAGCAGGTGTTCGGGCCGCACGCCGACTGTCACCGTGGCGCCGCGTTGCAGCCCCGCCGCTTCCACCGCGACGCGCTGCGTCTCGCCGCTGTCGAAGCGCACGAGCACGCCGCCCGCATCGGCCGATTCGACCGTGCCCTTCAGGAAGTTCATCTTCGGCGAGCCGATGAAGCCCGCGACGAACTGGTTCGCCGGCGCGTGATACAACGCGTTCGGCGTGCCGACCTGCTGCACCGCGCCGCCTGACAGCACGACGATCTTGTCCGCGAGCGTCATCGCTTCGACCTGGTCGTGCGTCACGTAGATCATCGTCGTCTTCAGCTCGTCGTGCAGCCGCGCGAATTCCAGCCGCATCTTCACGCGCAATGCGGCGTCGAGGTTCGACAGCGGCTCGTCGAACAGAAACACCTTCGGCTTGCGCGTAATGGCGCGGCCGATCGCGACGCGCTGCCGCTGGCCGCCCGACAGCTGCTTCGGCTTGCGGTCGAGCAGGTGATCGATGTGCAGGATCTTCGCGGCCTGCTTCACGGCCTGGTCGATCTCGGGCTTTTTCGCGCCCGCGAGCTTGAGGCCGAATGCCATGTTGTCGTACAGCGTCATGTGCGGGTACAGCGCATACGACTGGAACACCATCGCGATGCCGCGTTTCGCGCTCGGCACGTCGTTGACCTTCGCGCCATCGATCAGCAGGTCGCCGTTCGAAATATCCTCGAGGCCCGCAATCATCCGCATCAGCGTGGATTTGCCGCAGCCGCTCGGCCCGACGAACACGACGAATTCGCCGTCGGCGATGTCGAGGTTCACGTTGCGCAGCACTTCGGTGTCGTCGTAGCGCTTCGCGATGTTGCGCAGGAGCACGCTTGCCATGATCTGTCTCCGTTCGTTCGTGATGCGCCGCCTTGCCGGCAGCGCGCAATCGTTGCTAGTTCGGCAGCACCGCGCCCGTCGCCTGCCAGCGCGCGACGTAGCCGGGCAGCTCGTGCATGTCGTCGAATACGTGACGCGCGCCGATGCTGCGCAGCGCGTCGATCTGGGCCGCCGACGCGTGCCCGCCGCCGACGAAGCCGAGCACGGTCATGCCGGCCGCGGCCGCCGCGGTGATGCCGGTCACGCTGTCCTCGACGACGAGGCAGTGTGCGGGCGCCGCGCCGAGCGTGCGCGCAGCCGCGAGATACACGTCGGGCGCCGGCTTCGGCCGCGCAACCGAATCCGCGCAGAACAGCCGGTCGCCGAAGAAACGTGCGAGGCCCGTGCGTGCGAGCGCCGCCTCGACGTACGCGCGATAGCTGTTGCTCGCGCACGCCGTCGTCAACGGGATCGCGGCGAGCGCCGTGTCGATGCCTTCGACCATCGGCGCGTTGACGGCGGCCGCCTCGACCGCGCGGCGGATCGCCTCGACGTCGGCGGCCGACAGCGTGCGGCCGACGGCCTCGCCCGCGCCGGCCAGCACCCGCTCGATGCGCAGCCCCAGCAGCGGCATCACGGCCGGCCGCGCGTCGACGCCCGGCCAGCGGGCATCGAGTTCGCGCACGATCACGTCGGCGGCCACGGCCTCGCTGTCGATCAGCACGCCGTCGCAATCGCAGATCAGGATATTCACGCTCATTTGACCGCCCCGAACGTGAGCCCGCGCACGAGCTGCTTCTGCGACAGCCAGCCGACGATCAGGATCGGCGCGACGGCCAGCAGGGAAGCCGCGGACAGCTTCGCCCAGAACAACCCTTCGGGGCTCGAATAAGACGCGATGAACACGGTCAGCGGCGCGGCGTTCGAACTCGACAGGTTGATGCTCCAGAACGCCTCGTTCCACGACAGGATCACGAGCAGCAGCGCGGTGGACGCGAGCCCCGGCAGCGCCATCGGCATCAGCAGGTAGACGATCTCCTGCCATGTCGACGCGCCGTCGATCCGCCCGGCTTCGAGGATGTCCTTCGGAATTTCGTTGAAGTACGTGAAGGTCATCCACACGGCGATCGGCAGGTTGATCAGCGTGTAGACGATCACGAGCCCCGACACCGTGTCGAGCAGCCCCGCGTTCTTCCACAGCAGGTAGATCGGCACGAGCACACCGACCGACGGCATCATCTTCGTCGACAGCATCCACAGCAGCACCTTCTGCGTGCGGTGGTTCGGGAAGAACGCCATCGCGTACGCGGCCGGCACCGCGAACAGCAGCGAGATCACCGTGACGCCCGCCGAGATCAGCACCGAATTCCACGCGAACGCGAAGTAGTTGCTGCGCGCGAACACCTCGCGGAAGCTGTCGAGCGTCGGCACGAAGAACAGCGTCGACGCGTACGCCTGCTGCTCGGTCTTGAACGCGGTGATCGCCATCCAGAAGATCGGGAAGAACAGCAGCAGCGCGATCAGCCACGCGAGCGTGCCGGGCAGCGCGCGCCGCACGAGGTCGAACACGGCCGGCACGCGCCGGCGTTCGAAGGTCAGGTCGCTCATTTCTCGTACTCTCCCTTCAGGTTGCGCGCGAGCATCCGCACGAGGAAGAACGACACGACGTTCGCGACCACGACGGCGATGATGCCGCCCGCGGACGCGAGGCCGACGTCGAACTGCTGCAGGCCGAGCGCGTAGATCAGGTAGGACAGGTTGGTCGTTGCGTCGCCGGGGCCGCCGCCGGTCGTCGTATAGATTTCCGCGAAGATCGACAGCAGGAAGATCGTCTCCATCATCACGACCACGGCGATCGCGCGCTTCAGGTGCGGCAGCGTGATGTAGAAGAACATCGCGATCGGGCCGGCGCCATCGATGCGCGCGGCTTCCTTCTGCTCCTGGTCGAGCGACTGGATCGCGGTGAACAGGATCAGGAACGCGAACGGCAGCCACTGCCACGCGACGATGATGATCACCGCGGTGAGCGGGTAATCGGCGAACCAGTCGATCGGCGTCATCCCGAGCGCGCGCATCGCGTTCGCGACGAGCCCGTATACCGGATGCAGGATCATGTTCTTCCAGATCAGCGCGGACACCGTCGGCATCACGAAGAACGGCGCGATCGCGAGCAGGCGCGCAACACCCTGCCCGTAGAACTTGCGGTCGAACAGCACGGCCATCAGCACGCCGCCGACCACCGTGATCGCGAGCACCGCGCCGATCAGCACGAGCGTGTGCCAGATCGCGGGCAGGAACGACGGATCGGTCGCGAGGAAACGGTAGTTGTCGAGCCCCGCGAAGCCCTTCACGTCCGGGTTCAGCAGGTTGTAGCGCGAGAACGAATACCAGATCGTCATCGCGAGCGGAATCGACATCCACAGCAGCAGCACCGCGACGGACGGCGACACGAGCCAGCTCGCGCCGCCGCGCGCGCGGCGCGGCGCGCCGGGTGGCGACGACGCGTCGCCGACCGACGGCGCGTGACTCAGGGGAAGACGCAGGTGACGCATGATCGGAGTCCCTCCGGTTGATGCGCGGGCGCGAACGACCTGCCCGCCTTTCAGCTTCGCCGGCCCGCAGCGTGTGCAACGGCGCACGCTGCGGGCCGCGTGACTGCTTGAGCGTTACTTCTTGTAGCCGGCCTGCCGCACTGCGCGGTCGGCCGCGGCCTGCCCGGCGGCGAGCGCCTGGTCGACCGTCATCTGGCCCGCGACCGCACCGGCGATCGACTGGCCGACCACCGTGCCGAACGACTGGAATTCAGGAATCCCGACGTACTGCACGCCCGTGTACGGCACCTTCTTCAGCGACGGATCGTTCGGGTCGGCCGTCTCGATCGCCTTCAGCACGAAGTCCGAGAACGGCGCGGCGGCCTTGTACTCGGGGCGCTGATACGTCGACGTGCGCGTGCCCGGCGGCACCGATGCCCAGCCTTCGTCCTTGCCGGCCATCTCGATGTACTGCTTCGACGTCGCCCACGCGATGAACTTGCGCGCGGCGTCCTGCTGCTTCGACGTCTTCGGCACGGCCAGCGCCCATGCCCACAGCCAGTGCGAACCCTTCGGTGTGGCCGCCACCGGCGCGGCCGCGAAGCCGATCTTGTCGGCCACCTGCGACTGCTGCTTGTTGTAGAGCATGCCGGCCGCGACCGTCGCATCGATCCACATCGCGCACTTGCCCGATGCGGTCAGCGTCAGGTTCTCGTTGAAACCGTTCGAGCTCGCTCCCGGCGGGCCGTCCTTCTTCAGCAGGTTCACGTAGAACGTGATCGCCTTCTTCCATTCGGGCGACGTGAGCTGCGCGTTCCAGTTCTCGTCGAACCAGCGCCCGCCGAACGTGTTCACGACCGTCGACACGTACGCCATGTTCTCGCCCCAGCCGGCCTTGCCGCGCAGGCAGATCCCGTAGGTGCCCTTCGCCTTGTCGGTGAGCTTGTCCGCGAAGTCGGCGATCTGCTCGTAGGTCGGCTGGTCGGGCATCTTCAGCCCCTTCGCCGCGAACAGGTCCTTGCGGTAGAACGTCATCGAGCTTTCGACGTAGAACGGCAGCGCATAGAGCTGGCCGTTGTACGACAGGCTGTCACGCGCGGTCTTCACGATGTCGTTCAGGTCGTAATCGGCCGGCAGGCCCGTGATCGGCGCGAGCCAGCCGCGCTTGCCCCACTGCGGCGTCTCGTAGGTGCCGATCGCCATCACGTCGAACTGGCCGCTGCCGGTCGTGATGTCGGTCGTCGCGCGCTGGCGCAGCACGTTCTCCTCGAGGATCACCCAGTTCAGCTTGATGTCCGGGTTCGCCTTCTCGAATGCCGGCGACAGCTTCTTCAGCTCGATCATGTCGGGGTTGTTCAGCGTCGCGATCGTCAGCGTGCCGGCGGACGCGGCGCAGGCCGCCGTCGCGAGCGCGGCTCCGGCGAAGCAGCGTGCGGCGGCGTCGAGCATCTTTCGTTGCATGGCATGTCTCCTGTGTTTGTTCGAAGTGTCGTCGGTGTTGCGTCGTTTCCTTCGCGGCCCGTCATGCCGGCCGCTGCATGCCGCACGCGCGCGCATAGTGCGCGATCACGTCGCGTATCCGGTGGCGCACCCACGCGCGCGGCTCTTTCGCGAGCCCGCCCGCGCGGCATGCCGCGTAGACATCCGGCAGCCACTGCGCGACGAGCGTCTCGGGCACCGGCTGCCGCGCGAGGTTGCCGAACAGTTGCTCCACCGCGGCCGCGACGGCCGGCTGCAGCCAGTAGTAGCGGATGCGGTCGCTGTAGCTGAACTGGCGCGCGAGCCGCTGCGCGCTCTCGTCGCCGCGGTAGTACGGCGCCCAGTGTTCGGGCTGCGCACGCATCGCGGCATCGACGACGTCGCGCAACCGCGAGCGCTGCGCGACGTCGTCGATCAGCGCCTCCTCGATGAAGGTCAGCGCAAACAGGGCCTCGCGCAGCGCGAACGTCAGCGCGGGGCCGACCTTCAACACCGCGAAGTGGTCGCGCACGAGCGCGGCGAGCGCATCTTCGGTCTGGTAATCGGTCGAATGTGCCTCGAACACGAGGCGTGGCGTATGCAGGATACTCGCCCCAAGCGACGCTGCCTTGGCACTGTCGTAGTCGAGCACGTGGCGATCGTCGAAATCGACGCCCGGCTGCGCGACGATCGCGACGACGCGCGTCCATGCGTCGTCGAGCCCGGCCGCCGCGAATGCGCGGCGGTGCGCGTCGAGCGTCGCGTCGATGCTGTCGCTGCGCGTGACCGCGATTTGCGCGATCGCATCGCTGCCCGCTTCATCGCCCGCATCGCCGCTGACTTCGCCGCCCGGCGTCGGGACCTCGGTGCCGATCACGTAGACGGGCGCCGTGCCGGCGCGCCGGGCGGCATCTTCCGCCGCGCGGCACAGCTCGGCCGCGCGCGCGGCGATCGTCCGGTCGTCGAGCCGCTCGGGATCGTCCGCGCACGCCATGCTCGCATCGAGGTGGATCTTTTCGAAGCCGGCCTCGACATACGCGGCGACCATCGCGACGGCCTCGCGCATCGCGTCGGCCGCACGACGGTGCCGCCACGGGTTCGGGCCGAGATGGTCGCCGCCGAGCACGAGCGCCGACGGCGCAAGCCCGCAGCGCGCGGCGATCGCGTCGACGTCGCGGCGGAAATCGGCCGGCGTCATGCTCGTATAGCCGCCGAGGTGGTTCACCTGGTTGCAGGTCGCCTCGATCAGCAGCGGCGAGCCGTCCGCGCGCGCGGCTTCGCACGCGGCCTCCAGCACGAGCCGGTGCGCGCTGCAGATCGAATAGATGCCGCGCTGCGCGTCCGCGCGGTTCGCGTCGAAGATCATCCGCAGCACGGCGTCCGCGTGCGCATGGCGCGGGCGTTCGGCAAGGGTCGTCAGGCCGGACATGCGATACCTCGTTCGGTCAGGAAGCGGTCGATCTCGGCCGCACTGCTGTTGCCTTCCATCGGGCCGCGCCGCGTGACCGCGATCGCGCCGGCCGCGTTCGCGCGGCGCAGTGCGACCTCGATCGGCACGCCCGCGACGAGGCCTGCGACCAGCGTGCCGCCGAAGCAGTCGCCGGCGCCGGTCGGGTCGGTTTCGTCGACCGGAAAGGCCGGTGCGTCGACGCGGCTCGCGCGGTCGAACGCGACGCTGCCTTGCGCGCCGCGTTTCAGCACGACGCGCTCGAGCAGCGGATGCGTCGCGAGCAAACCTGCGATCGCGCGCTCGGCCGGCTGCGGCCCGCAGAAGAACGGCAGGTCGGCCTCGCTCGGCAGGAACAGATGGCATGCGGCGAGCATCTGGTCGAGCGCCGCGCGCATCGGGCGGAAACCCAGCATCTCGGGCCGCACGTTCGGATCGAACGACACCTTCGCGCCGGCACGCGCAGCCTCGATCACGCCGCGCTGCACGGCCGCGATCGCCGATTCGCTCGTCAGCGACGAGCCCATCACGTGGAAGTAGCGGCAGCCGTCGAACATTGCGCTATCGACGTCGGATGCATCGACGCACGCGGCCGCGCTGGTGGACAGCGTGAACACGAAGCTGCGCGAGCCGTCGTCGCGATACGCGACGAACGCGGTGCCGGTCGGGCGCGCGACGCGGCGGATGCGCGCGACGTCGACGCCGTCGCGTTCGAGCCGCGCGACGATCGCATCGCCGAACGCGTCGCGGCCCACGCAGCCCGCATACGCGACGCGCGCGCCGAGCCGCGCGGCCTGGTCGGCGAAGATCGCCGGCGCACCGCTCGGGAACGGTCCTGCGAACAGGCCCGGTGTATCGAAGCCCTGGCCGCGCTCGGCGGCGACGAATTCGGCGAGCAGTTCGCCTGCGACGACGATCTCGGCCATCAGGCGGCCCCTCCTGGTACGACGGCGGCCGCGGCGCGCGGCGATGCCGCAGCGTCGCGGGCCGGCCGGCGGGTGGCGCGTGCGAGCGGCGCCACGTCAGCTCATCCAGTTGCCGCCGTCGACGTTCAACGTCTGGGCGGTGACGTAATCGGCGTCGGCCGACGCGAGGAACAGCGCGGCGCCCGTCAGGTCGCCCGGCACGCCCATGCGGCCGAGCGGCACGGCTTCGCCGACGAGCCGCTTCTTCTCGCCGAGCGGACGGTTCTCGTAGCGCGCGAACAGCGCATCGACCTGCTCCCACATCGGCGTGTCGACGACGCCCGGCGCGATCCCGTTCACGTTGATCCGGTGCGGCGCGAGCGCGAGCGCGGCCGACTGCGTATAGCTGATCACCGCGGCCTTGGTCGCGCAGTAGTGCGAAACGAGTGACTCGCCGCGACGGCCCGCCTGCGACGACATGTTGACGATCTTGCCGCCGCGCCCCTGCTCGACCATCCGCTGCGCGACGGCCTGCATCAGGAAGAACAGCCCCTTCACGTTGACCGAGAACAGCCGGTCGAACACGTCCCACGATTCGTCGAGGATCGGGCGCATGTCGAACAGCGCCGCATTGTTGAACAGGATGTCGACGCCGCCGAAGCGCTCGACCGCCGTCGCGACGATCCGCTCGATGTCGTCGCGGCGCGTGACGTCCGCGGTGACGGCCACCGCGCGGCCGGGGTTCGCCTCGATCAGCCGCGCGAGCGAGCCGCCTGCCGGCTTCACGTCGACGAGCACGCAGCGCGCGCCCTCGTCCAGATAGCGTTGCGCGACCGCCTCGCCGATGCCGCTTGCGGCGCCCGTCAGGATCGCGACCTTGTCTTCCAGTCTCACTGGCTGTCTCCGGTTCGTTCTGCTGTACGACGGTCACGAGGTGAGCGAACGCTCTCTGACCGATCAATTGCTCTGTTGTTGATCGAATGATCGGATACGCGATTCGCGCTGTCAAGACGACGTGACGGCTTTCTATGACGCGCTGCGGCACGGCGGCGCACGACGGCGGCCCGATGCGTACGCCCGGCAAGGCGCGGGGCGCGCGGTGCGGCGCAGTGGGACCGGCGATGAAGGGGACGAAGCGAGGACGGAAAGGGGAAATCGCGCTGCACGGCGCGGCGATACGTTATATCATCGCCATACTGTGTTTCATCGCCCTGCTTCACGCCATGGCTACCTCATCGTCCATTGACGCCCGGCTGTCCCGGGCCGACGCATTCGCCGCCGAGCACGGGCTCGCGTGGACGCCGCTGCGCCGCCAGGTCTACGAACGCGTGCTGGCCGCGCAGCGCCCGATCGGCGCGTACGACCTGCTCGCCGAACTCGAACCGCAGCGCGGCCGCGTGCCGCCGACGACCGTCTATCGCGCGCTGGATTTCCTCGTCGAGCACGGCTTCATCCACCGGATCGAATCGAAGAACGCGTTCTTCGCGTGCTGCGAGATCGGCGTGCCGCACGAAGGCCAGTTCCTGATCTGCGATTCGTGCGGCGACACCGTCGAGATTCCCGGCGGCGACCTCGCGAAGCAGCTGTCCGCGAGCGAGCCCGCGCACGGTTTCGAAGTCCACCACCAGGTCGTCGAGCTGAGCGGCCTGTGCGGGCACTGCAAGCGCAAGCCCGCGCAACGCTGACGCCGAATCGCGCGGCCACGCGCCGCCCCTTCCCACGAGGAGTTCCATGTCCATTGCCCTGAAGCGCGCGCCGCGGCGTGCCCTGTCGCCTGTCCGCTGGCTCGCCGCCGCCGTTGCCGCGCTGTCGCTCGCGGCGCCCGCGTTCGCGCAGGCCGCGACCGTCAACGTCGTCGCCGCCGAGAATTTCTACGGCGACGTCGCGACGCAGATCGGCGGCAGCCACGTCGCGGTCACGAGCATCCTCAGCAATCCCGACCAGGATCCGCACCTGTTCGAAGCGAGCCCGAAGACGGCCCGCGCGCTCCAGCACGCGCAGGTCGTGATCTACAACGGCGCCGACTACGATCCGTGGATGGGCAAGCTGCTCGGCGCGTCGAAGCAGGCGAAGCGCGCGACGATCGTCGTCGCCAACCTGGTCGGCAAGAAGGCCGGCGACAACCCGCACCTGTGGTACGACCCGGCGACGATGCCGGCCGCCGCGCGCGCGATCGCGGCCGAGCTCGGCCGTGCCGACCCGGCGAACAAGGCCGAGTACGACGCGAACCTGCAGAAGTTCGTCGCGTCGCTGAAGCCCGTCGACGACAAGGTCGCCGCGCTGCGCGCGAAGTACAAGGGCGTGCCGGTGACGGCCACCGAGCCCGTGTTCGGCTACATGTCCGACGCGATCGGTCTCGACATGCGCAACCAGCGCTTCCAGCTCGCGACGATGAACGACACCGAAGCCAGCGCGCAGGACGTCGCCGCGTTCGAGAACGACCTGCGCAAGAAGCAGGTGCGCGTGCTGATCTACAACAGCCAGGCCGAAGAACCGATGACCAGGCGCATGCTGAAGATCGCGCGCGACGGCGGCGTGCCGACCGTCAGCGTCACCGAGACGCAGCCGGCCGGCAAGACCTTCCAGCAATGGATGGCCGGCCAGCTCGACGCGCTCGGCAACGCGCTGTCGGCCGGCAAGCAATAAACAACCGTAACGACATGACCGACACTCCCCACGCACTCGCCGTCGATCGCGTCACGCTCGAACTGGGCGGACGCACGATCCTGCGCGATGTCAGCTTCTCGATCGAACCCGGCGAATTCGTCGGCGTGCTCGGGCCGAACGGCGCGGGCAAGACGACGCTGATGCGCGCGGTGCTCGGCCTCGTGCCCGTGTCGGCCGGCACGCTGTCCGTCGGCGGCGTGCCGGTCGTGCGCGGCAACCCGTCGATCGGCTACATGCCGCAGATCAGGAGCGGCCTCGCGAACCGCCGGATGCGCGGCTACGACTTCGTCGCGATGGCCGCCGACGGCCACCGCTGGGGGCTGCCGCACACGAACGCGGCCACGCGCCGCGACGTCGATCGCGTGCTCGATCTCGTCGGCGGCCCGTCGCTCGCGCGCCGGCCGCTGTCGGAACTGTCGGGCGGCGAGCGCCAGCGCCTGCTGCTCGCACAGTGCCTGCTCGGCAATCCGAAGCTGCTGCTGCTCGACGAGCCGCTGATCAGCCTCGACCCGAACCACCAGCGCGGCGTCGTCGAACTCGTGCGCAACGTGCAGCGCGAGCTCGGCATCACCGTGCTGTTCTCCGCGCACGAACTGAATCCGCTGCTGAACGCGCTCGACCGCGTGCTGTATCTCGGCAACGGCGTCGCGGCGCTCGGCACCGTCGACGAGGTGATCACGAAGCCCGTGCTGTCGCGGCTCTACGGGTCGCCGATCGACGTGATGCGCGTGAACGGCAAGATCTTCGTGATGTCGGGCGACGTCGAGATCGAGAAGCACGACCACGAACACGAGGACGACGACGGTCACTCGCACGGCGGTGGCGGCGGCCACGGCCATCACCACCACGGACACGCTCATCCCGGGCATTCGCACGATGTTTGAATACGACTTCATGATCAACGCCTTCGCGGCGTCGGGCATCGTCGCGGTGCTCGCGGGCATCGTCGGCTACTTCCTGGTGCTGCGCGGGCAGACCTTCGCGGGCCATGCGCTGTCGCACGTCGGCTTCACGGGCGCGACGGGCGCGGTGCTGCTCGGCATCTCGCCGATCTGGGGGATGGTCGGCTTCACGCTCGCGGCCGGGATCGGGATGGGTGCGCTCGGCGAAAAGCTCGCGGGCCGCGACGTCGCGATCGGCGTGATCCTGTCGGGCGCGCTCGGCTTCGGCCTGCTGTTCCTGCATTTCTATACGTCGTTCGCAACGCAGGTCACCGCGCTGCTGTTCGGCAACGTGCTCGCGGTCAGCCACGACACGCTCGCGGTGCTCGCGGGCATCGGCGCGGTGAGCCTCGCGGCGCTCGCGCTGATCGCACGGCCGCTCTTGTTTGCATCGCTGCAGCCGGAACTGGCCGAAGCCAAGGGCGTGTCGTTGCGCACGGTGTCGATGCTGTTCCTCGCGGTGTGCGCCCTCGCGGTGGCCGCGGCGACGCAGATCGTCGGCGTGCTGCTCGTGTTCACGCTGCTGGTCGGGCCGGCTGCGGCCGCGCAGAACGTGTCGACGCGGCTGTCGATGGGCGTGCTGCTCGCCGCGCTGTTCGCGCTGTTCGAGGCGTGGGCCGGCATCGTGCTCGCCTATCACACCGACTGGCCGACCAGCTTCTGGATCACCGCGCTGTCGGCACTCGTGTACGGCGCGAGCCTGTTGCGGCGCAACTGATCGCCGCCCGACGGATCGCCGCCCGACGCAAATGAAAACGCCGGCGTGCCCGAGGGCAGCGCCGGCGTTTTTTCATGCGTCCGCGAGTTCGCGCAGAACGCCGTACGCGTTATCTGCGTCCCTTCCCGCTCACCGGGCCAGCACCCGCGCGTGATGCGCGAGGTGATCGGCGATGAACGTCGAGATGAAGTAGTAACCGTGGTCGTAGCCCGGATGACGGCGCAGCGTCAGCGGCTGGCCGGCCTTCGCGCACGCGGCCTCGAACACGTCGGGATTCAGCTGGTTCGCGAGGAATTGATCGGCCAGCCCCTGGTCGACGAGGATGCCGTCCGCGAACTTCGGCGCATCGGCGCGCGCGACGAGTTCGCTCGCGTCGTGCGCCTTCCATGCGTCGCGATCGTCGCCGAGGTAACCCGAGAACGCCTTCTCGCCCCACGGGCAGCGCGTCGGCGCGGCGATCGGCGCGAACGCCGACACCGACCGGTACAGGACCGGATGACGCAGCGCGAGGGTCAGCGCGCCATGCCCGCCCATCGAGTGACCGAAGATGCCGAGCCGCGCACCGTCGATCGGCAACTCGGCCGCAACAAGCTCGCGCAGTTCGCCCGTCACGTACGATTCCATCCGGTAATGCGTGGACCACGGTGCCTCGGTCGCATCGACGTAGAAGCCCGCGCCGACGCCGAAATCCCATGCCTCGGTCTCGCCCGGCACGCCCGCACCGCGCGGGCTCGTGTCGGGCATCACGAGTGCGATGCCGTGCTGCGCCGCGTATTGCTGCGCGCCGCCCTTGATCGCGAACGTCTCGTCGGTGCACGTGAGCCCCGCGAGATAGAACAGCGCCGGCACGCGGCCGTGCGCCGCCTGCGGCGGCAGGTACACCGAGAACTTCATCGGCAGGCCGATGGCCGCCGAATCGTGACGGTAGAAGCGCTGCTCGCCGCCGTGGCACGCATGCGAGGAAACGAGTTCGAGCATGGCGATGCGCTCCCGGTCAGTACAGCACGACCGAACGGATCGACTCGCCGGCCTTCATCAGGTCGAAGCCTTCGTTGATTCGCTCGAGCGGCAGCGTATGCGTGATCAGGTCGTCGATGTTGATCTTGCCTTCCATGTACCAGTCGACGATCTTCGGCACGTCGGTACGGCCGCGCGCGCCGCCGAACGCCGAGCCCTTCCACTCGCGGCCCGTCACCAGCTGGAACGGACGCGTGCTGATTTCCTCGCCCGCTGCCGCCACGCCGATGATGAACGACTGGCCCCAGCCCTTGTGCGTGCACTCGAGCGCCTGGCGCATCAGCTTCACGTTGCCGACGCACTCGAACGAGTAGTCGGCGCCGCCGTCGGTCAGTTGCACGATGTGGTCGACGACGTTCTCGACTTCGTTCGGGTTGATGAAGTGCGTCATCCCGAACTTCTTCGCGAGCTCGACGCGCTTCGGATTGATGTCGACGCCGATGATCTTGTCCGCACCGACCATCTTCGCGCCCTGGATCACGTTCAGGCCGATCCCGCCGAGGCCGAACACGACGACGTTCGCGCCCGCCTCGACCTTCGCCGAATACACGACCGCGCCGACGCCCGTCGTCACGCCGCAGCCGATGTAGCAGATCTTGTCGAACGGCGCGTCCTCGCGCACCTTCGCGACCGCGATTTCCGGCACCACGATGTAGTTCGAGAACGTCGACGTGCCCATGTAGTGGAACAGCGGCTTGCCGTCGAGCGAGAAGCGCGACGTCGCGTCGGGCATCAGGCCCTTGCCCTGCGTCGCGCGGATCTTCTGGCACAGGTTGGTCTTGCGCGACAGGCAGAACTTGCACTCGCGGCATTCGGGCGTGTAGAGCGGAATCACGTGATCGCCCTTGCGCAAGGTGCCGACGCCGGGGCCGACGTCGACCACCACGCCCGCGCCTTCATGGCCGAGGATCGCCGGGAAGATCCCTTCCGGATCGGCGCCCGACAGCGTGTAGTAGTCGGTGTGGCAGATGCCCGTCGCCTTCACTTCGATCAGCACTTCGCCTGCGCGCGGCCCTTCGAGATCGACTTCCTCGATCGTCAGCGGCGCACCCGCCTTCCATGCAATCGCGGCTTTCGTTTTCATCGTGTCACTCCTGTGTGTCTGTGAGGTCGGCCCGCACGCGCGTTTCGGCGCCCGCCGGGTTCCATGCAAAGCTGTCGAAGCCGTGCCGCGCGGCATCGCGCGCGACACGAAGAAAGCATCCCGTGCTCGCCATGATGGCCGGTCCCGCCACGCACCGCGTGCGGGAAACGGCCGCCGGCTTGCCACGATGCGTCATCGCTGACGCAAAAGAACAAGTGTTCGAGTTTAAACGCCCGCCGTGAACCATGCATCCGTGCGCGCGTACAGATCGATGAAGCGCGCGTGGCGCGCGGCCAGCAGGCGGTCGTCGCGCGGCGCGGCGACCGGCGACGCGGCCGGCGCCAGCGCGCGCAACGCGTCTTCGCGCCAGTGCCCGATCGCGACGCCCGCGAGCAACGCTGCGCCGCGCGTCGCGGCATTCGGGCAATCGATCGCGTACAGCGACGCGCCGAGCGCGTCGGCGAGCAACTGGCGCCAGCGCGGATCGACCGAGCCGCCGCCCGCGAGACGCAGCGTCGCCACCGGGTCGCCGCGCTCGGCATCGCGGATCGCATCGAGCCCCGCGCGCAACGCGAACGCGACGCCTTCGAACGCGGCGCGCATCATCGCGCCGCGCGTATCGCCGAGCCCGAGGCCGAGCCAGCCGCCGCGCGCATCGGGGTTCATCCACGGCGAACGCTCGCCCGTCAGGTACGGCAGGAAGCACAGCCGTTCCGACGCCGGCTGCGCAAATGCATCGTCATACGCGTCGGCCCATCCCGCATAGCCGAGCCAGCCGCGCACGGCTTCGAGCGCAAGCCCGACGTTCTGCATCGCGGCCATCGTGTAATAGCCGCCGCCGGCCGCGGTGCGATAGCGATGCAGTCCGCGCCGCGCGGGCGGCAGCGCATCCGCGAGCACGACGATCTGGCCGCCGCTGCCGGTCGTCAGCAGTGCGTCGCCTGCGGCGAGCAGCCCGCTGCCGAGTGCCGCGCAGGCGGTGTCGGCCGCGCCCGTCGCAAGCGGCACGCCGGCAGGCAGCCCGAGCGCGGCGGCAGCCTGCGCGCCGAGCGTGCCGCAGCGCGCAGTCGACGCCATCACCGGCGCGAAGCGGTCGGCCGGCAGGCCGAGCGCGTCGATCAACGCGAAATCCCACGCGCCATCGGGTGTCGCAAGCGCGGTCGCGCACGCGTCGCTCGGATCGGCCGCGACGTCGCCGCCGAGCGCGATGCGCAGCCAGTCCTTCGGCTGCACGGCCCAGCGCGCGGTGCGCAGCGCATCGGGTTCGTGCGCGGCCAGCCAGCGCAACAGCGGGCCAGCCATGCCGGGCGCGACGGGATTCGGTGCGACGGGCCAGGCGGCCGTGTCCGCTTCGCGCACCGCGCGCGTGTCGGGCCACAGCAGCGCGGGCCGCACCGGCTGCCCGGCCGCGTCGATCAGCACGGCGCCGTGCATCTGGCCCGAGAAACCGATCGCCGCGACCTGCGCGCGCTCGCCGGCCGGCAGCCGCGCGGCTGCGCGCACGAGCGCCTGCCACCACGCGTCGGGCGCGATCTCGGCCCAGCCGGGCTGCGGTGCCGACAGCGCATAAGGTTCGCTCGCGACTGCCCGCTCGACACCATCGGCATCGAGCGTGACGAGTTTGACGGAGCCGGTGCCGAGGTCGATTCCGAGCAGGCGCATGACGGATAGGCAAATTCGTATGAACGGATCTCGATGATAACGGGATCGCGATGTGCGCCCCGGTTTTTGCCACCACGCGGACGCGTCGAAAGTACGGCCGGCCGCCGGGTTTCACCGGGCTGCACCTTGCGAGCAAAAGCGGCCGTTCGCGGGTTAACCCGGCGCGATTTTTCGACACCCCTTTTTGCCACTATGCGCATCGCCCGATACACACCATAAAGCGGCCTATATTTGACATGGGGGCCGGCGCTATTTTGAAGGGCTATAAAACCGGGGAACCTCACTCCTGCGGCTGTTTCCCGATGATCGACACCCTGTTCCATGCCGAATTGGCATATCGAACCAGCAAAGAACGGAATAGTACCCAGCGCTCTTGTTGCGTGGATTCATTCCGCATAACTTCGTATCACCCCGAAAACAAGATCATGGAGTGAGACAGATGCAATCGAACACGGTCCATCCGTGCGATGAAGTGCTGCCGACCGGCAAGCTGGTTACGCTTGGCCTGCAACACGTCCTCGTCATGTACGCCGGCGCTGTCGCCGTGCCGCTTATCGTTGGCGCGGCGCTCAAGCTGCCGAAAGACCAGATCGCGTTCCTGATCAGCGCCGATCTGTTTTCGTGCGGCATCGCCACGCTGATCCAGACGCTGGGCCTGTGGATCTTCGGGATCCGCCTGCCCGTCATCATGGGCTGCACGTTCGCGGCAGTCGGCCCGATGATCGCGATCGGCACGAACCCCGGCCTCGGGATTCTCGACATCTTCGGTTCAACGATCGCGGCCGGCATCATCGGCATCGTGCTCGCGCCGATGATCGGCAAGCTGTTGCGGTTCTTCCCGCCAGTGGTCGTCGGCACCGTGATCGCGGTGATCGGGTTGTCGCTGATGGAAGTCGGCATCAACTGGGCGGCCGGCGGCGTCGGCAACCCCGAGTACGGTAGCCCCGTCTATCTCGGCCTGTCGCTGCTCGTGCTGACGCTGATCCTGATGATCAACAAGTTCGGCCGCGGCTTCATCGCGAACATCTCGGTGCTGCTCGGCATCGTCGCCGGCTTCGCGATCGCGTTCGCGATCGGCCGCGTCAATACCGACGGCGTCGCGCACGCACCGTGGGTCGGCATCGTGATGCCGTTCCACTTCGGCATGCCGCACTTCGACCCGCTGTCGATCGTGACGATGGTCACGGTGATGTTCGTCACGTTCATCGAATCGACCGGCATGTTCCTCGCGGTCGGCGACATGGTCGATCGCCCGGTCAACCAGGAACGCCTGGTGCGCGGCCTGCGCGTCGACGGCCTCGGCACGCTGATCGGCGGCATCTTCAACTCGTTCCCGCATACGTCGTTCTCGCAGAACGTCGGCCTGATCGGCGTGACGGGCGTGAAGAGCCGGTTCGTGTGTGCAACGGGCGGGGTGATCCTCGTGCTGCTCGGGCTGTTCCCGAAGATGGCGCAGGTCGTCGCATCGGTGCCGCCGTTCGTGCTCGGCGGCGCAGGCATCGTGATGTTCGGGATGGTGGCCGCGAACGGCATCAAGGTGCTGTCGAAGGTCGACTTCGTGAACAACTCGCACAACCTGTTCATCGTCGCCGTGAGCGTCGGCATGGGCCTCGTGCCGGTCGTGTCGCCGCACTTCTTCTCGAAGCTGCCGCCCGCGCTCGCCCCGATCCTGCACAGCGGCATCCTGCTGGCATCGGCCACGGCGGTGATCCTGAACATCGTGTTCAACGGCGTGAAAGGAGAAAAGGATGCGCGCTGCGACATCCGCCGCGCCGGACACGACTTCGACGGGCGTCCCGCCGACGTGCACCACTGATCGCCCCGCGCCGGACGACGGCGCGAAGCGGTAACGCAAAACGCCACGGCATGCCGTGGCGTTTTTGCTTGGTGGGTGCCGGACAGGACCGGCGCACGGGCGATCGCGCCTTGCCCGTGAATACTGGTCGCAGCACGCTGCGCTGGATACCGATGGTCGCGCGGACTGGCGTGACTGGCGTGATTGGCATGTACGGCCCGAACGGCATGTACGGCGCAAGCAGGACGCGACGCACCCATCGTCACGACAACGATCCTCTCCCGCACGATTCGACAGTACAAAAGAAAACGCCACGGATTTGCATCCGTGGCGTTTCGCTTACGCGTACAGCCGGTTCGAAGAACAAGCGCGGTTTCCCGCGCCTGCCCTTCCTTGCGCTTACCCGTTCGTCGCTGCCGCCGACGCCGCCGCCGGAGCGGCCGCCTTGTCGTAGTCGACCGGTGCATCCGGCGCGCGCGGCGTCTCGCCGGCGCGCTGGACCCACCCGCCGCCCAGGGCGCGGTACAGGTCGACCAGGTTCGTCCAGCGCGCCAGACGCGCGCTGATCAGCGTCTGCTGCGCCGAGTACAGGTCCGTCTGCGCGGTCAGCACCGACAGGTAGCTGTCGACGCCGTTCTTGTAACGCAGGTCCGACAGATCGAAACGGCGCTGCTGCGCGTGCTCGTTGCGCTCCAGCGCCGCGATCTGCTGGTCGTACGTGCCGCGTGCGGCCAGGCCATCCGACACTTCGCGGAACGCCGACTGGATCGCCTTCTCGTAGTTCGCGATCTCGATGCGCTTCTGCACGTGCGCAAGATCGAGGTTCGCGATGTTCGCGCCGCCCTCGAAGATCGGCAGTGCGATGTTCGGCGCAAACGACCACGCCGCCGTGCCGGCCTTGAACAGGCCGCCCAGCGTCGGGCTCGCGGTGCCGAACGCCGCCGTCAGCGAGATCTTCGGGAAGAACGCCGCACGCGCCGCGCCGATGTTCGCGTTCGCGGCCAGCAGCGTCTGCTCGGCCTGCATCACGTCCGGACGGCGCGTGAGCAGATCCGACGGCAACCCGGACGGCACGTCCGTCAGCAGGTTCTGCGCGTCGAGCGGCATGCCCGCCGGCAGGTCGTCCGGCAGCGGCTCGCCGATCAGCAGCACCAGCGCGTTCAGCGCCTGTGCGCGGGCACGCGCCTGCGCCTGCTGGTTTGCAAGCGCCGTCTCGACCACCGTCTGCGCCTGACGCAGCTCGAGCTCGGAGCCCGTGCCGTTGTCGAACTGCAGCTTGGTCAGGTCGTACTGCGCCTGAGCGGACTTCAGCGTGTTCTCCGTGACCTGCAGCAGGTCGTCGGTCGACAGCAGCGTCAGGTATTGATCCGCCACCTGCGACACCAGCGAGATCTCCGACGCCTGCCGCGCATACGCGGTCGACAGGTACTGCGCGAGCGCCTGGTCCTTCAGGCTCTGCACGCGGCCGAACAGGTCGAGTTCCCACGATGCGGACAGCCCGACGTTGTAGCTGCGCGTGATCAGCGGCTGCTGCGTCGTCGACACACCGGCCGGCAGGCGCTGGATGTTGCCCGTGCCCGTACCGTTGAGCGTCGGGAACAGGCCCGCGCGCGTGATCTGGTACTGCGCGCGCGCCGCCTCGATGTTCAGCACCGACACGCGCAGGTCGCGGTTGTTCTTCAGCGCGATCTCGATCAGCCGCTGCAGGCGCGGATCGACGAAGAATTCGCGCCAGCCGATGGCGGTCGCCGCCTGGCCGTTCGCGCTGCGCGCGCCGGCCGCACCCGGCTGCGTCGCGTAGACGCCGCCGGCCGGGTACGCCTGCGCGACGGGTGCGTCGGGCCGCTTGTAATGCGGCGCCATCGTGCAGCCCGTGGCAAAAAGCGCGGCGGCCAGTGCGACCGCGGTTGCAGTCAAAGCGTGTTTTTGCATCATCACTGTCCCTTGTTGCCTTCGTCGCCGTTGCCCGGCGTCTCTTCGTGCTTCGCATGCTCCTGAGCCAGACGCAATGCCTCGTCGGCATCTTCCCGCTCGCCGCTGAAAATCGCACGGATCTTCACGAAGAACATCGGGATCAGGAAGATTGCGAGGAACGTTGCCGTGAGCATCCCGCCGATCACGCCCGTGCCGATCGCATGCTGGCTCGCCGAGCCCGCACCGTTGCTGATCGCGAGCGGCATCACGCCGAGAATGAACGCGAGCGACGTCATCAGGATTGGACGCAGCCGCTGGCGCGCCGCTTCCAGCGCGGCTTCGACCGGCCCCATCTTCTCGGTCACCTGCAACTCGCGTGCGAATTCCACGATCAGGATCGCGTTCTTCGCTGACAAGCCCACCGTGGTCAACAGGCCGACCTGGAAGTACACGTCGTTTTCGAGGCCGCGCATCGTCGCCGCGAGCAGTGCGCCGATCACGCCGAGCGGCACCACCATGATCACCGAGAACGGAATCGACCAGCTTTCATACAGTGCCGCGAGACACAGGAACACGACGAGGATCGAGATCGCGTACAGGATCGGCGCCTGCGAACCGGACTGGATTTCCTGGAACGACAGGCCCGTCCACGAATAGCCGATACCGACCGGCAGCTTCTTCGCGAGCCCTTCCATCGCGGTCATCGCCTGACCGGTCGACTTGCCCGGTGCGGCCTGACCCTGGATTTCCATCGCCGACACGCCGTTGTAACGCTCGAGCTTCGGCGAACCGTACGTCCAGTGACCGGTTGAGAACGCGCTGAACGGCACCATCCCGCCCGACCCGTTGCGCACGTACCAGATGTTCATGTCTTCCGGCGTCATCCGGAACGGCGCGTCTGCCTGCACGTAGACCTTCTTGATCCGGCCGTCGGTGTCGAGGAAGTTGTTCACGTACTTCGACGCCCACGCGATCGAGAACGTCTGGTCGATCGCATCCGCCGTCACGCCCAGCGCATTCGCCTTCTCGCGGTCGATGTCGACCTTGTACTGCGGCGTATCGTTCAGGCCGTTCGGACGGACACCCTGCAGCGTCGGATCCTTCGAGGCCATCCCGAGCAGCTGGTTACGCGCGGCCATCAGTGCATCGTGGCCGAGACCGGCATTGTCCGTCAGCTCGAAGTCGAAGCCCGCAGCCGTGCCGAGTTCAGGAATCGACGGCGGGTTGAACGGGATCACGATCGCGTCCTTGTAGCCCGCGTAACGCCCGAACATCCGGCCGATCAGCGCCTGCACCTTCTGGTTCGCATGCTGACGCTGCGAGTAGTCCTTCAGGCGCACGAACACGAGACCGGAGTTCTGGCCGCGGCCCGCGAAGCTGAAGCCGTTGACCGTGAACGCCGACTCGACGATTTCCTTCTCGTCCTTCAGCAGGTAGTCGGAAATGTTCGCGAGCGTCTTCGCGGTCGTTTCCTGCGTCGAACCCGACGGCGTCTGCACGATCACGAACATCAGGCCCTGGTCTTCATCAGGCAGGAACGACTTCGGCAGGCGCACGAACAGCAGCCCGACCGCGACGATCACGACCAGATAGATGATGAGCCAGCGGCCCGAGCGCTTGATCACGTGGTGCACGCCGACGTGGTACTTGTCGCGGCTGTTGTTGAACGTGCGGTTGAACCAGCCGAAGAAACCCTTCTTCTCTTCGTGATGGCCCTGCGGGATCGGCTTGAGGATCGTCGCGCACAAGGCCGGCGTCAGGATCAACGCAACCAGCACCGACAAGATCATCGCCGTCACGATCGTCAGCGAGAACTGCCGATAGATCGCACCGACCGAGCCGCCGGAGAACGCGACCGGCACGAACACGGCCGACAGCACGAGCGCGATACCGACCAGCGCGCCGGTGATCTGGCCCATCGCCTTGCGGGTCGCCTCCTTCGGTGACAAGCCCTCTTCCGCCATCACCCGCTCGACGTTCTCCACCACCACGATCGCATCGTCCACCAGCAGGCCGATCGCGAGCACGAGGCCGAACATCGACAGCGTGTTGATCGAGAAGCCCACCATCGACATGACCGCGAACGTACCGAGCAGCACGACCGGCACCGCGATCGTCGGGATGATCGTCGCCCGCAGGTTCTGCAGGAACAGATACATCACGAGGAACACGAGCACGATACCTTCGAGCAGCGTCTTGACCACTTCCTCGATCGACAGCTTCACGAACGGCGTCGTGTCGTACGGGTACTTCACGACGAGACCGTGCGGGAAGAACGGCGCCAGTTCGTCGATCTTCGCGCGCACGGCCTTCGCAGTGGCGAGGGCGTTCGCGTTGGTCGCGAGCTGGATACCGAGTGCCGCGGTCGGCTGACCGTTGTACTTCGTGTCGAAGTTGTAGTTTTCGCCGCCGAGCTCGATCTTCGCGACGTCCTTCAGGCGAACCTGCGAGCCGTCCTGGTTGACCTTCAGCAGGATGTTGCCGAACTGCGCAGGGGTCTGCAGCAGCGTCGATTCGGTGATCGTCGCCTGCAGCATCGTGCCCGGCGTGGACGGCGTGCCGCCGATCTGGCCGCCCGCGATCTGCACGTTCTGCGCGGCAATCGCGGTCGACACGTCGACCGGCGTGAGGCCGTAGTTGGTCAGGCGGTTCGGGTCGAGCCAGATCCGCATCGCGTACTGCGAGCCGAACAGCGTGACGGTACCGACGCCGTTCAACCGGCTGATCGGATCCTTCACGTGCGACGCCACGAAGTTCGCGAGGTCGTACTTGTTCATGCTGCCGTCTTCGGAGTTGAAGGCGAGCACCAGCAGGAAGCTGCTGCTCGACTTCGTCACCGACAGGCCGAGCTGCTGCACGACCTGCGGCAGAACCGGCGTCGCGAGCGACAGCTTGTTCTGCACCTGGACCTGTGCGATGTCGGCGTTGGTGCCCGGCGCGAAGGTCAGCGTGATCGTCGCGTTGCCCGAGTCGTCACTCGTCGACGACATGTACAGGAAGTTGTCGAGACCGCTCATCTGCTGCTCGATCACCTGCGTCACCGTGTCTTCCACCGTCTTCGCGGAAGCGCCCGGGTAGTTCGCGGTGATCTGGATCGATGGCGGCGCGATCGTCGGATACTGCGAGATCGGCAGCGTGAAGATCGACGCGACCCCGGCCAGCATCAGGATGATGGCGATCACCCACGCGAAGATCGGGCGATCGATAAAAAACTTTGCCATGAAACAGGCTCCCTGTTATTGCGCGCTCGAAGCAGCGGCAGCACTCGCCGGCGCGGCGCCCGATGCAGCGGCACCGGAAGCAGCAGCGGCGCCGGAACCGGCGGCAGCCGGTGCGGCGGAGGCGGCAGCAGCGCCCGGTGCGGCATCGGCCGCCGGCGCGAGCTGGGCGGCAACCGTCTTCACGGTCGCACCCGGGCGCACCTTGTCGACGCCCTGAACGATCACGTGATCGCCCGCTTGCAGACCGCCTTCGACGACCCAGTTCGGGCCCTGCATGCCGGTCGTCTTCAGCGGACGCGGCTCGACCTTGTTGCTGGCGTTCACCACCATCGCGACCGCCTGGCCCTTCTGGTCATGCGTGACGCCGATTTGCGGCACCAGGAACGCGTTCTCGTTCACGCCTTCCTCGATCCGTGCGCGCACGAACATCCCCGGCAGCAGCACGCGGCCCGGGTTCGGGAAGACCGCGCGGATCGTCACCGAGCCGGTGGTCTGGTCGACCGTCACGTCCGAGAACTGCAGCTTGCCCGCTTCCGAGTAGGTCTTGCCGTCTTCCAGGATCAGCGACACCTTCGCCGCGCCCGGGCCGCTCGTCTTCAGGCGGCCGCTCTGCACGTCCTGGCGCAGCTTCAGGCCGTCGAGGCTCGACTGCGTGAGGTCGACGTACACCGGATCGAGCTGCTGCACGGTCGACATCAGCGTGGCCTGGCTCGCCTGCACGTACGCGCCCGGCGTCACTTGCGAAATGCCGACGCGGCCGGTGATCGGCGACACGACATCCGTATAGCCGAGGTTGATCTGCGCGGTGTCGACCGCCGCCTTGCCGGCTGCGACGTCGGCAGCGGCCTGCCCTTGCGTGGCCACCGCGTTGTCGTAGTCCTGCTTGCTGACCGCGTTCGCGGCGACCAGCACCTTGTAGCGCGCGACCAGCGCGTTCTGCGTGACGAGGTTCGCCTGCGCCTTCGCGAGCGTCGCCTTCGCGCTGTTCAGCGCGGCGACGTACGGCGCCGGGTCGATCTTGTAGAGGCGCTGGCCGGCCTTGACGTCGGTGCCTTCGGTGAATTCACGGCGCAGCACGATGCCGTCGACCCGTGCGCGGACCTGCGCGACGAGGAATGCACTGGTGCGGCCCGGCAGGTCGGTGAAGACCGGAACGGCTTGCGGCTGGACGGTGACGACGCCGACTTCCGGCGTTTGCGGCGGCGGTGCCGATTCTTTTTTTCCGCATGCAGCCAGGAAAACCGCGGCTGCCGCGACAGTGATCAAGCGGTATGGAACCCGTTCGACGCGCATGGAGCGACCTCTGTGTATAGCCAATGGAATAAGTGCAGCACCCGGCGGGAGCGCAACACGGATGCGCCTCGCGGCGCAGATCGAACACCTGAATTACTGGACTACTAGATACAGCACGTCGGCACGAGACCTCCGTGCCGACGGGGATGCCGCGAACTGCGGACAGGTACTTTGGCGGGAATCAGCAGAGTGGGATATTAACTGATTGCCACTTGGGTCATTCGATCGTAGGGTGGTATTGTATATACATTCACGAATGTATGTAAAAAGCCCGTTTGTGCCCTGCCGACGGTCCAGTCTTACGGATTGTTACCAGTGGCAAGCATAGCCCGTCTCCATGACGGCTGCGAGGGTTGCAGACCCTATATTCACCTACGACCGATCCATTCAGGCCTGCACATGGTCAGACGTACCAAGGAGGAGGCGCTCGAGACGCGCAACCGCATTCTCGACGCCGCCGAGCACGTGTTCTTCGAGAAGGGTGTGTCGCACACATCGCTCGCGGATATCGCGCAGCACGCCGGCGTGACGCGCGGCGCGATCTACTGGCACTTCGCGAACAAGAGCGAACTGTTCGACGCGATGTTCGACCGCGTATTTCTGCCGATCGACGAACTGAAGCGGATGCCGCTCGACGCGCCGGGCGGCAATCCGCTCGAGAAGGTCCGGCAGATCCTGATCTGGTGCCTGCTCGGCGTGCAGCGCGACTCGCAGCTGCGGCGCGTGTTCAGCATCCTGTTCATGAAGTGCGAGTACGTCGCGGACATGGAGCCGCTGCTGCAGCGCAACCGCGCGGGGATGAGCGAGGCGCTGCACACGATCGACGCCGATCTCGCAGTGGCCGTGCGGCTCAAGCTGCTGCCCGAGCGGCTCGATACGTGGCGGGCGACCCTGATGCTGCACACGCTCGTCAGCGGCTTCGTGCGGGACATGCTGATGCTGCCCGACGAGATCGACGCCGAGCAGCATGCGGAAAAGCTCGTCGACGGCTGTTTCGACATGCTGCGCTACAGCCCGGCGATGCTGAAGGACGGCGACTGACGGCGCGGCCGCCCCCGCCCCTCCGGCCGGGTCAGGCCGCCTTCGCGCGATGCGCGCGGGCCCGCCGGTTCGACGCGGCCACCGAATCGCGCGCCGGCACCGGTGCGCCGGCCAGTCCCGCGATCCACGCGTCGGTCGACATCACCGCCGCGAAATTCGACTGGAACACCACCGTGTACGCGCGGTGAATCTCTTCGGCACTCGCCGCCCCCGCTTCGTTCTCGTAAGGCAGCGCACCCGTCGCGTCGTCCAGGTATTCGACCTTCAGCCCCGCATGCGCCGCGTGATAGACCGTTGCGGCATTGCAGTTGTGCGTCATGTAGCCGGCCACCACGAGCGTGTCGATCCCGTGCGCGTCGAGCCACGCAGCGAGACCGGTGCCGGCGAACGAACTCGCCTGCGCTTTCTCGATCAGGTGCGCGTACGGCCGGCTGGCGACCACCGCGTGCAGCGCGACGCCGTCGCTGCCGGGCGCGAAGATCGGCGCGCCGGCCGGTGCAACGTGCTGGACCGCGATCACCGGCACGCCGGCCGCATGCGCGGCGTCGATCGCGCGGCCGATGTTCGCGAGCGACACATCGAGCGGCGGATACTCGATCGGCAAACTGCCCGTCACGTATTCGTTCTGGACGTCGATCACGATCAGCGCACGGCGGGCAGCAGGCTGGGAAACGGAAGACGGGACGGCGTTCGACATGGCGGGCTCCTGGTCCGGGGGCGCTGCCCCGCCCCGGAACGGGACAGCCAGCAGCGCGATGCGATGCATTGTCGAGCCGCGTCGCCGGTGCGGACAGTGGCCCGATAGCCATTCTTCGATAGAATCGGGCCATCGCCCATCCGGAGCCCGCCATGACCGCCGCTGCATCACCCGCGTCGCCCGCTTCGCCGTTCGCCCCGCCCGTTCCGACCGCACCGACCGTCGTCGCCGTAATCGCATACGACGGCATCAGCCCGTTCCACCTGTCGGTGCCGTCCGTCGTGTTCGGCAAGGAACGCGACGCAGCCGCGTCGCCCGTGTTCGAGTTCCGCGTCTGCTCGGCCGAGCGCGGCCCGCTGTCCACGACGGGCGGCTTCACGATCACCGCGCCGTACGGGCTCGACGCACTCGACGATGCGGACATCGTCATCGTGCCGGCATGGCGCGACCCGGACGAAGCGCCGCCCGACGCGATGCTCGATGCCGTCCGCGCGGTCGCCGCCCGTGGCGCGCAACTCGTCGGGCTGTGCCTCGGCGCGTACGTGCTCGCCGCGGCAGGCCTCCTCGACGGCCGCCCGGCCACCACGCACTGGGCGTGGGCCGACGATTTCGCGCAACGCTTTCCGCGCGTGAAACTCGATCCCGACGTGCTGTACGTGGACGACGGCAACCTGATGACGTCGGCCGGCACGGCCGCGGGGCTCGACTGCTGCCTGCACGTCGTGCGGCGCCGCTTCGGCTCGGACGCCGCGAACCAGATCGCGCGCCGCCTCGTGATCCCGCCGCACCGCCAGGGCGGGCAGGCCCAGTACGTGCCGCAGCCGGTCGCCGCCCACCCGCGCGATGCGCGGCTCGCGGGCCTGCTCGACTGGGTGCGGGCGCATCTCGACGCCGCGCACAGCGTCGATTCGCTCGCCGAACGCGTGCTGATGAGCCGCCGTACGCTCACGCGCCACTTCCGCCAGGCGACGGGCACGACCGTCACCGCGTGGCTGCAGGCCGAGCGGCTCGCGCGTGCGCAGCACCTGCTCGAAACCACCGGGCAATCGATCGACGCGATCGCGCAGGCGGCCGGCTACGGCTCTAGCGTGTCGCTGCGCCAGCATTTCGCGGGCGCGCTCGGCACGTCGCCATCTGCCTATCGAAGGGAATTTCGCGGCGCCGCGGCCTATGCCGATGCGGGACGGTAACGCCCGCCTCGCGGTCGGCGCGCAGGCCGTGAAGTGGAACCGGGGGAACCGGCCGGCCGCTCAGGCGCCGTTGATCCAGCGCGCCGCATAAAGCAGCAGCGCGACGAACACGATCATCGCCGCCCATGCCCAGACGGGCACCGTGCCGGAACCGCGATGCGGGAGCGCACTGGCGGCACGACCGGTCAGCGCGCCGCCGAGATGCGGCGGCAGCGAACGCTTCGTCGCGGCCACCAGCGATGCCGGCCGCAGGAACACGTGCTGGCGCCGCTGCGCGTGCGAGCGCGCGCGATTCGGCGCGAGGCCGTGCTTCGCCTGCACGACTGCGCAAAACTCGCGGAAGAAGGTGTCGGTCCACTCGCGCAGCGCATTGTCGATCTGCCGCCCCGGCAGCTCGGCCAGCGGCCCGCTCGCCGTCGCCCAGACGACATACTCGATGCGCGTGGCGCTCGCGTCGTCGTCCGGCATCAGCACGAGTTCGACCTGGCCGCGCAGCGCGCCGAGGCCGTCGGCCCGCGCCTTGAAGTTGAGCACGCGGCGCGGCTGCCCCTCCGCATCGCCGTGCTCGGCGGCCGCGTGCGCGCGCACGTCGTAGCGGGCGCGCAGCGGCCCGAGCGGCACCGTGATCGTCAACGCGAACTCGCCGTGTGCGAGTTTCACGAACGATTCGCAATGGTCGAAGCTCGCCCGCAGCAATGCGAGATCTTCAAGCGCATCCCGCACGACAGGCGGCGCGAGCGGTACGCGTAACGTGTCGTTCAGTTCCATGACGCCTCCCCGATGAACGCGCGCCGCATCAGGACGTCTCGACGAGACTGTCGATCCGTGCGGCATCGAAGGCGACGTAGTGCGCAAGCACGGACGCCGCCTCCTTCGGTTCTTCGTAACTCCATGCGGCGTTCTCGATCACGCCGTCTTCGGTCTGCAAATCGAAGTGCACGGCTTGCCCCCTGTACGGGCAGGCCGTCGTGGTGCCGGATTTCACGAGCCGGCGCATGTTGACGTCGCTGCGCGGCAGGTAATGGATGTCCGGGAGCCCCGTTTCGCGCACGGTCAGCGCGCCATGCGAATCGGCATACGTGATGCCGCGATGAATCACGCGCACGCGATGACGGTTCGGCACGATTTCGAGTCGAGGGTCGGCTGCATCGGACATCGTTTCTCCTTCGGGCGGCCGGCGGGCCGGGGGCAGGAAACGAAAAAAGCCACGGCACGGGTGCCGTGGCTTTCATTATGGGCGAAACTTCGTCCGATTGCGCGACCCGCGCCCGGGCCGCGCGCGGCGTGCTACTGCGCGCTCCACTGGAACGCGGTTTTCGCGCCGCCCTTCGCGCCGACTGTGACGGCGCGCGACTCGTCGTTGCCCTGGTACGACGCATGCACCGTATAGCGCCCGGGCGGCACCTGCACGAGCATGTACGGCCCGCGCGCGTCGGTCTTCAGCACCTCGGCACCCTTGCCGTCGACGATCCGCACATGGACGTCGGCCAGGAACTCGCCGCCCTTGCCGGTGAAGCGCAGCGCCAGCGGCCACTTCGCTTCGTTGCGCTGGAACGCCGTCGATTCGTCCTGCCCGACGCCGCCGGACACGAAGGTGACGTCGCCCTGCTGGCGCGCGGCGGGCAAGCCGTCCGACTGCGCGTACGCGCCGGTCGCACCGGCTGCGAGGCCGGCGGCCAGCGCCGCCGCGACGGCAAATCGGGACACGTTGCGTAGATATTGCATGGCTCTCTCCTTGGGGTCGGAACACATACGGGGCGCTGCGTCACGCGACCGAGCGGCGGCGGCGCCCGCCGCGGCCGGCCTGGCCGGCCGTCGGCCATACCGGTCAGCTCAGGTCGACCGGCACGAAGATCTGTGCATTATCGCGCTGGATCAGCAGAGCAAGACTGTTGCCCGCTCCCTTGACCGCGTCGCGCAACTGCTCGGGGCTCGTGACCGGGCGGCCGTTGACCGCGAGGATCACGTCGCCGGGCTGGATGCCCGCGTTGGCGGCCGGCCCGCCGGCCTGCTGCACGATCAGCCCGTGCGACAGGTTGTCGGCACTGCGCTCCTGCGGCGACAGCGGCCGCACCGCGACGCCCAGGCGGCCCTGCTCGACCGGCCCGCCGTCGTTCGACGCGAGCTTCGCATCGGCCATCGCGCCGAGCGTCACGCTGAGCGACTTCTTCGACTTGTCGCGCCAGATCTGCAGGTCGGCCTTCGAACCGGGCTTCAGGTTCGCGATCTGCGCGGGCAGCGACGTCGAATCGGCGACCGGCGAACCGTTGACCGACAGGATCACGTCGCCCGGCTGCAGGCCGGCCTTCGCGGCCGGACCGTTCGGGTCGACCGAGCTGACGAGCGCGCCGTCCGGCTTCGGCAGCCCGAACGAACTCGCGAGCGTCTGGTTCAGCCCCTGCACGGCGACGCCGAGGCGGCCGCGGCTCACGTGGCCCGTCTTCACGAGCTCGTCCTTCACCTTGATCGCCTCGTTGATCGGGATCGCGAACGACAGGCCCTGGAAGCCGCCCGTCTGCGAGTAGATCATCGAGTTGATGCCGATCACCTCGCCCTGCAGGTTGAACAGCGGGCCGCCCGAGTTGCCGGGATTCACCGGCACGTCGGTCTGGATGAACGGCGTGTAGTTCTCGTCCGGCAGCGCGCGCGACTTCGCGCTGATGATGCCCGACGTGACCGTGTTGTCGAAGCCGTACGGCGAGCCGATCGCGACGACCCACTGGCCGACCTTGCTCTGCGCCGGATCGCCGATCTTCACGGTCGGCAGGCCGCTCGCGTCGATCTTCAGCACCGCGACGTCGGACTGCTTGTCGGCGCCGACGACCTTCGCCTTGTATTCGCGCTTGTCGGTCAGCTTGACCGTGACGACGTTCGCGCCGTCGATCACGTGCGCATTGGTGAGGATGTACCCGTCGGAACTGATGACGAACCCGGAGCCGAGGCTCGCGCTCGGCTGGTCGTCCGGCTGCGCGTCGCCGCCCATGCCCGGCACCTGGCCGTAGAAGTGCTTGAAGAACTGGTAGAACGGGTCGCTCGGGTCGATCGGCAGCTGCGGCTGCTGCACGCGCCGCGACACCTGCTTCACGACGTGCTTCGCGCTGATGTTCACGACCGCCGGGCCGTAGGTCTCGACGAGCCCGGAGAAATCGGGGATGCCGGTCTTGGCGGCCGCTTCGGCCGGCATCAGTGCGGCAGCCTGCGCGGGCGTGATGATCTGCGGATCGGCGCGACGGGTGCCGGCGAAATAGCCGGCCGACAGGGCGGCCGCCACGGCGACCGCGACGGCGCCGCGCGCAAGGAATCGGGTGTTCATCGTAGGACCTCCTCTTTGTTAGGACGCAGCGTAACGACCCTGACTTAAAGGAGGCTTAATCAGCCTTAAGCGGGGCTTAAGCGGCCGCCGGCGCCCGCCCCGGCGGCACGCTTCACACGGATTCGGACGGTTGCGGCGCCTGGGCCGGCATCTCGGCATCGCGGAACACGACGCTGACGAGCAGGCCGCCCGCGGCCGCATCGCCGAGCGACACCGTCGCGCCCTGCTGCGCCGCCACGCGCTTGACGATCGCAAGCCCGAGGCCGCTGCCCGACACGTCGGTGCGTGCACGTGCCGTGCTGTCGCGATAGAAGCGGTCGAACACGCGCTCGCGCTCGTCCGCCGGAATGCCGGGCCCGCTGTCGCCGATCTGCACGCACGCGCGGCCGGCCGCGTCGCTCGTCAACGACACGTCGATGCGGCCGCCGTCCGGCGTGTACTTCACCGCGTTGTCGAGCAGGTTGCCGAACATCACGCGCAGCGCGCCGACGTCCGCAACGACGCTCGCCGCACGCGTTTCCTCGAAGCCGAGATCGATGTTGTGCCGCTGTGCGAGCGGCGCATGCGCGGCCACGCATTCGGCGAGCAGCGCCTGCAGGTCGACCGGTTCGCGCATCGTCGCGCCGTCCGGCTCGGCGCGTGCGAGCGCGAGCAACTGCTCGGTGAGGCGCGTCGCGCGCGACACGCCGTCCTGGAGATCCGCGACCGCCTCGCGGCGCGATGCATCGTCCTTCGCGCGGGCGACCAGCTGCGCCTGGATCTGCACGGCCGCGAGCGGCGTGCGCAGCTCGTGCGCGGCGTCGGCGACGAACGCCTTCTGCGTATCGAGCGCGGCCGACAGCCGCGCAAGCAGCCCGTTCAGCGCGCGGACGAGCGGCTGCACCTCGAGCGGCAAGCGCGCGTCGGGCAACGGATCGAGCGCTTCCGGCCGGCGCGCCTCGACCGCGCGCGTCACGCGACCGAGCGGCGCGAGCCCGCGACCGACGATCACCCACACGGCAGCACCGAGGAACGGCAGCAGCACGATCAGCGGCCACAGCGTGCGCAGCGCGACGTTCGCCGCCAGCCGGTTGCGCACCGACAGCGGCTGCGCGAGCTGCACGACGTTGTCGCCGACGATCGCACCGTACACGCGCCACTCGCCGCGATCGGTGCGCTCGGTCGAGAAGCCGAGTTCCGCCCGCGGCGCGATCGGCGCACGCGGATGCGAGAAGTACATCAGCACGCCGTTGCGGTTCCAGATCTGGATCACGATGCCTTCGTCGCCGTTGGTGCGCGAGCCGAACACCTGCGAGAACGGCTCCGACGGCAGCGCCGCGGCGATTTCCTGCAGCTGGTAGTCGAACAGTTCGTTCGCTTCCGCGAGCGCCTGCCGGTAGATGAGCCAGCCCGCGATGCCCACGCCCGCGACGACGATCGCGAGCAGCCAGATCAGCAATTGATGACGAATCGACCTCACGCGTCAGCTTTCCTTGACGACCATGTAGCCGAGCCCGCGTACGTTGCGGATCAAGTCCGAACCGAGCTTCTTGCGCAGCGCGTGGATGTAGACCTCGACCGTGTTGCTGCCGATCTCCTCGCCCCAGCCGTACATCTTTTCCTCGAGCTGGCTCTTCGACAGCACCGCGCCCGGCCGCGCGAGCAGCGCCTCGAGCAGCGCGAACTCGCGCGCGGACAGCGCGACGGGCACGCCGTCGAGCGTCACCTGGTGCGAAGCGGGATCGAGCGTCAGCGCGCCGTGGCGGATCAGCGACTCGCTGCGCCCGGCCTGGCGGCGGATCAGCGCGCGCATCCGCGCGCCCAGTTCGTCGAGGTCGAACGGCTTGACGAGGTAGTCGTCGGCGCCCGCGTCGAGCCCCTTCACGCGGTCGGCGACGGCATCGCGCGCGGTGACGATCAGCACCGGCAGCGACAGCCCGCGTGCGCGCAGCGTGCGCAGCACGTCGATGCCGTCGCGCTTCGGCAGGCCGAGATCGAGCAGCAGCAGATCGTACGTCTCGCCGCCGAGCGCCGTGAGCGCCGCGTCGCCGTCCTGCACCCAGTCGACCGCAAAGCCGTCCGAGCGCAGCGCCTTGCGCACGCCCTCGGCAATCATTCGATCATCTTCGACAAGCAGTATCCGCATCGGGACAGGCATCCATGGAGCGAGTCAAACACGCCGACCATTGTAGCGCCGCGAATCGCGTGCGCGGCACCCTGCAATGCAACAGTAAGGCGGACTGCAAGGGGGTTGCGCGGACTTGTCTCTACAATGTGCGCTTCGGCGCCGCCGCGCGCCCTGCCCGAACCCCTGCTTTTCCCGTATTCGCCCATGCCGATTTCCGATCTTTCCACCCGGTTCGCCCCCCGCGCCCGCGTCTGCCTGCGCGCAGCAGCCGTCGTCGCCACCTGCACGGCCCTCGCGTTCGCGCCGTCCGCGCAGGCCCGCAAGAAGTCCCACAAGGAAGCGCGCAAGGCCGTCGTCGTGTCGCCGGCCGCGCGCGCGGCCGGCCTGCCGGCGTCCGTGCTCGTCGCGCTGCAACGCGCGAAGGTGCCGGCCTCGGCGATGAGCGTCGTCGTCGAGCGCGTCGGCGATCCCGAACCGCTGATCGCGTGGAATGCGAGCCGGCCGATGCTGCCGGCCTCGACGATGAAGCTGGTGACGACCTTCTCGGGCCTGTCGATCCTCGGCCCCGACTACCGCTGGCGCACGACCGCGTACGCCGACGGCACGATCGACCCCGACGGCACGCTGCAGGGCAACCTGTACATCAAGGGCACCGGCGATCCGAAGCTCGTGCCCGAAGAGCTGATCGACCTCGTCGACAAGCTCCGCAAGGCCGGCGTCAAGCGCGTGGCCGGCGGCCTCGTGCTCGACAAGAGCTATTTCGCGGCGTCGACGCGCGACCTGCCGTCGTTCGACGACGACGCCAGCGCGCCGTACAACGTCGGCCCCGATCCGCTGCTGTACGCGTTCAAGGCGGTGTCGTTCACGGTCACGCCGGGCGACGACGGCAAGGTGGCCGTCGACGTGCTGCCGCCGCTCGCGGACCTGTCGATCGACAACCAGCTCGTGGAAGGCTCGGGCTCGTGCAGCGCGGCTGCCGCGGCCGCGCGCCCGACGCTGACGGCCGGCGGCGGCATCATGACCGCGTCGTTCGCCGGCGACTACCCGCTGCGCTGCGGCGCGCACACGACCAACCTCGCGATCCTCGATCACACGACGTTCTTCGCGCGTGGCTTCCTCGCGCTGTGGCAGCAGGACGGCGGCACGATCGCGGGGCCCGTGAGCGAAGGCAAGGTGCCGACCACCGCGCGGCCGCTCGCCGTGCATCACAGCCCGGTGCTCGGCAGCATCGTCTACGACATCAACAAGTTCAGCAACAACGTGATGGCGCGCAACCTGTTCCTGACGATCGGCGCGGTCAGCGGCAAGCCGCCCGCGACGCCCGAGCAGTCGAGCCGCGCGATCCAGGCGTTCCTGCAGAAGAGCGGCATCGCGATGCCCGACCTCGTGCTCGAGAACGGTTCGGGCCTGTCGCGCGAAGAGCACGTGAGCGCGCTGTCGCTCGCCGCCCTGCTGCAGGCCGCGAACGCGAGTCCCGTCGCGCAGACGTTCGTCGATTCGCTGCCGATCGCCGGCATCGACGGCACGATGAAGAACCGCCTCACCAACGCCGGCGTGCTCGGCAACGCGCACATCAAGACCGGCACGCTGCGCGACGTGCGCGCGATCGCCGGCTATGTCGGCGGGGCCGACGGCAACAGCTACATCGTCGTCAGCTTCATCAACAACGATCACGCGGAAGGCGCGCGCGCCGCGCACGACACGCTGCTCGAGTGGATCTACGCGGGCGCGCACTGAAGCGCAACGCCGCCCGCAGCGGGTCGCCCTGACGGGCGACCCGCGCAGCCCCGCACCACCTCGCAGGCGGAATTCGGCGCTGCGCGGTTTGAAACGCCCCCCGCCGCCCGCGCACGACGCCCTGCCCGAAAACCGTCCCCACAAAACAGGGCCACACCGCCCGGCCCCGTGCCGCGCGGCTTCCGTAGAAACCCTGTCCTCAGAGGGAACCCTCTACGCTGCCCCCTCGCCTTGCGCGTGGCGATTGCGTAGGCTGTTGGCCTGACCGATATCTACAACGGGCCACACGCCCGGCCTCATGGCTTGCAGGGGAAAGAAGGAGACACGCCCATGCGATTCGACGTCGAATTGCTTCTGCTCGCGCTGGCGCCCGTCTTCCTGCTCTGCATCGCGTGGGAGGCCTGGCACCTCGCCCGCACACGTGCGCAGGACCATGTCTACGCATGGCGCGACACGCTGTGCAACGCGGCGCTCGCCCTGATGCACCAGGGCGCCGACAAGATCGCGTGGCTGTTCGTGATCCCCGTCTATGCGTACTGCTACCAGCACTATCGCCTGTTCACGTGGCACGACAGCTGGCTGTCGTTCGCGGTGCTGTTCGTCGCACAGGATTTCCTCTACTACGTATTCCATCGCGCGAGCCATCGCGTGCGCTGGCTGTGGGCCGCGCACGTCGTGCACCACTCGTCCGAGCGGATGAATTTCTCGACCGCGTTCCGCCAGAGCCTGATGTACCCCGTCGCGGGCATGTGGGTGTTCTGGCTGCCGCTCGCGTTCGCCGGCTTCCCGCCGCAACAGGTGGTCGGCATCGTGCTGATCAACCTCGCGTTCCAGTTCTTCGTGCACACGCAGGCGATCGGCAAGCTCGGCTGGCTCGAGTACGTGCTGAACACGCCGTCGATCCACCGCGCACACCATGCACGCAACGCGCGCTACATCGACCGCAATTACGCAGGCGTCCTGGTGATCTGGGATCGCCTGTTCGGCAGCTATGTCGAGGAGACGCCCGACGATCCGCCGCAGTACGGGATCGTCGAGCGGCTCGGCTCGAACAACCCGCTCGTCGCGACGTTCCACGAGTGGGGTTCGCTGGCGGCCGACGCGTTGCACGTCGACGGATGGCGCAACAAGCTGCGCGCGATTTTCGGCCCGCCCGAATGGGCGAGCGCTTATCATGCGCAGATCGCCGAGGCCGCGAACCAGGATCCGCGCACCGTCCCGCTGGCAGCTGCGCGTGACCAATAAACCGTTTTAGCCAACGGCCGCCGCGCAGCCCGGAACCGAGCAGGCACGCGGCAGATGAGAAACACATCAGGCCATATCTACGAGGAGATCGAACGATGCAGACACAACAACACGCACCTTCCCGCACCCGTCAGCGCATGCTGCGCACCGCGCAGGTCGCGATCGCCGGCGCCGCGCTCGCGCTGCTCGCCGCGTGCGGCGGCGGTGACGACAACAACAGCAGCAGCGCATCGAACACGCCGCCGTCGGGCGTGAAGATGCAGGTCGTGTCGTTCGGCGACAGCCTGTCCGATGCGGGCACCTACTCGCAGATCAAGCTCGGCTTCGGCGGCGGCCGCTTCACGACCAACCCGGGCCAGGTGTGGACGCAGAACGTCGCGCAGTACTACGGCGACACGCTGCAGCCCGCGAACCAGGGCGGCTTCGGCATCCCGCTGCAGGCCACCGGCGGCCTCGGCTACGCGCAGGGCGGCTCGCGCGTGACGCAGCAGCCGGGCATCGGCCACGCGGACGCCAGCGTGCCGAACGCCGACTTCGCGCAGGCAACCACGACGCCGATCGCCGACCAGGTCAAGCAATACGTGTCGCAGCACGGCAGCTTCAACGGCGGCCAGATCGTGCTGCTGAACGGCGGCGCGAACGACATCTTCTACCAGGTCGCGGCACTGCAGGCCGGCGCGATCACGCCGACGCAACTGCAGCAGAACATCGGCGCTGCCGCGCAACAGCTCGCGGGTCTCGTGCAGCAAATCGTCGCCGCCGGCGCGACGCACGTGTTCGTGTCGAACGTGCCGGATATCGGCGGCACGCCGCTCGCGCTGCAAGGCGGCACGCAGACGACCCTCACGCAACTGTCGATGCTGTTCAACGGCACGCTCGCCGCGACGCTGCAGGCACTCAAGGTCGACACGACCAAGTACGTGCTGCTCGACACGTTCACGTGGCAGGACGGCATCCTCGCGAACTACAAGGCGAACGGCTTCGCCGTGTCGAACACCGACACCGCCTGTAACCTGAAGGCGATGGTGCAGGCCGCCACGCAGTACGGTGTCGCGAATGCAACCGCATTCGGCTCGTCGCTGTTCTGCTCGCAGCAGACCTACACGGTCGCGAACGCGGACCAGACCTACATGTTCGCCGACACGGTCCACCCGACGACGCGCCTGCATGCACTGTTCGCGCAGTTCGTCGAACAGCAGATCGCGAAATCCGGCGTCGGCAAGTAAGCCGCCGGCCACGCGCCCAAACGAAAACGCCCGACCGGTTTGCCGGTCGGGCGTTTTCTATTCGTCAAGCGAAACGGGTGTCAGTCGCGTGCTTCGAACGCGGCCGCCGCGCGGCCGAGGCGATCGTTGACCGCGATCCATTCGACCGTTTCGGGCAGCTTCTCGACGAGAATGCGCGCAACCTGCGCACGATCGAGCGCACGCAGCATCCCGTACAGGTCGCGCGCATAGGCTTGCGGATCTTCCGGCGCCGCGACGAAATGCACGCCGTCGGCCTGCGCCCAGCGCCCCGCGCGCGACGCACGGGCGACGAGCGCGACGCGTTCGCCGTCGGTTTGCGCAGCCGCGAGCAGCGGCTCGAGCGCGTCGAACGGCAGCAGCGCGAGCGGCGTGCGCGGCGCGTAATGCGCTTTCAGCGTACCCGACGCGCGCGGTGCGGTCGCATCGCTGCCATCCGGCAGCTGCGGCGCACGGCCGAGCACGTCGGCGATCTGTTGCGGCGTCACGTGGCCCGGGCGCAGCAGCGCCGGGAAACCGCGCGACAGATCGAGGATCGTCGATTCGATGCCGACTTCGGATGCGCCGCCGTCGAGCACGTGCACGGTGTCGCCGAATTCGTCGCGCACGTGCTGTGCGGTCGTCGGGCTCACGTGGCCGAACCGGTTCGCGGACGGTGCCGCGACACCGCCGTGGCCGCCGCGCCGCGCGCTGAACGCGGCCAGCAGCGCCTGCGCGACCGGATGCGACGGGCAGCGCAGCCCGACCGAATCCTGCCCGCCGCTCACGGCGTCCGGAATGCGCGCATGGCGTTTCAGGATCAGCGTCAGCGGGCCCGGCCAGAATGCATCGATCAGCGCGTGCGCATCGGCCGGCAGTTCGTCGGCCCAGTAGCCGGGATCGCCGCCCGGCGGCAGATGCACGATCACCGGATGGTTCGCGGGCCGCCCCTTCGCCGCGTAGATGCGCGCGACGGCTTCGGGATTCGCCGCGTCGCCGCCGAGCCCGTAGACGGTCTCGGTCGGGAACGCGACGAGCTGCCCCGCGTCGAGCAGCGCAGCGGCCGCGTCGATCTGGGCGAGCGTCACGGACTTCGGGAGATCGATGGACATCGGCCGGCGCCTCAGTCGAGCGGCACGCGCAGCAGCTGCGCGCATGCGGAGGCGGCGGCAACGGCTTCGTCGCGCGTCTGCGCAGTGAAGTTCACGTGGCCCATCTTGCGGCCGACGCGCGCGTCCTCCTTGCCGTACAGGTGCAGGTGCGCAGTCGGCATCGCCGCGACCGTGTCCCACGGCGGCGTGACGGCATCGGCCGCCGCACCGTTCGGGAACCACACGTCGCCGAGGATGTTCAGCATCGCGGCCGGCGAATGCTGGCGCGGGTTGCCGAGCGGCATGCGCGTCATCGCGCGCACCTGCTGCTCGAACTGGCTCGTTGCGCACGCATCGACCGTGTAGTGGCCGGAGTTGTGCGGGCGCGGCGCCATTTCGTTCGCGACGAACGAGCCGTCTTCCAGCACGAAGAATTCGACGCACAGCACGCCGACGTAGCCGAGCGTATCGGCAATCCGCACGGCGGCCTGCTGCGCCTCTGCGACACGCGCGGCATCGGCGGCCGGCGCCGGCACGACCGTCAGCGCGAGGATGCCGTTGTGGTGCGCGTTCTGCGCGAGCGGGAAGGCGGCCGAGCGGCCGTCCGCACCGCGCGCGATCAGCGCCGACACTTCGTATTTCAGCGGCAGGCGCTTCTCGAGCACGCACGGCACGCCGCCGAGCGCGGCATGCGCATCGCGCGCTTCCTGCACGGTGCTCACACGCACCTGGCCCTTGCCGTCGTAGCCGAGACGCGCCGTCTTCAGGATGCCCGGCAGCACCGCGTCGAGCGCGGCATCGTCGAGCGCGGCAAGTGCCGCCGACGATTCGATCACGACGTGCGGCGCAACGGGCACGCCCGACGCCTCGATGAAGCGCTTCTCCGCGATCCGGTCCTGCGCGACCGCGACGCAGCGGCCGGCCGGCGCGACAAACGTCGTGCGCGCGAGGAAATCGAGGCTCGCGGCCGGCACGTTCTCGAACTCCGTCGACACGGCGTCGCACAGGTCGGCCAGTTCCGCGAGCGCGGCCTCGTCGTCGTACGCGGCGCGCAGGTGGCGGTCGGCAACCGCGCCGGCGGGGCTCGTCGGATCGGGATCGAGCACGGCGACGCGATAGCCCATCGACTGGGCGGCAAAGCAGAACATGCGGCCGAGCTGGCCACCGCCGACCATGCCCAGCCACGCGCCGGGCAGGATCGGGGAAACGGAATCAGGAGTTGCGGTCATGTCAGTGGTCGGTCGCGGCGGGCGCTGCCCGCCGCAGTGGGGAGGTCAGGCAGCCGCGACGCGCGGCCGCCGGTGCGCCGTCATTCCAGCGGCGGCAGCACCATCGCGTGCGCGGCTTCGTTCTGGCGCACGCGGAACGCGGCGAGCCGGTTCGCATAGTCGACCGAGTTGCCGGACAGGATCGACACGGCGAACAGCGCGGCATTGGCCGCGCCGGCCTCACCGATCGCGAACGTCGCGACGGGCACGCCCTTCGGCATCTGCACGATCGAGTGCAGCGAATCGACGCCCTTCAGATACTTGCTCGCGACCGGCACACCGAGCACCGGCACCGTGGTCTTCGCGGCCAGCATGCCGGGCAGGTGCGCGGCGCCGCCGGCGCCCGCGATGATCGCGCGCAGCCCGCGCTCGCGCGCCTTCTCCGCATAGTCGAACATCTCGTCGGGCATCCGGTGGGCGGACACGACTTTCGCTTCGTACGGTACGCCGAATTCCTGCAGGATCGCGACCGCGTGCTTCATCACGTCCCAGTCGGAACTCGAACCCATCAGCACGCCGATGAGCGGCGCGCTGTGCGTGTGGGCAGTCTGGACTTCGCTCATGTCTTCCTTTCCTCGATCAGGCGAGCGACTGGCCCGTGATGCGCTCGAGCGCTTCCTGGTACTTCGCGGCCGTCTTCTCGACGACGTCGGCCGGCAGCGCCGGCGCCGGCGCCGTCTTGCCCCACGGCTGCGCCTCGAGCCAGTCGCGCACGAACTGCTTGTCGAACGACGGCGGGTTCGTGCCGACTTCGTACTGGTCGGCCGGCCAGAAGCGCGACGAATCGGCCGTCAGCACTTCGTCCATCAGGTACAGCTTGCCGTGGTTGTCGAGGCCGAATTCGAACTTCGTGTCGGCGATGATGATGCCGCGCGTCGCCGCATAATCGGCCGCTTCCTTGTACAGCTTGATCGAGATGTCGCGGATCGTCGCGGCCAGCTCGGTGCCGATGCGGCGCTCGGTTTCCTCGAACGTGATGTTCTCGTCGTGCTCGCCCATCTCGGCCTTCGCGGCCGGCGTGAAAATCGGCTCGGGCAGCTTCTGCGCGTTCTGCAGGCCTTCCGGCAGCTGCACGCCGCATACGGCGCCCGACGCCTGGTACTCCTTCCAGCCGCTGCCGGCCAGGTAGCCGCGCACGACCGCTTCGATCATGATCGGCTCGAGGCGCTTGACGACCACGCCGCGGCCCTTCACCTGCTCGACCTCGTCGGCCGCGACGACTGCTTCCGGCGCGTCGCCCGTCAGGTGGTTCGGCACGATGTGCGCGAGCTTGTCGAACCAGAAGTTCGCCATCTGGTTCAGCACGCGGCCCTTGTTCGGAATCGGCTCGCCCATCACCACGTCGAATGCCGACAGACGGTCGGTCGTGACGATCAGGAGCTTGTCGTTGCCGACCGCGTAGTTATCGCGGACCTTGCCGCGACCGAGGAGCGGCAGCGAGCGGAGCGTGGATTCGTAAAGGGTAGACATCGTCTTTTCGCAGATAAGGAGCCAAACAAAAAGGGAAACGCCGTTCCCCGCGGCAGGCGGGAACGGCGGTCTTGCAATACGTCGGCGAACCGGCGGGCGACAACGCCCGGCGGTTGCCGGCCGGCCCTCGTTCGGCCGGACGGAACGGCTGCCGGGGCCGGATCAGATCCGGCAACCGGGCGGCCAGCCCCGGCCTTGCGGCGGGGCAATCGTACTACAGTCTCAGCGCACGACCTGCGCAAGCGCGCCCGACTTGTACTGCTCGGCGATCTTGTCGAGCGACACCGGCTTGATCTTGCCGGCCTGGCCTTCGCAGCCGAACGCGAGGTAGCGGTCGACGCAAACCTGCTTCGCCGCTTCGCGCGCGGGCTTCAGGTAGTCGCGCGGATCGAACTTGCCCGGGTTCTCGAACAGGTAGCGGCGGATCGCACCGGTGATCGCGAGACGCAGGTCGGTGTCGATGTTGATCTTGCGCACGCCGTGCTTGATGCCTTCCTGGATTTCCTCGACCGGCACGCCGTAGGTTTCCTTCATGTCGCCGCCGAATTCGCGGATCTCGGCCAGCAGCTCCTGCGGCACCGACGACGAGCCGTGCATCACCAGGTGCGTGTTCGGGATGCGCGCGTGGATTTCCTTGATGCGCTGGATCGACAGGATGTCGCCCGTCGGCTTCTTCGAGAACTTGTACGCGCCGTGCGACGTGCCGATCGCGATCGCGAGCGCGTCGCACTGCGTGAGCTTCACGAAGTCGGCGGCCTGCTCCGGATCGGTCAGCAGCTGCTCGCGGGTCATCGTGCCTTCCGCGCCGTGGCCGTCTTCCTTGTCGCCCTTCATCGTCTCGAGCGAGCCGAGCACGCCGAGTTCGGCTTCGACCGTCACGCCGATCGAGTGCGCCATCTCGACGACCTTGCGCGACACGTCGACGTTGTACTCGTACGACGCGACCGTCTTGCCGTCGGCTTCGAGCGAACCGTCCATCATCACGCTCGTGAAGCCGCTGCGGATCGCGCCCATGCAGACTGCCGGCGACTGGCCGTGATCCTGGTGCATCACGACCGGGATGTGCGGGTACGACTCGACTGCTGCTTCGATCAGGTGGCGCAGGAACGGCTCGCCCGCGTACTTACGCGCGCCGGCCGATGCCTGCATGATCACGGGCGCGCCGACCTGGTCCGCCGCCGCCATGATCGCCTGGACCTGCTCCAGGTTGTTCACGTTGAAGGCCGGCAGGCCATAACCTTGCTCTGCCGCGTGGTCCAGCAATTGACGCATTGATACGAGAGGCATTGTGGAACTCCTTGGAATGAAAACCGGTGCGCCCTGACGCCGGCGCGGCATCCGCCCCCGTTTGGACCGGGGTGGCGCGGCGCGGCTGAGCGTCGAATAGCCGCATTTTATCGCGAAGCGCCTCCGATTCCGACCGCCTGGTGGCGCCGACTCGCAATTTGTTACGTTCGCACGGCACAATGCGGGCAAAAAGAAGAAAAAAAGCCGCGCGGGGCTTCGGACCCCACGCGGCTTTTGCGTGAAAAACGGTGCCGGATCCATTTTCAGCCGATCCGGACGGCCGGCCCGCAGGCCGGCCCGATGCTCAGTCGGCGCTCAATAGTGCTCGCCGACCCGCACGATCTTCAGCGTGTTGGTGCCGCCCGCCTGCCCCATCGGCTCGCCGACCGTCAGCACGACCATGTCGCCGTGCTGCACATAGCCCTGCTTGACGACGATCTCGAGCGCGGCCTGCAGCGCCGAATCGCGGTCGCTGTTGAAGTCGACGTGCAGCGGCGTCACGTTGCGGTACAGCGCCATCGTGCGCTCGCTGCCGACGCGCGGCGTCAGTGCGAAGATCGGCACGTGCGTGTAGTGACGCGACATCCACAGCGCGGTCGCGCCCGATTCGGTCAGCGCGATGATGGCCTTCGCGCCGAGGTGGTACGCGGTGAACAGCGCGCCCATCGCGATCGACTGGTCGATCCGCGTGAACGTGCGGTCGAGGAAATCCTTGTCGAGCTCGACGTGTTCCGACTTTTCCGCTTCGACGCAGACGGCCGCCATCGTCTCGATCGTGACGACCGGGTACTTGCCGGCGGCCGTCTCGGCCGACAGCATCACCGCGTCGGTGCCGTCGAGCACCGCGTTCGCGACGTCCGACACTTCCGCGCGGGTCGGCACGGGAGCATGGATCATCGATTCCATCATCTGCGTCGCGGTGATCACGAGCTTGTTCGACTCGCGCGCCATCCGGATCATCCGCTTCTGCAGCGCCGGCACGGCCGCGTTGCCCACTTCCACCGCGAGGTCGCCGCGCGCGACCATGATGCCGTCGGACGCGTCGAGGATGCTTTGCAGCGCCGGGATCGCTTCCGCGCGCTCGATCTTCGCGATCATCTTCGGCTTGATGCCGTACGGCGCGCCCGCGATATTCGCGAGCTGACGCGCCATTTCCATGTCGGTCGCGTTCTTCGGGAACGACACCGCGACGAGGTCCGCGCCGAGCGACATCGCGGTGCGGATGTCTTCCATGTCCTTCGCGGTCAGCGCCGGCGCCGACAGGCCGCCGCCCTGGCGGTTGATCCCCTTGTTGTTCGACAGCTCGCCGCCCACCTTGACGATCGTGTGGATCTCGTCGCCGAGCACGCGCTCGACGGTCAGCACGATCAGGCCGTCGTTCAGCAACAGCAGGTCGCCCGGGCGCAGGTCGCGCGGCAGTTCCTTGTAGTCGAGGCCGACGCGCTCGTCGTTGCCGAGTTCGCAGGCGGCGTCGAGGATGAACGGCTGCCCCGGCACGAGCGTGGTCTTGCCGTTCTCGAACTTGCCGACGCGGATCTTCGGGCCCTGGAGGTCGGCCATGATCGCGATCTCGCGGCCAACCTTGCGGGCGGCCTCGCGCACCATCTCGGCGCGCTGGCGGTGATCGTCGGCCGTGCCGTGCGAAAAATTGAGCCGCACGACGTCGAGGCCCGCCTGCATCATCTGCAGCAGAATCTCCGGCGAACTGGAAGCCGGGCCGATCGTGGCGACTATCTTGGTGGCGCGCTGCATGAAACTCCTCATCTGGATCAAGGTGGATGCGCTGGGTGAAACGCTGCGAGAGCCGGAAGCGGCAGGCCCAGCGGCGGCCGTTCCGGGGGGCGTGCCGGTGCTTGCGCCCGGCATCGCTTTGTTCTGAATCTCGTGGTGCTGTGCGGCCGCGTCGCCGGCAGCCGCCGGTGCGCGCGGGGCGGTGTTCGCCCGCGCGGGCGCGCGTTTGCGCTTGCCCGCGCCGGCCGGCTGCTCCGCTTTCGCGGAGCGCACGGCCTTCGTCACCCCTGCGCGCGCCGCCACGCTCAGGCCGCCCGCGTTTCGAGCACTTCCACCGCCGGCAGCTTCTTCCCCTCGAGGAACTCGAGGAAGGCGCCGCCGCCCGTCGAGATGTAGCTGACCTGGTCGTGGATGCCGTACTTCGCGATGGCCGCGAGCGTGTCGCCGCCGCCTGCGATCGAGAACGCGGACGATTTGGCGATCGCTTCGGCGAGCGTCTTGGTGCCGTTGCCGAACTGGTCGAACTCGAACACGCCGACCGGGCCGTTCCACACGATCGTGCCGGCCTTCTCGAGCTGGCTCGCGAGCGCCTTGGCGGTATCCGGGCCGATGTCGAGGATCATGTCGTCCGCTTCGATGTCGGCGACCTGCTTCACCGTGGCCACGGCCGTCGGCGAGAATTCCTTCGCGGTGACGACGTCGGTCGGGATCGGCACCGACGCGCCGCGCTCGCGCGCTTCGTCGATGATCGCCTTCGCCTCGTTGACGAGGTCGGCTTCCGCGAGCGACTTGCCGATCCGCAGGCCGGCCGCGAGCATGAACGTGTTGGCGATGCCGCCGCCGACGATCAGCTGGTCGACCTTGCCGGCCAGCGACTTCAGGATGGTCAGCTTGGTCGACACCTTCGAACCGGCGACGATCGCCACCAGCGGGCGCGCCGGGTTGCCGAGCGCCTTGCCGAGCGCATCGAGTTCGGCGGCCAGCAGCGGGCCCGCGCACGCGACCGGCGCGTACTTCGCGATCCCGTGGGTGGTCGCTTCCGCGCGGTGTGCGGTGCCGAATGCGTCGTTCACGTACACGTCGCAGAGCTTCGCCATCTTCTGGGCGAGCTCGTCCGAATTCTTCTTCTCGCCCTTGTTGACGCGGCAGTTCTCGAGCAGCACGACCTGGCCCGGCGCGACGTTCACGCCGTTCTCGACCCAGTTCGACACCAGCGGCACGTCACGGCCGAGCAGCTCGGCGAGGCGCTTCGCGACCGGCGCGAGCGAGTCTTCCGGCTTGAATTCGCCTTCGGTCGGACGGCCGAGGTGCGACGTGACCATCACGGCCGCGCCGGCGTCGAGCGCGGCCTGGATGGCCGGCACGGACGCGCGCACGCGCGTGTCTTCGGTGATGTTGCCCTGGTCGTCCTGCGGGACGTTCAGGTCGGCGCGGATGAACACCCGCTTGCCGGCGAGCTGGCCGGCGGCGATCAGGTCGGTAAGACGCTTGACTTGGCTCATGTTGGACAAATTGAAGTAGTGGATGGGGAAAGGGGATTCACGCTGGATGTGCGCGGGCTGCCGCGAAAGGGCGCCGGATGCGGCCGTGGCTGGCGGTTCGCATGACGCGCACGGGTAAAAAATCTCGAACGGGCATTCTAGCCGATCCACCCGGCAGACTGACCCGCGGGCGGCGAATTCCGCCTATTTGGGATCGCGCGCGGCAACGGACACATTGCCGCAACGCAGCAATGCAAGTGCGCGGACGGCCGGCGCCCGGCGGGCCGGAGCGGCAGCCCATCAGAAGACCAGGCGCAGCGCGGTGAACACGAGCATCCCGACGACGATCGTGCCGAGCATGCTGCGCCGCCACAAGAACCAGCCGAGGCCGGCGAGCGCCGCGTAGAACGGATGGTTGGTCAGCGCGAACGACAGCCCGGCCGGCGTTTCGAGCACGTCGGGCAGCACGACGGCGACCAGCGCGGCGGCCGGCGCGTAGCGCAGCGCGCGCTGCGCACGTTCGGGCAGCACGGTGCGCTCGCCGCCGATCAGGAACAGCGCGCGCGTGACGGCCGTGACGACCGTCATCCCGATGATGACGATCCAGATCTCCGTCGCGCTCATTCGATTTCCTTTTCGTGCACGGTTTCGGTGCGGATGCGCCGCCAGTCGGCCCGTTCGACGAAGAAGTCGGCCGTGCAGCCGGCCGCGAGCGCGGCGAGCACCGCGAGCGGCAGCGCGAGCCGGTACGGCAGGTCGAAAGCAACGAGCGACACGATGCCCGCGACCGCGACGGCCGCGAGCGTCGAGCGGTTCGCGACCGCCGACACCATGATCGGGATCAGCGCGAGCGTGCCGGCCAGTTCCAGCCCCCAGCTTGCCGGGAAGAAGCTCGCGAGCAGGATGCCGGCGAGCGACGACACCTGCCACGACACCCAGCTCGCGAGCGCCATCCCCCAGAAATACGCTTCCTTGCCCGGCACGTGGCCGTAGGCAAAGCCCTGTTTCTGAAACAGCAGGTAGATCACGTCGCCGTTGAAATAGCCGATCGCGAGGCGCCGCCACAGCGGCAGGTAGGAAAAATGGGGGGCAAGCCCGGCGCTGAAGATCACGAAGCGCATGTTGACCATCGCGGCCGTGAGCAGCACGGTCCAGATCGGCAGCTTCGCCGCGAGGAGCGGCAGCACCGCGAGCTGCGACGAGCCCGCGTAGACGAAGATCGACATCGCGCTCGCCTGCCCGAGCGTCATGACCGACTTGCTCATCGCGATGCCGGTGACGAGGCCCCAGGACAGGATCGCCATCAATGTCGGGGAATAGTCGCGCGCGCCCTGGATCAGCGCAAAGCGGTCGGTGGCGGACAATCGAGCGAGCATGGGAGAGCGGGCCGCAGCGGGCGGTTCGTCGGGGCGCCGGCGCCTCCTGCCGGTACGTCCCATCGTTATTGGAATCGGTACCGGACGATTATAGCGCCGGCCCCGCGCCGACCGACCGGATCGCCGCCAAATGACGCTAAAATAAGCGTCTTTCCGGCTCAACGCTGCATACAACCGCATCCCAGGAGAAATCTATGTCAATGGCCGACCGCGACGGCAAGATCTGGATGGACGGCAAGCTGATCGACTGGCGCGACGCCAAGATCCACGTCCTGACCCATACGCTGCACTACGGCATGGGCGTCTTCGAGGGCGTGCGCGCGTACAAGGCGGCCGACGGCAGCACCTCGATCTTCCGCCTGCCCGAGCACACCAAACGTCTGCTGAATTCGGCGAAGATCTTCCAGATGGACGTGCCGTTCGACCGCGAGACGCTCGAAGCCGCGCAACTCGAAGTCGTGCGCGAGAACAAGCTCGAGTCGGGCTACCTGCGCCCGATCATCTGGGTCGGCTCGGAAAAGCTCGGCGTGGCCGCGAAGGGCAACACGATCCACGTCGCGATCGCCGCATGGCCGTGGGGCGCGTACCTCGGCGAAGACGGCCTCGCGAAGGGCATCCGCGTGAAGACGTCGTCGTTCACGCGCCACCACGTGAACGTGTCGATGGTGCGCGCGAAGGCGTCGGGCTGGTACGTGAACTCGATCCTGGCGAACCAGGAAGCGACCGCCGACGGCTACGACGAAGCGCTGCTGCTCGACGTCGACGGCTACGTGTCGGAAGGCTCGGGCGAGAACTTCTTCCTCGTGAACAACGGCAAGCTGTACACGCCCGACCTGTCGTCGTGCCTCGACGGCATCACGCGCGACACGATCATCACGCTCGCGAAGGACGCCGGCATCGAAGTGATCGAGAAGCGCATCACGCGCGACGAGGTCTACACGGCCGACGAGGCGTTCTTCACCGGCACCGCCGCCGAAGTCACGCCGATCCGCGAACTCGACAACCGCACGATCGGCAGCGGTGCGCGCGGCCCCGTCACGGAAAAGCTCCAGTCGGCGTTTTTCGATATCGTGTCGGGCAAGAACGCGAAGTACGCGCACTGGCTGACGAAGGTCTGAGCGCGCCGCGCCCCGACCGCCCCACAAAAGAGTGATAAGAGAAAGTCTCATGAGTGAAATCAAGGAAATGCCGCTGGTCGAGCTGACGGCCAAGGATCTTCCCGCCTACTGCCCGAACCCGGCCATGGCACGCTGGAGCGCGCACCCGCGCGTCTTCATCGACGTGTCGCACGGCGAAGCGCGCTGCCCGTACTGCGGCACGCGCTACAAGCTGCGCGACGGCGAGGTCGTCAAGGGCCACTGAGCCCGGGCGGCCGGGCCCGCGGGCCCGCCGACTCGCAAGGCGGCGCCGCCGGAAATCCGGCGCGCCGCCCTTCCCCATTCTGGCAACCCGAACGCGGCGCCCATGCGCCGCGCTTCATTACGACATCGGAAGTCGACCTGATGCGTCGAGCGCTGGTTATCGCACCGAATTGGATCGGTGACGCATTGATGGCGCAGCCGCTTTTTGCGCTGCTGAAAAAGCTCCATCCCCGCATCGCAATCGATGCCGTCGCGCCCTCGTGGGTCGCGCCCGTGCTCGAGCGGATGCCTGAGATCCACGATGTCTACGCGACCGATCTCGCGCATGGCAAGCTGCAGCTGCTGCGCCGCTGGCAGCTCGCGAGCGACCTGCGCGACGTCGGCTACGACGCGGCGTACGTGCTGCCGAATTCGCTGAAGTCCGCGGTGATCCCGTGGCTCGCGAACATCCCGCTGCGGATCGGCTACACGGGCGAGCACCGCTACGGGCTGCTGAACGTGCGGCACGCGAATCCGACCAAGTCGGGCGAGCGGCCGCCGATGACGACCCACTACGCGGCACTTGCCTACGCGCCGGGCGCGAAGCTGCCCGAGTCGATGAAGACGCTGCCCGCGCCGCGCCTCGACGCCGACCTGAACGAGACGGCGCGCGTGTCCGCACGTTTCAATCTCGATACGCGCAAGCCGCTCGTCGTGTTCTGCCCGGGCGCCGAATACGGCCCGGCCAAGCGCTGGCCGCCCGAGCACTTTGCGGCGCTCGCGACGATCGTTCATCAGTCGTTCCCGTATACGCAGATCGTCGCGCTCGGCTCGCAGAAGGACGCGGCAGCCGCGCAGGCGATCGCCGACCACGCACCGAACGTGCGCAACCTGTGCGGACAGACGTCGCTGTCCGAGGCGTGTGCGCTGATCGCGCGCGCGAACGCGGTCGTCACCAACGATTCGGGGCTGATGCACGTCGCCGCCGCGCTGCGCCGGCCGCTCGTCGCGCTGTACGGATCGACCGATCCGCGCCACACCCCTCCGCTGTCGGACCTGGCGAAGGTACAATGGCTGCATCTCGAATGCAGTCCCTGCTTCGAACGCGAGTGCCCGCTCGGCCACCTGAAGTGCCTGCGCGAACTCGGTCCCGAGCAGGTATTCGGCGATTTGCGCGGCATGCTCGTCGGGCAGCGCTGACCCTGACCGGCAGCGTCGCACGGCGCGCCGGGCAATCCGATTCACCGGTGTGCGGCGGCTCCTTGCGGGCCGCCGTGCTGAATACGGCGCGCGACGCGCGCGAGAGACAACCCCGATGCCACGTTTTGCCCGCCTTTTCGAAGCCGCTGCCGATACGCTGAACGCCTACTACCAGGCCGTCGCGGATGCCAATCTCGACGCGCTGCTGGCGTTGTGGATCGACGAGGATTTCGCCAGCTGCGTATGGGCGGACGGCGAGCATCTGCACGGCCTCGACCAGATTCGCAGCGGGCTCGCGAACCGGCTCGCCACGCGCCCCGTGACGATCGAGCCGCTCGACATCCGCGTGTACGACAGCCTCGGCACGGTCGTCTATACGATCGCCGAAGCGCATCAGCAGGCCGACCTGACGGCCGAACCCGACATGGTTTTCGCGACGTACGTGATGATTCACGAACGCGGCGAATGGCGCATCGCGCACATCCACGCGAGCCCGATTCCCGAACAGGCGGCCGGGCAGTTCGCCGCCAAAATCCGTCATGGTCAGGGCCCGCTGCACTGACGAAAAGACGAAGCAACGCATACGCGGGGCGATCATGAGTACGGCTTCTCCGCCCACCTCGCCGCTGACCGGGGCCCCGGCCCCAGACGACGACACACTGCGCTATCGCGCACCGCGCTGGCTACCGAACAGCCATGCGCAAACCATCGTGCCCGCGCTGTTCGCGCGGCGTCCGGTAGTCGCCTACCGGCGAGAGCGATGGGAAACCCCCGACCACGACTTCATCGATCTCGACTGGGTCGCGCATCTCGACAGTGCGGCGCCGGCGCCCGATGCGCCGCTGTTCGTGCTGTTCCACGGCCTCGAAGGCAGTTCCGGCTCGCACTACGCGCTCGAGATGATGGCCGCCGCGCGCGCGAAGGGCTGGCACGCCGTCGTACCGCACTTTCGCAGTTGCAGCGGCGAAATCAACCGCCAGCCGCGCTTCTACCATCTCGCCGACAGCGCCGAAGTCGACTGGATCCTGCGCCGGCTCGCCGCGCAGCATCGCGGGTCGCTCGTCGCGGCCGGCGTGTCGCTTGGCGGCAACGTGCTGCTGCGCTGGCTCGGCGAGCATCGCAGCGACACGTCGATCGTGCACGCCGCCGCCGCGATCTCGACGCCGATCGACGTCCATGCGGGCGGCCGCGCGCTGTCGCAGGGGTTCGCGATGGTCTACACGCGCAGCTTCCTGAAGACGCTCAAGCGCAAGGCGCTCGCGAAGCTCGACCAGTACCCGGGGCTGTTCGACCGCGAAGCGATGCTGCAGGCCGTGACGATGCGCGACTTCGACGAAGTCGTGACCGCGCCGCTGCATGGCTTCGCGGACGCCGACGACTACTGGACGAAGGCGACGACACGACCGCTGCTGCCCGCAATCGACGTGCCGACGCTGATCCTCAACGCCCGCAACGACCCGTTCCTGCCCGAATCGGCGCTGCCCGGCCCGGCCGACGTGTCGCCGGCCGTCGAGCTGGACCAGCCGGCAGCCGGCGGGCACGCGGGATTCATGACCGGGCCGTTCCCCGGCCGCCTCGACTGGTTGTCGGCGCGGGTGTTCGGCTATTGCTCGAAATTCGTCGACCATGGATGACATCGTCAGGCAGGCGCTCGCCAAATGGCCGAACGTGCCGCATTGCACCGGCTGGCTGCTGCTCGACCGGCGCGGCGAATGGCGGCTGCGCGACGACGCGGCGCAGGCGGCCGGCGAACTCGGCTCGCCGATCCGGCATGCGGCGCTGAACGCGTTCATCGGCCGCAACTACGAATGCGACGCGCAAGGCCAGTGGTTCTTCCAGAACGGGCCGCAGCGCGTGTACGTCGAGCTCGCGTATACGCCGTGGGTCGTGCGGCTCGCCGAGCGCGACGGACAGCTCACGCTCACCGACCAGACGGGCGCGTCGTTCGAACCGGACGAAGCCTGGCTCGACGATGGGGGTGGCGTGCTGTTTCGTGCGGCGGGCACGCCGCCGCGCGTCGCGGCGCTGCACGATCACGATCTCGGGTTGTTCGCCGATCACGCGGATTTCGAGGCCGAGCCGCCCGTGCTGCGCTGGCGCGACGGCCACGCGTTGCCGCTCGGCCATATCACGTGCGCCGACGTGCCCGCACGGTTCGGCTACATCGCCAGCCCGGCGCGCCACGCACGCGACGCGGCAGACAGCGGCAACTGACCCGCCGCGGCACCGTCCGCGTGCGCCGCGCGACGGCCGCTACCCGCGGCCGTTCTTCTCGTCGTCGCGCTCTTCCTTGTAGCGCGCCTCGAATTCCAGCAGCCGCGCGCCGATGATCGACTGGTCGTAGAACGACACGTCCTTCGCGTCGCGCGCTTCCTTCAGTTGCCGGATCGCCGACGGCCACGCGCCGTCAAGCGCGAGTTTCTCCGCGAGCGCACGGCGCCGTGCAAGCACGTCGCCCTTGCCGTCGCTCGACTTCGCGAGGTAATCCCACCAGTCCGGCTGCTCGGGATCGGCCTTCGCCTGCGCGCGGGCAAGCGTCTGCGCTTCGGCGAAGCGGCGCGCGGCAATCAGTGCCTGCAGATGCGCGACGATCGCCGCGTGCGACGCCGGCCAGCGCCGCTGCGCGAGCGCCGAGAGCCTGACTGCGTCGTCGGTCCGGCCCGCGCGGCGCGCCATGTCGGCGGCCAGCACGTCGAGGCTCGGCGAACTCGTTTCCGGATCGTCCTCGCGCCGCTCGCGCGCATCGAACGCGGCGCGGGCCGACGTGAGCGCCTTGCCGGCCGCATCGTATTCGGCGAGCAGCACGTTCGCGAGCGCGATGCCGTACCAGTTCGCCGCGACGTTCGGCGCCGTGCGATCGTCGATCTCGAGCTGCATCCGGCGTGCCTCGGCCGAGATGTCGGTCGGCGCCCGGTTCTGCAGGATGCGCAGCCGTGCCCGCACGAACCCGTATTCGGCCGACTGGCGCGGCTGCCGGTACGGCGCGCGGCGCGCGCGATCCTCCATGTCGGCGATCCGCTCGCCGGTCAGCGGATGCGTGCGCGCATAGGCCGGGACGCCCGCGTCGCCCATCGACGCGCGGTCGAGCCGCTCGAAGAAGCCCGGCATCCCGTACGGATCGTAGCCCGCCCCCGCGAGCAGCTGGAAGCCGACGCGATCGGCTTCGCGCTCGGCCGAACGCGAGAAGCGCAGCTGGTTGTCGACCGCGTATGCCTGTCCGCCCACCGCAATGGCACTGCCGAGATCGCCGCTGCGCGCGAGCACACCGGCCAGCACGCCGAGCAGCATCGTCGCGAGCGCCGTGTAGCCGGTCTTCTCGCTCGCGCCGATCATCCGCGCGATATGCCGCTGCAGCACATGGCCCATCTCGTGGCCGACCACCGACGCAAGCTCCGACTCCGTCTGCGTCGTGACGACGAGCCCGCTGTTGATCCCGATGAAGCCGCCCGGCATCGAGAACGCGTTGATCTGCGGATCGCGCACCGGAAACAGGTCGAAATCCGGCGCGTAGCCGCCGATGAAGCGCGCCGCCGCCGCGGCCGCGAGCCGCGCCGCCATCGCGTTCAGGTAGTCGCGCACGAGCCAGTCGTCGAGATAATCGGGATCGCGCCGCACTTCGCGCATCACGCGCTCGCCGAGCCGGCGCTCGGCCCGCGGCGTCAGCGAACCGCCGGAGCCGTCGCCGAGGTCGGGCAGTTCCAGCGCACGCAGCGGCGCGCGCAGGCTCGCGACCGGCGCCGATGCGCCAACGGCGCCCGAGAACCGGCTCTCCGCGCCGCCGTACGTACCGAACACGCCAGTCGCGATGCCGGACGGCACGGTGGAAATCGACGTCGAGCCGCCGGCCGCCGGCTCGAGCGGTGGCGCGGACGCGCTCTGCGCATGGCCGCCCGGCGGCAGCGCGAGCGCCGCCGACAGCGACACGGCAAGCAACTGTTTCACACGCATGGCAGGATGAAAACGACGCCGTCCCGCGCGAGCGGCGCGCATCGCGGCGTTTGGTCTGAATATTCGGGCCATTGTACCGGCGCCGCGGCGACTGTCCCGTGCCGCGCGCGCGTCATCTGCGCCCCCGGGGACGCGAATGCCGCTGCTATGATAGGCGCCCGTTGAGACGCTGGATCGGTTCGTGGCGCCGGTATGGGACTCCGCACCCCGGCCGATCGCGACGCAGGATCGAGGGACGTGCGCGCGCACTCCGCTCCACTAGAGGAAGACATGTCAGGACTTACCCATTTCGATGCCGCCGGCCATGCGCACATGGTCGACGTCGGCGACAAGCAGGAAACCCGTCGCATCGCGATCGCGCGCGGCACGATCCGGATGCTGCCGGCCACGTTCGCATTGATCCGCGACGGCAAGGCCAAGAAAGGCGACGTGCTCGGCGTCGCGCGCATCGCGGCGATCCAGGGCGCCAAGCGCACGGCCGATCTCATTCCGCTGTGCCACCCGCTCGCGCTGACGCGCGTGGCCGTCGAGTTCGAACTCGACGACGCGTTGCCGGGCGTCCACTGCGTCGTGCAGGTCGAGACGTTCGGCCGGACCGGTGTCGAGATGGAAGCGCTGACGGCCGTGCAGGTCGGGTTGCTGACCGTCTACGACATGTGCAAGGCCGTCGATCGCGGGATGGTGATCACCGACGTGAGCGTGCGCGAGAAGCGCGGCGGCAAGTCGGGAGACTGGAAGGCGGAAGACGTCGCAGGCTGATCGCGCGCTTCACCGGGAATCATCGGACGTAACGACGCCGCGTTCGAACGACGGACGACCCGAAAAGCCCATCCATACAAAGAATGAATCGCTGACCTGCGCCGCGCGCGTCACTGGCTGCGTTGCGGTTCGAATACGAATGGCTGGGTCAGCAGGAACGGATTCGCGGTCGCGCCCGTCTGCACGCAGCTTGCGTGCGTCATCGCTTCGACGGCCGCACGGTCGGCTGCCGCATTGCGGCTGCTGGTCGTCACGGTGACGTTCTGCGCTTCGCCGGAGGTCGTCATCAGCGCGCGCACAAGCACGGTCGCCGGCCGCGTGAGCGGCTTCGCGGTGTCCGGATAGACGGCGCGCGGAATGTGGCAGGTGAGCTTGCTTTCCTGCGACGACGACAGCATCGCGCAGCCGGAAAACAGCATCGCGACGGCGGGCAGGATCAGGTAGGTCGAGCGAATGGCCATGGTCGAATATCGTTCTTCAGCACTGTTCTGGACGCACGCGCCACGCACCGGAAGCCCTCCCCCGGCCGCATGGCATGTGTCGCACTGCGCCGCGGCCATCGGACCGGCGCCCCGTTACGGCCGCACGGCCGATCAATGTTCGGCCGCGATCCTGCCCGGTGGACTTCCCGGATAGCCAGGAAGCCTTCCCTGTTCGCGCCGGCTACGCCCCCGCGCAGTCTGGCACGCGAGCGCTTTCGCGCATTGTGCACGCGCCGCCCGGTCAGCGGCGGCGATTTGACAATGATTGACGCGAATCACCGCCCATTCGGCCGGAATCCTTCAATCCGCGAGGTAATCGATACCCGACCGGATTCGCACGGTGCGCGCCGGGCCGCCCTGCCCGGCGTCGGCTTCCCGTTCACCGCGGCGCGACGACCGCCGGCATTCCCCGTTCCGGCGAGCGCCATCGCACATCAATCCGAATCGTCGTCGTCAGAGTCGTCGGCGGCCTCGGCCGGCACTTCCCCGTACTTCGCGACGACAGCCGCCCTGAACGTCTTCAGCGCCGGTTGCTGGTCGCACAGCTTGTACAGCAGCGCCAGTTGCTGCGGCCAGTCCTTCAATTCCTTCGCAAACACATGCAGGCGCGCGACGGTATCGAGCGCATCGGCTTCGCGTCCGGCCAGCGCCTGCAGCACCGCATAGCGGCGCAGCACCGTCTCGCCGGGCAGCAGCGCGATCGCGCGCTCATGCGCGGCGAGCTTGGCCGGCAAATCGTCCGGCGAAATCGTGAGCAGCGTCGCCGCACCGTACTCGCCCCACGCGCCGAACAGCAGCGACGGCGCATCGCGGTACTGCGCGGCCGGATCGCTGCCGTAATAGAGCACTTCCGCGCGCTGGTAGTCGCGCAGCACGGGCACGGCCGCCAGCACGCCGCCGAACGACAGCACCGCGAACAGCCCGAATGCCGCGCGGCCCGGCAGGATGCGCAGCGGCTTCACGTCGAGCAGCCCGATCACGAACATCGTGGGCAGCAGGAAGAACATGTACTGCTGCGGATACTCGACCAGCGCATGCATCAGCAGAATGCCGATCAGCGCGAAGCCGAACACGCGCATGCTCGACTGCGGCGCGCGCACCGCGCGCACGAACCACGTCACGAGCGTGACGACGAGTACACCAAGACCGACGAGACCGGATTTCGCGAGCAGGTCGATGAAGATGTCGTGCGAGTTGTTCGCGATCTCGACGCCGCCGAGCGCGCGCACGAGCGCAAACTGGTGCGACGGGAATTCACCCCAGCCGACCCCGAGCAGCGGATGCTCGCGGAACATCGCGAGCCCGTACTTCCACAGCGCGAGGCGCGGCGCGATCTGCCCCGCGTCGCGCATCCGGTCGGCCGCCGACTCGGCGAGATTCAGGTGATAGTGCACGTTGGCCCAGCGCACCGCGACGTTCACCGCGATGAATGCGACCGCGAGCACGACCGGTATCAGCCATACACGTGCATTGCCCTGCGCGCGACGCGATTCGACCCACGCCATCCAGAAACCCGCGACGACCATCACCGCAACTTGCAGCCACGGCCCGCGCGACACCGTCAGCGCGAGACCGACCGACAGCACGAGCGACAGCACGAACCACGCCCATACCGCGAGCCGGCGCGTCTGCACCAGGTACAGCGCGCCCGCGAGCGCGAACGCGATATAGCTGGCCAGATGGTTCGCCTGCGCCATGTTGCCGTATGGACGGCGGTCGACCGCGACGTTGTACACCACGACGAACGGCGAGACGGCCGACTCGAGGTGGAACAGCTGCACGAACTGGGTGCCGACTGCGAACACGCCGCCGACGAGCAGCGCACCGGCCATCATCCGCGACACGGCTTCCGCCATCCCGTCGCGCGCGAGCGCATAGCCGGCCTGCATCGCGACCAGCGCGGCCGCGAGGTAGCCGACCGCCAGCCAGTTCATCGACGGCACCTTGAGCGGGATCAGCACGGTCTGCGCGATCAGCACCGCGGCAAACCCGAGCGGCACGACGAACGCGGCCGGCGCAGCGAACGGCTGGGCCTGGCGGTTGCTGCGGGTAAGCAGCACAACCGACAGCCCCACCAGCAAATACAGCACCAGCGCGGAAAACTCGGAATAGAAGGTCGGGATCGGATACGTGTGATTCGTGATCGCGTACGGCACGATCAGGGCGACAGCCAGCGCAACGAGCGACAACGAACGGGAAAAAGTAGAAGGCATGAGCGAACCGGATGTCAGCAACCGGCGCACTATACAAAACTTTCCCCCCTCTGTGCGGGGCCATCGCGCCACGACCCGGCGCGGGGTGGCGGCCCCCGCCGGCCGAAGCGGCGGCCGGCCCGTCGCACGCACCGCCGCCGCCTCCTTCCCGCGCTACGCGCGGCACTCCGCAGGCGCATATTTCGCGGGCAGCGTCGCGGCATCACCCGGCAACGGCCCGGCTCCCGGCGCCGGCAGCGACGACGCGTCCTTGCCGGCCGCGAAGCACTCCCACGCGATCGCGCCGGCCTGTATCGCCCCCTTTTTAAGCGGCACACGCGCGGTAGGCGCGTCGACCTTGTCGGGCGCGGACGGCACGAGCACCAGCGTATTCGTGCCGGCCGCGGCGACGCGGGTGGTGAACGCGACGGTGATCTGGCCGGTAGCGGCGTCGATCGCAACGGATTCGACGTTGCGGGTCGCGGCAGGCGGGCTGTAGCCGCCGTCGAGGCTCGCACCGCTCGCCGCGTTGTCGGCGACCGCGAGCCGCGCAGACGACGCGAGCGCGAGCCCCTCGCCGACGCGCGAACGCGCGAGGTAATCCTGGTACGCGGGAATCGCATAGGCGGCGACAACGCCGACGATCGCCAGCACGATCATCAATTCGATCAGCGTGAAGCCGGCCAACCGCCAGCGCGGCACGGGCCGGTTCGCGCGCCGCAGATCGGCGGCAACGCGACGGAACAGGGAAACGGAAAAGGCTTCGAACATGGCAGGCTCCGGAAACGAAAAACGCCTGCCGATCAAGGCAGGCGTTTCGATCGTAGCCAGCGGGCCGCGAAACCGGCAGTCGGCCGGACGGCCAGTCAGTGTGTGCGCGGCGCGCCGTGGCGCTTCTTGAGTGCGAAGCCGATCGCCACGACGAACAGCGCGCCGGCGATGCTCGCACCGTAGAGCACCTGCGGCGTATCGAGCACCGGCCAGCGGTCGCCGACCGGGTCGTTCACGATCAACCCGCCCGCGATCCAGCCGAGCAGCCCGGCGCCGAACGCCACGACGATCGGGAAGCGGTCGAGCAGCTTCAGCACCAGCGTGCTGCCCCACACGATGATCGGCACGCTGACGACGAGCCCGAATATCACGAGCGCGATCCGGTGCGACGGATCGGCCTGTTCGGCCGCGCCGGCGATCGCGATCACGTTGTCGAGGCTCATCACCGCATCGGCGATCACGATCGTCTTCACGGCATCCCACAGCCGGCTGGCTGGCTTGATGTCGTCGTGCGCGTCGCCGGCCGGCGCCATCAGCTTGATGCCGATCCACAACAGCAGCAGCCCGCCGCCGAGCTTCAGGAACGGTACGTCGAGCAGCGCGACCGCGAACGCGATCAGCGCGACACGCAGCAGGATCGCCCCCGCGGTGCCCCAGATGACGCCGCGCAACCGCTGGTTCGCCGGCAGGTTGCGGCAGGCGAGCGCGATCACGACCGCGTTGTCGCCGCCGAGCAGGATATCGATGACGACGATCTGGAGAACGGCGCCCCAATGCAGCGATGTCAGGAATTCGAGCATGGCGGTGAGGACAGGACAGCGGCCGCCTCGCAGGCGGCCCGGTTCATCGCCGGCACATGCGCGATGCATGCCCGGTGCTTACGAATTCATTGCGCGAGCATAACAAAAAACGCCGGCAAAGCCGGCGTTTTCTGCAGGACGAACCCAAGGGAAATATTACAGCGCCTTCTTCAGCAGACGGCCCATTTCCGACGGGTTGCGCGTGACGGTGATGCCGCACGCTTCCATGATTTCCAGCTTCGCTTCGGCCGTATCCGCACCGCCCGAGATCAGCGCGCCGGCGTGGCCCATGCGCTTGCCCGGAGGCGCCGTGACGCCCGCGATGAAGCCGACGACCGGCTTCTTCATGTTGTCCTTGATCCACTCTGCCGCATTGGCTTCGTCCGGACCACCGATTTCGCCGATCATCACGACCGCATCCGTATCCGGATCGTCGTTGAACATCTTCATCACGTCGATGTGCTTCAGACCGTTGATCGGGTCGCCGCCGATACCGACTGCCGACGACTGGCCGAGGCCGAGTGCCGTCAGCTGCGCAACGGCTTCATACGTCAGCGTGCCCGAACGCGACACGACGCCGATGCGGCCCTTGCGGTGGATGTGACCCGGCATGATGCCGATCTTCAGTTCGTCCGGCGTGATCGTGCCCGGGCAGTTCGGCCCGAGCAGCAGCGTCTTGCGGCCTTCGCGACGCATGCGGTCCTTCACTTCGATCATGTCGCGGACGGGGATGCCTTCCGTGATACAGATCGCGAGATCCAGATCGGCTTCGACCGCTTCCCAGATCGCAGCCGCTGCGCCTGCCGGCGGAACGTAGATGACCGACACGGTCGCGCCGGTTTCTGCCTTCGCTTCCTTGACGCTTGCGTAGATCGGAATGCCTTCGAAATCTTCGCCGGCCTTCTTCGGGTTCACGCCCGCGACGAATGCTTCGCGGCCGTTTGCATATTCACGGCAGGCGCGCGTATGGAACTGACCGGTTTTGCCGGTAATGCCCTGCGTGATGACCTTCGTGTCCTTGTTGATCAGAATCGACATGTATTTTGACCTCTGTTCGATTGGCGTCGCGTGCAAACCGCGCCGCCATGCGTGTTCATTAGCGCGCGCTTACTTGCCTGCGGCAGCCGCGACGACCTTCTGCGCAGCTTCTTCCATGCTGTCCGCCGAGATGATCGGCAGGCCCGAATCGGCCAGCATCTTCTTGCCGAGGTCCTCGTTCGTGCCCTTCATGCGCACGACGAGCGGCACGTTCAGGTTCACGGCCTTCGAACCGGCGATCACGCCTTCCGCGATCACGTCGCAGCGCATGATGCCGCCGAAGATGTTCACGAGGATCGCCTTCAGATCCGGGTTCTTCAGCATCAGCTTGAACGCTTCCGTGACCTTCTCGGTCGTCGCGCCACCGCCGACGTCCAGGAAGTTCGCCGGCTCGCCGCCGAACAGCTTGATCGTGTCCATCGTTGCCATCGCGAGGCCTGCGCCGTTCACGAGGCAGCCGATGTTGCCGTCGAGCGAGATGTACGCGAGGTCGAACTTCGACGCTTCGATTTCAGCCGGATCTTCTTCGTCCAGATCGCGGTACGCAACGATTTCCGGATGGCGGAACAGCGCGTTCGAGTCGAAGTTGAACTTTGCGTCGAGTGCGGTGACCTTGCCGTCGCCGGAGACGTTCAGCGGGTTGATTTCAGCCAGCGATGCGTCGGTTTCCCAGAATGCCTTGTACAGGCCTTGCAGGATCGCGCGCGCTTGCGGAATCGAAGCAGCCGGCACGCCGATCTTCGCGGCGAGGTCGTCGGCCTGAGCGTCGAGCAGGCCCGTCGACGGCTCGACGATGACCTTGTGGATCAGTTCCGGGTGCTTTTCGGCGACTTCTTCGATGTCCATGCCGCCTTCGCTCGAACCCATCAGAACGATCTTTTGCGACACGCGATCGACGACGAGGCTGACATACAGTTCCTGCTTGATGTCGGCGCCTTCTTCGATCATCAGACGGTTGACCTTCTGGCCTTCCGGACCGGTCTGGTGCGTGACGAGCTGCATGCCGAGGATCTGGTTCGCGTATTCGCGGACCTGCTCGATCGACTTCGCCACCTTCACGCCGCCGCCCTTGCCACGGCCACCGGCGTGGATCTGAGCCTTAACGACCCATACCGGGCCGCCGAGCTCTTCTGCCACCTTGACGGCTTCTTCAACCGAGAACGCCGGCTTGCCGCGCGGTACCGCGACTCCGAATTTCCGCAGGATTTCCTTACCCTGGTACTCGTGAATCTTCATGCGTGATTCCCTTCAGTCTGAGAGTTGGATGAAAAGTCGCTTAAGACGCTTCTTCGAATGATTTCCGTTCATTCCTTCGTGCTGCCTTCACCGGGCATATCCGGCCGAATCGGGCCATACCAGCGCGGGTAGTACTGCCGCACGACCTCGCCGTCGAACCGCAGCGCACGGCAGCGGCCGAGCTGGAAAGGCGGTTCGGCGTGCGCGCCGTCGTGATCCGGTCCTTCGCCGCCCTCTTCGCGCACGTTCCACACGTCACCGGCGAACGCCTGGATCGCTGCCGTCGGCAGCACGGCGCACAGTTCGGTGAGATGGGAGCAGCCTGCGACGCCAGCGAGCAGCCGGTTCGCGTTGCGGCGGAAATTGCGGAAGAGATTGAGCCCGATGAGGGCCCGATAGGCAGGAGGGGCGGATTGACAGTGACCGGGATAGGGCACCCATTCCGAAGACGCTTCGGCGTCGACGACATTGAGGTCACGATCGATGGTCACGCGCAGCCAGAGTTCGTGGATCGGCAGGCCTTGGGGCCGGATGCCCGACGCAAGCGCGACATCCCGCGGCTTGTGGTCGGTCAGGCAGGCTTCGATGTCCCACAAGCCGTCGCCGCGCTCGTAGGCTTCCGCTCGGATTGCGCGTCGATGTCGCAACTGACGGGGCACGGGCTCGGATAGCGGCATGCTGGAGGTTGAGGCCGAAGAGGAAAACCCACGGATTTTAGCATATTGGGTATTTGAGACAGTTTGACGCGACGGCGGGTATTCCCGCCTGTCCGGAAACGGTTGCATTGCAGCAATATCGCGCGTCACGCGCGCGACCGGCCGCTCAATCGTCGATCGGGAAATCGTCGCCCACTTTCAGCAACTTCACGATGGTCGCGCTCGAGAAGCCGCGCGCGGCGAGAAAGCGTGCCTGCTTCGCACGCTCGGCCGGCGTTTGCGGCAGTGCACCGAATTTCTTGCGCCAGACCGCCTGCGCACGCACCCATTCGGTCTCGCGCAGCTGCGCGTTCACTTCCTCGACGAGCGTGTCGCCGACTGCATGACGCTTCAGCTCGCTGACGATCCGCGCGACGCCGACACGCGATGCGCGGCGATGCACGAGGCTCTCGGCAAAGCGCGCGTCGGACAGCCAGCCTTCCTTTTCCAGCGCATCGAGCACCGGTTCGACGGATTCGTCTTCGCCGACGTAAGGCGCGAGCTTGCGCGCGAGTTCCGCACGACTGTATTCACGCCTCGACAGATAGCCGAGCGCGCGGCCCTTCAACGAGCGTTGCGGTTTTGACGACTTGCGTTCGGTGGCGCCCGGCGTGTCGCCTGATGACGTACTGGAAGAAGCGCCGGACGCACGGTGCGTGCGGCGTGGATGCTGGCTGCTGCGTGTGTAGACGTCTTCCCTTGCCGGCGCCGACGCGTCGGCGGCGCGATCGCCCGGGAAGCGGACACCGGACACGCGACGGCGGGAGCGGTCGTGTGCGTCGAACGATTCGCCGTCGTCGAACGGGTCGTCCGGCGCGGCAATCTCAAACGAAACGAGGGCATCATCGGATGCCCTCGTCGCGGTGCGGTTCGCGGCATGGCTGCCTGCAACCCGCCGGCCGGCGCCCGAGGATCCGGCTCGCCGGCCAGAGCGACCCGCCGCTTCGGGCGCGTCGCTCTCTTCCGGCTCGCCAGCCTGACCTCGGCGCGCAACCATCACTCTTCTTCGTCCATCGCCTCGGCTTCGTGGCTCACGCCATCGGGCATGCTGACGACACCGAGCGATTCGCGGATGCGGTTCTCGATCTCGCGTGCGATTTCCGGATTTTCGCGCAGGAATTCACGCGCGTTGTCCTTGCCCTGGCCGATCTTCTCGCCGTTATAGCTGTACCAGGCGCCCGCCTTGTCGACGATCTTCGCCTGCACGCCGAGATCGATGATCTCGCCCTGGCGCGAAATGCCTTCGCCATACAGGATGTCGAAGATCGCTTCGCGGAACGGCGGCGATACCTTGTTCTTGACGACCTTCACACGGGTTTCGTTGCCGATCACCTCGTCGTTCTTCTTGATCGAGCCGATCCGGCGGATGTCGAGACGCACCGACGAGTAGAACTTCAGCGCGTTGCCGCCCGTCGTGGTTTCCGGGTTGCCGAACATCACGCCGATCTTCATCCGGATCTGGTTGATGAAGATCACGAGGCAGTTCGTGCGCTTGATCGTGCCGGTCAGCTTGCGCAGCGCCTGCGACATCAGGCGGGCCTGCAGACCCGGCAGCGAATCGCCCATCTCGCCTTCGATTTCGGCCTTCGGCACGAGCGCCGCGACCGAGTCGATGACGATCATGTCGATCGAGCCCGAGCGCACCAGCGCGTCGGTGATTTCAAGCGCCTGCTCGCCGGTGTCCGGCTGCGAGATCAGCAGCTCCGGCACGTTCACGCCGAGCTTCGCGGCATATTGAACGTCGAGCGCGTGCTCGGCGTCGATGAACGCTGCGGTGCCGCCCAGCTTCTGCAGTTCGGCGATGACCTGCAGCGTGAGCGTGGTTTTACCCGACGATTCCGGACCGTAGATCTCGACGACCCGGCCACGCGGCAGGCCGCCGACGCCTAGTGCGATATCAAGACCCAGCGAGCCCGTGGAGACGACCTGGATATTCTCGGCCGCCTCGCCGTCGCCCATGCGCATGATCGACCCTTTGCCGAACTGCTTCTCGATCTGCGCGAGTGCGGCCGCCAGCGCCTTGCTCTTCTCGGCGGTCATCCCGGAGCCCTTCTTGCTATCTTCCATGAATCGTCCTTTGCTATGATGAGCAGCGTCTGTTAGAGGCGCGCCCGCTTTCAAGCGCCGCCGAATGCAGACACTGTATAAAAAAACAGTAGTTTATGCAAGCCCGCAATTCAGGGCGTTGTACACGAATAACTCCGGAGACAGCCGCGTCGGCGCGAATGCCCCGCCGGCCATCGGTCAGCAACATGCGAATCCTCATCGCCGAAGATGACAGCATACTCGCGGACGGACTCACCCGGTCACTCCGCCAATCGGGCTATGCGGTCGACCACGTGAAGAGCGGCGTCGATGCCGATACGGCGCTGTCGATGCAGACTTTCGACCTGCTGATCCTCGATCTCGGGCTGCCGAGAATGTCCGGGCTCGACGTGCTCAAGCGCCTGCGCGCCCGCAATTCCAACCTCCCCGTGCTGATCCTGACCGCCGCCGACAGCGTCGACGAACGCGTGAAGGGGCTCGACCTCGGCGCCGACGACTACATGGCCAAGCCATTCGCGCTCAACGAGCTCGAGGCGCGCGTGCGCGCGCTGACCCGGCGCGGCGCGGGCGGCGGCCCGACCGTCGTGCGGCACGGCTCGCTCGCATTCGACCAGGTCGGCCGCATCGCGTATGCGAACGATCACGTGCTCGATCTCTCCGCGCGCGAACTCGGCCTGCTCGAAGTGCTGCTGCAGCGGATCGGCCGGCTCGTGTCGAAGGAGCAGCTCGTCGATCACCTGTGCGAATGGGGCGAGGAAGTCAGCAACAACGCGATCGAAGTCTACGTGCACCGGCTGCGCAAGAAGATCGAGCCGAGCGGTGTGCGGATCTCGACCGTGCGCGGCCTCGGCTATTGCCTCGAGAAGGTCGCGCCTGCCGCGCCGGCCGACGCGACAGCGCCCCAGCCCGCGGTGGCCGGCACGCCGCTGCGCTGACACCGGGCGTCGCCGCGATGGCCACGCCGGCCCACTCCCGCCCCCCGACCGGCGCACCGTCGTCGGCCGCCGACGAAGCCCGCGACGCGCGCTACGAGAACCCGTTCGCGCCGCCCGACGAAACCGAATCGCCCGAGGCACCGCGCCCGCGCTCGCTGTTCGGCGAAATCCTCGACTGGATGCTCGCGCCGCTGCTGCTGCTGTGGCCGATGAGCATCGCCGTCACCTACCTCGTCGCGAAGACGATCGCGAACAGCCCGTTCGACCGCGCGCTCGAAACCAACGCGTACGTGCTCGCCCGGCAGATCCATCCGGTGAACGGCGTCGCCGAGCTGACGCTGCCGGAGCAGACGCGCGACTTCCTGCGCGCGGACAACGTCGACAGCGTTTACTTCCAGGTGCTCGGCACGCGCGGCGAACTGGTCGCGGGCGAAGCCGACATGCCGCTGCCGCGCGACGAGGACCGCCCGCCGCCGGGCGTCGTCGTGTTCCGCGACGACCTGCTGCGCGGCAACGACGTGCGCGTCGCGTATACGACGGTCGCACTGCCGCAATCGGGCGGCACGCAGCCCGTGCTCGTGCAAGTCGGCGAAACGCTCGACAAGCGCAACGCGCTCGCGAACGACATCATCAAGGGCGTGATCCTGCCGCAGTTCGTGATCCTGCCGCTCGCGATCCTGCTCGTGTGGTTCGGGCTGTCGCGCGGGCTCGCGCCGCTCAACGCGCTGCAGGCGCACATCCGCGCGCGGCGGCCCGACGACCTGTCGCCCGTCGAGGCGCAGCGCGCGCCGCCCGAGATCGAGCCGCTCGTCACGTCGTTCAACGACCTGCTCGCGCGTCTCGAACAGAACATGGCGCTGCAGAAGCGCTTCATCGCCGACGCCGCGCACCAGATGAAAACGCCGCTCGCGGGCCTGCGCACGCAGGCCGAGTTCGCGCTGCGCCACCCGGTCCCGCCGGACGTGCAGCGCTCGCTCGAACAGATCGCGACGAGTTCCGAGCAGGCCGCGCGGCTCGTCACGCAATTGCTGGCGCTCGCGCGCGCCGAGAACCGCGCGAGCGGGCTCACGTTCGAACCGGTCGAGATCGCCGCGCTTGCACGGCGCGCGGTGCGCGACTGGGTGCAGGCCGCGCTCGCGAAGCGGATGGATCTCGGCTACGAGGGGCCGCCCGACGACGCACCGCTCGACGTCGACGGCAATCCGGTGATGCTGCGCGAAATGCTCGGCAACCTGATCGACAACGCGATCCGCTACACGCCCGAAGGCGGCCGCATCACCGTGCGCGTGCATGCCGACCCGGCGGCGCGGTTCGTGCATCTCGAAGTCGAGGATACGGGCCCCGGCATCCCGGCCGCCGAACGCGAGCGCGTCGTCGAGCGCTTCTACCGGATCCTCGGCCGCGAAGGCGACGGCAGCGGCCTCGGGCTCGCGATCGTGCGCGAGATCGCCACGCAGCACGGCGGCACGCTGACGCTCGACGATCACGTCTACCAGCGCACGCCGCGCCTTGCCGGCACGCTCGTGCGCGTCAGCCTGCCGCTGACCGGTACGGCCCCGGATTAACCCTGACTCACGCGTCCGCGGCCCGGCGCAATTGCGTCGAAACCAGCAATTTGCCGGACGTTCACCGCATGATCGACACCAGAAGCAGTCGATTCGGCGCGGGTTAACGCGCAGTCGTTTTGTACGCGCGAGTCAGTCCGCCGTAAGTTTCCATGCCAATAATCGTCGACAGGCCCGCCCACCCAAGGCGGCCGCACATCTATATCAAGGGACTTGGAGACGATTCATGGCAACGTTAGGCGGGCAAATTTCGCACTCGCCGATGACGGGCGAAGAGAAGAAGGTGATCTTCGCGTCGTCGCTCGGCACCGTGTTCGAGTGGTACGACTTTTACCTGGCCGGTTCACTCGCGGCCTACATCAGCAAGAGTTTCTTTTCCGGCGTCAATCCGACCGCCGCGTTCATCTTCACGCTGCTCGGTTTTGCCGCCGGCTTCGCGGTGCGGCCGTTCGGCGCGATCGTGTTCGGCCGGCTCGGCGACATGGTCGGCCGCAAGCACACATTCCTCGTGACGATCGTGATCATGGGCGTCTCGACGTTCGTGGTCGGCTTCCTGCCCGGCTACGCGTCGATCGGCATCGCCGCGCCGGTGATCTTCATCGCGATGCGGCTGCTGCAGGGCCTCGCGCTCGGCGGCGAGTACGGCGGCGCGGCGACCTACGTCGCCGAACATGCGCCGGCGAACCGTCGCGGCTTCTATACCGCATGGATCCAGACGACCGCCACGCTCGGCCTGTTCCTGTCGCTGCTCGTGATCCTCGGCGTGCGTACGTTCATCGGCGAGGAAGCATTCGGCAGCTGGGGCTGGCGCGTGCCGTTCGTCGCGTCGATCCTGCTGCTCGCGGTGTCGGTGTGGATCCGGATGCAGCTGAACGAATCGCCGGTGTTCCTGCGCATCAAGGCGGAAGGCAAGACGTCGAAGGCGCCGCTGACCGAAGCGTTCGGCCAGTGGAAGAACCTGAAGATCGTGATCCTCGCGCTCGTCGGCCTGACGGCCGGCCAGGCCGTCGTGTGGTACACGGGCCAGTTCTACGCGCTGTTCTTCCTCACGCAGACGCTGAAGGTCGACGGTGCCAGCGCGAACATCCTGATCGCGATCGCCCTGCTGATCGGCACGCCGTTCTTCCTGTTCTTCGGTTCGCTGTCGGACAAGATCGGCCGCAAGCCGATCATCCTCGCGGGCTGCCTGATCGCGGCGCTGACGTACTTTCCGCTGTTCAAGGCGCTCACGCACTACGCGAACCCGCAGCTCGAGCTCGCGACGCAGAAGGCGCCGATCACGGTCGTCGCCGACCCGGCCACCTGCTCGTTCCAGTTCAACCCGGTGGGCACGTCGAAGTTCACCAGCTCGTGCGACATCGCGAAGAGCGCGCTCTCGAAGGCCGGCCTGAACTACGAGAACGTCGCGGCGCCGGCCGGCACGCAGGCCGAGATCAAGGTCGGCGACACGGTGATCCAGACCTACGACGGCAAGGCGACCGACGCGAAGGCGCAGGGCGCGGCGTTCGACAAGACGCTCGCGTCGACGCTGAAGGGAGCCGGCTACCCGGCGAAGGCTGATCCGGCGCAACTCAACTGGCCAATGACGATCGTGATCCTGACGATCCTCGTGATCTACGTGACGATGGTCTACGGCCCGATCGCGGCGATGCTGGTCGAGATGTTCCCGACACGGATCCGCTACACGTCGATGTCGCTGCCCTATCACATCGGCAACGGCTGGTTCGGCGGCTTCCTGCCGGCGACCGCGTTCGCGATCGTCGCGGCGAAGGGCGACATCTATTCGGGGCTCTGGTATCCGATCGTGATCGCGCTGGCCACGTTCGTGATCGGCCTGCTGTTCGTCAAGGAGACGAAGGACTCGAACATCTACGCGCAGGATTGAGGTTGTACGGGCGGGCGGGAAGCGGTTGCCGGACGGTCGTTCCGGCGGCCGGCAACCCGCCCCGCCGCCAGGTCGCCATGGGCCGGCCGGCAACTTTTTTCACGGAAGATGGAAAAAGCTGTTGACAGCCCGGCGGTATGTCTACATAATTTGATTCTTCACGGCGAATTAGCTCAGTCGGTTAGAGCGACGGAATCATAATCCGCAGGTCCGGGGTTCGAATCCCTGATTCGCCACCAAATGCGAAAAGCCGCTGTTTCGAAAGAAACAGCGGCTTTTTTCATTGCTCCTCAAAGTCACCCGTGCTCCGCGAGCGGCATGCGGCGTCAGCCCCCGTTACTTCCGCCCGGCCTCGTCGCGCAGCCCTACGCCGCCACCGCCGCCTTTTCCTGCACCTTCCCGCGCCAGTTCTCCCCGCCCTCCAGCGACGGCGTCGACTCGAACACCTCGGCAATCCAGTCGGCGAACACGCGCACCTTCTGCGACAGATGGCGGTTGTGCGGATAAACGATCGAGATCGGCTTCGGCTTCGGATTGCAGTCCGGCAGCACCTCGACCAGCGAGCCGTCGAGCAGGTTCGGCAGCACCATGAACAGCGTCGGCTGGATCATCCCGAATCCTTCGAGCCCGCACGTCACATAGGCATCCGAATCGTTGACCGTGACGCCGCCGTTCATCCGTACCTCGAACGGCTTGCCGTCGATCATGAACACCCACGGGATCGCCCGCGCGCCGTGGCTCGACCGAAAATTCACCGCATGGTGTTCGGCGAGATCGGCAATCTCGTGCGGCTCGCCGTGAAGGGCGAGGTAATCGGGCGACGCGCAGGTCACGCGCTTCAGCATCCCGATCCGCCGCGCGACCATCGACGAATCCTCGAGCGGCCCGACGCGGATCATGCAGTCGATGCCCTCCTCGACCGGATCCACATAGCGGTCGGACAGCCCCAGCTCGAGCGTGATGTCCGGATAGCGCTGCCGGAAAATCGACAGCGACGGCAGCACGATGCGGCGCCCGAGCGAGCTCGGCATGTGGACGCGCAGCACGCCGCTCGGCTTGCGGTTGCCGGTCTGGAAACTCGCGTCGGCTTCGGCGATTTCCGAGATGATCTTCATGCAATGCTCGTAGTACGCGGCGCCCTCCGGCGTCAGCGACAGCCGGCGCGTCGTCCGGTGCATCAGGCGCACGCCGAGCAGCGCTTCGAGATTCTGGATGATGGTCGTCACCGACGCGCGCGGCATCGCGAGCGTATCGGCTGCCCGCGTGAAGCTGTTCGCGTCGACCACACGAGTAAAAACTTCCATTGCCTGGATTCGGTCCATGCTGCATCCCCCATCGGATCGCCAACGGAACAGAATAAAGCGCGCGGCAGGCCCGGCACAAGCCCCCGCCTATTGTTCTCCGATCCTGAATAGTTTCGGCATTTCGGACTGGAAACCGACCGGTTTCCGTTCAGTCCCGGACAGGCCGGATAGCAACCGCGCCGGCCCCGGTCACGCGCCGTGCGTCACCGCACGAACCGCTCGCGATAACCCTGCGGCGACACGCCCAGCACGCGCACGAAACTGCGCCGCAGCGTCTCCTCCGAACCGAAGCCGCAACGCGCGGCGATCCGCTTGACGGGCCATGCCGTTTCGCCGAGCAGGCGCTGCGCAGCCTCGACACGGATCTGCTCGACCGCTCGCGCGGGCGTACGGCCGGTTCCCGCCCGATAGTGGCGCACGAAGCTGCGCTCGCTCATGCTTACGCGCCCGGCCAGCGCGGGCACCGACAGGTCGGCCGTCAGGTGCTCGGCCATCCATGCGTGCAGTTCGCCGAACCGGTCGTCGGTGCGTTGCATCGACAGCATCGCGCTGAACTGAGCCTGTCCGCCGGGGCGCTTCAGGAACACGACGAGTTCGCGTGCGACGTCGAGCGCGGTCGCGCGCCCGAGATCCTCCTCGACCAGCGCGAGCGCGAGATCGATGCCGGCCGTCACGCCGGCCGACGTCCACAGCGCGCCTTCGCGGATGAAGATCGGGTCGGATTCGACGCGCACGTTCGGGTAACGCGCCGCGAATTCGTCGCAGCGCGCCCAGTGCGTGACCGCGCGCCGCCCGTCGAGCAGGCCGGCCTCGGCGAGCAGGAACGCGCCGGTGCAAACCGACGCCACGCGCCGTGCGCGCCCGGCCTGCTGCCGCACCCAGCGCACCACCCGCGCATCCTTCGACGCCGCATGCACGCCCTTGCCGCCGGCAACGATCAGCGTATCGGGATGGCGCGCGGCCGAGCGCAGCGACTCGGCCATCACGACGAGGCCCGACGACGTTTCGACGGGCCCCGCTTCGACAGCGACGACGCGCGGCGCATACGGCGCCGGCTGCCCGCGCTCCAGCGCGAGTTCGTTGACGGAGGCGAACACCTGCAGCGGCCCCGTCACGTCGAGCAGTTGTGCACGCGGGAACGCGAGGACCAGGATCGAGCGCGGGGCGGCAGGCATGGCGATTGGCTGAAAACGTGGGTGATATGGCAATTTCGCCAAACACTACGCGCCTAAAATCGATCTGTCCATCCCGTGCCGGCGACGGCGCATGTCACTTCCACACGGAGTTTTCGCATGACCCTGCACATCGGCCTGCTCGTGTTTCCGGGCGTCCAGCAACTCGACCTCACCGGCCCGCACGACGTGCTCGCGTCGCTGCCCGACGCGGCCGTCCATCTGGTCTGGAAATCGCGCGACGCGGTCGCGTCGAGCAGCGGCCTCGCGCTCGCGCCGACCTGCACGTTCGACGACTGCCCGCCGCTCGACGTGATCTGCATTCCGGGCGGGATCGGAATCAACGAGTTGCTGCTCGATGCCGACACGATCGCGTTCGTGCAGGAACGCGCGGCCACCGCGCGCTACGTGACGTCGGTCTGCACGGGCGCGCTGCTGCTCGGCGTGGCCGGCCTGCTGCGCGGTCGGCGCGCGACGACGCACTGGGCGTTCCACGCGCTGCTCGAACCGTTGGGCGCGGTGCCCGTGCGCGCGCGCGTCGTGCGCGACGGCAACCTGATCACCGGCGGCGGCGTGACGGCCGGCATCGACTTCGCGCTGACGATCGCCGCGGAACTGGCCGGCGACGAAGAAGCGCAGGCGATTCAGCTGCAGCTCGAATATGCGCCCGCACCGCCGTTCGACGCCGGTTCGCCCGACACCGCGCCGGCCTTGGTCGTGAAGCGCGTCACCGAACGCTCGGCGGCCGGCTTCGCGAAGCGCAAGGCGATCGTCGAGCAGGCACTGCGCGCGATGTCGCGCTGAATGCGGACCCCGGGGAACCCATCGATGAACATCATCCGGAGTACGAAATTCACGGCGGAGCGCGCGTGGGGCGCGCTCGACATCGCGAACCTGAACGGCATCACGGTCCGGCTGCACTGGACCGACGCGCCCTATCGATGGCACGTGAACGATGGCGAGGAGGTATTCGCGGTGCTCGACGGCCGTGTCGAAATGCGCTACCGCGAAGCCGGCGTCGAGCACGCGACGGTGCTCGAGACAGGTGACGTGTTCCACGCGACGGCCGGTACCGAGCATGTCGCGCATCCGCTCGGCGTGGCACGCATCCTCGTGATCGAAACCGAAGGCAGCGTCTGACGGCTGGCGGCGGCACATCGAGAACGCGTGGATGGGCACCGCATCCGCGCGCCGGGTTTCAGCCCGAAATCGTCCCCGTTCCCTGCGACGGAATCAGTTTCGGCAGCGGCGTGCAGGCGCACTGACACAGGTCGAGTTCGAGCGCGACGACCTTGCCCATCACGGTCATCGTCCGCTCGCCGCCGTCCGACACGATCACGCCCGTCGTCTTGCATGCGGCGCAGAACACCGGTGCGCCGAGATAGGCGAGTTCGCGTCCGTCGAACGACGCATTGGCGATCCCTTCGAGCACCACGCCGCCATGGTCGGTCGTGTCGCCCTTCAGAATGAATTTGCGGCTCATGATGTCGGTTCTTCCCTCGGAAACGCGCCGCAACGCGACAGCGCGGCCGCGCACGGGCAATCGGAATCCGCCCGTCGGTCGCGGGCGTCCCGCGAGCTTATCACCGCCAGCGGCACGCGCGTCCGTCAGAATTTGTGCCGCATGCCGATCCGCGCCTCGAACTGGCGGTCGTTCGCGGACGCGCCGGGGCCGTTGATCGCGGCGACCGCCGCCCGCCCCGTCGAATCGGTGCCCGACGCGCGCTGATAGACGGCGGTCAGGTACACGTCGGTGCGCTTCGACAGGAAGTAGTCGAGTCCCGCCGCGACCTGGTGATAGGTCGCGCCGTCGCGGCCGTTCACGCCACCGCCGCGCGTGTAGTCGTACGCGACACCGCCGAACAGGTAGGGCGTGAACTGGTAGCGCACGCTCGCCTCGACATTGTTGAACACCGCATTGCCGGACACGCCGCCCGGGTTCGGCCCGGACGACAGGTCGCCGAGCTGGCGGAACGACGTGTTCGTGTACATCGCGCCGAACGTCACCGCGCCGATCGCGTACGTGCCGCCCGCCGCCGCGACCTGCAGCGTGCGCGCCGACGCATAGCCGGAATACACGGGCGACAGCATGTTGTTGCCCGGCACGCCGCCCGTGACCGGCGCGGGGCTGCCGGTCGTGCCGAAGAACGACACGTTCGGGTTGCGCGCATTCAGGTAGCCGGCCGCGACCGCGAGCGGCCCGCGCGTGTAGCCGGCCGTCATCGACCACACCTGGTTGCGCGTCGCCGCGCCCGCGATGCCGCCCACGCCGTACATGGCCGCGAAGCGGAATCCGCCGTAGTCGTTGCTCGTGAACTTGATCGCGTTGTTGGTCGAGTTCGCGTTGTTCACGTTGTCGAGGTCGCCGGGGTGCGCAACCATGTAGCCGCCGAACAGCGCGGCGGCCTCGAGCGGCCCGAGGAAGTCGACGTTGGTGTCGTACTGCCGCCCGAGCGTGACGGTGCCGAACGGCCCCGACAGCCCGACGAACGCCTTCTTGCCGAAGATCAGCCCGCCCTGCCCGAGCTTGCCGGTGCTCGGATCGAAGCCGTTCTCGAGCGTGAAGACCGCCGCCAGCCCGCCGCCGAGATCCTCGACGCCGCGCAGCCCCCAGCGGCTCGCCTGCTGCACGCCACCGAGCATCCGCCACGCCGGCTTGCCGCTCACGGTACCGTTCGGGCCGGCGACGGCGAGGTTGCTGGTGTAGGTCAGCCCCTCGTCGATAATGCCGTACAGCGTCACGCTGCTCTGTGCGTGCGCCGCACCCGCGATCAGCGCGACACCCGCGCCTGCCAACAGCCGTTTTTTCATCGGAAGATCTCCATTGCGCGGGTCGAATGGCAAAACGCAGGCGTGCGCGTCCCCCGCAGGCGCGCGGCCTGCTCCGGTGCGAACCGGAACGATCAGGGGTGCATCGGGGAAGACGGCTAGCGCATCGCGTCGGCGACGACCGCCGGCGGGGTCCAGCGGCGGCCAGCCGCGACTTCGTACGCGTGGCCGAACTGCAGCACGCCCCAGTCGTCGCGGTAGCGACCGACGATCTGCATGCCGATCGGCAAACCGGCCGCGCCGAAGCCGCACGGCACCGACAGGATCGGCGCCTCGGTGGACGACAGGTACCAGCACACCCGCATCCAGTCGATGTACGACGTACTCGCGGCGCCCTGCACGTGCGCGGGCGCGCGCAGGTCGACGTCGAACGGCATCACCTGCGTGGTCGGCAGCACGTAGAACGCATGGCGCTGCATGAACGTACGCATCCGCTCGAACAGCCGTGTCTTGCGCACGAACATGCGGCCGAGATCGGCGGCCGTCAGCGAGCGATGCAGCCGGTATTCGTCGTGAATCTCGGGTTTCAGCGCCGCGCGCTGCACATCGTCGAATCCGTCGACCAGCGTGCCGATCATCCATGCGCGCTCGATGCGGAACACGTCCTCCGCATCCGACAGATCGGGATCGTCGAACTCGACTTCACAGCCGAGCGCCGCGAACACGCGCGCCTGCGCGTCGACCGCCTGCTCGATCTCGGGATCGACCGGCACGCCAGGCAAGCCGCGTGACATCGCGATGCGCGTGCCGCGGAAGTCGCGTTCGAGCGGTTGCGCGAAGCGCGCGCCCGGTTCCGCGAGCTCGGTCGCGGTCTCGCCGCTCGGCCCGGCGATCGCTGAAAGCAACAGCGCGGTATCGGCCACGTCGCGCGCCATCGGCCCGTCGACGCCGAGCGTCGTCCAGCCGTTCAGGTCCGGCGCGCGCGGCACCCGGCCCGGCGACGGCCGCAATCCGACGACACTGTTCCAGGCCGCCGGATTGCGCAGCGAGCCGCCCATGTCGCTGCCGCAGGCGAGCGCGTTCATCCCGCACGCGAGCGCGGCCGCAGCGCCGCCGCTGCTGCCGCCCGCGGAACGCGTCAGGTCCCACGGGTTGCGCGTCGCGCCGAACACGTCGTTGAACGTATGCGACCCGGCGCCGAATTCGGGCGTGTTCGACTTGCCGATCGTCAACGCGCCGGCGCTTGCGCAACGGCGCACGACGAGCGCGTCATGCTGCGGCACGTGATCGGCGAACAACGGCGAACCGTAGGTCGTGCGCACGCCGCGCGTCGCGGTGAGATCCTTCTGCGACACCGGCAGCCCGTGCAGCGGCCCCTGCCATTCGCCGCGCATCCAGCGGGCGTCGATGTCACGCGCACGGGCACGCAGCACGTCGGGATCGACGACGGTCACGAGCGCGTTCACGCGCGGGTTGACCGTTGCGATCCGTGCGAGATGCGCGTCGAGCAGGTCGCACGCGCTGATCCGGCGCGTCTTCAGCAGGTCGAGCATCGTGCGGGCTGGCAGGTCGCACAGGTCGCCGGCCGTGACGTCGGCGGGCGGGGACGAAAGCGAAACGGTGGCGGTCATACGGTTCGGAGCGAAGAGGAAAGAAGGAAGCGGCGGCGATCACGCATCGTGTTCGCTGCGATCCGACGCGAACGCGAGCGCGACGAGCGACAGCACGCCGCAGACGATCACGTACCACGCGGGCGCCGCGGGATTGCCGGTCGCGCCGATCATCCACGTGACGATGAATTGCGCGAAGCCGCCGAAGATCGACACGCCGCCCGCATACGCAATCGACAGCGCGGTGGCGCGCGTGCTCTTCGGGAACAGCTCGGCGAGGATCACGCCGTTCGCGCCGGCGTTGACCGAATGCAGCGCGGCCAGCAGCATCACGACCGCATACATCGTCGCGATCGACGGCACCGCGCGGATCAGCCAGAAGCCCGGCAGGATCAGCACGGTCAGCGCGATGCGCGACCACAGTGCGACGCGCTTGCTGCCGATGCGGTCCGACAGCCGCCCGCCGACGGGCGCCGCGACGAACATCACCGCGCCGGACAGGATCCCGCACCACAGCGCGGTATCCATCGGCAGGTGCAGCACCTTGATCGCGTACGTCGACATGTAATACAGCACGATGAAGTGCGCGGCCGTGCCGCCGACCACGAGGCCGAGCGCGGTCAGCACCGCGCCGCCGTCGCGCCGCAGCACGGTGCCGAGCACCGCCGACGAGCGCCGCGCGGCGGCGGCCGGCGCGTGCTGCTCGATCGCGCTGAAGCGTGCGCGCAGGTAGAGGCCGATCGGCGCGATCAGCACGCCCAGCAGGAACGGCACGCGCCAGCCCCACGATTCGAGCGAGGCGGTATCGAGGCAATACGACAGCAGGAAGCCGACGAACGAGCCGGCCAGCGCCGCGGCGCCCTGGCTCGCGAACTGCCAGCTCGTGTAGTAGCCGCGCTCGCCGGCTGGCGCGCGCTCGGCGAGCAGCGACGTCGATACGCCGACCTCGCCACCGGCCGAAAAACCCTGCAGCAGCCGCGCGACGACGACCAGCACGGGCGCCGCGATGCCGATCTGCGCATAGGTCGGCAGCACGCCGATCATCCCGGTGCCGATCGCCATCGTGACGAGCGTGAGGTTCATCGCGGGCACGCGGCCGAAGCGGTCGGCGACGAGCCCGATCGCGACGCCGCCGACCGGCCGCGCGATGAAGCCGACGCCGAAGGTCGCGACCGACATCAGCAACTGCTGCTGCGCGGAGACCGCCGGGAAAAACAGTTTGCCGAGCAGCACCGCGAAGAAGCTGAACACGGTGAGGTCGAAAAATTCGAGGCCGTTGCCGATCGTGATGGCGACGATCAACTGACGATTGGACGGGGATGCGGCAACGTCGCCGACATGCCCGCCGAACATGCTGTCCGCTCGGGGCGCCTTCATGAAGGTGTGTCTCCGTACTGGTTGTGCGTATCGTGTGCGCGGCCCGTTCGACGGCCTGCGCATGCAGTCTAGGCATTCAAAATACGCAGCCCGGAGCGACATTTTTCGATCGTGATAACGCACGGTTATCACGTGCTTTCCACGCGGCGGCGCGGTGTAGGATACGAACGTCGCCACTGCCGCCGCGCCCCGCCACGCCGTGAAACACCACCAGCTCCGGGCACTTGCCGCCATCGCCGAACACGGCAGCCTGCGCGCGGCCGCGCGCGCGATCCACCTGTCGCAGCCCGCTTTGACAAAGGCGATCCGCGAACTCGAACTCGATCTCGGCGTGCCGCTCGTCACGCGCAACGCGCGCGGCGCGCAGCTCACGCGTTTCGGGCAGGCCGTCTACGCACGCGCGCGGCTGATCCTCGCGGAGATGCAGCACGCGCGCGACGATGTGATCCAGTTGTCGGGCGGCAAGGAAGGTGCGCTCGCATGCGCGCTGACGCCGCTGATGTCGCTCGGCTTCCTGCCCGCCGCGCTCGACGCATTCCGCCAGCGGATGCCGACGATCCGCCTCGACGTGCGCGAAGGGTTTCTCGACACCGCGCTGCCGCGGCTGCGCGACGGCTCGCTCGACTTCGTGATTGCGATCGTCGACGCGACACGGCTGTCGCCGGAATTCACGTTCCGGCCGCTGCTCGAATCCGAACTGATCCTGATGACGCGCGCAAGCAATCCGCTGCGTCACTGCACGTCGCTCGCGCAGCTGCAGGATGCGCAGTGGATCCTCAATACGTCACCGGAAAGCATCGGCCGGCTGCTGCAGGACGTGTTCGTCGCGCACGGCTATCCGGCGCCGCAGCCGATCGTCGAATGCACGTCGTTCAGCGCGGCGTTTTCGCTGTCGGTGCATACCGACACCGTGTCGTGCGTGCCGAAGCGCTTCATGGAAGTCGACTGGATTCGCGAGCGGATGGTCGCGATCGACGTGAAAGAAACGATTCCGGCCGTGTCGGTCGGCGTGCTCACGCGCCGTGACGCGCTGAACACGATTGCCTGCGACTACCTGATCCACTGCTTCGTCGAGGCCGTGCGCCGGCACGATCGCGCGAAGCTGCTGTGGCGGTAGCGCCGTCGCTCAGACGAACAGCGCGATGCACAGCGCGGCGCCGCACAGATACGTGCCGAGCGCGCCGATGAAACGCACGGGATTCGGGTTGGCCATCGTCGGCCACGCGAGCAATCCGATCACCAGCAGGCAGCGGCACACGGTTGCCGCGACGATCAGCGCGAGGATTCCGCGCGACGGATCGTGCGCGCCGGAATAGAGAAACAGCACCGCGAGAAACGGCGCGTATTCGGCCGTGTTGCCGTGCGCACGCACGACCTTGTGCAGCCCGTTCTCCGGATCGGGCGCACACCCGCTTCCGGTGGTGTGCCGAAAGCGCGTGACGGACACGACGAGCCCGAGCCCGAACAGCAGCAGCCCGAGGATGGCCGTGCACACGAGCGCGACGGGATGGATCGTCATGAGACTCCGGGCGTCAGCGGAAATGCGCCGCACATCCGGCGATCCTACTCGCCGCCGGCGCGCGCGGCTATCGCGGAAACCCGTAGCGCCGCCATGCGGCGACGACCATTTCCTGAACGGGTTCCGGCCCGATTTGCAGCGATGCCGCAGCGCACGAAACCGGTGCGTCGTCCGCCAGCCCGGCTGCGCGAGCCTGCCCGCCGGCATCCCTGCCGCGCGGACGCGTCCGCGCCAGACGCGCAAACGTTACGCCGCGACGGCGTGCACCACCGCACCGCAGCGCAGGCTGCCGTGCGTCGCAGGCACGCGCGTTGCATCCACGCATCTCGGTAGTCAACCGCCCTTGGCAGCCCGCTGCGGAGGACTACACTAATCCTTAATGGGGTGCGGCCGGACAACCCGCGCCCTCAGGGAGACGCCGCCATGAATCGGCCGCTGAATCGTATCCTGCCGCGTATGACCGGCCTTGCATCGGTCTGGACGTGGGTCAAGTGGTCTTTGCTCGCCGCACTGCTGATCGCGGTGGCGATCGTTGCGCGGCTCGTGCAGACCGAGATCGAAACGTCCCGGATGCAGGCGCACTACCTGTCCGAGCTCACCCGCGACGTCGGCTACACGGTCGAAACGGGCCCGAGCGATCACATCCGCTTCCCCGCGAACGGCCCGTACGACCAGCGCTTCGGTTACGCGCTGATTCCAGCGTTCCAGCAGCGGCTGCTCGCACGCGGCTTCGTCGTCAGCAAGCAGGCGCGCGATTCGCAGCGGATGCTGTCGCTCGGCGATCGCGGGTTGTTCCTCCCTTACGAAGAGAAAGACCAGACGGGCCTGATGCTGTTCGATTCGACCGGCTCGCCGCTGTTCGCGACCGTGTTCCCGCAGCGCGTCTATGCCGACTTCGACACGGTGCCGCACGTGATCACCGACTCGCTGCTGTTCATCGAGGATCGCTACCTGCTCGACGCGAACGAGCCGAACCGCAACCCGGCGATCGACTGGGGGCGCTTCAGCCGCGCGCTCGCCGACCAGGCGCTGCACGTCGTCAACCGCCATCAGGCGCGCCCGGGCGGCAGCACGCTCGCGACGCAGATCGAGAAGTTCCGCCATTCGCCCGAGGGCCGCACCGCGACGCCGCCGGAGAAGCTGCGGCAGATCGCGTCCGCGTCGGTGCGCGCGTACCTGAACGGCCCGCAGACGATGCTCGCGCGCCGCACGATCGTCGTGCGCTACCTGAACTCGGTGCCGCTCGCCGCGCGGCCGCACATCGGCGAAATCACCGGCATCGGCGACGGTCTCGCCGCATGGTACGGCCGCGACCTCAACGACGTGAACCGGATCCTGTCGGCGCCGACCACCGGCGACAACGTCGACGAACAGGGCAAGACGTTCCGCGAGGTGCTGTCGCTGATCATCGCGCAACGCGCGCCGTCGTACTTCCTCAATCGCGGCTACCCGGCGCTGCAGAAGCTGACCGACAGCTACCTGCGGCTGCTGTCGACCGGCGGCGTGATCTCGCCGGCGCTGCGCGATGCCGCGCTCGCCGCGCAGATCGAACGCAGCGCGCCGCCGGCCGCCGCACACGTGCAGTCGTTCGTGTCGCGCAAGGCGGTGACGTCCGCGCGCGCGTCGCTGCTGTCGGCGCTCGGCATCAGCGACCTGTACCAGCTCGACCAGCTCGACCTGCAGGCGACGAGCACGCTCGACAACGGCGTGCAGCAGGCCGTCGCCGCACGGCTCGCGCTGGCGTCGACGCGCGACGGCGCGCAGGCCGCCGGGCTGTACGGATTCGAAATGCTCGCGCCGAAGGACGACCCGTCGCACCTCACGTACAGCTTCACGCTGTACGAGCGCCGCAACGGCGCGAACATGCTGCGCGTGCAGACCGACAGCGTGAACGAGCCGTTCGACGTGAACCGCGGCGGCCGCATCAACCTCGGCTCGACCGCGAAGCTGCGCACGCTGATCACGTACCTGCAGATCGTGTCGCACCTGCATGCGCGTTACGCGAACCTGTCGAACGCGGAGCTTGCGCGCGTGAAGCCCGATCCGATCGACGGGCTGTCGCACTGGGCGCTCGACTACCTGTCGCATACGCGCGACCGCTCGCTGCAGGCGATGCTCGACGCGGCCGTCGAACGCAAGTACTCGGCGAGCCCCGACGTGTTCTACACGGGCGGCGGCGCGCAGGTGTTCTCGAACTTCGAAAAGTCGGACAACGGCCGCATCCTGACGCTGCACGCGGCGTTCGAGCACTCGGTCAACCTGGTGTTCGTGCGGCTGATGCGCGACATCGTCCACTACGAGACGCTGCAGGCGGCCGGCCCGTCGTCGTCGTGGCTCAACGATCCCGTGCAGCGCCAGCACTACCTGCAGCAGTTCGTCGACGGCGAAAGCCAGGTCTACGTGAAGCGCTACTACACGCGCTATGCGGGCAAGGCGCCCGACGAAGCGCTCGCGCTGATGCTGAAGGACGTGCGCAAGTCGCCGCCGAAGATCGCGACGGTGCTGCGCAGCGTCGCGCCGAACGAATCGCTCGCGTGGTTCGATGCGCAGATGCGCGCGCAGCTGAAGGGCACGCCTGCCGCGTCGCTGTCCGACGACGATCTCGCCGTGCTCTACGCGAAGTACGCGATCGACCGCTTCAACCTCAACGACCGCGGTTATATCGCGAGCGTGCATCCGCTCGCACTGTGGACGCTCAACTACCTGCGCGCGCACCCGGCCGCGCCGCTCGCCGACGTCCAGCGCGACAGCCGCGACGCGCGCTTCTACACGTATTCGTGGCTGTACAAGACGCGATACCACGCGACGCAGGACCGGCGCATCCGCCGCATGGTCGAGCTGCGCGCGTATGCGGAGATCACGAAGTCGTGGCGCGCGCTCGGCTACCCGTTCGCGGAAGTCACGCCGTCCTATGCGGCCGCGATCGGCGCATCGGGCGACCAGCCCGATGCGCTCGCGAAACTGATCGGCCTGATCGCAAACGGCGGCCAGAAGGCGCCGACCGAGACGATCACGCGGCTCGATTTCGCGAAGGGCACGCCGTACGAAACGCGCTTCGTGCGCGCGGCTGCCCAGCCGCAGCCGATGCTGTCGCCGGAAATCGTCAACGTCGCGCACACGCTGCTGCGCGACGTCGTGCTCAACGGCACCGCGCGCCGCCTCGCGGGCGGGCTCACGCTGCCGGACGGCAAGACGCTCGATGTATACGGCAAGACGGGCACGGGCGACCAGCGCTTCAACGTCTATGCGCGTGGCGCGCGCCTGATCGAGTCGCGCAAGGTCAACCGCAGCGGCACCTTCGTGTTCGTGATCGGCGACCGGTTCTTCGGCGTGCTGACGGCGACCGCGCACGAGCCGTACGCAGCCCGCTACGACTTCACGAGCGCGATGGCCGTGCAGTTGCTGAAGTCGATGGCGCCGGCACTCGCGCCGCTGATCGAACGTCCGGCCAACGCCGGCACGCGCACCGCCGGCCCCGCGCCGCAAGCGGAAACGCCTGCGCCGGGCACGGCGGCCGTGCAACCGTCCTGATCGCGGCGCGTGTACGCACGCGCCGGCGCGCCGCTCAGTGCGAGCGGCCGTCGTAGTGCGTGACGGGCAGCGCGTCGAGGTCGACGCCCTCGAGGCAGCGCACGTTGATCGCGGCCATCGCGGTGCCGTTCGGATGGACACCCTCGCCGAACGTGTGAATCCCGCAGCGCTTGCAGAAGCGATGCTGGATCACGTGCTTGTTGAACATGTAGGTCGCGAGATTTTCGTCGGGCGTGAGCACCGTCATGTGATCGCGCGGCACGAACCACATCAGCGCGCCCTTGCGCTGGCAGATCGAGCAGTTGCAGGCCATCACGCCCTGCAGGTCGCCTTCCGCCTCGAACTTCACGTCTCCGCAGTGACAGCTGCCACGATAAAGCATGGTCGTCTCCCGGTGCGGCCCGTGCGCATCGACGGCACCCGGGGCGGAACACCGTTGGCCAGGCCGATCCAAACGCGTACAGTAGCGCTCGCATGCGCCGCACGCAATCTCCGGCGGCGCGCGTCCCGACCCTATCCAACCAAGGAAAACCGTCATGCTCGAACTGCGCCCCGGCTGCGAATGCTGCGACAAGGACCTGCCGCCCGATTCGACGGAAGCACGCATCTGCACGTTCGAATGCACGTTCTGCGCGACCTGCGCCGACGACGTGCTGAAGGGCCGTTGCCCGAACTGCGGCGGCGACCTGGTCGCACGCCCGCGGCGCTCTGCGAGCCTGCTCGCGAAGTACCCGGCGTCGACGGAACGCATCGTCAAGCCGGGCGGCTGCGCGAACGCCTGACGGCGCCTCGCCGCCCGCCCCTTTCCGTCACGACATCTCGATTCGCGCGCGCGTCACCGCGAGCAGCGTCGCCATCGCGCGGCGCGCGCCGTCCTCGTCGCGCACGCGGATCGCGTCGCTGACGGCCACGTGCTCGGCGAGCGACGCGTTGTAGACGTCGGCCCGGCGCGCGTTCAGGTGCAGCTGCGCCTCGAGCGTGCGGTCGATCAGCGCGCCGAGCGGCACCAGCAGCTCGTTGCCGCCGGCCTCGAGCACGCTCAGGTGAAAGCGCAGGTCGGCGCGCACCCATTCGTCGACGTTGCGCGCGGCGGCCATCGCGCGCGCCGCGTCGTCGATCGCGACGAATGCTTCGGGCGTATGCGTACGCGCGGCCAGCGCGGCCGCGTACGGCTCGATCATCTCGCGCATCTCTTGCAGCTTCAGCGCGAACGCGAGCGGCGGCGCGACGCGTGCGTACCAGTCGAGCAGATCGGCATCGAGCAGGTTCCACGCGCGGCGCGGCCGCACGCGCGTGCCGACCTTCGGCCGCGATTCGACCAGCCCCTTCGACGTCAGCGTGCGCAGCGCCTCGCGCATCACCGTGCGGCTCACGCCGTACATCTCCATCAGGTCGGGCTCCCTCGGCAGCAGCGATTCGGGCGGATAGTCGCCGCGCAGGATCGCCGTCGCGAGCCGGAAGGCCGTCTGTCCATGCAGGTCGCGTTGAATGATCGTTCTCCGGTGAGCCGGCAGGCCGGCTGCCCACTATCTGCACAATAATGCTATTAATACTATTTTTTATCGGGCTACGCTAGGATAACCGTGAAAGCACGCGACCGTGCGCCGCGCCCGAGCGGCCGCGCCGGTCAACCATGGAGACTCGCGTCATGAAAATCACCCGCCTCGAAACCTTCGTCGTCCCGCCGCGCTGGCTGTTCCTCAAGATCGAAACCGACGAAGGCATCGTCGGCTGGGGCGAGCCGATCGTCGAAGGCCGCGCGCATACGGTCGAGGCCGCCGTGCAGGAGCTGGCCGATTACCTCGTCGGCCGCGACCCGCTGCTGATCGAGGACCACTGGCAGGTGATGTACCGCGCGGGCTTCTACCGCGGCGGCCCGATCATGATGAGCGCGATCGCCGGCGTCGACCAGGCGCTGTGGGACATCAAGGGCAAGCATCACGGCGTGCCGGTGCACGCGCTGCTGGGCGGCCAGGTGCGCGATCGCATCAAGGTGTATTCGTGGATCGGCGGCGACCGGCCGAGCGACGTCGCGAACAATGCGCGCGCGGTCGTCGAGCGCGGCTTCAAGGCCGTGAAGATGAACGGCTCCGAGGAGCTGCAGATCGTCGATACCTACGACAAGGTCGAACAGGTGATCGCGAACGTCTCGGCCGTGCGCGACGCGGTCGGCCCGCACGTCGGGATCGGCGTCGACTTCCACGGCCGCGTGCACAAGCCGATGGCGAAGGTGCTCGCGAAGGAGCTCGACCCGTACAAGCTGATGTTCATCGAGGAACCGGTGCTGTCGGAGAACGCCGAGGCGCTGCGCGACATCGTCAACCAGACCAACACGCCGATCGCGCTCGGCGAGCGGCTGTACTCGCGCTGGGACTTCAAGCACATCCTCGCGGGCGGCTACGTGGACATCATCCAGCCCGACGCGTCGCACGCCGGCGGCATCACCGAGTGCCGCAAGATCGCGACGCTCGCGGAAAGCTACGACGTCGCGCTCGCGCTGCATTGCCCGCTCGGCCCGATCGCGCTCGCCGCGTGCTTGCAGCTCGACGCGGTCAGCTACAACGCGTTCATCCAGGAACAGAGCCTCGGCATCCACTACAACCAGGGCAACGACCTGCTCGACTACCTGCGCAACCCCGAAGTGTTCCGCTACGAGGATGGCTTCGTCGCGATCCCGCAAGGCCCGGGGCTCGGCATCGACGTCAACGAGGAGAAGGTGCGCGAGATGGCGAAGGCGGGCCACCGCTGGCGCAACCCGGTGTGGCGCCATGCGGACGGCAGCGTCGCCGAGTGGTGATGAAGGAATCGGATGAGCCGGCATGCGCGACGATCACGCCGCGCACCGGCTTCGACACGGCCGCCCGACAGGCGGCCGTTTTTGCTTCTGCGATCCGCGGGGCGTCGACAACGAGCATCGCTACGCTGCCCCGCACGGAACCCGCGGTCAGCCGAGCGCCGCGAACCCCGGCACGCTGAACGACAGCACGGCCGCCGCGATGAACACGCCGATCATCGTCATCCCTTCGAGATGCAGGATGTTGCGGAACGTGTGTGCATCCTCGGTCGACGCGGTGCGGCGCAGGCGCGGCAGCGCCGAGAAGCGGTTCAGGCCGCCGAGCACGAGCGCGAGCGCGACGAGCAGCAGCTTCAGCAGCAACACGCGACCCCACGTACTGCCGTCGAGCGGCGCAAGCGAACCGCCAAGCCCGCGGATCGCGTTGAGCACGCCCGTGCCGAGCACGAACACGACCGCGATGATCGACGTGCGCGACAGGTGCTGGCCGATGCGGATCAGCGCGCCGCGCGCGACCGACGAACCCAGCGTCGGCAGCACCGCGAGCCCGCCCGCGAGCACGAGGCCGCCCCACACGGCCGTCGCGAGCAGGTGCAGCGTGTGCACGCCGACCGCCGCGGACAGCGCGCCCGTATCGGCCGCGTGGCCGAGCGACGCCTTGCCCGCCGCGACCACGATCACCGCGAGCCACAGCACCGCGTGTGCGACCCGGCCGTCCGGCTTCGCGAGCGCGACGAGCGCGAGCAGCACGGCACCGGCGAACGCGACGCTCCACGCGAAGCCCGTGTGCGTCTGCATCAGCATGGTCGGAATCGCGGCGAACGCACCGCCGAGCCCCGAGCCGCTCATCGTCGCGGCCTCGTAGACGAGCCAGCCGAGATCGGCGAGCACCAGCGCCAGCGCCGCCGCGACCAGCGAATGTTGCGCGCGCAGCCACGCCGGATGCGACGGCGCGATGACCGGCCGTGCGCCGTCCTTGCCGAGCCACGCCTTGAGCAGCGCCGAGCCGACCGCCATCGCGAACGCGGCGTCCATCAGCGCCGCGAGCGCGACCTGACCGATCCACAAGCTGTCGAACTTCATCGCGCGCCCCCTCCCGACAGCGACGGGCCGGCAAGGCGGCGGCAACGGAACGGACAGCGTGAGGCAAGCAACGGCACGGTAGAAAACGTCATCGATGAATCCGGAAACGGGAGAAATGACTGGACCAGCGGCGGAGGCGGCGCCGCGCGACCCGCGAGTGTACGGTCTTCGATGGTGAAAACGCACGCCGGTTCACACAGCGGCGCAGCAATGCGCGTCAAATTGTCGCAAGTCGCAAACAGACAGGAACCGATGTCCTTTTGCCAAATAGCCGTCATTACCCATCGATGATAGAATGCCGCGTCGCAGCAGCCCGGCTGTCCTGCCGTCCATGCGCCGAGCCGATCGTAGCCCGGACAAGGTCCCCGACGAATAAACATGGAGTCTCGTGTGTCTTCAAGACGCCTCTTCCGTCCGCTGCTCGCCGTTCTGATGATCGGCGGCGCGGGCCTTATGAGCGCTGCCCAAGCGCAGACCAAGCCCACGGAGCAAGCGCACGCCCAGCAGGCGCCGCTCAAGGCACCCGATACCATGGCCGAGCGCGTGCGCGGCTGTACCGCATGCCACGGCGTTCACGGCCAGGGCACGGACAACGATTATTTCCCGCGTCTTGCCGGCAAGCCGGCCGAGTACCTGTACAACCAGCTCGTCAACTTCCGTGACGGCCGGCGCAAGTACCCGCCGATGAACTACCTGCTGACGTACCTGAACGACGACTACCTGCGCGAAATCGCCGAGCACTTCTCGGCCGAACGTCCGCCGTACCCGACGCCGGCGAAGCCGACGCTGCCGGCCGCGACGCTCGCACGCGGCAAGCAGCTCGTCACGCAGGGCGATCCGTCCCGCAAGCTGCCGGCCTGCGTGGCCTGCCACGGCGCAGGGCTGACCGGCATGCAGCCGGCGATCCCGGGCCTCGTCGGCCTGCACGCCGATTACCTGAGCGCGCAGCTCGGCGCCTGGCGCTCGGGCAACCGCCACGCGAAGGCACCGGATTGCATGCACGACATCGCGTCGAAGCTGTCCGACGAAGACGTGACGGCCGTGACCGCATGGCTCGCCGCACAACCGGCGCCCGCCAACCCCGTGCCGGCCCCGGCGCGTTCGATGAAGACTCCGCTCGCCTGCGGCAGCGAACCGCAATAAGGCAAGGGAGACAGACACAATGAAACGCAAGTCCCTGTTTGCACTCTCGGCCGTCGCGATCGTCGCGGCCGCCGCCCTCGTGCCGGTCCTGTGGCCGGGCAACGACACGCTGCACGGCGCTGCCGCCGTCGCGGCCACGCCGGCCGACCAGGCCGCGCTGATCAAGAAGGGCGAATACCTCGCGCGCGTCGGCGACTGTATCGCGTGCCACACCGTGCGCGGCGGCAAGTCGTTCGCGGGCGGCCTGCCGATGGCGACGCCGTTCGGCACGATGTACACGCCGAACATCACGCCGGACGACCAGAACGGTATCGGCAAGTGGACGTCGGACGACTTCTACCGCGCGATGCACACCGGTCGTTCGAAGGACGGCAGCCTGCTGTATCCTGGCTTCCCGTTCGCGAGCTACACGAAGGTCACGCGCTCGGATTCGGACGCGATCTACGCGTACCTGCGCTCGGTCGCACCGGTATCGGTGCCGAGCCGTCCGCACGAACTGAAGTTCCCGTTCAACAACCGCAACCTGCTGATCGGCTGGCGCACGCTGTTCTTCAAGGAAGGCGAGTACAAGCCGGATCCGACGAAATCGGTCGAATGGAACCGCGGCGCCTACCTCGTCGAAGGCCTCGGCCACTGCTCGATGTGCCACACGTCGATCAACATGATGGGCGGCCCGGTGAGCTCGTCGGCGTTCGCCGGCGGCCTGATCCCGCTGCAGAACTGGTATGCGCCGTCGCTGACGAACGACAAGGAACTCGGCCTCGGCGACTGGCACGTGCAGGAGCTGTCCGACCTGCTGCAGGCCGGCGTGTCGAACAAGGGCGCGGTGTTCGGCCCGATGGCGGACGTGGTCCACAACAGCCTGCAGTACATGACCGACGAAGATACGCGCGCAATGTCGACGTACCTGAAGTCGATCCCGCAGAAGGCTGAAGCGCCGAAGAACATGCAATACGAGCCGTCGAAGCAATTCGGCAACGCGCTGTTCGACCAGGGCAAGAAGATCTACGCGGACAACTGCGCGACCTGCCACGCCGAAACCGGCGCGGGCAAGCCGCCTGCTTATCCGCCGCTCGCGGGCAACCACTCGATCATGATGGAATCGGCAGTCAACCCGATCCGCATGGTGCTGAATGGCGGCTATCCGCCGAGCACGTTCAAGAACCCGCGTCCGTACGGCATGCCGCCGTTCGCGCAGTCGCTGTCGAACCAGGAAGTCGCAGCAGTAGTAACGTACATCCGGATGTCGTGGGGCAACAACGGTACGCCGATCTCGCCACAACAGGTGAGTGACCTGCGTTCCGCGCCGCTTGACTAAATAACGCGTGACGCAAACGGGGCGCGGCTGCGGGAAACCGCAGCCGCGCCCCTTTGCTTTTTGCGACGCCAGTCCCCGCGCGGGCCGCGCGAGGTGTCGCCGATCATAAAACTCAAGAGTGGTATCTATGTCTTTCGAATCTCTCGGCCTGGCCGAACCGCTGGTCAAGGCGGTCAACGAGCTCGGCTACACGTCGCCGACTCCGATCCAGCAGCAGGCGATCCCTGCCGTCCTCGGCGGCGGCGACCTGCTCGCCGGCGCGCAAACCGGCACCGGCAAGACCGCCGGCTTCACGCTGCCGATCCTGCAACGCCTGCACACGTTCTACGCGGACAATCGCGGCGCGAAGCGCGCGGTGCGCGCACTGATCCTCACGCCGACGCGCGAACTCGCCGCGCAGGTCGAGGAAAGCGTCCGGGCATACAGCAAGTACCTGAAGCTGCGCTCGACCGTGATGTTCGGCGGCGTCAGCATCAATCCGCAGATCGATGCGCTCAAGCGCGGCGTCGACATCGTCGTCGCGACGCCGGGCCGCCTGCTCGACCACATGCAGCAGAAGACCATCGACCTGTCGGATCTCGACATCCTCGTGCTCGACGAAGCCGACCGGATGCTCGACATGGGCTTCATCCACGACATCAAGCGCGTGCTCGCGAAGCTGCCGCCGGAGCGCCAGAACCTGCTGTTCTCGGCCACCTTCTCCGATGAAATCAAGGCGCTCGCGGACAGCCTGCTCGATTCGCCCGCGCTGATCGAAGTCGCGCGCCGCAACACGACCGCCGAAAGCGTCGCGCAGAAGATCCACCCGGTCGACCGCGATCGCAAGCGCGAGCTGCTCACGCACCTGATCCGCGAACACAACTGGTTCCAGGTGCTCGTGTTCACGCGTACCAAGCACGGCGCGAACCGGCTCGCCGAACAGCTGACGAAGGACGGCATCAGCGCGATGGCGATCCACGGCAACAAGAGCCAGTCGGCCCGTACGCGCGCGCTGGCCGAGTTCAAGAACAGCACGCTGCAGGTGCTCGTCGCGACCGATATCGCCGCGCGCGGGATCGACATCGACCAGCTGCCGCACGTCGTCAACTTCGACCTGCCGAACGTGCCCGAGGATTACGTGCACCGGATCGGCCGCACGGGCCGCGCAGGCGCGACCGGTGAAGCCGTGTCGCTCGTGTGTGTCGACGAAAAGCAGCTGCTGCGCGACATCGAGCGGCTGATCAAGCGCGAGATTCCGCAGGAAGTGATCGCGGGCTTCGAACCCGATCCGCACGCGAAGCCGGAGCCGATCCAGCAGCGCCGCGGCCAGCAGCAACCGCGCGGCGGTGGCGGTGGCGGCGGCGGCGGCGGCGGCAATCGCCAGCCGCGTGCAGGCGGCTCAGGCCAGCCGGCCGCGAAACGCGAAGGCAACGCGCAACCGAAAACGTCGCAGCAGAAGGCCGCGAAGCCGCGCACGCAAGGCGGTGCCGGCGCCGGCGGGAATAGCGGCGGACGTCCGGCGGGTGGCGGCAACGGCGCACGCCCGGCGAACGGCAATGCCGCGCACCCGAACCGCAACCGCTCGTCGCGCAGCGGCCAGCGCGGTCACTGAAGCCGCGCGGCTGCGCGCCGCAGGTGCTCGACCTGGCGTTGCCAGCGTGCGAGCACCGCCGCGCGCTCCCCTTCCAGCGTGAACGTGACGCCAGTCGCGAGGCGCGCATAGCCGACCCGCTGCGCATCGCCGTGCGCGATCGTCGCAGCGAATCCGGCCAGCCCGCCGAAGTCGCCTTCGAGCGGCATCATCTCCAGTTGCGCCTGAAAGAACGCGCCGTCCGCGACGAGCGTCAACGCGGCCGTGCGCCGTTGCGCGATCGCGCGCGCCGCCCGCGACTGCGGCCATAGCGCAATCAGCAGCGTGCGCGCATCGCGCGCATAGATCTCGCCGACACCGAGCAGCGTCGTGCGCAACTGGCCGTCGTCGGTCGCGACGATCAGCGATGCGGCGATGTCGGCATGACGCTCGAGCGCGGTGCCGTCGAACAGCGAAACGACGGCCGGCGGCCACGCGTCGAACGTCCATTGTTCGAGTGCGTGGCGATGGGTATCGGTCATGATGGCGTGGCTCTGGTGCGGATCGGATGCGAAGGCACCAGCATACGCGCGGCAGGCCGCGCCGAGGCGATCAGCGCAGGAAAACGTGCCGCGTGATCTTCGTGAGCGGATAGTGGACGCCCGGCTGGATCTTCGCGGGCAGGTCGAGCGGCTTGAGCAGCATCTTCACGCACATGTCGGCCGACAGGTTGCGCCGGACGAGCGAATTGATGCGCGCGGCACGCTCGCGGTTGTATTGATTGTCGCCGATGCGATCCGGGTAGCGGATCGCGAACACGTGGCGCAGCGCGATCTCGGAATCCTCGTTCTTGATTTCCATCACGCGGCGCATCAGCGCGCCGAGCACCGCGAGCCGGCCGTTGCCTTCGACCTGGTTGTACTTCTTGAAGAACTTGAAGAAGTGCTTGTAGTGGCGCACTTCGTCGGTGCGGATGTTGTCGGTGATTTCCTTCAGCACCGGCTCGTCCGAGCACTCGTTGATCGCGCGATAGAGCGTGGCCGTGCCGGTCTCGACGACGCAGCGCGCGACCATCTCGAGTGCACGGGTCTTCTCGAACGCCTCGACCGAGCAGGTCTTCGAGTACTCGGCGAAGAAATTCGCGAAGGCGGTATCCCAGTCGAACTCGGGCCATACGTGCGCGATGTACGCCTTCAACGCGCGGCCGTGCTGCAATTCTTCGTGCTCCCATGCATTGTTGAGCCATGCGGAGACTTCCGGATCGTCATTGAAGAATGTGCTCAGATTGCTCGTGTAGAGATCCGAGCCGCTTTCGATGAACGACGACGCGCACAGCAGCAGCAGCAGATCCTCGTTCGCGGCCGCACGCTGACGATCGATCCGGTTCAGGTCGATGTCCTCGATACGCCACGGCATCACATGCGTCGTTTTGGTGTCCATGGTGGTGCGCTCCCAGTCGTCGCGCGGGGGCCGGCCCATGCCTTCGGCACAGGCGCCGACCTTCCCGCAGGCGGCGTTTTACGTCGTTTATAGTGAATTGGTCCGGCCGAACCATCCAGGCATCTTAGCCGGACTTTGATGTTCGTGCTCCAGAGCACTGACCATACCGGACAAGCGCAGTTCCACAGCGTCTGTTGCCGTTCGTTAGACGAGTCCTTCAAACCGCTTGCGCACGTTCGATGGTATGGCCGCGCCAAACGAAACGGGCGGCCATTCGGCCGCCCGTCGGGCACGCAAAACGGAAGCGATCCGTCAGAAACCGGCTGCCAGGCCGTCGCGCCGGCTGTCGCTCGCGGCCACGTAGCCGCGCTCGCGATCGTCGCGGTCGAGACGCCAGATGAACTGCCCCGAGCCGAAATCCATGTAAGGATCGTCGATCGACTTGATCGTATGACCGCGTGCGGCCAGCGCGTCGACGGTCGCGCGATTCATCGTGGATTCGACGTCGAGCGTGAAGTCGCGGTTGACCTTCCAGCGCGGCGCATCGCATGCGGCCTGCGGCTGCTGCCCGTAGCCGAGCATCCGCACGACGGTCTGCAGGTGGCCTTGCGGCTGCATGTCGCCGCCCATCACGCCGAAGCTCATCACGGCCTCGGTGCGGCCGTCGACTTCCTCGGTGACGAACGCGGGGATGATCGTGTGGAACGGCCGCTTGCCGCCCGCGACGACGTTCGGCGAAGCCGGGTCCATCGAGAAGCCCTGCCCGCGGTTCTGCAGCGCGATGCCGGTGCCCGGCACGACGAGCCCCGAACCGAAGCCCATGTAGTTCGACTGGATGAAGCTCACCATCATCCCGCGCTCGTCGGCGGCCGACAGGTAGACCGTGCCGCCCGAATGCGGCCGGCCGGCGCCGAAGTGCGTCGCACGCGCGGGGTCGATCAGCTTCGCGCGCCCGGCGAGATACGCATCGTCGAGCATCTGCTCCGGCGTGACGTCCATCGCGCGCGGATCGGCGACGTAACGATAGACGTCCGCGAACGCGAGCTTCATCGCCTCGATCTGCAGATGCTGCGAGTCGACCGAATCGAGCGGCCAATCGGTCACGCCCGCATGTTCGGCAATCCCCAGCGCGATCAGCGCGGCGATGCCCTGCCCGTTCGGCGGGATCTCGTGAATCGTGTGGCGGCCGAAGCGCTTGCCGATCGGCTCGACCCATTCCGGCCGGTACGCACGCAGGTCGGCTTCGGTCATCGCGCCGCCGCCTTCGCGCGAGAACGCCGCGATGCGCTCGGCGAGCGCGCCTTCGTAGAACGAACGGGCACCGTCCTTCGCGAGCGCGCGCAGCGTCCGTGCATGACCGGGCAGGCACATGCGTTCGCCGACGAGCGGCGCACGGCCGCGCGGCATGAAGGTGTCCGCGAAGCCCGGCAGGCCCTGCAGTTCGGGAACGGCCGCCGCCCACTTGTGCGCGACGATCGGCGGCACCGCATAGCCGCGCTCCGCGATCTCGATCGCCGGCTCGAGCAGGTCCGCGAACGGCAGCGAACCGAACTTCGCATGCAGCGCTTCCCAGCCCGCGATCACGCCCGGCACGGTGACGGTGTCCCAGCCGCGCGTCGGCTTGTTCGCGAAGCCGCGCGCATCCTCGCCGTGGCGCTTGCGGAAGTAGTCGACGTTCCACGCGGCCGGCGCGACCCCCGACGCATTCAGCCCGGACAGCCGCTCACCGTCCCACACGAGCGCGAACGCATCGCCGCCGAGCCCGCACGACACGGGCTCGACGACGGTGATCGCAGCCGCGGCGGCCAGCGCCGCGTCGACCGCATTGCCGCCCTTCCACAGCATCCGCAGCCCGGCCTGCGCGGCCAGCGGGTGCGACGTCGACACGACGTTGCGCGCGAATACCGGAATGCGGGTCGTCGGATACGGGTTGTGCCAGTTGAAGCCAGTCATCGATGCCACCTCGTCGAAAGCTGAATGAACGCGCCCGCATGCGCGGGCAATCCGCCATTGCAGCGCGATCGACGGAATCGCACAAATTCATTTGTCACATGAATCCATGCAATTTCCGCATGAATCGAGCGTCGCCGTGCGGGCCGGGCCGGCCGAACGGCGTTGCCGCCCTTACAATACCTGCTCCGTCTCACGACACGACCATCGAGCCATGACCCGAGATCCCCGCCTCACCCTCAACGCGCGCCAGCAGGAATTGCTCGAATGGGTGCAGCGCGACGGCTTCGTGACCGTCGACGATCTCGCCGCGCACTTCGCGGTGACGCCGCAGACGATCCGCCGCGACGTGAACTGGCTCGCCGACCTGAACCTGCTGCGCCGCTACCACGGCGGCGCGAGCCTGCCGACCAGCTCGGAGAACGTGTCGTACACCGCGCGCCAGCGGATGTTCCACGACGAGAAGCGGCGCATCGCGGCGCTCGCGGCGTCGCACATCCCCGACCAGGCATCGCTGTTCATCAACCTCGGCACGACGACCGAGGAAGTCGCGCGCGCGCTGAACCGCCATCACGGGCTGCACGTGATCACGAACAACCTGAACGTCGCGTCGATGATGAGCGGCTACCCCGACTGCGAGGTGCTGATCACGGGCGGCATCGTGCGGCCGTGGGACAAGGGGATCGTCGGCGAGCTCGCGATCGACTTCATCCGGCAGTTCAAGGTCGACTACGCGATCATCGGCACGTCGGCGATCGAGGCCGACGGCACGCTGCGCGACTTCGACACGCGCGAGGTGCGCGTGGCCGAGGCGATCATGCAGCACGCGCGCACGGTCTACCTCGTGGCCGACCATTCGAAGGTCGGCCGCCCGGCGCTGGTGCGCCAGGGCCATCTGAGCCAGGTGCACGCGCTTTTCACCGACAAGCCGCTGCCGCCGGAGATGGCCGATACGGTGGCCGCCGCCGGCACCCAGGTGTACATCGCGGAATGACGGCTGCGATGCTGCACCGCACCTGAAACTTCAAGTGAAATCAAGAAGTTGGCGCCGCGCGCGAACCGCTTGCGGTGCCCGTTCCTGTCAAACGGAAAATTAACGGGGCACGATTTGTCGTTGCCTGCGTGCTCGACTAGACTCCAGTTCCCCGGCCCGTTCGCCCGATCCGCCTGTGCCAGGGCGAGTGCGAACCGCAGGGCCGGCGAATACAGCTTTCCCCCCAAGCCATACCCCGCGGGGTATCGCGCGTCGGCGTGTGCGCCGGCCGCGCGGGCAGTCCGATTGCCATGGAGAGAACGATGCTGAGTCCGCATGAATTCGCCACGCTATTGCTTGTGAAGGACGCGCCTGATCAGCGCGACATGGATCGGGATGAACTGGACATCCTGCTCGAACAGCAGCTCGTTCGCCTGGAAGGGCTCGGTTCGGGGCGCAAATACTGCGTGACCGAGACCGGCGACGCCGCGCTGCGATCCATCAAGTACCGCTATTCGTGAAATTCCGCCGTTCCTGACCTGACCGCGTAGCCGGATCCCCGGCCACGCGGTCGCTTCCGCTCGTCCCGCCCGTTCTCCGCAGCCCGCTTCAACCGCCGCGCAGCGTCGGATCGACCGCCGCCCGCCAGCTGATGGCCTGTGCGCGCGCCCCGTTGAAATACGCGATCCAGCCGGCGCGCGCCGCCGCGTCAGGCGCCACATAGTGGGTCGAAAGTTCGTTTACGAACGCACAATAGTTCGCTTCGGTCAGCCCGCGATACCGTTTCGCCACATACGCGTCGTACAGCGTCGAGTAGACCGGCTGCGCGTCCGCGCCCCAGTCGCGCGCCGTGCCGCCGCACGATGTCTGCAGGTCGACGAACGACGGCGCCCGCCAGTTGCCGGTGAGCGGCGGCATGCCCGCGCTGCACCCCGCCAGAAAGACGGCGCACACGCCGGCCCACATCCCAATACGCATGATTCACCTCGCGAAACGGTCGATTCCGCCAGTATCGTCCGGGATCGCGCCGGACGCTACTGGCCCCGCTTTTTCGAACTTTACTTTTTCGAATTCGTTCGTTAAATTTCGAATTCGAACATTTCGTGTTCACCCCATTTCAACAGACGATAAGGACAGCAGGTGACCCAACCGAATCGCTACGATCTGCTCGTCGTCGGCGGCGGCATCAACGGCGCGGGCATCGCGCGCGATGCGGCCGGCCGCGGCCTGTCGGTCATGCTCTGCGAGCAGGACGACCTCGCGTCGCACACGTCGTCGTCCAGCACGAAGCTGATTCACGGCGGCCTGCGTTACCTCGAGTACAACGAGTTCGGGCTGGTGCGCAAGGCGCTGCAGGAGCGCGAGACACTGCTGCGCGCGGCACCGCACATCATGTGGCCGCTGCGCTTCGTGATGCCGCACATGCCGAACCTGCGTCCGGCCTGGCTGATCCGCATCGGCCTGTTCCTCTACGATCACCTCGCGAAACGCGAACTGCTGCCCGGCTCGCGCGGCATCGACATGCGCCGCCATGCGGCCGGCGCACCGCTGATCGATTCGATCAAGCGCGGCTTCGTGTATTCCGACGGCTGGGTCGACGACGCACGCCTCGTCGTGCTGAACGCGATGGATGCGAAGGAGCGCGGCGCCGAGATCCTGACGCGCACCAAGCTCGTCTCCGCCGAACGCCGCGGCGACGAATGGGAAGCGCGGCTGCAGCACGCCGACGGTTCGATCCGCGTCGTGCATGCGCGCGCGATCGCGAACGCGGCCGGCCCGTGGGTCGGCGACGTGCTGCACGGCGCGCTCGGCCGCGGCGCGCAGCACAGCGTGCGGCTCGTGAAGGGCAGCCACATCATCACGCGCCGCCTGTTCGATCACGATCACGCGTACATCTTCCAGAACCCGGACAAGCGGATCATCTTCGCGATTCCGTACGAACACGACTTCACGCTGATCGGCACGACCGACGTCGAATACACGAACGATCCCGCGAAGGTCGCGATCGATCGCGACGAGACGCAGTACCTGTGCGATTCGATCAACCGCTACTTCAAGCGCAAGATCTCGCCGGCCGACGTGCACTGGACCTACTCGGGCGTGCGCCCGTTGCTCGAAGACGAGAACGCGGCAAACGCGTCGGCCGTCACGCGCGACTACCGCCTCGAGCTCGACGACGGTGCGGGCGCCCCGCTGCTGTCGGTGTTCGGCGGCAAGATCACGACGTTCCGCAAGCTCGCGGAAGAAGCCGGCGACATGCTGTGCCGCGCGCTCGGCCGCGACGCGAAAACCTGGACGGCCGGCGTCGCACTGCCGGGCGGCGACATCGCGAACGCAAAGTTCGACGTGTTCGCCAGCGCGTTCGCGAAACGCCATCCGTGGCTGCCCGCCGCGCTCGCCCGCCGCTATGCGCGTGCATACGGCACGCGCGCGGAGCGCGTGGTCGACGGCGCGACGTCACTCGCCGATCTCGGCGCCGAAATCGCGCCGGGCATCCACGACGCCGAACTGCGCTACCTGCGCGACGCCGAATGGGCGACCTGCGCGCAGGACGTGCTGTGGCGCCGCTCGAAGCTCGGCCTGCACGTCACGCCGGGCACGCTGGACGCGGTGACGGCCGCGGTCGATGCGTGGTTCGCCGCCGCGCACGCGCCGCACGCGTGATCCGATTGCAGTTGCAGTTGTCTTACCGACGTTGATTCACCGACGCGCCGCCCACCATGCGGCGCGCATCACAACTACGCCAATTCACGGATGGAGATGAGAGACATGCAGGATCAGTACATCCTCGCGCTTGACCAGGGCACCACGAGTTCCCGCGCGATGCTGTTCGACCGCCAGGGCAATATCGTATCGATCGCCCAGAAGGAATTCGAACAGATCTACCCGCAACCCGGCTGGGTCGAGCACGACCCGCAGGAAATCTGGTCGACGCAAGCCGGCGTCGCCGCCGAAGCCGTCACGCGCACGGGCATGAACGGCACGTCGATCGCCGCGATCGGCATCACGAACCAGCGCGAGACGACCATCGTCTGGGATCGCGAAACGGGCCAGCCCGTCTACAACGCCATCGTCTGGCAGGACCGCCGCACGGCCGACTTCTGCGACTCGCTGAAAAAGCAGGGTCTCGAAGCGAAGGTGCGCGCGAAGACCGGCCTGCCGATCGACTCGTACTTCTCCGGAACCAAGATCCGCTGGATCCTCGACAACGTGCCGGGCGCACGCGAGAAGGCCAGGCAGGGCAAGCTCGCGTTCGGCACCGTCGACAGCTGGCTCGTGTGGAATTTCACGAAGCACGAACTGCACGTGACCGACGTGACGAACGCATCGCGCACGATGCTGTTCAACATCCACACGCGCGAATGGGACAACGAGCTGCTCGAACTGCTCGACATCCCGCGCAGCATGCTGCCGGAAGTGAAGGCCTCGTCGGAAATCTACGGCCACACGAAGACCACCGTGTTCGCGTCGAAGATCCCGCTCGCGGGTATCGCCGGCGACCAGCAGGCGGCACTGTTCGGCCAGATGTGCACGACCTCCGGCATGGTGAAGAACACCTACGGCACCGGTTGCTTCCTGATGATGAACACCGGCGACAAGCCGATCGAGTCGAAGAACAACCTCGTCACGACGATCGCCTGGCAGATCGGCAACGACGTGCAGTACGCGCTCGAAGGCAGCATCTTCATCGCGGGCGCGGTCGTGCAATGGCTGCGCGACGGCGTCGGCATCATCAAGACGGCCGCTGAAATCGAAGCGCTCGCCGCGAGCGTGCCGCACACCGACGGCGTCTACCTCGTGCCCGCGTTCGCCGGCCTTGGCGCACCGCACTGGAATGCGCGGGCACGCGGCTCGGTGTTCGGCGTCACGCGCGGCACGACCTCCGCGCACCTCGCCCGTGCGGCGCTCGATGCAATCGCGTACCAGTCGCTCGACGTGCTGGCCGCGATGGAAGCCGATTCGGGCATCAGCATCGGCGAGCTGCGGGTGGACGGCGGCGCGAGTGCGAACAACCTGCTGATGCAGTTCCAGGCCGACCTGCTCGGCGTCGACGCGGTGCGTCCGCAGATCACCGAGACGACCGCCCTCGGCGCGGCCTATCTCGCGGGCCTCGCGATCGGCTACTGGAAGAACCTCGACGAAGTGCGCGACCAGTGGCAGCTCGATCGCCGCTTCTCGCCGTCGATGCCGAAGGAGCAGGTCGAACGCTGCATGTCGGGCTGGCAGCGTGCGGTGCGCGCCGCGAAGGCCTGGGCCGACGACGCCCAGTAATCCCGACACTTCCCAACGAAATACAACAACACCGGCGGACCGCGCCACCCGCGAGTCCGCCGCGACATACGAGAGACAACCATGTCACCTTATATTGCAGAATTCATCGGCACAGCGATCCTCGTGCTGCTCGGCAACGGCGCGGTCGCAAACGTGCTGCTTGCAAAGACCAAGGGCAAAGGCGCGGACCTGATCGTGATCGTGATGGGCTGGGCGATGGCCGTCTTCGTCGCCGTCTACGTGACCGCGTCGTTCAGCGGCGCGCACCTGAACCCGATCGTCACGATCAGCCTCGCGCTCGCGGGCAAGTTCGCGTGGTCGAAAGTCGGCGGCTACATCCTCGCGCAGATGCTCGGCGGGATGGCGGGCGCGCTGCTCGTGTGGCTCGCCTATCGCCAGCACTTCGCGAAGGAAGCCGATGCGGACCTGAACCTCGCGGTGTTCTGCACGGCGCCGGCGATCCGCAGCGTCACGCACAACGTGCTGACCGAAGCGATCTGCACGTTCGTGCTGATCCTCGGCGTGCTGTACCTCGCATCGCCGCAGGTCGGCCTCGGCGCACTCGACGCGCTGCCCGTCGGCCTGCTCGTGCTCGGCATCGGCATCTCGCTCGGCGGCCCGACCGGCTATGCGATGAGCCCCGCGCGCGACCTGTCGCCGCGCATCATGCACGCGCTGCTGCCGATCCCCGGCAAGCGCGACAGCGACTGGCGCTATGCATGGGTGCCCGTCGTCGGCCCGCTGCTCGGCGGCGCCGCGGCCGCCGGCCTGTATCTGCACCTGCACACCACGATCTGATCGCGGTTTGAACGAAGCGCGCGGCGTTCGGCGTCGCGCGCTTCATTGCCCCGTCTCGCCTCCCGGCCGCTACCGGTCACTCACGGCCATCACCAGCGATTTCAGCTTCACGTCGACGTCCGCGACAGCTGCCGGCGTCACGTCGATCCCGCGCTCGACCAGCATTCTCGCCACGCGCATTTCCTTGATGAATCCCGATGCACGGCCGAAGCCGCTTGCAGCGACGAGCCGCGTGCCCGCATCGAAATGGAAATGGATTTCAGCATCGTCGTCGAGCACGCGCGCAACCGACCGCTCGCCGAGCGCCGGCTCCCCGGCCACCTGCAACTGCGCGTCGTATTGATCGGACCAGAACCACGGCGTATCGCGATACGGCTCGCCCGCGCCGAGCATGTTGCGGGCCGCGATGCGTGCCTGCGTCTCGGCACCGTGCCACGTCTCCTGCCGAATCGGCCGCCCCGACAGGGCGCTCGGAAACACCGCGACATCGCCAGCCGCGTAAATGCCTTCCGCCGACGTCTCGAGCTGCGCGTTCACGACGATCCCGCGCTCGACCGCGAGGCCCGCGTCGCGCGCCAGTTCGTCGGCCGGTTCGATCCCGACGCCGGCGACGACCGTATCGGCGATCAGCGTGTCGCCATCGTCGAGCATGACCGCCAGCGCACCGCCGGACGTCCGCTCGATCGCAACGGGTTTCCGGTTCACGCGGATCGCCACGCCCTGCGCTTCGTGCAGGGCGTGCACGCGCGCCGCGATCGTCTCCGGTACCGCACGCCCGAGCAGGCGCGGCGCCGCATCGAGCACGCTCACGCGGCAACCGCGCAATCGTGCCGACGCCGCCACTTCGAGACCGATGAAACCACCGCCGATCAGCACGATCCGCGCGTCGGGCACGAGCCGCGCGCCGAGTGCCGCCGCATCGTCGAGTGTGCGCAACGCGAATACGCCATCGAGCGCCGCACCCGGAACAGCCAGGCGGCGCGCGCGGCCGCCGGTCGCGAGCAGCACCGCCTCGTAGCCAAACACCCGCCCGCCCGACACGCGCGCTTCGCGTGCGTGCGGATCGATGCGCTCGACGGTTCCGACCACCGGCTCGATGCCGTCCGCCGCCCATGCGTCCGGATCGCGCAACCGGCATTGCGCCGCACTGCGCTCGCCCGTCAGCACGCCCTTCGACAACGGCGGCCGTTCGTACGGCAGGTGCGCCTCCGCGCCGATCAGCACGATGCGCCCGCGCCAGCCGGACTCGCGCAGCACCTGCGCCGCGCGGCCGCCCGCGTGGCCGGCGCCGACGATCGCCATCACCCGGTCGTCGATCATCGCGTCACACCTCGATCAGGATGCGGCCGTCTTCGATCTTCGCGCGGTACGTGCGCAGCTTCTCGCACGCGGGCGCCGACAGCGGCCGGCCGTCGCGCACGTCGAAGCGCCCGTTGTGCTTCGGGCATTCGATCACGTGATCCATCACGAACCCGTCCGCGAGATGCACCTGCTCGTGCGTGCACAGGCCGTCGCTCGCATAGACCTCGCCGTCGATCCGGTAAATCGCGTAGGTGCGGCCGTCGTGGTCGAAGCGCGCGACGTCTTCATCGTCGATGTCGTCGAGCGCACCGGTGTCGATCCATTGCGTCATGTTGCGTGTCTCCTTGGTGGGCGGGTTCGATGACGGTCATGCACGCGCGGCGTCCGGCACGGGCCGCACGACATAGTCGGACGGGTCGCGCGTCTGCCGGACCAGCGCCGGCACGATCTCCGCGTACGCGGCCAGCGTGCTGCGGTACGGCGGCGGCATGTCGGCCTTCACGGCGTCGTGCAGTTCCGGCAGCGCGTGAAACGGCACCATCGGGAACATGTGGTGCTCGACGTGATAGTTCATGTTCCAGTACAGGAAGCGGAACACCGGATTCATCATCACGGTGCGGCAGTTGCGCCGGTGATCGAGCACGTTCTCGGGCATGCCCGCGTGCTGCGTCAGGCCGAAGTACAGGTACAGCCACGCGCCGTACAGGCTCGGCAGGCCGATGTAGAGCAGCGGCAGGATCGTGTGCCAATACGACGACGCACCGGCCACGAGCGCGTACACCGCGAGATGGATGCGCGACTCGCGCACGACCTTGCGCCATTCCGATTCGGGCACATAGGTGCGCTCCTCGTCGTCGAGCCGGCCGGTGAACGACACCGCGAGCATCTTGCGCAGCTCGCCGGCCACATGCTTCAGCGCGACGACGTTCAGCGCGAGCGCAAGCCAGTCGGTCGGCTTCGGCGCGGCGATTTCGGGATCGCGCCCAACGATCAGCGTATCGGTGTGATGCCGCGCATGGCTCCAGCGCCATGCGGTCGCGCGGCGGAACACCTGGAACGATGCGACCTGGTACAGCGCGTCGTTCATCCAGCGTGTGCGGAACGCGGTGCCGTGCCCGCATTCGTGCCAGCGCGAGTCGGCCGGGCTGCAGTAAAGCGTGCCGTACACGAAGAACGCGGGGATCGCCCACGCCGAATGCGCGCGCCACGCCAGCCACGCGAGCGCGCCGCTGATCGCGATCGCCGCGTACCAGATCAGTGTGTCGCGGATCGCACGCGCATCGCCGCGCTGCATCAGCCGCTTCATCAGCGGCCGCGGCACCGCGCACCGGTACCATGCGGCGTTGACGAGCCCTGCCGCTTGCGCGCGCTCGCCGGCGCCGCCGGTCATTCTGTATTCCTGACGGCGTGCCGCCGTGCGGTCGCGCGCCGGGTGGTCGGGTTGAGCCACGTCTGTCTCCCTGGTTTCTGGTGCGGGGAAAGCGCAACGAGCGCTTCGCCATGGAATCAAAATTAGGCCCCCGGCCTGCGCTGCTCAATCGAAACGTTGACGAAATTTCGCCATCGCTTTAGCGTGTCCGGCAACGCCACGCGATCGATGGCGACCCCAACGTTGGAGACGACCATGGCAGGTGAATCCGGGCCGCGCTGGCGCAAGCGCACCGCGCGCTTCGACGAGATCGCGGCGCTCGCGGGCGTCAGCACGACCACCGTCGACCGCGTGCTGAACGAGCGCGGCAGCGTGTCCGCGCAGGCGCGCGAACGCGTGGTGGCGGCCGCACGGCAGCTCGGCGTGCCGCGGCTGCTGCCCGACACGCGGCACGGGCTGATCCACGTCGACGTGCTGCTGCCGGACACCGACGCGCCGTTCTTCCGGCGGCTCCAGCAGGCGCTGCAGCGCTCGCTGCAGATGCTCGACCGGCGCGTGGTCGTGCACCGGACGATCCTGCCCGCCGCGGACGACGAACGCGCCGCCGCGCTGATCGAACGGCCCGCGTACCGGCGCGCGGCGCTGATCGTCACCGCGCGCGACACGGCCCGCGTGCGCGACGCACTGGCCGGCGCGATCGCGCGCGGCGAGACCGTCGTCACGATGGTCACCGACATCGGCGGCATCGATCGCGCGCACTTCGCCGGCATCGACAACTACCGCGCCGGACGCACGGCCGGCTACTACATCGGCCGCCTCGCGGCGCGCCCCGGCCGCGCGCTGCTGCTCGGCGGGCGCATGGGCTACCGCGCGCACGCCGACCGGATGGCCGGCTGCCGCGACCAGCTCGCCGACGCGTTCGCCGCGATCCGCTGCGACGACGAGCCGGTCGAAACGCTCGACCAGGACGACCGCTGCTACCGCGCGGTGACGAAAGCGCTGCAGGCGCACGACGACGTGGTCGCGATCTACAACAGCGGCGCCGGCTCGGCCGGCATCGAAGCGGCGCTGCGCAAGGCCGGCGCCATCGGGCGCGTCGTGTGGATCGGCCACGAGATGATCGACCAGCACCGCGCCTTCATCGAAGCCGGCGCGATGGATCTCGCGATCGACCAGGATCCGGACGGCCAGGCGATTTCCGCACTGCAGCACGTGCTGCATGCGTGCGGGATCGTCGAACAGCCGCCACCCGGCGACCCGGTCGAATTCCGCGTGTTCTGCCCGGCGAACGTGAGGACGAGCGCGTACCTGCAGCCGTGAATCGCGCCGCGCAACGCGCCGCGTGCGCCTGGCGAAAAAATCGACCGCCGCATTGGCGATTTTTCGTCAACGTCGGTCATGCAGCCCGCGCCGCGCATCCGTACATTGGACAGCCATCCGCAGGACAACAATGGACAGGAGACGATGGCTGAACCGATCCTCATCGGCGTGAACCTCGACGGCGTGCTCGAACACGACGGCCTGCCGTTGCCCGCGCCCGCCGAACGCTTCCGGATGGTCGCCGGCGCCGGCGTGTTCGATTACGTCGAAAAGAACCCGGTGCGCGGTGAAGACCTGTCGCCGTATTTCGCGCGGGTCGACCGCCATGCGCTGCCGATTCGCGTGATCGGCGGCATCTGGTGCGCCGGCCGCGACGAAGCGCACGTCGCCGAGATCGTCGACGCGGGCGCACGCCTCGGCAGCACGGTGCTCAACTGCCAGCTGTTCGCGCATCACGCGGACGGCCATCCGCTGTCGGACCGCGAAGTCGCCGATTTCTACCTGCGTACCTATGAACGCGGCGAGCCGGTTGGCTGCCTGCCGAGCCTCGAAGTGCACGTCGACATGTGGAGCGAGGATTTCGCGCGCGTGGCGCGCGTCGCGCAGCACGTCGAGCAGGCCGGCGCACCGTTCCGGATCACGCTCGATCATTCGCACCTGCTGTTCAAGATCGGCAATCGCCCCGAACTCGATGCATCGGGCCTGCACGAACCCGCCGACGACGGCCGCGCGCGGCTCGACCCGGCTTCGCCCGCGGCCTTCTACACCGACTGGATCGCGCGCGGCTGGGTCCGGCATGCGCATGCGCGCAGCGTCGCGCCGAACAATCCGGACAACCGCTGGATGCGCCGCGCGGACGGCCGGCCCGGGCGCGGCATCCAGTACCCGTTCGTCGCGCCTGCGCCGGGCGCCTATCACGGCGAATGGCACGCGGCGGCGCTCGACACGTGGAAAGCCGCGCTGCGTCAGTTGCTGCGCGCGCAGATTCACGCGCGGCCGACGCAGCTCGAACAGATCAGTTGCGAGTTCATCCCGTTTCCCGACTACGGCGGCGGCGCACGCTATTCGATCTTCGACAACAACGTCGCGTGTGCGCACTGGCTGCGCGACACGTGGCACGCCCTCGCCACGCGCACCGGCACCTGATTCGGACCCCGCCCCCACTCAAGCCCCAAGGACAGAACGATGACGCAAGCCTTCCATTTTTCGCTGAACCGGATGAGCGCGCCGCGCTTGCCGCTCGACCGCTACGTCGCACTGTGCCGGCGCCTCGGCGTCGACACGATCGAGATCCGCAACGATCTCGACGGCGTCGAGATCGCCGACGGCACGCCGGCCGCGGCCGTGCGCGCAACCGCCGAAGCCGGCGGCGTGACGATCCTGACGATCAACGCGCTGCAGCGCTTCGAGCAATGGAACGCCGAGCGCGCGGACGAAGCGACCGTGCTGGCCGACTACGCGGCGCAATGCGGCGCGCGTGCGCTGGTGCTGTGCCCGACCAACAGCCGCAACGACACGCGCGACGCGGACGCGCGCCATGCGGATCTCGTGAAGTCGTTGAAGGCGCTGAAGCCGATCCTCGAAGCACGCAACCTGCTCGGCTTCATCGAGCCGCTCGGCTTCGAGGAATGCGCGCTGCGCCGCAAGTCGGATGCGGTGAAAGGCCTCTACGACGCGGCGGGCGAACAGGTGTTCCGGCTCGTGCACGACACGTTCCACCACCACCTGTCCGGCGAGGACATCTTCTTCCCGAACCTGACGGGCCTCGTGCACATCTCCGGTGTCGAGGAAGCCGACCTGCCGGTCGACCGGATGCGCGACGGCCACCGCGTGCTGGTCGGCCACGCCGACCGGCTCGGCAACCTCCGGCAACTGCGCGAACTGCTTGCACGCGGCTACCGCGGCGCGTTCTCGTTCGAGCCGTTCGCGAGCGAGATCGCCGAGGCCGGCGACATCGAAGCGCAGCTGCGGGCGAGCATCGACTACGTGCGCGGTGAACTGGCGGATCGCTGATACAGCATCAGGGCACGCTGCCGACGCATGTCGCGTGCCTGGAAAACAATCGAATCAACAGGAGAACGGAATGATCGAATTCGCTTTGTTCGGCGCGGGCAGGATCGGCAAGATCCACGCGGCGAATCTCGCGCGCCATCCGGGCGCGAAGCTCAGGTACGTGATCGACCGGCATGCGCCGTCGGCCGAAGCGCTCGCGCACGCGCACGGCGCGCAGGTCGCCGGCATCGAGCGCGCGCTCGGCGACGCGTCGGTGCAGGCTGTCGTGATCGCGTCGAGCACCGACACGCACGCGGACCTGATCGTCGCGGCCGCGAACGCGGGCAAGGCCGTGTTCTGCGAGAAGCCGGTCGACCTGACCGTCGAACGCGCGCGCGCGTGCGCGGACGTCGTGCGGCGCACCGGCGTGACCTGCATGATCGGCTTCCAGCGCCGCTTCGACCCGACGTTCGCGGCGCTGAAGGCACGTGTCGAGCGCGGCGAGATCGGTGCGCCGGAAATGCTGGTCGTCACGAGCCGCGACCCGGGCGCGCCGCCGGCCGACTACCTCCGCAGCTCGGGCGGCATCTTCAAGGACATGCTGATCCACGACTTCGACGTGTTCCGCTGGATCCTCGGCGACGAAGCGCAGACGCTGCACGCAACCGGCAGTTGCCTGACCGACCCGGCCGTACACGAAGCAGGCGACATCGATTCGACGGCCGTGACGATCCGCACGCGGCGCGGGTTGCTGTGCCAGATCAACACGTCGCGGCGCGCGGCCTACGGCTACGACCAGCGCTTCGAGCTGCTCGGCAGCAACGGGATGCTGCAGGCCGGCAACGTGCGGCCGACCGAGGTGAGCGCCTGGCTCGCCGGCGGCATCGCGGCCGACGTGCCGGAGCCGTTCTTCCTCGAGCGCTACCGGCATGCGTACGCGGCCGAGATCGCGCACTTCGTCGACGCGCTGCGCGACGGCACGCCGGTCCGGACGACGATCGACGACGGACTCGCCGCGCTCGAGCTGGCCGAAACCGCGATGACGTCGTGGAAAACGGGGCGCGTGATCGAGCTGTAACGCGACAAACAGCGGCGGCCCGGGCACCCGGACTGCCGCCATCGGGCGATCGGCGCGGCGGCGGCACGGAATGCGGCAACCGCACGCCCGCATCGGGCAAATTTGCCGAAACGTCGCGCGGCACGCGCGTGAAAGCACGTATGATGGCGAATTGATCGGCGTCGCCGGTCTACCGCATTTTCATCACCATGCTCGATCACCTCATCTGCGACTGCGACGGCGTGCTCGTCGACAGCGAAGTCATCGCCGACCGCGTGCTGCTCGATACGCTGTCCGCCACGTTCCCGAACCTCGATTTCGAAGCCGCCGCGAAATCGGCATTCGGCCAGCAGACGTCGCGCTTCCTCGCCGGGATCGAATCCCGCTTCGGGATCGAGATGCCCGCGAACTTCATCGAGACCATCGAGCACAACATCGAGGTCGCGCTCGCACAATCGCTCGCGCCGATCTCCGGCGTGCGCGACGCGCTGCTGAAGGTCACGCTGCCGGCGGCCGTCGTATCGAACAGCCGGCTCGTACGCGTGCGCAACTCGCTGAAACGCGCGGCGCTCACCGAGATCTTCGGCGAGCGCGTATTCAGTTCCGAGCAGGTGGCGCGCCCGAAACCCTACCCCGACGTGTACCTGCATGCGGCCCGGACGCTCGGCGTGGCGCCGGCGCGCTGCATCGTCGTCGAGGACAGCGTATCGGGGTTGAATGCCGCGCGCGCGGCCGGGATGAAGACGATCGCGTTCGTCGGCGCGAGCCACATCCCCGACAACTACGCGGACGCGCTGCGTGCGATGGGCATCACGCGGATCATGCGCAAGATGGACGAATTGCCGTCGCTCGTCGAAGCCGGCATGCGCGGCGAATTCGGCGACGTGCAGTCCTGATTGCCAGTCAGGCCGGATCGGGTCGATCCGGCCCGCCACGGGTGCGCGAACGCACCCGCCTTCCCTTCACTCAGGCCGGTTCGCAGCAGCGCTCGCGCGCGGCCGCCAGCGCCTCGCGAAACTCGACGAGTTCCGCGATCGTCAGCATCGGCAACCCGTGCCGTTGCGCGAAAAGCTCGACCTCGTCGCCGCGCGTCATCGTGCCATCCGGATTCATCAGCTCGCACAGCACGCCGGCCGGCTTCAGGCCCGCGAGGATCGACAGGTCGACCGTGCCTTCGGTGTGACCGCGGCGCGCGAGCACGCCACCCGGTTGCGCACGCAACGGAAATACGTGGCCGGGCCGCACGATGTCGTGCGGCTTTGCGCCTTCCGCGATCGCCGCACGGATCGTCGTCACGCGATCGGCCGCCGACACACCGGTATGCACGCCTTCGCGCGCTTCGATCGACACCGTGAACGCGGTGCCGTTGCGGCTCTCGTTGGTCTGCACCATCGGCGGCAGTTCGAGCGCGCGCACCGTGTCGTCGGTCAGGCACAGGCACACGATGCCGCTGCACTCGCGGATCAGCAGCGCCATCGTCTCGGGCGTGATGCGCTCGGCGGCGACGATCAGGTCGGCTTCGTTCTCGCGATCGTGGTCATCCTGCAGCACGACCGCACGGCCTGCGCGCATCGCATCGAGCGCAGCGGCGATGCGCGGCGGCACCGGTTCGGAATCCAGCAACGGGAGATCGGCAAAGGCGTCGGCGGGTGCCGACGATACGGACATCAAGGACATGTGAAACGCTCCTCGCAAATACGATTTGGGCGAAAAACGTTTCAGGGCATTGCAAACAGACAGAACGACAACCCGCTTCGCATGCGTCGCGAAGCGGCCCTGACGGACATGACTATCTGCACATCTTCTCTCATCCGGACTATGACCGTCGGCTCTGGCATTCGACCAGATCTGCTGACCCCGCGCGGATGCGCGGGCGCTCGCGGGCTCGCCGGCTTACGCCAGCCTACCGCCGGTGGGGAATTTCGCCCCGCCCTGAAGACGCACTGATTGCCGGACGGGGGTTCCCCGTCACCGGCGGGCCAAGCATACCGCAGCCGCGCGCGAAGCGCAGCGAACCACACCTAAAACCTTACTGACGACTCCGTCTAACGGCATCGTCCGAACGGCCGATCACCTGGCCGCGCGCCCGCGCAACAGCGGCAAAGCGGCCGTTCCGTACTCGTACTGCCCGCCCGGTCAGTGGGCCGCGTGCGCCGCGTCGGGCACGAGCCAGCGCGGCGGCACCTCGGGGCTCACCGTCACGCGGAACGCGCGCGCTTCGCTGTCGCCCGGGTTGCGCAGGCTGTACGGCTGGTCGGCATCGAACACGATCGCGTCGCCGGTCGCGAGCAACTGGCGACGGTCGTGCACGCTGACTTCGAGCGTGCCTTCGCTGACGACGAGGTTGACCGTCGTGCCGGGCGCGCGGCGCGCGCCGGGCTCCGTATGCAGCGGCGCGATCCGCAGCTCGTGGAATTCGGCTGCGGCCGGCTCGCCTTCCGGATACAGCGCGCGTGCCGAGAAACGGCCGTTCGAACTGACGACGCGCGAGGCGCGTTCGGCCGCCAGATGCTCGAAGCCGTTCACCGCATGGCGGCGCAGGAACGCAGCGACCGACACCTTCAATGCCGCTGCGATCTTGCAGAGCACCTTGATCGACGGCACGCTGCGCGCCGATTCGATCTGCGCGAGCATCGCGCGCGACACGCCGGACAGCCGCGCGAGCGCATCGAGCGACAGCTGCCGCTCGGCGCGCAAGCGCGCGAGGTTCACGCCGACGACCTGCTCGAGGAGGTCGAGCGACGCGGACGCGCGCAGGTCGGCAGCATTGCCGGACTCGAAGGAAGACACGTCGCGCACGAGCGCCAGGGATGAAGACATAGCATTGCCTCCGGGCCGCTGCGCGGCCCTGCGTATGGGGTAAGCCGGGATCGGAATCGGGTTGCGCCAGCCTTGGCGCGTATCGAAACGCTATCACCCGGCCTTGCACGGGCAAACGAAGTTATCTTCACACCGTTATCAGCATCGCGGAGGAATGCGTTTCTCGCGAACCTTTTCCTGCCGCTATCGCGTCACCGCCTGCTCGCCGCGGCAACGCTCACTGCGCGGCCGGCGCCGCGCCGCGTGCCGGGCCGCGCGCGTCGAGCCGCATCGCGAACCACGTGACGACCAGCGCCGCGAACGTCACCGCAACCGCGACCCACGGCAGCGAGTCGAGCGCGAAGCCGTGTTCCAGCGCGAGGCCGCCGAGCCACGCGCCGCCGGCATTGCCGACGTTGAACGCGCCGATGTTCAGCGTCGACGCGAGATGCGGTGCGCTCGCGGCCTTCTCGACCACGCGCGCCTGCAGCGGCGGCACCGTCGCGAACGCGGCGATCCCCCAGACGAATACGGTGACGGCGGCCGCGACCGGCAGGTGGCTCGTCTTCGCGAACACGGCCATCACGGCCATCAGCGCGACGAGGATCGCGATCAGCGACGGCATCAGCGCGCGGTCGGCGAGCTTGCCGCCGAGCGTGTTGCCGATCGTCAGCCCGGCGCCGAACAGCACGAGGACCAGCGCGACCGCGCGCGGCGAGTAGCCGGACACGGTTTCCAGAATCGGCGCGATGTACGTGAACACGACGAACACGCCGCCGAAGCCGAGCACCGTCATCAGCAGCGCGAGCCATACCTGCGGCTCCTTCAGCACGCGCACTTCGTGACCGAGGCCGACCGGCCCGCCGTCATGACGGTTCGGCACCAGCGCCGCCACGCCGCCGAGCGCCAGCACGCCGAGCGCGGCGACGATCCAGAACGACGCGCGCCAGCCGAGCAGCTGGCCGACGAACGTGCCGAACGGCACGCCGAGCACGTTCGACAGCGTGAGCCCGGTGAACATCAGCGCGATCGCGCTCGCGCGCTTGTCGGTCGGCACGAGCGACGCGGCGACCACCGCGCCGATCCCGAAGAACGATCCGTGCGCGAACGACGTGACGACGCGCGCGACCATCAGCATCGCGTAGCCGGACGCGGTCGCGCACAGCACGTTGCCGACGATGAAGATCGCCATCAGCAGTTGCAGCGCGGCCTTGCGCGGCATGCGGCTCGTCAGCACCGCGAGCAGCGGCGCGCCGGCCGCGACGCCGAGCGCATAGCCGGTGACGAGCAGGCCGGCCGACGGCAGCGACACGGCGAGGTCGTGCGCGACTTCGGGCAGCAGGCCCATGATGATGAATTCGGTGGTGCCGATGGCGAAGGCGCTGATCGCGAGCGCCAGTAACGGAATGGGCATGACGTTCTCCGGAAGGCGGCGGCTGCGGCGACCGGTCGGTGCCGCACCGCACAAGAAGCGGGATGTGCGCGCATTGTCCCGAAGACGCCTATATTTGATAATTGGCGTGGCATTTGAACCATTTTCAAATATTTCTGGAAAATCGCATGGACCGACTGGGCGATATCCGGCTGTTCGTCGAAGCCGCGGAACTGGGCAGCCTGTCGGCCGCCGGGCGCAAGCTGAACCTCACGCCGGCTGCCGCGAGCGCGCGCCTCGCGAAGCTCGAGGCGGCAGTCGCGACCCGGCTGTTCGACCGTTCGACCCGGCAGTTGCGGCTCACCGACGAGGGCCGCCTGTACCTGAACGGGTGCCGGCAGGGGTTGCAGGCGCTCGACGACGCCAACGCGCTGCTGCAGGCCGGCCGCAACGTCGTCGGCGGCCGGGTGCGGCTGTCGGCGACATCCGATTTCGGCCGCCGCCGCTTGCTCGACTGGCTCGACGAATTCACCGTGCGCTACCCGGACGTCACGTTCTCGCTCACGGCGTCCGACTCGACGGTCAACCTGTGGCAGGACGAGATCGATCTCGCGATCCGCTTCGCCGCCCCGCCCGATGGCGCGCTGATCGCCCGCCGGCTCGCCGCGGACCGGCGCGTGCCGTGCGCGGCGCCGTCGTTCGTCGCCCGTCACGGCGCGCCGCGCGATCCTCACGATCTCGCCCGATTTCCCTGCAACGTGATCACGGTCGCGTCCGGGCCGATGAACACGTGGCACTTCACGCGCGACGGCGACGCGCAAACCTGCACGGTGCCGCTCGCCACCGCGTTCGAGACCAACGACGGCGGCCTCGCCCGCGAGTGGGCGCTGCGCGGGCACGGCATCGTGCTGAACTCGATCTGGGATGTCGCCGACGACATACGCGCGGGGCGGCTCACGGTCCTGCTGCCCGACTGGCGGCACCAGGGTGCGCCGCTGCACGCCATCTACCCGGGCAAGCGCTACATGGCGCCGCGCGTGCGCGTGCTGCTCGACTTTCTCGCCGAACGCTTCGCGCGCGAGGAAGCCGCGCTCGACGACCTGCTGAACGCGTGCCGCTGACGGCCGGCGCATCGCCGTTACGGGGTCGGAACCTGACACCCGGCGTCGCGCGGCCGCAACCCGCCGCCCGTCCCGAGCGGCGCGAAAAGCTATAATGGAAGGCTTTCCCGACGGCTTTTCCTGCTCGCTGCGCGCATCTGCGTGCAGCGCACGGCCGTCCCGATTCACCCTTGACGACGCCCCCAGGTCAACCACTGCGAACGGCGAATCCCCATGACCAAGAAAGTTTACGTAAAGACCTTCGGCTGCCAGATGAACGAGTACGACTCGGACAAGATGGTGGACGTGCTCAATGCCTCCGAAGGCCTCGAAAAGACCGACACGCCGGAAGACGCCGACATCATCCTGTTCAACACGTGCTCGGTGCGTGAAAAGGCGCAGGAGAAGGTGTTCTCCGATCTCGGCCGCGTGCGCGAGCTGAAGGCAGCGAAGCCCGGCCTGCTGATCGGCGTCGGCGGCTGCGTCGCGAGCCAGGAAGGTGCGTCGATCGTGTCGCGCGCGCCGTACGTCGACCTCGTGTTCGGCCCGCAAACCCTGCATCGCCTGCCGCAGATGATCGACGCGCGCCGCGAGAGCGGCCGCGCGCAGGTCGACATCTCGTTCCCGGAAATCGAGAAGTTCGACCACCTGCCGCCCGCGCGCGTCGAAGGGCCGAGCGCATTCGTGTCGATCATGGAAGGCTGCTCGAAGTACTGCAGCTACTGCGTGGTGCCGTACACCCGCGGCGATGAGGTGTCGCGCCCGCTCGACGACGTGCTGACCGAAGTGGCCGGCCTCGCCGACCAGGGCGTGCGCGAAGTCACGCTGCTCGGCCAGAACGTGAACGCATACCGCGGCGCGCTGGCGGCCGGCTCGCCGGACATCGCCGATTTCGCGACGCTGATCGAATACGTCGCCGACATCCCCGGCATCGAGCGGATCCGCTATACGACGTCGCACCCGAAGGAATTCACGCAGCGCCTGATCGACACCTACGCGAAGGTGCCGAAGCTCGTGAGCCACCTGCACCTGCCGGTCCAGCACGGCTCCGACCGTATCCTGATGGCGATGAAGCGCGGCTACACGGTGCTCGAATACAAGTCGGTGATCCGCAAGCTGCGCGCGATCCGCCCCGACCTGTCGCTGTCGACCGACATGATCGTCGGCTTCCCCGGCGAGACCGAGGACGATTTCGACAAGATGATGGCGCTGGTGCACGAGATGCGCTACGACACGAGCTTCTCGTTCATCTACAGCCCGCGCCCCGGCACGCCGGCCGCGAACCTGCACGACGACACGCCGCGCGAAGTGAAGCTCAAACGCCTGCAACATCTGCAGGCGACCATCGAGGAAAACGTCGCGCGCATCAGCGAGTCGATGGTCGGGAAGGTCGAGCGGATCCTCGTCGAGGGCCCGTCGCGCAAGGACCCGAACGAACTCGCGGGCCGCACCGAGAACAACCGGGTCGTGAATTTCCCGGCGCCGCTTGCGTCGCACCCGCGCCTGATCGGCCAGATGATCGACGTGAAGATCAACCACGCGTACCCGCACTCGCTGCGCGGCGAGCTCGTGCTCGTCAGCGACGACGCGAGCGCGGCCACCCACTGATTGACGCTCAACAGGAGCCCGACGCTACTTTGAAGACCGTCCAAGCACTGGAATTCACTGCCCCGCGCGACGACAACGCGCGCCTCGCCAACCTCTGCGGCCCGCTCGACGAGAACCTGCGGCAGATCGAACAGGCACTCGACGTCACGCTCGCGCGGCGCGGCCACCGGATCACGATCCGCGGGCGCGGCGCCAAGCTCGCGCTCGCCGCGCTCGAAAACTTCTACAACCGCGCGCGCGATCCGTTGTCGGTCGACGACATCCAGCTCGCGCTGGTCGAAGTGCGCCACACGACCGGCAACGGCCGCCAGGACACGGTCGACGTGCGCTTCCGCGGCGACCCCGACCATCCGTTCGACGAGCCCGTCGTGCAGCTCGACGCCAGCGAGCCGGAAGAAGAGCCCGGGCCGAAGCTGTACACGCGGCGTGCCGACCTGCGCGGCCGCACGCCCGCGCAGCGCGAGTACCTGAAGCAGATCCTGTCGCACGATGTGACGCTCGGCATCGGGCCGGCCGGCACCGGCAAGACCTACCTTGCGGTTGCATGCGCGGTCGACGCGCTCGAGCGCGACCAGGTCAAGCGGATCGTGCTGACGCGCCCGGCCGTCGAGGCCGGCGAACGGCTCGGCTTCCTGCCGGGCGATCTTGCGCAGAAGGTCGACCCGTACCTGCGTCCGCTGTACGACGCGCTGTACGACCTGCTCGGTTTCGACAAGACGGCCAAGATGTTCGAGCGCCAGATGATCGAGATCGCGCCGCTCGCGTACATGCGCGGCCGCACGCTGAACCACGCGTTCATCATCCTCGACGAGGCGCAGAACACGACGCCCGAGCAGATGAAGATGTTCCTCACGCGGATCGGCTTCGGCTCGAAGGCGGTCGTGACCGGCGACACGAGCCAGGTCGACCTGCCGCGCGGCCACAAGAGCGGTCTCGTCGAAGCACAGCAGGTGCTCGGCGGCGTGCGCGGCATCGCACTCACGCGCTTCACGAGCGCGGACGTCGTGCGCCATCCGCTCGTCGCGCGCATCGTCGAGGCATACGACGAGTTCCACGCGCAGCATCAGGACGGCTGAGCGGCCGCGCACGCGTGCTGCCCCGGCCTGCCGGCCCGGCCCGCCACACGGCGCGCCGGGCTTTTTTTCGCCTGGTTGAATTCGGGTGGGATCGGCCGTTTGGTGTATCCTCAACGCGTCCCAATCGCCGCACGCGTCATGAAATCCTCCCGTTCCCGCAAGTCCGGTCGCGCCGAGTCCGCCGCGCCCGAATCTCCCCGCCTTTCGCTGTTCGATGCGAAGGGCAAGGCCCGGACCGTCAACGCACAAGGGCTGCGGATCGACTTCCCGGACGGCCGCAGCCTGATGTTCGACCTGTCGGGCAGCTCGGGCGACGCGGCTGTCGCGATCGTCGCGCAGCACAACGATCCGGCGATGCGCGCGAAGCTCGCGCTGCAGCCCGAGCACTACGACAGCGTGACGCTGCACGTCGGCGCCGAGCTCGCGCCGCGCGAAGACGACCTCGACGATGCGCCGCGCGCGCTGGAACTCGAGCTGTCCGTGCAGTACGGCGACGAGATCACGAGCGACGTGCGCAAGACGCTGCCCAAGCGCAAGCTGATCGCCGAATGGATCGAGCCGGCGCTGTTCGCGAGCGCGCAGCTCACCGTGCGCTTCGTCGGCGAAAACGAAGGCCGCACGCTGAACGCCGGCTACCGCCACAAGGACTACCCGACCAACGTGCTGACCTTCGCGTACGACGCGGCGCCCGACGGCACCGTGATCGGCGATCTCGTGCTGTGCTGCCCGGTCGTCGAGAAGGAAGCGCACGAACAGGGCAAGCCGCTCACGGCCCATTACGCGCACCTGCTGGTGCACGGCGCGCTGCACGCGCAGGGTTACGATCACGAAACGAGCGACGAGGACGCGGCCGAAATGGAAGCGCTCGAAGTCGACATCCTCGCGAAGCTGGGTTTCCCGAACCCGTACCAGTAAGCCGTCCGCACGATGCGCAACACCGCGACGCTGCCGCCCGCCTACCCGCCGTCGATCGGCGCGGGCCGGCTGCTGACGGAAGACGAGCTCGCGGCATCGCTCGCGCACACGATGCGCGACTGGGACGGCCGGCAGGATCTCTGGCTGTTCGGCTATGGCTCGCTGATCTGGAACCCCGGTCTGCCGACCGTCGCCGCCGTGCGCGGCAAGGTGCACGGCTACCATCGCGGCCTCTACCTGTGGTCGCGCGTGAACCGCGGCACCCCCGAGCGCCCGGGCCTCGTGCTCGCGCTCGATCGCGGCGGTTCGTGCTCGGGCATCGCATTCCGGCTCTCCGGCCCGACCGCGCAGCCGCATCTCGAGACGTTGTGGAAGCGCGAAATGCCGATGGGTTCGTACCGGCCCGCGTGGCTGCCGTGCTCGCTCGAGACCGGCGAACGCGTGAACGCGCTCGCGTTCGTGATGCGCCGCGACGTACCGACCTATACGGGCAAGCTGACCGACCCCGTCGTGAAGGAAGTGTTCAGCTGCGCGGCCGGCCGCTACGGCACGACGCTCGACTACGTGAGCCGCACGGTCGACGCGCTGCGCGCGAGCGGCATTCCCGACCGTGCGCTGGAAGGGTTGCTCGCGCGATGCCGGTGATGCGGCACGACGCCCGCGCATTCGAACGAGGACACCGCCAATGAAACCGTCACGCTGGTCGCGTTACCGGATCGCCACGCTGATCGTCGCCGCGAGCGTCGCGCTGTCCGGCTGCGGGATCCTCGGCTGCGGCGGCGCCGCGACCAACGGCGCGGCCGGCGGCGGCTGCTCGGCCGGCATGCGGTTCTGAGCCGCGCACCGGCGGCGCGCGCGTGCGGCAGAATGCCGCCGACACGGGCCGCCTGCCGCGCAGCGCCTCGCCGGTCTTTCCGCCCCCGTTTTTTACCGCTGCTGCGCCTTCGCCCTTTTCTGAGATAGGATGGACCCGAGGACGATGTCGCGCCCGGCGCGGCCGTCCGCGAGCGGGGCCCGCGCGAGCCGCCCACCCTGGCCGTGCGGCCGGGGTGACACGGTCGCGTCGTGCCCTTGGTGTATCCTTGCCTACTCCGTGACCGCGCGCCCCGGCATGACCCGGGCGCACCACCATGAACGATTCGTATCCCAGTCGTAAGCCAACCGACAAACCGCAAGAAAAGCGCTCGCTGCTCGAGCGCCTGACCGACTTCATCTCGCCCGAGCCCGAATCCCGCGGCGAGCTGCTGGAAATCCTCCAGGACGCCCACGAACGCAACCTGATCGACGCCGACTCGCTGTCGATGATCGAAGGCGTGTTCCAGGTATCCGATCTGTGCGCCCGCGACATCATGGTGCCGCGCGCGCAGATGGACGCGATCAACATCGCCGACAAGCCCGAGGATTTCATCCCGTTCGTCCTCGAAAAGGCGCACTCGCGCTACCCGGTGTACGAGGAGAACCGCGACAACGTCATCGGCGTGCTGCTCGCGAAGGATTTGCTGCGCTTCTATGCCGAAGACGAGTTCGACGTACGCGGGATGCTGCGCCCGGCCGTGTTCATTCCGGAATCGAAGCGCCTGAACGTGCTGCTGCACGACTTCCGCGTGAACCGCAATCACCTGGCGATCGTCGTCGACGAATACGGCGGTGTCGCGGGCCTGATCACGATCGAGGACGTGCTCGAACAGATCGTCGGCGACATCGAGGACGAATACGACTTCGACGAGGAAGCCGGCAACATCATCTCGGGGCCGGACGGCCGCTATCGCGTGCGCGCACTCACCGAGATCGAGCAGTTCAACGAGGTATTCGGCACCGATTTCCCCGACGACGAGGTCGATACCATCGGCGGGCTGATCACCCATCATTTCGGACGCGTGCCGCACCGCGGCGAGAAGCTGCAGCTCGGCAACCTCGTGTTCGAAATCCAGCGCGGCGATGCGCGCCAGGTTCACGTGCTGCTGGTGCGCCGCAACCCGCTCGCCAGCCGCCGCGCCGAAACCTCGCACGAAGACTGACCGTTCCGCGCCAGCCGCGCTTCCTTCAACCGCTCGCCCACTTCCGCTTCACATGGACGATCCGATCCCGTCCCGCCCGGCTGGCGGCTTTCTCGCGCCGGCGCCCGGCCGCGCGCTGCCGCGCTGGCACTACCCGGCCGCGCTGCTCGCCGGCGCGGCCAATACGCTCAGCTTCGCACCGACGCCGCATGGCGGCTGGCTGCAGCTCGTCGTATTCGTCTGGTTTTTCGCGCAACTGACGCGCACGTCGAGCTGGCGCGGCGCCGCGCTCACCGGCGGCGCATTCGGCTTCGGCAACTTCATCAGCGGCATCTGGTGGCTCTACATCAGCATGCACGTGTACGGCGAGATGGCCGCGCCACTCGCGGGCGGCGCGCTCGTGCTGTTCGCGCTGTACCTGTCGCTGTACCCGGCGTTCTCGGCCGGGCTGTGGTCGTTCTGCGCGGGCCATGCGTGGCATCGCCGCACCCCCGACCCCCGCCCGTTCTCGCCGACCTGGCACGGCGCGTTCGCCTTCGCGAGCGCGTGGGCGCTCGGCGAATGGCTGCGCGGCACCCTGTTCACCGGCTTTCCGTGGCTCGCCAGCGGCTACCCGCAGGTCGACGGCCCGTTCGCGGGCTTCGCGCCGGTGGTCGGCGTGTACGGGATCGCGTGGGTGCTCGCGTTGTTCGCCGCGCTGGTCGTGCAGGCGCTCGTCGCCGCGCGCCCGTCGCCCGTGCGTGACGACGGGGCGGGCAGCGCGAACGGCTACGCACGCGTGCGCATCGCCGCGCCGGCCGGCGTGGCGGTTGCGCTCGTCGCGGCCGGCCTCGGGCTGTCGCAGGTCACGTGGACCGTGCCCGCGAACGCGCCGCTCACGGTGCGGCTGCTGCAGGGCAACGTGAAGCAGGACATCAAGTTCGAGCAGGAAGGCATCGACGCGGCGATCAAGATGTACCAGCAGATGATCGTCGAAAAGCCGGCCGACCTGATCGTCACGCCCGAAACCGCGATCGCGGTGATGATCCAGGAGCTGCCCGAGCCGTTCGCCGTCGCGATCCGCAAATTCAGCGACACGACGGGCTCGGCCGTGCTGTTCGGCGCGGTCGGCGCGTCGGTGACCGAGGACGGCCACTACGTCGACTATACGAACAGCCTGTACGGCGTGACGCCGAACTCGCGCGACATCTATCACTACGACAAGCACCATCTCGTGCCCTTCGGCGAATTCATCCCGTGGGGCTTCCGCTGGTTCGTCAACCTGATGAAGATGCCGCTCGGCGACTTCGCGCGCGGCGCGCCCGTGCAGAAACCGTTCCTCGTGCACAACCAGCCCGTGATGGCCGACATCTGCTACGAGGACTTGTTCGGCGAGGAAATCGCCGCGACGATCCGCGACAACCCGCAGCCGCCCGGCGTGCTCGTCAACGTGACGAACCTCGCATGGTTCGGCGACACGATCGCGCTCGACCAGCACCTGCAGATCGCGCGGATGCGCTCGCTCGAAACGGGCCGGCCGATGCTGCGCTCGACCAACACGGGCATGACCGCCGCGATCGACGCACACGGGCGCGTGCTCGGCCAGCTGAAGCCGTTCACGATCGGCTCGCTCGACGTGCGGATCGAAGGCACGAGCGGCTTCACGCCGTACGTGACGAGCGGCAACAACATCGTGCTCGCGGTGTCGTTCGTGCTGCTCGCGTTCGGCTTCACGTTCGGGCCGGGGCTGCGCCGGCGCAACGGCCGGCAGAACGGCGACGGCCAGCCCGAATGACGCAGACGGCCGCCGCTGCGTGCGGCAGCCCATGACCGCGAACCGGCCGGCCGCTCAGGCCTGCCGGGCCGGTTGAACCGGCTGCGCGGCCAGGCTTCGCAGGTCGCGACTCACCGCCTCCATCACCGGCGCCCAGGTACCGAACGCCGGCTGCCGGTACAGCGTCGCGGTCGGATACCACGGGCTGTCCGTGCGTTCGAGCAGCCACGGCCAGTGCGGATTCACGTCGAGCAGCACCCACGTGCGCGCGCCGAGCGCGCCCGCCAGGTGCGCGACCGACGTGCACACGGTCATCACGAGATCCAGCGCGCCGATGAACGCGGCCGTATCGTCGAAGCTCGTCAGCTCGGCCGTGAAGTCCTCGATCGCGAAGCCGGTCGCACGAGCCGCCTCGACGTCCGCCTGCGCGCCCGGCTGCAGCGAATAGAACGCGACGCCGTCGATCCCGCGGAACGCATCGGCATAGCGCTCGAGCCCGACGCGCCGGAACGGGTTGCGCTGGTGGCCCGCACTGCCCGTCCACACGAGCCCGACCTTCAGCCGGCGGTCACCCGCGAGCCGCGCGCGCCATGCATCGCGTGCATCCGGGTCGGCCCGCAGGTACGGTACCGACGACGCGAGCGTCGACGCTTCCATCCCGAGCATCAGCGGCAGGCCGATCAGCGGCACCTCGTAATCGAATGCCGGCAGCACGTCGACGCCGCCGCCCGCGCCGAAACCATCCGCATGCGCGCCGAGGCTGCGCTGCATCAGCGTGCCGACCTGCGGGAACGTATTCCACACGAGCCGGCCGCCCTCGCGATGCACGCGCTCGGCGAGCGGCGCGACGTAGCGGCAGAACTGCAGCACATCACCGAGCCCTTGCTCGCCCCACACCAGCAGCGTCTTGCCCGCGAGCGGCTCGCCCTGCCAGCGCGGGCCCGGCAGCGCCGGCAGGCGGCCGCGCAACTCGCCCGCCCCGTCCCAGCGCGCCTCGTGGCCGCGCCAGCCGGCCGCGTAGTTGCCGCGCACGAGCTGGATGATCGCGAGGTTGAAGCGGTACGACGCATCGTCGGGCGCCAGCTCGCACGCGCGTACGGCGCAGCGCTCGGCATCGTCCCAGCGCTGCGCCTCCTTCATCGCCATCGCGACGTTGTTCATCGCGAGCGCGTTGTCGGGCGCGAGGGCGGCCAGCCGCGCGGCGCACGCGAGCGCGCCGTCGAGGTCGTGCGTCGCGATCCGCGCGACGACGAGATTGATCCACGCCTGCACGTCTTGCGGATCGTGCGTCACGGCCGCGTCGAGCAGCGCGATCTCCTCCGCGCGGTCGCCGCCCGACAGCCGCAGCGCGATCGCGAGGTTGTTGCGCAGCGACGGCCGGCCGGCATCGATCGCCAGCGCCGCGCGGTACGGCGCGACGGCATCCGCGTGGCGGCCGGCCATCTGCAGCGCATAGCCGTGATTGAAGTACGTGCCCGCGCCCGGCTGCGCGCGCGCCGCGCATCCGGCAAGCGCCAGCGCGTCGGCGGTGCGCTGCCGCGCGACGAGTGTCGTCGTGAGCTGCGCGAGCGCGTCGGCATCGACCGCATGCAGATGGGCGGCGGCGGCGAGCCACAGGTCGTGCGCGGCGCGCTCGCCGCGCGCCTGCGCGTCGGCGGCCTGCCCGAGCAGTGCGAGGAATGGCGGAAGCAGCGGAATGAGGATGTCGGTCGGGGCGTCCATGCAGTCGGCGTCGGCAAGCGGTGACGCGGCACGCGTGGCGCGCGCCGCAATAGGCGCAATCTTAACGCCCGCGCGAAGCGGCGCGGCATGCGCGTCGCGGCGGGCCGCACGCAGCCGCGCGGCGCCCGCGGGTCGTGCGTGCGCAGGCCGCGGGAAGCCGGCCGGATGCGGCCTCGCCTGCGTTCCGGTCGCATCCGGCCGCCGATCCGGTAAAATTACGCGTTTCAGCACACTAACAAGCCGCGCCGCCGCGCGAGCCGACCCTCCGGGCACTGCCCGGAGCGCCGCCCGCAACGGAGCGCCAGCGCCACGAAGGCTCTTCATGCTTACGTTTCAGCAAATCATCCTGACGCTGCAGTCCTACTGGGACAAGCAGGGTTGCGCCCTGCTCCAGCCCATCGACATGGAAGTCGGCGCGGGTACGTCGCACGTCCACACGTTCCTGCGCGCGATCGGCCCCGAGCCGTGGCGCGCCGCGTACGTGCAGCCGTCGCGCCGCCCGAAGGACGGCCGCTACGGCGAGAACCCGAACCGCCTGCAGCACTACTACCAGTACCAGGTCGTGCTCAAGCCGGCGCCGGAAAACATCCTCGACCTGTACCTCGGCTCGCTCGCAGCGCTCGGCTTCGACCTGAAGCAGAACGACGTGCGCTTCGTCGAGGACGACTGGGAAAACCCGACGCTCGGCGCGTGGGGCCTCGGCTGGGAAGTGTGGCTGAACGGGATGGAAGTCACGCAGTTCACGTACTTCCAGGAAGTCGGCGGCCTCGAATGCAAGCCGGTGCTCGGCGAAATCACGTACGGCCTCGAGCGCCTCGCGATGTACCTGCAGAAGGTCGAGAACGTGTACGACCTCGTGTGGACCGAGTGGGAAGAGCAAGGCCCGAACGGCCCCGAGCTGCGGCGCCTGTCGTATGGCGACGTGTACCACCAGAACGAGGTCGAGCAGTCGACCTACAACTTCGAGCACGCGAACGTCGACCTGCTGTTCACGTTCTTCAACAGCTACGAAGCGGAAGCGAAGAAGATGATCGACGCGCAGCTCGCGCTGCCCGCGTACGAGCTCGTGCTGAAGGCCGGCCACACGTTCAACCTGCTCGACGCGCGCGGCGCGATCTCGGTCACCGAGCGTGCAGCGTACATCGGCCGCATCCGCGCTCTGTCGCGTCTCGTCGCGCAGGCTTACTACGACTCGCGCGAGAAGCTCGGCTTCCCGATGCTCGGCAATCCGCCGGGCGTGCCGGGCCTCACCACCGACGCCCAGGACGCCGCGCAGCCGGCATGGGCGCCGCCGCTCAAGGTCGAACGCAAGATCGATCAGGACTGACGAGACGAGATTTATTCCAATCATGACGCACAATCATCCCGCCCCCCTGCTCGTCGAACTGCTGACCGAAGAGCTGCCGCCGAAGGCCCTCGCGCGCCTCGGCGACGCATTCGCCGAAGGTCTCGCGCAACGCCTCGCGGCGCGCGACCTCGTCGAAGGCGAACTCGTGTTCGAACGCTACGCCACGCCGCGCCGCCTCGCCGTCGTCGTGCAGAACGTGCGCGCGGTCGCGCCTGACCGGCAAGTCCGCGAAAAAGTCCTGCCCGTGTCGGTCGCACTCGACGCCGAAGGCAAGCCGACGGCCCCGCTCGCGAAGAAGCTCGCGGCGCTCGGCCACCCGAACCTGTCGATCGCCGATCTCGAGCGCGCGCAGGACGGCAAGGCCGAGGCGTTCTTCATCAACTACTCGGCGGCCGGCGCCACGCTCGCCGACGGCCTGCAGGCCGCGCTCGACGAAGCGCTCGCGAAGCTGCCGATCCCGAAATTCATGACGTACCAGCGCCCGGACGGCTCGGACGTGAAGTTCGTGCGCCCGGTGCATCGCCTGACGGTGCTGCACGACGACCGCGTCGTGCCCGTCACCGCGTTCGGCGTCGATGCCGGCGACACCACGCTCGGCCACCGCTTCCTGTCCGACGGCCTGGTCGCGATCCAGCATGCGCGCGCGTACGCCGACACGCTGCGCGACAAGGGCCGCGTGATCGCGCACTTCGCCGATCGCCGCGAAACGATCCGCACGCAGTTGAACGAGCATGCAAACGGCGACACGGTCGTGATGCCCGAATCGCTGCTCGACGAAGTGACGTCGCTGGTCGAATGGCCGGTCGTCTATCCGTGCCGCTTCGAGGACGAATTCCTGCAGGTTCCGCAGGAATGCCTGATCCTCACGATGCAGACGAACCAGAAGTATTTCGCGCTGACCGACGTCGCCGGCAAGCTGCGCTCGCGCTTCCTGATCGTGTCGAACATCGAGACGAAGACGCCGGGCGAGATCATCGAAGGCAACGAGCGCGTCGTGCGCCCGCGCCTCGCCGATGCGAAGTTCTTCTTCGAGCAGGACAAGAAGAAGCCGCTCGCCGACCGCGTGCCGCAGCTCGCGAACGTCGTCTATCACAACAAGCTCGGTTCGGCGCTCGCGCGCGTCGAACGCCTCGAGGCGCTGGCCGGCGAGATCGCCCCCGCGATCGGCGCCGACGCCACGCAAGCGAAGCGCGCCGCGCGCCTCGCGAAGGCCGACCTGCTGACCGACATGGTCGGCGAGTTTCCGGAACTGCAGGGCACGATGGGCACGTACTACGCGCGCCACGACGGCGAAGCCGACGACGTCGCGCTCGCCTGCGCCGAGCACTATCAGCCGCGCTTCTCCGGCGACGCGCTGCCGACCACGCCCGTGTCGACCGCCGTCGCGCTTGCCGACAAGCTCGAGACGATCGTCGGCATCTGGGGCATCGGCCTTGCGCCGACCGGCGAGAAGGATCCGTTCGCACTGCGCCGCCACGCGCTCGGCGTGCTGCGCCTGCTGCTCGAGAAGCAGCTGCCGCTCGACCTCGTGTCGCTGTTGCGCACGGCCCACGCGCGCTTCGAAGGCGTGCCGGGCGTCGCCGAGTCGACCGATGCCATCTTCGCGTTCTTCATGGATCGCCTGCGCGGCCTGCTGCGCGAGCGCGGCTATTCGGCCGGCGAAATCGATGCCGTGCTGAGCCTGAACCCGACGCGCATCGACGATCTCGTCGCGCGCCTCGACGCGGTGCGCGAATTCACGCGCCTCGCGGAAGCCGAAGCGCTCGCGGCCGCGAACAAGCGGATCTCGAACATCCTGAAGAAGTCGGAAGGCGGCGCGAGCGGTTCGGTGCAGCCGGCGCTGCTCGTCGAGGCCGCCGAGAAGGCGCTGCACGAACAGCTCGCGGCCGTCACGCCGCACGTTCAGTCGCAGCTCGAGGCGCGGGCGTACACGGGCGCGCTGTCGGCGCTCGCCGCGCTGCGCGCACCGGTCGACACGTTCTTCAACGACGTGATGGTCAACGCGGAAGATCCGGCACTGCGCGCGAACCGTCTCGCGCTGCTGTTCGCGCTGCACCAGCAGATGAACTGCGTCGCCGACATCTCGAAGCTCGCCGCATAAGGGCCGCACGATGCCGACCAGCCCCAACCGAAAGCTCGTCGTCCTCGACCGGGACGGCGTGATCAACGTCGATTCGGATGCGTTCATCAAGACGCCCGACGAATGGATCGCGCTGCCCGGCAGCCTCGAGGCGATCGCCCGGCTCAACCACGCGGGCTATCGCGTGGTCGTCGCGACCAACCAGTCCGGCATCGGTCGCGGGCTGTTCGACATGGCCACCCTCAACGAGATGCACCTGAAGATGCATCGCGCGGCGGCCGCGGTCGGCGCGCGCATCGACGCGGTGTTCTTCTGCCCGCACACGGCCGAGGATCATTGCGACTGCCGCAAGCCGAAACCCGGCATGATGCAGATGATCACCGAGCGCTTCGAGATCGATCCCGATCACACGCCGGTCGTCGGCGATTCGCTGCGCGACCTGCAGGCCGGCGTCGCGGTCGGCTTCCAGCCGCACCTCGTGCTGACCGGCAAGGGCAAGAAGACGCTCGCTGCGGGCAATCTGCCGCCCGGCACGAAGGTGCACGACGACCTGCGCGCGTTCGCGCTCGATTTCCTTTCTCACGAACACGAGTGATGCGGCTGCCGCGCGCATGCTCCCTAACGCCAGACTCACGCCGATGCGCTTCGTCCGCTCCTTGCTGCTGCTGATCTACTTCATCCTGTACACGGTGCCGTACGCCACCGCGTGCTTCATTGCGTTCCCGTTCATGCGCCCCGACGCGCGCTACTGGATGGCGGCCGGCTGGTGCAAGTCGACGCTGTTCGTCGTGCGCTGGCTGAACGGCATCCGCTACCGGATCGAAGGGATGGAGAACCTGCCCGACGGTCCGGCCGTGCTGCTGTCGAAGCACCAGTCCGCGTGGGAAACGCTCGCGTTTCCGGCACTGATGCCGAAGCCGCTCTGCTATGTATTCAAGCGCGAGCTGCTGTACGTGCCGTTCTTCGGCTGGGCGCTCGGGTTGCTGCACATGGTCAACATCAACCGCAAGGAAGGCAAGAACGCGTTCACCTCGGTGATCCGCCAGGGCAAGAAGCGCCTGTCCGAAGGCGCATGGATGATCATGTTCCCCGAAGGCACGCGCACGCCGGTCGGCAAGCAGGGCAAGTACAAGACGGGCGGCGCGCGCTTCGCAATCGAAACCGGCACGCCGGTCGTGCCGATCGCGCACAATGCAGGTCGGGTGTGGCCGCGCAACTCGTTCACGAAATTCCCGGGCGTCGTCACCGTGTCGATCGGCAAGCCGATCCCCAGCGACGGGCTGACGCCCGATGTATTGAACTCGCAGGTCGAAGCATGGATCGAAGCGGAAATGCGCCGCATCGATCCCGATTCCTATCGCCAGGCGGGCAATGCCGGCACGCGCGATGCCGCGCGCGCCTGACGCCCCGGATTGCAGCCGTTGCGTACGACAAAAAGAAGCGAACTGATGAAACAGCGTCCGCGGCCACGGCCTGCCGTCGTGGCCCTCGATCATCGCCAGATGGATCTGCCGCTCTTCGACGGGCCGGCCGCTGCCCCGTCGGCGCCCGCCGCGCCGACAGCGCCGCCTGAAACCTCACCTGCCTCGCCGCCCAAACCGGGCCCGGCACCCGACCGCTCGCGCGTGCGCACGTTCGCGCTCGACAGCCGCATGCTCGAATACCGGCTGAAACGTTCGGCACGCCGTACGATCGGCTTCACGATCGACGGCAGCGGGCTGTCGATCACCGCGCCGCGCTGGGTCACGCTCGCCGACATCGAAGCAGCGATCTCCGAGAAGCAACGCTGGATCTTCGCGAAGCTCGCGGAATGGAAAACGCGCACCGAGCAACGCGCGCTGCCGCAGATCGACTGGCGCGACGGCGCGCAGCTTCCGTATCTCGGCAAGACGGTGACGATCGCGCTCGGCGCTGGCGCCGTCGCATTCGATGCCGACGCGCTGCGGCTGTCGCTGCCGCTGCCCGTGCAGGCCGACATGCAGCAGATCAAGGATCGCGTGCAGGGCTGGCTGCAGGGCGAAGCGAAACGCATCTTCGGCGAACGCCTGCCGGTCTACGCGGAAAAACTCGGCGTCACGTATTCGATGTATGCGCTGTCGTCGGCCGCGACGCGCTGGGGCAGCTGCTCGAGCGACGGCAAAATCCGCCTGAACTGGCGGCTGATCCATTTCCCGATGTCGATCATCGACTACGTCGTCGCGCACGAACTGTCGCACCTGCGCGAGATGAACCACAGCCCGGCCTTCTGGCAGACCGTCGAATCGATCTTCCCGGAGTTCCGCGAAGCGCGGCACACACTCAAGCATCACCCGCCCGAATTGCTGCCGTCGCTTTGACACGACGCACGCAGCGTGCGCCGCCCAGGAAAAAGGGCGATGCGGGTCACCCCGCATCGCCCTTTTTTGCAGCCGCGGCGCATCTCGCACGCCGCGGCCCGCTCATCCGGCGCTTACTTCTTCTGGATGAACTCGATCTTGTAGCCGTCCGGATCCTCGACGAAGGCGATCACGGTCGTGCCGTGCTTCATCGGGCCCGCCTCGCGCGTGACCTTGCCGCCTTGCGCCTTGATCTTCTCGCACGCAGCGTACGCATCCTCGACCGCCACGGCCAGATGGCCGAAACCGTTGCCGAGATCGTAGGACGGCGTATCCCAGTTGTGGGTCAGCTCGATCACGGTACCCGTGCTCTCTTCTTCGTAGCCGACGAACGCGAGCGTGAACTTGCCTTCCGGATAATCCTCGCGACGCAGCAGCTTCATGCCGAGCAATTCGGTGTAGAACTTGATCGAGCGGTCGAGATCGCCGACTCGCAGCATCGTATGCAGCAAACGCATGTTGTGTACTCCTGTGGGGACTTTCCAGAACCGGAAACTCTACCAGAGTCGGGTGAAACCCGCCGGGGGCGCCTAGCCGGGGGCGCCTAGCCGGGGGCGCCCTGGCCGACGGGCCAGCCGCGGACACCCCGCGCGGGCGGCTGACGCGGCCCATCGGGTCGACCGGCGCGCCGCTCCCGTTGACGGAAAACGGCACGAACCGGCGCGCCCGGCCACGCCGCCGATCGGGTAACATCCTTCCATCTCGCACCAAATACGGGCATGCGCGTCACCGCCCGAACGCGACCACCCACCCTTCCCGATCGCCACACTGCCGTGCGAAACCGCCGATTCGAGCGCACCGGACGCGCCGCCCGCCCGACCTCGCTTGCGCGTCGCCAACCCGGCGACGCACGTCGATGACCACACTCGCCGCCGCCCCCGTGCGCCGCGCGCTCGACATGCGCGCCGTCGGCCTGATGCTGCTGCTGTGCGCGATCTGGGGCTTCCAGCAGGTCGCGATCAAGAGCACGAACGCCGCGATCGCGCCGATGTTCCAGGCCGGGCTGCGCTCGGTGATCGCCGCGGGTCTGCTGTGGGGCTGGGCCCGCACGCGCGGCACGCCACTGTTCCAGGCCGACGGCACGTTCGGCGCGGGCCTCGCGGCCGGTGCGCTGTTCGCCGGCGAATTCATCTGCGTGTTCTTCGGGCTGACGCTGACGAGCGCGTCGCACATGGCGATCTTCCTGTACACGGCGCCGTGCTTCACCGCGCTCGGCCTGCACCTGTTCGCACCGGGCGAACGGCTGCAGCGCACGCAGTGGGCCGGCGTCGGTCTCGCATTCGCCGGCATCGCGCTCGCGTTCGCGGACGGCTTCCTGAAGCCGCGCGCGCCCGGCGCATCGGTACTGGCCGGGCTGGCCGGCGATGCGCTCGGCATTCTCGGCGGCGCGATGTGGGCCGCGACAACGGTTGTCGTGCGCTCGACGGCGCTCGCGCGGGCCAGTGCGAGCAAGACGCTGTTCTACCAGCTCGCGGTATCGGCGGTCGTGCTGGTCGCGCTCGCCGCGCTGTTCGGCCAGGTGTCGTTCGCGCACGTGACGCCGGTCGCAGTGGCAAGCCTCGCGTACCAGTCGGTGATCGTCGCGTTCGTCAGCTACCTGTCGTGGTTCTGGCTGCTGACGCGCTACAGTGCGTCGCGGCTGTCGGTCTTCACGTTCCTGTCGCCGCTGTTCGGCGTCGCGTTCGGCGTGCTGCTGCTCGGCGAATCGGTCGGCTGGCGCTTCATGTCCGCGGCCGCGCTGGTACTGACCGGCATCGCGCTCGTCAACGCGCCGCCGCGCCGGCGGGTGTAAGCGCCCGGCGCGAAACACGCGTGCAATAAAAAAGGCCGCCCTGTCGGGCAGCCTCTTCGACACATCCGGTCCGGCTCGCGCCGCGCGCGTCAGCCGGCCTTGCGCACCGCCGCGAGCGCCTGCGCGACGCCAACGTATTCAGCCACGCTCACGTCCTCGGCACGACGCGCGAGATCGAACCCGAGCGCATCGAAATCGATCGTCTCGCGATAGTCGCCGAGCGTGTTGCGCAGCATCTTGCGGCGCTGCGAAAACGCGGCGGTGACGATTTCGCCGAGCAGCACGGAATCGACGTCCGGCAGTTCGTGCGGCTCGTACGGAATCATCCGGACAATCGCCGAATCGACCTTCGGCGGCGGCTGGAACGACTCCGGCGGCACGTCGAGCATCTTTTCCATCACGTAGCGGTACTGCAGCATCACCGACAGCCGCGAGAACGCCTTCGTGCCGGGCTCCGCGACCATCCGTTCGACGACTTCGTTCTGCAGCATGAAATGCTGGTCGATGACCGCATCGGCGAATGTCATCAGGTGAAACAGCAGCGGGCTGGAAATGTTGTACGGCAGGTTGCCGACGATCCGCAGCGACGGCTTGTCGCCGGGCGCCGCGAGCGAACGGAAGTCGAACGCGAGCGCGTCGCCCGCGTGCAGTTCGAGCAGCGCGCCGAAGCGCTGCTGCAGGCGGCCAATCAGGTCGCGGTCGAGCTCGACCGCGTGCAGCGGCGACTCGGGCGTCGCGAGGCGCTCGATCAGCGGCCCGGTCAGCGCGCCGAGGCCGGGACCGATCTCGACCATGCGCTGGCCGCGCGCGGGGCCGATCGTCGACACGATCGAATCGATCACGCCATGATCGACGAGGAAGTTCTGCCCGAAGCGCTTGCGCGCGAAGTGGCCTTGGTGCTGTCTACTGTTCGACATCGACTGAGTAAAACGAAAAATACGACGAATGAGGTGAAACCGGGCCGCGTCAGGCCGCGCGGCGGTGGCGCGCCATCGTGACGGCCGTGTCGAGCGCGGCAATCATGCTGCCCGGATCCGCCCGGCCCGTGCCGGCCAGATCGAGCGCCGTGCCGTGATCGACCGACGTGCGGATGATCGGCAGCCCGAGCGTCACGTTGATGCCCTCGCCGAACGTCGCAAACTTCAGCACGGGCAGGCCCTGGTCATGGAACATCGCGAGCACGCAATCGGCATCGGCCAGATGGCGCGGCTGGAACAGCGTGTCGGCCGGATACGGACCGCGCGCGTCGATGCCCTGCGCATTGGCGCGGGCGAGCGCGGGCGAGATCACGTCGATCTCCTCGCGGCCGAGATAACCGTTCTCGCCCGCATGCGGATTCAGGCCCGTCACGAGGATGCGCGGTGCGGCGAGGCCGAAATCGCGCCGCAGGTCGCGATCGATGATCGCGAGCGTCTCGACGAGCCCGTCGATCGTCAGCGCGGCCGATACGTCCTTCAGCGGCAGGTGCGTCGTCGCGAGCGCAACGCGCAGCGGCCTGTCGCCGGTGCCCGCCAGCATCATCACGACGCGCGGCGTGTGCGTGCGCTCCGCGAGGTATTCGGTGTGGCCGGTGAACGGCACGCCCGCATCGTTGATCGTGCTTTTCTGCAGCGGCGCGGTCACGATCGCGTCGTACCGGCCATCCAGCGCGCCGTCGATCGCCGCATCGAGCAGCCCGAGCACGTAACGGCCGTTCGCCGCGTCGAGCCGGCCCGCCTGTACGGGTACGGCGAGCGCATGGTGCGCGACCGACACTTGCGTGCCGCCGGCCAGCGTGGCCGGGCCGGCACCGACGGCTGCCGCCCGCGCGTCGAGCAGCGCCGCATCGCCGAGCACGGTGAAATGGGCGTCGGGCCAGCGCTGCGCCGCGTCACGCAGCGCCTGCACGGTCAGCTCCGGGCCGACCCCCGCGGGTTCGCCGGTCGTGATCGCGATCTGCAGCGCAGGCGTGGTCATCTGACGCTCGCTCAGTTCGCCGGGCCGGCGCCGCCGATCTTGTACTGCACGTACGACGAATCGCGCAGCTCGCGCAGCCAGTCGGCATACGCCTGCTCGGCCTTGCGCTGGCCAATCGCCTGGCGGGCGATGTCCATCTGCTGCTGCACCGACCCTTCCGCTTCGCGGCGGTTCAGCACCTGGATCAGGTGATAACCGTACTCGGTACGGATCGGCTGGCTGATCTGGCCGTCCTGCAGGTTGTTCATTGCACGCTCGAATTCCGGCACGGTCTCGCCCGGGCTGATCCAGCCGAGATCGCCGCCCTGCGACGCCGACCCGTCCTGCGAGTAGGTGCGCGCGAACTTCGCGAAATCGCCGCCGGCCTCGACCTGGTTGCGGATGTCGACCAGTTGCTGGCGCGCCTGGCCTTCCGACTTGCCTTCACCGACGCGCAGCAGGATGTGACGCACGTGCGTCTGGACGATCTTCGGTGCGGCGGCCGTTGCACCCTGGCTCTGGCGGCGGTCGACGAGACGCACGATCTCGAAGCCGTCCGGCACGCGGATCAGCGTCGGGTTGACCTGGCCCGGGCGAAGCTTCGAGGCGGCGTCGACGACTTCGGCCGGCAGCGCGCTCGGCGCCTTGAAGCCGAGGTCGCCGCCCTTCTTCGCGTCGTTCGCTTCCGAGTTGTTCTTCGCGAGGCGCTCGAAATCGGCGCCCGACTTCGCCTGCTGCAGCAGCGCGTCGGCCTTCTTCTGCGCGGCTTCGATGTCGGCCTGCGGTGCGTTGGTCGGCGCCTTGATGAAGATGTGCTGGAAGCGCAGGTCCTGCTGCTGCGACGCGTTCGGCCCGCGCTGGCTCGCGATGTAGTTCGCGACCTCGGCGTCGGACACGGTGATCTTGCCGTCGACCTCGCGCTCGCGCAGCTTCGACAGCATCAGCTCGGTCCGTGCATCGCTCGTGAAGATGCTCCAGGGCACGCCTTGCGCCTCGAGACGCCCGCGGTACTGGTCGAGCGTCATCCCGTTCGCCTGCGCGAGGCGCTGCAGCGTGGACTGCACGGTCGCGTCGTCGATGCGGATCCCGTCGTCCTTGGCCTTCTGCACCTGGATACGCTCGAGCACCATCTGGTTCAGCACCTGCGCGCGCAGCTGGTCGGTTGGCGGCACGGGCGCGTTCTGCTGCTGCAGCCGGCGTGCGATCAGGCCGGCGCGCTGGTCGAGTTCGCGGCCCGTGATCACGTCGTTGTTGACGACCGCGACGACTTCGTCGGCGAGCTGCGCACCTTGCGAACCGAGCGCCTGCGCCGCGGCCGGCGCGGCGGCGAGCAGCACGGCGGACGCGGCGAGGCTGGACACGACTGCCGCGAAACGAAGGTTTTTCTTCATTGCCACTGAAACTCCATTGAAATCGTGCTGACCGGTGCAGACAAGCCGGCGTTACTCGTAGTTGCTGAAGCGGGACATCGGCGGCGGCGGCGGCGGCAGCGGCGTGTAGCCCGGCACCCCTGCGCGGAATGCGGACACGAGGCCGTTGTCGACGGTCGACAAGCCCTTGAGCGTCAACTGCATCATGAATCGCGTCGACGAGTTCTGCTGTCCCGACGAATTGATGCCGTTCGCAGCCCGCTGCACCCCGACCCCGAGCGCCCAGCAATCCGCGTCGTATTGTAAGCCGACCAGACCGTCGACCACGCGATCTCCGGCGAGGTCGTAGTTGAAACGGCCGATCGCGTACAGGCGGCGCGTAAGCGGCCATTGCGCGGATACCAGGAACTGGTTGATCGGCTGGTTGTCGAGCGTGGTGTTCGATCGTGTGTAGCGGTAGCCGACGTTGATCACGCGGCGCTCGCCCGGACTGTAACCGAAACCGACGCTCGACTTCACGAGCTGGTTGTTGTTCTGGTTGTACTGGAACGCCGTCTCCGACATGAAGCCCGAGCCGAGCTTCAGCGCGGCGCCAACGATCAGGTCCGAGTGGCGCGCCAGCACGGCGCTCTGGCCGGAATTCAGCGTGACGCGCTGATCGGCGAAGTAGTACTGCTGCGCGATCACGAAGCGCGCGCGTTCGTCGCCGGTGCGCGGATCGATGAAGCGCGACGTCAGGCCGGCCGTGATCCGGTTCGCATCGGCGATCCGGTCGTTGCCGACGAACGTGTTCGGCTGGTAGATCTCCGCGAGGCCGAAGTCCGATTCCGCGGTATCGAACAGCGGCGCGTTCGACTGGTCGCGATACGGCGTGTACACGTAGTACAGGCGCGGCTCGAGGGTCTGGATGAAATCCTGGCCGAACAGGCGCACGGAGCGGTCGAAGATCAGGCCGGTATCGAAGCTCACGGTCGGGATCGACTCGGTGAAGCGCTTCGGGCTGTTCGGCGTGCTCGACGACAGGTAGTTCAGGTCGTACGACGCGAAGTGGTACTGGACCTTCGGCACGACGAAGTAGCCGGGACCGTACACGCCGTACGAGATGTACGGGTTGAAGACGACCCGGTCGCCTTCGGTCATGTCGGCCGTCGTGATGCGGAACCGCGAATAGTCGGCTTCCGCGCCGAAGTCGAAGCCGCCGACGTTGTACTTCGTGTACTTCACGTTCAACTGCGGCTCGCGGCTGTACGGCGCGATTGACGGCGGCAGCGTCTGCCAGTGCTGGTAGCGCGCGAGCACCGACCACGGGCCATTGTTGTACGTGACTCCGGCCTCCTGCTGGTACAACGTCTGCGTCCCGTTGATGAACTGGTTCATCGAGCCCAGTTGTTCGGGATACAGATTGTCGGAGACCTTGTTGTAGTAGACGTAGCCACCGAAACCGCCGCCGAAGTTCTGCTGGTGCTGCCAGAAGATCGCGTAGCGGTTGCGGTGCTCGAGCCGGTCGTTCGGCAGGTAATTGGCCGTAAACGTGCCCGAATACGACGGCGACAGGTAGCGGAACGTCGCCTCGGTCAACACGCCGCGCCGCGAGATGATGCGCGGCGTGAGCGTCAGGTCGCGGTTCGGCGCGATGTTGAAGTAGTACGGCAGCGTCAGCTCGAAGCCGTTGCTCGAATTCATCGAGAACGTCGGCGGCAGCAGGCCGCTGCGTCGCTCGCCCGACAGCGGGAACGTCATCCACGGGCTCGCGAAGATCGGCACGCCCTGGAAGAACAGCACGCCGTTGCGCGCGGTGCCTTCGTCGGCGCCCGTATCGAAGTCGAAGCGGCTGCCCTTGATGTACCACGCGGGATTCGTCGAGCACTGGCACGCGGTGTAGGTGCCGTTGACGAACACCGAGCGCTCGTTGTCGACCATGTCGACGCGCTCCGCGCTGCCTGACCCGCCCGTCACGTTGAAGTGGTACTTCGGCGCCGTCATGAAGCCCTGGTTCGCCTCGATCTTCAGGTGCGCCTCGGGGCCTGCGAACGACGTGCCGGAATTGACCACCTTGACCTGGCCGTACGCATCGGCCATGTCGGTATCCTGATCGTAGTGGAGCGCGTCGGCCTTCACGACGACGTCGCCGCGCCGCAGCTCGGCGGCGCCCTTGGCGGCGAGGTCCTGCTCGGCCGTGCCGCTCGTGTGGTCGGCGATCACGAAGGCGGCCGGCTTCGCGCCGTCCTTCAGCGGATGATCCTCGAGCTGGGGTGCGAGACGCAGATCCCACGGCGAGTCGAGCGGTTGCGGCTGCGCGGCCGCGCCCGACAGCTGCGCGTACGACACGGCCGGCACGAGGCCCGGCACGGCCAGGAGCGCGAGCGCGAGCCGCCGTTTGCGCGGCACCCCGTCACCGGGGAAAACATTCGGGAATAGCGGTTTGGGCGGCATCTATCGTTTGGCGAATCGCCCCTTGTCAACCGCGCCTGCACGGCACATTCGCGCACGGCGGGCCGCGCCGTCGCACCGCGACTGCGGCTGAGCGCAAACCGGGGAGGCGATCGGGCGGACGGCGCGACAGGCGGCGGGCCTGCACGGCGGAAGCTGACGCGGGGCGCGTCAAAAAAGTCGTGGGGTATTATATGGCAAGACGTTCCCCCCTCCTCCGAGTTTCATGACGCCCCCATCCGCCGCATCCCAGCCCGACGCCCGCCTCGAAGCGCTCACCGCGTGGCTGCACCCGCTCGCCGGGCGCTACGCCCTCGACCTGTCGACCCTCGCGCCCGCGTCGTCGGACGCCAGTTTCCGCCGCTATTTCCGTGTCGCGTCGGCCACGAGCCCCGGCGGCACGCTGATCGCCGTCGACGCGCCGCCGCCCGAAAAGTGCCGCGAGTTCGTCCAGGTCGCGCAGCTGCTCGCCGCGGCCGGCGACCACGTGCCGGACGTGCTGGCCCATGATTTCGACGCGGGCTTCATGCTCGTGACGGACCTCGGCCGCACGTCGTACATCTCGGTGCTCGATCCGGCCGACCCGGCCGCCGCACGGCCGCTGATGCGCGATGCGCTCGACGCGCTGATCCGCTTCCAGCTCACGTCGAAGCCCGACGTGCTGCCGCCGTTCGACGAAGCGTTCCTGCGCCGTGAAATGGAGCTGCTGCCGGAATGGTTCGTCGGCCGCCACCTCGGCAAGCCCGTCACCGACGCGATGCGCGGCACGCTCGACCGCACGTTCGCGCTGCTGGTCGCGAGCGCCCATGCGCAGCCGCAGGGTTTCATGCTGCGCGATTTCATGCCGCGCAACCTGATGGTCTGCGAGCCGAACCCGGGCGTGCTCGACTTCCAGGACGCCGTCTACGGGCCGCTGACGTACGACGTCGTGTCGCTGCTGCGCGACGCGTTCGTCAGCTGGGACGAAGAGTTCGAGCTCGACTGCTTCGCGTACTACTGGGAAAAGGCGAAAAAGGCCGGCCTGCCGGTCGATCCCGATTTCGGCGAGTTCTACCGCCAGCTCGAATGGATGGGGCTGCAGCGTCATATCAAGGTCCTCGGCCTGTTCGCGCGCATCAACTACCGCGATGGCAAGCCGCATTACCTGAACGACCTGCCGCGCTTCATCGCGTATGCCCGCAAGGTCGCACTGCGCTACCGCCCGCTCGTGCCGTTCGCGAAGCTGCTCGACGAGCTCGAGGGCAACGCACCGGCCGACGTCGGCTATACGTTCTGACCGTCCTCCAGAGTCCTGATACCCGGCCGACCATGAGCAACACCCTGACCACGGCGATGATCTTCGCCGCCGGACGCGGCGAACGGATGCGCCCGCTGACCGACACCCGCCCGAAACCGCTGCTCGAAGCCGGCGGCAAGCCGCTGATCGTGTGGCAGATCGAGGCGCTCGCGCGCGCGGGCATCGAGACGATCGTGATCAACCACGCGTGGCTCGGCGAGCAGATCGAGGCCGCGCTCGGCGACGGTTCGCGCTGGGGCGTGCGGCTCCTGTATTCGGCCGAGGGCGAGGCGCTGGAAACCGCCGGCGGCATCGCGCAGGCGCTGCCGCTGCTCGAGCGCGACGGGCAGCCGGCCGTGTTCGCGGCCGTCAGCGGCGACGTGTACTGCGCGTTCGACTACCGGACGCTCGCGCCGCGCGCCGCACGGATGGCCGCGCTCGACACGCCGGCGATGCACCTCGTGATGGTGCCGAACCCGCCGTTCCACCCGGCCGGCGATTTTGCGCTCGACGACGCTGGCCGCCTCGCGCTCGACGGCGCCGCGCGCGTCACGTTCGGCAACATCGGCCTGTACGACACGCGGATGTTCCGCGATCTCGCGCCCGGCACGCGGCGCGCGCTGACGCCGTACTACCGCGCGGCGATCGAAGCCGGCCGTGCGAGCGGCGAATTGTACGAAGGTATCTGGGAGAACGTCGGCACGCCCGCGCAGCTCGGCGAGCTCGACGCGCGGCTGCGCGCCGCGGGCTGACCGGACGGCGGGCGCCGCGCACGACACCCCGTCGTGTTGCCCGGCCCGCTGCGCGCCACGGCGCGCGGCGCCGCCCCCGCCCGCTACGCGGGCCCGTTAAGCGGTCTCGGCCTCTTCCCCGCCGGCCGCCGCGCGCTGCTGCTGCAGCGCCCACATCTGCGCATACAACCCGTCGGCGCGCACGAGTTCGTCGTGCGTGCCGCGTTCGACGATCCTGCCGTGATCCATCACGAGGATCTGCTGCGCATGCACGACCGTCGACAGCCGGTGCGCGATCACGAGGGTTGTCCGATGCCGCGCGATCTGGTCGAGTTCGTGCTGGATCGCACGCTCCGAGCGTGAGTCGAGCGCCGACGTCGCTTCGTCGAACAGCAGCACCGGCGGGTCCTTCAGCAGCGTGCGCGCGATCGCGACGCGCTGTTTTTCGCCGCCCGACAGCTTCAGCCCGCGCTCGCCGACCGGCGTGTCATAGCCCTTCGGCAAGCTTTCGATGAAATCGTGGATGTGCGCGGCGCGCGCGGCCGCGACCACTTCGTCGCGCGTCGCGGTCGGCCGGCCGTATGCGATGTTGTAGTAGATCGAGTCGTTGAACAGCACGGTGTCCTGCGGCACGATCCCGATCGACGCGCGCAGCGAATCCTGCGTGACGTCGCGGATGTCCTGGCCGTCGATCCGGATCGCGCCGCCCGCCTGCCGGTCGAGGTCGTAGAAACGGAACAGCAGGCGCGACAGCGTCGATTTCCCCGAACCGCTGTGGCCGACCACCGCGGTCGTCGTGCCCGCATCGATCGTGAACGTCACGTCATGCAGGATCTGCCGGGCCGGCTCGTACGCGAAGTTCACGTGCTCGAAGCGCACCTGCGCGCCGGCCACCGCGAGCGGCTGCGCATCGGGCCGGTCGGCCACTTCCTTCGCGGCCGACAGCAGCCCGAACATGCGGTCCATGTCGGTCAGGCTCTGCTTCAGCTCGCGGTACACGACGCCGAGGAAGTTCAGCGGAATGTAGAGCTGCAGCATGAACGTGTTGATCAGCACGAGATCGCCGAGCGTCAGCTTGCCCGCGAGCACGCCCTGCGTCGCGCGCCACAGGATGAACACGAGCCCCGTGCCGATGATCGCCTGCTGGCCGAAGTTCAGCACCGACAGCGAGTTCTGCGAGCGGATCGCGGCCTTCCGGTAGCGCTTCAGGTTCTCGTCGTAGCGCTGCGCCTCCCACTCCTCGTTGCCGAAGTACTTCACCGTCTCGTAGTTGATCAGCGAATCGATCGCCCGCGAGTTCGCGCGCGAGTCGAGTTCGTTCATCGTGCGGCGGAAATGCGTGCGCCAGTTGGTGACCTTCACGGTGAACACGATGTACGTGACCAGCGCCGCGAACGTGACGTACGCGTAATAAGCCTCGTACTTGACCACGAAAAAGCCGAGCACGAGCCCGACCTCGACGAGCGTCGGCAGGATGCTGTACAGCGAATACGAGATCAGTTGCTGGATGCCGCGCGTGCCGCGCTCGATGTCGCGCGACATGCCGCCCGTCTGGCGTTCGAGATGGAATCGCAGCGACAGCCCGTGCAGGTGCCTGAACACCTGCAGCGCGAGCTGGCGCACCGCGCTCTCGGTGACCTTCGAGAACAGGATCTCGCGCAGCTCGGTGAACAGCGACGTCGACAGCCGCACGAGCGCATACGCGACGACCAGCAGCCCGACGCCGCCCGCGAGCACGATGCCGGCCGACTGTTCGGCGCGGCCGATCGCGGTGATCTGCTGCACGTAGGACAGGTGGTCGACGATGCGCTTCATCACGACCGGCACGCCGAGGTTCGCGACCTTCGCGCCGATCAGGCAGGCGAGCGCGAGCGCGACGCGCCATTTGTAGGTGGTCAGGTACGGCAGCAGCGACCGGATCGTCTGCCAGTCGTTGCGAGGCCCGGTCGAAGCCGGCGCGGGCTCGCCGGAAGCGGGAAATCGGCGCATGGGGAGTAGTCTCTGTGGCGGTGCACGACGCGTGTATCGACGGCCGGCTCGCGCGCTTTCTCGTACAATTTGCGAACGTTGTATTGTCGCAGAAGCCGCTTCGCGCCGCTGCCGGCGGCCTCGCCGGCCAGCCTGCGCGCGGCGGCCTATTTATTACAGGATGAAAGCCCCCGCCATGACCGATTCGACCCTCGAACTCCCGCAGAAGCAGCCCGCGTTGCGCGTCGTCCCGCAACCGCACGACGCGAACGTCCACGGCGACGTGTTCGGCGGCTGGATCATGTCGCAGGTCGACATCGCCGGCTCGATCCCCGCGAGCCAGCGCGCGAACGGCCGCGTCGCGACGGTCGCGGTCAACTCGTTCGTCTTCAAGCAGCCGGTATTCGTCGGCGACCTGCTGAGCTTCTACGCGACCATCACGCGCACCGGCAACACGTCGATCACGGTCGACGTCGAGGTGTACGCGCAGCGCATGCGCCTGATGGGCGAAATCGTGAAGGTTACCGAAGCGACGCTCACGTACGTCGCGACCGGCCCCGATCGCAAGCCGCGGCAACTGCCGCCGCTCTGACCGGCGAGCGCCGCGACCGCGCGGCGCACGGCACGCGGCCGCGTCAATGCGTGGCCGTCAGCCCGAACTCCCGCATCGCGGGCAGGAAATCGTGATTCAGCTTCGGCTTGCGCGACAGCTTGACCAGCACATAGCGCTGGAACGGCGCGAGCCGCTGCCATTGCGCGAGCGCGGGCGCCGTCAGCCCGGCCAGCGCGCTCTGCTGCACGAGCGTCTCCGGCACCGTGTCGACGGCACGCCAGGTCGGCTGCTCGTCCGGCTGGAACCATGACGGTTCCAGATCCGCGTGCGTGCGCAGCATTTCGAACAGCGCATGATCGAAGTTGGGCTCGATCGCGGTGTCGTCGTCGGCCGGAAAGCGCGCGAGCAGCTTGCGGTCCTCGAGCGGCAGCAGTTGCCACTGTTCGAGCGAAATCCGCAGACCGAAACGGTCGAGATTGAAACGCACGATCATCGGGATGTACGTGAAGTTTTCCGACGAATCGTGTTCGAAGTTGAAGAGCAACGGAGCGTCGCTGAGTCCCATGGTCGTTACCTGATGTGGCGGATGCCGGCGCGGCCGGCCTGCCTGAGGTATTTTAGAACCTCTGCGCGCGGGCGGCGGCACGATTGTCGCCGGCCGTGCTTCGAATCAACGGGAGTGCTCGTGAATCCGACCCAATCCGACGAACTGCGCGACGAACCGCGCGACGAACCGCGCGGCGCGATCGAGCTGTCCGTGCGCCGCACGCGCGGCGGCGCTGTCGAAACCGCGCACGACCACGTGGGCCAGGAATGGCCGGTCGCGCTCGTCTTCAATGGCATTTCGCACGCGGTGATGATGTGTACGCCGCGCGACCTCGAAGCGTTCGCGGTCGGCTTCGCGATCTCGGAAGGGATCGTCGCGCGCGGCAGCGACATCAAGGACATCGAGGTGATCCTGCACGCCGACGCGCCGCTGCCGCATGCGGAAGTGCACCTGGAGGTCGTCCAGCAGGCGTTCGCCGCACTGAAGGACCGGCGCCGTGCGCTCGCAGGGCGCACGGGCTGCGGCGTGTGCGGGATCGAAAGCATCGACCTGCTCGACCTCGCCCCCGAGCGCGTGCCCGACACGGGCTTTCTCGCGCGCCTCGCGCCCGACGCGCTGGCGCGTGCGGCGCACGGGCTGCCCGCGCACCAGGCGCTCACGAAACTGACCGGTGGCCTGCACGCGGCCGCGTGGTGCGACGCAACAGGCGCGATCCGGATGGCATTCGAGGATGTCGGCCGCCACAACGCGCTCGACAAGCTGATCGGCTCGCTCGTGCTGTCGCGTGCCGACGCGACCGACGGCTTCGTGTTCCTGTCGAGCCGTGCGAGCTACGAGCTCGTACGCAAGGCCGCACGGGTCGGCATTCCGCTGGTCGCGACGATCTCCGCGCCGTCGTCGCTCGCGATCGAAATCGCGAAGGCGGCCGGCTTGCGGCTTGTCAGCTTCTGCCGCGAAACCGGCCACGTCGACTACGGCACGGCCTGATCGCGAACCAAGGCGCGCGCCGGCGCGCCCTGCTCCGTCAGTCGAACTGACGGAAATCCGGCTTGCGCTTCTCGAAGAACGCCGTCATCGCCTCGCGCGCTTCCGGCGCGCGCAGCATCGCCGCGAAGTGGCCCGCTTCCTCGGCCATCCGCGCGGACGTCGCCACGCCGCCCGTATCCTTCAGCAGCGCCTTCGTCACGCGCAGCGATGCCGCGGGCAGCGCCGCGAGCTTCGCCGCCTGCTTCGCCGCGAAAGCGTCGAGCTCGGCAGCCGGCAGCACGCGGTTGACGATGCCGATCCGGTGCGCTTCCAGCGCATCGAATGCCTCGCCGAGCAGCAGCTTCTCGGCCGCGACCTGATGGCCGGCCAGACGCGGCAGCAGCACGCTCGACGCGGCTTCCGGGCACAGCCCGAGCTGCGCGAACGGCAGCGAGAACGTCGCGGTGTCGGCCGCGTAGACCAGATCGCAGTGCAGCAGCATCGTCACGCCGACGCCGATCGCGAGGCCCGGCACTGCGGCCACGATCGGCTTGCTCGCGCTGCTGATCCGCGCAAGGAACTGGAACACCGGAGCGGTGTCGTCCTTCGGCGGCGCTTTCAGGAAATCCTCGAGATCGTTCCCCGCGGTGAAATTGCCGTCGCTGCCGCGCAGCAGGATCACGCGGATCGCCTTGTCTTCCTGCGCGTCGGCGAGCGCATCGGCCATCGTCTGGTACATCGCCGCCGTCAGCGCGTTCTTCTTCGCCGGGCGCGCGATCGTGATCGTCATCACGCCTTCGGCGCGTTCCACTTGAATTTCGGACACAACCGTCTCCTTTGACTTTCCTCTACCGGAATGAAAAAACGGTGCGCGAGCTCGTGGCCCGCGCACCGTCGTCGCTCTTGTCCCGCTCCGCTTACAGGCGTTCGATGATGCCCGCGGCGCCCATGCCGGTGCCGACGCACATCGTGACCATCCCGTACTTCAGGTTACGGCGGCGCAGGCCGTGCACGACGGTCGCCGCGCGGATCGCGCCGGTCGCGCCGAGCGGGTGGCCGAGTGCGATCGCGCCGCCCATCGGGTTGACCTTCGACGGGTCGAGGCCGAGGTCGCGCATCACCGCCAGCGATTGCGCGGCGAACGCTTCGTTCAGCTCGATCCAGTCGAGATCGTCCTGCTTCAGGCCGGCCGCCTTCAGCGCGGCCGGAATCGCTTCCTTCGGGCCGATGCCCATGATTTCCGGCGGCACGCCGCGCACCGCGAAGCTCACGAAGCGCGCGAGCGGCGTCAGGTTGAACTCCTTCAGCACCTTTTCCGACACGACGAGCAGCGCGCCCGCGCCGTCCGACGTCTGCGAGCTGTTGCCGGCCGTGACCGAGCCCTTGTTCGCGAACACCGTGCGCAGTTTCGCCAGGCCTTCGATCGACGTATCCGCACGCGGACCTTCGTCGAGCGCGATCTCGCGCGTCTTCACGTCGACTTCACCCGTCGCGAGGTTCGGGAAACGCTCGGTGATCGTGTACGCGGCGATCTCGTCGTTGAACTCGCCGGCCTGCTGCGCGGCCAGTGCCTTGCGGTGCGACTCGACCGAGAACGCGTCCTGGTCTTCGCGACTCACCTTCCACTGCTCGGCGACGCGCTCGGCCGTCAGGCCCATCCCGTACGCGATGCCGAAGTCTTCATTGCGATCGAAGATGTGCGGCGACATCGACGGCTTGTTGCCCATCATCGGCACCATGCTCATCGATTCGCAGCCACCCGCGAAGATCGCGTCCGATTCGCCGACGCGGATGCGGTCGGCCGCCATCGCCAGCGCGGTGATGCCCGACGCGCAGAAGCGGTTGACCGTCACGCCGCCGACCGTCTGCGGCAGGCCCGCCAGCAGCGCGCCCATCCGCGCGACGTTCAGGCCCTGCTCGGCTTCCGGGATCGCGCAACCGATGATCGCGTCTTCGATCAGCTTCGTGTCGAAGCCGGGCACCTGCGCAACCGCCGACTTGATCGCGTGGACCAGCAGCTCGTCCGGGCGCGTGTTCTTGAAGACACCGCGCGGGGCCTTGCCGATCGGCGTGCGGCTGGCGGCGACGATGTATGCGTCTTGCAATTGTTTGCTCATTTGAGACTCCTTGCCTTATCCGCTCGCTCAGTTACGCACCGGCTTGCCGGTTTGCAACATGCCCATGATCCGTTCCTGCGTCTTCTGCGTGCCGAGCAGCTCGACGAACGCGCGGCGCTCCAGCGCGAGCAGCCACTGCTCGTCGACGAGGCTGCCGGCTTCGACGTCGCCGCCGCACACGGCTTCGGCGATACGGCTTGCGATCAGGTAGTCGTGGTCGCTGATGAAGCGGCCGTCACGCATGTTGACGAGCGATGCCTTGATCGTCGCGATGGCCGAGCGGCCTGCAACCGGCACGTCCTTCGCACGCAGCGGTGCACGGTAGCCGGTGGCGGCCAGTGCACGCGCTTCCTTCTTCGCGGTGTCGAGCAGTTCGAACACGTTGAAGATGATCGTGTCGGACGGCTTCACGTAGCCCATCGCACGCGCATCGTGCGCGGACGCCGAGACCTTCGCCATCGCGGCGTTCTCGAACGACTTCGTGACGAACTTCAGGATGTCGGTGGTCGCGTTCGCGGCCGTCGCGGCATCCGCTGCGCGCAGCGCCGCTTCCTTCAGGCCGCCGCCCGCCGGCACGAGGCCGACGCCCACTTCGACCAGACCGACGTAGCTCTCGACGTGCACGACACGCTTCGCGCTGTGCAGCATCAGCTCGCACCCGCCGCCGAGCGCGATGCCCGACACGGCTGCGACGACCGGCACGTTCGCGTACTTCACGCGCAGCATGCCTTCCTGGAACTTCTTCACGAACGGCTCGATGCCCTTCGCGCCGCCCATCATGAACGCGGGCATCGCCTCTTCGAGGTTCGCGCCGGCCGAGAACGGGCCGCCCGGCGTGCCGAGCTTCAGCGACGTCGGCTGCCAGATCACCACGCCCTTGTAGTCCTTCTCCGCGAGCTCGATCGCCTGCACGAGGCCGTCGATCACGCTCGGTCCGATCGTGTTCATCTTCGACTTGAACGACACGATCACGACGTCGTCTTCACCGGCACGGTCGTCGACCCACGCACGCACGGCGTCGGTTTCGAACAGCGTCTTGCCGTACGTCTTCGGATCGGCGCCGGCTTCGCCGAGCAGCGGCGCACGGAACACCTGCTTGTCGTAGACCGCGAGGTCCGAACGCGGCACGAAGCGCTGCGCTGCCGGCGCCCACGAGCCTTCGGCCGTGTGCACGCCGCCCTTCTCGGCGACCGGGCCTTCGAGCACCCACGACGGCAGCGGCACGTTCGCCAGCGCCTTGCCGGCTGCGATGTCTTCCTGCACCCACTCGGCGACCTGCTTCCAGCCGGCAGCCTGCCAGCCTTCGAACGGGCCTTCGTTCCAGCCGAAGCCCCAGCGGATCGCGAGATCGACGTCGCGCGCGTTGTCGGCGATCGACTCGAGATGCACGCCGATGTAGTGGAACACGTCACGGAAGATCGACCACAGGAACTGCGCATGCGGATGGTCGGTCTCGCGCAGCAGCTTCAGGCGTTCCGCCGGCGGGCGCTTCAGGATGCGGGCGACCGTTTCGTCAGCCTTCGCGCCCGAGTCGACGTAGGTGCCCGTCTTCGCGTCGAGCACCTTGATCGCCTTGCCTTCCTTCTTGTAGAAGCCGCCGCCCGTCTTCTGGCCGAGCGCGCCCTGCTTCACCAGCTCGGCGAGCACGGCAGGCGTCTGGTAGACCGGGAAGAACGGATCGTCGGCGAGGTTGTCCTGCATCGTCTTGATCACGTGCGCCATCGTGTCGAGGCCGACCACGTCCGCCGTGCGGAACGTCGCCGATTTCGCGCGGCCGAGGCGGCTGCCGGTCAGGTCGTCGACTTCGTCGAAGCGCAGGCCGAACTTCGCGGCCTCGGTGATCACCGCGAGGATCGAGAAGATGCCGACGCGGTTCGCGATGAAGTTCGGCGTGTCCTTCGCGCGCACGACGCCCTTGCCGACGATGCTCGTCAGGAACGTCTCGAGCTGGTCGAGGATCTCCGGGCGCGTATGCGCGGTCGGGATCAGTTCGACGAGGTGCATGTAGCGCGGCGGGTTGAAGAAGTGCACGCCGCAGAAGCGCGCCTTCAGCTCGTCCGAGAACCCTTCGGACAGCTTCGTGATCGACAGGCCCGACGTGTTGGTCGCGAAGATCGCGTTCGGCGCGATGTGCGGCGCGACCTTCTTGTACAGGTCGTGCTTCCAGTCCATCCGCTCGGCGATCGCCTCGATCACGACGTCGCATTCGGCCAGCTTCGCGATGTCGTCTTCGTAGTTCGCTGCCTCGAGGTACTTCGCATCGTCCTTCACGCCGAACGGCGCGGGCGACAGCTTCTTCAGGTTCTCGATCGCCTTCAGCGCGATCGCGTTTTTCGGGCCTTCCTTGGCCGGCAGGTCGAACAGCAGCACCGGCACGCGTGCGTTGATGAGGTGCGCGGCGATCTGCGCGCCCATCACGCCGGCGCCCAGCACGGCGACCTTGCGAATCAGGAAATTGCTCACGGGATGTCTCCGGATAGTGTCGTGCAGCGCGGGATGTGGGGCTGCACGGAGAAGTGAGTACCAGGAACCGTTGCGTTCGGGCGGCGCGCGGCGCGCACCGCCCGGACTCGCATCAGAACAGCGATTCGTCGACTTCCATCATCGTCTTCGAACCGGCGCGCGCGGCGCGGATCGTCGATGCCGTTTCGGGCAGCAGGCGCGCGAAGTAGAAGCGCGCCGTCGCGAGCTTCGACTTGTAGAACGGGTCGCCCGACGCTTCGTTGTCGAGGGCGAGGCGTGCCATGCGCGCCCAGAAGTACGAGAACACCAGGTGGCCGACGGTACGCAGGTACGGCACGGCGGCAGCGCCGACTTCGTCGGGGTTCTGCATCGCCTTCATGCCGATTTCCATCGTCAGCTTCTGCACCTTGTCGCCGATGTCGGCGAGCGGGTTGATGAACTCGGCCATTTCCGGCTTCACGCCTTCGGCTTCCGCGAATTCCGTCACGAGCTTGCCGAACTTCTTCAGCTTCGCGCCCATGTCGCCGAGCACCTTGCGGCCCAGCAGGTCGAGCGACTGGATCGAGTTCGTGCCTTCGTAGATCATGTTGATCCGCGCGTCGCGCACGTATTGCTCCATGCCCCACTCGGAGATGAAACCGTGGCCGCCGTAGATCTGCATCGCGTGGTTCGTGCACTCGAACGCGTTGTCGGTCAGGAACGCCTTGATGATCGGCGTGAGCAGCGCGACGAGGTCGGCGGCTTCCTTGCGCACGGCTTCGTCGGCGTGCGACAGTTCCTTGTCGATCTGCAGCGCCGACCAGTACGTGAACGCGCGCGCGCCTTCCGCGTAGGCCTTTTGCGTGAGCAGCATGCGGCGCACGTCCGGGTGCACGATGATCGGGTCGGCCGGCTTGTCCGGTGCCTTCGGGCCCGTCAGCGAGCGCATCTGCAGGCGATCCTTCGCATACGCGAGCGAGTTCTGGTACGCGACTTCCGTGAGGCCGAGACCTTGCGCGCCCACGCCGAGCCGGGCCGCGTTCATCATCACGAACATCGCGTTCAAGCCCTTGTTCGGCTCGCCGACCATCCAGCCCTTCGCGTTGTCGAGGTTCATCACGCACGTCGAGTTGCCGTGGATGCCCATCTTGTGTTCGATCGAGCCGCACTTGATGCCGTTGCGCTCGCCCGGCTCGCCCGCTGCATCGGGAATGAACTTCGGCACGATGAACAGCGAGATCCCCTTCGTACCCTGCGGTGCGTCCGGCAGGCGCGCGAGCACGAGGTGGATGATGTTCGCGGCCATGTCGTGTTCGCCGCTCGAGATGAAGATCTTCGTGCCGCTGATCGAGTACGAGCCGTCGCCGTTCGGTTCGGCCTTGGTGCGCAGGATGCCGAGGTCGGTGCCGCAATGCGGCTCCGTCAGACACATCGTGCCGGTCCATTCGCCGGTCACGAGCTTCGGCAGATAGGCCTTCTGCAGTTCCGGTGCACCGTGCGCGTGCAGGCATTCGTACGCGCCGTGCGACAGGCCCGGATACATCGTCCAGGCCTGGTTCGCCGAATTCATCATTTCATAGAGCGCGTTGTTCACGAACGCGGGCAGGCCCTGGCCGCCGTAGTCCGGATCGCAGCCGAGCGCCGGCCAGCCGGCCTCGACGTATTGCTGGTAGGCCTCCTTGAAGCCGGTCGGGGTCTTCACGACGCCGTCGCCTTCATACGTGCAGCCTTCGCGGTCGCCGACCTGGTTCAGCGGGAACAGTACCTCGGAGCAGAACTTGCCCGCTTCCTCGAGGACCTGGTTGATCGTGTCGGCGTCGAGGTCCGCATGCTTGGGCATTTGCTTGACTTCGGCTTCGACGTTCAGAAGCTCGTGCAACACGAATTGCATGTCGCGCAGCGGCGCGGCGTACTGTCCCATGACTCTCTCCAAAGGTGGGCAAAACGGCTCGAGCTCCTGGCGGGCGGGTCACGCGCCGCTAACGGCTCTCGCTCTGATACGAAACAATCGTCTTTTCCAGCGCGGCCCACGTGAGGCGCACGGCGTCCGGCGAATGCAGGAAACGTGCGTCGTGATGCAGGCCGAGCGTGAAGCTGTACAACTCGAAGAGCATCAGGTCCGGATCCGTATCCGCACGCAGATGGCCTTCTTCCTTCGCCTGCGAAATGGCACGCAGCATTGCGGCACGCCAGGCCGTCACGCTCGCGATCAACTGCTCGCGCACGGGGCTGTCAGGCCGGTCGTCGTACTCGACGGCACCGCTGATGTAGATGCATCCCGTCGTCACCTCCTGGATGCGCTTCTCCGTCCAGCGGGCCAGCATCGCCCGAAGGCGCGGCAAGCCCCGCGGCTCGCGCAGGCTCGGAAAGAACACCTCGTTTTCGAAACGATGGTGATACTCGCGGACGACCTCGACCTGCAGGTCTTCACGCGATCCGAAGTGCGCGAACACACCGCTCTTGCTCATCTGCATGCGCTCGGCCAGCAGGCCGATCGTCAGCCCCTCCAGCCCGTCACGGCTGGCGAGGTCCAAAGCAGCTTCAAGTATCGCGGCACGCGTCTGTTCGCCTTTTCGCATAGCTATTTCTGTAACCGTTCGGGGGTTCGAATAAAATCGAACGGCCGTACTATTATTGAGTGCGGCCGCTCGCGAAACAAGGAAATTATTAGAAACCGGTGTCTAACCGAGCCGCTATTTTGCGCGATTCCGGCGGGACCGGAGCGGCTTTTCCGCACGAACGTGCGGACAGATATTTTGAAGCGAATGCTTAGTCTGCGTCAGTCGTAACCGCCGACCGTCAGCGCCTTCATCACGAGACGGTACGCGGTGTACGCGAGCCAGTTCAGCAACCGCTCGATGCGCGGGCGCGCGGCGAAACGCGCGGGGTCGATCTCCCGGCCATCGGCGAACGCAGACGCGATTGCGTCGCGCAGTTCGTTCGTGACTGCATCGTAGCGCACCAGCACGACATTCGCTTCATTGTTCAGCATCAGGCTCAGCGCGTCCAGGTTCGACGAGCCGACCGTCGCCCAGTTGTCGTCGATCACGGCGACCTTGCCGTGCAGCATCGTCTTGTCGTATTCGGCGACGCGCACCCCTGCGCGCAGCAGCGCGTGATAGAGGAACGGCACGGCCGTATCGAGCGCCGCGAACTCCTTGCGGCCGATCAGGATCCGCACGTCGACGCCGCGCCGTGCGGCGCCCGTCAGCGCACGCCGCAGCTTGCGGCCCGGCATGAAGTACGGATTCGCGAGCAGGATCCGCTGGCGCGCCTGGCCGATCGCCGCGAGATACGCCTTCTCGATCGCGCGGCGGTTCACGACGTTGTCGCGCGCGACGAACGCGACGCTCGGCTCGGTCACGACCCTGAGCGCACCGGCCTTGATCCACCGGTGGCTGCGCATCCAGCGCCGGAACATGTCGGGGAACGCTTCGCCGCCGTGCAGCCCGGCCGCGTACTGCGCATACGGCTTGTGGCCGAACTGGATCCGGTGCCACTGCAACTCGAATGCGGCGCGCACGTCGGACACGGCAGGCCCCGCCATCTCGACCGCGAAATCCCAGCGCGGAAACGGCAGCGTCGCGCCGTTCTGCGCGTAGTCGTCGACGATGTTGATGCCGCCGCAGAACGCGACCGCGTGATCGATCACCGCGAGCTTGCGGTGCGTGCGCGAGAAGCCGAAGCGGCCGAACAGGAAGCGGTTGTAGATGCAGCGCTCGACGCCGGCCTCGGCCCACGTGTCGAACAGCGGCAGTCGCGCGGTGCCGATGCCGTCGGTGATCACGCGCACGCGCACGCCGCGCTGCGCCGCGCGGATCAGCGCGTCCGACACCGGGCGCCCTGCCGCGTCGTCGCAGAAAATGTAGGTTTCGAGCATCACCTGCTCGCGGGCCGCATCGATCCGTTCGATCAGGGCCTTGAAGAATGCGCCGCCGCCCTCGCACAGCCGCACGGTGTTGCCCGACGTGAACGCGAGCCGCGATGCGGAACCGCGTTCCTGCAGGAACATCTGCCGCAATTGCGCGAAGCGCTTGCGGGTCTCCGCATTCATGCGGACGAGCCGTGCGGCGCGCGCGACAGGGCCACGCGCGCGGGCAGTTGCAGGATCGCCTCGGCATTCGACGGCGAGAAGCAGCGCGCGGCCGCCTCGCGAAACGGCAGCCACGCATGGTCGACATGCTCGCGCGGCGACAGCGTCACGTCGACGCGCCGCGGCACGCACAGGCCGAACCAGTGCTCGACGTTGCGCGTGACGCCCGGTGCATAGCGGTGCAGGTACTGCGGATAGATCGTGTATTCGATCCGGTGGCGCCAGTCGACGAGCGCGGTGGCCGGCACGTCCGGCGTGCCGACGGCAATGCCGGTTTCCTCGACCACCTCGCGCGCGGCGGTGACGGCGAGCGGCTCGTCGAGCGCGTCCTTCGAGCCGGTGACCGATTGCCAGAAATCGGGCTGGTCGGCACGCTTGATCACGAGCACATCGAGGTCGGGCGTGTAGATCACGACGAGAACGGATTCGGGGATTTTCGGCGGCTTCGTCATCTTTGTTTCATGCGGCACAGGGCCATGCGCCGGCCATGTGCTCCGAACGTACGGCAAGTGCTGCGACTGTACCGCAAAAAATGAAAAAGGCGCATCGCGGCGCCTTTTTCATGGGTGTCGTGTGCGCGTGACCGCACACACGACCGGGTGCGAAAACGCGTTACGCCTTCGGCTGTTCCGGCTGGCGCAGACGGATGTGCAGTTCGCGCAGCTGGCGCTCGTCGACCGGGCTCGGCGCTTGCGTGAGCAGATCCTGCGCACGCTGCGTCTTCGGGAACGCGATCACGTCGCGGATCGAATCGGCGCCGGCCATCATCGTGACGATGCGGTCGAGACCGAATGCGATACCGCCGTGCGGCGGCGCGCCGTACTGCAGCGCGTCCAGCAGGAAGCCGAACTTCAGTTGCGCCTCTTCCGCACCGATCTTCAGCGCGCGGAACACCTTGCTCTGCACTTCCTCGCGGTGGATACGCACCGAACCGCCACCGATTTCCCAGCCGTTCAGCACCATGTCGTACGCCTTCGCGAGGCAGCGGCCCGGGTCGGTCTCGAGGTACTCGAGGTGCTCGTCCTTCGGGCTCGTGAACGGGTGGTGCGCAGCCACGTAGCGCGCATCTTCGTCGTCGTATTCGAACATCGGGAAGTCGACGACCCACAGCGGCTTCCAGCCGGCCTGGACGAGGCCGTTCGCCTTGCCGAATTCCGAATGGCCGATCTTCAGGCGCAGTGCGCCGAGGCTGTCGTTGACGACCTTCGCGCGGTCGGCCGCGAAGAAGATGATGTCGCCGTCTTCCGCGCCGGTGCGCTCGAGGATCGCCGCGATCGATGCGTCGTGCAGGTTCTTGACGATCGGGCTCTGCAGGCCGTCGCGGCCCTTCGCCTTCTCGTTGACCTTGATCCAGGCAAGGCCCTTCGCGCCGTAGATGCGCACGAATTCCGTGTAGCCGTCGATGTCGCCGCGCGACAGTTCGCTGCCCTTCGGCACGCGCAGCGCCGCAACACGGCCGTCCTTCGCGTTGGCCGGCGTGCTGAACACCTTGAAGTCGACGTCCTTCATCGCGTCGGTCAGCTCGGTGAATTCGAGCTGCACGCGCAGGTCCGGCTTGTCCGAACCGAAACGCGCCATCGCTTCCGAGTACGGCATCACCGGGAATTTCGCGTCGAGCTCGACGTCGATCGTCGTCTTGAAGATGTGACGGATCATGTCTTCGAACAGGTCACGGATTTCCTGCTCGCCCAGGAACGACGTTTCGCAGTCGATCTGCGTGAATTCCGGCTGACGGTCGGCGCGGAGGTCTTCGTCGCGGAAGCACTTGGTGATCTGGTAGTAACGGTCGAAGTTCGCGACCATCAGCAGCTGCTTGAACAGCTGCGGCGACTGCGGCAGCGCGAAGAACTGGCCCGCGTTCACGCGCGACGGCACGAGGTAGTCGCGCGCGCCTTCCGGCGTGCTCTTCGTCAGCATCGGCGTTTCGATGTCGATGAAGCCCTGCTCGTCGAGGTACTTGCGTGCCTCGATCGCGACGCGGTAGCGCAGGCGCAGGTTGTGCTGCATCTGCGGGCGACGCAGGTCGAGCACGCGGTGCGTGAGGCGCGTCGTTTCCGACAGGTTGTCGTCGTCGAGCTGGAACGGCGGCGTGACCGACGCGTTCAGCACGATCAGTTCGTGGCACAGCACTTCGATCTTGCCGCTCTTCAGGCCGGCGTTGACCGTGCCTTCCGGACGGTTGCGCACGAGGCCCTTGATCTGCACGCAGAACTCGTTGCGCACGCCTTCGGCGGTCGCGAACATCTCGGCGCGATCCGGGTCGCACACCACCTGCACGAGGCCTTCACGATCGCGCAGGTCGATGAAGATCACACCGCCGTGATCGCGGCGGCGCTGCACCCAGCCGCACAGCGACACGGTTTGGCCCAGCAGGTGTTCGGTCACGAGACCGCAGTATTCAGTACGCATCGACATGATGTTTGCTTTCGTTCGGTTTGATCAACGGGCGCCGCAACGCGCGGCCCGGGCGATGATTCTTTACTTACAGCGGCGGCTCGACGGGGCGGCGGGCGGGCGCCGGAGCCGGCGCCGGAGGCGCCACGACGCCCATCGAGACGATGTACTTGAGCGCGGCATCGACCGACATGTCGAGTTCGATGACTTCGCTCTTCGGCAGCATCAGGAAGAAGCCCGACGTCGGGTTCGGCGTCGTGGGCACGTACACGCTCACGTACTCTTCCGTCAGATGGTTGACCACGTCGCCGCCGGGCGCGCCGGTCAGAAACGCGATCGTATACGAGCCGCGGCGCGGGTATTCGATCAGCAGCGCCTTGCGGAACGCGTTGCCGCTGCTCGACAGCAGCGTGTCCGACACCTGCTTGACGCTCGTGTAGATCGGCCCGACGACCGGGATGTGACGCACGACCGCGTTCCACCACGTGACGAGCTTCTGGCCGATGAAGTTGCGCGTGGCCAGCCCGACGACGAAGATGAACGCGAGCGTCAGCACCGCGCCGATCCCCGGCAGATGGAAGCCGAGCATCCGCTCGGGCTGCCACGATTCGGGCAGCAGGAGCAGCGTCTGGTCCATCGTGCCGATGATGAGGCCGAGCACCCACAGCGTGATCGCGAGCGGGACGAGAACCAGCAGGCCGGTCAGAAACACCGATTTCAGGGTCGTCTTTTTCATCATCTGCCGTCAATGAACCGCGCCGGCGGCGCGGGTTGGTCGCGACCCGGCCGGGCCGCGACGGTCAACTGCTGGCGGCGGGCGCTGCGGCCGGTGCAGGCGCGGCGCTCGTCGTCGTACTGTCGGAAGAGCTTGCGGCAGCCGGCGCGGCTGCTGCGGGCGCGGCTTCCGCCGAAGCGGCCGGCGCCGCGTCGCCCGACGCCGTCGCCGGTGCGCTGGTGCCGCCCGAACCGCCGCGGAAATCGGTGACATACCACCCCGAGCCCTTCAGCTGGAAACCGGCGGCAGTCACCTGCTTGCGAAAAGCATCCTTCCCGCATTCAGGGCATTGCGACAGCGGCGCGTCGCTCATCTTCTGGAGCACGTCCTTCGCGAAACCGCACGCTTCGCATCGATAGGCGTAGATCGGCATGATATTTTTCCCGCAGAAACTGGAAACGGCTTGCAAAACCTTGAATTATAGCTGAAACCCTGGCGCGCTCCGGCAATGGCCGTGACACCCGCCCATCAGCGGCGGCGCCACGTGAGCCAGCGCTCGTGCCCTTCGAACACGGCCAGCGAATCGGTCACGGGCAAATCCTCGATCAGCTCGAAGTGCGGCGCGAGCAACGCGTCGAGTTCCGCACGCCCGATTCCGAACGGCGGCCCCTTCGGTTTCGCCATCACGAAGAAATAGCCGGCCAGCAATCCGTGCGCCGGCAACAGCTCGGCCATCCGAGCCGCATAGCCGGCCCGCATGGCCGGCGGCAGCGCACACAGGAACGCGCGCTCGTACACCCACTGCACGTCGAACGGCGGCCGGTACGTGAAGAAATCGGCCTGCTCGACGACGTCCGCATGCGCGCCGAGCTGCGCCTTCGCGGCAGCTACCGCCTGCGCGGCGAAATCGATCGCACGCACCGGCCAACCGGCCTGCGCGAGCCACCCGGCCTCCTGCGCACTGCCGCAACCGGGAATCAGTACCGTGCACGGCTCGAGCCGGTGCGCGAACACGCGAAAGCCGTCGGGCACGCCGCCGAATTCCCACGGCGTCACGCCGCGCGCGAAACGCTCGTCCCAGAACGATGCCTTGGCCGGGTCGCGCGTCGCGAAATCGGCGGACGTCGGTGCGGCCGGTTGCTTAGGATCGGGCATCGTCGTACTCCTTTCGGTCAGGCGCCGTAGGCGAGCGCGAGCAATACGCGCGCGACCAGCGCCCCGACACCGACCGCCAGGCCGAAGATCAGCAGCGCCTGCAACAACCGGTTCGTCCGTTTCTGCTCGACGAGGACCTGGCGCATCAGCTCCTCGCTCGCGGCGCGCGGCGCGTCGTGGCGCGCGGCCATCGCGTGATGGATCAGGCGCGGCAGTTGCGGCAGCGTCTTGCTCCACTGCGGCGCCTCGACCTTGAAGCGCTCGTACCAGCCGCGCAGGCCGATCTGCTCGGTCATCCAGCGCTCGAGGTACGGCTTCGCGGTCTTCCACAGATCGAGTTCGGGATCGAGCGAGCGGCCGAGCCCTTCGACGTTGAGCATCGTCTTTTGCAGCAGCACGAGCTGCGGCTGGATCTCGACGTTGAAGCGGCGCGATGTCGAGAACAGGCGCATCAGCACCTGGCCGAGCGAGATGTCCTTCAGCGCGCGGTCGAAGTACGGCTCGCATACGGCGCGGATTGCGCTTTCGAGTTCCTCGACACGCGTCTCGGGCGGCACCCAGCCCGATTCCAGGTGCAGCGTTGCGACGCGGTGATAGTCACGCTTGAAGAACGCGAGGAAGTTCTGCGCGAGGTAGTTCTTGTCGAAATCGGACAGCGCGCCGACGATCCCGAAATCGAGCGCGATGTAGCGCCCGAACGTGCTCGGGTCGAGGCTCACCTGGATGTTGCCGGGGTGCATGTCCGCATGGAAGAAACCGTCGCGGAACACCTGCGTGAAAAAGATCTCGACGCCTTCGCGCGCGAGCTTCTTGATGTCGACGCCGGCCGAGCGCAGCGTCTCGACCTGGCTGATCGGCACGCCCGTCATGCGCTCCATCACGAGCACCTGCGACGTCGAGAAATCCCAGAACATCTCGGGCACGAGCAGCAGGTCGAGGCCCGCGAAGTTGCGGCGCAGCTGGCTGCCGTTCGCGGCCTCGCGCATCAGGTCGAGCTCGTCGTGCAGGTACTTGTCGAATTCGGCGACGACTTCGCGCGGCTTCAGGCGGCGGCCGTCGGCCCACATGCGCTCGGTCCAGATCGCGATGTCGCGCATCAGCGCAAGATCCGAGTCGATCACGGACAGCATGTTCGGGCGCAGCACCTTCACCGCAACGGCCTTGCCCGCGTGTACGCCCTGCTTCAGCTTCGCGAAATGCACCTGCGCGATCGATGCGCTCGCGATCGGCTCGCGCTCGAATTCGTCGAACAGCTCGTCGACCGGCGCCCCGAGCGACTTCTCGATGATCGCGATCGCGACAGCGGAATCGAACGGCGGCACCTGATCCTGCAGCTTCGCGAGTTCGTTCGCGAAATCGACCGACAGCAGGTCGCGGCGCGTCGACAGCACCTGGCCGAACTTCACGAAGATCGGGCCGAGGCTTTCGAGCGCGTGACGCAGCCGCACGGCGGGCGGATCGGAATAGCGGCGGCCGATCGTCGTGATCCGCAGCAGCAGCTTCACGCGCCGGTCGTCGATCCGGGACAGCATCACTTCGTCGAGACCAAAACGGATGACGGTGTAGACAATCTTGATGAAACGGAAAATGCGCATGCCCTGCGGCCCTCAGTGCGCGCCGCGCGGGCCTGGGCCCGTGCGCGCGCCGATTTTTTGTTCGAGTCGCTCGACCCGCTTTTCGACCCGCGCGAGCGCATCGCGTGCGCGCGCCAGTTCGGCGTCGAAGCCGCCGAGCGACGTGCGCCGGACGACTTGCGGGTTCTCGTCGAGCCAGTATTCGGCGACGGAATCGAGCACGTTGCGGCCGGTGCGTCGCGCGCGTGCACCGGCATCGCGCACGACCGTCGCGATCCGGAATGCCGCCGCGTCGCCGACCAGCTTCGCGAGATCTTCTTCAGGTTCCCAGCGCAGGTGCTCGGCCAGCTTCGCGATCTGCGTCGCGAATTCCGCGTCGCCCTCGATCTTCACGTGCTTCATCACGGCCGCCTGGCCGCCCTGCAGAAACGCGGCGACGGTATCGCCCGCGAGTGCGATCGACACGTCGACCTGTTGCGCATCGTGCGCGTCGACGGCGGTCAGATAGCCGTCGGGCTGCACCAGCAGCGTGAGCGTGACGGGGGGCACGTCGATCCGGGCAGTCTTGCCCGCATAGGGAATCAGGCGGTCGCGCGCCCACGATTCGCGCGCGAGCAGGTGATTGACGGCAGCAGCAAAAGGCTTGGCGGCAAAGGTCATCGGGCTGGGAAAGAAAAAACCCGCGCAGGCCGGGCGCCCACGCGGGTTTCTATTGTAACGTCGGATCGTCGGCAGACCGTGCCTGACCGTACACCCGGGCGGCAAGCAGTCGCAGTGCGGCGGCCGTCGCCCGGGTGCCCGGCGGCGCGGGCCGCCGAACACGCTCAGTGCGTGTTGATCTGCTGGATACCCGCGAGCAGCCAGCCCTGGCTACCCGACTTCGCCAGGTTCCACACCTCGTCGAACGGTGCGGCCGACGCGCTCGCCGATTCGCGGATCAGGCCGTGGAAACGCACGCTCGCCGACTGCTCGATGCCGCGATCCTCGATGGCAACCAGCTCCGCGTCGAGCTGCACGACGTCGGTCTGGTTCGCCTCGTTGCCGCGCGAATCGAGGTCGATCTTGATCTCGGCGAACATTTCGGGCGTCGTGAACTCGCGAATGTCGGCCAGGTTGCCCTGGTCCCACGCCGCCTGCAGGCGCACGAAGTAGACCTTCGCGCTGCGCAGGAACGCTTCGGTGTCGAAGCCGGCCGGCACCTGGAGCGGTGCTGCCGCAGCCGCTGCCGTGCCGGCGGCCGCTGCACCGCCGCCGAACACGCCCTGCGCTTCGTTCGCATAGCTGCTGCCGCTGCCCGCGTAATTGCTGCCGGTATTGCTTTGCTGGAACGACGGGCTTTGCGAGTAGCCACCCGACGACGACGCCGAGCCGCCGACCGAGTACGCCGGCTCCTGCGGGCGACGGCGGTTCATGAACTTGCGGATCAGCCAGATACCGACCATCGCGAGCAGCGCGATCACGATGACGTTCGCCATCATGCTCGCGAATGCGCCGCCGAGGCCGAAGTGCGACAGCAGCGCCGCGATGCCGAGACCGGCCGCGAGACCGGCGATCGGCCCGAGCCAGCGCGAGCGGTTGGGCTGCGCGGCCGGCGTGGGCGTGGCCGGGTTCGCACGCTGCGCCTGCGACGGCGCGGCCTGCTGCATCGGCTGCTGTGCGGGCGGCGTGGCCTGGCGCTGCGTGACGGTGGAATTCTGCCGGCCGATGCTGCGCCCGCCGCCCATGCGCTTGGCTTCAGCGTCGAGCGATGCGAACGTGCCGGCCGTGAGCAGGCCGACCATCAGCAGTGTGCCGACTCGTCGAGCCCACGGCTTCGACGGCTTGCTACGGTTGAACAACGAACGCGTTTCGGACATCAGCTTCTCCAAATGTAAGGCGAATGTATGGAAAGAACCCCTTAGTACTTGGTTCCCATGTGTAAAGCTACCACGCCACCTGACAAATTGTAATATTTGACGGCATCGAGGCCCGCTTGTTCCATCATCGTCTTCAGCGTGTCCTGATCGGGGTGCATCCGGATAGATTCAGCAAGATACCGGTAACTTTCAGCATCTTTCGCGAACTTGTCGCCAAGCCACGGTAATACTTTGAAAGAATACAGATCGTACGCTTTTTTCAGCGGATCCCAGACTTTCGAGAATTCCAGCACCATCACGCGGCCGCCGGGCTTCGTCACGCGGCGCATCTCGGCCAGCGCGGCGTCCTTGTGGGTCATGTTGCGCAGCCCGAACGCGACCGTGACCACATCGAAGTAGTTGTCCGGAAAGGGAATTTTCTCGGCGTCGCACAGCAGCGACGGCGTCACGAACCCCTTGTCGAGCAACCGGTCGCGGCCGACGCGCAGCATCGATTCGTTGATGTCCGTGTGCCACACCTCGCCCGTCGGCCCGGCCGCCTTCTTGAACGATTTCGTCAGGTCGCCGGTGCCGGCCGCGATATCGAGCACCTTGAAACCGGGGCGCACGTTCGCCTGCGCGATCGTGAACGCCTTCCACGCGCGGTGCATGCCCGCCGACATCAGGTCGTTCATCAGATCGTAGTTGCTCGCGACCGAATGGAACACTCCCGCCACTTTCTTCGCTTTTTCGTTTTCCTCGACGCTTTCGAAGCCGAAGTGGGTTTTGCTCATCGCGTTGATCCTCAGTAAATGGCAAGACGGCGCCGAGCGGGCGCCGTCGATTTCAGTGGCAGTGGCCGTGCGGCGCGGAGGCCGCCTGCATCGGTGCGTCGCGCTCGACGCCCGCCGCCTTCAGTTTGTCGAAATAGTCGCGCCACAGCGCGTCCTGCTGCGTCGCCAGCTCGTACAGCAGATCCCACGAGTAGATGCCGGTCGAATGGCCGTCGGAGAAGGTCGGCTGCAGCGCGTAGTTGCCGACGCCCTCGAGCGCCGTGATCGTCACTTCGCGCTTGCCGGTCTGCAGCGTCTCCTGTCCGGGCCCGTGGCCGCGCACCTCGGCCGACGGCGAATAGACGCGCATCAGCTCGAACGGAATCCGGTAGCTGTCGCCGTTCGGGTACTGCAATTCGAGCACGCGCGACACCGCGTGCACGACGACGCCGGACGGAATCGGCGTCGTGGAAGTCAAACCGCTCATGGCTGCCTCGAATCGGTCATGCGTTGAATTTCCTCGCGCACCGCATTGTGCAGCAGCGAGGCCTGCGCAGCGCGCGAGCGCAGCAGCGCCTCGGACACGCTGCGCTGGCGCGGCGCCCAGACGGGCTGCGGGAAGTGGGCGTCGTTGGAAAAGCGCGGGATCACGTGCCAGTGCACGTGCGGCACCATGTTGCCGAGGCTCGCGAGATTCACCTTGTTCGGCTGCATCACACGGCGCACGGCCCGCTCGACCGCGTAGACCACGCGCATCAGGTGTGCCCGCTCGGGTTCGCCGAGATCGGAGAATTCGGCCACGTGCGCGCCCCAGATTACCCGGCAGAAGCCCGGATACTCGTGCTCGCCCGTCGCGAGGACGACGCGCACCGCATCGTCGCGCCAGAGCAGCTCGCCGCCGTCTTCACGGCAAAACACGCATTCCATCGTCGCTCCCATGTGGACGGGCGCCGGCATTGCTGCGCCGGCGCCCGCTCATTCCTGGCCCGGTCGGGCGGTCGTCATGCCCGCATTAGACCAGCACGCGCTCGATCCCGCCATTGTTCGCGCGTGCGACATAATCGGCCATCCAGTTCTCGCCGAGCACCTGACGCGCAATTTCGACCACGATGTAGTCGGCTTCGAGGTTCGCGTCCTCGCTGTAGCGCGACAGGCCCTGCAGGCACGACGGGCAGCTCGTCAGGATCTTCACGTCCGGGCCGTTCGCGGCCGCGGCGGCCGGCGCCGCCGCATCGCCGGCCACGACCGGGATCGCGCGCAGCTTCGCGGCGCCCTTGCGGATCTCCTCTTCCTTGCGGAAGCGGACCTGCGTCGAAATGTCCGGGCGCGTGACCGCGAGCGTGCCCGATTCGCCGCAGCAGCGCTCGTTCTTCTCGATCTTGTAGCCGTCCTTTTCCGAACCCATCAGCTCGTTGACGAGCCTCACCGGATCCATCGTCTTGATCGGCGTGTGGCACGGGTCGTGATACATGTAGCGCGTGCCCGACACGCCGTCGAGCTTCATCCCCTTCTCGAGCAGGAACTCGTGAATGTCGATGATCCGGCAGCCCGGGAAGATCTTGTCGAATTCGTAGCCGGCGAGCTGGTCGTAGCAGGTGCCGCACGACACGACCACCGTCTTGATATCGAGGTAGTTCAGCGTGTTCGCGACACGGTGGAACAGCACGCGGTTATCCGTGACGATCTTCTCGGCCTTGTCGTACTGGCCCGAGCCGCGCTGCGGATAGCCGCAGCACAGGTAGCCCGGCGGCAGCACCGTCTGCACGCCGGCTTCCCACAGCATCGCCTGCGTCGCGAGGCCGACCTGCGAGAACAGGCGCTCGGAGCCGCAGCCCGGGAAGTAGAACACCGCTTCCGAATCGACGGTCGTCGACTTCGGGTTGCGGATGATCGGCACGATCTTGTTGTCCTCGATGTCGAGCAGCGCGCGCGCCGTCTTCTTCGGCAGGTTGCCCGGCATCTTCTTGTTGACGAAGTGGATCACCTGCTCGACGACGGGCGGCTTGCCGGTCGTCGCGGGCGGGTGCTGCGTCTGCTTCGTCACGACCTTCTTCAGCATGTCGTTCGCGAAGCGCTGCACCTTGTAGCCGACGCCCATCATCACCGTGCGCGCGGCGTTGATCGTCTGCGGATTGGTCGCGTTCAGGAAGAACATGCCGGCCGCATTGCCGGCGTTGAACTTCTTCTTGCCCATCTTGCGCAACAGGTTGCGCATGTTCATCGTGACGTCGCCGAAGTCGATCTTCACCGGGCACGGCGTCGCGCACTTGTGGCACACCGTGCAGTGGTCGGCCACGTCGTTGAACTCGTCCCAATGCTTGATCGACACGCCGCGGCGCGTCTGCTCTTCGTACAGGAACGCCTCGACCAGCAGCGAGGTCGCGAGGATCTTGTTGCGCGGGCTGTACAGCAGGTTCGCGCGCGGCACGTGCGTCGCGCACACCGGCTTGCACTTGCCGCAGCGCAGGCAGTCCTTCACCGAATCGGCGATCGCGCCGATGTCGGACTGCTGCATGATCAGCGACTCGTAGCCCATCAGCCCGAAGCTGGGCGTATAGGCGTTGCGCAGATCGGCGCCGTCGAGCAGCTTGCCCTTGTTGAAGCGGCCGTTCGGGTCGACGCGCTGCTTGTACGCGCGGAACTCGGCGATCTCGTCGTCGGTCAGGAACTCGAGCTTCGTGATGCCGATCCCGTGTTCGCCGGAAATCACGCCGTCGAGCGAGCGCGCGAGCTTCATGATGCGTGCGACCGACGCGTGCGCGTCCTGCAGCATCTCGTAGTTGTCGGAGTTGACCGGGATGTTCGTGTGAACGTTGCCGTCGCCCGCGTGCATGTGCAGCGCGACGAACACGCGGCCGCGCAGCACGCGCTTGTGGATCGCCTGCGCTTCGTCGAGGATCTGCTTGAACGCGCCGCCGTTGAAGATCGCGCGCAGCTCCGCGCGGATCTCCTGCTTCCACGAGATGCGGACCGTGCGGTCCTGCGTGATGTGGAACACGGTCGCGCCCGGCTGTTCGTCCGCGCGATCCGCGAACTTCTCGGCGAGCGCCTCGTAGCCGAGCTGCACGAGGTAGTGCTGCGCCTCGCGCAACGGCTGGTCGAGCCGGTCGCGCACGAATTCCCAGCGTGCGCGCACGCGCTTGAGCAGTTCCAGCGCCTGCTGCACGCGGTCTTCCAGCAGTTCGGCGCTCGGGATTTCGTTCGCATCGTCGGTCTTGCCGAGCGGCAGGTTGCCGCCGCGGAAGAACGCTTCCAGCGCGTCGACGAGTTGCAGCTTGTTCTTCAGCGACAGCTCGATGTTGATCCGCTCGATGCCGTCGGTGTACTCGCCCATCCGGTTCAGCGGGATCACGACGTCTTCGTTGATCTTGAACGCGTTCGTGTGCTTCGCGATCGCGGCCGTGCGGCTGCGGTCGAGCCAGAAGCGCTTGCGCGCCTCCGCGCTGATCGCGACGAAGCCTTCGCCGCTCTTGCCGTTCGCCATCCGGATCACTTCGGACGTCGCGTGCGCCACTGCGTCGGCGTCATCGCCGACGATGTCGCCGATCAGCACCATCTTCGGGAACGCGTTGCGCTTGCTCTTCGTTGCGTAGCCGACCGCGCGCAGGTAGCGCTCGTCGAGGTGCTCGAGACCCGCGAGGATCGCGCCGCCCTGCTTCGACGTCTCGAACAGGTAGTCCTTGATCTCGACGATGCTCGGGATCGCCTCGCGCGCCTGGCCGAAGAACTCGAGGCAGACGGTGCGCGTGTGCGCGGGCATCTTGTGCAGCACCCAGCGCGCGGACGTGATGAGCCCGTCGCAGCCCTCCTTCTGCACGCCCGGCAGGCCGGCGAGGAACTTGTCGGTCACGTCCTTGCCGAGCCCTTCCTTGCGGAACCGGCGGCCTTCGATCTCGAGCATCTCGCTCTTCAGCAGCTTCTCGCCCGGCGCATACGCACCGTCGAACCACTTCAGCTCGAAACGCGCGACCGCGATGTCGTGGATCTTGCCCTGGTTGTGCTCGTGGCGCGTGACTTCGAGCCAGTTGCCGTCCGGGTCGACCATCCGCCACCAGGCCAGGTTGTCGAGCGCGGTGCCCCACAGCACGGCCTTCTTGCCGCCCGCGTTCATCGCGACGTTGCCGCCGATGCACGATGCGTCGAGCGACGTCGGATCGACCGCGAACACGTAACCGGCCGCCTCGGCCGCTTCCGTCACGCGGCGCGTGACGACGCCCGCGCCGGAGAAGATCGTCGGCACCTTGTGCGCGACGCCCGGCAGTTCGGTCAGCTCGACCGCGCCGAGCTGCTCGAGCTTTTCCGTGTTGATCACCGCGGAGAACGGCGTGAGCGGCACCGCGCCGCCCGTGTAGCCGGTGCCGCCGCCACGCGGGATCACGGTCAGGCCGAGCTCGAAGCAGGCCTTGATCAGCGCCGCGATCTCGGCTTCGGTGTCGGGCGTCAGCACGACGAACGGGTATTCGACGCGCCAGTCGGTCGCGTCGGTCACGTGCGACACGCGCGACAGCCCGTCGAAGCGGATGTTGTCCTTTTCCGTGCAGCGGCCGAGCGCCTTGGTCGCGCGACGGCGCAGGTCGGCCATCTTCTCGAATTCGTCGGCGAAGTCGTTGACCGCGCGCTGCGCGGCGGTTTCGAGCATCTCGACACGCAATGCGCGCTCGCGGCCCGCGTCGTCGCGGTGCGCGGTGAGATCCGCGTTGCGGCGCTTGCCGATCTCGGTCAGGCGGTGGTTCAGCGCCTCGATCAGCAACGCGCGGCGCTTCGGGTTGTCGAGCAGGTCGTCCTGCAGGTACGGGTTGCGGCGCACGACCCAGATGTCGCCGAGCACTTCATACAGCATCCGTGCCGAGCGACCCGTGCGGCGCTCGGCGCGCAGTTCGTCGAGCACCGACCACGCCTCTTCGCCGAGCAGGCGGATCACGATCTCGCGATCCGAGAAGGACGTGTAGTTATAGGGAATCTCGCGCAAGCGGGGCGCGGGGTCGGCGGCGACGGCGGCGGCCGCGCCATGCGGATCGAAAACTTGTGGTGCGTTCATGTTCGGACGACTCGGAGGGCCGATACACCGTGCACGGGCGTCGGCAAGCGCGTAGGCGCAATCTTGGGGAAATCTGTTCTGTTACCAGACGCGCGGCTGTCCTTCATGGGGCCGGAGCGGGCGACTTGCCCCTCCTGGCCGGCGACAGGGCCTGGCGGCACTCGGAACGATCAGCACGATCGCGCGCGGCGCGCATGCCGTTCGGCCGCGGGGCTGGCTGCGCGCGGCGTCGGCTTCAACGGTGCGATCCGAGGGTGCCTCTGCATCTTCCGAATCCTTGATTCAAAACGGAATTCTAACCCATGATCGCACCATCCGTGACACGCCGGACAGGTCGTGGGGCTATCGCCGCCAGCCGCGCCGGGCGGGGTTCGGCGCGGTTTCGTGCGATCATTCGCCGCCCGTCCGGTCGGTAACCATTCGGTTAAGCCGGTAAAAAAGGGACGTTCCGTGTCGCGAACGCCCCGTCCGCGCGGCGCCGCGACCGCTCGCCCGGCATGCCGCTTGCATGCGGGCGGACCCTTGGCGCTATCATTGACCCTTTACCGTCTGCTTCCGCACTGCACGCGAGCGCCCATGGCATCCCACGATTACCTGAAAAAAATCCTCACCGCGCGCGTCTACGACGTCGCGATCGAGACGGAACTCGAACCCGCCCGCAACCTGTCGGTCCGGCTGCGCAATGCCGTATACCTGAAGCGCGAGGACAACCAGCCGGTGTTCTCGTTCAAGCTGCGCGGCGCGTACAACAAGATGGCGCACATTCCGGCGGACGCGCTCGCGCGCGGCGTGATTACGGCATCGGCCGGCAACCACGCGCAGGGCGTCGCGTTCTCGGCGGCCCGGATGGGCGTGAAGGCCGTGATCGTCGTGCCGGTCACGACGCCGCAGGTGAAGGTCGATGCGGTGCGCGCGCACGGCGGCCCGAGCGTCGAGGTGATCCAGGCGGGCGAATCGTACAGCGATGCGTATGCGCACGCGGTCAAGGTGCAGCAGGAGCGCGACCTCACGTTCGTCCACCCGTTCGACGATCCGTACGTGATCGCCGGCCAGGGCACGATCGCGATGGAGATCCTGCGCCAGCACCAGGGCCCGATCCACGCGATCTTCGTGCCGATCGGCGGCGGCGGGCTCGCGTCCGGCGTCGCGGCGTACGTGAAGGCCGTACGCCCGGAGATCAAGGTCATCGGCGTGCAGGCCGAGGATTCGTGCGCGATGGCGCAGTCGCTGGATGCCGGCGAGCGCATCGAGCTGAGCGAAGTCGGCCTGTTCGCGGACGGCACGGCGGTGAAGCTCGTCGGCGAGGAAACTTTCCGGCTGTGCCGCGAATTCCTCGACGGCGTCGTGACGGTCAACACCGACGCGCTGTGCGCGGCGATCAAGGACGTGTTCCAGGACACGCGCAGCGTGCTCGAGCCGTCGGGCGCGCTCGCGGTCGCGGGTGCGAAGCTGTACGCGGAACGCGAGGGCATCGAGAACCAGACGCTCGTCGCGGTCACGTCCGGCGCGAACATGAACTTCGACCGGATGCGCTTCGTGGCCGAGCGCGCCGAAGTCGGCGAGGCGCGCGAAGCCGTGTTCGCGGTCACGATCCCCGAGGAACGCGGCAGCTTCAAGCGCTTCTGCTCGCTCGTCGGCGACCGCAACGTCACCGAGTTCAACTACCGGATCGCCGATGCGCAGTCCGCGCACATCTTCGTCGGCGTGCAGATCAAGCGCCGCGGCGAATCGGCGGAGATCGCCGCGAACTTCGAGTCGCACGGGTTCAAGAGCGTCGACCTGACGCACGACGAGCTGTCGAAGGAACACATCCGCTACATGGTCGGCGGCCGCTCGCCGCTCGCGCTCGACGAACGCCTGTTCCGCTTCGAATTCCCTGAGCGGCCGGGTGCGCTGATGAAGTTCCTGTCGTCGATGGCGCCGGACTGGAACATCAGCCTGTTCCACTACCGCAACCAGGGCGCGGACTACAGCTCGATCCTCGTCGGGCTGCAGGTGCCGCAGGCCGATCGCGCCGAATTCGAACGCTTCCTCGCGGCACTCGGCTACCCGTATGTCGAAGAGAGCGCCAACCCGGCTTACCGCCTCTTCCTGTCGTAAAGGCGTCCCACGATGAATCCCGAACATTCCCCGCTCGGCAAGGCCACCGTCTACGCGGCGCAGTACGACGCGTCGCTGCTGTTCCCGATCCCGCGCGCCGGCGCGCGCGAGCAGCTCGGCATCACGTCGGCGCTGCCGTTCTTCGGCACCGACATCTGGAACGCGTACGAGCTGTCGTGGCTCAATGCGCGCGGCAAGCCGCAGGTCGCGGTCGCGACGTTCTACGTGCCGGCCGAATCGCCGGCCATCGTCGAATCGAAGTCGTTCAAGCTGTATCTCGGCTCGTTCGCGCAGTCGAAGTTCGACTCGATCGATGCGGTGCGCGACGTGCTGAAGCGCGACGTGTCGGCCGCGTGCGGCGCGACCGTGTCGGTGCAGCTCGTGTCGGCGCACGATTTCGGCAAGCTCGAGATGGAAGAACTCGACGGGCTGTCGCTCGACCGCCTCGATCTCGATACCGACATCTACGATCCCGATCCGTCGCTGCTGTCGGCAGCCGTTGACGAAGCGCCGGTCGAGGAAACGCTCGTGTCCGACCTGCTGCGCTCGAACTGCCCGGTCACGGGCCAGCCCGACTGGGGCAGCGTGCAGATCCACTACGTCGGGCCGCAGATCGACCACGCGGGCCTGCTGCGCTACATCATCTCGTTCCGCAATCACACGGGCTTTCACGAGCAATGTGTCGAGCGGATCTTCCTCGACATCATGCACGCGTGCAAACCGGTGAAGCTGGCGGTGTATGCGCGCTATACGCGCCGTGGCGGGCTCGACATCAACCCGTTCCGCACGAACTACAACCAGCCGATGCCTGACAACGCGCGGACTGCGCGGCAGTAAATGCAAGGGGACTGGCGGGCATGTGGAAGCCCGCCAGCACCGCCTGCTTGCGAAAAGAATGTCTTTCTAGTTCGGTGCGAACACATCGGCTTGGCACTTCGGGCAATACAGGTAGATCGTTCGACCATCGGGCATCGAAATGAAGCCGCGCCTTGCCTGGTCTATTCTCCATTTCGCCGAACCACCACCCGCGACACGTGCCTTGCCTTCGGCATAGCAATTCGCGGCGTCCAGATCATGGCTGTATGCCCGTTCTGTTACGCGGCTCGCACGCTTGAAAAACGCGCGGACATCCGCCTGCCGAAGAACGAACGTACGACACGTATCTGCCGTTTCGTCCCCGCTGATGTCAGCCGACCACGCGCCGTTCGTGACGATTTCGACTGACTCTGGCACAACCGTGGGTAAAGCCCCTCCAGGCGACGTACCATCGGGCAATGTACCCGCAACCGCGCTGTGGTCGAGCACGAGCGCCAACATCAAAACCGCGAGTCGAATCACCATTGCCCCTTCGCCGCCTCTGTGCGGTTCTTCCGCGATACTGCCGGATGGCGAAAAACCTCTGCCAACGGCACATTGAGTGTTACCGAAAGTTCATGGATGAGCCATCGAAGCGAGTCATTCTGAGCTTCCGGCGCCGCGACGTAGGTTCGTCGGTCAGGGTTCGGTTCATTGAGCGGGAGTGCTTCACCGACCAATTCCACGCCAATGCTGTCTGTATTAGAAGGGTAACGGTCCGGGACCGCCTTGCGCATCTCACGCCGGTTTTCGCCACGCGGGTCAAAACGGCGAAGTTGCTCCAGTTCGACCGGCGTGCAACGCATTTCGGCAACACAGCGCGCCTTGAGACGACCAACATGCCAAGTCTGCTTCTTCAAAGATGCCGTCTGATAAATCGTTCCATCTTTCTCAATCAGAAAATGCGCCCCGCTGGCAGACGCATTCTGATAGCTACTGAGAGCAGAAGCCGCCGTTGAACCGCCAGTTTGATGGACGACTACTCCGCTAATCCTCGGCATCTCACCACGCTCGATCTGAGCTTTTCTGGCCCGCACTACGCGTGGACTAAGAGAGTGTTTCAAAAAGAGTCGTCCGGGCGCTGAAGCGTTCGCCAGCAGATCAGGCAACAGGCGAGTTTGAGGAGCCCTTCATGGATGTCGGCACGACGCTCAAATCGTGTACGAAGACGGCGGAATCCGTGCAGCCAGGCATTGGTACGTTCGACGACCCAACGTACTTTGCCAAGACCGCTGCCGTGAGGTTCACCGCGTCGGGCAATCGATGTGGGAATCCCGGCAGCGTGCAACGGCCGGCGATATTTGTCGTGGTCGTAAGCCCGATCGGCATAGATCCGGCCAGACTTGCGCAAGGGGCGACCACGCAAACCGCGAACCGGTGGGATGGCGTCGACCAGTGGCAGCAGTTGCGTGATGTCGTTGCGGTTCGCGCCCGTCAGGATGATCGCGAGCGGCGTGCCGTTGGCGTCGGTGGCGACGTGATGTTTGGAACCGGGTCGCGCACGATCGGTGGGGTTCGGTCCAGTTTTTCGCCCGCCCCAACTGCTCGAACAGAAGTGGAATCGATGACGACACGAGAAAAGTCGATCCGATCGGCGGCACGCAGCTTCGCGAGCAGGATCTCGTGGAGCCGATCCCAGACGCCGACCTGTTGCCAGTCGCGCAGGCGGCGCCAGCAACTGATGCCCGATCCGCAACCCATCTCGGCAGGTAGTTCGTTCCAGCGAATGCCGCTCTTGAGTACGAAAAGTATTCCGGTCAGCGCAGCCCGATCGGCTACGGGTTTGCGCCCCGGGTACCGGAAGCGTCTCGGCTTTGCTGGTGGCAAAAGTGGTTCGATCAATGCCCACAATTCGTCGTCGATGATCGGCCTGGTCATCTCCTCGCTCCGCATGTCACAACGGTCGAGGTTAACAGCTTTGTGTTCGAGTTAACAGAGGGCTAACGCTCTTTTTGAAACACTCTCTAACAACCATTCCATTGAAATCAATCGAGAGCATTCAATACCCGCATCATATCGCCGCAATCTTTCCGCCGATCGCTTACGTTCATGCCTTCACCCGTCATGCACACCGGCTAACTCGGCTTTCGCGATAGCTCGGCCATTCGTCCGGTGTCCCATTTCCGTTCAACCGCTGCGCGATACAGCATCGCCAGCGTGATCGACTCCCGTTTGAGGTCGTGCGGTTGACGAAGCACCCATCGCCGGAACAACGAATAACTTCCCTCGCCTTCCATCAGGAAATACCGGTGAAAATCGACGTCGCCGGTATCGATGCAAAATCGCTCAAAAAAGTGGCCCATGAAATCGTCGGCTTCATCGACGGTCTGGCCAAGATCCTCCCAAAGCCTCGTGGCCACGGACAGCGGCATCGATTTGCCAAGCCCTGCTTCGGATCTGACGAAGGCCTCGATCTCGTCCCACTGCACGTTTTCCATCAAAACACCTTGCACTCTGGTTCAACAAGACAGTTGTACTCGGTGATCGGGCCACGCACCCGCGCCGATAGCCGCCGCATCCCGCCGGATAGATGTGTCACGTTGAGGCCCGTTGAAAAAAGTTCGTCACACAATGCAAACTCTCGTTGCCGCTCATACCCCGCTTCAACCGCATTGCATTTGAACGTTCCCAGCCCATCTGCTCGCCGAGCGCCCTCATCCATGCATTGCCTTCGTCATGACGAAACAAGGCCGGTGCACGCAAATGCACCGGCCTTGTTGCACTGCTCCTACCCTTGCCGAGTTGCGTCGCCGATGCCTTGTCCGCGATGTGGTCGATGCTCATGCTCGACCGCACGCACGCGTGTGCCGACGGGCGACACGAACACCGTGTTGAACTACGCGAAATCGTGCGCGTCGTCGACCCACACGTCGCGGCGCACGACGTGCTCGAGCCTTAACCGGCTTCCTCCAGGATCGCTGCGCATGCGCGGCTACACGTCTCGGCGGGCCCGCCATTAACCCGTTCCGCATCAACTGGAACCAGCCGACGCCGAGACGTCAGGTTGCAGTCATCGCGGGAGCCAGATGGCCCGAAATCAACCCTGCAGCGGCCGCGCAGGGAGGATCTCCACCAGCCGCAGCAGGTAGCCGTCGGGGTCCTGCACCAGCACCTCGACCTGGCCGTGCTCGATGTCGCCCTCCCGATACCAGGACGTGCGCGGCTCGACGAACAGCGCCACGCCAGCGGCGCGAATCCGGCCGAGGATGGGGTCGAGCGAATCCACCTCGATCTGCAGATTGATCCCCCGCCCGAACGGCGGCGTCAGCGGCCCCGTCAACCAACTCTCGGGGCTCTGCTGTTCGAGCATCAGTTGAGCGCCCCCAATCTCGAGGTACGCGAAGCCGTCTTCCGGACGCTCGAAGCGAATCCGGAATCCCAGCACGTCACGATAGAAGCGCACGCTTCCTGCAAGGTTCGAGCAGATCAGCTCCGGCACCAGCGCAGCCCATTCCATATTCTTCCTCCCGGTAAAGTCGTACGGCACGTTACACGAACGGGTGGAATGCGTTGCGGCGGTTGCGGTCACACGGCGGAACCCGGTCCTTCAAGCCAGGTGCCGCACATGAAAAAACGGGCCCTGCGCACACGAATGCGCAGGGCCCGTCACATCTCGGTTCGCCGTCGGCGTGTTACTTCGCCGGCGCCTTGTACGCGATGCAGTCGACCTCGACCTTGCAGTCGATGACCATGCTCGATTGCACGCACGCGCGCGCCGGCGGATGCTCGCCGAAGTACGACACGAACACCTTGTTGAACGACGCGAAATCGCGCGCGTCATCGAGCCACACGCCGCAGCGCACGACGTGCTCGAGGCCGTAGCCGGCTTCCTTCAGGATCGCGATCACGTTCTCGATCGTCTGCTTCGACTGCGTGACGATCCCGCCTTCGACGACCTCGCCGTTCACCATCGGCGTCTGGCCCGACACGTACAGCCAGCCGTCAGCCTCGACCGCACGTGCGAACGGCATCACCTGGCCGCCGGTCCCCTTCGCTTCGCCCACGCCATATCGTTTCATCGTTTCACTCCTCATATTTCAGTTACGGATGCGCGCGCCGGCAGCGGCACGCGCGGGAGATCGGAACACCTGCCGCGCTCAGAACGCGGCGTCGGCACTCGCCGCCACGCGCTCGCCGCGCGCGACGAAGCCACCGGCGCGCTCGCCGGTCGGCTGGCCGTTTTCGTAGGTCAGCACGCCGTTCACCCACACCGCGTCGATCCCGTGCGCGGGCTGCTGTGGCTTCTCGAACGTCGCGGCGTCGATCACGCTCGCCGGATCGAACAGCACGAGATCGGCGTGGTAGCCGACATGCACCTCGCCGCGCTTCGCGATCCCGTAGCGGCGCGCGGACAGCGACGTCATCTTGCGGATCGCTTCCTCGAGCGGCAGCAGGTTCGTGTCGCGCACGTAATGGCCGAGCACGCGCGGGAACGCGCCCCACAGCCGCGGATGCGGCAGCGGATCGTTCGGCAGCCCGTCGGAGCCGACCATCGTCGCGGGGTGCGACAGGATCCGGCGCACGTCGTCCTCGGACATGTTGTGGTACACCGCGCCGGCCGGACGGATGCGTTGCGCGGCTTCCTGCTCGGTCACGCCCCAGTCGGCCGCGATCGCCTTGAGCAGCTTGCCTGCGACTTCCGGATGCGGCTCCGACCACGTGATCGTGATGTCGATGTCGCCCGTTACCTGCTTCAGGTCGAGCGTCGACGAGCTGCGGCTGTACGGATAGCAGTCGCAGCCGACCGGCTGGTAGCGGCGCGCGCCTTCGAGCGACGCGAGCACTTCGGTGCTGCGCCCCCAGTTCGACGGGCCCGCGCATTTCAGGTGCGAAATCACGACCGGCACTTGTGCATGGCGGCCGACGCGATACGCCTCGTCCATCGCATCCAGGATCGCGTCGAATTCGGTGCGCATGTGCGTCGTGTACAGCGCGCCGGCTTTCGCGAGCGGCTCGGCGAGCGCCATCACTTCCTCGGCCGGTGCCGCGAACGCGGAGCCGTACGCGAGGCCCGACGACAGGCCGAGCGCGCCGTTCGCGAGCGCCTCCTCGAGTTGCGCGCGCATCCCGGCGATTTCGCCGTCGGTCGCCGCGCGGTCGAGGCGGTCCATCTGGTTGTTGCGCAGCGCCGTATGGCCGACCAGCGCCGCGACGTTGACGGCCGGGCGCGCGGCGTTGACGGCCGCGACGTAGTCGGCGAAGGTCGGGTACCGGAACGCGCCGCGCTCGCCCAACAGGTTCATCGGGTCGGGCGGATCGCCCGCGAGCGTCACCGGCGACGCGCTGATCCCGCAATTGCCGACGATCACGGTCGTCACGCCCTGCGAGATCTTCGGGATCATCTCCGGCGCGCGGATCACGTGCGTGTCGTCGTGCGTGTGCACGTCGACGAAGCCCGGCGCGAGCGCGCGGCCGTTCGCATCGACAACGTTCTCGGCCAGCCAGTTCGACAGGTTGCCGATCGCAGCGATCACGCCGTTGCGGATCGCGACGTCGCGCGTGACGGGCGGTGCGCCGGTGCCGTCGTACAGCTGCGCGCCGACGATCAGCGTATCGGCGGCTTCGGGATGCGAATGCATGGTCAGTCTCCTACCGGTTGACGGTCTCCGCCGCCGCGGTGCGCATCGAGCGCGTGCTTGATGCGGCGCAGCGATTCTCGGCCCGCATCGCCGAGCCGCATGGCGACTCCGGTGACGAGCACGTCGATCGCCATCATCATCGCGTAACGCGATGTCGAAGGCTTGTAAATGAAATCGGTTTCGAATGCGACGACCGGGATCAGGTGGTCGGCGAGCTTCGCGAGCGGCGACGCCGGCGCCGTGATCGCGATCAGCTTCGCGCCGTAGCGCTTCGCGAGCCGGCAGCTCTCGAGCAACTCGGGCACGCGCCCGCTCACCGACAGCGCGACGACGACGGTGTCGCGCGACAGCGTGGCAGCCACCATCCGCTGCAGCACGCTGTCCTGGTAGCTCGCGACCGGCCGGCCGAAACGCACGAGCCGGAAGCGCAGCTCGTCGGCGAGCGCGGTCGACCCGCCGCCCTGCCCGTACACGTAGGTCATTTTCGCGGCGGCGAGCAGGTCGGCCGCGGCCTCGAACGACGTGTTGCGCAGCAGCTGGTGGTTGTGCGCGAGCGCCACGCGGATCTCGTCATAAACCATCGACGCGGGGCTCGCGTCGGCGGCCGGCGCGTCGTCGGACGGCACCACGAAGCGCTGGCCGACGGCCGCCGCCTGCGCGACGAGCACCTTCAGTTCGCGTACGTCGCGGCAGCCCACGGCCTTCGCGAAACGCGTGACCGTCGCGACGCTGACTTCCGCGTCGCGCGCGAGCGCGCCGATGCTCGCATGCGCGGCGCGCGCCAGATCGGCGAGGATGAACGCGGCAACCTTGCGCTCGGCTTCGCGCAGCTCGGGCGCGCATTCGGCGATCCGCGCGACGATGTCGAGGAGCGGCGGGGCGGCCGGCGCCGGATGAGGCTCGGCCGCGAGCGGAGCGGACGGGGAAGCGGGCGTATTCATCTGCTGATAAGGGTGCGGGGCTTGATGTTACTAAATAACATCACCGCGCCGATGCTACTTTCTGTACCATCTGCGTGTCAACTTCGGTGCAATGCATAGTGATGATGGAGCGGGATGACATGAAAGTTACAAACTATCAGGAAGCGACGATCGACCCGTTCGGCAAGGGTCTGGGCAATCTGCCGAGCGCGAGCGTGCCGCTCGGCGACGCAGGCCGGCTCGAATGGAACCTGCTCGCGGAAGACGTCAGCCTGCCGGCCGCCGTGCTCTACGAAGACCGCGTCGAACACAACCTGAACTGGATGCAGGCGTTTGTCCAGAAATACGGCGTCCAGTTCGCGCCGCACGGCAAGACGACGATGGCGCCGCAACTGTTCCGCCGCCAGCTCGACGCCGGCGCGTGGGGCATCACGCTCGCGACCGCGCACCAGACGCAGGCCGCGTACCACGGCGGCGTGCGCCGCGTGCTGCTCGCGAACCAGCTGATCGGCCGCCAGAACATGACGATCATCGCCGGGCTGCTGTCCGATCCCGAGTTCGAATTCTTCTGTCTCGTCGATTCCGCCGAGAGCGTCGACCAGCTCGGCCGCTTCTTCGGCGACGCGAAGAAATCGCTGAACGTGCTGATCGAGCTCGGCGTGCCGGGCGGCCGCGCGGGCGTGCGCGACGCCGCGCAGCGCGAAGCCGTGCTGGCCGCGCTCGCGCGCTATCCGGACACGCTGAAGCTGGCCGGCATCGAACTCTATGAAGGCGTGCTGAAAGAGGAAGGCGAGATCCGCACGTTCCTGCAGGAAGCCGTCACGCTCACGCGCGAACTCGCCGAAGCGGGCCGCTTCGCGCGCACGCCGGCGATCCTGTCCGGCGCCGGTTCGGCGTGGTACGACGTGGTCGCGGAAGAATTCAGGAAGGCGTCCGACGCGGGCTTCGCGGAAGTCGTGCTGCGCCCGGGCTGCTACCTGACGCACGACGTCGGTATCTACAAGAAGGCGCAGACCGACGTGTTCGCGCGCAACCCGATCGCCCGCTCGATGGGCGAAGGGCTGCTGCCGGCGCTGCAGCTGTGGGCATACGTGCAATCGGTGCCGGAAGCCGACCGCGCGATCGTCGCACTCGGCAAGCGCGACGCGGCGTTCGACGCGGGCCTGCCGGAGCCGGCGCGCCACTTCCGCCCGGGCCGCGACACCGCGCCGCGCGACGTCGCCGCGACCGAAGGCTGGGCCGTGACCGGGATGATGGACCAGCACGCGTACCTGCAGATCCCGCCGGGCGCGGACGTGAAGGTCGGCGACATGGTCGCGTTCGACATCTCGCACCCGTGCCTGACGTTCGACAAGTGGCGCCAGGTCCTCGTGCTCGATCCGCAGTTCCGCGTGACGGAAGTCGTCGAAACGTTCTTCTGACGCCCCCCGCGCGCACCGCCCCGCCGCTCGCGCGGGGCGGCCGTCACGCGCGCTTCAATCTGCCGGAGTACACTGCGCTTTCGTCCTCGGGGCCCCTCGCGGCCGTTGCGCACGGCGCGAACGGGCCTTCAACGCTGCATCCCTGGAGAAAGCCATGGCCGCGAAGAAGATCCTGTTCCTGACCGGCGATTTCGCCGAAGACTACGAAACGATGGTGCCGTTCCAGGCGCTGCAGGCCGTCGGCCACCACGTCGATGCAGTCTGCCCGGGCAAGCGCGCGGGCGACAAGATCAAGACCGCGATCCACGATTTCGAAGGCGACCAGACCTACACCGAGAAGCCCGGCCATCAGTTCACGCTGAACGCGGCATTCGACGATGTCGATGCGTCGCGCTACGACGCGCTCGCGATCGCGGGCGGCCGTGCCCCCGAATACCTGCGACTCGATCCGAAGGTGATCTCGCTCGTGCGCGAGTTCGCCGAAGCCGGCAAGCCGATCGCCGCGATCTGCCATGCGGCGCAGCTGCTCGCGGCCGCCGACGTGATCCGCGGCAAGCGCATTTCGGCCTACCCGGCGTGCGCGCCCGAAGTGAAGCTCGCGGGCGGCGAATATGCCGACATTCCGGTCGACGCGGCCGTGACCGACGCGCCGTTCGTCACCGCGCCCGCGTGGCCCGCGCATCCGGCCTGGCTCGCGCAGTTCCTCGTGCTGCTGGGCACGCGCATCGAGCTGTAAGCCAGCACCGAATCGGGATGAGATGAAGCGGCAGCCGGCGGCGCGAACGCGCCGCCCTGCCCGCGCATCAGCGCGCGACCGGTGCCGAACCGGCGTCCGCGATTCGCGTTTCCAGCATCGCGAGCGCACCCGACAGCGCATTCAGCACGTCGTCCGGCAGTTGCGCCATCGTCTGTTCGAGAAACGCCTTGCGGCGCGGCAGGCACGCGTCGAACGCCGCGCGGCCTTCGTCGGTCAGCGTGACGTTGGTCACGCGGTTGTCGCGTGCATCGGATTCGCGCTGGATCCAGCCGAGCGCGTCGAGCGACTTCAACTGGCGCGTGAGCGCGCCCGGATCGATGCGCAGCACTTCGACGAGCTTCTTCTGCGACGAATGCCCGCCCATCGTGTGCAGCGCGACCATGATGCGCCAGCGCGGCATCGGCTGCCCGACGTGCGCTTCGAACGCGGTCATGAACGCGCGATACGTGCGTCCGAATTGCTGCAAGATCGCGACGCGGTCCTGTTCTTCCATGCGCTGATTTCGTTTCCGGTAAATCGTTGAGTCGTTGAATCGCTTGATCCGTCAATCGGCCGCGACGTGCGGTTCGATCTTGCGCCGCAGCGCGATCGGCGGCACGCGGCGGCACTGCCATACCGACACCACGGCGATGACGGCCGCCATCGCGACGCCCAGGTGAATCGCGCCGACGAGCGATTCGCGGGCCGCTTCCAGCAGCAGCGCGCCATTATGCCCGGCACGCGTCAGCTCCGCGACGAGCCCCCCCTGCGCCGCGCGGTCGATCAGGATCTGCGGATCGGCGAGCTGCGCATGCCACTGCATCGCGTGATCGGCCGTCAGCGCATTGCGCACGCCGCCCGAGTACATCTGGTTGACGAGCGTGCCCGTCAGCGCCGTGCCGAGCATCCCGCCGACCATCCGCAGCGACTGCAGCAGCGCCGTCGCGATGCCGAGGTGCTCGCGGCCGGCCGTCTGCTGCGCGAACACGGTAAGGTTCGGCAGCACGAAGCCGAGCCCGATGCCGCCCGCGACCATCAGCGCCATCAGCATCCAGGCGGGCGTCGTGTGGGTCGACACGACGATGCCCGCACACGTGATCGCGAACAGCACGAAGCCGACGTGCAGCATCGCGTTCGGATTGCGGATGCGCGTGACGACGCGGCCGTTCATGATGCTGCCGATCGTGATGAACACGACGAGCGGCGTGATCACGAGTCCGGCTTCCTTCGGCGACATCCCGAAGCCGCCCTGGAACAGCAGCGGCGCGTAGAACAGCAGCGAGAACATCGAGAAGCCGGCGAGGATCGCGAGCACGAACAGCGCCGACAGCGCGCGGTTGCCGAACATGTCGAACGGCAGAATCGGCTGCTCGCAGCGCTTCTCCCAATGCCACAGGCCAATGCCGGCCGCGACCGCGACGACGAGCAGCAGCGACGCCCAGCTCGCGACGCCGTACTTCGGCAGCCATTCGACGAACAGCTGCAGCGCGCCGAGCGACAGCGCGATCAGCAACGCGCCCGGCCAGTCGAGCCGCATCTTGCGATCGTGCGCGACATGGCGCAGGTGCGGCAGGTAGCGCCATACGAAGAACAGCGACAGCAGGCCCACCGGCAGGTTCACGTAGAACACCGAGCGCCAGCCGAACGACTGGGTCAGTATGCCGCCGAGCGACGGGCCGACCGCGTTCGCAATGCCGAACGCGGAGCTCATCAACACCTGCCAGCGCAGCCGCACGACGGAATCGGGAAACAGGTCGGGAATGCACGCGAACGCGGTGCCGACCAGCATCCCGCCGCCGATCCCCTGCAGCCCGCGCGCGAGCACGAGGAACAGCATGTCGTTGGCCATCCCGCACAGCACGGACGCGGCGGTGAACACGACGATCGACGCGATGACGAACGGCTTGCGGCCGTAATAGTCGCCGAGGCGGCCGAAGATCGGCACCGTGATCACGGAACTGAGCAGGTACGAGGTCGCGACCCACGCGTACAGGTCGAAACCGCGAAGCTCGGCGACGATGGTCGGCAACGCCGTGCCGACGACGGTCTGGTCGAGCGCGACCAGCATGGTGACGAACGAGATCCCGATCATCGCCAGCAGCGATTCGCGGAACGGCAAAACTTGCCCGCTCGAATGGTGGGCGGCAGTGTGGACGGCCATTTTTTGTTGATGCAACTTTTGACGAGTCAAACAATTTCAAAATTCTAGCATGGCGGAGTAATCTAGGCTGGCGACGGTTTAGGGCCCGTTCAAGCCAAGGAGAAAGATGGAACCGATTTCAATCACCCCCGCGACGACGCTCTCGCAGGAGGATCGGGACGCGCTGTGGCGCGCGAAGCAGGTGCTGGAAAGCCCATCGCTGACGATGAAGCTGACCGGCATGCTCGGCGCGCCGGTCGAGAAAATGATCGCGCGGCTGCCGGATTTCGCGACCGGCAAGATCAACGATGCGACGCAGCTCGCGCTGCGCAAGTGCCTGAACATCGCGCTGCGCACGCTCGGCAAGCCGCCCGCGCCGGACGCCGAACCCGACAAGCCGAGCAACCTGCTGCACAAGCTCGCGGTCGCGACGACCGGCGCGGCGGGCGGCGCGTTCGGCTTTCTCGCGCTGCCGGTCGAACTGCCGGTAACGACCACGCTGATCTTCCGCTCGGTGTGCGACATCGCGCGCAGCGAGGGCGAGGACCTGGCGTCGGTCGATACGCAGTTGCAATGCCTGGCCGTGCTCGGCATGGGCGGCAACCCGGACAAGCAGGAAGAGGACGCCGATCTCGGCTATTTCGTGCTGCGCGGCGCGCTTGCCCAGGCAATCTCGAAGGCGTCGTCGGACATCACGACGAAAGGCATCGCCGCGCACAGCTCGGCGGCCGTGTTCAAGCTCGTGCAGACGGTGGCGTCGCGCTTCTCGGTGCAGGTGACCGAGCAGATGGCCGCGAAGTCGATCCCGGCGATCGGCGCCGTGCTCGGCGCGACCGTCAACACGCTGTTCATCGACCACTTTCAGCAAATGGCGCACGGCCACTTCACCGTGCGCCGGCTCGAGCGCAAGTACGGCTCGGTGGCCGTCAAGGCCGCCTATCAGGCGATCGACGCTTCGCCGACGCGCTGAACCGCGCGTTCGACCGCGACGCGGCGCAGGAATGCGGCCGCGCGGTCGAGCGCGTCGCGCGCTTCCGGCACCATCGGTGCGTACAGTTGCCACACGTGCGGCATGTCCGGCCACACCTCGATTTCCACCTGCACGCCGGCCGCCTTCGCCTTCTCCGCGACGCGGCGCGAATCGTCGAGCAAGACCTCGGTGCTGCCGACCTGGATATACAGCGGCGGCAGGCCCGTGAAATCCGCGTAGAGCGGCGATGCGTACGGATTCGTCGCCGGTTCGTCGCCGAGATACAGCTTCGCGGCCTTCGGCAGCGCCGCGCTGGCGAACATCGGATCGCGGCCGTCGTTGGTGCGCAGCGTCGCACCGGTGGCCGCGAGGTCGGTCCACGGCGAGAACAGGATCGCACCGGCCGGCAACGGCTCGCCGCGATCGCGCAGCGCGACGAGCGTGGCGAGCGCGAGGCCGCCGCCCGCCGAATCGCCGCCGAGCACGATCGTCTCGGGCGGCGTGCCGAGCGCCAGCAGTTGCCGGTAGGCGGCGAGCGCATCGTCGAGCGCGGCCGGGAAACGGTTTTCGGGCGCGAGCCGGTAGTCGAGCGAGAACGAGCGCACGCCCGCGCGCTTCGTCAGGCCGAACACGAGCGGCCGATGGGTCTTCGTCGAACAGAAGTAATAACCGCCGCCGTGGAAATACAGCAGCGTGCGGCCAGGACCACGCTCTGCGCTCGCATCGATGCGCTCGAGCCACTCGCCGCGCAGCGGTGCGTCGCCCGCGCCGTAGCATTGGCGCAGCCGGTAACCCGACGGCGCGCGGCGCGGCACGACCATCCGCAAGTCGGTAAAGCGCCGCGCACGCGCGGGGTCGAGCACCTCGCGCGTGGTCTCCGGACGAAACTGCCAGCGCAGCAGCCAGCAGGCGAACTTGCTTTGCCAACTCATCGGACGCACTCCGTAATCGCAGTGTGACGATGGTACGTGCGAACGTTCCCGCGCCGCTCGACAGGTGCCTCTATATCAAACGCCGGCGCTCAGTTCGCCGGCATCACCTGGCCGCGGATTTCGCCGGCCGGGTGTTCCTTCGTATGGACGTTGAAGTACCACTTGCCGCCCATTAGGTCGGTGACCTGCGCGTCGGTGAGCTCCTTCGAACCCTTGATCGGGCTCGCCAGCTCGTCCTTCGGGATCGGCACCTGCACGCCGGCGTTCTGGCCGACCGGCGCGGGCCCGTGGAAATGCGCGGCGGTGGCCGGCCCCGTGAGGTGTTCGTAGGTTGCGGTCCACTGCAGCGTGTGGGTGACCGTGTCGTAGGTGGCGTCGACGGCGCCCGAGCCCTTGGTTGCCGTCGGCGGCACTTCGCTCGACGGCTGCAGATTGGCGGACAGACGCACCGTTTCGGCGGCGGCGCTGCCGGCGGCCAGCACGCCTGCGAGTAACGCGACCTGGAGCAAACGCAGCTTGAGCATGGACTCTCCTTGCACGACGTTGTGCGCCGCCCGAACGGGGGCGCCAGATAGGATGGTAGTCGATCGCCGCCGTTGCGGGAGTCCGTCGAACGGCCATGCAGCGAATCGCCGCAGCGCGACGCACAGCGCCCCGTGTCAGTCTGCGTCAACCTGGAACGGACCTTTGCAACCCGACGGCTGAATCCGCGCGCGGCCTTTCGCTACACTTCGTTTCACAGTTGCTTGTTTCCTTCGTCCGAAGGAGTCTGCGAGTATTCACGCGGCCACCCGGCCGCGTTTTTTTTGAATGCGCCGCCGGCAGCCGGGTCACGCCAAGTCACGCGCGATAGCCGGGATCGATGCGATCGACGAGGCGCTGCAGCGCGTCGAACGCGTCCTGCCCCGCGCCATGCTTCGGATCGAAATTCAGCGAATCGCGCACGCACCCTTCGAGCACCGGCGGCGCGATCGACAGCGCGTCGCCGATCGCATGGGTCGCGACCTGCACCTCGCAGGCACGGTTGAGGAGCCACATCAGCGAGAACGTCTGCGCGAGCGTCGCGCCGATCGTCACCGGCCCGTGGTTGCGCAGCAGCAGCACGGGCCGCCCGCCCGCGCTCTCGACGATGCGCCGCCCCTCCTCCAGGTGCACGGTGATGCCCTCGAAATCGTGATACGCGATCTTCCCGTACAACTGCGCCGAATAGAAATTGGAAAACGACAGCCCGTCGCGCGAACAGCACACGGCCATCGTGGGCGTCGTGTGCACGTGCATCACGCAGTGCGCATCGGGCAGCGCCGCATGGATCGCGCTGTGGAACGTGAAGCCGGCCGGGTTGATCGGCCAGTCGGAATGTCCGATCACGTTGCCGTCGATGTCGATCTTCACGAGGTTCGACGCGCATACCTCGCTGTAATGGAGCCCGAACGGGTTGATCAGGAAATGTCCGTCCTCGCCCGGCACGCGCAGCGAAATGTGGTTGTAGATCAGCTCGGTCCAGCCGAGGTAATCGAAGATGCGGTAGGCGGCCGCGAGCTGCACGCGCGCCTGCCATTCGGCTTCGGAGAAGCGGGCGGGACGCGTGAACGGCTGGTTCGGTACACGTTGCATGGGGAGCTCCGGTTGCGGATGGTCGTGGCGCGGGCCGCCGGGCCGCGCCGCCACATTGCCATGATGGTTGCGCGCACAACCATATCACCTTCCCCGCACCTCGTTAACGCGGGTTTAGCCGGAGCGCTTCCGTCCCTTTAAAGCTGGTCGTCGACCGGCAGCAGCATGAAGATGCCCGTCATCAGGTTGCGCATCAGTCCCGCGTGCGGATCGACGTGATAGGTCGTCGGCTTGCCGTTGTCGATGCCCGTCCATACGAGTTCGGGCGACCCGCCGCCCGCCGGCGCGACGAGGCTCACGCGATAGCTTTCGTCCGGCTGCGCCGCCCGCGCGAAGATCGTCGCGACCTGTTCGGCGAGCGCCGGGCTATGGATCACGAGCGCCAGTTCGGTATTCAGGTGCGCGGAACGCGGGTCGAGGTTCATCGAGCCGATCACGAGAATCTTCCGGTCGATCACGTACGCCTTCGCGTGCAGGCTCGCGCGCGAACGCGACCCGAACAGGCGCGGGCGCTGGCGGCCCGGCTGCGCCTTGAACTCGTACAACTCGACGCCGTGCTGCAGCAGCGGCACGCGGTACGGCCCGTAGCCGGCCTGCACGGCAACCGCGTCGGTCGCGGCGAGCGAATTCGTCAGGATCGCGACGCGCACGCCGCGCGCGGTCGTGTCGCCGAGGATCTTCACGCCCGCGTCGTGCGGCACGAAGTACGGCGAGAACGCGAGGAATTCCTGCTGCGCGCCGCGCGTCAGCTCGACGAGACGCTGCATCGGCGGGCTCACGTACGCATCGGTCGGCCGTGCGACCTTGTCCGGCGCGTCGGCCTTGAACTCGGCCGGCGCCCACACGAGCTCGAGCTCGTCGCGTGCGATCTGCTGCGCGAGCGGCGTCGCGTTCAGCGGCTTCGCGTTGTACGGCTCGGCGTTCTGGCGCCAGTGGCTGCGCAGCTCGTCGCGCATCGCGTCGAGCTCCTTCGGATCGAACGACTGGTGATTCAGCACGCGCAGCGGATAGCTGCTCGCGCTCGACCAGTACGCGTCGAAGCTCGCCGAGACGTCATTCGCCACGGGGCCGGCGGCGAGCACGTCGAGATCGCGGAACTGCAGCGTCGGGCTCGCGCTGAAATATTCGTCGCCGAGATTGCGGCCGCCGACGATCGCGATCTGGTTGTCCGCGATCATCGCCTTGTTGTGCATCCGGCGCGTGAAGCTGTCGATCCGCGTGAAGAAGTTGGTCGTGCGCTCGACCATCCCCTGCTGCGACGCGCCGAACGGGTTGAACACGCGAATCTCGATGTTCGGGTGCGTGTTCAGCGCGGCCATCACGCGGTCGATGTCGCGGAAGTTCAGGTCGTCGACCAGCATCCGCACGCGCACGCCGCGATCGGCCGCGTACAGCGCCGCGGCGAGCAGCAGCTTGCCCGTCGTGTCCTCGGTCGCGATGTAGTACTGCATGTCGAGCGTCTTCGTCGCGGCGCGGGCGAGCGCGATGCGCATCTGCAGCGCCTGCGCGCCGTCGGCCAGCAGCCGGAAACCCGACTGGCCCGGATGCGCAGCCTCGGGGGCGGCCAGCGCGTCGCGCAGCGGCGTCGCGGTATCGGGCGGCAACGCATGCGAGACCGGACGATCGAGCGTGGTGGCGGGCGGGTGCGTCGCGCAGGCGGCAACGAGCGACAGCAGTGCGCAGACGGCCAGCGCACGAGCCGGGCGGCATGCGGCACGCCACGACAGCGCGGCCGGCGCGCGCCGGATGAAAGACGTGAGCACGGAAGCTTCCTCGACTGGCGGAACGACGGTCCGCATTCGCCGCAGCGCGCGGCTGGCGCGCGGTTCCGGCCGATTCTAGTGGGCGGCCGATGAACCGGTCAATCGCGCGAGCGGCACACGGCGGCCCGCGCACGGCCGGCCGCCGGCACGCGATGCACGGCCATGCCCGATTCGCCCGCCGGACGGGCCGAGCCTCAAAGCGGTCCAACCAATCTCACTGCGCATCGCCGCTGCGCTCGAAATGGCTGCGCACGTAGTCGATATGCGTCTGCATCGCGGTGCGCGCCTCTTCGGGCCGCTGCGCGCAGATTGCTTCACACACGACGCGGTGCTGCAGCAACAGCAGCTCGGACGCCTGCTCGTCCTCCATCGTCATGCCCGCCACGTTGATCGAGATGTGCTCGCGCAGCATCCCGATCACGCTCGTATGCAGGTGCAGGAACATCGTGTTGTGCGACGCGAGCGCGATCGCCTCGTGCAGCTTCGCGTCGGTCGCGGCTTCGACGGCGGCGTCGTCGTTCGCGTGCGCGGTTTCGAGTTCGCGCAGCAGCGTGCGGATCCGGCGCCGGTCGCTCGCATCGGCCCGCAGCGCGGCGAAATACGCGGTCGCGCCTTCGAGCACGCGGCGGAATTCGAGGATGTCGTCGCGCAGCGCCGGATGATCGGCGACCAGCTGGCCCCACGGCGACGCGATGCCCGCGCGCAACTGGTCCGTCACGTAGACGCCCGCGCCGCGCCGGCTCTGCAGCAGCCCGCGCGCGACGAGCCGCTGGGTCGCCTCGCGCACCGTATTGCGTGCGACGCCGTACTGCTGCGCGAGCACGCGCTCGGCCGGCAGCCGCGCGCCGGCCGGCCAGGTGCCGTCGAGCAGCGCCGTCTCGATCTTGCGCATCACCACTTCGGTCCGGCCCCGTGCCGTCATCGCTGCCATCGTCGCGTCTCCCTGCGGAATACGTGGCGCGCCGATTGGCCCAACCAATTTGAGCTGCGGCGCCGTCGCGGGAATTATGCAGCGAAATCGTCGACCCGCACGCCGGGCCGTCGCCTCTGGAGCGAGACATGAACGAAAGGCAGTACCCCGCCGCCATCCCCGCACACGCCTACCTGTTCGCGACCTGCCTGGTCGACCTGTTCGTCCCCGAAGCGGGGCTCGACGCGGTCCGCCTGCTGGAGCGCGAAGGCCTGACCGTCCACTATCCGCGCGGCCAGAGCTGCTGCGGGCAGCCGGCCTACAGCAGCGGCAATCCCGACGAAGCGCGCCGCGTCGCGGCCGCGCAACTGGACCTGTTCGCACAACCGTGGCCCGTGATCGTGCCGTCCGGCTCGTGCGCAGGCATGATCCGGCACCATTGGCCGGCGCTGTTCGCCGACGATCCCGTCAACGGCCCGAAGGCGCGTGCGATCGCCGGCCGCACCTACGAACTCGCGGAATTCCTCGTCCATGTGCTCGACGTGCAGCTCGACGCGGCCACGGCCGGCGCCGCGCCCGACGAGCGCGTCGTGCTGCACACGTCGTGCGCGGCACGCCGCGAGATGGGCACGCGCGTGCATGGTGTCGCGCTCGTCGACGCACTGCCCGGCGTGACGCGCATCGAACACGAACGCGAATCCGAGTGCTGCGGCTTCGGCGGCACGTTCTCGCTGAAACATCCGGACATCTCCGGCGCGATGGTGCGCGACAAGGTCGCGTCGGCCTGCGCGACCGGCTGCGACCGGCTCGTGTCCGCGGACTGCGGCTGCCTGCTGAACATCGGCCACGCTGCGACCAAGGCCGATGCGCCGCTGCCGGTCGAGCATCTCGCGAGCTTCCTGTGGCGCCGGACGTCCGGCGCCGCATCGTTGCGCGGAGACCGGCAATGAGCGCGCGCGCCGCCATTCTCGCGCGCCTGCGCGCCGCCGCGCCGGGTGTCGCCGCGACGGCCGCCCCCGTACTCGATGCGCGCATCGACATGCATTACGACATGCGCCGCGCGTCGACGGAACGCGACCCGCACGCGCTCGCACCGGCAATGCAGGCCGCACTGGCCGCGTCGCACGCTGACGTCTGGTGCGCGAGCGCGGACGCATGGCCTGCGCAGCTTGCCGCGCGCCTCGCCGACGCCGGCGTGCGCCGCCTGCTGCTCGACCCGGCCCGCGCCGAATCCGCGGCGCTCGCCCGCGCATTGCCCGATACCGTCGCACCGGTACCGTTCGACCGGCCGATCGACGCATGGAAAGCCGAGCTGTTCGACACGATCGATGCAGGCTTCACTGTCGCGCGTTCGGGCATCGCGGCCACCGGCACCGTCGTGCTCGCCCCCGACGCCGGCTCGCCGCGCACGGTGTCGCTGGTGCCGCCGCTGCATGTCGCGCTCGTCCATGCGAACACGCTGCATGCCGACCTGCACGCGGCCGTGCATGCGGAGCGCTGGCAAGCCGGCACGCCCACCAACCTCGTGCTGGTATCGGGCCCGTCGAAGACCTCCGACATCCAGCAGACGCTCGCTTACGGCGCACACGGCCCGCGCCGCCTGTGGGTCGTGATCGTCACCGATTCCACCGCCCCGTCGGCCGCACCCGCTTGCGAGGATCTGCCGCAATGAGCGACCACACGCTGCAATTCGTCGCCCCCGGCGACTTCAAGGCCCGCGCGCGAGCCGCACTCGACGATCCCGCGTTGCGCCAGAGCTTTCGCGGCGCGATGGACTTCCTGCAGGGCAAGCGCGCGACGCAATTCCCCGACGACACCGAACTGCAGCAACTGCGCGATCTCGGCGAAGCCGTGCGCCAGCACGCGCTCGCGCAACTGCCCGCGCTGCTCGAACGGCTGGAGACGAAGCTCGCCGAAGCCGGCGTGCACGTGCATTGGGCCGAGACGGCCGCCGACGCGAATGCGATCGTGCTCGGCATCGCGCAGGCGAAGAAGGCGCGCCGCGTGATCAAGGGCAAGTCGATGGCGAGCGAGGAAATCGAGCTGAACCATTACCTCGCCGAACACGGCGTCGACTGCATCGAATCCGACATGGGCGAATTCATCGTGCAGCTCGCCGGCGAAAAGCCGTCGCACATCGTGATGCCGGCGATCCACAAGACGCGCGGCGACATCGCCGAGCTGTTCGAAGCACACATCCCCGGCACACGCTATACGGAAGACGTCGACGAACTGATCCAGACCGGCCGGCGCGCCCTGCGCCGCGCGTTCGCCGAAGCGGACGTCGGCCTGTCGGGCGTCAATTTCGCGGCGGCCGACACGGGTACGTTGTGGCTCGTCGAGAACGAAGGCAACGGCCGCCTGTCGACCACGGTGCCCGACACGCACATCGCGATCATGGGCATCGAGAAGGTCGTCGAGAAGCTCGAGCACATCGTGCCGCTGTCGAGCCTGCTCACGCGCTCGGCCACCGGCCAGGCGATCACGACCTATTTCAACCTGATCTCGGGCCCGCGCCGCGACGGCGAACGCGACGGCCCGCGCGAACTGCATCTCGTACTGCTCGACAACGGCCGCACGCAGGCATACGCGGACGAACAGCTGCGCGCGACGCTGCAGTGCATCCGCTGCGGCGCGTGCATGAACCACTGCCCCGTCTACACGCGCATCGGCGGCCACGCGTACGGCACGACCTACCCGGGCCCGATCGGCAAGATCATCTCGCCGCACCTGCTCGGCCTCGACGCGACGGCCGACCTGCCGACCGCGTCGACGCTGTGCGGCGCGTGCGGCGAGGTGTGCCCGGTGCGGATCCCGATCCCGCAGTTGCTCGTGCGGCTGCGCACCGAGGCGAACCGCAAGCCCGACGAACCCGTCGCCCATCCGCTGCGCGGCCAGGGCGCGAACTACACCCGCGCGGAAGACCTCGTGTGGCGCTTCTGGTCCGGCGCGTTCGCGCATCCGCGCGCGTACCGCGCATTCCGCTGGGCCGCCACGCGCCTGCATGCGCTGACGCCCGCGAAACAGATGGGCTGGACGCAGCACCGCACGCCGCTGGAACCGGCGCCGCGCAGCCTGTCCGACCTGCTGCGCGCACGCGGGCAGCCCGAATAGCGCATCCGCTTTCAAACCCGTACCCCTAAAAATCCATGGAGGAGACACCCATGCAGGTTTGGCATCAGATTTACTCGCCGCTCGGCAGCCTCGGGCTGTCGGCGTTCGTCGCCGCGATTCCGATCATCTTCTTTTTCATCGCGCTGGCCGCGCTGCGGATGAAAGGCCATGTCGCGGCCGCGATCACGCTGCTGCTGTCGCTCGGCGTCGCGATCCTCGCGTACGGGATGCCCGTGCCGCAGGCGCTTGCCGCAGCCGGCTTCGGCTTCGCCTACGGCCTGTGGCCGATCGCGTGGATCATCGTCGCGGCCGTGTTCCTGTACAAGATCGTCGTGAAGACCGGCCAGTTCGACATCATCCGCGCGTCCGTGCTGTCGATTACCGACGACCAGCGCCTGCAGATGCTGCTGATCGGTTTCTCGTTCGGCGCATTCCTCGAAGGCGCGGCCGGCTTCGGCGCCCCCGTCGCGATCACGGCCGCGCTGCTCGTCGGCCTCGGCTTCAAGCCGCTGCACGCGGCCGGGCTGTGCCTGATCGCGAACACCGCGCCGGTCGCGTTCGGCGCGATGGGCATTCCGATCATCGTCGCCGGGCAGGTGACGGGCATCGATCCGTTCCACATCGGCGCGATGGCCGGCCGCCAGTTGCCGCTGCTGTCGCTCGCGGTGCCGTTCTGGCTCGTGTTCATGATGGACGGGCTGCGCGGCGTACGGCAGACCTGGCCGGCTGCACTCGTCGCGGGCGGCAGCTTCGCGGTCACGCAATACTTCACGTCGAACCACATCGGGCCCGAGCTGCCTGACATCACGTCGTCGCTCGTCAGCCTCGTCGCGCTCGCGACGTTCCTGAAGGTGTGGCAGCCGCGCACCGCGAAGCAGCCGGCCGGCGGCCTCGTCGCCTCCGGCGGCGGCGCGGCGCTGGCCGGGTTCGGCGCTGGCGGCAACGGCTTCGGCGCGAGCCGCCACGCGTCGCCGTACACGCTCGTGCAAACGGTGCGCGCATGGTCGCCGTTCCTGATCCTGACGGCCGTCGTCACGGTCTGGAGCATCGCACCGTTCAAGGCGCTGTTCGCCGTGCACGGCGCACTCGCGTCGACCGTGCTGAAGTTCCATGTGGCCGGGCTCGACCAGCTCGTCGTGAAGACCGCGCCGATCGCCGCGACGCCGAAAGCGCTCGACGCGGTGCTGAAGATCGACCTGATTTCGGCGGTCGGCAGCGCGATCCTTGTGACCGCGCTGATCTCGATGGCGCTGCTGCGGATGAAGCCGCGCGACGCGCTCGTCACGTTCGGCGAAACGCTGAAGGAACTGACGCGCCCGATCCTGTCGATCGGCCTCGTGCTCGCGTTTGCGTTCGTCGCGAACTACTCGGGGATGTCGTCGACGCTCGCGCTGATGTTGGCCGCGACCGGCGCCGCCTTCCCGTTCTTCTCGCCGTTCCTCGGCTGGCTCGGCGTGTTCCTGACGGGCTCCGATACGTCGTCGAACGCGCTGTTCTGCTCGCTGCAGCAGGCCACCGCGCATCAGCTCGGCGTGCCCGAAACGCTCGCGGTCGCGGCGAACACGACGGGCGGCGTAACCGCGAAGATGATCTCGCCGCAGTCGATCGCGGTTGCGTGCGCGGCAACGGGTCTCGTCGGCAAGGAGTCCGAGCTGTTCCGCTTCACGGTGCGGCACAGCCTGCTGTTCGCGGTGATCGTCGGGCTGATCACGCTCGTGCAGGCGTACGTGCTGCCGGGGATGGTGCCGTAAGCGACCCGCCGGCAGGCCCCAAAAACAAAACCCCACGCCCGGACGGGCGTGGGGTTGTTCTTTTCGCGTACCGGTCGCCGGCGCGGGCCGGCGATTCGCGATGCGCGTGGCGCGATCAGCTGCCCTTCGCGATGCGATCCTGGATGTGCTGTGCACGGCTCGCCGACGACGGGTGCGAGCTCATCATCGAGCTCTGGCCGCCGTCCATCTGCGCGAGCTTCTGGAAGCCCGTGACGAGGCCCTTCTGGCTCATGCCCTTCTGCTTCATCAGGTCGAACGAGTAGTCGTCCGCTGCGCTTTCCTGCGTCTGCGAGAACTGCGCGTTGATGAACTTCTCGGTGATGTCGCCGAGCTGCGAGCTCGACAGTGCCGCCACGCCCGGCGATGCTGCGCCGGCCGCGCTGCGCGCCGCGCTCACCGCGTACGCGGTCTGCATCGCCTTCTTCGAGTGACCCAGTGCAACGTGGCCCATTTCATGACCGATCACGCCGCGCAGCTCGTCGTCGTTCATCATGTCCATCAGGCCGCTGTACACGCGCACGCAGCCGTTGCCCATCGCCCACGCGTTGACGTCCTTGGTCACGTACACCTTGTAGTTGATCTTCTGGCCGTTCAGCGTCATGTCGCCGAAGCCCTTCATGACCTTCGTCAGGCGCTTCGCGTACGCGCTGTTCGCCGGCGCGATCTTCGATTCGGCGTCGCTGGACTTGCACGATTCGTTCGACAGTGCGGCGATGTCGCTGTCCGACAGCGTTGCCGCCTTGTACAGGTTCGTCCCCGCCGACGTCAGGCTGTTCGCGTCAAGGCTCTGTACCCCGCCGCATGCGCTCAACAGAAACGCCACGCCACACGCCGCCACCGCTTTCTTGAGTTGCATCCCGGAATCCCTCGATAGTTGTATTTGGGAGCGGCGATTTTGCATAATCCGGCAGAAAATTACCAGATGTTTACATCCGATGACACGTTCATTACTCAGCAGATTGAAATGAAGCGGCGATCCGACGCCGGATTGTCGACGAAAAGCAGCGGAATCGCCGTGTCCGGACGAAGATCGGGAGGGAAACCGGGCCGGCCGCCGCTCAGGCGGTCTGGTCGCGGCGCCGCGTCAGCCGCCGCGCGACCAGCATCGGCAGCCGCACCGCGAAGCCGGTGAACAGGCGCAGGTGCATCCACGCGAGCAGCGCGTTGTCGCGACCGTAGTGGAAGTGCGAGACGCCGCCCTCGTGCCGGCCGAAATAGCGCACCGGCGCGTCGATGCGGATCGGGTGCACACCGGCCCAGCACAGCCGCACGGCCGCTTCGGGATCGAAGTCGAAACCGCGCATCCACGGCTGGCGCCGCATGATCGCCGCGAGCGGCGCGACCGGATACACGCGAAACCCGTACAGCGAATCGCCGATGCCGGCCCACAGCGTCTCGAGGTCGGCCCAGGCGTTCGACAGGCGGCGGCCCTGCACGCGCAACTGCGGCGCGCTCGCGTCGAACTTCGGCACGCCGAGCACCATCGCATCGGTGTCGGCCTGCGATGCGGCCATGAAGGCCGGAATCAGGTCGGCCGGATGCTGGCCGTCGGAATCCATCGTCAGCACGTGCGTGAAGCCGCTCGCGGCCGCCGCGTCGAGCCCCGCGAGCACCGCGGCGCCCTTGCCGCGATTCTCCGGCAGCACGATCACGCGCAATCCGGGATCGCGCTCGGCCATCGCCTGCAGCCGTTCGGTACTGCCGTCGGTGCTGCCATCGACGACGACCCACACCGGATTCCACTGCGCGCGCGCATTGCGCACGGTCGTGTCGACCTTGCCCCCCGGGTTGTAGCTCGGGATCAGCACGAGATGAGTGGACGAGGCGTGAAGCTTGGACATGGAAACAGCCGCTTGCGAAGACAGGGATCCTGACAAAAGTTTATGACTTGCCGGCGAACGCCGGCAGGCTTCGTCGACACCGGCCGCATGCGCGACCGGTTGCGGGATCGTGAGGCTCTCGCGCTTCATGACAGCCACTCCATTGCATGACCCGCGCTGGCCTCGATCTCGACCAGCAGGTCGTCGCGGCACACGTCCGCGTGGACGAACAACGGCCGCACGTGAGGGCCAGCCGCATCGCGCAGCACACGCCCGATCCCGGCAATCGCCGCGGCATCGCCGGCGTCGCGCACGTAGACGCGATAGCTCAGGTCGGCGAGCGAGAACGGGCCATGCCCCTGCCGCGCGGCCTGCTCGAGCACGGCCGCGAGGTTCGCGACCGTCTCGCGCGTCTGCGCGACGACGTCGCCGCGATGCACGGTGCGGTGCCCGACGATGCTCGCCGTGCCCGACACGAACAGCACCGGCGCGGCATCGTCATCGGCCCATGCGGCGGCGCGCGCGAACGTCGGCGCACGCGGGCCGTACTGCGCCGGATAGTGATACGCACTGACCTGCCGCGGATTCTCGACCGGATCGGCCGGCGTGCGGCTCGCGAGGAAATGGATCGCCAGCGGCGCGGCCGGCGGCGCATCGCCCGCGACCGGCACGACCGAGCCGAGCGCGCACGCGGCCGGCACGCCGCCCGTCAGCGCACGGCGGCACGCGTCGAACGCATGCTGACGGCCAATATTGAACTGACGATAGCGCTCGATCCCGAACTGCACCGCGTTGATCGCCGGCACGGTGTTCCAGATGCGCAGCGGATGCGGCATGCCGAGCGTATCGAGCAGGTCGAACAGCACGCGGTAGGCGTCGAACGTCGCACGCTCGAGCGGCGTGCTGCCATCGTGCTGCGCATCCGTTTCGTGCACGACGATGCTGCCGAACACGAGCCCCGCCGCTTCGCTGTAGCGATAGTGCAGCGCACCGTGCCGTTCGCTGCGCAGGTCGTGCGCATCGCATTGCCAGATTTCGCAGACGGCATCGTCGGGGGCGGCATCCGCGCCGAGCAGCGCCATCTGCACCGGCGCGACCGGCAGGTCGGGCGCGGTATCGGCGAGCATCCGCTCTGCCGCATCGGCATGCGAGCCGGCCGCGCCGATGCACACCGCCCCCAGCGCGCCCGGCAACACGTGGTCGATACGCGCATCGTGCAGCAACGCGACGAGCCGTGCATGGCTCATCTGGACGAGCCGCAATGCGTGGTCGCCGCCGTGCGCGAACGGCGCGGTGGCGGACGACAACGAATGCGGGCGCCGTTCGGCGTCGACTGGATGCACGGACACTTCGATTTCCTCACTATGCGGCGCAGGGCCGCGTTGCGTTACCCGGCGGACGCTGCGCGCTTCGTCACGCGAGCCCGCCGTTGACGGACAACACCTGCCCCGTCACATAGGCCGCGGCGTCGGACACCAGGTACGCGACCATCGCCGCGACTTCGTCGGGCCGGCCCGCGCGCTGCGCGGGCACGAGCTGCTTGATGCGTTCGGCGGGAAACGCCTGTTCGGCCATCGGCGATTCGATGATGCCGGGCGCCACCGCGTTCACGGTGATGCCGCGCGACGCAAGCTCCAGCGACAGCGACTTCGTCGCGCCGATCAGCCCAGCCTTCGCGGCCGCGTAATTGACCTGCCCGCGATTGCCGGTCACGCCGGCCACCGACGCGATGTTGACGATCCGTCCGCGCCGCGTGCGGATCATCGGCAACAGCAGCGGCTGCGTGACGTTGAAGAAACCGTTGAGCGTCACGTCGATCACGCTGTGCCACTGCCGGCGCGACATGCCGGCCATCGGCGCGTCGTCGTGAATGCCCGCGTTGTTGACGAGGATCTGCACCGGCGACGCGTCGATGAAGGGCTTCAGCGCCGCGAGCGTCGCCTCCGCGTCGGTCACGTCGAACGCGATCGCGTACGCGGTGCCGCCGGCGGCGACGATCTGCTGCGCGACCGCCTCCGCCTGCGCGAGATGGCGATTCGCATGCACCCATACTTCATGGCCGGCCTGCGCGAGCGCCGTGCAGATCGCCTGCCCGAGTGCGCCGCTGCCGCCCGTTACGAGCGCCCGCATCGAATTGCTCCGTTCATCGCGTTTCACCTCGACCGACGCGCGGCAAATCGTGTTCCGATCGCCGTCGCGCACCGTCATTCACTGCGCGCCACCGTCACTTCGTCCGATGCGTGGCGACGTATGCAGCCAGCGCGCCGAGCGTCGCAAAGATCTTCTGGTTGTCCGGATTGTCCGAGCGCAGTTCGAAACCGTACTTCTTCGAAATCAGCAGCGCGATTTCCAGGATGTCGATGGAGTCGAGCCCGAAACCTTCGCCGTACAGCGGGGTGTCGGCCGTCACTGTATCGAGCGGGACGTCTTCGAGATTCAGTTCGCCGATGATCAGCGTGGCGAGCTCTTGTTCCAGTGCGTTCATCATGCGTGCGGGCAGGCGGCCCATGGCAGCGGGAGGCGCCCGGAAACGGCAACTGTCACGCACGCCCGGCGCGTGCAAATCTCCGTCCCTCCGGCGTCTGCCGGCTTCCCCGCCTGCGTTATTTGGGGATCGTTTGTAAAAGTTACGCGGATTCTAGATGAAGGCCATCAGGGCGTATACCGTGAATGGTTACAGACTGGCGAGCCTGCGCCGCGGCCCGTTTCGGCACGCGAATGCACGAGACGCTTGAGCCGCTTTGGATGGAAATGGACCGACCCCGCGAAACCGTTCGTCCGGTGCCATACAATCGGTTACAAAACCCGGTCGCGCCCACCCCGAACAGTCGGTGCCGCGGCCCTAAAATGAGCGTGCCCGACCACCGGCCCGGACCCGCGTCCCGGCCGCCATTCATATGATGTTTGACGGCCCGACCACCGCGTCCGGCCACGATCCGCCCGATGTCTCCAGTCATGCCGCATCCGCCCTTGCGCTCCGTTCCGGTTCGCCCGCCTGTCCGCTGTTGCCGCACGGCCGCCGTCAGGTGCGCGCGCCGCGCGCCCGGAGGCCGCCGATGAGCAGGCTGCTGCCTGTCGCGCGTGGCGTCGTGGCGGTCGGCGCCGTGGCGGCCTACCAGGCCGGCGCGCATTACGCGACCGCGACGCCGGGCGCACACGGCTTCGGCCTCGCGATGGCGCTCGTGCCGCCGCTGCTGCTCGCGCTGGGCGCGGCGCTACGCTCGCCGCATCGCGCATGGTTCGTACCGGCATGGCTGCTCGCCGCCGCCGCGCTGTGGGTGGCACGCACGCCGCTCGCGCAGCACTTCGAATGGGGCCTGTATCTGGAACACGCGAGCTTCAACCTCGCGATGGCGCTGCTGTTCGGCCGCACGCTCGTGGCCGGCGAAGTGCCGTTGTGCACGCGCTTCGCGGCGATGATCCACGGCACGGTCACGCCGGCCGTCGCGCGCTACACGCGGCAGATCACGCTCGCGTGGACGCTGTTCTTCGTCGCGACCGCCGCCGTGTCGACGCTGCTGTTCGCCACCGCGCCGATCGTCACGTGGTCGACGTTCGCGAACTACCTGTCGCTGCCGCTCGTCGCCGTGATGTTCGCCGCCGAGCATGCGTGCCGGCGCTTCGCACTGCCGCACGAACCGCGGCCGCGGATGGTCGACGCGGTGCGCGCGTATCGCGCGTCGCAGGCGTCACGATGAATTCATGACCGGCGCGGCGCCGCAGCCGCGCCGGCCTTCGCTCCCGTTTTGACCGATTTATGCCGACTCACCCGCTGGTATTCCATTCCTCGCCGGACCAGACGATCGCCTGGCGCGACGGTGCGCCCGTCACCGTGCGCGCATTCGTCGCCGACGTCGCGCGCGTGGCCGCCGCGCTGCCGGCCGGCGGCCACGTGTTCAACGTGTGCCGCGACCGCTACCGCTTCGCGGTCAGCCTGTGCGCGGCGCTCGTCGCCGGCAAGATCAGCCTGCTGCCGTCGACGCACACGCCGGAAATGGTCCGCCAGCTCGCGACGTTCGCGCCCGACGCGTTCTGCCTGCACGATGCGCCCGACTGCGCGATCGACCTGCCGCGCTTCGCGTATCCCGATGCCGCGCCCGGCGAGCGGGCAGACGATAGGCCGTTCGCCGTCCCGCAGATCGATGCGGCGCGGATCATGGCCTACGTGTTCACGTCCGGCTCGACCGGCGCGCCGGTACCGCACCGCAAGACGTGGGGCTTCCTGGTCGGCTGCGTGCGTGCGGCGGCCGATCGCCTCGGGCTGCTCGACGGCCGCGCGGCCACGCTGATCGGCACGGTGCCCGCGCAGCACATGTACGGCTTCGAGTCGACGGTGCTGCTCGCGCTGATCGGCGGCCTCGCATTCAGCAACCGTCAGCCGTTCTACCCGGTCGACATCCGCGACGAACTCGACGCGATCCCGCAGCCGCGCGTGCTCGTCACGTCGCCGATCCACCTGCGTGCGCTGCTGTCCGCCGGCCATGCGCTGCCGCAAGCGGCGCTCGTGCTGTCGGCCACCGCGCCGCTGTCGGAGAAGCTCGCATGCGAAGCCGAGGTCGCGCTCGACGCGCCGCTCGTCGAAATCTACGGCAGCACCGAGACCGGCCAGATCGCGACCCGGCGCACGTCGCAAGGCGCGACATGGGAACTGTTCCCGGACATCCGCCTCGACGCGCGCGACGAACCGGACCGCGACGACAGCGGGCCGACCGTGTGGGTGTCGGGCGGGCATGTGGAGGTGCCCGTGCCGATGGGCGATGCGCTCGAGCTGCTCGGCGACGGCCGGTTCCTGCTGCACGGCCGCAAGGCCGATCTCGTCAACATCGCCGGCAAGCGCACGTCGCTCGCGTACCTGAACCATCAACTCAACGCGATTCCGCAGGTGGTCGACGGCGTGTTCTTCATGCCCGACGAAGCCGCACCGGCCCATGACGACACCAGCCTCGAACCGGTCACGCGCCTTGTCGCGCTCGTCGTCGCGCCGGCGCTCGCAGCCACCGATCTGCAGCGCGCGCTGCGCGAGCGGATCGATCCCGCGTTCATGCCGCGCCCGCTCGTGTTCGTCGACGCGCTGCCGCGCAACGAAACGGGCAAGCTGCCGCGCGACGTGCTGGCCGCGCTCGTCGCCCAGCACGCGCGCGCCACGGCCACGGCCGCGCCTGAACGCGACACGGCCGCCGCACCTGCACTCGCCTTCACGATTCCCGTCGACCATCCGGCGCTGCCCGGCCATTTCCCCGGCCATCCGGTCGTACCGGGCGTCGTGCTGCTCGATCACGCGATCCACACGATCGGCGCGGCGCTCAACCGTCCGCTGGATACGTGGCGGCTCGGCTCCGCGAAGTTCCTGAGCCCGGTCGCACCGGGTGAACCGCTCGATCTCGCGTACGACGCCGCGGCCAGCGGCGCGATCCGCTTCACGCTGCGCGCCGGGTCGCGCGAGGTCGCGACCGGCGTGCTGTCCGCGCCGCCGGCCGTGCAGGATGGCGCGCAGCCATGAAGCGCACCGCGTGGGCCGAACGCCAGGAGCGCAGCAACGCCGGCTTGCTGCGCACGATGACGTGGATCTCGCTGCACTTCGGCCGGCAGCGCGCGCGCCTCGTGCTGCACCTGATCGCGACGTACTTCGTGCTGTTCTCGCCGGTCGCGTGCGCCGCGTCGCGCGACTACCTGCGCCGCGCGCTCGGCCGGCCCGCGCGCTGGCGCGACGTGTACCGGCACGTGTTCACGTTCGCGGCGACGATCCACGACCGCGTCTACCTGATGAACGGGCGCTTCGACCTGTTCGACATCCGGCTGCACGGCGAGACGCTCGTCGACGATGCGCTCGCGGGCGGGCGCGGCGCGTTCCTGATGGGCGCGCACCTCGGCAGCTTCGAGGTCGTGCGCGCGATCGGCCGCACGCATCCGGACCTGCGCGTCGTCGTCACGATGTACGAGAAGAATGCGCGCAAGATCAACGCGACACTCGCCGCGGTGAACCCGGCCGCGAAACCGGAAGTGATTCCGCTCGGGCAGGTCGACTCGATGCTGAAGGTGCGCGAGCGCCTCGACGCGAACTGCATGGTCGGCATGCTCGCCGACCGCACGCTGCTCGACGACGCGGCCGCATCGTTGCGGCGGCTGCCGCTGCTCGGCACGCCGGCCGCGTTCCCGCTCGGGCCGCTGTACATGGCCGCGATGCTGAAGCGCCCGGTGATCTTCATGACGGGCCTCTATCGCGACGGCAACCGCTACGATGTGCACTTCGAGACGCTCGCCGATTTCTCCGACGTGCGGCGCGATGCACGTGCGGCGGCGGTCGACGCGGCACTCGCGCGCTATGTCGCGCTGCTCGACAAGTACTGCCGCGCGGCGCCGTACAACTGGTTCAATTACTTCGATTTCTGGCAAGGCGGCGATGCCGCGGCTACGCGCCGCGACGCGACGCACGCCGGTGCCGACCTGCCCGCCACAAGGGATTCCGACGCATGACCGCCGTTCACCGCCTGTTCCCGCTCTCGCTGCACCGCGCCGCCCGCCTGCTCGCCGCCACCGCCGCCGCGCTCGCGCTGGCCGTGCCCGCGCATGCAGCCGACACGGCGCCGGCATGGAGCCTCGACCGGCTGATGTCGACGCTTGCGCAGCACAAGTCGGGACACGCCACCTTCACCGAGACGAAGTACCTGTCGATCGCCACCCAGCCGGTCGAATCGTCGGGCGAACTCGTGTTCGTCGCGCCCGATCATCTGGAAAAGCACACGCTGAGCCCGAAGCCGGAACACCTCGTCGTCGACGGCGACATGCTCACGGTCGAACGCAACAACCGCAAGTTCACACTCGCGCTGGCGCGCTATCCGGAACTCGGCGCGTTCATCGACAGCATCCGCGCGACGCTCGCCGGCAACCGCTTCGCGCTCGAACAGGTGTACAAGGTCGCCCTTTCCGGGCGCGGCGACGACTGGACGCTGACGCTCACGCCGCTCGACTCGCGGATGCTGAAGGTCGTCAGCACGATCACGCTCGACGGCACGCGCGACGTATTGCGCAGCGTCGCGATCCGGCAGGCCGACGGCGATCATTCGGTGATGCGCCTGCAACCCGTTGCGGCGACCGCGAACTGATGGACGAGCGCGCGCGCCCCTCCCCCGTCGCCCGCCGCCTGCACGCGTGGCGGCAGCGCGCGGTGCTCGTGTGGCTGCTCGCGCTCGCCGCCTGTGGCGTCGCGATCGGGCGCGCGCACTTCACGGCCGACCTGTCCGCGTTCCTGCCGAGCTCGCCGAGCGCCGGGCAGCGCGTGCTCGTCGACCAGTTGCGCGACGGCATCGTGTCGCGGCTGATCCTCGTCGCGATCGACGGCGGCGATGCCGTCACGCGCGCCGCACTGTCACGGCGCGTCGCCGGCGCACTGCGCACCGACCCGCAATTTGCGGCCGTGCACAACGGCGAAGCCGCGAACGACGCACGCGACCGGCAGTTCGTCTTCGATCACCGCTACCTGCTGAGCCCGGCCGTCACGCCGCAGCGCTTCAGCGCCGACGGCCTGCACCAGGCGCTCGGCGACAGCCTCGACCTGCTGAGCTCGTCAGCCGGCCTCGTCGCCAAGGCGATGCTGCCGCGCGACCCGACCGGCGAAGTCACCGCGCTCGTCGACCAGCTCGACAGCGCGGCCGAACCCGCGAGCCGCGACGGCGTGTGGGCGTCGCGCGACGGCACGCGCGCGGTGCTCGTCGTGCAGACGGCCGCCGCCGGCTCCGATACCGACGCGCAGGCGCGCGCGATCGACACGGTGCGCCGCGCATTCGCCACGGCGAAGCAGGCCGTGCCGAATGCGGCCGCGACCACGCTCGCGATGACGGGCCCCGGCGTGTTCTCGGTCGACACGCGAGACACGATCCGGCATGACGTCGAGCGCCTGTCGACGGCGAGCGTCGTGCTGATCGTCGCGCTGCTGCTCACGCTGTACCGTTCGCCGCGCACGCTCGCGCTCGGGCTGTTGCCGGTGCTGACGGGCGTCGCAGCCGGGATCGCGGCGGTCAGCGTCGCGTTCGGCACGGTCCACGGGCTGACGCTCGGTTTCGGCACGACGCTGATCGGTGAAGCCGTCGACTATTCGATCTACCTGTTCGTGCAATCGGCGCAGGCCGGCACGCGCGTCGCCGCGCGCCCGGGCGACGCGACACGCGCGTGGGTCGCCGCTTACTGGCCGACGATCCGGCTCGGCGTGCTGACGTCCGTGTGCGGTTTCGCGTCGATGCTGTTCTCCGGGTTCCCGGGCCTCGTGCAGCTCGGGCTGTATTCGATCGTCGGACTGACGGCCGCCGCACTCGTCACGCGCTTCGTGCTGCCGCACCTGCGCGGCGAGCATGTCGCGATCCGCGACGTGTCGCGCGTCGGCGCGGTGCTCGCGCGGGCGGCCGACGCCGCGCCGCGGCTGCGCTGGCCGCTCGCGGCGCTCGTGGTCGCCGCGAGCGCGACGCTCGTGCTGCATCGCGACGGGCTGTGGAGCCGCGAGCTCGCCGCGCTCAGCCCCGTACCGGCGCAGGCGCAGGCGCTTGACGCGCGGCTGCGCGCCGATGTCGGCGCACCCGACGTGCGCTACCTCGTGGTGATTTCCGCATCGACCGAACAGGCCGCGCTCGAAGGCGCCGAAAAAGTGGCCGCGCAATTGCAGCCGCTCATCGACCGGGGCGTGCTCGCCGGCTTCGAAAGCCCCGCCCGCTACCTGCCGAGCGATGCTGCGCAGCGCGCGCGCCAGGCGAGCCTGCCGGATGCGCACGCGCTCGCCGCCCGGATGCGCGACGCCGTCGCGAACCAGCCGATCGCGGTGAAGCCCGACCTGTTCGCGCCGTTCCTCGCCGACGTCGACGCCGCGCGCCATGCGCCGCTGCTGACGCGCGCGGACCTGCGCGGCACGTCGCTGGCGCTCGCCGTCGACGCGCTGCTGACCGAACGCGACGGGCGTTGGAGCGCGATGCTGCCGCTGCGCGCACCGGACGCCGCGCGCGCCACGCTTCCGGCGTCGGGACTCGATGCAACGCCGATTCGCGCGGCCGTCGCCCGTGCGGGCGTGCCCGATGCGTTGTTCGTCGACATGAAGGCCGAAGCCGATCGCCTGTACGTGAGCTACGTGCACGAGGACATCCGGCTGTCGCTCGCGGGTTTTGCCGCGATCGCCATGCTGCTGCTGATCGCGCTGCGCTCGCCTCGTCGCGTCGTGCGCGCACTGGCACCGCTCGTCGCGGCCGTGCTGGTCGTAACGGCCGGCTTCGCGCTGGCCGGCGTGCAACTGACGATCCTGCACCTCGTCGGGATGCTGCTGATCGTCGCGGTCGGCTCGAATTACGCGCTGTTCTTCTGCAAGCGCGACGACGCGCAGCCCGTGACGCCCAACACGCTCGTGTCGCTGCTGATCGCAAACCTCGCGACCGTCGCCGGCTTCGGGCTGCTCGCGCTGTCGCGCGTCCCGCTGCTCGAAACCTTCGGGCTGACCGTCGGCCCCGGCGCAATGCTCGCGCTCGCGTTCGCGGCGATTCTCGCGCCGCGCGCCACGGCAGCCGGCGATCGTCAGCGACGGAGTCCCGCATGACCGCGCCGTCGTCCATTCCATCGCATCAGGCCGGCGAAACGCGCCGCTGGAAGCCGACGCCGCTGATCGCGGGGACGGCCGCACTGCACGTGGGTGCCGCCGCCGCCGTCATCGCGCAACCGGCCACGTGGCCGTGGGCCGCCGGTGGCGTGGTCGCGTCGCATCTCGCGCTGACGGCAGCCGGCCTGTGGCCGCGCAGTGCGCTGCTCGGCCCGAACTGGACGCGCCTGCCGGCCACCGCGGGCCGCCGCATCGCACTGACGATCGACGACGGCCCGGACCCGGACGTCACGCCGCGCGTACTCGACCTGCTCGACGGTTACGACGCGCACGCGACGTTCTTCTGCATCGGCGATCTCGCGCGCCGCCATCCTCGATGGATCGAGGCTATCGTCGCGCGCGGCCACGCAGTCGAGAACCACAGCCAGCGGCACCGGCATACGTTCTCGCTGTCGGGGCCCGCCGCGCTGCGGCGCGAGATCGCGGCCGCGCAGCAGACGCTGACCGAGATCGCCGGCACACGCCCGCTGTTCTTCCGCGCGCCGGCCGGCCTGCGCAATCCGTTTCTCGAACCGGTGCTGTGCGAATTCGGCCTGCAGCTCGCCAGCTGGACGCGGCGCGGCTTCGACACGCGTGCGCGCGATGCGGCGACCGTCACGCGCCGCCTGTTGCATGGCCTCGATGCGCGCGACATCCTGCTGGTACACGACGGCCACGCGGCGCGCGATGCGCGCGGCGAACCGGTCGTGCTCGACGTGCTGCAGGCGGTGCTGCGTGCGGCCGCCGATGCGCAGTTGCACTGGACGACGCTGCGCGCGGCGCTCGCGCCCGAACCGCCCGGCCAGCCGGGCATTCCGGCCCCCCCGTTTGATAAAATCTGACCTCGAACGGCGCGCCTGCCAGCCCTGCTGCGGCGCCCGTTCCGGCCACCGGATGCGACCCTCGTGAAACCTCTCCTGCTCTCGCACTTCACCGCCACCAGCTGCATCGGCCGCGGCCTCGACGCGACCCTCGATGCGCTGCGCGACGCACGCGGCGGGCTCGTGCCGTGCAACTTCGAACGCGCGGCGCTCGATACGTGGATCGGCGCGGTGGACGGCGTCGATGCGCACCCCGTGCGCGCCGACCTCGCCGACTTCGAATGCCGCAACAACCGCCTCGCGCAACTCGGCCTCACGCAGGACGGCTTCGACGCAAGCGTCGCGGCGGCCGTCGCACGCTACGGCGCCGCACGCGTCGGCGTGTTCGTCGGCACCAGCACGGCCGGCATCCTCGCAACCGAACGCGCGTACCAGCAGCGCGATCCGGCGAACGGCGCGCTGCCGGCCGACTTCCACTATGCGCACACGCACAACCCGTATTCGCCGGCTGCGTTCGTCCGTGCGTACTTCGCGCTGCGCGGGCCGGCGACGGCGATCTCGTCTGCGTGTTCGTCGGGCGCGAAAGTGTTCGGTTCCGCGCGCCGCATGATCGAGGCCGGTCTGATCGACGCGGCCGTCGTCGGCGGCGTCGATTCGCTGTGCCTGACGACGCTGTACGGCTTCAATTCGCTCGAACTGTTGTCGCGCCAGCCGTGCCGGCCGTTCGACGTCGCGCGCGACGGCATCTCGATCGGCGAGGCCGCCGCGTTCGCGCTCGTCGAGCGCGTGCCCGATCCGCCCGCGGCACTCGACGGCAACGCGATCCTGCTGCTCGGCCTCGGCGAATCGAGCGACGCGCATCACATGTCGTCGCCGCATCCGGAAGGTCTCGGTGCGCGCGCCGCGATCGAGCAGGCGCTCGCGTCCGCCGGCCTCGGTGCGCACGACATCGACTACGTGAACCTGCACGGCACCGCGACGCCGAGCAACGACGCGGCCGAAAGCCGCGCGGTCGGCGCGCTGTTCGCCGGCACGCCGTGCAGCTCGACGAAGGGCGCAACCGGCCACACGCTCGGCGCGGCCGGCGCGCTCGAAGCAGTCGTCGCCGCGCTCGCGCTGCGCGAGCAGTTCGTGCCGGCCGGCGTCAACACGACGCAGCCCGACCCGGCGCTCGTCGCCGACTACGTGCTCGCGAGCCGCGACACGCGCGTGCGCGCCGTCCTGTCCAATTCGTTCGGCTTCGGCGGCACGAATTGCAGCCTGATCCTCGGCCGCGCCGACCACGCACGCCGTTGAGGCCCGTCATGACACTCACCGCCTTCATCGAAAGCATCGGCCTCGTCGGGCCCGGATTGAACGACTGGCCGCACGCGGCCGACGTGCTCGCGGGCCGTATGCCCTATACCCCTGCCCGCACCGAACTGCCGCCGCCGGCCGGACTGCCGTCGGCCGAGCGGCGCCGCACGGGCCCCGTCGTGCGCGTCGCGCTCGCGGTCGGCCACGAGGCCGTGGCCGCGAGTGGCCGCGACGCCACGACGCTCGCGACCGTGTTCAGCGCATCCGGCGGCGACGGCCAGAATTGCCACGCAATCTGCGAAACCCTGGCGGGCGACGATCGCCAGCTGTCGCCGACGCGTTTCCACAATTCCGTGCACAACGCACCGGCCGGGTACTGGAGCATCGCGACCCGCGCGATGGCGACGTCGAACGTACTGTGCGCGCACGACGGCAGCTTTGCCGCGGGCCTGCTCGAAAGCCTGTGCCAGGTCGTCGTCGATCGCGTGCCGAGCCTGCTGATCGCGTACGACACCGACTATCCGGAACCGCTGCGCACGGTGCGGCCGATCGGTGACGCGTTCGGCGTTGCACTTTTGCTCGCGCCGGAGGCAAGCGAACACGCGCTCGCCCGCCTCGACGTGCAGCTCACCGAAGCGCCCGCCACGACGCTCGCGAATGCCGAACTCGACGCGTTGCGTACCGGCAATCCGGCCGCACGCGTGCTGCCGCTGCTCGATGCCCTCGCCGCGCGGCGTTCGACGCGTGTCGTGCTCGATTACCTGGACGATACGCGCGTGCAGATCGACGTCGCGATGCCCGAATCCTTCGCGGAGCGTGCGTGATGACCGCGACGCCCCCGCTTGCACCACCGCTCGGCCACGCGTGGATCGCCGCGCACATTCCGCACGACGGCGCGATGTGCGTGCTCGATACGGTCGATGCATGGGACGCCGAACGGATTCGCTGCACCGCGACGAGTCACCGCGATCCGCGCAACCCGCTGCGTTCGCACGGCCGGCTCGCGTCGGTCTGCGGCGTCGAATACGCAGCGCAGGCGATGGCCGTGCACGGCGCGCTGCTCGGTGCGCACGAAGCGCGCCCGCGCGTCGGTTATCTCGCGAGCGTGCGCAACGTCGACGCGTTCGTCGACCGGCTCGACACGTTCGAGCAGCCGCTCACCATCGAAGCGGAACGCATGAGCGGCGACGCCCGCTCGGTGCTGTACGGATTCGCGCTGCGCTGCGGCGATCGCGTGCTGCTGTCCGGCCGCGCCGCGGTGATGCTCGACGCCCCGGTAGCCGGCACGTTTCAACCGGCGCCTGCCGGCAACACGAATCCTCGCTGAAGAGGTCAACCCCAAGGAAACCAGGTCGTGAAAGTTCGTCAGTTCATTGGCACCGCGCTCGTTCTCGCGCTGATCAGCCCGATCGCGCACGCGGACATGTCGGAAGTGAAGCAGGACATCAAGCGCGATTCGAAGGAAGCCGCGCACAAGACCGGCGAGGCGGCCCGCAGCTTCGGCCACGCGACCGCGAGCGCCGCGAAGGCGGTCGGGCACGGTGTCGCGCATGCGTCGCGCGAAGGCTGGGATGCCACCAAGCGCACGACGAAGCGGATCTTCCACAAGAACGACTCGGGCGAGTCGGCCGGCAAGAGCGATTGATCACGCATCCCGTGCGAATTGCCGGCGGCATGCGCACGGGGCGTGACCGTTCATCGATCGTGACGCGCCGGGGCTGCCGTCAACGCGCCCCGCGCATGCGGCGTGCCGGCTTTGTCGGCCTGCGCGCGAAGCACTTGCCGTACGCAACGAGCCAGCAATCGCGATGATCGAAGTTCCGCAGCAGCCGCGCGCGGCGCCGCTCGAGCCAGTAGAGCGAGATCGCCATCGTCAGCGCGACGGCCAGTGCCGAACCGCCGATCACGAGTCCCATCCAGGTGTCGCCCATGCGTTCTCCGGAATGCGAGGCCGAAGCGGCGCGCGTGCCGCCGCTCCGGGTCTGGATAGTGCGGAATGCGGCCCGGCACGTGCGCGAACGCCGTGCGGGCCGCCGCGCATCAGTGCATGTGCTGGCCGCCGTTGATCGCGATGTTGGAGCCCGTCACGAAACCGGCCTCCTCCGAGCACAGGTAGGCCACCAGCGCCGCGACTTCCTCAGGCTTGCCGAGCCGGCCCGCCGGAATCTGCGGGAGGATCTTCGAGTCGAGGATGTCCTGCGGGATCGCCGTCACCATCTTCGTCGCGAGGTAGCCCGGCGACACCGTGTTCACCGTCACGCCCTTGCGCGCAATCTCGAGCGCGAGCGATTTCGTGAAGCCGTGCATGCCAGCCTTTGCGGCCGCATAGTTGGTCTGGCCGACCGAACCCTTCGAGCCGTTCACCGACGAGATGTTGACGATACGGCCCCAGCCGCGTTCGACCATGCTTTCGCAGACGGGCTTCGTCATGTTGAACACGGAGTCGAGGTTCGTGCGAATCACCGCATCCCAGTTGACCTTGTCGAGCTTGCGCAGCGTCATGTCGCGCGTGATGCCGGCGTTGTTCACGAGAATGTCGACCGGGCCGACGTCCCGCACGATCTTCTCGATGCATTGCTGGCACGAATCGTGATCGGCCACGTCCACCGGGTACGCATGGAACTCGCGGCCGGCCGCATGCATCTCGGTCAGCCAGCGGTCCGCGCCGGCGTTGTTCGGCGAATACGTGACGACTACCCGGTGGCCCGCGTCGTTCAACCTGATGCTGACCGCTTCGCCAAGACCGCCCATTCCACCTGTCACAACTGCAATTCGCTTAGTCATCCTATAAATTACCGACAAAAAAGTAATCGATGAATGCGGGGCGGCGGCGTCGCTTCTGCTGCCGCCCCACCGCTTCGATGCGCAACCGCCCACGTCGCGGGCGCGGCACGCACCGGAACTTCGCGCGTGTTGTTGACTGCTTGTCGTGCGCGAAACCCGCCTGGTTCGCTGCGGCGCCGGCCGGCGCCGCAGCGAACCGAGTCGTCAGACCCGCTTCAGACGCGCTCGACCGCGAGCGCGACCCCCATCCCGCCGCCGATGCACAGCGACGCCAGCCCGCGCTTCGCATCGCGCTTGACCATCTCGTGCAGCAACGTCACCAGGATCCGGCAGCCCGACGCGCCGATCGGGTGACCGATCGCGATCGCGCCGCCGTTCACGTTCACCTTCGACGTGTCCCAGCCCATCTGCTTGTGCACCGCCAGCGCCTGCGCAGCAAACGCTTCGTTGATCTCCATCAGGTCCAGGTCGCCCGGCGTCCAGCCCGCGCGCTCCAGGCACCGGCGCGACGCCGGCACCGGGCCCATGCCCATCACGCTCGGATCGACGCCCGCGTTCGCGTACGCCTTGATCCGCGCGAGCGGCGTCAGGCCGAGCGCCGCCGCCTTCTGCGCCGACATCACCAGCACCGCCGCCGCGCCGTCGTTCAGCCCCGACGCGTTCGCCGCCGTCACCGAGCCGTCCTTCGAGAACGCCGGCTTCAGCCCGGACAGCGATTCCGCCGTCACGCCGTGGCGCACGAATTCGTCGGTGGCGAACTGCAGCGGCTCGCCCTTGCGTTGCGGGATCGACACCGGCACGATCTCGTCGTCGAAGCGGCCGGCCTTCTGCGCGGCTTCCGCCTTGTTCTGCGACAGCGCCGCGAATGCGTCCTGCTCTTCGCGCGTGATCCCGTATTCCTTCGCGACGTTCTCCGCCGTGATGCCCATGTGGTACTGGTTGTACACGTCCCACAGGCCGTCGACGATCATCGTGTCGACCAGCTTCGCGTCGCCCATCCGGAACCCGTCGCGCGAGCCCGGCAGCACGTGCGGCGACGCGCTCATGTTCTCCTGGCCGCCCGCGATCACGATGTCCGCGTCGCCCGCGACGATCGCGTTCGCCGCCAGCATCACGGCCTTCAGGCCCGAGCCGCACACCTTGTTGATCGTCATCCCCGGCACTGCCGTCGGCAGCCCGGCCTTGATCAGCGACTGCCGCGCCGGGTTCTGCCCCGAACCGGCCGTCAGCACCTGGCCCATGATCACTTCGCTGACCTGATCGGGCTTCACGCCCGCACGCTCCAGCACCGCGCGGATCACCGTCGCGCCCAGCTCGGGCGCCGCAATCTTCGCAAGCGAGCCGCCGAATTTGCCGACCGCGGTCCGCGCGGCCGATACGATCACTACGTCCGTCATGTTCAATTCCTGCATCGAAATCAGTTCGTCGTTCTGACGCCGGCGCGAGCGGGCTGCAACGGTCGGCGGCGCGCGCCGGACCGACCGGCGCGATCGCGGCCGCGCGCCGCCAGACGGCAGGCAGCGCCGGTCGCACCCACGGCACGTCGCACCGGTACGCACATCCGTGCACCGGCGTCGTGCGGCGAACCGGACATGCGCCGGACCCCGCGTGGCACACACGGCGTCCAGCGCCATCCGGCGCCGATCAATTGTGTCGCGCTTGCACGCGACACGCGGTCATGCCCGCGGTCAGCCGTTACGCAGCCGATTCGCGCGTAGCCGCTGCGTCCTTGCGTGCGGCGGCAGCCGTCTGCTTGGCGCCGCGCGTGGCCGTTTCGCTGACCGCATCGAAACCGCTCTGCGCGGCTTCGATCGCCTGACCCGTCGCTGCACGCACCGAATCGGCCGCAGCCGTCGCCGCGGACAGCGCCGAATTCAGCGCAGCCACCACCGGTGCCGAGCCGGCCGGCGCATGCTTCGACAGTTCGCCGAGCGCGTCCTTCAGGCGCTTGTCGTTCTGTTCGTACTGCGACTGCGCGACCTTCGCCCATTCGGATTGCGTCGACACCGCGATATCGAACAGATGGCGGCCGTACGACACGACCTTGCCGGCCGCTTCCTGCGGTGCGGCGATCTGCTGCGCGAAGCCCGCGGCCGGATTGTTGCTGTTGAACGCGTTCTTCAGCTTGTCTTCGTATTCCTCGAGCGCCGTCCGGGCCGCCTGCAGGTTGAGTTCGACGACAGCCTCGAAACCGTGGATCGCCGGACGGGCAATTGCAAACCACGCGGCGATACCGGATTGATAATCGGCGGCGAGTTTTTCGGGGGCAAATACGGACATCGGGCACGCTCCTGTTAGCAATACGAGAGACGACGTAAAGAAAAATGGAAGCTGGATCGACAGCCACTTCCTTATTGGCTACCCGTCACTTATTAGAACACGGGAAGATGAAGGAGGCCATTCTAGATCGATTAATTGTCAATTAAATGGCATTAATGATAGGTGTAAACCCTTATTATCGTTCCGGGCAGCCGCTGAAACCCGCGACACGCCGACATCGCAGAGAGGCAAATTGCAGGGTTCCGGCCCGCAATGCCTTTTTACCTTTTTACAGGATAGCGCATCATGAGGATGCGCAACATTTACCAATTCATTATTCCGTTTATTAGAAAACCGACGCTCATTGAAAATGGAGCGATCGCTTATGTAATCGTTTTTTCTGGATTTATTATGAAATCGTTTCCGGGATTATTAATGCCGAAATCAATGATCTGACGAATTGCGGGTCGCAATGAAAATACGGCCGCATGAAGCGGCCGCGATCGACACGGGAAAGCGCGGAATCAGCCGGCCAGTTCGCGATGCAATGCGCGGAATTCCTGCGCGAGCTTGTGCCCCGGCTCGAGATGGATCACCGGCGTCGACTGCTGATGCGATTCGCGGATCTTCACCGACGCCGACAGCCTCGACGCGAGCACCGGCAGCCCTTCGTCGACGAGCTCGTCGACCAGCCGTTGCGGCAGGCTCGCGCGCGGCTGGAACTGGTTGATGACGATCCCTTCCACCTCGAGCGCCGCGTTGTGGTCCTGCTGGATTTCCTTCACGTTCTCGAGCAGCGTATACAGCGCGCGGCGCGAGAAGTCGTCGCAGTCGAACGGGATCAGGCAACGCTCGACCGCGATCAGCGCCGAGCGCGTATAGAAATTCAGCGCGGGCGGCGTGTCGATGTACACGGCGTCGTAGGTGCCGAGCTCGTTCAGTGCGTCGCGCAGCTTGTAGATCTTGTAGCGCGATTCGAGCTTGCCGTGCAGCGTGTCGAGATCCGGATGCGCGGGCATCACGTCGAGCCCTTCGAACGGGGTCGGATGGATGAACGACGCGACGTCGACCGGGCGGAAGTTGAAGGTCAGCGCGGTTTCGAAGAAACCGGCGACGCCCGGTTGCGCGTCGGCCGCGGCGTCGCCCAGCAGGTAGCGCGTGGAGTTCGCCTGCGCATCGAGGTCGATGACGAGCGTGCGCAGCCCTTCGCTTGCGCTGATCGCCGCCAGGTTGCAGACGATCGTCGATTTGCCCACGCCGCCCTTCTGGTTGAATACGACCCGCCGCATGGTGTCCCCTCGATCGAACGTCGAAAGGATCAGCTTAGCCGGTCAATCATGGCGGCCGCGTGACGCAGGTCGAATTGCGTGCGACATGTGTACGACGCGCATCAGGTGCGCGGCAGCCCCCCCGACACGTACCGGTTGCCGGGCACGCACCACCGCCACGGGAGATCCCGGCCGGCACGAATGCCGATGCGCGGGCCGCCCGCCAGATTCGAAGGCGGCGCCCTACCGTCGTCGACGATCGCGAACCCTTCGCGTGCATCGACCAAATCGATGCCGTCCTGCGCGCCGCCGATCCCCATCGACTGGGTCAGCCGCGCCGGCCCGCGGCACAGATCGCGATCGCGCGTCTGCGGCGGCCGTGCCGCACGCATCTGCTCGAGCCCGTGCAGCGGTTCCAGCGCACGGATCAGCACACCGGTGCCCGTGCCATCCGGCCCGCACACGCAGTTGCAGCACCAGTGCATGCCGTACGTGAAGTAGACGTACAGATGCCCGGGCGGCCCGAACATCGTCGCGTTGCGCGGCGTCCTGCCGCGATAGGTGTGCGCGGCCGGGTCGATCGCGCCCGCATAGGCTTCCACTTCGACGATGCGGCCGGCCCGGCCGTCCGCCGCCGCGAGGATCTTGTTGAGCAGCTGCGGTGCGACGTCGGTGGCCGTGCGGTCGAAGAACGCGCGCGGCAGCACGGTGCCGGGCCAGAGGGACGCGGTCTTATTGCGCCGCATGCCGCCTCGCCGTCGTCGCGGCCAGATGAAGCTGGCGGTACGCCTCGACCAGATCGCCGAGACCGAATGCCAGATTTCGTCCGCTCGGATTGGGGAGCACCCAGACACTCGCCCCCTGCATGCGGGCCGGTTGCAACCCCCATGCGACTTCGCGTTGCCCCGACAGCGCCGAGTACGCGGCCTTGCCGAGAAAGGCGACGAAGCGCGGCCCGTAACGCAGGATCTTCTGCTCGAACGCCGCGGCCGCGGCGGCGAATTCGGCGCGCGACAGCTGATCGGCGCTCGCAGTCGGCCGCTTCACGACCGCCGTCAGGCCGCAACCGTAGCGGAGGATCGCGCGATCGTCCTGCGGCAAGATTTCCGCCGGCGTGAAGCCCGCGAGATGGATCACGCGCCAGAAGCGGTTGTTTCTCCCCGCGAAGTGATGCCCGGTCGCGGCCGCGGTCAGGCCGGGATTGATCCCGCAGAACAGCACGTCGAGATGGTCGGCGATGAGGTCGGGAAGTTCGTCAGCCACGCTTTGCCCGGGATGCGACGTACAGGAACAGGAACGACGTAAACGAAGAAAGGCCCGAAGACCCGTGCCAAGCAAGCAGCTTGACTCGGACATTCGGGCCCATCGTGATGCGGGATGCCGGCTTGTCGATCAGAACGGTTCTGTTCCGGAATTTCGTAAAGATTGGCGACCAGCCAGTGCTTAACGCGTTTGGGGAGAGACAGCTAGGCTGAATCGTCAAGATTGGCCTCGCTTTTATCGTCGATGCGCCGTCTGCGCGAAAGTTCGATCAATTGTGGCGTCAACTTCGGTGGTCAACTCTCGGGAATCGTGATCGATTGGGCATAGCTTTCTACTTTGGGAGGCTCTCGCCTCCGACATCCGACTATATGGCTCCGCCAACAGCACATCGGCCACACCCCGTGCAGCAGCATATCTCTGCACGACAACCGCCTCGAGTACTCAAGCGCATCGACAGCATCGGTGATCAGTCGGATGTCTCACGGACCAACTTTGTTTGCCGTCGCGCTCTGTCGTTCACGATCTGGTGGCGTCGATGATCAGTCATCTTCTTCCACGCACGCGCTTCATCGCGCGTGCGCAGACACGCCACGCAGTAGCCCGTCCTGCCATCGAACGAGCAGACTTCGGTGCACGGCGACTTGACCGCCATATTCAATGCCCCTTCACGGCGGGTACGACCTCGACGGTCACGTGCGACAGATCCTTGAAGCGTTGCAGCAGACCATGATAGAAGCGCGAATCCCGCGCCGTGTCGACGGTCGAGACGGACACGACCGCACTCATGTGACCCGGCCCAAGGCGCCAGACGTGCAAATCGTTGATTCGGTCGCCGCTGCCTTCGATCGCGGTGCGCACGTTGTCCGCCAGCCGGCGATCCGAGTTCATGTCGAGCAGAATGCCACCGGTGTCGCGCATCAGGCCGTACGACCAGTTCGCGATGACCAGTGCGCCAATAATGCCCGCCAGCGGATCCATCCAGACCCAGCCGAATGCACGCGCGAGCAACAAGCCGATGATCGTCAGCACCGAAACTGCCGCATCGGCAATCACGTGAATGTAGGCGGAGCGGATGTTGTGATCTCGCGTCGCCGCAGCGGATGCGCCGTGGTCGTGCTCCTCGAAAGCCAGTTCATGCTCGCGACCGTTCAATCGAACGATGGCCTTGAACTCGTGAGGTTCGGGGATATCGTCGACCGACTCCAGATAGCCGCCGCGACTTGCCATCGCGAACGCCTGCCGGGAACCATCCGGACGAATCGTCGTCAACGACACGTCGCTCGCGTCGACGAGTTTCGTATCGCTCGTAGCAGCCGCCACGCGAAAAACCGGCGGGACGCCATCTTCGAACACCGACACGAGGAATACGCCCCGCTGATCGAAGATCTGGTGCACTTCCTCTTCGTGCTCGTGATCGTCGTGACCACCGTGCGCGTGCCCGTGATGACGGCCGTGGCTGTGCCCATGGCTATGGCCGTGGTGATCGCCGCTCAGCAGCCAGACGCTCGCGATATTGACGAGCAAGCCGGCAACCGCAATCGGAATTGCTTCACCGAAATGGATTGGCACCGGGGCAAGCAGGCGGGCAATCGCTTCATACCCGATCAACAGCGCGATCATCGCAAGCACGATGGCGCTCGTGAAGCCGGCCAGGTCGCCGAGCTTCCCCGTGCCGAATACGAAACGCGGGTCGCTCGCGTGTTTGCGTGCGTAGGTATAGGCCAGCGCCGCAATCAACATAGCGCCGGCGTGCGTCGACATGTGCAGCCCGTCGGCGATGAGCGCTAGCGAGCCAAAAATCGAGCCGCCGACGATCTCGGCCACCATCATGGCCGCGCACAGCCCGATAACCATCCAGGTCCTGCGCTCGTTCTCTTCGTGCGCGGCGCCGAGAAAAATGTGGTCGTGACCCGCGCCGAACGCGGCATCCTTGAAATCGCTCATTCGGGCACCCGATTACTTGAAATAGCTGTGGACGACTTCGACCAGCTGCTCGGTCGCGCTGCCCTCGTCTTCATGCCCCTCGGCATCGACAAGATGGCTTCGGATGTGATCCTCGAGTACGACCGCGAGCAGCCCGTTCATCGCGCCGCGACTGCTCGTGATGAGCTGGAGAATTTCGTTGCAGCCGCGCTCTTGTTCCAGCGCACGCTCGATCGCTTCGACCTGCCCCTTGATGCGGCGGACGCGATTCAGCAGCTTCTGCTTTTCCTTGACGGTGTGACTCATGATGGCTCCCTGATATAGCGTGGGGGAGTATATTATAAATCCCCATTCCATATAGGGAGGAGGGGTATCGGTCGGCCTAATGCAAGGTTGGCTCGCGGAAGTTGTACTTGCGGATAACGGGACCAGATTTCCTGCAGTGCCAGGTCGACGCGAACGCTCGGATACTTACGCGACGGCATCGATCACCGGGTTGCGATGCCGTCGCAGATTTCGTCAGATGACAAACAGCAACGCCGCGAAGACTGCATAGAGCCAGCCAACTTGCGCGAGTTGTCGGCTGCGCACCTTCGCTGCGCTGAATGACCATTGCAGGAAGGCGATAGCCAGTGCCGTGATGCCGGCCGCGAGAATGGAAGGCGTCGCCAGATGCCACGGAGTAAAGAACAGACCAAACGCCGTCGGGATCGTCGCCTGGATCATCATCGCGCCGCTGATGTTGGCCAGCGCAAGCCGCTCCTTACCTTGTCGCACCCAGATCACCGCGTTCATGATTTCGGGCAGTTCGGTCGCAATTGGGCTGAACAGCAACGCGGTGAGCTGCGGGCTCAATCCGAGCCATGGGCCGACAGCTTCGATCTGACGGACAAACAGATGGGATGCCGCGAAGATCACCACCAGCGCTCCGATCACCTGCAACGCCACCCAGAACATGGCCGGATTTACATCGCGCGGGCGCAGCTTCAACGGTTCGAGTTCGCCGTGCTCATCGCCGTCGCCGGAAGCAGTCAACTCCTTCCAGCAGTAGACCGCGTAGGCTGCGAGAAAAGCGAGGCCGAGCAACGGCTTGAAGCTGAAAAGGACTAGGCCGAGCCCGATCTTCACGACGAAAATCGCAAGAAACCAGAGCTGGTCCCGCCGAAGACGCTTCGTGTCGGCATCGATCGCGCCGGCCCGCACTTTACCCACGCGACGGGCCGTGGCCAGCAATGCAACGCCGACGACCGCATATGCGACCGTGCTCAGCGCGAGTGGTCCGCCAATCGCGGCGCCAACGCCGATTTCCTTCTGCGCGGGTGAGCTGCCGAACGCCACTGCGACGAGCGTCACCACGCTTTCCGGAAGCGCGGTGCCGAATGCGGCGAGGATTGTGCCGGTCGCCGTCTGCGTCAGATTGAGCTTCTGGCCCAGCCACTCAACGCCGTTGACGAACGTTTCGCAGGAGAAGTAGATGATGCCGGCGGCGGCGATGAGCAGAGCGAAGGTCAGGATCATGACAGTCGCCCCTGGACGAGGGTGTGGGGTGCGAATAGCACTTCTAGTTCTCCACGAGCCGGGCCACTTAACCAATGACGCCGCCCTTCGCCCGGCTCGGGTGGAAGGAAGGCGTCAAAGGTCTCGTCAGGCCGTGGAACGGCTGCCGGCGCCATGGCATGGGATGCCAATTATGTTGACGACGGCGCTTTGCCGGGGATGGCAAAGCAGACTACTCCCCTAAGACGGGGGCGATTATATCCGGCTATTGCGTCGATAGGGTGACGCTACAGCGCGACAGCCGCAATGGCACGCGGAGCTCGGCTCCGGGAATAAGTGCCCCAAAGCGTACGTTTACAGTACGTATCGCTCGCCGCACAAAACGTTCATGCCGTCACACCGGCAGGGGCGTTTGTGTGCTCGAAGATTGGCGCACGGTAGTCGCTCGACTCGCGGCAGACGCGATGCTTCGATGCACTTGGAGGTAGCCATGCATGACATTTACAAGATCGTCATCGTCGCCGGTGCGACTGCGCTGGGGATTGCATCACATGCCAGTTGGGCGCAGCAGACAGTCAACGCGACATTGCTATCGAACTCGATCCAGCTCAAGACGCAAAGCGTGAAGTCTGGTCGCATCACGCTTGATGTCAAAAATGATGCGGGCAACAGCATGGAGCATGAGCTTGTCGTGCTCAAGACAGATCTCTCTGACGATGCGCTGCCTGTCAGCAAAGGACAGGTGCTGGAGCACAAGCTGAGAAAAATCGGGGAAGTGGAAGACATCGCGCCGGGCAAGAGCAAGCGCATGTCGCTCAAGCTCGCCCCCGGCCACTATGCGCTGATCTGCAACAAGCCGGGGCACTATGAGGCGGGCATGCATACGGCACTCGTCGTGACGCCGTAAAGCACTCCACCGGACCGAGAGCTGGCCCGCAGAACTCGAACGTCGTCTACTCTCGTTCCGCCTGAAGGGTCACCCGCCGCGCGACGGATGACCCTATCTCAATCCCGCCCGAGTGAGGCGCGGCACTTTCTTTGAACATCCAGCGGCTACCTGGCACGTTCCGGACCCCGGCGCTGAGCTGTCGGCGCGTCAGTCAATTGCTCCACCACCGCACATTTACCAACGCCCTGCGGAGAGGACGTGCGGCGCTACACGGCGATCCCACCAAGCAACCTTGTAGAATTGATAACACATGAGTAGCATAAGCTACATGGAAACAATTTCAACTTGGTCAATCCTCGTTCTGACCCTTCCGACGGAAAACGCAACGGCCCGCATGCGGTTCTGGCGCGCGCTCAAGGCGAAGGGCTGTGCGGTGTTGCGCGACGGCGTCTACCTGCTGCCCTACACCGAAGAGCACGAAGGGACGCTGCACGAGCTCGCGGACGCAATTGCCGAGAGTGGTGGCGCAGCTCACCTGTTGCGCGCACCGAGCCTGAACCCGTCACAGGAACAGGAATTCCGTGCGCTGTTCGACCGGGCCGACGACTACACCACATTCACGCGCGCGCTTGCAGATGCGCGCAAAACATTGGCCGGCCAGTCCGCCACTGAGCTCACCCGCCTGCTGCGTCGCTTGCGCAAGGATTTCGACGCGATCCAGGCGATCAACTACTTCCCGGGTGATTCGGCCACCCGCGCCGAGGTCGCGCTGCAGGATTTTGTTGCGCTGGTCGACACCGTGCTGTCGCCGGGAGAGCCGCATGCCGCGGACCGCGTCATTCGTCCACTGGCGATTGGCGAGTACCAACGCCGCGCCTGGGCGACGCGGCAGCGGATGTGGGTCGATCGCGTCGCCAGCGCGTGGCTGATCCGCCGCTTCATCGACGCGCAAGCAAGCTTCATCTGGCTCGCGTCGCCGGCCGATTGTCCGGCCGACGCACTCGGTTTCGATTTCGATGGCGCGACGTTCACACACGTCGGCGAGCGCGTGACGTTTGAAGTTCTGCTGGCAAGTTTCGGACTGGACAAGGACCCGGCACTGATGCGGCTCGGCGAGATCGTGCACGCGCTCGACGTGGGTGGTCCTGCCGCGCCTGAAGCGGTGGGCTTCGAGGCCGTGATGGCCGGCACGCGCCAACGAACAGAGAACGACGATCAGCTGCTCGAGCAGATGGGCGCCGTACTCGACTCCCTGTACGCGCACTTCACTTCGAACGGCAAAAACGAAACCATGGGCAAATCATGACCACTGCCATCGCCACGACCGAACCGACCTACTCGCTTGGCGAGCTCGTCGCCTACATGCTGCGTCTTGGCACGTTCGGTTTCGGCGGGCCGGTCGCGCTCGCAGGCTACATGCGTCGCGACCTGGTCGAGCGACGCGGCTGGATCACTGAGGCCGACTACAAGGAAGGTCTCACGCTGGCCCAGCTTGCACCGGGGCCAATGGCGGCTCAACTCGCGATCTATCTCGGCTTCGTCCACTATCGCCTTCTCGGCGCAACGCTGGTCGGTTTCGCGTTCGTGCTGCCGTCGTTCCTGATGGTGGTCGCGCTCGGATTCGCGTACGCGCATTTCGGCGGACTATCCTGGATGCAGGCCGTCTTCTACGGCGTCGGCGCCGCGGTGGTCGGCATCATCGCGACGAGCGCTTACAAGCTCACGACCAAGACTGTCGGCAACGACAAGCTCCTTTGGGCGATCTTCCTGACGCTGGCTGCCGTGACCTTCATCACGGAATCGGAAATCGCGTGGCTTTTCGTTGCGGCCGGCCTGATCGGATGGCTGTGGCGCGCCCCGCCGAAGTGGCTGCAGCGTGGCGGGATGAATGCGGTTGCCGCCGCCAATCTGCCGGTGGCCAGCGGGCTGCTGAGCGGCATCGACCTGCCGCAGCTCGTCCAGATCGGCGCGTTCTTCATGAAGGCTGGCGCGTTCGTGTTCGGCTCCGGACTCGCGATCGTGCCGTTCCTCTATGGCGGTGTCGTCACCGAACATCACTGGCTGAACGACAAGCAGTTCGTGGATGCCGTTGCGGTCGCGATGATCACGCCGGGACCGGTCGTGATCACGGTCGGCTTCATCGGGTATCTCGTCGCGGGCTTGCCTGGTGCATGCGTCGCCGCACTCGGCACGTTCCTGCCTTGCTATCTGTTCACCGTCATCCCTGCACCTTACGTGAAGAAGTATGGGCACCGGCCGGGCGTCAAGGCATTCGTCGATGGCATTACGGCTGCAGCAGTCGGCGCGATCACAGGCTCCGTCCTCGTCATTGCGAAGCGATCGATCGTCGACGTCCCGACCGCACTGCTCGCCGTCGCAACCGTGCTGCTGCTGTGGCGCTTCAAGAAGCTTCAGGAACCGGTGATCGTGACGGCCGCCGCCGTCATCGGACTTATGGCCTATCCTCTTCTCCATCACTGATTTGTGTTCAAGAATCTAAACAACATCGCCTCGATCAGAGCAGTGCGCTCCACAATTGCCACGACAGCCATTAGCACAGATTTTCCGCCCGAATACGCCCAAATCTGAACGCGTAGCCGCTCTTGCACACTCATCAACTCGACTCTCAATATACTTTCCGAACTATCGAAAAGTAGTTCGAGGTGACCATGGCTGGACCTTATATCCCCCATTACTTTGGTGATGTAGTCGAACGCAAGCTCCGAGGTCGAATCGGTTGGCTCACCGCCGGCGTGGCATCGTCTATCCCGTGGCCAGAAGGCGATGTGTGGGTGGTCTATGACGGCGACGACTATATCCTGCGAGGATCCAAGAGGAACGGCGAACCATCGCCTCCCGGGATTACGGTGCCCTGCGATAGAAGCGATGTCGACGAGTCACTCGCCAAGATATATCGGTTCACCTCAATCCTGGGTTGGTTCGCAGGGGGGTTTGTCGATGTCGGCGGATATATATCCGGGACGCATCCGATGCTCTACGGCGATCCCCAGAACGTCTACTCGAGCGTCGGGGTAGCAGGCAGCAAGGGATTCAGTTGCAACTTCATGCCGCTGATACGCGACGAGGCAGCTCGCAAAGCGTTGGCGTTCTTCCGAGAAGGAAAGCGGCTCAAGCGAGTTCACGACAGTTATGCGTTTCTCAGCTTTTACAAGGTCGTCGAATCGCAGTTCGCTGACGGCAAAGCAAAGGGACGATGGATCGATGCAAATCTCGATGCGTTGACGGGTGATAGAGCAGTTTCAAGGATCGCCGACTTGCGCGCGGCCGGAACCGACGTAGGCCGGCACTTGTTCGAAAGTGGACGATGTGCGGTCGCGCATGCCAGCCTGGATGGCGCAATAGTCGACCCTGATATTCCGGCGGATCGACGCCGGCTGTCGGACGATCTCGTAATCATGGAAGCGCTGGCGTACCACTTCATAAGCCACGAACTCAAGATTGAAACGGATCACGAAACGTACCGCAATCGCAATCGACTTGAGCCGTGGCACAAACTGATCAATGACGACACATTGGGTCAGTTGTTGCGAGGCGAAATACCGCCGAACGTCGACGACCTCGAACACCGACGGACATCCATCGCAATTTGGCCGGATGGGCCTGTCCACGGGCTGGACGAAATGACTATGCGCGTCGATGCGATCGGGGAAGGAGCAATCCGGATCGTGCTACTCAATCCCAAAAAGACAATCATCCTGCCATTCGTCCTGGATTTTCGTCATGGCAGAGCCCACACCCAACTGGACGATGGCGGACTTTGCGGCACGCCCTCGGTTCAGCCAGATGAGGCAGATGTCCGAGCGTACGCGACTTTTTTTTATCGCGTATTCGGCAATGGAATCGCTGAGCTGAGGATCGACGGATTCGATCCAGTGGACTGCGACGTGGTGATCCCCGTCAACATCATTCCACCACTTCCTGCCAAGGCGATCGAGGAGGCCGTCGAGCGTTTTCGACAACAAGGTGCATAGTCCGCTGCCTCCGTCGCTCGATATTTCTACACAACGATTTCCTATTCGTTCGATGCGTTCTGGGGCCTGTTTCCCAGCAAGCGCTTCAATCGCTCCTCGAGGCGAGCCGCGGCGGACGGCTCCACTGCTCGCGCCGCTGCCACTTTGCCCTTCAACACGTTGTTCGTGATCTCGCCAGTTGCCGCAATGGAATCCTGAATTGTGACAATCGCATCGTGATGTTTGTTGCGCAGCCGCACGCCACCGTCGCTTCGCACCGCTCCAGTGATGATGGCGGCCTTTCCGGGTCGGACGACAGCGTCCTTTGCATCCTTCGTTCGCAGGCCACATCGCTTAATCATCGACTTTGTCGCGAACAGCAGACTTTTTGTCGCATGAGGACCCGAGAGGGTCAAATCATCAACGTAAAGGGTCATCGTGACACCGCGCTCAGCGCAGAGTCGCTCGATGTCTGCGAAAAGATGACGATGCGTAAAATACGAGAGCAACGGACTGATGCAACTGCCAGTCGGCAGATGCCCATCCGCAGTACAGATGTTTGCCAAGAACCTAGCAATGTCGTGCGAGCAGCCGAGATCTTTGTGGAAGAAATTCTTGACGTGCTGATACGTTGTGCTCTCGAAGAATTTTCGTATATCCATCGCTACAACGGCCCCACTGCTCTCGGCATGCGCTCGAGCATTCGTGATGTGTGAGCGCTTCTTCGTGGCGGAATGCAGGAAGTCCGGCCGTTGAATGCTATCCAGATGCCTGACAAGGCGATAGTGAGCACGCAGCGTGGCTCCAGTCGGCTCTTGGATGTGCCGCGGCTCCTTACCCTCCTTCGCTGCCTCATCGAATCGATGGTACGTCGGGGCTATGCACGTGGCCTCAAGCTCATCGACCGGAATGCCGATCAGTACCGCGAGTTGATGAATGCTCGTCAATTTCCAGAGCGGAGACGATTCGATCGGATAGCGCGCCGACTTGTTCTTTCGCAGTCGTGCGCGCCCCGCAGATTTATCTCGCTTATGCGCGTCTCTCGTCATCGGCGGCTACCCAGTCCAGAACCTTCAGCACGTTTGCCGCCATCGCAACACGAATCTTCTCGCTGCGCTTGTCGGATTCCAACTCCTCGGAGAACAGCATCAGGCTCGACACGGGTACGCTAAACACGCTCGCATATCTGTTCAGCAAATCGACCGTGATTGCATGCGCCTTCTTGCCCGATTCGATCTCCGACAAGTAGTTGTTGGAAATCTCGAGGCGGCTCGCCAACTCTTCCTGGGTCATTCGATGATATCGGCGAAGGTGGCGTAAAGCCTTGTGCAACATTTGATCGCCTCCTTTCAAAACAAGGACTAGGCAGGGGCGTCGGCGCTCACCGCGTCCAGTGATCGAACAGCCGCGCAATCGCAACAGCAACGCGAAGCCATCCCATCAACACTGACACGGTCTTGGGGTTGACCAGGGCCCGCCGAAGCTTGGCCCACGAACAGCCCCGAAATTGATGCACCGACTGTCGTCCCTGGTTGGGTATGGTTTTTTTGACCATGATGTTCCCTCGTTACCCCTCGGCACAATTGCCTCGGGACCAGTACGTAACGAGAAATCGAAGCGGGACGACGTTTCCCCTGCCTATCCGTCTCCGCCCGCCGTACCAGGCGGCGGGCGGGGCCCCGAGCACACGTGCCGGGGTAAGGTTTGGAGAGTCGCCTCTCCGCGGACCGATGAAAACGGCCCAGGTACCACGCTGGCTTTATCTTCAACACCAACCAGATTTCAGCATAGCATAAACTTCGCTGACAGCGAAATTTATTTCGCCGACAGCGAAGCCGAAGATGGCGCGACAGTCCGTCGTTGATCTGGACAGGGAGTGACTGTCGGTATTGTTGTGAATGAGGGCGGGAACTGAGCTGTTCCGCGGTAACTATCGAGAATGATGAGAAGCACGTCGAAAAGGTAAGCGTCGTAGCCTCGAGTCACACGCCAGACGGACATGTCTACGATGCCACGCGACGCCAACCCATGGCCCCAGTTGATCGGACGTCACAAAGTCCCTGCGCTCGCTTTCGTTGTGAGCGATCGACGATAAACTCGCTGGCCCTTGCTAGGGTATGTCGGAGCATCGACTGCCATCGGGACGTAGTGCCGGGAACCGTCCTCGGCAATCAACGCCATGGCTGGACGTTGGCGTACGTTGCGACTCTTCTGCACCGTCGGTGGAATCACACCGACACGAATCTCTCGCAACGCTTCAAGCTTCCACATCCGCGACGAACACGCGGCACTCAATCGCAGGATTGCAGCACCGCGAACCACGAGTCCATCGCTAACGCACTGCTGGATTACAGCTGGGCAATCCTTCAAATCGACAAGGGTGACTTTTCTTGGACTTCCTCGCTGAGCGCTCTCTGACAGCTGGAGAACAAGTGCGTCATTGCCTCCCCAGATGTCGACGATCGACCATACAGAAAATTGATCCCCCGCGACGGCGGAATAAAACGGCAATGCATTGGCTTTGTGTGTTGCAAACATGGCGCCGATGATACCAAATGAACACTATAGATTGTAGTTCTTTAGTGTTCGAAATGAGTACATCAAGTCCTTTATCGAGGGGGCTTGCATGCACTCATCGGCGCGAATCGGCGCAGCGTTGCGGATGCTTCGCCAAGCGAAAGGAGTATCTCAAGAGGACTTCGGCGTTGTCTCCAGCCGCACCTATGTCAGCACCGTCGAGCGCGGCCTCAAGTCTCCTACTCTCGGAAAGATCGAGCAGTTGGCAGAGGTACTAGGCGTCCACCCTCTCACGCTCATAGCCACTGCATACTTGGACGAATACAACGACAAAGGGGTGGAGTCGGCCCTGTCCGACCTGAGAAGTGAATTACTGACTATCCTTGAAGAAGCGCAATAGAACTCGCGGCAGTGACCGAGGTTCGACCGTGCAGCGTCGACGATCGAGAACTCCGATTGAGCTGCGATCACACTCTTCTTCCTGCATCGAAGCTTCGTCCTGGATCATCCAGCGGTTGATCAAGTTCACCGATGCTCAGCCCGCGTCTGGAGCAATGGAATGCGATGCGTTGCCAACGCCGAAGCCACTCCTGTTCCAATGCTTCGTACCGCCTCACCTCCGCTCGTAGCGAAGCAAGAGTTTCGTCAAAGTACGCGCGCTCGTCGTCTTGCGAACGTGACCGGGAACGACGACTAGGCATTGACAGGGACTGTTTGGCTTCCTGATATGCACTTGCAATCTTCGGGTGACGACTCAGTGCTTGCCGCGTAAATCCTGAAAACGCTTCAATCCTCTCCCATGTCAGTTTGACGCCGAGCTCCTTGTCTCGCCACCGCTCAAGCTCGGCGATGATGCTCGTCAACTTTGCAGTACTGATTTTTGAATTAGCTCGGATCGCCTTCGGCATGGCAGCCCCCTTGGTCGATATAGCGTACAAGATCTACTTCCCCGAAGTTGAGCGGTGCCAGTTGCGTCATCAGCTGCTCGTACCGGATATGCTGGTGCCTCATCCACTCCGGCTCAACCAACGCCTGTCCGTCGATCTGCTTCTGGACACTTTGCAAGCTGATATAGGCAACGGCCGCCTGTCTCTTGAGTTCGTCTGACCGTGACGCGTCGCGCTTCAACCAGATGTACTCGTCGCAATTCACCGTGCACTGCAGATGTCGCGGGCACGGTGCCATCTGGAAGTCGTGAATGCACATTCCCGGTCCGACGTCGTGGACGGCATGGATGCGTGCAGTCAGGAATGTCTGTGCGAGCTCGACTGGCAGAACCTTCGCAATTTCCGTCACCGCACCGCTGACTTGGCCGTCCATGATGTCCGCCACTACTTGCGCGGCCTTTTGGGCGTGCGTCAGGTGCTGATAGGCCTTTGTGTCGCCGGCATGCTTGCGCCCGAACCATTTGGTCTGCACGAGATCCGGCGCACCACCTTCGTCCAGGACGTGGTTTAGAAAGTGACGGAATCCATGCGAGCGAACGTTTATTTGACCGCCACTACTGTCGGCGATCGCGTAACGCTCGAAGACGGAACCGACAACTCCACGCCCGGTCAAGAAATCCCGCACGTTCTGGTCAGTGATAGGACGCGCCGCGTAGGTAAGCGTCGTCCGAGTGCCACGGTGCATCTGATTTGTGTAAACAACGCAGAGCGCTTCATGGAGCGCAAGGCCGCGACCGGGTGTGCCGGGTATGGTGGGCGATGTCCAGTGATCACCACGAAGGCCCCGACGTAGCGCGTCGCGGCTGATTCGTATCCTCTTCGCGACGACCGTGTACGCAATGTGCCGAGCTTTCAGGAACTGCGCAATATTCATGCTACGCAAGCCGAGCACCGACAGCAAAACGCCTCCATCCATTTCTACCTGTAACGGGACAGCTGCGAGTAGTTCACCAGTTTGATGGAAGGAACAGGCCACCTGCCGCGCCCCATCTGTCGCTTCACGCAGCTCGGTCAGCGCCTCCTCAACAACCTGCTCCGTTTCCGTCAGCAGCGGCTTACTCTCCCACTCGACGGTCACATCGTCGGCACGCCCCTTCAGGCGCGCATAGCGCAAATTCTTGCTGCCGTCTTCAGCTGCGGAGATGGGATTCTCCGGTAGGGTCAGCATTTCGCCGATGCGCAGCCCGGTGCAGACCATTACCGTTGCAATCAGAATCATGATGCGATCGGCACTAACCGGATCATGCGGCGACGCACCCCGCGGAATTTGCTGATAGAGGTAGCCGATCGCACGAATGGCCTCCTCATCTGGTAGCGAATTCCGCTTCCCGATCTCTGACTTCGAGTCGTCGATACGATCAGGCGTCATCGATTTCGGACGAACCTTGCGGCGACAGCGCCAGTCGAGGCGTATCCGGCACAAGCCGTTGCGGTCCAGCGTGTCGGCAAACTCTTCCATGTGACCGACGACCTTGTATGCCGACGATTCATTCTCACGTTTGAACAGTATTGCGGCCGCAGCATCGAGATGATCAGCCGTCAGTTCACCAATGTCGTGATCGCGAACAGCGAGCGCATCGAATACGTAACGCGTGGCCCGAACGAACACCATGTGACTATTTGCCGACTGGCCTCGCTGACGGTGCCGTATGCATACGAGCGACTTCACGACATCCCCGAACGCACCTGCAAGCGGTGCCCCAGGAACTCGAGGCGCGTTACTGTGCTGCGTGAACAGCAGGCGCTGCGCTGGTCGGTCCGCCTTGTAACCACGGGTACGGTGCTGGTAGGCCGCCGACACGTCCCAAATCGCTTCGCCCCACACTACATCCGGAAATGGAACTGCCGCCCTGGCGTTGGACACAAGCGCCGCACAATTGACAATCCAGTTATCCGACAGCACGCCCATCGGACTGGCAGGCGCTGCCATCGATTTACGTTTTCTTGCGACTCCCGCGGACATATTCGTCGACCTCTCGGATCACTTGTGCAACCGCATAAATGACATCATCCAACTGGATCGACAGGCGCGAACCGTATTTCGTTTGGCGTTCCTGCCGACTCGCGAGCAGTTCATCCAACACTGCCCGGTGGTCCGCTTCCACATAGGGCTGGAATTTTGGGCAGAGGTAGCACGAGAACGGGGGATCGAGAGTGCAAAGCCGATTCTGGCCACACGCGCCAATTTCCACTGGCGTAACCGACGACGTGTCCCCAACGAAGCAGATATTTTTCGCCGAATCAGAACCGCTCACGGCATTCGAAGGCGACGGCACCAGCGTTCCACGGAACAGCCTCATCAGCGGTCCCAGCTTCAGCGCTGCAGCACGATCCAGGATCGTCGTTAACCTCCTTCCCTTTAACGAGTAATAAACCTGTACGTGCTGTGTATCAGAGTGGTCGAGCATGGAGGCCAACACTCGTCTCGACACGCCGAGTTCCACCATCGTCGTCGCAAAGGTGTAGCGCAATCGGCGTGGCGTAATTTGCATGGGACGCATTGTCCGAGGAGATTTCAATCTCATCCGGCTTGCAAATCTCTCCAAAAGACCACGGAATGTATCGACTGTAATGTGGTACCCAAATTCATTGACCCCCGTCTCCTTTAGCCATCTGTCGACCGTGTCACGCATGAACATCGGGCGAGGGTAGTCGCCACAGTCGACCATCTTGTTGGCCTCAACAAGGGTTCGAATCAGTCCAGCAAGGTCGTCGCTAACGTGTTCTTCAATAAAGGCTCTACGAGCACCGATACCTGGCTTCTTTATCCTCGGAATTGCCAGTACCCACTGCTCCGGCACGTTATATCCGGCCAGCATATTCTTGAAATCGACCTCTCGCAGCAAACAGAAGTTAGCTGGATTCCGCCCATACGCAAGGCAAAGTGCCACCGCTACGCGCTGCATCACGTGAGCCCGATCAGTTGATTCGTCTGAGAGGATCGCTTGACGCAACGCAGTTACCTCGATGTCCCACAGCGGGCCACATTCGTCATCACAAATTTCGACGGCAAGACGTGACGAACGCCCCGGAACGCTAACTTGGTCTAACTCTAGTGCAAACTCTTGGTCAAATCCCAAGCACGCAAGTACATCGCTCGACCACTCGTACCATTGACGAATTCGATAAAACGACTCCATTGCCCTGCTTGCCCGTAGAGCCTGAATGATTTTCTCGATCAACGACCGCAGCAACGTCAAATCTTCGGCGACTCCCATCAACCGCCATACTCGCGCTACTTCCGCAGACGCGGCTCCAAAACTCCGAATTCTCCCGCATAAGGCATTAGCAACGAGATCCAGCGACAGTGCTGCAGCACGCGGCGATTGCTGCGTAAGTAGCAGCAAGACCCAGCGTCGCAGTGCATAGTTCACGATCAGGTTGCCACCTTCGAGTTTTGACCAGTTGAAAGAAACGTGCGTGGTCGCAACATTGAACTTCCACACTGCGCCGTTGAGATCCATCTGTCGTCCGTCACGGTCGACGATATGATCCGGAAGACGGGGAAGTTCATACAATCGTAGATCCTCTGCCATGGCCCGGTTCACATCACCGTTGGTCATACACTCCTCTCGATAGCCACCGTGCCAAAGAGCGACGCCTGATAGCTCAGGCTGATCTCGCCGGATTCGCGGCGAATAGCGGCATTTATGTACGGCATCACCGAGTCAGCCGAACGCCAGCCGAAGAAGTACATCATGTCCTTGTCGACACGCTCCTCATCCAAACCGTTGCGTAGTCCCGCTGCCCGGAAGTTGGTAGCGCATGTGCTACGTAGACTGTGCGGATGCAGATCATCGAATTCGGGATGAACGACGGCAACCTGAGCAAGCAGACCGTTCACGCGCATGAGGCTCATCGGCTGCCCGCCACGACTTAGAAATAGGAACGGACTTCGGTCAGCTCCTGAAATTCTCCGACGAGCCCTGCAAATGTAGTCATTGAGGTATCTGGCGAACGACTTGTCGCATGGCAGAAGCCTGGACTCAGTCTTGACCTGTGGCTCGTTGATCCGAGGGTCCGCGGGATCGTCCGGTGAACGCTGTACACGAATCTCAGGAATGGTGCGAGCCAGGCGGCAGTCCGAAACCCGGAGCTTGAGTAGCTCCCCCCGTCGAACACCGAGCGTTGCCATCATCAGCACGATCAGGTAGTTGCGCTGCCGGTACGGCCTTTTCCACGGATTCTCGCAAGAGTCGGGATGGCAGATCTGCAATAGCCGTTGCAGCCGGTTGTCGGATAGCGGCGCTGCATGGGTTGAAGATTCCATGCGCACGCGCCCGGCGGTAGCGAAGCTGCGCTCAATGAGCACCAACCTCTCTCGCAGATTGCGAATTTCCGGACTGCCCACGGGCATCGCGGACATCGCGCACTCGAGATGCCACCTGACGCACTGCGAAACGACGTTCAGCCGGAACGCCACAGTGGTTGTTGAGACAACCAACCTGCGAACCTTCCCAGCGTTCTGAAAGCTGCGCCGCAACCAGGGATAAAGCTGACTGACAATTTCGTCCTGAGTCAGACCTTCACCGGAGACAAGGCGAGCCTCAAGCGGGAACTCAGCTTCAGACGCCCAAGCCCACAGATGACCCAGAGCGCGCAACGTCTTGACGAGACTGTTGACGGACAACCTTGGACGCAGGCGTTTAATGAGATAAACGTTAATCCACGGTATTGGCTGCCGCTCGGCATCTAGCAGGATGGGAAGACGCTCCCCACCTGGATGCATGACCGTGACCACGTGAAATCGCACTTGCATGAGCCACTCTCCGCGACGGTACCAACTCAAGGTACGTAATGTTTACGACCTTTTCATGGCAACACTCGGGGAAGCCCATCTCGTCAAATGGCGAGCATCGAAAGTTGACGATTAGCGTTATGAGCGAAAAATCACCGGCAGCCGAGGTACCGCTCCGGTGAATGTTGCGAGTCAGGGAGCGCCCTGAATCCCAGATAAATAAAGAAAAACCCCGCACAAAGGCGGGGTTGATGTTTACGATTTCTGATTACGAGAAGTTAGAACGGGATATCGTCGTCCATCTCGTCGAAGCCGCCGCCGGCCGGTGCGCTCGGACGGCTTTGCGCGCCGCCGCCTGCACCGCCACGCGCCGCGCCGCCGGCACGACCGCCGCCGCCACCGCCGCGCTCCATCTGCTCGCCGCGACCGCCGCCACCGCCACCACCGTAGCCGCCGCCGTAACCGCCTTCGTCACCGCCACCACCGCCGCCGCCGCCCGCACCGCGGCCGCCGAGCATCTGCATCTGATCTGCAACGATTTCGGTCGAGTAACGGTCCTGGCCGTCCTGGCCCTGCCACTTGCGCGTGCGGATGCGGCCTTCGATATAGACCGACGAACCCTTCTTCAGGTATTCGCTGACGATTTCCGCCAGACGGCCGAAGAACGCGACGCGATGCCACTCGGTCATTTCCTTGAAATCGCCGCTTGCCTTGTCCTTGTAGCGGTCGGTCGTCGCGAGACGAATGTTCGCAACCGCGTCGCCGCTCGGCAGGTAACGGACTTCAGGATCGGCGCCGAGATTGCCGACGAGGATGACCTTGTTGACGGATGCCATGTGTTTCTCCAGTAAATTCGATGCCGGGCCGCCCGCGCATGTTGCCGGGACGGCCCGCCGGGCAAGCCGGCGCGCGGCCGGGGCCTGCCCGAAATAAGGTTCAGGCCTTGCGCGGCGGCGCTTTCATGTTGGCCGCGATTATAAGCCACGCGGCCACGAGCCCCGAACACGTGTAGAACACCGTGTTCGCGCCGCCGTGCTTCAGCAGCCAGCCGCCCACGATGCCGCCGAGCGCGAGCCCGATCGACTGCGTGGTGTTGTAAACCCCCGTGGCCGCGCCCTTGCGCGAACCCGGCGCGAGCTTCGACACGAGCGACGGCTGCGACGCTTCCAGGATGTTGAACCCGAGAAAGTAGACGAACAGAATCGCGGCCACAATCAGGATGGTATGCGGTGCGCTGCCGAGCAACAATTGACCGATCAGGATAGCCAGAATGCCGCCGAGCAGCACCGGCTTCATCTTGCCCCGTTTTTCCGCGACGATGATCGCCGGGACCATCATCACGAACGCGAGCCCCATCACCGGCAGGTAGACCTTCCAGTGCGAGGCGACCGGCAGCCCGCCGTCGACCAGCAGGCGCGGCACGACGAGGAACAGCGCCGTCTGCGTCGCGTGCAGCACCAGCACGCCGAAGTTCAGGCGCAGCAGCTCGACGTTGTGCAGCACCTCGGCGAACGGCGCCGGCACATGCACGGGCTTCGCCGCATCGGGCACGATCCACAGCACGACGCCGATCGCGAGGATCGACAGCACGCCGACGATCGCGAACAGCCCGCTCATCCCGACCCAGTGGAACACGATCGGCGCGCCGACGATCGCGACCGCGAACGACACGCCGATCGATCCGCCGACCATCGCCATCGCCTTCGTGCGGTTCTGCTCGGAGGTCAGGTCGGCGATGAACGCGAGCACCGCGGACGACACCGCGCCCATCCCCTGGATCACGCGGCCGACGATGATCCACGTGATGTCGTGCGCGGATGCGGCGACGAAGCTGCCGATCGCGAAGATCACGAGGCCCGTGGCGATCACCGGCTTGCGGCCGAACTTGTCGGACGCCCAGCCGTAGAAGATGTAGAACAGCGACTGCGTGACGCCGTAGGCCCCGAGCGCGAGACCGACGAGCAGCACGTTGTCGCCGCCCGGGATGGTTTTCGCGTAGACCGAGAACACCGGCATGATCATGAACAGGCCGAGCATGCGCAGCGCGAAGATCGCCGCGAGCGACGTGGTCGCGCGCAGTTCGGGCGCAGTCATGCGGGAAGACGTGGCAGACGGATTGGACATCGGGAATGAATTTCGAATGATCGGAGTGTCCGCCCGGTGGCGGGCGGCGGAAGATCAGGACCGGCGGCCCGGGAGGCCTGGCGGGCGACACGCCGGGGCAGGATGCTGGCGGCCTGCGGGCCGCCCGGAACCATGCGGCGCGGCCGCTTTCCCCGGTGCGGGTGTCGCCTTGCTGCCACCTGCTGCAAAGGCTGGGGGCCGTAAACGACGGTCTCGAAAAGCCGTTATAGTAGCAGGTTTGGTTCCCTCCATTTTCGCCAGGTTCATGGAACAGATCCGTATCCGTGGGGCACGCACCCACAACCTGAAAAACGTCAATCTCGACCTGCCGCGCCACAAGCTGGTCGTGATTACCGGGTTGTCCGGGTCGGGCAAGTCGTCGCTCGCGTTCGACACCCTTTATGCCGAAGGCCAGCGCCGCTACGTCGAAAGCCTGTCCGCGTATGCCCGCCAGTTCCTGCAACTGATGGAGAAACCCGACGTCGACCTGATCGAGGGCCTGTCGCCCGCGATCTCGATCGAGCAGAAGGCGACGTCCCACAACCCGCGTTCGACCGTCGGCACGGTCACCGAAATCCACGACTACCTGCGACTTTTGTACGCACGTGTCGGCACGCCGTACTGTCCCGACCACGACATCCCGCTCGAGGCGCAGAGCGTGTCGCAGATGGTCGACGCGGCGCTCGCGCTGCCCGAGGAAACCAAGCTGATGATCCTCGCGCCCGTCGTCGCGGACCGCAAGGGCGAGCACGCCGAGCTGTTCGAGGACATGCAGGCGCAGGGCTTCGTGCGCTTTCGCGTACGCTCGGGCGGCGGCGCCGCGAACGAAGGCGTCGCGAAGATCTACGAGGTCGAGTCGCTGCCGAAGCTGAAAAAGAACGACAAGCACACGATCGACGTCGTCGTCGACCGCCTGAAGGTGCGCCCGGACATGAAGCAGCGGCTCGCCGAATCGTTCGAGACGGCGCTGCGCCTCGCCGACGGCCGCGCGATCGCGCTCGAGATGGATACCGACAAGGAGTACCTGTTCAGCTCGAAGTTCGCGTGCCCGATCTGCTCGTACTCGCTGCAGGAGCTCGAGCCGCGGCTGTTCTCGTTCAACAACCCGATGGGCGCGTGCCCGGAATGCGACGGCCTCGGCCAGATCACGTTCTTCGACCCGAAGCGGGTCGTCGCGCACCCGTCGCTGTCGCTCGCCGCGGGCGCCGTGAAAGGCTGGGACCGCCGCAACCAGTTCTACTTCCAGATGCTGCAGAGTCTCGCGGCGTTCTACGAATTCGACATCGACGCCGCATTCGAGGACCTGCCGGAAAAGATCCGGAAGGTGCTGCTGTTCGGCTCGGGCAAGCAGACGATCCCGTTCTCGTACATCAACGAGCGCGGCCGCACGACGATCCGCGAACACGTGTTCGAGGGGATCATCCCGAACCTCGAGCGCCGCTACCGCGAGACCGATTCGGTCGCGGTACGCGAAGAACTGTCGAAGTACCAGAACAACCAGCCGTGCCCGTCCTGCGACGGCACGCGCCTGCGCCGCGAGGCGCGCCACGTGCGGATCGGCACCGGCGACTACGCGCGCGGCATCTATGAAATCAGCGGCTGGCCGCTGCGCGACGCGCTCGGCTATTTCGACGGCCTGACGCTCGAAGGCGCGAAGCGCGAGATCGCCGACAAGGTGATCAAGGAAATCGTCGCGCGCCTGACGTTCCTGAACAACGTCGGCCTCGACTACCTGTCGCTCGAGCGCAGCGCCGAGACCCTGTCGGGCGGCGAGGCGCAGCGCATCCGGCTCGCGTCGCAGATCGGCTCCGGCCTGACGGGCGTGATGTACGTGCTCGACGAGCCGTCGATCGGCCTGCACCAGCGCGACAACGACCGCCTGATCTCGACGCTCAAGCACCTGCGCGACCTCGGCAACTCGGTGATCGTCGTCGAGCACGACGAGGACATGATCCGCACGGCCGACTACGTCGTCGACATGGGCCCCGGCGCGGGCGAGCACGGCGGCGTGATCGTGGCCGAAGGCACGCCGAAGCAGGTGCAGTCGAACCCGCAGTCGCTGACGGGCCAGTACCTGGTCGGCAAACGCACGATCGAATACCCGGACGAGCGGCTCGCGCCCGATCCCGAGCGGATGCTGCGCATCGTCGACGCGCACGGCAACAACCTGAAGCACGTCGATCTCGAACTGCCGGTCGGCCTGCTGACCTGCATCACCGGCGTGTCGGGCTCCGGCAAGTCGACGCTGATCAACGACACGCTGTATCACGCGGTCGCGCGCCACCTGTACGGCTCGTCGGCCGAGCCGGCACCGCACGAGGCGATCGAGGGCCTCGAGCACTTCGACAAGGTGATCAACGTCGACCAGTCGCCGATCGGCCGCACGCCGCGCTCGAACCCGGCCACGTACACGGGCCTGTTCACGCCGATCCGCGAGCTGTTCTCGGGCGTGCCGACCTCGAAGGAGCGCGGCTACGATCCAGGCCGCTTCTCGTTCAACGTGAAGGGCGGCCGCTGCGAATCGTGCCAGGGCGACGGCGTGCTGAAGGTCGAGATGCACTTCCTGCCGGACGTCTACGTGCCGTGCGACGTGTGCCACGGCAAGCGCTACAACCGCGAAACGCTCGAAGTGCATTACAAGGGCAAGAACATCAGCGAAGTGCTCGAGATGACGGTCGAGCACGCGTACGAGTTCTTCAGCGCGGTGCCGGTCATCGCGCGCAAGCTGAAGACGCTGCTCGACGTCGGCCTCGGCTATATCCGCCTCGGCCAGTCGGCCACGACGCTGTCGGGCGGCGAGGCGCAGCGCGTGAAGCTGTCGCTGGAGCTGTCGAAGCGCGACACCGGCCGCACGCTGTACATCCTCGACGAGCCGACCACGGGCCTGCACTTCCACGACATCGCGCTGCTGCTGGAAGTGATCCACCGGCTGCGCGACCAGGGCAACACGGTCGTGATCATCGAGCACAACCTCGACGTGATCAAGACGGCCGACTGGGTGATCGACCTCGGCCCCGAAGGCGGTGCCGGCGGCGGCCAGATCATCGCGCAGGGCACGCCCGAGCAGGTCGCGAAGACGAAGGCGAGCTTCACCGGCAAGTACCTCGCGCCGCTGCTCAAGCGCACGACCCGCAAGGTCGCGGCCGGCTGACGGCCACTGCCTTCCCGCGCGCGGCCGCCCGGCCGCGCGCGTCCCTCCGCGGCGTACCGCCCGCCTCCCCGCGTTTTCCCTTCTGCGTTTACACCACACGCCAAACGGCCCCGTTGCGGACCATAATGACAGCTATACTTTACGGTCGTAAGGTTCGCCGTACGCACCAATCCGGTGCGACGCCGGGCGAACACGGCTCTGCCGCGCATTCCGCGGCATGACACACGAACGACAGGAATCCACGATGGAGAAGCAACCAGACTCGTCGCGCGATGCGCAGAATCGCGAACCGCACCTGCGCAGCGTGCGGCTGACGAGCGACTTCAGCCTGCCGAAGCTGTCCGCGCTCGAGATCGGCAGCTACGTGTTCGCGATCCTCGCCATGTGGCTCGTGATCGAGCTCAAGCTGCTCGGCGGGCTGCTGGCCGGCCTGCTCGTCTACCAGCTGATCCACACGATCGCGCCCGTGATCGAACGCCACACCACGAGCATGCGCGCACGCTGGGTCGCCGTCGTGCTGCTGTCGATCGTGATCGTCGGCGCGCTGACGAGCCTGACGATCGGCATCATCGAACACTTCGAGCGCACGGTGCCGAACCTGCAGAGCCTGCTCGACCAGCTGATGCAGATCGTCGAGCAGACCCGCGCGCGCACGCCGGCCTGGATCGCCAACCTGCTGCCCGTCGACGTCGAGCAGATGAAGACCAAGGCCGCCGTGCTGATGCACTCGCACATGGACCAGCTCCAGCAGAGCGGCAAGAGCGTCGCCCGCGGCTTCGGCCACGTGCTGTTCGGGATGATCATCGGCGCGATGATCGCGATCGGTGTCGAGCACGGCAAGGCGCGCCGGCCGCTGTCGACCGCGCTCGTCACGCGCGTGTCGCGCTTCGCCGATGCATTCCGCCGGATCGTGTTCGCGCAGATCAAGATCTCGGCGATCAACGCGGTGTTCACCGGCATCTACCTGCTCGTCGCGCTGCCGATCTTCCACCAGCGGCTGCCGCTGTCGAAAACCCTCGTGCTCGTCACGTTCATCGTCGGCCTGCTGCCGGTGATCGGCAACCTGATCTCGAACACGCTGATCGTCGCCGTGTCGCTGTCGGTCAGCATGGGCACCGCGATCGCATCGCTCGCGTTCCTCGTCGTCATCCACAAGCTCGAATACTTCCTGAACGCGAAGATCATCGGCGGCCAGATCGAGTCGCGTGCGTGGGAGCTGCTGCTCGCGATGCTGATCATGGAAGCCGCGTTCGGGCTGCCGGGCGTGATCGCCGCACCGATCTTCTATGCGTACCTGAAGCGCGAGCTGTACCTGCTGCGGCTGATCTGAAGCAGCCTGCTGCGCCCACGCGATAAAAAAAACGCCGCACCCCGTAAAGGGTGCGGCGTTTTTGTCGGTCCGGGCCGAGCGTCCGGCCCCGCCGACGGATCAGCGGAACACGACCGTCTTCGTCCCGTTCAGCACGATCCGGTGCTCGACGTGCCACTTCACTGCGCGCGCGAGCGTCACGCACTCGACGTCGCGGCCGATCGCGGTCAGCTGGTCGGGCGTCATGCTGTGGTCGACACGCTCGACTTCCTGCTCGATGATCGGGCCCTCGTCGAGATCGGTCGTCACGTAATGCGCGGTCGCGCCGATCAGCTTCACGCCGCGGTCGAACGCCTGGTAGTACGGCTTCGCGCCCTTGAAGCTCGGCAGGAACGAATGGTGGATGTTGATCGCGCGCCCGGCGAGCTGCTGGCACATGTTCGGCGACAGGATCTGCATGTAGCGCGCGAGCACGACGAGATCGGCCTGGTGCTCGTCGATCACTTCCAGCACGCGCGCTTCCTGCGCGGCCTTTGCGGCATCGGACGAACCGCCGATCAGCGGGAAGTGATGGAACGGAATGTTGTAGCTCGCGGCGAGCTGGTAGAACTCCTTGTGGTTCGACACGATCGCCGGGATCTCGATCGGCAGCTGGCCGGTGCGATAGCGGAACAGCAGGTCGTTCAGGCAATGGCCGATCTTCGACACCATGATCACGACGCGCGGCTTCACGGCCGCGTCGTGCAGCTCCCAGCGCATCGAGAACTGCTCGGCGAGCGGAGCGAACTCCTTGCGCAGCGTGTCGAGCGCCGTCGCGGCATCCGCGCCGTTGCCGTCCTGCTCGAAGTGCACGCGCATGAAGAACTCGCTGGTGCGGCTGTCGCCGAACTGCGCCGAATCGAGGATGTTGTTGCTGCGCTCGAACAGGAAGCCCGAGACCGCATGGACGATGCCGTGCCGGTCGGGGCACGACAGTTTCAAGATAAAGCTGTGATCGGTCGGCATGACCGCGACTCCCTTTGTTTCCGTATTCGTCAAATTGCCCGTTCGCCGCGCCTGACCGCGCGCTGCGGCGTGTGTCACGCGGCCGGCGCGAACAGCGCGTCGATGCCGGCCGCGTCGGCCGCCGGAATCCAGCGGTGACGCAGCAGCGTGTCGAGCGTCGCGAGGCTCGCGTCCATCGTCGCACGGCCTTCGCGCAGCCAGCCGATCACCTCGGGCACGCCGGCCAGCAGGTGCTCGGCCACTTCGCCGTCCTGGTTGCGCGGCGCGAAGTCGTGCGGCAGCGGCAGGTCGTACACGAAGATCAGCTCGGACTGCGTGCCTTCCGGCAGCGAGTTCAGCACCTGCACCGCGCGGCCCGCGATCGCGCGCGCGGCCAGTTCGGGCGGAATGCCGGCTTCTTCCCAGCATTCCTTCGCGAGCGTCTCGTGAACACCCAGGCCCCAGCCGATGCCGCCCGCAACCACGTTGTCGAGCATACCGGGGTCGGTGGCCTTGGTCTCGCTGCGGCGGCCGAGCCACATCTGCGGCACGGCCGCGGCAAGCGGCTCGCCCGGCGTAACCGCATATTCTACGATGCCGTTCAGATGCACTGCATAGGTCTGCGTGCCGAAGAAGCGCGACGCGGCGCGCTCGATGAACGCGAGCGGCGGATCGTCGAAGCGGTTGCGGATCGCGTAGATCTCGTCGCGCCAGCCGGGAATCGCGCCTTCGGCCGCCAGTGCGCCGATCGCGCTCGCGAGCGCCATGCTGCGCGCGTCGACCGAGTCATAGCGCGCCGACAACACGACGCGCTCGCCGGTCAGCTCGAACACGTCGGGCCAGCGCGCGAGCTTCGCGACGTCCTGGCGGCGCACCCAGCCGACCGCCTGCCCGGCGATCTCGAAACGCAGGTGCGCGGCCGGATCGAAGCGGCGGGCGGCCGCGATGCACGGAAACGTCATCGCGGTCAGTCCTTCAGCGCGACGCGGATGCCGATCGCGATGAACGTCGCACCGGCGATCCGGTCGAGCCACACGCCGGCCTTCGGACGGCGCTTCAGCCATGCGCCGATCATGCCCGCGCCGACGCCGAACAGCGAGAAGACCGCGGCCGTCTGCAGCATGAACAACGCGCCGAGCTCGAACATCTGCAGCGTCACGCTTTGCGCGCCGTGCGGATCGACGAACTGCGGCAGGAACACGACGAAGAACAGCGTGACCTTCGGGTTCATCAGGTTGCCGATCACGCTCTGCCGGAAGATCGTGCCGAGCGGCTGCGGCGGGCGCGCATGCGCATTCGAGAGCCCCTGGCTGCGCAGCGCCTTGATGCCGATCCACACGAGGTACGCCGCGCCCGCGAGCTTCAGGATCTGGAACGCGACCGGCGACGAACGCAGCACGGCCGCGACGCCGAGCGCCGCGAGCGTCGTGTGGAACAGGATCCCCGCCGTGAAGCCGAGCGCGGCGACGAAGCCCGCCGCACGGCCCTGCGAGATGCCGCGTGCGAGCACCTGCAGGTTGTCGGGACCGGGCGCGAACGTAATCGCGATCGACGTGGCGAGAAACAGCATGAAGTTGGGCATCGTGACCTCGCTGCAGAACGTGAACCAATACGGTGAACCCGGGCGGCAAGCCCGGGCGGGCCGGCGCTCAGTGGCCGCCGAATTCGGTAACGGTATAGACGGGCAGTCCGGCATTGCGCAACAGCGCCGAGCCGCCGAGATCGGGCAGGTCGATGATCGCCGCGCCTTCGACGACCACCGCGCCGAGCCGCTGCAGCAGGTTGCGCCCCGCCATCATCGTGCCGCCGGTCGCGATCAGGTCGTCCATGATGATCACGCGGTCGCCGGGGCGGCACGCGTCTTCGTGGATCTCGACCGTCGCGCTGCCGTATTCGAGGTCGTACGATTCCGAGCACGTCTTGTACGGCAGCTTGCCGACCTTGCGGATCGGCACGAAGCCGACGCTCAGCTCGTACGCGACGATCGGCGCGATGATGAAGCCGCGCGCGTCGAGACCCGCGACGTAGTCGAGCTTCGCATCGACATAGCGTTCGACGAACAGGTCGACGAGGATGCGCAGCGCCTTCGGGCTCTGCAGCAGCGTCGTAATGTCGCGGAACTGCACGCCCGGCTGCGGCCAGTCGGGCACCGTGCGGATCTGGCTGTGGATGAAAGCGACCGGATCGAGCGGTGCGCCCGACGACGAATGCGGCATGAAACTCTCCGAAAAAAACGGTGCGCGAAGATCGGGCACCGTTTCTGAAAAATACGGGTCAGGTTGTGAGTCGCAACTCAAGCGGCCGCGGCCGGCGGATCGCGCCGATGGCGCGACAACCGCTCCTCCGCGAGCGCGAGCGCCTCGGGCAGCCCGCGCAGCACGACGATGTCGCTCGCGCGCAGCTTGGTCTGCGGGTCCGGTTCGACGCCGCGGATGCCGTGCCGGCGGATCGCCGTGACTTCCAGCCCGAGCGCATACAGCCCGAGTTCTTCCAGCGAACGCCCGACCGCGTCCGCGCGCGCATCGACCGGCACCGATTGTAGCCGCACCTGCTCGTGGTCGTCGTCGTCCGCGTCGTCCGCGCCGCGGAAATAGCCGCGCAGCAGGCTGTAGCGCTCGTCGCGCATTTCCTCGACGCGCCGCACGACCTTGCGCATCGGCACGCCGACCAGCACCAGCGTATGCGACGCGAGCATCAAGCTGCCCTCGACGATCTCCGGAATCACTTCGGTCGCACCGGCCGCGAGCAGTTTCTCGAGATCGGCGTCGTCGACGGTGCGCACGATCGCCGGCAGCGTCGGCTCGAGCTCGTGCACGTGGTGCAGCACGCGCAGCGCCGACGGCGTGTTCGCATAGGTGATCGCGACGGCCGCCGCGCGGTGGATACCGGCCGCGAGCAGCGATTCGCGGCGCGCCGCGTCGCCGAATACCACCGACTCGCCGGCCGCGGCGGCCGCGCTCACGCGATCGGGGTCGAGGTCGAGCGCGACGTACGAAATGCCTTCCTGCTCGAGCATCCGCGCCAGGTTCTGCCCGGCGCGGCCGTAGCCGCAGATGATCACGTGGCCGCGCTGCTTCAGGCTTTGCGTCGCGATCCGCGTCATCTGCAGCGACTGCTGCATCCATTCGGTCGACGACAGCCGCATCACGATCCGGTCGGCGTTCTGGATCAGGAACGGCGCGGCGAGCATCGACAGCAGCATCGACGCGAGGATCGCCTGCAGCAGCGTCGAATCGACGAGATGCCGGTCGAGGATCAGGTTCAGCAGCACGAAGCCGAATTCGCCGGCCTGCGCGAGGCCGATGCCGGTGCGCATCGCGACGCCCGGCGTCGCGCCGAACAGCCGCGCAAGCCCTGCGATCATCGTCCCCTTGAACAGGATCTGGCCGAAGAAGAAACCGAGCACGAGGAACGGGTGCTCCCAGATCACGCGCGGATCGAGCAGCATCCCCGTCGTCACGAAGAACAGGCCGAGCAGCACGTCGCGGAACGGCTTGATGTCCTCTTCCACCTGATGGCGGAACGGCGTCTCGGAGATGAGCATCCCCGCGATGAACGCGCCGAGCGCGAGCGACAGGCCGAAGCGGTCGGTGATGAACGCGGCGCCGAGCGTGACGAGCAGCAGGTTCAGCACGAACAGTTCCTGCGAGCGGCGCCGCGCGACGACGTTGAGCCAGCGCGTCATGAAGCGCTGGCCGACGATCAGCAGCAGCGCGAGCGCGATCACGATCTTGACCGCCGCGAAGCCGAGCGTGATCGCGAGGTCCTTCGACGATTCGGCGCCGAACGCGGCGATCACGATCAGCAGCGGCACGACCGCGAGATCCTGGAACAGCAGCACGCCGAAGATGTTGCGGCCATGCTCGGTCTCGATCTCGAGCCGCTCGGCGAGCATCTTCGACACGATCGCCGTCGACGACATCGCGAGCGCGCCGCCGAGCGCGATGCTGCCCTGCCACGTGATGTGCACCCAGTGCTCGAACAGCGCGCCGAGCACGAGCGCGAGCGCGAGGGTCGCGACGACCTGCAGCAACCCGAGCCCGAACACGAGCCGCTGCATCGCCCTCAGCTTCGCGAGCGAGAATTCGAGGCCGATCGAAAACATCAGGAACACCACGCCGAATTCCGCGAGGTGCTCGGCCCGTTCGAGATCCGCGGCAATGCCGAACGAATGCGGGCCGACCAGGATGCCGACGGTCAGATAGCCGAGCATCGGCGGCAGGTTCAACGAACGGAATACGACGACGCCCACCACCGAGGCCAGCAGCAGCAGCAGGGTCATTTCGAGCGGGGAAATCACAGGCGAAGCGTCCTCGTTCGTCGGGGCCACGGCAATGCGGGCGCGGGTGGTGGCGATGGACAGGCGACCTCGGACGAGTCCGAAGGCCCGGCGCGGCGAACAAACGCCTTTGCTATACTCCGCGCATGATAGCGAAAATCAATGATGATCGGGCGCTCGCGCTCGCCCGCGACGTGCTCGACATCGAGGCGGACGCCGTGCGCGCGCTGCGCGACCAGCTCGACGGCGGCTTCGTCCAGGCCGTCGCGCTGCTGCTCGGCTGCCGCGGCCGCGTGGTGGTGTCCGGGATCGGCAAATCGGGGCATATCGCCCGCAAAATTGCAGCCACGCTGGCCAGCACCGGCACGCCGGCCTTCTTCGTCCACCCCGCCGAGGCCAGCCACGGCGACCTCGGGATGGTCACCTCCGACGACGTCTTCATCGGCATCTCCTATTCCGGCGAATCGGAAGAGCTCGTCGCCATCCTGCCGCTCGTGAAGCGGATCGGCGCGAAGCTGATCGCGATCACGGGCCGCGCGGAGTCGAGCCTCGGCACGCTCGCCGACGTGAACCTGAACGCCGCGGTGTCGAAGGAAGCCTGCCCGCTGAACCTCGCGCCCACCGCAAGCACGACCGCCGCGCTCGCGCTCGGCGACGCGCTCGCCGTTGCCGTGCTCGACGCGCGCGGCTTCGGTTCGGAAGATTTCGCGCGCTCGCACCCGGGCGGCGCACTCGGCCGGCGCCTGCTCACCTATGTGCGCGACGTGATGCGCTCGGGCGACGACGTCCCGTCCATCGGGCTCGACGCGACGCTGTCGGACGCACTGTTCCAGATCACCGCGAAGCGCCTCGGCATGACGGCCGTGGTCGACGCCGACGGCAAGGTCGCCGGCATCTTCACGGACGGCGACTTGCGCCGCGTGCTCGCGCGCGACGGCGATTTCCGCGCGCTGCCGATCACCGAAGTGATGACGCGCGATCCGCGCACGATCGCGCCGGATCACCTCGCGGTCGAAGCCGTGGAACTGATGGAGCGCCACCGGATCAACCAGATGCTGGTAGTCGATGCCGACGGCGCGCTGATCGGCGCGCTGAACATGCACGACCTGTTTTCGAAGAAGGTGATCTGATGAGCGCAGCGCTGACTGCAGCCGAACGCGCAAGCCGCGTGAAGCTGATGATTTTCGACGTCGACGGCGTGCTGACCGACGGCGGCCTGCTGTTTACCGCGGCCGGCGACACGATGAAGTCGTTCAATTCGCTCGACGGCCACGGCGTGAAGCTGCTCGGCGAAGCCGGCATCGCGACCGCGATCATCACGGGCCGCCGCTCGGACATCGTCGCGGCGCGCGCGAAGGAAATGAAGATCGCGCACCTGTTCCAGGGCGTCGAGAACAAGCTCACCGTGTTCGCCGACCTGATCGCGTCGCTCGGCCTGACCGCCGACGCGTGCGGCTACATGGGCGACGACTGGCCCGACCTGCCCGTGATGCTGCGTTGCGGCTTCGCGACGGCCCCCGCGAACGCGCACCCCGAAGTGATCGCCCGCGCGCACTGGGTCGCCGAGGCCCGCGGCGGCCACGGCGCCGTGCGCGAAGTCTGCGATGCGATCCTGCGCGCGCAGCGCCGCTATGATGCGCTGCTCGCGGCCGCCTGCGGAGCCTGACGGATGAGCACGCATTTCCGCTGGACCCAGCTGCTGCCGCTCGCCGCGGTCGCCGCGCTCGCGGGCATCACCTGGTGGCTGCTGCAGGCCACGCTGCCGCCGCCCGGCGAAGGCACCGTGCAGCCCAAGCGCCACACGCCCGACTATTTCGCGGACAACTTCTCGGTCACTGAGCTCGACCAGTCGGGCTCGACCCAGTACCGGCTGACGGCCGCGAAGCTGATTCACTACGAAGACACCGAAAGCAGCGACCTGACCGATCCGGCCATGCGCGCGTTCCAGCCCGGCAAGCCGGTCGTGACGACCACCGCGAAGCGCGGCACCGTCAACGGCGACGTGTCGATCGTCGATTTGTACGACAATGCGCGCATCCTGCGCGCCGCCGGCGGCGGCGATCCGCAGATGCAGGCCGATTCCCAGCATTTCCGGATCTTCGTCAATGACGATGTGATCCAGACCGAAAAGCCGGTTAAACTTCAGCGCGGCCTGTCGCTCGTCAACGCGACCGACGGCATGAAGTACAACAACGTCACCCGGGTCATCGAGCTTTACGGCAACGTGCGCGGCACGATCGCCGCGGCGGACACGTCCGGCGGCTCGAAAGGTCAACCCAAGTGACGCATCCCTCACGTGACTGCATGAACGAACCGTTCCCTCGACAGATTTCCGGCGGCGCTGCGCGCGCCGTCCGCGCCGCGCTTGCCGCGACGCTCGTGGCGCTCCCGCTGGTCGGGCTGGCGCCGCTCGCCCATGCCGAGAAGGCCGACCAGGGCAAGCCGATCAACGTCGAGTCCGACAACCTGACCTATGACGATCTGAAGCAGGTCACGGTCGCGACCGGCAACGTCGTGATCACGAAGGGCACGATCATCATCAAGGGCGATCGCGTCGAAGTGCGCCAGGACCCGGAAGGCTATCAGTACGCGACCTCGTACGGCAGCGGCAAGAAGCACGCGACGTTCCGCCAGAAGCGCGAAGGCCTCGACGAATACATCGACGGCGACGCCGAGCGCATCGACTACGACGGCAAGCAGGACCTGACCACGCTGACGACCGCCGCGACCGTACGCCGCCTGCAGGGCACGTCGACCGTCGCCGATACCGTGCACGGCAGCGTGATCACGTACGACGGCCAGCGCGACTTCTACACCGCGAAGGGCGGCAAGGACGTCGCCGCGCCGGGCAACCCGAACGGCCGCGTGCGCGCGATGCTGTCGCCGAAGAACGGCGGCCCCGCGCCGCTGAACGGTGCGCCGGCGAAGCTGTCGCCGTCGACCACGATCCAGGGAGCGCCGGGCCAATGAACGCGCTACCGAACCGCCAGCCGGCCGGCACCACGAGCTCGCTCGTCGTCCGCAACCTGAAGAAGCGCTACGGCTCGCGCACGGTCGTCAAGGACGTGTCGCTCGACGTGAAGAGCGGCGAAGTCGTCGGCCTGCTCGGCCCGAACGGCGCCGGCAAGACCACGTCGTTCTACATGATCGTCGGCCTCGTGCCGCTCGACGCGGGCGAGATCTCGCTGAACGGCAGCTCGATCAGCCTGCTGCCGATCCACAAGCGCGCGTCGCTCGGCCTGTCGTACCTGCCGCAGGAAGCGTCCGTGTTCCGCAAGCTGACCGTCGAGGAAAACATCCGCGCGGTGCTCGAGCTGCAGTACGGCGAAGACGGCAAGCGGCTGTCGAAGGACGCGATCTCGTCGCGCACCGAAGCGCTGCTCGACGAACTGCAGATCGGCCACCTGCGCGAGAACCCCGCGCTGTCGCTGTCGGGCGGTGAACGGCGCCGCGTCGAAATCGCGCGCGCGCTCGCCACCAACCCGAACTTCATCCTGCTCGACGAACCGTTCGCCGGCGTCGATCCGATCGCGGTGCTCGAGATCCAGAAGATCGTCAAGTTCCTGAAGCAGCGCAACATCGGCGTGCTGATCACCGATCACAACGTCCGCGAAACGCTCGGCATCTGCGACCACGCGTATATCATCAGCGACGGTTCGGTGCTCGCCGCCGGCGCCCCCAGCGAAATCATCGAAAACGAAAGCGTGCGCCGCGTGTACCTCGGCGAACACTTCCGGATGTAACTCTCCCTCGTGGCTGGCTGCACCCCGCCCGGCATCGCCGCGCGGGGCCGCGCCCTGCTTCGCGGCCATGCCCGCGGCCGGGCGGCGCGCCGCGCGTAATCGCGGATGGCTCAACGCGCCTGGGTCGTGGCACACTGCCGGTATGACTCCCTCCTTGCCATGAAAGCCAGCCTTCAACTCCGCCTGTCGCAACATCTGGCGCTGACGCCGCAGCTGCAGCAGTCGATCCGGCTCCTGCAGTTGTCGACGCTCGAATTGCAGCAGGAAGTCGCGATGGCCGTCGCGCAAAACCCGTTGCTCGAGAACGACGACGAATGGATCGCGAGCCCGCTGCGCGTCGCGGCGGACGGATCGTTGATCGCGCAGACGCCCCCCGGGCAGCATAACGAGCCGGCCTCGACGAACGGCAGCAGCACGTCCGGCGATCGCGCGGAGCGCGACGAGCCGGCTGGCGCCGACGAATACGACAGTTACGGGTCCGGCGACGGCAACGACGGCCCGCAATGGAATCTCGATGAATTCGGCCGCGCGAGCGGCGCGTCCGACGACGACGACCTCCCGCCGCTGCAGGTGCAGGAAGCCGCGACGTCGCTGCGCGACCACCTGTCCGCGCAATTGCGCGTCACGCAGGCCAGCCCGCGCGATCGCGCGCTCGTGATGTTCCTGATCGAGTCGCTCGACGACGACGGCTACCTGACCGCGACGCTCGACGAAGTGCTCGCCGACCTGCCGCCCGAGCTGGAGATCGACTGCGACGAGCTGAACGCGGCGCTCGCGCTGCTGCACAGCTTCGACCCGCCCGGCGTCGGCGCACGCTCGGCGTCGGAATGCCTGAAGCTGCAGTTGCTGCGCCTCGATCCGTCCCCGACGCGCACGCTCGCGCTCGAGATCGTGTCGCAGCACCTCGAACTGCTCGCGGCCCGCGATTTCACGCGGTTGCGCAAGCACCTGAAGGCAAGCGACGACGCGCTGCGCGACGCGCATGCGCTGATCCGCTCGCTGGAGCCGTTCCCCGGCGCCGCGTACGGCAAGGCCGAGGCCGACTACGTCGTGCCCGACATCATCGTGAAGAAGGCCGGCCAGGGATGGCTCGCGGAGCTCAATCCGGAGGTCATGCCGCGCCTGCGGATCAACAACCTGTACGCAAACATCCTGCGCAACAGCCGCGGCGATCCGTCGGCCGGTTCGCTGAAGCAGCAGCTCCAGGAAGCACGGTGGCTGATCAAGAATATCCAGCAGCGTTTCGACACGATCCTGCGTGTCGCGCAGGCTATTGTCGAGCGTCAGAAGAATTTCTTTGCGCACGGTGAAATTGCCATGCGCCCCTTGGTTTTGCGGGAAATAGCTGATACGCTGGGCCTACACGAGTCGACTGTCAGCCGTGTGACAACCGGGAAGTACATGCTGACCCCGTTCGGGACGCTTGAATTTAAGTACTTCTTCGGATCTCACGTTTCGACCGACACCGGTGGCGCCGCCTCGTCGACCGCCATCCGAGCCCTCATCAAGCAACTGATAGGAGCTGAAGACCCAAAATCGCCACTTTCGGACAGCCGCATTGCCGAGCTGCTGGCAGAACAGGGTTTCGTGGTCGCACGCCGCACGGTTGCGAAATATCGCGAAGCCCTCAAAATCCCGGCAGTGAATCTGCGCAAGTCTCTTTAGCCTGCTGCCTGCCCGGCGGCAGGCGTGTTCCGGCCACCGCGCACACGGGGAACAGGCCGGGCGACCTGTCCGCGATACGCCGCCTCGTGCGGCAGGGGCAAGTCGACCGGAGCGCCGCCTCGATGCGGCCGGGTGGTCACTCGCTTGGAGAAGCACTATGAACCTGAAGATCAGTGGACATCATCTCGAAGTCACGCCTGCAATTCGCGAATACGTGATCACCAAGCTGGACCGGGTGCTACGGCATAGCGATCAGGTGATCGATGGCACTGTGATCCTCTCGGTCGACAACCACAAGGAAAAGGACAAGCAGCAGCGCGCGGAAATCAATCTGCACCTGAAGGGCAAGGACATCTTCGTTGAAAGCGCGAACGGCAACCTGTACGCCGCGATCGATTTGCTGATCGACAAGCTGGATCGCCAGGTCGTCAAGCACATGGAGCGCCTGCAAACGCACGCGCACGACCCGATCAAGCTTCAACCGTCGATCGACCAGATCGAACTGCCGCCGCAATAACCTTTACCGCAACACGCACGCCGCCCGGTTCGCCGGGCGTTTTTTTTGCGACTCCGCGCAGCGGTGCAACCGGTCAGTCCGGGCCGCGCCACGCACGCGGCTGTGCTCTATAATGTTTCGGTTATCGCCGGGGGGCGTTGGGTGCGGTAGCTGCGTTGCAGGTTGCCGATGCCACATGCCTTGATATCGCCGAACATGGAAAATCAGTCTGCCGCAGCAAGGAGACCCCAGGCCGCCCAATCGCCTGCCAACATGAATCGCCTAGCCAAAATCCTGCCCATAGAGAACGTCGTCATCGACCTCTCAGTCACCAGCAAGAAACGCGTCTTCGAACAAGCCGGGCTGATGTTCGAGAATCAGAACGGCATCGCCCGCAGCACCGTCACGGACAACCTGTTCGCGCGCGAGCGCCTCGGTTCGACCGGGCTCGGCGAAGGTGTCGCGATTCCGCACGGCCGCATCAAGGGGCTCAAGCACCCGCTCGCCGCGTTCGTCCGCCTCGCCGATGCGATCCCGTTCGAAGCGCCCGACGGCCAGCCGGTCGGCCTTCTGATCTTCCTGCTCGTTCCCGAGCAAGCCACCCAGCAACACCTCGAGATCCTGTCGGAAATCGCGCAACTGCTGTCCGATCGCGACGCGCGCGAGCGTCTGCACAACGAAACGGATATCGCCGAGTTGCATCGCCTGCTTACTCAGTGGCAACCTTGAGTTGATCCGGGCGGAATTTTTCCGGTACGAGGCGGCCTGTGCCGCCGTCCAGGGCCGCCCGGCATGGCGACGTCCGTCGCCGCGCGCCTGCACCGGCCCATTGGAGTGACGAGAGTCATGGATACGTCCAGCATCAACGCCCAGAGCATCTTCGACGACAACGCAGCCACGCTGAAACTGAGCTGGCTGACGGGGCATGAAGGCTGGGAACGCGGCTTTTCCGCCGACACGGTCGGCAATGCAACGTCGAGCGCCGACCTCGTCGGCCACCTGAACCTGATCCACCCGAACCGGATCCAGGTGCTCGGCGAAGCCGAAATCGACTACTACCAGCGCCAGACCGACGAAGACCGCTCGCGCCACATGGCCGAGCTGATCGCACTCGAACCGCCGTTCCTCGTCGTCGCCGGCGGCGCCGCGGCCCCGCCCGAACTCGTGCTGCGCTGCACCCGCTCGTCCACACCGCTGTTCACGACGCCGATGTCGGCCGCCGCGGTGATCGACAGCCTGCGGCTCTACATGTCGCGCATCCTCGCGCCGCGCGCGACGCTGCACGGCGTATTCATCGACATTCTCGGGATGGGCGTGCTGCTGACCGGCGATTCGGGCCTCGGCAAGAGCGAGCTCGGTCTCGAGCTGATCAGCCGCGGCCACGGCCTCGTCGCCGACGACGCAGTCGATTTCGTCCGACTTGGCCCCGATTTCGTCGAAGGGCGCTGCCCGCCGCTGCTGCAGAACCTGCTCGAAGTGCGCGGCCTCGGCCTGCTCGACATCAAGACGATCTTCGGCGAAACCGCCGTGCGGCGGAAGATGAAGCTGAAACTGATCGTCCAGCTCGTGCGGCGCCCCGACGGCGAATTCCAGCGCCTGCCGCTCGAAAGCCAGACCGTCGACGTGCTCGGCTTGCCGATCAGCAAGGTCACCATCCAGGTTGCGGCTGGCCGCAACCTCGCGGTGCTGGTCGAGGCGGCCGTCCGGAACACGATCCTGCAGTTGCGCGGAATCGACACGTTGCGCGATTTCATGGATCGGCAACGACTCGCGATGCAAGATCCCGACAGTCAGTTCCCCGGCAAACTGGTGTAACCCGCACGCGCCGGCCGCGCAACGCCGACGCGTCGAGCCGGTGCTATGATGAAACGTCAGGATTCTCTGCTTCCCATGCGCATCGTCCTTATCACCGGCATCTCCGGCTCAGGCAAGTCCGTCGCGTTGAACGCGCTCGAAGACGCAGGCTATTACTGCGTCGACAACCTGCCGCCGCACGTGCTCCCCGAACTCGCCCGCTACCTCGCCCAGGACGGCCAGCGCCGGCTCGCGGTCGCGATCGACGCGCGCTCGAGCGCGTCGCTCGACGAAATGCCCGGCCTGATCCGCGAGCTGTCCCGCGAGCACGACGTACGCGTGCTGTTCCTGAACGCGAGCACCCAGTCGCTGATCCAGCGCTTCTCGGAAACGCGCCGCCGCCATCCGCTGTCCGGCTCGCTGTCGCACGATGCGGACGTCGGCCTGCTGTCGTCGCTCGAGGAAGCGATCGAGCGCGAGCGCGACCTCGTCGCGCCGCTCGCCGAATTCGGCCACCAGATCGATACCAGCACGCTGCGCGCGAACGCGCTGCGCACCTGGGTCAAGCGCTTCATCGAGCAGAAGAACAACGACCTGATGGTGATGTTCGAGTCGTTCGGCTTCAAGCGCGGCGTGCCGCTCGACGCCGACCTGATGTTCGACGTGCGCGCGCTGCCGAATCCGTACTACGACCACGAGTTGCGCCCGCTCACCGGGCTCGACCAGCCGGTCATCGCCTTTCTCGACGCACTGCCGATCGTCCACCAGATGATCGACGACATCCATGCGTTCCTGATGAAATGGCTGCCGCACTTCCGCGATGACAACCGCAGCTACCTGACCGTCGCCATCGGCTGCACGGGCGGCCAGCATCGCTCGGTGTTCATCGCGGAAACGCTCGCCGCGCGCCTGGCGCGCGAAGCGAACGTGATCGTGCGGCATCGTGACGCGCCAGTGGATGTCGACGCGTCGTCGCGGCTCGTCTCCGCGGTCGACCGACCCTAGCGACGCCCGCTCCTTCATCAGCGCGCCATGTCCTCCCTATCGACCACCCTGATCGACCTGCCGCTGTTTCCGCTGCACACGGTGCTGTTTCCGGGAGGGCTGCTCCCGCTCAAGGTGTTCGAGGCGCGCTATCTCGACATGTCCCGCGCGTGCCTGCGCGACAACGCGCCGTTCGGCGTGTGCCTGCTGAAGAGCGGGCCCGAAGTCGCGCAGGACGGCGCCGTATCGGTACCCGAAACCATCGGCTGCATGGCGCGCATCACCGAGTGCGATACCGGCGAATTCGGGATGCTGTATCTGCAGGCGGTCGGCACGCAGCGTTTCGAGCTGCTGTCGTATCGCGTCGAAGGCAACGGGCTCCTGGTCGGCATCGCGGAGCCGCTGCCCGACGACATCCCGCTCGACGGCGAGCAGACGCTCGCGCAGTTCGGCTCGTGCGCCGAAGTGCTCGAGCGCATCATCAACGCGCTGAAGAAGTCCGATCCGGAGAAAATGCCGTTCGGCGAACCGTTCCGCCTCGACGATCCGAGCTGGGTGTCGAACCGCCTCGCGGAACTGCTGCCGCTCGACCTGCGCGCACGGCAGAAGCTGATGGAGTTTCCGGACGTCGGCGCACGCATCGACGCCGTCCATCACGTGCTCGACCGGCACGGCTGGCTTTAAGCCGCGCCGGCTCGTCGCGTCGCGCTTGCCCGACCGAAGGGCCCGCCCGCGCGACGGAAGCCCTGTAGCCATCCGCAGTTTCCGAGCGCACGACCGGCGCCGCGCCCTTCCCCGTTCGTTACAGCAGCGGCCCGCTCAGCGCATCGAGCAGCTTGCGCACCGGCGCCGGCATGCCGTACGCGTCGAGCCGGCTCAGCGGCACCCAGGCGGTGTCCGCGTCCCGCGCATGTGAAGGCAATCCGCCGCCGTCCGCCATGTCGCTCAGCCGCGGCTCGATCTCCAGCCGGAAATGCGTGAAAGTGTGCGTGAGCGGCGCGAGCGGCACCGTGCCGCCACCGCCGAAGCCGCGCGCGAGTTCCGCGAGTGCGGCATCACCGTCCGCTTGCGGCAGGCTCCACAGCCCGCCCCAGATGCCGGTCGGCGGCCGCCGCTCCAGTAGCACCGCGTCGCCGTCGCGCAGCACGAGCATCCAGGTCTTGCGCGTCGGCACGGCCTTCTTCGGCCGCGCGGCCGGCAGTTCGCGCTGGCGGCCCGTCGATTGCGCGACGCAGTCGCCCGCGAACGGGCAGCGCACGCAATCGGGCTTGCCGCGCATGCACAGCGTCGCGCCGAGATCCATCAGCCCCTGCGTATAGGCGCTCACGTCGGCCGCGTTCGCGGCATCGGGCAGCAGCGATTCGGCAAGCGCCCACATGTCGTTCTCGACGCGCTTCTCGCCCGGAAACCCCTCGACGCCGAACACGCGCGCAAGCACGCGCTTCACGTTGCCGTCGAGGATCGTCGCGCGCGCGCCATAGGCAAACGATGCGATCGCCGCGGCCGTCGAGCGGCCGATGCCCGGCAGTTCGGCCAGCGCGTCGGGCGTCGCCGGAAACGCGCCGCCATGCTCGGCGACGACAACCTGCGCGCAGCGGTGCAGGTTACGGGCGCGCGAGTAATAGCCGAGCCCGGCCCACAGCGCCATTACGTCGTCGGTCGGCGCGGCCGCGAGCGCGGCGACGTCGGGGTAGCGTTCGAGAAAGCGCGTGTAGTACGGAATGACGGTCGACACCTGCGTCTGCTGCAGCATGATTTCCGACAGCCAGATCCGGTACGGATCGCGGGTGTTCTGCCACGGCAAGTCGTGGCGGCCGTGCTCGCGCTGCCACGCGACCAGGCGCGTGGCGAACGTGCCATGCAACGGCGTGACGCGGAACGGAGCGGGGGCGATGCGGGGCGGCTTCAAGTTGTCTAATTGTGGAAAAGGGTTTTAACGCTGGCAGGTCGGACAGAAATAGGTCGACCGCTGGCCCTGCACGATCTGGCGGATCGGCGTGCCGCACACGCGGCACGGCTGGCCCGCCCGGTCGTAGACGAAGCAGTCGAGCTGGAAATAGCCGCTTTCGCCGTTGCTGCCGACAAAATCGCGCAACGTGCTGCCGCCGCGCTCGATCGCGTCGGCAAGTGTCGCGCGCACCGCGTCGGCCAGCCGCTCGTAGCGCGGCAGCGAGACCTTGCCGGCGGCCGTCGTCGGCCGGATGCCGGCGCGAAACAGGCTCTCCGACGCATAGATGTTGCCGACGCCGACGACCATGTCGCCCGCGAGCAGTGCTTGCTTGACGGACACCGTGCGACCGCGCGTGCGCGCGTGCAGCAGCGCGCCGGTAAAGGCCGGCGAGAACGGCTCGACGCCGAGGCTCGCGAGGAGCGGGTGCGCATGCACGTCGCCCGCTTCGCGCGGGTGCCACAGCACCGCGCCGAAACGGCGCGGATCGCGGAACCGCAGCACGAATTCGTCGAAGATCCAGTCGATGTGGTCGTGCTTCGCGGCGACCGGCACGCCGGCCGCGGGCAACACGCGCAGCGTGCCCGTCATGCCGAGATGGACGATGAACCAGCCCGCGTCGACCTCGAACAACAGATACTTGCCGCGACGCTCGACGGCGAGCACCTCGCGCGCGCGCAACTGCTCGGCGAGCCCCGCCGGCACGGGCCAGCGCAGCATCGCGGTACGGACGTCGACACGCTCGACGCGGCGGCCTGCGACAAAGGGCTCGATGCCCCGGCGCGTGACTTCGACTTCTGGCAACTCTGGCATGTTTTACGGGTCTGAGGCGAGGGTCTGCTTACATGTGGAACGCGCATGCGTTGCCATGAGAACGGCCGCTCGCCGCGGGGCGCGAAACGCCGCGAATGCCGACGTATTCGCAAGGAGCGCAACGCGGCGAGCGGCCGTTCTCGTGGCAACCCCCAATTAAAAAAGACATTCCACGGGAATGCCCGAAATCGCCCGCCTTGCGGCGTCGCTCGCCGCTAGATCGGCTCGGCCGAACGGCGCTCGTCGCTTCTTGCCAGGCGGGCGATTTCGGGCATTCGCAAGCGCGTTCCACATGTAAACGGACCCTATCACGATCGTGCGTGTATTGTAGCGAGCGCGTTACAATCGGTTGAAACATCGAACGGATTTCCATGACTCTGCCCTCGAAGCTGCTTCAGAAGCGCCCCGCCGCCGTGCGCGGCGTGCGCGCCTTCCCGGTCCGCCGTGCACTCGGCGCCGCGCTGTTTGCCGCCTGGACCCTCACCGCCTTCCCGGCCCACGCGCAGGATCCGGCATCGGACGACGCGGAGCCGCAGGGTGCGTTCGAGCATGTGATGCCGGACGAGCAGAAGAATCTCCCCGGTGTGCCGCTGACGAGCCAGATCGTCTACCAGGTGCTCGCCGCCGAGGTCGCGCTCCAGCGCAACCAGCCGGCGCCGGCCTACCAGACCTACCTCGCGCTTGCCCGCGACACGCGCGATCCGCGCATGGCGCAGCGCGCGACCGAGATCGCGCTCGGCGCGCAGAGCCCGGCCGACGCGCTGTCCGCCGCGAACCTGTGGCGCCAGTACGCGCCGGATTCGAACCGGGCGTCGCAGGTCGACGCCGCGCTGCTGGTGCTCGCCGGCAAGCCGGCCGACGCACAGCCGATGCTCGCGCGCGAGCTGGCCCGCGCGACCGGCGAGACGCGCGGCCCGGCGATCCTCGCGCTGCAGGCGCTGCTCGTACGCGGCCCCGACCGCGTCGGCGGCCTCGCGGTGCTGAAGGACATGCTGAAAAGCGACATGAACCGGCCCGAAGCCCAGCTCGCGATCGCGCGGCAACAGCTCGCGGTCGACGACAAGGACGGCGCCGCGCAGTCGCTGAAGCAGGCGCTGGCGCTGCGTCCCGACTACCTGCCGGCGGCGTTGATGCTGTCGCAGATGGGTCCGGCGGAACGCGCGGCCGGCATCGCGTCGTTCGAGAAGTATGTTCAGCAGAATCCGAAGTCGCGCGATGCGCGGCTGGCGCTGTCGCAGCTGTATCTCGCCGACGACCGCCTCGGCGACGCGCAGAAGCAGTTCGAGACGATGCGCAAGCTCGACTCGAAGGATCCGACGCCATTGATGGCGCTCGCGCTGATCAAGATCCAGCAGAAGAAGCTCGACGAAGCGACCACCTACCTGAAGCAGTACGTACAGCTCGGCGACAAGCAGCCGAACCTCGACGTCGGCCAGGGCTACATCTACCTCGCGCAGATCGCGATCGACCAGAACAACGACGCGCAGGCGTCGCAATGGCTCGACAAGGTCGACCAGACGAGCCAGCACTACCTGCCCGCGCAGATCACGCGCGCGCAGTTGCTGCAGAAACAGGGCAGGACCGACGAGGCGCGCAAGGTGCTCGACGACCTGCCGATCACCGATCCGCGCGACGCGGCCGTGGTCGCACGCACCGACGCGTCGATCCTGTTCACCGCGAAACGCTATCCGGAAGCCGAGGCACGGCTCGGGCAGGCGGTCCAGGACTTCCCGGACGATCCCGACCTGCGCTACGACTACGCGATGGCGGCCGAGAAGACCGGCCACTACACGACGATGGAAAAGCAGTTGCGCGAGCTGATCCGCACGCAGCCCGACAACCCGCAGGCCTACAACGCGCTCGGCTATTCGCTGGCCGACCGCAACCAGCGCCTGCCCGAAGCCAGCAAGCTGATCGACAAGGCGATGACGCTCGCGCCGAACGACGCGTACATCATGGATAGCCTCGGCTGGGTGAAGTACCGGATGGGCGACACGGCCGGCGCAACGAAGGTGCTGCGGCGTGCGTACGAACTGCAGCCGAACGCCGAGATCGGCGCGCACCTCGGCGAAGTGCTGTGGAAGAGCGGCGCGCAGGACGACGCGCGCACCGCGTGGCGTGACGCGCAGAAGCTCGAACCCGACAACGACACGCTCGTGCAGACGCTGAAGCGCCTCCAGGTCAACGGTCTCTGATGCGGATGTTCCCGACGCTTTCCCTGTCCTCCCGCGCGCAGCGCACGCTGGCCGCGGCCGGCGCGGCGCTCGCGCTCGCCGGCTGCGCGAGCACGCCGCCGTCGGCCAGTGCGCCGACGCCGGGCGCGGCACTGCAAACGGCCGCGACGCACGCTTACCATGGCCGCTTCGCGGTGCAGTACGACGACCGTCTCGGCAAGCAGCAGCACGTGTACGGCAACTTCGACTGGCAGGAGCACGGCGACGACGTGTCGCTCGAGCTGCGCAGCCCGCTCGGCCAGACGCTCGCGATCGTGAAATCGACGCCGCAGGCGGCCTCGCTCGAACTGCCGAACCGCCCGACGCAATATGCACCGGACGTCGGCGACCTGATGCAGAAGACGCTCGGCTTCGAACTGCCGCTCGCCGGCCTGCGCTACTGGCTGTTGCCGACGGCCGCGCCCGCGACGCATGCGGAAACCGTGCGCGACCCGGCCGACGGCACGCGCGTCAAGCAGATCCGCCAGGACGGCTGGACCATCGACTACCTTGCCTACGCGGATGCCCCGGCCACGGGCGTCAAACGCGTCAACCTCGTGCGTGCGACACCGCCGCTCGACATCAAGCTCGTGCTCGACCAGTGAGCACCAGCCCAGCCCAGACCTACGCATGACCGATTCGACCCGCTCGCTGCGCAACTGCCTTGCGCCCGCGAAACTCAACCTGTTCCTGCACATCACCGGCCGTCGTCCGAACGGCTATCACGATCTGCAGAGCGTGTTCCAGCTGCTGAACTGGGGCGATACGCTGCACTTCACGCTGCGCGACGACGGCCGTGTCGCGCGCGTCACCGACGTGCCAGGCGTGCCCGAGGAAAGCGATCTCGTCGTGCGCGCGGCCAACCTGCTGAAAGCGCATACGGGCACCGCGCACGGCGTCGACATCGAGATCGACAAGCGCCTGCCGATGGGCGCCGGTCTCGGCGGCGGCAGCTCCGACGCGGCGACGACGCTGCTCGCGCTGAACCGCCTGTGGCAACTCGACCTGCCGCGTGCCGAGCTCCAGTCGCTCGCGGTCAAACTCGGCGCGGACGTTCCGTTTTTTATTTTTGGAAAAAATGCGTTCGCAGAGGGTATCGGAGAGGAATTAGCTGAGGTACAATTGCCGACTCGCTGGTTCTTGGTTGTGACGCCAAGCGTTCATGTCCCCACCGCTGAAATATTTTCAGATGAGTTGTTGACAAGAGATACGAAGCCCGTCACAATTGCTGACTTTCTTGCACAGCAAACCAGCGATGCGGGATGGCCAGATAGCTTCGGCCGGAACGACATGCAGGAAGTTGTAACAAGGAAGTACGCGGAAGTTGCGCTGGCGGTTAAATGGTTGTATGATTTGACCCCCGCGAGGATGACCGGCTCCGGAGCAAGCGTGTTTGCAGCGTTTCACAGCAAGCACGAGGCAGAAGCGGCGAAAGCCAAGCTGCCCGCCAGTTGGAATGGCGCAGTTGCCGAGAGTCTGAACGAGCATCCGCTCTTCGCTTTCGCGTCATGAAGTTTTACTTTGCCGAACGGCCTACACGAGTTCGGTGAAGCAGTCAGTTAAGTGTAGGGGAGTCGCCAAGTTGGTCAAGGCACCGGATTTTGATTCCGGCATGCGAGGGTTCGAGTCCTTCCTCCCCTGCCAAAAATTTTCCCGCATTTCCCGCCCAAGCCTGAAGCAGGTGCACGATGAGCAGCCACAGCCATGATGGCCTGATGGTCTTTACTGGCAACGCGAATCCCGCGCTCGCCCAGGAAGTCGTCAATATCCTTGGTATCCCCCTCGGCAAAGCAATGGTCAGCCGTTTCTCCGACGGCGAGATCCAGGTCGAGATCCAGGAAAACGTGCGCGGCAAGGACGTCTTCGTCCTGCAATCCACGTGCGCACCGACGAACGACAACCTGATGGAACTGATGATCATGGTCGATGCGCTCAAGCGCGCATCCGCCGGCCGGATCACTGCAGCCATCCCCTACTTCGGCTATGCCCGTCAGGATCGACGCCCGCGTTCGGCGCGCGTCGCGATCTCGGCGAAGGTCATCGCGAACATGCTGGAAATCGCCGGCGTCGAGCGGATCATCACGATGGATCTGCACGCCGACCAGATTCAGGGCTTCTTCGACATCCCGGTCGACAACATCTACGCAACGCCGATCCTGCTGGGTGACCTGCGCAAGCAGAACTACTCGGATCTGCTCGTCGTGTCGCCGGACGTCGGCGGCGTGGTGCGTGCCCGGGCACTCGCGAAGCAGCTCAACTGCGATCTCGCGATCATCGACAAGCGTCGTCCGAAGGCGAACATCGCCGAAGTGATGAACATCATCGGTGAAGTCGAAGGCCGCACCTGCGTGATCATGGACGACATGGTCGATACGGCCGGCACGCTCTGCAAGGCCGCACAAGTGCTGAAGGACCGCGGTGCGAAGCAGGTGTTCGCGTACGCGACGCACCCCGTGCTGTCGGGCGGCGCCGCAGATCGCATCGCCGCATCGGCACTCGACGAGCTCGTCGTCACCGATACGATCCCGCTGTCGGCCGAATCGCTGGCCTGCTCGAAGATCCGCTCGCTGACGAGCGCGAGCCTGCTGGCCGAGACGTTCTCGCGGATCCGCCGCGGCGATTCGGTGATGTCGCTGTTCGCGGAATCCTGATCGCGAATCGACTGAACAAAGTATGCGCAGAAAGCGAAGCGGCAACGCTTCGCTTTTTGCACAATCGGACGGGATAGACGAAACCCCGACCGTTTCATCAGGGGCCGCCGTTTGACGGCCCCGTTTTACTGCCTGGTCGCGGGCAGCTAATGGAGAATCATATGAAAGTCGTCGCTTTCGAGCGCCAAGAGCAAGGTACGGGTGCGAGCCGCCGCCTGCGCAACGCTGGTAAGACCACGGGTATCGTTTACGGTGGCGAAGTGGCCCCGCAAAAGATCGAGCTCGATCACAACGCCCTGTGGCACGCCCTGAAGAAGGAAGCTTTCCACTCGTCGATCCTCGACCTCGAAGTGGCTGGCCAGTCGCAACAGGTTCTGCTGCGCGACGTGCAATACCACCCGTTCAAGCAACTGGTGCTGCACGTGGACTTCCAGCGCGTTGACGCGAAGAAGAAGCTGCACACGAAGGCACCGCTGCACTTCCTGAACGCGGAAGTCAGCCCGGCCGTGAAGCTGTCGAGCGCGATCGTTTCGCACGTCGCGACGGAAATCGAAATCGAGTGCCTGCCGGCTGACCTGCCGGAGTTCCTCGAAGTCGACCTGTCGAAGATCGAAGCCGGTCAATCGCTGCACGCGAAGGACATCACGCTGCCGAAGGGCGTCGCGCTGGTCGCGCACGTCGACGCGGAAAACCCGGTTGTCGCATCGGCGACGATCCCGGCTGGTGCCGTGTCGGACGCAGCTGAAGGCGAAACGCCGGCTGCCTAAGCGGCTGCCTACGCGCCCCATCGATCCGTTTCACGAAACGGTCGACGCAACCCGCCGCGGCTTGCCCGGCGGGTTTTTCTTTTTCTGCGCCCAGGCGGCCGTTGCCGCCTTCGAAACGTCATGATCAAACTGATCGTCGGCCTCGGCAATCCCGGGGCGGAATACACCGCGACGCGCCACAACGCCGGCTTCTGGCTGATCGACCAGCTCGCCCGCGAAGCCGGCGCGACGCTGCGCGACGAACGCCGCTTCCACGGCTTCTACGCGAAAGCGCGCCTGCACGGCGAGGAAGTCCACCTGCTCGAGCCGCAAACCTACATGAACCGCTCCGGCCAGTCGGTCGTCGCGCTCGCGCAATTCTTCAAGATCCTGCCCGACCAGATCCTCGTCGCGCATGACGAGCTCGACCTGCCGCCCGGCACCGTGAAGCTGAAGCTCGGCGGCGGCAGCGGCGGCCACAACGGCCTGAAGGACATCACCGCGCACCTGTCGTCGCAGCAATACTGGCGGCTGCGGATCGGCATCGGCCATCCGCGCGACCTGATTCCGGAAAGCGCGCGCGCCGGCGCGAAGCCCGACGTCGCGAACTTCGTGCTGAAGCCGCCGCGCCGCGAGGAGCAGGACGTGATCGACGCGTCGATCGAACGCGCGCTCGCCGTGATGCCGATGGTCGTCAAGGGCGAACTCGACCGCGCGACGATGCAGCTGCATCGCAATTGACCGAGCGTCGCACCGGCCCGGTGCATCGGGCCGTCCGGCGCCGCCGGGCGGCTCCGCCCGCCCCACCGCGACGCACACATGCGGTAATCTCGACGTTTTGCCCGACAGGAGCCAAGCGGTGAGCCGTTACTGGAGCGACGTCGTTCAGCAACTCGTGCCTTACGTGCCGGGCGAGCAGCCCGCGCTCGCGCACCCCGTCAAGCTGAACACCAACGAGAATCCCTATCCGCCGTCGCCGCGCGTCGTCGCGGCGATCGCACGCGAACTCGGCACGACCGGCGACACGCTGCGCCGCTATCCGGACCCGGTCGCGCGTGCGCTGCGCGAGACGGTCGCGGCCCATCACCGCATCGAGCCCGAGCAGGTGTTCGTCGGCAACGGCTCCGACGAGGTGCTCGCGCACACGTTCCAGGCGCTGCTGAAGCACGACCGCCCGCTGCGCTTTCCGGACATCACGTACAGCTTCTATCCGACCTACGCGCGCCTGTACGGCGTCGACACCACGGTCGTGCCGCTCGCGGACGACTTCTCGATCCGCGTCGACGACTATCTCGACGACGCCGGCGGCGTGCTGTTTCCGAACCCGAATGCGCCGACCGGGCGCGCGCTGCCGCTCGCGGACGTCGAGCGGATCGCGGCCGCGAATCCGTCATCGGTCGTCGTGATCGACGAGGCGTACGTCGATTTCGGCGCGCAGTCGGCGATTACGCTGATCGACCGTCATCCGAACCTGCTCGTCGTGCACACGACGTCGAAGGCGCGCTCGCTCGCGGGCATGCGCGTCGGCTTCGCGTTCGGCGATGCGGCGCTGATCGACGCGCTGAACCGCGTGAAGGACAGCTTCAACTCCTATCCGCTCGACCGGCTCGCGCAGGTCGCCGCGCAGGCCGCGTATGACGACACCGACTATTTCGACGCGACCTGCCGGCGCGTGATCGACAGCCGGACGCGGCTCACGCACGCGCTCGACGCGCTCGGCTTCGACATCGTGCCGTCGGCGGCGAATTTCGTGTTCGCACGCCATCCTGCGCACGATGCGGGCACGATCGCGGCGAAACTGAAGGAACGGGAAATTTTCGTGCGGCACTTCCGGCTGCCGAGGATCGACCAGCACCTGCGCATCACGGTCGGCACCGATGCCGAATGCGACGCACTCGTCGCGGCGTTGCGCAAACTGCTGGCCTGATACGGAAGAACCGGCGCCGGGCGGCGCCGATCTGAAAGCGGAACGTGCGCTCGCCAGTCAACGGGCGCGCGTCACCGCCGGGTCACGACGCGTCGTCGCCCTTCACGGCGATCAGCGCGTGATACTTCTCCATCAATTGCGCGTGCGACTCGTCATGCTGCGGATCGCGCGGAATGCATTCGACCGGACACACCTGCTGGCACTGCGGTTCGTCGAAATGGCCGACGCACTCGGTGCACTTGTTCGGGTCGATCACGTAGATGTCCGGGCCCATCGAAATCGCGCCGTTCGGGCACTCGGGCTCGCACACGTCGCAATTGATGCACTCGTCGGTAATCATCAAAGCCATACTGATCTCACTTCTTCAGGCCAGTGGCCGGCTTCGCAACGAAACCGGCCGGCGCCGCATTACGCGGCAGGGCCTCCCATCGCCGTCACTTTCTCGGTCAGCCACTTCTCGACGGACGGAAACACGAACTTGCTGACATCGCCGCCCAACTGCGCGATTTCGCGCACGATCGTCCCCGAGATGAACTGGTACTGATCGGACGGCGTCATGAACATCGTCTCGACGTCGGGCAACAGGTAGCGGTTCATCCCCGCCATCTGGAACTCATATTCGAAATCGGACACGGCGCGCAGGCCGCGCACGATCACGCGCGCGTTGTTGGTCCGGACGAAATCCTTCAGGAGGCCGGTGAAACTCATCACCTTCACGTTCGGATAATGGCCGAGCACCTCGTTCGCAATCGTCAGACGTTCTTCGAGCGAGAAGAACGGCTTTTTCGCGCGGCTGTCGGCAACGCCCACAACCAGCGTATCAAAAATGCTCGACGCACGCCGCACGAGGTCTTCGTGCCCGCGCGTCAGCGGATCGAACGTACCGGGATACACGGCGACTACCATGTCGCTCCTCCTGTCATCACGCAAACGGGATGGCAGCCGCGCGATGCGCACGCCGCTGCCGGGATGGGCATGCGTCGCCTTTGCGGCGCGCCGCCTCGTATGGAACGCGCATTATTCATCATTTTCGCGCCGCAGCAAATGATAGTGAACCGCACCCGCCTTGCCGTGCTTCTCCACTTGCCAGCCGGCGAGCGCCTCGTGCGCGGCCGGGTCGAGTTCCGCCCCCGTTTCGACGTACAGCGCGCCGCCCGCCGCGACGAGCGGCGCCGCCAGCGCGACCGCGCGATCGAGCACGGCCGGTTCGCCGAACGGCGGATCGAGAAACACGACGTCGAACGCACCGGGCGTGAGCCCGGCCGCGAGCCGCAGCGCATCGGCTTCGGCGACTTCGACCGAGCGGGCGCCGAGCTTGTCCTTGATCGCCCGCAGCTGCTGTGCGGCGCGCGGGTGGCGCTCGACCATCACGACGCTCGCCGCGCCGCGCGACGCGGCCTCGAAACCGAGCGCGCCGGTGCCCGCGAACAGGTCGAGGCAGCGGCGGCCTTCGAGATCCTGGCCGAGCCAGTTGAACAGCGTCTCGCGCACGCGATCGGGCGTTGGCCGCAGGCCGTCGAGATCGAGCACCGCGAGCGGCGTGCGCTTCCAGTCACCGCCGATGATGCGGATCGTGTGCGGCTTGCCGCGGGCAGGAGGGGCCGCCGGGCGGCCGGAAGAGGAACGGGACATACGGAATATCGACGACGGAGGGACCGGGTACGCACAGGGGCGCACCGCCAAACAGGCGCACGTTACCACAGCGGCAACGCGCACTGACGCGAGCGCCACGCCGCACTGATAAAATGCACGGTTTCGGCCGCCGTGCGCCGCGCCCGCGCGAACGCAGAACGGCCCGTCCGGCGCCCCGCCCCTCCCGGCGGGCCTGCCCTCTTCCCGACGTCAGACCATGTTCAGTTTCTTCAAACGATTCAAGAAATCGCAGGAGCCCGATCCGGCGGAATCGCAATCGGCCGACGCGCAGCAAGCGGACGAGCCGTCCGATGCCGCGCCTGCGCGCGATGCGGCGCCCGCGGCCGATGTGCCGCAAGCGCCCGTGCAACCGGCCGCGCCGGCCGTCGTCGTGACGGTCACGCCGACCAACGACGGCCGCGACGAAGTCGTCGAGACGGTCGAGATCGTCCCGCCGCCGCTGCAGGACGCGTCGGCGAAGAAGTCCTGGCTCGCGCGCCTGAAAACGGGGCTCGCGAAGACGGGCTCGAGCATCACCGGCGTGTTCGTCAACACGAAGATCGACGAGGATCTGTACGAGGAGCTCGAAACCGCGCTGCTGATGTCCGACGCGGGCGTCGATGCGACCGAGTACCTGCTCGGCGCGCTGCGCGAAAAGGTGCGCACGGCCCGGCTGACCGACCCGCAGCAGGTGAAGGACGCGCTGCATGACCTGCTCGTCGAGCTGCTGACGCCGCTCGAGAAATCGCTGATGCTCGGCCGCGCGCAGCCGCTCGTGATGATGATCACCGGCGTGAACGGCGCGGGCAAGACGACCAGCATCGGCAAGCTCGCGAAGCATCTGCAGAGCTTCGACCAGTCGGTGCTGCTGGCCGCGGGCGACACGTTCCGCGCGGCCGCACGCGAGCAGCTCTCGGTCTGGGGCGAGCGCAACAACGTGACGGTCGTGCAGCAGGAAAGCGGCGATCCGGCCGCGGTGATCTTCGACGCGGTCAGCGCCGCGCGCGCGCGCAAGATCGACGTGATGATGGCCGACACGGCCGGCCGCCTGCCGACGCAGATTCACCTGATGGAAGAGCTGAAGAAGGTGAAGCGCGTGATCTCGAAGGCGCACGACGGCGCGCCGCACGAAGTGCTGCTGGTGATCGACGCGAACACCGGCCAGAACGCACTCACGCAGGTGAAGGCATTCGACGACGCGCTCGGCCTCACCGGCCTGATCGTCACGAAGCTCGACGGCACCGCGAAGGGCGGGATCCTCGCCGCGATCGCGCGGCAACGACCGGTGCCCGTCTACTTCATCGGCGTCGGCGAAAAGGTCGAGGATCTGCAGCCGTTCAGCGCGGTGGAATTCGCGGACGCGTTGCTCGGCTGAACCTCGTCGGCACGCATCGCACGGGGCGCCTTCGGGCGCCCTTTTTCATGCGTGCGCGCTCATGCTCGCAGCGGGTGCGCCGCGCTCACTCCGCGTCGGGCTGCACGCCCGGCTCGGCGGCCTTGAACGCGTCGAGCGTCGCGGCATGATCGACGATCCGCTGGATCGTCGGAAAGCGCGTGGTATCGATCGAGAAGCGGTTCGCGTTGAACACCTGCGGCACGAGGCACACGTCGGCGAGCGTCGGCGTGTCGCCGAAAACCAGCTTGCCGGTGCGCGGATCGTTCGCGAGACGCGACTCGAGCGTTTCGAAGCCGGCCTCGATCCAGTGCCGGTACCACGCGTTCTTCGCCTCCTCGGGCACCTTCAGCGTGTGCTTCAGGTACTTCAGCACGCGCAGGTTGTTGAGCGGATGGATTTCGCACGCGATCTGCAGGGCGACCGCGCGCACGTACGCGCGATCGACCGGCTCCTTCGGCAGCAGCGCGGGCTCGGGATGGGTTTCCTCGAGATACTCGATGATCGCGAGCGACTGCTGCAGCGTCGCGTCGTCGTCGATCAGCGTCGGCACGACCGCATCCGGGTTCAGTGCGCGGTACGCGTCCTTCAGCTGCTCGCCGCCGTCGCGCAGCATGTGCACGGGGACATAGTCGAACGGCAGCCGCTTCAGGTTCAGGGCAATCCGCACGCGGTACGACGCGGAACTGCGGAAATAGCTGTAGAGCTTCATGGGATGTCTCTCGTAGTCGTATTCGGCCGGCAACGGCACGGGCGCGGCGCAGCCGGCGCGCGCACCGCCGGGACCCAGAGTGTAGCGCGGCACGATGCGCGCCTGCGCCCGTGCGATACTCGGGGCATTCCTCACCGCTCACCGCGCGGCCCGATGCCGGCCGCCCGCCCCACGCCCCGATGACCGCTTCCCACGATCCCGCCACCGCTCCGTTCCCGTGCGCCCGCTTCATCAAGGAAATCGGCCGCGGCCCGCACGGCGCGCGCGCGCTGTCCGCCGAGGACACGTTCGAGCTCTATCGCGCAATGCTCGACGCACGCGTGTCGGACGTCGAACTGGGCGCGATCCTGATCGCCTATCGGCTGAAGGGCGAATCCGCCGACGAACTGGCCGCGATGCTCGCCGCCGCGCAGGCATCGTTCGAGCCCGTGCATGTGCAGGACGCGGCATTCCGCCCGGTGGCGATCCCGAGCTACAACGGTGCGCGCAAGCAGCCGAACCTCGTGCCGCTGCTCGCGCTGCTGCTCGCGCGTGAAGGCGTGCCGGTGCTCGTGCACGGTGTGGAGCGCGATCCGGGCCGCGTGACGAGCGCGGAAATTTTCTCGGCACTGTCGCTCGCGCCGTCGACGTCGCACGATGCGATCGAAGACATGCTCGCCGAGCGCCGCGTCGCGTTCGCACCGATCGAAGTCCTGGCGCCGCGCCTTGCACACCTGCTGTCGATGCGCAGCGTACTCGGCGTACGCAATTCGACGCACACGCTCGTGAAGATCCTGCAGCCGTTCGCGCCGGCCGGGCTGCGGCTCGTCAACTACACGCATCCGCCGTACCGTGACAGCCTCGCGCAGCTGTTCCGCGATCATCCGGACGCCGCGCTCGGCGGCGCGCTGCTCGCGCGCGGCACCGAGGGCGAAGCCGTCGCCGACACGCGGCGCCAGGTGCAGGTCGACTGGCTGCACGACGGCGTGTGCGACACGCTGATCGAGGCCGAACGTTCGTCGACCGATGCGCCGCCCGTCGCGCTGCCCGAATCGCGCGATGCGGCGACCACGGCCGCGTGGACGGACGCCGTGCTGCGCGGCGAGGTGCCGGTGCCGGACACGGTTTCGCGGCAGGTCGCGACGATCGTGCAGATCGCCCGTATCGCGCGCTGACGGCACGGCCGGCGACCCGCCCCTTTATCCCGACCATTTGACACACTGCCGCATCCTGGCATAGAGTGGTCGCCATGCGTTCCTTTCCGAACACCCTCCGAATTACCTCCGGCCGCCTAGCGCGGCCGCTATCGCTACGACTAGCCTAAGGCTGTCGTAGCGCCGTGTGCTGTCCGCACGGTCCCTCCCAGCAGTTCCTCGCAGTACCCCTCTCGCAGTTTTTACAACCGAAGTCGTCAGCATTCGTCCGTCTATCCGTCGGCCGATTCGCGAAGATCATCCGCATCTGCGGCGCCATTGTGCGCGGCGGTGCGAGGCAGCGCCAACCGTCGCCCATGCCGCCCGTCTTCGCTCGCGACTTGAGACCCGAGGTCCAGAAGATGCAGCGCAATCCGCAAGACAAATACCGTCCGTTCGAGCCCGTCCGCCTCAATGGCCGCCGCTGGCCGTCCCGCACCATCGAGCGTGCGCCCGTGTGGATGAGCACCGACCTGCGCGACGGCAACCAGTCGCTGATCGAGCCGATGAGCATCGAGCAGAAGCTGGAGTTCTTCGAGATGCTGGTTGCGATCGGGTTCAAGGAGATCGAAGTCGGTTTTCCGTCGGCGTCGCAAACCGACTTCGATTTCGTCCGCAAGCTGATCGACGACAAGCGGATTCCGGACGACGTGACGATCGAGGTGCTCGTGCAGTCGCGCGAAGACCTGATCGCCCGCACGTTCGACGCGCTCGAAGGCGTGCCGCGCGCGATCGTGCACCTGTACAACGCGGTCTGCCCGTCGTTCCGCCGCATCGTGTTCGGGATGTCGAAGAACGACGTGAAGGCGCTCGCGATCGACGGCACGCGCATCGTCAAGGAACACGCGGCCGCGCGCCCCGATACGCAGTGGACCTTCCAGTACTCGCCGGAAACCTTCAGCATGACCGAGCTGACGTTCGCACGCGAGATCTGCGACGCGGTCGCGCAGACGTGGCGCCCGACCCGCGACCACAAGATGATCGTCAACCTGCCGGCCACCGTCGAAGCCGCGAGCCCGAACGTGTTCGCCGACCAGATCGAATGGATGGACCGTAACCTCGCGTATCGCGACAGCATCGTGCTGTCCGTGCATCCGCACAACGACCGCGGCACCGCGGTCGCGGCAGCCGAACTCGCGCTGCTCGCGGGCGCCGACCGCATCGAGGGCTGCCTGTTCGGCAACGGCGAGCGCACCGGCAACGTCGATCTCGTCACGCTCGCGCTGAACCTCTACACGCAGGGCATCGACCCGGGCCTCGACTTCTCCGACATCGACGCGGTGCGCCGCGTCGTCGAGCGCTGCAATCAGATTCCCGTGCATCCGCGCCACCCGTACGCGGGCGACCTCGTGTTCACCGCGTTCTCGGGCTCGCACCAGGATGCGATCCGCAAGGGCTTCGCGCAGCAGCGCCCCGACGCGGCCTGGGAAGTGCCGTACCTGCCGATCGACCCGGCCGACCTCGGCCGCAGCTACGACGCGGTGATCCGCGTGAACAGCCAGTCCGGCAAGGGCGGCGCAACGTTCCTGCTCGAACGCGGAATGGGCTTCACGCCGACGCGCCGCGTGCAGATCGAATTCAGCCATGCAGTGCAGACGCTCGCCGACGCATCGGGCGAGGAAGTGACGGGCGACGCGATCTGCGCGCTGTTCGCACGCGAATTCTTCGAGACCGACGGCCCGGCCGCACGGCACGGCAGCAGCGCACGCTGGCAGAACCGCGAGATCGCGGCAGCGGCGCCCGCCGCCGATGCGACGCCCGAGGACGCGGTGCGACGTTTCGCCGCGGCATTTGCAGCGGCCGCCGGCGCCGCGATCGACGTCGCGTCGTGCGAACACGCCCGCACGACGGACGGCCGGATCGCGGTATCGGTCGGCTGCCGGGTCGGCGATGCGCCGCTGCGGCACGGTGTCGGCCTGCATGCCGATGCGGCGAGCGCCGCGCTCGACGCGGTCGTCAGCGCGATCAACCGTTCGGCCTGGCACTGCACGGACCGCCGCGTGGCGGCGTGACCGCCGGGCTTCGACTCAGGGTGACATGCCAGCGAGCGGTGCGTGACCGCCCGTGCGCCGCGCAATCCGCGCCGCACGGGCCAGCAAAAAGCGGCCCACAAGGCCGCTCGATTCGGGAACATGAAAAGGAGCGCGATGCGCGCTCATGTCTCGGTCGCGCACCGCGTCGCCTGCCACGCGAACAGGCTCCAGCGGCCCTGCTCGTGCGTGTGGACGGAGGTATAGGCAATCGGGAAGACCAGACCGCCGTTGTTCGTTTCCATCTCGATCAACGCGCGCCCCGTGACGACGCAGGTTTCGTCGCCGACGGGCAACACGTCCTGAGACTGGATTTCGATCTGGCGATAGCGGCGGCGGCCGGCGACGATGGCGTCGATGAACTGCTGCTTGGTTTCGCGTTTGCCATTGGTGTGGACGAAGAACACCTTGTCCGACAATAGCGCGTCGAGCGCCTCGCCGTCCCCGTCCACCATCGCCCGGAACCGATCGCGCTCGAGCGCGCGGATCGCATCGATCACCTTCGCCATCGCCTGACTCCTCGGCAACGCGCCCGCCGTGCGCGGGCGTACGGATCAGAAGTTGTACTGCACGTAGAACTGGTGGAAATTTATACCAGGATTCGGCTCTTTGATACCCGCGTTAGACACATGTTCAAAACGGTAGCCGACCTGATACTGTTGCCGTTGGCCGAACTGCACGCCGACGCCCGCAGTCGGTGCGAACTGGAACGCGGTCGACAGCGAAAAATTGTTCGAGATCGTCGGGTGTGTCAGAAGCCGCACACCACCGCCGGCCTCGATGAACGGGCGAATCTCCCCCGCGCTCCTGATGAAGCGGAACATCGGCGTCACGCCGAATTCGCCGATGCTGCTGTGGACGTTGCCGCCCGTGTGCCAGTACCCGACGTGCCCTTCGACGACAAACGCGAAGTGCCAGCCGCCGACCTGCCACCAGTTCCAGCCCGGATCCCACACGACGCCGAGATCGCCCTTGTCGATCCCGCGACGATCCGAAAACCCGCCGCCCGCCTGGATCCCCCATCGATCCGCAAACGTCGCACCCGATCCGCCCAGAAGTGACGCTGCCAACAATGCATGCAGCGCAAGCCGGCTGCGGGGCCGGCGATTCTTCTTATTGTTCATCTGACACTCCAACTTTTTGGGTTGAATGGAGCCTGCCGCAACGGCTTGGCCCGAGCGAACTGAATGTTATGGTAAAGGACTTTTCGGATCGGCATCACGAAGCGAAATGGCTTCCTTCCAAAACGACAAAAATCGAAATCGTCTACTGATTGTCATCAGAAACAACGGCTTACGGAACTTCGCGTCGCGCCTCCTGTCGCAGATTAGACTATCGACTCCACTTGATCGATAGAAAAACCGGGAACTCGGATGCCCCCGCCCGCTCTAAGGAATTAGCACTCGTCTTGCGGGAGTGCTAAGATGGCCCACGGAATCTCATTCGAGACCGGGGGTTTGTCCCTGATTCCAAAGGAGTTTTTTAGTGAGCAACGCCCTGACCCTCCCGAATACCCTGAGCCCGACGCCGGCCAAGGCCGAATCGGCAGGCTCGCTGGCGCTCGCAGCCCAATCGATGTTGCCCGGCCAGCTCGGCAACATCGACGCGTATATCCAGGCCGTCAACCGCATCCCGCTGCTGACCGCCGAAGAGGAACGCCAGTACGCAACCGAATTCCGCGAAGGCAACAACCTCGACTCGGCGCGCCGCCTCGTGCTGTCGCACCTGCGTCTGGTCGTGTCGATCGCGCGCAACTATCTCGGCTACGGCCTGCCGCACGGCGACCTGATCCAGGAAGGCAACATCGGCCTGATGAAGGCCGTGAAGCGCTTCGATCCGGCGCAGAACGTGCGTCTCGTGTCGTATGCGATCCACTGGATCAAGGCCGAGATCCACGAGTACATCCTGCGCAACTGGCGCATGGTGAAGGTCGCGACGACGAAGGCGCAGCGCAAGCTGTTCTTCAACCTGCGCAGCCACAAGAAGTCCATGCAGGCGATGACGCCCGAGGAAATCGACGGCCTCGCGCAGGAACTCAACGTCAAGCGCGAAGACGTGACCGAGATGGAAACGCGCCTGTCGGGCGGCGACATCGCGCTCGAAGGGCAGGTGGAAGACGGCGAGGAGTCGTACGCGCCGATCGCCTACCTGGCCGACTCGCACAACGAGCCGACCGCCGTGCTCGCCGCGCGTCAGCGCGACTCGCTGCAGACGGACGGCATCGCGCAGGCACTCGAGGCGCTCGACGCCCGCAGCCGCCGCATCATCGAGGCACGCTGGCTGCACGTCGACGACGACGGCTCGGGCGGCTCGACGCTGCACGATCTCGCGGCCGAATTCGGCGTGTCCGCGGAACGTATCCGCCAGATCGAAGCGAGCGCAATGAAAAAGATGCGCACTGCCCTCGCCGAATACGCGTAAATCCACGGCGATTTAGAGCGCCTCATCGAAAACCGCTGCCCGACCGGCAGCGGTTTTTTTTCGCCCGTCTTTTTCGCGTGCTTGCACACGCTTCTGCGTGCGCTTCAGCGCGCATTTCTCCGCCCGTTTCTTCGTCCGTTTCTTCGTCCGTTTCTTCGTCCGTTTCTTCGTCCGTTTCACTGCCGATTAATTTGACCTGATTCGTCGGGTATCAGGCCGTTTCCGGGCCCCTTCCGCATAACCTTGATCTGCCTCAACTTTTGCCCCGCGTTTCGCGACGGTCTGCCGCAGCGCAGCACTCGGCATCGGAAAGCCGTCCTTTTAAAATTGGCATGTCCGGCGCAAAAGGATTAAAACAGCTTCACGGCCGTCATAAATCCGACGTAAAGTCGCCCCAAATCCGACCTAAATCGATTCAGGATAATCGCCTTGATCTCGATCAATAAAGAGCCTGCGCCGCCGTCTCCCCCGCGGCCGGCCCGCACGATCGGCTGGCGCGCGCGCATCGCCGCGTGGGCACACGGACCGACCCTCGCCCGCGACATCACCCTGGTGCTGATCGTCAAGCTGATCCTCCTGATGTCGCTCAAATACGCATTCTTCAATCATCCGCAGGCCGAGCACATGTCGCTTCCGCCTGCCGCCGTCGCCGAGAAGCTGCTCTCGGTGCCGGCGCCTGCATCCACCGAGGGAGACCACCATGATAAGTAGCGAAGTCGTCGATCTGTCACGTCTGCAGTTCGGCATCACGGCGCTCTACCATTTCCTGTTTGTGCCGTTGACGCTCGGCCTGTCCTGGCTGCTCGTCATCATGGAAGCCGTCTACGTGATGACCGGCAAACAGGTCTACAAGGACATGACCCAGTTCTGGGGCAAGCTGTTCGGCATCAACTTCGCGATGGGCGTGACCACCGGCATCACGCTCGAATTCCAGTTCGGTACGAACTGGTCGTACTACTCGCACTATGTCGGCGACATCTTCGGCGTGCCGCTCGCGGTCGAAGGCCTGATGGCGTTCTTCCTCGAATCGACATTCGTCGGCCTGTTCTTCTTCGGCTGGAACCGCCTGTCGAAGGTCAAGCACCTGATGGTCACGTTCCTCGTCGCGCTGGGCTCGAACCTGTCCGCGCTGTGGATCCTCGTCGCGAACGGCTGGATGAACAACCCGGTCGGCGCCGAGTTCAACTACCAGACGATGCGCATGGAGATGACGAGCCTGTTCGACGTGCTGTTCAACCCGGTCGCGCAGGTGAAGTTCGTGCACACGGTGTCGGCCGGCTACGTGTCGGCGGCGATGTTCGTGCTCGGCGTGTCGTCGTGGTACCTGCTGAAGAAGCGCGACGTCGACTTCGCGCTGCGCTCGTTCGCGGTCGCGGCCGGCTTCGGCCTCGCAGCGACGCTGTGCGTGATCGTGCTCGGCGACGAATCGGGCTATACGACCGGCGAAGTGCAGAAGATGAAGCTCGCCGCGATCGAATCCGAATGGGAAACGCAGCCGGCGCCAGCATCGTTCACGCTGATCGGCATTCCGAACCAGGAAGCACAGCGCACCGACTACGCGATCAAGATCCCGTACGCGCTCGGCCTGATCGCGACGCGCTCGATCGACGAACCGGTGATCGGCCTGCGCGAGCTCGCGAAGCACAGCGAGGAGCACATCCAGAGCGGGATGGTCGCGTACGGCGCGCTGCAGAAGATCAAGCAGGGCGACACGAGCGACGCGACCCGCGCGCTGTTCGACCAGCACAAGCAGTATCTCGGCTACGGGCTGATGCTCAAGCAGTTCACGCCGAACGTGGTCGATGCGACGCCCGAGCAGATCAAGGCCGCCGCGAAGAAGACGATCCCGCCGGTCGCGCCCGTGTTCTTCTCGTTCCGGATCATGGTGGCCCTCGGCTTCCTGTTCGTCGCGACGTTCATCGCCGCGTTCTGGTTCTGCGCGCGCCGCGAACTGCTGCAGGACAACCGCCGCTGGTTCCTGCGCTATGCGGTGTGGGCGATCCCGCTGCCGTGGATCGCGATCGAATTCGGCTGGATCGTCGCCGAGCTCGGCCGCCAGCCGTGGACGATCGCCGGCGTGCTGCCGACGCACCTGTCCGCGTCGAGCCTGCAGCCGAGCGACCTGTACCTGAGCCTCGCGGGCTTCATCCTGTTCTATACGGCGCTGTTCGTCATCGAGATCAAGCTGATGTTCAAGTACGCGCGCCTCGGCCCGTCGTCGCTGCATACCGGCCGCTATCACCACGAAATCGCAGCCGCCAGCGAGCACGCCCCGGCGTGAGCACGCACCTGAAACGGAACAAGGAATCGCTATGGACTATGCAACTCTCAAGCTGATCTGGTGGCTGCTCGTCGGCGTGCTGCTGATCGGCTTCGCCGTCACCGACGGCTTCGACATGGGCGCGACCGCGCTGCTGCCGTTCCTCGGCAAGACCGACGAAGAGCGCCGCATCATCGTCAACACCGTCGGCGCAACGTGGGAAGGCAACCAGGTGTGGCTGATCACGGCCGGCGGCGCGATGTTCGCCGCCTGGCCGCTCGTCTACGCGGCGTCGTTCTCCGGCTTCTACTTCGCGATGCTGCTCGTGCTGTTCGCGCTGTTCTTCCGGCCCGTGGGCTTCGACTACCGCAGCAAGCGGCCGGACCCGCGCTGGCGCGCGGGCTGGGACTGGGGCCTGTTCATCGGCGGCTTCGTGCCGGCGCTCGTGTTCGGCGTCGCGTTCGGCAACCTGCTGCAGGGCGTGCCGTTCAAGTTCGACAGCGACCTGCGCGTGACCTACTACGGCAGCTTCTGGGCGCTGCTGAACCCGTTCGCGCTGCTGTGCGGGCTCGTCAGCCTCACGATGCTCGTCGCGCACGGCGCCGCGTTCATCAAGATGAAGACCGACGGCGTGATCGCGCGCCGCGCCTCGATCGCACTGCGCGCGGCGTCGTTCCTCGCGGTCGTGCTGTTCGTGCTGGCCGGCGTGCTGGTGGCGTCTTATATCGGCGGCTTCCACATCACCCACGCCGCACCGACCGACACCGTCGCGAACCCGCTGCTCAAGGACGTCGCCGCCGGCTCGGGCCTGTGGCTCGCGAACTACAGCGAATTCCCGTGGATGATCGCGGCGCCTGTCGTCGGGATCGCAGGCGGCGTGCTCGCGCTGCTGCTCGCCGGCTCGAAGCAGGAGAAGACGGCGTTCTTCTGTACGGGCCTGATGATCGTCGGCGTGATCCTGACCGCGGGCTTCTCGATGTTCCCGTTCATCATGCCGTCGTCGCTCGACCCGCGCAGCAGCCTGACCGTGTGGGATTCGACGTCGAGCCACATGACGCTGCAGGTGATGCTGTTCGCGGTGATCGTGTTCCTGCCGCTCATCCTGATCTACACGAGCTGGGTGTATCGCGTGATGCGCGGCAAGGTCACGCACCAGACGCTCGAAGAGAACAAGCACTCGATGTATTGATGCATTGAACCGGGCCGGGGCGCACGCTCCCTCGCCCACCGTTTCGCAAGGAGTCGGACCATGTGGTATTTCAGCTGGATTCTCGGTATCGGCGTCGCGCTGTCGTTCGGCATCGTCAACGCGATGTGGCTCGAAGCGCGGCAGAAGGCGCAGGAGGCGCCCGTGCGCGCACGCCGCGACTGACGCCCGGCGCGCGCGGCCGATCGCGCGGCCGCCGTCCGGAACGAACCTCGCCTCGCGCGAGGTTTTTTTTCGTCCGGCCCCGCCGGACAGGTGCCGGGAGCCGATGCCAATTTAGCGCCAGATTGATACCACTTGAATACCAATAAAAGGTTTCATAAGATCTTTGGACACGGCCGCTGACAGGCCGATTCCTTCTGGGTGGGGGAGACATGCGAATCCCGTGTGTGGCGCGCGCCGGCGCGCCATGTCGACGTCCGCGTACGGCGGTGTCCGCCGTCGCGCTCGCGCTCGTGCGCGGCCGGCCGAACCGGGCCGACTGCGGTCGGCTTGCCGCCGCGGCAATTGCGGCGCGGCACCGATGATCATGCGCACATCACCGCGCCGATCCGATCGGCACGCGTGCCCGCCTCCCGTTCCGTAACGCACGCCTCCGCGTGCAGATGGCGCGCGGTGCAGTCGCATCGCCCCGCGTGCCGGTATCTCCCGCAGCTCCATTGAAAGACCCGAACGCCGCGACGTCGCCCCACGACGCCGCCAGGCCCCCTTTTTTTCAGGAGTTCGAATGAAGCGTACCTTGCCATCCCTTCTTGCAAGTCTGCTGATCGCGGTGCTGTCGCCAGCCGCGAATGCGGCCCAACCGGCGCCGGCCGCCTCCGGCGCGACCGCCGGCACCGCGCTGGCCACCGCGCAAGCCGCCAGCCTCGCGGCGGCGCTGTCGAACGGCCTCGCGTTGCGCGTCGCCGTCGACAACAACCACGCGGGCACGGCCGGCGTGCCGTGCGCCGATCTCGGCGCCGACGGCGCGGCCTGCGCGACGGGCCGCCTGATCCTGCAGAACCGCGGCCACCAGGCGATCGCCGACGGTGGCTGGAAGCTCTACCTGCACAGCATCCGCCGGCTGCTGCGGATCGACCGTCCGGGCTTCGCGCTGCGGCGGCTCACCGGCGACCTGTACGAACTGACGCCGCAGCCGGGCTCGGTGCGGCTCGCACCCGGCGAGCGCCTCGAGCTGCCGTTCGTCGCCGAATACTGGCTGCTGCGCTACAGCGACGTGATTCCGCGCCCGTATGTCGTCGTCGACGGCGCACCGCCTGCCGTGCTCCGCTACAACGACACCGACAACGAGCTGCGCTACGTCGAATCGCTGCCGGCCGACGCGCAGAACAACTCGACCGGCAATGCGCCGCCCGTGGCCGCGCGGCCGGATGCGAGCCGCGCGCTGCCGAGCGTGAAGCGCGAACAGCCGCTGCCCGGCACGCTCGACCTGCGCGGCGTCGAGCTCGCGCTGCCGGACCTGCCGGACGCGCAGGTCGCGGCGCTGCGCGAACGCGCGACGACTCTCGGGCTCGACGGCGCACGCATACCGGTTCGCGGCGCCGTCGCGCCGCGCCGGCTGCCGGCCGACATCGCGACGCCGGGCGGCTACCGCCTCGCGATCGGGCCGCGCGGCGTGCTGATCGAAGGCTACGATCGCGCGGGCCTCTACTACGGCGTGCAGACGCTCTACTCGCTCGCGCCGGCCGGCGGCGGCCCGATCCCGGCGATGCTCGTCGAGGATGCGCCGCGCTTTACCCATCGCGGGATGCACGTCGATCTCGCGCGCAACTTCAAGCACCCGGCGACGCTGCGCCGCCTGATCGACCAGATGAGCGCGTACAAGCTCAACCGCCTGCACCTGCACCTGTCCGACGACGAAGGCTGGCGCATCGAGATTCCCGGCCTGCCCGAGCTGACCGAGATCGGCGGGCGCCGCTGCCACGACCCGAGCGAGACGCGCTGCCTGCTGCCACAGCTCGGCTCGGGCCCCGACAACCGTTCGGGCGGCGGCTACCTGACGCGCGACGACTACGTGTCGCTCGTGCGCTACGCGGCCGCGCACTTCGTGCAGATCATCCCCGAGATCGACATGCCCGCGCATGCGCGCGCGGCCGTCGTGACGATGGAAGCGCGCTACCGGCGGCTGCATGCGGCCGGCCGCGAGCAGGAAGCGAACGCATACCGGCTGCTCGATCCGCAGGACACGACGAACCTGACGACGGTGCAGTTCTACGACCGGCGCAGCGACCTGAACCCGTGCGTGCCGGGCGCGCTCAATTTCGCGTCGAAGGTGATCCGCGAGATCGCGGCGATGCACGCGGACGCGCAGGCGCCGCTGCAGACGTGGCACTACGGCGGCGACGAAGCGAAGAACATCTTCCTCGGCGCGGGCTTCCAGCCGCTGAACGGCACCGACCCGAACAAGGGGCGCATCGATCTCGCCGCGCAGGACAAGCCGTGGGCGCGTTCGCCCGCGTGTACGACGCTGCTCCAGCGCGGCGAGATCAAGTCGATCGACGAGCTGCCGACGCGTTTCGCGAAACAGGTGAGCGCGGCCGTCAACGCGAACGGGATCGACACGATGGCCGCGTGGCAGGACGGCATCAAGCATGCGAACGGGCCGCAGGACTTCAGCACGCGCCACGTGATGGTGTCGCTGTGGGACACGATCTTCTGGGGGGCGTCGGACAGCGCACGCGACCTGAGCGGCAAGGGCTACCTGACGGTGCTCGCGCTGCCCGACTACCTGTACTTCGACTTCCCGTACACGCTGAACCCGCGCGAGCGCGGCTACTACTGGGGCTCGCACGCGACGGACGAGTACAAGGTGTTCTCGCTCGCGCCGGAGAACCTGCCGCAGAACGCCGAAGTGATGGGCGACCGCGACGGCAACCCGTTCGAAGTGACCGGCACGGGGCCCGCGCCGCGCATCGAAGGCATGCAGGGGCAAGCGTGGGGCGAGGTGATGCGCAACGACACCTTCCTCGAATACATGGCCTATCCGCGGCTGCTCGCGCTCGCCGAGCGCGCGTGGCACCGCGCCGACTGGGAGCTGCCGTATGCGGCCGGCGTGCGCTTCAAGCGCGGCGACACGCATCACGTCGACACGGCTGCGCTGCAGCGCGACTGGGCCGGCTTCGCGACACTGCTCACGCAACGCGAGCTGCCGAAGCTCGACCGGGCCGGTGTCGGTTACCGGAAGCCGACCTTCACGCTGACGAATCCGTGACCGGCTGAACGCTCGCGCGATGCGCGATGCGGGCGAACGCATCGCCCCCTCGCCCGCCCCAAAGAAAAACGGCTTGCGACGCATCGCAAGCCGTTTTCGTTTTACCGCCTGGCCGAATCCGCCACGCGGATCCGGCCGGCTTCATCGCATCATGCCGGTTGCACGGCGGCGCCGCCGCCCGACGGCGGCAGGCGCGCGCCAAGCTGTTCGGCATAGCGTGCGGCCGCGTTGCCGCAGACGATGTGGAACGTGTCGAGCGACACCCAGGCGACGTCGAGCGCACCGAGGCGATCGCGATCGACCGCCGACGGATCGCGCACGACAACGCGCAGGCGCGTGGTCGCCACTGCATCGAGCGATGCGACGTTGGTCGCGCCGCCGAACACCGCGAGCCAGCGCGCCGGCTCCGGATCGAGCGGGCCGGCGGCCGCGCCCGTGACGGGCTGCGCAGCAGCCGCCGTCGCGGTCGACGCGGCACCCGTCGCGCCGCTGCCGATCGCGGCACGCATTTCGTCGGCGATGATGTCGGCCTCCGGCCCGATGATCACCTGCACGCTGTTGCCGCCGCGCTTGAGCACGCCGCGCGCACCGATCGACTTCAGTTCCGGCTCCGAGACCTTCTCCGGATCGACGACGGTCAGGCGCAGGCGCGTCGTGCAGGCGTCGACGACCGACAGGTTGCCCGCGCCGCCGAGTGCGGCGATGTAGCGCTGCGCGCGCGGTGCGGCGGCCGTCGCAGCGGCGCCCGCAGCCGGTGCGACGAAGCCGCCCGATGCGTACGATTCGGCAGCCGCATCGGCCGATGCCGGCTCGCGGCCCGGCGTCGCCATGTTGAACTTGCGGATGAAGAAGCGGAACAGCCCGTAGTACGCGACGCCATACGCGATGCCGAGCGGGATCGCGATCCAGCCCTTCGTCGACAGCCCGTAGTTCAGCACGTAGTCGATCGCGCCGGCCGAGAACGTGAAGCCGAGCTTCACGCCGAGGATCTGGCAGACTGCGAGCGACAGCCCCGTCAGCACCGCGTGGATCACGTACAGCACCGGCGCGAGGAACATGAAGCTGAATTCGATCGGCTCGGTCACGCCGGTCAGGAACGACGTGAGCGCCATCGAGAACAGCAGGCCGCCGACCATCGCGCGGCGCTCCTTCGGTGCCTCGTGCAACATCGCGAGACACGCGGCCGGCAGGCCGAACATCATGATCGGGAAGAAACCGGCCATGAAGGTGCCGGCGGTCGGGTCGCCCGCGAAGAAGCGGTGCAAGTCGCCGTGCACGATCTCGCCGCCGGCGGGCGGCGTGAAGTTGCCGAACACGAACCACGCGAGCGAGTTGATGATGTGGTGCAGGCCCGTGACGAGCAGCAGGCGGTTCAGGAAGCCGAACACGAACGCCCCGATCGCGCCCGCCGTCGTCAGCCATTGGCCGGCCGCGTCGATCAGATGCTGGACCGGCTGCCACACGTACCCGAACACGATGCCGAGTATCACGCAGACCAGCCCCGTTATGATCGGCACGAACCGTTTGCCGCCGAAGAACGCGAGGTAGTCCGGCAGCTTGATGTCCTTGTAGCGGTTGTACAGCAGGCCCGCGACGACACCCGCGATGATCCCGGACAGCACGCCCATGTTCAGCTTGGGATCGATGTCCTTCATGATCGCGGTTTCGATCAGGTAGCCGATCGCGCCCGCGAGCGCTGCCACGCCGTTGTTGTCCTTCGCGAAGCCGACCGCCACGCCGATCGCGAACAGCAGCGGCAGGTTGTCGAAGATCGCACCGCCGGCATCGGCGATCATCTTGATGTTGAACACGTCCGGCTGGCCGAGTCGCAGCAGGATGCCGGCGACCGGCAGTACCGCGATCGGCAGCATCAGTGCCCGGCCCAGGCCCTGTATTTTCAGAAACGGATTCCCGTTCATTCAGTCCTCCAATCCTTGTCTCGTCATTAATCGTCGTTGAGCTGATGGCTTTCGTCGTAATACGGGTCGCGAACCTGCCGCCGACGGTCAGTCGAGCGGCCAGACCTCGCGACTTGCTGCCCTTACCGCCTGTGCCGAATCGAGCGCGAGCAGATCCTGCGCGCGCTGACGGCACAACTGGTAATCGAGACGGCGCACACGCGCCTTGATGCCCGGCACCGACACGGGGTCGACCGACAGTTCGGTCACGCCGAGGCCCACCAGGACCGGCACCGCGAGCGGATCGCCGCCGAGCGCGCCGCACACGCCGACCCACTTGCCGTGCTTCGCGGCGCCGCGCACCGCGATGTCGATCAGGCGCAGCACGGCCGGATGCAGGCCGTCGGATTGCGCGGCCAGATCGGCCTGGCAGCGGTCCATCGCGAGCGTGTATTGGGTCAGGTCGTTGGTGCCGATCGACAGGAAATCCGCGTGCTGCGCGAGCTGGTCGGCCAGCAGCGCGGCCGACGGCACCTCGATCATCACGCCGACTTCGATCGGCTCGGTGCGGCCCTGCGCACGCGCGAATTCGTCGATGCGCTTGCGCAGCCGCACGAGCTCGCCCGCGTCGGTCACCATCGGCAGCAGGATGCGCACCGCGCCGAGCGGCTTCACCGCGAGCAGGCCCTGCAATTGATCGTCGAGCAGATCGGGGCGCACCTGCGCGAGGCGGATGCCGCGCAGGCCGAGCGCCGGGTTCGGTTCGGGCGGCAGCGTCAGGTAGTCGACTTCCTTGTCTGCGCCGACGTCGAGCGTGCGGATGATCGCGGTGCGGCCCTGCAGCGCGTCGACGATCGACTGGTAGCTCTGCTGGTGTTCGACGACCGTCGGCGCAGCCTGGCGATGGATGAACATCAGTTCGGTGCGCAGCAGGCCGACCGCGTCCGCGCCGTTGTCGACCGCGGTGTTCGCATCGTCGAGCGTCGCGATGTTCGCGGCGACCTCGATCGCGCGGCCGTCGACCGTTGCTGCGGCTTCACCGGCGAGTTGCCGGTTCGCCTCGCGCACGCCGTCCAGGCGCTGGCGCTCGTGCCGCGCGCGTTCGACGTCGAGCGCGGTCGGTGCATGTTCGAGCCGGCCGGCGCTCGCATCGACGACGACCTGCGTGCCGTCGGGAATCGCGTACAGCGCATCGCCGACCGCGACCAGCGCCGGAATGCCGAGCTGTCGCGCAATGATCGCCGCGTGCGACGTCGCGCCGCCGCGCGCCATCACGAGCGCGGTCACGCGCTGGCGATCGAGCGACGACAGGTCGGACGGCGTGAATTCCTCGGCCGCGAGCACGGCCTCGTCGGGCAGCGCACGCGCGGCGCCGTTCGTGTGGCCGAGCGCACGCAGCACGCGCTTCTCGATGTCGCGCAGGTCGGCTGCGCGTTCGGCGAGCAGCGCGTCGTCGAGCTTCGACAGCGTGTCGATCTGCGTGCGGATCGTCGCGCGCCACGCGAAACCCGCGCTCTTGCCGAGGCTGATCAGGTCGCGCGCTGCGTCGATCAGCGTCGGGTCCTCGAGCAGCACGCGATGCACCGCGAAGATGCCCGCTTCGCCGACCGCCCCGCGCGCCGATGCGTTGCGCACCGTTTCGTCGAGTTCGGCGTCGACCGCCTTCAGTGCCTGGTCGAGCTGGCGGCTTTCCGTCGCCGGCGTGCCGGCAGCCTGCTCGGGCGGCACGATTTCCGCGTCGTCGAGACGCACCAGCGTGCCGACTGCGATGCCGGGCGCCGCGCACACGCCGGCGAGCGTGTTCGGGTCGATCTGCGCGCCGGTGTTGCGCGCGATCGTCTGCGGCACGGGCGACGTCATCCGCGCCGGCTTTTCCTCGACTTCGCCGTGCGCTTCGCGCAGCAGCTCGTGCTCGACTGCGTCGACCGCCTGTTGCGCATGCGCGCCGCGGCCAACCAGTTCGACCGTCGCACCTTCGCCGGCGCCCAGGCCGAGCAAGCCGACGACGCTCGCGATCGATGCCTTGCGGCCGTCGAACAGCACGTCGACGGTCGCGTCGAACCCGCGCACGGCTTCGCGCGCACGCGCGGCCGGCCGCGCATGCAGGCCGCCCGGCTGCGCGAGCACGATCTCGCGGCGCACTTCGTTCATGGCCGCCGCGCCGGTCTGTGCCGCCTGCGCAGCGGCTGCGCCCTTGCCGCGCAACGCGAGCAGCGGCGTCTCGCCAGCGGTCGCGAAACCGCTCGCACGGTCGACGACCTCGAACGCGTCGGAGTTCGCGATCGCGATCACCGACACGAGCGAATGCGCGCTGCGCGCCACCGCGTCCTGATCGAATTCGATCAGCAGCGTGCCCGCGTCGACACGCGCGCCGGCTTCGACGTGTGCGATGAAGCCCTGCCCGTTCAGCTCGACGGTATCGATGCCGATGTGCAGCAGCACTTCCGCGCCTTGCGGCGTCGTGATCGTCACCGCGTGGCCCGTGCGCGCGAGATGCGACACGACGCCCGCGCACGGTGCGACGAGTTTGCCCGCGAGCGGGTCGATGCCGATGCCGTCGCCGAACATCCCGCCGGAGAACACCGGATCGGGCACGTCGGCCAGCGCGACGATCGGCCCCGTCAAGGGGCTAAGCAGGACGATCTGATCGTGGGTGGGACTCTTCAACTGGGACTCCTCGGCGCGTCTCATCGGCTTTCTCGGCTATCAGTGCGTTTCGGTGACTTTGTTCAGGTGGCGCGGCGTGTCGGGATTGCGGCCGCGCGCGACGGCGAGATCCGCCGCCATCACGTAGAACGAAAGAATGGCGGCGATCGGGTCGAGCGCCGAATGGGCGGACTGCGCAAGCGGCAGCGTCGCGCCGGGGGTGCCGGCGGGCGCCGCGAGCAGCACGGCCGCGCCGCGGGCGCGCATGTCGGCGGCGAGCTGCAGCAGGCCGGCCTGCTCGGGCCCGGGCGGTGCAAACACGAGCAGCGGATAGTCGCGGTCGATCAGCTCCATCGGGCCGTGACGGACTTCGGCGCTCGAGAACGCTTCAGCCTGGATGCCGGACGTTTCCTTCAGCTTCAGCGCGGCTTCCTGCGCGATCGCGAGGCCGAGACCGCGGCCGATGACGATCATCCGCTCGACGCCCGCGAGCGCGGCAACCGCCTGCGACCAGTCGAGCCGGCCGGCCTGCGCGAGCACGTCGGGCAGCCCGCGCAACGCGGTCATCAGCGCGGCGTCGCGCTGCCAGTAGGCGACGATCTGCGCGGACAGCGACAGCATCGCGATATAGCTCTTCGTCGCGGCGACCGACAGTTCGGGGCCGGCGAGCAGCGGCAGCTGGTGCTCGCACGCGTCGGCGAGCGGCGACGGCAGCACGTTCACGGCGGCAACGGTGCGTGCGCCGGCTTCGCGCAGCGCGGCCATCGTGTTGACGAGATCGGGGCTCTTGCCCGACTGGGAAAAGGCGATTGCAAGCTGGTCCTGCACCTTCAGCGGCGCCTGCTGCAGCGTCGCGACCGACATCGGCAGCGATGCGACCGGCACGCCGAGGCGGCTCATCGTCAGGCTCGCGAAATAGCTCGCGGCGTGATCCGAGCTGCCGCGTGCGACCGTCAGCGCGACGGCCGGCGGGTGATCGAGCAATTGACCGGCAAGCGCTTCGACGCGCGAGGTGTCGGCGATCTGCGCGGCGACGACCTGGGCGGACTCGCGCGCTTCCTTAAGCATATTCGACAATCGATTCTCCTTCGACGTAGGTCGCGGTGAGGTTCAGGTCGCGGTCGAACACCGCGAGGTCGGCCCATGCGCCGCGCTCGAGGCGGCCGCGATCGGTGACGCCGAGGTAGTCGGCCGCGTAGCGCGACATCCGGTTCGACACGTCGGCAATCGGCAGGCCGAGCGATACGAGGTTGCGCAACGCCTGGTCCATCGTCAGCGTGCTGCCGGCAAGCGTGCCGTCGGCCAGCCGCACGCCGCCGAGGCACTTCGTCACGTGCTGGCTGCCGAGCCGGTATTCGCCGTCGGGCATGCCCGTTGCGGACGTGCTGTCGGTCACGACGTACAGGCGCGGGATCGCGCGCAGCGCGGCACGAATCGCACCCGGATGCACGTGCAGCAGGTCGGGGATGATTTCCGCGTATTCGGCGTGAGCAAGCGCCGCGCCCACGAGGCCCGGGTTGCGGTGGTGCAGCGGCGACATCGCGTTGAACAGGTGCGTGAAACCGCATGCGCCGTGCTTGAGCGCGGCGACCGCGTCGTCGTAGGTCGCGAGCGAGTGGCCGAGCTGCACGCGTACGCCGCGCGCGGCCATCTCGCCGATGATCTCGATGTGGCCCGCGATTTCCGGTGCGAGCGTGACGACGCGGATCGGCGCGATCGACAGGTACTTCAGCACTTCGTCGAGCACGGCCGACACGGCCGCGTCGGGCTGCGCGCCGAGCTTGCCGGGGTTGATGTACGGCCCTTCGAGGTGCACGCCGAGCACGCGCGAGCCGCCCGGCGTGCGCGTACGCGCAACGCTGCCGAGGTTCGCGACAACCTGCATCAGTTCGTCGCGCGGCGCGGTCATCGTCGTCGCGAGCAGGCTCGTCGTGCCGAACTGCGCGTGCGTGCGGACGATCGTCTCGATCGCGTCGCCGCCTTCCATCACGTCGGCGCCGCCGCCGCCGTGCACGTGCAGGTCGATGAAGCCGGGCAGGATGTACGGCGCGTCGTTCTTCGCGGGATCGACGGGCTTGCCGTCGAGCGTGGTGATGCGGCCGTTCTCGCTATCGAGCGATCCGTAGATCCAGCCGTCGGGGGTGAGGATGTTTCCAGTCAGCATGACGTTCTCTTGATGATCTGGTGACGCGTGCATCCGCGTCGTGATTTGCAAATTCGTGTCGTTGCTTCGCGTGCCGCGCGCGGGCAGTCTCGCGCGTCAGCGTTTCAGTTCGGCGACGAAGTCGTAGTAGTCGTCGCGGCAATACGTTTCGCTCACTTCGATCGCGCGCTGGTCGGCGCCGTAGCCGATTCGCGTGATCACCAGCAGTGCCGAGCCCGGCTTCACCGCCATCCATTTCGCGATCGCGTGCGTCGCGTTCGCCGCGCGAAAGTGCTGCAACGCACGCACGACGGTCATGCCGCGCGCGTCGAGGTATTCGTACAGCGACGCGCCGAGCACCTGTGGATCGGGCACCACCGCAGCCGGCAGCGTCGAGTGCTCGACCGCCATCACGATGCCGTCCGCGCGGCGCAGCCGTTCGAGCCGAGCAACCGTCGCACCCGGCGCGAGGCCGAGACGCGTGATCTCGTCGCGGCTCGCGGCGCGCAGCGTGCGCGACAGCCACACCGAATCGGGCACGAAGCCGCGCTGCTGCATCTTCGCGGTGAAGCCGACGAGACGCGACAGCGGATCGGCCACGCGCGGCGTGATGAAACTGCCCGCCCCGCGCGCCCGCTTGATCAATCCCTGCTCGACCAGCAGCGCCAGTGCACGGCGGGCCGTGATCCGCGATACGCCGACCGACACCGACAGCAGCCGCTCCGACGGCAGCGCCTCGCCGGCCCGCCACGCGCCGCCGTGGATCGCGCTCGCCAGGTTGCGGGCGAGCTGCAGATAGAGCGGCGTATCGTTGAGCGGATCGGGCGCCAGTTCGGACCAGCCGGTTTCCATGTGCCTCCGGGTGTCGGACGACGACCTCGGGCCGTCGAAAGTGAACGCATTATATAACCACCATAATACCAGTCAACGAACTGGTATTAGCGTCGCGAAAATCCCCGCCAGCCTTGCCCGGCAAGCGTTTTAGCACCAGCAAAGCCTTTGTTTACAACGTGATGCAGGATAGGGATTTACCCGGATTGGTATGCAAGGGGACAGTTCCGGTGCGTGGCCGGGCCGGGTTTCGGGTGCAAATATGAGACCGGAATAGAACCAGTTTGACGGACTGGTATGCATCGGCGGCGGGGGTGCCGGTGCGACGGGGACAGGCGGACCGGCCGGCGCCGGAAGGGCCGCGGGCAAACTCCGTGCAATCGTGGCGTAGGACGAACGTTCACCTCGGCCGAATCTCGCGCTGCCGTCGGCCGGCCCGATCCGCATCCGGCACGACGCGGACGCCCGCGCGCATCGCCTCCTACTCGGCCGTCCTTCTCCACGACCGGAACAGATCCAGCAGCGCACGGCATGGCGCCGACGTCGCTCCGCCCCGCCGCCACACCGCACCGACGTCCATCGTCGGCACGGTCACGCTGAGATTGCGGCGGCTGATCCGGTTTCCTTCCAGGGACCAGGGCCGGTACACGAGGTCCGAGAGTATCGTCACCCCTTGCCCGAGCGCGACGAGGCTTCTCACGGCCTCGATCGATTTGCTCTGCATCCAGACGTTCGGCGTGATCCCGTAGCTCCCCCAGTACTTGCCGACGGTTCGCAGGTGTTCGTCCATGTCCAGCAGCAGATAGTTCTCGCGCGCGACGTCTTCGAGCGTGACGCGATGGGCGTCCTGCAGCGGATGATCCGGATGGGTCCACAGCCGGCGCGGCGAACGAAGCATCGTCTCGTATTTCAGGTCGCCGACTTCCGCGGTGTTCGACACCAGCAGCAGCGCAATATCGAGGCGATCGTCGACCAGCATCTCCTCGATTGCTTCGCGTTCGCTTTCGACGATGCTCACGCTCAGGTTGCCGAACCGCCGCGAAATGGCGGACATCAGCGACGGCATCAGATACGCCGAGATGGTTTCGGTCATCCCGATACGGACATGCCCCGAGATTTGCTCGGGGTCCTCCTGCGCGGCTGAAACGGCGCGGTCGATGGACATCGTCGCGTGCTGCACATGACGCAGAAACCGCTCGCCGGCCGGTGTCAGACGGACGCCTTTCGCATGACGCAGAAGCAGCGTGACGCCGACCGCATCCTCGAGTTTCCGCAATGCGATCGTCATCGACGATTGAGACACCGAACAAAGATTGGCCGACTTCGAAATTTGCCCCGTATCGGCAACGGAGACGAAGTATTCGATCTGGCGCAGGGTGATGTGCGTGTTCACGGGAAAGGATCCGGGAGGTCCGGGCAACGCAGGATCAGCGTTGCCCCGAAGGCGCGGACAGTACACCAGATCGACGGTCGCGATATTGATTCAATATATATCGGACCATCGAAAGGATGAATTTGTCATGGCTGCCTTCGCTTCCTAGCATAGTCGGAAACATGACGTGGACGATGCGAACCGATGGAGACGCAGGAAAAGAAGGGCTATTGCACGCTGTGCCGGTCGCGCTGCGGCACGATCAACGTCGTGCGCGGCGACACGATGATCAAGGTCCGCCCCGACGACACGCATCCGACCGGCCATGCGATGTGCATGAAGGGGAAGGCCGCGCCCGAACTCGTGCACAACCCGAATCGCGTGTTGTATCCGATGCGACGCACGCGCCCGAAGGATGCCGCCGACCCCGGCTGGCAACGCATCGGCTGGGATGAAGCGCTGTCCGAGATCGCGGAACGCCTCGCCCATTTCAAACGGGAAAACGGTGCCGAGTCGGTCGCGTTTGGCGTCACCACGCCAAGCGGAACGCCGATGAGCGACAGCATCGACTGGGTCGAGCGATTCGTCTGGTCATTCGGGAGCCCGAACATTTGCTATGCAACCGAGATCTGCAACTGGCACAAGGACAGCGCGCATGTCTTTACGTTCGGCTGCGGCATTCCCGTTGCGGATTACCGGCATGCGGAGCTCATCGTGCTGTGGGGAAACAATCCCGCCAACACCTGGCTCGCCCAGGCCGACGCCATCGCAAAAGGCCGCCGCAACGGCGCCAGGCTGATCGTCGTCGATCCGCGGCCAACCGCGCTCGCACGCGAGGCCGATCTGTGGCTGCGCGTCAATCCCGGGACGGATGGCGCGCTCGCGATGGCGATCGCGCGGCAGATGATCGCGACCGGCAACGTCGACGATGCGTTCGTCCGGGAATGGACGAACGGCCCATTGCTCGTGCGCGCCGACACCGGGCGGTTTCTGCGCGAGCGCGACATCGACAGGGACGCGTCGAGCAACCGGTACGTGCACTGGAACGCGACGCTCGATCGGCTGGAGCTGGCCGGAGAGGAACCCGCGACCCGACCTTCCGATCTGTTGATGGCCGGCGTCCGCCACGTGGCGGTCCGCGATTCGGCCGGGCACGGCATGCACGTGGCATGCACGCCGGCTTTCGACCTCTATTCGACAGCGCTCGACGCCTATACGCCGGAACATGCGGCGACGATCACGGGGGTCGATGCGGCCGACATCGTCGAAGCCGCCCGCCTGCTGCGGCCGCATCAGGCCATTGCCTATCACGCATGGTCGGGCGTCGGCATGCACACCAATGCCACTCAGACCGAGCGTTCGATTGCGACGTTGTATGCGTTGACGGGTGCGTTCGATACGCACGGCTCGAATCGGGAATGGACGAAGCAACCGGCCAACGCGGTCAGCAGCTACGCGATGCTGAACCCGCAGCAACGTGCAAAAGCGCTCGGCCTCGCGGAGCGACCGCTCGGCCCGCCATCGCAAGGCTGGGTCACGGCGCGCGACGTCTATCGCGCCATTCTCGACGGCGAACCCTACCGCGTACGCGCGCTGATCGCGTTCGGTACGAACATGGTGCTGTCCCAGGCGGATGGCGGCGTTGCGCACGACGCGCTCTGCGCGCTCGACTTTCATGTTCACTGCGATCTCTTCGAGACGCCGTCGTCACGCTATGCGGACATCCTGCTTCCCGTGAACACGCCGTGGGAACGGGAAGGCCTGCGCCTCGGCTTCGAGATCGACGAGCGCGCGGTCGAACTCGTGCAGCTCAGGCAGCGCATGGTGCCGCCGAGAGGAGAGAGTCGTGCGGACTACGACATCGTCTTCGACCTCGCCACGCGGCTCGGCATGCAGGACGCGTTCTTCGGCGGCAGCATCGAGGCGGGATGGAATCACGTGCTCGAACCGCTCGGGCTGGACGTCGCGTCGCTGCGCGCCCATCCCGAAGGCATCGTCAGGCCGCTGCCCCAAAGCGAGCGGCAGTACGCGGCGGCGACGCCCGACGGCATTCGTGGTTTCAACACGGAGACGCTGCGGGTCGAACTGTATTCCGAGAAACTGCATCGTCACGGCTACCCGCCCGTTCCGCAGTACGTACCGCCGCAGCACGGCGAGGATGCACGGTCGAACAACCGCCGTCGCTTCCCCTGTACGTTGACCTCGATGAAGAACGGGTACTACTGCCACAGCCAGCATCGCGGCCTGCCGAGCCTGCGTCGCCGTGCGCCGTACCCGGTAGCGGAACTCAATGACGAACTGGCGGCGGAACACGGCATCGTCGACGGCGACTGGTGCCTGATCGAAACGACGAACGGCTCGGCACGCTTCAAGGCACGCGTCGTACCGGAACTGGCACGCGACGTGATCGTGGCCGAATACGGCTGGTGGCAAGCCTGCGACGAAATCGGCCTGGATGCGCTCCCCGCGGACGGGCCCGGCAACAGCAATTTCAACCGGCTCGCCTCGGCAACGCAACTCGATCCGGTCAGCGGATCGTCGCCGCTGCGTTCCATGCGTTGCCGCATCAGGCTCGACCGGTCGGTCGATCCGTCGCGACGAGCGTGGAAAGGCCTGCGGGATTTTGTCGTATCCGCGATGCGGGACGAAGCGAGCGGCGTGCGAACCGTCACGTTTCGCGCCGCGGACGGCGGCGCGCTGCCGGACTATTTGCCCGGCCAGCACGTGACCGTGCATATCCCGTCGCTCGGCGACGGCGGGACGACGCGCGCCTATTCGCTGACGGGCGCCGCCCGCGAAGACGATCGCCGCACTTACTCCATCTCGGTACGCCACCAGAAAGGCCAGACTCGCGACGGCACGGCGTTCGAAGGCGCGATGTCATCCCACATCCACGGCGCGCTCAAGGTCGGGGATCCCGTGTTGCTCGGTGCGCCCGGCGGCACGTTCGTCGTGCCGCCGGCATCGCGGCGGCCGGTCGTGATGTTCGCGGGCGGCATCGGCATCACGCCCTTCATCTCGTACCTGGAGTCGATCCGGGATCAGGCGGATCGCGCGCCGGAGTCGAGACTCTTCTATGCCAACCTGAACAGCACGACTCACGCGTTCCGCGAACGCATCGAGACATTGAGGCGGCGCCTGCCGAAGCTCGAGGTAGTCAACTGCTACAACCAGCCGCACGACGAGACGCTGGGGCACGACTATCAGATGCGGGGCTATCTGTCGGCCGACGTGGTCGACGACGACCTGATCCGGCGGCGCGCGCGATTTTATCTGTGCGGCCCTGAACCGATGATGCAGGCGATCACGTCGGGACTGATCGAACGCGGCGTACCGCCGTTCGACATCTTCAAGGAAGCATTCAGATCGCCGTCCAGGCCGGCGCTCGATCCGTCAAAGCAATACGCGGTGCAGTTCACGCGATCGCGTCGCACGGCCACCTGGACACCCCGCGACGGAAGCTTGCTGTCGTTCGCGGAGCGTCTCGGCATCGCATTGCCGAGCGGTTGCCGGGTCGGGCAATGCGAGAGCTGCGCGGTCAAGGTCGTATCGGGCGAAGTCACGCATTTGAGCGGGCATGGACCGGATGAATCCGACATGTGCCTCGCCTGCCAGGCCATTCCGGCAACCGACGTCAGCATCGACGCCTAACCCCCGTTTGAGGAAAGATTCACCATGAAATTTTTCGACGCCGCCGCGACACGCGACGCACTGGATTTCGAATCGCTGGTCGCACGCCTGCGACAGGCGTTCATCGACGGCTGCCATGTACCGCTGCGTCATTCGCACACACTCCATGCGGACAGCGAAAACGAAGGCACGGTGCTCATCATGCCCGCGTGGGAAGACGACGGCTACCTGGGCATCAAGACGGTCAACATCTTCCCGGGCAATGCGGGACACGGCATGCCCGGACTGCACTCGACCTACGTGCTCTATGACGGGCGGACCGGCAATCCGCTCGCACAGCTGGACGGCAACGAAATCACGTCGCGCCGCACCGCGGCTGCGTCTGCGCTGGCCGCGACCTATCTGGCCCGCGCGGATGCGTCGCGCCTCGTGCTGATGGGGGCCGGCCGGGTCGGCAGCCTGGTTCCGCTCGCCTATCGCAGCCAGTTGCCGATCTCGGCCGTCGAGGTGTGGGACAGGGATCACGACGCGGTGGCACGACTGGTCGAGCGGCTGACCGGGCTCGGCTTCGATGCGACACCCGTCACGAACCTCGAGGAGAGCATCCGTCGCGCGGACGTCGTCACCTGCGCGACGCTGGCGACGGAACCGATTGTCCGCGGCGAGTGGCTCGCAGCGGGGTCGCACCTGGACCTGATCGGCAGCTTTACGCCGCGCATGCGCGAAGCGGACGACGACTGCTTCCGGCAGGCGGAGATTTATGTCGATACGGACGAGGCGCCGCAGAAATCCGGCGACCTTCTGGGCCCGCTGGCGCGCAACGTCATTGCGCGCGACAGCCTGAACCGGACGCTGACGGCGCTGTGCCGGGGCGAAGCACGGGGGCGGACGAACGACAGCCAGCGCACCGTGTTCAAGGCGGTCGGCACCGCGCTGGAGGATCTGGCCGCGGCTGTTCAAATATATGAAAAAACAAACTGACGCCGTGACGGGCAAGGAGATCGACATGAAAGAGCTGATGGACGTGCAGCGCGGCGACGCGCCGGCGGTTGACCGCGAACGCATGCTGGAGCGGATGGCCGCGGGCATGGCACGCTGGTCGGAGAAGTGGTTCCCGGACGCCTATATCTTCGCCGCGCTCGCGGTGGTGATCGTGGCGGCGGGCGCACTGGCGGTCGGTGCGCCGGTCACGCGGGTCGGCGTTGCGTTCGGCGACGGCTTCTGGAGTTTGATCCCGTTCACGATGCAGATGGCGATCGTCGCCATCTCGGGTTATGTCGTCGCGGTATCGCCGCCCGCATCGAGGCTGATCGATGCGCTCGCGCGCCTGCCGTCGTCCGGGCGCGCAGCGGTGACGTTCGTTGCGCTCGTCAGTATCGTCGCATCGCTGTTCAACTGGGCGATCAGCCTGATCTTCAGCGGCCTGCTGGTCCGTGCGCTGGCGCGCCGCACCGATCTGCGCATGGATTACCGGGCAGCGGGCGCGGCCGCCTATCTCGGGATGGGTGCGACGTGGGCGCTGGGATTGAGTTCATCCGCATCGCAATTGCAGGCGAATCCGGACAGCCTGCCCAAGGCGCTGCTGGCCATCTCCGGCGTCATCCCCTTCACCGAGACGATCTTTCTCCCGCAGTCGATGCTGATGGCTGTCGTGTTGACCGGCGTGTCGCTGCTGATCGCCTATCTGTCCGCGCCCAACGACACGCGGGCGAAAACCGCGGCGGAGCTGGGCATTGATCTCGACGAAAGCCACGCCGCGCTCGCACGTCCGACCCGCCCGGGGGACTGGCTCGAGTACAGTCCGCTCATCACCATCGCCATCGTCGCGATCGGCGCGATCTGGGCCTGGCACGAGTTCACGACGAAGAACCCGCTGATCGCGATCTCGAATCTGAACACGTACAACTTTCTGTTCCTGCTGCTCGGCATGCTGCTGAACTGGCGGCCGAGGCGATTCCTCAACGCCGTCGCGCGTTCGGTGCCGTCTGTTGCGGGTGTGCTGATCCAGTTTCCGCTGTACGGCGGAATCGCCTACATCCTGACGAAAGCGGCGGCGCCCGCCGGACTGCCGCTCTCCGATCACCTCGCCCATTTCTTCGTTGCGATGTCGTCGCATTCGTCGTTTCCCGCGTTGATGGGCGTGTATTCGGCCGTGCTCGGGTTCTTCGTGCCGTCCGGCGGCGGCAAGTGGATCATCGAGGCGCCGTACGTCATCGAGGCGGCGAAACTGCTGCAGGTTCATCTGGGCTGGGCCGTGACCGTCTACAACGCAGCCGAGGCGTTGCCGAACCTGATCAACCCGTTCTGGATGCTGCCGCTACTCGGTGTGCTCGGGCTGCGTGCCCGCGACATTGTCGGTTTCACGTTCACGCAGCTGGTGGTTCACCTGCCGCTCGTGATCTTCATGCTCTGGGCGCTCGCGAGCACACTCGCCTACCATCCGCCCGTCATGCCGTAACGCGCAACGGGTTCATCGCATCGCGACGATCGACCGGCTTCACGCCCGTCGTGCCGCGCGCGGTGCGCCCCGGTATCAGTGGAACATCAGTGGAACTCGCGGCTCGACGTGCGCAGGCCACCGAGCAGCGGCGTCAGATCCTCGAAATGCTGTACGACGAGGTGCCTCACGTCGCTCGCGACCTGCCACACGCCGGACGCCGCGAGCAGCCGCGAATCGAGGGTCTCGCGGCGCTGCCGCGCGAGCAGTTCGGGCCGGACGATCAGGTTCACGCAGCCCGTTTCGTCCTCGAGCGTCATGAACATCACGCCTTTCGCGGTGCCCGGCATCTGCCGCGCGGTCACGAGCCCGCACGCACGCGCGAGCCGGCCGTCGGGCCGGTCGTGCAGTTCGGCTGCGGACGACAGCCGCCGCGCGCGCAGCGCGGGCCGCAGCAGCGCGACCGGGTGACGGTTCAGCGTGAGGCCGGTGGTGTGATAGTCGGCGAGGATGTCGTCGGCTTCCGACGGCGCGTCAAGCGCGGGCTGCTCCGCTTCGTCGATCGGCGCGGCGGCGAGCAGGTCGCGCTCCGGTGCCGCCGCGACGGCCTGCCACAACGCGTCGCGGCGATGACCGGCGAGCGTCGCGAGCGCGTTCGCGGCGGCGAGTGCTTCGAGGTCGCGGCGTTCGAGCTGCGCGCGGCGCGCGAGCGTGTCGACGTTGCCGAACGGGCCGGTTGCGCGTGCGGCTTCGATGCGGCGCGCGGCGGCTTCGCCGAGGCCGCGCACGAGCGACAGGCCGAGCCGCACGGCCGGCTGGCCGTGCGGCGGCAGCTGGCCGGGCAGCGCTTCGAGTGATGCCTCCCAGTTGCTTTGCGTCACGTCGATCGGCATGACCTGTACGCCGTGGCGCTTCGCGTCCTGCACGAGTTGCGACGGCGGGTAGAAACCCATCGGCTGACTGTTCAGCAGCGCGGCAAGAAAGATCGCGGGTTCGTGGCATTTGAGCCAGCTGCTCGCGTACGCGAGTTTCGCGAAGCTGGCCGCGTGGCTTTCGGGGAAACCGTAATCGCCGAAGCCCTTGATCTGCTCGAAGATCTGTTCGGCGAATTCGGGCGGATAGTCGCGCTCCCGCATCCCGTCGACGATCCTGCGGTGGTACTGCTCGAGATTGCCCTTGCGCTTCCATGCGGCCATCGCGCGACGCAGCTGGTCGGCTTCGCCGGGCGTGAAGCCGGCTGCGATCATCGCCACCTGCATCACCTGCTCCTGGAAGATCGGCACCCCTTGCGTACGTTCGAGCGCCGGCTTCAGATCTTCCTTTGGATAACTGACCTTTTCGATGCCCTGGCGCCGTTTCAGATAGGGATGCACGGCCCCGCCCTGGATCGGCCCCGGCCGCACGATCGCGACCTCGATCACCAGGTCGTAATACGTGCGCGGCTGCAGGCGCGGCAGCATCGACATCTGCGCGCGCGATTCGATCTGGAACACGCCGACCGTATCGGCGCGGCAGATCATGTCGTAGGTCGCTTCATCGTCCTGCGGAATGTGTTTCAGCGTGAACGGCTCGCCGTCCGGCTCCGGCGGCCCGCGCCACGCGGTGCGCATGTCGAACGCGCGATGCAGCGCCGACAGCATGCCAAGTGCAAGCACGTCGACCTTCATCAGCCCGAGCGCCTCGAGATCGTCCTTGTCCCACTGGATCACGCGCCGCCCGTCCATCGCGGCGTTCTCGACCGGCACGAGCCGCGTGAGCTTGCCGCGACTGATCACGAAACCGCCCGAGTGCTGCGACAGGTGGCGCGGAAAGTTGAGCAGCCGCGCGGCGAGTTGGGCCCACGCCTGGATGAGCGGCGTCTGCGGATCGAGCCCGATCGTCGAGAATTGCTGCAGCAGGTCGCGGCTGCCGTCGAACCAGCGATGCCCTTTCGCAACGCGGTCGATCAGCATCGGATCGACACCGAGCGCCTTGCCGGTTTCGCGCAGCACGCCGCGCGGGCGATAGGTCGACACGGCTGCCGCAAGCGCCGCGCGGGTGTGCCCGTATTTTTTGTAGATATGCTGGATCACCTCTTCCCGGCGCTGATGCTCGAAATCGACGTCGATATCGGGCGGCTCGCCGCGCTCCGCGCTGATGAAGCGTTCGAACAGCATGGTGCTCTGCTCGGGATTCACCTCGGTGATGCCGAGGCAGTAGCAGACGACCGAGTTCGCGGCCGAGCCTCGGCCCTGGCACAGAATGTTCTGGCTGCGCGCGTATTTGACGATGTCGTAGACGGTCAGGAAGAACGGCTCGTAGCGCAGCTTCTCGATCAACGCCAACTCGTAGTCGATCCGCTCCTGCACGTGCCCGGGTATCTTTCCGGCGTAACGTTGAAGTGCGCCGTCCCGAGTCTCCTGTTTGAGATAGCTCGTCGGCGTATGCCCCTTCGGCACGATCTCGTCGGGATACTCGTAGCGAAGCGAGCTGAGTTCGAAATCGCACGCATCGAGAATCGCGCACGTCTCCGCGATCTCTTCCGCCGAGTACAACTGCCCGATGCGCTGTCGCAAACGCAGATGCTGTTCCGCATTCGGCGCAAGCGCATACCCGCACTCTGAAACCGGCATGCCGACGCGGATCGCCGTCATCACGTCCTGCAGCTCCTTGCACGAGCGCCGGTGCATCGTCACGTCGCCAAGCGCAACGACACGCACCCCACGCCGTTCGCCGGCCGCACGAATCTCCTCGCGCTGCGCACCGTCCAGCGCGCGCTGCAACTGCACGAGCCCGAGCCGCGCACGTTCGCCGAACGTCGTGCGAAACCACGCGACCTGGGCCTCGAGCACGTCCGCACGCACCGGGTACGCGGGCACGAGAATCGCGAAGCAATCGGGCATGCCGCGCAAGTGGGCAAACTCCGCAGGCGGCGCCGACAACATCCGCGACGTCAGCGTGTAGGTACCCTTCGGCGCTTCCATCCTCCGCCACGAAATCAGTTCGGAAAGATTGCCGTACCCCTCGCGATTCTGCGCAAGCAACACGAGCCCGAACGCACCGGGGCCCGGGTCGTGGCCGGGCGCGACGTCATCCGGCGTGACGTCGAAATACGAACCGATGATGAGCGGCAGCCCTTTCGCCTGCGCTGCGACGTGCATGCGCGGCGCGCCGGCGAGCGAGCATTCGTCGGTGATCGCGATTCCGCGATAGCCGAGATCGAATGCGCGCTCGACCAGTTCTTCCGCATGCGACGCACCATGCAGAAACGAAAAGTTCGAACGGCAGAACAACTCCGCGTAATCGGGCAACCAGCTGAATTCCGCAACCATCTCCGTTCACCCGAACAAGCCGTGCAGGAACCAGTGCGGCTCGGACTCGCTCCCCGCCCGCTCCCTGAACACCCAATAGCACGCACCGGCTTCGTCCTGCGCGACGTGATAATCGCGTGCGGCGAGCTGGCCATCGAACCAACCGGCCTCGATCCGCTCCGCCGACGACATCATCCTGAGCGGCGTATGAAATACCGGCCGCTCCCCGCGCATCAGCAGCGGCAGCGGCTCGGCCAGCAACCATACGGGCCTCGGCGGCACCGCGGGCGGCCCGCCGGCCGGCTTGCCGGCCTGCGCATCGAGCGGCAGCCAGCGGTTCGCGGCCTCGGGCCGGTGATCGGCAACCGGCACCGCACGCAATACGTTCTCCGCGCCGAGTCGCGCGACCAGCAATTCGAACAGCCGCGCACGCGTCTCGCGCGTGCCGCCCGGCTCGGGGAAAAGATCGTCGGCTGGTGGCGCGACCGATTCGACGCGCGTCGCCTTCAGGCGCACCGCGATCACCGCCGCCGGCAACTCGACGCGTGCGAGCCGCTCGCCGAGCAGCCGCATGAAGTGCACCTCGTCGCGCACCGGCGCGGCGAATGCGAGCTCGAGCGGCGTCGGCGGCACGGCCTGGCGGCCGCGCTCGTGCTCGAGATCGAACGTCATCGCGGCCAGCGACAGCTGCCGCGCAGCCAGCCAGCCGCAGAGCTGAACGACGAGCCGGCGCGCGGCGAACAGCACGGCTTCCGCGTATTCGACGCGCTCCGGCAATTCGAGCCGCACGTCGAACACGGGCGGCACCGCCATCCACGCCAGCGGCTCGACCGCGTCGCCGTACGCGCGATCGAGCGCGGCCAGCAGCGCGGGGCCGCAACGGCGCTGCAGCCCCGCGCGCGGCAGGCCGCGCAGATCGGCGAGCGTGCGGCAGCCGAGGCCGTCGAACCAGCCCGCATACGGACGCGCATCGGGCAGCAGCACGCAGGGCAGCCGGTCGAGCGAGCGGACGAGCGAAGCCGTGCGCGCGACGCGGCGCCGGATGCGCGCCCGCGCCGACGTGCGCGCGAGCAGCCACGCGCCGCCTCCGGTCGGCGCGGCGGACAGACGCGCCGCATAGCCGAGCGCCGCGAGCGTCGCGCGCACCTGGCGGCACAGCGACGGCAGGCCGCCGAACAGGCGCAGGCTCGGACCGACGTCGACGAGCAGCGTGGCTTCGTCGTCGAGGGCGACGCACGGCGAGAATCGCAGCAACGCGAGCGCGACCGCGCGCAGCGCATCGGCCTCGCGCGCGGGATCGCGTTCGACGAGCTGCGTCTCGGGCGCAAGTGTGAGCACGCCGCCGCGCTTCATGCCCGCGCGCACGCCCTGCCGCTGCGCGGCCGCATCGGCGATCAGCACGACACCCTGCTCGAGCACCGCGCAGCCCGCGCCGCCGGCCGCTGCGTCAGACGGCGGCGGGGCGCACACGTCGAGCGGCAGGCGCGGCAGATGGATGCCGAGCAAGACGCGCATAGCGGCTCTCCACGATGGGCGACGGCAGGTCGAGCACGAGCGGCTCGCTGCGCGCGGGCCCGCGACGCTTGACGATGTCGAGCGACACGCCGCCCGGCACGGGATACAGCGCGACGCGCAACACCGCGGGCGACGGCTGCCGCGCGGCCGACAGCGGGCGCAGCATCACGAACAGCGTGTCGCCCGTGCGCGCGGCCGCGAGATGCAGGCGCCGCAGCGCATCGGGCCGCGCGTCCTGCCAGAGCAGCAGCGCGCCGCAACAGCCGGTTCTGAGCGCCTGCTCGGCGGCCCACAGCGCATCCGTACGGCTGCCGGCGCGCAACCACAGCAGCGCGTCGGCCGGCACCCCGAGGCTGGCGAGCGCGGTTGCATGCGGCGATTGCGGCGGCGCGACGAGCGCGAGCGGACGCCGGGCGCTGACGGTGCGGGCAAGCGCGGGCGCGAGCAGCCGCATCTCGCCGCAGCCCGGCTGCGCGGCCAGCAGTTCGACGAGCCCGCCGACCGGCCAGCCGCCGCCCGGCAGCTCGGCCGACAGCGGCGCGAAGCCGGTCTCGATCGTGCGCGGGCCGCCGCGCGCGAGCTGCGAGCCGCGCCAGAGCGACGGATGAAGGGATTCGGGAGAAATGGAGGATGCGAGCATGACGCCACCCACAACTGTATGGATATACAGTATATGGCAATGCGCCCGCGTCGCACAGCACCGGTGCGTAACCGGTTTTCATCAGAGGAAAAACGACGGGATAGCCGGCGCGGCCGTCATGTTACGCCGCGCCGGAGCGGGCGTGGCCGGATCGTGTCGCCCGGCGGGCCGGCACACCACCCCACCGGCAAACCGGCACGATGCGGCACCCCGCACCGCACCGGCCCGCCTGCCGCCCGTCAGCCGAGCAGCAGCGCGTCGTCGTCGAGCTGCTCGTGACGCACCTTCTCGAACATCTGCAGCAGGTCCGGCACGTCGAGGCCCTTGCGCGCGTCGCCCGACACGTCGAGCACGACCTGCCCCTGGTGCAGCATTACCGTACGGTCGCCGTAGTCGAGCGCCTGCCGCATGCTGTGCGTGACCATCATCGTCGTCAGCTTGCTCTCGGCGACGATGCGCGCGGTCAGCTCCAGCACGAACGCGGCCGTCTTCGGGTCGAGCGCGGCCGTGTGCTCGTCGAGCAGCAGGATCCGCGACGGCCGCAGCGACGCCATCAACAGGCTCACGGCCTGCCGCTGGCCGCCGGACAGCAGCCCGATCCGGTCGGTCAGCCGGTTCTCGAGGCCAAGGTTCAGCAGCCGCAACTTGTCGCGGAACAGCTCGCGCGACGGCCGGTCGAGCGCGGCACGGAAACCGCGCCGCACGCCGCGCGCCATCGCGAGCGCCATGTTCTCCTCGATCGTCAGCGCCTCGCAGGTGCCTGCCATCGGATCCTGGAACACGCGCGCGACGAGGTGCGCGCGGTCCCACGCGGCCTTGCGCGTCACATCCGTGCCGTCGATCGCGATACGTCCCGAATCGACGCGCTGATCGCCGCTGACCGCATTGAGGAAGGTCGACTTGCCGGCGCCGTTCGAGCCGATCACCGCGACGAACTGGCCGTCGGGAATCTCGAGCGACAGCCCGCGCAGCGCGCGCGTCTCGATCGGCGTGCCGGGATTGAACGTGAGTTTGAGATCTTGTGCGGACAGCATGTCATGCCCCTCCGTTCTTGCGCGCGAACAGCTTCTTGCGCGTCGCCGGCAGCACCAGCGCGATCGTGACGAGCGCGGCCGTCACGAGGTTCAGGTCCTGCGCCTTCAGGCCGATGAATTCGCTGTTCAGCGCGAGCGCGATGAAGAAGCGGTAGACGATCGCGCCGAGCACGACCGCGAGCGTCGTCAGCACCAGCCGGCGCGCGGGCAGCAGCGTCTCGCCGATGATCACGGCGGCCAGCCCGATCACGATCGTGCCGATCCCCATCGAGATGTCCGAGCCGCCCTGCGTCTGCGCGAACAGCGCGCCCGCGAGCGCGACGAGCGCGTTCGACAGCGCCATCCCGGCGAGCGTCGCGCGGCCGGTCGCGATGCCTTGCGCACGCGCCATCCGCGGGTTCGCGCCGGTCGCGCGCATCGCGAGGCCGAGCTGCGACGAGAAGAACCAGTCGAGGCCGAGCTTCGCGATCACGACGACGATCGCGAGCAGCGCCGGACGCAGCACGTAGTCGGGCATCCAGTCGGGCTGCAGCACGGTGAACAGCGTCGGCTCGGTGATCAGCGGCACGTTCGGCCGGCCCATGATCCGCAGGTTCACCGAGTAGAGCGCGATCATCATCAGGATACTGGCGAGCAGATCCATGATCTTCAGGCGCACGTTCAGCCAGCCGGTGATGAAGCCGGCCACCGCGCCCGCGACGATCGCGATCAGCGTCGACGTGAACGGGTCGTAGCCGGCCGAGATCAGCGTCGCCGCAACGGCGCCGCCGAGCGGAAAGCTGCCGTCGACGGTGAGGTCGGGGAAGTTGAGGATGCGAAACGAGATCAGCACCCCGAGGGCGACGAGACTGAAGATCAGGCCGATCTCCAGTGCGCCCAGAAACGAGAACAGAGACATGATGGGGAAATCCTGTTGCTTCCCGGCCGGACGTGTACGGCCGGGCGAAGCGAACGGGCGGCTCCGGGTGGGAACCGCCCGTCCGGCGATGTCGTCCAGGCCCGGATCGGGCCTGCAAGCGCGGCGGTCGCGCCGCTTACTTGATGACCGTCTTCGCTTCCTTCACGAGATCCGGTGCCAGCGTGACGCCCTGCTTCGCGGCCGCGCCCGTGTTCACGAACAGTTCGAGGTTGCTGCTCGTCTCCGACGCGATCGCGCCCGGCTTCTCGCCCTTCAGGATGCGCGCGACGACCTTGCCCGTCTGGCGGCCGAGGTCGCCGTAGTTGATGCCGAGCGCCGCGATGCCGCCGCGCTTCACGCTGTCGGTGTCGCCGGCGACGAGCGGGATCTTCGCTTCGTTCGCGACCTTCACGAGCGCTTCGTACGCGGACACGACGTTGTTGTCGGTGTTCGTGTAGATCACGTCGACCTTGCCGATCAGGCTCTTCGCGGCCGGGCCGATGTCGACGGTACGCGGTGCGGCCGCTTCCTTCAGCGTCATGCCCTGCTTCGCGAGGATCTCCTTGAGCTCCTTCACGACGACGACCGAATTCGCTTCGCCCGGGTTGTAGACCATGCCGACCGTCTTCGCATTCGGCACGACGCGCTTGATCAGCGCGACCTGGCGATCGAGCGGCAGCTTGTCGGACACGCCCGTCACGTTGGAACCCGACGGGGCCCAGCCCTTCACGAGCTGCGCGGCAACCGGATCGGTGACGCCCGAATAGACGACCGGCACGCTCTTCGTCGCGGCGACGACCGACTGCGCGGCCGGCGTCGCGATTGCGACGATCACATCGGGCTTGTCGCCGACGAACTTGCGTGCGATCTGCGCGGCCGTGCCCGTGTTGCCCTGCGCGCTCTGGTATTCCCACTTGAGCTTGTCGTCGCCGTAACCTTCCGCCTTCAGTTCGGCGCGCACGCCGTCGCGGATCGCATCGAGCGCCGGATGATCGACGATCGACAGCACCTTGACGGTCTGTGCCTGCGCGGCGCCTGCCAGCGCGAGTGCGGCCACGCCGGCCGTGATCGAACGGATCGCGAAAGTCTTGAATCGCTTCATGGGTGAGTCTCCCCCGTATTGTGTCGGTTCTGGATAATGGATTCCCGCCGCCGTCGGGCGGGCGCCGCCGCGCGTGCGACACGCCGGCGATCGGCCCGCGCACGCTCCGGGAAAGCGTGCAGCGGCGAACGCACGAGGATACCATTTCCGCAGACCACCGCCTGACTCCGCGCTTTCGCCCGGCACGCCGGATCGCGGCACGCGCCGCCCCCCGGCGACCGCGTGCAAGGCCCGTCCGGCGGCGGCTTCGGCACGCATCGTGCCAACGCGTCAGCCGAGCTCGTGGCTTTACGTTATGCTGTCGGCCGACCCAATCCACTCCATCGGAGGGCAGATGAAACGGGGGATCCGAGCCGTCGCATTCGCCACTGTCGCGCTGGCGCTGCCGGGTGCGGCATTCGCGCTGACCGACGGCAGCGAGCAATACGACAACTGCATGCTCAATGCGCTGCGCGAAAGCCGCAACGGCGCGGCGGCGCAGCTGATCCAGCGCTCGTGCGACGCGCTGTACCGCAACAACGCGATGCTCCTGCCGCGCGAACGGCGCTTTCACGAGTGCGTCGTGCAATCGCTGCCGGGCGTGCGCGACAACTACGCGATCCAGCAGATCATGTCGATCTGCTCGCGGCGCGGCGAGATGTGAACGGGCGCTGATCGATACCGCGCGCCAAAGAAAAAGGGCCTGCGCGATGCAGGCCCTTTTCGTTCAGCGGTCCGGCCGGTAGGCGGCGTTCAGAACGACGCGACCATCGAGCCCTTGAACTGCTTCTTGATGAACTCCTTCACTTCCGGCGACTGGTACGCCTTGACCAGCTTCTTCACCCACGGCTGATCCTTGTCCTTCGCGCGCACGGCGATCAGGTTCGCATACGGGCTCGTCAGCGCTTCGAGCGCGATCGCGTCCTTGGTCGGCTGCAGATTCGCGGCCAGCGCGTAGTTCGTGTTGATCACGGCGGCGTCGACGTCCGACAGCACGCGCGGCAGTTGCGCGGCGTCGAGTTCGGAGATCTTCAGCTTCTTCGGGTTCTCGGCGATGTCGAGCACCGTCGCGTTGTTGCCGCCCGTGCCCGCGCCCGCCTTCAGCTTGATCACGCCTTGCGTCTGCAGCAGCAGCAGCGCGCGGTTCTCGTTCGACGGATCGTTCGGCACCGCGAGCTTCGCGCCTTGCGGCAGGTCCTTCAGCGCCTTGATCTTCTTCGAGTACACGCCGATCGGCGAGATGTAGGTCAGCCCCGCGCTGACGATCTTGTAGCCGCGCTGCTTCACCTGGCTGTCGAGGTAGGGCTGGTGCTGGAAGCTGTTCGCGTCGAGGTCGCCCGAGTCGAGCGCCGCGTTCGGCTGCACGTAGTCGTTGAACTCGATGACCTTCACGTTCAGGCCTTCCTTCTCCTTCGCGACCTTCTGCACGAGCTGCCACACTTCCGAATCCGGGCCGGCGACCGTGCCGACCTTGATCACCTTGTCTTCGGCGTGCGCGCCTGCCGACAGCGTCAGCGCTGCGCCGGTGGCCAGCACGGAAAATACCTTCAGGAGACTGCGACGCTTCATCTGTTTCTCGCTTTCTTGCTTACTGGAAATGGGGCGCGATACGGGTAAGCCCCGACTCGCAGGAAGGGGCAAATGGTGTCACAGGATCGGCGGGAAGTGAAATACATCCCGCTCATATGGGTATGCACCGCAGCGGTGCTGGCGGCCGTGACGCGACTTGGCCGTTAGTTGCATTTCAAACGAGTCGCGCCCCGGCCGGCGCGCGTCACATCGCCACCGCCTCATCAGCCGCCTTCGCGCCGAACGCGGGTTCGGCCACCCGCGCGCCGGCCCGGCGCGACGCCAGTCCGCCGGTGTCGTTGACCCGGAACGCGCCGATCGCATCGCGCAGCCGCGCGGCCTGTTCCTGCAACGACGCGGCCGCCGCCGCGGCTTCCTCGACGAGCGCCGCGTTCTGCTGCGTCACCTGGTCCATCTGCGTGACCGCGCGCCCGACCTGCGTGATGCCGCTCGCCTGCTCCTCGGACGCGGCCGCGATCTCGCCCATGATGTCGGTCACGCGCGCGACGGCCTGCAGGATCTCGCCCATCGTCGTGCCGGCCTGGCCGACCAGCGTCGAGCCGTTGCGCACGCGCTCGACCGAGGCGACGATCAGCTCGCGGATCTCCTTCGCGGCCGTCGCGCTGCGCTGCGCGAGCGAGCGCACCTCGCCCGCGACCACCGCGAAGCCGCGGCCCTGCTCGCCCGCGCGCGCGGCCTCGACCGCCGCGTTCAGCGCGAGGATGTTGGTCTGGAATGCGATGCCCTCGATCACGCCGATGATGTCGGCGATCTTGCGCGAACTGTCGTCGATCTCGCCCATCGTGCCGATCACGCGGTTCACGACGTCGCTCCCGGTGCGCGCGATGTCCGACGCGTTGTTCGCGAGCCCGCTCGCCTGCCGCGCGTTGTCCGCGTTCTGCTTCACCGTTGCGGTCAGCTGCTCCATGCTCGCGGCCGTTTCCTCGAGCGACGCGGCCTGCTCCTCGGTGCGCTGCGACAGGTCGTCGTTGCCGGCCGAGATCTGGCGGCTCGCCGACGCGATCGATTCGGCCGACTGGCGGATCCCGCCGATCGTCGCCTGCAACCGCGCCTGCATGTCGTGCATCGCGGCCATCATGCTCGTGCGATCGCCCGCACGCACCGGCACCGGCTGCGTCAGGTCACCCTGCGCGATGCGCGCCGCGAGCGCGGCCGCTTCGTCGGGCTCGCCGCCGAGGCTGCCGCGCACGTTGCGGATGATCACCAGCATCGCCGCGCTAATCACGAAGCCGATCACGAACACCACCGCGAGGTGGCCGAGCAGCGTCCGGTAGTAGATGGTGTCGATGTCCTTCAGGAACACGCCGCTCGAGATGTTCCAGTCCCACGGCGCGAACCGCGTGACGTAGCCGATCTTCGGCACGGCCGTCTCACTGTGCGGCAGCCGCCCGCGATATTCGGCGAAGCCGCTGCCGGTCGCCTTCGCCGCGTTCAGGATCGTCACGAACAGCGGCTTGCCGTCCGGATCGAGATAGTCGCCGACCTGCGTGTTGACGAGCTTCGGCAGCGTCGGGTGCATCAGCACGACCGGCTTCGAGTCCATCACGAACACGTAGCCCGAATCGCCGTAGCGCATCGCGGCGAGACTCGCGAGCGCGTCGCGCTTCGCGTCGGCCTCGGGCAGCGTGCCGCTCTGCGCGAGCGCGTGATACGCCTTCACGATGCCGGCCGCCGAGTCGACGAGATTGGCGATGCCCGCCTTGCGTTCGTCCAGCATCGTCGCGCGCGTCTCGTACGCGCTCCATGCGCCGACGCCCAGGAGACCGATCCATACCAGCGCAAGCGCGAGCCACAGCTTGCGGTTCAAACTCATTCTGCTCATCTGCGTGCCTCTGTCGATGTCGTTGCGCCGATGCGCGCGAACGGCCTGTCCCGCGCAAACGGTTGCCCTTTTATTTACGGCATCGAGGCTTACAACTTGAATACGCGACGGTGCGACGAACGGGCGGCCGGCGGGCCGTGCCGGCGCGACAGCCCCGATCCGCTGTGCTACAAAGACCGGCTGACCGGCGCGCCACGCGCCGGCGTCATTCCAGGGCCATCCATGTACGTCATCGACATCCACTACACCGCGTCGCTCGAGCGCATCGACGACGCGCTCGAACGCCACCGCGCGTATCTGCAGCCGCAGTTCGACAAGGGCATCTTCATCGCCGCGGGGCCGAAAGTGCCGCGCGAAGGCGGCGTGATCCTCGCGGCCCGCATCGATCGCGACGCACTCGACGCGATCCTCGAGACCGACCCGTTCGTCACCGAAGGGCTCGCCACGTACCGCGTGACCGAATTCCGGATCACGCGCGCCGCGTCCGGCTTCAACGTGCCGGCGCTGCCGTAACGCGACAGCTGCGCATCACGCGCGCAGGCAGACGCGCCGCCCGGCGGGCCGCGCATGCAGACAACGGTAAGGGGGAAAGCGTGACGGCGCAGATTGGCCGTCACGTGAAACGCCGGGCCGGGCGCCCGGCGGCGGCCGGTCAGTCGACCAGCAGCTTCAGGTCGTGGACCCACGGGGCGGGGCCCTGGCCGTCGCGCACGAACAGGCGCAGCTTGCCGTCGCGGTCGAACACGTAGCTCGCGGCCGTGTGGTCCATCGTGTAGCTGCCGGGCGTCTTGCCGGGCACCTTCGCGTAGTACACGCGGAAATCCTTCGTGACCTTCTTCAGCGCCGCTTCGTCGGCCGGCCGCAGGCCGATGAACGACGGGTCGAACGCGGGCACGTACTGGCCGAGCAGCGCCGGCGTGTCACGCTCCGGATCGACGGTGACGAACAGCACCTGCACGCGCTTCGCCGCGTCGGGCCCAAGCTGCTTCAGCGCTTCGGACAGCTCGGCCATCGTGGTCGGGCACACGTCCGGGCAGTGCGTATAGCCGAAGAACATCACGACGGCCTTGCCCTTGAAGTCGCCGAGCGTACGGACCTTGCCGGTCGTGTCGGGCAGCGAGAAGTCGCTGCCGAACTGCGTGTTGCCGGTGATGTCGAGATTCTGGAATTTCGGCGCGTTGTCGCATCCGGCGAGCAGCAGCGCTGCCGTGAATGCGCACGCGAGCATCCAGCCTTGGCGCGCGCGGCGCCCGAACCTTGATTGGAGCATTGCGTTCAAACCGTGCGGTTATACGCCGAGCAGCGGGCGTGCATAGTGATCGACGAGCAGCGCGGCGAACAGCAGCGACAGGTAGACGATCGAGTAGCGGAAGGCCTTGCGGGCGAGTTCATCCGAATAGTCGCGGTAGATCTTCCACGCATACGCGAAGAACACCGCGCCGAGCAGCACCGCACTCGTCAGGTAGACGGCCCCGCTCATCCCGGAGATGAACGGCATCATCGTGACCGCGAACAGGATCACCGTATACAGCAGGATGTGCAGCCGCGTGAATTTCTCGCCGTGCGTGACGGGCAGCATCGGCAGCCCCGCGTTCTCGTAATCCTTGCGGCGATACAGCGCGAGCACCCAGAAATGCGGCGGCGTCCACACGAAGATGATCAGCACGAGGATCCACGCATCGCCCGGCACCGCGCCGGTGACCGCGGCCCAGCCGAGCGCCGGCGGCATCGCGCCCGACGCGCCGCCGATCACGATGTTCTGCGGCGTCATCGGCTTCAGCAGCAGCGTATAGATCACCGCGTAGCCGACGAACGTCGCGATCGTCAGCCACATCGTCAGCGGGTTCGTGAACGTATAGAGCGTCCATGCGCCGACACTGCCGAGCACGGCCGAGAACAGCAGGATCTGCGGCGTCGTGATCTCGCCGCGCGCGGACGGACGCCACGCGGTGCGGCGCATCATCGCGTCGATCTTCTGTTCGACGAGGCAGTTGATCGCGAACGCGGCGCCGGCCAGCAGCCAGATGCCGACCGTGCCGCCGATCAGCACATGCCACGGCACCATGCCCGGCGTCGCGAGGAACATGCCGATCACCGCGCAGAACACGGCGAGCTGCGTGACACGCGGCTTCGTCAGCGCCATGTACTGGGAGAAGCGGCTACCGGGCGATTGGGAGAGGGTGCTTTGCATGGGGACGGTCACGCCGGGGCGGCGTCGCGCGCAGGCTGCGCGACACGGCCGGGGCGGCTTGAAAGGATGCGAAAGTTTAACATGACGACGAGCAGCAGCAGGATCGCGGCCCCGCCGTTGTGCGCGACGGCGACCGGCAGCGGCCACTGCAGCACGATGTTGGTCAGGCCCGTCACGAACTGCAGCAGCACGACCAGCAGCACGCCGTTCGCGGGCCGCCGCAGCGACTCGAAGCGGCGCATCTTGAGCGCGAACGCGACCAGGTACGCGACCACGACGAACGCGAACGTGCGGTGCGTCCAGTGGATCGCGACCAGCGCATCCTGCGTGATCGCGTCGCCGTCCTTCGTCATCCCGAGCGCGCGCCACAGGTGGAAGCCGTGCTGGAAGTCCATCGGCGGGATCCACTGGCCGTTGCAGGTCGGGAAGTCGGTACACGCGAGCACCGCGTAGTTGGTGCTCACCCAGCCGCCGAGCGCGATCTGCACGACCAGCAGCACGAGCGCCGCGAGCGCGGCCGCCCGGAAGCGCCCCGCCTCCGGGTCATACGACGGCAGCGGCGTCTGCCGCGCCGCGAGCCAGCCGAGCGTACCGAGCAGCGTGAGGCCGAGCAGCAGGTGGATCGTGACGATCACCGGCTGCAGCTTCATCGTGACCGTCCATGCGCCGAATGCGCCCTGCACGAGGATCAGCAGCAGCAAACTCGTCGGCCACCACGGCGACACGTGCAGCGGGCGGCGGCGCAGCCGCGCGGCCCATGCGATCACGACCTGCGCGATGATCAGCACGCCGATCGCCATCGCGAAATAGCGGTGGATCATTTCGATCCACGCCTTCGTCATGCTGACGGGCCCTGTCGGCATCGCCTGGTGCGCGGCCGAGATCGCGGCATGCGCGATGAACGGCGACGACGTGCCGTAGCAGCCGGGCCAGTCCGGGCAGCCGAGCCCCGAATCGGTCAGCCGCGTGAAACCGCCGAACATCACGAGGTCGAGCGTCAGGAACGTGGTGATCCACACGAGCTTGCGGAACTTGTCGTCGTCGGCCTTCACCCACACGTACGACAGCGGCAGCAGCGCGATGCAGAAGCCGATCAGGCCGAGTTGCAGTAGATACGACATCGGAATGGTGCCTCGTTCTCTCGCCTTAACCGATGCTCGACCACTTCAGCAGCTTCGTCACGTCCGACTTGATCTTGCTGGGATTCGGGTCTTTCGGAAAACGCATCATCAGGTTGCCGTTCGGGTCGACCATGTAGATGTGGTCGCTGTCCTTCGTGCCGGCGTCGGCCGGCAGCCATGCGGCCACGGCGGCCGGATCGGCGACGAGCCGACGCGTGTCCGGATACGCGTCGAGCACCTTCTGAGGCGTCGCGCCCGCATCGCTGCGCAGCCACACCATCGTGATCCGGTGCCGCTCGCCGGCCTGCGTGACGCGGATCTGGCGCATGAAATAGAGCTTCTGCGCGCATGCGTCGTCGCACGCGCTGCGATCGGTCATCACGAACAGCCATACGCCGCGCAGCGACGACAGCGGCACGGTCTTGCCGGTCTCGTCGGTCACCTGCAGACCGGCCGGGATCGGGCGCTGCGGCTCGATCAGCGTGCCGTAGTTGGTCGACCCGCCCTTCGGCTTGATCACGTAATAGGTGAAGTACGACGCGATCATCGGCGCGGCGCACACGAGACCCAGCAGCACGAGCATCCAGCGGCCGCGCTTGCGGGCCGCCGGCGAGATCGGCGCAGCGGCCGGACCCTGACGGGAAGATTGCATGGACAAATCAGACCTCTCGAAACGAACCCGCGGCGCCGGCGCCGCGTCCTGGCATGGCACTCACGCGCCGGCCGACTTCTTCGCCGCACGCCGCGCGGCGTACAGGCCGAAGCCGAGCGCGGCCGCGGCCATCGCCCACCACTGAAACATGTAACCGTAATTGCGCTCGACGCCGGTCGTTGCCGCCGGCCAGTCGCGCACGAGCTTGTCGCCGTCGTCGCTGGTCTGCTGGATCACGAACGGCTGCAGCGGCAGCCCCGTTTCCTTCGCATACTCGGCGACGTCCAGGTTCTGCCGGATCTTCTGATGCGCGGCCGACCCGCCCTCGCCCAGCTCGAACGCACGCGATGCATCGGCGCGCGCGATGCCGACGATCTCGACGTCACCCGCCGGCGTCGCGAACGGCTCGATCGCCGTGCGATCGGAAATATTGCGCGGCAGCCAGCCTCGATTCACGAGCACGACGCCGCCGCCCGTGAGTTTAAACGGCATCACGACGTAAAAACCCGGCTGGTCGTTATACGGCCGATTGTCGAGGAACACCGCCTGCTCGGGCAGGAATCGGCCCTTGGCCCGCACGCGATGAAACTCGATCGACGCGAGCGGCATCGGCTGCGCGCCGACGTCGACAGGCACCGCCTGCTCGTAGCGCGCGATGCTCGCCTGCAGCGCTTCCTTCTGGTGCGCGCGGTCGCGCTGCCAGAACCCGAGCCTGATCGTAACGGCGACGACGACGAGGATCAGGAGCGCGGGCAGCCAGCGGATCTTCATCATGCGGCCCGCCCGGCACATGCGCGAAAGCGAAGTGCGATAATTATCCTCTTCCTTCCGAATTGCCGTCGTCCGGTTCGTGTCATGCACATACTCGTTCCCATCGCCTTCGTCCTCATCATTGCCAGCATGGGCTCGGCGCTCTACTTCATGATGCACGACCGCGGCCACACGAAACGCATGGTCTGGTCGCTCGCCACCCGCGTCGGGCTGTCGGTGTCGCTGTTCCTGCTCATCCTGATCGCGAACTGGATGGGCTGGATCCATTCGACCGGCCTGCCGATCGGGCGTTGATGCCTCTCCCGCATCCGCCGCTGTGACATTTCGCCGCACGGCCGCGCCACCAAGCAAAAGCGCCGCCTGACTGAGTCGCGGCGGCGCCAGGGTGGTGTCGCTCGCAGCCTCGCTGCCGCGCCCACGACACCAATGAAAACGGCCCGCGCATTGCTGCGCGGGCCGTTTTTCCATTTACAGCCAGTAGACGACGACGTACAGGCCGAGCCAGACGACGTCGACGAAGTGCCAGTACCACGCGGCGCCTTCGAATGCGAAGTGATGATCGGGCTTGAAGTGGCCGCGGATCATCCGCACCAGCACCACCGCGAGCATCGTGCCGCCGAGGAACACGTGGAAACCGTGGAAGCCCGTCAGCAGGAAGAACGTCGAACCGTACACGCCCGAGTTCAGCGTCAGGTTCAGTTCGTTGTACGCGTGGTAGTACTCGAAGCCCTGCAGGAACAGGAAGCAGATACCGAACGCGAGCGTCGCGGCCAGCCAGGCGATCGCCTTCTTGCGATGATCGTCGCGCAGCGCATGGTGCGAGATCGTCAGCGTCACGCCCGACGACAGCAGGAACGCGGTGTTCAGCGTCGGGATCGGCCACGGACCCATCGTCTTGAAGTGACCGGCGAGCGCAGCGGGACCTTCGTTCGGCCACACGGCGGAGAAGTCCGGCCAGATCAGCTTGTAGTCGAGGCTGCCGAGCTGGTGCAGCGCGATTTCACGCGCATAGAACAGCGCGCCGAAGAACGCGCCGAAGAACATCACTTCCGAGAAGATGAACCAGCTCATGCTCCAGCGGTACGACTTGTCGACGTTCTTGCCGTAATGACCGCCTTCCGATTCGGCGATCGCGTCGCCGAACCAGTGATACAGCGTGAAGAGCAACCACAGCAGGCCGAGCAGCGCCGTAAACGGCGCCCAGTCGTGACCGTTGATCCACAGCGCCGCCGATCCGAGCATGACCAGCAGGCCGATGGCTGCACTGATCGGATGGTGCGACGGATGCGGCACGAAATAGTACGGGGTCTGGTTTTGACCGCTCATGCTTGATTCTCCACTTCTGTCCAATTTGTGTACCGGAAACCGCTCCGGCTTTATTTCTTGCGCGGCACGACTGCACCCGCTCTTTCCTGCACGCAGCGCCGTGGCGCTGCGCACTGCATTCTTTCGTGGCCGCGGGCCTCAACCCACGACGGCACGCACGATCAGGATCAGCACGCCGATGAACACGCCGGCCGCGAGCAACGCGACGATCAGCACGTGCAGCGGATTCAGCTGCGTCGCGTCGGCCTCCAGGTCGCGCCGCTTGCGCACCCCGAAGAACGACCACAGCACGGCTTTCAGCGCCTGGCCGAACGATCCGCCCCGCTTGACCTCCGTCATCGCCCCGCCTCCGTCGTCATGCGTCCGGCTTCGCCGCGCCCTGCGCCGCGGTACTCCGCTGCGCCGGCGCCGGTGTGGCCGGCGCATTCAGCTCGAAGAACGTGTACGACAGCGTGATCGTCTTCACATCCTTCGGCAGTTTCGGATCGATCACGAACACCACCGGCATCTTGCGCGACTCGTTCGCGGCCAGCGTCTGCTGCGTGAAGCAAAAACACTCGATCTTCTTGAAAAACTCCGTCGCCTGCTTCGGCGCGTAGCTCGGAATCGCCTGCGCCACGACCGGCCGGCCCTGCCCGTTCGTCACGTCGTACACGATCGTCGTCAGTTCGCCCGGATGCACGTCGAGGCTGTTGTGCTCCGGCTTGAAGCCGAGCGGCCCGCGCGCGTTCGCATCGAACTCGACCGACACCGTTCGGCTGGTGTCGACCTGCGAGTTCTTCACCTCGCGCTCGCTGACGTCGCGCTGCACCAGGTTGTTGATGCCGGTGATCTGGCAGATCGCCCGATACATCGGGATCAGCGCGAAGCCGAAACCGAACATCAGCCCGGCCACGACGAAGAGCTTCACCAGCATCGAACGATTGAATGCGCGATCGACGGCGCCCTCTTCCGGCTTCGACATACGACTACTTCCTCGCTACTGCGTCAGTTACTGCATCAGTGAGTGGACAGCCACCACTGCTTGATCACGACACCCACAAAGAAAACGGCGGCGATGACGAGCAGGATGAGGCCGAGCCGCTTGTTGCCCGCGCGAATCTGCTCGGGCGTTCGTCTTTCTTGTGGATTCCGGTTCATCTGAAACTTCGCTGAAATCTCGATTCCGCGCCCGCCGCTGCCTGCCTGCACGGCAGGCAGCGGCGGAACGCTGGGTGAAACTTACTCGACGTGCGGCGGTTGCTCGAACGTGTGGAAGGGAGCCGGGCTCGGCACCGTCCACTCGAGACCCGTCGCGCCATCCCACGGCTTGTCCGACGCCTTTTCCAGCTCGCCGCCGCCACGGTAGGCCGGCAGCGCAACTGCGAACAGGAAGTACACCTGTGCGAGGCCGAAGCCGAATGCACCGATCGTCGCGACCTGGTTGAAGTCCGTGAACTGCGCCGGGTAGTCCGCATAGCGGCGCGGCATGCCCGCGAGACCGACGAAGTGCATCGGGAAGAACGTCAGGTTGAAGAAGATCATCGACGCCCAGAAGTGGATCTTGCCGCGCGTCTCGTTGTACATCCAGCCCGTCCATTTCGGTGCCCAGTAGTACCAGCCCGAGAACAGCGCAAACAATGACCCGGCCACCAGCACGTAGTGGAAGTGCGCCACCACGAAGTAGGTACCGTGATACTGGATGTCGAGCGGCGCCATCGCGAGCATCAGGCCCGTCAGGCCGCCGAACGTGAACACGAACAGGAAGCCGATCGCGAACAGCATCGGGGTTTCGAACGTCATCGAGCCGCGCCACATCGTCGCGAGCCAGTTGAACACCTTCACGCCCGTCGGCACCGCGATCAGCATCGTCGCGTACATGAAGAACAGCTGGCCGGTGACCGGCATGCCCGTTGCGAACATGTGGTGCGCCCAGACCATGAACGACAGGATCGCGATCGATGCCGTTGCGTACACCATCGAGCTATAGCCGAACAGCGTCTTGCGTGCGAACGCCGGGATCACCTGCGACACGATCCCGAACGCCGGCAGAATCATGATGTACACCTCGGGGTGGCCGAAGAACCAGAAGATGTGCTGGTACATCACCGGGTCGCCGCCGCCTGCCGCGTTGAAGAACGACGTGCCGAAGTGGCGGTCGAACAGCACCATCGTGATCGCGCCTGCCAGAACCGGCATCACCGCGATCAGCAGGTACGCCGTGATCAGCCACGTCCATGCGAACATCGGCATCTTCATCAGCGTCATGCCCGGTGCGCGCATGTTCAGGATCGTCACGACGATGTTGATCCCGCCCATGATCGACGAGGCGCCCATGATGTGGACCGCGAAGATCGCGAAGTCCATGCCCGGGCCCATCTGCGTCGACAGCGGTGCGTACAGCGTCCAGCCGGCAGCCGTCGCGCCGCCCGGCGCGAAGAACGAGCCGACCAGCAGCACGGCCGCGACCGGCAGCAGCCAGAAGCTGAAGTTGTTCATCCGCGCGAACGCCATGTCGGATGCGCCGATCTGCAGCGGAATCATCCAGTTCGCGAAGCCGACGAACGCCGGCATGATCGCGCCGAACACCATGATCAGACCGTGCATCGTCGTGAGTTCGTTGAAGAACTCCGGACGCATGATCTGCAGGCCCGGCTCGAACAGCTCGGCACGGATGCCGAGCGCCATCACGCCGCCCGACAGGAACATGATGAACGAGAACAACAGGTACAGCGTACCGATGTCCTTGTGGTTGGTGGCGAACAGCCAGCGACGCCAGCCGTGCGGCATTTCGTGCGCGTGGTCGTCGTGCGCGTGGTCCGCGGCTACGTCGTGCCCGATGCTAGACATGAGAATCTCCTAATGCGAATACGTCGACTAACTCAGCGACACGTCAAGCCGCCGGACCGATCTCGACACGCCGGGCTTCCTTAGCGTCAGCCCCGCCCGTGATCGTTTCCGGCTTTTTCATGATGATGTGGTCTTCCGCCACGCCTGCTGCCTTCAGCGCATCGCGCACGGCCTGTGCACGATGCTTCGCCAGTTCGGCGTTTGCGTCGGCCGAGCCCGTCTTGTCGGTGAAGCCCGACAGCGCGAGCTTCGCGTCCGGATGTGCCTTCGCATAGTCGGCCGCGGCGGCGATCGCCGCTTTCGCGTCGGCCGGCAGCACGCTCTTGCCCGTTTCGAAGTAGATCGTCGACAGCGCGGCCGCTGCGGCTGCCGGCTGCTCGGCGGCGCCCGACGCGGCCTGCGCCGGTGCCGAAGCCGCTTCCGCCGGTGCCGCTGCCGCGCCTGCCGTGTCTTCCGGCATCTTGCCGTTGCGTGCGTCAGCCACTTGCTTCGGCTGCAGCAGGTCGTTCTTGTGGTTGCCCCACGAGTTGCGTTCGTACGTGATGACCGAAGCGATGTCGAGGTCCGACAGCGACGCCCACGACGGCATCGCGCCCTTGCCATGCAGCACGCGCTCGACGTGGCCGGCGATCGGGCCGTTCACGATCGGGCTGCCGTCCATGGCCGGGAATGCGCCGAGGCCCTTGCCGCTCACCTGGTGGCAGGCCGCGCAGTTCGCCTTGTAGACTTCCTCGCCGTGCGCGACGAGTTCAGCCATCGTGTAGACCTTGTTCGGATCGACCGCCGCGCTGGCCAGCTTGGCCTTCTGCGCCGTGACCCACTTCGCGTAGTCGTCTTCCGACAGCACTTCGACGACGACCGGCATGTACGCGTGTTCCTTGCCGCACAGCTCGGTACAGAAACCGCGGAACGTGCCGACCTTGTCGGCCTTGAACCACGTGTCGCGCACGAAGCCGGGGATCGCATCCTGCTTCACGCCGAACGCGGGCACGTACCACGAGTGGACGACGTCGTTCGCGGTCGTGATGATGCGGATCTTCTTGTTGACCGGCACGACGAGCGGGTTGTCGACTTCCTGCAGATAGGTGTCGGTGATCGGCTTCTTGCCCATCACTTCGTCACGCGGCGTGGTCAGCGTCGACAGGAAGCCGATGCCCTCGCCCGGGCCCTTCACGTAGTCGTAGCCCCACTTCCACTGGTAGCCGGTGACCTTGATCGTGAGATCGGCGTTCGTCGTGTCCTTCATCGCGACGACGGCCTTCGTCGCCGGCAGCGCCATCAGCACGACGATGACGAACGGCACGATCGTCCAGATGATCTCGACGGTCGTGCTTTCATGGAAATTGGCGGCCTTGTGGCCTTTGGATTTGCGGTGCGCGAAGATCGAATAGAACATCACGCCGAACACGCCGACGAAGATCACCGTACACAGGATCAGCATCATCGTGTGGAGATCGTAGAGCTCCTCGGCGATCTTCGTGACAGGCGGCTGAAAGTTGATCTCGTTGACACGGGGGCCGCCCGGGCTATCACCGACCGCCAGGGCCGCACCGGCAAAGAGCAATCCGCTGCATGCCAGCACGCCCGCGAGGGCTCGCTTGATTGTTTTCATAGCATCCTTACCCAAAATTTCCATTCAAACCCTCCCCCGTCGCAAGTCGCCGGCCTGTTTCCGGCCGGTGCCCGCGCCTCGTCAGCCGCAGCGCCTGAGCGACACGCGCAGTTCGTCGGCGAACTGCGCACGCTTGTACTGCGCGAGATGCTGCCCGATTACGACGGTCTGCCCGCGCGATACCAGTCGAATCGGATCGCGTGGCGTCGCACCCGGCTCGACCCGCACCCAGCGCGGGTTGAATTCGATCTGCGTGAGCCGCTCCGCATCCATTCGCTCGATCACGAGCCGATGCGGAAACAGCCTGATGCGCTCGTAATCGACCGCATGGCGAGCATAGACCGCAAATGCGACACCCACCGCCAGCAACTCGATTCCGGTAAAGGGCATGACGAGCCAGGCCCCTCTCCACATCAGCAACGTCGCGATCACCAGCGAGAAGCCCGCGAGCGACGCGTAAAACAGCACGAACTGGCGTGGCGACACCGAACAGTTGCGTTTCATCAGCCAGTCTTCGAGGACCGGCTCGCCGTTCGTCGTCTCCGCCAAAACCCTCGCTGCTTCCATCGCCGCCTCACGCGAATGGCATGCGATGCATGCCTGCATCGGACTCGTCGCCCCGTATTGCGGGGACCCCGGGACGACAAGCTGACGCATTATAGGCGGGTTCAATGGCATCCACAAGCAAGCGCCTATCGCCCCGCAAGCCAAGCGCGACAAGCTTTTCGGCCATTTCAGGCGCCAATTCGACCCCGCTTTGCGCCGCTAATTTCAGACATAACAAAACCCCTCTTTACCGCCTTACCGATTCTTCGGACGCCCCTTGCCGATATCCTCGATGCGCACGATCCCGTGCCCTTCGGCCGTCGTGCGCGGTACGGCCTTCCATGCGTGGCCGTAGATCACCTCGAATGTCAGCGGAATCGTGCCGTCCGCGCGCCGGCGCGCCTCCAGCGCGTCGCCGAGCGCCGTGCGAAAGCGCCGCGTCGCGTGCTGCGGCGCCGTGCGCTCGAACGGATAGGCGCCCCAGCGGCGCACGTCGGCCAGCAGGGAATCGGGGGATTTGTAGGTGACGGTCAGCACTTCCTGATCCATCACGGGAATCTCGAAGCCGCTCTCGACGAGCATGTCGCCGAGGTCGTGCATGTCGACGAAATCGATCACGCGCGCGGCCGGCGATGCCATGCCCAGCGCCGCTTCGGCGTCCGCGCAGGCCGCGCGCAGCTCGCGCAGCGTGTCGGGGCCGAGCGTGCTGAACATCAGCAGGCCGTTCACGCGCAGCACGCGCTGCCATTCGGGCAGCACCGCGTCGGGGCGCGAATGCCAGTGGAGGGCGAGATTCGACCAGATCAGGTCGAACGCGCTGCCCGGGAACGGCAGCGCGGCGAAGTCGGCCTGCGCGACGCGCGGGCCGCGCTGGCCCAGCGCGCGACCGAGCGACGCCGGCAGCCAGCGGCGCCAGTTGGTCTGCTCGACCTCGCGCTGACCGGCCCGCGCGAGCATCGCGCCGGACAGGTCGACGCCGAACACGGGGGCTTCCGGAAAGCGCGCACGCAGCGCCGGCAGGTCGTCGCCCGGGCCGCAGCCCGCGTCGAGCACGGCCGTGGGGCTCACCTTGATGTATTCGAGACGCTCGTTCATCCGCTGCGCGATCTCGCGCGGCAGGAACGCGACCGCGTCGAACGTGGCGGCACGGCGGTCGAAGATCCGCCGCAGGCGCCTGGCGTCATTGGCCGGACGGCCGGTGGAAGTCGAAGCTGGGGACATGTCGGGCACACTGGCGAAGAGCCCGAAGTATACTCGCTCGCCCCGGAAGCTTCATTGAGGCGGGGTGGCAGGAGTGTTGCGATGATCCGCAGTTCCGCCGAGCGCACGATGCGCGTCGTTTTGTCGCAGGTTCGCCTGCTCGCGGCGAAGGTCGCCGCGGTCGCGCTGCCGAATCGCTGCGCACTGTGCGGCAATTTGTCACACGCCGTGATGTGCGATGCTTGCGACGCCGCGTACTGGAATGAAGCGCGATTGCGCTGCGATGTCTGCGCGCTGCCGCTGGGCATCGGGCAGGCACGTTCGCGCGGTGGCGGCCGGACCGGCGCCCGCCAAGCAGCCGCGTACCGGTGCGACGCGTGCCGCACCGCCCCGCCGCCGTTCGATGCGACGCTCGCGCTCGCGGATTACCGCGCGCCGCTCGACGGGCTGGCACGCGGCCTGAAGTTTCATGCGCGGCTCGCGCTCGGCGCCGAATTCGCCGCCCGGCTCGCGCGGCGGGTCGACGATACGCGCGGCGCGGGCCGTTTCGACCTGGTCGCGCCGGTGCCGCTGTCGCACCGGCGGCTCGTGGCGCGCGGCTACAACCAGGCGTGGGCGATTGCACGTCCGCTCGCGCGCCGGCTCGACGTGCGCGCGGACGCGGCCCTGCTCGCGCGCGTCGCCCACACCGCGCCGCAGTCGCGGCTCGACCGGCAGGCCCGGCGCGACAACGTGATGGCGGCGTTCGCGGTTGCCGGTGACGTCGCCGGCCGCCACGTCGCGCTCGTCGACGACGTGATGACGTCCGGCGCGACGCTCGCGGCCGCTGCGCACGCGCTGAAGGCGGCGGGCGCCGCGCGCGTGACGAATCTGGTTGCGCTGCGCACCGCCAGGGATTAATTAGATGGAGAGGCCGGCCGCGCCAACGCGGCCTTGGCCGTCACGAACCGGCCGGCCGGGAACGCGCACGTTGCGCCGCCCCGGCCGGCCCAGCCAAACCGAAACATGTTCAACGTCGTCCTCGTCGCCCCCGAAATTCCGCCGAACACCGGCAACGTGATCCGCCTGTGCGCCAACACGGGCGCGCACCTGCACCTGATCGAACCGCTCGGCTTCCCGCTCGACGACGCGCGGATGCGCCGCGCCGGCCTCGACTATCACGAGTACGCGCAGATGCGCGTGCACCGCGACTGGGATGCGTTCGTCACGTCCGAATCGCCCGATCCCGCGCGGATGTTCGCGTTCACGACACGCGGCTCGGGCCGCTTCCACGATCACGCGTTCCTGCCCGGCGACTGGTTCGTGTTCGGCTCGGAGACGCGCGGCCTGCCCGCCGAGCTGCTCGAACGCTTTCCGAACGAACAGCGCGTGCGCCTGCCGATGCGGCCGGACAACCGCAGCCTGAACCTGTCGAACACGGTCGCCGTGGTCGTATTCGAGGCGTGGCGCCAGGCCGGCTTCGAAGGCGGCGCGTGACGCGCACCGCGCGCGCCATCCCCAACGCGCGATGCGTCAGGTTCGCGTGAGCCGCGCGCGATACAGGTCGTAGATGTCGGGCGAAAAGCACGCGAACACCACGCGTGCGAGGTTCGGCGCCTGCGGCAGCATTTCGGCGACGGTGCCGACCGCGATGCCGACGGCCTCTTCAACGGGATAACGGTAGATTCCGCAGCTGATTGCCGGGAACGCGATCGACGTCGCGGCGACCTCCTCGGCCAGCTCGATCGCCCGCCGGTAGCACGACGCGAGCAGGTCGGCCTCGCCGCGCCCGCCGCCGTACCACACGGGGCCGACCGCATGAATCACGTAGCGCGCCGGCAGCCCGTGGCCGCGCGTGAGCTTCGCGTCGCCCGTGTCGCAGCCGCCGAGCGTGCGGCACTCGGCGAGCAGGCCGGGGCCGGCCGCGCGATGGATTGCGCCGTCGACACCGCCCCCGCCGAGCAGCGAGCCGTTCGCGGCATTGACGATCGCGTCGACATCGAGCGTCGTGATGTCGACGACCTGCGCGTCGAGCGTGGTGGAACCGATCTGCAGCATGACACCCTCCCGGAACGCCGGAGACTGTTCAAGCGTAGTCCGCTTTGGGGCCGCGCGCCCGGGCCAACCGCACGGGAGCGCCGGTTCGCGCTACTCGGCGCGCGCGTCGCGCCGCAGCAGGCCGCTGACCGCATCGCGCGGTGCGATGCCGTCGAACAGCACGCCGCACACGGCTTCGGTGATCGGCATTTCGATCGACTGCGCGCGTGCGAGCGCCAGCACGGCCTGCGCGCAGCGCACGCCTTCGGCCACGTGGCCGAGCGCGCCGAGGATGTCGTTCAGCGTGCGGCCGGCTGCCAGTTGCAGGCCGACCGTGCGGTTGCGCGACAGGTCGCCCGTCGCGGTGAGGATCAGGTCGCCAAGGCCCGTGAGGCCCGTGAAGGTTTCCGCGCGGCCGCCGAGCGCGACGCCGAGCCGCGACATTTCGGCTAGGCCGCGCGTGATCAGCGCGGCGCGCGCGTTCAGCCCGAGGCCGAGGCCGTCGGCAATGCCGGTCGCGATCGCCAGCACGTTCTTCACCGCGCCGCCGACCTCGACGCCGACCACGTCGTCGCCCGTATAGATGCGCATTGCGCCGTGATGGAACGCGGCGAGCGTGCGCTCGCGGCAGGCGGCGGACGGGCTCGCCACCGTCAGCGCGACGGGCAGCGACTGCCCGACCTCGCGCGCGAAGCTCGGGCCCGACAGCACGCCGTTGCTCTGCTGTTCGGGCAGCTCGGCCGCGATCACCTGGTGCGGCAGCAGATGCGTGTCGGCTTCGAAGCCCTTGCAGACCCAGACGACATGCGCGGGCACGCAGCCTGCGTCGCGCATCGCGCGACACAGCGTGCGCAGCCCGGCCACCGGCGCGGCGATCACGCACAGCGCATCGTCCGCGGCGCCATGCGCGAGCGCGGCGCCGAGATCGGCGTCGTAGCGCAATGCGTCAGGCAGCGCGATGCCGTCCAGATAGCGGGAATTTTCGTGCCGGGCCTGCAGCCCGGCGATGAGCGCGGCGTCGCGCGCCCACAGAAGCGTATCGTGCCGCGCGGCCAGATGGCCCGCGAGCGCGGTGCCCCAGGCACCGGCGCCGAGAACGGCTACTTTCATACCCAGCACCGGTCCGAGAAACGTCAGTTCAGCGTCGTGCCGTTCGGCGCGCCTGCTGCGGCGCCGGCCTGCTGCTGAAGCTGCGCGAGACGCTGCTCGTACAGCGCCTGGAAGTTGATTTCCGCCAGGTGGATCGGCGGGAAGCCTGCGCGCGTGATCGCGTCGGCGATGTTCGAACGCAGGTACGGGAACAGGATCGTCGGGCAAGCGATGCCGACGAGCGGGTCGAGCTGTTCGTCCGGAATGTTGCGGATGTCGAAAATGCCGGCCTGCTTCGCTTCGATCAGGAACGCGACCTTGTCCTTCACCTTCGCGGTGACGGTACCCGACACGACGACTTCGAACACGCTTTCCGCAAGGCGGTCGGCCTTGACGTCGACTTCGACTTCAACCGACGGCATGTCCTGCTCGAGGAAGATCGCCGGCGAATTCGGCTGCTCGAGCGACATATCCTTCAGGTAGACGCGCTGGATGTTGAAGAACGGTTGGTTTTCGACGTCGGACATGGTGTTTCCCTAAAAGTGGTGACGGAGCGGCCCGGCTTCTCGCCGGCCGCCACGGATGATTCCTGCGCGCCCAAGCCGCGGCGCGGCCGGCGGCCATTCTGCCCTAATCAGGCCGCTTGCAGAAGCGTAACGAGCCCGCCTTCACGGTCGAGCTTCGACAGATCGTCGTAACCGCCGACGTGCGTGTCGCCGATATAGATCTGCGGCACCGTGCGGCGCCCCGTGCGCGTCATCATTTCCTCGCGGCGGGCCGGATCGCGATCGATCAGCACCTTTTCGATCTGCTCGACACCGCGCAGCTTCAGCAGGCGCTCGGCCTGCATGCAATACGGACACACCTGCGTGCTGTACATCAAAACCTTGTTCACTTCGCCACTCCTTGTTTGACGACCGGCATCCCGGCCTGCTGCCAGGCGGCCACGCCGCCTTCGAGCACGTGCACCTCGGCGTAACCCGCCGCCTCGACCTCGCGCGCCGCCTTCTGCGACTGCTGGCCGTTCTGGCAGACGAGCAACACCGGCGTGCTCTTGTTCTTCGCGACCTGCGCAATTTTCGCGCCGATCTCGCCCGCCGCGACCTGACGTGCCGACGGCAGGTGGCCGGCAGCGAAATCGGATGCGGCGCGCACGTCGATCACGATCGCGTTGCGGCGGTTGATGAGTTGCGTCGCCTCTGCGGCCGACAGGCCGCCACGGCCGCGGCGCAGTGCGGGCCAGGCCAGCAGACCGCCAGAAACCACCAGGATCGCGATGAGGGCCAGGTTCGTGTAATCGGTAAAGAACGTCACGGAATTCCGCCGGAAAAAGAGAAATCGGATGAGGACAATCCCGCCATTATAAAATAACCGTCTTGCGCGATGGCGGGCCCCGGTCGGGTCCCGTGCGACGCGCCCCGCTTCCCTATCACTACCGACCGCAAGATCCATGTACAAACTCGTTCTCATCCGCCACGGCGAATCGACGTGGAACAAGGAAAACCGCTTCACCGGCTGGGTCGACGTCGACCTGACCGAACAGGGTCGCAACGAGGCCTATCAGGCCGGCGAATTGCTCAAGGAGGCCGGCTACACGTTCGACATCGCGTACACGTCGGTGCTCAAGCGCGCGATCCGCACGCTGTGGCACGTGCAGGACCGGATGGACCTGATGTACCTGCCGGTCGTCCATTCGTGGCGCCTGAACGAGCGCCACTACGGCGCGCTGTCGGGCCTGAACAAGGCGGAAACGGCCGCGAAGTTCGGCGACGACCAGGTGCTCGTGTGGCGCCGCAGCTACGACACGCCGCCGCCCGCACTGGAGCCGACCGACGAGCGCGCGCCGTTCAACGACCCGCGCTATGCGAAGGTGCCGCGCGAGCAGCTGCCGCTCACCGAGTGCCTGAAGGACACGGTCGCGCGCGTGCTGCCGCTGTGGAACGAGTCGATCGCGCCGGCCGTGCGCGCCGGCAAGCAGGTGCTGATCGCCGCGCACGGCAACTCGCTGCGCGCGCTGATCAAGTACCTCGACGGCATCTCGGACAGCGACATCGTCGGCCTGAACATCCCGAACGGCGTGCCGCTCGTGTATGAACTCGACGAAAACCTGAAGCCGATCAAGCACTATTACCTCGGCGACCAGGACGCGATCGCGCAGGCGCAGGCCGCCGTCGCGAAGCAGGGCAAGGCAGGCTGACGCCCGTCGCGCCGGGCGCGCCGCGTCCGGCGCGGGGTGCCCGGCCGCGGCCCGCACCCCGCGCGAACCTTCGCGGCCCCGCTGCTGTCGAATCCGCTTTCGAACCCGCAGTGCGGCCGGCGGTGCCTTGCCGGGCCGGCTCCGGGCCCTGTTCGACGCTTTTCGCGCCGTTCCACTGAGTGATCGGACGAACAGTTATACTTGTCCGCTACATCCCCGCTACCGCCACGCGCTTCCCGACCGCACCAGATCTCTATGCGAATGAAATTGAAGAACATCGGCCTGATTGCCGCGGGCCTCGCCACGGGCGTATTCGCCACGCTGCAGGTTTCCGCATCGGCCGAGCAGACCGCCACGGCGCCGCTTCCCCTCGACCAGCTCCGCCTGTTCGCGGAAGTCTTCGGCCAGATCAAGCGCGAGTACGTCGAACCGGTCGACGACAAGAAGCTGCTGACGGCGGCGATCAAGGGCATGGTGTCGAGCCTCGACCCGCACTCGTCGTTCCTCGACAAGACCGACTATGACGAGCTGCAGGAGCAGACGAAGGGCCGCTTCGCGGGTCTCGGCATCGAGATCTCGCAGGAAGACGGCCTCGTCAAGGTGATCTCGCCGATCGAAGATACCCCCGCGTTCCGCGCCGGCATCCGTCCGGGCGACCTGATCACCCGCATCAACGACAAGCCGGTGCGCGGCATGACGCTCGACAAGGCCGTCAAGCAGATGCGCGGCGAGCCGGGCACCAAAGTCACGCTGACGATCTTCCGCAAGAGCGACGACCGCACGTTCCCGGTCACGGTCACGCGCGCGATCATCAAGGTCCAGAGCGTGAAGATGAAGATCCTCGATCCGGGCTACGCGTATGTCCGCATCACGAGCTTCCAGGAGCGCACGACGCCTGACCTCGCGGCGAAGCTGCAGGACATCGCGCGCCAGCAGCCGAACCTGAAGGGCCTCGTCCTCGACCTGCGCAACAACGGCGGCGGCCTGCTGCAGAGCGCGGTCGGCGTGGCCGGCGCGTTCCTGCCGCCCGACTCGGTCGTCGTGTCGACCAACGGCCAGATCCCCGATTCGAAGCAGGTCTACCGCGATACGTACGACAACTATCGCCTGCCTTCTTTCGACGGCGATCCGCTGAAGAACCTGCCGCCGGTGTTCAAGACCGTGCCGATGATCGTGCTGACGAACGCCTATTCGGCGTCCGCGTCCGAAATCGTCGCCGGCGCGCTGCAGGATTCGAAGCGCGCGCAGATCATGGGCAAGACGACGTTCGGCAAGGGGTCGGTGCAGACAGTCCGCCCGATGACGGCCGACACCGCGCTGCGCCTGACCACCGCGTACTACTACACGCCGAGCGGCCGTTCGATCCAGAACAAGGGCATCACGCCGGACGTGCCGGTCGATCAGTACGCAGACGGCGATCCGGACGACGTGCTCGTGACGCGTGAGGTCGACTACACGAACCACCTCGCGAACACGCAGGACCCGAACGAGAAGAAGGAACAGGAAGAGCGCGAGCAGCGCCGGATGGATCAGCTGCGCGTCCTCGAAGAGCAGAACGACAAGAAGACGCCGGAGCAGCGCCAGAAGGATCGCGATCGCAAGCCGATCGAGTTCGGCAGCACCGACGACTTCATGATGCAGCAGGCGCTCAACAAGCTCGAAGGCAAGCCGGTCCAGGAATCGAAGTCGCTGCTCGCCGAGAGCACGACGAAGAGCCCGGCCGGCAAGGCCGCTGCGGCCTCGAAGGCATCGGCCGCAAGCGCAAAGCCGGCGTCCGCACCGAAGCCCGCGTCGGCGCCGAAGTAAGCGCCGGCCGGCATCCGACGGGCCATCGCGGGAAGACCGCGATGGCCCGTTTTTCATGCGCGCCTAAAATAACGACACGTCCGCCCGCCTCGCCCACGACTCCCCATGAACGACGATCAACTCCTGCGCTACTCCCGACACATCCTCGTCGACGAAATCGGCATCGAGGCGCAGCAGCGCTTTCTCGATGCGCATGCGATCGTCGTCGGCGCGGGCGGCCTCGGCTCGCCCGCCGCGATGTACCTCGCGGCCTCGGGCGTCGGCACGATCACGCTCGTCGATGCCGACACGGTCGACCTCACGAACCTGCAGCGGCAAATCCTGCACGTGACGGCATCGGTCGGCCGCAGCAAGGTCGAATCGGGGCGCGACGCGCTCGCGCAACTGAATCCCGGCGTGACGGTGCATGCGGTCGCGGAGCGCGTCGACGATGCCTGGCTCGATGCGCACGTGCCGCGCGCGACCGTCGTGCTCGACTGCACCGACAACTTCGCGACGCGCCACGCGATCAACCGCGCGTGCGTCGCGCACGGCGTGCCGCTCGTGTCGGGCGCCGCGCTGCGTTTCGACGGCCAGATCAGCACGTTCGACTTCCGCGATCCGGCCGCGCCCTGCTATGCGTGCGTGTTCCCGGAAGACCAGCCGTTCGAGGAAGTCGCATGCGCGACGATGGGCGTGTTCGCCCCGACGGTCGGCATCATCGGCGCGATGCAGGCGGCCGAAGCGCTGCGCGTGATCGGTGGCATCGGCAAGACGCTCAACGGGCGGCTGATGATGCTCGATTCGCTGCGGATGGAATGGACCACGATGAAAATCGCGCGCCAGGCCGACTGCCCCGTGTGCGGGGGCCGGCACTGACGCGCGGCGGGCATGCGCCGGGCGGCGCACGCGTGACACTTCACTACAGTTAGCGGCGGCTTGAACGCCTACGCAGCCGCATCCGCACGCGGCTCGGCGACCGACAACCGCTGCAGCGCCGCCTGCACCTCTTCGGGCTCGAACGCGGCCAGCACGTCGGCCGTCGGCTTCTCGAGCGCCTTCAGATGCGCGCGCAGGATCTCCTGTTTCACGACGAGCAGCTGGCTCGGGTGCATCGAGAACTCGGTGAGCCCCATCCCGAGCAACAGACGCGTGAGCGCCGGATCGCCGGCCATCTCCCCGCACACCGACACCGACACGCCCGCGCGTTTCGCTTCGCGCAACGTATAGGCAATCAGGTGCAGCACGGCCGGATGCAGCGGGTCGTACAGGTGCGCGACCGCGTTGTCGGCGCGGTCGATCGCGAGCGTGTACTGGATCAGGTCGTTCGTGCCGATCGACAGGAAATCGAACCGCTTCAGGAACAGCGGCAGCGCGATCGCCGCGGCCGGAATCTCGATCATCGCGCCGATGCGCACGTTCGGATCGTAGGCGAGCCCCGCGTCGTCGAGCTGGCGCTTCGCCTCGCGGATCAGGTCGAGCGTCTGGTCGATCTCCTGCGCGTGCGCGAGCATCGGGATCAGGATCTTCACCTGGCCGAACGCGGACGCGCGCAGGATCGCGCGCAGCTGCGTGAGGAACATCTGCGGCTCGGACAGGCTCCAACGGATCGCACGCAGGCCGAGCGCCGGGTTCGGCGCCGTTTCATAGCCTTCGTCGAGCGCCTCGAGCGGCTTGTCCGCGCCGACGTCGATCGTGCGGATCGTCACCGGCATGCCCTTCATCCACTCGACGGCACGCTTGTACGCGGCGAACTGCTCCTCCTCTTCCGGCATCTCCTTCTGATGCATGAACAGGAACTCGGAGCGGAACAGGCCGACGCCGACCGCGCCGGCCTCGACGGCCGCCTTCGCGTCGTCGGGCAGCTCGATGTTCGCGTACAGCTCGATCTTGGTGCCGCACAACGTTTGCGTCGGCGAGAACTTGAGACGCTGCAGCTTGCGTTGCTCCAGTTGCTTCTCGGACTGGCGGTACGAATATTCCTCGAGGACGATCGGTGCGGGATCGACGATCACGATGCCCTGGTCGCCGTCGACGATGATCAGATCGTCCTGGCGGATCAGCGCGCTCGCGTGCTGCACGCCGACCGCGGCCGGAATGCCGAGGCTGCGCGCGACGATCGCCGTGTGCGACGTGCGCCCGCCGAGATCGGTGACGAACGCCTGGAACGACTGCGTCTTGAACTGCATCATGTCGGCCGGCGCGATGTCGTGCGCGACGACGATCATCTCGTTCGTGCCGTTCTTGGCCGCGCGGTCGAGTGCCTGCGACGCGGATGGCGCGCCGGCGAGCGCCTTCAGCACGCGCTCGACCACCTGCTCGATGTCGGCCTTGCGCTCGCGCAGGTATTCGTCCTCGATGTCGTCGAAGTGGCGCGTGAGCAGTTCGAGCTGCTCGGTCAGCGCCCATTCGACGTTGTAGCGGCGCGCGCGGATCAGGTCGATGGTTTCCTGGACGAGCATTTCGTCGCTCAGGATCATCGCGTGAACGTCGATGAATGCGCCGACTTCGCTCGGGGTGTCGTCGGTCAGGTCGGCGCGCAGCGCTTCGAGTTCGTGATGCACGACGTCGAGCGCCGTGCGGAATCGCTCGACCTCGGCGTCGATCTGGTTGGCCTCGACCAGGTAATGGGCGACGTCGAGCGCCGCCGGCGCGATCAGATACGCTCGCCCGATCGCGATACCACGTGAGACGGGAATGCCATGCAGCGTGAAGGACACGCGCACCTCCTCTGTACAAGTAAAGCCGCGGCACACTGCTGCGATGCGCTTATGACCCCGGTTAGCGATTATAAATTCCGCGACTCCCCGCTGACTGCATGCACCGCAGCATTGCGCATTCCGCATCAATGCTTCCGACGAAAAAAATGCCGCGAAATCCGCGGCATTCTGACTGGAAACGGCAACGATCCCGCGTGGCGATCACTGTCCTTCGCCGAACTTGTCGGCGATCAGCTTCAGCAGCGCGTCCATCGCCTCCTGCTCGTCGGCCCCTTCGGTCTCGATCGTCACGGTGCTGCCGATGCCGGCCGCCAGCATCATCACGCCCATGATGCTCTTCGCATTGATCTTGCGCCCGTTGCGCGTCATCCAGACTTCCGACTGGAAGTTGCCGGCCAGTTGCGTAAGCTTGGCCGATGCGCGCGCATGGAGCCCCAATTTATTGACGATGGTGGTTTCTTGTTGAAGCATGATTCTCGGTCGGGTCGGTCGGGGCCGCCGGCGGCGCGCGTCGGCGGTGCTGTCTAAAACGGAAAACGGGCAATCAGTGCGATTCGGTGCGCGGCTGCGGTTCGGGCGGAATCGGCGCGCACTGGCCGCAGCCGGTTTCCGTCGGCGGCGGCGGCGTGCCGGACGACACCTCGTGGACGCCCTTCGCGCCGCCGGACAGCGCCTTGTCGACCAGCTTGTCGAGCGGCACGGTGCGGTAGCAGACGGCCCGTACGAGCATCGGCAGGTTCACGCCCGCCAGCACGCGCACGTTGTCGATTTTCGCGAGCTGGCCGGCGATGTTCGCGGGCGTCGCGCCGTACATGTCGGTCAGCACGATCACGCCGTTCTCTTCCTTGAGCCGCGCGAGTTCCGCGTGCGCGAACGCCATCACCTGGGCCGGATCGTTGTCCGCCATCACGTCGATACAGCCGATGCGGGCGGGCACGCCGCCGTAGATGTGCGCGATGCAGTCCCGCAGCGCGGTGGCGAGCGGAGCGTGCGCGATGATCAGGATCCCGGCCATGTCAGATCGCTCCCGGCCGCCCCTGGCGGGCCGATACCCCGCGGCGGGGCAATGAGCGTAGCGAGTGTGGGAAACGTTTCATGTTCAGCCTTGCAACAGTATCGGCCCGACCGCCGGGCCTTCGGTGCGCCGATCACGGCACCGGGCAGCGGGCATTGTAGCAGGCCGGTCAAGCTGCTCCGGCGACGGGGGACCTGCGCGGCCGCCGCCGGGGTTGCGCGGGATGCGGCCTATGCGGCCGCACGCTCCAGCGCGTCGATGAACATCGCGGCGACGTCGAAACCCGTTTGCTCCATGATCTCGCGGAAGCACGTCGGACTCGTGACGTTCACCTCGGTCAGCCAGTCGCCGATCGCATCGAGGCCGACCAGCAGCAGCCCGCGCGACGCGAGCACCGGGCCGAGCGTGTCGGCGATCTCGCGATCGCGGGCCGTCAGCGGCTGCGCGACACCCAGGCCGCCGGCCGCCAGATTGCCGCGCACCTCGCTGCCCTGCGGAATCCGCGCGAGCGAATACGGCACCGGCTCGCCGCCGATCAGCAGGATGCGCTTGTCGCCGGCCTTGATCTCGGGGATGAACTTCTGCGCCATCACGGAGCGCGTGCCGTCGTGGCTCAGCATCTCGACGATCGAACCGAGGTTCATGCCGTCCGGCTTCACGCGGAACACGCCCATCCCGCCCATCCCGTCGAGCGGCTTCAGGATCACGTCGCCATGCTCGGCGTGGAACGCGCGCAGCCGTTTCGCGTCGCGCGTGACCAGTGTCGGCGCGACGAACTGCGGAAACTCGCCGATCGCGAGCTTCTCCGAATGGTCGCGGATCGACTGCGCCTTGTTGAACACGCGGGCGCCCGCGCGCTCGGCCAGCTCGAGCAGCCAGGTCGACGTCACGTACTCCATGTCGAACGGCGGATCCTTGCGCATCAGCACCGCGCCGAACGATTCGAGGCGGCGCGCGTCGACCGGGCCCGCTTCGAACCACGTCTCGCGATGCAGGTCGTCCAGCTCGCCGACGAACGTGATGCGCCGCACGTCGGCCTCGACCGAGGTGCCCGTCCACGCGAGGTGGTTCGGCTCGCACGCGTACACCGCATGCCCGCGGCGCGCGGCCTCGGCCATCATCGCGTAGGTCGAATCCTTGTAGATCTTGAAGCGCTCGAGCGGGTCGGCGATAAAGAGAATGTCCATGCGGGTCCTGTACGTAGCGAAGGTCCGTTACACCTGGATGGCTTCGGGATCGGTCTTTTCCAGTTCGATCGACGACGCGATCAGCGACAGCCGCGCGACAACGCCGTACATGTAGAAACGGTTCGGCGGCGCGGCACCCGGCTTCGCGCCGGCATCCGGCAGCGCGGTGTGCTCGAAGCCGAGCGGCACGTAGTGCATGCCGGGCGCGTTCAGGTTCTGGTCGCGCTCGCGGCCGCCGTGCGTGCGGTAGAAACCGCCGACCACGTAGCGGTCGATCATGTACACGACCGGCTCCGCGACTTCGTCGCCGACGCGCTCGAACGTGTAGACGCCCTCCTGCACGATCACGTCGCGCACCGCGAGGCCGGCCTTCGACTCGGCCATCTGCGCGCGCTCGGCCTTCGTCATGCGGCCGATCTCGGCCGCATCGTGCACGGTCATCACGCCGCGCCCTGCCGTGCCCGCGTCGGCCTTCACGACGACGTACGGCTTCTCGCTGATCCCGTATTCGCGATACTTGCGCGCGATCTTCTTCAGCACGCCGTCGATTGCGTCGGCGAGCGCCTGCTCGCCTTCATGCGCCTGCCAGTCGACGCCTTCCACGTGCGCGAAATACGGATTCACCATCCACGGATCGACGCCGACCATCTTCGCGAACTTCTTCGCGACGTCGTCGTAGCACGAGAAGTGCGTCGACTTGCGGCGCACGGCCCAGCCCGCGTGCAGCGGCGGCAGCAGGTACTGCTCGTGCAGGTTTTCCAGCACGGCCGGAATGCCGGCCGACAGGTCGTTGTTCAGCAGGATCGAGCACGGATCGAAATTCTTCAGGCCGAGGCGGCGCTGCGAACGCTCGAGCGGTTCGAGCACGATCTTCTGGCCGTCGGCCAGCGTGATCGGCGTCATGTCGGTGATGCTCGGGTCGAGCGAGCCGAAGCGCACGTTCAGGCCGGCCTGGCGCATGATCGTCGCGAGGCGCGCGACGTTTTCGAGGTAGAACGCGTTGCGGGTCGGCAGCTCGGGAATCACGAGCAGGTTCTTCGCGTCCGGGCAGATCTTCTCGATCGCGGCCATCGCGGCCTGCACGGCAAGCGGCAGCACTTCGGACGGCAGATTGTTGAATGCGCCGGGAAACAGGTTCGCGTCGACGGGGGCCAGCTTGAAGCCGGCGTTGCGCAGGTCCACCGAACAATAGAACGGCGGGGTGTGTTCCTGCCATTCGAGCCTGAACCAGCGTTCGATCGCAGGCGTCGCGTCGAGGATCTTCTGCTCGAGTTCGAGCAGCGGACCGTTCAACGCGGTAACGAGGTGGGGAACCATGAATCACTCGCGAGCGGGAGAATGAAGATTGTAGAGCAATTGCCCTGCCCATTTGGGGATTGTTCCCGGCTTCGCAAGGGTTTCGAGGAAGATTTCGGCTATTGACCCGATAGCGCGCAGGGTTATGCGCTCCGGCAGTGGATGGCAGGAGAAAAAAAGCCCGCCGGGTGGGGCGGGCCGAAGTCGCTGCGCTCATTCGTGACGGGCGCCGTCTGCGCAGCGGCCCGCCGTTCATCCTTATGACTTATTCGACGTGCTCGCCGTGCAGGACCACGTCGAGGCCTTCGCGCTCTTCCTCTTCGGACACGCGCAGGCCGATCGTCAGGTCGATCAGTTTCAGCAGCACGAAGCTCAGCACGCCGCTGTAGACCAGCGTGATCAGCACGCCCTTCGCCTGCAGCAGCAGGCTGCCGTCGGCGCCGCCGATGTCCTTGACCGCGAATACGCCTGTCAGCAGCGCACCGAGAATCCCGCCCACGCCGTGCACGCCGAACGCATCGAGCGAATCGTCGTAGCCGAGCTTCGACTTGAGCCACGTCGCCGACCAGAAGCACACGACGCCGGCAGCGATGCCGATCACGAGTGCGCCCGTCACGCCGACGAAGCCGGCGGCCGGCGTGATCGCGACGAGACCCGCGACCGCGCCCGACACGATGCCGAGCACCGACGGCTTGCCGTGCGTGAGCCATTCGGCAAACATCCAGCCGAGCGCCGCGCAGGCCGTCGCGACTTGCGTCGTCAGCATCGCGAAACCGGCGCGGCCGTCGGCCGCGACCGCGGAACCCGCGTTGAAGCCGAACCAGCCGACCCACAGCATCGAGCCGCCGATCATCGTCAGCACGAGGTTGTGCGGCGCCATCGATTCACGGCCGAAGCCGACGCGCTTGCCGAGCATCAGGCACGACACGAGGCCAGCGATACCGGCGTTGATGTGCACGACGGTGCCGCCCGCGAAATCGAGCACGCCGTCCGACGACAGCCAGCCGGTCGGCTCCCACACCATGTGCGCGATCGGCACATAGACGATCAGCGACCAGAGCGTCATGAACACGAGCATCGCCGAGAACTTCATCCGGTCGGCGAACGCGCCGCAGATCAGGGCCGGCGTGATGATCGCGAACGTCATCTGGTAGACGAAGTAGACCGATTCCGGAATCGTCGTCGCGAGATGGCTGACCGTCAGCGTCGTCGCCTTGTCACCCTTCACGTACGTCATCCCGTGCAGGAACGCGCGCGACAGGCCGCCGATGAAGCCGTTGCCGGGCGTGAACGCGAGGCTGTAGCCGACCACCGTCCACAGCACCGTGATCACCGCGGTGATCGCGAAGCTCTGCATCACCGTCGCGAGCACGTTCTTCTTGCGGACCATGCCCGCGTAGAACAGCGCGAGGCCGGGGATCGTCATGAACAGCACGAGCGCGGTCGACGTCAGCATCCACGCGGTGTCGCCCGCGCTGATCTTCGACGAATCGACCGAGAACGGCTCGGTCGGCGCAGCCGGTGCGGCCGGCGCGGAGGCGGCGGCGGCCGAAGCGTCGGCGGCGCCCGAAGCCGGTGCGGCGGCAGCGGCGGATGCGGTGGCGGCCGGCGCCGATGCAGCCGGAGCGGCGGCAGCCGAGGCGTCGGAAGCGGTGGCGGCGGGCGCGGACGCAGCCGCGGCGGACGCCGCGTCGTCGGCGAGCGCGGGGCCGACGCCGGCCGCGATCAGCGAGCCGGCCATCAGCAGGGACATCAGAAGTTTGCGCATCTTGGGTTTCCTCTTGTCGCTTGTCTTGTCTGTTCTGTTACAGCGCGTCAGCGCCGGTCTCCCCGGTGCGAATCCGGATCACCTGCTCAATCTGCGTCACGAAGATCTTGCCGTCGCCGATCTTGCCGGTGCGCGCGGCCCGCTCGATCGCTTCCACCGCCTGGTCGACGAGATCGTCGGACACGGCCGCCTCGATCTTCATCTTCGGCAGGAAATCGACCACGTATTCGGCGCCGCGGTACAGCTCGGTGTGCCCTTTCTGGCGCCCGAACCCTTTCACCTCCGTCACCGTGATGCCCGAGACGCCAAGCGCCGACAGCGCCTCGCGCGTCTCATCGAGCTTGAACGGCTTGATGATTGCGGTAATGAGTTTCATGAAGTCCTCTCGCTGGGTTGTCCCGTCGAATTGGTTGGAATGTTGTAACGGACTCTTCTCAGCAACTCGCATGCCATGTTGGCCCGAGACCCGTGTCGAATGGCTCCGGAACGGGGTCGCATCCCGTGATGTAAGGTGCAGAAGCCCGGCCGAATGGCCAACGTGGCCCGGTTTGCTGGCGCGGCGAAAGGAACGTTGCTAGAGTGCACGCACGTCCCGGATTGCCGGGCCATTCACCCATGCGGGCGCCATGCCCGGAATTCGCGCCCCCGGCGCACCATTTCCGGTCATGCGTGCATCATGGGCACGTACGCAACTGAAGATGCACATTTTTTGTGCAAGGAAGGGGAATCACATGAAGCAACCCAGCGACGTTTTCAACGATCTGCAGTCGCGCGTCAGCGACCTGCTGAAAAACTCGCCGGCCAAGGACGTCGAGCGCAACGTGAAGGCCATGCTGTCGCAAGGCTTCTCGAAGCTCGATCTCGTCACGCGCGAGGAATTCGACACGCAGGCCCAGGTGCTCGCCCGCACCCGCGTGCGCCTCGAGGAACTCGAAAAGCGCGTCGCGGAACTCGAGCAGAAGCTCGCCGCGCCGCAAGCCTGACGCGCCGCCCGGCCCAAGGTCCGGGCGCGGGCCGCCTCGTGCAGCCCGCGCCCGCCGCCCCGAAGGTGTTCCGCCGCTCCCCGTAGTCCGTCGTTCTTCGCAGCCCCCCGCTCTTCGCCGTCCATCGCTCTTCGCAGTTCGTCGCTCTTCGCAATTCGTCGTTCCGCAGTCCTTCGTTCTTTCCCCGCGCCACGCCGGCACGCGCGCACCGATTTCTCCGATTCCCGCGGCATGCGGCCCCGAACGGCCGTCGTCCGTCTGTCATGCAGGAGCCTCGCCATGTCGCTTGCCGTGGTGCGCAGTCGCGCCCCCGCCTCCGGCCGCGCGCCGGACGTTACCGTCGAAGTCCATCTCGCCAACGGGCTGCCCTCGTTCTCGATCGTCGGCCTGCCCGATCTCGAAGTCCGCGAAAGCCGCGAGCGCGTGCGCGCCGCGCTGCAGAACTGCGGATTCGAATTCCCGGTGCGCCGGATCACCGTCAACCTCGCGCCGGCCGACCTGCCGAAGGAATCGGGCCGGTTCGATTTGCCGATCGCGCTCGGCATCCTTGCCGCGAACGGCCAGATTCCGGCCGACGCGCTGGCCGGCCGCGAATTCGCGGGCGAGCTGTCGCTGACGGGCGCGCTGCGGCCGATGCGCGGCGCGTTCGCAATGGCGTGCGGCGCCGCGCGGGACTGGCGTGCAGGGGAAACCGGATCGGAATTCGGCTCGGGCCCGGAGGCCGTCGCGATGCCGGGTTCCGCGGCGGCATCACGCGCGCCCGAGCTATACCTGCCGTTCGACAGTGCTGCCGAGGCCGCGCTCGTACCGGGCGTGACCGTGTTCGGGGCGCGCGACCTGCCCGCGCTGTGCGCGCACCTCGCCGATGCGCCGGACGGGCGGCTCACGCCGGTCGCGGCGCCGTGCCTCGACGGCCTGCCGGCGCCGGCGGCACCCGACCTCGCCGAGGTGGTCGGCCAGCGCGGCGCCCGGCGCGCGCTCGAAGTCGCCGCCGCGGGCGGTCATCACATGCTGATGGTCGGGCCGCCGGGAGCCGGCAAGTCGATGCTGGCCGCGCGGCTGGCTGGCCTCCTGCCGCCACTGACCGACGACGAGGCGTTGACTTCGGCGGCGCTCCTGTCCGCGAGCCGCCTCGGCTTCTCGCCCGCGCAGTGGCGCCGGCGGCCGTTCCGTTCGCCGCATCACTCGTCGAGCGCCGCCGCGCTGGTCGGCGGCCGCAACCCGCCGCAGCCGGGGGAAATCACGCTCGCGCACCTCGGCGTCCTGTTTCTCGACGAGCTGCCGGAATTCGACCGGCACGTGCTGGAAATGCTGCGCGAGCCGCTGGAAGCCGGCCGCATCACGATCTCGCGCGCGGCCCAGCAGGCCGATTTCCCGGCCGCGTGCCAGCTGATCGCCGCGATGAATCCGTGCCCGTGCGGCTGGCACGGCGATCCGTCCGGGCGCTGCCGCTGCTCGCCGGACGTCGCCGCACGCTATCTGCGCAAGCTGTCGGGGCCGCTGCTCGATCGCATCGACATCCAGATCGACCTGCCCGCGCTGTCGCCGGCCGAACTCGCGTCGCGCACGACGGCGCCCGGCGAGCCGAGCGCGGCGGTGGCCGCACGCGTCGCGCAGGCGCGCGCGCTGCAGCTCGGCCGGCAGGGCAAGACGAATCACATGCTGAGCGGCCGCGAGACCGACGACCTGTGCCGGCCGACCGACGAAGGCGAGCGGTTGTTGCGCGAGGCCGGCGAGCGTTTCGGCTGGTCGGCGCGTGCGTATTTCCGCGTGCTGAAAGTGGCGCGGACGATCGCCGACCTGGCCGGCGACCCGCTGCCGACGGCCGCGCAGATCGCCGAAGCGATCCGCTACCGGCGCGCGCTCACGGCGCTCTGAGCGCCCTCGGAGGACAAAATCCGGCTGTCAAGACTTGACTTATGCACAATTTCGCGAATCCGGCCCCGGATCGCGACTCGCCGGGGCCTTTGCGCGACGGAATCCGCATCTCGTTGTTTTCATTGATTTTTCTCAAACGGCGAGCGAGCGGCCAAACGGGCCGGAAGGCCGTCCGGCATGGCTCAGCGGGAAATCCGGACAACTTTTCAACAAAGTTATCCACATGCGCTGTGGATAGCCGAAAAAACCTCGCAAAATCCGGTCACTAGCGTCGAAAGCTGCGAATGAACTTTCAATTGTCACAGTATGTCCGAGCGCCGTCGCCGGCCGTAATCAATCGAGTTTGAACGAGCCGAAAAACTGGTCGAGCTGCTCCTGCGCGAGCGGCCCGTCGGCGATCACGACGGCCTGGTACGCGTGCCGGCCGCGCGCGGCGAGCCGCGCGACGATCGTCTTGCGGGCGCGATCGCCGCCGGCGGCCGCCCCGGCGATGCGCAGCTCGAGCCCGTTCACCGCGCCGCCGGCCGCGAGCGGCACCGGCACCGACGCCGTCTGCGGCGCGCCTTCGAGGTTGCGCGACAGCCCGGCGCGCAGGAATTCGAGCGCGGCGCGGCGTGTGTCGTCGCGGTCGTCGGGCAGCGTCAGCGTGCCGACCGCGAACACCGCGCCGTCGACGTGCGCGGCCTGCATCCGCATCGGCATCGTCGTGCCGCCGATCGCCACCGGCTGCTCCTCGACGGTCGGCTTCGCCGGCAGGTCGATCGTGTAGCCGGCGTCGTTGTGCAGCGTGCGCCAGTCGAACGACGGCGAGCACGCCACCAGCGTGGCGCTCACGCAAGCGAGCGCGGCGAAGTGTCGCAGCGGGCGAAAAAGGGGGCGCAACGAATCGATGACTTCCTTCGGCATGGCGTGAGTCGGGCAGGCAAAAACGGGCATTATCCGCCGAACCTGAAAACCGGGATGTGTGGCGGCCGCCGGTGCGCGCGCCGCATTCGCGTTAAAATGAGCGCCGAATTTCGACGTCCTTTGCATCGACCCGCGTCATCGACCGACTCCGAGAGCACCAGATGAACACCACGCCTCCCGCCCGCCGCAGTGCCGGCCCCGTCCGCTACATCGTCGCGGCTGCCGTCGTCGCGGCCATCGCCGTCGCCGGCTTCTTCGCGTTCAACGGCAAGTCCAGCGTGCCGGACGCGACGTTCACGCTGCTGTCGGGCCAGAAGGTCTCGACCGCCGGCGACCTGAAGGGCAAGGTCTATCTCGTGAACTTCTGGGCGACGAGCTGCGCGACCTGCATGCAGGAAATGCCGCAGATGGTCGATACCTACAATCGCTTCAAGGGTCAGGGTCTGGAATTCGTCGCAGTCGCGATGAACTACGATCCGCCGATGTACGTCGCGAACTACGCGCAGACGCGCCAGCTGCCGTTCAAGGTCGCGCTCGACGACGGCAGCGTCGCGAAGCAGTTCGGCAACGTGCAGCTCACGCCGACGACCTTCGTCGTCGACAAGGACGGCAAGATCCTGAAGCGCTATGTCGGCGCGCCGCAGTTCGCGGAACTCGACGCACTGCTCAAGAAGGCGCTCGACGGCAACGCGGCCTGAGCGCCGCCAGATCCGGCTCGAAGGGCCGCACGCCGTGCCCTTCCCGCACCAACGGACCGTACGACCGGACAACCCGGTTCTACGGTCCGTTTGCTTTTCAGCGCTCGGTTTCGCCTTTCGCCGACAGCCCGTAGCGTTTCATCTTCTCGTACAGCGTCGCCTTGCCGACGTGCAGCCGGTCGGCCGTCGCGGCAACCGCCCCGCCCGTCTGGTTCAGCGCCTCGGCGATCACCGCGCGTTCGAACTGCTCGATGCGCTCCTTCAGCGTCTGGTCGTTGTCCGCGTCGTCGCCGCCCGCGCCCGTTTCCTGCGGCATGTCGGCCACGCCGAGCACGAAGCGGTCGGCCGCGTTGTGCAGCTCGCGCACGTTGCCGGGCCAGTCGCGCTGCATCAGGCTCGCACGCTGCCGGTCGGTCAGCACCGGCGCGGGCCGCCCGTAGCGCACGGCCGCATCGAGCATGAAGTGCTCGAACAGCGGCACGATGTCCTCGCGGCGTTCGGCGAGCGGCGGCAGCGCGATCGTCACGACGTTGAGCCGGTACAGCAGGTCGCGCCGGAACGTGCCGGCCGCGACGAGCTCGCTCATGTCGCCCTTCGCGGCCGCGACGACGCGGCAGTTCACGCGGATCGGCTGATTCGAGCCGAGCCGCTCCAGCACGCCGTCCTGCAGCACGCGCAGCAGCTTCACCTGCAGCGCGAGCGGCATGCTTTCGATTTCATCGAGGAACAGCGTGCCGCCGGACGCGTATTCGAGCTTGCCGACGCGCCGCTTCGCGGCGCCCGTGAATGCGCCGGGCTCGTAGCCGAACATTTCCGATTCGAACATCGGCTCGGGCAGCGCGCCGCAATTCACCGCGATAAACGGCTTGTCGCGGCGCGGCGACAGCTCGTGCAGGCTGCGCGCGATCAGTTCCTTGCCGGCGCCCGTGTCGCCGTTGATCAGCACCGACGCATCGGTCGGCGCGACGTTCGCGATCAGCTTGCGCACCTGCTCGATCGCGGGGCTGCGGCCGATGATGCGCGGTGCGACGACGTTCTGCCCGGCCAGCTCGCGCCGCAGCGCGTGGTTCTCGAGCACCAGCTCGCGGCGCTCGAGCGCGCGGCGCACCGTCTCGATCAGGCGCTCGGCCGCGAACGGTTTTTCGATGAAATCGTACGCGCCGTCGCGCATCGCCTGCACGGCCATCGAGATGTCGCCGTGACCGGTGACGAGAATCACCGGCACGTCGGGCACGCGCTCGCGGCACTGCGCGAGCACGTCGAGCCCGCTCGCGCCGGGCAGCCGGATGTCGCTGACGATCGCGCCGGCGGTGTCCGCGACGATCGCCTTCTCGGCCGCCTCGGCCGACTCGAAGCCGGCGACGTCGAAGCCCGCCAGTTGAAGGCTCTGCACGCTCGCCCGGCGAACGAGCGCATCGTCTTCGATATAGATCACTTGCAGCCGGTTGGCCATCGTACTCACTTGCTCCTGACAAGCCGCGCGGCGGTCTCGCGCGCGGCTGCGTTGATGCCGGTCGTGCACCGGCCGGGCCTGCGACGGGTCTGGGGCCGGTTCACGCCAATAACGGGCTTGCGCTGTCCACCGGAAGGGCCGAGCGCAAGGAATACGACGAAGCGAACACTCGACGTATTCGCGAGGAGTATGACGCAGCGATCGGCCCTTCTGGCGGACAGCCCCACGAACGACGCTTTCCAAACAGCGGAACGAGCCTTTCCGCCCGCATTGCGGCGTCGTTCGTCGCTTGTCCCCCAAGGGGACTTCCTTCGGGGCGTTTGGCTCGGCCAAACAACGCCCCTCACTCCTTGCACTGCGAGCGGAAAGGCTCGTTCGCAAGCCCGCCATCCGCGTGAACAGGCCCTGGCGAACCCGCCGGCTCGGATACGGAGCCCGGATGATGCGTGCGTGCGCGCCGCAGCGTCAAGACGAACAGCGCACCGCCCGACGGCGCATTGCGCGCGGTCAGCGCGCCGCCCGCGTCGCTCGCGATCGACGACGAGATGGCGAGGCCGAGCCCGAGCCCGCGCCCCATTTCCTTCGTCGTGAAGAACGGTTCGAACAGGCGCGGCAACAGGTCGGGCGCAATGCCGGAGCCGTTGTCGCGCACTTCGACCGCGAGCGTCGCGGCCGACACCGCGATCGTCACTTCGATCGCCGGCGCCGCGACGCCGGCCACCGCGTCGAGCGCGTTGCCGAGCAGGTTGATCAGCACCTGTTCGAGGCGCAAATCCTCGCAGCGCGCAACGAGCGCCGGATAGTCGCGCGCGAGGTCGAGCGGCTCATCGTGCGCGGGCGACACGGTTGCATCCTGCAGCGTCAGCGTGAGCGCGACGCCGCCCAGGCGCTCGCCGAGCAGCGACAGCACGCTGCGCAGCGCGCGCACGACGAGCGCCCGCTCGTTGCGCGGCTTCGCGCGGCCGACGAACAGCTTCAGCTGGTTCGTGATCTTGCCCATCCGCTCGGTGAGCGCCGCGATCGCCTCGAGGTTCTCGCGCGCGGCCGCCTGCTCGCCCCGGTCGAGCAACACGCGCGTGTTGTCCGAGAAGCTGCGCAGCGCCGCGAGCGGCTGGTTCAGTTCATGCGTGATGCCGGCCGCCATCTGGCCGAGCGCGGCGAGTTTGCTCGCCTGGATCAGTTCGTCGTGCGCGGCGCGCAGCTCCTGCTCCGCGTGGATCCGGTCGCCGACTTCCTTCTGCAACTGCTCGTTCGCTTCCGACAGGTCGGCCGTACGCTCCTCGACGCGCCGGTTCAACTCCGCGTACGCCTGCTGCAGCAGTGCGCGGCCGCGGATCATTTCGCGCACGCGCGCGCGGCGCATCCGCCAGTAGAACGCGAGCAGCGCGACCGACACGAAGCCGAAGCCCGTGACGATCGTCGCGTTGCGCGCATCGGTGTCGACGGGCGCGATCGGCGCGAGCGTGACAAGCAGCCAGTCGGGCTCGCCGATCCGGCGCTTGCTGGCGAGGAAGCGCGGCGCGCGCCGGCCCGGGCCGAGGCGCACGATCTCCGCATCGGCGCCGAGCGTCTGCTCGATGCGCAGCGGCAGCGGCGTGACCGGTTGCTGCGCGTACTGGCGCGTCTCGTAGATCGACGCGGCAACGGGGCCCGTGAGCGGACGCAGCGTGTGGTACTTCCATGCGGGCACCGACGACAGGAACACGACGCCGTGATCGTCCGCGACGACGAGCGGCTCGGACGCATCGGCGCCCTGGAACCATTCGAGGTTGAGCTTCACGACGACGACACCCGCGATCTTGCCGTCGCGCCACACGGGCTGCGAGATGTAGTAGCCGGGGTCGCGCGAGATCGTGCCGATCCCGAAGAAGCGGCCGACCTGGCCGTTCATCGCATCGACGAAATACGGGCGGAAGCGGTATTCGATCCCGACGAAGCTGTCGGGCGCGCGCCAGTTGCTGGCGGCGACGCACAGGCCGTCCGCGCCGATCACATAGGTGACGGTCGCGTGCGCGTGTTCGTTGAGATCTTCGAGATAGCGGTTGACGCGCGCGGTGTAATCGCCGCGCTTCGGCTCGGCGAGCAGGTCCTGCACGTACGGATGGCTGCCGAGCAGATAAGGCAGCGATTCGTAGCGATCGAGCGTGCTCTTGAGCGCGTTGGTGGTGCGGTCGACGCGCACCGCGGCATTGCGCTGCAGCTCGGCGACGCCGCGCCGCCAGGTGATCGTCCACGTCAGCGCGCACGCCGCGACGAGCGCGGCGGCAAGCACGACGAGGATGAACAGGCGGCGCGTCACGGTCGTGGCTTCCTGGCGATGCGGATCGCCTATTGTGTCATAGGCCTCCGCATCCCCGCGCCGATCGCCGCGTGCCGCGCTGCCGGCGGACGGCGCCGCCGCCTGCTCCTTCATGACGTCAGACGCCGGCCGTCTCGGTCGGCGTGACTTCGCCGCCGCCCTTCAGTGCCTGGCGCAGCTTGTTGCGGTCGAGCTCCTTCTCCCATGCCGACACGACGACCGTCGCGACGCCGTTGCCGACGATGTTGGTCAGCGCACGGCATTCGCTCATGAAGCGGTCGATGCCGAGGATCAGCACCATGCCCGACAGCGGGATCGTCGGCACGACGGCCAGCGTCGCGGCGAGCGTGATGAAGCCCGCGCCCGTCACGCCGCTCGCGCCCTTCGACGTCAGCATCGCGACGGCCAGCAGCGTGAGCTGCTGCATCCACGTCAGTTCGATGTTGGTCGCCTGGGCGATGAACAGCACGGCCATCGTCATGTAGATGTTGGTGCCGTCGAGGTTGAACGAATAGCCGGTCGGCACGACGAGGCCGACGACCGAACGCGAGCAGCCAGCCTTCTCGAGCTTTTCCATCAGTTGCGGCAGCGCGGCTTCCGACGAGCTCGTGCCGAGCACGATCAGCAGCTCTTCCTTGATGTAGGACACGAAGCGGATGATCGAGAAACCCGTGAAGCGCGCGATCGCGCCGAGCACGACGAGCACGAACACGACCGACGTCAGGTAGAACGTGCCGATCAGCTTGAGCAGCGGCACCAGCGAGCCGACGCCGTACTTGCCGATCGTGAACGCCATCGCGCCGAACGCACCGATCGGGGCCAGCTTCGTGACGATGTGCACGATGCCGAACAGCACGCGCGTGAGCCCGTCGATGAAGTCGGTGACGACCTTGCCGCGCTCGCCGAGGTGTGCGAGCACGCTGCCGAACAGCAATGCGATCAGCAGGATCTGCAGGATTTCGCCCTGCGCGAACGCATCGACCATCGTGTTCGGGATGATGTGCATCAGGAAGTCGACCGTCGACTGCCCGTGCGCCTTCGCCGCGTACGACGCGACGGCCTTGCCGTCGAGCGTCGCCGGATCGATGTTGAAGCCGACGCCCGGACGCAGGATGTGCGTGGCCGCGAGGCCCAGCAGCAGCGCGAAGGTCGACACGATCTCGAAGTACAGCAGCGCCTTGCCGCCGACGCGGCCCACCTTCTTCATGTCCTCCATGCCGGCGATGCCGGTGACGACCGTACAGAAGATGATCGGACCGATCACCATCTTGATCAGCTTGATGAAGCCGTCGCCGAGCGGCTTCATGTCGGTGGCGAGCGCCGGGTAGTAGTGGCCGAGGATCACGCCGACGATGATGGCGAAGATCACTTGCACATAGAGCACTTTGTAGAAGGGTTTCTTCTTCACGATGGTTCCTGCTGAAGTAGATGAGCCGGTGGAAACGGCGTCACGCGCGCAGGCAAATGTCAGGGGAGCCATTCGCCTGCGCGGCTGCCGTGCCGCAACAAGCGATGCCTCAGGACATCCGACAGGGGAGGAAGGCATTGGTCATCGATTGTCTCCTTGGTTTAATAGTCGGGCCGGGGGACGGCCGTGCGCTTTATATTGCAAGGTCGATGCCAGGTTTCCGGAACCCCTCAAGCCGTTGTTTTCATTGTATTTCTCATAATGCGGCAGGCAAGGAAATCCGGGATTCCGGATTTCCGGAAAATATTCGTCCGGGGATTCGGACGGATTGGCGGATTCTTCCGATGAATTGGTGCTGCACGGCGTGACCGGTCAGCAGGCCCGTCTGCGCGTAGAAGTCCTGCTGCTCGAATGCGTCGCGCTCGCGGCTCGATTCTGCTTGCGAGAAACTTGCTTATCCACGGCGGAGCTGCCTCCGGCATCCGAGGCCGGCCTGGCCTTCAGGATGGGCTGGCGGCCGTGATTGGCTTGGGTTCGATCAACCTGAACTCAAGAACTAGGTCAGGTTAGTTTCCTGGGCCTCGTTCTTGGTCGCAATCCTCTGTCCCATTCATGTACCTCTGCGCTTTCTCCGGGGAGACATCTTTTAGTCTGTCAACCTCATCACAACGGGAGTCAGGTGTGCAGGTCATTAAAGATATTTCATATACGTCATCGACAGGAATGAAGCCCATAGCACTAACGAGGATCAATCTATCGCTTTTTACCTGATAGCCATAACGCACCGATTGCACGTCCCCACTGCCACTTTCGATTGAAAATATTTCACCGCATTTTGCCTTAGAACGATAAAGCCTTGGCGCCTCACCAATGTATTGGTACAACTTTTTCTTCTGGTCGAAAACCCAATACCACATACCATCCCCCGCCCTTCCACCACCATTTGCCACTCCGAGGCCACGCTTACCATCGTCTTTTAATTCAATATCAGAATCCACGCTTACAGAATAAGCCCGATTTTCAACGATAAATTTATATTCCCGCCTACTTTTCCCTGTAAGCAGGCTAACAGAGACGTGACCTCCATCACCGCCACCACAATACTCAACCTCCACCGTAGATACAACACCCTCCGATGTTTCTATACGAACCTCCTTCAGATCGCTACAAACACACCTCTCAGAGGCTGATGATGGGGCAAAAAGTATAAATGACAGAACAATAATAATGAACGATATTTTTATAGCAGTCTATTTGGTCTTCATAGACACATCTCGATTCGTAGCAAATTCCCCGCATCACTGAAGCGCATTGCAAACAATCTTCATTACTGCCTCAATCTGTCGCAACCCAAGAAACACATCAGCTCGATACTTCGAGAATGTTGGAATTGATTTATGGGCACGGGAAGCCAAAAACGTAAAAATTCTGAGCCCCAAGAAATCCGATAGATAAGGCACTCGCAAGATACGCCTCCTATCAATCAATAAAAGCATCTAGCGCACCCCGACTCACAGACTCACAGACTCACAGACTCACAGACTCACAGACTCACAGACTCACATCCAGATCATATTTTCCGGCAAGCTCTTCACGAACGAACGTGGTGAATTTTGCGTTCAAATCCAAGAACGAAGCCAGGCTCACATCCTCATCGACTGCCCGTCGAGGTGAATCCGGTTTCGCTCTCACCGCTCCACATTTCCAGTATGAATCTTGAGTTTTTTAATAAACTCACGAATGGATTCGATATGAAATTTTGCCATAGCACTAATTTCATTCACGGGGCCAAGATGCTTCTCTATGATGGCGTCGACATAAATGGATAGCGGTAAGTTTCTGATGACATGTGACGACAAGGCTGCCGTATAGCATGTGGCAGGTTGCCCTAAGCCCGGCGAATCGTCGCGACACAACACATTGTCGACCTCATACACATCGAACTCACCCAACCTCCTATGCTTCGTTGGATAGAGCCAACCATAAGAACCGCCCGTTACAAAAACATACGCTTCGGATGGTAGCGGTTGTACCCGGCCCATATCTTCAGACGAAATATCGGAGTATTTTTTAAACCCATTGTCCCTGGCAGATTCGCTCAACCTTCTACCTGAGAAGCACACCACAAAGAAAAAGTCTTTCTTCCCAACATCAACACATGTTGATCCATCGAATGACGTTCGGCGATGGGCGTAGTTCGGCAATTCAATAGTAATACCACCACTCAGCTCAAGCTCGCTGGCGGTGGAGTCGCACGCCCACATAGGGAGGCACGCAAGCAACAGCGACAGCCTCGGCCTCATATTTGATCCATGACCATTTTAGCGATTCGCTTCGTATGTGCAATTCGCTGGTTCAGCCCAATTATTCTACTCATCCTTCAATCCACCCAATTAATAGCTCTCTACACATTAAACACATCCTGATCAGAAATCGAGCCATTAACAACAACCATGTTTATCGCTTGAAAGCTGTTGCTGACAGCACCCGCGGTCCAATAAAACCTACCCGCATCAATGCAGTTGAATGGCACGACGCTGATATGCTATGGATCAGCGACCATGAGGCGACGTAAAGATGCCTTAATCCACCATGATGCATCAAATAAACCAAGTGCGAGCCAATTACGATAGACCCAGTAATCTGCATAACTTGGCGGGGTCGATAACTATGTCGGCGCCTTGTGCCACTTTTTAGAAGCCATCATGGCAGCAGCGAACCGCCCCTTGCTCTGGTCTCATTCTTCAAGCAGTTTTATAGACTTGAGGATTTCCATAAAAATTTCGTCGCTCAGCCCTTCATCCAAGTCGAAGTCTCCACCTCGACGCACCAGACAATATCGACTCATTGTCACTGTTTCTTTCGCGTTTCCAATGATCAACCTGATACATCGGTGTCGATTGTCAAATCGCTCGCAGTGGTCACGACTCGATGCGATGTCTCGGCCATTTTTGTAAAAATCCTCCGCGATCCAGCCACTCCAATTCGCCCCCACAACCTCAGATATATGCGCCACCCCAGATAATCCACACTCCCCCCCCTCCAATTCGCTTGTTGAGATGACAGATCCATTTGCAACTCGACGCAAGCCACTTCCATTCGATGAAGCCAGAACATGATCGAGATCACGCCTGTAGATGTGTAATGCCGGCAGCTTTTCGAGTAGACCTGGATTTTTCTGGCCACCGACTAAAGACCCGATCAGCATTGTTGCTCCACTTTGCTCTCGATACGAGTTCGCACAAGGACTGGCCTCAGAATCAGCAATGGGAGCAAGGATCGTCGGAAGGCTAAGTGACAGACCACAGTTCTGATAAAAACCATAATGCTGTGTCGACTCACTACCCTCCGAGACAGGGAGCCCAAAAAGGAACACAAAAATGATTACCGACAAACGCGAGAAACCTCGCCCCAGATCAATAAAATTCAATTCATTTTTGCACATTACCCCCCCATGAAACCCATTAATAAGCGACGCACAACTCAGCCTTCAACCTGCCTTTTTAACACCGAATTCGACGGCATACTCTCCCCATCATCAAAAATGAAGTGTATGTATTTAAAAAACTCCTGCCGTTCCGACAATCCTGTACTTCCGCCGTTCACCGGAGTTGTAATTGCTGACACATTGATGTCGGCCGCACCTAGATCGGCTCGACGATGGATGTTCATCCCACTACGGAGAGCACCTGCATTTGGCGACACCATCACCTTGCTTGTCCAAAAATATCCAGCCGAGTCTGCCGCGATAGACGGATCTATTGACAACCGAGATGGGCGGGGATCTGTCATGAAATCGACATTACGGAACTCGCCATAGATTTTATAGCCATTCCGACCAGTAAGATGAATCAGCCCACGTCCCCGAAAACGCGGGCCATCACCAAGGTGGACATTCCCCAAACTTTGAGCTTTTTCGCGAATTTCCCCTGGTCGCTGCAAGATATAAGTTGGACGATCCCTGCCCCTCAGAAATCCCATAGCCTGCAACCAAGCACGCTTATTGTCGTAATCCTCACCAGCCTCTATTGGTGTTAAATCTTCGTACATGGTCCGAAAGTAGCGCTCATCGCCTTTCTCCGCGGTCGATTTAAAAGCACCGCTCTCCTTGTATATTTGCGCCAGGAAATGAGCTTGCCTCAGTGGCGTAATAAACCCATATTTCAACCACATGCGATTTATAGCAATGTGCATGTTTTGTGGCATAAAGCCATCTCCGCGATTACCACGCGTCCAGCGCGCCCAAGCAACGGACCACGGGATCGCGCCCCCTGCATTCAGAGAGGAGCGCCGAGGTAAAGTTTGTGCCAACTCACGTGTACTGCGCCAACTGCAACGCTTCAATGCGTCGATAACCCTCATCGGATGAAAATGATAGTGCTCTTTATCCAGTGTCAGCCCGTTCTCCACTGCATCCTCCCAAAACGACAAGGCTTGATGATGGCGTTTGAGCTTTTCATAGGCTGCATCGCCTAGACAAATCGGGAACAGGATATTGGCGTCCGGGCTTTGTCCTTCGACACCTTTCAGCCAGTCCCAGCGCTTGTCGAAATCGTCCCGTGCCCATTCGCTGGGCATCTTGACCACGCAGTAGCTCAAGCGCTCGCGCATTTCGCCCATCTGCGCTTTAGCGTAGGCGCGAATCAGCCGACCACGATGCTGGGTAACGGCGTCGATGACCGTGGCGACACCTTGCGACGCTTCGCCGGAGCCGGGCGAGTCCGGGACGGGATGCTGCGTTGGGGAGCGGGGCTCGATCAGGTCGAGCAATTGCATCGAGTCGCAGCGGCTGTTGCCGTCAGTGTCGTCGTCGATAAAGGTCCAGCCCTGCCAGTGGGGAAAGTCGGCGTCGCTGTAGATCTTCGTGCCAGCACAATTGAGGTCGACGAAGGCCGTCGTGTTCGCGTCGATGGCGATCTTGCGAAAATGTGGCAAGCGACCTTCGTGCAGGTCCGAGGCAGCAGGCGCGTCGGGCCCAAGGATGCGTCCGAAGCGCAGCATCTCGTAGCCGGCGCTGGGGCATCCCGGGTACGTGTCCACCGCAGTTTTGTAAAGGTTGTAGCCCCCTTGGGCCTCAGATTCACTCCCCCTGCGCTCGCCGCCGATGCCACGCGTGGTCACGGTAATATCGCCGCGCGCCTCGCTCAGGGTGACGATCAGCACTTCCTTTGTTCGGCTGATCGGCTGCACGGTCCACTGCGCCCACACCTCGGCGGTCAGGTCATCGGGTGGCGTCGCCGCCGCCGCCCCATAGACCGCGGGTACGCGAATGGTGCGCTGCGCATTCGTGGGCAGGGCAAGCGGCTTCTTGCCTGAGTGGGGGGCCGATGCCATGGCCGCTTGGTAAGCGCCGGTGACCCTCGGCCACCAATCGCCAGCATGCGCCTCGGCCTTGCCGTTGAGCGCGAGAATGCGCGCCGGCGTTGTGCGGAAGCGCCGCGCGACGCTTTCGAGCGTATCGTTGGCCGCGCCCACTGTGGAGTTGAAGGCCCGCACCACATATTTTCGGGTTTCGGTACGAGGATTGACCGCGTACAGGGGCGCGCCAGCGGGAACCACGATGTGCATATCGCCCCAGACACAGCTGCGCCGCCCTTCGGCGACCTCCAGTTTGCCTTCGCTACGCCCCATCAACCGCTCCACGTTCGCTTTGTCTGCGACGATTTCGAAGTGGATGCGATTGGGCTTGCCATAGATATCGCCCGCCTTGCCGATAGGATCCTTGCGATACACCTTGTCGCCGCTCTTCCAGTCCGCCTTCGCCACTGTGCTCAGGTGCTGGTAGATCGAGTAGAAGACGACCTCGACGCCCTCGCCAATTTCGGTCCGGTGCTGGAGGATGACAACACCGTTGCTGGTCCAGCCGGCGTAGTAGTACAGCGGGTTGGTGTCGCGTTCTTCCCCGGTGGGCGTGGTCTTAGGCTTGGGTGCGCTGGGGCGAGCGAACACGATCTCGCCGTCGGCGATGGCACGCACCGGCTCTGGATTCGCGTCGCCGCCCGGCGCCACCAGATGCACGCCACCGTGCCAGCCAAACTGATGACTGACGGGAAATGCGCCTTTTCCGCTCTTTTCCCCCAGGCCAAAGGTACCCTCATCCAGAGCCTCGTCGGTCTGCGGTTTTGGCGCGCGCAAGAAAGGAAAGCTGATGAGCATAGGTAGGTTCCTGGCGGTTACTCGGAGAGCGGCAAGTCAGTCGGATCGGTGGGTACGCCAGTCAGCGGGTTGCCGTCGATGCCTAAGCGGTTGCCACGACCGACGCTGTCGCCTATCAGTGGGCCCTTGAACCGAATCACCACGGCGTCGAGCGTGATACCGCCGTCGTCAAGCGTGATCGTGCCGCCGGGGCCACGCAGGCGGATTACCTCGCCGGCTTGCAACTCGACGACCTTGGTGCGATGCCGAATTGCTTGCCCCGCCTCCAGCTCGGCATACCCCTGCACGCGCTGCGTCAGGTGCCCGCCGATATCTACCGTGTGATCGGCCACGGTCTTGTCGCGGCGATGGTTGCCGACTTCCTCGGTTCGGTCCTTGCCCGTGTGGATCGTGTGGTTTCGGCCGATGCTCAGGAAGTCGTCCTGCCCGATATCGTGGCGTCGGTCCTGGCCGATGGTGACCTGCTCGTCCCGACCCACGGTTTCTTTGCGATCGTTACCGATGACGATCGTTTCGTCGTGTCCCACCTGCTCGCTGCGGTCATTGCCCACGAAGGTGGTTTCGTCATGGTTGACGTGGATGTTCTGATCCCTCTGTGCGTGGACGTAGATTTCCTCCTGATCCCTCTCGTCCTCGAAGCGCAGTTCGTTGAAGCCTTCGCCCTTGTGCGTCTGGCTTTTGATCGTCATCCGCGTCTTGTGTCGCGGCAGTTCGTACGGCGGCAACCGCAGGCGGTTGTACGCCCGCCCGATGATGAGCGGCTGGTCCGGATCGCCATCCAGGTTGACCACGATCACTTCTTGTCCGATGCGCGGGATCGCCATGTGGCCCCACGTCGCGCCGGCCCAGTTCTGCGCGACCTGGATCCAGCACGAGCTGTGCTCGTCGTGCTTGCCTTCGCGATCCCACGGGAACTGCACCTTCACCCGGCCGAATTCGTCGGTGTAGATCTCTTCGCCTTCCGGACCCACCACGGTCGCCGGCTGCGGGCCGTCGATGCGCGGGCGCGGCAGTGGCTCGGCACGCCACTCGGTATCGTCCGGCACCAGTACGGCGTCATAGCGGTAATACGAGCCCTGCTGCGCGTCGGCGCTCTCTTCTGCCTGGCTGGTGTATTGCTTGCCGTGATGGACGATGCTCACCGGACGCCAGCCGCGATTCATGTCCTCACGCGGGTGGCCGGTGAGATCGAACGCGATACCGGGCTGCAGGCGCGCATCGTCGCCGCTCACACTGGCCATTCGCGCATCGCGGCGGTGACCACGCAGGCGGTCCTGCGTGAAAGCCTTGCCGCTGCCCTCGTGCTTGTAGCGGCCCGGGTAGTCGTAGCGCGCGTAGCCGCGGCCCTGGTGATCCAGGTCCGCACCCTCGCGCGGGTACTCGTGCGGGTAGCGTGGACTCTTGAACGTGTAATCGCGCTGCACCTGGCGCGCAGTGCGCACGTTCTCGGTGTACGCGAAGGTGCGCAGGCAAGGATCAGACTGGTCGCCGCCGGGCGTGGGGTTGTAGATCACCGGCTCGCCTTGCTGGCGCCCGAAGATAAACAGGCGATCGCAGTGGATCAGGCGGTGGCCTTCGGCCTTGTGCTGGAAGGCGTAGAAAAAACCTTCCTCGCGCAGGATGCGCTCGATGAAGTCGTGGTCGGTGTCGCCCGCCTGCACGCAATACTCGCGCGCCAAATGCTCGTTGGTGACACGCTGTTCATAGTCCAGCGTCTGGCTATGCGCTTTGAGCACGGCCGTAGCGATCTCGGGCACGCTCAGAGTCTGGAAGATGCGCCAGTCGGAGGACAGCTTCAGTCGCGCCAGGCGCGGCTCGATCACCGCGGAATAGCGGGTGCGTCGAAAGCCCGTGTCTCCTTGCACGAAACTTGACACCGCGCCGTGCACGTAACGCATGGGCACACCGCCCTGCCAGATCGTTAGCAAACCGTTGTGGTCAAGCACCTGGCTGAAGTCGATCGCGGCGTTGGTACTGGTCAGCTCCACCTGCAACAGAAAGGTCTCGGACAACCCCTCATGCAGCGTGAACTCCACCACATCGAACGACTCGTCACCGGCAGTGAAGGTAAAGCGCAAGTCGAATTGGATAGCCATAGTTAAGCTGCTCGCTGAACGCCCTGCGGCAACGATTAACTATTGCGAGATCCACGTCTATTGGACGAATTCGAAAGTGGAGTTTCCCGCGACTTGGCGTCCGCCATATCGGTGAGTTGCCCTGGTTCTATCCGTGATCGAACCAGACTGCCCCGGTCAACCTTTGTCGCAAGTACCGTCTGTCCCGACGATGCCCCCGCGCCCCGCCCCCAAAACGAGAACCCCCGAAAGATCTCAATCCTCCGGGGGGTTTCACCGCCATCAATCACGAATCAGTGCTGCACGGCCTCACCCGCCAGCACACCCGTCTGCGCATAAAACTCCTGCTGCTCGAACGCGTCACGCTCGCGCCGTGCGCGCTCGCCGCGATCCGCGAGCGAGCCGACGACGATCCCGATGAACGCGAGCGGCACCGACACGAGCGCCGGGTTGTCGAGGAACACCGGCGCATGCGCGTGGTGCAGCACGTCGACCCACACCGACTTCGACAGCACCGTGAGCACTACCGCCGACGCGAGACCGAGGCCGCCGCCGAGCACCGCGCCGCGCGTCGTCATCCCGCGCCAGAAGATCGACATCGCAAGCACCGGGAAATTCGCGCTCGCGGCCACCGCCGCGACGAGCCCGACCATGAACGCGACGTTCACGTGCTCGAACAGGATCGACAGCGCGATCGCAATGGCCGACAGCACGATCGTCGCCGCGCGCGAGATGCGCATCTCAAGGCGCTCGTCGGGCTTGCCGCGCGCCCACATCTGCGCATACAGGTCGTGCGAGATCGTCGTCGCGCCGGCGAGCGTCAGGCCCGCGACCACCGCGAGGATCGTCGCGAACGTGACGGCCGCGATGAACCCGTAGAACCAGTTCCCGCCGACCGCCTGCGCGAGCTTCACCGCGACCATGTTCGAGCCGCCGAGCAGGTCGTGGGTCAGGTTGAACGTGCCGTTCGCGCCGAGCCGGAAGAATTCCGGATGCTGCGCGAGCAACACGATCGCCGAGAAGCCGATCACGAAGGTCAGCAGGTAGAAGTAGCCGATGAAGCCGGTCGCGTAGAGCACCGACTTGCGCGCCTCCTTCGCGTTCGGCACCGTGAAGAAACGCATCAGGATGTGCGGGAAGCCGGCCGTGCCGAACATCAGCGCGATGCCGAGCGACAGCGCGTTGGCCGGATCGCGGATCAGCTTGCCGGGGCCCATGATCGACAGCGCGCCCGGATGCACGGCCACCGCGCGACGAAACATCTCGTCGACGCTGAAGCCGAATTCGGCAAGCGCGAGCACGACGAGCAGCGTCGCACCGCACAGCAGCAGCACGGCCTTGATCACCTGCACCCAGGTCGTCGCGGTCATCCCGCCGAAGAACACGTAGACGACCATCAGCACGCCGACGATCAGCTCGGCCGTGCCGTACGACAGCCCGAACAGCAACTGGATCAGCTTGCCCGCGCCGACCATCTGCACGACGAGGTACAGCACGACGATCGTCAGCGAATTCGCGGACGTCAGCAGCCGGATCGGCCGTTGCGCGAAGCGGTATGCAACGACGTCGACGAACGTGAACTTGCCGAGGTTGCGCAGCGGTTCGGCGATCAGGAACATCACGAACGGCCAGCCGACGAGAAAGCCGATCGAATAGATCAGCCCGTCGAAGCCGAACATGAACACCATCCCGGACAGCCCGAGGAACGACGCGGCCGACATGTAGTCGCCCGCGATCGCGAGCCCGTTCTGCAGCCCGGTGATGCCGCCGCCGGCCGTGTAGAAGTCGCGCGTCGAGCGCGTGCGCCGCGCGGCCCAGCGCGTGAGCGCGAGTGTCGCGAACACGAACGCGAAAAACATCCCGATCGCGACCGGGTTCAGTTCGACCTTGTCGGGCATCGGGCCCGCGACGGATACCGCATGGGCGGCGGAGGAAACGAGAGCGAGGGAAGCAGCAAGCGCGCCGGGCGCGATCGAGGTACGTCGCATGTCGGCCTCCATCACGAACGCTGCAGGATCGCGTCGACGCGGCGGTCGAACGCACGGTTCGCACGCAGCACGTAGCAGGCGGTCAGCCCGATCGCGACCAGGATGATCGCGACGCCCACGGCGATCCCGACCGTCGTCGTCGCGCCGCGGTACAGCGGCGCCGCAAGCACGTGCGGCGCGAGCGCGACGAGCAGGATGAAGCCGTAGTACGTGGCGATCATCAGCGCCGTGAGCGTGAAGCTGAAGCGGCGCCGTGCGCGCACGAGCTGCTGGTAGTCACGGCGCGCCGTGACCGATTCGATGACGGAAAGCTCCATGGTGTCTCCATTTCTTCCTCGTCGTCGCGAGGAGATTTCTGTGGATGGCCGGCGCGTGATCCGAACCCGCCCGCGCCGTGGCGTAAAGACATCCGTTACACGACGCGATCCGCACGCAGCCGTGCGACTTCGTCGGCCGACATCCCGAGCCAGCCGCCGAGCACCGCATCCGTATCGGCACCGAGCACCGGCGGCGCACCGCGCACCGGCAGCCGTGCGCCGTCGAAGCGATACGGCGGCGCCAGCACGTCGACGCCGCCCGCGACCGGATGCGGCTGCCGCGTGACGAGCCCGGCGCTCGTTGCTCGTTCGGACGTCAGCGCCTCGTGCAATCCAAGCACTTCGCCGCATGGAATGCCCGCGTCGGCGAGCGCGGTGAGCAGCGTCGCACGCGACCGGCGTGCGAGTTCGCGACGAATCTCGGGCAGCAGGTCGGCGCGATTCTCCGAGCGGCCGAGGTTGGTCTTGTAGCGCGCATCGGCCGCGAGGTCGGGCCGCTCGATCGCATCGCAAAAGCGTGCGAACTGCGTGTTGTTGCCGACCGTGATCACGAGCGGGCCGTCGGCCGCGTCGAACACGCCGTACGGCACGATCGACGGATGCGCGTTGCCGTAGCGCGGCGGATCCTCGCCCATCAGCAGCGCGTCGAGCCCGTAGTACGCGGTGATCATCAGCCCGCAGTCGAACAGCGCCATCTCGATGCGCCGCCCGCGCCCGGTTGCGTGGCGTTCGTACAGCGCGGCGAGGATCGCCTGCGCCGAATACATGCCGGTGAACAGGTCGACCGCCGCGACGCCGAACTTCAGCGGCGGCTGGCCGGCCTCGCCGTTCAGCGCCATCAGCCCGGCCTCGCCCTGCACGACAAGGTCGTAGCCGGGCCGCGCGGCCTCGGCGCCCGACCGGTCGTAGCCGGAGATCGCGCAGTGCACGAGGCGCGGATTCAGTTCGGCCAGTGCGTCGTAGCCAAGCCCGAGTTTTTCCGCGCCGCCGAACTTGAAGTTGTGAAGCACCACGTCGGCCTGCGTGGCCAGCTCGCGCGCGAGCCGCCGCCCTTCGTCGGTCTGCAGGTCGAGACAGATCGAGCGCTTGCTGCGGTTCACGCTGTTGAAATAGGTGGTTTCGGTGTCACCGATTCGCAGGCCCCAGTCGCGCGTATCGTCGCCGCGCACCGGATGCTCGACCTTGATCACTTCCGCGCCGAAATCGGCGAGCACCATCGCGCACCACGGGCCCGCCAGCACGCGCGAGAAATCGAGCACCTTCACGCCGGCCAGCGGCAACGCGCGCGGTTCGTTCGTCATCCTTGTCTCCTCCATTCGCGTCTTGCGCCTTTACTGTTTCGACAGCGCGATGTAACGCGCGAGATGGTGATCTTCATCACCGAGCTGGTGATCGATCATCACGAGGCGCTTCGCGTAGTGCGACAGCGGCAGCTCCCACGTCATCCCGATCCCGCCATGCAGCTGGATGCTCTCCTCGGCGACGAGCGTGCCGATCCGGCCGATGGTGGTTTTCGCGGCCGCGAGCGCGCGTTCGCGCACCACGCGCGGCGCGTCGAGCTGCGCGGCCGCGTTGATCACGGCCGAGCGCGCCTGCTCGACTTCGAGCAGCAGGTCGGCCATCCGGTGCTGCAGCGCCTGGAAGCTGCCGATCGGCAGCCCGAACTGCTTGCGCGTGCGCAGGTACTCGAGCGTGTGCTCCTTCGCGACGTCCATCGCGCCAAGCGCTTCCGCCGACAGCGCGAGCAGCCCGTAGCCGAGCACGCGTTCGAGCAGCGCGACGCCCGCTTCGCCGTCGGGCGCGCCGAGCGCCGCATCGGCCGGCAGCGCGACGCGCTCGAAGCGCACTTCGGCCGCGCGGCCGCCGTCGATCTTCCGGTAGTCGCGCAGCGTCACGCCCGGCGCATCGGCCGGCACGACGAACAGGCCCATGCCGGCCGCGTCGTCGTCCTGCCCGGACACGCGCGCACTGACGACGAAGAACGCCGCCTGCGCGGCCTGGTCGACGACGCCCTTCGCGCCCGTCAGCACCCAGCCGTCGCCCGAGCGTTCGGCCCGCGTGCGCACGGTCGTCAGTTCATAGTGCGAGCCCGGTTCGTCGTGCGCGAACGCGGCGCTCGCGCTGCCGTCGATCAACGCGGCGAGCCGGTCGCGATGCGCGGCGCCGCCGGCGAGCGACAGCGCGCGGCCCGCGAGCAGCGCGCCAAGGAACGGCTCGACGACGAGCCCGCGCCCGAGGCATTCGAACACCACGGCGATGTCGAAACCCGCGCCGCCGAAACCGCCATCGGCTTCGGCAAACAGCGCACCGACCGTGCCCAGTTCAGCAAAGCGCTGCCACATCGCGCGATCGAAGCCTGCGGCCGACTGCGCGATGCGATCGCGCACCGGGAACGCGTACTGTTCGGCGATGAATCGGTTCAACGTATCCGCCAGCATCCGGCGGTCTTCTGTGTGCTGGAAATCCATCGTCGCGTCCCTCGTTACAGCCCGAGCATCATCTTCGCGATGATGTTCTTCTGGATCTCGTTCGAGCCGCCGAAGATCGACAGCTTCCGGTTGTTGAAGTACTGCTGCGCGGCGCTCGCGGCTTCGTCCGGGCCGACCGGTTCGCCGTCGTAACCGGCATCGAGCGCGTCGTCGACGAACGGCTGCGCGTACGGCCCCATCGCGCGCCGCATCAGCGCGGTGATCTCCTGACGGATCTGCGTGCCGCGGATCTTCAGCATCGAGCTTTCCGCGCCCGGCGCGCCGCCGCCCGCGACCGCCGCCAGCACGCGCAGGTTGGTCGTGCGCATGTTCTCGAGTTCGATCTCGACACGCGCGACGCGTGCCGCGAAGAACGGATCGTCCGCGAGCGGCTTGCCGTTCTTCGTGACCTTCGCGGCCACCGCGCGCAGCCGGTCGAGCGCAGCCGTCGAGAAGCCGATCCCCGCGATGTTGGTGCGCTCGTACGTGAGCAGGTACTTCGCGTAGGTCCAGCCGCGGTTCTCTTCGCCGACGAGGTTCTCCACCGGCACGCGCACGTCGGTGAAGAACACCTCGTTCACCTCGTGCTCGCCGTCGAGCGTGATGATCGGGCGAACCTCGACGCCCGGCGTGTCCATGTCGATCAGCAGGAAGCTGATGCCCTCCTGCTTGCGCACGTCGGTCGCGGTGCGCACGAGGCAGAAGATCATGTTCGCGTAGTGGCCGAGCGTGGTCCACGTCTTCTGGCCGTTCACGACGTAGTGATGGCCGTCGCGCACCGCGCTCGTCTTCACCGCCGCGAGATCGGAGCCGGCGCCCGGCTCCGAGTAGCCCTGGCACCACCAGTCGGTGCCGTCGAGAATGCGCGGCAGCCAGTGGCGCTTCTGCGCTTCGTTGCCGTACTTGATCAGCACGGGGCCGAGCATGTTCACGCCGAACGGCACGATGCGCGGCGCACCCGCGAGCGCGCATTCGTTGTCGAACAGGAACTTCTGCGCGACGCTCCAGCCGGGGCCGCCGTATTCGCTCGGCCAGTGGCTCGCGAGCCAGCCGCGTGCGTTGAGGATCGCGTGCCATTCGCGCATGTCGTCGCGCGTGAGGTGCAGGCCGCCCTTCACCTGGCGCGCGATGCGCTCGGGCAGTCCGGCTTGCAGGAAGCGCTGCACTTCCGTGCGGAAGGCTTCCTCTTCGGGAGTGAAATTGAGGTCCATCTTCGTTCCGTTGCGAATGCGGTGGGCGTTCAGTCGACGCGGTTCAGGCTCGCGAAATCCGCGCCGCGCGCGACGAGATCGACGAGCAGCGGCGACGGTTTCCAGAACAGCGGATCTTCCTTCGCGAACGCGCGGATATCGGCGAGCACGTTCGCGAGGCCGACCGTGTCCGCGTAGTGCATCGGGCCGCCGCGATGGCGCGGGAAGCCGTAGCCGTACAGGAACACCGCGTCGACATCGAGCGGGCGCAGCGCGATCTTCTCGTGCACGACGTTCGCGCCTTCGTTGATCATCGCGGCGAGGTAGCGGCGCAGGATGTCGTCGTCGGTGAACGTGCGCGGCGCGACGCCCTTCTTCGCACGTTCTTCCGCGACGATCGCGTCGACTTCCGGGTCCGGCGTGCCGATGCGCGCGCCGTCCGGGTACAGGTAGTAGCCGCGCGACGTCTTCTGCCCGAACCAGCCGCGCTCGCACAGCCGGTCGGAAATCTCCACGTAGCGCGCATGCGGGTCGCGCGTTGCCGCGCGGCGCTTGCGGGTCGCCCAGCCGATGTCGCCGCCCGCGAGGTCGACGACCTGGAACGGGCCCATCGGGAAGCCGAATGCACGCACCGCGCGATCGATCTGGTACGGCGACGCGCCGTCTTCCATCAGGTAGTCGGCCGCCGTGCGATAGACGGCGAGGATCCGGTTGCCGATGAAGCCGTCGCACACGCCCGCGCGCACCGGCGTCTTCTTCAATTGCTTCGCCAGCGCAAACGCGGTCGCGACGACGTCCGCGCTCACGCGCGACGGCACGACGATCTCGAGCAGCTTCATCACGTTGGCCGGCGAGAAGAAATGCAGGCCGATCACGTCGGCCGGCCGGTCGGTGCTCGCGGCCAGTTCGTCGATGTCGAGGTACGACGTATTGGTCGCGAGCACCGCGCCCGGCTTGCATACGCGCGCAAGCTCGGCGAACACGGCCTTTTTGACGGCCATGTCCTCGAACACGGCTTCGATCACGACGTCGGCCTGCGCGAGCGCGTCGTACGACGTGCTGCCCTTGAAGCGCGCAAGCCGCGCCGCATGCGCGGCCGGCGTCATCCGCCCTTTCGCGACGAGGCCGTCGTACACCTTCTCGACGTGCGCCCGGCCACGCGCGAGCGATGCTTCGTCGCGCTCGATCATCGTCACCGGCAGCCCGGCGTCGAGCGCCGCGACCGCGATGCCCGCGCCCATCGTGCCGCCGCCGACCACGCCGATCCGCTCGACCGGCCGCGCGCTCGCGCGCCGCGCCTCGGGCGCCTTCGCCGCTTCGCGCTCCGCGAAGAACGCGTGCACGAGGCCCGCGCGCTGCGGGCTGTCGATGCATTGCAGGAACAGGCTGCGTTCGAACTTCATCCCCGCGTCGAACGACTGCGTGAGCGCGGCCTCGACCGCGTCGACGATCTTCGCCGGCGAGAACAGCCCGCGCGATTTCTTCGGCAGCTCCGCGCGCGCCGCGTCGATCGCAGCCTGCGCGGCCGCGCGATCGGCGAGCCCCTGCGCATCGCGCGTGCGGCGCACCGGTGCGCCGAGCGACACGAGTTCCTGCGCGTACGCGAGCCCTTCGGCGAGCGTGTCGTCGCTGTGCGCGACGCGGTCGACCAGGCCGAGCGCGAGCGCCTCCTCGGCGCTCGCATGGCGGCCCGTCAGCATCAGGTCGAGCGCGGCCTTCGCGCCGATCAGGCGCGGCGCGCGCTGCGTGCCGCCCGCGCCGGGCAGCAGGCCGAGCGTGACTTCGGGCAGCCCGAGCTTCGCGCCGGGCACCGCGAGCCGGTAATGCGCGGCCAGCGCGACTTCGAGGCCGCCGCCGAGCGTCGCGCCGTGCAGCGCGACCACGACCGGCTTCGTGCCCGATTCGATCCGCTCGCACACGTCGGGCAGCGACGGCGGCACCGGCGGCTTGCCGAATTCGCGGATGTCGGCGCCCGCGATGAAGTTGCGGCCGGCGCCGACGATCAGCACCGCACGGATCGCGTCGTCGGCCTGCGCGGCGTCGAGCGCGTCGGCCAGGCCCTGCCGCACGGCGGCGGACAGCGCGTTGACGGGCGGGTGGTCGATCGTGACGACGAGCACCTTGTCGCGGCGCTCGCGCGTGACCGTGCCGGTTTGGGGGGTGGCGGGGGAATTCATGGTTTCTCCTGTCGGCCCGAGTTAGCGCTTTAGCGCTTACTCGAGCCCCATGGCGTGGATGGTCAGAGTTGGCGCTTCAGCGCCTACTCCGACCCCACGGCGATCTGTGCACCAAGCATGACCCGATTCTCGATTGATCGAGATTCATTGACAATTCCCTCTCGCTTTTACAAGCTGTCAAGTCTGACTTGACACTGGATGCTTTCCGACCGTTAAACGGGACGGATCAGGAGACTCGGAGCATGGACCTGAATGCGCTGACGCTGCTCGTCGAGATCCTCGACGCGGGCAATCTCAGCAAGGCCGCGCAGCGGCTCAAGATGAGCCGCGCGAACGTCAGTTACCGGCTGAACCAGCTCGAACGCTCGATCGGCCAGCAGCTCGTGCGGCGCACGACGCGGCGCATCGAGCCGACCGAGATCGGACTGAAGCTGTACGAGCACGGCCGGCGCATCCGCAACGAACTGCTCGCCGCGCAGGAATCGGTGACGACGCTCGGCCAGGACCTGCAGGGCCGCGTGCGGCTGTCGGTGCCGAGCGGCTACGGGCAGATGGTGATGTCGGAATGGCTGCTCGCGTTCAAGCGGCTGCATCCGGGCATCGTGCTCGACGTCGTGTTCGAGAACCGCGTGGAAGACCTGATGCGCGACGAGATCGACATCGCGGTGCGCGTGATGCCGGAGCCGCCGCAGAACCTCGTCGCGCGCGACATGGGTGCGGTGCGCTACGTCGCGTGCGCGTCGGCCGCATTCGCGGCCGCGCACGGGATGCCGTCGAGCCTCGGCGCGCTGGCCGCCGCGCCGGTCGTCACCGCGACGGTGATGGGCCGGCAGTTGCGGATCGCCGCGTATCTCGGCGACGAGCGCCACGAGGTACTGCTCGAGCCCACGCTGATTTCGGAGAACTTCCTGTTCCTGCGCCAGGCGATCCTCGCGGGGATCGGCGTCGGCATCGTGCCCGACTACGTGATGCAGGACGACATGCGGCGCGGCACCGTCGTCACGTCGCTCGACGCGTACCGGCTCAGCATCTTCGGCACGCACATGTACATGCTGTACATGCCGAACCGGCACCACACGCGCGCGACGTCGACGTTCATAGAGTTCATCCTCGAACAGGCCGGAAAGACCGGCCGGGGCGGGCCCGGCGGGATGCGTCAGGGTTTTCTGTCGGATGACAATCCGCCGGCGGCGCGGCGACAATAGCGCGCCGGGGCCGGCAGCCGCGTTGCGCCGGCGCCATCGCCTCATTCGCATTCACTGCTGCCGAGGGTTCAATGTTCGACCGGATTCGCCCGCCTTCGCGTCCCTGGACGCTGCTTGCCGCCGTCGCGCTCGTCGCCCTCAACGCCGGCTGCACGTCCCCGTCCGCGCCGTCGGGCGCCGTCGTCCCGGTCGCCGCCGCATCGGGCGCGGCCGTCCCGCTGCCCGGCGTTCATGCGCCCGAACTGTCGTCCGGCTGGACCGACAAGCCGGGCTGGACTTCGCAGCACTTCATGATCGCTGCCGCGAACCCGCTCGCGACGCAGGCCGGCTACGACATGCTGAAGGCCGGCGGCACCGCAATCGACGCCGCGATCGCGACGCAGATGGTGCTCGCGCTGGTCGAGCCGCAATCGTCGGGGATCGGCGGCGGCGCGTTCATGCTGTACTTCGACGGCAAGGCGACGCAGGCATACGACGGCCGCGAAACCGCGCCGGCCGCCGCGACCGACCGGCTGTTCTACGGGCCGACCGGCCAGCCGATGGGCTTCTACGAAGGTGTCGTCGGCGGGCGCTCGGTCGGCACGCCGGGCGTGCTGCGCATGCTCGACGCCGCGCACCGCGCGCACGGCAAGCTGCCGTGGCGCCGGCTGTTCCAGCCGGCGATCCGGCTCGCCGAGCACGGCTTCACGATCAGCCCGCGGCTCGCGACGCTGATCGCGAACGACAAGTACCTGAAGAACGACCCGGCCGCGCGTGCGTACTTCTACAACGCCGATGGCACGCCGAAGGCGGCCGGCACGGTGCTGAAGAACCCCGCGCTCGCGACCGTGCTGCGCCAGGTCGCCGATCGCGGCGCGAACGCGTTCTACAGCGGCGCGATCGCGCGCGACATCGTCACGAAGGTGCGCAAGCACCCGACCAACCCGGGCCTGCTGTCGCTGCAGGATCTCGCGCGCTACAAGGCGAAGGTGCGCACGCCGCTGTGCGCCGACTACCGGCGCTCGATCGTGTGCGGGATGCCGCCGCCGTCGTCGGGCGGCCTCGCGATCGCGCAGATGCTCGGCATCCTCGAAGCGATGCCCGACTGGCAGCAGATCGGCGCGCAGAAGCCGGTGCGCAACGATGCCGGCTACGAGCCGACGCCGTTCGCCGCGCACCTGTTCAGCGAAGCCGGGCGTCTCGCATACGCGGACCGTGCACGCTACGTGGCCGATCCCGACTTCGTGCCGCTGCCGGGCGGCACCTGGGCGAGCCTCACCGACAAGACCTATCTCGCGCAGCGCGCGCGGCTGATCGGCGACAACAGCATGGGGGTCGCGCAGGCCGGCGCGCCGCAGGGCGCGACGCTCGCGATGGCCGACGACCGCAGCCCCGAATTGCCGTCGACGTCCGACATCGCGATCGTCGACCGCTACGGCCAGGCGCTGTCGATGACGACCAGCATCGAGGATGCGTTCGGCGCGCGGCTGATGGTGCGCGGCTTCATGCTGAACAACCAGCTCACCGATTTCTCGTTCGTGTCGAACGACAACGGCCGGCCGGTCGCGAACCGCGTGCAGCCGGGCAAGCGGCCACGCTCGGCGATGTCGCCGGAGCTCGTGTTCGACAAGAAGACGAAACAGGTGACGATGATCGTCGGCTCGGCCGGCGGCCCCGCGATCATCAATCACGTCGCGAAGACGCTGGTCGGCGTGCTCGACTGGGGCATGACGATGCAGCAGGCGATCGCGCTGCCGAACTTCGGGTCGATGAACGGGCCGACGCAACTGGAACGCGGCCGCGTGTCGGATGCGCTCGCCGACGGGCTGAAGGGCCGCGGGCACGACGTGCAGCTCGTCGAGATGAACTCGGGGCTGCAGGGAATCCAGCGGCTGAACGTGCAGGGGCAGACGGTGTGGTTCGGCGGCGCGGATCCGCGCCGGGAAGGGGTCGCGATGGGCGATTGAGTGCGGCATGCAAAGGCGGCGCGTGTGCGTCGCCCGCGCCGCCTGCGCGACGTCAGCCTCTTCCCTTCCACGGCACGATCCGCCGCTCGACCCACCGCATCGCGAGATCGAACAGCCACGCGATCGCGCCGATGATCAGGATCCCCATCACGACGATGTCCGTACGCAGGAAGCTCGATGCGTTGAGCACCATCTGCCCGAGCCCGGCCGTCGCGGCAACCATCTCCGCCGCAACGAGCGTCGTCCAGCCGAACCCGATCGCGATTCGCAGCCCCGTGAGGATTTCCGGCAGCGCGGCCGGCAACACCACGTGGCGCACGATCTGCGCGAAGCTGCCGCCGAGCGAATACGCGGCGTTGATCTGCTCGACCGTCGCCGCGCGCACGCCGGCGCGTGCGGCCATCGCGATCGGCGCGAAGCACGCGAGGAAGATCACGACGAGCTTCGCCGTTTCGTCGATGCCGAACCAGATCACGACGAGCGGCAGGTACGCGAGCGGCGGCAGCGGCCGGTAGAACTCCAGCAGCGGATCGAGCACGCCGCGCGCGACGCGGCTCACGCCCATCAGGATGCCCGCCGGCACGCCGATCGCCGTCGCCAGCAAAAATGCGCCGAACACGCGCGCCGCGCTCCACAGCAGATGTTCCGACAGCGGCAGGCCGCCCTGAATGCGGCCGTGCCACGCATCGACGAAAGCGGCCCACACGGCTTCCGGTGCGGGCAGGAACAGCGGCGGCAACCACTGGCGATGTGTCGCGACCCACCACAGCACGGCCAGCGCCGCGACCGTCGCCGCGCTCAGCCCTGCGGTCTTCCCTTCCCCCGGCAGCCGGTAACGGCGCGACGACGGCGCACGACGCGCCGCCTGAGGCCGCGTGCGATCGCCCTGCTCGAAGCCTGCGGCCGCGCGATCGGCCGTCCACGAATCCTGCGTGCTCATGCTGTCCTGCCTGTGCAAAGTACTGTTACGGCCGCGCCCGACGGCCACGCCGTGTCGCGCGAGTTCGCTCATCACGCCGGCTCCGCAACCGCCTCGTCGCGATGCAGGTACGAGATCAGCCGCTCGCGCCACGCGATGAATTCCGGTGACGATTTCACCGCACGTGCATCGCGCGATTCGACGTAGCGGCGCGCGAACGGCAGCTCGAAGGTTTCCGCGATGCGTCCCGGGCCCGGCGTCATCACGACGAGGCGCGTCGCGAGGAACAATGCCTCCTCGACGTCGTGCGTGATGAAGAACACCGTCTTGCCGGTGCGCGCCCACACGTCGAGCACGAGCGCCTGCATCGTGCCGCGCGTCATCGCGTCGAGCGCACCCATCGGCTCGTCCATCAGCAGCACGCGCGGGTCGCTCGCCAGCGCACGCGCGATGCCGACACGCTGCTGCATCCCGCCCGACAGTTCGTACACGCGCGCATGCGCATGGTTGTCGAGCCCGACGAGCGCGAGCATCTGTCGCGCCCGCGCTTCGCGTTCGGCCTTCGACACGCGCGCGAAGCGCAGCCCGAGCGCGACGTTGCCGAGCACGTCGAGCCACGGCAGCAGCGCGTATTTCTGGAACACGACGCCGCGATCGGCGCCGGGGCCCGCGACCGGCACGCCGTCGACGCGCACGTCGCCCGTCGTCGGCGCGACGAAGCCGGCCATGCAGTTCAGGAGCGTCGTCTTTCCGCACCCGGACGCGCCGAGCGCGACGACGAATTCACCGGCCTCGATGCGCAGGTCGACGCGCGCGAGCGCCTGCGTCGTCGGCCTGCCGCGCTCGCCCGGATAGGCAACCGATACCTGACGGACTTCCAGCGTGCTCATGCTCAGGACTCCGCGATGATCGCCGCGCTCAGCGCGCGGCCTTCTGCACGAACTGCGGATCGACGCCGGCCGAATAGTCGGACAGCACCGCCTGGATCGTGCCCTGCGATTTGAGGAACGTGGCCGTGGCCGCGAGCGACTTCGCGGCGCCCGATTGCGCGCCGCCGCCGAGCCACGTCGGCGACGCCTGCTCGGCCGCCGTCGGGAATGCGTAGAGCGCGAGGCTGGCCGGCACGTCCTGCGCGTTCGCGCCCGACACCTTCGCCACCGCGGCGACCTGCGGCGAGCCGACCTTCCATGCCGCCGCGTGCGCGCGGTAGTCGGCATCGGCGGCCGCGAGCACCTTCACGAAGCGCGTGACGAACTCGGGGTTCTCGCGCGCGAACTTGCGGCTCACGACGAAGCCGTCGAAGGTCGCCTTGCCACTTTCTTTCGCAACCTGGCCCGACGTCGTGAGCACGGTGCCCGACTGCTTGACCCTCGCGAGCACCGGATCCCAGATATAGGTCGCGTCGATGTCGCCGCGCGCCCACGCCGCCGCGACTTCGGGCGGACGCAGGTTGACGATCTTCACGTCGTTCGGATTGACGCCCGCGGCCTGCAGCGCGACGAGCGTATGGAAGTGCGACGTCGACACGAACGGCACGCCGATCTTCTTGCCCTTCAGCGCAGCGACGTTCGTGACGCCCGAGCCGTTGCGCGCGACGAGCGCCTCGGCGTCGTTGATGTTGTCGAGCACCCAGAACAGCGAGATGTCGAGGCCCTGCGACAGGCCGGCCGCGATCGGGCTCGACCCGGCTTCGCCGAGCTGCACGGAGCCCGACGCGAGCGCGCGGATCACGTCGGCGCCGCTGTCGAGCTTGCGGAACGTGACCTTGTAGCCGGTCGCCTTTTCGACTTCACCGCTCGCCTGCGCATAACGCCACGGCACGACCATGTCCTGGTACGCAATCACGACTTCGCGCGATTCGGCGTGCGCCGCGCCGAGCGCGGCAAAGGCGGTCAGCGCGACGACGGCGCGGCGGATGAAGCTGAAACGGGACATGCGGCTCTCCTTCGGAATGCGGGCATTGCTGCGGGAGAGCCGACTATAGGAGCTTTGCGCGCGGCGGGAGCGAACTTATCCTGCGAAGCTATCGATGCCGTTTCAGCTTTGCTTTCCACGTTCGACCGGATCGCGCGTCCGGTCGGGTGACGATTGCCATGCGGCAGCGCGGATGGCCGCAGCAGCAACAAAAAAGCCCGCATCGCTGCGGGCTTTTTCGACTGCGTGTGACCGCAGCGGGATTGCGACGCTCAGACCACCCCGGCCCCGTGCGCCTGCAGATCGGCGTGATAGCTCGACCGCACCATCGCGCCGACGGCTGCGTGCGTGAAGCCCATCTTGTACGCCTCTTCCTCGTACATCTTGAACGTATCCGGATGCACGTACGCACGCACCGGCAGGTGGTGCTCGGACGGCTGCAGGTACTGGCCGATCGTCAGCATGTCGACGTCGTGCGCGCGCAGGTCGCGCATCACCTGCAGGATTTCCTCTTCGGTCTCGCCGAGGCCGACCATCAGGCCCGACTTCGTCGCGACGTCCGGATGCTGCGCCTTGAAGTCCTTCAGGAGCTTCAGCGAGTGCGCATAGTCCGAACCCGGGCGCGCTTCCTTGTACAGGCGCGGCACCGTTTCGAGGTTGTGGTTCATCACGTCGGGCGGCGCGGCGTTCAGGATCGAAATCGCACGGTCGAGACGGCCGCGGAAGTCGGGCGTCAGGATCTCGATACGCGTTTCCGGCGACTGCTCGCGCACTTCGCGGATGCACTCGACGAAGTGGGCCGCGCCACCGTCACGCAGGTCGTCGCGGTCGACGCTCGTGATCACCACGTACTTGAGCTTCAGCGCCGCGATCGTGCGTGCGAGGTTCTTCGGTTCGTCCGCGTCGAGCGGATCGGGACGGCCGTGGCCGACGTCGCAGAACGGGCAGCGGCGCGTGCACTTGTCGCCCATGATCATGAACGTCGCGGTGCCCTTGCCGAAGCATTCGCCGATGTTCGGGCAGCTCGCTTCCTCGCACACGGTGTGCAGGTTGTGCTCGCGCAGGATCGTCTTGATCTCGTTGAAGCGCGAGCTGCCGGTGGCCGCCTTCACGCGGATCCACTCGGGCTTCTTCAGCCTCTCGATCGGAATGACCTTGATCGGGATGCGCGCCGTCTTCGCCTGCGCCTTCTGCTTGGCGGTCGGATCGTACGCAGCGGTGGCGGCCGAATCGGCCGGTGCGGGAGAAGCGGTAACGTCAGTCATTCGATTGTTCCAGTGCCTGCGGCTTGTCGGCGGCCGCGGATGCGCCGTCGAGGTTGGCGATCAGACGGCGCACCAGCGTGTGGGCGACGTCGTTCCAGTCGGCGGCAACCTCGAGGCTCGCCATGTCGACAGTTTCCAGTCCGGCATAGCCGCACGGGTTGATCGCAAGAAACGGGCGCAGATCCATCTTCACGTTCAGGCTCAGCCCGTGATAGCTGCAGCCGTTGCGGATCTTCAGGCCGAGGGCCGCGATTTTCGCGCCCTCGTGCACGCCGGATGCTACGTAGATCCCGGGCGCGCCCGCCTTGCGGACCGAAGCGAGATTATACGCCGCGAGGGTTTCGATCACGGCCTCCTCGATCTTCGTCACGAGCGTGCGCACCATCAGCTTGCGCCGGCGCAGGTCCAGCAGCAGGTAGACGACGATCTGGCCGGGGCCGTGGTAGGTGATTTGTCCGCCGCGGTCGACCTTCACGAGCGGCACGCCGCTGTCGGCCACCAGCAGGTGGGCCGGGTCGCCGGCCTGGCCGAGCGTGTAGACGGGCGGATGCTCGACCACCCAGATCTCGTCGCCGGTGTCGGCCGTGCGCGTGTCGGTGAACGCGCGCATCGCGTCGAAGCTCGTCTCGTAGGCCTCGAAGCCCCGCCAGCGCACGGCGACCGGCTGGGCCGGAAAGTCGGCGGGCGATGCGGAAACGGCGACAGGCGTGGACACGATGGAAACCGGCGAGACGGACATGGGCGGTAGTTTACCGAAAACCCATGGGTCTCGCCGGGCTTGGAAAGGGACGGATTGTCAGTATCCGTCGGACGAAATGATGGTCAGACCGTGCGCCAGCCGTCGTGGAGCAGCGTGGTCAAGCGTTCGCGCAGGCGTGCCAGCCCGCCGAGTGCCACCTCCCGGGGCGGCCGCGACACCGAGAACGCGACGCGCGCGCCCTCGCGGCCTTCCGCGCTGAGCCACAGCCGCTCGCCGCGGCGCAGCTTCAGCGTTTCGCCGTCGACCAGGAAGTAGTCGTCGACGTCGTTGCTGCGCGTCGCCCAGACCGGCCCGCATTGAACGATCAGCCGCGTGCTGCGTTGCACCTTCATCGGCACGGTTTCGCCCACGGGGATTTCGAAGGTGATGCTTGAAGAAATTTCTTGCATGATCGACTCCGCCAATAAATGCTTCGATGGCTACAATCGTAGTCACTTCAAGGCGTCTGACAAAACGACCAATTTTCACGTCGATGTGAGGAAAATTAGCAAATGGACCTCCGCCAGCTACCGGCGCTGAACGCCGTTCGCGCGTTCGAAGCCGCTGCCCGTCACGAGAATTTCTCGCGCGCCGCCGACGAGCTGTTCGTCACGCACGGCGCAGTCAGCCACCAGGTGCGCGCGCTCGAGGAAGAGCTTGGCGTGCAGCTGTTCACGCGCAACGGCAAGCGGCTGTGCCTGACCGACGCCGGCATGCGCTATGCGCAGCAGATCCGCACCGCACTGATGGTGATCGCCGACGCGACGCGCGAGGTGCGCTCGAGCGACCGCGACCGGCGGCTGGTGGTGTCGATGCTGTCGTCGTTCGCCGCGCGCTTCATCACGCCGCGCATCGGCACGTTCATCGAGCGGCATCCGGAAATCGACGTCGAGCTGCAGTCGACCAACTCGCTCACCGATTTCGCGCGCGACGACGTCGACCTCGCGATCCGCTTCGGCTCCGGCACCTATCCGGGGCTGCATGTCGAGCCGCTGTTCGAGGAGGTGTTCTTTCCGGCATGCGCACCGACGCTGAACGGCGGCAAGCTGCCGCAGACGCCTGCCGATCTCGTGCATTACAACCTGCTGCGCTCGGATGACGAGCTGTGGCGGCCGTGGTTCGACGCGGCCGGGCTCGATACGCTGACCGAGCCGAAACGGGGGGTGCTGTACCAGGATTCGTCGAACCTGCTGCTGGCCGCGATCGACGGCCAGGGCATCGCGCTGGTGCGCCGCTCGCTCGCGGTGCACGACCTGCTCGACGGGCGCATCGTGCGCCTGTTCGACATCGACGGGCAGAGCCCGTGGCACTATTTTTTCGTGTGTCCGCCGCCGCTACTGAGCACGCCGCGCGTGCAGGCGTTCCGGTCCTGGCTGCTCGAGCAGGTCGTGGAATACCAGCAGCTGTGCGACGAACTGGACGCGCGGCGCGCGGCGGGGAAATGTCCCGCCGAGTGCGCGCTGGAGGGAGGATGGAAAGGGATCAGCGGCCGTTTGCGCTGATCCCCGGAGCGCCGGAACGGGCGCTTAGAGCACGACCTTGACCATCGGATGGCCGGTCAGTGCGCGGTAGATGTTGTCGAGCTGTTCCTGGCTCGTCGCGCGCACGGTGATCGTGAGGCCCGTGTAATTGCCGCCGCTCGACGCGCGCTCCTCGATCTTCTCGACATCGATCTCGTTGTCGTGAACGGCCACGACCTTGAAGATCGTGTCCTTGAACTCCGGGTGCGCCTTGCCCATGATCTTGATCGGGAAATCGCACGGAAACTCCAGCAGCGACTCCTTCCGGGTATCGATCGCGCCGGTGACCTCGATGGTTTTGGTCGGTTCGCTCATCATTTTCTCCGGGTTAGGTCAAACTGTTCAAACTCGCGTGCCTTCGCACGCTGGTACGCGTCATACAGCGCCGCGAACACGGGGCCCGGCTTGCCGCCCTGGACGGGCAGATCGTCGAGCGACGTGACAGGCAGCACTTCCTTCGTGGCCGACGTGATCATGATCTCGTCAGCCGAGCGCAACTCCACTTCGCTGATCTCGCGCGCGACGAACGGGATCTTGCATTCGTCGGCCAGCTCCTCGATCAGCGCATAGCGGATCCCTTCGAGGATCTTGTTGCTGCGCGGCGGCGCGAGCAGCTCGCCGTTCTTCACGACCCACACGTTCGACGACGACCCTTCGGTCAGGTAGCCGTCACGCAACTGCAGCGTCTCGAACGCGTCGTGTTCCGCCGCATGCTGCGCCATCAGCACGTTGCCGAGCAGCGAGATCGACTTGATGTCGCAATGCAGCCAGCGGCGATCCTCGGCCGTCACGCAGCGCACCCCCTTCGCGCGCTCTTCTTCCGGCGGCAGGCGCAGCGGGCTCGTCATCGCGAACACCGTCGGCACCGCGTTCGCCGGGAACGCATGGCCGCGCTTCGCGACGCCGCGCGTCACCTGCAGGTAGACGAGCGCATTGCCGTCGCCGAGGCCTTCGGCATTCGCCTCGACCACGCGCTCGATCAGCGCGCGCCAGCCGGCCGCGTCGTGCGGGTTGTCGATGCCGATCTTCTTCAGGCTGCGCGCGAGCCGCTCCAGATGCGGGTCGATCCGGAACGGCACGTGCGCGCCGTCGTGTGCATAAACGGGGACGACTTCATACACGCCGTCGCCGAAGATGAACCCGCGGTCGAGCACCGGGACACGGGCTTCGGACAGCGGCACCAGTTCCTCCTGCGCCGAGACGCTGAGGTAGACGATCGGTTCGAATTCGGCTTGGCTCATAGCTATGACAGATGGGGATGAAGTCGTAAAAACAAAGGCCCGTCGCGCTTACTTCTTCTTGCTGAACATCAGCAGGATCGAGTCCCAGATACGCCCGAAGATACCCGCTTCCGGCACCGCCTGCAGCGCGACGACCGGGAATTCCGACAGCGTCTTGCCGTCGGCGACGATCTTCACGGTGCCGACCTGCTGGCCTTCCGCAAGCGGCGCGATCAGCGGGGCGTTCACGTCGACTTCGGTCTTGACCTTGTCGCCGAGGCCGCGCGGCACGGTCGCCCACTGGTCGCCCTTCACGCCGACCTGCACGGTGTTTTCCTTGCCCTTGTAGATACGCGGCGTCGACATTGCCTGGCCGCCCTTGAACAGACGCACCGAATCGAACGCGCTGTAGCCGTAGTTCAGCATCTTCATGCTGTCCTGCGTGCGCTCGCCTTCCTTCTGCTCGCCCATCATCACCGACACCAGGCGGCGCTGGCCGTCGACGCCCGGGATCGCGCGCTTCGCCGATGCGATCAGGCAGAAGCCGGCCGCCTGCGTATGGCCCGTCTTCAGGCCGTCGACCGTCGGATCCAGCCACAGCAGGCGGTTGCGGTTGCCCTGGCGGATGTTGTTGTACTTGAATTCCTTCTCCGAGAAGATGCTGTAGTACTGCGGAAAATCGCGGATCAGGTGCGCGGACAGCTTCGCGAGGTCGCCGGCCGTCGTGTAGTGGTTCGGGTCGGGCATGCCGTTCACGTCGGCGAAGTGCGTGCCCTTCATGCCGAGGCGCGCCGCCTCGTCGTTCATCAGCGTGACGAACTGCCCTTCGCTGCCGCCGACGAGTTCGGCCAGCGCGATCGCGGCATCGTTGCCCGACTGGATGATCATCCCGTACACGAGGTCATGCACGGACACCGGCTTGTTCGCCTCGATGAACATGCGCGACTCGTCGCGGCCGACGCGGCGCACCGCGTCGCTCGGCGTGACGATCTGCTCCATCGAGATCTTCTTCTTGTCGAGCGCCTCGAACACGAGGTAGGCGGTCATCAGCTTCGTCAGCGAGGCCGGCTCGACGCGTTCATCCGCATTGCCCGACGCGAGCACCGTGTTGCTGGTCGCGTCGACGAGCACCCACGAGCGTGCGTTCACGCCCGGCGGCGGCACCGCGCCCGGCATGTAGGTCGCGGGCGCGCCGGTGAACTGCTCGGCGGCCGGCGCCGCATGCGCGGCCTTGGCCTTGGCGGCCGGCTTCGCCTCGGCGACGACGATCGTCGATGCGAGCGCGACGGGCAGCATCACGCCGAGCGCGACGTTGCGCGCGGCGGTGCCGAAGGCGATGGAGGAAGCGAGGGACTTGAGGCCTTGGGGAGACAGACGCATGATCGATTCAGGCTGATGGCAGAAAGTGCGGTGCGAAACGCGCAGGGTTGAACGGCAAGGCGGCGGGCGTTTCGGGCACTCGCCCGGAAATCGCCGGGCGACGCGAAACGCGCCGGTTGGACTCGTGCGGACGCGTTCGGTTCGCGGCCGTCGCGAGCGGGCGGACAGGCGGCGAAACGAGCGCCGCATGGGCCCAGCCGGGCCGCGGGCGACGCGGAATGCGGCCATTATACGTGGCCGCGAACGGCGTTTTCGCGAACCTGGCGCCGGACGGCCGCACACCGGCTTCGGGAGCATAGCGCGAGCAGGCTGCGGACCCGCGCACTCGAAGCCGCGCGAAAGGCGTGCGCAGGCGGTGTGCAAGACGGGTCGTGTCGCCGTGCGGCAGGCGGAACGCCGCGCGGTGCGGCGCGATGTCGCGCGACGTTTCGGGAAGGGTCGTGCATCCGGCCGGGTGCCGGTGCGCGGGACGGGCCGCCGGCGCTTACGCCGGCGCCCGCACGCAGGCCGGGGCCGGTTCGCGCGCTTGGCGGGCTTGCGCCGGCCCTAGCGCCACGCGTCGACGATGATGCGCTTCAGCACGTGCAGCTTGCGATGAAGGAAATGCTCGGCGCCGGGAATCACGACGACCGGCAGTTCCTGCGGCCGCGCCCAGTCGTACACCGACGCGATCGGCACCGTGTCGTCGGTTTCGCCGTGGATCACGAGCGTGTTCTCGGGCACGTCGGCCACCTGCCAGCGGCTCGCGGCCGTGCCGACGAACACCATCCGCTCGATCGACTCGCCCGCGTCGCGCAGCCGCTTCGCGACGTGCGACAGCACGAACGTGCCGAACGAGAAGCCCGCCAGCACGAGCGGCAGGTCCGCGTACGCGGGCTGCGCACGCATGTGCGCGAGCACCGCAACGAGGTCGTCGGCTTCGCCGGTGCCGTTGTCGTGCACGCCTTCGGTCGCGCCGACGCCACGGAAGTTCGACCGGTAGACGACGTAGTTCAACTGCACGAGCGTGCGCGCGAGCGTCTGCGCGACCTTGTTGTCCATCGTGCCGCCGAACAGCGGATGCGGATGCGCGACGAGCGCGATGCCGCGCGGCGCGGCGCCTTCTTCACGCACGGCATCAGGCAGGTCGACCGCGATTTCGATCTGCCCGACCGGGCCCGCGATCAGCGATTTCTGCGTATGAACGTTCATTCGGCCGGCCCGCTCAGATCTTCAGGCGGTCGACGACCTTGCCGTCGCGCAGGTGCGATTCGACGATCTCGTCGATGTCGGCCTGGTCGACGTACGTGTACCACGTGCCTTCCGGATACACGACCATCACGGGCCCTTCCTCGCAACGGTCGAGGCAGCCGGCCTTGTTGATGCGCACCTTGCCGGGCCCCGCGAGGCCGAGTTCCTTCACGCGTTTTTTCGCGTATTCCTGCATGGTCTGCGCGCCGCATTGCGCGCAGCTCGGGCGTTCGGCGCCCGGTTCGCGCTGGTTCAGGCAGAAGAAGACGTGGTGCTGGTAGTAGGAATCCATGATGGTGGCGAGCGGCCCGGCGCGAGGCCGTGCGGAAAGAGGAGCGATTGCCGTTGCGCGGGGCAACGGAGGATGCCGAAGATTATAGCGACCGGCGCGCGCGGCTGCCCGCGATACGGCCGCCGCCGCGCGGCCCGGACCGCCGCGTCAGCGGCGCAGCGCGGCCGGCAGCCACGCATGCTCGACGCGCTGGCCGAGCCAGATCAGCGCCGCGTAGGGCCAGATCCAGGCGAGCCAGCGCGCGATGCTGTTGAAATGCACGTAACGCCCCTGCCGCCAGCCCGACAGCGTGAAGTCGAAGAACGGGTTGACCGGCAGCAGGTTCACGAGCGCGACGCCGGCCAGCAGCGCGAGCGCCGCGAGCGTCGCCCGCCAGGTCTCCGGCACGCGCAGCGCGACGAGCGCGGCCGCGAAGCCGAGCTCGATGCCGAGCCGCGCGCCAGGCGTCGCCCAGACGACGACGAGGCCGGTGGCCGACTGCATGAATGTCGCGGCCGCCTTCAGCACCAGCGTCGCCACGACGAGCGCGATCAGCAGCCGGATGCGCGGCGCGCGCGGCCGCATCGCGAGCGACGCGATCGCCAGCGCGGCGAACAGCATCAGCCCCCCGAGCGTGGCCTCCCACGCGGAATCGGACAGCCAGCCGTCGACCCGCTCGGGCCATTCGCTGACGCGCCACGCGTCCGGCAGCCATGCGAGCAGCGTGTCCTGCATCGACGCGTCGGCGCGCTCCCACAGCGCGGCCGGCCAGTCGCCGATGCCGAACAGGAACGGTGACGGAAACAGGATCGCGAACGGCCACAGCGCGGCGAGCAGCAGCGGCGTCGCGCCGTCGGCCTCGAACCATGCGAAGCGCAGCCGGCGCAGCGCGCCGCGATCGAGCAGCGCGCCCGTGGCCGGTGCGGCGAGCGCCGCGCCCAGCAGCGCGCCGAGTGCGTTGGCGCCAAGATCGAGATTCGACGCGACGCGCGTCGGCAGGTAGGTCTGCAGCGCCTCCATCGAGCCCGACAGCAGCACGCCGAGCCCGCCCGCGATCAACGTCGCGGCCACACCGCGCCAGCGCGGGTGCAGCGCCAGCACGCCGAGCGCGCCGAACGGCAGATAGCCGAGCACGTTCGTGACCACGTCGAAGGCGGTCACGTAGCGCTGCATCGGCGCGAACAGGTAGTCGAACGGCCCGATGCCGAGCGACACCCAGCCTTGGAACGGATACAGCGACGCGTAGACGATGAGCGCCGCGTAAGCGGCGAAGGCCTGCCGCGCGAGCGGCGATGCGCGATGCGAGCCGGTCGCGTTCATCGCGGCTGCGCGGCGCGCGTCACGGGGTGCCCGCGTACGCCTGCATGCCGACCCACGCGGCGATCTGCGACACGAGTTCGTCGCTCGCCGTCGCGAGCGCGCGGGCGCCGCCGGCCGCGTCCGGCGTGCTCGACGGGGCGCGCGCGACGAACGTGCGCTGGCCGAGCACCTTGCCGTCGAGCGTCAGCGTCGCGCGGGCGGTCACCGCGCCGTGGCTCTGCGACTGCCCGTCGAACACCTGCTCGAATTCGTTCAGGTCGACCTTGAGGGTCGGCGCGCGCACGCCGTCGGACCCTTCGAGCACCGCGCCGCGCGACGACAGCGCGCCGCGCAGCCGCTGCGTGAGAAGTTGCGCGGGCGGCGCGGTCCAGCGGCTGTCGCGATAGACGGCTACATGCTGCGCGTCCGCGTATGCGAGGCGGTACGCGAACTTGTCCGAGTCGAGCGCGTCGGGCGCGGCGACGTCGAGCACCTTCAGCGCGGGGCCCGAACCGGCCGTCACGACCGACGCGGCCGGCCCGAGGTCGTAGCGGACATTCGACAGCACCGCGCTGTTGCCGGCGCAGCCGGCCGCCAGCGCGAGCGTCAGCACGGCAAGCGCGGCCGCGGCGGGACGCAGCGCGCGGTCAAGGATTCGTGGCATGGCGTGTTCCTGCATGATGTTTCCGGTTTCGATGGGCGTCATGGCCCGGCCGTTTCCGGCCGGACGATCGATGGATTTGCGCTTCACTTCCCGGCCGTCGCACCCGGCCAGACGAAGCCCGCTTCGCCGGGTCCCGGCGCCGCGCCCGGCGAACCGAACAACAGACTGCGCGGGTTGCGGCCGAGCTCACCGGCCACGTCCTTCAATTGCCGCGACGCATCGCCGACGCTGCCGGCCAGCATATTGAAGCGCGGCAACGTGTCGTACTGCACGCGCGCGTTCAGGTCGTTCAGCGCGACGCCGACCTGCTCGGCGGCCGTGCCGGCCTTGTTCAGGTTCGACACGAGCGGCCCGTTCGGCTGCAGCAACGTGTTCGCCGACGCCATCGCGCGATTTACCTCGTGCATCGTTTCCGGCAGCGCGGTGACCGCCGGGCCGAGCTGCTTCGTCAGCGTCGTCGCGCCGTCGGCCGCGTGCTGCAGGCTTTCGGCCGTCGCACGCAACTGCTCGCGCATTTCGGGCGACATCAGCGCATTCGCGCTCTTCGCGGCCAGTTCGAGCTGCCGCAGCAGCACGTCGCCGCGCTCCTGGATCTGGTCGAACAGGCTCGGCCGCATCGGGATCTGCGCGATCGACTTCGCCGACGACGGCAGCGGCGCCAGGTCGCGCCCCGTATCCTCGAGCTGCACGAACGCGATGCCCGTCACGCCCTGGAAGCCGAGGCTGCCGTAGGTCGACTGCGTAATCGGCGCATCGTGGTCGACGAGGATCCGGATCCGGATCTGGCCCGGATGCGTGCGATCGAAGCCGATCGACTGCACCTTGCCGACGTCGAGGCCGCGAAAGCGCACGGCCGCGTCCGGGAACAGCCCCGTCACGTTGGTGCGCGCGAGCAGGTCATACGGCACGCGCACGGTGCGGTCGACGTTGAACCAGAACACGGTGCCCGCGATCGCGAGCGTCAGCGCGATCGTGAACAGGCCGGCCCAGAACGCATGTGATTTGTTTTCCATCGGAGGGTTCCTTGTCCTTGCCTGTTACAGCTCGACGCTCGACAGCGCCGGTTCGAGGGCCGCCTTCGGCAGCTTCGCGCGCCGCTCGGGCGGCAGCGCCTGCAATGCGCGGCGCCCGCGCAGCCCCAGGAAATATTCGTGGATGAACGGATGATCGACGTTCGCGGCCTCCTCGACCGGCGCGGCGACCAGCACCTTGCGGTCCGCCAGCACCGCGACGCGCGTCGACAGCGCGACCATCGTGTCGAGGTCGTGCGTCACCATCACGACGGTCAACCCGAGCGTGCGATGCAGCGTCGCGATCAGCTCGACGAATTCGTCCGACGCCTGCGGATCGAGGCCGGCCGTCGGCTCGTCGAGGAACAGCAGCTCGGGCTCGAGCGCGATCGCGCGCGCGATGCCGACCCGCTTCACCATCCCGCCCGACAACGCGGCCGGCATCTTCGACGCGTGCTTGCACGGCAGGCCGACCATCTCGAGCTTCAGCATCACGATGTCGTGCAGCAGGTCCGGCGGCACGCGGCCGAGCTCGCGCAGCGGCTGCGCGACGTTGTCGAACACCGTCATCGACGAGAACAGCGCGCCCTGCTGGAACAGCATCCCCGAGCGCGTGCGCATCATCCGCGCGCTCGCGTCGTCGATCGTCGCCGTGTCCTCGCCGAACACCTTGATCGTGCCCGACGTCGGCCGCTCGAGGCCGAGGATCTGCCGCACCAGCGTCGTCTTGCCGGAGCCCGAGCCGCCGACGATCGCCACGATCTCGCCGCGCCGCACGTCGAAGTCGAGCTTCTGGTGAATGATGTTGCGCCCGTAGCGCTTGGTCAGGTTGCGCACCTCGATCACGAGGTCGCCGGCATCGGCCTCCCCGGCCGGCTGCGTGCCGACCGCCCCGGCGCCGCTGGCCGCCGCATGCGCCGACGTTTCGTTCGATGCGTTCATCCGAGCCCCACGTTCTGGAACAGGATCGCGAACACCGCGTCGGCGAGAATCACGACCGTGATCGACGACACGACCGACGTGGTCGTGCCTTCGCCGAGACTCTGCGAGTTCGCCTTGATCCGGAAGCCGAAATGGCACGCGACCAGCGCGATCAGCATGCCGAACACGACGCCCTTGCCGACGCCGATGTACAGGTTCGCGATCGGCACGACGCCCGGCAGCGAGCGCACGAAATAGTTGACGTCGATCCCGAGCACGAGCTTCGCGGCAAGCGCGCCGCCCGTCAGCGCGATGATGTTGGTCCACATGACGAGCAGCGGCATGGCGATGCCGAGCGCGAGCACGCGCGGCAGGATCAGCCGCAGCCCGTGCGGGATGCCCATCACGCGCATCGCGTCGAGCTCCTCGGTCACGCGCATCACGCCGATCTGCGCGGTGATCGCCGAGCCCGAGCGGCCCGCGACGAGGATCGCCGACAGCACGGGGCCAAGCTCGCGGATCACCGACAGCCCGAGGATGTTCACGATGTAGCGGTTCGCGCCGAACATCTGCAGCTGCTGCGCGGACAGGTAGCTGAGCACGATGCCGATCAGGAACGCGACGAGCGCGGTGATCGGCAGCGCCTGCGCGCCGGCGCTGTAGATGTTCGCCGAGGTTTCCTTCCACGGCATCGTCTTCGGGCGGCGCAGCACCGACAGCGCATCGAGGATCACGAGGCCGAACATCGCGATGCCGCCCTGCAGGTGCTCGCCGAACGCGAAGATCGCCTGGCCGAGCCGCGTGACGGGATCGAAGCGCACGACGCGCTCCGGCGCCTCGCGCTCGCTGTCGAGCCGTTCGATGCGCTCGAAGATCGTGCGCTGCGTGACGCTCAGCTCGACCCCGGCCGGCAGCTTGCGGCCCCACACGCGCCACAGCGCCTGGCCGCCGACGTGATCGAGCCGCTCGATGCCGGACAGATCCCATTCGCTCACGCGCCCGGTGGCGATGCTCGCGACGCGGCGCGCGACGGCGCCGCGATTGCGCGCAAGCGCGAGCGCGGTCCACTGGCCGTACAGGCGCACCGTCTGGCCCTGGCCGCCGGCGTCGACCGACAGGCCGGGAGGAGTCTCGAAGTCCAAGGGCAGGTTGTTTGCAAAAGGATGACAGCGGCCATTGTAGCGAACCGCCCGGCGCCGCGACGTGAGGATTTCCGTGGGGTGCCGGGCCGGGTGCGCGCGGCCGGGGCACTGCGGCCGGGCCCGCCGGACGCCGCCGCCTGCCGCGGCCCGCGGCCGGTGTCGCGACCTTTCATTCTTCCGTCACGTTTCCTTTCGATACTCTCACGCGCCGCACATCAGGCCGTCGGCGCGCCGCGCCGCCATTTGTTGCGTACCTCGCGTTTCATAAAACAGAACACCGAACAGGACAACCGATGCGTTTCCCCCCGCTTTCCCGCCGCCACGTACCGGCCGCCGCCGCGCTCGCCAGCCTCGCCTTCGCCCTCGCCGGCTGCGGCGGCGACGACGTCACCGCCACGCCGCCGTCGCAACCGCAGGCCCAGGCGCCCGTCGGCACGACGGCCACGCTCGCGCTGCTCGAGACGACCGACCTGCACACCAACGTGCTGTCGTATGACTATTTCAAGCTCGCCGCAGACAATTCGCTCGGCTTCGAGCGTGTGTCGACGCTGATCGCGCAGGCCCGCGCGCAGTACCCGAACACGCTGCTGCTCGACAACGGCGACACGATCCAGGGCACCGCGCTGTCGGACTACCAGGCGCTCGTGAAACCGGTCGGCTGCGACCAGACGCTCGCGATCTACAAGGTGATGAACGCCGCGAAATTCGACGGCGGCGGGATCGGCAACCACGAGTTCAACTACGGGCTGCCGTACCTGTCGCAGGTGACCGGCAACACGTTCGAGGTCGACGGCCTGCCGGCCCCGGCCCAGCAGAAGAAGTGCGCGGGTCCGAATTTCCCGCAGGTGCTCGCGAACGTGATCAGCGCGAAAACCAACGCGCCGCTGTTCACGCCGTACACGATCCTGACGCGCACGGTGACGGCGACGACGCCGGACGGCAAGACGGTCAGCGCGCCCGTGAAGATCGGCATCATCGGCTTCACCCCGCCCGCGATCATGAACTGGGACAAGCGCTGGCTCGACGGCAAGGTCTACACGACCGGCCTGAAGGAAGCGGCCGAGAAGTACATTCCCGAGATGCGCGCGAAGGGCGCCGATCTCGTCGTCGCGATCTCGCACGGCGGCCTCGACAATTCCGCGTACTCGCCGACGATGGAAAACGGCAGCTGGTGGCTGTCGAAGGTGACGGGCATCGACGCGATGCTGATCGGCCATTCGCACCAGGTGTTCCCGGACGCGAACAGCACCGTGTCGCAGTTCAACCTGCCGGGCGTCGACAAGGTCAAGGGCACCGTCAACGGCGTGCCGACCGTGATGGCCAACTACTGGGGCAAGCACCTCGGCGTGATCAAGCTCGGCCTGAAGTTCGACGGCAAGACGTGGAGCGTCGACAAGTCGCAGACGACCGTCGAGGCGCGCTCGACCCAGAACGCCGACAAGAGCTACGTCGCGGCCGACCCGTCGGTGTCCGCGGCGATCGCCGGCGAACACCAGGCGACGATCGACTACGTGAAGACGCCGATCGGCTCGACCGACTACCGGATGAACTCGTACTTCGCGGATGTCGGCGATCCGGGCGCGATCCAGATCGTCAACGAGGCGCAGGCCGACTACGTGAAGACCTACGTGCAGGCGAACCTGCCGCAGTACGCGTCGCTGCCGGTGCTGTCGGTCAGCGCGCCGTTCAAGAGCGGCTTCGGCGGCGGCACCGACTACACCGACGTCGCGCCGGGCGCGCTCGCGATCAACAACGCGGCCGACCTGTACCTGTATCCGAACACCGTGTACGCGGTGAAGGTGAGCGGCGCCGACGTGAAGAACTGGCTCGAGACGGCCGCCAAGCGCTTCAACCGGATCGACCCGACCAAGGCGACCGTGCAGCCGCTCGTCAGCACCTTCCCGGGCTACAACTTCGACATGTTCACGTCGGCCGATCTCGCGTATGAAATCGACGTCACGCAGCCGCTCGGCAGCCGCATCAAGAACCTGACGTACAAGGGCGCGCCGATCGATCCGAACGCGCAGTTCATCGTCGCGACCAACAACTACCGCGCGAGCGGCGGCGGCAACTTCCCGGGCCTCGACGGCAGCAAGACGATCTTCGCGTCGCCCGACGCGAACCGCGACGTGCTGATCGCGTTCGTCAAGAAACGCGGCGCGATCACGCGCGCAGCCGACGGCGCGCAGCGCAGCTGGCGCTTCACGAAGCTCGCGAGCTCGGTCGCGCACGTGCAGTTCGCGTCCGCGCCGAACCGTCTCGGCGACGCCGCGGCGGCCGGCCTGACCGGCATCACGCAGGTCGCGGCCGACGACGGCTCGGGCAAGAACCTCGCCACTTACGAGATCGACCTCACGCAATGAGACACGCGATGCAACCGATCCGGACGATGCGGCCGGCCGAAACCGGCCTCGCCGCCGCCGCGCGGCGCGTGCTGCGCGCGAAACTCCCGCCGGCCGCGCTGCTCGCGGCGGCGGCCGTGACCGTCGCGGCGGTCGTCGCGACGGCCGGCCTGCGCGGCACCGGCCCCGCGCCGAGCGCCGCGCAGCTCGACGAGTGGCAGGCGATGGTCACGCAGGCGACCGAGCCGCACGCGCTGGCGCAGTTGCGCACGCTCGCGCGCCGCGGCTCGGGCGCCGCCCAGGCGGCGCTCGGCATCGCGCTCGTCGATGCGCGCGAACCGGGGCTGCGCGACGAAGGCCGCGGCTGGCTGGAAACAGCCGCGGCGGCGGACGCCAAGGCCGACGCACCGGCCGCACGGCGCGCGCAGCTCGCGCTCGGCAAGGCGCTGCTGCTCGGCAGCAGCGACATCCCGAAAGACTACGCACGCGCCCGCGCGCTGCTCGGCGCAGCGGCCGGACAGGGCGACCCGGCCGCCGCGTATTACCTCGGGCTGATCTACCGCAGCGGTTACGGCGTCGCCGCCGATCCCGTGCAGGCCGCGCACTGGTTCGAGGTCGCGTCGCAAGCCGACATCCCGGCCGCGGACTTCATGCTCGCGAACGCGTACCGCGACGGCAGCGGCGTGCCGCGCGACGACGCGCGCGCACTGGCGCTGTATCGCCGGGCCGCCGAGCACGAGTTGCCGGAAGCCGTGCAGACGCTCGCGATGGCCTATCGCAACGGCGAGCTCGGGCTCAAGCCCGACGCGGACGCGTTCCACGCGCAGTGGATCGAGACCGCGCATGCGCTGAAGCACCCGGTGGTGGCGCCGTGACGGCCGTCCGGCCAGGACGCGCGCGCGATCTGGCCGGCGGCGTGACACGCACCGCCCGTGCTCCGTGCATCGATCGTCCGGAAGCGGCATCGGGGCGCGGGGCGCGGGCGCAAGCCCGCCCGCCCGCCGATACGCGCGCGGCAATGCCTTAACATGCAGCCTCACGATAAAACCTGAGAGCACTGCATCATGTCCGATCGCCTGTCGCGGCTTCGCGCCGCCCTTGGCGTGGCCGTCGTTTCCGTCACGGCCGCTCCGCTCGCTGCCCTCGCCGCGCCGCCCGCACACTACGACATCTTCAACGCCGCGCTCTGCAAGCCGCCGTTCACGTCGGACCTGATGGACTCGATCTACAACACCGCGAAGGCGGCCGATCCAAAGCCGGACGAGTCGATGCTCGGCGCCGCGGTCTATCGCCTGCCGGAGCCGATTCGCCGCGACGGCTTCACGACCCGGCACGTCGTATTCGTCAGTACCGGCATCGGCGTGCTCGTCGACGGCGAAGTCGCCAGCCAGCTCGCCGAGCGTTACCGGCTCACGCTCGAGAAGGGCCACCTGCTGGGCGCGTCGTCCGTCGGCTATTCGCGCCGGCTGACCGTCCGCGGTCCCGGTGGCGCGCTGATCCTCGTGTCGGCCCGCCAGGGCCCGGCGCTGAAGGGCAAGACGCTGCTCGCCTGCGAAATGACGTCCGAAGACGACATCAAAGCGCTGGAACGGATGGAAAAGCAACACTAGGCGGCGCGGCGGTGCTCCGCCGCCCTGCCGGTCGCATGCGCCGTCCGGCGCGCGCCAACGCCCCCTGTCGCTACAATACCCACCATGAACGCCCCCACCTCCCCCGACACGCCCGATTCCGGCGACGCGCACATCGCGCGCAACCGGCTCGAGGCCCATCTGGACGCCGCGCCGCGCGCGTGGCCGCTCGACATCGTCGCCGCCACCGGCTCGACCAACGCCGACGTCGCGACGCGGCTCAAGGCGCTGCCACGCAGCGCAAAAGCACTGCCCGCGCCACTCGTGCGCGTCGCGTTCGAGCAGACGGCCGGCCGCGGCCGGCAGGGCCGCCCGTGGTTCGCGCAGCCCGGCAATGCGCTGCTCTGCTCGGTCGGCTGCATCGTGCCGCGCCCCGTCGACGCGCTCGGCGGCCTGAGCATCGCGATCGGCGTCGCGCTCGCCGAAGGGCTGGCCGCGCTGCCGCTCGACGCCCGCACGCGCGTCGCGCTCAAATGGCCGAACGACCTGCTGCTGACGGCCGACGACGACGGCACGCCGCGCATCGTCGGCAAGCTCGCCGGGATCCTGATCGAAACCGTCTGGACCACTGCCGACGCCACCGCCGTCGTGATCGGCTTCGGCATCAACGTGCGCGGCGCGGAAGCGGTCGCCGCGCAGGTCGACGCGCTGCGTGCGCGCGAAGCGACGCTCGCGAGCGGGCTGCCGCCGGCCGCACTGTCGATCGCGTGCGCGTCGGCCAACCTCACCGATACGCTCGCCGCATCGCTGAACGCGCTCACGCCCGCGCTCGCGCAGTTCGGCACCGACGGCCTCGCGCCGTTCCTGCCGCGCTGGCACGCGCTCCATGCGTACGCGGGCCGCGAAGTCGTGCTGCTCGAGCAGGGCGTCGAGCGCGCGCGCGGCATCGCGACGGGCATCGATGCGACCGGGCAGCTGCTGCTCGACACGCCGAACGGCGTGCAGACGATCGCGGCCGGCGACGTGTCGCTGCGCGAAGCGCAATGAGCGAACCGCACCTGCTGATCGACGCCGGCAACAGCCGGATCAAGTGGGCGCTCGCCGACGCGCAGCGCACGCTCGTCGACACGGGCGCGTTCGGCCACACGCGCGACGGCGGCGCCGACCCCGACTGGTCGCAGCTGCCGCAGCCGCGCGGCGCGTGGATCTCGAACGTCGCGGGCGCCGACGCGGCCGCACGGATCGACGCGCTGCTCGACGCGCGCTGGCCGGGCCTGCCGCGCACGACGATCCGCTCGCGGCCCGCGCAATGCGGCGTGACGAACGGCTATACGACGCCCGAACAGCTCGGCAGCGACCGCTGGGCCGGCCTGATCGGCGCGCACGCGGCGTTTCCGGGCGAGCATCTGCTGATCGCGACGTTCGGCACCGCGACGACCCTCGAGGCACTGCGCGCGGACGGCCGCTTCACCGGCGGGTTGATCGCGCCGGGCTGGGCGCTGATGATGCGCGCGCTCGGCACGCACACCGCGCAGTTGCCGACGCTGACCACCGACGTCGCGAGCGTGCTGCTCGCGGGCGCGCAGGCCGAACCGTTCCAGGTCGATACGCCGCGCTCGCTGTCGGCCGGCTGCCTGTACGCGCAGGCCGGGCTGATCGAACGCGCATCGCGCGACCTCGCCGAAGCGTGGCAGGCGCCCGTGCGGCTCGTGCTGGCCGGCGGTGCGGCGGACGACATCGCGCGTGCGCTGACGGTCCCGCATACGCGGCATGACGCACTGATCCTGTCCGGGCTCGCGCTGATTGCCGCGGAAGCGGCGCAGGATTGATGGGAAGCGAAAGGCACCGGCATCGCGCCGGTGCGTGGCGATGCGGTACGGGCGGTACCGCGCCGGCGGCCCGCGCGAACGACCGGCGGAAACCATGAAAAAGCCGGCCCTGCGGCCGGCTCGACTGAATGACGTGAACCACGTCGATGACGACAAGGAGTTTCGACGATGCTGCGCTGGCTGATCGCTGTTCTCTTTCTCGCCAACATGCTCGCGTTCGTGGTGGCGCGCGGCGTGTTCGGGCCGCTGCCGTCGGCCGGCCCGCGCGAACCCGGCGTGCTGTCGCGGCAGGTGCGGCCCGATGCGCTGCGCGTGACGCCGCTCGCGCAGGCGACCGACCAGCCCGTCGTCGGCGGCCCGATCGCGCCGCCGGCCGTCACGACCGCGCCGCTCGCGGCGTCCGCGCCCTGACGGCGCCGGTCCGCGCTCAGGACTGCTGCGCGCGCACCTTCTTCAGCAACGCGGTGGTCGAGCGGTCGTGCTCGAACGGAATCGCCAGCGCACGGCCGCCCCAGCCGCGCACGAGCGCCGATTCCGGCAGCGCATCCATGTCGTAGTCGCCCCCCTTTACGAGGATGTCCGGACGGACCGCCTCGATCAGCGACACCGGCGTCTTCTCCCCGAACGTCACGACCCAGTCGACGCTTTCCAGCGCCGCGAGCAGTGCCGCGCGATCCTCTTCGCGGTTGATCGGCCGGTCGTCGCCCTTGCCGAGCATGCGCACCGACGCATCGCTGTTCACGCCGACGATCAGGCACGCGCCGAGCGCTTTCGCGTCGGCGAGATACGTGACGTGGCCGCGATGCAGGATGTCGAATACGCCATTGGTGAACACGACGGGCGACGGCAGCGAGGCGCGCAGCGCGACGAGGGCATCACGGGTGATCAGCTTGCGTTCGAAAGTGGCGGACATGGCGAAGGTCGGACGGAATGAACAACGGCGCGCGCGACGCGCGGCGCCAGATAAAAAGCCCGCCGGACTCACCAGGCGGGCTTCATGCAACGGGCACGGCGCCGCACGGCCCGGCGCGATTCACGCCGGCGGCGGCACCTGCCGGCCTCAGGCCGGCTGCGCAGCCGACGACGGGCCGCTTTCGGCCTGCAGGCGGCCGGTGACTTCCTTGCGGTAGCGGTTCAGCTCCTGCGCGGTCGCGAACGTGCGCTCGAACAGGATCGACAGGTTGTGCAGAATGCGCTCGACGACCTTCTTTTCCCACTCGCCGTCGAAACGGATCTGCTCGTCGAGCCAGCGCTCGAGCCATTCCGGATCCGGCAGGCGCGACTGCACGGTGTCGCGCGGGAACAGCGCCTGGTTCACGTGCAGGTTGGTCGGGTGCAGCGGCTTCTCGGTGCGGCGCGCCGACGCCATCAGCACGCCGATCTTCGCGAATGCGGCACGCGCGACGTCGCCGCAGTTGTTCAGCGCCTTCTTCATGTAGCGCAGGTACGCGCCGCCATGACGCGCTTCATCGCGCGAGATCGTTTCGTAGATCTGCTTGATGACGGGCTCCGTGTGCCAGTCGGCCGCGCAGCGATACCAGTGGTTCAGGCGGATCTCGCCGCAGAAGTGCAGCATCAGCGTCTCGAGCGGCGGCGCCGGGTCGAACTGGAAGCGCACCGCGTGCAGCTCCTCCTCGGTCGGCACCATTTCCGGCTTGAAGCGGCGCAGGTATTCCATCAGCACGAGCGAATGCTTCTGCTCTTCGAAGAACCACACGCTCATGAATGCGGAAAAGTCGCTGTCGTGCTGGTTGTCGCGCAGGAACATTTCCGTCGCGGGCAGCGCCGACCATTCGGTGATCGCGTTCATCTTGATCGTCTTCGCCTGCTCGTCGGTGAGCAGCGAAGCGTCGAACTTGTCCCACGGAATGTCCTTCTCCATGTCCCAGCGGACAGCTTCGAGCGACCTGTAAAGTTCCGGATAAAGCATCGTGTTCATGATGGTCCCACCCCTGTTCTGCGCAATGCGACTTCTCTAAACGTGACTGTTGCCGCGCAAGCACGCCGAGCGCGCTTTTTGCAGCCAAGACTCTAATTTTACGCGGGAAACCGGCCCGCCGGACGGGGATTCCTCGTCCGGCAGCCGGGCGGCCGCGTCGCCGCCGTTGGGCATCCCGCAGCCCCGCTCCGTTCGGACGGAGCCGGCCGCGCTTGCCTGAGTGGGGGCCGGCGCTGGCCGGCTCGTTGACGCGCCCGTCCCCTGCCCCAGGCGGGTTCCCCGGAGGGTCCCGTGCGGATGCCGGATCGGCGGGCTGCTCGATATGGTGTATACGGCGGCGGCCATGATATCACGCGTCCATGACGGTTCCGAGACGCCTGCCCGGTCGCGCGCCGCCCACCGCGGGTGCGGCGATCCGTCGCGGTCGACCGTGGCGAAAACGCAACCTTACATTCCCCTGCGCGTGTCAGACCCGTATTTCGCCGGCAGCAAGACCGTCTTCCGGCGGCGTGCCGGCCGCCGGCGCGCTGCCGCCGTCCGCCTGCGCGATCCAGCCGGCCAGCGCGTCGCGCTGCGCGCGCCCGTCGACGTAGCCGAGCTCGATCAGTTCGCGCGTGAAGGCCTCCTCGAACAGCAGATAGCTTGCAAACGACGCGCCGGCCGGCTGGCTGCCGCCGATTGCGCCGAGCAGCCCGCGCATCGGTGCCGGCATCTGCTTCAGGTGTTTCGCGGCGATCAGCTCGATGCGCTCGGACGGCGCGATCGCGAGCACGTCGACATGCCGCCAGCCGCTGTCGATCTCGACCTGGTGCGGCAGGTGCTCGATCATCCGGTTGATGTGCTCGATGCGTTCGATGTCCGAGCCGATCGAGTCGAGGAACACGCTCGCGAGCACCTGCTGGCCGATCTGCGCGAGCGTCGGGTAGCCGCGCACCAGCCCGGCGCCGTTCGCAGCCGGGATCTCGGGCCGCGGGTCGGCCGCGCCGACGACGACGATCCGGTCGGCACCGAAGTGGATCGCCGGCGACAGCGGCGCGATCTGCCGGATCGAACCGTCGCCGAAGTATTCGATCTGCCCGTCGAGCACGAGCGGCACGGCCGGGAACACGAACGGAATGGCCGACGACGCGAGCAGGTGCGACGCCGACAGGTCGACGAGCCGCGCGGTACGCTGCGCGCGCCGCCACGCCTGGATCGGCTGCGCCGCCTGGTAGAACGTCAGGTGCCGGCCGCTCGAATAGCTGAGCGCGGTGATCGAAAGCGCATGCAGCAGGCGGGCCTCGAGCATCTGCTCGATCCGGTGGAAGCTCAGCTCGCGCTGCAGCAGGTGCGCGAGCGGCGCGTTGTCGAGCAGCCCGCGCGGCGAGCGGCGGGACGCCCAGCCGAACGTCATCGCCGCGAGCCAGCGTGCGCCGGCGGCCGCGATGCCGAGCCAGTCGCTGCGATACACGTAATCGGCGCGCAATGGCTCCCAGAATTCGAGCAGGCGCCGCACGCCGTGAGAGAAATCGTCCGCGTGACTCGCGATCGACGTCGCGTTGATCGCGCCGGCCGACGAGCCGCACACGACCGTGAACGGCAGCGTGTGCCGTTGCGGATCGGCCTCACGCGCGATCTCGGCCAGCGCCTTCAGCACGCCGACCTGGTAAGCGGCACGTGCGCCGCCTCCCATCAGAACGAGCGCGAGCCGCATGATCGACCTGCTACCTGCGCCGCGTCACGTCGAGCGCTTCGGCGGACGCGTTTCGGGCGACGATGCGGCGGCGGCGCGCGCCGCGGCCGAACCGGACGGCTTCGCGCGCTTCGCGGCCGGCTTGCGCGGCGCGGCGGCGGCCGGTGCGGGCTTGGCGGCCGGCTCAGGCGCGGCAGCGGCATCCGGCGGCGCGCCGTCCGGCGCAGCAGGCTGCATGCCCGGCTGCGCCATCGCAAGGCTCGCGAGCTGGTTGAACTGCGACTGCAGCAGGTTCCACCAGCCGGCCGGGTCGAACGCCTGCTGCTCGGCGTCGCCGGCGGGCACATCGGCGGCACCCGGCGCCGGCGATGCATCGCCGGACGGCGCGGCCTTCGCCGCCTGCGCGGCTGCAACGGCCGCTTCCTCGGCCGCCGACATCGAGCTTTGCGCGAACGCGCCGAACGCACGCAGCGTCGCGAGCGTCGCACGCTGCACCTCGAGCCCCTGGATCGCGGACTGCAACATGCCGAGGTTGAGCTTCAGCCACTGCTCGACCGCGCGCAGATCGGTGATCCGCTTGTCGAGCTCCTCGACACTCGTGAGCGGCGACATCATGTCGGACATGCTCGACAGCGACGGCGGCAGCCCTGACGTGGCGCCCGGGAAAGACGTCATCCCGCCGAACGGCGACATCCGGATCATGTCCCACATGCGGTCCATCATGTCGGCGGGCTTGAAGCCGGCAAAGCCGGCGAAAGGGTTGGCGCCGGAGGCATCGGTCGTCATACGGGCATCCTGGTTGACTGGGGGAGCGAGGCGGCCGCCATGCGTCGCGCAGCCGCGCGTGGTTCGATCATAGCGCGCGTCAGAACGGCGCGTCGCCGGGGAACGCGGGCGGGCGCCGCTCGCGCAGCGAACGGATGCCCTCCTGCACGTCGGGCCCCGAGAAGCCCATGAATTCGAGCGCGAGCGACGAATCGAAGGTCGGCCCGGCCGAGCGCAGCCAGTTGTTCAGCGCGTACTTGGTCCAGCGGATCGCCGACTGCGAACCGTGCGCGAGCCGCTCGGCCACCTCGTACGCCTTCGGCAGCAGGTCGGCCGGCTCGACCGCGAGCGAGACCAGCCCGATCCGCTCGGCTTCCGCGCCGCTCACGGGCTCGCACAGCAGCAGGTAGTACTTCGCCTTCGCCATCCCGCACAGCAGCGGCCACACGATCGCCGCGTGGTCGCCGGCTGCGACGCCGAGCCGCGTATGGCCGTCGATGATGCGCGCATCCTTCGCGGCAATCGAGATATCGGCGAGCAGCCCGGCGACGAGCCCCGCGCCGACGGCCGGGCCATGCATCGCCGACACGATCGGCTTGCTGCAGTTGATCACGTTGTAGACGAGGTCGCGCGCCTCGCGCCATACGCGGGCGCGCACGTCGAAGTCGTTCGCCATGTCCTCGACGAGCGCGAGATCGCCGCCCGCCGAAAAACCCTTGCCTTCGCCGCGGATCACCGCGACGCGCGTGTCGGGATCGCGATCGACGTCGCGCCAGATGTCGGCGAGCTCGCGATGCATGCGTGCGTTCGCGGTCGCGAGGCCGCTGCGGTTCGCGCCCTCGCCGCTCATCACGATGTCGAGCACGCCGTGGTCGCGGCGCGTCACCTTCAGTGCTTCGTAACCGCTGTACGCGGCGAGATCGGCCATGTGCCGCTCCTTGTTCGAGGCTCTTGAATCGAGTGTAGCCAAGCCCGCGCACTCAAACATCAGGCGAAACCCGGCGCGCGGGCCGGAGCCAGGTTCCGCCGTGGCGTGGCGTGGCGTGCGCCGCGCCGCTTACGCCGTGCCGTCGGGCGGGGCGACCGACTGCTCGATCGCGCCGAAGATCGACTTGCCGGCCGCGTCGAACATCTCGATGCGCACGGTGTCGCCGTAGCGCATGAATTCGGTCTGCGGCGCGCCGTGCTCGATCGTCTCGAGGCAACGCTTCTCGGCGATGCAGCAGTAGCCGCGCTTCGCGTCCTTGTTCGACACGGTGCCCGAGCCGACGATCGAGCCGGCACGCAGGTTGCGCGTCTTCGCCGCGTGCGCGACCAGCTGGCCGAAGTGGAACACCATGTCGGTGCCCGCATCGGGCTGGCCGACCTTCCTGCCGTTCCAGTGGACGATCATCGGCCGGTGCACGCGGCCTTCGCGCCATTCGTCGCCGAGCTCGTCGGGCGTCACGGCGACCGGCGCGAACGCGGTGGCCGGCTTGCTCTGGAAGAAGCCGAAGCCCTTCGCGAGTTCGGCGGGGATCAGGTTGCGCAGCGACACGTCGTTCACGAGCGTGACGAGCCGCACGGCCTTCAGCGCGGCGTCGGGCGACACGCTCATCGGCACGTCGCCGGTGATCACCACGACTTCCGCCTCGAAATCGATGCCCCACGCTTCCGACGGGCACACGACGTCGTCGCGGGGCCCGAGGAAATCGTCGCTGCCGCCCTGGTACATCAGCGGATCGGTCCAGAACTCGGGCGGCATCTCCGCGCCGCGCGCACGGCGCACGAGCTCGACGTGGTTCACGTACGCGGAGCCGTCGGCCCACTGGAACGCGCGCGGCAGCGGCGCCATGCAGTTGGCCGGATCGAATGCGAACGTGTTGCGCGCGCGGCCGTGGTTCAGCGCGTCGTACAGGTCGCGCAGCTGCGGCGCGTAGAACGCCCAGTCGTCGAGGACGCGCTGCAGCGTCGGCGCGATCGCGTCGGCGATCGCCGCGGTGTGCAGATCGCGCGACACGACGATCAGCTGGCCGTCGCGCGTGCCGTCCTTCAGCGAAGCAAGTTTCATAAGGGGGACTCTGCCGTTGTAGTGACGATGGAGGGAATCTATTTTACGATGGTGAATCCATGCGGCGCGCGACGATCGCGCCTGCCGTTTTCACCCCGATTCCTGCCGCATTTTCGCGCACCCGTTGCCCATGCCCGCCAACCCGCTTCCCGACGACGATCTCGCCGACTCCGACACCGACGACGCCGCCTCCGGCGAGAACGGCGAGAAGGTCCGTTCCGGCATCCAGTCGATCGAGGTCGGCTTCCGCCTGCTCGACGTGCTGACGAGCGAACCGCGCGCGATGATGCTGCGCGATCTCGCGCAGCGCGCGGGCATGAGTCCTGCGAAGGCGCACCGCTACCTCGTCAGCTTCTCGCGGCTCGGTGTCGTGTCGCAAGACCCCGTCTCCGGGCGCTACGAGCTCGGCGGCTTCGCGTTGCAGATGGGGCTCGCGCGGCTCGCACGCGTCGACGGCGTGAAGCTCGCGCGGATCGCGCTGACCGAATTCCGCGACCGCCTCGACCAGACGGTCGGCATCGCGGTGTGGGGCAACCAGGGGCCGACGATCGTGCACTGGATGGAATCGAGCCATCCGGCGAAGGCGTCCTTGAAGCTCGGCGACGTGATGCCGCTGCTCGGCTCCGCGACGGGGCTGCTGTTCGCCGCGTACCTGCCGCGCAGCAAGACCGCCGCGATGCTCGAGCGCGAACTCGCCGATACGCGCCGTTCGCCGCACCACGGCGGCCCGCGCACGCTCGACGAGGTCGACGCGGTGCTTGCCGGCGTGCGCCAGCACGAAGCCGCGCGCGTCGAAGGGATGCTGCTGCCGACGATCCACGCGTTCTGCATGCCCGTGTTCGACGCGGTCGGCGAACTCGCGCTCGCGATCGTCGCACTCGGCCAGGAAGGCTCGTTCGACATCGCATGGGGCGGCGAGATCGACACCGCGCTGCGTGCATGCGCGCAGAAACTGTCCTACGAACTCGGCTATAGTCCCGACGCGCGCGACGCCTGACGCCCCCGGTTCGCCCCGTGTCACGCATCGCGAACGCGTAGCGCATCCGACGGTCCGATTCCTGTGGCGCGCTTGCGCGCGCGACGTCACGCGACCGCCCCGATCCTGTTCCGATGCCCATGCAGCCTGCCGACATCCGCCCGAGTCACGCCCTGCCCCGCCGCTGGCTGCGCGTGGGCATTGCGCTCGTCGTCGTGCTGGTGCTGCACGCGCTCGCCGCGTTCTGGCTGATGCGCAACCGGGAATCGTTCACGCCGCCGCCGCCCGCCGAGATCCCCGTGCAGATCGAGCTGCTGAAGCCGCAACCGATCGAACGCCAGAGCGCGCCGAAGGCCGTCGAGCATCCGGCCGCCCCCGCGCCGGCTGCGCCCGGGGCGGCCGCGCCGAAGCCCGCACCGTCGCCCGAGCCGGTCCTCACGGCAACGCAGACGGCCGAGCGCGGCGAACCGCCGGCCGCCGCCTCCGCTGCGAGCGGCGTACCGGGCGCATCGGGCGCGTCGGATGCGCACGCCGCATCGGCCGCCGGCGCCAGCAGCGCCGCAACGCCCGGCCCCGCGACGCATGGCGTGAAGTTCGCCGCGCCGCCGTCCGGCGACCTGCAGTACGACACGTTCTACAACGGCATGCAGAACATGATCGGCACGATCCGCTGGCGCACCGACGGGCACACCTACGACCTGTCGGTGTCGATGCCGGTGCCGTTCGTCGGCCCGTTCACCTATCGCAGCGAAGGCCGCATCGACGCGTTCGGCGTCGCGCCCGACCGGTACGTCGAGAAGCGCGGCAAACGGCCGGAAGACATCGCGATCTTCAATCGCGAGATCCGCCAGGTCGTGTTCACGCGCACGCCGAACAACGCACCGCTGCCCGACGGCGTGCAGGACCGCTTCAGCATGCTGATGCAGTTGTCGGGGCTCGTGCGCGGCAACCCTGCCGCGTACCAGCCGGGCGTCACGCAGCAGTTCTTCGTGATCGACAACAACAGCGGCGAGACCTGGCCGATCACCGTGATCGGCAACGAGCAGGTGCAGACGCAGACCGGCATCATCGACGCGCGGCACTTCATGCGCCTGCCGCGCCGCGACGGCGACACGCGCCGCATCGACATGTGGCTCGCGCCGTCGCTCGGCTGGCTGCCCGCGCGGCTCGTGCAAACCGAGCCGAACGGTGCGCAGATCGAGCTACTATGGCATGGTCGGCTCGCGGCACCGGATGTGCCTGCCGACACCGCGCCGACAGGCGGCGCAACGAACGCGCCCGCCGGCGCAACGCCACCCGATGCAACGTCCGCACCGCCGACGGAACCGGCGCAACCCGCGCCGCCGGCGAGCGGGCAACCGCCTGCATCGTCGGCTGTCACACAGTGAACGCGCACGGATCGGCAAATTCGACCGATTACAGATTTCGTCGAAATGGCCGATGACACTCTTTAACAACTATTTCCGTCCACCGGCAGACAATAAGAAACGTTTCATAGACATCGGCTTCTAACCGATACACCCCAGCAAACGGGAACGGGGTGTGCAGCGCAAGCCCCTTGAAACCGGCAAGGCCCGCCCCACCTAGGGGACAACAAGGCCAGATGCCACTGCGAAGAGGAGTGCCGCCATGCAAATGATCTACAACAGCCCCAACTACTGCGTCGTCGAATTTGCGCCGCAGGCCGGCCATCACCTGATGAATGCCGGTGGCTACGAAATCGTCGACAAGAACGCGCAGCGCGAGATCTTCATCGACGGCGAACTTGCCGAACGATTCCGCGCGCACGTGAAGCAGCTGATCGAGGATGAGCCGTCGCTCGACGAAGTCGACGAATTCCTCGGACAATTCGACAGCCTGATGATGATGCCCGTCGTGCTGCACTGACGACCCGCGGCCCGGCGCCTCGCGCGGCCGGGCCATTCGCCGCGCACCGACGCGGCGCCGCGAGCACTCCGATCCTGCCCCCGCCCGGTTCGCCGGCGGGGGTTTTCATTTGGCGCGCCGCCCGGCGCCGCGCAAGGCCGGGCGGCACCCAGGCGCACCGGCTACAATGGCGGTTTTCCCGTCTTCGCCGGTCTTTCGCCCATGTCTGCGACTCCTCTCGCCGCTTCCGCCCCGCTCGACGCGCCCTACACGCGCGGCGCCGCCCTGCCCGCGCTGCTGAAATCGCGCATCCTGATCCTCGACGGCGCGATGGGCACGATGATCCAGCGCTACAAGCTCGACGAAGCCGCGTATCGCGGCGAGCGCTTCAAGGATTTCCCGCGCGACATCAAGGGCAACAACGAGCTGCTGTCGCTCACGCAGCCGCAGATCATCCGCGAGATCCACGACCAGTATTTCGCGGCCGGCGCCGACATCGTCGAAACCAACACGTTCGGCGCGACGACCGTCGCGCAGGCCGACTACGGGATGGAAGATCTCGTCGTCGAGATGAACATCGAATCGGCGAAGCTCGCACGCGAAGCCGCCGCGAAATACGCGACGCCGGCCAAGCCGCGCTTCGTCGCGGGCGCGATCGGGCCGACGCCGAAGACGGCGAGCATCTCGCCGGACGTCAACGATCCGGGCGCGCGCAACGTCACGTTCGACGAGCTGCGCACGTCGTATTACCAGCAGGCGAAGGCATTGCTCGACGGCGGCGTCGACCTGTTCCTCGTCGAGACGATCTTCGACACGCTGAACGCGAAGGCCGCGCTGTTCGCACTCGACGAGCTGTTCGAGGACACCGGCGAACGCCTGCCGATCATGATCTCGGGCACCGTCACCGATGCGTCGGGCCGGATCCTGTCGGGCCAGACCGTCGAGGCATTCTGGAATTCGCTGCGTCACGCGAAGCCGCTCACGTTCGGCCTGAACTGCGCACTCGGCGCGGCGCTGATGCGCCCGTACATCGCCGAGCTCGCGAAACTGTGCGACACCTACGTGTCGTGCTACCCGAACGCGGGCCTGCCGAACCCGATGAGCGACACGGGCTTCGACGAAACGCCGGACGTCACGTCGGGCCTGCTGAAGGAATTCGCGCAGGCCGGGCTCGTGAACCTCGCGGGCGGCTGCTGCGGCACGACGCCCGAACACATCGCCGAAATCGCGAAGGCGCTCGCCGACGTGAAGCCGCGCCGCTGGCCGAACCAGTACAGCGACAACGCCTGACCCGACCGTCCCCACGTCCTTCATCACCAGAATTCGCACCGCCATGACCGATCACATGATGCGCCTTGCCGGCCTCGAGCCGTTCAACGTCACGTCCGGGACGCTCTTCATCAACGTCGGCGAACGCACCAACGTCACCGGCTCGAAGGCGTTCGCACGGATGATCCTCAACGGCCAGTTCGACGAGGCGCTCGCCGTCGCGCGCCAGCAGGTCGAGAACGGCGCGCAGGTGATCGACATCAACATGGACGAGGCGATGCTCGATTCGAAGGCGGCGATGGTGCGCTTCCTGAACCTGATCGCATCGGAGCCGGACATCGCGCGCGTGCCGATCATGATCGACTCGTCGAAGTGGGAAGTCATCGAGGCCGGCCTCAAGTGCGTGCAGGGCAAGGCGATCGTGAACTCGATCTCGCTGAAGGAAGGCGAGGACGCGTTCCGCCACCACGCGAACCTGATCCGCCGCTACGGCGCAGCCGCCGTCGTGATGGCGTTCGACGAAACGGGCCAGGCCGACACGTACGAACGCAAGACCGAGATCTGCAAGCGCTCGTACGACTTCCTCGTGAACGAAGTCGGCTTCCCGCCGGAAGACATCATCTTCGACCCGAACATCTTCGCGGTCGCGACGGGCATCGAGGAGCACAACAACTACGCGGTCGACTTCATCGAGGCGACCCGCTGGATCAAGCAGAACCTGCCGTACGCGAAGGTGAGCGGCGGCGTGTCGAACGTGTCGTTCTCGTTCCGCGGCAACGACCCGGTGCGCGAGGCGATCCACACCGTGTTCCTGTATCACGCGATCCAGGCCGGGATGGACATGGGCATCGTGAACGCGGGCCAGCTCGGCGTGTACGCCGATCTCGACGCCGAGCTGCGCGAGCGCGTCGAGGACGTGATCCTGAACCGCCGCGACGATTCCACCGACCGCCTGCTCGAGATCGCCGACAAGTTCAAGGCGGGGGGCGCGAAAAAGGAAGAGAACCTCGAGTGGCGCAACCAGCCGGTCGAGAAGCGGCTCTCGCACGCACTGGTGCACGGCATCACGACCTTCATCGTCGAGGACACCGAAGAAGTGCGCGCGAAGATCGACGCGGCCGGCGGCCGTCCGATCAACGTGATCGAAGGCCCGCTGATGGACGGGATGAACATCGTCGGCGACCTGTTCGGCCAGGGCAAGATGTTCCTGCCGCAGGTCGTGAAATCGGCGCGCGTGATGAAGCAGGCCGTCGCGCACCTGATTCCGTTCATCGAGGAAGAAAAGCGCCTGCTCGCGGAAGCGGGCGGCGACGTGCGCGCGAAGGGCAAGATCGTCATCGCGACCGTGAAGGGCGACGTGCACGACATCGGCAAGAACATCGTGTCGGTCGTGCTCCAGTGCAACAACTTCGAAGTGGTCAACATGGGCGTGATGGTCCCGTGCAACGAGATCCTCGCGAAGGCGAAGGTCGAGGGCGCGGACATCATCGGGCTGTCGGGCCTCATCACGCCGAGCCTCGAGGAAATGGCGTACGTCGCATCCGAAATGCAGCGCGACGACTACTTCCGCGTGAAGAAGATTCCGCTGCTGATCGGCGGCGCGACGACGTCGCGCGTGCACACGGCCGTGAAGATCGCGCCGCACTACGAAGGTCCGGTCGTCTACGTGCCCGACGCATCGCGCTCGGTGTCGGTCGCGTCGAACCTGCTGTCCGACGAAGGCGCGGCGAAATACCTCGACGAGCTGAAGTCCGACTACGAACGCATCCGCGACCAGCACGCGAACCGCAAGGCGCAGCCGATGGTCACGCTCGAGCAGGCGCGCACGAACAAGACGAAGGTCGACTGGGCAGGCTATACGCCGGTGAAGCCGAAATTCATCGGCCGCCGCGTGTTCAAGAACTACGACCTGAGCGAACTCGCGAACTACATCGACTGGGGTCCGTTCTTCCAGACCTGGGACCTCGCGGGCCCGTACCCGGCGATCCTGAACGACGAGATCGTCGGCGAATCGGCGCGGCGTGTGTTCTCCGACGCGAAGTCGATGCTCGCGCGCCTGATCCAGGGCCGCTGGTTGACCGCGAGCGGCGTGATCTCGCTGCTGCCGGCGAATACCGTCAACGACGACGACATCGAGATCTACAGCGACGAGTCGCGCTCGGAAGTGCTGCTCACGTGGCGCAACCTGCGCCAGCAGAGCGTGCGCCCGGTGGTCGACGGGGTGATGCGGCCGAACCGCTCGCTCGCCGACTTCATCGCGCCGAAGGAATCGGGCGTGGCCGACTACATCGGGATGTTCGCGGTGACGGCCGGCCTGGGTGTCGACGCGAAGGAAAAGCAGTTCGAAGCCGACCACGACGACTACAGCGCGATCATGCTGAAGGCGCTTGCCGACCGCTTCGCCGAAGCGTTCGCCGAAGCGATGCATGCACGCGTGCGGCGCGAGCTGTGGGGCTATGCGAGCGGCGAGACGCTCGACAACGACGCGCTGATCGCGGAGAAGTACGCGGGCATCCGCCCGGCGCCCGGCTACCCGGCCTGCCCCGACCACCTCGTGAAGCGCGACATGTTCGACGTGCTGCGCGCGGACGAGATCGGCATGAGCGTGACCGACTCGCTGGCGATGCTGCCGGCCGCGAGTGTGTCGGGCTTCTACCTCGCGCATCCGGACAGCCGCTATTTCTCGGTCGGCAAAATCGGGCAGGATCAGCTCGAGGACTACGCGCAGCGCATGGCGCTGTCGCTCGACGACGCGCGACGCGCGCTCGCGCCGCAGCTCTGAGCGACGCGAACGGGCGGCCAGCGGCCCGCCTTCGTTTGGTCAGACAAAAGAAAAAGCCCGCTCGAAAGCGGGCTTTTTCTTGTCTGGCCAATCTGTCGTGTTGCCAGGCAAGGACGCTCAGAAGCCCCAGTGCACGTCGGCCTCGCCGGCCTTCGCTTCGCGCAGCATCGTGAGGAACGGCGCGACGCGCTGGGCCAGGCTCGGCGGCACTTCGTGGTGCGCGTGGTCGGCTTCGTCCTCGTGGAAATGGCCGGCATGCTCGGCGCGCTCCTGCTTCGCCTGCGCGACGGCGCCTTCCAGCTTGGCGATCGCGTGGTCCAGCTCATCGTGCGTAATCACACCGCGCTCGCCCAGCTGCTTGCCGACGAGACCCAGCACATACACGGCGAAATCCTTCAGCACGTCGAGATCCTGTGCCGCCTTGCTCTTGAACGTAATCATGACAATTCCCTTTTCATCTTGTTGTGCCTGCGCGGCGCGGTTGGGGAACGCCGGCAGACCGGCGTCCGGCCTCGCGGACGCGGGCCGCCTGAGCGGCATATTAGCACCTGTTAAAATTCTGCGATCCCTGAAACGCGCGCTTAAAAAGCGCGCCGGCGGGCCGGCGTTTCCGGCCGCCACCAACGAAGCCTTCTACCAGCATGCTGCCAGCACACAAACAGACCCTCGAAGCCCTGCTCGCGGATAGCGTCAAGCAGGTCGCACACGCGCTGAAAGGCGCCGACGGCGCGTCCGTCGCCCCGACCATCACGCTGGAGCGCCCGAAGGTCGCCGCGCACGGCGACGTCGCGTGCAACGTCGCGATGCAGCTCGCCAAGCCGCTCGGCACGAACCCGCGCCAGCTCGCCGATCAGATCGTCGCCGCGCTCATCGCGCAGCCGGCCGCGCAAGGCCTCGTCGAAGCCGCCGAGATCGCCGGCCCCGGCTTCATCAACCTGCGCCTGTCGGCCGCCGCGAAGCAGGCGGTGATCGCCGCCGTGTTCGACCAGGGCCGCGCGTTCGGCACGTCGGATCGCGAGAAAGGCAAGCAGGTGTTGCTCGAATTCGTGTCGGCGAACCCGACCGGCCCGCTGCACGTCGGCCACGGCCGCCAGGCCGCGCTCGGCGACGTGCTCGCGAACGTCATCGCGAGCCAGGGCTACGCGGTGCACCGCGAGTTCTACTACAACGACGCAGGCGTGCAGATCGGCAACCTCGCGATCTCGACGCAGGCGCGCGCACGCGGCCTGAAGCCGGGCGACGCGGGCTGGCCGGAAGCCGCGTACAACGGCGAATACATCGCCGACATCGCGCGCGACTTCCTGAGCGGCGAAACGGTCGCCGCATCGGACGGCGAGCCGGTGAAGGGCACGGGCGACGTCGAGGATCTCGACGCGATCCGCAAGTTCGCGGTCACGTACCTGCGTCGCGAGCAGGACATGGACTTGCAGGCGTTCGGCGTGAAATTCGACCAGTATTACCTCGAGTCGTCGCTGTACAGCGAAGGCCGCGTCGAGAAGACGGTCGACGCGCTGATCAAGGCCGGCATGACCTACGAGCAGGACGGCGCGCTGTGGCTGCGCACGACCGACGAAGGCGACGACAAGGATCGCGTGATGCGCAAGTCGGACGGCACGTACACGTACTTCGTGCCGGACGTCGCGTACCACGTGACGAAGTGGGAGCGCGGCTTCACGAAGGTGATCAACATCCAGGGCTCGGACCACCACGGCACGATCGCGCGTGTGCGCGCCGGCCTGCAGGGGCTGCACATCGGGATCCCGAAGGGCTATCCCGACTACGTGCTGCACAAGATGGTCACCGTGATGCGCGACGGCCAGGAAGTGAAGATCTCGAAGCGCGCGGGCAGCTACGTGACGGTGCGCGACCTGATCGAATGGTCGGGCGGCGCAGCGGCGGGCCAGGAAGCGGCCCCCGACCTGATCGACGAGGCGACCATCACGCGCGGCCGCGACGCGGTGCGTTTCTTCCTGATTTCGCGCAAGGCCGATACCGAGTTCGTGTTCGACATCGACCTCGCGTTGAAACAGAACGACGAAAACCCGGTCTATTACGTCCAGTACGCGCATGCGCGGATCTGTTCGGTGCTCAACGAGCTGAAGTCGCGCTACAACGTCGACGTCTCGCAACTGCCGGGCGCCGACCTGTCGCAGCTGACGAGCACGCAGGCGGCGTCGCTGATGCAGAAGCTGGCCGAGTATCCGGACATGCTCACGCACGCAGCGAACGAGCTTTCGCCGCACGCGGTCGCGTTCTACCTGCGCGATCTCGCTGGCGAATTCCACTCGTTCTACAATGCGGAGCGCGTGCTGGTCGACGACGAAGCGCCGCGCAATGCGCGCGCCGCGCTCCTCGCCGCGACCCGGCAGGTGCTCGAAAACGGTCTGGCGGTGCTCGGCGTGTCCGCGCCCGCCAAGATGTAAGGATGTAAGCGGCCCGAACCGGGCAGCGAATGGCCGTGGCAGAAGCGCCTGCCACGGCCCTTTCACGATTCTTTTTGCAGGTGACTCAAGCAATGGCACAACCACGCCGAACTTCGAAGCAATCGAAACAAGCCGGAGGGACATTTCTTGGAATCGTGTTGGGCCTGATCGTCGGCCTCGCGATCGCCGTGGTGGTGGCGCTCTACATCACGCGCTCGCCGTCGCCGTTCGTGTCGAAGGTCGCGCCGCCGCCGGCCGACAACGGCGCGAGCCAGCCGCAGCAGTTCGACCCGAACCGCGCGCTGCAGGGCAAGACGCCCGGCCAGCCGGTACCGCAGGCCGCACAGCCCGCCCCGCCGAACACCGCGCCCGGCCAGGCCGCGAACCAGACCCAGGGCGGCCTGCTGCCCGAACCGCAGATCGTCGAAGTGCCGCCGTCGGCCAACGGGTCGAGCGGTTCGAACAACACCGGCAGCTCGAACAACACGACCGCGTCGAACAATCCGTCGTCGGGCAATGGCGTCGCCGTCGCACCGAAGCCGGCTGACACCCCGCCGCCGCCGAAGAAGACCCAACAGGCGCAGCAACAGCAGCAAGGCGGCGAGGACGACCTCGCCCGCTTCGCCGCGCAGAAGCAGGCGCAGCAGGCTGCCGCACAAAAGCAGCAGCAACAGCAGCTGGCCGCGAACACGCCGAAGCCGACGTCGTCGGCCACGGCCGCAGCCGCAGCGAAGCCGCCGACCGCGGCCGACGCGAACACCGGCTACTTCCTGCAAGTGGGTGCGTACAAGACCGAAGGCGACGCCGAGCAGCAGCGCGCGCGCCTCGGCTTCCAGGGCTTCGAGTCGAAGGTGTCGAAGCGCGACGTCAGCGGCGTGACCTATTTCCGTGTACGCGTCGGCCCGTTCTCGAAATTCGAGGATATGAACTCGGCCCGTCAGCGCCTGTCCGATGCAGGTGTCGACACGGCGGTGATCCGCTTCACGAAGCAGTAAGCCAACCGGCCGAGCCCACGCAGAACCCGTTACGTTCCGTAACCCGAGCAACTGATTCGACGTTCACAACATGAAAAAACTGCTTAGCACGCTCCTTCTGTCCCTGGGCCTGGCCGCCGGTCTCGCCCAGGCTTCGCCCGCCGCACCGGTCGCCGGCAAGGACTTCGAGGTGATGAAGTCGCCGCAGCCGGCGTCCGCGCCGGCCGGCAAGGTCGAGGTGATCGAGTTCTTCTGGTACGGCTGCCCGCACTGCTACGAATTCGAGCCGACGATCGAGGCCTGGGTGAAGAAGCAGGGCAACAACATCGACTTCAAGCGCGTGCCGGTCGCATTCCGTGACGATTTCGTCCCGCACTCGAAGCTGTACTACGCGGTGTCCGCGCTCGGCATCTCCGAGAAGGTCACGCCGGCGATCTTCAACGCGATCCACAAGCAGAAGAACTACCTGCTGACGCCGCAGGCGCAGGCCGACTTCCTGGCCACGCAGGGCGTCGACAAGAAGCAGTTCATGGACGCGTACAACTCGTTCAGCGTGCAGGGCGAGGTGAACCAGTCGGCCAAGCTGCTGAAGGACTACGCGATCGACGGCGTGCCGACGGTCGTCGTCAATGGCAAGTACAAGACGGGCCCCGCTTACACGAACAGCATCCCGGGCACGGCCCAGGTGCTCGACTTCCTCGTGAAGCAGGTTCAGGACAAGAAGCTCTGATCCCCGTCCGCGCACCGGCATGACTACTCCACTGAAGGTCTTCATCACCGGTGCGTCGAGCGGCCTCGGCCTCGCGATGGCCGAGGAATACGCCCGCCAGGGCGCCACGCTCGCCCTCGTCGCGCGACGCACCGATGCACTCGAGGCGTTCGCGCGGCGATTCCCCAAGCTGACCATCTCCGTCTATTCCGCCGACGTGCGCGACGCCGACGCGCTCGCGACGGCCGCCGCGTCGTTCATCGCGACGCACGGCTGCCCCGACGTCGTGATCGCGAACGCGGGCATCAGCCAGGGCGCCGTCACGGGCCAGGGCGATCTCGCGACGTTCCGCGACGTGATGGACATCAACTACTACGGGATGGTCGCGACGTTCGAGCCGTTCGTCGGCCCGATGACGGCCACGCGCCACGGCACGCTGGTCGGTGTCGCGAGCGTCGCCGGCGTGCGCGGCCTGCCCGGCTCCGGCGCGTACAGCGCGTCGAAATCGGCCGCGATCAAGTATCTCGAATCGCTGCGCGTCGAGCTGCGTCCGGCCGGCGTCGGCGTCGTGACGATCGCGCCCGGCTACATCCGCACGCCGATGACCGCGCACAACCCGTACCGGATGCCGTTCCTGATGGACGCCGACCGCTTCGCCGCACGCGCGGCGCGCGCGATCGCGCGGCAGCACGCGTTCCGCGTGATTCCGTGGCAGATGGGCGTTGTCGCGAAGGTGTTGCACGTGCTGCCACGCTGGCTGTACGACCGCCTGTTCGAAAAGGCGCCGCGCAAGCCGAAGGCCGGCGCGCACTGACGATCCGCCGAAGCGGCCTCGCGCGACGTGCGCCGGGCCGTATCGTCGCGCCGTGACGCGTCGGTTCTGCGTCGGTTCCGCGTCGGTTCCGCGCCGGTTCCGCGTCGGTTCCGCGTCGCCTTCCGTTGCAGCTTCACCACCCCATCCCCCGCTCCGCCCGCCGGCTCTCCCGCCCCCGCCGCACCTTCCGCCGCATCAACACCCGTTCCGTCGCGAACGCAGCCGTTTTTCGGTCAATTCGCCGCGTTCCGTCGCCTTTTTCCACGCGTCGCGCGCTTTGACGGTATGCTATTCGCCAGCCGCGCCGGCCCTGCCCGCTTCCGGGCCGCGCCCGCATCCCGTCACCCAGCAAAAAACACAAGCCACGTGGGAGATCCTATGCACGTCAAGCTGTTCGCCGCGGCCGCCGTTGCCGCCGCCCTTGCCGCCCCCGGCCTCGCCGCCGCCAAGCCGCTCACCGTCTGCACGGAATCGAGCCCGGACGGCTTCGACGTCGTGCAGTACAACTCGCTCGTCACGACCAACGCGTCGGCCGACGTGATCTTCAACACGCTCGTGTCCTACGACGAAGCCGCGAAGAAGGTCGTGCCCGCGCTCGCCGACAAATGGGAAGCGAGCGCCGACGGCCTCACGTACACGTTCCACCTGCGCCCGAACGTCGCGTTCCAGACCACCGACTATTTCAAGCCGGGCCGTGCGCTCGACGCGGACGACGTCGTGTTCACGTTCACGCGCATGCTCGACGATTCGAACCCGTGGCACAAGGTCGCCGGCGCGAGCGGCTTCCCGCATGCGCAATCGATGGGCCTCGTGAAGCTCGTGAAGTCGGTCACGAAGGTCGACGACAGCACGGTGAAATTCGTGCTGAACGAGCCGAACGCGACCTTCGTGCCGATCCTGACGATGGGCTTCGCGTCGATCTACTCGGCCGAATACGCGGACCAGCTGCTGAAGGCCGGCAAGCAGGCCGACCTGAACGCGAAACCGGTCGGCACCGGCCCGTTCGTGCTGAAGAGCTATACGAAGGACGCGCTGATCCGTTACGACGTGAACCCGACGTACTGGGGCACGAAGCCGAAGGTCGACCGGCTGATCTACGCGATCACGCCCGACCCGTCGGTGCGCCTGCAGAAGGTGAAGGCCGGCGAATGCCAGATCGCGCTGTCGCCGAAGCCGCAGGACGTGCTCGCCGCAAAGGGCGAAAGCGCGCTGAAGGTCGTGCAGACGCCCGCGTTCATGACCGCGTTCGTCGCGCTGAACACGCAGAAGAAGCCGCTCGACAATGACAAGGTGCGCGAAGCGCTGAACCTCGCGTTCGACCGCGCGACCTACCTGAAGGTCGTGTTCGACAACACAGCGACGGCCGCGAACAACCCGTATCCGCCGAACACGTGGAGCTACGCGAAGGACGTCGCGCCGTATGCGTACGATCCCGCGAAGGCGAAGCAGCTGCTCGCGCAGGCCGGCTTCCCGAACGGCTTCTCGACGACGATCTGGACGCGCCCGACCGGCAGCGTGCTGAACCCGAACCCGAAGGTCGGCGCGGAACTGCTGCAGGCCGACCTCGCGAAGATCGGCGTGAAGGCCGAAGTGAAAGTGATCGAATGGGGCGAGCTGATCAAGCAGGCGAAGCTCGGCCAGCATGACATGCTGTTCATGGGCTGGGCCGGCGACAACGGCGATCCGGACAACTATCTGTCGCCGCTGTTCAGCTGCAACGCGGTGAAATCGGGCATCAACTTCGCGCGCTTCTGCGATGCGCAGCTCGACAAGCTGATCGCCGACGGCAAGTCGACCGCCGACCAGGCGAAGCGCGCGAAGCTGTACGAATCGGCGCAGAAGATCATTCACGACCAGGCGCTGTGGATCCCGCTCGGCTACCCCACCGCCGCGGCACTGACGCGCACGAACGTGAGCGGTTATCACGTGAGTCCGTTCGGACGCCAGAACTTCACGACGGTCGCCGTGCAGTAACCGTGCGTGGCGCGCAAGCGACGGCGTTCGCGCCGCCCGCTTGCGGCCCGCGCGTTTCGCTTGCTACACTGCGCGCCTGTTCCTCATACCGGACGCCAGCCAAAGTGAACAACTAAGCCTTCCCGAAATGTTTTCGCCGCCCGTGCCACGCACGCCGCGCGCGAAGGTCTTCACGCATTTTTGGAGGTGCTTATGGCTGCAGCCACGCCCACCGGCGCGCTCGTCGCGCTTCATCACGTTTCCTTCCGCTTCGACGACGGCATCACGCTGTTCGATTCGCTCGACCTGTCCATCGATCGCACGCCGACCGGTATCGTCGGCCGCAACGGCATCGGCAAGAGCCTGCTCGCGCAACTGATCGCGGGTCGCTGCGCACCGAGCGCGGGGACGATCGAGCGGCATACGCCCGTCGTCTACGTCGCGCAGCAGCATGACGACGACGCGGCCGGCCCCCGAACCGTCGCGCAGGTCGCCGCGCTCGATGCGCCGCTCGGCGCGCTCGCGCGTCTTGCGAATGGCCGCGCGGCGCCACACGACTTCGACCTGATCGGCGATCGCTGGGATCTCGCGGAGCGGCTGCGCACCGCGCTCGACGCAGCCGGCCTGCACGACGTGCACGCCGGTACACCCGCGCACGCGCTGAGCGGCGGCCAGCTCGCACGCGTCGCGCTGATCGGCGCGCTGCTGTCCGGTGCCGGCTTGCTCGTGCTCGACGAACCGACCAACCATCTCGACGCGCCGGGCCGCGCGTGGCTGCAGGCGGCGCTCGACGGCTGGCGCGGCGGCGTCGTGATCGTGAGCCACGACCGTGCGCTGCTCGCCGGCGTGCAACGCATCGTCGAGCTGACGCCGCACGGGGCGCGCTCGTATGGCGGCAACTACGCGCTCTACCGCGCGCAGCGCGACGCGGAACAGGATGCGGCGCACGCCGCGCTCGACCATGCGCGCACCGAGCGCGGACGCGTGCGGCGCAGGCTCGAACAGGAACACGACACGATCCAGCGCCACGCGGCCGCGTCGTTGCGCGACGCGAAGACGGCCAACCTGTCGTCGATGGCGCGCCAGAGCCGCAAGGGCGCGGCGCGCAGCATCATGGGCCATGTGCGGCGTCATCAGGACACGTTCAAGACGGCGCTCGACGAACGCGTGCAGCAGGCGGCCGCGCGCGTCGAAGCCGACGCCCCCGTGCTCGTGTCGCTGCCGGGCACCGAAGTCAGCGCACGCCGCCAGCTGTTCACGCTCGACCGCGCGCAACTGCCGTGGCACGTCGCGGGCAACGCCGACGCAATCACGTGGTCCGCGAGCGGCGCGGTGCGCATCGCACTGACGGGCCCGAACGGCTGCGGCAAATCGACATTGCTGAGAATGCTCGCGGGCGAACTCGCGCCGCGTTCGGGGGAATGCACGACACACGTGAGCGCCGCGTATCTCGACCAGCGCCTCGCGCTGCTCGATCCCGAGCGCTCGATCGTCGAACAGTTGGGGCTGCTCGATACGCCGCTTGCCGAAGGCGACCTGCGCAGCCGTCTCGCGTTGTTGCAGCTCGACGCAACACGCGCGACGCAGGCCGCCCGGCAGCTGAGCGGCGGCGAACGGCTGAAGGCCGCGCTCGCGTGCGCGTTGTGGCGCGGCACGCCCGCGCAGCTGTTGCTGCTCGACGAGCCGACCAATCACCTCGACCTCGAATCGGTGCGCGCGATCGAAGCGGCGCTGGCCGGCTTCCCGGGCGCGATCGTCGTCGCATCGCACGACCCCGCGTTTCTCGCGGCGCTCGAACCGACGCACACGATGCAATGGCATCACGACGGGTGGCGCTACGAACCCGTCGTGTAAGGACGACGCAGCGCGCTCAGCCGGCGGTGCGGAACCGCAGCACGCCGTCGTCGCCCTGCTCGCGCACGAGTTCGCCCGCGAGCCACAGCAGGTTCAGGTGCGCGAGCGCCTCGCCAAGCGCGAACGTCATCTGGTGGATGTCGAGCTCGCGGCGGCGGAACATGATCGGCACGATGTCGGCTGCGCTCATCGGCTTCTCCGCGCACGCGACGCGCACTTCCGCGAGCCGCGCGTCGTGGTGTTCGCGCAGTTGCGCGATGCGCGTGCGCACGCCGCGGAACGGCTTGCCGTGCGACGGCAGCACGAGCGTGTCGGGCGCCATCGTCTCGTAGCGGCCGAGCGACTGCAGGTACAGCGCGAGCGGGTTCCCTTCCGGCTCGAGGTCGAACACGGACACGTTCGTCGAGATGCGCGGCAGCACCATGTCGCCGGAAATCAGCACACCGTCCGCGTCGCTGTGCAGCGCGCAATGTTCAGGCGAATGGCCGAAGCCGGTGACGACGCGCCAGGTGCGCGCGCCGATCGTCACCGCGTCGCCTTCGCGCAGGCGCCGGTAGCGCGGCGGCACGGCCGGCACGAGATCCGAGTAATAGTTGCGGCGGTTGCGCAGCTTGTCGAGCGCGGCCGGATCGGTCAGCCCGTGGCGCGCGAAGTGGTCGGCGGCCGCCGCGCCGCCCGCGTTCGAGCCGTTGCCGGCCGCCATCAGGCAGCCGAACATGTATTCGCCGAGCGTCATCCACAGCCGCACGTTCCAGCGACCCTGGTCGCCGCCTTCGCACAGCCAGTTCGCGAGGCCGAAGTGATCGGGGTGGCAGTGCGTGACGAGCACGCGCAGCACCGGCAGGCCGTCGAGATGCGTGTCGAAGATCTGCTCCCAGTGCGTGCGGATCGCGTCCGACGAGATCCCGCAATCGACGATCGTCCAGCCGGCCTGCCCGTCGATCTCGTCGCGCAGCAGCCACAGGTTGATGTGGTCGAGCGAGAACGGCAGCGGCATGCGCAGCCAGCGCACGCCGGGCGCAACCTCGAACGTGTCGCCCGCGGCGGGCAGCGTGTCGGCGAAGGGGTAGTCGAGTTGGTGTTCCAGTGCGTTCATCGGTGGGGTGTCTCGTCGTTATCGGTGCGAATGCGCGCCGGCAGCGGGCACGGCGGGCGTTGCGTCGATTCTATCGCCGTCGCACGAAACGCGTGCCCGGCCGCCGCCGGGCGGTCAAAAAAAGTTCGTGCCAGAATCGGTCCCGTACCCGTATCTTTACGCGAAGATGCACCGAACGGTACGCAACGGTGAACAACGCGCCGATTGCCGACCGTTGGCGCGTCACCCCGAAAGTCATTGAAACGCCGACTTGGGCGCTAAAATGGCGAGTGCTTACAGCCCCTCCCGAACGAGCCTGCACGCGATGAATCACTTCCCCAAACTGCTGTCGTCGCAGATCGGTTTCGACGTCGCGCAGACGATGCTCGAATACTTCGATCGCCACTACCGGATCTTCCGTGAAGCGGCGGTCGAGGCGAAGACGCTGTACGAGCATGGCGACTGGCACGGGCTGCAGCGGCTCGCGCGCGAGCGGATCACGTCGTACGACGATCGCGTGCAGGAATGCGTCGAGGTGCTGGAAGACGAATACGACGCGGAGAACATCGACGACGAAGTGTGGCAGCAGATCAAGCTGCACTACATCGGCCTGCTCACGTCGCACCGCCAGCCCGAGTGCGCGGAAACCTTCTTCAATTCGGTGTGCTGCAAGATCCTGCACCGCTCGTACTTCAGCAACGATTTCATCTTCGTGCGCCCGGCGATCTCGACCGAGTACCTGGAGAACGACGAGCCGGCCGCGAAGCCGACCTACCGCGCGTACTATCCGGGCACCGACGGGCTCGCCACCACGCTCGAGCGCATCGTCACGAACTTCCAGCTCGAACCGGCGTTCGAGGATCTCCCGCGCGACATCGGTTGCGTGATGCAGGCGATCGACGACGAGTTCGGCCACTTCGACGAAGCGCCGAATTTCCAGATCCACGTGCTGTCGTCGCTGTTCTTCCGCAACAAGAGCGCGTACATCATCGGCCGCATCATCAACGCCGACCGCGTGCTGCCGTTCGCGGTGCCGATCCGCCACGTGCGGCCGGGCGTGCTCGCGCTCGACACGGTGCTGCTGCGCCGCGACCTGCTGCAGATCATCTTCAGCTTCTCGCACTCGTACTTCCTCGTCGACATGGGCGTGCCGTCCGCGTACGTCGACTTCCTGTGCACGATCATGCCGGGCAAGCCGAAGGCCGAGATCTACACGTCGGTCGGCCTGCAGAAGCAGGGCAAGAACCTGTTCTACCGCGACCTGCTGCACCATCTGTCGCATTCGAGCGACCGCTTCATCATCGCGCCCGGGATCAAGGGCCTCGTGATGCTCGTGTTCACGCTGCCGTCGTTCCCGTACGTGTTCAAGATCATCAAGGATCACTTCCCGCCGCCGAAGGAAACGACGCGCGCGCAGATCATGGAGAAGTACCAGCTCGTGAAGCGCCACGACCGCCTCGGGCGGATGGCCGACACGCTCGAATATTCGAGCGTCGCGCTGCCGCTCGCGCGGCTCGACCACGCGCTCGTGCGCGAGCTCGAGAAGGAAGTGCCGTCGCTGCTCGAATACGAGGACGACAACCTCGTGATCAGGCACCTGTACATCGAGCGCCGGATGACGCCGCTGAACCTGTACCTGCAGAACGGCAGCGACGCGGACGTCGAGCACGGCGTGAAGGAATACGGCAACGCGGTGAAGGAGCTGATGAAGGCGAACATCTTCCCCGGCGACATGCTGTACAAGAACTTCGGCGTCACGCGCCACGGCCGCGTCGTGTTCTACGACTACGACGAGATCGAGTACCTGACCGACTGCAACGTGCGCCGCGTGCCGCCGCCGCGCAACGAGGAAGACGAGCTGTCCGGCGAACCGTGGTATACCGTCGGCCCGCACGACATCTTTCCGGAGACCTACGGACCGTTCCTGCTCGGCGACCCGCGCGTGCGCAGCGTGTTCATGAAGCATCACGCGGACTTTTTCGATCCCGCGCTGTGGCAGGCGAGCAAGGACAAGCTGATGCAGGGCGAATTGCCCGATTTTTACCCGTACGACGCGGCGCTGCGCTTCAGCGTGCGCTACCCTGCGCGCTTCGGCGCGTCGGACCAGAACGACGGCGAAGGCAACGCGCAGCGCGCTGCCTGACGCCGGTGACACCGAACCGATATCGACCCGATTTCCGCCAACGGAAGCCACACCGATGAATACCCAAGACAATCCGCTTTCACATCTGTTCGACAACAACGAAGCCTGGGTCAAGCGCAAGCTCGAGGACGATCCGCAGTTCTTCGCGCGCCTCGCCGACCAGCAGGCGCCGGAATACCTGTGGATCGGCTGTTCGGATTCGCGCGTGCCCGCAAACCAGATCATCGGCCTGCCGCCGGGCGAAGTATTCGTGCACCGCAACATCGCGAACGTCGTCGTGCACAGCGACCTGAACTGCCTGTCGGTGATCCAGTTCGCGGTGGACATCCTGCGCGTGAAGCACATCATGGTCGTCGGCCACTACGGCTGCTCGGGCGTGAACGCGGCGCTGCTCAACCGGCGCGTCGGCCTCGCGGACAACTGGCTGCATCACGTGCAGGACGTGCGTGAGCGCCATGCGGACCTGCTCGACGACTGGCCGGTCGGCGAAGCGCGCTATCGCCGCCTGATCGAGCTGAACGCGATCGAGCAGGTCGTCAACGTGTGCCGCACGACGATCGTCAACGACGCGTGGGCCCGCGGCCAGTCGCTCACCGTGCACGGGCTCGTGTACGGCGTGCACGACGGCCGGATGCGCAACCTCGGGATGGCCGTGTCGAACTTCGAAGCGCTCGACGAGACCTACAAGCGCTGCGTGGCCGCGCTCACCGCCGGCGGCGAGCATGCGCCGGACAACGACATGATCGCGGCGGACGCCGCGCGGCTCGAAGGCGTCGCGCAGGCGGTCGCCGCCACGCTGAAGCCGTGCGACGACGCGAAGTAACGCGGCATTCGCCTGGCGGCCGCTGCGACGCGGCCGCGACACGCATCGAACGGATCTGACACCGGCGCCGCCGCGGCGGCGCCACGGAAAGGAGCGACGGGCATGAAAACCGTATTGATCGTCGGCGCATCGCGCGGCCTCGGCCGCGAATTCGTCCGGCAATACCGGCGCGACGGCTGGAACGTGATCGCCACCGCGCGCGACGATGCGTCGCTCGACGCGCTGCGCGCGCTCGGTGCGCAGGCGCATGCGCTCGATATCGCGCAGCCCGAGCAGATCGCGGCGCTCGGCTGGAAGCTCGACGGCGAACGGCTCGATGCGGCCGTGCTCGTGTCGGGCGTGTACGGGCCGCGCACCGAAGGCGTCGAGACGATCACCGCCGAGGATTTCGACGCGGTGATGCATACGAACGTGCGTGGACCGATGCAACTGCTGCCGATCCTGCTGCCGCTCGTCGAAGATGCGCGCGGCGTGCTGGCCGTCGTGTCGAGCCGGATGGGCAGCATCGCCGAGGCGACCGGCACGACCGGCTGGCTGTACCGCGCGAGCAAGGCCGCGCTGAACGACGCGCTGCGCATCGCGTCGCTGCAGACACGCCATGCCGCGTGCATCTCGCTGCATCCCGGCTGGGTGCGCACCGACATGGGCGGCGCGCAGGCCGCGATCGACCCGGAAACCAGCGTGACCGGCATGCGCCGCGTGATCGCCGAATCCGGTTCGGACGTGTCGCAGGCCAACGGCCGCTTCTTCCAGTACGACGGCATCGAGCTGAGCTGGTGAGCCGAACCGACAACCGATCGTCGTTAATTCCCGTTTCGCATGATTTTGACCCGACCTGACGCGTGCCCGTGCGGCGGCGCGTCCCCCGCCGCCGCCGGTAAAGCGGCGCCGCCGCGCTATGCGGCCTGCTGCGGCCGCTTCATCGACGGCGGCGAAGCCGCGCCGACCGCGCTCGAGTTGATGCGTTCGCGGTACAGCGCATACGTGCTCGGCGCGACCGACTACCTGCGCGCGACGTGGGCGGCGCGCACCTGCCCGCCCGATCTCGACACCGACCCCGAAGCACCCGACGCGCCGCGCTGGCTCGGCCTCGCGGTCAAACGCCATGCGCCGCTCGACGAACGCCACGCGGAGGTCGAATTCGTGGCGCGCTACAAGGTCGGCGGACGCGCCTACCGGCTCCACGAGACGAGCCGTTTCGAGCGCGACGAGCACGGTTTCTGGCGCTATGTCGACGGCGAAGTAAGCGAACGCTGACAAATAGTTGCTGTGTCAGACGCCGGGTAATTCCCGCATTGCACAACCCGATTTTGTCGGGCTACGATGACCTCGAATTGGTCATGTTGCATGGCAGGGCTTACGAATGGCGTTCAGCAAGGTATTGGTGGGATGGATGGCGGCCTGTGCGCTGTCGGCCGCTCAGGCCGGTACGCTGCCGAACGCCAATACAGGTACCAGCGTATCGCTCGCCCATGCCGAGCGCTTCGACTACAGCGACGCGAACCTGCCGCAGGTCGCGGCCGATCTCAACGAACAGATTCTCCGCATCCCGGCCGATGCTTCGGGCGCCGTAACGCTCGAGGCGACGCTCTTCAAGCCGGACGGCCCCGGCCCGTTCCCGCTCGTCGTCTTCAACCACGGCAAGAACACCGGCGATCTCCATCTGCAGCCGCGCAGCCGGCCGCTCGCGTTCGCACGCGAATTCGTGCGCCGCGGCTATGCGGTGATCGCGCCGAACCGCCAGGGCTTCGCCGGCTCGAGCGGCACGTACCAGCAGGAAGGCTGCAACGTCGGCAAGAACGGCCTCGCGCAGGCCGCCGACGTCGATGCGACGGTGCGCTACATGTCGCACCAGCCGTACGTCGATGCGTCGCGCATCGTCGTCGCCGGCACGTCGCACGGCGGCCTCGTATCGGTCGCGTACGGCACCGAAGCCGCGCCGGGCGTGCGCGGCATCATCAACTTCTCGGGCGGGCTGCGCCAGGACCTGTGCGACGGCTGGCAGCGCAACCTCGTCGATGCGTTCGACCAGTACGGCGCGCACACGGCCGTGCGGTCGCTGTGGCTGTACGGCGACAACGATTCGGTATGGACCCCGGCGCTCGTCGCGCAGATGCACGACGCGTACGTGTCGCATGGCACGCAGGCCCAGTTCATCGATTTCGGCCGCTACAAGGACGACGCGCACCGGCTGATCGTCGATCGCGACGGCGTGCCCGTGTGGTGGCCGGCCGTCAATGCATTCCTCGCGCAACTGAACCTGCCGACCTCGGTACGCTACGCAGTCGCGAACCCGCACGAGCCGAAGGCCACCGGCTATGCGTCGATCGATGCGGTCGGCGCGGTGCCGTTCGTCGACGAAGCCGGCCGCGAAGGCTATCGCCGCTTCCTGAACCAGCATCCGAGCCGCGCGTTCGCGGTGTCGTCGGAAGGGGCGTGGTCGTGGGCAGAAGGCGGCGACGACCCGATGGCGCTTGCACTCGACAACTGCGCGAAGCAAGGCGCGGGGGCATGCCGGCTGTACGCGGTCAACGACCGTGTCGTGTGGAACGCGAACACGACGCAGACGGCCGACAACGGCGACGACACCACGCGCGACACCGACACGCGCGCGCTGGCCTCGCGCTGACGCGCGGCGGCCCGTCCGCCGCCGGCCCGCTCAGCTGACGCTCCTTCCTGCGTTTTCTCCTGTCCGCGTGCACCTCGCGCGCCGTCGCACGCCGTTCCGGCGCGCCCGTTTCCGCACCTGATTTCACGCCCGATTCCGCACCCGATTCCGCAGATCATTCGACCGCCGCCTTGTGCGCGCGACGTCGCCCCGTTCGCCCGTTTCCCCCTTCGCTCCCCGATTTTTTGCAATCGTGCCGCGTGCCGTCCCGCGATTTTTTTCTGTCGGGGGGTGTCACTCGAACGTTGTCATCTGCGGCCATTTCCCCCCTTCCGCCGCGTTCCGTTCCGAGTCGCCATGAACTGCGCCGAACTCCCGCCCAGTAAGGCTTTGCAGGGTTTGTAACCGCTAGTGCAACGTCCCGCGGAACACGCTAATCTCAGCGCGTTTCGTATCCCGCCGCGCGGCATCCCGTCGATGCCGCGCGGTCGTTTTACCCCCGGAGTCGCCTTGAGTACGCCAGCCACCGACGACTGGGTCGCGCGCAGTCTGCGCGCGGTCTGGCATCCCTGCACCCAGATGAAGCATCACGAGCGCCTGCCGCTCGTCCCCGTCGCGCGCGGCGCGGGCGTGTGGCTGTACGACCGTGACGGCCGCCGCTACTTCGACGCGATCAGCTCGTGGTGGGTCAACCTGTTCGGCCATGCGAACCCGGACATCAACGCGGCGCTGAAGGACCAGCTCGATACGCTCGAGCACGCGATGCTCGCCGGCTGCACGCACGAGCCCGCGATCGAGCTCGGCGAGCGGCTGCACGCGCTCACCGCGCGCAACCTCGGCCATGCGTTCTTCGCGTCGGACGGCGCTTCGGCCGTCGAGATCGCGCTGAAGATGAGCTTCCACGCGTGGCGCAACCGCGGCCGCGCGAACAAGCAGGAATTCGTCTGCGTCGCGAACAGCTATCACGGCGAGACGATCGGCGCGCTCGGCGTGACCGACGTCGCGCTGTTCAAGGATGCGTACGACCCGCTGATCCGCCATGCGCACGTCGTCGCGTCGCCCGATGCGCGCGGCGCGCTGCCGGGCGAGACGGCTGCCGACGTCGCGGGCCGCGCGCTCGCGGACGTGCGGCGCCTGTTCGCCGAACGCGGCGACCGGATCGCCGCGCTGATCGTCGAGCCGCTCGTGCAGTGCGCGGCCGGCATGGCGATGCATGATCCGTCGTACGTGCGCGGGCTGCGCGCGCTGTGCGACGAATTCGGCGTGCACCTGATCGCCGACGAGATCGCGGTCGGCTGCGGCCGCACCGGCACCTTCTTCGCCTGCGAGCAGGCCGGCGTCTGGCCCGATTTCATGTGCCTGTCGAAAGGCATCAGCGGCGGCTACCTGCCGCTGTCGCTCGTGCTCACGCGCGACGACGTGTTCGCGGCGTTCTACGACGACGACACGACCCGCGGCTTCCTGCACTCGCATTCGTACACCGGCAACCCGCTCGCGTGCCGCGCGGCGGTCGCGACGCTCGACCTGTTCGCGCGCGACGACGTGCTCGCGGGCAACGCGCGCAAATCGGCGACGCTGCGCGCCGCGCTTGGCTCCCTCGACGCGCATCCGCAGGTGCGCCACCTGCGCGAACGCGGCACGCTGTTCGCGTTCGACGTCGCGCTCGACGGCGACGCGGCACGCGGCTTCTCGCGGCGCTTCTTCGAACGCGCGCTGGAGCGCGAGCTGCTGCTGCGCCCGATCGGCACGACCGTGTACCTGATGCCGCCGTACGTGATGAGCGACGACGACATCGCGTGGCTCGCGCAGCGCACGCGCGACACGCTCGACGCGACCCTGGAGGAAATCGGCCGATGAGCCTGCTCGACACCCTGCAACGCGGCCTCGCGGATCTCGACGCGCAAGGGCTGCGCCGCGTGCGCCGCATCGCCGACACCGCGTGCGACGCGCGCATGACCGTGAACGGCCGCGAGATCATCGGCTTCGCGAGCAACGACTACCTCGGCCTCGCTGCGCATCCGGCGCTCGTCGCCGCATTCGCCGAAGGCGCGCGGCGCTACGGCTCCGGTAGCGGCGGCTCGCACCTGCTCGGAGGCCATTCGCGCGCACACGCGACACTCGAGGACGAACTCGCGGGCTTCGCGGGCGGCTTCTCGGATGCCCCGCGCGCGCTGTACTTCAGCACCGGCTACATGGCGAACCTCGCCGCGATGACGGCCCTGGCCGGCAAGGGCGCGACACTCTTCTCCGACGCGCTGAACCACGCCTCGCTGATCGACGGCATGCGGCTGTCGCGCGCGAACGTGCAGGTCTATCCGCACGCGGATACGGCGGCGCTCGCCGCACTGCTCGACGCATCGGATGCCGAAACGAAACTGATCGTCAGCGACACCGTGTTCAGCATGGACGGCGATATCGCGCCGCTCGCCGAACTCGTCGCGCTGGCCGAACGCCACGGCGCGTGGCTCGTCGTCGACGATGCGCACGGCTTCGGCGTGCTCGGCCCGCAGGGCCGCGGTGCGCTCGCGGCCGCCGCGCTGCGTTCGCCGCATCTCGTCTACGTCGGCACGCTCGGCAAGGCGGCCGGCGTCGCGGGCGCGTTCGTGATCGCCCATGAAACCGTGATCGAATGGCTGATCCAGCGCGCGCGCAGCTACATCTTCACGACGGCCGCACCGCCGGCCGTCGCGCATGCGGTATCGGCCAGCCTGAAGGTGATCGCGGGCGACGAAGGCGACGCACGACGCACGCACCTCGCCGCCCTGATCGAACGCACCCGCGCGCTGCTGCGCAACACGCGCTGGCGACCGGTCGATTCGCACACGGCCGTGCAGCCGCTCGTGATCGGCAGCAACGACGCGACGCTCACCGCGATGCGCGCGCTCGACGCGCACGGCCTGTGGGTACCCGCGATCCGGCCGCCGACGGTACCCGCCGGCACGTCACGGCTGCGCGTGTCGCTGTCGGCCGCGCATTCGTTCGACGATCTTGCGCGGCTCGAAGCCGCGCTGCTGGCAGCAAGCAAGGACGCAGCATGACGGCCCCCCTTTCCCTTTTCGTCACCGGCACCGACACCGAAATCGGCAAGACCTTCGTGTCGGCCGCGATGCTGCACGGGTTTGCGCGGCACGGCCTGCGTGCGGCCGCACTGAAGCCCGTCGCGGCCGGCGCGTACGAACGCGACGGCATCTGGCGCAACGAGGACGCCGACCAGCTCGATGCCGCCGCGAACGTCGTGCTGCCGCCCGAGCTGCGCACGCCGTTCCTGCTGAAAGCACCGGCCGCGCCGCATATCGTCGCCGCGCAGGAAGGCGTGACGCTCGACATCGACACGATCGTCGCGTGCCATCGCGAAGCGCTCACGCGCGCGGATATCGTCGTCGTCGAAGGCGCCGGCGGCTTCCGCGTGCCGATGAACGACACGCAGGACATGGCCGATCTCGCCGTCGCGCTCGGCGTGCCGGTCGTGCTCGTGGTCGGCGTGCGGCTCGGCTGCATCAACCACGCGCTGCTCACCGCCGACGCGATTGCCGCACGCGGCCTCAAGCTCGCAGGCTGGGTTGCGAACCACGTCGACGCGGCCATGTCGTTCCCCGACGAGAACATCGCAACGATGCGCGACTGGCTCGCGCGCGAGCACCGCGCGCCGCTGCTCGGCCGCATTCCGTACATGAGCCCGGCCGCCTCCGAATCCGCCGCGGCGATGCTCGACATCGCCGCGCTCGTCGAGACGCTGCGCACCGCGCAGCATTGACCCAACCGATCCCCCAATCCCGCCCAGGACAGGAAAACGAAATGACCCAAGCCCAGACCGCCGCCGTGCAACCCGACGCGATTCCCGTGGCTGCACCGGCCTCGCAGCGCTGGCGCGTCGCCGACGTCGTCGCGCTGTTCGCACTGCCGTTCAACGACCTGCTCTTCCGCGCGCAGCAGGTGCATCGCGAGCACTTCGACGCGAACGCAGTGCAGCTGTCGACGCTGCTGTCGATCAAGACGGGCGGCTGCGAGGAAGACTGCGGCTACTGCTCGCAGTCGTCGCATCACGACACGGGCCTGAAGGCCGAGAAGCTGATGGACGTCGACGCGGTGCTCGATGCCGCGCGCGCGGCGAAGGCGAACGGCGCGAGCCGCTTCTGCATGGGCGCCGCGTGGCGCAACCCGAAGGAGCGCCACATGCCGGCGCTGACCGAGATGGTGCGCGGCGTGAAGGAGCTCGGCCTCGAGACCTGCATGACGCTCGGCATGCTCGAGGACGAACAGGCACAGGAACTCGCGAACGCGGGCCTCGACTACTACAACCACAACCTCGACACGTCGCCGGAGTTCTACGGCCAGGTGATCTCCACGCGCACGTACCAGGACCGCCTCGACACGCTCGACCGCGTGCGCGACGCCGGCATCAACGTATGCTGCGGCGGCATCATCGGGATGGGCGAATCGCGCCGCGAGCGCGCGGGCCTGATCTCGCAGCTCGCAAACCTGAACCCGTATCCGGATTCGGTGCCGATCAACAACCTCGTCGCGATCGAAGGCACGCCGCTCGAAGGCACCGCGCCGCTCGACCCGTTCGAGTTCGTGCGTACGATTGCAGTCGCGCGCATCACGATGCCGAAGGCCGTCGTGCGCCTGTCGGCCGGCCGCGAGCAGCTCGACGACGGGCTGCAGGCGATGTGCTTCCTCGCCGGCGCGAACTCGATGTTCTACGGCGACCAGTTGCTGACGACCAGCAATCCGCAATCGCAGAAGGACCGCGCGCTGTTCGAGCGCCTCGGCATCCGCTCGAGCGACGCGGACGCGATGTCGGCCAGCGCGTAAGCGCCACGCACGGCGGATTCGTCCGCCATACACAAAAAAGCCGGGATGCGTCCCGGCTTTTTTCATGCGCGTTCGCCGCGCGCTCAGGTCGCGCCGCCCAGCGCGCGCGGCTCCATGAACGTGTGCCGGAAGTAATCGCGCACCGCGTGCATCGCGGGGCTCAGCTCGATGTTCTTGCGCCACGCGAGACCGACGCTCATCGGCGGCACCGGGTCGCGCAGCACGATCGTCTCGATGCGCCGTCCTTCGAGCGACCACGGCCGATACACCATGTCGGACAGGATCGCGACGCCGCTGCCGTTCGCGACCATGCTGCGCACGGCCTCGACCGACGACGTGCGCAGGATCACGTTCGGCCGGTACGGCGTCTCGTTCCAGTAGCGCAGCGCCGTCTGTCCGGCCTCGTCGACCGTCAGCATCACGAACGGCTCGTGCGCGACCTCCGCGAACGTGACGCTCTCGCGCCTGAGCAACGGATGATGCGCGCCGACCCACAGCCGGCGCACCGAATGGATCACCGGCTCCAGCACGAGCTCGGGATTCGACACGTTCGACGTCAGCAGCACGGCCATGTCGTAGCGGCCCGCGATCAGCCCTTCCTCGATCGACTCGCGGTTCAGCTCGTGCAGGTGGATCGTCAGGCGCGGATAGAGCGTATTCAACCGCAGCACGTGGTGCGGCAGGAAGTAGCCAAGCACCGTGTAGCTCGCGGCGATCGCGAGCGTGCCGGTCAGCGTGCTTTCGAGGTTCGGGATCCGCATCGCCTCGTCGACCGACGACAGGATCGTGTACGCGTGATTGAGAAAGCGCCGCCCGGTGTCGGTGAGCGTCACGCCCGCCGGCGTGCGCAGGAACAGCTGCGTGCCGAGGCTGTCCTCCAGCTCCTTGATCGCGCTCGTCACGGCCGACTGCGAGATCGTGAGCTGGATCGCGGCCTGCGAGATCTGTCCGAGCTCGGCGGTCGCGACGAAGTACTTGAGCTGTCTGAGAGTCAGGGCCATGTCCGGTGGAAAACTGATGGGCACACGGCAAACATCATATCAACCGCCCCGCCGGCGGCAATCCGTGACCGCCCGCCCTGCGCACACCCGCCTGCGGCGGCGCTGCGCGGCCGCTTCGCGCGATATCTAAAAAATCGATACGGTCGCATACAAAAATAGAACTATTTTGACGCACCCCGCACGGCTAACCTGCGTTCAACACGGTTTCGGCCCGCGCCCCCGGCGCAAACGACACCGGAGAACCTGGAGGAACGATCCGTATGAGGAAGCACAGTGTCGACCTGAATTCCGACATGGGCGAAGGTTTCGGCCCGTGGACGATCGGCGACGGCGTCGACGAGCAGATCATGCCGCTCATCAGCTCGGCGAACATCGCCACCGGTTTTCACGCCGGCGATCCGAACATCATGGCGCGCACGGTGCAGCTTGCGCGCGACGCCGGCGTCGGGATCGGCGCGCATCCGGGCTTTCGCGATCTGGTCGGCTTCGGCCGGCGCACGATCACCGAAACGCCGCAGGCGCTCGTCCACGACATCCTGTACCAGCTCGGCGCGCTGCGCGAGTTCGCGCGGCTCAACGGCGTAAGCCTGCAGCACGTCAAGCCGCACGGTGCGCTCTACATGCACGCGGCAACGAGCGAAGCGTTCTCCCGGCTGCTGATCGAGACGCTGCAGCGCGTCGACCCCGGCCTGTGGCTGTACTGCATGGAGGCATCGGTCACCTATCGCGTTGCCAGGGAGTACGGACAGCCGGTGATCCGCGAGTTCTACGCCGACCGCGACTACGACCGCAGCGGCTCGATCGTGTTCACGCGCCGCGTGGGCCGCCTCGACCCGCAGCAGGTCGCCGACAAGGTGTTGCGCGCGTGCATCGACGGCAAGGTGCGCACGGTCGACGGCGACGACATCGACATCGATTTCGATTCGGTCTGCATCCACAGCGACACGCCGGGCGCGCTCGACCTCGTCCGCGACACGCGCGATGCGCTGGTCCGCGAAGGCATCCGGACCGCGGGCCCGCGACCGCTCGCCGCCCATCACTGAACCCGATTCAAGGAGACGCCAGATGGCATTGCACGATATCGTCAGCCCGTTGCCGGGCACGTTCTACCGGCGCCCGTCGCCCGATGCGGCCTACTACGTCGCGGTCGATGCGACGGTCGCCGCGGGCGCCGTGGTCGGCCTCGTCGAAGTGATGAAGCAGTTCACCGAGATCGAAGCCGAAGCGACCGGCCGCGTGGTCGAGCTGCTCGTCGAGGACGGCGAACCGGTCGACGCGGGCCAGGTCCTGATGCGGATCGAGGGGTGACGCGATGAAGCCGGCCACCTCCCCCGACACGTTTTATCGCCCGGCGCGGATCAAGACCGTGCTGGTCGCGAATCGCGGCGAGATCGCGGTGCGCGTGATCCGCGCGGCGCGCGAGCTCGGCATGCGCGCGGTCGCCGTGGTCAGCGACGCCGACCGCGACAGCCTCGCCGCACGCATGGCCGACGAGGCGATCCACATCGGCTCGTCGCATGCAGCGAAAAGCTATCTGAATCCCGCCGCGATCCTCGACGCCGCGCGGCAATGCGGCGCGGACGCGATCCATCCCGGCTACGGCTTCCTGTCCGAAAATGCCGCGTTCGCCGCGCAGGTCGAAGCGGCCGGGCTGATCTTCGTCGGACCGGACTCGCAGGTCATTGCGACGATGGGCGACAAGGCGCGCGCCCGCGACACCGCGCGGCGCGCCAACGTGCCGACGGTGCCCGGCAGCGACGGCGTCGTGCAATCGCTCGACGAGGCCCGTGCGGTCGCCGCGCGCATCGGCTATCCGATCATGATCAAGGCGGCCGCGGGCGGCGGCGGGCGCGGCATCCGCGTCGCGCACGACGCCGCGCAGCTCGACGCCGAACTGCCGCTCGCGCAGCGCGAAGCGCAGGCTGCGTTCGGCGACGGCGGAGTCTATCTCGAGCGCTTCATCGCACGGGCGCGGCACATCGAGGTGCAGGTGCTCGGCGACGGCCGCGACGTCGTCCATCTGTTCGAGCGCGAATGCTCGCTGCAGCGGCGCCGCCAGAAGATCCTCGAGGAAGCGCCGTCGCCGTCGCTCACGCCGGCGCAGCGCGACGCGCTGTGCACGTCGGCCACGCGCCTCGCGCGCGAAGTCGGCTATCGCAGCGCGGGCACGCTCGAATACCTGTTCGACGACGCGCGCGGCGAGTTCTACTTCATCGAGATGAACACGCGCATCCAGGTCGAGCATCCGGTCACGGAGGCGATCACCGGCATCGATCTCGTGCGCGAGACGCTGCGCATCGCCGACGGCGAGCCGCTGCGGTTCGCGCAGCCGGACATCGCGATGCGCGGCGCGGCGCTCGAATGCCGGATCAACGCGGAAGATCCGCTGCAGGATTTCCGCCCGAATCCCGGCCGGATCGACGCCCTGGTGTGGCCGACCGGCCCCGGCGTGCGCATCGATTCGCTGCTCTATCCGGGCTACGTCGTGCCGCCGTTCTACGATTCGCTGCTCGCGAAGCTGATCGTGCACGACGAGAGCCGCGCGGCCGCGCTGCGGCGCCTGTCGCGCGCGCTCGGCGAACTGCACGTCGGCGGCCTGAAGACGACCGCGCCGCTGCACGTCGCGCTGCTCGCGGACGACGACGTGCGCGCGGGCCGCTATCACACGAATTTTCTCGAAGCATGGATGCCGCAATGGCGCGAGGCCGCGACGGCCGCCGCCCGGCAGCACGCAACCGCGGACGCCGCGCGCGTCGGGGAGGCCCTGTGACGACCCGTTATACGTTCGGCGGCGACGAGTTCGTGTTCGTCGAGATCAGCGAGGCGATGTCGCTCGACGCCTTCTTCAAGGGCACGGCGATCACGCGCGAGCTGCAGCGGCGCGCGGTGCCGGGCATCACCGAAATCTGCCCGGCGAACGCGTCCTACCAGGTGCGCTACGACCCGGACGTGATCGAGCCCGACGCGCTCGTCGCGCTGCTGAAGGCGATCGAGGCCGAGGTCGGCGACGCGCCGCTCGAACTCGACACGCGCATCGTCGAGGTGCCGGTGCTCTACAACGACCCGTGGACGCACGAGACGCTGATGCGGTTTCGCGAGCGTCACCAGGACCCGTCGTCGACCGATCTCGAATACGCGGCGCGGATCAACGGCAAGCGCGACGTCGACGACTTCATCGCCGCGCACTCGGGTTCGCCGTGGTTCGTGTCGATGGTCGGCTTCGTCGCGGGCCTGCCGTTCATGTACCAGATGGTCGAGCGCGAACGGCAGCTCGAAGTGCCGAAATACCTGCGGCCGCGCACCGACACGCCGAAGCTGACGGTCGGCCACGGCGGCTGCTTCGGCTGCATCTATTCGGTGCGCGGCGCGGGCGGCTACCAGATGTTCGGCGTGACGCCGGCGCCGATCTTCGATCCCGCGCAACGGCTCGACTACCTGCACGATTTCATGGTGTTCTTCCGGCCCGGCGACATCGTGAAGTTCCAGCCGATCGATCGCGACGCATACGACGCGGCAGTGGCGGCCGTCGAGGCCGGCACGTTCTCGCTGCGCGTGCGCCCGGTGAAATTCTCGCTCGACGCGTTCCTGCGCGATCCCGATGCGGTCAACCGTTCTCTCGTCGAGGTGCTGCATGCCAGCTGACGCGCACAACCTGATCGAGGTCATCAAGCCCGGCCTCGCGACGTCGGTCCAGGATACGGGCCGGCAAGGCTACTACCACGTCGGCATCCCGCCGTCGGGCGCGCTCGACCAGTATGCGTCGCGTGCGGCGAACCTGCTGGTCGGCAATCCCGAAGAAGCGGCCGTGCTCGAATGCACGCTGCTCGGCCCGGAGCTGATGTTCCATGCGGACGCGCTCGTTGCCGTCACGGGCGCCGAGATGACGCCGAAGATCGACGGCGTCGGGCAGTGCTGCAACATCGCGCTGCGCATCCGCGCGGGCAGTGTGCTGTCGTTCAACTACGTGAAGGGCGGTGCGCGGGCCTACCTGGCCGTCGCGGGCGGCATCGACGTGCCGGTCGTGCTCGGCAGCCGCTCGACCTATGCGCTCGGCGCGATCGGCGGCCATGCGGGCCGGCGGCTGCAGAAAGGCGACCGGCTGCCGATCGGCGCCGCGCGCGGCATGCATCGCGAAGGGCGCGAGCTGCCGGCGGCGGTCGTCCGGCCGCTCGACAGCCAGGTCGAACTGCGCGTGCTGACGGGCCTGTACCACTACCGGCTCACCGACGCATCGGCGCACACGTTCTTCGACGACGAATGGACGGTCGCGCCTGAAGCCGACCGCATCGGCTACCGCTACAAGAACGGGCGCCCGCTGCAGTTCCGGCCGCGCGAACAGCCGTTCGGCGCGGGCGCCGATCCGTCGAACATCGTCGACGCGTGCTATCCGATCGGCTCGATCCAGGTGCCGGCCGGGCTCGAGCCGATCATCCTGCATCGCGACGCGGTGTCGGGTGGCGGCTACGCGACGATCGGCACGGTCATCAGCGCCGACATGGACCTGATCGGCCAGATGCAGCCGAACCATCGCGCGCGCTTCGTGCGCGTGACGATGGCCGATGCGCTCGCGGCACGCCGCGAGTACCAGCGGCGCCTCGCGCTGCTGCGCGCCGTGCTGCAGGACTGAGCGCCGGACGCCCGGCCACCCTGCCGGGCGCCGTTCGCCGCCCGCCGTTTTCATCCTTCGCTTTCGTTTCCCGCCCGTGCGGCCGCGCGCGGCGCGGCGGGGACGCTTGCGCGCCGTTTCTGCCGGACCGGTTGCCCGCCCGACGTCGGGGCAACCCTGCGGATCGCCTGACCCGCGGCCCAGACGTCGTCCGCTGTTTTGCTCATCGAGGAGCACGCTCATGGCCAACCTGGCTCAGGCCCGCACCGACGAGGATCTCGACCTGTCGACGCTCGCCATTCCCGATCACGCGCGCATGCCGCCCTTTTCGCTGACGATGGCGTGGTGGGCCGTCTGCAGCGCGGTGTTCTACATCGTCGTCGGCGCGACGCTCGCGCTCACCTACGGCGCGCGCAACGCGCTGATCGGCATGGCGCTGTCGGTGGTGTCGTACGGCGTCGTCAATTCGATCATCAGCCGCTATGCGATTCGCACCGGCCTGTCGGTCGCGCTGTTCTCGCGCGTGCTGTTCGGCAGCGCGGGCGCGGCGCTCGCGACGCTGATCTTCTTCGCGACGGCGATCTACTACGCGGTGTTCGAGGGCTCGGTGATCGCGGTCGCCGCGCATCACCAGTTTCCGGCGCTGGACTACCAATGGGCCGCGCTGATCGTCGTCTGCTACAGCGTGCCGCTCGTGTTCGGCAGCGTGCAGCACTGGCTCGACAAGTTCAACGGCGTGCTGCTGCCGTTCTACCTGTTCGGGCTGCTCGCGGCGGTCGGGCTCGCGACGGCCGAGTACGGCTATCACGCCGCGTGGCTCGATTTCGGGCCGGCGGGCGGCGCACCGGCCGGCGGCTGGTGGCAGTGCTTCGTCTACTACATGGGTGTGTGGGTGCTGATGATGTTCACGTTCGACTACGCGCGCTTCGGCCGCAAGGAGGACGCCCGCTATCACGGCCGCTTCAACTTCGGGATGCCGTTCTATCTCGTCACGTTCCTCGTCAACGGCGCGGCCGGCATCTATCTCGTCGCCACGATTCCCGGGCTCGGCACGCTGTCGGAAGTGTCGGTCGTGCTCGCGCTGCTCAAGCTGATGGGCGTGTGGGGGTTGCTGTTCGTATGGGTCACGCAGTCGCGCATCAACACCGCGAACTACTACCTCGCGACCGTCAACATGCAGGCGTTCTTCCAGAAGGTCGCCGGGCTGCGCGCGCCGAAGTTCGTATGGGCGCTCGTGGTCGGCGCGGTCGTCTACGCGCTGATGATGGCCGACATCTTCTCGCGGATCCTGCAGGCGCTCGCGTACCAGGGCATCTTCGTCGTCGCGTGGGTCGGCGTCGCGCTCGCGCACATCCTGTCGGCGCGCTACGGGCAGCTCGTCGGCGACGATGTCGAGTGCCGCGACGCGCATGTGCCGGTGTTCAATCCGGGCGGGCTGACTGCGTGGTTCGCGGGTGCGTTCGCGGGGCTCGCGCTGAACCAGGCGACCGGGTTCGCCGCGTCGCTGTCGGCACCGGCGACCTTCGTCGTGTCGTGGGTCGTCTATCGCGCGCTGCTCGGCACCGCGAAGCGGGCCTGGTTCGTGCGGAATACGTAACGCCGCCGCGCCTGCGACGGCGCGGCAGCGGCTTACCCGATCGTCTGTACCGGGTTGCCCTTCGCGTCGCGGATCACCGTCTTCTCGACGCGCCAGCGCACGCCGTCGAGCCCGTCGATCGCATACTCGCCCGCGCGCGGCTTCAGCGTGCGCGCCAGCGCCTGCACCGTCGCGTCGGTGAGCCGCAGCGTCAGCGTGCCGTCTTCGTCGGTCACGGCGTTCGCGTCGCCGTGCACGAACCGCAGCGCGCCGTCGTGACCGACCAGGCGGAACGCGCGGTCGAACGGCAGCCGCAACGGCAGCAACGCGACGAGTTCCTCGACCTGCCGCGCGCCGACGGTAATCTCGATCACGGGCGCGCGCAGCAGCCGCTTGCGCGTGTCCCATCCGAGCACGTCGGTGAACAGGTAGCCGCTCGCCGAGCCGTCGCGCTGCGTACCCGCGTCGACCTGCTCGCGCACGTCCGCGCGTTCGAGCAGCGATGCGCGGCCGAGCTCGGTCACCCAGAGCGGCATGTGCGGCAGCAGCGTGTCGAGCAGCGCGCGCGTGCGCCAGCGCTTCGCGGCGCGCTCTTCGTCGAGCGTCAGCCCGACGACCTGCAGGAACGCGAGGCGGCCGTGCGGCGTGTCGATCGACGGCAGTTCCGGATCGAACGCGAAGCCCATCGAGCAGAGCGCCGTGCCGGTATCGAGCGCGATCGGGCCGTTGGCCGTCATCCAGTGGCCGTCGTCGAACGCGTTGCCGCTCTGGAACACGTAGCGCGCGAGATTCTGCAGGAAGCTGAACACCCAGCGCGGCGGCTCCTCTTCGCCCGCCGCGCACGCGACGCGCATCGTCAGCTCGAACCCGAAGCCGCTGACGGCCGGATCGTCGGACTCCTTCGCATACAGCTCGCTCAGCCCGTACGTGACGAAGTGCCAGTGCGGCACGGGCCCCGCGCGCTTCCACACGCTGATCCCGTCGAGCGGATCGGGGCCGCCGAGCCGCCACTTGACCAGCGTGCCGTAGTGCTTCGGCTCCTGGCCCGGATAGAGGCGTGCAAGCGCACCGTCGATCGCGTCCCAGCCGGGCGCGGCGTCATCGTCCGCGCCGTCCTGCGTGTCGTGTGTTGCGTCGGTCATGTGGCCCTCTGTCGCGTTTCATGTTCCGGTGCGTGGTGGCGCCAGCGCACGGGGCAGCGGCTGCGGCCGCCGCCGGGCGCATCACACGTGCGCCGCCGCGCCGTCGAGCGCCGCGCGCACGCGCTCGACGCGCTGTTCGTCGACGGGCGCGAGCACCTCGCCGCGCGGCCGCACGCCCGAGCCGAAATGCACCGCGCGCACGCCGGTCGCACGGACGAAATCGCCGACCGCATCGATCGTGAGCCCCGAGCCGGCCAATACCGTGCAGGTCGAACCGGCCGCCTGCCGCACCAGCCGCGTGATCGTCGCGACGGCATCGAGTACCGACGGATGGCCGCCCGACGTCAGCACCGACGTGACGGCCGGCACGCGCAGCAGCGCGTCGAACGCGGCGTTCAGATCGCGCGCGACGTCGAACGCCCGGTGGAACGTGAGTGCCCGGCCGTCCGCGGCGGCCGCGATGCGGGCCAGCGCGCCGAGATCGATGTCGCCGTGCGCGTCGAGCGCGCCGAACACGACGCCGTTCGCGCCGGCCGCGACGGCCGCGCGCACGTCGCGTTCGATCACGCGCAGGTCGTCGGCGTCATAGACGAACGACCGGCTGTGCGGACGCACGATCACGTTGACGGGAATCGGCACCGCGGCCACGACGGCCTCGATCAGGCCGACGCTGGGCGTCAGCCCGCCTTCGGTGATCGCGGTCACGAGCTCGAGGCGGTCGGCGCCCGCGCGGGCGGCGGCCTTCGCATCGCCGACGGTCGTGGCGATCACTTCGAGGAGGACGGAAGAAGCGGCGTTTCGGTTCATGGGCGGCCCGCGAATCGTCTGGACAATTCGCGCATCCTAGCCGAGCCGCGTGACGGACGCCAGCGTGCCGGCGGCCGTGCGCGTCAGCCGCGCCGCACGAGCCAGACGCCGGCGAGCGCGGACAGGCCGGTCACCACGGTGCCGGGCGCGAACCGGAACATCCGCACGGTGAATTGCACCCCCTGCTGCTGCATCACGTCGACGATCCCCGGCGCGAGCAGGAGCGTCGCCCAGCCGATCATCCCGAGCGCGGTGGTCGCGGTCGCGACGAGCAGCGCGATGCCGGCACCGCGCGCACGCGGCCGGAACGCGCCGGCAAACGCGCCCGCAGCCAAAAGCGCAACCGAAAACGCGGACATCCCGGCGGCAAACACGACCATCACCGTCGTCTGGCCGACCTTCAGGAACGCGACCATCTGCGCGACGATCACGCACATGCCCGCGATCGCGAACAGCACGATCGCCAGCGCGTTGCGCACGGCGTTCATGCGGGTGTCTGGCGGAAATACGCGGTCGCGGGGCGCCGGAACAGCAGGTAGACGAACAACGCGAACAGCAGGACGCCGGGAATCAGCACCGCGAGCATCGACGCCGGCATGTTGATTAACGAGAACGCAATCCCGAACACGAATGTCACGATATACGCCATGCGCGACCATTCGCGGCCCTTGAGGATCGCAATGCCGATGACGACGTTCGCCGCTTCGATAATCATGCTGATGCCGAACGTCGCCCACACGGGCAGCAGGTAGTGCGACATCAGCGCCTGGGTGGTCGGCATGCCGATCGAGAACGGCGTATAGACGCACGTGATCGCGTTGGTCACGATGATGATCCACGCGAGGATGGTCAGCGAAATCGGTCTTTTCATTGTGTTTTCCTTTTATTCGCCGCCATGGTTGGCCCCCGGGACGGCGCGATCGCGGTCACGACGGCCGCGGTCGGGCCATTGTCGGGGAAGCCCGCGGCGAACGCAACGGCCGCCCCGCGCCGCCGCGCCCCGATCGCCGCATGCGATCCGTGCGCCCCTAGCCGGCGTCCGCTTCGTCGTCGACCCAGTCGATGTCGCCGCACAGCACGCGCTGCGCATCGCCGACGCGCACCGCCACCGACAGCGTCACGCACGGCTGCGCCTCGTTGATCGACAGGTACGGCCGCGTGACCTGCACGCGCCCCGGCTCGGCGATCGCCGAGCGGAAATACGGCCGGCGCAGCCAGTTCGCACCTTGCGCGTCCGCCAGCGGCGAGAAGCGCGCCTCGGCGAGCGCGCGATCGGCGCGCAGCACGACGTTGCGGCCCGACTGCCGGCCGTGCGCGTCGAGCAGGAAGCAGCGCGCGGCCGCGTCGAGCGCGAGGAAGTTCCAGCACACCTCGTCGAGCGGCTCGCCGGCCGCGAGACGCTCGGCCGCCCGCTCGAACGCACGCAGGTACGGCGCGAGCCGCTGCGCGTCGCGCCGCTCGCGAGCTTCGGTCTGCTGACGAAAGCGCTCGGTCAGCTCGCCGATGCAGCCGGTCGCGGCCGCGCTGTCGGGCAGCCCCGGCGCCGGGCGCCCGAAGTAGTAGCCCTGCACGAAATCGGCCTCGCACGACAGCGCGATCTGCGCCTCGTGCTCGGTCTCGATCCCTTCGACGAGCACGAGCTTGCCGGCCTCGTGCAGCAACGTGACGAGTCCGTGCAGGATAGCGGTGAGCCCGGTGCGGTGCGCCGCGTGCGACAGCATGATCCGGTCGAGCTTCACGATGTCCGGGTTCAGCTGCCAGATCCGTTCGAGGTTCGAATGACCGGCGCCGAAATCGTCGAGCGCGATCAGGAAGCCGTGCGTGCGGAATTCGCGCACGGCCTCCGCGAGCCGCTCGACGTCTTCCGCGCGCTGTTCGAGCACTTCGAGCACGATGCGGCGCGGCGGCATGCCGAGCCGCTTCAGGTTCGCGAGCAGCGCGGCTGCCTGGAACGGATCGGTCAGCACACCCGGATGGACGTTGAGGAACAGCCACTCGCGCTCCGCGCCGAGCAGCGCGAAGTTCTCGAGATGCAGCGCCTGCGCGAGCCGGTCGAGCTGCAGCAGTTCGCCCTGCCGCGCGGCTTCGCCGAACACGTCGAGCGGCGACACCGCGCGGTCGAGCGCATCGTGCGCGCGCAGCAGCGCCTCGTAGCCGACCGCACGCTGGTGCGACAGGCTGAATATCGGCTGGAACACGGTCGTCAGCGTCAGGTCGCGGTGCTGCGTGGCCAGACGTTCGAAGCCGGAGCTCATCTCCCGCTCGAACCGGTACGGCGACGCGGCGGCCGGACGCTCCTGTTGAACGATCGTCATGCCTTCCTCCTGGTATTGCCTTCGAACGCGCCGCCCGCCGAAACGGACGGCGCGTTCAATGTCATGGTTGGACCCTCGGTTGCCCGGTCGATGCCGGACGGCTGCCCACCTTCAAGCAAGCTCCGTGCAAGGTCCTGACAACCCGTACGCCATGCGGCTGCACGGGGTCTTCGCACCATCGTGGCGCGCGCCGGATGCACCACTTTCGTGCGCACGCACCGGTCACTCGAGCGCAGCCGTCACGTCAGCACGCTACACTCCGTACGATCGTTTCATTCCCCGTATTCGCCGTATCGATGGAAATCGTCTTCACAGTCCTGATCCTGCTGCTGACCGTCGCGCTGTCCGGCGCCGTCACGCGCATTCTGCCGTTGCAACTGCCGCTGCCGCTGATGCAGATCGCGTTCGGCGCGATGCTCGCATGGCCGAAGCTGAACCTGCACGTCACGTTCGACCCCGAAATCTTCATGCTGCTGTTCATTCCGCCGCTGCTGTTCGCGGACGGCTGGCGGATTCCGAAACGCGAGCTGTACCTGCAGCGCCGCGCGATCCTGATGCTCGCATTCGGGCTCGTGTTCATGACGGTACTCGCAGTGGGTTACTTCGCGCATTGGCTGATTCCCGAGTTGCCGCTGCCGATCGCGTTCGCGCTCGCGGCCGTGCTGTCGCCGACCGACGCGGTCGCGCTGTCCGGCATCGCCGGCAAAGGCCGGATCCCGCCGCAACTGATGCACATCCTCGAAGGCGAGGCGCTGATGAACGACGCGTCGGGCCTCGTCGCGCTGAAGTTCGCGATCGCGGCCGCGCTGACGGGCGTGTTCTCGCTGCGCGCCGCGTCAGTCACGTTCGTGATCGTCGCCGCCGGCGGGCTCGCGACGGGCGCGATCGTGTCGTGGGTGTTCAGCGCGCTGTCCACGCGCTTCCTGAACGCCGAGCAGGAAGGCGATCCGGCCCCCGGCATCGTGATGACGCTGCTCGTGCCGTTCGCGGCCTACCTGTTCGCCGAGCACCTCGACCTGTCGGGCGTGCTCGCGGCCGTGTCGGCCGGGATGATGATGAATTACACGAGCTTCTCGCGCAAAAGCACGGTCGCGTCGCGCGTGCGGGCCGAAAGCACGTGGGCGATGATCGAGTTCGTGTTCAACGGCATGGTGTTCATCATGCTCGGGCTGCAGTTGCCGCACATCATCGGCCGCGCGCTCGTCGATGCGCACCATACGAGCGACGCGCTGGTCGGCCGGATGATCTTCAACGTGTGCGCGATGATGCTCGCGCTGTATGCGATCCGCTTCACGTGGGTGTGGCTGCTGCGCTGGTTCGCGAGCCGCCGCGCCGCGCGCCAGGGCCTCGCGGGCACGATGGCCGGCGTGCGCACGATCGCGGTGATGACGGTCGGCGGCGTGCGCGGTGCGGTCACGCTCGCCGGCGTGCTGTCGATCCCCGTCGCATTGTCGGACGGCGCGCCGCTGCCGGGGCGCGACACCGCGATCTTCGTCGCATCGGCCGTGATCCTCGGCTCGCTGATCGTCGCGGTGATCGGGCTGCCGCTGCTGCTGCGCGGCGTGCGCTCGGCGCGCAACCCGCTCGGCGACGAGGAACGCTCCGCGCGCTCGGCCGCCGCGCAGGCCGCGATCCGCGCGATCGACTCGTCGCACGATGCGATCTCGGCCGATCTCGACGAATCGGGCGCCGCACGCTGCGCGGACATCTCCGCACGCGTGATGGACCAGTATCGCCGCCGGCTCTCCGCGCTGGCCGAGGACGGCCCCACGCCGCGCGCGGAAGCGAAGCAGGCCGAGACGATGGAACTGCAGATGCGGATCGCGGCCGTGCGCGCGGAACGCTCGGCGCTGTACCGGCTGCGCAGCGACAGCAAGATTTCCGACGAGACGCTGACGAAGCTGATCCGCGAGATCGACCTGTCGGAAACCGCGCTGTCGACGCGCAAGAAAGGCATTCTTTGACGGGCCGGCAGCCGCCGGTGCGCAATCGGGTCGAAGTCCGGATAAAAAAAGGCGACGCAGCAGCGTCGCCTTTTTCACATCCGCCCGCGATCGCGCTACTTCGCGACGACGACCGGAATCCCCTTCAGCATCCCCGCGCCCTTCATCTCGTCGAGCGCATGTTGCACCGCCACGCTCGTCGCCGCGTCGATGCCGAGCTGCAACGCAAGCTCGCGCTCCGTGCGCTTCACGCCGGCCAGGTTGCGCACCTTCACGTGGCCGAAGCCGCGCACGCGGGCGTGCAGGTCGGCCAGTTGCACGACCTGCGCCGCATTGCCGGCCGTCATCGCGGCGAACGCACGCGCAAGCGTCGTCTCGTAGTCGTCGGCAAGCGCGCGCTCCATCTTGCGCTCGACGGTGCGGCCGAACGGATCGAGCCACGTGCCGCGCAGGCTGCGCACGCGCGCCAGCACGCCGAACACCGGCCACATCCACTGGCCGAACACGCGCTTCTTCGGCGTGCTGCCGTCGCTGCCGGCCTTCGCGACCGTCGGCGGAGCGAGGTTGAACTTCACGCGGTACGCGTGCCCCGGCACGCCTTCGAACTGCGCTTCGAGCGCCGTGCGGAAGGTATCGTCCGCGTACAGCCGCGCAACCTCATATTCGTCCTTCACCGCGAGCAGCCGGTAGAACGTCGTCGCGACCGCGCGCGTCAGCGCGTCGTCGCCTTTTGCGTGCGCGGCGTTCACGAGCGCACGGTAGCGCTCGACGTAACGCGCGCCGCCATACGCGTCGAGACGCGCTTCGCGATCGGCGATCACCTCGGCAAGCGTCTCCGGCGCGGCCTGCACGGCCACCGTGTGACGCGCGTTCCACAACGCGTCGAGGCCCGCCGCGTCGCCGGCCGCCATCCGGCCGATCGAGAACGCGAGCTTGTTCATCGGCACCGCGACATTGTTCAGCTCGATCGCGCGCATCATCGCGGCGAGCGACACCGGCACGAGGCCGAGCTGCCACGCATAGCCGAGCATCAGGATGTTCGCGCCGATCGAATCGCCGAGGAACTTCGCGGCGAGCGCCTGCGCGTCGCAGCTCGACAGGTAGCCCTCGCCGGCCGCGTGATGCATCTTCTCGAGCAGCGCGTCCGCATGCAGGTTCGCGTCGGGATTCTGCACGAACGATGCGTTCGGGATCCGGTGCGTGTTGACGACGATCCGCGTGCGCTCGTGACGCACCGTCTGCAGCGCCTCCGCACTCGCGCCGACGACCATGTCGCACGCGAGCAGCACGTCGGCCTGCTGCGTGTCGATGCGCACCTGGTTCAGCCACCGGTCGCTCGACGCGATCCGCACGAACGACAGCACCGAGCCGCCCTTCTGCGCGAAGCCCATGAAGTCGAGCACCGACGCGCTCTTGCCTTCGAGGTGCGCGGCCATGCTGATCAGCGCGCCGACCGTCACGACGCCCGTGCCGCCGACGCCCGTCACGAGCATGTCGAACGGCGCGGCGTCGAGATGGGTCGCGGGCACCGGCAGCCCGTCGACGCGCGCGGCCAGCGCCGCTTCGTCGAACGCGGCGCCGGCAGCCTTCTTCAGCGCCGCGCCTTCGACCGTCACGAAGCTCGGGCAGAAGCCGTTCACGCACGAATAGTCCTTGTTGCACGACGACTGGTCGATGCGGCGCTTGCGGCCGAGCGGCGTCTCGAGCGGCTCGACCGACAGGCAGTTCGACTGCACGCCGCAGTCGCCGCAGCCTTCGCATACCGCGTCGTTGATGAACAGGCGCTTGTCCGGGTCGGGGAATTCGCCTTTCTTGCGGCGGCGGCGCTTCTCGGCCGCGCAGGTCTGGTCGTAGATCAGCACGGTGACGCCGGGCGTCTCGCGCAGCTCGCGCTGCACCGTGTCGAGCTCGCTGCGGTGATGGAACGTCGTGCCCGCCGGGAACTGCCCGTGATGGCCGTCGTACTTCTCCGGTTCGTCGGACACGACGACGAAGCGCGACACGCCTTCCGCCTCGACCTGCCGTGCGATCTGCGGCACCGAGATGCTGCCGTCGACCGGCTGGCCGCCCGTCATCGCGACCGCATCGTTGTAGAGGATCTTGTACGTGATGTTCGCTTTCGCGGCGACCGCCTGGCGGATCGCGAGGATGCCCGAATGGAAGTAGGTGCCGTCGCCGAGGTTCTGGAACACGTGCTTCGTGTTCGTGAACATCGCGTGCGCGGCCCAGTCGACACCCTCGCCGCCCATCTGGATCAGCCCAGTCGTGTCGCGCTCCATCCACGACGCCATGAAATGGCAGCCGATGCCGGCCTGCGCGATCGAGCCTTCGGGCACCTTCGTCGACGTGTTGTGCGGGCAGCCGGAGCAGAAGTACGGCGTGCGCTTCACCGCGTCGGCCTCGTTCGACAGGATCTGCGGCGCGACCAGATCGACGACGCGTTCGCGGCGGTCGAGCGCCGGCTTGTGCCGCGCGAGCCATTCGGCGAACACCGGCAGGATGCGCGACGGGCGCAGCTCGCCGAGTTCGGACAGCAGGCATGCGCCGGCGGCGTCGTGCTTGCCGAGCACCCGCGGGCGCGCGCCTTCCGTGCGGTTGTACAGGTAATCCTTGATCTGCTGCTCGATGACCGGGCCCTTCTCCTCGATCACCAGCACTTCGGCGAGACCGTCGACGAACGTCTCGATGCGCGTCATTTCGAGCGGATACGACAGGCCGACCTTGTAGATCCGCACACCGGCCGCGTCGAGATCGGCGACCGTCAGGTCGAGACGGCGCAGCGCCTCCATCAGGTCGAGGTGCGCCTTGCCGCAGGTGACGATGCCGACGTTCGCGTGCGTGCTCGGCGCGATCCACTTGTCGATGCTGTTGGTGCGCGCGAAATGACGCACCGCGTCGAGCTTCGCGGCGAGGCGCGCCTCGATCGTCAGGCTCGGCAGGTCGGGCCAGCGGTTGTGCAGGCCGCCCGACGGCGGCGTGAAGCCTTCCGGCGCCGGCCACCGCGTCTGCAGCGCATCGAGGTCGACCGTGGAGCCCGACTCGACCGTTTCGGAGATCGCCTTGAAGCCGACCCACGCGCCCGAGTAGCGCGACAGCGCCCAACCATACAGGCCGAATTCGAGCATGTCGGCGATGTTCGCCGGGTTCACGACCGGCATGTGCCACGCGATCATCGCGAAGTCGCTCTGGTGCGGCATCGACGACGACACGCAGCCATGGTCGTCACCGGCGACGACCAGCACGCCGCCGTGCGGCGACGAGCCATACGCGTTGCCGTGCTTCAGCGCGTCGCCGGCGCGATCGACGCCCGGGCCCTTGCCGTACCACATCGCATACACGCCCTCGACCGTGCGCTCGGGATCGGACTCGACCCGCTGCGTGCCGAGCACGGCCGTGCCGCCGAGTTCCTCGTTGATCGCCGGCAGGAAGCGTACGCCGCTGGTGTCGAGCAGTTTCTTCGCCTTCCACAGCTGCTGGTCGACCATGCCGAGCGGCGAGCCGCGATAGCCGCTGACGAAGCCGGCCGTGTTGAGCCCCTGTTCGGTGTCGACCGTGCGCTGCATCAGCAGCAGGCGGATCAGCGCCTGCGTGCCGGTCAGGAAGATCCGGCCGCGCGTCGCGGTCAGGTTGTCGGTCAGGCGGTAGTCGGACAAGGCAGGCGTGCCATCGACGGGCAGGCGGGCGGTCATGGGGGATAGTCTCCGGATTGTGCTGTTCTGGGCTGCGCGGCGGGACGTCGGGCGGCGCGTGACCGGCGGCAGCGAATGGCTCTATTTTTTCGCGCGGAGCCGAGAATGTTTTTTCTCATCTTGCTCGGCCGGGGCTGTAGCGAGAAAGACTGCGCAGGTTTTTGCCGGGATTTGAGAGAGTTTTCGCGCGCGGTGGCGGGAGCGGGGTTGGCGGGACGTTCGGACGACCGGGTGGATCGGCGTCAAGGGCGGTGCATGCCCGACGGCCCGCCGTCAGCCCCGCGACTGGCGCGCGAACCCCGTGCGACAAGGGTTTCCGTGGCTCGGGCGGTCACCCTCACCGTTGCAATACACAGCGTTCCGATTGGTCGGTGGCGCCGGATGTCCACAACGCTTCGTCCGATCGGGCGCGCGCTCACCGTTCGATTGCACAGCGTTTCGAGTGGCGTCCGGGCCGGGATATCCACACCCGGAATCGGCATGCGGCTCGCCCGGGTGTCGCTGCTCACCGTCGGAATTCACAGCGCGGCGAGTGGGTTTCGGCGCGGGATATCCACATCGGACCCGGTGCATTTCGTCGATCCGCCGCGCACATTCACCGTTCGAATACACAGGGTCGAGAGTGAGTTTGTCAGGCGAATATCCACGCCGGAACACCCATGCTGCGTGATCGCCGTCTCACCCTCACCGTTGATGTGCACAGGAATTCGACTGGCTACGGCGGCGGTTGTCCACGCCCGGAACTGCATTGCCTTTCAGCCATCCGACCACCCTCACCGCCGAAAACCACAGCGCTTCGAGTGGCTTGAGGGTCCGGATATCCACATGGGCGCACGTTCTCCGATCGATCGAAGATGTGCCTTTCGCCGCGCTCCGACGACCGGCAATCCATACCGGACGCGGCTCTTCACCCGATCGGGCCTCGACGCTCACCCTCGAAATACACAGTGCCGCGAGTCGTTTCGGCGGCCGGATATCCACACGGCGGCGTGCGCCGCCCCCCGTTTGCAAGCTCGCGGCCGAGCCCGGCCCGAACAGCGCTTCGCGCGGCATCGGCAGCCGACCGGCCGCATTCTGGCGGGCCGCACGCCGATCCCGAAATCGCACTCACCATTGAATTGCATGGCGCGCCGAGTCGCTCGAGAACGCAGATATGCGCGGCGATATTCGCACTTTGCGGACCACACGCGCGCTTGCGCCGTTAGAATGCACGACCCTTTGATCGTGATCCGGAGCCGGATGTCGACGTCGCGGTGCGCGCCCGGCTTGGTCACGCATGCGCGCATTCAGCTAGAATGCGCGACCCTCCCGAATCGCGGCAAAGGGCGGAAACCCGCGCCGGAGCAGGCGCGCCGCGCGATCGGGCGCGACACTCACCGATGAATTTCACAGCAATTCGCGTCGTTTCGCGGCGAGTTGTCCACACCCCGATTCATGTCTCGCGCAGCATCCGGTCATCCTCACCTGTGAAACTCACAGCGTGCCGAGTCGTTTCCGGGCGCGGATATCCACAACCCGGCGAGCGGCCGGATCTTCATCCGGCTGTCGACGGACGTCTCGGCGCACCACCGCCGGGGACAACCGGAAAGGCTTGTCCGGCCGGCCCCGGCGGCACCCTCACCCTTCGAATGCACAGCGTTTCGAGTCGCTGCGAAGCGAGTTGTCCACATCGGTCCGCCGATGTCTCATCGCGCCCGCACGCGCGCCCGAGCGACGTTACTCGGCAATCGACCGGATGACCGTCGCCGGATTGCCGCCGACCAGCGTATTCGGCGGAACGTCGCGCGTGACGACCGCCGCAGCCGCGACGACCGAATTCTCGCCGACCGTCACACCGCCGATGATCGTCGCGCCGGCGCCGATCCACACGTTCCGCCCGATCACGATCGGCTTCGCGACGACGCAGTCACGGCGCCGCGAAGGCTCGACCGGATGACCGGACGTGATCAGGCTGACGTTCGGGCCGATCATCGCGTCGTCGCCGATCTCGAGCCCGCCCAGGTCGTAGAACGTGCAGTTCTGGTTGACGAACACGTTGCGCCCGAGCTTCATGCCGGTGCCGCCTGTGGCATGGAATGGCGGAATCAGCGTGAAGCCGTCGTCGACCTGCATGCCGATCAGTTCGCCGAACAGCGCACGAACCTCGGCCGCATCGTCGAACGTCAGACGGTTGAGCCGCGCGGTGATCGCCATCGCTCGTTTGACCTCGGCCACCATGGCCGCCGATTCGGACGTTCTGCGCGGAATGATCGTGGTGCGATCGTCGTTTGCCATGCGTGACTTGTCTCCAGTGATTGCCGTGTTTCGCGATGCGTCGGCGGTTGCAGCCGAATGCCTGCGGCGCGCATGTACGGGTGCTACAGAATCGGCGGTGCGCGTTGGTAGCGATGCTGCTTTTCGCCTGAATTTTTGCCGATTTTTATAACTAGTTTTCATATAACTAGTGATTGATAAACTCCCTTATCCCATCGGGCTTTGCCCGATTTTCTGCCCGATTCACGCTCGACAGATAACGCCCCAACAGTCTCTTTCAGCCGAACCGCCCCTGGCCGGGCGCCCCTGGCCGGGCGCCCCTGTCCGAACCTGCTGCGCTCGGGTACGCTTGAGCATCGACCGGACCGACACCAGCACCGAAACGCGGAGGCGCGATGAAGCTCTACTACTGGCCGAAGACCCGGGCATTCCGGGCGTTGTGGATGCTCGAGGAAATCGGCGTGGTGTACGAACTCGTGCCGATCGACCTGCGCTCGCACGAACAGGGCAGCGACGCATTCGTGCAGGTCAACCCGATGGCCAAGCTGCCCGCGCTCGACGACGGCAGCGCGCCGTTCGCCGAATCGGGCGCCGTGCTGCTCTATCTCGCCGACTGCTGCCCGGGCGCCGGGCTCGGCATCGCGCCCGACGATCCGCTGCGCGGCCGTTTCCTCCAATGGATGTTCTTCACGCCGGCCTGCCTCGAACCGGCGATGGCCGAAAAATTCACCGGCGCGTCGGGCAATCCGGTCGCGTTCGGCTGGGGCAACATCACGCGCGTGCAGCGCGCACTCGCGCAAGCGCTCGCCCACACCCCCTGGCTCGTCGGCGACCGTTTCACCGCGGCCGACCTGCTGCTCGCCAGCACGCTGAAGATCGCGTTCGACGCGCATCTGCTGCCGCACGAAGGCGTGCTCGGCGACTACGTTGCGCGCGCGGAGGATCGCGACGCATTCCGCCGCGCGGTCGCGATCGAGCAGCGCGAAGCGGCGCGGTTGCTGCATGCGTGACGCATGAGGGGGCGCCCGCCGCCCCCGGTCACGCCTGCGCGGCCGGCCCCTGCGCCGACGCGCCCGCTTCGGCCGCCACGCCCGGCGAACTGCGTTCGTCGGTGTCGACGTCGATCGGCACGACTTCGTGAAAATGCGTGTAGTCGATGTGCGTGATGCCGTCCTCGTCGTGCATCAGGTCGACATAGCGGTGACGCCAGCGGATCTCGCCATGCGTCCATGAGTGACGCGCCTGCATGACCTGCGCGGTCGTTTCGTCCGAGCCCTCGATCGTGATCAGCAACGACGCGTCGCGCGCGGCGAGCGATTCGGGCGTCTCGCCGAACAGCGCGCTCGATTCGTCGATCACGTGCATCAGGTTCCAGCCGAGCAGGAAGATCGGGTGCTCGCTGCGCACGAGCGGCAGGTCGTGGATCTTGCGCAGCGAGTAGCCCTCGTGCGTGCCTTCGATGCGCATCAGCCGCAACTTCGCCTGCGCCTCCGCAATCACGTTCTGGCGCGCATTCGCAGCACGCACCATCAGCGTCATCCGGCCGTTCAGCGGCCGCACGATCGCGTTGCGCGCGAACAGGATCTTCGCCTGCGGCCGCGAAAAGCGCGCGAACACGAGCCCCGTGGCCAACGCGATGCTCGACATCCCGACGAAGATCTCGAGCGTCGCGACGAGGTGCGCATAAACGGTCTGCGGATGCATGTCGCCATAGCCGACGGTCGCGAGCGTCTCGACGCTGAAGAAGAACGCGCCGCCGAAGCCGGCCGGCGACTGGTTCGCGATCGGCGTGCGGCCGAGCACGTAGAGCGTCGCGAAGCCGCCGTTGAGCAGCAGGAACAGCACCGCGAGCGACAGGAAGAACACGGGCCAGCTCACCGTCAGCGCGCGGTGGTAGAAATCGCGCCAGCCGAGCGGCGGCATCCCGTACGCGATCACCGGGCGGGTGCCCGACCAGATCTTGCGGCCACGGCCGCGGGAGGCTGGGGAGGACGAATCGACGTTCATCGCGCGGGGCCGGTTGCAGGGAGGCGATGAGCGTAGCACGCGCCGCGGCGGCCGGGAATGCGTGCCGGCGCGGAACGGAACTCCGCCGCGCAATGCAAAAAAAAGGCCGCGGGTGCGGCCGGCTGCGTCGTCATCGCGCGGACCCGCGCGCGATGCGCGCCGCGGTCACTTCCGGTCGACGATCACCTGGTCGAACGTGCCGCCGTCGGCGAAATGGGTCTTCTGCGCGTTCGCCCAGCTGCCGAAAACCTGCTCGACGCTGAACGTCTTCAGCGCCTTGAACTCGGCCGCATGCTTCTTCAGCACGTTCGCGTCGCGCGGGCGCAGATGGTGCTGCGCGATGATTTCCTGCGCTTCCGGCGTGTACAGGTAGTCGAGATACGCCTGGGCAACCTTGCGCGTGCCTTTCTTGTCGACGACCTTGTCGACGACGGCGACGGGCGGCTCCGCGAGGATGCTCGCCGACGGATACACGGCGTCGAACTGCGCGCCCGATGCGCCGGTGTCCATCAGCGCCACTTCGTTCTCGAACGTGACCAGCACGTCGCCGATGCCGCGCTGCGTGAACGTCGTCGTCGCGCCACGGCCGCCCGAATCGAGCACCGGCACGTTGCGGAAGATCGCCTTCTCGAAGTCGAGCGCCTGCTGGTCGGTCGCGCCCTTCTGCTTCTGGAAGCCCCACGCGGCGAGATACGCGTAGCGGCCGTTACCCGACGTCTTCGGGTTCGCGATGATCACCTGTACGCCCGGCTTCGCGAGATCGCTCCAGTCCTTGATCGCCTTCGGATTGCCCTTGCGCACGAGGAACACCATCGTCGTCGAGTACGGCGAGCTGTTGTCCGCAAAGCGTGCGCGCCAGTCCTTCGGCAGCAATTGACCGCGCTCGGCGAGCAAGTCGATGTCGTTCGGCTGGTTCATCGTCACGACGTCGGCCTGCAGCCCCTGCAGTACCGACAGCGCCTGCGCGCTCGACGCGCCGTGCGACTGCTTGATCGTGACGGTCTCGCCGGTCTTCTGCTTGTACGCGGCGGCAAAGCTCGTGTTGATGTCCTTGTACAACTCGCGCGTCACGTCGTACGACACGTTCAGGATCGACGTGTCCGCATGCGCAGCCGTCGCCGCCATGACCAGCGCCGCCGCCGCGCCCGTGTGCAGCCAACGGCCGATCCCCTTGATGCTTGCCATCGTGATATGCCCCGTTTCCAGTGGTGGTGAATGTGCGTGACGGCACGCGTACGCGCTGTCATCGAAACGTAAGCGGGCATTCTAGCGGCCGGGCGCGGCGCGCTTTCCAATCAGTCGTGGAAAGCAAATCTCGAATCCTGCTAAACGGCGGCGGCGCTCGCGCGCGCCGCCGATCCGGTGTTAAGATCGCCGCTCAGCCCACTTACGGTTCATCCATGTCCGCTACCCTGCGCTCGCTTTCGATCCTCGCCGCCGTTGCGGCAGGTACGCGCGCGGCCGGGCTGAAACTGAAAAAACGACGCCTCGACTGACGGGGACGTCGCGTCCCGTCAGGCGAATGCCGGACGGGATGCCCGCAGGTCGTTTCTTTCTCCTTGCACGCACGCCTCGCTCCGGCACTCCGCCGGCGGAACGGTTCCTTACCATGCCGTTTCCACCATGAGGCTTTGCATGAACACACGTTTCGAAGGTATCTGGCTGCCGATCATCACGCCGTTCCACCACGGCGAAGTCGACCATGCAGCGCTCGCGCGGCTCGCCCGTCACTATGCGGGCGCGGGCATCGCGGGCTTCGTCGCGGGCGCGACGACCGGTGAAGGCGTCCTGCTCGACGGGCGCGAGCAGGACGCGGTGTTCGCGACGCTGCGCGACGCGGCGCCCGGGCGGCCGATCGTCGTCGGACTGACCGCGAGCGCGACGCACTTCGCGGCCGCGCGCGCACGCGAACTCGCGGCGCTGCGGCCCGACGGGCTGCTCGTCACGCCGCCCGTCTACGTGCGGCCGACGCAGGACGGCATCCGCCGCCATGTCGAGGCGATCGTCGACGCCGCCGACCTGCCGGTGCTCGTCTACAACATCCCGTACCGCACCGGCGTGAGCGTCGAACTGGACACGCTGCAGGCGCTCGCGCGCGACCCGCGCGTCGCCGGCATCAAGGAATGCGGCGGCACGCTCGACCGGATGAGCCGGCTCGTGCACGACACGCCGCTCGCGATCCTGTCCGGCGACGACAACCAGAACTTCGCGGCGATGTGCGCCGGCGCGCACGGCGCGATCGCGAGCAGCGCACACGTGCTGCCCGAATGGCATGTGCGCATCCATGCGCTGCTGCGCGACGGGCGGCTCGCCGATGCACGGCGCCTGTCGGTCGCGCTGCAGCCGCTCGTCGCGGCGCTGTTCGCGGAGCCGAACCCGGCACCGGTGAAGGCCGTGCTCGCCGCGCAAGGGTGGTGCGAGGACGGGTTGCGGCTGCCGTTCGTGCCGGCGAGCGAAGGATTGCGGGTGCGGCTGGCAGCGATCTGTACGGCGCTCGAAGCCATCGAGTCGGACGTCGCCGCAGCATAAGCCGCTACGCCGCGCAGGGTGCTGCCGACAGACGCATTCCGACCCGACGGATTATTTCGCACTGTCAGAACCAGCGACAGGTCGTACCGAGCAGGACGAGCGTCGGCCGTCACGCGCTGAAGCGGTTCGTGGCGCGCCTGCGCGACCAGCAAGCGATCGAACGGGTCGCGAGGGTGATGAGGCAAATCACGCACCGCAGCCCCATGCGCGGCGCGAACCGGCAGCTCACGAATCCCGCATGCGCCGGTTGCCCGGATCAGCTTGCCCACGTCGATGTCGAGCGTCCCCAGACCGGCCTTGATGGCGGCCTCCCAGATACTCGCGCTGCTGACGATACGCTCGTCGGCAGCCGGGATCAGTCTGCGCGCCCCATTCAGCCGATCGGCAGAGGGACGAATGGATCGCAGCCCGCGACGGCAACCGAAGGTGTCATCAGGCCGCCAACGCCGCCGCGCCCTCCGTCGCATCCCGCACCGCCTGCGTCACGATCCGCGCCAGCCGGTCGACCGTCGGCGTCGCCGACGACGTGCGCCGCAGCAGGATCAACGGCAGGCTCGGCAGTGCCGGCAGCCCGCACGACGCCGCGTCGAGCACCCGCACCGACGCGGGCAGCCCGTAGTGCGAGCGCACCGTCAGCCCGAGGCCGGCCGCCGCAGCCGCCCATAGCCCGGCAAGACTCGGCGTCGTGAACGCGATGCGCCACGGCACGCCCGCGCGATCGAGCGCATCGGTCGCCGAGCCGAAGAACCGGCACGGCCGGTCGAACACGACGAGCGGCAGCGGCTCACCCGGCGTGCGCCCGGCACGGCTGCCCGTAGCACCTGTAGCGCCCGTGTCGCCCGTTTCGCCTTCGGCGCCGTCGCCGCCCTCGTCCGGCACCCCGAAACCACCCGCCCGCACCGCACCGATCCATTGCATCGGCACCTGTGCGATCGCTTCGCTGTCGATCCCCGCCCGCGACACGAGCGCCGCCGACGCCGGATCGCCCCACACGAGCGCGAGATCGAGCTGGTTCGCATCGAGCCGCTCGAGCAGATCGGCATTGCGCGCCACGCGCGCCTCGATCCTCACCTTCGGATGCGCACGCGCGAACCGCCCGAGCACGTCGGGCAGGATCGCTTCGCCGAAGTCCTCCTGCAGCCCGACCCGCACCCAGCCGTCGAGATTCACGCCGCGCACCGCCGCGGCCGCCTCGTCGTTCAGTTCGATCATCCGCCGCGCATAGCGCAGCATCGCGTCGCCGGCATCGGTCAGTGCGAGCCCGCGCCCGGCTTTCACGAACAGCGGCGTGCCAGCCTGCTCCTCGAGCTTGCGGATCTGCGCGCTCACCGCCGACGACGAACGCGCGACGCGGTCGGCCGCCTTCGCAAAACTGCCGAGATCCACGCCCGCAACCAAGCTACGCAGCGCCGCCACGTCGAAGTTGGGCCGCGCCAGCGTGGCATCGGCCACCGCAAGCGGCTCGCCGCCGCGCGGAATGTCTTGTCCGGGCATTTCAACCATCCTGATTTATCGAATGATTTATCACAAACTTTCCAATTTTCAGGATGAATGTAGGCCGCCAGACTGTGGATGTCAATTTCCAACCGGGCCCGCCGTCATGGATACCTCGTGCATCGCCTCCCCCTCCTCGCCTGCCCGCGACGTGCGCGGCCCGGCCCATCGCTGGCGCGTGCTGGCGGCCGGTGTCGCCGCGAACATGAGCTTTTCGGCGGCCGCGGCCGGCATCCCGACCACGGCCGTGTGGATGCGCACGGCCTATCACCTCGACAACGGCGCGCTCGGCCTCGTGCTCGGCGCGCTCGGCTTCGGCGTCGCGCTGTCCGAGCTGCCGTGGGGAATCGCCGCCGACCGCTTCGGCGATCGGCGCGTGCTGCTGACCGGGCTGGTCGCGACGGCCGCGATGCTCGCGCTGATGGTGGGCACGATCGTCCCGACCGCGCACGCAGTGCCGCCGCTGATGCGCGTCGTCGCGGCCATGTGCTGCGTCGGCCTGCTCGGCGGCAGCGTGAACGGGTCGAGCGGACGCGCGGTGATGCGCTGGTTCGGCGAGCGCGAACGCGGGCTCGCGATGAGCATCCGCCAGACGGCCGTGCCGCTTGGCGGCGGCGTCGGCGCGGCGCTGCTGCCATCGCTCGCGTCGCATCTCGGTTTCGCCGCGGTGTTCGGTGCGCTGATGCTGCTGTGCGCGGGATCGGCCGCCCTGACCTGGCGCTGGCTGCACGAGCCGCCCGCCGAGCCGGCCGCGGCGCGCGTCGCCACGCATCGCCCGGCCGGGCGGCAGCCGTCCGCCCCGCAGGCGCGCAACCCGCTCGCGAGCGGCCCCGTGTGGCGCATCGTGCTCGGCATCGGCCTGCTGTGCGCGCCGCAGTTCGCGGTGCTCACGTTCGCGACGGTGTTCCTGCACGACTTCGGCCGGCTCGGCCTCGCCGGCATCAGCGCGGCAATGGTGGTGCTGCAACTCGGCGCGATGGTGATGCGCGTGTGGAGCGGCCGTCATACCGACCGGCACGGCAACCGGCGCGCGTATCTGCGCGGCTCCGTGTTCGTCGCGGCCGGGTCGTTCGCGCTGCTCGCCGCGGCGACAGCCGGCAGTGCGCACGTACCGCTCGCCGCGATCGTCGCGATTCTCGTGTTCGCCGGCATCTGCGTGTCGGCATGGCACGGCGTCGCGTACACGGAACTCGCGACGCTCGCGGGCGCGAACCACGCGGGCACTGCGCTCGGGATGGTGAACACGATCGTCTACCTCGGGCTGTTCGCGACGCCACTCGCGATTCCGCCGCTGCTCGCGGTCAGCTCGTGGAGCGTGGTGTGGCTCGCAGCCGCGCTGGTCGCCGGCGCGACCTATCCGCTGTTCGCCGCGAAATAGCCGTTGCCCGTCTCACGCGGGCGTCGCGGCACACACCACGACGCCCGCGCATCCGTCAGGCTGCCTCGCGCGCCAGCGCACGCCGCGCAGCCGGCCGTTCGGCCTCGCGCTGCGCATGGGCTGTCCACGCCGCATGCTGCGTCATGTCGAGCCCGATCGCGGCGCCCCAGCGGTACAGCACGAGCAGGAACGGATCGACGATCGAATGCGCGCCCGGTTCGGCCCACGTGCGGCCATCGGCGAGCGCGGCTTCGATCGTCGCGTTCGCGGCTTCGATCGTGTTGCGCCCGTGCGCGCTGATCGCACCGTGCAGCGCCGGATCGTCGATGAAGCGGCCCGGCCGCCACAGCGTGCCGTAGCCGACGCCATGCACCCAGCCGACCAGCCAGGCGAGCCATTCGTGGCACCGCGCCTCGCGCAGCGGATCGCCGAGCGGCAGCAATTGCGCATCCGGATGGCGGCGCGCGAGATACGTGAGGATCGCCGGCGTTTCGGTCAGCGCGCGCGGCTCGCCCGGAATCGCGAGCACGGGCACGCGCGCCTTCGCGTTGATCGCGAGATAGCGCGCGTCGAGATTCTGCTGCTTCTGCACCGAGACGATCTCGACGTCGAACGGCGCGCCGGTTTCCTCCAGCGCGATGTGGGCGGCAAGCGAGCAGGCGCCCGGCGAAAGATAGAGACGATATGCGTTCATGATGGCGTGGCCCGACGAGGCTGTGGAAGACGGAACCGAGTGTAGGAACGTGTACCGGTGCGCCGCAAACGATGAATTGTCGTACTCGGGCATTAGTGTTACTAATACCCGCATGCGACGCATCCACCTCCCTCCGCTGCAGACGCTGCGTGCGTTCGAGACCGCCGTGCGGCTGCAAAGCTTCACGCGCGCGGCCGACGAACTCGCCCTCACGCAAGGCGCGGTCAGCCAGCACATCCGCGCGCTCGAAGCGCAGCTCGGCCATCCGCTCTTCACGCGCGAGCGTAACGGCGCGACGCCGACGCATGCCGCGCACGCGCTCGCGCTGCAGGTGCGCCAGGGCCTGAGCGTGCTCGAACGCGCGTTCGAGCCGGCGCTCGCGGTACGCCGCCGCCCGCGTCCCTGCGACGTGACGCTGAACGTCAGCGTGCTGCCGAGCGTGGCCGAGCGCTGGCTCGCGCCGCGCCTGCCGCGCTTTACGGCCGCGCATCCGCACATCGCGATCGCGCTGCACCCGGACGTGGCGCTCGCGCCGCTGCGCAAGCGCGATCGCATCGACGTCGCACTGCGCTACGGGCCCGGCACCTGGCCGGGCGTCATCGCCGAGAAGCTGATGAACGAAACCCTCTTCCCGGTCGCGAGCCCCGCGTACCGCAATCGCGACGGCGTCGCCCCGCGCGCGCCGGCGGAGCTCGTCCGCGCGACGCTGCTGCGCCATCCCGCGCAGCCGTGGGAACCGTGGCTCCAGGCCGCACGGCTCGACCTCACCGAATCCGCGCGCGCGCCGCGTTTCACCGATACGAACGCGCTGATCGACGCGACGCTGCAAGGCCGCGGCGTCGCGCTCGCGCGCCGCTCGCTGATCGAGCCCGAGCTCGCGGACGGCACGCTGGTGCGCGTGTCGACGGTGCGCATCACCGACGTGTATGCGCACTACGTCGTCTGGCGCCCCGGCCATCCGCACGAGGCGGCGATCCGCACGTGGCTCGACTGGCTGCGCAGCGAGGTGCGGCGCAGGACGCCGCGGCGCTGACCGGCCGCGATCGGCAGGCGGCCGCCTGCCGGCCCGCCACACGCGAAAGCCAATGGTCAGCCTGGCGAAAGCCTTTCGCGATCACGCGCCCGACGCAAACGATTCACCGAAACGTCGCATCGCATCGGCATACTCGAAAACGTTTCCCGATCAGCCTGCCAGGAGAGAAGTCATGCGTCGCGTTTCCGTCGTCGTCGTTCTTTGTGCCGCCGTTTTCGTCGCCGCCTGCAGCGACGACGGGCAGCACGACGCCCACGCGACCGACGCCTCGCAGCAAGCCGGCGCATCGTCCGGCTCTGCCAGCGCGTTCAACAACGATGCCGCAGCGAATGCCGCCGCGTCCGATGCGGCGCCGCTCGCGCCGCCCGTCGTGCACTACCCGCCCGATGACGACGACGACGCGAAGCCCGCGGCGAACGCGGCCGCGTCGAGCGCCGCCGCATCGTCGCCGGGCTGATTCCGCCGCTTCCGTCCCCCCGACCGCAGAACCGAGGTGAACAACATGACGTCATCGAGCCGCCGCCGTTTCCTGCATACCGTCGCACAATCCGCGGGCGCCGCCGTTGCGCTCAACGCCTTTCCCGAATCGATCCGCCGCGCGCTCGCGATTCCCGCCGCGCGTGGCACCGGCACGATCCGCGACGTCGAGCACATCGTCGTGTTCATGCAGGAAAACCGCTCGTTCGATCATTACTTCGGACACCTGCGCGGCGTACGCGGCTACAACGACCGCTTCCCGATCCCGCTGCCGAACGGCAAGCCGGTCTGGTACCAGCCGTCGAAGGCCGATCCGGGCAAGCCGGTGCTGCCGTTCCGGCTGAACACGCTGACGACGAGCGCGCAGTGCGTGGGCGATCTCGACCACTCGTGGTACAAGACGCACGCGGCGATCGACGGCGGCCGCTACGACCAGTGGCCCGCGAACAAGACCGACATGACGATGGGCTATCACGTGCGCGAGGACATCCCGTTCCACTACGCGCTCGCCGATGCGTTCACCGTGTGCGACAACTACTTCTGCTCGCTGCCGGGGCCGACGCACCCGAACCGCTCGTACCTGATGACGGGCACGGTCGACCCGACCGGCAAGTTCGGCGGCCCGCTGCTCGACAACAGCGACTATGTCGACGGCGACGGGCCGCCGGCCTACCAGTTGCTGTCATGGACGACCTTTCCCGAGCGCCTCGAAGCGCACGGCGTGTCGTGGCAGATCTATCAGCAGGGCACGACGGGCAACGACCCGTACAACGGCAACTACGGCACCAACGTGCTGCAGAACTTCGCGAACTTCATCAACGCGAAGCCCGGTTCGTCGCTGTACCAGCGCGCGCAGACGGTGCGCACGCTCGACAACCTGAAGGACGACGTGATCAACGACCGGCTGCCGCAGGTGTCGTGGCTGTGCCCGCCGGCCGCGTTCTCCGAGCATCCGAAATACACGCCCGCGTACGGCGCGAACTACACGTCGCAGATTCTCGATGCGCTCACGTCGAACCCGGACGTGTGGCGCAAGACCGTGCTGTTCATCATGTACGACGAAAACGACGGCTTCTTCGACCACATCGTGCCGCCGCAGCCGCCGACGTCGGCCACGCAGGGCGCGTCGACCGTGACGACCGACGGCGAGCTGCATACGGTCGTGAACCCCGGCCGCGGCGGCAGCTACACGGCCGACGGCCTGCCGTACGGCCTCGGGCCGCGCGTGCCGATGACGGTCGTGTCACCGTGGACCAAGGGCGGCTACGTGTGCTCGCAGGTGTTCGACCACACGTCGGTGATCCGCTTCATCGGCGAGCGCTTCGGCATCGACGAACCGAACATCACGCCGTGGCGCCGCACCGTGTGCGGCGACCTCACCGCCGCGTTCGACTTCCGCTCGTCGGATGCGTCGTTCCCGCCGCTGCCGGATACCAGCCAGTACCGCTCGATCGCGGACCAGCAGTGCACGTCGCAACCCGCGCCGACCGTGCCCGCGACGCCGTCGCCGGTCGATCCGCAGGAACCCGGCGTGCGGCCCGCGCGCGCCCTGCCGTACGAACTGCACGTGAACGCGAGCATTTACGGTGGGACGAAGCTGCGCATCGAGTTCGCGAACCGCGGCAACCAGGGCGCGCACTTCCACGTGTATGCGACGAACCGCACCGACGGCCCGTGGCGCTATACGGTCGGCGCGCGCCGCGTGCTGCATGCGGACTTCGACCTGACGGTGACGAACGGCGTGTATGCGTTCTCGGTGTACGGGCCGAACGGCTTCGTGCGCGTGTTCTCGGGCAACGTGTCGGCCACGGCCGTGCATCACCGCAACCCGGCACAGCCGGAGGTGAAGGCCGGCTACGACGTCGCGAACGGGAACCTGTACCTGAAGCTGCACAACCACGGTGGCGCCCACGTCGCGCTGACGCTGACCGACAACGCGTACGGCACGCCGGCGCGGCAGGTGACGCTGCACGGCGGCGGCGAGCAGGTCGAGCAATGGGCGCTCGCGTCGAGCCACCAATGGTATGACGTGACGGTCAGCGACGGCGCGAACGGCACGTTCTCGCGCCGCTTCGCGGGCCACGTCGAGAACGGCCGGCCGAGCTACTCGGATCCGGCCGCCGTCAAGCCCGTCGCCGCGTCGTAAGCGCGACGGCCCGCGCCGTCAGACCGCGTGCGCGAGCGCGCGGTCGACGAGCGCGGCTTCGAAGCCGTCGTCCGCGTCGCGAAAGCGCAGCGGCGCCGCGCAGTGAACCAGCGTGTCGATGAAGTATTTCGCGCGCGGCCACGGCCCGAACCCGGCCGCCGTGTTGATGTGCCCGGCGTCGCCGAGGTTCACGAACGCGCTGCCGAGGCGCTGCGCGAGCGTGCGCGCGTCGGCGAGCGGCATCCACGGATCGGTCTCGCTGCCGATCACGATCGACGGCACCGCGAGCCGGCGGGCGTCGAACGGCCCGGCGAACGTGAATTTCTTCGGGCTGGCGGGCGCGACGAACAGCACGCCCGCGACATCGCCCGTATGCGGCCCCTGCGCGAGCGCGTGTGCGGCCGCAAGGCAGCCGAAGCTGTGCGCGGCGAGCACGAACGGGCCGCGCTCGCGATCGAGCAGCGTGCGCACCGAGTGCGCCCAGCCCGCGAGATCGGGCGCGTCCCAGTCGTCCTGCTCGACGCGCAACGAGCGCGGAAACTGCCGCTCGAGCCAGGTTTGCCAGTGAGCGCCTTCGCTGCCGTGCAGGCCCGGAACGGTGACGAGCCGCGGCGGCCACGCCGATTTGCTGCATGCGCTCATGATTGCCCTCGCTTGCTTGAAGACGAGGTTCGATTGTGGCGCGGCGGACCCGGCGGCCGAACCAATATTTTGTGCTTTGCTTTTGCGCGGCCGGCGGCCGCGCGGCGGTCCGGCGGCGGTCTGGTGGCGGCCCGATGGCGGGCCGCGCCGGACGCACGGCCCGCGCGACGGCGCGATGCGCCGCGAAACCGTAGAATGTGGGCTTCCCGTCAGCTTCACACGGAACCGGTCCGGGCGCCGACGCGCCGTGCCGGTCGTCAGGAGACGCCCGATGTCCGCTACGTCCGCCGGCGCGCTGCGCCCGGCTCCGCTCGCCGTTCCCGTGACGCGCCTCGCCGGCGCGCGCCCCTTCACGCAATGAAGATCCTGTTCCATTCCCCGCACCAGGAAGCCGTCGCGTGGCGCGACGAGATCGCTCACGCGCTGCCGGAAGCCGAGTTGCGCGTGTGGCAGCCGGGCGATACGGCCCCCGCCGACTACGCGCTCGTGTGGCGCGCGCCGCGCGAGTTCTTCGCGCCGCGCGACGGCCTGCGCGCGATCTTCAACCTCGGCGCGGGCGTCGACGCGCTGCTCGCGCTCGATCGCGCGCATCCGGGCACGCTCCCCGCGCACGTGCCGCTGGTGCGGCTCGAAGATTCGGGCATGGCGCAGCAGATGGTCGAGTACGTGACGTACGCCGTGCTGCGCTACCTGCGCCGCTTCGACGAATACGACCTGCAACAGCGCGAGCGCCGCTGGCAGCCGCTCGAACCGCATGCGCGCGCGCGCTTCGCGGTCGCCGTCCTGGGCCTCGGCGTGCTCGGCACCCAGGTCGCACGCGCGCTCGCCGCGCTCGGCCTGCCCGTGCGCGGCTACAGCCGCAGCCCGAAGCAGCTCGACGGCGTCACGACCTTCGCCGGCGACGGCGCACTCGACGCGTGCATCGACGGTGCGAAGGTGCTCGTCAACCTGCTGCCGAGCACGCCCGACACCGACGGCATCCTGTCGTCGCGCGCGTTCGCGCGGCTCGCGCCCGGCGCGTACGTCGTCAACGTCGCGCGCGGCGCGCACCTGGTCGAGGCTGACCTGCTCGACGCGCTCGCGAGCGGCCGGATCGCCGCGGCCACGCTCGACGTGTTCCAGCACGAGCCGCTGCCGGAAGACCATCCGTTCTGGCACGCGCCGCGCATCACGATCACGCCGCACAGCTCGGCCGAAACGCTGCGCGAGGAAGCCGTCGAGCAGATTGCCGGCAAGATCCGCGCACTGGCGCGCGGCGAGCCGATCAGCGGCGTCGTCGACTACGCGCGCGGCTACTGAATTCCGCCCTACCGAACAATCAGGAGACAACCATGACGTTCCCCACCGCCGTCAAGATCGTCGAAGTCGGCCCGCGCGACGGGCTGCAGAACGAGAAGACCTTCGTGCCGACCGACGTGAAGATCGCACTCGTCGACCGGCTGTCGCGCGCCGGCTTCCGCAATGTCGAGGCCGCGTCGTTCGTGTCGCCGAAATGGGTGCCGCAGATGGCCGACGGCGCCGACGTGATGGCCGGCATCGAACGCCGCGCGGGCACCGTGTACTCGGTGCTCACGCCGAACCTGAAAGGCTTCGAGAATGCGGTCGCCGCACGCGCGGACGAAGTCGTGATCTTCGGCGCGGCGAGCGAGGCGTTCTCGCAGCGGAACATCAACTGCAGCATCGCCGAGAGCATCGCGCGCTTCGAGCCCGTCGCGAAAGCCGCGAAGGACGCGGGCCTGCGGCTGCGCGGCAGCGTGTCGTGCACGCTCGGCTGCCCGTACCAGGGCGAAGTGCCGGTCGCATCGGTCGTCGACGTCGTCGAACGCTTCGCGGCGCTCGGCTGCGACGAGATCGACATCGCCGACACGATCGGCGTCGGCACGCCGACGCGCACGCGCGAAGTGCTCGCGGCCGTCACGCGCGTGTTTCCGCGCGAACGCCTGTCGGGCCACTTCCACGACACCTACGGCCAGGCGCTCGCGAACATCTACGCGGCGCTGTTCGAAGGGATCGAGATCTTCCACGCGTCGGTCGCGGGCCTCGGCGGCTGCCCGTACGCGAAGGGCGCAACCGGCAACGTCGCGACCGAGGACGTGCTGTACCTGATGCAGGGCCTCGGCATCGACACCGGCATCGATCTCGCGCAGGTCGTCGCCGCCGGCGACTTCATCTCCAACGCAATCGGCCGCGCGAACGTGTCGCGCGCCGGGCGCGCCCTGCTCGCCAAGGCGCAGAGCGCGGCCGACGCCGCGAACTGCGTCTGATCGCGCCACTCCACGGATTCCTCGACATGACGACACCCGCTTCATTCGATTCACTCCCCGATTCCGCGCGACGCGTCGCGCTGCTGCTGCGCGAGCGCGGCCATGCGAAAGGCATCGTGATGCTCGCCGACACCGGCAAGACGTCGGCCGAAGCCGCGGCCGGGCTCGGCTGTTCGGTCGCGCAAATTGCGAAGTCGATCCTGTTTCGCCGGCAGGCGGACGGCGCGCCCGTGCTGGTCGTCGCGAGCGGCGTCAATCGCGTGGATGAAAAGAAGGTCGCCGCGCAGGTCGGCGCGGTCGGCCGCGCGGACGCGAAGTTCGTGCGCGACAACACCGGCTATGCGATCGGCGGTGTCTGCCCGATCGGCCATCTCGTCGAACCCGTCACGCTGATCGACGCCGACCTGCTCGCGCTCGACAGCCTGTGGGCCGCCGCCGGCCATCCGCACGCGGTGTTCAACCTGTCGCCGCACGAACTCGTGTCGCTGACGGGCGCGCCGGTCGCGGACGTCGCGTTGCGGGCCGACGCATGAGCGACGTGACGGTGCCGGTCGCCACGGTCGCGTCGCCGTGTACGGACGTCTGCCGCATCGATCCGCGCACCGACTGGTGCGCGGGCTGCCTGCGCACGCGCGGCGAGATCAAGGGATGGCGTACATCGGACGACGACGCCAGGCGTGCGCTGCTCGCGCGGCTCGACGCAAGGCGGCGTCTGCTCGCCGGAAGCGAAACATAAAAAAAAAGCCGTTCAGCCTCGCGGGCGAACGGCATCGAGATCGGAATCCTGTGAACGTGATCAACGTCACAGCCCGCATCATACGAGCGACGCCGCCGCGTCGCATCGGGTGTTTCCCTACAACTTCTTACAGCGTTTTTCACGCGTGCGCGGGGGCCGCTTGCGCGCGCAATCACCGTTCCTGAAATTCGCGTCCGGCGCGCCGCAGCGGCGCCGAATCGTACGATCGTTTCAGTTGCCGACCGCCGCGCGACGCGCGGGCACGATACGCCAGCCGAGGTTCACGCCGGCCGCCGCGAGCAGGATCAGCAGCGCGCCGAATACCTGCGTCCACGCGAGCGTCTGCCCGAACGCGACGTGATCGACGACGATCGCGACGACCGGATAGACGAACGACAGCGCGCCCGTCATCGCGGTCGGCAGCTTCTGGATCGCGCCGTACAGCAGCACGTACATCAGCCCCGTGTTGACGACGCCGAGCACGATCAGGTCGAGCCACTGCCCGGCCGTCGCAGGCAGCGTGCCGAAGTGCGCGAACGGCGCGAGCAGCACGATGCCGAGGCCGGCCTGCAGCAGCGCGAGCAGGTGCGGCGGCGTGCCCCTCAGGTGTTTCGTGACGATCGACGAGATCGCATACAGGAACGCCGCGCCGAGCGACAGCGCGACGCCCTCCAGATACGCGCCGGGCACCGCGAGCACGGCCGGCTCGACGCGCACCACGAACACGAGCCCGGCGAACGCGAGCGCGAGCCACGCCACCGTCGACGCGGTGATCCGTTCGCGGAACACGATCGCGCCGAGCGCGACGAGCATGAACGGCTGCGTGTTGTAGACGGCGGTAGCCATCGAGATCGACGCGCGCGAATAGGCGGCGAACAGCAGCAGCCAGTTCGCGACGATCGCAACGCTGCCGAGCGTCGCGAGCGCGAGCATGCGCGGCGAGAACAGCGCGCGGCGCAGGAAGCCGAACGCCGCGCAGACGATCGCGAGCGTCGCGGCGCCGAACAGGCAGCGGAAGAACACGACATTCGTCAGCGGCTGCTGCGACGACATCACGAGCCAGCCGATCGTGCCGGACATCAGCATCGCGACGATCATCTCGGCGGCGCCGCGGCGCATTTCATTCGAGGCCATCATGAACTCCGTTGAAGAGCGGGATGACTTCGATTCTAGAAACTTGCTTTCGCCGCAGCCACGGCTAAACTGAAGCGAATCAGCCGATTGACCTTCGAAAGCAAAGCGATCATGCCGAAACGCCTTTCCCCGCCCGCCGTCGCATCGCTCGACGCGACCGACCGCGCGATCGTCGCGGCGCTGGCCGACGACGCACGCATCGCGACCAGCGAACTCGCCCGGCAGATCGGGCTGTCGGCACCGGCGACCGCCGACCGCGTGCGGCGGCTCGAAGCGCAAGGCGTGATCGCCGCGTTCACCGTCGAGCTCGACCCGCGCGCGCTCGGCTACACGCTGCAGGCGATCGTCCGCGTGAAGCCGCTGCCGGGCCAGTTGCACCTGGTCGAGGAGTTGCTGCGGCGGATTCCCGAGTTCGTCGAATGCGACAAGGTGACCGGCGAAGACTGCTTCATCTGCCGGCTCTACCTGCGCACGATCGAGCACCTCGACGACATCCTGTCGAAGGTGACGGAGCGCGCGGAGACGAGCACCGCGATCGTGAAATCGACGCCGGTGCCGCGCCGCCTGCCGCCGCTCGTCGAGGACGACAGCGCGCACCGCTGAGCCGCAGGCGGCACGCGCCGCCTGCCCGCCCCTTTACGCCGCCGGATCGCGCGCCTCGAAGAACGCGAGCAGTTCGTCGATCAGCGCGACGGGCGCCTCTTCCGGAATGTAGTGCCCGCAGTCGAGCGCGCGGCCGCTGACGTCGCGCGCGACGCGCCGCCATTCGTCGAGCGGATCGAAGCAGCGGCCGACGATCCCGTGCTCGCCCCACAGTACGCGCAGCGGGCACGCGACCTTGTTGCCGCGCTCGAGATCCGCACGGTCGTGCTCGAGGTCGATCGTCGCCGATGCACGGTAGTCTTCGCACATCGCATGCACGGCGCCCGGCTGCGCGAGCGCCGCCCGATACGCGTCGAGCGCTTCGGGCGCGAACGGCGCGAGCCCTGCCGACCGGTTGCCCATCACGCGCTCGATGTACGCATCGGTGTGCGCGCCGACCAGCGTCTCGGGCAGCGGCGCCGGCTGGATCAGGAAGAACCAGTGGAAATACGCGGTCGCGAATGCGCGGTCGGTTTTCTCGTACATCGCGAGCGTCGGCGCGATGTCGAGCAGCATCATCCGCTCGACCGCCTCCGCGTGATCGAGCGCGAGCCGGTGTGCGACCCGCGCGCCGCGATCGTGCGCGCACACATGGAAGTGCTCGAAGCCGAAGTGCCGCATCACCGCGACCTGATCGGCCGCCATCGCCCGTTTCGAATACGGCACGTGCTGCGCGTCGCTCGGCGGCCGGCCCGATGCGCCGTAACCGCGCAGGTCGGTGGCGATCACCGTGAAGTGATCCGCGAGCGTCGCGGCAACGCGATGCCAGATCATGTGGGTTTGCGGATGTCCGTGCAGCAACAGAAGCGGCGGACCCGCGCCTCCTTTGACACCGAAGATGTCGGTGTCCTGCACCGTCACGCGAAACGGTGCAAACGCCTCAAACGACATGGTTTGTTTCTCGTTGGTTTGTTATGGCGGCTATTTTAGGAGCGCGCGCGCGTCTTCACAGCGGGGTAACCACCAGAATCCGTAGAAAGAGAACACTCACTCGATTGCCGCCACACCGCGCCTTTTGTTAAGCTCGCGTAGAATCGCACGACCGTTCGTATTAATATGAACGAACGCGTTCCGCAGCTACACTCGAATCACCGTTCGACCGCAAAGCATGGTGTCGACGCCGGCGCGACTGCGCGGGCGCCGACCGCCCCTGGAGACTGGAGACATCACATGGCATTGCCCACTGTCCTGCAGAACCTGACGCTGCCCGTCATCGCGTCGCCGATGTTCATCGTCAGCTACCCCGAACTCGTGCTCGCGCAATGCAAGGCGGGCATCGTCGGTTCGTTTCCCGCGCTCAATGCGCGTCCGGCCGAACTGCTCGACGAGTGGCTCACGCAGATCCAGGCGGAGCTGGCCGACCACAAGGCGAAACACCCCGATGCGGTGATCGGCCCGATCGCGGTCAACCAGATCGTCCATCAGTCGAACGCGCGGCTCGAGCACGACGTGCGCGTGTGCGTCGAGCACAAGGTGCCGATCTTCATCACGAGCCTGCGCGCACCGGCGCGCGAGATCGTCGACGCGGTGCACAGCTACGGCGGCATCGTGCTGCACGACGTGATCAACCTGCGCCACGCGCAGAAGGCGCTCGAAGCCGGCGTCGACGGGCTGATCCTCGTCGCGGCCGGCGCCGGCGGCCACGCAGGCACGACGTCGCCGTTCGCGCTGGTCGGCGAAGTGCGCAAGATCTTCGACGGCCCGATCGTATTGTCCGGCTCGATCGCGAACGGCGGCTCGATCCTCGCCGCGCAGGCGATGGGCGCCGACTTCGCGTACATGGGCACGCGCTTCATCGCGACGCAGGAAGCGCACGCGATCGACGACTACAAGCACGCGATCGTGAACGCGAAATCGTCGGACATCATCTACACGAACCTCTTCACCGGCGTGCACGGCAACTACATCCGCGAGAGCATCGAGAAAGCCGGCCTCGATCCGGACGCGCTGCCGGAATCCGACAAGACGAAGATGAATTTCGGCAGCGACAAGACGAAGGCGTGGAAGGACATCTGGGGCGCCGGCCAGGGCGTCGGCCTGATGGACGACCTGCCGAGCGTGGGCGCGCTCGTCGAGCGGCTGAAGCGCGAGTACGACGACGCGAAGGCACGGCTCGGCATCCCGCGCTGACGAAGGCGGCGGCCCTCGCGGCCGCCATCGGCGCGCAAACCGTCGGACCAAACAAAAAGCGCGAACCGCTTGAACTGCGGTTCGCGCTTTTTTATGGCCCCGCCGCAGCGGAATCCGCCGCTCAGACCGCGCGCTTCATCCGCGTGATCGGCAGCACGCGCAGGTGCGATTCGATCGACGGGCACAGCGACTGCCCTTCGAAACGCGCCGCCAGGAAGTCGACGAACGAGCGCACCTTCGCGGATACGTGGCGGCGGCTCGCGTACACCGCATAGATCGGCGCTTCGTGCGGCGGCACCGAATCGAGCAGCACCGGCACGAGCCGGCCCGATTCGATATCGTCGCCGACCACCTCGGTGCCGAGCAGCGCGATGCCCGCGCCGGCGAGCACGGCCGCACGCAGCCCTTCCAGGTGATTCACGATCAGGTTGCCGTTCAGGTTCACGCGCGACGCAGCGGCCGCGTCGATCACCAGCGCGTCGAGCATCGTCGAATTCGAATCGCGCCGCAGGTAGTTGTGGTGCGCGAGGTCGGCAATCGTCTGAGGCGTGCCGTGCTTCTCGAGATACTCGGGCGACGCGACCAGCAGGATGTGCGCGGTCGCGATCTGCCGCGCGACCAGCGACGACGATTTCAATCCGTTCGGCGCCGCGCGTACCGCGACGTCGTAGCCTTCCTCGATCAGGTCGACCACGCGATCGGACAGCGTCATGTCGACGGTCACGTCCGGGAACCGGCCCGCATAATCGGTGACGGCCTGCATCACGTGCCGCAACCCGAACGCGGACAGCGACGTGACGCGCAGCCTGCCCTGCGGCACCACGCTCGCGGCGCCGACGGCCTGCCCGGCTTCGTCGAGTTCTGACAGCGCCTGCACCAGGCGCTCATAGTATTCGCGTCCCGCCTCGGTAGGCGCAACGCGTCGTGTCGTGCGATGCAGCAGCCGCGCACCGAGCTGCTGCTCGAGATGCATCACGTGCTTGCTCGCCATCGCAGCCGACATCTGCATGCGTTCGGCCGCGCCGACGAAGCTGCCCACTTCGACGACGTAGCGAAACACATTCATGCTGACGAGGGTATCCATCGAACTAGCTCGTAATGACGGGGGAATGGTCCAATTACGAGATAGGGTAACAAAGGCGAGGAAACAGAAAGGTCAAGAAAGGCAAAACGGCGCCGCGAGTGGCGGCGCCGTTTCGGGCGGGAAAACATGCAGCCGGAACACGTGTTTTACGCGCGCGGCCGGCGCATCGATCGCGCGTACGCGTCAGAACTTCGCGCGGATGCCTGCGCCGAACGTGTTGCCGGACGACAGGCCGCTGATTTTGTCGTTCATGTAGGCCGCGTAGACGTCCGTGCGCTTGGACAGCGGATAGTCGTAGCCGACGGCCCAGGTTTGGCGCGTCTGGTCGAGGCCGCCCGCGTCGCGCGAATACGCGTACGACGCCATCGCGTTGCCCACGCCGATCGGCACCGACACGCCGCCCTGCGCGGTGTTCACGTGCCAGCTGCCCGCGACCTGGTCATTCTTCGTATACATGTACTGGCCGAACAGCTTCACATACTTCAGGTCATAGGTCGCGCCGACCTGTGCGATACCCTGGCTCTTCATGCCGGAGACGAGCGCGCTCAGATCCTGCGGGCCGTTGTTGAAGTTCACGTACTGGTACACGGCGGTCGCCGCGAACGGGCCGTTCGCGTAGTTGAACTGCGCGCTCCACTTCTTCGAACGGTTGTCGCCGGCCTGGTTGCCGAGCGCGTACATCGCACCGAAGTTCAGGCCACCGAACGAAGGCGACGTGTACGACAGCGCGTTGTTCCAGCCCGAATCGCCGACTGCACCCTGATCGCTCGGGTAGGTCGGGAACGTGCCGAGGCCGAGGAACACGTGGTACACCATCGGCGAGAAGGTGTACGAGTCGTAGAACGGGTTGAACAGGATCGTCGACAGGAACAGGTGCGTCGTCAGGCGGCCTGCCGTCACCGTGCCGTACGGCGAGCTGACGCCGACGTACGCGTTGCGGGCGAAGAACGTGTCGCCCTGGAAGCGGCCGAACTGGCCGTTCTGCGCGCGGAAGAAGCTCTCCATCGTGAAGATCGCCTTGTAGCCGCCGCCGAGATCCTCTGCACCGTGCAGGCCCCAGTACGACGTCGACATGCCGCCGCCCGACACGTTCCATGCGCGGTTGCCGCCCGGAAACTTGGTGGCGCCGACCCATTCGTCGACCTGACCGTAGAGCGACACGCTCGACTGTGCATGGACGGGCGCAGTGGCCGCCACGCAGGCGGCTGCGGCGATCAGCTTGACGGACGTGCGCGACGCACGGCGAGCAAATGCTTTCATGGGATCTCCAGATTTTGTCGAATAGTCGATAAGTGGCGCGAGCGTTGTTTTTTGGAGCCGAGTGCTTGCGTCGTATGGGGCGCAGCCATCTTTACGGATCATTCGTCCGGTCAAAATTGCGCACACTTATTGCTGGTATAGCGGCGGCATTAACTTCGCGGAATTGATACATGGCCGGATGCCCGGCAGCGGCCCGGCGCGAACGCGGTCGCGCGGCCAGGCGGCGGCGGGGCATGCGCGTGCCGGGCGCGAAAGATAGCGCAATGCGGCGGGAAAATCAGCGGAAATCTGCGCGCGACTGTGGCGAATTCGCATCAGCCGGCAGGGGGACGAGCGCCGGGGCGCTCAGTTTCGGTAGAACGGGGAGAAAAACGGCGAGTGCGCAGGCTCTTCCTGCGAGCGGGGCGGCGGCATCGGACGGCCGCCACGCTCCTCGTTGTAGCGCGCGACGTCGGCGCGGATCGAGCCGGCACGCAGCGGCACGTTGCCGCCACCCGGCGGGCGCGGCATCTGGCGCACGTCGGCACTGATCGGACGATACGGGCTTTGCGCGGCGTAATGGCCGTACGACGGCGTCGGCCGCAGCCCCCAGCGGGAGCCGTAGCCGCTCACACCACCGGGACGCACACCGGCAGGGGGCGGAGCGCGGCGCCAGACCGGCACACCGCCCTGCCCGCCGCCATTCGGCTGACCGTACGCGCGCATGTCGCCGCCACCGAAGCCGTGGCCGCCGAACCCGTGACCGCCGTGGGGCGGCTGGGCGAGCGCGAGCGGCATCAGGAACGCGCCGAGCACGCCTGCCACCCATCGTCCGATCTTCCGTTTCACCCGTTCCGTCATCGTTCCGTGCCTGTCCACGCCCGCCGCCAGCTCCTTTCGGCCGACCCAAGGCTTTCAGCAGTAATTTATGAGCCGTCCGAAACGGTGTCGAGCCAAAAAGTGTTATGTCGCGGGCATCGGTGTAACACCATGTTACTGCTAGGTTTTTTCACTTCCGGGCGCGATCGCGACAGAACATTCTTCTGCCGTTTTGCACGTCGCCGGGCGGCCAGGACAGCCGCCGTTTCATGCAACCGGCTCATCAATCGATTCCCACAATGAATTTGTGTGGTGAATCGTCAACCCGGACAATAGCGCCATCCGCGCGCGCGACGCGCGCCTTCGTCGTTTCCGAACCGAGTTCCAGATGGCCCGTCCCCGCTTCCTTCCCGACAATTTCACGCTCGCGCTCGTCGGCACCGTCGTGCTCGCGAGCCTGCTGCCCTGCCGCGGCCCGGCCGCCCATGCGTTCAACTGGGCGACCAACATCGCCGTCGGCCTGCTGTTCTTCCTGCACGGTGCGAAGCTGTCGCGCGAAGCCGTCGTCGCGGGCGCGACCCATTGGCGGCTGCACGCGGTCGTGCTGCTCAGCACGTTCGCGCTGTTCCCGCTGCTCGGCCTCGCGCTGAAACCCGTGCTGCAGCCGCTCGTCACGCCGACGCTGTACGCGGGCGTGCTGTTCCTGTGCACGCTGCCGTCGACGGTCCAGTCGTCGATCGCATTCACGTCGATCGCCAAGGGCAACGTACCGGCCGCCGTGTGCGCGGCGTCCGCGTCGAGCTTGCTCGGGATCTTCGTCACGCCGGCGCTCGTCGGGCTGATGATCACGTCGCAGTCGGCCGGCGCCGCATCGCCGTGGAGCACCGTCGGCAGCATCGTGATGCAGTTGCTCGTGCCGTTCATCGCCGGCCAGTTGCTGCGGCCGGTGATCGGTGGCTGGATCGACCGCAACCGCGGCGTGCTGCGCTTCGTCGACCAGGGCTCGATCCTGCTGGTCGTCTACGTCGCGTTCAGCGAGGCCGTCAACGAGGGCCTGTGGCACCAGATCCCGGCGCGCGCGCTCGGCGGCCTGCTGGTCGTCAACCTCGTGCTGCTCGCGATCGCGCTGCTGCTGACCGCGTTCGTCAGCAAGCGGCTCGGCTTCAACCGCGCCGACCAGATCACGATCATCTTCTGCGGATCGAAGAAGAGCCTCGCGGCCGGCGTACCGATGGCGAAGGTGATCTTCTCGGCGAACGCGGTCGGCGCCGTCGTGCTGCCGCTGATGCTGTTCCACCAGATCCAGCTGATGGCGTGCGCGGCGCTCGCGCAGCGCTGGGGCGCGCGCGACATGAGCGGCGAGCACGACGAGGGCGACGCGACCTCCGCGCCCGGCACGCTGAGCGCAGGCAAGCGCTGACGCCCCCGGAGGCGCGACGGCCGCCGATGGTGGCCTTCCGCCTTCCGCCTTCCGCCTTCCGCCTTCCGCCTTCCGCTTTCCGCTTTCCGCTTTCCGCTTTCCGCTTTCCGCTTTCCGCTTTCCGCTTTCCGCTTTCCGCTTTCCGCTTTCCGCTTTCCGCTTTCCGCCTCCCGCCTCCCGCCTCCCGCCTCCCGCCTCCCGCCTCCCGCCTCCCGCCTCCCGCCTCCCGCCTCCCGCCTCCCGCCTCCCGCCTCACGCCTCACGCCTCACGCCTCACGCCTTCCGCCTTCCGCTTTCCGCTTTCCGCTTTCCGCTTTCCGCTTTCCGCTTTCCGCTTTCCGCTTTCCGCTTTCCGCTTTCCGCGGCTCCCCGCCAACGCCTTCCGGATACGCGTCGATGCGCGTCCGGCGCGATGCACCAGCAGCGTCCATCGCGTCACAAAATCTTCATTCAATTCTCCGCGAGCGGTGCCGTTAAGCCGGGCGTCCCGTCGATTCGGCTGCCCTCGCCCATGCCCGCGCTCCACTCCGACTCCGCTGCCGCCCGCACCACGCGCCTGATCGCGGATCGCGCGCTCGCCGCCGTTTTCCAGCCGATCGTCGACCTCGGGTCGGGGACGGTCGTCGGTTACGAAGGGCTGATCCGCGGCCCGCGCGGCACCGACCTCGAACCGCCCGCCGCACTGTTCGCGCAGGCCGCGCGCGAAGGCGAAACCATCGCGCTCGAACAGGCCGCCGCGCTGACCTGCCTCGACGCGTTCGCGGCGCTGGGCTGCGACGGCAAGCTGTTCCTCAATTTCAGCGCCGGGACGATCCTCAAGCTCGCCAGCGAACGCGAGCGAGTGCGTCAGTTCCTCGCCCGCGCACAGGTCGCCGCCGAGCGCATCGTGATCGAGCTCACCGAGCAGAACACGATTCCCGATGTCGCCCACATCGGGCCGGCGGTCGCGTCGCTGCGCGACACCGGCATCCAGTTCGCGCTCGACGACTACGGCACCGCGAACGCGAGCATGAACCTGTGGCTGCGCCTGCATCCGGACGTCGTGAAGATCGACCGCTTCTTCATCCACGACATCGCGCGCGACCCGCTCAAGTTCGAGGCCGTGAAAGCGATGCAGCACTTCGCGCAGGCGAGCGGCGCGCAACTGATCGCGGAAGGCATCGAGAACGAATGCGACCTGATCGTCGTGCGCGACATGGGCATCTGCTGCGTGCAGGGCTTCCTGCTCGGCCGGCCGAACGCGCAGCCGTCGCGAGTCGTCGCGCCGGCCGCGCGCGATGCGATCCGCGCGCCGCACATCGCGGTGTTTCCCGGCGCGACGCGCCCGGTGCGGCCGGCCGGCACGATCGCCGGAAAGATGCTGGTGCCGGCCCCCGCGCTGCCGCGCGACGCGACCAGCAACGACGTGCTCGACCTGTTCAACCGGATGCCCGACCTGCACGCGGTCGCGCTCGTCGAACGCGGGCGGCCCGTCGCGCTCGTGAATCGCCGCGGCTTCATCGACCGCTTCGCGCTGCCGTATCACCGCGAGGTGTTCGGAAAGAAGCCGTGCCTGCAGTTCGCGAACGACGCGCCGCTGATGATCGACAACGCGACGACGTTCGAGCAGCTCGCGATGCTGCTCGCGAGCCACGACCAGCGCTATCTCGCGGACGGCTTCGTGATCACCGAACACGGCCGCTACGTCGGGCTCGGCACCGGCGAGAGCCTGGTGCGCGCGGTGACCGAGATGCGCATCGAGGCCGCGCGCTACGCGAATCCGCTGACCTTCCTGCCCGGCAACATCCCGATCAGCGCGCACATCGACCGCCTGCTCCAGCGCGACGCCGGCTTTCATGCGTGCTACGTCGACCTGAACCAGTTCAAGCCGTTCAACGACCAGTACGGCTACTGGCAGGGCGACGAGGTGCTGAAGTTCGCGGCGACGGTGCTGGCCGGCGTGTGCGACCCGCAGCGCGACTTTCTCGGCCACGTCGGCGGCGACGATTTCCTCGTGCTGTTCCAGCGCGACGACTGGCGGGAGCGCGCCGCCGACGCGATCGCGCGCTTCAACGACGGTGCGCAGCTCTTCTACACGCAGGCCGACCGGCAGGCAGGCGGGCTGCGTGGCGAGGACCGCCACGGCAACCCGGCGTTCTTCGGCTTCGTGACCATGGCGATCGGCGCGGTTGGCGTGCCGGCCGGCGCGCACGGGGCGAAGCGCTACGGCAGCGACGAGATCGCGTCGGTCGCGGCGCTCGCGAAGCGGCGCGCGAAACAGCAGCCGGACGGGCTCGCGGTCGTCGATCTCGACGCGGGCCGCGCCGCGCTGCGCCAGCGCGGCGAACCGCCGGCCGCGGCGGCCGGCTGAGCGGCACGCGGCTCGCGGCACGCGGCACGCGCCGGCGTTTGGCGTTTGGCGTTTGGCGTTTGGCGTTTGGCGTTTGGCGTTTGGCGTTTGGCGTTTGGCGTTTGGCGTTTGGCGTTTGGCGTTTGGCGTTTGGCGAGGACACGGTAACGCCCCGGGCCATGACGGCGGCTGTCCGCACGCCGGCCGGCGCGTTGCGCACCGGCTTCCCGCCTGCCCGCGCAGGCCGCCGGACACGTCCCCGGACACGCGCAACACGCTCGCGTTCCAGCCACTTCCCCACCGCGACGCCCCCCTTCCGGCACCCGAACGCCCACCTTGCCTTTTTCGTGTTTTGTTTAGTATTTTTAGTAACGGCGTTTTCGCAGATTAGCGCTTAAAAACCCGTTATTCGCGGGTATTCCCCGGCTATCCGGCCCGAATTCCGCGATCCGTTTTACTATACAATCGCCTTCACCCTAAACAAACGGACCCCGAACGATGGGTACGACCATTCGCGATGTGGCACGGGCGGCAGAGGTCTCGATCGGCACCGTCTCCCGTGCGCTGAAAAACCAGCCGGGCCTGTCCGAAGCCACGCGTGCGCGCATCGTCGAGATCGCGCAGCAGCTCGGCTACGATCCCGCGCAGCTGCGGCCGCGCATCCGCCGACTCACCTTCCTGCTGCACCGCCAGCACAACCGCTTTCCCGCCAGCCCGTTCTTCTCGCACGTGCTGCACGGCGTCGAGGACGCGTGCCGCGAGCGCGGCATCGTGCCGACGTTGCTGACGGTCGGCCCGAACGACGACGTGCTGCGCCAGATGCGCCCGCATGCGCCCGACGCGATCGCGGTCGCCGGCTTCATCGAGCCCGAGACGATCGAGGCGCTCGCCGCGACCGGCCGGCCGCTCGTGCTGATCGACCTGTGGGCGCCCGGGTTGCGCTCGGTCAATATCGACAACGCGACGGGCGCGGCGCTCGCGATGCGCCACCTGCTCGCCACCGGCCGCTCGCGGATTGCGTTCATCGGCGGCTCGCCCGCGCACTACAGCATCGCGCAGCGCGCGATCGGCTACCGGCGCGCGTTCTTCGACGCCGGGCGGCTGTTCGATCCCGCGTACGAAGTGACGATCGACGCCGGGCTCGACCCCGACACCGGCGCCGCGCGTGCGATGGAGCAGCTGCTCGACGCACCGGGCCCGCGCCCCGAAGCCGTGTTCGCGTACAACGACGCGGCGGCGCTCGCCGCGCAGCGCGTGTGCACCGCGCGCGGCCTGCGGATTCCCGACGACATCGCGATCGTCGGCTTCGACAACATCCCGGCCGCCGCGCACGCGAGCCCGCCGCTCACGACGCTGTCGGTCGACAAGGAAGCCCTCGGCCGCCGCGGCGTCGAGCTGCTGCTCGCCGACGCGCCCGAGCGCACCGAGATTTCCCTGCCCGTCGAGCTGATCGTGCGGGCCAGCAGCCAGCCCGCCGGCTCCCCGGCACTCGATACCGCAACGGTCACCGAATCATGAACATGCCCCCGGTCCAACCCTGCACGGCCGCGCCGGCCGCCCACCCGCAAGCCGCACCGTTCGTCGCGAGCTTCCGCGATCCGTCGTTCCTGCTGTCGCACATCGAGGACACGCTGCGCTTCTACGCGACCAACGCGTTCGACCCGACGGGCGGCTTCTACCATTACTTCCGCGACGACGGCAGCATCTACAACCGCACGTCGCGCCACCTCGTCAGCACCTGCCGGTTCGTTTTCAACTACGCGATGGCGTACCGGCATTTCGGCGACCCGCGCCACCTGGAATACGCGCGCCACGGGCTGCGCTTCCTGCGCGACGCGCACTGGGACGACGAATTGCAGGGCTACGACTGGGAACTCGACTGGCGCGACGGCGCGAAGCGCGAGACGCTCGACGGCACGCGCCACTGCTACGGGCTCGCGTTCGTGCTGCTCGCGGCCGCGCACGCGACGATGGCCGGCATCGACGAGGCCCGCCCGCTGATCGCCGCGACCTACGAACTGGCCGAGCACCGCTTCTGGGATGCGGCCGCAGGCCTGTACGCGGACGACGCGACGCCGAACTGGACCGTGTCGTCGTACCGCGGCCAGAACGCGAACATGCACATGACGGAAGCGCTGCTCGCGGCCTATGAAGCGACCGGCCACCTCACGTACCTCGATCGTGCCGAAAAGCTCGCGACCCACATCACGCAGCGCCAGGCCGCGCTGTCGGGCGGGCTCGTGTGGGAGCACTACCATGCGGACTGGTCGGTCGACTGGGACTACAACAAGGAAGACAGCTCGAACATCTTCCGTCCGTGGGGTTTCCAGCCCGGCCACCAGACCGAATGGGCGAAGCTGCTGCTGATCCTCGAGCGGCACCGCCCGCTCGACTGGCTCGTGCCGCGCGCGGCCGAACTGTTCGATGCGGCGCTCACGCACGCGTGGGACGCCGATCACGGCGGCCTGTACTACGGCTTCGGCCCCGACTTCACGATCTGCGATCACAACAAGTATTTCTGGGTGCAGGCGGAAACCTTCGCGGCGGCCGCGATGCTCGGCGCGCGCACCGGCAGCGAGCGCTTCTGGGACTGGTACGACGAGATCTGGCGCTATAGCTGGGCGCATTTCGTCGATCACCGTTACGGCGCGTGGTACCGGATCCTCACCTGCGACAACCGCAAGTACAGCGACGAGAAGAGTCCGGCCGGCAAGACCGACTATCACACGATGGGCGCGTGCTACGACGTGCTCGCGACGCTCGCCCGCACGCAGCGCAGCGAGCCCACGCAATGAGCGGCGGCACGTTTCCGGCTTTCGTGTCGGCAGGCGACATCCTGACCGACATGGTGCGCGCGGGCGACGCGCAATGGACGTCGGTGCCGGGCGGCGCCGGCTGGAACGTCGCGCGCGCGGTGGCGCGGCTCGGCGTGCCGAGCGCGCTGGCGGGCTCGATCGGCGAAGACTGCTTCTCCGACGAACTGTGGCGTACGAGCGAAGCGGCCGGGCTCGACCTGCGTTTCCTGCAGCGCGTCGCACGGCCGCCGCTGCTCGCGATCGTCCACGAGACGCGGCCGCCCGCGTACTTCTTCATCGGCGAAGCGAGCGCCGATCTCGCGTTCGATCCCGCGCGGCTGCCGGCTGGCTGGAGCGATCACGTGAAATGGGCGCATTTCGGCTGCATCAGCCTCGTGCGCGAACCGCTCGCGGGCACGCTGGCCGCGCTCGCGGCCGACCTGCACGCGCGCGGCGTGAAGATCAGCTTCGATCCGAACGTACGGAACCTGATGACGGCTGCGTACCGGCCGACGCTGGAGAAGATGGCCGCGCTCGCCGACCTGATCAAGGTATCCGACGAGGACCTGCGGCACCTGTTCGGCGGCGACGGCCCCGACGCGGTCGCGGCGGTGCGTGCGCTGAACCCGCGCGCGGCCGTGCTCGTCACGCGCGGCGCGCAGGCGGCGACGCTCTATGCCGACGGCGACGTGCACGAGGCCAGCCCGCCGCGCGTCGAGGTGGCCGACACCGTCGGCGCGGGCGACGCATCGATCGGCGGCATGCTGTTCAGCCTGATGGCCGCGCCGCAGCGCACATGGCGCGAGCATCTCGTATTCGCGCTGGCGGCCGGTGCCGCCGCGTGCCGGCATACGGGCGCGCATGCGCCGACGCTCGACGAGGTCGTCGCGCTGATCGAACGCTGATGGAAATGCGGTGACCGGACACTGTTCGGTCACCGATAAGCGACGCTGACCATACTGCGCCGCAGTGCTACGATGAAGTGTCCTTTTGCGGGAGAGCACGATGGACACGAACACGTTCACGAAAGGCATCTACACGGCCAAGGCGCATACCCAGCATGCGGGCAACGGGCAGTTCCAGGGTTACGTGATCCTCGCGCGCGACGACGGCGACGACACCGAGAACACACGTTACGACGTCCACTCGACGAGCCCCAGCGAGGAAGAAGCGTTCGACGAGGCGAAGGCGCTCGCGCACCGGATCCTCGGCGAGATCGAGCTGTAACGCCCCCCCCCTTTTCGGCGCGGCTCAGAGCAGCCGCGCCACCATCGATAGCAGCATCGTCAGCACCAGCGTCGACATGAACGGGAACGGGTAGCGCCGCCCGCCGAGCGTCAGCGTGACGTCGCCCGGCATCCGCCCGATGCCGAGCTTGCCGAGCCACGGCCAGCAGCGCGTCAGGATCATCACCGCGATGAACGTCGTCAACAGCCAGCGCAGCATGCCGGGCTCCCGTCAGAGTGCGTGCGAGCGGTCGCCGCGCGCGAACGCGTCGAGCGTGCCGTCGATGCCGCGCGAGAACGCGATCACCTTGAACAGCTCGCCCATCTCGGCTTCCGAGATCAGCTTCTGCACCGCGTTCGCGGCCGGCAGGAACGCGCGGATGTCGGACGGGTCGATCGCGGCCAGCGCGTCGGTGATGCCCGCGTTCAGCAGGAAGCGCGCCTGCGACGTGTAGCCGAGCAGGTCGGCGCCGGTCGCGACGGCCGCATCGTAGATGCCGGTGAATTCGACATGCGCGGTGATGTCCTGCAGGCCGGGGTAAAGGAACGGATCATCGTGCGCATGGTGGCGGTAGTGGCACATCAGCGTGCCGCGGTCGCGCTGCGGGTGATAGAACTCGTGCGCCGGAAAGCCGTAGTCGACCAGCAGCACCGCGCCGCGCGCGAGCATCGTGCAGACGGTGCGCGTGAACGCCAGCGCGGCCTCGTGCGTTTCGGTCACGTAGCCGTCGCCGACGTCGAGCCCCGCGAGCACCGGCGGCAGGCCGGCCGCGCCGGCAGGCCGGTCGTCGAACACGAACGCCTGCTGCGCGTCGAGCGCGACGCCGCGCTCGTGCCACGCGCCGTCCGCCTTCGCGAACAGCCGCACCGGCATCGCGTCGAGCACCTCGTTGCCGACCACGACGCCCTCGAACCGCTCGGGCAGCGCATCGAGCCAGCGCACCTTCGCGGCCAGCGCCGGCGCGGCGGCCTCGATCGTGTCGCGCTGCCGTTCGCGCAGTTCGCCGGACAGGTCGACGATCAGGTATTCGTCAAGTTCGACGCCCTGCGCGTCGAGCGCGGCGAGCAGCCCGGCCGCGAGCTTGCCCGTGCCGGCGCCGAATTCCATCACGCGGCGCGTGCCGCTCGCCGCGAGCGCTTCCGCGACCGGCTGCGCGAGCGTCTGCGCGAACAGCGGCGACAGCTCGGGCGCGGTGACGAAGTCGCTGCCGTCGTCGGCGCGGCGCCCGAACTTGCGTGCGCCGCCGCTGTAATAGCCGAGGCCCGGCGCATACAGCGCGCGCTCCATGAAGCGGTCGAACGGCAGCCAGCCGCCGGCCGCCGCGAGCTCGTCGCGCAGTTGCGCGGCAAGGGTTTCGGACTGCGCGAGCGCGTCGGGGCCGGGAGCAGGTAAACTAGCGGGTTCGTGAGCTTTCGGGTTCATCCCGGCATTGTAAATGACCGTTTCAGCCGATACGTCGACCCCGCGCGTGGTGCTCGTCACGGGCGCCCTGGGCAGCGCAGCCGACGCCGCATCGATCGGCCGTGCGCTCGCGACCGGTTTCGCCCGCCGCGGCTGGGACGTCGCGTTGCAGCGCAGCCACGGCGCGCCGCGCGCGGCGGCCGATGCGCTCGTCGCCGAAGTCGCGGCGCTCGGCCGCCGCGCGGCCGTGCTCGACGCCGATCTGGCCCTGGAAGCCGATGCGGCCGCCGTCGTCGCCGCGTGCTGCGAAGCGCTCGGCCGGCCGGCGTGCGCGGTGTTCGTCAGCGCCAGCGCGGGCGCCGACGACGCGCAAACGGTCGACGGCGCATCGCTCGCCGGCGCGCTCGCGCGCAACGTGACCGCGCCGCTCGCAGTGGCCCGTGCGCTCGCCGACGCGACGCCCGACGCCGCGCGCGAGCATGAAGCGCTGCGCGCCTGCGCGATCCACGTGCTGGATCAGGCCCTGTTTCACCCGGCGCCGGCGCAGCTGTCGCACGCGCTGATGCAGGCCGCGCTGAACCGCGCGACGTCGGCGCTGGCGCTGGCGCTCGCGCCGAAGGTGCGGGTCGCGGCGCTCGTGCGCGGCCACGCGCCGCACGCGGACGACATCGCGGCGGCCGCCTGCTATCTCGCGAGCGCGCCCGGCGTGACGGGCGCGACGCTGACCGTCGACGGCGGCGAGCACCTCGTGCCGCCTGCCGCCGGCCCGAATGAATGAACTGCGCGGATCGCGCGGCCTGACTGCCGCCGCCCGCGCCGCTTTGCGTGCGCGCACGCCAATTTGACTGGGACGACCATGTTTTCCGCTCTCCTGCACCCCCGCCTCGCGGATTGCCGCAGGCTCTACCTGCGCGACTACGAGGTGCACATCAACATCGGGGCCTTCGAACACGAGAAGCGCGGCGAGCAGCGCGTCGTCATCAACGTCGACCTGTTCGTGCCGCTCGCGCTGTCCACCCCCGTCGACGACCGGCTGCATGAAGTCGTCGACTACGACCTGATGAAGCAGAGCGTCGCGCAATGCGTGGCGCGCGGCCACATCCACCTGCAGGAAACGCTGTGCGACGCGATCGCCGCGCGCCTGCTGGCGCACGATGCCGTGCGCGCGGTACGCGTCTGTACCGAGAAACCGGACGCCTATCCGGACTGCGACGCCGTCGGCGTCGAAGTCTTTCGCATCAAGGACGAGGAGCGCGCATGAACGCCCCCCACATGAATGACACGGCGGCCGATGCCGCCCCCCTCGACGACGCCGCCCCGGCCGGCCGCCCGGTGCTGACGCGCCGCGAACAGAAGGACGCGTACGAGAACAACAAGCTGTTCAAGCGGATCGTGCGCCAGGTCGGCCAGGCGATCGGCGACTTCAACATGATCGAGCAAGGCGACAAGGTGATGGTGTGCCTGTCGGGCGGCAAGGACAGCTACGCGATGCTCGACGTGTTGCTGCGCCTGCGCGAGCGCGCGCCGATCGACTTCGACATCGTCGCGGTGAACCTCGACCAGAAGCAGCCGGGCTTCCCGGAGCACGTGCTGCCGGAATACCTGAAGCAGGTCGGCGTGCCGTTCCACATCGAGAACCAGGACACCTACAGCATCGTCAAGCGGCTCGTACCCGAAGGCAAGACGACCTGCTCGCTGTGCTCGCGGCTGCGCCGCGGGATCCTGTATCGGGTGGCCGGCGAGCTCGGCGCGACCAAGATCGCGCTCGGCCACCACCGCGACGACATCGTGCAGACGCTGCTGCTCAACATGTTCTACGGCGGCAAGCTGAAGGGGATGCCGCCGAAGCTGCAGTCGGACGACGGCAAGAACATCGTGATCCGCCCGCTCGCCTACGTGAAGGAAACCGATCTGGAGAAATACGCGGAGCTGCGCGAATTCCCGATCATCCCGTGCAACCTGTGCGGCAGCCAGCCGAACCTGAAGCGCGCGGAAATGAAGGCGCTGATCCGCGAATGGGACAAGCGCTTCCCGGGCCGCGTCGAGAACATGTTCAACGCGCTCGCGAAGGTCGTGCCGTCGCACCTGATGGATACGACGCTGCACCCGTTCCAGTCGCTGCGCGCGACAGGCGTTGCCGATCCGCAAGGCGACATCGCGTTCGACGAGGAACCGTGCGCATCGGGCGACGACACCTCGGCGCCGGGCGCGGCCCGGCCGATCTCGATCGTCCAGTTCGACGACCTGTAAGCGGGGCCGGAACGCCGCCGGAACCGGGGCCCGCGCCCCCTTTCCGGCGCTGTCGCCCCGCCGCGACAGGCCCGGAACGGCGGGGGCCGCATGCTAAAATGGACGGCTTCGAACTCCTCTGACAAGCTGGCGCCATGAATATCGTGATTTTGGCGGCAGGCACCGGCAAGCGCATGCGTTCCGCGCTGCCGAAAGTGCTTCACCCCCTGGCCGGCAGGCCGCTCCTCTCCCACGTCATCGACACCGCGCGCACGCTGCAGCCGTCCCGGCTCGTCGTCGTCGTCGGTCACGGCGCCGAGCAGGTCCAGGCCGCCGTCGCCGCACCCGATGTCCAGTTCGCGGTGCAGGCCGAGCAGCTCGGCACCGGCCATGCGGTGCGCCAGGCGCTGCCGCTCCTCGATCCCGCCCAACCGACGCTCGTGCTGTACGGCGACGTGCCGCTCACGCGCGCATCGACGCTGCAGCGCCTCGTCGACGCCGCGCGCGAAGGCCGCTACGGGATTCTGACCGTCACGCTCGACGACCCGACCGGCTATGGCCGCATCGTGCGCGACGCATCGGGCTTCGTCACGCGCATCGTCGAGCAGAAGGACGCGTCGCCGGACGAGTTGAGGATCGCCGAGATCAACACGGGCATCATCGTCACGCCGACGGCCCAGCTGTCGATGTGGCTCGGCGCGCTGAAGAACGAAAACGCGCAGGGCGAGTACTACCTGACCGACGTCGTCGAACTCGCGATCGAGGCCGGCTTCGAGGTCGTCACGTCGCAGCCCGACGAGGAATGGGAGACGCTCGGCGTGAACAGCAAGGCGCAGCTCGCGGAACTCGAGCGGATTCACCAGCGCAATGTCGCGAACACGCTGCTCGTCGACGGCGTCACGCTCGCCGATCCGGCGCGCCTCGACGTGCGCGGCACGCTGCACTGCGGCCGCGACGTGTCGATCGACGTGAACTGCGTGTTCGAAGGTAACGTGACGCTCGCCGACAACGTGACGATCGGCCCGAACTGCGTGATCCGCAATGCGTCGGTCGGCGCGGGCACGCGCATCGACGCGTTCACGCATATCGACGGCGCCGCGCTCGGCGCGAACACCGTGATCGGCCCGTACGCACGGCTGCGCCCGGGCGCGCAGCTCGCGGATGAAGCCCACGTCGGCAACTTCGTCGAGGTGAAGAACGCGGTGATCGGCCACGGTTCGAAGGCGAACCACCTCACGTACATCGGCGACGCCGACATCGGCGCGCGCGTGAACATCGGCGCGGGCACGATCACCTGCAACTACGACGGCGCGAACAAGTTCCGCACCGTGATCGAGGACGACGTGTTCGTCGGCTCCGACACGCAGCTCGTCGCGCCCGTGCGCGTCGGCCGCGGCGTGACGATCGCCGCCGGCACGACGATCTGGAAGGACGTGGCCGACGGCCTGCTCGCATTGAACGAGAAGACCCAGACCGCGAAGAGCGGTTACGTCCGCCCGGTCAAGAAGAAAACTTAACATCACGCGGGTGCCCTACGGCATCCGCTTCGACATAGAAGGTAGATTTCATGTGCGGCATTGTCGGCGCAGTTGCGCAGCGTAATATCGTTCCGGTGCTGATCGAAGGTTTGCGGCGCCTCGAATACCGTGGCTACGACTCGTGCGGCGTCGCCGTGCTCGAGCCGGGCGCACCGAAGCGCGCGCGCAGCGTCGCACGTGTCGCCGATCTCGACACGCAGGTGCGCGAGTCGTACCTCGAAGGCACGACGGGCGTCGCGCACACGCGCTGGGCCACGCATGGCGCGCCCGTCACGCACAACGCGCACCCGATCTTCTCGTCGGACGCGCTCGCGCTCGTGCACAACGGCATCATCGAGAACTTCGAGCCGCTGCGCGACGCGCTGCGTGCGAAGGGCTACGAATTCGTGTCGCAGACCGACACCGAGGTGATCGCCCACCTCGTGCACAGCCTGTACCGCGGCAACCTGTTCGACGCCGTGCGCGAAGCCGTGCATCAGCTGCACGGCGCGTATGCGATCGCCGTGATCCACAAGGACCAGCCGCACACCGTCGTCGGCGCGCGCCAGGGTTCGCCGCTCGTCGTCGGTCACGGCGACGGCGAGAACTTCCTCGCGTCCGACGCGCTCGCGCTCGCGGGCAGCACCGACCGCTTCACGTTCCTCGAGGAAGGCGACGTGTGCGAGCTGTCGCTCGACGGCGTGACGATCGTCGACCGCCTCGGCGCCACCGTGCAACGTGAAATCCGCGTCGTCAGCGCGTACGGCGGCGCGGTCGAGCTCGGCCCGTATCGCCACTTCATGCAGAAGGAAATCTTCGAGCAGCCGCGCGCGATCAGCGATACCGTGCCGCAGACGGAAGCGTTCGACGCGACGCTGTTCGGCGACGCCGCGCCCGCCGCGTTCGCGGAGATCGACAGCCTGCTGATCCTCGCGTGCGGCACGAGCTACTACTCGGGCCTCACCGCGAAGTACTGGCTCGAATCGATCGCGAAGATCCCGACCCAGGTCGAGATCGCCAGCGAGTACCGCTATCGCGAATCGGTGCCGAACCCGCGCCAGCTCGTGCTCGTGATCTCGCAGTCGGGCGAGACGGCCGATACGCTCGCGGCGCTCAAGCATGCGCAGTCGCTCGGCCACACGCATACCCTCGCCGTCTGCAACGTCGCGACGAGCGCGATGGTGCGCCTGACCGAGATGCAATTCCTGACGCACGCGGGCACCGAGATCGGTGTCGCGTCGACGAAGGCGTTCACGACGCAGCTCGTCGCGCTGTTCGTGCTGGCCGCGACGCTCGGCAAGCTGCGCGGGCACGTCGACGCCGCGCAGGAAGCCGAATTCCTGAAGCAGCTGCGCCACCTGCCGGCCGCGCTGAACAGCGTGCTCGTGCTGGAGCCGCAGATCATCGCGTGGTCGGAAGAATTCGCACGCAAGGAAAACGCGCTGTTCCTCGGCCGCGGGCTGCACTACCCGATCGCGCTCGAAGGCGCGCTGAAGCTGAAGGAGATCTCGTACATCCACGCCGAGGCCTATCCGGCCGGCGAACTGAAGCACGGGCCGCTCGCGCTCGTCACGGAAGCGATGCCGGTCGTCACGGTCGCGCCGAACGACACGCTGCTCGAGAAGCTGAAGTCGAACATGCAGGAAGTGCGCGCGCGCGGCGGCGAGCTGTACGTGTTCGCCGATGCCGATACGCAGATCGTCAACGACGACGGCCTGCACGTGATCCGGATGCCGGAGCACTACGGCCAGCTGTCGCCGATCCTGCACGTCGTGCCGCTGCAGCTGCTCGCGTATCACACCGCGTGTGCGCGCGGCACCGACGTCGACAAGCCGCGGAACCTCGCGAAATCGGTGACGGTGGAGTAAGGCGAAATGCCGGTCGGCGCGGCGCGCTGACAAGACAGACGGAGAGACAATGGTAAGACTGTTTGGATGTGGCTTGCTGGCGCTGACGTTCGCGTCGACTGGCTGGGCCGCCGAGCACTATGTCGAGGTCTGGAACCCGCCCGAGGCGCGGCATCCCGCGGCACGCACACCGGATGCCCGTACGCCGGATGCCCGTATGCCGGATGCCCGTATGCCGGCCCCGCACACGGGCGCCGACGTACGCACCGGCAAGGGCGCGGAGAAGCACGCGAGCGCCACGCCGAAAGCCGCCGCGAAACCGCACAAGCGCCGCGTCGCGCAGGCCGTGAAAGCCGGTTCGCATCGCCCGGCAGCCACCGCGACCGACACGCCGGCTGCACCGCGCCCGGTCGCGCAACCTGCGCCTGGCCGTCTCACGGTGATGCACCCTGCCGGCGCCGACGAGACGCACGCGCTAAGCTTCTCCAACATCCCGCGTCAATACACGCCGGACGGCAACGTGCTGCAGGTCGGCACGCACGGCCGCTCCGCGGAGGTGACTCGATAATGGAAGCGCAGACCTACCACGGCTACCAGATCTGGGGCCACGCGATCCTGCAGCAGGACGAGATCATGCAGCCGGAACGCTTCGCGGCAAGCGGCACGATCACGCAGAACAACCGGCTCGTGGAAGCGTCCGGCGTACTCGGCGTGTTCGACACCGAAGACGACGCGCGCAATGCGGGGCTCGAATGGGCCCGCGCGTGGATCGACAACCACAGTTGACCGAACCCGGTTGCACGCATCGCACATGAAAGAAGGGGCGTCCATGACGCCCCTTCTTTCATTCGAACCCGGGAAAACTCACGCAGCGGCGCGCGGCGGCCTCACCGTCTCCTGCGGCCGGCCGACGAGCCGTGCCAGCACGAGAATCGCCACCAGCGTCGCGACGTACGCGGCAATCTGGATGCCCGCAGGACGCGCGGTATAGCCGATCAGCGTATGCAGTGCCTTGCCGACGATGCTCGATTCCTTGAGCAGCCACGACGTATCCCAGACCGCATCGCCCCACGACGGCACGAGGCCCGCAGCCAGCAGGAAGCCGACGCACTGGCTCGCCATCCCCGCCGCGAGCAGCACGATCAGCGCGTTGGTCACGGAGAACAGGCGCTTCAACGGAATCTGCAGCAGGCCCGCATACATCGCATAGCCGAGCCCGGCGCCGCCGAGCACGCCGAGCAGCCCGCCGGCGATCATCTGCGGCGTCTGTCCCGGATCGCCCGCCGCGATCCCGTACAGGAACAGCACGGCCTCGGAACCCTCGCGCAGCACCGCGACGCCGACCACGATGGCCAGCCCCGTCAGCGGCCGGCTGCCGGCCGCCACCGCCCGGCCGACCTCACCCATGTGCAGCGCCATCTCGCGGCCGTGCCGGCTCATCCAGATGCAGTGCCACGCGAGCATCAGCGTCGCGACGAACATCACGCCCGCGTTGAAGACTTCCTGCCCCATGCCGGACGCCCATTGCGAGATCACGTCGGCGAACGCCGCGATCAGGCCGGCGCCGATCACGCCGCCGGCCAGCCCGCCGCTCACCCACCAGCCGCGTCGCGGCACGCCCTTCGTGGCGGCCATCACGATCGAGACCACCAGCGCGGCCTCGAGCACTTCACGAAAGACGATCAGGGCAGTAGACAGCATGTCGGTATCGGCTTACTTGACGGTCAGGTGCGTCTTCGACTGCGCTTCGTGATACTCGTCGTGGAATTCGTAAGTACCGGCCTTCAGCGGCCCGACCAGGATCTCGACCGACTTGCCGGCCGGCACGACCTTCTCCGCCTTGAAGTCGTCGCTCTCGAATTCCGCGGGCGTCGCGTCGAGGTTCTTCACGACGAATTTCACCTTCTTGCCGGCGGGAATCGTCACGCCGTCGGGCGAAAACTTGTGGTCCTTCAGGGTCAGGTTGACGACGTCGTCGGCAGCGAATGCGGACGTTGCCGATGCGCCCAGCAGGGCCAGCGCGAAGCCAAAAGCAAAACGATTCATGGTCGGAAACGGAGAACGGATCTTGAGGGGAATCGATACTAAGAGCGATTCGCATTTCCTCATTGAATGCCCGCGTTGCCGCTATGGGGATCGCGCTTCATACCGTTTCGCCGAGCGTTGTCCGGAAAGGCTTTTCCCGGCGCGCGACACGGCACGGCCGCGGTCAATCGGGCCAAACACCGACCGGCATGCGCGGCAGCGCGCCGATTCGTCCGATTACAGCCATACGCATCATCGGCCGCAAGGTATCCTGCACACAACGCTTGACCTTCCCACCATGGCAAACTTCATGCTGACGGTGTTCGTCAATCGTCAACTCAGGAGAACACGATGGAATTCGAAGTCCAGGACATGACCTGCGGCGGCTGCGCCAATGCGATCACGCGCGCGGTGACGGCCGCCGATCCCGCCGCGAAGCTCGACATCGACGTCGCGGCGAAGATCGTCAAGGTCGAATCGGCGCAAGGCGCGCAGCGCGTGCAGTCGATCATCGAAGCCGCCGGCTTCCACCCCGCGCTGCGCAGCGCATAACGCGCGCACGATGGCTGGCGCACCGCCGAACGGCGATGCGCCGGCGCCCGGCATCGCGTCAGCGCAGCCGGATCAGCGTCGACTTCAGCTCGGTGTACTTCTCGAGCGCGTGCAGCGACTTGTCGCGGCCGTTGCCCGACTGCTTGTAGCCGCCGAACGGGAAGTTCATGTCGCCGCCCTCGTCATAGCAGTTCACCCACACGGTGCCCGCACGCAGCCGGCGCGACACGTCGTGCGCGGTCGTCAGGTTCGACGTCCACACGGCCGCGGCCAGCCCGTATTCGGTGTCGTTCGCGATCCGCACGGCCTCGTCGACGTCGTCGAACACGATTACCGACAACACGGGCCCGAAGATCTCCTCGCGCGCGATCTTCGCATCGGGCTTCACCTCGAACACCGTCGGCTCGACGTAGAAGCCGCCCGTCTCCTGCTTCACGCGCGCACCGCCCGTGACGAGCCGGCCTTCGCTGCGTCCTGCGTCGATATAACCGAGCACGCGCTCGAGCTGGATGCCGTCGACGATCGCCCCCATCGACACCGACGGATCGAGCGGGTTGCCCGGCACGTATGCGCGTGCAGCCGCGACGAGCTTCTCGATGAACGCATCCTTGATGTCGCGATGCACGAGCAGCCGCGAGCCGGCCGTGCACATCTCGCCCATGTTGTAGAAGATCGCACCGGCCGCGGTCTGCGCCGCGCGGTCGAGGTCGGGGCAATCGGACAGCACGATGTTCGGCGACTTGCCGCCAAGCTCGAGCCACGCGCGCTTCAGGTTCGACTGCGCGGCGTACTGCATGATCAGCTTGCCGACGGCCGTCGAGCCCGTGAACGCGATGCAGTCGACGTCGCGATGCAGCGCGAGCAGCTTGCCCGGCTCGCCGGCGCCCGGCACGACGTTGAACACGCCGGCCGGGATACCGGCTTCGAACGCGAGCTGCGCGACGCGGATCGCGGTCAGCGGCGATTTCTCCGACGGCTTCAGCACGACGCTGTTGCCGGCCGCGAGCGCGGGACCGAATTTCCATGCGGCCATCAGGATCGGGAAGTTCCACGGCACGACGGCCGCCACCACGCCGACCGGCTCGCGCGTGACGAGCCCGACCAGATGATGGTCGGCCGGCGCGACCTCGCCGCCGACCTTGTCGATCGCTTCCGCAAACCATTCGACACAGTACGCGGCGCCCGGCACGTCGACCGTCGTCGTGTCGCCGATCGGCTTGCCGGCGTCGAGCGTCTCGAGCAGCGACAGCTCGTCGAGATGCTCGCGCATCAGCGCGGCCCAGCGCAGCAGCACGGCCTTGCGCGCGCGCGGATTCAGGCCGGCCCACACGCCTGCGTCGAATGCGCGGCGTGCGGCCGCGACGGCTGCGTTCACGTCCGCTTCGCCGCAGTCGGCGACCTTCGCCAGCACGCGGCCGTCGATCGGGCTCACGCAGTCGAACGTCTTGCCGCCGTGCGCGTCGCGCGACGCGCCGTCGATGAATGCGCGCCCTTCGATCTCGAGCGACGCCGCCTTGTCCTGCCAGTCAGCCAAAGTCAACTTGTTCATCAGGATGCCTCAATGTTGTGACATTCGCGATGCGGCACGCCGCGCGCGTCGCGCGCGGCCGGCCGTCAGCGAATGCGGTGACGCGCGGTCAGAAGGTCGCCGGCGAATTGGCCGAGACGACCTCGCAGATCAGATCCGCGCTGGGATTGCGAAAACGGTGCGGCAAACGGCTTTCGAAGTAGTAGCCGTCTCCGGGGTCGAGCAGCCACGTCGCGCCGTCGACGGTCAGCTCGAGCCGGCCCGACACGACGACACCGCCCTCGTGCCCCGCGTGCACGAGCATCTCGGGCCCCGTGTCGGCGTGCGGCTGATAGATCTCGCGCAGGATGCACATGTTGCGATCCTTCACGCTCGCGCCGACCAGATGAAACGCGAGCGTGTCGTTGCCGAGGTTCGGCATTTCGTCACGGCGCGACACGACCGAGCGCGATTCGACGAGCTCGAACGTGAAGAACTCCGCGAGGCTCATCGGGATGCATTCGAGCAACTTCTTCAGCGAGCCGACCGACGGGCTCACGCGCCCCTGTTCGATCAGCGAGATCGTGCCGTTGGTCACGCCGGCGCGCTTCGCGAGTTCGCGCTGCGACAGGCCATGCTTGTTGCGCACGAAGCGCAGGCGCTCGGCGACTTCGGTGGACATCGATTCGGTTTCGGACACGATAAGTGCGATGACAAAGTGAAACGACGCAGTGGACAGCCGTTGAATATTCTAATCACTTTATGCCGCAGATCAGCGGGGAAAACCCTGAAAGGCGTTCGAAATAATGAACACCAAGTCGATTATTCGTTTTACGAATCTTTTATACGCACTGCTCGGGAAACCCCTGATGCAGGACCGTTAAAAAACATTTGACGCCGTTTTTGGCTCGTATATGCTGGCTCTCAGGTCAGCGTCATCAGGCTTTCACAGGCATCGAAAAGCGTTATCGCAACGCAACAATTGATGCCCGTCAATGTAAGTGGCGCAGGACCGGCGCCTTGATTATTTTAAACGCCCAGTGCGTTGAAACGGTCGGGTGTTCAATACTTTCAACAACCCAGTCGAGTGTAATCGTGAGAGTCCGTGGCCCTCTGGTGAGGTGGGATCGAGGCGATGTGCGAAGTTTGCGCAGCGCCGTTCCCGCTTCCGACGGCAGTTGCGGCTGGCATAGTCCTCGCCTGCTTCACCTGTCGATCTACACCATCCTGTCCCGTCGTTCCGTTCGGCGCCACAACGCCGTTTCCGCACGCGCATTCGTCGCCGTCGATACCGACGAAGTGGCGTCGCTGCTGCCGTAGCGCCTCTCCTTTCTTCACGTCGTTCGTTTTGTTTGCCGATTCGCCAACCGCATCGTCCGTGCGGTGACGGAACGCGTTCGCGCATTCGTTGCCGCGTCGCGTATCGCAATGAAACGAACGACGGCCTGATCGTCGCGCGCAGCGCGGATCGCCACGCCATCCCGTTGCGCCCACTCACCAGCGGCCTTGCGCTTTGCGCCAGGCTGCGGGGTCGTGTCGTGCCTGCGTTTTGCCGCATTCATCCCGGCGCACGCCACATCCCTACGGATTACTGATTGACGTCATGGAAAGGAAACCTCTCGTCGGCCTCACCGCCGACCTCACCCAGATCGGCGCTCACGCGTCGCATACGGTCGGCGACAAGTACGTCGCCGCGATCGTCGACGGCGCGCATGCGCTCGCGATGGTGCTGCCCGCACTCGGCGAACGCCAGCCGGTCGACGACGTGCTCGACGCAGTCGACGGCCTGCTGTTTACCGGCAGCTATTCGAACGTCGAGCCGCACCGGTATGGCGGCGATCCGAGCGCGCCCGGCACGAAGCACGATCCGGCACGCGACGCGACGACGCTGCCGCTGCTGCGCGCGGCGATCGCTGCGGGCGTGCCCGTGCTCGCCGTCTGCCGCGGCTTCCAGGAGCTGAACGTCGTCTGCGGCGGCACGCTGCACCAGCACGTGCATGACGTGCCGGGCCTCGCCGACCACCGTGAGGACGACGACGCGCCGATGGACACGCAATACGGCCCCGCGCACGTCGTGCGGCTGACGCCCGGCGGCAAGCTGCACGCACTCGCCGGCGGCCGCGACGAAGTGCACGTGAACTCGCTGCACAAGCAGGGCATCGCGCAGCTCGGCTCCGGCCTCGCCGTCGAAGCCGTCGCACCGGACGGCCTGATCGAGGCCGTCAGCGTCGTCGACGCACCGGCGTTCGCACTCGCCGTGCAGTGGCACCCCGAATGGCGCCATGCGCAGGACCCGCTGTCGAGCGCGATCTTCCGCGCCTTCGGCGACGCCTGCCGCGCCCGCCGCACGGCCCGCACGCGCGCCACGGCCGCCGCCGCGCTCGCCTGAGCGCGCCGACCCAAACTAACGAGAACAGACATGCACGACATCGAAGACTTTCTGAAACAACACCGGATCACCGAAGTCGAGGCGATCATTCCCGACATGGCCGGCATCGCGCGCGGCAAGATCACGCCGCGCAACAAGTTCACGTCCGGCGAGTCGATGCGCCTGCCGCAGGCCGTGATGGTCCAGACCGTCACCGGCGAATATCCGGAAGACGGCTCGCTGACCGGCGTGACCGATCCCGACATGGTCTGCGTGCCCGACGCATCGACGATCCGCCTGATCCCGTGGGCCATCGACCCGACCGCGCAGGTGATCCACGACTGCGTGCACTTCGACGGCTCGCCGGTCGAGATCTCGCCGCGCTACGTGCTGCGCCGCGTGCTCGACCTGTACAAGGCGAAGGGCTGGAAGCCCGTCGTCGCGCCGGAACTCGAGTTCTATCTCGTCGACATGAACAAGGACCCGGACCTGCCGCTGCGTCCGCCGGTCGGCCGCACGGGCCGCCCCGAAACGGGCCGCCAGTCGTATTCGATCGAGGCCGTCAACGAGTTCGACCCGCTGTTCGAGGACATCTACGAGTACTGCGAAGCACAGAACCTCGACATCGACACGCTGATCCACGAAGTCGGCGCCGCGCAGATGGAGATCAACTTCATGCACGGCGACGCGCTGTCGCTGGCCGACCAGGTGTTCCTGTTCAAGCGCACGGTGCGCGAGGCCGCGCTGCGTCACAACATGTACGCGACGTTCATGGCCAAGCCGATGGAAGACGAGCCGGGTTCGGCGATGCACGTGCACCAGAGCATCGTCGACGAGGAAACGGGCCAGAACCTGTTCACGTCGCAGGAAACCGGCGGCGCGACGTCGATGTTCTACAACTACCTCGCGGGCCTGCAGAAGTACACGCCGGCGCTGATGCCGATCTTCGCGCCGTACATCAACTCGTACCGCCGCCTGTCGCGCTTCATGGCCGCGCCGATCAACGTGCAGTGGGGCTACGACAACCGCACGGTCGGCTTCCGCATCCCGCACTCGGGCCCGGCGGCACGCCGCATCGAGAACCGCATCCCGGGCGTCGACTGCAACCCGTACCTCGCGCTCGCCGCGACGCTCGCGGCCGGCTACCTCGGCATGACGCAACGCCTCGAGCCGACCGAGCCGCTCGTCAGCGACGGCTACGACCTGCCGTACCAGCTGCCGCGCAACCTCGAGGAAGGACTGACGCTGATGGCCGCATGCGAACCGCTCGGCGAGATCCTCGGCCACAAGTTCCTGAAGGCGTATTTCGCGCTGAAGGAAACCGAATACGAAGCGTTCTTCCGCGTGATCAGCTCGTGGGAACGCCGCCATCTGCTGCTGCACGTCTGAGCGCGCACAACCGAATACGGAATCACGGAGGAAACATGACTTACCGCAACGAATCTGCCTGGATCCAGCCGGCCGCGCCGGCCGCCGCGCCGCGCGCGACGCAGGCACGCTCGACCGCCGAATACCGCGCGCTCGACGCCGCGCACCACATCCACCCGTTCTCGGACATGGGCGCGCTGAACCGCGCGGGCAGCCGCGTGATCGTGAAGGCCGACGGCGTCTACCTGTGGGATTCGGACGGCAACAAGGTGATCGACGGGATGGCCGGTCTCTGGTGCGTGAACGTCGGCTACGGCCGCAAGGAACTCGCCGACGCCGCATACCGCCAGCTGCAGGAACTGCCGTTCTACAACACGTTCTTCAAGACCACGCACCCGCCGGTGATCGAGCTGTCGGCGATGCTCGCGGAAGTGACGCCGGCCGGCTTCAACCACTTCTTCTACTGCAACAGCGGCTCGGAAGGCAACGACACCGTGCTGCGCCTCGTGCACCGGTACTGGCGCGTGCAGGGCAAGCCGCAGAAGAAGTACGTGATCTCGCGCAAGAACGGCTACCACGGCTCGACGATCGCGGGCGGCACGCTCGGCGGGATGGGCTACATGCACGAGCAGATGCCGTCGAAGGTCGAGCACATCGTGCACATCGACCAGCCGTATTTCTTCGGCGAAGCGCAGCCGGGCGAAACGCCGGAAGCGTTCGGTCTCGCGCGTGCGCAGCAGCTCGAAGCGAAGATTCTCGAACTCGGCGCGGAGAACGTTGCCGCATTCATCGGCGAGCCGTTCCAGGGCGCGGGCGGCGTGATCTTCCCGCCGTCGACCTACTGGCCGGAAATCCAGCGGATCTGCCGCAAGTACGACATCCTGCTCGTTGCCGACGAAGTGATCGGCGGCTTCGGCCGCACCGGCGAATGGTTCGCACACCAGCACTTCGGCTTCGAGCCGGACCTGATCACGATGGCGAAGGGCCTCACGTCGGGCTACGTGCCGATGGGGGCGGTCGGCATTCACGAGCGCGTCGCGCGGCCGATCATCGACAACGGCGAATTCAATCATGGCCTCACGTACTCGGGCCACCCGGTGGCAGCGGCCGTCGCGGTCGCGAACCTGAAGCTGCTGCGCGACGAAGGCATCGTCGAGCGCGTGAAGAACGACACGGGCCCGTACTTCCAGGCGTTGATGCGCGAGACCTTCGCGCGTCACCCGATCATCGGCGAGGTGCATGGCCACGGCCTCGTCGCGAGCCTGCAGCTCGCCGAATCGCCGGCCGATCGCCGCCGCTTCGCGAACGGTGGCGACGTCGGCACGATCTGCCGCGACTTCTGCTTCAACGGCAACCTGATCATGCGTGCCACCGGCGACCGGATGCTGCTGTCGCCGCCGCTCGTGATCACGCGCCAGGAAATCGATGAACTCGTGTCGAAGGCGAAGAAAGCCGTCGATGCAACCGCCCAGCAACTGGGTATTTCGTAACGGTTTTGCCTACAGGCGTGCGGCGGGCGCCGCACGCCGCCATAACCCAAGGGAATTCCACCATGCGTGCCTGCTTTCTTCGCCAAGCCTGTTCTGTTGCCGCCCTTGCCGCCGCGGCAGCGTTCACGTCGGTCGCCAGCCCGTCGGCGCATGCCGACGAGCTGAATGTCTACAACTGGTCCGATTACATCGCACCTGACACGATCCCGAACTTCCAGAAGCAGACGGGTATCCACGTCAAGTACGACAACTACGACAGCGACGACACGCTTCAGGCGAAGCTGCTTGCCGGCAGTTCGGGTTACGACATCGTCGTGCCGACGTCGAACTACATGGCCAAGCAGATCCAGGCCGGCGTGTACCAGAAGCTCGACAAGTCGAAGATTCCGAACCTCGCGAACCTCGACCCGCTGCTGATGAAGATGATCGCCGATGCCGATCCGGGCAACCAGTACGGCGTCCCCTGGGCCTACGGCACGGACGGCATCGGCTACAACGCGCAGGCAGTGAAGAAGGCGCTCGGCGACAAGGCACCGGTCGACAGCTGGGCGCTGGTGTTCGACCCGGCCAACATGGAAAAGCTGAAGGGATGCGGCGTGTCGTTCCTCGACCAGGCCGTCGACGTGTTCGCCGCGACGCTGCAATACATGGGCAAGAACCCGAACAGCACCAACCCCGGCGACTACCAGGCAGCATTCGAAGTCCTGAAGAAAGTCCGCCCGTACATTACCCAGTTCAACTCGTCCGGCTACATCAACGACCTCGCGAACAACGACGTGTGCGTTGCGCTCGGCTGGTCGGGTGACGTCGGCATCGCGCACCGCCGCTCGTCCGAAGCGAAGCGTTCGTACGACATCAAGTTCGCGAATCCGAAGGAAGGCGGCCTGCTCTGGTTCGACGTGATGGTGATCCCGAAGGATGCACCGCACCCGGAAGCCGCCATGAAATGGATCAACTACGTCTCCGATCCGAAGGTCAACGCGGCGATCACCAACACGGTGTTCTATCCGACCGCGAACAAGGCCGCGCACCCGTTCGTCACGCCGTCCGTCGCACAGGACCCGACCGTCTACCCGCCGGAAGACGTGCTGAAGAAGATGGTGCTGATGAAGCCGATGCCGGCCGACATCCTGCGCCTCGAGAACCGTCTGTGGGCCCAGCTGAAGACGGGCCACTGACCGTCATGCATCACGGCGGCGCAGGCATCGCGGTACGCCTGCCCGCCTGAGATCCGCGGACCTCCGTCCGCCCGCGCGCACCGCGCGCCCTGTTCCATCCGGCACGAGCCGTTGTCCGTGAGTCGCATTGCGCGCCTCGCGCGGGGACGCTCACGCCTGCAATCCGTGAAGAACGAATGGTGACTCCCATGCAATCGATACCCTCTTCCGCTGCTGCACGACAGACCCAACCGGCCGCCGTGGCCCGTCCGCAAAACGACGCGTTCGTACGCATCGAAAACGTCGTGAAGAAATTCGGCGACAGCACGGCCGTCGACAACGTGAACCTGACGATCGCGAAGAACGAACTGTTCGCGCTGCTCGGCAGCTCCGGCTGCGGCAAGTCCACGCTTCTGCGCATGCTCGCCGGGCTGGAAACGGCCACCTCCGGCAAGATCTTCGTCGACGGCGAGGACCTCGCGTCGCTGCCGCCGTACCGCCGCCCGGTGAACATGATGTTCCAGTCGTACGCGCTGTTCCCGCACATGACGGTCGAATCGAACGTCGCGTTCGGCCTGAAGCAGGAAGGCACGCCGAAGCATGAGATCAAGGAGCGCGTGGCCGATGCGCTCGCGCTCGTGCAGATGAGCAAGTACGCGCAGCGCAAGCCGCATCAGCTGTCCGGCGGCCAGCAGCAGCGCGTCGCGCTGGCCCGCTCGCTGGTCAAGCGCCCGAAGCTGCTGCTGCTCGACGAGCCGATGTCCGCGCTCGACAAGAAGATCCGCCAGAAGACCCAGCTCGAACTCGTGAACATCATCGAGAAGGTCGACGTGACCTGCGTGATGGTCACGCACGACCAGGAAGAGGCGATGACGATGGCCAGCCGCCTCGCGGTGATGAGCGAAGGCAAGATCGTGCAGATCGGCGCGCCGGGCGAGGTGTACGAGTTTCCGAACAGCCGCTTCTCGGCCGAATTCATCGGCTCGACCAACCTGTTCGAAGGCCGCGTCGTCGAGGACGAGCCCGACCACATCTTCGTCGAGAGCGACGACCTCGAAGCGCGCATGTACGTGAGCCACGGCGTCACCGGCCCGCTCGGGATGCCGGTCGGCATCTCGGTGCGCCCGGAACGCGTGCACGTGTCGCGCGAGAAGCCGGGTTCGAAGCACAACTGGGCACGCGGCGTAGTCACCGACATCGCGTACATGGGCAGCTACTCGCTGTACCACGTGCGGCTGCCGAGCGGCAAGACGGTCGTGTCGAACCTGTCGAGCTCGCACCTGATGAGCGACAACGCGCCGGCGTGGAACGACGACGTGTTCGTGTCGTGGTCGCCGGCCAGCGGCGTCGTGCTGACGCAGTGAGGACGACACGATGAGAACCTCTGCTTCCACGCCTTCCGCGCCGGTGTCGACCGGCGCCGCGAGTACGGGCGCCGGCCGCGCCCGCCCGGGCCGCTTCGCCGCGCTGTCGCGTTTCCTGCCGACGGGCCGCAGCGTCGCGATCGGCGTGCCGTTCCTGTGGCTTGCCGTGTTCTTCGCGCTGCCGTTCGTGCTGGTGCTGAAGATCAGCTTCGCCGACCAGGTGATGGGCATTCCGCCGTACACGTCGCTCGTCGAGATCAAGGACGGCGTCGTGCACTTCGCGCTGCAGCTGTCGCACTACGCGTTCCTGCTGCAGGACGACCTGTACATCGCGACCTACCTCAGCTCGCTGAAGATGGCCGCCGTGTCGACGGTGCTGTGCCTGCTGATCGGTTACCCGATGGCGTACTACATCGCACGCTCGGAACCGAACCGCCGCAACGTGCTGATGATGGCCGTGATGCTGCCGTTCTGGACCTCGTTCCTGATCCGCGTGTACGCATGGATCGGCATCCTGAAGGACGACGGCCTGCTGAACCACACGCTGATCGCGCTCGGCGTCATCCACACGCCGCTGCGCCTGTATCACAGCGATGCGGGCGTCTACATCGGGATGGTCTATTCGTACCTGCCGTTCATGGTGATGCCGCTGTACGCGCACCTCGTGAAGATGGACCTGACGCTGCTCGAAGCCGCGTACGACCTGGGCGCGAAGCCGTGGGTCGCGTTCACGCGGATCACGCTGCCGCTGTCGAAGAACGGGATCATCGCCGGCAGCCTGCTGGTGTTCATCCCGGCGGTGGGCGAGTACGTGATTCCGGAGCTGCTCGGCGGCGCCGACACGCTGATGATCGGCCGCGTGATGTGGGATGAATTCTTCAACAACATGGACTGGCCGATGGCGTCCGCGGTGACGGTCGCGATGGTGCTGCTGTTGCTGGTGCCGATGGCGCTGTTCCAGTACTACCAGGTCAAGGAACTGGAGGAAGCGAAATGATCAAGCCGAGCAAACCGCTGTCGACGGGCGTTCTCGCCTTCGGCTTCCTGTTCCTGTACATCCCGATCATCAGCCTGATCGTGTACTCGTTCAACGAGTCGAAGCTGGTGACGGTGTGGTCGGGCTTCTCGCTGAAGTGGTACGCGGCGCTGCTGGAGGACGACGAGCTGCTGACGGCCGCGTGGCTGTCGCTGAAGATCGGCCTGCTGACGGCGACCGCGTCGGTCGTGATCGGCACGTGGGCGGGCTTCGTGCTCGCGCGCTTCGGCCGCTTCAAGGGCTTCACGCTGTACACGGGGATGATCAACGCGCCGCTGGTGATTCCGGAAGTGATCCAGGGCATCTCGCTGCTGCTGCTGTTCGTGGCGCTGGAGCAGATGTTCGGCTGGCCGAAGGGTCGCGGGATGGTGACGATCTGGATCGGTCACGTGATGCTGTGCGTGTCGTACGTGGCGATCATCGTGCAGTCGCGCGTGAAGGAGATGAACAAGTCGCTGGAGGAGGCCGCGCTGGATCTGGGTGCGACGCCGCTGAAGGTGTTCTTCGTGGTGACGCTGCCGCTGATCTCGCAGGCGCTGCTGTCGGGGTGGCTGCTGTCGTTCACGCTGTCGATCGACGATCTGGTGCTGTCGGCGTTCCTGTCGGGGCCGGGGTCGACGACGTTGCCGCTGGTGGTGTTCTCGCGCGTGCGGCTGGGGCTGAACCCGGAGATGAACGCGCTGGCGACGCTGTTCATCACGGCCGTGACGATCGGCGTGATCGTCGTGAACCGGATGATGATCGCGCGCGAGCGGCGCCGCATGGCCGACCTGAAGGCGGCGTTCGCGGCGGCGTGAGCACCGCCCTCCTGCTTCAAAGATAACAAGCACTGCAGACAAGCAAGACGCGCTGCCCCAGGGGGGGCGCGCGATTCGATCCCGATTTGACAGGCGCACGACAAGGAGAATCCGCAATGAAGAAGAAACTGATCTGCCTGCTGGTGGCCGGCGCGTTGCCGGGCATCGCGCTGGCCGGTTCCACATCCGCCGAGATCAAGGCGCTGCAGGCGCAGGTCGCGGCGCTGCAGAAGCAGATGAAGGCGATGCAGGCGCAGCTCGCCGCGAAGCCGGGCGGCGCGGCAGTCGCGACGTCCGGCGCGAGCGCCGGCACGGCGGGCGGCAGCAAGGCCGTCGCGGTGGCCGCCGACCCGGGCTCGCCGGATTACGGCAAGGCGCAGGCCGCGCTGACCAACGACGAAGTCAGCGAAATGAAGCAGCAGATCGCGAACCAGCAGCTGAAGGTCGATTCGCTGACCGACGCGGCCAACACGGGCCCGCTGGCCGGCCTGTCGGTCACGGGCTATATCGATCCGACCTACATGTACAACCGTGCGGCCGGCACGTCGTCGTTCCTGTTCGCGAACCACGAGAACGCGTACAACTACTTCAACAGCACGTTCGGCGACCTCTACCTCGACATCAAGAAGACGTTCGGCGTCGGCCCGATGGCGCCGTCTGCCGAGATCACGCTGATGCCGAACCGCGGCAACGGCATCACGCTGCTGCAGAACTCGCGCGGCTCGATCACCGACAACCTGCTGAACACGGCGGTCGTCAACGTGCCGATCACCGCCGAAACGACGCTGGTCGCCGGCCTGATCCCGAGCTTCGGCGGCTACGAGGTGCAGCAGTCGAACCAGATGCTCACGCTCACGCACAACCTGCTGTACGATTTCTCCGATCCGGGCAGCTACGTCGGTGTCGGCGCGAACTACACGAAGGGCAACTGGGCGTGGAAGTTCTTCCTCGGCAACGAGCAGTACCGCACGTACGGTTCGGTCACGACGACGGGCACGAACGCGCTCGGCGATCCGATCACCACCAGCAACAAGGTGCCGACCTTCACCGCGCGCGCGGACTACACGTGGTCGAGCGCGCTTGACCTCGGCGGCTCGTTCAACATCGGCCGCCAGACGCTGTCGAGCGCGATCGATGCGAACGGCGTCGTCCACTACGGTCCGGGCGGGGCGGCACCGAGCGGCTACGGTTCGTTCTTCTTCGGCGAACTCGATGCGACCTACACGCTCGCCGATATTCAGTACAACGCGGAAGTCGACTACGGCCGGCAACAGCATGCGGCGTTCAACGGCGGGCTCGCGCAGTGGTACGGCCTGTCGCTGCTCGCGCACCGCAAGTTCAACGCGCCGGTGGTCGGCCGCATGGGCGTGACGCTGCGCTACGACCTGCTCGCCAACTCGAAGAACGGCGGCGGCGGCGGCGGCATCGCGCTGAACGGCAACGGGATGGATCCGAGCAACGGCTTCGGCGTCGACGCGGACTGCCTCGCGCAGTCGAAGGCCGGCGGCGGCCTGGGCTTCGAGTGCAAGGGGGCGGTACGCCAGGATGTGGCGCTCGACCTGTTGTTCTATCCGACCCAGCAGATCACCGTGAAGGTCGAATACCGGCACGACTGGGCGAACAACAAGGTGTTCCTGCGCAACGACGGGTCGTACGGCAAGTCCAACGACCTGCTCGCCACGCAGTTCATCTATTCGTTCTGACGCAGCACACGCGGGACGCCGTGCCGCGCGCACGGCGTCCCGCGCCGTTTTCCGGGCGGCTGCGTGCAGGTTGCAGCCTTTTCGAGGGAGTCGTTTTCATGACGCAGTCTTTCACCCGCCGCGCCGATGCGCTCGCGCGCGACTCGTACTACGAAGCAACGGTCACGCGGCCCGATGTCGACGATCCCGCGGCCGGCGCGCCGGTGCTCGAAGCGGCCATCGACGTCGACGTCTGCGTGATCGGCGCCGGCTTCGCGGGCCTGTCGACGGCGCTCGACTGCCGCGCGCGCGGGCTGTCCGTCGCCGTGATCGATGCGCACCGGCCCGGCTGGGGCGCGTCGGGCCGCAACGGCGGCCAGGCGATCACGGGCTTCGCCAAAGACGAGGTGATCGAGCAGCAGCTCGGCGCCGACGGCGCGCGGGCCGCATGGTCGCTGTCGCTCGACGGCGTCGCGCTGATCGCCGAGCGCATCGCGCACTACGGAATCGACTGCGATTTCACGCGCGGCTACCTCACGGTCGCGACGAAACCGCGCCGCATCGACGACCTGCGCGCATGGATGAATGCCGCGACGTCGCGCTGGGGCCATCCGTCGCTCGAATGGCTCGACACCGGCGCGATCCAGGCGCGCATCGCATCGACGCGCTATCTCGCCGGCGTTCACGATCCGCTGTCGGGCCACCTGCATCCGCTCAAGTACTGCCTCGGCCTCGCCGACGCGGCGCGCCGCGAAGGCATCGCGCTGTATGCGCACACGCCCGCGCTCGACGTCGTACGCGGCGCACGGCCCGTCGTACGCACGCCGTCGGGCGAGGTGCGCTGCCGCTACGTCGTGTCGTGCTGCAACGCGGGCCCCGGCGGCGTGCTGCCGGCCGCGACCGCCGCGCGCATCGCGCCGATCGCGTCGTACATCATCGCGACCGAGCCGCTCGGCCAGGCGCGTGCCGACGCGCTGATCGCACAGCGCGAAGCCGTGTGCGACAACAACTTCTTCCTCGACTACTTCCGGCTGTCGGCCGACCACCGGATGCTGTTCGGCGGCCGCGCGAACTCGGCCGGCGCGTCGCCCGCCACGCTCGCCGAAGCGATCCGGCAGCGCATGGTCGGCGTGTTCCCGCAACTGGGCGACGTGCGCGTCGACCACGCGTGGGGCGGGTTCGTCGACGTCACGCGCAACCGCGCGCCGGACTTCGGCGCGCTCGATCCGAACTTCTTCTACGTCCAGGGCTTCAGCGGGCACGGCGTCGCGCTCACCGGCATCGCCGGACGCGCGGTCGCCGGTGCGATCGCGGGCGACACGCGCGCGTTCGACCTGTTCGCACGCATACGTCACCGGCGCTTTCCCGGCGGCGACGCGTGGCGGCAACCCGCGCTCGAACTCGGGATGCTGTACCACCGCGTGCGCGAGCTGTTCTGAACCCTCCTTTTCCGTTCTCCCGACCATGCAGACATTCGCCAACCAGCCGCACGTCGCGTCCTACTACGCGGCGACCGCCAACGATACGACCCGCTACGCGCCGCTCGCCGGCACGATCGACGCCGACGTGTGCGTGATCGGTGCGGGCCTCACGGGCCTGTCCGCCGCGCTCAATCTCGCCGAGCGCGGCCATTCGGTGACCGTGCTCGAAGCGTCGCGGGTCGGATGGGCGGCGAGCGGCCGCAACGGCGGCCAGCTGATCGGCGGCTTCGCGTGCGACATCGACACGTTCGGGCAATTCATGCCGGAAGGCGACGTGAAGCGCATCTGGGACATGGGGCTCGAAACGCTGTCGCTCGTGAAGTCGCGCATCGCGCGGCACGACATCGACTGCGCGCTGGTGCCCGGCTACCTGACCGCCGCCAACACCGAGCGCGACGCGGATGCCTTGAAACGCTGGCGCGACGAAGCCGCGAAACGCTTCGGCTATGACCGCTTCCATTTCGTCGACGCCGACGAACTCGGCGACTACGTGCAATCGGCCCGCTATTGCGGCGGCCTGTACGACCCGGACAGCGGCCACCTGCATCCGCTCAACTACACGCTCGGCCTCGCACGCGGGGCAATCGATGCAGGCGTGCGCATCCACGAGGACAGCTGCGTGACGCGCGTGCGCGACGTATCCGGCGGCCACGTCGTCGAGACGAGCGGCGGCAACGTGCGCGCGCGCTTCGTCGTGCTCGCATGCAACACCTACGTCGGCACGCTGGCGCCCGCGCTGGCGAAGAAGATCATGCCGGTCGGCACCTACGTGATCGCGACCGAGCCGCTCGGCGAAGCGCGCGCCGCCGCGCTGATGCCGGCACGCGCGGCGATCTGCGACAGCCGCTTCGTGCTCGACTATTTTCGGCCGGCGCCCGACACGCGGCTGGTGTGGGGCGGCAAGGTCAGCTATTCGACGCGCGAGCCGCGCGACCTCGCGGCGGCGATGCGTGCGGACATGCTGAAGACATTCCCGCAGCTCGCGGACGTGAAGGTCGACTATGCATGGGGCGGCTTCGTCGACATCACGATGAACCGCGCGCCGCACTTCGGCCGCATCACGCCGACGACGTACTTCGCGCAGGGGTTTTCGGGGCACGGCGTGAACACGACCGCGCTCGCGGGCAAGCTGATCGCCGAAGCGATCAACGGACAGGCGAGCCGCTTCGACCTGTTCGACAAGATCCGGCATCGCGACTTCCCGGGTGGCGAGGCACTGCGCACGCCGGCGCTGGTGCTCGCGATGAGCTGGTACCGGATGCTCGACGCGTTCGGCGTGCATTGAGCGGCGGGCACGCCAACGGGCCACGGCCGCGCCAGAACGCGGCCGTCCCTTCCCGCCGGTGCGCCGCTCCCGCTAGTCGGCCACCTTCTGCCGCATCGTCACGAACTCCTCGGCCGCGGTCGGATGAATGCCGATCGTGTCGTCGAACTGCGCCTTCGTCGCGCCCGCGCGAATCGCGATCGCGATGCCCTGGATGATTTCCCCCGCGTCGCGGCCGACCATGTGCGCGCCGACCACGCGCTGGCTGTCGCGCGCGACGACGAGCTTCATCATCGTGCGCTCGTCGCGCCCCGACAGCGTATGGCGCAGCGCCTTGAACGACGTGCGGTAGAGGTCGACCTCGCCGTGCGCGTGACGCGCATCGGCCTCGGTCAGGCCGACCGTCGCGACCTCGGGCTGGCTGAACACGGCCGACGGCACGGACGCGTGATCGGCCGCGACGCGCGACCCGCCGAACAGCGTGCGCGCGAGCAACCCGCCGTCGCGCGTCGCAACCGGCGTGAGCTGCGGCCGCGACGTGACGTCGCCGATCGCATGGATCGACGGCACCGACGTCGCCGAATACGCATCGACGGCAATCGCGCCGCGCGCGTCGAGCATCACGCCCGCCTGTTCGAGCCCGAGCCCGTCGACGTTCGGCACGCGGCCGGTCGCATAGAGCACCTGGTCGTACGGCCCGTGCCGCGCATCGCCGACGCGCACGCTCAGCGTGCCGTCGTCCGCGCGCTCGATCGACTCGACCACCGCGCGCGCGTGGATCGCGACGCCCTGCTTCGTCATCTCGTCGGTCAGGAACTGGCGCACGTCGCCGTCGAAGCCGCGCAGGATCTGCTCGCCGCGATAGAACAGGTCGACATGGCTGCCGAAGCCGTTGAAGATGCCCGCGAACTCGACCGCGATATAACCGCCGCCAACCACCGCGATGCGCTTGGGGCACGCCGCGAGCGACAGCGCCTCGCGCGACGTGATCGCGTGCTCGATGCCGGGCCGCGACGGCAGCGACGGGCGCGAGCCGGTCGCGATCGCGATGTGGCGCGCGCGGATCGTGCGTGCGCCGATCGCGACCGTGTGCGCATCGACGAGCGTCGCGCGGCCCGCGTGCATGTCGACGCCCGATTGCCGCAGCAGGTTGATGTAGATGTCGCTGAGCCGGTTGATCTCGCGATCCTTCGCGGCGATCAGCGCGGGCCAGTCGAGCGTGCCGGCGCCGAAGGTCCAGCCGAAGCCTTTCGCGTCCTCGACTTCATGCGGGTAGTGCGACGCGTAGACGAGCAGTTTCTTCGGGATGCAGCCGCGCAGGACGCAGGTGCCGCCGATCTGCTCTTCTTCCGCTATGCCGACGCGTGCGCCGTATGACGCGGACATCCGCGCGAGCCTCACGCCGCCCGAGCCGGCGCCAATGACGAACAGGTCGTAGTCGAAATCCATCGCATTCCCTCATCGCAGTTCGGATGAAGGCACGATAGCAAGATTCGGGAATTCGTGCGGCGCACGGCGCGACGCGGGCGCGCCCCAATAAAAAACGGCGAGAGACGTGGCCTCTCGCCGGTCAAACCGACTGCCGGGTGTGCCATGCGTCACCGATCGACCGCATGCCCGACCTGCCGGCTGCGCGGCACCGGTCCGCCCGGGCGCGCGAAGGGCGCACCCGCGGCCGGACCAGCCGCCATGCTCATGCCTGCGACGTGTCGCTGCCGTCCGTCGCCTGCGTATCGTCCGCCTGCTGGGGCTGCTCTTCCTTCTTCTCGAGCATGCCTTCGATGGCTTCGGCGCCCTTGAAACCGGCGACGGCCGCGGCCGCCTTGGTCAGCAGGCCCGCATCCGGATCCAGCTTTTCCGCGCCTTCGACAGCTGCGACTGCGCCAGCGATTTCACCCACGGTGTTCAGGATACCCATCGTCATCCCCTTTCAAGAAAATCGTGAGCGCATCGTCCCACGAAAGAAACCGGCGAACCGCGATTGTCATCACCGGATACACAAGTTACGCACCAGGCCGGCCGCGCTCGCCGAGCGCCACCGGAACGACGCACGCGCGCGCCTCACGGCACGCAACGGGCGATGCACGCAGCGTAGCGGAAAGCCTTCGCGCGTACTGTAAAAGTATGTTCTGGAATGCCGACGGAACGCTTACGGCGCGGGACTTTCGCAATGGAGCGATTGCCGAATAGTCGGGCGCGCGTATGAAGGTCGCGTGACGAAAAAAAAGGCGCCTCGCGGCGCCTCTTCGATGCGCGCCGGGCGAATGCCGGCGCATGCGTTCCGACGTTCGTCAGAAGATATTGCGCAGACCGATCGCGATGCCCGTCTGGTTGCTGCGACCCGGCAGCTCGACGTTCGCCGCGCCGTTCGTCTTGTTGAAGTCGACGGTGCCGTAGACTTCGGTGCGCTTGCTCAGCGCGTACTCGGCGATACCGACGATCGCGTAACGGTTGCCGCTCGCGAGCGTGCCGTTGGTGGTCATCGCATTGCGCATGTGGTCGTAATAGAACGCACCCGTCAGCGTCAGCGGCGCGCTGACCTGCCAGCTCACGCCCGCGAACGGACCGTCGTCGATCCGGCCCGTGCCCTTCGCGACCGGAATCGTCTGCTGCGCGAGCAGGCTGTCGACGAAGCCGGTGTCGTCCTTCGAGCGCAGGTAGCCCGCGTAGATCTTCGCCTTGCTGAACGCGTACACGACGTTCGCGTGGTAGATCGTCTGCTTGCGTGCCGAGTTGTCGCTGTTCTGCTGCGCGCCGGCCGCGATGCTGAGCGGGCCCATCACGTACGACAGCGACACGCCCCACGCATTGCCCTTGCCGAGCGAGCCCGGGATCTGGCCCGAGAAGCCGCCGGCGCCGGTCGATTCGTAGTTGGTGCCGGTCGAGTACATCGCCTTCGCGGTCAGGCCTTCGAACTTGCCCGTGTACTTGATCTGGTTGTCCGCATACAGGCCGCCGCCGAGTGCGACCGGCAGCCACGCGTTTTCGAGGTAGTTGCCGACCGTCAGCGGATCGTAGGTATCCGACAGCAGGTCGAACAGCGGCGTCTTCTGGCGGCCGAGGGTCACCGTGCCGTACGGGCTCTGCAGGCCGACGTACGCTGCGCGGTTGAACAGGCGGCCGCTGTCGGCGAATGCGCCGTTCTGCAGGTTCACGCCGCTTTCGAGGTTGAACACGGCCTTCAGGCCGCCGCCGAGATCTTCCGTGCCGTAGATGCCGAAGCGGCTGTTCGTGATCGCGCCGTTGGTCATCGACAGCAGGCCGTCGTTCTTGGCGTTGGCGTTGGTGAGGTAACGGATGCTGGCGTCGGCGACGCCCCAGAGCGTGACCGAGCTTTGTGCGGCCGCGTACTGGCTGGCAAATGCGAGCGCGGCGCCCCCTGCGATGGCTGCGAGTCGGGTGGTCTGCTTCATGAGCTTTCCTTTTTGTAGGTGTCTCCATTCATGGCCGGCCGCGTGCGCAGCCGGGTGGCGATCGCTCACGTTCTTGGCGCGCGCGATGTGGCCTGAATCATATGACGAGTGCGATCGCTGAAAGAAATTGAAATGCGCGGCAACGGCGCGTTTGTCGTCCGGGAACAACGTTTCCCGCGCCAGGCCTGTCTCGCAAGGCGGCGGGACAGGCGCGACGGCGCCGGCATGCGCGCGCGGCGCTGTAAGGATCGCCGAGGGTGCGGCGCGGGAACGTGGAGCGTGGAGCGTGGCGAAACAGCCGGCGCATTCGTTGCGACCGGCTACCGCGTGCTACGTGCCGCGTACCGTCAGGCCGTTTGCGCCGCCCCGTCGCCGCCGCCCTCGCCACCGTTCCCCGCGCGGCGCCACGCGCGCCGCACGATCTCCGCGAATGCGCCGACGAGCAGCAGCACCGCGCCCCACAGCGCGATGTCCGGTACGAGCCGCGTCACGAGGCCGCCGACCACCGCGCCGGCCAGGAAGCAGAAACTGATCGTCGCGAGCAGCGCCGAGTCGTGCAGCGCACCCGCGTCGTAGCGCGGGATCAGCCCGACGAACAGCTTCTGCGCGGCGCGCCGCAGGTTGCCGGTCGTCATCACCGACGTGTACGACAGTTCCTCGAGATGGGTGAACGACAGCGTCTGCAGCGTCGCGACGAACGAGATGCCCGGAATCAGCCACGCGCTCGATGCGCCGACGAGGCCGCTCGCGGCAACGCCGAGAAACGCAATCTCGACGATCAGGCTCGCGAACGCCGTATGCCGCATCCAGCCGCGTTGCGCGGCAAGACCGAGCAGGTGTGCGACGAACACCGCGATCACGAAGCCGACGAGCGGCGGCACGTGATGCAGCGCGGCCGCCCATTCGCCGGCCGACAGGTTGATGCCGAGCAGCGCGACGTTGCCGGTCATCGTGTTCGCGAACACGTGGCCGTGGCCGACGTACGTGTACGCGTCGAGGTAGCCGCCGGACAGCGTCAGCAAGGCGGCGACAGTGAGATTGCGGCTGGCGCCGTCGAGATCCATCGATCCTCCCGTGGTGCGCACCGCCGGGCCGCGTACGGCGGGCGATGCGAAATTCGGTCCTGCCGGCGGGCGCGAGCACCGCCGTCGGCGCCGCGCGGCCGGGCCTCGCCGCATGCCGCGCGCCAATATAATGCTCGTCGCAAGGGTACGGGCTCGCGCTGGATAGCGCAGCCGGCCTGAACGGGTCGACAGCGCGGGTTTCACCGCCGCAGGACCGGCCGAGTATACCGGGCCGACCGGACGCGACTGCAGCCTGGCCGCCCCCGCTTCTCTTCACCGAACCGTCGCATGACACTCGCGAAGTTCTTCCTGCGCTATACGGTCATCCCGTTCGCCGCGATCGTGCTGGTGGCCGTCTGGGCGTTCAACCGCGAATCGGGCGAGATCGATGCGCGCCAGTACGCGGCGCTGGTGGCCGCCTATCCGTCGTTCACGCCGAAGCTGAAGCACGAGGTGGCCGACGCGTTGCGCGACGGCCGGATCGGGAAGGCCGATTACGGCATGCTCATGCGCGATGCGCTGGAGGCGGGTTTCGTGGTCGACTGGCCGACCGTGACGGACGACGTCGGCAGCGAGCGCGGCCGGCTGCTCGGCCTCGTGAACAGCGACCTGCCGGCATCGCGGTAGCCGGCTTGCCGCAGGCCGCTCACTGCCCGATGCCGGTGAGCCCGATCAGCGCGCCGCCGGCGAGCAGCCACAGCGGATGGATGCGCGTACGCCACGCGAGCACCGCGCACGCGGCCGTGATGCCCCACTGGATGGCCGTGCGGTTCGACGCCTCGGAGATCAGCACCGCGCTTGCCGCGACGAGCCCGGCCGTGACGGGCATCATCCCCTGCTGCACATAGCGGCGCCACGGCCGGTCGCGAAAGCGCTCCCACGCATGCAGCGCGAGCACGGTGACGATCGACGACGGCCCGAACTTCGCGAGCGACGCGACCAGCAGCCCCGCCCAGCCGGCCACATGCCAGCCGACCAGCGACACGATCATCATGTTCGGCCCGGGCGCCGCCTGGGCCAGCGCGAACAGCGCGGTGAACTCGTGCGCGCTCATCCAGTGATGCACGTCGACGACCTGCCGCTGCATCTCCGGCAGGATCGTGTTGCCGCCGCCGAATGCGAGCAGCGACAGCTGGCTGAAGATCGTCGCGATGGCGATCAGCGTATCGCTCATGGCCGCCCCCCCGGCTGCGTATCCCGCGCGGCAGCCTGCGCCGGTTGCGGCGTGCCCGGATCGCGGCGACGCGACGCGAGCCATATGCTGACGGGCGTCAGCACGAGCATCGTCGTCAGCAGGGGCATGCGCAGCACCGCGATCGCGACGAATGCGAGCGCCGCGATGCCGGCCGCGGCGCGTGCGTGCCGCAGCGGCTTCGCGACCTTCACGGCCATCGCGACGAGCAGCCCGGCGGCCGCGGCGGCGAGCCCCGCGAACAGATGCTGCACGTGCGGATCGTTCTGCGTCTTCGCGTACAGCACGCCGAGCGCGACGACGACGAGCGTCGGGCCCGCGATCAGCCCGAGAATGCCGGCGAACGCGCCGGCCACGCCGCGAAAGCGCATGCCGACCGCGACCGACAGGTTGATCACGTTGCCGCCCGGCAGGAACTGGCACAGGCCGAGCAGATCGGTGAATTCATCGGCGGAGAGCCACTTGCGTTCGTCGACGATCGTGCGCCGCGCGAACGGCAGCGCGCCGCCGAACGACATCAGGCCGAGCGACAGGAAACCGGTGAACAGCTCGGCGAGGCCGACACTGCGGGGCGCCGCGGCAGACGGCGGGGATACGGATTGCATGGTGCGCCTCACTAAACGGTGAACCGAGGGTACCGCCGTTCCGGATTGTGGCAAAACGATTTTATCGGTGCGCCCTTGTGATCTAGAATCACAAGCATGGCACGCGACCTCCCGCCCTTTTCCGCGCTTCGGGCCTTTGAAGCCGCGGCACGTCATGAAAGCTTCAGCGCCGCCGGCGACGAGCTGCATGTGACTCACGGTGCCATCAGCCGGCAGATTGCCGGGTTCGAGGCATGGCTCGGCAAGCCGGTGTTCCACCGCTACGGCAAGCGCGTGAAGCTCACCGACGAAGGCCGCCGCTACCTGGACACCGTGCGCGCGGCGTTCGACAGCATCGCGCATGCGACCGAGCAGTTGCGCAACACCGGCGCGGCGCGCGTGCTGCGCATCAATGCGCTGCCGACCTTCGCGATGAAATGGCTGCTGCCGCGCCTGTCGCGGTTCCAGCGCGACGTGCCGAACGTCGAGCTGAAGCTGTCCACGTCGAATGCGCCGCTCGACACGCTGAACGGTTTCGACGTCGCGATCCGCCGCGGCCCCGGCCACTGGCCGAACTGCACGAGCGGCCACTTCCTCGACGAAAGCGTGATCCCGGTCTGCAGCCCCGCGCTGCTCAAGCGTGCGCCGATCGCGCGCGCGGACGATCTCGCGCGGCACGTGCTGCTGCATTCGGATACGCGGCCGGAGGGCTGGCGCGACTGGTTCGCGGCGGCGGGCGTGACGATGAAGGGCCGCAAGCGGCAGTCGTTCGACCACTTCTACCTGGCGCTGCAGGCGGCCGTCGACGGGCTGGGTGTCGCGCTCGGCCCGTTGCCGCTGATCGACGACGAACTCGCGAGCGGCCGGCTCGTGATGCCGCTCGACGGGCCGCGCATCGCGACGCGCAGCTACTGGTGGATCGCGCCGCGCGCGCCGGCCGACGATCCGCTCGTCGCGCAGTTCTGCGCGTGGCTGCAGGCGCAGTCGAATACCGGCGCGTGAGGGCGCGCCGGCGGGCGGCGTTGCGCCGCCCGCACCCGGTCAGACCACCGGGCCCGGTTCCTTTTCCTTGCGCAGGATCGCGTACAGGATGATCGCGCCGAACGTCGCGGTGCCGATCCCGCCGAGGCCGAAGCCGCCGATCTTCAGCGAGAAGTCGCCGGCGCCGAGCACGAGCGTGACGGCCGCGACGATCAGGTTGCGGTTGTCGGAGAAGTCGACCTTGTTGACGACCCAGATCCGCGCGCCCGTCACCGCGATCAACCCGAACACGACGATCGACACGCCGCCGAGCACGGGGCCCGGGATCGTCTGGATCACCGCGCCGAACTTCGGCGAGAAGCCGAGCACGATCGCGATCACCGCGGCGACCGCGAACACGAGCGTCGAGTAGATCCGCGTGACGGCCATCACGCCGATGTTCTCCGCGTAGGTCGTCACGCCCGTGCCGCCGACGCTGCCCGACACGATCGTCGCGAGCCCGTCGCCGATGAACGCGCGGCCCACGTAGCGATCGAGGCTGGTGCCCGTCATCGCGCTGACGGCCTTGATGTGGCCGAGGTTCTCCGCGACCAGGATCACCGCGATCGGCGCCAGCATCAGCATCGCGTGCGGATCGAACACCGGCGCGCGGAAGCTCGGCACCCCGAACCAGGCCGCGTGCCCGACGATCGAGAAATCGACCGGCTTGCCGAGCCCCATCCCGTTGGTCGCGACCGCATAGATCGCGTAGGCGATCACCAGCCCGACGAGGATCAGCAGGCGCTGCACCATGCCGCGCGAGAACACCGCGACGCCGCCGACGCACAGCACCGTGACGAGCGCCATCACCGAGTCGAAGGTCGACGCCGACACGCCCTTCACCGCGATCGGCGCGAGGTTCAGCCCGATCACCGCGACGACCGCGCCGGTCACCACGGGCGGCATCAGCGTCTCGATCCAGCGCGTGCCGATCGCCTGCACCAGTGCGCCGAGCGCGACGTACACGACACCGCACGCGACGATCCCGCCGAGCGCGACCGGGATGTTCGGGTTCGGGCCGCTGCCGCCGTAGCCCGTCACCGCGATCACGAGGCCGATGAACGCAAAGCTCGAGCCGAGGTAGCTCGGCACGCGGCCGCCGACCAGCACGAAGAACAGCAGCGTGCCGATGCCCGACATGAAGATGCACAGGTTCGGGTCGAAGCCCATCAGCAGCGGCGCGAGCACGGTCGAGCCGAACATCGCGACAACGTGCTGCACGCCCATCGCGACCATCTGCGGCCATGGCAGGCGCTCGTCGGTGCCGACCACGCGCGAGGCCGCGCCGGTCGATTGGACCCGCCAGCGCGGGAAATAGGAATCGGACATGGGGAAAGGGCTCCTGTCGGTCGCCGGCTGCCAAGGGTGCGCCGGTCTGGAATCTGGCGCGAGTTTACGGAGCGGAAATGGGGCTGGCAAGCGGACTGATACGGCGGGCCGTCATGCGCGGGGCGCGGCTTGCCGTGTGGGGAAACCGGTGCGCGACCGCGCGGCCCGGCGAAGCGCCCGTCCGCGCGCGATGCACGGCTGGCGGCTGGCGCCGGCGGCGAGGTAAGCATGCGCTCACATCGCCGCCGGCGCGTCGTGCATCAGGGGTTGATGTACTGGAACAGCGACAGGTTCTGCAACTGCGCGTACGCCTTCTGCGAACCCGTCAGCGCGTTCTGCATCTGCAGGAACTGGCTGATCGTCGTCACCATGTTGGTGCTCGTCAGGTCGGCCAGGTTGCTGCTGACCTGCAGCGTGACGGTCTGGTTCACGGTCTGCATCGCCTTGATCTCCTGCTCGCGGCCGCCGACCGACGCCTGAACGGTGAGGACGTTCGTCATCATGTTGTTCAGCTTCGTCGTGCCGGTGGTCATCGCGTTCGCGAGCGCGGTCGCGGCAGTCGTGTTGCTGCTGATCGGCACCTTCAGTGCCGCGATCATCGTGTCGAGCGCGCCGAACACGTCGGTGCCGGCCTGCGGCGCCGGCGTGACCGTGTACGTGTCGCCCGGGGCCGGCTTGCCCGACACGGGCACCGACAGGCCGTTGCCGAGCGCGATCCCGGCGCCGTTCGAATACGGCTGCGCGGCGGTCGTGGTCGGCGGCACGACGGTATTGTCGGTGACCGTATAGGTCGGCGCGGCGGCGGTGCCGCCGAACGCGATCGTGAACTGGTGCGCATTGGTCGCGGCCGACGGGCTCGTGATCGTCACCCCGCCGATCGTGCCCGTGCCCGTGTTGCCCGCACCTGCGAGCGGTACCGGCTGGCTGCCGAGCATCGGCACCGACAGGAACACGTTCGCGCCGTTGTCGCCCTGCGAGATCGCGCGCGTGTCGGCGATCTGCACCTGGCGCACGCCCGTGTCGCCGCTGTAGGTCACGCCGCCGCCTGGCGCGTTCGAGAACGGCGGCGTGGCCGACTGGAAGCCCGAGAACAGGTAGTTGCCCGAGCCGTCGGTCGAGTTCGCGAGCGTCAGCAGCTGGTCGCGATAGCCCTGCAGCTGCGTCGACAGCGCGGAGCGATCGCTGTCGGACAGCGAGCCGTCGCCGGCCTGGATCACGACCGTGTGAATGCTGTTCAGCAGGTTGTTGACGCTGATGAGCGTCTGGTCTTCCTTCTGCAGCGACGACAGCGCGCTGTTCTGGTTCGACGCGTACTGCGACAGCGTCGCCGACGTCATCGACAGCTGCACGGCCTGCGCCGCGCCGAGCGGGTTGTCGGCAGCCGTCGCGAGGCTCACGCCGCTCGAGATCTGCTGGTACAGCTGCGAGAGCTGCGCCTGCTGATCGTTCATCTGCGCGACGTTCATCTGGTAGAACTGCGTGGTGGAAATCCGCATGGCTTCGATCCCCGAAATCAGTTGAACAGGCCGAGCACGGTCTGGAACAGCGTCGACGCCGTCTGGATCACCTTCGCGTTCGCCTGGTAGAGCTGCTGATACTGCATCAGGTTGGCCGCTTCCTCGTTCTGGTTCACGCCCGACACCGACTGCTGCGCCTGCGTGATCTGCCCGATCAGCGAAGTCTGCGCGGCGCTCGACGACTTCAGCTGGGACGTCGTGTTGCCGATGCCGTTCACGTAGTTCGCGTACGCGCCCGTCAGCGTGGTCGTGCCGTTGCCGAACGCCGTCGAATTGACGAGCTTCGACAGCGCGAGCGCGTTGCTGCCGTCGTTCGTGCCGCCCGTGTTCGGCGCGACCTTGAACGTGTCGCCAGCCGCCGGCGTGCCCGACACCGTCACCGTGACGCCGGCCGTCAGCGTGATCGGCGAACCGGACTGGTACGGCTGCGCGGCGCTGGTCGTCGGCGGCACGACCGTGTTGTCGGTGACCGTATAGGTCGGCGCGGCGGTGGTGCCGCCCATCGTGATCGTGTAGTTGTGCGCGTTGGCCGCGGCCGCCGGGTTCGTGACCGACAGCCCGCCGATCGTGCCGTTGCCCGTGTTGGTCGTGGCGGCCGACGGCACGTAAGGCGCGGCCGCCGCGATCGCGGAGCCGTTCGACGTCGTGAGGCCGAAGCCGTTCAGCGCGCCGCGCGTCGGCTGCACGGTGAACTTGTCGCCGGCGTTCATCGCACCGGACGAGAACGAGAAGTTCAGCCCGCCGATCGATCCCGGCATCGACGTCGACGTGCCGACCACCGTGCCGCTCGCGCGGTCGGTCAGCGTGTATTTCGCGCCGTCGTACGCGAGCGTGTAGTCGCCCGTGGTCGGCTGCGACGCGTTCGTGAACGACACGGACAGCGCCGCGTTGCCGGTATTGCCCTGGTTCGCGTAGGTGATCGGCGCGCCGGTGGTGAACAGGTTGCCGCCGGGCTTGCCCGACAGGTCGACGCCGAGTGCGTTCTGCGCGTTGACCTGCGCGGCGAAGCTGGTCGCGATCGCGCCGAGCTGCGCTTCGGCCGGGTCGAGCGTCTGGCTGCGGAACGCGAGCAGGCCGCCGAGCGTGCCGCCCGACAGCGACGCGTCGGACAGGAACTGGTTCGGCCCCTGCGGGTTTGCGCCTGCGATGCCCTGCGACACGACGGTCAGCTCGCTCGGATCGGACGGCGACGCGACGGTCGCCAGCTGGTAGCTCTTGTTCGCGACGACGAGCGGCGTGCCGCCCGACATGAACACGCTGTAGCCGTCGCTGTTGCGCACCACCTGCACGCCCGCGAGGTTCGACAGGTTCGACACCGCGAGGTCGCGCTGGTCCATCAGCTGGTTCGGCGGCTGGCCCTGGCTGCTCGCGGACGCGATCTGCTGGTTCAGCTGCGCGATCTGCGCGGTGTACGCATTGATCTGCGTGACGGTGTTCGTCAGCTGCGTGTTCACGCTCTGGCGCAGCGCGTCGTACTGCTGGCCGGCCGCCGTGATCTGGTTCGCGAGCGTTTGCGCATTGCTCATCGCGGTCTGCCGCACCGACGAGTCGGACGCGCTGTTCGCGACGTTCTGCATCCCGGTGAAGAAGCTCGTGATCGCGGTCGAGATGCCGGCCGTCGGGCTGCCGATGTAGTTGTTCAGCTGCGTGACGAGCGAAAACCACGTCGACAGCGCGCCGCTCTGCGTCTGCGCGCCGTTCAACTGGTCGCTCAGGTACTGGCTGTACTGACGCTGCACGGTGACGGTGTTCACGCCCTGCGGCATGTAGCCGCTGCTCGTGTACTGGCCGCTTGCCTCGGCATAGACGGGCCGCTCGACCGAATAGCCCGGCGTCGCGGCGTTGCTGATGTTCTGGCCGGTCGTCGTGAGGCCCCAGAGCGCGGCATTCAGGCCGCTGACGCCGAGGTTCATGAGTGAATTGGACATGCGCGATCCTGATGAGCCGGCCGCACTGCGGCCGCCGGGTTGCGTGACTCCCGGTATAACGGCCGCGAATTGAAAAAATTGAGGAAAAAATGCGCGCGCGACGCACGCGCGTGCGTCGCCGGCCGAAGCGGCCGGCGGGAGGCGCCGGCGGCCGTGCGCGGGCGGCCCGTGCGGGGCCGGCCAACGCGTGCGCGTCAGGCCCGCGCGAGCGAGCGGCGCTTCATTTCGAGCTGCGTGATCAGCCGCTGCAGCGTGTTCTCCGCGCTGCCCGGCAGCGACATGTAACGGAAGCCCAGCTGGTAGCGCCGCGACCCGTTCGGCATCTGCGTCGAACGCTGCGACACGAGCTGCAGGTCGAGCGACAGCTTGCCGTGGCCGGTCAGCTCGAGCTCGACGTCCGGCAGCAGCGTGCCGACCTCGAGCGCCTCGACGCGCTCGTCGGCCGTGCGCAGCCCCACGCCGCCCAGCGACAGGTTGTGGACCTCGAACAGGAAGCTTTCGCCGTCCGGCAGCTTGCCGCGGCACAGGAACGGATCGACGATCGGCGCGTCGACGCGAAAATATTCACGGCGCTGGATGCAGACCAGCACGTCGGGGAAATCGGCGACGAACGCGGGCAGCCCCTCGTAGCGCGTCTCGCGCGGCGTGCCCGTGGTGAATTCGACCCGCACGCCCTCCGGCGCGGCCGCGAACGTGCAGTGCGACGCGCCGAGGATGCTGGCGTTCTGCTCGGACAACGCACCCCAGTCGAACGTGAAGGTCCGCGCGCCGACGTCGACCTCGAGCAGGCGCGTGACGAGCTGGCCGCCCGGATACTGGACGGTCAGGAAATCGCCGCGATTCACGAGGTTGCGCAACTGCACGCCGATTTCCAGTGGATTGCGGCGGGCATAGTCGGGCCCGGAGTGGCCTGCATCCAGGCTGGGGTCCGTCGACGTTTCGATATTCATGGCTAGCCGGTCTTTCTTGTCATGGGCGCCCGGGGCAACCGGGGCGCAGTAAAACCGGGCCAGAACGGGGGCCCGGTCGCAGGTCTCTCACACTTAGCGGCAGTGCTGACCGAAAGTTTAGATCGAATTGGCGATTTTTTTCGCGCAAACGTTGAAACCGCGCGCGGCGGGGTGCCGGGCGCGGTCCGAGAGAGCCATGAACCGGTTGCGGGCGGGCCCGTCAGCCGATCTGCTGCATGATCGAGATCAGCTTTTTCGCGTAGTTCGGGTCGGTCGCGTAACCGGCCTTCTGCATGCCGTGCGCAAACCCCTCGACGCTGCGGCTCGCGCTGAGCACGCCCGAGTAGCGCGGGTTGTTCTTCAGCAGGTTCGCGTAATCGGTCATCGCGTGCTCGTACGAGTCGTACGCGCGGAATTTCGCGACCACGCGGCGCGGCGTGCCGTTCACGTATTCGGTCGTCAGCGCCGATACCGTGCGGCCCGTCCAGCCCTTGCTCGCCTTGATGCCGAACACGTTGTAGCTGGTCGAACCGTCGGTCGCGCGGATCTCGCGCTTGCCCCAGCCCGATTCGAGCGCGGCCTGGCCGACGATGAAGCGCGCCGGGATGCCGGTCGTCGCGCTGGCCGCCTGCGCGGGGCCCGCGAGCCGGTCGACGAACGCGTCGGCGTCCTGCACGCCGCTCGCGCCCTTCAGCGGCGGCGTGAGCGCGCTGCCGGCCGAGTAGCCGCGCGCGCCGGCGAGCCCGCCGTTGTTCGACGCGTTCGCATAGGCCTTCGCCATCGCGTTCATCGCGGCGAGGCTGCCTTCGTTGCCGGCCGTGCCGAGGCCGCCGGCACCCATGCCGCCCGCGCCGACGTCGGCCGCGGTGTCGCTGCCCGCGCCCACGCCCGCGTTGCGCATCAACTGCTTCATCAGCGCGTCGGCCACGCCGATCCCGTGCTTCGACATCTGCTGCGCGAGTTGCTGGTCGAGCATCGACGTGTACATCTTCGACGTGTGCGAATCGAGCAGCCCGCCGTCGGGCGTCGCGTCGCGCATGCTCTTGAGCATCATCTGCGTGAACATCGCGTCGAACTGGCCCGCGACCGCCTTCGCGCCGGCCTGCGGCGACTGCTTCGCCTGCGCGCGCAGCGCGTCGAAACCCTGCACATCGAGCGCGAAGCGCTGCGTGAGGTCGTTCGCGTTAGGAAGGTTCGCTGCCATTTAGATGACCTCCAGGTCGGCGCGCAACGCGCCGGCCGCCTTCATCGCCTGCAGGATCGACATCAGGTCCGCGGGCGTCGCGCCGAGCGTGTTCAGCGCCTTCACGACGTCGGCGAGGTTCGCGCCGGCCGTCACCATCTTCAGCGCGCCGTTGTCCTGCTTCAGCTGGATCTGCGACTGCTGCGCCACCACCGTCTGCCCGTTCGAGAACGGCCCCGGCTGCGACACCACCGGCTGCGTGTTGACGACGACCGACAGGTTGCCGTGCGCGACCGCGCAGCTCTGCAGCGTGACCATCTGGTTCATCACGATCGAGCCGGTGCGCGCGTTCAGGATCACCTTCGCCGCGGCCTTGTCCGGGCTCACGTCGAGGTTCTGCAGCCGCGCCATGAACGCGACCTGCTGCGCCGAGTCGGCCGGCGCCGCGAGCTGGATCGTGCGGCCGTCGAGCGCCGTCGCGGTGCCCGGGCCGAAGCTCGAGTTGACCGCGGACACGATCCGCTGCGCGGTGCCGTAGTCCATGTCGTTCAGCTGCAGCTGCAGCACGCCGTTCATCTGCGCGATCGCGTTCGGCACCGAACGCTCGACGATCGCGCCGCCGACGATCCGGCCGGCCGCGAGCTGGTTCACCTGCACGCGGCTGCCGTTCGCGCTGGCGCCCGCGCCGCCGACCGCCATGTTGCCCTGCGAGAGCGCGTACACCTGCCCGTCCGCGCCCTTCAGCGGCGTGAGCAGCAGCGTGCCGCCGCGCAGGCTCTTCGCGTTGCCGAGCGACGATACCGTCACGTCGAGCGCTTCGCCCGGCCGCGCGAACGGCGGCAGCGTGGCCGTCACCATCACGGCCGCGACGTTCTTCAGCTGCATGTTGCTCAGCGACGACGGGCCGCCGTTCGCCGAGCCGTTGTTGATCGAGATGCCGAGGTTCGCGAGCATGTTCGCGAGCGTCTGCGTCGTGAACGGCGTCTGCATCGTCTGGTCGCCCGTGCCGTCGAGACCGACGACGAGGCCATAGCCGATCAGCGGGTTGTCGCGCACGCCCTGGATCTGCGCGAGGTCCTTCAGACGCTCCGCATGCGCGGGCGCCGCGCCGAGCACGCACGCGGCCGCCACGGCCGCGAACGCGACGGCGAGCCGCGCGGCGGCATGCGCGCGGGCCGACAGGCGGTGGATCGGGGTCGTCTGCATCGTCATCACCACGGCGCGATGTTGAGGAAGAAGCGCTGCAGCCAGCCCATCGTCTCGGCTTCGTTGATGTAGCCCTTCGACGAGTATTCGATCTTCGCGTCGGCGACCTGCGTCGAGTAGACCGAGTTCGCGCCCGAGATCGTGTTCGGGTTGACGACGCCCGAGAAGCGCACGAATTCGTTGCCCTGGTTGATCAGCATCTGCTTCTCGCCGCTGACCACGAGGTTGCCGTTCGGCAGCACGTTGGTGACGGTCACCGTGATCGTGCCGTTGAACGTGTTCGCCGCGCTCGCGCCGCCCGTCGCCGCGAACTTGTTGTTGCCGGTGGCCGACAGGTTCGCCTTCGCGAACAGCCCGCCGAGGAAGCCGGCCGTCGGCACGTTGAAGTCGGTGTTGCCCTGCCGGTTCGTGTTCGCGCCCGACGACTTGGTCGCGTTGATGTTCTCCGCGATCATGATCGTCAGGATGTCGCCGATGTTGCGCGGCCGCTGATCCTCGAACAGCGGCCGCCCCGCGTAGCCGGGGTTGTAGATCGAGCCGGGCGCCTGCATCGACATCGGCGTCGGCGGCTGCGCCGTCATCGGCTGCTGGATGATCGGATCGCGCGGGATCTGCGCGCAACCGGCGAGCGCCGCCACCGCGACCGCGCACGCGGCGCGGACGGTGGCTGACGGGAGGAGGCGAACCTGCTTCATGGCGACGACGGGACTTTCCGGTTAGCTCTTCATCTGCGTGACGGTCTGCAGCATCTGGTCGGACGTCGTCACGGCCTTGCTGTTGATCTCGTAGGCACGCTGCGTCTGGATCATGTTGACGAGTTCCTGCACGACGTTCACGTTCGACGCTTCGACGTAGTTCTGGTTGAGCACGCCCGCGCCGTTCAGGCCCGGCTGCGACACGTTCGGCGCGCCCGACGAGGTCGTCTCGGAGAACAGGTTCTCGCCGCGCGCCTCGAGGCCGGCCGGGTTGATGAAGGTCGCGATCTGCAGCGAGCCGATCTGTACCGCGTTGCTCGAACCCGGCTGCGTGACCGACACGACGCCGTCCTTGCCGATCGTCAGCGACTGCGCGTTCTGCGGAATGGTGATCGCCGGCAGCACCTGGTAGCCGCTCGACGTGACGAGCTGGCCCTGCGCGTTGGTCTGGAACGAGCCGTCGCGCGTGTAGGCGTTCGTGCCGTCCGGCATCAGCACCTGGAAGAAGCCCGCGCCGTTGATCGCGACGTCCTTCGAGTTGCCGGTCTGCGTGAGGCCGCCTTGCGTGTACAGGCGCTCGGTCGCGACCTGCTGCACGCCGGTGCCGAGCTGCAGGCCCGACGGCAGCTCGGTCTGCTGCGTCGAGTTCGCGCCCGGCTGGCGGATGGTCTGGTACAGCAGATCCTCGAACACCGCGCGCGACGCCTTGAAGCCGTTCGTGCTGGTGTTCGCGAGGTTGTTCGAAATCACGTCCATCTGCGCTTGCTGCGCATTCATGCCGGTGGCGGCGATGTAGAGCGAACGGTTCACTTGTAAGGTCTCCTGCGTAGGCTGGCGCGGGCGCTCAGCTGAAGTTGAGCAGCTGGTTCGCCGACTGCTCGTTCTGGTCGGCCGTCTGGATCAGCTTCGACTGAAGCTGGAACGCGCGCGCGTTGTCGATCATCGCGACCATCGCGGTCACCGGGTTGACGTTGCTGCCTTCGAGCGAATTCGGCGTGACGACCACGTTCGGGTCGGCGTCGGCCGGATTGCCGTCGGCGGTACGGAACAACCCGTCGTTGCCGCGCGTGAGCGTGGCCGGATCGGGATTGACGAGCTTCATCTGGTCGACGATCGCGACCGCGGTCGGCGGGTCGCCCGGCATCAGCGCGGACACCGTGCCGTCCTTGCCGATCGTCACTTCCGCGTTCGGCGGCACCGAGATCGGGCCGCCGTTGCCGACCACCGGCAGGTTGCTCGCGTTGACGAGCTGGCCGTTCTCGTCGACGTGCAGGTTGCCGGCGCGCGTGTATGCCTCGCTGCCGTCGGCCGCCTGCACCGACAGCCAGCCGGCGCCCTGCACCGCGACGTCGAGCGGATTGCCGGTGCGCGTGATCGGACCCGGCGCGTAATCCGCGCCAGGCGTCGACGAGAGCACGTAGGTGCGCGTCGTCGTCGGGTCGATCTTGCTGCCGTCGCCGAAATTCATCGGCACCGCGCGATACGTCGCGAGCTGCGCGCGAAAGCCCGTCGTCGAGGCGTTCGCGAGGTTGTTCGCGACGACCGCCTGCTGGTCGAGCGACTGCGACGCGCCCGTCATCGCCGTATAGATCAGTCGGTCCATGGCTGCCGGTTATCCGCGCTTACAGGTTGATGAGCGTCTGGTCGACGGTCTGCTGCGTCTTGATCGTCTGCGCGTTCGCCTGGTAGTTGCGCTGCGCGGTGATCAGGTTGACGAGCTGCGACGTGAGGTCGACGTTCGAGTTCTCGAGCGCGCTGCCCTGCAGCGTGCCGTGGTTCGTGCTGCCCGGCGCCGAGACCTGCGGCACGCCCGACGCGGCGGACTCCGCATACTGGTTGCCGCCGAGGTTCACCAGCCCGTTCGGGTTGTTGAAGTTCGCGAGCGCGATCTGGCCGAGCACGGCGGTCTGGCCGTTCGAGTAGTTGCCGGTCAGCTTGCCGTCGGTGCCGATCGTGTAGGTCGTCAGCGTGCCGCTCGCGTAGCCGTCCTGCGCGAGGTTGTTCACGCCGTCCTTGCCGCCGTACTGCGTCGTGCCGGTCAGGTCGAGCGTGAGGCTCTGCGGCGTCGCCGAGCCGTCGGTGTTCGGCACCGTGAACTGGAACTGGCCGAGCGACGTGGTCGGCGTCGGCGGCGTGCCCGTCGTCGTGCTCTGGATGCCGCCCGACGAATTGAACGTGACCGTGCCGAGATCGGTCGTCGCGCCGCCCTGGACGCCCGCGTACGCTTCCCACGTACCGGCCGCCGACTTCACGAAGTACATGTTGACGGCCTGCGAGCCGCCGAGCGAGTCGTACACCTGGATCGACGTCGAGTAGTTGTACGTCGTGTTGTCGGTCGCGCTGAACGGCGTCTTGGCCGGCACCGTGTCCTGCGAGTTCAGGTTGAACTGGCCGACGATCTTGGTCGTCGCGGTCGGCGCGATGTTGTTGGTCGGCGCCTGCAGCGGCACGGTCTGCGCGGTGTTGATCACGCCGCCCGCGTTGGCCATGTAGCCCATCAGGTTACGGCCCTGCGAGTCGACGATGTAGCCGTTCTTGTCGCGCTGGAACGTGCCGTCGCGCGAGTACGTCGTCACGCCGTTGTTCGACATCTGGTAGAAGCCGTTGCCGTTGATCGCGACGTCGAGCGACGAGTTCGACGAATTGATCGTGCCCTGGCCGAAATTCTGTTCCACCGAGTTCAGCGCCGTGCCGATGCCGATCTGCGTGTTGACCGACGTCGCGACCGAGTTCGCGTACATGTCGGCGAACTGCGCGGTGCTCGACTTGAAGCCGACCGTGTTCGCGTTCGCGATGTTGTTGCCGATCACGTCGAGCGCGTTCGAGGCGCCGGCGAGGCCGCTCAGACCCTGTTGATAACCCATTTCGGTCTCCGTTTCGAGAAAGCTCGATCAGTTGGTGGTGGTGTCGCCGGACGAGGACGAAGATGCCGTGGACGACTTGATGTTCGGGAAGATCGACGCGACCTGGGTGAGGCCCACCGTCGTGCCGTTCGACAGCACGAGCCCCGCCGTGCCGTCCGCCTGCTTGACCACGCTCTGCACCTGTGCGGCCGCGAGCGTCGTGGCCACCTGCGGCGTGCCCTTGCTGTCGGTGTAGGTCGCGCTGACCGTGTACTTGCCGTCCGGCAGCGCATTGCCGGCCGTATCGGTCGGCGTCCAGTTGAACGGCACGGTGCCGGCCGACTGCGCGCCCGCGTTGATCGTGTTCACGACGGTGCCCGCCGAGTTCTTCACGGTGATCGTCAGGTTCGACACCGAGCTCGCGAGCGACACGCCGAACGGCGACGCCGCGCCGCTCTTCACCGCGACCGAATTGCCCGGCGCGAGCACGTTCGTGCCGATCAGCAGCGCAGCCTGCGTCTGCTGGCCGGCTGCGAGCTGCGTCGACAGCGACGTGAGCGACGTGTTCAGCTGCGCGATGCCGCTCACCGTGTTGATCTGCGCGAGCTGCGACGTCATCTGCGAGCTGTCGACCGGGCTGGTCGGATCCTGGTTCTGCAGCTGCGTGACGAGCAGCTTCAGGAACGTCGCCTGCAGGTCGCTCGCCGACGTGCCGTTGGTCGACGACACGTTGTTGGTGTTCATCGTGTCGGTCGGCAGGTTCGACACGTTGGTGCCGTTGCCGCCGATCGTCGTGTTGGAGGAAGTCATCCTGGGTGGCCTTCTGTCGGAACTGTCGAGTCTGTAAGGTCGGTCGGCGTGCGGCTTACGAGCCGATCGTCAGCGTCTTGAGCATCAGCGTCTTCGCGGTGTTCAGCGTCTCGACGTTGGCCTGGTACGAGCGCGACGCCGAGATCATGTTCACCATTTCCTGCACCGGATCGACGTTCGGCATCTGCACGTAGCCGTTCGCGTCGGCGGCCGGGTTCGCCGGGTCGTAGGTCGACTTCATCGGCGACGGGTCGTCCATCACCTTCGTCACGCGCACGCCGCCCACGCCCTGGCCGGACGCGGTGCGCGCGCCGCCGATCGGGTCGGTCGCGAACACGACCTGCTTGGCCTTGTACGGCTTGCCGTCGGGGCCGGTGGCGCTGTCGGCGTTCGCGAGGTTCGACGCGGTGACGTTCAGACGCTGCGATTGCGCGGACAACGCCGAACCGGCGACGCCGAAGATGTTCATCAACGAAGGCATGGTGGCTCCTGGTGCTTGTGCTCGGGTTCGGTGGCGCTTACGAGTTCGTCGAGATCGCGGCGATCATCGCCTTGATCTGCTGGGTCATCACGGTCATCCCGGTTTCGTAGTGCAGCGCGTTGTTCGCGAACTGCACGCGCTCGACGTCGAGATCGACCGTGTTGCCGTCGAGCGACGGCTGCAGCGGCATCCGGTACTGCGCGCGGCCGTAGTCGTCCGACGGGCCGCCCGTCGGGATCAGCCTCGCGGTGCCGGCCATGTGGCCCGCCGCCGTCGACACCATCGACATGCCGCTCGTCACGCCGGCCGGCTGCGCCATCGGCAGTTGCCCGGCGTTGCTCGGCGCCAGGCCGCCGCCCGTCTGCTTCAGCGAGCGCGCGAGCGTCGACGCGAAATCGACGTCGCGGGCCTGGTAGCCGGGCGTGTCGGCGTTCGCGATGTTCGACGACAGCAGTTCCTGCCGGTAGGCGCGCACGTCGAGCGCCTGGCGGCCGAACGCGAATTCCGCATCGAGTTTGTCCAGCATGTGTGCGTCTCTCCGTATGAAGCGCTGCACGCCCCTCGCGCCGGATGGCGACCCAAGAGGCTTTTTTCCATGACAGCGATGGTAGGCGCGGGACGCAACCGGCAATCGGGCGAATAACGCGGCAAAGGCCCCCTCTATTCATCGTTTGCGCGACGGCCCGGCTCCCTAGAATGCAAAGCGGATCAACGGATCGAGGACACGGCGATGACTGGCAGCGCACTTCGCGACAGGAACGGGCGGCTCGCGCACGTCCGGCGTGCGGTTGCGCTCGCCGCGGCGCTGTGGATCGCCGCCCCTGCGGTACAGGCGGACGACGGGATGATCGTGATTCCCGGACGCGGCGAGACGGCCGAAACCGCGCTCGCGCACGCCAATGCGGCGAATGGCGGACCGTTCGGCGGGAATGCGGGCGTGGCTTCGGGAGCGGGCATCGCGCCGGAAGCGGGTCGCGCGGCGTCGGGCGCAGGTGCCGCGGCCGGCGCGGCCGCCGCCGGTTACGCGGCGCAACCGGCCGGCGCGATGGTCGTGACGACCGTCCCGCCGCCGGCGCCAGCCCCCGCGTACGCAGCCGCCCGCGCGAACGCCGGCTATCGCGCGCAGCCGCGCGTGGCCGACCCCGCCGCAATCGCGACGGTCGTCGCCGGCACCGCCGAGCCCGCGTCGAACGTTCGGCCGGCACCACCGTCGGCAGCCGTCGCACGCGTGGTGGCGGCCCGCGCCGCGTCAGCCGCGCCGGCGCCGCGAGCAACGGCGGTTTCCGCGAACCCGGCTGCGGCGGCTTCCGCGGCCCAGCCCGCGACGCCGCCCGGCCAGCAGGATCCCGAGACGATCCGCCGCGCGGCCCTCGCATTCCTGCAGCAGCAGATCGCCGGCCTGCCCGGCAAGACCACCGCGACGGTCACGACCGCGTTTCCGCGCGGGCTCGTCGCGTGCACGACACTCGAGCCGTTCCTGCCGACCGGCGCGCGCCTGTGGGGCCGCACGACGGTCGGCGTGCGCTGCGCGGGCGAGCGGCCGTGGACCGTCTACCTGCAGGCGAAGGTCACCGTGCAGGCCACCTACTACGTCGCCGCGCGCCAGATCGCGCCCGGCGAGCCGCTCTCCGCGGCCGACCTGGTTGCCCGCGACGGCGACCTGACGGTCATGCCGCTCGCGGTGATCACCGATCCGGCGCAGGCGATCGGCTCGACCGCGCTCGCGCGCATCTCGGCCGGGCTGCCGCTGCGGCAGGACATGCTGAAGAGCGCGGCGTCGGTCTCGGCCGGCCAGACGGTGCGGGTCGTCGCGGCCGGGCCCGGTTTCACGATTTCAGCCGAGGGCAGCGTGCTCGCGAATGCGGCGCCGGGCCAGTCGGTAAGGGTGCGGATGGCGGCGGGCCAGATCGTCACGGCGATCGTCAAGGACGCCGGAACCGTGGAAATTCCGCTGTAGGGACGGATCACGCCGCAAGAATGTAAAGAATTGTTTATTCGGAGCATTTCGGGCTCGCGATGCTAAAGTTCGGGCCGACCCGGCCGTTATCTGGGTCAAACCGTACAGGAAACCCATCGTGAAGATCGATTCCACTCCGAACCCGAGCCCCCTTGCGCCGACCGGCAACGGCGCGACCCGTGCGCAATCCGGCACGGCCCAGTCGTCCGCACCGGCGGCCGACGCAGGATCGACCGGCGGCGACACGACCGTGAACCTGTCGGGTCTGTCCGGCCAGCTGCGTTCGATATCCGCGTCGGGCAACGCCGATATCGACACGGGCCTGGTCCAGTCGATCAAGGACGCGCTGAACAACGGCACGCTGACGATCGACGCGAACAAGATTGCCGACGGCGTATTGAACACCGCCCGCGAGCTGCTGCAGCAACAGCGCCCGCAGGGTAACTAAGCCGGCCTCGCGGCCGGTTCCACCGGTTTGCCGGCGCGCGCCACCGCGTGCACCGGCGCGACGAGCATGACGCGATGAGAGAAGAGCTGCTGGCCACGGTCAACGACGAACATGCGACGATCGAAGCGTTCGCGTCCCTGCTCGTCTACGAGGAAAAGGCGCTGACGACGGCCGAGCCGCTCGAGATGCTGCCCGGGATCGTCGAAAAGAAGAGCGAACTGATCGACCGGCTCGCGCAGCTCGAACGCACGCGCGACACGCAGCTCTCCGCGCTCGGTTTTCCGGCCGGCAAGAAAGGCATGGACCAGGCTGCCGAGCGCGATGCGCGCCTCGCCGGCCGCTGGCAACTGCTGCAACAGGCCGCCGAACGCGCGCGCCAGGCCAACGCGAACAACGGGATGCTGATCCGGATCCGGATGGACTACAACGAGCGCGCGCTCGCGGTACTGCGCTCGGCGCCCGCACCGGCCGGCGTCTACGGTCCGGACGGGCGCGTCTCGGCGCTGACGCGCTGACCGGCCGGCTCCGCCGCCACCGCACCAACCGCCTCCCGCCGCCGTCCGCGGCATTTCAGGTTTCGACAGACCGGGCCCGAGCCCGGCACTCACGGTCCCTTCCGATACACGGCCGCGCAGCCGCGCCGCCGTCCCGTCACAACAATCAGAAGAGGGCCGCATGTCTTGTTTCCGCATTCCGTTGTCATCCCGTGTCGTTGCCGTTTCCGCCGTCGCGGCGCTCGGCGCCGCACTGACGCTCCCCGCCGCCCATGCCGCCGGCTCCGCGCCGCTGCCCACGCCGACGGGCAACATGTCGTTGTCGCCGGCCGGCCCCGACGTCGCGCCGCCGGCCGCTTCGAGTGCGCCTGGCGCGTCACTGCGCGCAGCGCGACGCGGGTCCGACACCTACACGTACCTGCGCTGCTGGTACCGGATCGACGCGGATCCGCTGAAGCCCGCCGCGACCTACGAATGGGCGCGCGACCCCGCCAGCGGCGACTGGTATCGCGTGCCCGGCTACTGGTGGGCCGACGGCGTCACGCAGTGGAAGAACATGTTCTACAGCACGACGTCGCAGGACACGCTCGCCGACGTGTGCCGCAAGACGCTGGCGGCGAAAGGCATCCAGTCCGGCCTCACGCAGGCGGTCGCGGCCAACAACGCGCTGTCGTTCAACTACACGGTATGGACCATCGATGCCGCGCAGCAGGACGCGCGCGTCAACAAGCTGATCGTGTTCGGCGACAGCCTGTCCGACACCCAGAACATGTTCAACGCGAGCCAGTGGAAGCTGCCGAACGGCACGAGCTGGCATGCGGGGCGCTTCAGCAACGGCCCGGTGTGGGCCGAATATCTCGCGAACGCGCTGCGGCTGCCGTTCTACAACTGGGCGATCGGCGGTGCGGCAACCGACCAGCACCTCGTCGTGCCGGGCCTCGTGCAGCAGATCGACTCGTGGCGCGAATACATGGAGCGCGCACCGGACTACCGGCCGGCCAACACGCTGTTCGCGGTGTTCGCGGGCGGCAACGATCTCGTGAACTACGGGCGCTCGCCCGAGCAGGCGGCGAATGCGGTGCGCGACAGCCTCGAACGGCTCGCCGCGGCCGGCGCGACGCGGATCATGCTCGTCACGCTGCCCGACGTGTCGCGCGCGCCGGTGTTCGCGACCCGCGCCGACACGGCGAGCGTCGCCGCGCAGGTCAAGGACTACAACCGGCGCCTCGCCGACGCGGCCGCCGCGCTGCGCGCCCGCTACGGCGCGACGCTGCGGCTCGAGGTGTTCGACGCGTATGCGCTGTTCGACGACCTGCTGAGCCATCCTGCCACATTCGGCTTCGACGACGCGAAGCGCTCGTGCCTCGACATTCCGAAACCGTCGTCGCTCACCTACATGGCCGCACAGACGCCGCGTGCGGACTGTCGCGATCCGGCGCGCTTCGTGTTCTGGGACACGCTGCACCCGACGACGCGTACGCACGCGTGGCTCGCCGAGCAGATCGCGCCGTTCGTGCGCGCGCGCCTGCTGAACTGATCGACGCGGGCGGCTGCGCTTACAACAGCGGACACGCGGTGACCTGCGTGCCGCGCTCCACGCACAGCCGCTCGTAGTCGCGCAGGTACGCGCGCTCGCCATCGTCGAGCAGGTCGAGATCGATCAGGTCCCAGTCGTAGCCGACCGTCACGATGTTCTCGAAGGTCACGGTGTCCGGCTGCGCGTCGTCCGGCCGGACGATCACGATGTTCTCGATCCGCACACCGCCCTTGCCCGCCAGGTAGATGCCCGGTTCGACCGAAATCACCGCATTCGGCACCAGCCCGTACTGCGCGCCCGGCGCGAACCGCACGCCGCCCTCGTGGACGTGAATCCCGACGCCGTGCCCGGTGCCGTGGCCGAAATCGTGGCCGTGGTCGCGGCACACCTGCCGCACGAGCGCATCGACGTCGCCGCCCTTCGCGGTGGCCGGAAAGCGCGTGACGAGCCCCTTGATGCAGGCCTTCAGCGCGACGGTGTAGATCTCGCGCTGCCACGGCTGCGCGACCGTCTCCGGATGCGTCCGGCGCAGCACGACACGCGTGCAGTCCGTCGCGAAACCGGCTTCGTAGTACGCGCCGCTGTCGAGCAGCACGAGTTCGCCTTCGGTCAGCTCGACGCTGGCGCTCGCCGCCGTGTAATGCGCGAAGGCGCTGTTCGCGCCGTTCGCCGCGATCGACGGGAACGTCAGCGCGACGGCCGAGCGCGCGCCATACGCGTCGTTGATCGTACGCGCGAGGTCGTATTCCGTGTGGCGCGCGCCCGGCTCGCCGGCCTTCGCCCAGCGCATCGTTTCGGCGATCGCCGCGGAACTGCGCGCAAACGCGTCGCGAAACCGGTCGAGCACCGCCGGCGTCTTGCTCGCCCGCATCGCCTCGACCGGGTTGAAATCGGCATGCCGCGCGTGCGGCCACACACGCCGCACCGCGTCGACGAGCGCGCAGTTCACCGATTCGAAGCCGTAGCACACGTGCTCGACCGCGAACGGCGCGAGAAAGCGCTCGAGCGCCGCCACATCGCGCCGGATCACGTGCAGCGCCGGATACGAATCAAGCGCGACCTCGCAGCGGTCGCAGCCTTCCGGCAGGAACAGCGCCACCTGCCCGCCGACCGCGAACAGGAAGCCGAGGTGCGACGACGCATTCGGGATGTGATAGCCGCGGCTGTTCAGCAGATACGCGAGATCGTCCGATGCGCACGAGAAGAACGCGGTCTTGCCGTCGGCCGCGCCGGTATGCGCGGCGAGCCGGCGGTTCAGCGTGTCGAGGTTCTGGGCGACGCTCAGGCCGGTCATCGCTTCCGGCACCTCGAAGATCGGCCGTTCGACGATCCAGCCCGGCAGCGCGATCGCGCGGTCGATCTCGCGACCGGCGAGGCTCGTCCAGTCGAGCGATGCGGCCTGCGTCTGCGCGAACAGCCGGTCGCGCTGCCCGACGCTGATCCGCAGCGCGTCGTAGCCGACTCGCGCGAGCCGGCTCGCATGCGCGACCAGCCAGTCGGCCATCGCCTGCCAGATCGTCACGTTCATCCCGAGCTTCTCGATACGCACGCGCGCCGGATCGCACTGCTGCTCGGCCTGCAGGTGATAGCGGCCATCGACGAACAGCACGAACGGCGGCAGGTCCAGCGCCTGCGCGGTCGCCGCGCTCAGGAAGATCCCGCAGCCCGCCGAGCCGTCGAAGCCGGACACCGCGTAGCGCGGGTTGTTGCTGCGCGGCAGGTACTCGGTCACGTACTCGTCCTGCGACGTGACGACCACCGCGTCGAGCCGCGCAACGTCGAGCAGGCGCGACAGGCCGGCTTGCGTGTCGGCGACGGACGCGTCGTACGGGGGAAGGCCGGAGAAGCTGTATTTCAGTCGATCGATCATCGGATGCCCGTTATTCGTTGTAGTCGGCGGCTGGCGGCGTGTCGTGGCATGGCGCATGCCTGAAACGACACGCCGACGCGGCGCGGATGACGCCCGGCCCGGCGCGCGGCCGGGCTGCGGTGCCGTTCCGGCGGCAGGCCTTTGGGGGATTTTTGTCTCACTTAACTTTGTTTGATGCGCGACAGAATCTAGAGCACGCGGAAATTGAGGTCAAGCTGAAATTTTCGTAGGACTAAAATCGGCGTGATGCCTGCGCATCCGGGCACAACGTGAATTCGCCCGGCGGCACCGCGCGGTACAATGCGCGCGCCTCGTCGTCCCGGCGGCTGCACCGCCCTTCCGCCCGCGTCCCGACTCGTTGCCACGAAAGAGATTCATGGATTCAGACATCATGCGTATCGGCCAGCGCATTCGCCGCCTGCGCCGGGAAGCGAAGAAGACGCTGCTGGAAGTCGCGACCGAAGCGAAACTGTCGGTCGGGTTCCTGTCGCAGGTCGAGCGCCATCTCACGGGCATCTCGCTGTCGTCGCTCGTCAACGTCGCGAAGGCGCTGGGCGTGCCGCTCGGCGCGCTGATCGACCAGCCGCGCCAGGCGCAGCCCGATTCGCATGAAGGCAGCCGCGAGCCGTACGCGCTCGACGCCACGTCGCAGTGGTACGAGCGGCTCTCCACCACGTTCGACGGCAGTCAGATCAACGCGCTGAAGGTGCAGATGATGGAAGGCTACCGCTCGGAATGGGTGGCGCACGGCGGCGACGAATTCGTCTACGTGCTGGCCGGCCGCATCTGCTACACGGTCGGCAAGAAGGATTACCCGCTGACGCCCGGCGACTCGCTGCACTTCGACGCGCGCAAGCGGCATCGCGTGGCCAACGTCGGCGACGGGCCGGCCGAGCTGATCGCGGTCAGCACGCTGCCGCTGTTCGACGACAGTTGCGCAAAATTCTTGTCCGCGACGACGGAAATCCGGCAGTCGAAGCCCGGCGAGCCGCGTGTGAGCCGCCGCGCGCCGCTGCCCAAACAGGGCGATCGCGACGCGGATGCGGCACGGCCGGCCAAAGCCGGCGCGGCGGAAAAGAAGGCGTCGGCAAAGCCGCGCGCCGCCGCCGGCAAACGCCCGGCCGCCGCCACCCCGTCACGCAAGAAGAAATCGTAACGGCTGGCGGGCGCGCACGCCGCGCGCCCGTCCCGCGCCTATTCGCCGATCGCAAGCGCCTGCGCGACAGCCTGGATCCGCGCGCGATGCACGGCCTCCTTGATCTTCTCGGTATCGTTGCCGATGCCGCGCGCGATCGCGCCGGCGTCGACGCTGCGCGCGGCCGCGAGCGCGACGCGCAGCCGCTCGGCCTGCGGATACGGCTGCGCGTCGAGCCCGAGCCGCCCGCGCGCATCCGATTCGCATGCCTGCAGCAGCTCGGCGAAACGCGCCGGCTTGCGCAGCGCGTCGCTGCGCTCGAACAGCCGCACCAGCGCGGCCGCGCCCATCTCCATCACGCGATGCAGGTTGCCGTGCTCGCGCGCGACCACCAGCGCGAGATCGCGGCATTCGTTCGGCACCCGCAGCCGCTCGCACAACGGCTTGAGCAGATCGACGCTGCGCCCCTCGTGACCGACGTGGCGCGGCAGCACGTCGGCGGGCGTCGTCGCCTTGCCGAGATCGTGCGTGAGCGCCGCGAAGCGCACCGCCAGCGAATAGCCCTGCTTCGCCGCATAGTCGACGACCATCATCACGTGCACGCCGGTATCGACTTCCGGGTGGTAATCGGCGCGCTGCGGCACGCCCCACAGCGCGTCGACCTCGGGCAGGATGCGCGCGAGCGCGCCGCATTCGCGCAGCACCGCGAACATCCTCGACGGCTTCGCCTCCATCAGCCCGCGCGCGATTTCCTGCCACACGCGCTCGGGCACGAGCGCGTCGACTTCGCCCGCATCGGCCATCCGCCGCATCAGCGCGAGCGTTTCGTCCGCCACCGTGAAATCCGCGAACCGTGCGGCGAAACGCGCAATGCGCAGGATCCGCACCGGATCCTCGACGAACGCGTCGCTGACGTGCCGGAACACGCGCGCGCGCAGGTCGGCCTGCCCGTCGAACGGATCGATCACGGGCCCGACCAGCGCGCCTTCCGGGCTCACCTCGCGCGCCATCGCGTTGACCGTCAGGTCGCGCCGCGCGAGATCCTCGTCGAGCGTCACGTCCGGCGCGTAATGGAACTGGAACCCGTGATAGCCAGCCGCCGTCTTGCGCTCGGTGCGCGCCAGCGCGTACTCCTCCTGCGTCTGCGGATGCAGGAACACCGGGAAATCCTTGCCGACCGGCCGGAAGCCCTGCGCGGCCATCTGCTCGGGCGTCGCGCCGACCACCACGTAGTCGCGGTCCTGCACAGGCACGCCGAGCAATTCGTCGCGGATCGCGCCGCCTACTGCGTAGATATTCATGGCGTCGGCTCGTATTCGGCGATCACGTTCGTTTCGCGGCGCGCGGCGTCGATCCAGCGCTGCACGGCCGGCAGTGCCGTCACGCGTGCCGCATAGCCGGCCGCGTCCGGTGACAGGCCCGGCGCGTACGTGTTGAAGCGCATGACGACAGGCGCGTACATCGCATCGGCGATCCCGAATTCGCCGAACAGGAACGGCCCGCCCGACGCCTCGAGGCACGCGCTCCACAGCGCATCGATGCGCGCGACATCGGCGAGCGCGTCCGGCGTCGCGCCGCGCCCCGGCATCGACGCGCGCACGTTCATGCCCATCTGCGTACGCAGCGCCGCGAAGCCCGAATGCATCTCGGCCGACACGCAGCGGGCATGCGCGCGCTCGAGCGGATCGGCCGGCCACATCGGGAACTGCGGATAGCGCTCGGCGAGCGTCTCGGCGATCGCGAGCGAATCCCAGATCGCGATGCCGTGGTCGTCGATCAGGCACGGCACCTTGCCGGTCGGCGAGTATTCGCGGATACGCGCGGCCGTATCGTCGCGGCGCAGCTCGACCGCGATCTCGTCGAACGGGATACCGAAATGCGCGAGCAGCAGCCACGGCCGCATCGACCACGACGAGTAATTCTTGTCACCAATGACGAGTTTCATGACGGGGTTCCGGACAACGCGAAAAGGAAAGGGAAAGGGGCCGGACGGCGGCGCTCCGCGCGGGCGCTAGCGGCGCGAGCGGAACCAGTCGAACCGCGAGCGCTTCGTGGCTTCGCCGAGATACGCGGGTGCAATGCTTTCGAGACTCGCGGGCGAGATCCCGAGTTCCGGCGCGAGCGGCCCCGACAGCACGTTCGGCACCGACAACGTCGCGAGATTGTCGCGCGTGAGCACGGGCTCGCCCGGCAGGCATTCGAACACGCTCGCCTGCAGCCGCGCGAGCGCGTCGGGCAGCCGCACGATGCGTGCCTGCCGGCCGACCAGCGTGCCGCAATAGCGCACCAGCTGCTCGAGCGTATAGACGGTCGGGCCGCCGAGTTCGTAGGTCTTGCCGTGCGCGGCCGCGAGATCGAGCGTGTTCACGAACGCGCGTACGACGTCGCCGACGAACACCGGCTGGAAGCGCGCATCGGGCATCGCGAGCGGCAGCACGGGCACCGTGCGCTGCAGGTTCGCGAACGTGTTGAGGAACGCGTCGCCGGGGCCGAACACGACCGACGGGCGGAAGATCGTCAGCGCGAGCGAATCGGTCGCCGCGATCGCATGCAGCGCGGCCTCGCCGTCGCCCTTCGAGCGCTGGTACATGCTCGGGCCGTGCGAATCGGCGCCGAGCGCGCTCATGTGCAGCAGGCGCCGCACACCAACCTCGGTGCAGGCGCTCGCCAGCGCGGCCGGCAGCGCGACATGCGCGCGCTCGAAGCCGGGCCCGTACGGCGTACCGCGGCCGCCGTGCAGCACGCCGACCAGGTTGATCGCCGCCTGCGCGCCGGCGACGAAGCGCGCGAGCGTGCGCGTGTCGAGGGCGTCGAGTTCGACGATCTCGACCGGCAGCATCTGCAGGTGGCGCGCGTGGTCGCGCCGGCGCGTGGCGATCCGGACCTGCTTGCCGGCGTCGATCAGCGCATTGACGAGCCGGCTGCCGATGAAGCCGGTGCCGCCCAGCAGCGCGACGGTCTGGCGATCCATGTTCGGGACCTCAAAAGAACACTGCCGCGTCTCGCGCGGCAGTGTGAAGATTGCGTATCAGGGCGAGATCATGCCTAGGCGTTTCTTCAACGACTGCGGTTTGCCCTCGAAGAGCGCCGCGTAGTAGACGGTGTTCGACAGCACGTTCTTCACGTAGTCGCGCGTCTCGTTGAACGGAATCGTCTCCGCGAAGATCGCGCCTTCGACGGGCTGCGTCAACACCTGGCGCCACTGGCGCGGCCGGCCGGGGCCCGCGTTGTAGCCGGCGGTGGCGAGCACGGGCGAGCTGTCGAAGTTGTTGTAGATGTCCGCCAGATACCAGGTGCCGAGCTGGATGTTGGTATCGATGTCGTGCATCTGCGCGCGCGTGATCGTGCCCATGCCGAGCTTCTTCGCGACCATCTGGGCCGTTGCCGGCATCAGCTGCATCAGGCCGCCCGCGCCCACCGACGAACGCGCGCTGATGATGAAGCGCGATTCCTGGCGGATCAGCCCGTACGCCCATTCGACATCGAGGCCCGTCGATTGCGCATAGCGCTCGACGATATTGCGGTACGGCGACGGATAGCGCAGCGTGAAGTCGTGCTCGGCCTTCGTGCGGTCGGCCGTGTTGACCGTGCGGTCGAGCAGCTCGACGCGCTTGCCGTATTCGGCGGCCGCGAGCAACTGGCGATCGGTCATGCCGCGCAGCGGCCAGTTCCATTCGCGGTTGCCTTCGAGGCGCAGGTTCAGCCCGTAGAAGCGCTGCGCGAGCGCGAAGCCCGGAATCTTGCCCATCGCGTCGATCTCGGCGTCGCTCACCTTCGTGCGCGGCGGGATCGACGTGCGCTGGCCGAGCTCTTCACCGGCAAGCTGCCCGTAGAAGTTGAACTGGCCGGCGACCTGCTCGAATTCCTGGTTCGCCTGCAGCGTGTCGCCGCTCTGCTTGAGCGCGCGCGCATGCCAGTAGATCCAGGCCGGATCGTTGCGCAGCGACGGCGGCATCTGCTCGATCGACCAGCGCACCATCGGCCAGTTGCCGGCGAGCAGCGCGGCGCGCGTGCGCCATTCGTAGCCCGGGTTCGACAGCGGCGCATTCGCGGATTTCGCGTACCAGACCGATGCGAGCGGCGAGCGCTTGATCGCGCCCTGGTAGCCGATCGCACCCCACGCGATCGCCTGTTCCGGCTTGGTCAGCGACGGCGCGACCGTCGTCAGCATGCCGGCGGCTGCATCCGGATCGTTGCGCGCCATGCGGCCGAGCGCGATCAGCGCGAGCTGGTGCGACGTCGCGTCGGCGCCGACGCCGCGCGCGAGGTACAGCGGCGGCGCGCTCGTCGCCTGGTCGAAGCCGACCGGGCGCGGGCCGAGCGCGTCGACGATCTTGCCGCCGAGCGTCGTGTAGTTCTGCTCGTACGCGAGGCGTGCCTGCTGCCACACGTCGTCGCTCGTGAACTGCTGGTTGACGGTCAACGCGGTGATCAGGTCGACGCATGCGTCGCCGTAGTTCTTCGGCTCGACGAGCAACGCTCGCGCCGCATCGGCGACGTTCTCGCCACGCGCCGCGCGCGATTCGAGCGCATAGCACTTGACCTGCGTGTCGTCGTCGAGCACGAAGCGCTTGTACTGGTCGTCGAAGTTGCGCCAGTCGTGGCGCGCGCCGAGCACGAGCAGGTAGTCGTTGCGCAGGCGGTCGGCGATCGCCTGGCCGTCGTAGCGCTGCAGGAACGACTGCACGGGCGCGTCCGGCGCATCGACGCGCGCACGGCCCGTCGAATCGAACAACTGCGGCTTGATCTGGAAATACTCGACGTAGGACGGGACCGGATAATTCGGGATCATCGACGCAAGCTGCGCGGCTTTCGCGGCGTCGTTGCGGCGTGCGGCTTCGCGAAGCTGCACGAAGATCTGGTCATCCCCGGCGACCGTGTCGTCGCCCGGCGCGGCGCACGCGGCCGTACCCGCGACGAGCGCGGCGGCCGAAAGCGTCAGCGCGACCGCGCGATATACTCGGAAAAGGCTGTTCGACATCGTTTTGAATGGAGCACGAATTGAGCGAAAGCATAGCACGCAACCCTGTGCCGAACCCGAAGGTTGCGCTGCGCAAAACGCTGTCCGGCGCCCGTCGCGACGCCGCGTCGCAGCCCGCCGCGAACGCCGCGCTCGATGCGCGGCTGCGCGCGCTGCTCGACCGTCTGGCGCCGCGCACGGTCGGGTTCTACTGGCCGCTGCCGGGGGAATTCGATGCGCGCGATGCGGTGCTCGCGTGGTGCGCGGCGGGTGCCGGCCGGCACGCCGCGTTGCCGGTGATCGGCGAGCGTCACACGCCGCTCGCGTTCCATGCCTGGGACGCACACACGCCGATGCGCGAAGGTCATCACCGGATTCCGGAACCGGCGTCGGGAATCGTCGTCGTGCCCGACCTGTTGCTGATTCCCTGCGTGGGATTCGATCTGCAGCGCTACCGGCTCGGCTACGGCGGCGGCTACTACGACCGCACGCTCGCCGTGTGGCCGGGCGATGCGCTGCCCGTGACGGTCGGCATCGCGTATGACGCGTGCCGCGTCGATGCGCTGCCGGCCGAAGCGCACGATCTCGCGCTGCGCTGGATCGTGACCGACGCCGCGCTCTACCCGGCCGCCGGATGACGCGGCGCGGCGCGCCACGGTCGTCGCCGCTCGCCCGTCAGCGCCTGGCCGCGCGCAATGATTTCCGCAATCGTTTACAGCGACGCCGCCGCGCGTGCAGCCGTGTCGTAGAGGCCCGATGCGTGGCGCAGCAACTGCGCCGCGTCGCCGATCTGCTCGTTGGTGAGGCCGCTGTCCTTCAGCGTCTCGATCAGGCAGTGCTCGCGCACCTCGCGGTACTTCAGGCACAGGTCGCGGCCCGCGTCGGTCGCGAAAAAGAACACTTCCTTGCCGTTCTTCTCGCTCTTCACATAGCCGCGGGCGATCAGTTTTTTCAGCGCATAGGTCGCGACGTGCGTATCCTCGATATTGAGCACGAAGCAGATGTCGGCGAGCTTCTTCTTGCGTTCGCGATGGCTGACGTGATGCAGCAGCGATACCTCGACCGCCGTCATGTCCTTCGCGCCGGCCGCCGACATGCAGCGCACCATCCAGCGATTGAATGCGTTGCCCGCCATGATGAGCCCGTATTCGAGCTCCGACAGCTCCGCGCTCGAATCGGAAACGAGGTGTTCGGATGACACGATCTTGGTCGCAGGACGCTTCATGGAAAGGCGGCGCAAGCCGGGTGACAGGGTGTGCCGAGTGTACGCCAGAAGCCCCGGCATACACGCTAGGCGAAAACGCTTATTGGGAAGTTGTCGATATTTTATTGACAATGTGCGCTAACATTGCCGTCCGAACCGTGCCAGTCCGATGACGCAACCCCGCATTTATCCGCTCGGCGATGCCGCCCTCGTCTGCGAGGTGCCGCCGCCCGCCACGCTCGATTGCCAGCGCCGCGTCTGGGCCGTTGCCGAGGCCGCGCGCGCGTGGCCCGACGTGATCGACGTCGTCCCCGGCATGAACAACCTCACCATCGTGTTCGACGCCCTCGCCACGACCGCCGAATCGCTCACGCCCGCGCTGCGCGACGCGTGGGAGACGGCCGACGTCGAGCACGCGGACGGCCGCGAGGTCGAGATCCCGGTCGAATACGGCGGTGCCGCCGGCCCCGACCTGGCAGCCGTTGCCGCGCATACGGGCCTGGCGGCCGACGAGGTCGTCGCGCGCCATGCGGCCGGCGAATACGTCGTGTTCTTCGTCGGTTTCCAGCCGGGCTTCGCGTATCTGGGCGGCCTCGCCCCATCGCTGCACACGCCGCGCCGCGCGGCGCCGCGCCTCGAGGTGCCGGCCGGCTCGGTCGGCATCGGCGGCGCGCAGACGGGCATCTACCCGGCCACGTCGCCGGGCGGCTGGCAGCTGATCGGCCGCACGTCGCACGTGCTGTTCGATCCGGCGCGGCCGCAGCCGACGCTGCTGCTGCCCGGCGACCGCGTGCGCTTCACCATTGCCGGAGTCGACGCACGATGACCCAGAGCAACGCACCGGGCACCATCGAGGTGGTGCGGGCCGGCCCGCTGTCTACCGTGCAGGATCTCGGGCGCCGCGGCGCGCGCCATCTCGGCGTCGCGCAAGGCGGCGCGCTCGACGGGCTCGCGCTCGAGGTCGGCAACCGGCTCGTCGGCAACCGCCCCGACGCGGCAGCCGTCGAGATCACGATCGGCCCCGCCACGTTCCGCTTCACGCGCGCGACGCGCATCGCGATCACCGGCACCGAATTCGGCGCGACGCTCGACGGCCAGCGCGTGTATTCGTGGTGGAGCCTGCCGGTCGAGGCCGGACAGACGCTCGTGCTGCCGGCCGCGAAACGCGGGATGCGCGGCTACCTGTGCATCGCGGGCGGCATCGACGTGCTGCCGATGCTCGGCTCGCGCAGTACCGATCTCGCATCGCGCTTCGGCGGCCTCGCCGGCCGCACGTTGCGCGACGGCGACCGGCTCCCGGTCGGCGTGCCGCCGTCCGGCGCCGGCTGCCTCGCGGCCGATGCGCCCGAATTCGGCGTGAAGGCGCCCGCGTGGTGCGCATTCGTGCGCGTCGACGAGCCGCCGCGCCGCCACCGCCCCGCGCATGCGCCGTGGGCGATGCCGGTGCGGGTGCTGCCGGGCCCCGACTACGCATCGTTCGCGGCCGATTCGCAGCAGGCGTTCTGGGACGAGGAATGGCTCGTCACCGCGAACAGCAACCGGATGGGCTATCGCCTCGCCGGCGCCGAGCTCGTGCGCGAGCAGCCGGTCGAGCTGCTGTCGCACGCGGTGCTGCCCGGCACGATCCAGGTGCCGCCCAACGGCCAGCCGATCGTGCTGATGCACGACGCGCAGACCACCGGCGGCTACCCGAAGATCGGCACGGTGATCCGCGCCGATCTGTGGAAACTCGCACAGGCGCGGCTCAACCTGCCGATCCGCTTCGTGCGCACGACACCCGACGCCGCGCGCGCCGCCCTCGCCGCAGAACGTGCCTATCTGCGGCAGATCGACGTTGCGATCGACATGCGAGAAGAAGCGCGCCGCCGCGCCCAATCGCGCGCAGCGTGACAATGGCCGAAGCAGTAACGAAAGACGCGCCACGCAACCAGTGGACGAGGAACATCATGGAAATCGATCTGAATGCCGATCTCGGCGAAGGATGCGGATCTGACGAGGCGCTGCTCGACCTCGTCACGTCGGCGAACATCGCGTGCGGCTGGCATGCAGGCGGCGCGAATGCGATGCGCGACTGCGTGCGCTGGGCCGTACAGAAAGGCGTGTCGATCGGCGCGCACCCGAGCTTTCACGATCCGGAAAATTTCGGCCGCAAGGAAATGCAGCTGCCGGCCGGCGACATCTACGCGGGCGTGCTGTACCAGCTCGGCGCGCTGTCGGCGATCGCGCAGGCCGAAGGCGGGCGCATCGCGCACGTGAAGCCGCACGGCGCGCTGTACAACCAGGCCGCGCGCGACCCGATGATCGCCGATGCGGTGGTGTCCGCGATCCACGACTTCGATCCGTCGCTCGCGGTGTTCGGGCTCGCGAACAGCGTGTTCGTCGCGGCCGCGCGGCACGCGGGGCTCGCCGCGGTGGAGGAAGTGTTCGCCGATCGCGGCTACCGCGCGGACGGCTCGCTCGTGCCGCGCAGCCAGCCCGGCGCATTGATCGACGATGAAGACGCGGTGCTCGCGCGCACGCTCGACATGGTGCGCAACCGGCAGGTGCGCGCGCTGAGCGGCGAATGGGTGCCGCTCAATGCGCAGACCGTCTGCCTGCACGGCGACGGCCCGCATGCCCTGGCGTTCGCGAAGCGGATTCGCGCGGCGCTCGAGGCGGCCGGCGTCGACGTCGTCGCGCCCGGCGCGCTGCAGGCCGACGAAGGCGCGTGACGCGAATTCATCCCGCGCGACACTCGTTGCGCATATCGGCCGCACAAAAGAAAAAAGCGCCCTCGTGGCGCTTTTCCGTTGGCGCAATCGCTGCGGCTTCGCCGTCTGTCGATTCGCCCCCCGAAACCGTCTTTCGACGGTGACCGGAAAAATCTTCCGGATTAAAAAACGTCCGCCGCCGCCCGATCACTGCATTCCCCGGTCAGACGACGGAACGTCGCTTATCTGCAAGTCGGCCTGCATGCATGTGTTATCCGACGATGATTGGCCCCGCCGTGCATGCAGACTCTCCGCGGCCGGCACGTGCTTCACGTGCCGGCGACGCTCACCCCGCGCTTTATTTCTGCTACCCCGTAGAACTTATCTATTCTTTTCATTTTTTCAACTTGTGGGGTGAAGAATAGAGATTGGCAGAACGGGATGTCAATCGTTTTAAACGCTATTTTCCGACAATTCAAGGGTTTTCCTTATCGATTTGCACCGTCGATCAAGTGCCTCACGCAGGGCGCGCGATGTCAATCAAACAGGGGAAGATCAGTGCGAGCCGCCGGGCGCGATCAGTTCGCGTCGACCCGGTACCCTTGCTGGCGCAACAATTCGAGCACGCCGCGCGGGCCGCCCAGATGCAGCGCGCCGATCGCGACGAACAGCGGCCGGTTCGGGGCGGCGATTGCGGTCATTCGTGCAACGAAGCGCCGGTTGCGCTCGTACACGATCTTGTTGTCGATCGACGCCGACAACGCCTTCGAACGCGCGAGCCGCTCGCTCTTCGCAACGGCCCACGCCGAGATCGCATCGGCGTCGCCAATTCGCCACAGACGGTGCAGCGCCTTGATGTCGTCGGCATTCTGCGCGGGGGTCTGCACCATGTCCTGCGCGAGCATCTCGCGCTGCTCGGCCAGCGTCAGCCCGGTGAACGCGCGCATCTGTTCGGCGAGCGTCTCGAGCCCGATCACGCGGCCGCCCTTCTTCTTCAGGAACACGTTCTGCAGTTGCGCTTCGGTGCCGTACTCGGTCTGCAGGCCGGCCGACAACGAATCGTAAGTCTCGACGACGAGCGCCGCGAGCCACGGCCGCATCTTGCGGATCTCGGCGAGCGCGGCCGGGTTGCCGCGCAGGCGCGCCGCGAGCCGCTGCCACAGCGGTTCGGGCAGCAGCCGCTGCAGGCACGGGTAGCGGCACACGCCGTACTTCGATACATCGTCCTGCGATTCGAGCAGGTCGTCCGGCGACAGCTCGAGCGCGAGCGTCGGCGACGCGGCGAGCGCCGCGAGGATGCGCGGCCGGAACGGCTGCGCGCTCGGGTAATCGGACGGATCGCCCGTGTGCAGCGTGCCGAGCACGTACAGCGTGACGTTGCCCTTGGTCGCGACGTAGAACGGCATGCGCGCGGGCTGCACGCGCACGGTGCCGCGCGACACGGTGCCGTCCGTTACGGACGGCGCGTGGAAGCCCGGCAGGCTCATGCCGGGCGGCGGGACTTGCGACGGATGGATCGGTGAAGTGGCCGGCGCGCGCCCTTCGGCGCGCGCGGATTCGACGGGAACCACGAGGCTGGCTGCCACGCACGCGCCGGCCAGCGCCGCGCCCGTGACGGTACGCACGCTCCAGCGCCGCGCGTAGCGGTACGCGCGCATCACGCGCGCCCCGCTGGCCCCCGCACGACGCGCGCCGGACACGCGCGCCGCCAACGCTTCAGGCATTCGCCTCCCCTACCTCCTCGGCGCGATGGCATGCCACCTGCCGGCCATCGACCTCGCGCAGCTGCGGCTCCTCCGCGCGGCACCGCTCGACCGCGTACGGGCAGCGCTGGTGGAACGCGCAGCCCGACGGCGGATTGAGCGGCGACGGCAGTTCGCCCTGCAGCTTGATCTGCACGCGGCGGTCTTCCTCGAAGATCGCCGGCGTCGCCGACATCAGCGCGCGCGTGTACGGATGGCGCGGCCGCGCGTAGATGGTCGCCTTGTCGCCGAGCTCGGCGACGCTGCCGAAGTACATCACCATCACGTCGTCCGCGACGTGCTCGACCACCGACAGGTTGTGCGAGATGAACACGTAGCTCGTCTTGAACTGCTCCTGCAGATCCATGAACAGGTTCAGGATCTGCGCCTGGATCGACACGTCGAGCGCGGACACCGGCTCGTCGGCGACGACGATGCGCGGATCGAGGATCATCGCGCGCGCGATCGCGACCCGCTGGCGCTGGCCGCCCGAGAACATGTGCGGATAGCGCTTCGCGTGCTCGGGCCGCAGGCCGACCGTGCGCATGATCTGCGCGATGCGCTGCGCGCGCTCGGCAGCCGTCAGGTTCGCGTTGATCTCGAGCGGCTCGGCGAGCGTCTGCTCGACGGTCTTGCGCGGGTTCAGCGACGCGAACGGGTTCTGGAACACCATCTGCACGCGGCGGCGCAGGTCGGCGACCGTCTCGCGGCTCGCGCCGGCCACGTTCTTGCCGTCGATCGTCAGGCTGCCCGACGTGGGCGTCTCGATCATCGTGAGCTGGCGCGCGAGCGTCGATTTCCCGCAGCCCGACTCGCCGACGACGGCGAGCGTCTTGCCGCGCTTCAGCGAGAACGACACGCCGTTCAGCGCCTTCACGGTGCCCTGGCCGAACATCCCGCGCTTCACCGAATAGTGCTTCGCGAGGCCGTCGGCCACCAGGACGGCTTCATCGTCGTGCGACGCGCGAGGCGTTTGATTGACTGCATTCATCGTGCGCCTCCCGTCAGGTCGAGGTTGGAAACATTGAGCGGCTTGATGCAGCGTGCGCGCATCGCATCGTTGCCGGACACCAGCGTGTCGAGCGCCGGCCGCGCCTTGCTGCAATCGTCGACGACGTACTTGCAGCGCGGCGCGAACAGGCACCCGGACGGGCGATCATCGCGGCCCGGCACCATGCCGGGCAATGCGGCAAGGCGACGCGCCCCCTTATTGTGCTCGGGAATCGCCGCGAGCAGCGCTTCGGTGTACGGATGATGCGGCGCACGGAAGATATCGGGCACGCTGTTGGTCTCGATGATCTCGCCCGCGTACATCACCGCGACGCGCTGCGCGACCTCCGACACCACGGCCAGGTCGTGCGAGATCAGCACGAGCGCCATCCCGCGTTCCTTCTGCAGCTTCACGAGCAGATCCATGATCTGCGCCTGGATCGTCACGTCGAGCGCGGTGGTCGGCTCGTCGGCGATCAGCAGCTTCGGGTTGCATGCGACGGCCATCGCGATCATCACGCGCTGGTTCATCCCGCCCGACATCTGGTGCGGGAACGACGTGATGCGGTTCTTCGCATCGGGAATGCCGACCTGGTCGAGCAGTTCGAGCGCGCGCCGGTTCAGCGCGTCGCCGCGCAGGCCTTCGTGCAGCTTCAACACCTCCTTGATCTGGTAGCCGACCGTGTAGCTCGGGTTCAGACTCGTCAGCGCGTCCTGGAACACCATCGCGATGTCCTTGCCGACGATCTTGCGGCGCGCCTTCGGCGACGCCTTCAGCAGGTCGACGCCGTTGAACGTGACCTCGTCGGCCGTCACCTTGCCCGGCGCATCGATCAGGCCCATCAGCGCCATCATCGTCACGCTCTTGCCCGAGCCCGATTCGCCGACGACACCGACCACCTCGCCCGGCGCGATCGACATGTTGATCCGGTCGACAGCGGGCAGGCCGTTGAAGTTCACCGCGAGATTGCGGATGGTCAGAAGATTGCTCATGGTCATGCCATCCGTTTCAGTTTGGGATCGAGCGCGTCACGCAGCCCGTCGCCGAGCAGGTTGATCGCGAGCACCGAAATCAGGATCGACAGGCCCGGCATCGTCACGATCCACCACGCGTTGTCGATGTAGTCGCGCGCGGAAGCCAGCATCGCGCCCCACTCGGCGGTCGGCGGTTGCACGCCGAGGCCGAGGAAGCCGAGCGCGGCCGCGTCGAGGATCGCCGACGAGAAGCCGAGCGTTGCCTGCACGATCAGCGGCGCCGTGCAGTTGGGCAGCACCTGCGAGAACATCAGGCGCAGCGTGCCGGCACCGGCCACGCGCGACGCCGTCACGTATTCCTTCTGCAGCTCGCCGAGCGCCGACGCGCGCGTCAAGCGCACATAGGCAGGCAGCGCGACGATCGCGATCGCGAACATCGTGTTGGTGAGGCCCGGGCCGATGATCGCGACGACCGCGACCGCGAGCAGCAGCGACGGCAGCGCGAGCAGCACGTCCATGATGCGCATCACGGGCGTGTCGGCCCACTTCTGGAAGAACGCGGCGACGAGCCCGAGCACGATGCCGGGGATCAGCGCGAGCACGACCGACACGAAGCCGATCCAGAACGACATCCGCGCGCCGAACATCAGCCGCGAAAGAATGTCGCGGCCCGCTTCGTCGGTGCCGAGGATGAACTTCCAGTTGCCGCCGTCGAGCCAGGCGGGCGGGATCTTCACGAAGTCGCGGTATTGCTCGACCGGGCTGTGCGGCGCGAGCAGCGGCGCGAGCAGCGCGACGAAGATCAGCGCGAGCACGACGATGCCGGCGCCGACGGCGCCGCGGTTGCGCGAGAAGTTGGCCCAGAACTCGCGCAGCGCGAGCGCACGGCCGCCGGCCGGCGCGGATTCGGTCGGCAGGGTGTTTTGCAGATTGCTCATGGGATTACCTCGTGTGGCGGATGCGCGGATTCAGCACGCCGTACAGCAGGTCGACGACCAGGTTCACGACGATCACGAGCGTCGCGATCAACAGGATGCCGCCCTGGACGACCGGATAGTCGCGGCGGCCGATCGCATCGATCAGCCACTTGCCGACACCGGGCCACGAAAAGAGCGTCTCGGTCAGCACGGCGCCCGCGAGCAGCGTGCCGATCTGCAGGCCGATCACGGTGACGACCGGGATCAGCGCGTTGCGCAGCGCATGCACGACGACCACGCGCACGGGCGACAGCCCCTTCGCGCGTGCGGTGCGGATGTAGTCCTCGCGCAGCACTTCGAGCATCGACGAGCGCGTCATCCGCGCGATCACCGCGAGCGGGATCGTGCCGAGCACGATCGCGGGCAGGATCAGGTGGCTGACCGCCGACTTGAACGAGCCTTCGTCCGGCGCGAGCAGCGCGTCGATCAGCATGAAGCCCGTCGGGTGCGGGAAGTCGTATTCGACGGCGATGCGCCCCGACACGGGCGTCCAGCCGAGGTACGACGAAAACACCATGATGAGGATCAGCCCCCACCAGAAGATCGGCATCGAGTAGCCGGTGAGCGCGGTGCCCATCACGCCGTGGTCGACGACCGAGCCGCGCCGCAGCGCGGCGATCACGCCGGCCGGCAGCCCGACCGCGAGCGCGAACACGAGCGCGCACAGCGACAGCTCGACGGTCGCAGGGAAGCGCGCGAAGAATTCGCCCGCGACGCTCGTGTTGGTGATGATCGACGTGCCGAGATCGCCGTGCAGCGCACGGCCGATGTAGTGGAGGTACTGCATGGGCAGCGGCTGGTCGAGCCCGAGGCGTTTCATCGCCTCTGCATGCATCGCGGGATCGACGCCGCGCTCGCCCATCATCACTTCGATGGGGTCGCCCGGTATCAGGTGAATCAGCGCAAACGCCAGGATGGTGATGCCGATGAAGGTCGGGATCACCATGCCCACGCGGCGCAACACGAATCTGAACATGATGCGTCTCGTATTTTCTTGTGGGAAATGTGCGACCGGCGACGGGAAGCTTTTGGCCTCCCGCCGCCGGATGAGTTAGCCGGTCTTCGCGACAGCTTACGACAGGCGTGTTACTTCACGCTAACACCGTCGAAGCGGGCATAGCCGAGCGGTTCGATACGCATGTCGACCACGTTCTTGCGCGTCGGCTGGTAGACCGTCGAGTTCGCGACCGGCGAGAACGGCAGCTGTTGCGCGAAGATCTGCTGGGCCTGCATGTAGAGCTTCGTCCGCGCGTCCTGGCCCGTCGTCGTGCGGCCCTTCTGGACCAGCTCGTCGAACGGCTTGTAGCACCAGTGCGAGAAGTTGTTGCCCTTGATCGCTTCGCAGCCGAGCAGCGTGCCGAGCCAGTTGTCCGGATCGCCGTTGTCGCCGGTCCAGCCGATCAGCATCGTGTCCTGCTCGCCCGAGTGCGCGCGCTTGATGTACTCGCCCCACTCGTACGTGACGATCTTCGCCTTCACGCCGATCTTCGCCCAGTCGGCCTGGATCATCTCGGCCATCAGGCGGGCGTTCGGGTTGTACGCGCGCTGCACGGGCATCGCCCACAGCGTGATCTCGAAGCCGTTCGCATAGCCGGCCTTCGCGAGCAGCGCCTTCGCCTTCGCGGTGTCGTAGGCGGCCATCTTCAGGTTCTTGTCGTACGACCATTGGGTCGGCGGCATCGGCGCGGTCGCAGCCTGGCCGGCGCCCTGGTAGACGGACTCGAGGATCGCCTTCTTGTTGATCGCCATGTCGAGCGCCTGACGCACTTCGAGCTTGTCGACCGGCTTGTGCTCGACGTTGTACGCGAGGTAGCCGAGGTTGAAGCCGGCCTGCGACGGCATGTCGACGCCCGAGTCGGCCTTCAGCGTCGCGATGTCGGCCGGACGCGGATAGCTCATCACCTGGCATTCGTTGCGCTTGATCTTCTGCACGCGCACGCCCGGATCCGGCGTGATCGAGAAGATCAGCTTCGACAGCTTCACTTCGCCCTTCTTCCAGTAATCAGGATTGCCGTCGAAACGGATCGTCGCGTCCTTCGTGTAGCTGCGGAAGATGAACGGGCCCGTGCCGACCGGCTTCTGGTTGATGTCGGCGGCCTTGCCGGCCTTCATCAGCTGGTCGCCGTATTCGGCCGACAGGATCGACGCGAATTCCATCGCCATGTTCTGGATGAACGGCGCGTTCGGCTCGGCCAGCGTGAACTTCACGGTGTACGGATCGACCTTCTCGACCTTCGTGATCAGCTTGTCGAGGCCCATGTCGGTGAAGTACGGGAACGACACCGGGTATGCCTTGCGGAACGCCTGGTTCGGGTCGAGCATGCGCTGGAACGTGAACAGCACGTCGTCCGCGTTGAATTCACGCGTCGGCTTGAAGAAGTCGGTCGTGTGGAACTTCACGCCGTGGCGCAGGTGGAACGTGTACACCTTGCCGTCGGGCGACACGTCCCACTTCTCGGCGAGGCCCGGCTCGACCTTCGTGCCGCCGCGCTCGAATTCGACGAGACGGTTGTAGACGGTGAATGTGGCGGCGGTGAAATCGACGCCAGTCGTAAATTGCGCGGAATCAAAACCCGCCGGGCTGCCTTCTGAGCAGTAGACGAGCGTTTTGTTCGGGATCTGTGCGAATGCAGAGCCCGCGACGCCGAGCGATGCCGCTGCCACGCCTGCAATGGCGGTAACACGCAGGGTGTGCAACAGACGGTTGTATTCCATGTTTCCTCCAGGTCTCCAGATCGGAACCGATCCCCGCCAGGGGCCGGCGTACGCGGATATTACTTGAGCTAACGATGTGGCAACAAGCTGGAGAAAAAACTCTTCTAGATGTCCCGCGCGGGTTTTTGCCGATGTTTAGTGTGGGTAAAAAATGCGACAACGCGCGCGAGCGACAATTTCGTTCATCTCGCGCAAGTTTCGTTCGACGACTAAACAATTCGGGCGCGAACGCAACGGTTCGACGCACCGTTTTCCCGTGTTCTGCAGCACATCATTGCGTTTTGCGAAACGATCCGACGATCGTCTTCAAATCGTCATGTCGTCACGCCGGCGCATCGAGGTCGGCACTGCGCGCGGGCACGAACGCGACCGCGACGATCGACAGCGCGATCCCCGCCATCACGTAGTAGGTCGGCGCGAGCGGCGTGCCCGTGACCTTGATCAGCCACGTGACGATGAACTGCCCGAAGCCGCCGAACAGCATCACCGCGACGTTGTACGCGATCGACAGCCCGGTCGAGCGCACGTTGGCCGGGAACAGCTCGGCGATCATCGCGCCGAACGGCCCGTAGTAGCCCGCGAGCGTCACCGACAGCACGGCCTGCACCGCGATCAGCCGTCCGATGCTCGGCGCCGCGTCGAGCCACGCGAACAGCGGATACATCAGCGCGAGCGTCAGCACCAGCGACCACAGCGACAGCCCCTTGCGGCCGATGCGGTCCGACCATGCGCCCGCGACCGGCGACAGCACCATCAGCAGCAGGTTGCCGACGATCACCGCGTAGAACGATTCCGCGTACGGCAGCTTCAGCTGTTTCACCGCGAAGGTCGGCAGATAGCTGATCAGCACGTAGATCGTCACCGTCAGCGCGATCACCGAGCCAAGCCCGCACAGCACCTCGCGCGGGTGGCGCGTGAACACTTCGCCGAGCGTCGCACGGCGCGCGCTTTGCTGCGCATGCAGGAACGCCTCGGAATCGGCGAGATGGCGGCGGATGTAGAAGCCGATCGGGCCGATCACGAGCCCGAGGATGAACGGCACGCGCCAGCCCCAGCTGCGCAGCGCGTCGTGCGACAGCCCGCGCGTGATGGCCGCGCCGACGAGCGCGCCGATCAGCAGCGCGGCCGCCTGGCTCGCCATCTGCCAGCTGCCGTAGAAGCCGCGTTTCGAGAACGGCGCGGCTTCGATCAGCAGCGCCGTCGCGCTGCCGAATTCGCCGCCCGCGGAAAAGCCCTGCAGCAGCCGGCCGAGCACGATCAGGATCGGGCCGCCGATGCCGATCGCCGCATAGGGCGGCGCGATCGCGAGCAGGAAGATGCCGGCCGTCATCAGCAGGATCACGAGCGACAGCGCGGCCTTGCGGCCCGCGCGGTCCGCATACAGCCCGAACACGATGCCGCCGATCGGGCGCATGAAGAACGCGACGCCGAACGTCGCGGTGGTCAGGAGCAGCGACGAGTATTCGCTGGTGGTCGGGAAGAACAGCTCGGCGATCACGACCGTCATGAAGCCGAACACCGTGAAGTCGTACCACTCGAGCGCGTTGCCGATCACGGCGGCCGCCACCGCGCGCCGGTTCAGCGCACGCTCGGGCCGGACCGTTTTCGTTGAATTCGCAATCGTCGCCATGCGTGCCTCGTCCTCGTGAATTCACCGTGTCGGGCGGCGCGGCGCGCGGGTGGGCCGCGGCGCGCAGGTTTGCAGCGAGTGTAGAAAGCGACGGAACCGTTTTCAAGCAATAAAAAACGCCCGCCATCTTTCGACGGCGGGCGTTTTGGGGTTTTCGCCACAATGCGGCATCGCACGATGCCGCACGGGACTCAACCCATCTTCGAGAAGGCGCTGCACCAGCCCTTCGCCGACACCTGCTTGCCGGGGAAGGCGCCGCACGGGCCCGAAGCCGAGCCCTTCTTGCCCTGGTACAGCATGCAGGCCGCACAATCCTGGCCCGCTGCATACTTCGGGTACTTCGTCTTGTCGACCTTCGTGGCATCGGCCTTGTAGCCAAGCGCCACGGCGGTCGGATCCGTTTCCGACAGCATCGGCGCATCGGCCAGCGCTTCGCGCGACAGCGCCAGCGCGGACACGGCACCAATGCTCGTAATCAGGAAACTCCGACGGGATGTTTTCATGGGGGACTCGCTCCAACGTTATCGGTTTGAAAGCTGTTCTGGCGACAGCCGTTCGACAGAATAACGCTCAAGCGAATAAATGTGCGCGCCGAAATTCCAGAGATAAGGAATTTCACACGGCCGTCACGCGCGCCGCGTCAGCGGTATGCGGTCATCTCGCCCACGCGCTGCGCGAGCGCGAGCGACGCGGTGAGCCCCGGCGACTCGATGCCGAACAGGTTCACGAGCCCGCGCACGCCATGCTGCGCGGCGCCCTGCACGATGAAATCGGCCGGCGGCTCGCCGGGCCCCGCGAGCTTCGGCCGGATGCCCGCGTACGCCGGCTGCAGCGCATCGTCGGGCAGGCCCGGCCAGAACGCGCGGATCGACGCGTAGAACGCGCCCGCGCGCGCCGGATCGACTTCGTAGCGCAGCGAGTCGCACCACTCGACGTCCGGGCCGAAGCGCGCCTGCCCGCCGAGATCGAGCGTCAGGTGCACGCCGAGCCCCGCGCGATCGGGCATCGGGTAGATCAGGTGCGAGAACGGCGCACGGCCCGACAGGCTGAAGTAATTGCCGCGCGCGAGATAGAGCGGCGGCACCCAGCGCGGATCGAGGCCGCGCGTGCGGCGCGCGAGCGCCTGCGCACCGAGGCCCGCGCTGTTGATCACGCACGCGGCGTCGATCTCGGCCGGCGCGTCGCCGCCCGTACGCACGATGAAGCGCCCGCCGCGCAGCACGTCGATCGATTCGACCGGGGATTTCAGCGCGCATACGGCGCCGTCGCGTTCCGCGTCGCCGAGCAGCGCGAGCATCAGCTGGTGGCTGTCGACGATGCCCGTGGACGGCGAGAACAGCGCCTCCACGCATTCGAGCTGGGGCTCGAGCGTCTGCGCTTCGGCGCGCGTGAGCGGCATCAGGTCGAGCACGCCGTTTTCGGCCGCGCGCGCGGCGATCGCCTTCAACTGCTTCACCTGCGCGGCGCTCGTCGCGACGAGCAGCTTGCCTGCGCGCCGGTGCGGCACGTGATGGGTCTCGCAGAATTCGTACAGCAGGTCGCGCCCGTGCACGCACGAGGTCGCCTTCAGCGACCCGCGCGGATAGTAGAGCCCCGCGTGGATGACTTCGCTGTTGCGCGAACTCGTGCCCGTGCCGATCGCATCGGTCGCCTCGAGCACGATCGTTTCACGCCCGCGCGCGGCCAGTTCGCGCGCAATCGCCAGACCGACGACGCCTGCGCCGATCACGACACAATCCATCTGCTCCATGACTGTTCGCGCTGCTCGCGCGTCGAAGGGAGAGAAAGGAATTGTACGTCCCGGTTCACCCGTTTGCCGAACGCATGCGCATCGCGTCGCGACGACGCGGCCGGCGGCGCCACGCACGCCACGCTCAACCACGCGCGCACGCCGCAGCCGTGCGCGCGCGGGCCGCGTCAGAAGCCGATCGGCCGCCGCTTCGCGGCCCCCTCGTCGGCGCGAATGTCCTGCGGGCCGATCGCATCGCGGCCGTCGAGCCGCGCGGCGCCGAACGCGTGCAGCAGCGCACGGCGCATCGTGCGCGGCGGCGTCGCGGCCAGCACGTCGAGCGCATCGTCGCCGAGCGTATCGGGGAAGCGCCGCCCCCACGCATGCGACGTGCGGATCTCGTCGTAGATCGTCTGCGCGATCCGGCGCGCGCCGGCCGCATCGGGCGGCGCGATCTCGTACACGTTCATCCGGTTGAGCAGCGGCTCCGGAATCGCCTGCGCGTCATTCGCGGTCGCGATCCAGATCACGTTGCCCGCATCGATCGGCACTTCCGCGAATTCGTCGACGAACGCGCGCGCGGTGTCGTGCTCGAGCAACGCATACAGCGCACCGAGCGGATCGTATTGCGCATCGCTGCCGGCCTTGTCGATCTCGTCGACCGCGATCACCGGGTTCGCGTAGCTGCCGTTCACGAGCGCCTCGAACACCTTGCCGGGCTTCGCGTTCTTCCATTGCGACGACGCGCCCGACAGGATCCAGCCGGCCGTCAGCGAACTCATCGGCACGTAGTGATACGCGGTGCCGAGCAGTTGCGCGAGCGCCTTCGCGAAATGCGTCTTGCCGATCCCGGGCGGCCCGAGCAGCAGGATCGGCATCAGCTCGAGCCGGTCGTCCGTCTCGAGGCACAGCGCGACCTGCTTGCGCACGTCGTCGAGCGGCTCGCCGAAATTCGGCAACGCTTCGCCGAGTTCATCGAACGACGGCATCCGGTTCGGCTTCACGCAGAAGCGCAGATTCCCCGTCTTGAGCATCCGCTCGTAGGTCGCGCGCAGTGCGTCGCTCGCGCTCTCGTTCAGGTCGCTCAGCGCGGTCTCGACCTGCTCGAGGTCGTACACCGTGCTGAAGGACGCCACCGCCAGTTCCTGTTTCACCATCGCCGTCGTCATACCAACCTCGCTGCACTTGCCGTCACACATCCATCAGACCCTTACGATTTCAGTGTAGCGGTCCCGCATCCCCGTGCAAGCAAGCAGCCGTGCGAGTCTGCTGCTAACACTCCGCGCGCGCTGCACGGCTGCGCGCCGCAGCGTATGATCGTTGGTTCCTCCACCCGCCGCGCCGGCCCTGACGACGGCGCCCGCGCGGCGCACGGCACGCCGCCCCGAAGGTACGCAGATGTCCGTCCCCACTGCTTCTCCGCGCGTCGATGCCGACGCGATCGGCGCCGTCGACGCGGCGCTCACGTCGCGCCGCGCAGTCCGCGCATTCCTGCCGACGCCCGTGCCGCGCGACACGCTCGAGGCGATCCTCGAAGCCGCGAGCCGCGCACCGTCGGGCACCAACATCCAGCCGTGGCGCGTGTACGTCGCGACGGGCGCGACGCGCGATGCGCTCGCCGCCGCGCTCACCGCGGCCCACGACGACCCTGCGCGCGACGAGAAATACGTCGCCGAATACGACTACTACCCGCGCGAATGGGTGTCGCCGTATATCGACCGGCGCCGCAAGGTCGGCTGGGACCTGTACGGGCTGTTGAACATCGGCCGCGACGAGAAGGCGCGCATGCACGCGCAGCACGCGCGCAACTTCCGTTTCTTCGACGCGCCGGTCGCGCTGTTCTTCACGCTCGACCGCATCATGACGCACGGGGCCTGGCTCGATTGCGGGATGTTCCTGCAAGGCGTGATGACGGCCGCGCGCGCCCGCGGGCTCGACACCTGCCCGCAGGCCGCGTTCGTGCCGTTTCACCGGATCGTCGCCGACCACCTCGGCATTCCGCCCCACGAACAATTCGTCTGCGGCATGTCGCTCGGCCATGCCGACCCGGACGCGATCGAGAACCGCCTCGTCACCGAGCGCGCGCCGGTGGCCGAGTTCGCGCGCTTTTTCGCTTGAAAACGCACGGCGCGGCCCTACCTTTCGAACAGGAACGCATCGTGCGGCGAACCTGTCGTGCCGCGTCCTGTCACATCGCGATCGAAATCGATCGGGCGTAAGATGTGCGTCCGTTCCCCGCTATCCCGCGTTTCCGGAGACGTTTCATGCTGAAACACGGCCTGGCCGTCCTGCTTGCGAGCGTCGCGCTCGCCGCTCATGCGCAGAGCCCCGCGCCGGCCGTCGTCGCGTGGGAAATCCAGGTGGTGCGCGACGGTCAGACGATCGACACGTTCCAGCAAAACACCACCGTGGGTCAGACCCGCACCGATACCCATCGCTATCCGTCCGCCGTGCCGGTCGGCTGCGGCAATGCCGCGCGCGTCGTGCCGACCGAGCGCTCGCGCTCGGTGACGGTCGCGCCGCTCACCGTCGATGCGAACGCGAACACCGTGTCGCTCGCGCTCGACGTGCAGGAAACGCTCGACGACGAAAACGCGACGCGCAGCGATCCGTGCGTGCCCGCGTCGCCGCGGCAGATCGTCGCGAGCCACCCCGGCCTGTCGGTCGGGGGCGACGCCTGGACCGACTGGACGCTCGTCGAGCAGCATCCGCATCTCGTGTACCGCGTGCGTGCGCACGTCGCGAAGGACTGAGCGTCATGTCCGCCGACGCCCTGTCCCTGCCGTTCGCCGAACCGCACGCCGCGCCCGACGAAATCACCGCCGTCAGCTGGAACCTGCACAAGGGCCGCTCGCCGCTCGGCTTCACCGCGTGGAACGCGATGCGCAACTGGATGCAGTCGACGCACGCCGACGTGTATTTCCTGCAGGAAGCGATGGCGCGCCGCATGCCGCGCCCCGTGCTCGCACCCGGCTTCGGTGCGCAGATGGACGACGCGGTCGACGACGTGTGGCATTGCCAGGCCACCGAGATCGCGCATGCGCTCGACTGGCAGATCGCGCTCGGGCCGAACGTCTTCAAGCCGTCGTGGCGGCACGGCAACGCGATCCTGTCGCCGCATCCGCTCGACCTCGGCGGCCGCTGGGACATCTCCGCACACCGCTTCGAGCGGCGCGGGCTGCTCGTCGCGCGTGCAACGCTCGCGGGCGCGCGCCCGGTCACGCTGCTGTGCGCGCACCTCGCGCTCACGCGCGCCGCGCGGCTGCGCCAGATGCACTGGATCGCGCACTGGATCGTGCGCAACGCGGGCGACGGCCCGCTGATGCTCGCCGGCGACTTCAACGACTGGCGCAACGATTCGGTCGCGCTGTTCGGCGAGATCGGGATGTCCGAAGTCGCGACGCTGCTCGGCGAATCGGGCCGCACGTTCCCCGCGTTCTCGCCGGCGCTCGCGCTCGACAAGATGTTCGTGCGCGGCCTGACACCGCTCGAATGGCGCGCGCCGACCGGCGAAGCCGCGTGGCTGTCGGACCACCTGCCCTACATCGCGCGGCTGCGCCTCGATCCGCAGTAACGCCCCGGGAATCCGGTCGCGCGCCACGGGAGCACGGTTGCGCGGCGCGCGCTACAGTAACGGCTTGCCCATTCCGCCAGCGCCCCGTCGCCGGGCCGCGCCACCATGACCTACCTGCCGATCCTGCTGCAAATCGCCGTCGTCTACCTCGTCGCGGCAATCACGCCTGGCCCGAATTTCTTCATGATTTCGCAACTGTCGCTCGCCGGCCGGCGCAGCCTGGGCGCCGCATCGGCGCTCGGTGTCGGTACCGCGTCGGTCGCGTGGGCGACGCTCGCGATGCTCGGCCTCGCGGCCGTGCTGCACCAGGTCGAATGGCTGTACGAGGCGATCCGGATCGGCGGCGCCGTGTATCTCGTGTATTTCGGCTTCAAGCTGCTGCGCTCGGGCGTGCGCCGCGACGCGGCGCCGGCCGACGCGCCGGACACCACCGCGCCGCTGGCCGCGCCGCACGCGCGCGACTACCTGCGCGCCTATCGCAGCGGCCTCTTCACGTGCCTGACGAACCCGAAATCGTGCGCGTTCTGGACCAGCGTGTTCGCGGCGATGCTGCCCGCGCACGTGCCGCTGTGGTTCAACGGCGCGGTGCTGGTGACGATCGGCGTGCTGTCGGCCGGCTGGTATTCGTGTGTCGCGTATCTGTTCGCGAGCCCGCGCGCGCAGCGCGGCTACCGTCGCGTGCGACGCCCGCTCGACGCGCTGTGCGGCGTCGCGCTCGTCGGTCTCGGCGCGAAACTCGCGGCCGATCGCTGAAAGCTCGTCGAAAGAATTTGTTGCGCCAAATCCGCGCAGCCGCGGGGGTCAAGCCCGCGATCCGCGTCAACAGGGTAAAATAACGAGTTCCTCAAACGTCTGTCATCGAGAAGGCGCGTGTCCGACGCGCCGGCCGGCCGATCCGTGATCGGGCCGTCGCACTCGGTTTTTTTGCCCGTTTTTGGGCCCGATACACGCGTTCGCTACGCGCGTCCGTTTTCAAAGCCATGAGCAAATACGACACCGCCACCGTCCAATCCGTCCATCACTGGACCGACACGCTGTTCAGCTTCACCTGCACCCGTGAGGCGAGCCTGCGCTTCAACAACGGCGAATTCACGATGGTCGGCCTCGAGGTCGACGGCAAGCCGCTCGCGCGCGCCTACTCGATCGTCAGCCCGAACTACGAAGAGCATCTCGAATTCTTCAGCATCAAGGTCCAGAACGGCCCGCTGACGTCGCGCCTGCAGCACCTGAAGGTCGGCGACACCGTGCTGATCGGCAAGAAGCCGACGGGCACGCTGGTCGCCGACAACCTGCTGCCGGGCAAGACGCTGTGGATGCTGTCGACGGGCACGGGCCTCGCGCCGTTCATGTCGATCATCCGCGATCCGGAGATCTACGACCGCTTCGACAAGGTGATCCTGACGCACACGTGCCGCCTGAAGGGCGAGCTCGCGTACATGGACTTCATCAAGCACGACCTGCCGGGCCACGAGTACCTGGGCGACATCATCAAGGAAAAGCTCGTCTACTACCCGACGGTCACGCGCGAAGCGTTCGACAACGAAGGCCGGATCACCGACCTGATCGCGACGGGCAAGCTGTTCACGGATCTCGACGTCCCGCCGTTCTCGCCGGAAAACGACCGCGTGATGCTGTGCGGCAGCACCGCGATGCTGAAGGACACGACCGACCTGCTGAAGCAGGCCGGCCTCGTCGAAGGCAAGAACAGCGCACCGGGCCACTACGTGATCGAGCGCGCCTTCGTGGACTGATCCGCCCCCGAAATTTGTGCCGCATCAAGAACCGGAGCAAAAGCTCCGGTTTTTTTTCATCCCTACTTGGCGAATTCGTAACAAACTGGGACCATCCCATCTCAAATAGTTACATTTGGATACGGCATCGTCCGGTGTTCGGGTGTCAGTGTTTTTCCTACAACAGGTTCATTCCGATTATTCACATTTACCCTTAAATGTCCGCCCGACATGACCTTTTCGGAAATTTTGAGATATTATTCGCCGCGCGTGGTTGCCGTTTGAATGAGAGTGGAAGGGTCGGATGCAAGTGTTACAAGACGTAACTTTTGTTACCTCGGCATGGAGCGATTCTCTGGCGGCAACCGTCGTCAAAACGGCAGCCGATCCACGCAGCCAGCCGGTGTCTGAACCGCTTTCTGACAGCAGGGAGAGTCATGGATACGTCGCTTAACGCGCCCTCGAGCGCCCACGCCCCGTTCCCGCCGCGGCAGCTCGTGCACAGCGGCGCCGTTACTCCGCCCATCGCCGGCGCAGCGTCGAAACGCGACGCCTCCGCCGCGCGGATCGCGGCACTTTCCGCCCAACTGCTCGCCGCCGACGAAGCGGCCCGCCGCCACCTGGCCGGCGAGCTGCACGACGGACTCGGCGCCGAATTGACCGCTGCGCGTTTCGCGCTCGCAAACGTTCAAACGTGGCTGCCGGCCGATGCGCCGGACGGCTGCCTGCGCGCGCTGGAGCTGGCGCAGCAGGCGCTCGACGCCGCCACCGACGCGAATCGCCGGCTCATCGACGAACGCGACACGCCGGCGCTCGACGCAGGCGTGATCGGCGCGCTGTCGTCGTGGATCGACACCCATGCGGCCCGCACGGGCCTGCGCACGAGCTTCGTGTGCGCAGCCGACGCGCGCCTGACGCAGATCGCCGGCGCCAGCGCGCTCGCGGTGTTCCGTGTCGCGCAGGAAGCGCTGTCGAACGTCGCGAAGCACGCACGCGCAACGTCGGTCGACGTACGGATCGTCACCGACGGCACGCATCTGTCACTGATTGTCGCCGACGATGGGACCGGTTTCTCCCGGAACCGCCGCAGCGGCTATGGCCTCGCGGGCATGCGCGCCCGCTGCGAGGCGTTCGGCGGCAGCTTCGACACGGCCACGCCGGATGCCGGCCACGGCACGCGCGTCACCGCGCGCTTCGCGTGGGATTCGCTGCTCGCGGTGCCCGTCGCGGCCCGCCGCGCGTCGCTTTCGTGAGGTCGCCATGAGCCTGAACATCCTGCTCGTGGACGATCACGCGATCGTCCGGCAAGGGATCCGCCAGTTGCTGATCGACCGCGGCGTCGCACGCGACGTGACCGAGGCCGAAACCGGCGGCGACGCAATGGCCGCCGTCGACAAGCAGGAATTCGACGTGATCCTGCTCGACATCTCGCTGCCCGACACGAACGGCATCGAGGTGCTCAAGCGCCTCAAGCGCAAGCTGTCGCGCACGCCGGTGCTGATGTTCTCGATGTACCGCGAGGACCAGTACGCGGTGCGCGCGCTGAAGGCCGGCGCGGCCGGCTACCTGTCGAAGACGGTCAACGCCGCGCAGATGATCGGCGCGATCCAGCAGGTCGCGGCCGGCCGCAAGTACGTGAGCCCCGCGATGGCCGAGGCGCTCGCCGAATACGTGTCGTTCGAGAACGAGCCGCTGCCGCACGAGAAGCTGTCCGACCGCGAATACCAGACGCTCTGCATGCTCGCGTCGGGCAAGCGGCTCACCGACATCGCGAACACGCTGTCGCTGTCCGTGAAGACGGTGAGCGTGTACCGGTCGCGGCTGCTCGAGAAGATGCGGCTGTCGAACAACGCGGAACTCACGTTCTACGTGATGAGCAACCGGCTCGTCGACATGGCGCCCACCGCCGGCGCCTGATCCGCCCGATCCGCCTGTTCCGCCGGATTCACCTGCTCCATCGGATTCGTCCGATTCCATGACGCGGCACACGCCGCGTCGCCTTCAACCGCCGCCCGTTTTTTGCGCGCAAGCGCTTGTTTTATCGGACGATTCCGCGGCGCGCCGCTGCGCCGCAGCGGGTCTTGTTCGTCAAATCGGCTAAAATTACGGGTTTTCACTCAGTCAGCGCCCCCGCGCCTGCGCGCGCTGGCGATTCATCCGCAATGTCTCTCTTCCGCAAGAAAAACGTCGATCGCATGATCGCCGGCGCGCACGCCGCCGGGCTCAAGAAAGCGCTCGGCGCGATCGACCTCACCTTCCTCGGCATCGGCGCGATCATCGGCACCGGCATCTTCGTGCTGACCGGCACCGGCGCCGTGCAAGCCGGCCCCGCCCTGATGCTGTCGTTCGTGATCGCCGCGATCGCATGCGGCCTCGCGGCGCTGTCGTACGCGGAATTCGCGTCGACGATCCCCGTTGCCGGCTCGATCTACACGTATTCGTACGCAACGCTCGGCGAGCTCGTCGCGTGGATCATCGGCTGGGACCTGATGCTCGAGTACGGCCTCGCGTCGTCGGCCGTGTCGGTCGGCTGGTCGGGCTACCTGCAGTCGCTGCTGCAGGGCTTCGGGCTGTCGTTGCCGACCGTGCTGACGGCCGCGCCCGGCGCGGTGCCGGGCGTCGTCACGTGGTTCAACCTGCCCGCGTTCCTCGTGATGATCGTGATCACGACGCTGCTGTCGATCGGCATCCGCGAATCGACCCGCATCAACAACATCATGGTGTTCATCAAGGTGTCGGTCGTGCTGCTCGTGATCGCGGTCGGCCTGTTCCACGTGACGCCCGCGAACTGGAAGCCGTTCATGCCGCACGGCTGGAACGGCGTGTTCGGCGCGGCGGCCGTGATGTTCTTCGCGTTCATCGGCTTCGACGCGGTGTCGTCGGCGGCCGAGGAAGTGAAGAACCCGAAACGCGATTTGCCGATCGGCATCATCGCGTCGCTCGCGGTGTGCGCGGTGCTGTACGTGACGGTCGCCGCAGTCGCGACCGGCATCGTGCCGGCAGCCCAGTACGCGAACATCTCGCACCCGATCTCGTACGCGCTGCAGGTGGCCGGCGAGAAGTGGGTCGCCGGCTTCATCGATCTCGGCGCCGTGCTCGGCATGCTGACCGTGATCCTCGTGATGAGCTACGGCCAGACCCGCGTGATCTTCGCGATGTCGCGCGACGGGCTGCTGCCGTCGATGCTGTCGCGCGTGCACCCGCGCTACGCGACGCCGTTCCTGACGACCTGGCTCGTCGGCCTGTTCTTCGGGCTGATCGCCGCGCTCGTGCCGCTCAACGTGCTCGCCGAGCTGATCAACATCGGCACGCTCGCGGCGTTCTCGATGGTGTCGATCGCGGTACTCGTGCTGCGCCGCACGCACCCCGATCTGCCGCGCGCGTTCCGCTGCCCGGGCGTGCCCGTGGTGCCGATCCTCGCGGTCGCGGCGTGCCTGTTCCTGATGCTGAACCTGCAGCCCGTCACGTGGGCCGCATTCGGCATCTGGCTCGTGATCGGTCTCGTGATCTACTTCCTGTACTCGCGTCACCACTCGAAGCTCGCGCACGGTCACCACGACGCGCACTGAGCGCCGTCGCGGCGCGCGCAGGCCGCGCGTCGCGACGCCCACCGCACGGGGCCGCCACCGGCCCCGTGCGGCCCCCCTCCCCCGAACCGGCCGCTGCGCCGCTCCCGCGAGCGATCGCTATCCGATCGTCGCGATGTCTTGCCCGATCCTCCGGATTTGCCCGCACGCGCCACCGCACTGCCTGCACGCAAGCGCCGCGCGGTTCATAATCCCGCCATCGAACGACGGTCCCGGGCAGCGGGCCGTCCGGCAACAGGAAAAGATGATGGAAAGCGTCGATCTCGATGTACTGAAATCCAGCGCGCGCTGGCTCGAAGAAGGACGCCGCGTCCTGCTCGTGACGGTCGTGAAGACGTGGGGCTCGTCGCCGCGCCCCGAAGGCGCGATGCTCGCGGTGCGCGAGGACGGCCTGGTGGTCGGCTCCGTGTCCGGCGGCTGCATCGAGGACGACCTGATCGCCCGCGTGCACGCGAGCGGCATCGCGGCCGACGCGCGCCCGGAAGCGCTCAAGTACGGCGTGACGGCCGAGGAAGCGCACCGCTTCGGGCTGCCTTGCGGCGGCACGATCCAGCTCGTGCTCGAGCCGCTCACGCGCGACAGCGGGATTGCCGGGCTGTGCGCGGAAGTCGAGGCCGGCCGCCTCGTCACGCGCACGATGACGCTCGCGACCGGCCGTGCGTCGCTGTCGCCCGCGCAGGCGACCGACGGGCTCGCCTTCGACGGCGAACGGCTCGTGTCGATCCACGGGCCGCGCTACCGGATGCTCGTGATCGGCGCCGGCCAGCTGTCGCGCTATCTGTGCCAGATCGCGGTCGGGCTCGACTACCAGGTGACGGTGTGCGATCCGCGCGAGGAATACACGGATGCGTGGGACGTGCCGGGCACGCGCGTCGTGCGCACGATGCCCGACGATACGGTGCTCGACATGAAGCTCGACGCGCGTTCGGCGGTGATCGCGCTGACGCACGATCCGAAGCTCGACGATCTCGCGCTGATGGAGGCGCTGAAGACGCCCGCGTTCTACGTGGGCGCGCTCGGCTCGCGGCGCAACAACGCGGCGCGGCGCGAGCGGCTGCGCGAATTCGACCTGAACGAAGCGGAACTGGGCCGGCTGCACGGGCCGGCCGGCATCTACATCGGCAGCCGGACGCCACCGGAAATCGCGATCTCGATCCTTGCCGAGATCACCGCCGCGAAGAACCACGTGTCGCTGCCGACGATCCTGCAGGTCGAAGGCGCGAAGGCCGCGCGCGAAATCGCGGCAAACAGCGGCGCGGCCTGCGGACTCTGAGCCACGGCGGCGCGCCGCCGATACGGTGCGCGCCGGTGACAGCCCGGCGCGATCGCCGATCCGGTCAGGTCAGGCCGGCAGCGAGCGCAGCGGCAACCGAACCGACCACCAGCACGACGCCAACCGTACGGCGCTTGTTCAGCTCGGTCCACAGCAGCACGCCCGTCAGCGACAGCAGGATCAGCGAGCCTGCGATCGTGTCCATCAGCAGCACCCAGCCGAGGTTCATCCCGACACCGCGATGCAGGTTGTTCAGCGTCGTCAGGAACGTGTTGCCCGTGCGCTTCACCGACACGTAGCCGTTGCCGACCCAGTACTCGGCCTGCAGGTTCTGGTGCGGGCCGAATACGCCGAATTGCCAGTGCTCCGGCTGCATCACGCGTTGGTCGCCCCACGCGACGGCCTGCGCGGGCTCCTTGCGCATGCGCCCCGGCTTGCCGTCGAAGTGCAGCGCCTGCTGCAGCCACTTCGTCATCGCGGCGGGCGTCTTCGGCACCGGGCTCGGCAGCGCGATCTGCAGTTCCTCGACCTGCGGCTCGCCGGTCGAAATCTTCAGCGGCGGCGCGCGGTGGTTCAGCAGCACGCCCGTCACGCCGAACAACAGCCCGAGCACCGCGCCCCACAGCCCGACCCAGCCGTGCACCTTGCGCAGCCACTTGATGAAGGTTGCGCGGCGCGAGCGCTGGCGGCGCGCAGCCAGCTCGCCGTCGCTCAGCGGGCGGCCCGCCGGGTGCAGCACGGTGACGCCGGCGAGCGGCATGCCCGCCTTGGGCGGGTCGATCGTTTCGGGCGCGTTCACGCGAAAGTATCCATTCGTTCAAAACAACGGGCGGCGCGCAAGGCATGCGCGCCGCCCGATCAACATGAAAATGAGAATGGATATCATTACATAAATCTATTGCCGGCTCAATCCTGGCGGGTACGCGGCGCCAGGTTCGATGAGCAAAAAATCGCGGGAGAAGCGCCTGCGTTGCGGCACGATGCCGAACGATAGCCGGCAGATGCCAGCGAAATCATCCCGAAAGATCGAGACAGCATTTCGCAAGCAGCCGCGCGGCAGCAGGCCGTTCAGCGCAACGGCGGCAGCGGGAAACGCGGCGCGGCGTCGCCCGGCTCGGGCTCGGGCTCGGTGCGATCGAGCGCGTACAACCACGCGAGCAGGTCCGCGACGGCCTGGTAGAGCTGCGGCGGAATCCGGTCGTCGAGATCGACCTGCATCAGCAGCGACACCATCTCCGGTGCCGTATGCACGTACAGCCCGGCGTCGTGCGCACGCGCGACGATCATCTCCGCGAGCACGCCGTACCCCTTCGCGACCACGCGCGGCGCCGCATCGCCGCCTTTCGGGTCGTAGACGAGCGCGGCCGCGCGCTTGCGGGACGTCATGCTCATGGCAGCACCTCGTCATCGACGCCCGGCACTCGCGCATCCGGTCCGCCGGCCGCGCCGCGCGCATACGCGGCGGCCGCCGCCTGCGCGGCAAACAGGTCGAAGCCGTCCGGCCCGTCGTCGACCGCGCGGATCGACAGCCCGCCCACCTTGAGCCCCGACCCTTCGAGCCGCTGCCGCAGCGCGGCCTCGTTTCGCGTGAGGCGGTCCGCGCCCGCGTGGTTCGCACGCAGCCGCGCGACGAGCTGCGCGCCGTTCAGCACCAGCTCGGCATCGACCGTGCCGAGCGACGGCAGTGTCAACGTGAGGCGCGTGCGCCACGCGATGCCGTCGCCGGCGTCGTCACCGCCGCCGCGCGGCCCCCGATTGCCCGGCTCGTCCGGCTCGATCGTCCAGTCGAGCCGCGCGCCGGGCCATGCCTCGCCGGCCCAGCGAAACTGGTCGGTCGCGAGCGCATCGAGCTGCTGCCGGACGAGCGGCACCGCGGCCGGATGCACGGTCGCGAGCGTCTGCGCCTGCGGATCGGACGACGCCGCCGCGAGTCCGGCACGCGCGGGCGTCCAGCGCGTATCGGCGTGCGTCCCCAGCGGATCGGCGCCGTCGGGCGGCATCGACGCGCCCTGCCGCGCGGCCGCCGGCATTGCCTGCGCGGGATCGCGTGCCGGCGCGCCGGCCTGGGCCGGCGTGCCCGGTTGCGCGGTGGTCCGCGCGGACGCCGGCAGCGGCGGGCGTTGTGCGAGCAGTTCGTCGAGCACGTCGGTCGAATCGTGCGACGCGGCATCCGGGTCGGCCGGCGCGAGTGCGGCCGCCAGACGCGCCTGCGGTTCGCGCATCAGCGCGGCGAGCGGACGCTGGCCGGCCAGCCACTGCGCGAGATGGGATTCATAGAAGAGGCCGCTTTCGCTCACGGCCTGCGCAAGCGCCGCACGCAACGCCATAACCGGCGGCGGCGCGGCCGCATCGCGCGCAGCCGCGGCAGACGACGCCTCGGCGGAAGCCGGTGTGGACGGCGCCGCCGGACCGGAGGCGGCCGGCATGCGCGCCGGCACGGCCGTATCGGTCAGCAGCACGGTCGGATCGGCCAGCAACGGCACACGACCGGCGAGCGCCGGCGTCGCGTCGCCGCCCGAGCGCGAGATCGCGTCGAGCACGCGCCCGACATCGGACAGTGCGGTCTGCGTGGAAGCGGGTGGCGCGGCGGGCGGACTGCCGGCCGGCGGCGCGGACGACGCGCCGGCGCCCGGCGTGCCGACCTGCGAGGTCGCGCCGCCGCCGGCGGGCGCCGACACGGTGCCGGTCAGCAGGCTGTCGAGGCGGCTCGCCAGCAGCGCAGCCGCAACGGAGTCGATACCGGTCATGATCGGAGCCTGCTCACCTTAGGGTCTGTTTGCAGATGGAACGCACATGCGTTGCCACGAGAACGGCCGTGCGCGACGCCGCGACTACCGGCGTATTCGCCAGGAGCGCAACGTGGCGAGCGGCCGTTCTCGTGGCAACCCCAAATCAGGAAATCATTCCACGGGAATGCCCGAAATCGCCCGCATGGCGGCGTCGTTCGTCCCTTGTTCGGCTCGGCCAAACGGCGCTCATCACTCCTTGCCCTGCGAGCGGTTTCGGGCATTCGCATGTGCGCTCCATCTGCAAACAGACCCGACCCATCGTTGCGAATCCGGGCGCGGCACGCCGGTGCCGCCCGCGGGAACAGTGCGCGCCGCGTGCGGCAACGGGCCCGGGCCGCGTCGCGCCCGTCTCCCCGGAAAACGGCCCTACCCGCGCGCGCGGTAGAGATCGGTCAATACCTTGGTCGAACGCCGTGCCTCGAACAGCGCGGACAGCCGCGCGACGTCCGGGCTCGCGAGATCGCGGATCGCGGCGTCGTCGGCCAGGATGCGGCGGATCAGGTCGAGCTTGCGGCCGAGATCCGATTCGTCGAGTGCGACGCCCGGATCGGCCTCCTTGAGCCCGTCGACGAGCTGCATGAATTCGGCCTGCAACCCCGGCAACGCGCTCCAGTCCGCGCCGCGCGCGGCGCACAGCATGCGGCCCGACACGGCGGCGAGCGCCTCGTAACGTGCGAAGTATTCGGCCTTGCGATTCATCGTGACGCTTCCACTGCCTGTTGCGCGGCCATCCGCGCGACTTCCGGGGCGATGCCCGTCCATGCTTCCTCGAGCGTGGCGAGCAGCCCGTCGACCTCGACCAGCATCGCGTCGTTCGCCTGCGCGTTCGCTTCCAGCAGACGCCGGCCGATATACGCATACAGCGCATCGAGCCGGTCCGCGATCTCGCCGCCCGCGTCGCGGTTCAGCGATGCCTGCAGCCCGCTCTCGACGATCCGGATCGCCTTGCCGATCGCTTCGCCGCGCCCGGACACGTTGTCCTGCTGCAAATGCATGCGGGCCAGCGCAATCGCCTGCCGCGCGCCCTGGTACAGCATCGCGATCAGCCGGTGCGGGGAGGCGCCCATCACCCCCGTCTCGACGCCGACACGCGCGTATGCATTGGCTCCAGCGTGTCCTGGGGAAAACATGCGCATCTCCTTGTTATGCCTTGGCTATACGGGAGCCGCCGCCGTGCATCGCACGACGCGGCCTTCACACCGGAGTTATCGGAAGGGAATTGAAAAGCTTTAGGTGCGCGGCGCGTGCCGCCGGGCAAGCGATACCGGCCTGCCGCCCCTGTCCGGGAGGCGGTCGACCGCCCCTATGAACCGCCGCCGGATAGCCTTCCCCGGATGCCCGTCGCGTCACACCGACATCTGCATGATGTCGTTGTAAGCGCTCACTAGCTTGTTGCGGACCTGAAGCCCGAACTGGAAGCCGATGTTGGCTTTCTGCATGTCGACCATCACGTCGTTCAGCGACACGTTCGGCGCGCCGACTTCGAACGCCTTCGCCTCGCCGAGCGCGTGCTGCTGGTCGCCGCTGATCTTGTCGAGCGACGCCTTCATCGCGCTCGCGAACGTGCCGGCCGTCGCCGCGCCCGAACCGGCAAGCGCTGCCGTCGGGCTCGCGACGCCGCCGGACGCCTGCGCGGCCATCGACTGCATCTGTTGCAACACCGAACCGATTCCGCTGACGTTCGCAGTCATGCTGTCCCCAGACTTAGAGAAGAGACCCGGACGGGCCGGGCGATCCGCCGGCGCCGCACCACGCGCACCATGCCGGATCGCGAAAAAGGATAGCAGCGCGCCGCGCGTCAAAGCCGAGAAAGTACGGGGGAAACCCCGCTCTTTTCGGTCGATCGGAGTACGGCCCGAATCACGATAATCGCATCGTGTCATTGTCCGCCCGCTCGTCCGAGCGAGCTCAGTCGTCCCGCTCCGGAGAAACTCGACGCATGGATTCGCAGGCCAACTCGCTGATCAACCCAGACGCCCGCGCGGGCCTCGCCAGCCCGGCGCCCGGCGCCGCCGCGGCCGCCGCGTTGCCGGGCGCGGGTGGCGCAGGCGCAGACTTCGGGCTGGGCGGCTTCGCGGAACGCATTCCCGGCATCTCGCGGATGAAGGGCAACCCGAAGCTGCCGTTCGTGATCGCCGTCGCGCTCGCGATCGCCGCGATCACCGCCCTCGTGCTGTGGAGCCGGGCGCCCGACTACCGCGTGCTGTACAGCAACCTGTCGGACCGCGACGGCGGCGCGATCATTGCCGCGCTCCAGCAGGCAAACGTTCCCTACAAGTTCGCCGATGCTGGCGGCGCGATCCTCGTGCCGTCGAACCAGGTGCATGAAACGCGCCTGAAGCTCGCCGCGATGGGGCTGCCGAAGGGCGGCTCGGTCGGCTTCGAGCTGATGGACAACCAGAAATTCGGCATCAGCCAGTTCGCCGAGCAGATCAATTACCAGCGTGCGCTCGAAGGCGAGCTGCAGCGCACCATCGAATCGATCAATGCCGTGCGCGGCGCGCGCGTGCATCTCGCGATCCCGAAGCCGTCGGTCTTCGTGCGCGACAAGGAAGCGCCGAGCGCGTCGGTGTTCGTCGACCTCTATCCGGGCCGCGTGCTCGACGAGGGCCAGGTCCAGGCGATCACGCGGATGGTGTCGTCCGGCGTGCCCGACATGCCCGCGAAGAACGTGACGATCGTCGACCAGGACGGCAACCTGCTGACCCAGACCGCGTCCGCCTCCGGCCTCGACGCGAGCCAGCTCAAATATGTGCAGCAGGTCGAGCACAACACGCAAAAGCGCATCGACGCGATCCTCGCGCCGATCTTCGGCACCGGCAACGCACGCTCGCAGGTCAGCGCGGACCTCGATTTCTCGAAGATCGAGCAGACCTCGGAAAGCTACGGCCCGAACGGCAATCCGCAGCAATCCGCGATCCGCAGCCAGCAGACCAGCAGCGCGACCGAACTCGCGCAGGGCGGCGCGTCGGGCGTGCCGGGCGCGCTGTCGAACACGCCGCCGCAGCCGGCGTCCGCGCCGGTCGTCGCCGGCAACGGCCAGAACGGGCCGCAGACGACGCCGGTCAGCGACCGCAAGGACCAGACGACCAACTACGAAGTCGACAAGACGATCCGCCACCTCGAACAGCCGATGGGCAGCGTGAAGCGGCTGTCGGTCGCGGTCGTCGTCAACTACCAGCCGGTCGCCGACGCGAAGGGCCACGTGACGATGCAGCCGCTGCCGCCCGCCAAGCTCGCGCAGGTCGAACAGCTCGTGAAGGACGCGATGGGCTACGACGAGAAGCGCGGCGACTCGGTGAACGTCGTGAACAGCGCGTTCTCGACCGTGAGCGACCCGTACGCCGACCTGCCGTGGTGGCGCCAGCCCGACATGATCGCGATGGCGAAGGAAGCCGCGAAGTGGCTCGGCATCGCGGCAGCCGCGGCAGCGCTCTACTTCATGTTCGTGCGCCCGGCGATGCGCCGCGCGTTCCCGCCGCCCGAGCCGGCCGCGCCGGCGCTCGCGGCGCCGGAAGATCCGGTCGCGCTCGACGGCCTGCCCGCGCCGGTCAGGACGGAGGAGCCCGACCCGATGCTGCTCGGCTTCGAAACCGAGAAGAACCGCTACGAACGCAACCTCGACTACGCACGCACGATCGCCCGCCAGGATCCGAAGATCGTCGCTACCGTCGTGAAGAACTGGGTGTCCGATGAACGCTGAAGGCTTGACCAAGAGCGCGCTGCTGCTGATGTCGATCGGCGAGGAAGAAGCCGCGCAGGTATTCAAGTTCCTCGCGCCGCGCGAGGTCCAGAAGATCGGCGCCGCGATGGCCGCGTTGAAGAACGTCACGCGCGAGCAGGTCGAGGACGTGCTGCAGGAGTTCGCGAAGGAAGCCGAGCAGCACACCGCGCTGTCGCTCGATTCGAGCGACTACATCCGCTCGGTGCTGACGAAGGCGCTCGGCGAGGACAAGGCCGGCGTGCTGATCGACCGCATCCTGCAGGGCAGCGACACGAGCGGCATCGAGGGCCTGAAGTGGATGGACTCGGGCGCCGTGGCCGAGCTGATCAAGAACGAGCATCCGCAGATCATCGCGACGATCCTCGTGCACCTCGACCGCGACCAGGCGTCGGAAATCGCCTCGTGCTTCACCGAACGGCTGCGTAACGACGTGATGCTGCGGATCGCGACGCTCGACGGCATCCAGCCGGCCGCGCTGCGCGAACTCGACGACGTGCTGACGGGCCTGCTGTCCGGCAGCGACAACCTGAAGCGCAGCCCGATGGGCGGCATCCGCACCGCGGCCGAGATCCTGAACTTCATGACGAGCGTGCACGAGGAAGGCGTGCTCGAAAGCGTGCGCCAGTACGACGCCGATCTCGCGCAGAAGATCGTCGACCAGATGTTCGTGTTCGAGAACCTGCTCGACCTCGAGGATCGCGCGATCCAGATGGTGCTCAAGGAAGTCGAGTCGGAAACGCTGATCATCGCGCTGAAGGGCGCGCCGCCCGCGCTGCGCCAGAAGTTCCTCGCGAACATGTCGCAACGCGCGGCCGAACTGCTCGCCGAGGATCTCGACGCGCGCGGCCCGGTGCGCGTGTCCGAAGTCGAGACGCAGCAGCGCCGCATCCTGCAGATCGTGCGCAACCTCGCCGAGAGCGGCCAGATCGCGATCGGCGGCAAGGCGGAAGACGCGTATGTCTGATTCGGCGAGCGATCGCGTGGGCACCCTCACCGCATACCAGCGGTGGGAGATGGCGTCGTTCGACCCGCCGCCGCCCCCGCCGCCGCCCGACGACGCGGCGGCCGCTGCCGCCGCGCTCGCCGAGGAACTGCAGCGCGTGCGCGATGCCGCGCACGCCGAAGGCCATGCGGCCGGCCACGTCGAAGGCCAGGCGCTCGGCTACCAGGCCGGTTTCGAGCAGGGCCGCGAACAGGGTTTCGAGGCCGGCCAGGCCGACGCGCGCGAACAGGCTGCGCAGCTCGCGGCGCTCGCCGCGTCGTTCCGCGAAGCCGTATCGACCGTCGAACACGATCTCGCGTCCGACATCGCGCAACTCGCGCTCGACATCGCACAGCAGGTCGTGCGCCAGCACGTGAAGCATGACCCGGCCGCGCTGGTCGCGGCCGTGCGCGACGTGCTCGCGGCCGAGCCCGCACTGTCCGGCGCACCGCATCTCGCGGTGAATCCGGCCGACCTGCCCGTCGTCGAAGCCTATCTGCAGGACGATCTCGATACGCTCGGCTGGAACGTGCGCACCGATGCGTCGATCGAGCGCGGCGGCTGCCGCGCGCACGCCGCGACCGGCGAGGTCGATGCGACGCTGTCCACGCGCTGGCAGCGCGTCGCCGCCGCGATCGGCAAGGTGAGCACGTGGTGACGCGGCCGCCCGAGGCGCTGGCGCACGACGGCATGACGCCGCTCGAACGTGAACTCGCGCTCGCGTCGTTCGGGCCGGCTGCCGCGCACGACGCCGCACACGACGCCACGCCGCACGCTGCGGTTGCGGCCGCCGATACCGCCGGCGCCACGCCGCGCGCACCGCACAACCCCCATCTCGCGCACTGGCGTTCGCACCTGAACGGGCTCGCCGCGCGCAGCCACCGCGCGCTGCCGCTGCGGCCGTGCGGGCGCCTCACGCGCGCAGCCGGCCTCGTGCTCGAGGCGATCGGGCTGCGCCTGTCGGTCGGTGCCGAATGCACGATCGAACTGCCGCCCGGCAGCACGCTGCCGCATGCGGAAGCCGAAGTCGTCGGCTTCGCCGGCGACCGCCTGTTCCTGATGCCGACCACCGATGTCGCGGGCGTGCTGCCCGGTGCGCGCGTGTGGCCGCTCGAAAGCGCGCCCATCACCGATCCGCTCGCGGGCGCGAAGCGGCTGCCGGTCGGCTGGGAGATGCTCGGGCGCGTCGTCGACGCGTCGGGCCGCCCGCTCGACGGCCTCGGCCCGCTGGCATCCAGGGTCGATGCACCGCTGTCGGCGCCGTCGATCAATCCGCTCGAGCGCGAACCGATCCACCACGTGCTCGATGTCGGCGTGCGCGCGATCAACGCGCTGCTCACCGTCGGCCGCGGGCAGCGGATGGGCCTGTTCGCGGGCTCCGGCGTCGGCAAGTCGGTGCTGCTCGGCACGATGGCGCGCTATACGAGCGCGGAAGTGATCGTGATCGGGCTGATCGGCGAACGCGGCCGCGAAGTGAAGGAATTCATCGAACAGATCCTCGGCGAGGACGGCCTCGCGCGCTCGGTCGTCGTCGCGGCGCCGGCCGACGTGTCGCCGCTGCTGCGGATGCAGGGCGCCGCCTACGCGACGTCGCTCGCCGAGTATTTCCGCGACCAGGGCAAGCATGTGCTGCTGCTGATGGATTCGCTGACGCGCTATGCGATGGCGCAGCGCGAGATCGCGCTGGCGATCGGCGAGCCGCCCGCGACGAAAGGCTATCCGCCGTCGGTGTTCGCGAAGCTGCCCGCGCTCGTCGAGCGCACCGGCAACGGGCCCGAAGGCGGCGGCTCGATCACCGCGTTCTACACGGTGCTGACCGAAGGCGACGACCAGCAGGACCCGATCGCCGATTCGGCGCGCGCGATCCTCGACGGCCACATCGTGCTGTCGCGCTCGCTCGCCGAGGCCGGCCACTACCCGGCGATCGACATCGAGGCATCGATCAGTCGCGCGATGACCGCGCTGATCGACGAAACGCATCTCGACCACGTGCGGCAGTTCAAGCAGATGCTGTCACGCTACCAGCGCAACCGCGACCTGATCGCGGTCGGCGCGTACGCCCCCGGCCGCGACGCGCAGCTCGACCGCGCGATCGCGCTCTACCCGCGCATCGAGGCCTTCCTGCAGCAGGGCTTCCGCGAATGCGCGCCGTTCGCACCGAGCCTGACCGCGCTCGATGCGCTGTTCGACGCTTACGGAGGCTGATCCCGATGGCACACGGCTTTCCCCTTCAGTTGCTGCTCGACCGTGCGCAGGAAGACCTCGACTCGGCCACGAAGCAGCTCGGCACCGCGCAGCGCGACCGCACCGCCGCGGCCGAACAGCTCGACGCGCTGCTGCACTACCGCGACGAATATCACGCCCGCTTCGCGCAATCCGCACAAGGCGGGATGCCGGCCGGCAACTGGCGTAATTTCCAGGCGTTCATCGACACGCTCGACGCCGCGATCACACAGCAGCGCAACGTGCTCGCCGCGGCGGAGGTCCGCATCGACGAAGCCCGCCCGAACTGGCAGCAGAAGAAGCGCACCGTCGGCTCGTACGAAATCCTGCAGGCGCGCGGCGTCGCGCAGGAAGCGACGCGCGAGGCCCGGCGCGAACAGCGCGATGCCGACGAACACGCCGCGAAGATCCTGCGCATGCGGGCCGACGCGGCCCGCTCGTCGTAACCGACCACCGCATTCGAACGAGAGAACCGTCATGCCACCCCTGCCCCTGCTCGGCGCGCTGATCGACACCGCCGGCGCCGCACTCAAGGCCGCCCGCGGCTCGGGTTCGTCCGCCGCCGGCAACGATGCGCCGGCGACCACGGCCGCCGTGCCGTTCGCGCAGACGCTGAAGCAAAGCGTCGTCACGCGTCGCGACGCGTCGAATCCCGCTACGCCCGATGCATCGACGACGCAGGCTGCGTCGAAACCGGCCGCCGGCACGAAGCCGTCCGGCACGGACGACGACAAGTCGACCGACGACGCGAACGCGACGACCAATCCCGACGCCGCCGCACTCGCCGCCGCTGCCGCCGTGCAGGCGCAGCTGCAGGCGCGCACGGACAACGCGACGCCTGCCGGCGCCCCCGCTGCCGCTGTTGCGGCCGCGGCGCAAAAGACGGCCGTGTCCGGCCAGCCCGATGCCACGGCGACGCTGACTGGCCAGGCGGCCAAGGATGCGGCCGCCGAGCCCACCGGCCCGGCGTCGAGCCGCGACGCGTTGCAAGCCGCACTCGCCAAGCTGACGGGTGGCGCTGGCGCGATCGCGATGCCGGCGACCGGTACGTCCGCCGCTGCCCCGACCTCGGCGCCGGCAGCAACCGCATCGACCGCCGCCGCCGCCGCGCCGCTGACGCCGAAGGTGCCGACGTTCGACCGTACGCTCGCCGATGCGAAAGGCGCGCTCGCCTCCCAGCAGACGCCGACGCAGGCCACCGCGCAGGCGCTGCAGGCCGACGCGACCGCCCAGTCGGGTACGCAGCACGCACTCGCGGCAGCCAGCAATGCGACGGATCCGGCCGCCAGCGCGACGCTCGCGGCCGGCGCGACGGCCGCCGCCGCGGCGCAGGCGAACCTGCAGCTGTCGCCGGCCGCCGGTGCGATCGCCGCCGCCAACGCGCACGTGCTCGCCCCGCACGTCGGCACCGCCGACTGGACGGACGCGCTGAGCCAGAAGGTCGTGTTCCTGTCGAATGCACACCAGCAGAGCGCCGAGCTGACGCTCAATCCGCCCGATCTCGGGCCGCTGCAGGTCGTGCTGCGCGTCGCGGACAACCACGCGCACGCGCTGTTCGTGTCACAGCACGCGCAGGTGCGCGACGCGGTCGAAGCCGCGCTGCCGAAGCTGCGCGAAGCGATGGAAGCGGGCGGGCTCGGGCTCGGCAGCGCGACCGTCAGCGACGGCGGTTTCGCTTCGCAGCAGCAGAACCCGCAGCAGACCTTCGCCGGCGGCCAGTCGTCGCGGCGCGGGAACGGCGGATCGTCAGCCGTCGATGCACCGGCCGACGCTGCGCAATCCGCACCGGCCGCCGCGAGCGTGAGCCGCGCCGGCCTCGTCGATACGTTTGCCTGAGCATGGCCGCTGCCGTGCGCGCGCCGCGTTCAGCGGCCGTGCACCGCGGCAGCCGCCTCGCCGCGCGGCACACCGCCCTTGCGCGCCGCGACGATGAAATCCGCCGCGCGCTCGCCGATCATCACCGACGGCGCATTCGTGTTTCCGCCAACCAGCGTCGGCATCACCGACGCATCCACCACGCGCAGCCCTTCGACGCCGCGCACGCGCAGTTGCGGATCCACGACCGCACGCGCATCCGAGCCCATCCGGCAGGTGCCGACCGGGTGATAGATCGTGTCGGCATGCGCGACGATCGTCGCGCGCAGCTCTGCTTCGCTCTGGTCCGCCCGCGTGTACAGCTCGCGCCCGCCCTGCGACGCGAGCGGCGCCTGCGACAGGATCCGGCGCATCGCCTGCGTGCCGCGCACGAGCAGGTCGAGATCGCGTGAATCGCTGAAGAAGCGCGGATCGATCAGCGGCGCGTCGCGCGCATCGCCGGTCGCGAGCGCGACCGTGCCGCGGCTGAACGGCCGCAGCGCGCACACGTGCAGCGAGTAGCCGAACCCCCAGTGCATCTTGCGGTTGTGGTCGTCGACGAGCGCCGTGCAAAAGTGCAGTTGCAGGTCGGGACGCTCGAGCGACGGATCGCTCTTGATGAAGCCGCCGGCCTCCGCGACGTTGCTCGTCATCATCCCCGTGCGGCTCGAGAAATAGCGCGCGAGCGCGGGCGTCATCTTCGCGATTCCGCGCAGGCACACGCCGACCAGCTCCGACGAATTCACGCGCGTGTTGATGATGAAGTCGATGTGGTCGATCAGGTTCGTGCCGACGTCCGGCGCATCCTGCACGACCGCGATCCCGTGCCGGCGCAGTTGTTCCGCCGGGCCGATCCCCGAACACATCAGCAGTTGCGGCGAATTGAACGCGCCGGCCGACAGGATCACTTCCGCGCGCGCGCCGAGCGTCTCGACGCGGCCGTTGCGCGATACCGCGACGCCGACCGCGCGCTTGCCGTCGAAGCCGACGCGCAGCACCGTCGCGTCGGTGATCACGTGCAGGTTCGGACGGTTGCGGCCGTAGATGTATGCGCGCGCCACGCTGCAGCGCGACCCGTCGCGGTGCGTGACCTGATAGAAGCCGACGCCTTCCTGCGTCGCGCCGTTGAAGTCGTCGTTCAGCGGATAGCCGGCTGCGTGCGCGGCCTGGATGAATCGTTCGGAGAACGGATTGCGAAAGCGCAGATCCGACACCGACAGCGGACCGTCCGCGCCGTGCCACGCGTCGGCGCCGCGTTGGTTGCCTTCCGCGCGGCGGAAATACGGCAGCACGTCCTGCCAGCCCCAGCCCGTCGCGCCGAGCTGCGCCCACTCGTCGTAGTCGCCCGGGTGGCCGCGCGTGTAGATCATCGCGTTGATCGCACTCGAGCCGCCCATCCCGCGCCCGCGCGGCTGGTAGCCGCGCCGCCCGCCGAGGCCCGGCTGCGGCACCGTCTCGTAGCCGTAGTTCGTGCCGAGCTTGTACGGCACCAGCGCCGCGATGCCGACCGGCATGTTGACCAGCAGGTTGCGCTCCGTATGCGAGCCGGCCTCGATCAGCGCGATCGTCGCATCGGGGCAGGCATCGGCGAGACGGCCTGCCAGGCTCGACCCGCCCGAACCGCCGCCGACGATGATATAGTCGTATTGCATGTCACGTCTCCGTCGTGTCATGGAAGGCGCCCGGCACCGCCGCGCGACCGCGTCCCCTCTTGTAATGTTCGGGCATTGTAGGAATGGCCGCCGCGCACGCGGCGCGCGGATTCAAGAGCGATTCCTCTAAACGCCCGCGTGAACTAAATTTAAGATGTATCGATTCGCTTCGCACGATGCGTCGGCCGCGAGAAGCCGATCCGTCGCGAAACGGGACCGACGACGATGCAGCGCCAGGTTCTGCAGGCCGCGTGCCGACCGGGTAATCCGGATGCCATGCGCGCGGCCCGCATTTCATTTCAAACGGCTGCGTGCCCGGCGATGCTCGGCATCATGCGCGCAGTCGATCGAAATCGAACGGCACGCCTTGTCGCCGACCGTTTGGACGGTCGGTCGCCGCAGCGGCTCGACGCGCTGCGGCACGGATTGGCGAACCCGTCGCGCCGCCCTGCTTCGGTGCACCGGCGCGCGATCGCGCAACCGTGTCGCGCGCCCGGTCGTCGTCGCATGAAGGCGTGCGCCCATGCCGTGCGGCACGACCTTCGGACGCGGGCACCGTCGCGCGGATGCGACGCCTGCCGCGCGCGGCAACCGGTTTTCGAGCACACGTCGCATCCGGCCCCGCGCCGCGCGACCCGCATCACCCGATCCGCGTCGCCGCGCTCGCCGAGCGTGCGCGTGCGGCGTGACGGCCGGCCGACCAGCCAGGCCCAACTGGAGGAGACGACATGAAGAACGACCTGCCCGAACTGGCCCCGCAAGCACCGCCGTCGGTCGATGCGCTGACGTCGCTGCTGCACGACCAGCGCGCGGCGTATCTGCGCGCGCCGTACCCTGCGTGGGAGACCCGCGTGCAGCACCTGCGCGCGCTGCGCACGATGCTGATCGACCACTCGGATGCGCTCGCCGAAGCGATCAGCGCCGATTTCGGCCATCGCGCGAAGCAGGAAGTGCTGCTGTCGGAAATCTGGATGGCGAAGGAAGAGATCGACGACGCGCTGAAGCACGGCAAGCGCTGGATGAAGCCGATCCGCAAGCCGATGAACAAGTGGCTGCGACCGGCGCGCGCGAAGGTGATTCCGCAGCCGCTCGGCGTGGTCGGCATCGTCGTGCCGTGGAACTACCCGATACTGCTCGCGGCCGGCCCGCTGATCTGCGCGCTCGCGGCCGGCAACCGCGCGATCATCAAGATGTCCGAACTGACGCCGCGCACGTCGGCGCTGTTCGAGCAGCTCATCGGCAAGACCTTCACGCGCGACCACGTCGCGGTCGTGAACGGCGATGCGGAAGTCGGCGCTGCATTCAGCGGGCTGCCGTTCGATCATCTGCTGTTCACCGGCTCGACGCACGTCGGCCGCCACGTGATGCGTGCGGCCGCCGACAACCTCACGCCCGTCACGCTCGAGCTCGGCGGCAAGTCGCCGGCGATCGTCGGCCCGAATGCGCGCTTCGACGCGGCCGTCGATGCCATCGTCGCCGGCAAGACGCTGAACGCCGGCCAGACCTGCATCGCGCCCGACTACGTGCTGCTGCCGCGCGGGATGGAAGCCGCCTTCATCGAGCGCGCGCGGGCACGCTTCGCGAAGATGTATCCGGACCTGTCTGCAAACGGCGACTACACGACGATCGTGTCGCCGCGTCACTACGCGCGGCTGCAGCAACTCGCGAGCGATGCGCAGGCGGCCGGCGCGCAACTGCATCCGCTGTCCGACGCGCAGTCGGATCCCGCGTCGCGCCGCTTCGTGCCGTGCGCGGTCACGCAGGTGCCGGCCGCATCGCAACTGATGCAGGAGGAAATCTTCGGGCCGCTGCTGCCGCTCGTGCCGTACGAGCGGCTCGACGAAGCGATCGCGTACGTCAATGCGCGCCCGCGTCCGCTCGCGCTGTACCTGTTCGACGAGGACAGCGGCACGGTCGACCGCGTCATGCGCGAAACGATCTCGGGCGGCGTATCGATCAACGAAACGCTGATGCACATCGCGTGCGGCAGCTTGCCGTTCGGCGGTGTCGGTGCGAGCGGCATGGGCGCGTACCACGGCTACGACGGCTTCGTGACGTTCTCGAAGATGAAGCCCGTGCTCACGCAGGCGCGCCTGAACGCGCGCAACCTGCTCGCGCCGCCGTACGGCAAGCGCTTCGCCGCGCTGATCAAGCTGATGCTGAAGTTCTGAGGTAGCCGCACCCGACGGGCCGCGCGCATCGCGCCGCGGCCCTTGCAAGCCTGCCGCGCGGCGTGGCTGCCGCGCATGCCGTCACACGGGCCAGAGCGGCCCTTCCTGCATCGCGCCGATCTGCTCGCGCAACTCGAGCACGCGCGCTTCCCAGTAACGATGCGTGTTGAACCACGGGAAGGCGGCCGGAAACGCGGGGTCGTCCCAACGCCGCGCGAGCCATGCCGCGTAGTGGATCAGCCGCAGCGTGCGCAGCGCTTCGACCAGATGCAGCTCGCGCGGCTCGAATTCGCAGAAATCCTCGTAGCCGGCGAGCAGGTCCGCCAGCGCGCGCGACGCCCCTTCGCGATCGCCCGGCAGCAGCAGCCACAGATCCTGGATCGCCGGCGCCATCCGGCTGTCGTCGAAGTCGACGAAATGCGGGCCTGCATCGGTCCACAGCACGTTGCTCGGATGACAGTCGCCGTGCGTGCGCAGCAGGCGGATGTCGCCCGCGCGCTCGAATGCGGCCTCGACGCCTTCGAGCGCGAGCGCGGCCGCCGTCTCGTAGGCCGGCCGTACGTCATCCGGAATGAAATCGTGCGCGAGCAGGAAGTCGCGCGGCTCGTAGCCGAACGTGTTGAGGTCGAGCACGGGACGCGCGGCATACGGCTCGGTCGCGCCGACCGCATGGATCCGGCCGATGAAGCGGCCGAGCCATTCGAGCGTGTCGCTGCGGTCGAGATCGGGGGCACGTCCGCCGCGCCGCTCGAAGATCGAGAAGCGGAAGCCGTCGAACGCGTGCAGCGTGCGGCCGTCGAACGCGCGCGCGGGCACCGCCGGGATCTCGCGCGCGGCGAGTTCGGCGACGAACGCATGCTCTTCGAGAATCGCGTCGTCCGACCAGCGCGCCGGGCGATAGAACTTCGCGACGACCGGCGGGCCGTCTTCGATACCGGCCTGGTAGACGCGGTTTTCGTAGCTGTTGAGGGCGAGCAGGCGCCCGTCGGTGCGCAGGCCGGCCGGCATCAGCACGCTGTCGAGCGCATCGAGTACGCACTCGGGCGTGAGGCCGGCGAACGGCGGGCCGGCGGGAGAAGCGGGAGCGGAAGTGACGTCTTTCATGCCCCGCATTGTGCCGTCAGCGGAGCCGAAAGACGAGCATCCGGCACCGCGCGTACGCTCAGTGAAGCGCCGCGCCGGCCGGCAGCACGGATTCGCCGGTGTCGATCAGGTCCTCGAGAAAGAACGGCTCGGTGTTGAGTTCTTTCGACTCACCCGGCACGCCCGCGTACCAGGTCACCATGGCCATGTCGCCCAGGATGCGCTGGACGATGCCGCGCGCGCCCTTCGGCACCGCGATATGGGTAGTGCAGACAATCGACCCGACATGCATGATGGTTCCCCACTCTTGAATCTTGAAACCCGGCCCGCTGGCGAGCCGGCAAATGCGCGATCCGCGCCGCCCTCGACGGAGCGTTGCGCGTAATCCCATTGTTCACGGTTTATCGAAGCGCGAAAAGAAGAAGAAGCAGGCGAAGCGCCGCGAATTCGTCGAATGTCTCCAATCAACCACTGCACCGGGCACGTACTTGCCCACCCGGTTACCCCCATCATACCCTGTCGAATGTGACTGCCCGCCGAAACCGCCCGGCACCGTCTCGCCCGCGCGATCGACGCAACGCACGCATCGCGGGTCCGGTGTCCGGTCGCCCGGCGATTTCGTCTGACAGGGCCGCCGCCGAAACCCGGTCACGCGCCTCGCCTGCCCCCTGGATCGAACGCTTGCGCGCGCAGCGATCGGCGCGCCCGCGCCGCCGGCATCGCTGCAACACGTCGCACGCGATGCAAAGCGGCCGACAGTTGTTGCGCTCGATCCCTGCCTTGCGGTACCTTTTGCTTTCATTCGCGTTCAACCGCATTCCGACACGATGCATCCGCTCACGTCCGCCCTCGCAAAATCCCGGCCGCAGTTCGACTCGCGGCCGCAGGCGTGCGCGCATCCGTCGGTCCTTCCTCCTCCTGTCGCACCGCCGCTCGTCTGCGCCGCGCCGCCGCCTCCGGCGGCACGCGCCGGCTGACCAGCCGGCATCCGTTTCGTCTTTCATTCGCCCCCGTTGGCTGCCGTTCGTGCGTCGTGACGCACGGCGTGTCGCTGCGCGTGCGGATGGAACGCTCCGATCCGTTCGACAGGTGGATTCACATGATTTCGTTCAAACGCGCGCTTGCCGCGCATGGCGCAACGTCGCTCTTCGTGCTGCTGTGGAGCAGCGGCGCGATCTTCTCTGAACTCGGTCTGCGTCACGCGTCCGCGTTCGCCTTTCTCACCGCACGTTTCGCACTCGCGTCGCTCGTGCTGCTCGCGCTGGCCGTGATGCGCAAACGCTGGCTGCCGCCGCGCGGCGAGCGGCGCATGGCCGCGCTGACCGGCCTGCTGATGATGGGCGGCTACTCGATCTTCTACCTGCTCGCACTCGAGCGCGGCATCGCGCCCGGCGTGCTCGCAACGATCCTCGGCGTGCAGCCGATCCTCACGCTCGCAATCGTCGAGCGGCGCTGGCAGCCCATGCGCGTCGCGGGGCTTGCGCTGTCGCTGGCCGGGCTCGCGCTCGTCGTGTGCCGTGGCGCGAGCGGCGGTGCGGGCGGCCTGTCGGCGGCCGGCATCGCGTGTGCGCTCACCGCACTCGTCGCGCTGACTGCCGGCTCGCTGCTGCAAAAGCGCGTACGCGCGGCGCCCGCGGACGTGCTGCCGCTGCAGAATGCGATCGGCCTCGCGCTGTGCGTGGCGATCGTGCCGTTCCGGCCGGTGTCGTTCGAGACCAGTTGGGCGTTCGTCGTGCCGCTGCTGTGGCTCGGCATCGTGATTTCGGTGATCGCGCAGTTGCTGTTCTACCGCTTGATGCAGCGCGGCGATCTCGTCAACGTGACGAGCCTGTTCTATCTCGTGCCCGTCGTCACCACGCTGATGGATGCCGTGTGGCTCGGCAACCGGCCGGAGCCGCTCGCGCTTGCCGGCATGGGCGCGATCATCGCGGGACTCGCGCTCGTGTTCCGCGTGTCGGCCGCCCGCGCGCAACCCGGACGCGCATAAGCAGACGGGCCGCCGCGCCTGCGGGTGCGGCGCCCGGCATCGACACATGCGACCCTTCCGCGCAAATCGAAAGGAACGGGAAAGATGCGCGCAAGGCGTTCGTCTAACTTGCGGGAAAAATGCGCGATTCCCGCGGCTTTCCGCTGATTTTTAATGGTTCGGATAGCGAAAAGCGCCGCCGGTTGCCTATACTCGAATTGACCGCCCCGCTCGCAAACGGGTCGGACCAACACTAGAAACACCCGGCATGGGGCCGGAGTCGGCGCGGGCGCGCCGACTCCGGTCAACACCTGGAGACACGCATGACGACCTATTTCACGATCGGCGACTTCATCCTGTTGATTCCGATGGCGCTGGCCGGAGCGCTATTTCTCGGCGCGGTACCGTGCGCAACCGAATTCCGTCACAACCTGCTACGCGTGCTCGGCGTCATCCTTGGCGTCGGCGTCGCGGTGCTGCTCGTTGAAGGCCTGCCTGCGCTGATCTAGCGCGACTGCCCGCGTATCGCGCGCATCGCTGCACCGCAGCGATGCGATGTGTTGCGCGCAAGCCCGTGATACGGCACGCGATGTTGTTTCGCATGCCGTATCGACTATCGATCAGATCGCCTGATCGGTGGACGGCTTTTCCCACAGATTGATGCCGCCTTCGGTCGCGTAACGATCGATCTCCGCGAGTTCCTCCGCCGAGAATTCGAGGTTCTTCAGCGCGCCGACGTTTTCGCGCACCTGCTCCGCGCGGCTTGCGCCGATCAGCGCGGACGTCACGCGGCCATTGCGCAGCACCCACGCCAGCGCCATCTGCGCGAGGCTCTGCCCGCGCCGTTCGGCGATCGCGTTGAGCTTGCGCACGTGCTCGAGGTTGTCCGTGCTCAGGTGATCCTGCTTCAGCGAGCCGCCGCCCGGCTTGTTCACGCGCGCATCGGCCGGCACGCCGTTCAGGTACTTCGACGTGAGCAGGCCCTGCGCGAGCGGCGTGAACGCAATGCTGCCCGCGCCGACGTCGTCGAGCGTGCCGAGCAGCTCGCTCTCGATCCAGCGGTTCAGCATGTTGTACGACGGCTGGTGGATCAGCAGCGGCACGCGGTACTGCGCGAGCAGCTCGGCCATCTCGCGCGTCTTCGCGGCCGAATACGACGAGATGCCGATGTAGAGCGCCTTGCCCTGCTGCACGGCCGATGCGAGCGCGCCCGCCGTTTCCTCGAGCGGCGTGTGCGCATCGAAGCGGTGCGAGTAGAAGATGTCGACGTAGTCGAGCCCCATCCGCTGCAGGCTCTGGTCGAGGCTCGCGAGCACGTACTTGCGCGACCCGCCGCCGCTGCCGTACGGCCCCGGCCACATGTCCCAGCCGGCCTTCGACGAGATCAGCAGCTCGTCGCGATACGGCCGGAAATCTTCCTTCAGCAGCCGGCCGAAGTTGGTTTCGGCGCTGCCGTACGGCGGCCCGTAGTTGTTCGCGAGGTCGAAGTGGTTGATGCCGAGGTCGAACGCGGTGCGCAGGATCTCGCGCTGCGTCGAGATCGGCGTCGAGTCGCCGAAGTTGTGCCACAGGCCGAGCGACAGGGCGGGCAGTTTGAGCCCGGATTTGCCGCAGGTGCGGTATTGCATGTCGGCATAACGTTCGGAAGCTGCTTCGTAGGCCATGAGTATTTCCCGTCGGGACGTCGGAGGGAGGGGCGCGCACCGGCCGCGCGGATCACGCGGCGGCGGCGAAGAAAACGCACGACGGCTATGGTAACGAAGGCGACCGATGCGCGCACGGCGATGGACGCAACCGCGGTCGTCGCCTACACTGCGGCGTCTCGAATCACCGTTTCAGCGAGGTTGGTATGTCCCGGGTCATCTCGGTTGCACTGCTCGTCGGCGGCGTCGTGCTGCTGTACTTCGGCGGCCAGTCGTTCCATTCGATCAACGACAACGTGTCGCGCTTCTTCACCGGTTCGCCCGCGACGAAGACGATCCTGCTGATCGTCGGCGGCGCCGTCGCGTCGTTCGTCGGCCTGATCGGCCTCGCGATGCCGGGCGGCAAGCGCTGATCGCGCCTTCGCGCGACGCACGCACGGCCCGCGTCACGCGCGCGGGCCGCACCAAACGAAACGGGCGGCCAGGCCGCCCGTTGCTTCATTCGCCGACGATGCGCCGCATCGCCCGAGCCTCGCGGCGTCACCGCGCCGCCCGATCCGAACCTAGAACTGCACTTCCGGCTTCGACGCCGAGCGCGTGCCGGGCACCGGCCGGTTGCTCGCGCCGTGATACGTGTACACGAGCGAGAACTTCACCTGGTCGGAGCGGTTCTGCCCAGCCGAATGCAGCGTGTTGCTGTGGAAGAACACGACGTCGCCCGTCTGCAGCGACGGGCACGTGGCCGCGTCGATCATCTTGCGGTTCTCCGGCAGGTCGCCGCGGAAGAACTTCGCGTCGTCGAATGCTTCCGGCCCGAATTCGGCCGTATGCGAACCCGGCACGAGCCACAAAGCGCCGTTCTCGTTCGTTTCCGGCCCGAGCGCGAGCCACACCGACACCATGTCGGGACGCGCGAACGACCAGTAGCGAAAATCGCGATGCCAGCCGGTCAGGCTGCCGTAGGCGGGGTGCTTCGTCATCATGCAGTTGTGATGCGCGCGCGACAGCACGGGCTCTTCACCGAAATACTCGTGCATCCACGCGCCGATTTCGGGCGCGATCGCGCGTTCGGCGAACGCCGGATCGCGCGAGTACGCATCGAGCAGCCGCCGCACCGTGTGCCCGCCCGGCGCATGCTTCGACTCGGGTGCGCCCGGGTAGCGCAGGTCCGCCTCGAATTCGATCGGCTCGGCAGCCTCCCGCAACTGGCGCTCCGCGATCTGCCTGAGCGCCGCGCACTGCTGCTCGCCGACCAGGCCACGCGCGACGACAAAGCCGCGCTCGCGCAATTCCGCGACTTGCGCGCGGATCGATTCCGACTGCAATGGAGACGACATGGGATGCCAGACGTTTATTGTGTGAATGTGACGATTGTAAATCGGCGCCGGATGCCGCGAACAGCACCATTGTCGTGCGCAGGGGCATGCCAATCGCGGATTTGATCCGGCTCAAGGGAACTGTGCGTCGCGGCACCTGCCTCACCGACAGGCGGTATGCGGCACACGCCTTGTGGCACAAGGGTTTATCGCGACTTTTGCCCGTCATGAATCCCCTGTAGCCTGTCGCGGCCTGTCAAATCTGGCGGGCGCGGCGCGCAACGAGTTTCGGTAAGATCCGTTGCGCCATCCGAGGCCGTTCATACCAGTGCGCTCTCAAGGGCGCCATCCATACAAGCGAAGCATCGTTCACATGCCATTCCGTCTGACTTCCCGTCTCAGCCGCGCTGCGAAGCGCGTCGTGCCGTCGGCCCCTGCCCGCTCGCTGCGCCATCACCGCGCCCGCACGCAGGCACTGGCCGAGCGTACGCACGCACACAGCCGGCTGGACGGTATCCGTGCGTGGTTCCACGCGTTTTTCTCGATGATGAGCGCGCAGGCGTTCGCACGCCGCGCCGGCCTGCGCTCGCTGCTGCAGAAGCCGTCGTCGCTGCGCGCGCTCGCGCTGCGGCGCACGCTCGGCCCGCAGCGCCGCGTCAACCGCCCGCGCCGGCTTGCCGCCAGCAACGGCTGGTTCGGGTTCGGCGCACGCTGAACGCGCATCGGCGGGCCCGGCCCGCGACGATCGCCGCCGCTGCGCCGGCAATCGAAACCCATAAAAAAACCCCGGCTAGCCGGGGTTTTTCATTTGGCGCGAACGACGCTTACGCGACGCGTGCCGTCGGCTCGACGCCGGCCGCTTCGGCCAGGGCGAGCGCCTTGTCGGTCGCTTCCCACGAGAATTCCGGCTCTTCGCGGCCGAAGTGGCCGTAGGCGGCGGTCTTCTCGTAGATCGGACGCAGCAGGTCGAGCATCTTGATGATGCCCTTCGGACGCAGGTCGAAATGCTCGCGCACGAGCTTCGTGATCACCGCGTCCGACACGCGGCCCGTGCCGAACGTGTTGACCATCACCGAGGTCGGCTCGGCGACGCCGATCGCGTACGACACCTGGATCAGCGCGCGCGACGCGAGGCCGGCGGCGACGATGTTCTTCGCGACGTAGCGGCCTGCGTACGCAGCCGAACGGTCGACCTTCGACGGATCCTTGCCCGAGAACGCGCCGCCGCCGTGCGGTGCGGCGCCGCCGTACGTGTCGACGATGATCTTGCGGCCGGTCAGGCCGCAATCGCCCTGCGGGCCGCCGATCACGAACCGGCCGGTCGGGTTCACGAGGAACTTGATGTCGCCCTTGATCAGGTCGGCCGGCAGCGTCGGCTTGATGATTTCCTCGATCACGGCTTCGCGCAGCGCCGGCAGTTCGATGTCCGGTGCGTGCTGCGTCGACAGCACGACGGTGTCGATCGAATCGGGCTTGCCGTCGACGTAGCGGACCGTCACCTGCGATTTCGCGTCCGGACGCAGCCATTGCAGGCGGCCGTCGCGGCGCAGGCTGGCCTGGCGCTCGACGAGGCGGTGCGACAGGTAGATCGGCAGCGGCATCAGTTCCGGCGTTTCGTCGCACGCATAGCCGAACATCAGGCCCTGGTCGCCCGCGCCCTGGTCGAGGTTGTCGTCGTGTGCACGATCGACCCCCTGCGCGATGTCCGGCGACTGCTTGTCGTACGCGACGAGCACCGCGCAGCCCTTGTAGTCGATGCCGTAGTCGGTGTTGTCGTAGCCGATGCGCTTGATGGTGTCGCGCGCGATCTGGATGTAATCGATGTTGGCCGTCGTGGTGATTTCACCGGCCAGAACGACGAGACCCGTGTTGCACAGCGTTTCGGCCGCAACGCGGGAATATTTGTCCTGCTCGAGGATGGCGTCGAGAATCGCGTCCGAGATTTGGTCCGCGACTTTGTCCGGATGGCCTTCGGAGACGGATTCGGACGTGAAGAGATAATCGTTTGCCACTTTTTCAGGCTCCTGTGTGGTTACGGGTGGTTTCACGTAGCCAGCTTCGTTGGGCCTGAAGCGGCGACGCTTTAGCGGAATACCAGGACCGGGCAGTGCGTGTGGCACCAACCGGCTTCGCCCCGCAAGTTGTCAGTTAACTCGGCGAAGCCCGTATTATAGCGGCTTTCCTGAATTGTCACAGAGCGCCGCCCGTGCTGCATCTTCCGCTGTTTTACCACCCTGTTCTCGACATGCCGGCCAGCCGGTCCCATGGAGGTTTCGCATGCTAGGTCGTCTAGCCACGCACCTCGCCATCGGCTTGCTGAAACTGCTCGCCCTGCTGCCGTACGGCCTGACCGCACGGTTCGGCGATGGTCTCGGCTGGCTGCTGTACCAGATCCCCAGCCGGCGAAAACGCATCGTACACACCAATCTGAAACTCTGCTTCCCGGACTGGAGCGACGCGCGGCGCGAGGAAGTGGCGGGGAAACATTTCCGCCATGCGATCCGCAGCTACGTCGAACGCAGCTACCAGTGGTTCGCGTCGGAAGCGGCCTATCGCAAGCTGTTTACGGTCGAGAGCGAGATCGACCTCACCGATCCGGACATGCCGCCGACGCTGCTGCTCGGTTTCCATTTCGTCGGCATCGAGGCCGGTTCGATGGCGATCAATCTCGCGCTCGACCGGCCGTGCGGCTCGCTCTACACGCCGATGAAGAGCCCGGAAATCGAAGCCGCCGCCAAAGCCGGCCGCAGCCGTTTCGGCGCGGAACTCGCGAGCCGGGCCGACAACGCGCGTACCGTGCTGCGCTGGCTGCGCGACCGCAAGCCGGTGATGCTCGGCGCCGACATGGACTACGGGTTGCGCAACTCGACGTTCGTGCCCTTCTTCGGCGTGCCGGCCTGCACGCTGACGGCCGTCGGCCGGTTCGCCAAGACGGGCCACGCGCAGGTCGTGCCGTTCATCGGCGAGGTGCTGCCGAACTACAAGGGCTACCGTCTGAAGGTATTCAAGCCGTGGGATAACTACCCGACCGGCGACGACGATCTCGACGCGCGGCGGATGAACGCATTCCTCGAGGAACAGATCCCGCTGATACCCGAGCAGTACTACTGGGTTCACAAGCGCTTCAAGACGCGCCCGCCCGGCGAGCCGAGCCTGTACTGACCCTGCCGCGAGACGTTCGCAGGTGCGCCGTCAGGTGCGCGCCTGCGCTCTCGCCACCTTCGGCGCGCCTTTCGCGCGCGCCCGCCACAGATCGTGGGCCGACTGCTGCGCGAGCCACAGATCGGCCCGTCCCCCGTTTTCCTCGCCGAGCCACGCTTCGAGGCGCAGCGCCATTTCCGGCGAAATGCCGGCATGGCCGTGCAGGATCCGCGACAGCGCGGCGCGTGTCACGCCGAGCTGCGATGCGGCCTCGGTGACAGTCAGGCCAAGCGCCGGCAGCACGTCGTCGCGCAGCGTTTCGCCCGGATGGGGCGGATTGAAGATGCGGGTCATGGCTTGAATCACCTCAGTGGCAGTCCTGGTAATCGACCAGAACGACGTCGGGGCCCTCGAACCGGAATGTCAGCCGCCAGTTGCCGTTGACGCCGACTGCGTCATATCCGTCCAACCCGCCCGCGAGACCGTGAAAACGCCAGCCGGGCACGTTCATGTCGTGCGGCATGCCGGCGGCATCGAGACGCGCCAGCATGCGCCGCAGCCTGGGCGCGTGATCGGGCCGAATGCCCGCCTGGCTCCCGGTGACGAAAAACGCTTCCAGTCCCTTGTGTACCCATGTACTTGATCATGGGCCTCCCACACTCGAGCGCGATGTCGACAGCATGGCCCGAATGTGTATAGCCAGACGATACGAATCGCCGGATTTCCTTGTCAATTTGACCGGTACGAAAACACACGTCCGGGTCGCCCAACCCTGCGTCGTGCATCGGGCACGCATCGCCAGCCCCGCCTCCGCTGCGGCTGCGCCCGCTGCACCACGCCAATTTGTCCGCTCGCCACGTCCCCGACCAGTCGGCCGATCGACAGATGCCGCCCGCCCGGCCTGCCGGGGCAACCCGAAGCATCGCCCCCCCGCGCAGGACGCTCCTGTCGGCTGCATGTATCATTTGCGGTTGAGATCTGCACGACGAACGAAGCCGCCCGGCATGGCCGCCGGCCGTTCACGCCGTGCCGACCGCCTTGTTCGTCATGGAATTCCGGACCCAGTGAAACTCTCGTTCACCAAGATGCACGGCGCGGGCAACGACTTCGTCGTGCTCGACGGCTATTCGCGCGCGTTGCCGCCGCTCACCGCAGCGCAGGTGCGCGCACTCGCCAACCGCCACTTCGGCATCGGCGCCGACCAGCTGCTGCTCGTCGAAAAACCGACCGTCGACGGTGCGGATTTCAAGTACCGGATCTTCAATTGCGACGGCGGCGAGGTCGAGCATTGCGGCAACGGCGCGCGCTGCTTCGTGAAATTCGTCAGCGACCGCGGCCTGACCGACAAGCGCAGCGTGCGCGTGCAGGTCATGAAGGGCCTGATCACACTGACGCTGCAGGACAACGGCGAAGTCGTCGTCGACATGGGTGCGCCCGTGTTCGCGCCGGCGCAGGTGCCGTTCGACGCGTCGGGCCTCGACGCCCGCACGGAGGGCCGCGACACGCTGTGGCCGCTCGACGTCGGCGGCGCGACGCGCTGGATCTCGACGGTGTCGATGGGCAATCCGCACGCGGTGCAGGTCGTCGACGATGCCGAAGCGTATCCGGTGCTGGAAGAAGGCCCGCGGATCGAACGCCATGCCCGCTTCCCGCAGCGCGTGAACGCCGGCTTCATGCAGATCGTGTCGCGCAACGAAGTGAGGCTGCGCGTGTACGAACGCGGCGCGGGCGAAACGCTCGCGTGCGGCACCGGTGCATGCGCGGCGGTCGCCGCCGGCATCCGGCGCGGCCTGCTCGATTCGCCCGTGACCGTGCACACGCACGGCGGCACGCTGACGATCGGCTGGGACGGCGCGCGCGACGAAGCCGCCGCGCTGATGATGGCCGGCCCCGCCGCGACCGTGTTCGAAGGCGAGATCGACCTGAACGCCTGACCCTGCAACGTCCTTGATAACTGAACGCGCCAGCCACATGAACGATCGCGAAGTCGCCGACTACCTGCTCGCCAATCCCGAATTCTTCGCGCAGCACGCCGAACTGCTCGCGACGATCCGTCTCGCGAACCCGCACGGCAAGGCCGCGATCTCGCTGCAGGAGCGGCAGATGGAGATGCTGCGCGACAAGAACAAGCATCTCGAGCGCCGGCTCGCCGAGCTCGTGCGCTACGGCCACGAGAACGACAGCCTGTCCGCGAAGTTCAGCCGCTGGACCGCACGCGTGATCGCGGAGCGCGATCCGTACGCGCTGCCGCGCACGATCGCCGACGGCATCGCCGACGTGTTCGACGTGCCGCAGACTGCGCTGCGCGTGTGGGACGTCGCCGACACCTACGCGCAAGCCGACTTCGCCCGCCAGGTCGGCGAGGAAGTGCGCCTGTTCACGAACGGGCTGTCGACGCCGTATTGCGGCGCGAACACGGGCTTCGAAGCCGCGCAGTGGCTCGCGCCCGCGGTTGCCGCACCGGCCGCGAATGCGGCGGAAGGCGCCGAAGCCGCACCGGCCGGCGACGGCTCGGCCACGTCGGTCGCGCTGCTCGCGCTGCGTGCGCCGCTCGCCGGCACCGATGCGCCGGCGTTCGGCCTGCTGGTACTCGGCTCGCCCGATCCGCGCCGCTTCCACGACGGGATGGCCACCGACTTCCTCGCGCAGATCGCGACGCTCGCGAGCGCCGCGCTCACGCGCCTGCTGCCGCACTGATCCGCCGCACGCGATGACAGACGATCCGATCGCCGCCTACCTGTCGAACCTGAAGCACATCAGGCAGCTGTCGGAACACACGCTGCGCGCGTACACGCACGAACTCGACGAGCTGAAGAAGCTCGCGGCCGGCCGGCCGCTCGACACGCTGACCGCAGCCGACATGCGCGGCGCGGTCGCGCGCGCGCATGCGGGCGGACTGTCCGCGCGGTCGATCTCGCACCGGCTGTCCGCGTGGCGCGCGTTCTACCGCTGGCTCGCGCAGCGCATCGAAATGCCCGCGAACCCGGTGGCCGCGGTGCGCGCACCGAAACGCCCGAAGACCTTGCCGAAGGCGCTGTCGGTCGACGATGCGTCCGCGCTGATGGACGCGCCGCTCGCCGGCACGACCGAAAGCCTCCGCGATCACGCGATCCTCGAGCTGTTCTATTCCTCGGGGCTGCGCCTCGCCGAGCTGATCGGCCTCGACGTGATGTACACGCAGGCCGACGGCTACCGGTCGGCCGGCTGGCTCGATCTCGCCGAAGCCGAAGTCACCGTGCGCGGCAAGGGCAACAAGGAGCGCAAGGTGCCGGTCGGCCGCAAGGCGATCGACGCGTTGAACGCGTGGCTCGCGGTGCGCGGCGAATTCGTGAAGCACGACCCGCATCCGTTGTTCGTGTCGGTGCGCGGCAACCGGATGTCGCCGGGCGTCGTACGCGAGCGCGTGAAGCGCGCGGCGCTCGCCGCGGGCATTCCCGCCAACGTCCATCCGCACGTGCTGCGCCACTCGTTCGCAACGCACGTGCTGCAGTCGAGCGGCGACCTGCGCGCGGTGCAGGAACTGCTCGGCCACGCGAGCGTCGCCGCGACGCAGGTCTATACGTCGCTCGACTTCCAGCATCTCGCGAAGATTTACGACAGCGCGCATCCGCGCGCGAAGAAGCGCGACTGACGCGCCTCCCGTGTTACCCGCCGCGTGCGGCGGCCGGCAACGGCCGGCGTCGCGCACGGCCCATTTCGATCTCATCATGCAAACCGTCACCCTCAAGCCGTCCAAGGAAAAATCGCTGCTGCGCCGCCACCCGTGGGTCTATGCGAACGCGATCGACCGTGTCGACGGCAAGCCCGCGCCCGGCGCGACCGTGCTCGTGCGCGCGCACGACGGCCGCTTCCTCGCGCGCGGCGCGTACAGCCCGCAGTCGCAGATCCGCGTGCGCGTGTGGAGCTTCGACGAGAACGAGCCGATCGATCACGCGTTCTTCAAGCGCCGCGTGCAGCGCGCGGTCGCGCACCGCACGACGATGGTGTCGGGCACGGGCGCGGTGCGGCTCGTGTTCGGCGAAGCCGACGGGCTGCCGGGCCTGATCGTCGACTACTACGTCGCCGATACCGCCGAAGCCGGCGCCGCGCCGCGCGGCCAGCTCGTCTGCCAGTTCATGGCCGCGGGCGTCGAAGCGTGGAAAGACGCGATCGTCGCGGCGCTCACCGGCGCGACCGGCTGCCCGAACGTGTACGAGCGCTCGGACGTGTCGATCCGCGACAAGGAAGGGCTCGAACAGACGACCGGCGTGCTGGCCGGCGATGCGCCGCCCGCGACGCTGATCTCGAACGAAAACGGCGTGCGCTATCACGTCGACGTGCCGAACGGCCACAAGACGGGCTTCTACGTCGACCAGCGCGACAACCGCGCGCTCGTCGCGCAGTACGCGGCCGACCGCGACGTGCTGAACTGCTTCTGCTACACGGGCGGCTTCTCGCTCGCGGCGCTCAAGGGCGGCGCAAAACGCGTCGTGTCGATCGACTCGTCGGGCGATGCGCTCGCGCTCGCGCAGCAGAACGTCGTCGCCAACGGCTTCGACGCCGAACGCGCGACCTGGCTCGACGCCGATGCGTTCAAGACGCTGCGCCGACTCGTCGACGAAGGCGAGCGTTTCGACCTGATCGTGCTCGATCCGCCGAAGTTCGCGCCGACCCGCGACAGCGTCGATCGCGCGGCGCGCGCGTACAAGGACATCAACCTGAGCGGCTTCAAGCTGCTGCGTCCGGGCGGCCTGCTGTTCACGTACTCGTGTTCGGGCGCGATCGACATGGACCTGTTCCAGAAGATCGTCGCGGGCGCGGCCGCCGACGCGAAAGTCGACGCGCGCATCCTGAAGCGGCTCGGCGCGGGCGTCGATCACCCGCTGCTCGCCGCGTTCCCGGAAGGCGAATATCTGAAGGGCCTGCTGTTGCAAATCGTCTGATCGCCCCGATCTTGGCGGACACCCCTGTCCGCCGGCCCCGCCTGTCGGGCCCGCGCTTTCGCCTGTCGTTCGGACGACGGGCGGGGGCTTGACAGGTATGTTTCAATGAATGGTTGTGCGCCCCGGCTCGCAGCGCGAGGGCGCGACGCACATCCTGGTTTTGACCCCGATTCACGAACCACAGGCGACCGACATGGCCACTCCCGTCACCATCCTTACCGGCTTCCTCGGCAGCGGCAAGACGACGCTGCTCAAGCGCATCCTGAACGAACAGCACGGCATGAAGATCGCCGTGATCGAGAACGAGTTCGGCGAAGAGAACATCGACAACGAAATCCTCGTGCAGGATTCGAACGAGCAGATCATCCAGATGAGCAACGGCTGCATCTGCTGCACGATCCGCGGCGATCTGGCCCGCGCGCTCGGCGATCTCGCCGCGAAGAAGCGCGAAGGCAAGCTCGACTTCGACCGCATCGTGATCGAGACGACCGGCCTCGCGAACCCGGGTCCCGTCGCGCAAACCTTCTTCATCGACAGCGAAATCGCCGACGATTTCCTGCTCGACGCGGTCATCACGCTCGTCGACGCAAAGCACGCGAACGCGCAGCTCGACGAACACGAAGTCGTGCAGCGCCAGGTCGGCTTCGCCGACCGCCTGTTCATCACGAAGTCGGACCTCGTCGACGACCAGACCGTCGCCGGCCTCAAGCACCGCCTGATGCACATGAACCCGAAGGCCGTGATCAAGGTCGTGAACTTCGGTGAAGCCGACATCAAGGAAATCTTCGACCTGCGCGGCTTCAACCTGAACGCGAAGCTCGAGATCGACCCCGACTTCCTCGCCGAAGACGACCACGCGCACCACCACCACGATCACGACCATGATCACGATCACGCCGATTGCGACCACGATCACGGCCAATGCGCGCACGATCACGACCATGGCCACCACCATCACCACCACGCGCACCACGACGACAAGATCAAGTCGTTCGTGTACCGCAACGACCGCCCGTTCGATCCGAACAAGCTGGAAGACTTCCTCGGCGGCATCCTGCAGATCTACGGCGAGCGGATGCTGCGCTACAAGGGCGTGCTGTACATGAAGGGCGTCGACCGCAAGGTCGTGTTCCAGGGCGTGCACCAGATGATGGGCAGCGACCTCGCCGCGAAGTGGCTGCCGGTCGAAAAGAAGACCAACAAGATGGTGTTCATCGGCGTCGACCTGCCGCAGGACCTGATCACCGACGGCCTCGACGCCTGCCTCGCCTGACGCGCACGGGCACCCGCCGCGCACGGCGTCGCCCGGCCGCCTTTCCCGGCGGCTGAGGCGTCTGCGCGGCGCCCTTTTCGGGCAGGGTTTCGCCGTCATCGCTTTTTCGCGATTTGCGCGTTATATTTTCTAGATATTGGCGCAGCCGACGGGGATCGACCCGATACGGCGCCCGCTTGCGATTCAGTTACAATACGTGCCCGCTGGAGTACGGCAACAAACAGGCCCGGTTCTTGCTGAACCAGTTTTCCGGGCATCGCAACCGCGCCGGATCGCCAATCCGCCTCCCGGCCGCGGCCGATGCGATGTGCCGCGCAGCACACCGGTTCGCAGCGCGCACAACTCCGCGCCAGGCCTATCCTGGTATTTGAGAACCGGTTTTCCAGAGGCTTTCGGCCCCGCGGCGGCAAATCGCAAATGATTGCAAGCGCGGTTGCGGGTAATCCCAAAGTGCAGGCAATATCTCTCGATTTGCCGCACATTGAAGAAGCAAGCAGATGACGAAGAAACTCTTGACCGAAGCCGAAATCCTGAAGATGAGCGACAAGGATTACATGAATGAGGATCAGCTCGCCTTCTTCAAAAATCGGCTCGAACAGTTGCAGGCGGACATCCTCAAGAATGCAGGCCAGACGACCGAGAACCTGCGCGAGACGGTGATCGTGCCCGATCCCGCCGATCGCGCGACGATCGAGGAAGAGCACGCGCTCGAGCTGCGTACGCGCGACCGCGAACGCAAGCTCCTCAAGAAGGTTCAGCAGTCGCTCGCCCGCATCGACTCCGGCGATTACGGCTGGTGCGAGGAAACCGGCGAGCCGATCGGCATTCCGCGGCTGCTCGCCCGTCCGACCGCCACGCTGTCGCTCGAAGCGCAGGAGCGCCGCGAGTTGCGCCAGAAGCTGTTCGGCGACTGATCGAGCGGCGTTCCGCTCAGACACGCTGCTTCCCGAAAGCGCGCGGCCTGCCGCGCGCTTTTTGTTTTTCCGGCACCGGTTCCCGGCGTGCCGATTTGCCCCCCCGCCTCTTGATATCCCGGCGCCCGCCCTAAAATGAAACGGACGCGCGCCGGGCCGCTCCCCGGCGCACTGCGGATTCACGCGGCGGCGCCTCGCGCCGCCCGACTCTTCCCCGTTTTTCTCAAGGAACGCAGATGGAGCAATTTCACGGCACGACCATCGTTTCGGTCCGGCGCGGCGACAAGGTCGCGCTCGGCGGCGACGGCCAGGTAACCCTCGGCAACATCGTCATGAAGGGTGGCGCGCGGAAAGTGCGGCGGATCTACAACAACCAGGTTCTGGTCGGATTCGCGGGCGGCACCGCCGATGCGTTCTCGCTGCTCGACCGCTTCGAGGCGAAACTCGAGAAGCACCAGGGCAACCTGACCCGTGCGGCCGTCGAGCTCGCGAAGGACTGGCGCACCGACCGGATGCTGCGCCGCCTCGAGGCGATGCTGATCACGGCCGATGCCACCACCACGCTCGTGATCACCGGCAACGGCGACGTGCTCGACCCCGAAGGCGGCATCTGCGCGATCGGCTCGGGCGGCGCCTACGCGCAGGCTGCGGCCCGCGCGCTCGTCGAGAACACCGAGCTGTCGCCGCGCGAGATCGTCGAGAAGTCGCTCGGGATCGCCGGCGACATGTGCATCTACACGAACCACAATCGCATCATCGAAACGATCGAGTAAGGACCGCACCATGAGCACCATGACCCCTGCCGAGATCGTCTCGGAACTCGACAAGCACATCATCGGCCAGGCGAAGGCGAAGAAGGCCGTCGCCGTCGCACTGCGCAACCGCTGGCGCCGCCAGCAGGTCGCCGACCCGCTGCGCCAGGAAATCACGCCGAAGAACATCCTGATGATCGGGCCGACGGGCGTCGGCAAGACCGAAATCGCGCGCCGCCTCGCGAAGCTCGCCGATGCGCCGTTCATCAAGATCGAAGCGACCAAGTTCACCGAAGTCGGCTACGTCGGCCGCGACGTCGACAGCATCGTGCGCGACCTGATCGAGATTTCGGTCAAGCAGACCCGTGAAACCGAGATGCGCAAGGTGCGCAGCAAGGCGACCGACCAGGCCGAAGACCGCATCCTCGACATCCTGCTGCCGCAACCGCGCGCGGTGGGCTTCGGCAGCGATGCCGAACACGCGAACGACGACAACAACGCGACGCGCCAGACGTTCCGCAAGCGCCTGCGCGAAGGCCAGCTCGACGACAAGGAAATCGAGCTCGACCTCGAGCAGCCGTCGGCCGGCATGGACATCATGGCGCCGCCGGGGATGGAAGAGATGACCGAGCAGATCCGCTCGATGTTCTCGAACCTCGGCAGCGGCAAGAAGCAGCGCCGCAAGGTGAAGATCAAGGAAGCGCTGAAGCTGCTGACCGACGAGGAAGCGGCGAAGATGCTGAACGAAGAGGAAGTGAAGACGAAGGCCGTGCAGAACGTCGAGCAGAACGGCATCGTGTTCCTCGACGAGATCGACAAGATCACGTCGCGCAACAACGAAGGCAGCGGCGGCGAAGTGTCGCGCCAGGGCGTGCAGCGCGACCTGCTGCCGCTCGTCGAAGGCACGACGGTCAACACGAAGTACGGGATGGTGAAGACCGATCACATCCTGTTCATCGCGAGCGGCGCATTCCACCTCGCGAAGCCGAGCGACCTGATCCCCGAACTGCAGGGCCGCTTCCCGATCCGCGTCGAGCTCGATTCGCTGTCCGTGAACGATTTCGAAGCGATCCTCGTCGCGACCGACGCAAGCCTCGTCAAGCAGTACCAGGCGCTGCTCGCGACCGAAGACGTGCAGCTCGAATTCGCCGAAGACGGCATCCGCCGCCTCGCGGAAATCGCGTTCGCGGTCAACGAGAAGACCGAGAACATCGGCGCGCGCCGACTGTACACGGTGATCGAGAAGCTGCTCGAGGAAGTGTCGTTCTCGGCCGGCAACCACACCGGCGAGCGCGTGACGATCAACGCGAAGTATGTCGATCGCGCACTCGGCGAAGTGTCGCAGGACGAAGACCTGTCGCGCTACGTGCTGTAACGCGCGCGGCGCCGGACGAAAAACGGGCGGCCCCTTTCCGGGGTCGCCCGTTTTTTCATGGCGATGCGATGTGGCGCACGTGCCTGCCCCTGGAACGCGGCTGATGGCCGGCGCGCTCGTGCGTCCCTATAATCGGGATTCCTCAGACCACGAACAGACGCATTCGTCACCGCATTCGAATGACCATCTACCCGTCCATCGCCGGCCGGTTCGTGCCGGCCCTGCTCGCGCTCACGCGCGCCGACATCCTGTCGCTCATGCGCCGGATCAGGCGAGATTCGCTGCGGCGCTACAACGTCGCGCTCGTACTCGCGTGGCTGGGCACGCTGGCGGGTATCGCACTCGCCAGCGTCGCGATCAGCATCGGCATCCAGCGCCTCGCGAGTGGCGTATCGACAACGCCGTGGCCGATGGCCATTCCGATCGTGATCGGCGGGTTCGCGCCGTTTCTCGCGAATATCGTCTACTCGGCGCTGATCACGCTCCTGCTGAAACGCGAGATCCTCGCCTGCCTGCCGCGAACGTCAGGCTTGCCCGGCTGACGCGCCCCCGCTTACTGCCGCACCGGCTTCTTCGCCAGCTTGCGCTGCAGCGTACGGCGGTGCATGTTCAACGCGCGGGCGGTTGCCGAGATGTTGTTGTTGTTCTCGGCCAGCACGCGCTGGATGTGCTCCCATTCGAGCCGGTCGACCGACAGCACGACCGGGTTCTCGAGCGCCTCGTCGGCCTGCACTTCGGTCGCGTTGGTCTGCAGCGCGGCCAGGATCGACTCGACGTTCGCCGGCTTCGCGAGATAGTTGTCCGCGCCTTCCTTCACGGCCTGCACGGCTGTCGCGATGCTCGCGTAGCCGGTCAGCACCAGGATCCGCGCGTCGGGCTGCAGGTCGCACAGCGGCGCGATCAGGCTCAGGCCCGAATCCTCGCCGAGATGCAGGTCGACGGTGATGAACTGGAACTTGCTGCCGGCGGCGAGCCGGAGCGCCGCCTCCTTGTCGTGCGCCTGCTGGACCGCGTAACCGCGGCGCTCGAGGCCGCGCGCGAGCGTGCCCGCGAACACCTCGTTGTCGTCGATCACCAGGAAATTGTTCTCGCTCATGTGGTTTCTCCGTCTACGTGTTGGTTGAGGCGGCCGGCGCCGCGACGCGCACGACCGGCAGGCGCAGCACGGCCCGCGTGCCGCGCGCGGCGGTCGCACCGGCCGGGCGGCTGTCCGGCATGCCGGCCGTCCGTTCGGCCGCACGTTCACCCGTGCGCTGGCCCACGCGGGGGCCCGATACGGCTGCGGCGTGGCCATTTGCCGCACCGCCGGCCCGCCCGTTGCCGCCCGCCGCGCGCGGCACGACATCGGACAGTTCGATCTCGCCGCCAAGCCGCGCGGCCGCACTGAACGCGAGATACAGGCCGACCCCGTGCCCGCCCTGCGTGCTGTCGACCGGCATCGCGCCGAGCGATTCGCGCAGCGAGGCCGGAATGCCGGGCCCGTCGTCGCATACCTCGAATTCAATTTCGTCGACCGTGCCGCCGTGCGCGACCTTCGCGGCCAGCGTCACGCGCTGCGGGCTCGCCCGCGCGGCGTTGTCGAGCAGGATCGTCAGGATCTGGCCGGCCGCGACCGTATCGTCGAGCGCGACGCCCGCCGGACGCGCGCCGAGCGATTCGAACTGCACGTGCGGATGCCGCAGGCGCCAGTGCTCGACGAACGTGTCGAGCCAGTCGTCCACCGGCTGGCGGCTGGCCGGCGCGCTCGCGCGGCTGCGCAGGCGCGCGAGCGCCGACGTGCAGAGCGTCATCTGTTCCTCGAGCACCTTCAGGTCGGCCTCGTAGCGCGCGAGCCCCGGATCGGCGCGCGCCGCGTCGCGCAGCTCTTCGGCGAGCATCGCGATCGTCGACAGCGGCGTGCCCATCTCGTGCGCGACGGTGGCAGCCTGCACGCCGAGCGCAACGGCCCGCTCGTCGCGCAGCAGATGCTGCTGCGCTTCGCCGAGCGCCGAATCGCGCTGGCGCAGCGCATTCGACATGCGCGCGACGAACCACGCGATCAGCCCGACGCTCACCATGAAGTTCGCCCACATGCCGGTACGGTAGTAGTCGAACAGGTTCGCCGGGTTGTCCATGTTGAGCGGCACCGAATCGAAGCCGAGTGCCGCATAGCACGCGACCGCGAACGCCGCGAGCCAGATCATCAGGTGCCACGGCAGCACGGCCGCCGCGATCGCGAGCGACGGCAGGTACAGCGACACGAACGGGTTGGTCGTGCCGCCCGACAGGAACAGCAGCGCGGACAGCGCGCCGAGGTCGACCCACAGCTGGCCGAGCAGCTCGAAATTGGTCTCGGGCCGGGCGCGCAGCACGCGCACCCAGGTCAGCGCGTTGAAAACGATTTCGAGCGCGATGACCATCAGCATTGCCGGTAACGGCAGGTGCACGCCGAAATAGGTCTGCACGACGCCGATCGTCACGAGCTGGCCGATGATCGCGAGATTGCGTAGCCAGAACAGGTGACTGAGGTTGACGCGCCCGGTGGTGGTGATTCGTTGCATCCGAGCAGTTTACCCGTTTAGCGGGCGGCGCCTCTAGCGGGGCCGGATCGGATCGCGCGGGCGGGGTGCGCCGCGGGCACGGCGGCCGCCGTCAGCCGGTCGCGCCGGCCATGCGTTGCGCGATCTCGTCGGCCAGGCACTCGGGGCACCGGCAGCGCGCGCCGGCCGCAGGCGGCGTGCCGCCGGGCACCACCGGCATCGACGCGCACCAGCAGTCGAACGGCTGCGTATGCGCGCCACAGTCGAAGCCGCGCCCGCAATGCGGGCAGCGCGCGCGGCGCGGTGCGGAGCGGGCGGCGGCGGCGGCGGCGGCGGCGGCGGCGGCAGGATCGATCATGGCGCAATCGCGGAAGCGGGCGGGAAATCGCCCCACGCGACAAGCATAGCGCGGCGCACGGATTTTGCACGCCGGCCATCCGGCCGAGGCCCCTCGCAAACACGCGCGCGCCAGCCCGCCGGCGACACCCGCGCGCCGCGGCCGGAATCGCGCCGCGCCATAGCCGGCGGGCCGCCGCGCGCCGTGCCCGCCTCGCGCCGCCGGTGTTCCGGCCCGCCCAAAAACCCGATGCTGCGCTGCGCCACTCCTGTACAATTCGCCGTGTTTCAACTGTTCCCAGCCAGAGCCGCCGCCATGTCCGAGCCCATCGACCTCTCGCAGATCGCCCCCACGCTGAAAGCAGAAATCCTCGCCGAGGCGCTGCCGTACATCCGTCGTTACCACGGCAAGACCGTGGTCATCAAATACGGCGGCAACGCGATGACGGAAGAGCGGCTCAAGCAGGGCTTCGCGCGCGACGTGATCCTGCTGAAACTGGTCGGCATCAACCCGGTGATCGTCCACGGCGGCGGTCCGCAGATCGATCACGCGCTGAAGAAGATCGGCAAGGCCGGCACCTTCATCCAGGGCATGCGCGTCACCGACGAAGAGACGATGGAAGTCGTCGAGTGGGTGCTGGGCGGCGAAGTGCAGCAAGACATCGTGATGCTGATCAACCACTTCGGCGGCCACGCGGTGGGCCTGACGGGCAAGGACGGCGGCCTGATCCACGCACGCAAGCTGCTGATGCCGGACCGCGACAACCCGGGCCAGTACATCGACATCGGCCAGGTCGGCGAAGTCGAGGCGATCAACCCGGCGGTCGTGAAGGCGCTGCAGGACGACGCGTTCATCCCGGTGATCTCGCCGATCGGCTTCGGCGAAGACGGCCTCTCGTACAACATCAATGCGGACCTCGTCGCGGGCAAGCTCGCGACCGTGCTGAACGCCGAGAAGCTGCTGATGATGACCAACATCCCGGGCGTGATGGACAAGGACGGCAACCTGCTGACCGACCTGTCGGCGCGCGAGATCGACGCGCTGTTCGAGGACGGCACGATCTCCGGCGGCATGCTGCCGAAGATCTCGTCGGCACTCGACGCCGCGAAGAGCGGCGTGAAGTCGGTGCACATCGTCGACGGCCGGATCGAGCATTCGGTGCTGCTGGAAATCCTGACCGAGCAACCGTTCGGCACGATGATCCGCTCGCATTGAGCGCGCGCCGCCAGCCAGTCAGCCCCGACCTGCCGGCCCCGCTGCGGCGCCGGCGCATCTCGCGCAGCCGGCCGCGCGCCGGCGCGCCCGTCTGGCTGTTCGACCTCGACAACACGCTGCACCACGCATCGCACGCGATCTTTCCCGAGATCAACCGTGCGATGACGCAATACATCATCGATACGCTGCAGGTCGAGCGAGCCGAAGCCGACCGCCTGCGCAACGACTACACCGAGCGCTACGGCGCCGCGCTGCTCGGCCTCACGCGCCACCATCCGATCGACCCGCACGACTTCCTGCGCGTGGTCCACACGTTTTCCGACCTGCCCGCGATGATCCGCGCCGAGCGCGGCCTCGCGCGCATCGTCGCCGCGCTGCCGGGCCGCAAGCTGATCCTGACCAACGCGCCGGAGAACTATGCGCGCGCGGTGCTGCGCGAGCTGCGCATCGAGCGGCTGTTCGAGCGCGTGATCGCGATCGAGCACATGCGCGACCGCCGCACGTGGCGCGCGAAGCCCGATCACACGATGCTGCGCCGGACGCTGCGCGCCGCCCATGCGCGCCTGTCCGACGCGATTCTCGTCGAAGATACGCGCGGCCACCTGAAGCGCTACAAGCGTCTCGGCATCGGCACGGTATGGATCACCGGCCACCTGCCGGGCCATCTGCCGGTTACCGGGCGTCCCCACTATGTCGACCAGCGCATTCGTTCGTTAAAATCGCTCCGACTGGGCACACGATCGGGGCGACAAAAATGCAGCCGACTTACCCGCAGGACCAAGCCGTAACGGACGATCAGGCATCACCCACCCGCACCCGTACGCGCCCGAAGCCGGGCGAGCGTCGCGTGCACATCCTGCAGACGCTCGCAACGATGCTCGAGGCGCCGAAGCGCGAGAAGATCACGACGGCATCGCTGGCGGCGCGGCTCGACGTGTCCGAAGCCGCGCTGTACCGCCATTTCCCCAGCAAGGCGAAGATGTACGAAGGGCTGATCGAGTTCATCGAGCAGTCGCTGTTCGGCCTCGTCAACCAGATCGTCGAGAAGGAACCGAACGGCGTGCTGCAGGCCCGCACGATCGCGCTGACGATGCTCAGTTTCGCCGCGAAGAACCCCGGGATGACGCGCGTGCTGACCGGAGAGGCGCTGGTCGGCGAGGACGAGCGGCTGACCGAGCGCGTGAACCAGCTGCTCGACCGCATCGAAGCCACCGTCAAGCAGTGCCTGCGGGTCGCGCGCACGGAGGCGAATGCGCCCGGCGGCGCCGCGCCGTTCGCGCTGCCGGCCGATTACGACCCGGCCGCGCGGGCGAGCCTGCTCGTCAGCTACGTGATCGGCCGCTGGCACCGCTTCGCGAAAGGCGGATTCCAGAAACCGCCCGGCGAGCAGGCCGATGCGCATCTGCGGCTGATCCTGCAGTGAGGGGACGCTGACGGCACGCCGCGCCACCCGCGCCGGAATCCGCCTCCCGCAAATTCCGCTATACTTTGCCGACTTGCCGCCCCTCGGGTGGCAGGTCGGAAGCGCGCCGATTTGCTGACTCGATTGCGGGCGCGCGAACCGGCCGGGGCGTTGATGGTGTCTTTGTCCCGGCGGTTCACTACAAATGCGGCTAAAGAGGTCGTCAGCCGCGCACCTCCGACTCCGCGCATCGCCGACACCATTTAGCTGCCCAGTCATAAGGCGGAACGAATGGAATCGATCGGCATCGTCGCTCCACAGACCATGCACTTCGCCGAACCGCTGCGCTTGCAAAGCGGCAGCGTGATCGGCAACTATCAGCTCGTCGTCGAGACGTACGGCGAACTCAACGCCGCGCGCTCGAACGCGGTGCTCGTCTGCCACGCGCTCAACGCGTCGCACCACGTCGCCGGCGTCTACGCGGACGATCCGCGCAGCACCGGCTGGTGGGACAACATGGTCGGGCCGGGCAAGCCGCTCGACACCAACCGCTTCTTCGTGATCGGCGTGAACAACCTCGGCTCGTGTTTCGGCTCGACCGGCCCGATGAGCGTCGATCCGTCGACCGGCAAGCCATACGGTGCGCGCTATCCGGTCGTCACCGTCGAGGACTGGGTCCACGCGCAGGCGCGGGTTGCCGACGCGTTCGGCATCGAGCGCTTCGCCGCGGTGATGGGCGGCAGCCTCGGCGGCATGCAGGCGCTCGCGTGGAGCCTGATGTATCCGGAGCGCGTCGCGCACTGCATCGACATCGCGTCGACGCCGAAGCTGTCCGCGCAGAACATCGCGTTCAACGAAGTCGCGCGCTCGGCGATCCTGTCCGATCCCGATTTCCACGGCGGCGACTACTACGCGCACGGCGTGAAACCGAAACGCGGCCTGCGCGTCGCGCGGATGATCGGCCACATCACGTACCTGTCCGACGACGACATGGCCGAGAAATTCGGCCGCGCGCTGCGCCGCGCCGACGGCGCGCTCGACGCGTACAACTTCAGCTTCGACGTGGAATTCGAGGTCGAGTCGTACCTGCGCTATCAGGGCGACAAGTTCGCCGACTACTTCGACGCGAACACCTACCTGCTGATCACGCGCGCGCTCGACTACTTCGACCCGGCGAAGGCGTTCGACGGCAACCTGACGGCCGCGCTCGCGCACACGCAGGCGAAGTACCTGATCGCGAGCTTCTCGACCGACTGGCGCTTCGCGCCCGCACGTTCGCGCGAAATCGTGAAGGCGCTGCTCGACAACAAGCGCACGGTCACCTACGCGGAAATCGACGCGCCGCACGGCCACGACGCGTTCCTGCTCGACGACGCGCGCTATCACAACCTGATCCGCGCGTATTACGAACGAATCGCCAACGAGGTGGGTGCATGAACCAGCAAGCGCTGAATTCCCTGTCCGCGCGCGCGGACTTCCGCACGATCGCCCGCTGGGTCGAGCCGCGCTCGACCGTTCTCGACCTCGGCTGCGGCGACGGCTCGCTGTTGTCGCTGCTGATGGAAGAACTGGACGTCACCGGTTACGGGATCGAACTGAACGACGCGGGCGTGCTCGCGAGCACGAAGAACGGCATCAACGTGATCCAGCAGAACCTCGAGGACGGCCTGCGCCTGTTCGAGGACCACAGCTTCGACATCGCGATCCTGTCGCAAACGCTGCAGACGATCCACCAGACGGCCGCGATCCTGCGCGAAACGGCGCGCGTCGGCCGCGAATGCATCGTGTCGTTCCCGAACTTCGGTTACTGGTCGCACCGCCTGTCGGTGCTGCACGGCCGGATGCCCGTGTCGAAATCGCTGCCGTACCAGTGGCACAACACGCCGAACGTGCGGGTGCTGACGATCAAGGATTTCGAGGCGCTCGCGCCCGAAGTCGGCGTCACGATCCTCGATCGCGTCGTGCTGCACGAAGGCCAGCCGATTCGATGGGGAGCGAACTGGCGTGGTAGTCTTGCTGTCTACCGCGTCAAGCGCAGCTGAGCCAGGGGGCCGTTGACGGACGCCGACGGCCCGCACGCTCGTGCGGCCGCGCTTCTGTGCCACCCGCGCCGCCGCCTGCGCCGCCGCCGCAATCAGTCAACGCTACCCAGTTCCAGTCCATGTCGAAAACGCCACACGAGGCGCCCGCACTCACCGCTCACGAGGAGCACCCCGGCTGGCGAGCCTATCTGAACACGCACATGCTGATCTGCGTGTTCCTCGGCTTCACGTCAGGTCTGCCCCTCTTCACGCTCGTCTACCTCGTGCAGGCATGGCTGCGCTCCGAGGGCGTGAACCTGAAGGAAATCGGCCTGTTCGCGCTGATCCAGTTCCCGTATACGTGGAAGTTCCTGTGGGCGCCGCTGATGGACCGCTACATCCCGCGCCTGCCCGGCTGGCGGCCGGGCCGCCGGCGCGGCTGGATGCTGCTCACGCAGGTGCTGGTCGCGGGTGCGATCGCCGCGCTCGGCTTCGTGTCGCCGCGCGACTCGATCTGGACGGTGGCCGCGCTCACGACGCTCGTCGCGTTCTTCGGCGCGAGCTCCGACATCGTGATCGACGCGTACCGCCGCGAGCTGCTGCGCGATACCGAGCAGGGCCTCGGCAACGCGGTGCACGTGAACGCATACAAGCTCGCCGCGCTGATTCCCGGCTCGCTGGCGTTGATCCTGTCCGACCACATGCCGTGGGACGCCGTGTTCGCACTCACCGGCGCGTTCATGCTGCCGGGCATCCTGATGACGCTGCTCGTGCGCGAGCCGGAAGTGGTCGGCGTGCCGCCGCGCAACCTGCGCGACGCGATCGTGCTGCCGTTCCGCGAATTCATCCAGCGCGACGGCTGGGCCGGCGCGCTGCTCGTGATCGCGTTCATCTTCCTGTTCAAGATCGGCGACACGATGGCGACCACGCTGTCGACGTCGTTCTTCCTCGACATCGGCTTCACGCGCACCGAAATCGGCATCGTCGCGAAAACCACCGCGCTCGTCGCGAGCGTCGCCGGCGGCATCATCGGCGGCATCTGGCTCGTGAAGATCGGCATCGGCCGCGGGCTGTGGATCTTCGGCGCGCTGCAGATGGTGTCGACGCTCGGCTTCGCGTGGCTCGCGCAGCTCGGCCCCGGCTCGCCGGCGCTCGCGATGCTCTACGACTTCACCGTCTCGACGAGCCACGCGATCGCATCGGCACTGTCGGTGTTCGGCATCGCCGTCACGCCGCAATTCAGCCCGATGACGGTCGCGCTCGCAATCGTCTACGGTTTCGAAACCTTCACGACGGGCCTGACGATGGCCGCGTTCGTCGCGTATATCGCGAGCACGACCGACCCGCGCTACACGGCCACGCAGTTCGCGCTGTTCACGAGCCTCGCGTCGGTGCCGCGCACGCTCGCGTCGGCTGCGAGCGGTTTCGTCGTCGCGAAGATCGGCTGGTTCGACTACTTCATCGTGTGTACCGCGCTCGCGATTCCCGGCATGCTGCTGCTGTTCAAGATCGCGCCGTGGAACGGTACCGCACGCAACGGCGAGGCCAGCCGTGCGCAGTGACCGCCTGCACCGCGTCGCGCGCGTTGCGGCCTCGTTGAGCATCGGCGCCGCGGCACTCGCCGCGACGTTCGCGCACGCGTCCGACACCGCTGCGCCTGGCGCGGGCACCACGCCGGCTGCCGCACCCGCCACGCCAACCGCGCCCGCAACGTCCACCGCACCCGTCGCGCCGTCCGCCGCCGAAGCCGCGCAGCCGACCGGCGCCGCGGTGCCGGCAAAGGCCTATACGCCGACGCCGCAGCAGGTGCGCTACGGCAACGCGATCGCGTTCCGTACGCTGATCCCGTCGCCGCTGCTCGAACAGCTCACCGCGAACGAATACGCGCAGATCGTGCAGGCCGCCGCCGACAGCAACCGGCTGCTGCCCGCGAACCAGCCGCGCGTGAAGCGCCTGCGCGCGATCGTCGCGAAGCTCGCGCCGTATTCGGTGAAGTGGAACGATCGCGTGAAGAGCTGGAACTGGGACGTCAACGCGATCCGCTCGCGCGACATCCGCCTGACCTGCCTGCCGGGCGGCAAGGTGCTCGTGTACGGCGGCATGCTCGACCGCGTCCGCCTGAACGACGACGAGCTCGGCGTGCTGCTCGCGCACGGCATCGCGCATGCGCTGCGCGAACACGCGCGCAGCAACTTCAGCACGGCCTCGCAGACGTCGCTGCGCGCCGCCGCGCTGCCGCCGCTGTTTGGCGTCGGCGATCCGCTGCCGCAGGCGCTGAACCTCGGCGAGCGCCTGCAGGCGCTCCACTACGACCCGACCGACGAGACCGAAGCCGACGTGATCGGCGGCGACATCGCCGCCCGCGCGGGCTTCGATCCGCGCGCCGCGATCACGCTGTGGGACAAGCTCGCGGTTGCGACGCGCGCGAACAAGGCCACCGGCTTCATCTACACGCACCCGTACAGCACCGCGCGGCGCCAGGACCTGCTGAACCGGCTGCCGGACCTGATGCCGCTGTACGCGAAGGCGACCGGCAAGCGCGTCGACACGCTGCCCGACTACGCCGGCATCAGCGCGCAGCGGCGCAAGGTCGTGCGGCGCTGAGCGCCGCCGCGTGACATCGAACGCTAAGCGTCCACCGCGGCCGCGATCGGACGAACGCCGCTTTCGCGCATCCAGCGCACCTCGTCACCGGGGCTGCGGCCGAACAGCCGCTTGAATTCGCGACTGAACTGCGACGCGCTCGCATAGCCGACGCGCGCGGCCGCCGTACCGGCGCCCACCCCGTCCTGCACCATCATCAACCGCGCCTGGTGCAGCCGCGCGGCCTTCACGTACTGCATCGGCGACGTCGCCGTCACGTGCTTGAACTGCGCATGGAACACCGCGAGGCTCATCCCGGCCTCGCGCGCGAGCGTCTCGACATCGAGGTCGGCCTTCAGTTCCGCATGGATACGCCGCAACGCCTTCGCGATGCGGCCGAAGTGATGCTGCTGCACGAGCGCCGCGCGCATCGCGTCGCCCTGCTCGCCCGTCAGCACGCGATACGCGATCTCGCGCATGATCGCGGGCCCCAGCACGCGCGTGTCGTGTGGCGACGCGAGCGCTTCGAGCAGCCGCACGACCGCGTCGGCCAGCGGCGCGTCGAGCGGCGTTGAATAGACGCCGAGCGGTTCGCTGGCGGCGGCGCCGAGCGTCTCGTCCAGCAGGATCGCGAGCTCGGCGATCACCGCGAGGTCGACGCGGATCGAGATCGCGAGAAACGGCTCGTCCATGCTCGCGAACGTCTCGCACTCGAATGGCAGCGGCACCGACAACACCAGGTACTGCTGCGCGTCGTACACGAACGAGCGATCGCCCAGATAGCCGAGCTTGCGCCCCTGGCACACGACGATGATGCTCGGCTCGTACAGCACCGGCATGCGCGGCGCGGGACGGGTCACGCGGATGAAGCGCACGCCGTCGAGCGCCGCGAGCGTGTCGCCATCGTTCGGCGCGAGGCGCGTGTGCAGCTCGATCATGCGGCGCTGCACGCGGTCGCCCGCGTCGGCCAAAAGGGGCTGGAAGCTCATCGGCGTGGTCCTGTCCGGCAAGAGAATCTGGCTCGCAATGTAGCACCTTGAATGCGTTTTGACGGCTGTTAGCGTGCAGTTCAAGAGGAATAGGCAAATCTTCCAGACCTTCGTGTATTTCGCCGCGGCGTCGCGCTCCTTACGATGACGTCCTGCCTCGCCGCATCGCCACATGATGCGACGGCAGTCTGTTTCGCCGGATCCGTTCCGGACAAGGAGCCCACCGCATGAGCACTACCTATGCCTACGCGGCGACCGATTCGCAGTCGCCGCTCGCCCCGTTCGAATTCCAGCGTCGCGCGCTGCGCGACCTCGACGTCCAGATCGACGTCCTCTACTGCGGCGTCTGCCACTCGGACCTGCACCAGGCGCGCAACGAATGGCGCAACACGATCTACCCGGTCGTGCCGGGCCATGAAATCGTCGGCCGCGTGACCGCGACCGGCGCGCAGGTCTCGCGCTTCAAGGTCGGCGAGCTGGTCGGCGTCGGCTGCCTCGTCGATTCGTGCCGCACCTGCCCGAGCTGCGCCGACGGCCTCGAGCAATACTGCGAGAACGGCTTCGTCGGCACCTACAACGGCCAGGACCGCGTGACGGGCGACGTCACGTTCGGCGGCTATTCGACGCAGCTCGTCGTCGACGAGGCGTTCGTGCTGCGCGTGCCCGAGACGCTCGACCCGGCCGGCGCCGCGCCGCTCCTGTGCGCGGGGATCACGACCTACTCGCCGTTGCGGCAGTGGAACGTCGGCCCCGGCAAGAAGGTCGGCATCGTCGGGCTCGGCGGCCTCGGCCACATGGGCGTGAAGCTGGCGCGCGCGATGGGGGCGCACGTCGTGCTGTTCACGACGTCGCCGTCGAAGATCGAGGACGGCAAGCGCGTCGGCGCGCACGAAGTCGTGATCTCGAAGGACGAAGCGCAGATGAACGCGCACCTGAACAGCTTCGACTTCATCCTGAACACGGTCGCCGCGCAGCACGACCTGAACCCGTTCCTGCACCTGCTGAAGCGCGACGGCACGATGACGCTCGTCGGCGCGCCGGAGCACGATCACCCGTCGCCGCAGGTGTTCAACCTGATCTTCAAGCGCCGCCGCCTCGCGGGCTCGCTGATCGGCGGGATCGCGGAAACGCAGGAAATGCTCGACTTCTGCGCGGAGCACGGGATCACGTCGGATATCGAAACGATTCCGATGCAGCAGATCAACGCCGCTTACGAGCGGATGCTGAAGAGCGACGTGAAGTACCGGTTCGTGATCGACATGGCGTCGCTCAGGCAGTAAGCGCCGCGTCAAACGAAACGGGCCGCATGTCCGACATGCGGCCCGTTTTGCATTCGGCGGCTGCGCGACGCGGCGCAGCGCCGGCGATCACTTCTTGTAGTCGTAGTCGATCGTCAGCGGCGCATGGTCGCTGAACTTGATGTCCTTGAAGATCGACGTGCTTTTCGCGGTGCCGGCCACGCCCGGCGTCGCGATCTGGTAATCGATCCGCCACCCGACGTTCTTCGCGTACGCCTGGCCGCGGTTGCTCCACCACGTGTACTGCTCGGCGCGCGGGTCGAGCGTGCGGAATACGTCGACGTAGCCGACATCGTCGAACAGCTTCGTGAGCCACTCGCGCTCTTCCGGCAGGCAGCCCGAGTTCTTCTGGTTGCTCTTCCAGTTCTTGATGTCGATTTCCTTGTGGACGATGTTCACGTCGCCGCACAGGATCACTTCGCGCTTCTTCTTCAGCGCGGCGAGGTGCGGCATGAATTCGTCCATGAAGCGGTACTTCGCCTGCTGGCGCTCTTCGCCGCTCGAGCCGGACGGCACGTACACCGACACGACCGACAGCTTGCCGTAGCGCGCCTCGACGTAGCGCCCTTCGGTATCGAATTCGCTGCTGCCGAAGCCGATGATCACGTCATCGGGCTCGCGGCGGCTGTACACGCCCGCGCCGCTGTAGCCCTTCTTCTCGGCGTGGTGGAAATAGCTCTTGAAGCCGTGCGGCTCGACGAATTCGGCCGGCAGGTCGTCGGCCGATACCTTGATTTCCTGCACGCACACGCAATCGGCGTTCTGTTCGCCGAGCCATTCGAAGAAGCCCTTCTTCGCGGCGGAGCGGATGCCGTTCAGGTTGGCGGTAATCACTCGCATCATGTCGGGTTCCGTTCAGTTCGATGTTTTTACAGGGTGGCAGCTTAACGGATCTTCACGCCTTCGAGCTCGGGCTTCGGCGGCGGGAATTCCAGCTTCATGTCGGTCATCGCGCGCAGCAGCAGCTCGGCGATCATCACGTTGCGGTGCGTCTTCGAATCCGCCGGGATCACGTACCACGGCGCATGCTCGGCCGACGTCGCGGCAAGCGCGTCGCGGTACGCGGACTGGTACGCCTCCCAGTGCTTGCGCGCGTCGAGGTCGGAGATGTCGAACTTCCAGTGCTTGGCCGGATCGTCGATGCGCGCCTGCAGCCGCTCGCGCTGCTCGTCCTTCGAGATGTGCAGGAAACACTTGATGATCGTCGTGCCGTTCTCGAACAGCATCGTCTCGAAATCGCGGATCTGCCGGTAGCGGCGCTCGCACTCCTTGCTGTCGATCGCATCGAGCACGCGCGGCACGAGCACGTCTTCGTAGTGGCTGCGGTTGAAGATCGCGAGCTCGCCCGCGGCCGGCACCTGCGCATGCACGCGCCACAGGAAGTCGTGCGCGGCCTCGATCGGCGTCGGCGCCTTGAACGGCACGATGCGCAGGCCGAGCGGGTCGACATCGCGGAACACCGCGCGCACGGTGCCGTCCTTGCCGCTGGTGTCCATCCCCTGCAGCACGAGCAGCACGCGCTTCTTCTGTTGCGTGTGCAGGCGCTCCTGCTGCGTGTCGAGCTCGGTCGACACGGCCGACAGGCGTTCGCGGTCGGCGTCCTTCGAGCCGGACGAAAACGGCTTCGCGCCCGGGTCGAACGCATCGAGCTTGAATGCGGCGGCTTCCTTCTCGCGCGTGCTGTAGGGCACGCGGAAATCGTCGAGCGACGGTTGTTTCGCCATTCGTTCCTCCGTTGGACGGTGTGATGCATACGATAACGCATCCACCAAACGCAACGGGCCGCCCCGAACTGGTTCGGAGCGGCCCGTCGTCAAGCGCGGTTCAGGCGCGCGGTCATGCTCAGCCGAGCTTCTTCTTCAGCAGTTCGTTGACCTGCTGCGGATTGGCCTTGCCCTTCGTCGCCTTCATCGCCTGGCCGATCAGCGCGTTGAACGCCTTTTCCTTGCCTGCGCGGAATTCCTCGACCGACTTCGCGTTCGCCGCGAGCACTTCGTCGATGATCGCTTCCAGCGCGCCGGTGTCGGAGATCTGCTTCAGCCCCTTCGCGTCGATGATCCGGTCGGCCGCGCCTTCGTCGGTCGCCTTCTCGTCCCAGATCGCCGCGAAGATTTCCTTCGCGATCTTGTTCGAGATCGTGCCGTCGGCGATGCGCTGCAGCAGCAGCGCGAGCTGCGCGGCCGACACGGGGATCGCGTCGATCTCGATGCCGTCACGGTTCAGCTGCGACGACACGTCGCCCATCAGCCAGTTCGCGACGATCTTCGCGTTCGCCGCGCCGGCCTTCGCGACCACCGCCTCGAAGTAAGCGGCCATCGCCTTGCTCGTGGTCAGCACGCCCGCGTCGTACGCAGACACGCCGTACTCGTCGACGAAGCGCTGCTGGATCGCGGCCGGCAGTTCGGGCATGCCCGATTGCACGCGCTCGACCCAGTCCTGGCCGATCACGAGCGGCATCAGGTCGGGGTCGGGGAAGTAGCGGTAGTCGTGCGCGTCTTCCTTGCTGCGCATCGAACGCGTCTCTCGCTTGTCCGGATCGTAGAGGCGCGTTTCCTGCACGACTTCGCCGCCGTCCTCGATCAGCTCGATCTGGCGACGGACTTCGAAGTTGATCGCCTCCTCGAGGAACCGGAACGAGTTCAGGTTCTTGATTTCCGCGCGCGTGCCGAACTTCTCCTGGCCGACCGGGCGCACCGACACGTTCGCGTCGCAGCGGAACGAGCCTTCCTGCATGTTGCCGTCGCAGATGCCGAGCCACACGACGAGCCCGTGCAGCGCCTTCGCGTAGGCGACGGCCTCGGCCGCGCTGCGCATTTCCGGCTCGGTGACGATCTCGAGCAGCGGCGTGCCCGCACGGTTCAGGTCGATCCCCGTCGCGCCCGCGAAGTCTTCATGCAGCGACTTGCCCGCATCTTCCTCGAGGTGCGCGCGGGTCAGGTTGACCGTCTTCTCGTACGCGGCCTTGCCGGCCTTTTCGTTGGCGGGCACCTGGATCGTGATCTGGCCGCCCTGCACGACCGGAATCTCGTACTGGCTGATCTGATAGCCCTTCGGCAGATCGGGGTAGAAGTAATTCTTGCGCGCGAAGATGCTGCGCGGCGCGATGGTCGAGCCGATCGCGAGGCCGAAGCGGATCGCCCGCTCGACCGCGCCGCGGTTCAGCACCGGCAGCACGCCCGGCAGCGCCAGGTCGACCGGGCAGGCCTGCGTGTTCGGCTCGGCGCCGAACTGCGTCGACGCGCCCGAGAAAATCTTCGAGACGGTCGACAGTTGCGCGTGCGTCTCGAGACCGATAACGACTTCCCATTGAGTAGCCATATGCTTACACCCCTGCCGGAACTTGCTTGTGCCAGTCGGTCGCGCGCTGGAACGCGTCGGCGACCTGCAGCATCCGGGCTTCGTTGAAATAGTTGCCGATGATCTGCAGGCCGACCGGGCGCTTCGCGTTCGCGCCCGCGCCGAAGCCGCACGGCACGCTCATGCCGGGCAGGCCGGCGAGGCTCACCGACAGCGTGTAGATATCCGCGAGATACATCTGCACCGGATCGTCGCCCTTCGCGCCGAGATCCCATGCGACCGTCGGCGACGCCGGACCCATGATCACGTCGCAGGACTTGAACGCTTCCTGGAAATCGTTCGCGATGATGCGGCGGATCTTCTGCGCCTGCAGGTAGTACGCGTCGTAGTAGCCGTGCGACAGCACGTACGCGCCGACCAGAATGCGGCGCTTCACCTCGGGGCCGAAGCCTTCGGCGCGCGACTTCTTGTACATGTCGAGCAGGTCGCCGTACTGCGCGGCGCGATGGCCGAAGCGCACGCCGTCGAAACGCGACAGGTTCGACGACGCTTCGGCCGGCGCGATCACGTAGTACACGGGGATCGACAGTTCCGTCTTCGGCAGCGATACCGGCACGAGCGTCGCGCCGAGCGCTTCATACTGCTTCAGCGCCGCGTCGATCGTCGCGCGCACGTCGTCGGCGAGGCCTTCGCCGAAATACTCGTTCGGCAAACCGATGCGCAGGCCCGCGAGCGGCTTGCCCGTGTCGTTGCCGACCGTCCACGGCTGGCCGAGGTGGCGCGTGAAATCTTCGTCGTCGCGCTCGAGGCTCGTCGAGTCGCGCTCGTCGAAACCGGCCATTGCGTTCAGCAGCAGCGCGCAGTCGGACGCGCTCTGCGCCATCGGGCCGCCCTGGTCGAGCGACGACGCGAACGCGATCATCCCGTAGCGCGACACGCGGCCGTAGGTCGGCTTGATGCCCGTCACGCCCGCGAACGACGCGGGCTGGCGGATCGAGCCGCCGGTGTCGGTGCCGGTCGCGGCCGGCGCGAGTCGCGCGGCGACGGCGGCCGAGCTGCCGCCCGAGCTGCCGCCCGGCACCGCGTTCGTGTCCCACGGGTTCTTCACCGCGCCGAACGCGGAATTCTCGTTCGACGAGCCCATCGCGAACTCGTCCATGTTGGTCTTGCCGAGCGTGACCATGCCGGCCGCCTGCAGGCGGGCGACGACGGTCGCGTCGAACGGGCTCTCGTAATTCGCGAGCATCTTCGAGCCGGCGGTCGAGCGCCAGCCGCGCGTGACGAACACGTCCTTGTGCGCGATCGGCAGGCCGGTGAGCGCGCCGCCCGCGCCGCGCGCGAGCTCCGCGTCGGCGGCTTTCGCCTGCGCGAGGGTCAGATCGGCGTCGACATGGACGAACGCGTTCAGGTCGCGTGCGGCGTCGATCCGTTTCAGGTAGTGCTGCGCGAGCTCGACGGCCGAGCATTCCTTGGCGGCGAGCGCGGCGCGCAGTTCGGTCAGGCTTTTTGCGTGCATTGAGTGGTTTTCCTGGGAATTCTGGGTGGCGCGCGGCGCAAGGCGGCCGGCGCGCTTGTCATCGAATGCTTACTCGATCACCTTCGGCACGAGATAGAGGCCGTCCTGGACGGCCGGCGCCGGACGCTGGTTGTCGTCGCGATTGACGACTTCCGTCACGGCGTCGTCGCGCAGGCGCTGCGCGACTTCCTGGATCTGTTCGATCGGGTGGGCGAGCGGCGCGATGCCGGCGGTATCCACCGCCTGCATCTGCTCGACGAGGCCGAAGAATTCATTGAGCTGGCCGAGCATGTGCTCGGCGTCGGCGTCGGCCATTTCGAGTCGCGCCAGGTGCGCGATGCGTTTCACATCGGTCAGGGTCAGGGCCATGCGATCACCGGAAAAACAAGGCTGCGCAGCGCATCAAAAGCAGCACTGCGGCGGGGGGTTGGAGGGTGCGATCCCACCCTCAAAAATCGGGGCCGAAGCGGCAAAAATACCACCCGTTTCGATTCAAATACCGTGAAATTATAAGGTATCATTACGCGTTCGACCCAAACCCGGCAGCCTTTTCCCGCACCGTTTCGCCCCACTTCGGCAAGCCGTGCGTGCATCGTGCGATCCCCGGTAGACATCACTCGCAGCTTCGTGCGCCGCGGCGGCCGCTTCCGCCACGCTTCCCGAGGCTGTTATTTTTTCCGCTGCCGCCCTCAGCGCTCGCTATGCAGGGCCGGCCCAGAGCGAAACAGGATTCTGAATGTTCGGTTTTTTGCGCAGCTACTTCTCCAACGATCTCGCGATCGACCTCGGCACCGCAAACACCCTGATCTACATGCGCGGCAAGGGCATCGTGCTCGATGAACCGTCCGTCGTGTCGATCCGCCAGGAAGGCGGCCCCAACGGCAAGAAGACGATCCAGGCGGTCGGCAAGGAAGCCAAGCAGATGCTCGGCAAGGTGCCGGGCAACATCGAGGCGATCCGCCCGATGAAGGACGGCGTGATCGCCGACTTCACCGTCACCGAGCAGATGATCAAGCAGTTCATCAAGACCGCTCACGAATCGCGCATGTTCTCGCCGTCGCCGCGCATCATCATCTGCGTGCCGTGCGGCTCGACCCAGGTCGAGCGCCGCGCGATCAAGGAAGCCGCACACGGCGCCGGCGCATCGCAGGTCTACCTGATCGAGGAGCCGATGGCGGCCGCGATCGGCGCGGGCCTGCCGGTGTCGGAAGCCACCGGCTCGATGGTCGTCGACATCGGCGGCGGCACGACCGAAGTCGGCGTGATCTCGCTCGGCGGCATCGTGTACAAGGGTTCGGTCCGCGTCGGCGGCGACAAGTTCGACGAGGCGATCGTCAACTACATCCGCCGCAACTACGGGATGCTGATCGGCGAACAGACCGCCGAGGCGATCAAGAAGGAAATCGGCTCCGCGTTCCCGGGCTCCGAAGTCAAGGAAATGGAAGTGAAGGGCCGCAACCTGTCGGAAGGCATCCCGCGCAGCTTCACGATCTCCAGCAACGAAATCCTCGAAGCGCTGACCGATCCGCTGAACCAGATCGTGTCGTCGGTGAAGATCGCGCTCGAGCAGACGCCGCCGGAACTCGGCGCCGACATCGCCGAACGCGGGATGATGCTGACGGGCGGCGGTGCGCTGCTGCGCGACCTCGACCGCCTGCTCGCGGAAGAAACCGGCCTGCCGGTGCTCGTCGCCGAAGATCCGCTCACCTGCGTCGTGCGCGGTTCGGGCATGGCGCTCGAGCGCATGGACAAGCTGGGCAGCATCTTCTCGTACGAGTGATCGTCTAAGCTGTTTCGTTGATATGACGCACCCGCGGCGTGGCCGGATCGCTCGTTTAGAACGAACCGCCGCGCCGTTTGCGCGTCTGAGCATCATTTAACCGATCACACGCGCCCGGCGCCGACCATGGAATACAGTCCGCCGCCCCTCTTCAAGCAAGGTCCGCCCGCGCTTGCGCGGCTCATCTTCTTCGTTGCCCTCGCCATCGCGCTCCTGGTGTCGGACGCGCGCTTCAGCACGCTCGAAATCGTGCGCGGCGTGCTCGGCACCGTGCTCTATCCGCTGCAGCGCGCAGCGCTCGTGCCGCGCGACCTGTTCATGGGCGCGGCCGACATCGCCGTCACCGGCGCATCGCTGCGCCACGAGAACGACGACCTCCGCAAACGCAACCTGCAGCTGTCCACGCAGGCCAACCAGGCCGCCGTGCTCACGCAGGAAAACGCGCACCTGCGCGCGGTGCTCGAGCTGCGCCAGCACATCGCGACGCAATCGACGCCGGTCGAGATCCAGTACGACACCAGCGATCCGTTCACGCAGAAGATCGTGGTCGGGCAAGGCTCGCAGCAAGGCATCCAGAACGGCTCGCCCGTCGTCAGCGAAGACGGCGTGATCGGCCAGGTCACGCGCGTGTTCCCGCTGCAGGCCGAAGTCACGCTGGTCACCGACCGCGATCTCGCGATTCCCGTGCAGGTGCTGCGCACCGGCCTGCGCAGCGTGATCTACGGCACGCCGAAGGGCGATTCGCTCGACCTGCGCTTCGTGCCGACGAGCGCGGATCTCGTCGCCGGCGACGAGCTTGTCACGAGCGGCCTCGACGGCGTCTATCCGCCCGGCCTGCCGGTTGCGAAGGTCGCGCGCGTCGACAAGCTCGCCGATACCGCATTCGCACGCGTGACCTGCGCGCCGGTCGCCGCCGTGCGCGGCGCGCGCCAGATGCTCGTGCTGCATTACCAGAACGACATCCCGCCGCGCCCGGTCGAGCCCGATCCGGCCGCCGACAAGAATGCGAAGGGCAAGAAGGGCGCGAAGGCCGCCGCGAAGGGCGAGAAGGCGGACAAAGCCGACGCGAACGCGAAGCCGGCCGCCGCGCCCGCGAAGCCCGCGGCCGGGCAACCAGGAGCCCAGCGATGAACCGCCCGCAATACATCCTGCAGCCGGTCAATCCGTACTTCATCGTCTTCAGCCTCGCCGCCGCGTTCCTGCTGAACCTGATGCCGTGGGGACGCCTGCCCGGCGTGCCCGACTTCGTCGCGCTCGTGCTGCTGTTCTGGAACATCCACCAGCCGCGCAAGGTCGGGATGGGCGTCGCGTTCGCGCTCGGCATCCTGATGGACGTGCATGACGCGGGATTGCTCGGCGAGCACGCGCTCGCCTATACGCTGCTGTCGTACGGCGCGATCACGATCCACCGCCGCGTGCTGTGGATGCCGATCGGCGTGCAGGTGCTGTATGTCACGCCGCTGCTCGTCGTCGCGCAGCTCGTGCCGTTCGTGATTCGCCTCGTGATGGGCGCCGCGTTCCCGGGCTGGCGCTACCTGGTCGACGGCTTCGTCGAAGCCGCGCTGTGGCCGATCGCGAGCCACCTGCTGCTGATGCCGCAACGCCGCCCGGTCGATCCGGACGATACGCGCCCCATCTGAGCCGGACCGACCTTGAATACCCGCCGCCCCCACGCCCGTTGCGCCCAGGGGCGGCACCTCGCCCGCCCGCGCGGGCCGGATCGACTGTAACCGCATGACCGAATTCAACGACACCCAACAGCAGCTCTCGAAGTTCCGCCTGCGCGTCGCGGCGGCGGGCGTGTTCGTGTTCGTCTGCTTCGGGCTGCTCGCGAGCCGCTTCTTCTACCTGCAGTTGATGCAGCACGGCAAATACGCGCTGCAGGCCGAGGAAAACCGCATCTCGGTCGCGCCGATCGTGCCGAACCGCGGGATCATCACTGACCGCAACGGCGTGATCCTCGCGAAGAACTATTCGGCGTACACGCTCGAGATCACGCCGTCGAAGCTCGACGACACGCTCGACAACACGATCGACAAGCTGTCCGAGATCATCCCGATCGACGCCCGCGACCGCCGCCGCTTCAAGAAGCTGCAGGAAGACTCGAAGAATTTCGAGAGCCTGCCGATCCGCACGCGGCTCACCGACGCGGAAGTCGCGCGCTTCACCGCGCAGCGTTTCCGCTTCCCCGGCGTTGACGTGCGCGCGCGCCTGTTCCGCCAGTACCCGCTCGGCATGACGGCCGCGCACGTGATCGGCTACATCGGCCGGATCTCGAAGCGCGACCAGGATCGCATCGACGCGATGAGCGACGACAACGACAGCGACCAGGAACACTACGATCCGCGCCGCGACGCGAACAACTACAAGGGCACCGACTACATCGGCAAGATCGGCGTCGAGCAGAGCTACGAGACCGAGCTGCACGGGCTGACGGGCTTCGAGGAAGTCGAGGTGACGGCCGGCGGCCGGCCGGTGCGCACGCTGTCGCGCACGCAGGCGACGCCCGGCAACAACCTCGTGCTGTCGCTCGACATCGCGCTGCAGCAGGTCGCCGAACAGGCGTTCGCCGGCAAGCGCGGCGCGCTCGTCGCGATCGAACCGAAGACGGGCGACGTGCTCGCGTTCGTGTCGTCGCCGAGCTTCGACCCGAACTCGTTCGTCGACGGCATCGACCAGCAGACCTGGGACGAACTGAACAACTCGCCCGACAAGCCGCTCCTGAACCGCCCGCTGCACGGCACCTACCCGCCCGGCTCGACGTACAAGCCGTTCATGGCGCTCGCGGGCCTGACGCTCGGCAAGCGCACGCCGGGCTGGGGCTTCCAGGATCCCGGCTACTTCACGTTCGGCGGCCACACGTTCCGCAACGACGTGCGTTCGGGCCAGGGCTGGGTCGACATGAACAAGGCGATCATGGTGTCGAACGACACCTACTTCTACATGCTCGCGCGCGACCTCGGCGTGAACTCGATCGCGAACTTCATGAAGCCGTTCGGCTTCGGCCAGATCACCGGGATCGACATCCAGGGCGAGGCGCGCGGGATTCTTCCGTCGACCGACTGGAAGAAGAAGGCGTTCAAGAAGGCCGCACAGCAGAAGTGGTTCGACGGCGAGACGATCAGCCTCGGGATCGGCCAGGGCTACAACTCGTTCACGATCCTGCAGCTCGCGCACGCGACCGCGACGCTCGCGAACAACGGCGTCGTGATGAAGCCTCACCTCGTGAAGGAAGTCGAGGATCCGATCACGCGCGGGCGCCACCTGACCGTGCCGAAGGAAAGCGAGGTGATCCCGCTCAAGCAGGCCGACATCGACGTCGTGAAGCGCGGGATGGAGAACGTGATCGAGAACCCGTCCGGCACCGCGTACAAGGTGTTCCGCGGCGCCCCGTACCTCGCCGCCGGCAAGACCGGTACCGCGCAGGTGTTCTCGCTGCAGGGCTCGAACTACAAGGGCCACCTGCTCGCCGAGCACCTGCGCGACCATGCGCTGTTCATCGCATATGCGCCGGTCGACCACCCGCAGATCGCGGTGGCGCTGGTCGTCGAGAACGGCGGCTGGGGTGCGCAGGCCGCGGGCCCGATCGCGCGCCGCGTGCTCGACTACTACCTGATCGACCGCCTGAACCCGAAGAACGAGGCCGCGGCCGTGGCCGCCGCGGCGTCGGCGACCGAGCCGGTGAGCACGCCCGTGGTCGGCGACGCCTCGAAGCCCGCCGCCGTCGCGGCCGGCTTCACCGCGCTGCCGCAGCCGGTCGTGCCGACCGCGGCCAGCGCAGCCGATGCCGCATCGGCTGCATCGGCCGCGTCGGCTGCCGCAGCCCCGGCCGACGCGAGCGCCGCGGCGCCGATGGCCGCGAGCCTGCCGCCGATCCGGCGCCCGCACCGGCCGCGCCGGCCCGCCAGCGACGCGCAGCCGCTCGTCGCCACGCCGCGGGACGACAACCACCGTGCGACGGCCCCCGCGAAGGCGGCGGACGCCGGCACCGCTCATTAACGGAGAAAGGCATGCAATTCGACAAGCGCGCCTGGCTCGACAAGATCAAGCAGATGTTCGCGGGCTTCGACCGCCCGCTCGCCCTCATCGTGTTCCTGCTGCTGTGCGTCGGCATCGTCACGCTGTACAGCGCGGCGATCGACATGCCCGGCCGCGTCGAGGACCAGTTGCGCAACATCCTGCTGACGTTCGTGCTGATGTGGGTGATCGCCAACATCCCGCCGACCACGCTGATGCGCTTCGCGGTCCCGCTCTATACGTTCGGGGTCGCGTTGCTGATAGCCGTCGCGCTGTTCGGGATGACCAAGAAGGGCGCGAAGCGCTGGCTGAACGTCGGCGTCGTGATCCAGCCGTCGGAAATCCTCAAGATCGCGACACCGCTGATGCTCGCGTGGTACTACCAGCGCCGCGAAGGCGGGCTGCGCTGGTACGACTTCATTGCCGCGTTCGGAATCCTGCTGGTGCCGGTCGGGCTGATCGCGAAGCAGCCCGACCTCGGCACGGGCCTGCTCGTGTTCGCGGCCGGCTTCTTCGTGATCTACCTCGCCGGCCTGTCGTTCAAGCTGATCGTGCCGGTGCTCGTCGCCGGCGTGATCGCGGTCGGCTCGATCGCCGTGTTCGAGGAACGCATCTGCCAGCCCGAAGTGCAGTGGCCGCTGATGCACGACTACCAGAAGCACCGCGTGTGTACGCTGCTCGACCCGACTTCCGATCCGCTCGGCAAGGGCTTCCACACGATCCAGGCCGTGATCGCGATCGGCTCGGGCGGCGTGCTCGGCAAGGGCTACCTGAAAGGCACGCAGGCTCACCTCGAATTCATTCCGGAGAAGCACACCGACTTCATCTTCGCGGTGTTCTCGGAGGAATGGGGGCTCGCCGGCGGGCTCGTGCTGCTGACGCTGTACATGGCGCTGATCGCGCGCGGGCTCTACATCGCCGCGCAGGGCGCGACGCTGTTCGGGCGCCTGCTCGCGGGCTCGCTCACGCTCGCGTTCTTCGTCTATGCGTTCGTCAACATCGGGATGGTGAGCGGCGTGCTGCCGGTCGTCGGCGTGCCGTTGCCGTTCATGAGTTACGGCGGCACCGCGCTTACGACGCTCGGCATCGCGATCGGGATGATCATGAGCGTCGGGCGGCAGCGGCGGTTGATGAAGAGCTGACCGCGCGGCCTGCACCGCAGCCAAAGAAAACGGCGCCCCCGGGCGCCGTTTTTCATGGGCCAGGAGGCCGGACGCGGCCGCTTACTGCGGTGGCGCGTGCGGCCCGCCTTGTTCCGCTCCGCCGCCCGTTGCCGGCTCCTGCGCCTTCAGCCGCGCGCTCAGCTCCTTGAACTTCAGCCCGGCTGTCTCGTCGCCCTGCGCGGCCGCCGCCGCGTAATACGCGCGCGCGATGTTCAGGTTCTGCGCGACGCCGTCGCCGCCGCGCTCGTAAAACGACGCGGTCACGTACTGCGCGGTCGGCTCGCCCGCGTCGGCGGCCTGCTTGTACCACGCGAACGCCTGCCGGTTGTCGCGCGGCGTACCGCGCCCGTCGAGGAACTGGTTCGCGAGCGACAGCTCGGCCTGCACGTGCCCCTGCTTCGCCGCCCGCAAGAACCAGCGATGCGCTTCGGCCGGATTGCGCGCGACGAACTCGCCGTCGTCGAACATCCGGCCGTACACGTACTGCGCATGCGACATGTTCGCGTCGGCCGCGCGCTTCAGCCAGCGCAGCCCTTCGTCGACGTTCGCGGTCACGCCTTCGCCCGTCAGCAGCATCATCGCGTAGTTGAATTGCGCGAGACGATCGCCGCGCTCGGCCGCGTCGTGGAACTGCACCAGCGCCGCGCGAAAGTCGCCGGCGTTGTAGTCGGCGACCGCCGATTGCGTCTCGTGCGACGGATCGGGCTTCGCTTGCGGCGCACCCTGCGCGATGGCCGCGACACACACGGCCCACAGGCCGAACACCATACCGATCTGCGCGCGCCCGCGGCACGCACCGTCGCCGCCGTTCATGACCGTACCTCCTGCAGCGCCTGCCGCGTCGCGCGCAGCAGCCAGCTTACGTCGGCCGACACCGTGATCATCCGGTAACCGGCCTCGCGGTACTGGCGCGCGGCTGCCGTATCGCCCGCGAAAATACCGACCGCGACGCCCGCCTGCCGGCCGGCTGCGAGCACGCGCGCCATCGCGGTTTCGACGTCCGGGTGGCGGATGTCGCCGAGATGCCCGAGGCTTGCCGCGAGATCGGCCGGGCCGATGAACAGGCAGTCGACGCCGGGCGTCGCCGCGATCCGCTCGACTTCGTCGACGCCGCGCGCCGATTCGATCTGCACGACCACCGCGACCTGCGCATTCGCCGTCTGCACGTAATCGCGGCGCATGCCGAACGCCGCCGCACGCACCATGCCCGCGACGCCGCGCAGCCCGTCCGGCGAATCGGGCGACGGATAGCGCGTGAGCCGCACCGCATGCGCGGCTTCGTCGGGCGTCTCGATCGACGGAAACATCAGCGTGCGCGCGCCGGCGTCGAGCGCGCGCTTCACGAGCCACGGCTCGCGCGCCGGCACGCGCACGACGGGTTCGCTCGGCAGGTGCGCAGCAGCAATCGCGCGCAGCTGCGAGGCCACGTCGCGGCTGTCGTTCGGCGCGTGCTCCATGTCGATGCAGAGCCAGTCGTAACCGGCATGCGCCAGCGCTTCCGCAGCCGATTCGCTGCCGAGCGACAGCCACAGGCCGTACAGCGGATCGTCGCCGTCACGCAGGCGTTGTTTGAGGGAATTGGTGAGCGTGCTCATCGATACGGCCTCCTGGACGGAACGGCAATCGAACGGGACAAGCAACTGGCCAAGCGGAATGCGACACGTCGTGCAGCGCAGCACGGCGGCTGCACCGGATCGCACCCTGGAACGTTAGTCGGCGACGGGCAGCCGATCTGACAGCGCATGGCGTGCAACGGCGCACGGAAGCATTTTCCGGTGCCACTCAACGATCATAGCGCGGCGTTGCGCGGAATGCGGGAACAGCCGGGGAAGCGTTGCCGACGCGGGACGGGGCCGGCACGGCGCAGTGACGGGCAGCCCACGCCGGATGGCGGGGGCTGCCGGGAAGGCGGGATCAGCGGCCGGGCTGGCGCTCGACGTCGGCCCAGCAGTTCGGCGTTTCGTACAAACGCACGCGTTCGAGGCGCAGGTTCACGCCGTAGTGCGCGTCGTACACGTTCGCGAGAAGGTCGAACGCGAGCGCGGCAAGGTTCTCGACGGTCGGGATCCGGTCGATCACGACGGTCTTGTGGTCGGCCATCTGTTCGAGGAACGAGCGTACGACGTCGTCGCGCGCGTAGACCAGGAACGCGTGGTCCCACTTGCTGACGAGGTGCTCGACCGCGAGCGCCTTCACGTCGGCGAAATCCATCACCATGCCGCGGTCGGGCGCCCCTTCGGTATCGACGAGATCGCCGCGCAGCGTGATTTCGAGCACGTAGCGATGGCCGTGCAGGTTCCTGCACTGGCTGCGGTGATCGGGGATGCGGTGGCCCGCGTCGAATTCGAGTTTTCGGGTAATCAGCACGATGTCAAAAGCCGTGGCTCAGGGAATGTTCAGATATTTGTGGGTCTGCATCGACAGCCGCCACTGCGGATGACGCTTGCACCAGTCGATCGCGAGCTTCGTATTGAGATCGCGCGACGGGCCGTCCATCGGCTGGACCAGGAAGTACTCGAAGTCGAGCTTCGCGTAGTCGGCCAGCCGCTGGTTGTCCTGCGGGATCACGACCTTCAGTTCGTTGCCTTTCGTGACGACGAGCGGCGCGTCGGCCTTCGGGCTCACGCAGATCCAGTCGATCGATTCGAGCACCGGCAGCGAGCCATTGGTCTCGATCGCGATCTCGAAGCCGGCCGCGTGCAGCGCGTCGACGAGCGGCTGGTCGAGTTGCAGCATCGGCTCGCCGCCCGTGCAGACGACGAAGCGGTGCGCTTCGCCCTCCGGCCACAGGCCGGCGATCGTCGCGACGAGTGCTTCGGCGTCCTTGAACTTGCCGCCGTTCTCGCCGTCGGTGCCGACGAAATCGGTATCGCAAAAGCGGCACACGGCCTCCGCACGATCCTCTTCGCGGCCCGACCACAGGTTGCAGCCGGCGAACCGGCAGAACACGGCCGGCCGGCCCGCATTCGCGCCTTCGCCCTGCAACGTGTAGAAAATTTCCTTGACCGCGTAAGTCATCGTGCTTCGTCCGGCTCGCGCCGCTCGTTGTCGATCAGAATCCGTTATCCAGCCGGCACTGCCGGCACCCGCTCACAGCGGCGCCTCGGTCACCCGCTCGCCCTTCAGGTAAGCCTCGTAGCCGCGCTTGCGCAGCTTGCAGGCCGGGCATTCGCCGCAGCCGAAACCCCAGTCGTGCAGTTCCGCGCGCTCGCCCACGTAGCACGTGTGCGTCTCGACGCGGATCAGTTCGACGAGCGCCTCGCCGCCGAGCTGTTCGGCGAGCTGCCACGTCTGCGCCTTGTCGAGCCACATCAGCGGCGTCTCGAGCACGATGCGCGTGTCCATGCCGAGGTTCAGCGCGACCTGCAGCGCCTTCATCGTGTCGTCGCGGCAGTCGGGATAGCCCGAGAAATCGGTCTCGCACATCCCGCCGACCAGCACGCGCAACCCGCGGCGATAGGCGATCGCCGCGGCGATCGTCATGAACATCAGGTTGCGGCCCGGCACGAACGTGTTCGGCAGGCCGTTCGCCGTTGTCTCGATCTCGATCGTGCGCGTCATCGCGGTATCGCTGATCGCACCGAGCACCGACAGGTCGATCATGTGATCGTCGCCGAGCCGGTCCGACCAGGCGGAAAAATCGCGCTTCAGCGCTTCGCGCACGCCTTCGCGACATTCGAGCTCGACGCGATGGCGCTGGCCGTAATCGAAGCCGAGCGTCTCGACCGTCTGGTAGCGTTCGAGCGCCCATGCCACGCACGTGGCCGAGTCCTGCCCGCCGGAAAACAACACGAGCGCGCCGTCTTTAGCGTCTGTCCGAATCACCGTGATACTCCGTGAATGTGTAGGCTCGCGTCGCGCTGCGCCCCAAGGCCGGCTGCCGCCGGGCGGCCCGACGCGGCCGGCCTGCGCCGGCTCGACCAGTATAGGCAGCGCGATTGGCCGCGAACGCGGCGGCGCGCTTATACCGCCCATCGCGCGGCATCGTTGCCGCGCGTCACGGCGGCGCGAGACACGCGGCCTGCCGTGCGCATGAAGCGATGCGCTAAGTCATTGAGCGGGCACGGATTTTATCATGCCCCGGCAAATGCTGCCGGCCACGCCGCCAACGACACGCCATACCCACCACAAACGAAAAACCCCAAGAACCTTCCGATTCTTGGGGTTTTAAATGCTGGTGGCCTGGGACGGAATCGAACCATCGACACGCGGATTTTCAATCCGCTGCTCTACCAACTGAGCTACCGGGCCAACGAAGAAGAGAAAGTATAGCGACCCTTCTTCACTTGAGCAAGTGCTTTCGCAAAATATTTTATAGCGCGCCTTCGGCCGGCTTCTTGCCGAGCTCCACGCCGAGCTGTTTGAGCTTGCGATACAGGTGCGTGCGCTCGAGGCCCGTCTTCTCCGCGACGCGCGTCATGCTGCCGTTCTCGCGCGCGAGGTGATATTCGAAGTACGCGCGCTCGAACGCATCGCGCGCTTCGCGCAACGGGATGTCGAACGGGATCGCGGCCGTCTGGCCCGCAAGGCCGAGGGCCGACACCATGTCGTCGCCGAGCGTCGGCAGCGCAGCCGCGGACGCGACCGCCGCGGGCCCTGCGGCCTGCCCGGCGCCGGCCTTCGCCGCCGCATTCGCCGACACCGGCGCCGCCCCGCGGGCGAGACCGTGCTCGACGGACTTCAACAGCTTCTGCAATGCGATCGGTTTCTCGAGGAAATCGAGCGCACCGATCTTCGTCGCCTCGACGGCCGTATCGATCGTCGCGTGCCCGGACATCATGATCACGGGCATCGTCAGCAGCCCCTGCGCCGCCCATTCCTTGAGCAACGTGACGCCGTCGGTATCGGGCATCCAGATATCGAGCAGCACGAGATCGGGCGCCTGCTTCAGCCGGTATTCCCGCGCGGCCTGCGCGTTCTCCGCCGCCTCGACGACATGTCCTTCATCGCTGAGGATCTCCGAGAGCAATTCCCGGATGCCCATTTCATCATCTACCACCAGGATGGTTGCCATTTACGCTGCCTTTGTCTGCTCACTTGCTTTTGTCTTGGCGGGGGTCGTCCCGTCCTGCGCACCCGGTTCGGTGCCTGGCGTATCGCTCGCCATCTGCAGGAACAGGATCGACACCTGCGCACCCTCGACGGTCTCGCCGTGCATGCGGTTGCGCAGATCGATCCGCGCACCGTGCTCGTCGACGATTTTCTTGACCGTGGCCAGCCCGAGCCCCGTGCCCTTCGCCTTCGTCGTCACGTAAGGCTCGAACGCGCGGGTCAGGATGCGTGCCGGAAAACCGGGCCCGTTGTCGGACACGGTCAGACGTACCGCGACGCGCGTTTTGCCCTCGGCGTCGGGATCGCCATATTCTACTGTCTTGGTTTCGATCAACACACGCGGATGCGCAGACTCCGCGACCGAATCCTGCGCATTCTGCAGCAGGTTGTGAATCACCTGGCGCAGTTGCGTCGCGTCACCGCGAATCACCGGCAACGACGGCGCGAGCTCGGCGACGATCGGGCTCTTGCCTTCGCCGACACCATACAGCCCGAGCACCTCGCTCGCCAGTTCGTTCAGCTGCAGGTTCGCGAGCACCGCCGGCGGCGTGCGCGCGTATTCGCGGAAATCGTCGACCATCCGCTTCATCGCCGCCACCTGGTTCACGATCATCGTCGCACCGCGCTTGAGCACATCCGCATCAGGCGGTGCGAGCTTGTCGGACAGCTTCATCTGCAGCCGCTCGGCCGACAGCTGGATCGGCGTCAGCGGATTCTTGATCTCGTGCGCGAGCCGCCGCGCGACCTCGCCCCACGCGACCGAACGCTGCGCGGAAATCACGTCGGAGATGTCGTCGAACACGACGACATAGCCGGACGTCTGCGGATCGTCGGCCTGCCCCTCGACCGTCGACACGAGGCGCGCGCCGCGCACGAGCAGCGTCAGCGGTTCGGTTTCGCCCGGCATCTCGATCGCGAACTGCTGCTGCCAGTGGCCGCGATCGCCGCTGCCGCCGTCGGATGCCGCCTCGCGATCGGCGAACGCCTTGCGCACCATCGCGCCGAACCCGGCGGCCACGCCGATCCGGTCGAGCGTCGTGCCGATCAGCGCGTTGAACGGCTGCCGGAAGATCCGCTCGGCGCCGCGATTGGCCGTCGTCAGCCGGAACTGGCGGTCGAGCACGAACACGCCGGCCGTCAGGTTCGCGAGGATGCTCTCGAGATACGTCTTCGAATGCTCGAGCGCGATACGGTTCTTCTCGACCGCGAGCCGCGCCTCGGACAACTGGCGCGTCATCGCGTTGAACGACTGCGTGAGGAAGCCGAGCTCGTCGCGCGTCTTGATCTCGCGCTTCGGCGTGTAGTCGCCTTCCGCGACCTCCTTCGTGCCCTGCGCGAGCAGGAACAGCGGCCGGGCGAGCTGCTGGCCGAGCGCGAGCGCGAGCATCATCGCGATGAAGGTCGCGAGGAACAGCGCGAGCGTCAGCGTACCGATGTACATCTTGCGCAGCCCCGTGCGGCCGAGCGACTTTTCCTGGTACTCGCGATACGCGCGCTGCACGGCATCCGCGTTGTGCGCGAGCGTCGGGGGCACCGGTTGCGTGAGCTGCAGGAAGCGCTCCGCCGGCTGCAGCAGCGACGTCGTCGCATCGGGGATCGGCCGCACGACGCGCAGCCGCAGCGCGCCCTTCGCGCCGTGCGTGCGCGGGTCACCGTCGACTTCGCCTTCGATCGCCGCATAGGCGCCGTGTTCGCGCGCCTGGCTCAGCATCAGCGACGTCGGCAGGTCGTCCGGGATCAGCGCCGCGAAATTACCCGACGCCTGCGCGACGATATGCAGGTCGGGCGCCGCGCCCGAGCCGCCGCGGCTCGGCTCGACGATCGTCGCATCCTGCACGCCGAACTGGTCTCGCAGACGCAGCAGCGTGAGCGTCGTGCCGTTCGTGTTCGCGTCGACGCTCGCGAGCTGGTCGGACATCAGCCGCGCCTTCGTCTGCAGATCGGACAGCGACGCATCGAGCATCCCGCGGCCGAGGTTCAGGCCAGCCGTCAGCGCGGTCTCGACGTTCACGTCGAACCACGACTCGATACTGCGCGACACGAACTGGTACGACACCACGTAGATGATCCCGCCCGGCACCACGCCGACGAGCGCAAAGAACACCGCGAGCTTCGCGAGCAGCCGCGTGCCGAATTTGCCCTTCCTCAGGCGCACGATGATCATCCCGATCAGCCCGAGCACCACGAGCAGGAACACCAGCGCGACGATGATGTTCATCGCGTACAGCCACGAGTAGTAGCGGTCGAAGAATTCGGTGTTCGCGCTCGCGGCCGCGAGCAGCACGAGCAGCAGCAGCGCGGTGAGCGCGACGGTCGAGACGATCACGCGAACGAGGAGGCTCTTCCCGCTGGCCGCGCGGCGCACTTTATTTAGCACGTTCGGTCACCGTGAAGTTGAAGCGCTTCCAGTCCGACCCGAGCGTCCAGTCGCGGTTGTTCACGGCATCGACCTGGAACGGCTTCGGCATCAGCGCCGTATCGAGCTGCATCCGCACCGACGCCGTGTAGGTTTCACCCAGGCGCACCTGGTTGCGGTCGATCACGTGCCACGACGTGATGTGCCGCACGACCGCGAGCGCATCCTTCAGCGACGGGAAGCCGAGTTGCAGGCCGCCCGTCGACACGCGGTACTCGCGCGTGAGCGGCTGGAACGACAGGCGGATCGTCTGCGTCACCGCCACCGGCTGCTCGTCGAACCAGTACCAGCGCGCGCGGCTCAGTTCGAAGTCGGTCGTGAAGTAAAGCGGGATGCCCTTGTTGACGGCATCCTCGAGGTTCGGATTCAGCTCGAAGTCGAAACGCGCGTCGAGGCTCCAGCCGCTTCCGTCGGACTGGAGCGACGCGCGCTGTACGGCGATCGATTCGGCATGCGCCGGCCGGACGACGGCCAGGCATAGCATCAACGCGACCAGCAAGACGGCCGCGAGCCGAAATGGAAAAAGGTGTTTGATCGTCACCGTTTCTGAAACCGCGCGTAGAAAAATCCGTCGTGATCGATGTTCTGGTCGAGTGCGCCGGCGGCCGCCCGTCCCTGCACGCCGCCCGGCAGCAGCTGGCCGGGGGCGTCCAATCGTACCGCATCTTCACAGGCCGCTTCAAACCAGCGCGCCTGCCATTCGCCTTCCTCGGGGAAGATCGAACAGGTCACGTAAAGCAGTTCGCCGCCCGGCTTCACGAGCGGCCACAGCGCCGACAGGATGCGGCGCTGCTCCGCGACGAGCGCCGGGATGTCGGCCTCGCGGCGCAGCCAGCGGATGTCGGGGTGCCGCCGCACGATGCCGGACGCCGAGCACGGCACGTCGGCCAGAATGCGGTCGAACGGACGCCCGTCGTACCACGCGTCGGGCGCGCCCGCGTCGCCGACGCGCACGTCGGCGTCGAGCGACAGGCGCACGAGGTTCTCGCCGATGCGTGCCGCGCGCGCCGCGTCGCTTTCGAGCGCCACGACTTCCGCACCGGCCAACTCCAGAATGTGGCCCGTCTTGCCGCCGGGTGCCGCGCACGCGTCGAGCACGCGCATGCCGTCACGCGCGCCGAGCCATTCGGCCGCGAGCTGCGCGCCGGCGTCCTGCACCGACACCACGCCATCGGCGAATCCCGGAATGCGATCGACCGGCAGCGCCGACGCGAGCCGCACCGCATGCCGGCCGATCGCGGTCGCCTCGATGCCGCTCGCGCGCAGCGTGTCGAGATACGCATCGACGCTCGCGCGGCGCGCATTCACGCGCAGCGTCAAAGGCCCCTGGCGTTCGCCGGCCGCGAGGATTGCCTGCCATGCATCGGGCCATGCGCGCTTCACTGCATCGACCCACCATGCGCGGTAATTCCAGCGCGCAACCGGGTCGTCCTGCATCGCCGCGACGAGCGTGTCGCGCTCGCGCAGGAAACGACGCAACACCGCGTTGACCATGCCCTTCGCGAACGCGCATTCACGCCGCGCGCCGATCACGGTCACGGCCTGGTCGACCACCGTGAACGCCGGATACGCGGCATCGTCCGCCGGATCGAGCAGCAGCGCGAGCGCGCCGGCGAGCACCGCATGCACGTGCGCAGGCGGCGCCTTGCTGACGAGTTTGCCGATCAGCCAGTCCGCGCTGCCGAGGCGGCGCATCGTCCGGTAGGCGACGTCCTGCGTCGCGCCGCGCGCGAGCGCCTGCGCACCGGACGGCATCTGCGCGAACACCGCCGACAGTGCCGCCGGCAATGCGGTGCCGCGCCGTACCGCATCGACCGCCTGCGCGGCCGCGTCGAGCGCGAAGCCGAGCGATTCGGGCGCCAGATGCAGCGCGGCCAGACGCGCCGGGCGGCCGGAAGAGGACGGAGCGGAAGAACGGGTTCGTGTCATCGGTACGGAATCGGCAATCAGGCGCGGCAAAAACGTGCAGCAAAAAATGCGGCAAACGGCAGGATCGCGGCGGCCGCGAAGCCTCGCGATCCCAAACCGCGCATTGTAGCGTGCGACCACGCGGCCCCTTTGGCCCCTTTACGGCACGCACAAATGAAACACCCCGCAGCGCGAAGCGTGCGGGGTGGCATGACGGCTCCCCGCGGCAACAGCCGCGCGGGGAGCCGGGGTTTAGTCGAAGCGACCGGTACGCGCCATCTCCATCAGGCGCGCAATGCGCTCCTCGGTCGCCGGGTGCGTCGAGAACAGGTTCTGCAAGCCGCCGCCGTGCAGCGGGTTCATGATCATCATCTGCGCGGTGGCCGGATGGGCCTCGGCCGCCTGGAACGGGATACCCGCCGCATAGCGATGGATCTTGTCGAGCGCGGTCGCGAGCGACTGCGGATCGCCGGAAATCTGCGCGCCGCCGCGGTCGGCCTCGAACTCGCGTGCGCGCGAAATCGCCATCTGGATCAGCGCGCCGGCGATCGGCGCGAGCAGCGCGACCGCGATACCCGCGATCGGATTGGCCGGCCGGCCGTTCTCGTCGCGCCCGCCGAAGAACATCGCGAAGTTTGCGATCGCCGAGATCGCGCCCGCCATCGTCGCGGTGATCGTCGAGATCAGGATGTCGCGGTGCTTCACGTGCGCGAGCTCGTGCGCCATCACGCCGCGCATCTCGCGCTCCGACAGCACGCGCAGGATGCCCGTCGTCGCGGCGACCGCCGCGTGCTCGGGGTTGCGGCCCGTTGCGAACGCGTTCGGCGCGTCCTCGTTGATCAGGTAGACGCGCGGCATCGGCAGGTTCGCGCGCGTGGCCAGCTCGCGCACCATCCGGTAGAACTGCGGCGCCGTGTTCTCGTCGACTTCCTGCGCGTTGTACATGCGCAGCACCATCTTGTCCGAGAACCAGTACGAGAAGAAATTCATGCCGAGCGCGAACAGCAGCGCGATCGTCATGCCGCGCGAGCCGCCGATCATGCCGCCGATCACGATGAACAGGGCCGTGATCGCGGCCATCAGCATCGCCGTTTTGACCCAATTGAACATACCCACTCCTTATCCGTCAGGGGACCCGCCACGCATCAGAGGGCGCAGCGGAAAATTGTAAGCGATTTGTTAGATAAGGTCTTGCCGGAAAAATTCAATCTCAACGTTGCGATGTCGCAAGACGAAGCCCCAGGCCGACGAACGCGCTGCCGACCGTGCGGTCGAGCCACTTCCTGACGCCCGGCTTGCCGGAAAAGCGCTCGGTGACGCTGCCCGCGACCCACGCGACCAGGCTGGTCCAGACCGTGCTCATCGCGACGAACACCGCCCCGAGGGTCAGGAACGCCCAGGCCTTGTGCGGGCTGTCGGCCGACACGAACTGCGGGAAGAACGACACGAAGAACAGCACGACCTTCGGGTTCAGCACGTTGGTCCAGAAGCCCTGCATGAACAACTGGCGCAACGGCTTGGCGGGGGCGGCCTGCGCGGCTTCGGCGCCCGACGGCGCGCCGGCCTGCTTCGCGATGATCATCCGCACGCCGAGATAGATCAGGTAGGCCGCGCCGACCAGCTTGATCACCGTGAACGCGGTGGCCGACGCCGCGAGCAGCGCGGTCAGGCCGAATGCACAGGCGAGGGCGTGAACGCAGCAGCCGGCCGAAATGCCGAATGCCGACATCAGCCCCGCGCCGCGACCCTGCGCGACGCTGCGGCCGACGATGTAGGCCGTGTCGGGGCCGGGCGTGATGTTCAGCAGGAATACCGCGAACACGAAGAAGCCGAAATGGGTGATGCCGAACATGAAAACCTCGAAACCGGTGAGCGCAAGGAAATTCTACGCGCGCCTGCCACGCCGCGCGACTCGGCCGTCCGGCCAATTGCGCAGCGCCGGCAGACCGTGTCGAATGGCGATCAGGCCGTGTCAGTTCACGTCGGGCAGCGTGAAACGCTGGCCCGCGGCGAGCGGCGAGCCGGCCAGGAATTCGCGCGCGGGCAGTCGTTTGCCGCCCGGCTTCTGCAACTGCGTGACGCGCAGCGCGCCGCTGCCGCATGCGACGACCACGCCTTCCGGCGCAGCTTCGACGATCGTGCCGGGCGCCGCGTCGCCGCGCGCCGCCACGGGCTCGGCCGCCCACAGCTTGATCGCCGCGCCGTCGAGCGTCGCGACGCCGCCCGGGAACGGATCGAACGCACGCACCTGGCGCGCGAGCACGTCTGCCGGCTTGCGCCAGTCGAGCGCCGCTTCATGCTTGCCGATCTTTTCCGCGTAGGTCACGCCGTCGGCCGGCTGCGGCGTGGCCGGCAGCGTGCCGTTGCGCTCGAGCTGCACGAGCGCGTCGACGATCAGCCGCGCGCCGTCGGCGGCAAGACGGTCGTGCAGCGTCGCGGTCGTATCGTCCGCCGCGATCGCGAGACGGGCTTCCTCGATCATCGCGCCGGTGTCGAGGCCGACGTCCATCTGCATCAGCGTGACGCCCGTCTCGGCGTCACCCGCCTCGATCGCACGATGGATCGGCGCGGCGCCGCGCCAGCGCGGCAGCAGCGAGGCATGGATGTTGATGCAGCCGGCGCGCGGGATGTCGAGCACTTCCTGCGGCAGCAGCAGGCCGTACGCGGCCACCACCATCACGTCGTGCGGCGTCGCGCGCAGCAGCTCGATCGCGTCGGCCGCCTCGGCCGGGTACTTGCCCGCGCGGCGCAGCGACGGCGGCTGCGCGACGGGCATCCCGTGCTCGACGGCGTAGCGCTTCACGGCGCTCGCCTGCAGCTTCATCCCGCGCCCAGCAGGGCGATCGGGCTGGGTGAGCACGAGCGGCACCGGGAAACCGGCCTCGTGGATCGCGGCAAGGGCAGCCGCGGCGAATTCCGGCGTGCCGGCAAAAATCACGCGCAACGTATGGGTCATGACAGCGTTCGGGGTCGGGCAGCGTGAGCGCGCATTACATCGCGCGTTCGAGTTTCTTCATCTTCGTCTTGATGCGCGTCTGCTTGAGCGGCGACAGGTATTCGACGAACACGCGCCCCATCAGGTGATCCATCTCGTGCTGCACGCATACAGCGAGCAGGCCTTCGCAGTCGAGCTCGAAGGTTTCGCCCTGCTCGTTGAGCGCGCGCACGCGCACGTGGTCCGGCCGCTCGACTTCGTCGTAGATGCCGGGCACCGACAGGCAGCCCTCTTCATAGATCTGCTTCTCGTCGCTCGACCACACGATCTCGGGGTTGATGAACGCGCGCAGCTCGTTCTTTTCCTCGGAGACGTCGATCACGATCACGCGCTCGTGCACGTCGACCTGCGTAGCCGCAAGGCCGATGCCGGGCGCCGCGTACATGGTCTCGGCCATGTCGGCGACGAGCTTGCGGATCCGGTCGTCGACCTTGTCGACGGGCTTGGCGACCTTGTGCAGCCGCTTGTCGGGGTAATGAAGAATGTTCAGCAAAGCCATGGTGTTCGGTATTCGGTGGAGCGGCGTGCCGCATCGGCCATCCGGCCGGCTGGTGCCGCCGCCGGGATGCAATGAAGATGAGGCGGATGCGCGGCGTATCAATGCCGCGGATCGCGCCTCCTGCAATTGGCCGGGCGCTTGTGCGCGCGGCCCTGTCGAGTATTTCGGATGATGAAAATTTTATCATGGCGCCACGCGCTTCGCTGGCCGCCACATTCGAGGGCAGCCTCATGTCGCCGCAAGCGCTGACGCACTCCGCGCTGCGCGCATGGATGCAGCTCGCCCATGCACCCGGCCTCACGCCCGCCGTACTGCAGGCGCTGCTCGATGCATTCGGCTCGCCGGCGGCGCTGCTGCACGCGTCCGACCAGGCCATCGCCGCCGTGAGCAGCCCCGCCACCGCGCAAGCCGTGCGCGCGAGCGAGCGCGACGATCTCGACGCGCGCACCGACGCCGCACTCGCCTGGCTCGACGGGCCGGGCAACCTGCTCGTCGCGCTGAACGATCCGGCCTACCCGCCGCGGCTGCGCGACCTGCACGATCCGCCGCCCCTGCTATATGTAAAGGGGCGGCTCGACCTGCTACATGCGCGCGGCCTCGCCGTGGTCGGCAGCCGCCACGCGACGCCGCAGGGGCTCGCCGACGCAACGCGTTTCGCACGCACGTTGTCCGACGCGGGTCTCACGATCATCTCCGGCCTCGCGCTCGGCATCGACGGCGCCGCGCATCGCGGCGGGCTCGACGGCCGGTCGGGCACCGTCGCGGTGATCGCAACGGGCGCCGATCTCGTCTACCCGGCGCGGCACCGCGCGCTCGCCCACGAGATCGCCGCGCACGGCGCGATCCTGTCCGAATGGCCGCTCGGTACGCCGGCCCGCGCCGCGCACTTCCCGCAGCGCAACCGGCTGATCGCCGCGCTCTCGATCGGCGCGCTCGTCGTCGAGGCCGCGCCGCGCTCCGGCTCGTTGATCACCGCTCGGCTCGCGAACGAACTGGGGCGCGATGTGTTCGCGATGCCGGGATCGATTCACGCGCCGCTTGCTCAGGGCTGCCACGCGCTGATCCGCGACGGTGCGAAGCTCACTGCGACACCGCGCGATGTGCTCGAGGAATACGGGCCGGCGGAACCGGCAGCACGCGCAGCAGGCAGCGCGGTGCGCGCCGGAAATCCGGGTCCGGACGCAGGCGAAATCCGCGAACCCGAAACTGCCGGCGTCGCGCAAGCGGATTCCGCCATAGCCGTAGCCGTAGCCGTAGCCGCCGCCGTTCCGGCCCGGATCGAGGCCCCGCCGCCGGATCGCCCGTCCGAGCAAGCCGTGCTGGCCGCATTGGGATACGGCCCCGTTACCTACGAATGGCTCGCCGAGCACAGCGGCCTGTCCGACGACGTGCTGCACCGCGCGCTGCTCGCACTCGAACTGGCCGGCCGTGTCGCGAGCGTCGCCGGTGGACGCTTCGCGCGGCTTGACGCCGCGCCCACCCCGGCCGCGCGCGGCGTGCTACATTCCCCGGCATAGGGGCGGCCGCGCCGCCGACGATATCCAAGGAATTCCATGCCCGCGCTGAACCTCGACACCGATGCGGATCGGATCGCCGAGCGCCTCGCCGATCCCGGTACGTTGCTCGTCGCCTGCCTGTGCGCCGAATGGTGCGGCACGTGCCGCGACTACCGGACGGCCTTCGACCAGCTCGCCGACGCGCATCCGGACGCCTGCTTCGCCTGGATCGACATCGAAACGCATGCCGACCGGCTCGACGATCTCGACGTCGAGAACTTCCCGACGATCCTGATCGAGGATGCGAACACCGCACGCTTCTTCGGCACGGTGCTGCCGCACGCGGCGATCGTCGAGCGGATGCTGTCCGACCTGAGCGCGGTACCCGGCGTGCCGCACGCACCGAAATTGCGCGACGTCCTGATCGTCGAAGCCTGAATTCGCGGGCCGGCCAGGCGGTTTTGCGCATGTTTGCGCGTCCCGCCGCGGCGGGCGCTTGCCGCCGTTGCAGCCCCCCTCTATGATGAGCCGCTTTTTACACGCTGAGCCGCCGTCGCTTCGGCGTGTGCTATAAAGCGGTCGTAAAAGGGACCCACAACCGGCGAACCCGGTCTACCAACACACACCTGTCATGTCCAAAGCACTGATCATTGCGGAAAAGCCTTCTGTCGCGAACGACATCGCACGCGCTTTGGGCGGCTTTACCAAGCATGACGAGTATTACGAGAGCGACGATTTCGTCCTTTCGTCCGCTGTCGGCCACCTGCTGGAAATCGCCGCCCCGGAAGAGTACGAGGTCAAGCGCGGGAAATGGAGCTTCGCGCATCTACCCGTCATCCCCCCGCATTTCGACCTGAACCCGATCGCAAAAAGCGAGTCGCGCCTCAAGGTGCTCACGAAGCTGATGAAGCGCAAGGACGTCGACCGCCTGATCAACGCATGTGACGCGGGGCGCGAGGGCGAGCTGATTTTCCGCCTGATCGCGCAGCACGCGAAGGCGAAGCAGCCGGTCCAGCGCCTGTGGCTGCAATCGATGACGCCGCAGGCGATCCGCGACGGTTTCGCCAACCTGCGCAGCGACACGGACATGCAGCCGCTCGCCGACGCCGCGCGCTGCCGCTCGGAAGCCGACTGGCTCGTCGGGATCAACGGCACCCGCGCGATGACCGCGTTCAACAGCAAGGGCGGCGGCTTCTTCCTGACGACCGTCGGTCGCGTTCAGACGCCAACGTTGTCGATCGTCGTCGAACGCGAAGAGAAAATCCGCCGTTTCATTCCGCGCGACTACTGGGAAGTGAAGGCCGAATTCGCGTGCGCGGGCGGCTTCTACGAAGGCAAGTGGTACGACCCGAAATTCAAGCGCGACGAATTCGATCCGGAAAAGCGCGACTCCCGCCTGTGGAGCCTGCCGGCTGCCGAAACGATCGTCGCCGCATGCCGCGACCAGGTCGGCACGGTCTCCGAGGAATCGAAGCCGTCGACGCAACTGTCGCCGCTGCTGTTCGACCTGACGAGCCTGCAGCGCGAGGCGAACAGCCGTTTCGGCTTCTCGGCGAAGAACACGCTCGGTCTCGCGCAGGCGCTGTATGAGAAGCACAAGGTGCTGACCTACCCGCGTACCGATGCGCGCGCGCTGCCGGAAGACTACCTGTCGACGGTCGAGTCCACGCTCGAGATGCTCAAGGAGAGCAACAACTATCTGCCGCATGCGAAGCAGGTGCTCGACAAGGGCTGGGTGAAGCCGAACAAGCGGATCTTCGACAACTCGAAGATCAGCGACCACTTTGCAATCATCCCGACGCTGCAGGCGCCGAAGTCGCTGTCCGAGCCGGAGCAGAAGCTGTACGACATGGTCGTGAAGCGCTTCCTCGCCGTGTTCTTCCCGGCGGCCGAATTCCGCGTCACGACGCGGATCACCGAAGTCGCCGGCCACCACTTCAAGACCGAAGGCAAGGTGCTCGTCGAGCCGGGCTGGCTGCAGGTGTACGGCCGCGACGCGGAAGGCGCGGACGCGAACCTCGTGCCGGTGCAGAAGGACGAGAAGGTGAAGACGGACGAAATCGCCGCCGTCTCGCTCGTGACGAAGCCGCCCGCACGTTACTCGGAAGCGACGCTGCTGTCGGCGATGGAAGGCGCGGGCAAGCTCGTCGAGGACGACGAGCTGCGCGAAGCGATGGCCGCGAAGGGCCTCGGCACGCCGGCGACGCGCGCGGCGATCATCGAAGGCCTGCTCGGCGAGAAATACCTGCTGCGCGAAGGCCGCGAACTGATCCCGACCGCGAAGGCATTCCAGCTGATGACACTGCTGCGCGGCCTCGGCGTGAAGGAACTCACCGCGCCCGAGCTCACCGGCGAATGGGAATACAAACTGTCGCAGATGGAGCGCGGCAATCTCGGGCGTGAAGCGTTCATGCAGGAAATCGCCCGCATGACGCAGCAGATCGTCAAGCGCGCGAAGGAATACGATTCCGACACGATCCCCGGCGACTACGCGACGCTCGAGACGCCCTGCCCGAACTGCGGCGGCCAGGTGAAGGAAAACTACCGCCGCTTCGCGTGCACGAAGTGCGAGTTCTCGATCTCGAAGATTCCGGGCAGCCGGCAGTTCGAGATCCCGGAAGTCGAGGAGCTGTTGCAGAAGAAGGAAATCGGGCCGCTGTCCGGGTTCCGCAGCAAGATGGGCCGTCCGTTCTCGGCGATCCTCAAGCTGTCCTTCGACGACGAGACGAAGAACTACAAGCTCGAGTTCGATTTCGGCCAGGACCAGGGCGGCGAGGACGGCGAAGCGCCCGACTTCTCCGCGCAGGAACCGGTCGGCGCGTGCCCGAAGTGCAAGGGCCGCGTGTTCGAGCACGGGATGAGCTACGTGTGCGAACACTCGGTGGCGAATCCGAAGACCTGCGACTTCCGCTCGGGCAAGGTGATCCTGCAGCAGGAAATCACGCGCGAGCAGATGGGCAAGCTGCTGGCCGACGGCCGCACGGACCTGCTGCCGGGCTTCAAGTCGTCGCGCACCGGCCGCAACTTCAAGGCATTCCTCGTGAAGCAGCCGGACGGCAAGATCGGCTTCGAGTTCGAGAAGAAGGAGCCGAAGGCTGCCGCCGCGAAGAAGACGGCAAAATCGGCGACGAAGGATGCCGAAACCGTGACGGAAGGCGCCGAAGAGAAGCCGGCACCGGCCCGCAAGACCGCCGCCCGCAAGACGACGGCGCGCAAGACGGGTTCGTAACGGCCCGGCCGCCGGGGCGCCCCCGGCGCGTCAGGCTCCGTCACGCAGCCAATAAAAAAACGCGGATCGATCGCTCGATCCGCGTTTTTTCTTTTGTGCCGGCGGCAACCGCCGCCCGACCGTCGCGCCGTTACAGCGGCGACGGCACCGCCACGCGCGTGCGCGGCGAACGCGGCAGGCGCGGCGACAGGTTCGGGTCGGCCGCTTCCGGCTGCTCCGCACGCGTCTCGACGCCGATCGGCGCGAGCGCCGAACTCTGCGCGGCCCACTGCTCGCCCATCGTCGCGTCGGTCGAGTGGCTGAAATGCTCGACGAGGTGGTCGATGAACGTGCGCACCTTCGCCGGCAGATGGCGCCGGCTCGGGTAAGCGATGTTGATCTCGACCTGCGGCAGCCGGAACTCGGGCAGCAGCCGCACGAGCGCGCCGCGCGCGATGTCGCTGCCGATCAGGTAGCTCGGCAGGATCGCCACGCCCATCCCGAGCAACGCGAACTGACGCAGCATCGCAGTGTTGTTCGCGACGATCACGTTGGTCGGGCGCACGCGCACTTCGCCGTCCGGCCCCGTGAACACGCGCTCGTCGCCCCAGTATTCGGTCGGCAGGCTCAGGCTCGGGTGCTCGGCGAGCTGCTCCGGATGGGTCGGCACGCCGTGCTTCTCCAGATAGCTCGGTGTCGCGCACACGGTCATGCAGCCGGTGGTCAGGCGCCGCGTGACGATGCTCGCGCTGCGCATCTGGCGCGTGACCACGATGCCGACGTCGAAGCCTTCCTCGACGAGATCGACCTGGCGGTCGACCAGCGTGAGATCCGGCACCACTTTCGGGAAATTCTCCGTGTACGACTGCAACACGGGCGCGAGGTTATGCAGGCCGAACACGACCGGCGCGACGATGCGCAGCGTGCCGACCGGCTCGTGATTGCGTGCGACGACCATCTGCTCGACATCCTCGAGCTCATCGAGGATCTGGCGGGCACGCTCCAGATAGACCTGACCCGACTCCGTCAGGGAGAGGCTGCGCGTGGTGCGGTTAAGCAAACGCGTGCCGAGCCGGCCTTCCAGGTCCGCGACGTGGCGCGTCGCGACCGCGTTGGAAATATCCATTGCGCTCGCGGCCCGCGCGAAACTGCCGAGATCTGCAACCTTGACGAACACGCGCATCGACTGCAAATGATCCATAAACGACTCCTGCCGCTAGTACAACTTCAAAAAGATGAAGCAAATGCGTAATTCTCCTACGACAGCGGAAATGATGCAGAGTTGCTCAACAAGGGGCCGGTTGACGATAAAAATAGTCAAAAATCCTCGCCTTCTGCGGATAGATGATCCAATTATTCTGATTGGAGCAACAATTGGGTGAACCTCGTCGAGTAAGTAGCTGAATCAGGAAAGACGTGTTTGATGCGACACAACAGCGCACCCTTCCGCCCAGCACGCGAGCGGCGCCGGGTCAGGCTCCCGCCAATTGCGGCGGAGCGTAACAACCTGTTAAAAAGACACCATCCGGGCGGCCAACGTAGCATCATGTCGGCCCCGGCCGGGCGGGACGGGTGCGCGACGTGCGCCGCCGCCACTGCCGCTTTCAACGCGCGACACCCCGTTCACCATGAAAATTGCCATCCTCGACGACTACCAGGACGCCGTCCGCAAGCTGAACTGCTTCGAGATGCTCGCCGGCCACGACGTAAAGGTCTTCAACAATACGGTGCGGGGCCTGGGACAACTCGCGAGCCGTCTGGCGGAAGTCGAGGCGCTCGTGCTGATTCGTGAACGGACCCCGATTTCCTCGCAACTGCTCGCCAAGCTGCCGAACCTGCGCATGATCAGCCAGACCGGCCGCGTGTCGAGCCACATCGATCTCGAAGCCTGTACCGACCGCGGCATCGCGGTGCTCGAGGGCTCCGGTTCGCCGATCGCGCCCGCCGAGCTGACCTGGGCGCTGGTGATGGCCGCCCAGCGCCGCATTCCGCAATACGTTGCGAACCTGAAGCAGGGTGCGTGGCAGCAGTCGGGCCTGAAGACGTCGGCGATGCCGCCGAACTTCGGCCTCGGCCAGGTGCTGCGCGGCCAGACGCTCGGCATCTGGGGCTACGGCAAGATCGGCCGCCTCGTCGCCGGCTACGGCAAGGCATTCGGGATGAACGTGCTGATCTGGGGCCGCGAGCATTCGCTCGAGGCCGCGCGCGCCGACGGCTACACGGCCGCCGAGAGCCGCGAGGCGCTGTTCGAGCAAAGCGACGTGCTGTCGCTGCACCTGCGCATGCACGACGACACGCGCGGGATCGTGAAGCAGGAAGACCTGATGCGGATGAAGCCGACGTCGCTGCTCGTCAACACGAGCCGCGCCGAGCTGCTCGAGGAAAACGCGCTCGTCAACGCGCTGTCGCACAACCGTCCGGGGATGGTCGCGATCGACGTGTTCGAGAGCGAGCCGATCCTGCAGGGCTACAGCCTGCTGCGCATGGAAAACGTGATCTGCACGCCGCACATCGGCTACGTCGAACGCGAAAGCTACGAGCTTTACTTCAGCGCGGCGTTCCGCAACATCCTCGCGTTCGACGACGGCGACATGTCGAGCGTCGCCAACCCGGAAGCGCTGACGCCGATCCGCAAGCGCTGATCGCACGGGCTGCGCGCGTTGCGCGGCCCGCCTCTCCCTTCCCGATCGTCAGGCGGCCCCGCGGCCGCCCGTCATCGCGCCGACGCGCGTGAGGAAATGCTCGCCGTCGCGCCGCCCGAGATCGTACGCATGCCGCATCTGCGACGGACTCGTGTAATCCCAGCTCGAAATCGGCACCTTGCTCGACGGTTGTACGTACAGCCGCCGCTGGTCGCCGTGCGCGACCGTGAACATCTGCGGCCGCGGATACAGCCGCGTGACGAGCACCAGTACGTCACCCGGCGACGGGTCGAGCGCATCGACCGGCACGTTGTCGACCATCCCGCCGTCGAGCACGGGCCGGCCGCCGCGGCGCAGCACCGGCGTGAACGGCGGCGTACAGGACGACTGCAGGATCAGGTCGGCGAGTTCGTCGACACGCGTGCAGGCCTGCGCGCGCACGAATTCCGGCCGAAAGCCGAGCGAGCGCCCGAGCGTCGGGTGCAGCGTCTTGCGAACGTACTTCTCGATGTTGTACGCGACCAGGCCTGCTGCGACCGCGCTGCGCGCGCCGAGCCAGCGCGGCACGTGCGATACGCCGATGCGGATCTCCGGCGCGCCGGCCAGCTTCGCGAACGGCTCGCCGTAGATGTCGAGCAACGCCTGGCGATAGATCCGGTAGTGCGGAAACACGGGCTCGCGCCCGAACAGGTTGCCCCAGTACGCGTTCTTGCGGTTGTGGCGCAACGCCTCTTCGTAATAGCGCATCACCCACGCGGCGTCACGCGTATACAGCATGCACGCGGTCGCCGCGCCGGCCGAGATGCCGGTGATCACGCGCGGGCGCAGGTCGAGCGCCGGCCGCGCGACATCCCAGAAGCCGGCCTGCCACCAGCAGCGATTGCCGCCGCCCGCAAAGACGATCTGGTCGAACATCGCGCCGCTCAGCTGACGAGCGCGTAGGTCGACGTCGCGTGGACGGCCATCTTGCCGTCCTCGTCGAACAGCTCGACTTCGCCGAACACGAGGTTGCGGCCCATCCGCAGCACGCGCGCGGTGACGAGCACGTCGCCCTTGCGCACGGGACGCATGAAGTTCGTGTTCAGCGATACCGTTGTCATCGGCCGGAATTCGCCGAGCGCGACCGAGATCGCGACCACCATCGCAGTGTCGGCGGCGGCCGTGAACACCTGGCCGCAGATGATGCCGCCCGAATGGCGGAATTCGCCGGAAAACGGCAGGCGCAGCGTGACGCTGTCGTCGCCGATCGACACGGGGACCAGACCCAGCGAGCGGACCCACGGGGCCAGCAGGCGATCCAGCAATTCGCGGACTGCGTTTTCGTCCATCTTCGAATGTCCAGAAAGCGTTGCGCGACCGCCGCGCAACACGTGTGGCGTCATCATACCGGGAGCGCGCAAACCGCGACCGCTCGTTATCGCGCCGACAGCTGCCGTTGGCGGGACGAAATATTTTGAGGAAATTTGCAGAAAGGTCTTGCCAGGGCTGAAGAACTCATGCATAATCTTTCTTCTGTTGGGGGCGTTAGCTCAGTTGGTAGAGCAGCGGACTCTTAATCCGTAGGTCGAGTGTTCGAGTCACTCACGCCCCACCAGGAATTTCAAAGGCCGGTTAGCGCAAGCTAACCGGCCTTTTCCTTTTCCGCCGCCGTATTCACGGCGCGCGCCATTCGCGGTACGCAACCGCACGCCTCTCGCGCATCGTTTCCGCTAGAATCGTCCGACAAATACCACACGACCGGCGCAGGCACTGTCGTTTGCCCGCCGGCACTGAGAGAACATGGGACGTCAGACATGGAAGCATGTGAACGAGACGCGACCATTCAGAGGGCCTGGTTGCGCCGATATCGGCTTGTCCGCCGGGACGAGCCGCTCACCCGATCACACCCGACTCCGCCGCGCGACGCACAAACTGGATCGGATCATGCCGGGTAAGGACGCGCTCGTCGCGATACTGCTCGGCGTCGTGCTGCTCGTGCTGGCCGGCGTGTTCGCCGCCACGGCCGGCGGCGAAACCGGTCGTCTGGTCCGTGCGCCAGGCACGGTCGTGCGCATCGTGCAGGACAGCGACGCGATGCGCGCGTACCGGCCGATCGTCGCGTACCTGTCGAACGACGGACAGCGCCGCGAAATTGCCGGCAATACCGCATCGACCGTCCCCGCGTACGACATCGGCGAAAACGTCGACGTGCTGCTCGACCCCGACCACCCCGACCGCCCCGCCCTGATCGACGATTTCTCGCAACGCTGGTTTCCGGTGGCCGTGCCGGCGCTGCTCGCCGTCGCGTCGTTTGCGATCGGCGGCCTGCTGATCGGCGGCGAGCGCCGCCGCCGGCAATCCGAACCGCCGCCGACCCGCGCCACACGCAAGGAAGCGAAGCGCCGCTGGGATGTCGCGATCGTGCTGATTCCGATCGCGATCGGCACGGGCTTCCTCGCCGGCGCCGGTGCGACCGGGCTGCGTCAATGGCAGATCGTCCATCACTACGCGCGCTCGACCGGCCATGTCGTCGAGATTGCGAAAAACGGGCGATCGTCGCGGTCGCGCGCGTCGCTCTATTCGGCCATCGTCGCATTCACGACCGACAGCGGGCGGCTGATCACGTTCGCCCAGGGCTCGGCGTCGTCGCATCCGGGCCTGCACGAAGGCGACGCGGTCGACGTGCTGTACGACCCCGTCACCCCCGAACGCGCGATCGTCGACCGTTTCTGGGATCGCTGGGGCCTCACGGCGATCCTGTTCGCGATCGGTGCGCCGTTCCTCGCGGCCGGACTGTTCGTCGCCGCGACGCTGTGGCCCGAACATCGTCCGCACGAAGCCGCCCAGTGATGCGCACGGGACGCGTGCGACGACCGTAGCGGCACGCGCTTCACCGCTCCCGGAACGCCTCGACCTTCGCGCGGTTTCCGCACGTGCGCATGTCGCACCAGCGCCGCCCGACGCCACGGCCGCGATCGACGAAGAACCACGTACACCGGCCGCACTGCCGCACACGCGCGAAATCGTCACTGCGCATCAGCTGCTCGAAACCGAGCGCGGCCGCATCGATCCAGCGTGACGCGGCGCGCGCATCAGGCCGCCACGCAAAGCGGCCGCCGACCGCGTCGAACGCGCTGCGGCCGATCGCTTCGCGGATCGCCATCGCAAGCCGGTCCGCGGCGCGCGCACCGGCGCTCCCCCCCTCCTCCGCCGTCAGGTGCACGATCGCGGCGTACGCGTCGTCGCGAAAACGGCGCAGCGCCGCCAGCTCGTCAGGTCCGTCCAGCCGCGGACGACGCAGCAGCCGCGCCAGATCGTCCGGCGCCAGCAACCCGGATGGTTCGGCCCACGCGCGCACGGCCGGCCAGTCGACGAGCTTGTCCTCGTCGCGCGTCTTGCCCGTATCGGCCACCGTGTTGAGGAAGTCGAGCGCCGGATGCCCCCCGACGAAATCCGCCGCGCCCCAGGCGGGCGCGAATTGCGCCGGCTCAGATCGAGTAACCATTTATTTTCACCTGTCGGTTTCACATCCGGACAATCCGGCGTAACCTGTTAACAACCAAAACAGGTTAGCACGGAGAAGCCGATGCTCGAACTCGCGAATCGCTTCAATTTCGAAGGCCACCGGATCGCATGGGGCACGCTCGGCGAAGGCCCGCCGCTCGTACTCGTGCACGGCACGCCGTTTTCGTCGCAGGTCTGGCGCCGGATCGCACCGTGGCTCGCGCGGCGTCATCGCGTGTATTTCTACGACTTGCTCGGCTACGGCCAGTCCGACATGCCGGACGCGGACGTGTCGCTCGGCCGCCAGAATGCGCTGTTCGGCGCGATGCTGAATGAATGGAAGATTTCACGGCCACGCGTGCTTGCACACGACTACGGCGGCGCAACCGTGCTGCGCGCGCACTTCCTGGACGGCATCGCGTATGCGGATCTCACCCTCGTGAATCCGGTCGCCATCGCGCCGCAGGGGTCGCCGTTCGTGCGCCATGTCGCGCAGCACGAAGCCGCATTCACCGGCCTGCCCGCGTATGCGCATCACGCGCTCCTGTCGGCCTATCTCGGCAATGCGGTCGCGCGGCCGCTGAGCCACGAAGCGCTGTCGATCTACCGCGCGCCGTGGCTCACGCCCGCCGGTCAGGCCGCGTTCTATCGCCAGATCGCGCAGATGCGCCAGCGCTACATCGAGGAAGCAGAGGCCCGCTACGCGCCGCCTGATTTTCCGGTGCGTATCGTGTGGGGCGAGGACGACGCGTGGATTCCGCTCGAACAGGGGCAGGCGCTCGCCGATCGCATCGCGAACGGCAAGCTGATCACGGTGCCGCACGCGGGCCACCTGGTCCAGGAAGATGCGCCGGAGGCGATCGTCGCCGCAGTCCTGGACGGGCACGCGCCGGACTGACCTCCGCCGGCATCGCGTGTCGTATCAGAACGCCGGCACGCCCTGCGCGAGCGTCGCGACGAACTTCGCGGTGCGCGGGTCGCGCGGCCGGCCGAACAGGTCGCGCGAGGCACCGGCTTCGACAATGCGACCGCCCGCGAGGAACACCGCGTCGTGCGCGATCGATGCGGCGAGGCGCAAGTCGTGCGTGGCCATCAGCATCGTCGTGCCTTCGCGTGCGAGCTGGCGCAGCACCTCGACCACTTCGACGGACAGCTCAGGATCGAGCGCCGACGTCGGCTCGTCGCACAGCAGCACCTGCGGCGACGGCGCAAGCGCGCGCGCAATCGCGACGCGTTGCTGCTGGCCACCCGACAGCGTACCGGGCCACGCGTCGGCCTTGTCCGCGATGCCGACCTTCTCCAGCAGCGCAAGCGCGCGCTCGCGAGCCCGTTCGCGCGGCCAGCGCTGCACGGTCACGAGCCCTTCCATCACGTTCTGCACGACGCTCAGGTGCGGAAACAACTGGAAGTTCTGGAACACCATGCCGGTCTGCCTGCGCACCGCGAACACCGCGTCGCGCGACGGCCGGTGCCCCGGCGCAAATTCAATGCGCGCATCGCCGACCGCGAGCGTGCCCGCTTCCGGCACTTCGAGCAGGTTCACGCACCGCAGCAGCGTGCTCTTGCCGCTGCCGGACGGCCCGATCAGCGCGGTCACGCTGCCCGGCTGCAATGCGAGGTCGATGCCGCTCAGCACGCGATGCGCGCCGAACGACTTGTCGATATGGTCGAGACGGATCACCGCAACTCCGCCTGGAACAGCGCGTGACGGCCGAAGCGGGCTTCGAGGCGGCGTTGCAGCGTGGACAGCACCGAACTGAACAGCAGGTAGATCAGCGCGGCTTCGGTATAGAGGATCAGCGGCTCGTATGTCACGGCCGCGATCCGCTGCGCCGCCTGGAAAATCTCGGGCACGGTCAACACGGCCGCGAGCGACGTGTCCTTCACGAGCGAGATGAACGAATTCGACAGCGCGGGCAACGCCACGCGTGCGGCCTGCGGCAGGATCGCGCGGCGCAATGCCTGCGCGCGCGTCATCGCCATCGAGTACGCGGCCTCCCACTGCCCCTTCGGCATCGATTCGATCACGCCGCGAATCACCTCGGCGTTGTACGCGCCGACGTTCAGCGAGAAGCCGATCACGGCGGCCGTCAGCGGGTCGAGCACGATGCCGACGTTCGGCAATCCGTAGAAGATCACGAACAGCTGCACGAGCAGCGGTGAGCCGCGGAACAGCCAGATATAGAAGCGCACGGCGGCCTGCGCCCAGCGCGGCCCGAACAGCCGCGTGAGCGCCGCGCCGAATGCGAGCAGCAAGCCGATCGCGAACGACGCGAGCGTGAGCGGAACCGTGAACACGAGCCCTGCGTAGAGCAGGGGCCGCAGCGATTCCGCCATCAGGTGCAGCCAGGCCGGCATCGTTCAGTCTCGCGTCACGGCTGCGACACGTCGCGGCCGAAGTACTTCTGCGAGATCTTCGCGTAGGTGCCGTCGGCCTTGATGTCCGCGAGCGCCTTGTCGATCGCGGCCACCAGCGCGGGGCTGCCCTTGCGCAGCAGCACGCCGGACGCGTCGCCGGCACCGGTCTTGTCGGTCGCCGCGACCTTCAGTTTCGCGTCGGGCTTGTGCTTGCGGAAATCGAGGTACGACAGCGAATCGTTGATCGTCGCGTCGACGCGCCCGGACGTCAGCAGGTCGATCGATTCGTTGAAGCCCTGCACCGGCACCACGTCGGCGCCATGCGCGGCCGCGAGCTTGCCGAAATTGCTCGTCAGCGTGTTCGCGGATTTCTTGCCCTTCAGGTCGTCGAACGAGCGGATCGCCGTGTTGTCCGCGCGCACGATCAGCACCGCGTGCGACGTGATGTACGGGGACGAGAAATCGTATTTCGCCTTGCGCGCGTCGGTGATCGACACTTCATTGACGACCGCGTCGTAGCGGTTCACGTCGAGGCCCGCGATCAGTCCGTCCCACTTGCCTTCGACGAACTGCGGCTTCACGCCGAGGCGCTGCGCGATCGCCGTGGCGATATCGACGTCGAAACCCGTCAGCTTGCCCGTCTCGTCGTGGTACGTGAACGGCGCGTAGGTGCCTTCGGTGCCGACCCGGAACACGCCGGCCGACTTGATCTGCGACAGGTCGTCGGCAGCCAGCGCACTGGTGGCCGCAGTGGCCTGCAGCAGCGCGACGATCAGGATGGAGCGGAGGAATTTCATGGTGCGGACCCCGAATGATTGGAGAGAATCATCCCGCCGGCATGCCAGCGCCGTTCGAGAAGTCCGCGAATTCTACCGACGCGTTGGAGCACGGCAAAAACGCAAATCGGCTAACCATATGAGCCGATCGAATAACGCCCGCACCGGCTGCGAAGCCGGCGCGGGCGCCTTACACGCCACTTACCACGGCAGCGAGTACGTCTTCGTATTCGTGAAGCTCTTCATCGCTTCCTGCACGCCCTCCTTGTACCCGAGCCCCGAATCCTTCACGCCGCCGAACGGCGTCAGTTCGAGCCGGTAGCCGGGCACTTCGCGCACGTTCACGCTGCCGACTTCCAGCTCGGTGATGAAACGCGTGATGTTGTCGAAGCGGTTCGTGCACACCGACGACGACAGCGCGTAGTCGGTGCTGTTCGACATCCGGATCGCTTCGTCGATGTCGCGAAAGCGCATGATCGGCGACACCGGGCCGAACGTCTCGTACTTCACGAGCGGCATGTCGGGCGTCACACGGTCGATCACCGTCGGCGAATACAGCGCGCCGTCGCGCACGTTGCCGACCAGCAGCCGCGCCCCGCGCGAAATCGCGTCATTCACCTGCTGCTCGCAGAACTTCGCGGCCGCCTCGTCGATCACCGTGCCCATGTCGACCGACGGATCGGATGGATTGCCGTACGACCACGCACGCGTCTTCTCGACAACAAGCTCGGTGAACCGATCGGCCACCGACTCGTGCACGAGCATCCGCTTGATCGCCGTGCAACGCTGCCCTGAGTTCTTGTACGAGCCCGACACCGCGAGCGTGCTCGCCTCGTCGAGATCGGCGTCTTCCATTACGATGATCGGATCGTTGCCGCCGAGTTCGAGCACCGCGCGCCGGTAGCCCATCCGCGATGCGATCGACTTGCCGATCGACACGCCGCCGGTGAAGGTGATGAGATCGATCGCCGGGTTCGTGATCAGCTCGTCGGCGATCTCCCTCGGGTCGCCGGTGATCACCTGCAGCATCTGCGGCGGCAAGCCGGCCTCATACAGGATGTCGGCAAAGAGGTAACACGACAGCGGCACCTTCTCCGACGGCTTCACGACGATCCGGTTGTTGGTCGCGACCGACGGCACGATCTTGTGCGCGACCTGGTTCATCGGGTGGTTGAACGGCGTGATCGCCGAAATCACGCCGAGCAGCGGATCGCGCTGCGTGTACACGCGGCGTTTCTTGCCGTGCGGTGTCAGGTCGCACGAAAAGATCTGCCCGTCGTCCTTCAGCACTTCACCGGCGCCGAACGTCAGCACGTCGGCCACGCGGCCCGCTTCGTACGTCGAATCCTTGATGCACAAGCCGGCCTCTGCCGTGATCAGCGCCGCGATCTCCGCCGTGCGCGAGCGCACGATGTCGGCCGCACGGCGCAGGATCGCCGCGCGGTCGTGGCGCGTAAGCGTCGGCCGGTACGCACGCGCAACCGCAAACGCGCGGCGCACGTCGTCCAGCGTCGCCTTCGGCACGGTGCCGACCAGCGTGCCGTCGTACGGGTTGCGCACGTCGATCACCGCGTCCCGATGAATCCGCTCTCCATTGATTCGCAGTGCTTCGCGACGAATCTCGCGGACGTCCGTCGATGCTGCAATGGCGTTCATGAATGTGTCCCCTTACGGATGCATGCGTATCACTGCAGATGGTTGAGCGCGATGTCGATGATGTCGAAGTTGCGCAGCCGCGCGCGGCCCGTGACGTCGGTCGCGACCGGCTTGCTGAAGATCAGCGGCACGATCTGCTCGGAGATGCCGCCGTGCGAACGCAGCGGCACGTCGAGGCCCGACAGGTCGTGCTTGATGCGGCGCGTGCCGAGCACGACGTCCTGCTTCGAGATCACGATCAGGTCGCCCATCCGCGCGGGCGGCAGCTCGAAGCGCGCGCAACCTTCGGCGCCCGTCAGCACGACCTCGATGCCGTCGACCGCGGCGAGCCGCGCGCTCAGTGCGTCGGCATCGGCCGTCGCCGGCACGTAGACGGTCGCGAACGAACCGAGCGCGCCGTGGTGCACGACGTACGGATCGGTGATCGGCAGGATCACGCGCGCCGCGTCGTGGCCGAGCCACTCGTCGAACAGCTCCTGCAGGTAGATCACGTTCGGCTCGCCGGTCTCGTCGTCGTGCTTCGCGTTCATCCCGTGGTCGGCCGTGATCGCGACGATCGCGCCGAGTTCGTCGAGGCGCTGCAGGTACGTGTCCATCATTGCGTAGAACGCGTTTGCGCCTTCCGTGCCGGGCGCGCACTTGTGCTGCACATAGTCGGTGGTCGACAGGTACATCAGGTCGATCGGGCGCGTCTCGAGCAGGCGCACGCCGGCCGCGAACACGAATTCCGACAGGTCCGCGCTGTACACGCTCGGCACCGGCTTGCCGACCAGCTCGAGCACGTTGTCGATACCGTTTTCCTCGACGCTCGCCTCGTCGGCCTTTTCCGACGAGAAGCAGATGCCCTTCAGCCCCTTGCCGAGCAGGCGGCGCAGCTTGTCCTTCGCGGTGACGACCGCGACGCGCGCGCCCTGTTCGGCGAAGGTCGCGAGCACGGTGGGCGCGACCAGGTACTTCGGATCGTTCATCAGCACCTCGGCGCCGGTGTCGCGATCGTAGAAGTAGTTGCCGCTTATGCCATGCACTGCCGGCGGCACGCCGGTCACGATCGACAGGTTGTTCGGATTCGTGAAGCTCGGCACCACGCACTCGCCCTTGAGCGCCGTGCCCGGCTTCAGCAGCGTGCGCAGGAACGGCGCGACGCCGGCCTCGGCAGCTTCTTCCAGATATTCGTATGCGCAGCCATCGACGCAGACGACCACCACGGGCCGGCTCATCCAGTTGTAGCGGCGGCCGTTCACTTCCACGGATACAGGCGTTTCAATCATGACGTTCATTCCTTTCAGTTCGAAGGGTAGAGCCGTCGGCGCCCGCGTCGCGCCGAAGGGAGGTGTTTTCCATGCTTGACATTAAAATTGATGATTTGTAGATTGTCAACAACATGCAGAGAACAGAAAGCAAAACAATGGTGTAGCAAGAGGGCTGGTCTCCACTCATCCGCCGTGTGCCGCGGCGCCACAGTCAAGGGGTCTGAAGATGAACGAAGTGCCGGTAAACAAGCGTTTGAATGCATGGGCGGCGGGCGCGGCCCGTTTCGCGCTGGCCGCGGCGGTCGCGCTCGGCGCCGCGCAGGCGGCGCACGCGAAGACGTCGCTGCTCGTCTACACCGCGCTGGAAGACGAGGCGATGAAGCCCTACAAGGACGCGTTCGAGAAAGCGAACCCCGATATCGAGATCCGCTGGGTGCGCGACTCGACCGGCTCGGTCACCGCGAAGCTGCTCGCCGAGAAGAACAACCCGCGCGCGGACGTCGTGCTCGGCCTCGCCGCGTCGAGCCTCACGCTGCTCGACCTGCAGGGCATGCTGATGCCGTACACGCCGAACGGCTTCGACCAGCTCACGCGCAAGTACAGCGATGCGAACACGCCGCCGCACTGGGTCGGCATGGACGTGTGGGGCGCGACCATCTGCTACAACCGCGTCGCCGCGCAGGCGAAGAACATCCCGAAACCGACGTCGTGGGAAGACCTGACGAAGCCCGTCTACAAAGGCGCGATCGTGATGCCGAGCCCGGTCTCGTCGGGCACCGGCTACCTGGACGTGACCGCGTGGCTGCAGACCTTCGGCGACGACAAGGGCTGGAAATTCATGGATGCGCTCGACAAGAACGTCGCGCAGTACGTGCACTCGGGCTCGAAGCCGTGCACGCTCGCCGGCACCGGCGAATTCCCGATCGGCATCTCGTTCGAGTTCCGCGGCCACGAACTGCAGTCGCAGGGCGCGCCGATCGATCTGGTGTTCCCGAAGGAAGGGCTCGGCTGGGACATGGAAGGCACGGCGATCATGAAGACGACGAAGCAGCCCGATGCGGCGAAGAAGCTCGCCGATTTCATGGCGAGCAAGGAGGCGAACCAGATCACCGCGCGCTGGTGGGCAATCGTCGCGTATCCGGGCGTCGCGCGGAAGCTGGCCGGCATCCCCGACAACTATTCGGAGCTGCTCGTGAAGAACGACTTCGTGTGGTCGGCGAAGAACCGCCAGTCGATCCTCGATACGTGGCAGAAGCGCTACGGGGCGAAGACGCAGCAATGACGCGGCCATGACGCCGCGACCGGCAGCGGGGCCGCGCAGCGCGCCGCCCCGCGTCACTCTTCCCCTCGTCGAATCCGGCCCCCGGGCCGCCCCAGCATGGAGGCGCGCATGGCACCTTATCTGAGCGTAGAACGCATCGAGAAGCGGTACAACGACACGCAGGTTCTCACCGACATCAACCTGAGCGTGATGAAGGGCGAGATGATCTGTTTCCTCGGGCCGTCCGGCTGCGGGAAAACCACGCTGCTGCGGATCATCGCGGGGCTCGAAACGCAGAACGCCGGCCAGATCATGCAGGACGGCCGCGACATCTCGCGGCTGCCGCCGCAACTGCGCGACTACGGCATCGTGTTCCAGTCGTATGCGCTGTTCCCGAACCTCACCGTGTACGACAACGTCGCGTACGGGCTCGTGAACCGGAAGATGAAGCGCGAGGCGATCCACGAGCGCGTGCACACGCTGCTCGCGCTGGTCGGCCTGCCCGACAGCCATCGCAAGCATCCGGGCCAGCTGTCCGGCGGCCAGCAGCAGCGCATCGCGCTGGCGCGTGCGCTCGCGACGTCCCCCGGCCTGCTGCTGCTCGACGAGCCGCTGTCGGCGCTCGACGCGCGCGTGCGCGTGCGGCTGCGCCAGGAAATCCGCGCGCTGCAGCAGCGGCTCGGCGTGACGACGATCATGGTCACGCACGACCAGGAAGAAGCGTTGTCGATGGCCGATCGCATCGTCGTGATGAACCACGGCGTGATCGAACAGATCGGCACGCCGCTCGAAATCTACCGGCAGCCGGCTTCGCCGTTCGTCGCCGACTTCATCGGCCGCGTCAACACGATTCCCGCCGAAGTCGCGCAGGACGGCACGCTGCGCGCGGGCGCGGTCGGCCTCGACTGCCGTCATGGCACGGCCCGCCCCGCACAAGGTGCGGCGGTGTCGGTCTACGTGCGGCCGGAAGACCTGCGCATCCGCGTGCCGGGCGAGACGGCCGACAACGTGCTGGCCGGCCGCGTCGAGAAGCTCGAATTCCTCGGCGCGTTCTGCCGCGTGAGCTTCCGGATCGACGGGCTCGACGGCCAGGAAATCGTCGCCGACCTGTCGTATCACGACGTCGACCGCACCGGCGTAGCGGCCGGCGCGCGCATCGACCTCGCGCTCGATCGCGAGCATGTCCGCGTGTTTCCGTACGCGAAGGAGCGACTGCAATGAGCACCGTCCTGACCGAGCGCCGCCGCGGCGCCTCCGCCCCCGCCGACGTGCGGCAGATCACGCACTGGCACGACCGCATCGCGCAGCTCGCGCTCGTCGCGATGGCCGCGCTGATGTCGCTGTTCCTGCTGCTGCCGCTCGCGCTCGTCGTGCAGAAATGCTTCGTCGACGCGGACGGGCGTTTCGTCGGCGCGCACAACTTCGTCGAGTACCTCGAGGACAGCGGCGTGCTGCGCTCGATGCTGCATTCGCTGACGGTCGGCGCACTCGTCACGATGATCGTCGTGCCGATGGCGTTCACGTTCGCGTATGCGCTGACGCGCTCGTGCATGCCGCTGAAGAACGCCGCGCGCACGATCGCGCTGCTGCCGCTGCTCGCGCCGACACTGCTGTCGGCCGTGTCGTTCATCTACTGGTTCGGCAACGCGGGGCTGCTGAAGCCGCTGCTGCACGGCCATTCGATCTACGGGCTGCCGGGCATCGTGCTGAGCATGGTGTACGCGTCGTTCCCGCACGTGCTGATGATCCTCGTCACCGCGCTGTCGCTCGCCGACGGCCGGCTCTACGAGGCCGCCGACGCGATGGGCACGAGCCGCATCCGCAAGTTCTTCACGATCACGCTGCCCGGCGCGAAGTACGGGCTGATCAGCGCGACGATGGTTGCGTTCACGATGTGCATCAACGACTTCGGCGTGCCGGTCGTGATCGGCGGTTCGTACAACGTGCTGTCGACCGACATCTACAAGCTGATCATCGGGCTGCAGGATTTCAACCGCAGCGCGGTCGTGAGCCTGATGCTGCTGTGTCCGGCGCTGGTCGCGTTCGGCGTCGACTTCTTCATCCGCCGCCGCCAGCAGTCGCAGCTCGGCGCGCGCTCGACGCCGTACCAGCCGAAGCCGTCGCGCGGCTTCGACGCCGCGATGCTCGCGTACTGCACGCTCGTGTGCGCGTTCTTCATCGCGGTGGTCGGCATCTCGGTATTCGCGTCGTTCGTGAAGTTCTGGCCGTACCAGATGAGCCTCGGGCTGCAGCACTACAAGATGGGGCTGATCGGCGCCGGCATCTTCGACGCGTACAAGAACAGCCTGCGGATGGCCGCGACGGTGGCGGCCGGCGGCACGATCGTCGTGTTCGGCGGCGCCTACCTGATCGAGAAGACCCGCGGCGCGCGCTGGCTGCGCGGCTTCATCAGCCTGTGCGCGATCCTGCCGATGGGCGTGCCGGGGCTCGTGCTCGGCATCAGCTACATCTTCCTGTTCAATGCGCCCGGCAATCCGCTGAACGGGCTGTACGGGTCGCTGTGGCTGCTCGCGATCGTCACGGTCGTCCACTACTACGCGTCGAGCCACCTCACCGCCGTTACCGCGCTCAGGCAGATCGACAGCGAGTTCGAGGCCGTGTCCGCCTCGCTGAAGGTGCCGTTCTACAAGACCTTCCTGCGCGTGACGGTGCCCGTGTGCCTGCCCGCGATCCTGCTGATCGCGCGCTACCTGTTCGTCAACGGGATGACGACGGTCTCGGCCGTCGCGTTCCTCTACTCGCCGGACACGCAACCTGCATCGGTCGCGATCCTGAACCTCGACGACGCGGGCCAGATGGGCCCGGCCGCCGCGATGGCCACGCTCGTGCTCGCGACCTCGTCGTTCGCGTGCGTGCTGTTCGCCTGCATCTCGCACCGCCTGCTGCGTCGCACGCAAGCGTGGCGCACCCCGCATCGTCGTTGATTCCCTGCCGCATCCACGTGACGTCCCGACTTCATCAAGGAGACACCATGACGCTCGCCGCCCAGCCCATCCTGCTCACTCCCGGCCCCCTGACGACCTCCGACGCGACGCGCGACGCGATGCTGCGCGACTGGGGGTCGTGGGACAGCGACTTCAACGCGATCACCGCGCGGCTGCGCGAACGCCTGCTGCAGATCGTGCACGGCGAAGGCACGCACGAATGCGTCCCGCTGCAAGGCAGCGGCACGTTCTCGGTCGAAGCGGCCCTCGGCACGCTCGTGCCGCGCAACGGCCACGTGCTCGTGCCGAACAACGGCGCGTACTGCCAGCGCATCGCGAAGATCTGCCGCGTGCTCGGCCGCAAGCTGACGACGATCGACTACCGCGAGGATCGCCGCGTCGATCCGGCCGACGTCGAGCGCACGCTCGCCGCCGATCCGACCATCACGCACGTCGCGCTCGTGCACTGCGAGACCGGCGCCGGCGTGCTGAACCCGCTGCACGACATCGCGCAGGCCGTCGCGAAGCACGGGCGCGCGCTGATCGTCGATGCGATGAGCTCGTTCGGCGCGCTCGACATCGACGCGCGCACGATGCCGTTCGACGCGGTGATCGCGGCGTCCGGCAAATGCCTCGAAGGCGTGCCGGGCCTCGGCTTCGTGATCGCGAAGCGCAGCACGCTCGAACGCTGCGAAGGCAACAGCCATTCGCTCGCGATGGACCTGTACGACCAGTGGGTCTACATGCAGCGCACGACGCAGTGGCGCTTCACGCCGCCGACGCACGTGGTCGCAGCGCTCGACGCGGCCGTCGCGCAATACGTCGACGAAGGCGGGCTCGCCGCGCGCGGCGGCCGCTACCAGCGCAACTATCGCGCGCTGATCGACGGGATGCTCGCGCTCGGCTTCCGGCCGTTCCTCGATCCGGCGATCCAGGCGCCGATCATCGTCACGTTCCACGCGCCGGACGATCCCAACTACGACTTCAAGCGGTTTTATCAGGAGGTCAAAAAGCGCGGCTACATTCTGTATCCGGGCAAGCTGACCGAAGTCGAAACGTTCCGCGTCGGCTGCATCGGCCACTTCGGCGAAGCCGGGATTCCAGGCGCCGTCGCGGCGATCGCCGACACGCTGCGCGCGATGGGTGTGCGCCACGTATCGGCCGAAGCGGCGGCCTGACGCGACGTGATGCGATACCCCGGCCGCGTGCCGATATGCACGCGGCCAACTCCGCCGCCTCTCGCCACGCGGCAGCCAGGTTTTCCGGCCGTGCACGTGCACGGCCCCGACCCTTATTGAAGAACCATCCGATGCGACCCTTCTGGATCGAACAAGCACTGTTCAACGACGGCGATCTCGCCCCCGCGCTGCAGGGCGCAACGCAGGCCGACGTCTGCATCGTCGGCGGCGGCTTCACCGGGCTCTGGACCGCGATCCAGGCGAAGCAGCAGAACCCGGCGCTCGACATCGCGATCGTCGAAGCCGACCTGTGCGGCGCCGGCGCGAGCGGCCGCAACGGCGGCTGCCTGCTCACGTGGTCCGCGAAATTCCTGACGCTGCGGCGCCTGTTCGGCGAAGCCGAGGCAATCCGGCTCGTGAAGGCGTCGGAAACGGCCGTCCAGCACATCGCCGATTTCTGCCGCGCGCACGACATCGACGCCGAACTTCGGCTCGACGGCACGCTGTACACGGCGACGTCGCGCGCGCAGGTCGGCACGCTCGCGCCGGTGCTCGACGCGCTCGCCGCGTGCGGCATCCACAGCTACGAGCCGCTGCCGCCCGCCGAAGTCGCGCGCCGCTCGGGCTCCGCGCGCAATCTCGACGGCGTCTACTCGCCGATCGCCGCCACCGTGCATCCCGGCAAGCTCGTGCGCGGGCTGCGCCGCGTCGCGCTTGCGATGGGCATCCGCATCTACGAGCGCACGCCGATGCTCGACTTCACGCCCGGGCAGCCGGCCGTCGTGCGCACGCCGTCGGGCAGCGTCACGGCGGGCAAGCTCGTATTCGCGATCAACGCGTGGATGGCGAGCCGCTTTCCGCAGTTCGAGCGCACGATCGCGGTCGTGTCGAGCGACATGGTCATCACCGAGAAATGCCCGGCACTGCTCGAGAAGACCGGGCTCGTGGACGGCGTGTCGGTGCTCGATTCGCGAATCTTCGTCTACTACTACCGCACCACCGCCGACGGCCGGCTGATGCTCGGCAAGGGCGGCAACACGTTCTCGTGGCGCAGCCGCATCGCGCCGGTGTTCGACCAGCGCTCGCCGTACGAGGCGCAGCTCACGCAAAGCCTGCGCGAGTTCTTTCCGTCGCTCGCGGGCGTGCCGGTCACCGCGAGCTGGAACGGCCCGTCGGATCGCTCGGTCACGGGTTTCCCGTTCTTCGGCCGCCTCGACGACGCGCCGAACGTGTTCTACGGCTTCGGCTATTCGGGCAACGGCGTCGGGCCGACCTACATGGGCGGGCAGATCCTGTCGTCGCTCGTGCTCGGCCTCGACAACGCGTGGACGCGCAGCCCGATCGTGCGCGGCCCGCTCGGCCATTTCCCCCCGGAGCCGATCCGCTATGTCGGCGCGCACGTCGTGCGCAACGCGATCCGCCGCAAGGAGCGCGCGGAGGACGAGAGCCGGCAGCCGTCGACCGTCGACACGTGGCTCGCGAAGTTTGCGAGCGCGGCCGGGAAGGCCGACAAGGCGTGACGATGCGTTGATCTGAAGACGCAACAAAAAAGGGACGCTGCGAAGCGTCCCTTTGCGTTTGTGTTTGTGCGGTAGCCCGCGCAGGCGCTACCGGCGCTCACGCGCCGGCCTTCTCCCGCGCCGCCTTGCCCGCGGCGGGCAACCCCTGCTCGTGCGTGCGGCGCATCCGCGCAAGACCGTGCGCGACGTGCTCGCGCACGAGCGCGACGGCCTTCTCCTCGTCGCCGCCGGCCAGCGCCTGCACGATCTTGTCGTGCTCGGCCGCTGACACCGAGATCGCATCTTCCTCGGCCTCGATCGCGGCCTGGCGCAGCAGCCCGAGCTGGCGCACCAGCCGGCGATAGGTATCGGTGAGGTGCGTATTGCCGACACCGACGACCATCGCATCGTGGAACTGCACGTTCAGCTCGGTATAGCGCGTAACGTCGTGCGTCTTCGCGGCATCTTTCATCGACTGGATGATGCCCTTCAACACCTTCAGCGTATCGGGCGAGATGCGCTTCGCGAGCGCGCGTGCGACAGATTCGTCGAGCATCGCGCGCACTTCGTAGATTTCCTCGGCCTCGCGCAGCGGCACGACGCGCACGGTCACGCCGCGGTTCTTCTCGTTGCGCAGCAGGCCGGCCTGCTCGAGCGCACGAAACGCTTCGCGCACGGGGCCGCGCGACACGTTCAGCTTCGTCGCGATCTCGACTTCGTTGAGCTTCTCGCCGGGCGCGTATTCGCCGGAGACGATCGCGCGCTCGAGCATGTCCTGGACGATCATCGCGAGCGACTGGCTTTGCAGGAGTTCGATGGCGCTGAGCGCGTTCGGGGAAGTCATGGTCGGGCAGGCAGCAACGCTGCGGTAGAAAACGAGGGCGCCATATCGGCGAATGATCCTTATATACCCTCGGCCCCGCACATTGTCAACAGTTTTCAGTTTCCAATAGCCAATTCCGCCTGCCGGAACGCACCCGGCGGGCGGCGATCGGCGATCGCGCGGCGGGCGAACCTGCCCCGCCCCGCGCGACGTACGGCCGTCAGGCCGTGTGCTTCACCGGCCCCGGATCGCTGTGGCTCGGCCGGCCCGTCTCGACGTGGCCCGCGAAGCGACGCACGACCTTGTCCTCACCGCCGCGCAGCGTCGTCGCGGTAATCGTCAGATCGTACCAGCCGTGGCTCGACGACAGCTCGAAGTGCCCCTCGACGCGCTCGCCCGGCTCCAGCGTGTAGGTGCGCGCATGCGCATGGCTGTACGCGTTGTCGACCGTCACGCGGCACGTCGCGCGGCCGCTGTTGCGCAGTTGCAGGTACACGTGGCGGTTGCGCACGTCGTAGCCGATCTTCGCTTCGGGGTTCGCGTGGCGGCCGTCCGCCGCGAGCCGCGTGTTGCCCTGGAACTCGCACAGATAGCCGTTCGGGCCGTAGGCGGCGAGATGGTACTCGCCGCGCGCGGCCGACGTGCTCCACGTATCGACGAAGCGGTCGTGCGCGGACACCGCATAGCGGCGCGGCGGCGTTGCCGGGTTGCGGCGGTCGTACACGTAGAACGCGGCGCCGGCATCACCGGTATTCGCGAAATCGAGCGACACGGTGTCGTCATGCGCGCCCACGCGGCTGTGCACGAACAGCTCATACGGCAGCGCACGCGCCGGACGCGTGCCGGGCTCCTGCGCCGGCATCGACTGCTGCGCGGGCACCTGGTACGCCTGGCCGGCCGTCGCGATGTGCTGCGGCACCGTGAAGCTCACCGGGCGCGTGTCGGGACGCGCGGAGAAGTCGAATGCCGACGTGAGGTCGCCGCAGATCGACCGGCGCCAGGCGCTGATGTTCGGCTCCTTCACGCCGAAGCGTGCTTCGAGGAAACGCAGCACCGACGTATGGTCGAACGTCTCCGAGCAGACCCAGCCGCCCTTCGTCCACGGCGAGATGATGATCAGCGGAACGCGCGGCCCGAGGCCGATCGGCTGGATGCCGCCCGGGTCCGCGCCCGGCACGAGCGGGCTCATTTCGCCCGGATACTTGTTCAGGTCGAGCAGCTCGTCGCCGAGGTTCGACAGCAGGTTCGACGACACGATGCCCTGTCCGCCCACGCCGCTCGCGACCGGCGGCACCGGCGGCACGACGTGGTCGAACAGCCCGTCGTTCTCGTCGTAGTTGAGGATGAACACCGTCTTCGCCCACACCTCCGGGTTCGACGTCAGCGCCTCGAGCACCATGTTGATGTAGAACGCGCCGTCCGTCGGCGAGGCCTGCGGGTGCTCGCTGTACTTGTACGGCGACACGATCCACGACACCTGCGGCAGCCGGTTCGCCTGCACGTCGGCCTTCAGCTCGGCGAGCGTGTGATCCGACGCGCCCTTGTCGACCAGCGGGCCGCTCGCGCCTTCCTTCACCTGGAACTTCTTGAAGAACATCAGCGAGTTGTCGGTGTAGTTGTCGGTCGGGTCACCCGGAATGCCCGTGCCGCCCTGGTACACCTTCCAGCTGACCTTCGCGTTCTCGAGGCGCTCGGCATAGGTCGTCCACGTGTAGCCGTTCACGTCGTCGCGCTCGCCGATGCCCGGGCCGTTCGGCGGGTTGCCGTAGATGTTGCGCGGGTCGACCGTGCCGGTCCACAGGTAGATGCGGTTCGGCGCCGTGTCGGCGTGCGCGGAACAGAAGTACGAATCGCAGATCGTGAACGCGTCGGCCAGCGCGTAGTGGTACGTGAGATCCTGGCGCTTCAGGTAGCCCATCGTCAGCACGTCCTGCTTCTGGTTCACCCACTGGTCCCACTGGCCGTTGTTCCAGGACAGGTGGCCGCTGCTCCAGCCGTGGTTGGTGCCCGGCTGGAATTCGGTCGTCTGCTTCGGGTCGAGGTAGAACGGCAGCACGTACGGCGCCGACGGATCGAGGCCGCGCGAATGGTAGTTCTTCGTGAACACCGATGCCGGCGGCTGTTGCCACACCGGCGCGCCGCTCGGCAGCAGGTGCGGACGCGGGTCGTTGAAGCCGCGCACGCCGCGCAGCCCGCCGAAGTAATGGTCGAACGAACGGTTTTCCTGCATGAAGATCACGACGTGTTCGACGTCGCGGATCGTGCCCGTGCGATAGGCGGCCGGCATCGCCAGCGCATTGCGGATCGCGGGCGGGAAGCCCGCATAGGCGGCCATCGCGCCGGCCGACTGCGCGGCGAGGCGAAGGAAATCGCGTCGATTGTTCGAGGACATGAAGAGAACCCTGTTGTCGATAGGAGTGGGGGCGCCGGTCGAGCGGGGCCGGCGGTGGTACGTTGCCGCTATTACCCCGCACCGGCATGTCCCGGCCGTGACCGGTTACCGCAGGTTTCTTTTGGTTACCCACAGGATTTTTTGGAAGCGGCGCACGACGCACCTTTCATGCGGCCGACACACGCGTGCGCTACGCTGACGCGCGATACAGAGGGGAGAAGCCGAGTCGTGTTCGATCAGCTGAAGGCGTTCCACGCGACCGTCCGGCAGGGCAGCATCACGCGCGCCGCGCGCCACCTGGGTGTCAGCCAGCCGACGATTGCCGCGCAGATCCGGCAGGTCGAGCAGGTGTACGGCGTCGAGCTGTTCTACCGCAGCGGCCGCAAGCTCGAGGTGACCGAAACGGGCATCGAGCTGCTGCCGCTCGTCGAGAAGATGATCGCGCTCGAGGCGCAGGCCGACATCATGCTGCGCAACGTCGGCGGCCGGTTCGAAGGCCACCTGCGGATCGGCGCGACGGGCCCGTACTACATCATGGATGCGGTCGGCCGGTTCTCGAGCGCGCATCCGTCGATCGCGCTCACGTGCCGGATCGGCAACTCCGAGGAAATCCTGCAGGCGCTGCAGGAGTTCCGCATCGACCTCGCCGTCTCGTCGCAGCGCAATGACGCCGACGGCCTCGAACGCAAGGTGATCTCGACCGATCCGCTCGTGCTCGTCGTGCACCGCAACCATCCGCTCGCGCGGTTCGACGCGATCGATCCGGCGCAACTCGCCGACGTGCGGCTGCTGATTCGCGAGGAAGGGTCGGTCACGCGCCGCTGCACGGAGACGATTCTCGCGGCGGCAGGTGTGTCAGCCGTGTCGGTTGCCGAGATCGGCAGCCGCGAAGCGATCCGCGAGGCAATCCTGCACGGCGTAGGCGGCAGCCTGTTTCCGCTCGGTGAGGCCGAGCGCCATCCTGACCTGCGCGTGATCGCGCTGCGCGGCGTCGATACGACGATCGACGAATACGTGTACTACCTGAAAGCGCGCCGCCAGAGCCCCGCGATCGACGCGTTCCTCGCATGCATCCTGCCGGACGGCGCCGAAGCAGCCGGCGCATCCGACCACGGACAACCGGTGCGGCGGGCGAACGCGCGCTGACCTGCCGCGCGTTCGCCGGTTCCGCATCTGACTGGCGCTTTTCCCGCGCCTTCCCTCGTTTTTCCTCGTGCCTTCCTTCTGTCGTTGCGCTCACATCATTTCGGCAATGCCGGAATCATCCACGTCAGCACGTGCTGCTGCAGGAACACCAGCACGCCGAGCAGCAGCGTGAGAATCACGCTGTGCCAGAAGGTGCGCGCAAACACGACACCTTCCTGCCCTTTCAGGTCCGTCGTCGACACGCCCGTCGCGATGTTCTGCGGCGAGATCATCTTGCCCATCACGCCGCCCGACGAGTTGGTCGCGGCCATCAGCACCGGATCGAGGCCGAGCTGCCGCGCGGCCACGACCTGCAGGTTGCCGAACAGCGCGTTGCCCGACGTGTCGCTGCCGGACAGGAACACGGCGATCCAGCCGAGCGACGCGGACACCAGCGGGAACAGCGCCCCCGTCGACGCGACGCCGGTGCCGAGCGTGTAGCTGATCCCCGAGTAGTTCAGCAGGTACGCGAGCCCGACGATCATCATCACCGTGACGATCGCGATCCACGTCTGCCGCCACGTCTTCACCACGCATTCGACGAACGCGCCGGCGCCGGTGCGCGTGAGCGCGGCCGTGATGATCGCCGACAAGAGGATCGCGGTGCCCGTGCCGAGCGGCTGGAAGTCCCAGATCGCCGCGTACGGCTTGTGATACAGCGACACGAACACCGCGTTGTGCAGGCCCGGCCACTTGATCTTCACGTCGCCGATCGCCGCGATGTTCGCGTGCACCCACACGATCACGACCACCGACACGACGATCCACGGCAGCCAGCCGCCGAAGCCCGCGCGCGCGGCGCCGGCCGCGGCAGGCACGCTGCGCGCGAGCGCGTATTGCGGATCGGGCTGCGGCTTCCACACCTGCAGGAAGCCGATCGTCACGATCAGCGACGTGAGCGACGACAGCACGTCGGTAAGCTGGTAGCCGAGGAAGTTCGACGTGACGAACTGCGCGAGCGCGAAGCTGGCGCCCGACACGAGCAGCGCCGGCCACAGCTTCGAGATCGAGCGCAGCCCGCCATACGCGCCGACCACGTAGAACGGCAGCAGCAGCGCGAAGAACGGCAACTGGCGGCCGACCATCTGCGCGAGCGTCGCGGGCGGCAACGACGTGACCGCGCCGAGCACGGTGATCGGCACGCCGAGCGCGCCGAACGCGACCGGCGCCGTGTTGAACAGCAGCGTATAGGTGAGCGCTTCGAGCGCGGGGAAGCCGAGCGCGATCAGCAGCGCGCTCGTGATCGCGACCGGCGTGCCGAATCCGGAGATCCCTTCGAGCAGACAGCCGAACGAGAACGCGACGACGAGCAGCACGAGGCGGCGGTCGTCGGGCAGGTTGTCGAGCATCCACTGCCGGAACTGGTCGAAGCGGCCCGACTTCACCGCGATGTTGTACAGCAGCAGCGCGTTGAAGACGATCCACATCACCGGCACGACCGCGAGCGCCATGCCGGCGCCGACCGCATTGAACGCGAGCCCGGCCGGCATGCCCCACGCGCCGATCGCAACCGCGAGGCCCGCCACGAGCCCGGCGAGCGACGCTTGCCACGCGGGGCGACGCAGCACGCCGAGCGCGATCAGCGCGACGGCAATCGGGATCGCGGCGACGAGGAACGACAGCAACAGCGAGTTGGCAATGGGCGTCAACGGCTGCGCGAAGACGATGCCGGGCGGTAGGGCGTCGGTAGGGTTCATCGTGTCTCCAGATGTCGACCCGAGTTGGCGCTTCAGCGCGTACTCGGGTCCCATGCCTTGTGCGGTCGACCCGAGTTGGCGCTTCAGCACATACTCGGGTCCCATGCCTTGTGCGGTCGACCCGAGTTGGCGCTTCAGCACATACTCGGGTCCCATGCCTTGTGCGGTCGACCCGAGTTGGCGCTTCAGCACATACTCGGGTCCCATGCCTTGTGCGGTCGACCCGAGTTGGCGCTTCAGCACATACTCGGGTCCCATGCCTTGTGCGGTCGACCCGGGTTGGCATGCCGATGCCCCGGGTTCGGTACAAGGCGATGTCCTGCAATCACGACGGCGATCAGGCGCTTGTGCGCGCAACGACATCGCACGGCCAACCGATCGGTCGCTTAAAAAAGGTTAGGAGGCGCGCGGCGCTTGTACAAGGGGGACAAGCCCGATGCGTGACGACCCGATGCGGCCGTTGCGCCGCACGATGACCGGTGGATGGCGGCCGGCTGTCACGTTCGACAGGCAGCCCGGTCATGCCGCCGCCCGCGCAATGTTGCGCGCACGACAAAGGTGACTGACGGCAACGAGGGTGTTTCGTTTGGCATCCGAAGCCTAGACTGGCTGCATCGATTCCGGCCGGGCCAGACACGGCGCGGCACCGGAACCGCTCGGAGCAAACACGATGAAGACGATGAAACACGCGGCATGCGCATTCCTGCTGATCGGCGCAGCCTTCGCCGCCCATGCGCAGTCGGCCTCGACGGTAACGCGCGCGCAGGTCCGCCAGGAACTCGTGGAACTGCAGGCCGCCGGCTACCGCACGAGCCTCGCAAGCAGTCCCGACTTTCCGGAGAACATGCAGGCGATCATGCAGCGTGCCGCGCAGGCGCGCGGCGAGGATGCCGGCTACGGCAGCGACAGCCGGGCAAACGTGGAATCAGGCAAGCCGGCGCTGCCGCATGCGATCGATCGCGGCACGTACGCGCATCACTGACCGATGACTGAAGGAACCGGATGGATCGCACGGCAGCGGCGCGGCGCACCTGCGCCGGCCGCGTGTGCGCTCGTCAGACGCTGAAGCGGTTCAGCGTATAAGCGCGGTAGGCCGCGACGAACGCGTCGAACGATCCGGCCTCCTTCGCTTCGAGCTCGGCCTGCTCGGCCAGCGACTTCGCGGCGAGCGCCTGCTCGGTGCGCAGCGTGTCCGCCGACGGCGGATGCGCGCGGAAATGCGCGGCATGCGCTTCGCTCTGCGCGAGCGCGAACCCGAGGAACGACTGGCCGTGCTCGCGCATCGTGCGCAGCACGCGTGCGGACGGCGTACGTTCCGGATCGGCGAGCTTCTCGCGCTGCGCGGCAATCGCGCGCGCATGCTCGTCGCCGCCGCGGATCTCGTCGAGACGGCGGCCGATGGTTTCGATATCGGCCATCAGCTCGTCCGCCCACTGCTGCATCGTGACCGACTGGCCGTCGCGCGTGAGCGTGAGCCCCGGCTTGCGGCCTTCCATCGTCACGCTGCCGAAGTTCGCGTTCGCTTCCTTGTACGCCTCGCAGTCGAGCGGCGCACTTTCGTCCAGCGCGCACGCGAGCAGGAATGCATCGATGAAGCGCGCGGTTTCCAGCGCGATGCCGGTCGGCTCGAACGGATCGATGTCGAGGCAACGCACCTCGATGTACTGCACGCCGCGCGACGCGAGCGCATGCAGCGGCCGCTCGCCCGAATACGTGACGCGCTTCGGCCGGATCGTCGAGTAGAACTCGTTCTCGATCTGCAGCACGTTCGTGTTGATCTGGATCCACTCGCCGTCGCGATGCGTGCCGATGGCCTCGTACGCCGGATACGGTTCGCTCACGGCCTTCGACAGCGCGTCGAGATAGCCCGGCAGCGTGTTGTAGTCGACGTGCAGCGCGGCCTGGGCCGTCGTGTTCGAGTAGCCGAGATCGCTCATCCGCAGGCTCGTCGCATACGGCAGGTACAACGTATCGGCGTCGAACGTGTCGAGCTTGTGCGGCTTGCCGCGCAGGAATTTCGTGTCGAGCGCCGGCGACGCACCGAACAGGTACATCAGCAGCCAGCTGCGGCGGCGGAAGTTGCGGATCTGCGCGAGATAGCGTTCCGACTGGTAATCGACGAGCGTTGCCGTCGAGCCTTCATCCGCGTGCAGGCGCCGCCACACTTCCTCGTGCAGCGAGTAGTTGTAGTGGATGCCGGCGATGCACTGCATCGTGCGGCCGTAGCGATACGCGAGGCCGCGTCGGTACACCGTCTTCAGACGGCCGATGTTCGACGAGCCGTAATCGGCGATCGGAATCTGGTCGTCGGCCGGCAGCAGGCCCGGCATCGAGTCGTTCCACAGCATCTCGTCGCCGAGCGACGCATACACGTAGCGATGCAGATCGTCGAGGCGTTCGAGCGTGATCGCGGCGTCGCGCTCGGCAGGCGTGATCAGTTCGATCAGCGCCTCGGAATAGTCGGTCGTCAGCGCCGGATGCGTGAGCGCCGAACCGAGCGCGCGCGGATGCGGCGTGAACGCGATCATCCCGTCGCGCGTCACGCGCAGGCTTTCCTTTTCGATGCCGCGCAGGCCGTCGGGCAGATGCTGCCGCGTCGGGCCCGAGCTCAGTGCTTCGAGGCGATTCAGCAGCAGTTCGGACTGGCGGTGAGTCATGGTGTTCGACATGGAGACGCAAGTGCGTGACGGCCGCGCGCAGAACGCCGCGCGCGGCCGGCTGGATTGTTGGTCGCTTCGTTGGTAGCGGGCACTTTAACATCTCGCCGAAACACGCGCTTGAGGTGGCTCCGGGCACGGTGCGCGGGCCGGAGCGGGCCGCCGGACGGGGCGATCGCGGTTGTCGTAACCGGTGCGACCGGTTCCAGGCGGCCCGGATCGTCACGCCGGCCGGCCGAATTCGTCGGACGGAACGCGAGCAGCGAACAGGTGGCGGCAGGTGCAACCGCGCGGCCGAACCGACCGGAAAACGATGCATGCGCCTGCATCGCGCGCGCGACCTCCGGCTGGCGCCGGATTCGATGAATCGCCTCGACGGCCCGCATTCGGCGGGTAGCTTGACGAGGCCAGCCCGGCCTGCGCAACGGGTTGCATCGCGGCCCGGTCCGGTCGCACCCGGCCGCACCGGGCGGGCGCCGCGCTCACCCGCCGCGCGCGCCGCCCGCCCGGTCGGCCACTTCGTTCCACAGATGCAGCGCCGCATACGCGCGCCACGGCCGCCAGCCTTCGGTGCGGCGCTTCTGGCTGGCGAGCCGGTCGAGCGCCGGATCGCGCGCGGCGATCGACTGCATCAGCACGAGATCGGAGGCGGGCCACGCGTCCGGGTCGCGCCACGCGCGCATCGCGATGTATTCGACGGTCCACGGACCGATGCCCGGCAGATCGAGCCACGCACTGCGCAGTGTCGCGAGATCGGCATGCGCGCGATCGACCGGCACGTCGCCGGCCGCCACCGCGCGCGCCACGCCCGTCAGTGCCGCCACCCGCTTGCCGGGCATCCCGATCTTGTCGAGATCGCACGCGGCCAGCGCGTCGGGGGCCGGGAAACGCCACGCCGGCGCGCCGTCGTCTTCATGAATCACCCGCTCGCCGGCCCGTTCGACGAGCCTTCCGACGATCGTCGTCGCGGCCTTCACGCTCACCTGCTGGCCGACGATCGCACGTACCGCCAGCTCGAACCCCGACCACGCGCCGGGCACGCGCAACCCCGGCGCGGCCTCGACGAGCGGCGCGAACCACGGATCGCGCGCGAGCCCGCCGCCGATCGCGGCCGGATCGGCGCCGAGGTCGAACATCGTCGCGACGCGCGCGGCGAACGCATCGTCGACATGGCGCGCGACGGCCCCTTCGACGGTCGCGATCAGGCAATGCTTGCGCGGATGTTTCGCGACGGTGAGCCGGCCGGCATCGCCGTGCAGGTCGACGATGCGACGGTACACGCCGTCCGCGACCTGCTCGACACCCGGAATCGCGCGCCCGCTGAAGAAACGCAGCACGCGCGCCCAGTCGTACGGCGCCTTGTAGCGCAGCTCCATCTGCGCGGACGGCGGCACCAGGCCGCCGTTCGCGATGGACGCAATCGTTGCTTGATCGATGCTCAAACTGCACTGCCCTCCGTCACGGCTTCGGCTTCATCGTTGTGGACATGACGCGCCTCGGACGCGAGCAGCGTCGCCTTGCGGCGCACGCCCCAGCGATATCCGGCGAGCGCGCCGCCCTTTTGCACGACACGGTGGCACGGAATCGCCAGCGCGACCGGGTTCGACGCGCACGCGGACGCGACCGCCCGTACCGCGCGCGGCGAACCGAGCGCCTCGGCAATCTCCGAGTAGCTGCGTGTTTCGCCGTACGGAATATGCGTCAGCGCTTCCCAGACACGCTGCTGGAACGCGGTCGGCGCGATGTCGAGCGGCAGGTCGAATGCGTGCCGCGTGCCGTCCAGGTACGCGCGGATCTGCGCGACGAACGGCGCGAGCCGCGTGGACGCTTCGACCAGTTCGGCGCGGGCAAATGCGTCCTTCAGCTCGCCGACGAGCGCCGCCGGTTCGTCGCCGAACGCGATCCGGCAGATGCCCTGATCGGTCGCGGCGACGAGCACCGTGCCGAGCGACGTCGGCGCGGTTGCATACTCGATCCGCAGGCCCGCGCCCTGGCGGCGGAACGCGGACGGCGCCATCCCGAGTTCGCGCGGCACCGATGCATAGAGCCGCGACGGCGAGTTGAACCCCGCGTCGACGGCCGCCTGCGTGACCGGCTGCCCGCTTTGCAGCGCCTGCCGCAGCGCGGCGCCGCGCTGCGCGGCCTGGTACTGCCGCGGCGACACGCCGACCACGCGCTTGAACAGCCGCTGCAGGTGGAACGGGCTCACATGCACGGCATCGCTCAGTTCCTGCAACGTGAGCCGCTCGGCGTGCGCGTCGAGCACCGCGCATGCGCGGTTGACGATCTCGAGCTCGCGCGGCAGCCCTTCCGGCTGGCAGCGCTTGCAGGGCCGGAAGCCGGCCGCGCGTGCGGCCGCCGGATCGGCGAAGAAGGACACATTCTCGCGGCGCGGCAGCCGCGACGCGCAGGTGGGGCGGCAGAACACGCCGGTCGTGCGCACAGCATAGAAGAACGCGCCGTCCGCATGCGGATCGCGCTCGGTCACGGCGCCCCAGCGGGCATCGTCGGTCGGATAGGCGGTTTTCATCTGAACCTCGCACTCTCTAGTGTAGATGGTGCCTACTCTAGACATCGGCGCATGCCGTCGCGCCCTGAATCTTGCTCTGTGATTCGCGGCGGCGAACCGGGGACACATCGATCAGAAATAAATCCGACAAAACGCCCGAAGCGGCTGCTCCGGCGCGGTTTTCGTCATCGCCCCGTCACCCTTTTGCTGCAGTGCGGATGCGACAAATCGCCGTCCTGACGTTTTTTTGCATTCGGAATATTGCGTCGCACCATCGCCGTGTGTATAGTTGGAACTGTCTCCTCCATGTCTCCTCCTGATATGGATTAAGCCCGCTCCGCACTGCGTGAGCGGGCTTTTTTTCGTCTGTCGATTGTGCCGTGTTCCGGCCGGCGGCGCAGGCGCGATGCGTCTACACTCGATGCTCGTCGACTGCGAAGGAGTATCCGTTCATGAAGCCCACCATCCGCGGGATCGATCACATCGTGCTGCGCGTGACCGACATGGCGGCGATGACGCGCTTTTACTGCGACGCCGTCGGCTGCCATGTGGAGAAGGAGCAGCCCGATCTGGGCCTCGTGCAGTTGCGCGCCGGCGATGCGCTGATCGACCTGCTGACGGTCGGCGGCCCGATCGACCGCCCCGACAGCGGCCCGCCCGGCACGGGGCGCAACCTCGATCACCTGTGCCTGCGCGTCGAGCCGTTCGATCCCGACGCTTTGATCGCCCATTTCGCCACACATGGCGCGCGGCCGGGCGCCCCGGCGGAACGCTACGGCGCCGGCGGCTACGGGCCGTCGATCTACCTGTTCGATCCCGAAGGCAACATGGTCGAATTCAAGGGGCCGCCGGCCGCGATCGGCTGAACGCGGCCGGCGCGCGGGCCGTCACGCGTCCGCGCGCGCCTTCAGCACGGTCCATTCGACCGCGACCGGGTCATGGTCGGCGCTCGAGATCCACGCAGTGCCGTCCTGCACCGTGCACTGCAGACGCATCGTGCGCTCCGCGAGCCGCCCGAGCGCGGTCGCGACGCCGTCGGTGAGCGACAGCACCTGCACGTTGCGCAGCCGTTCGACCTTGCTGCGCACGCCTTGCCACCAGATATCCGACGTCTTGCCGCCATACGCGATCACCGTGACCTGGCCGGCACGGCCGGCCGCCTTCGAGATGCGCCGTTCGTCGGGCTGGCCGGCCTCGATCCACACGTCGATCGCGCCCGTCAGGTCCTTCTGCCACAGATCGGGCTCGTCGACGTCCGACAGCCCCTTGCAGAATTCGAGCCGCTCGTGCGCGAACAGCGCGAACGCGACGATGCGCACCATCATCCGGTCGTCGGTTTCCGACGGATGGCGCGCCACCGTCAGCGCGTGATCGGCGTAGTAATGCCGATCCATGTCGGCGATTTGCAGTTCGGCTTTGTAGATCGTGGATTTCAGCGCCATGCGGAGTCGGCCCGGGCGGGCATTCGGTTCGGTCGGGCCGTGATGATACCGAATGCGCGCCGTCCGGCGCGTGTCATGCTCCCGCCACAGCACAACGGCCCGGCATCAGCCGGGCCGTGTTCGGTTCGCGCCGCCGGCACTTCGGCCGGCGCGCTCGCGCGTCGTGCGACTGCGCGGGGATCGACCGGTTACTGCTTGACGAAGCGCGAATCGGTCCAGAGACCCTGCTGGTCGCTGTTGTCGGCGCTGACGAACTGCACGTCGCCCTGGTCGACCGACACCACGCGGAAGCGCTGGCCTTCCGGCACCGACAGGCAGCGGTAGTCGTCGAAGTACTGCTGCTTCGCCTGCGACTTGCCGTCACGCTCGTGATTCAGTACGGAATCCAGATTGTCTTTCGACAGGCAGCCCCAGGCGTTCTTCGTCAACTGGATTTCCTGCTTCGGCTTGACGGCCGAATCGCCGCCGGCCTGGGCAATCGACACCGCGCAAAATGCGCCGACAAGGGCAAAAAGGATACCGGTACGCTTCATCATGTTCTGTCTCCAGGCTGCGGACACCAGGCTTGGGTTAGCTATGCGTTTAAAGATGATCGTGAACCCGCGTTTTTCACTTTAGAAGACCGGTAAACGATAGCAAGCACATTTGTTGTGCGACCGCAATAGCGGCGGATTGTCGCACCCCGTGCGCAGCCCGTTTTTCACGCGGCGCGCGCGGCGCGCAAAACCTGTTGCGTGGTGAACAGACCCTTCATGCCGGGCGAGAAGCGTTATCCGGCAAGGCTTTCATCCAAGTTACAGTGTGACGGTTGAACGGTTTGGATAATCCATTTCGTCATCCGGATCATTTTGATGCGCCGCACATAAAGTCATTCGAAACGATTCGACTTTACCGCAGCGCGGAATCGCAAATACCTGATACAAGAAAAATGCCAGGTATAAGCGAATCCGTATTTATCCGTAGTTCCCCGAATGTATTCGATGCCGGCAGAAGCCCCGCCGCAAGCGCCCTTCGCCAGCGTGTTTACCCTGCCTTATTCGGGCCGGTTTGCTGGCGCTCGAAATAATCGCGCTGAAAAATGCACATCCGATAAGCGTTGTGATACGCGCCGTTTCCGAAAAATTCTTCCTTCAATTCGGCTTCGTGCTGGAATCCGCATTTCTCGTACACGTGAATCGCCGCCGCATTCGACGTATCGACGATCAGGTACAGCTTGCGCATGTTCAGCACCTTGAACGCGTACTCGATCGCGAGACGCGTCGCCTGGCCTGCATAGCCGCGCCCCTGGCATTGCGGCGCGATGATGATCTGGAACTCGCCGCGGCGATGGATGTAGTCGAGCTCGATCAGCTCGACGAGGCCGACCAGTTCGCCTTGCGAATCGACCGTGACGAACCGGCGTTCGCGCTGGTCGTGCACGTGGCGGTCGTACAGCTGCGACAGTTCCGAGAAGGTTTCGTACGGCTCCTCGAACCAGTAGCGCATGATCTTCGCGTCGTTGTTCAGCTCGTGGACGAAGCGCAGGTCCTGGCGCTCCAGCGGCCGCAGCGCGAGCGTGTTGGTATCGTTCTGGAGTTGCATGTTCATGTCCTTTTTGATGCCGGCGCACGTGCGGTACGCCCGCGCGGCACGGCCGCGTTCGGGCCCGTTTCGCACTGTAAGAAATTGAACGCGGGCGAGGTTCAGAGCCTAGAATGGGAGCAAGGGTTCCTGCCACCGCAAGGAGGCTATCGTGATCGAGCAAGTCATACTCGGAATATTCCTCGTGCTGCCGCTCGTTATTGTCGCGGCGCTGTTTTCCGACGAACTGTGGCAGGAACACCGGCGCCAGCATCCGCGCGACGAAGACGCACCGCATATCGACTGGAAGCATCCGTGGCGCCGCGTGCGACGCGGTCATTGAGCCGGTTCGTCCTCGATTCGCAGCACGCGCCGGCCGGCCATCCCGGGCCGGGTAACACGCGGTGCGCGACCCTTCCGCTTCGATCCCATTCCCGCCCAACCCGCGAGACGCCAACGTGAACGACAAGCCTGCTGCCCCTGCTCACGATATCCCTCACGAAACGATCGACCTGCAGATCGCCGATGTGCTGGCAGCCGTCCGCTACCCGGCGAACAAGGATGCAATCGTCGACGCCGCACGCGACGCCGGCGCCAGCAACGAGGTGCTGTCGATGCTCGACGGCCTGCCCGAACAGGACTACGCGGACGTCAATGCCGTCACGCAGTGGGTCGCCGGCAACTTCGGCCCGGGGCTCGGCATTTGAGCGGATGCCAATAACGCGATAGGATCGGGCCGCACCGGTCGCGCCGCGATCGGGAGGCGTGCCGCCCGGCGCAAGAACGGGCGTTCGGGCACGCGTGTCCGGGGGACTCCATGGAAGGCATCCTGATCCAGCACACGTCGCGACGTCAGCTCTGGTTCGGCGCGCTGACGGCGCTCGTCATCCTGCTTGCGCTCGGGATCGCCGTGCCGCACGCGAACGTCACGCTGCCGGCCGTCGAACCGTTCATGCCGATGTGTGCGCTCACCGTGTTCACGACTGCGAGCATCGCCGCGTTCTTCCTCGGCGCGCAGTTCACCGTGACGCGCCAGCCCGTGCTCGGCGCGCTCGGCGGCGCCTATGCGTTCACCGCGCTCGCCGTCGCGCTGCAGCTGCTCACCTTTCCCGGCGTGTTCGCGCCGCATGGCCTGCTCGGCGCGCGCCCGCAAAGCGCCGCGTGGATGTGGGTCTTCTGGCATGCCGGCTTCCCGTGCTTCGTGATGGCCGCGCTGTTCGCCCGCGAGCGGCTGACGCGCGCACCGGTCGGCGAGAAAGAGACGCGCCGCTGGACGGTCGCGCTCGTCGGCGGGCCGGCCGTCGCGGCCGCGCTCCTGTGCGCGCTCGCACTGAACGTATCGCTGCCGCCCGCGTTCCATCCGCCCGGCGACACGGCCGTACTGCCCGTCAACGGCATCGCGCTCGTCGTGTGGATCCTCAATGCGCTCGCGCTCGTCGCGGTGCTCGTCACGGGCCGGCTGCGCACGACCCTCGATCTGTGGCTGGCGATCGCAGTGCTCGCGTGCCTCACCGACACGACGCTGAACCTTCTGACGACGAACCGCTACACGGTCGGCTGGTATGTCGCGCGCGTGTTCAGCATGTTCACGCCCGGCGTGCTCGTGTGCGTGCTCGCGTGGGAAGTGACGATGCTGTACCAGCAGCTGTTCGAGGCGCATGCGACGCTGATCCGCTCTTCCGCGCGCGACGGGCTGACCGGTGCATTCAACCGCAGCCACTTCAACGACCATTTCCACATGCTGTTCCTGCAGGCGCGGCGGCAGGGCGAACCGCTGTCGCTGCTGATGGTCGACGTCGATCACTTCAAGGCCTACAACGACACGTTCGGTCACGTGAAAGGCGATGCGTGCCTGATCGCGGTTGCGAATGCGCTCGCCGGTGCGGTACGGCGGCCGGCGGATATCGTCGCGCGCTATGGTGGCGAAGAGTTTGCGATCGTGTTGCCGAACACGGGTGCGCGCGGTGCGCGGGTGGTGGCCGACGAAGCGCGCGAAGCCGTGCTGCGGCTCGACCTCGAGATGCCCGACTCGCCGGCCGGGCGCGTGAGCGTCAGCGTCGGTTGCGCGACCGTGTCGGCCGACGATCTGTCGACGCCCGATGCATTGATCGAAGCCGCCGACGCCGCGCTGTATCGTGCGAAGGATACGGGGCGCAACAGGGTCGTCACCACCTGAAAACGTCTGCTGTTTGGCTAATTGTTACGGTCATTGTGACCGGAATAATCCGCCGTTACGGATTGCGCAACAGGGAAACGATCGCTTACAGCCGGTGTTGGTGGCGCTCGCTATGCTGGGTTTCATATCGAACCCAAGCAGGTGAGCGCCATGAAGAAAGCCCTTTTGCTGATTGCCGGTGTCGCCGTGTTGCTGAGCGGCTGTATCGTGGTGCCTGACGGCGGCGGATATTACGGTGGTGGCGGGTATTACCATCACCGGCATTGGGATTGACGCGAGTGAAGATTGCGGCGCTACGATCGCGTAAAGGTCGATGCGCCGTTGTCGTCGTGAAGGGTCCGGATGCGTCGATCGTCTTGTTTTTCCCAACGCGATCGAGGCGCCGGACCGAAGCCCGATCAGGCCGCCCCGGCCAGATCCGCGTGCATCAGGAACACCTGTAGCGCGGCGAGCGTTTCGCCGTGAAGCCGCTCCAGACGCGCATCCTTTTTCCCGTCCTTGACCAGATCGCCCCTGGCATCCCGCTTGTACGGCTCACCCAGCAGTTCGGCCATGTCGAACGGGTAGTACGTGCGATCCCCGTAGGGCCGCTTGCCGTCGATGTACGGCATCGGCCAGAAATCCCCTTCGCTCAGCACGTCGTCGATTGCGTCCGCATCGACGGTCCGCCAGTTGGCGCCCCGCAACACGGCGAGATGCGCAGCGCGAAATTCGAAACGGCCCGACGCATCGACACCACTCCCCTTGAAAGCGAACAGCTTGCGCAGCGCGGGCGGGATCGTGTATTGCCCGGGCGCCAGCGTGCCCGCCGTCGCGACAAACACGGGCACGAGGTGTCCGAGTTCGGCGAGCGTACGAATGGCGAGTGCGTCGTCATCGGTCCTGAGTGCGGCCTTGGCCAGTGCAATCGTCGGCCCTTCGCCGATCAACGGATGCATCGGATCGATGCCCGGCGCGCCGGATTCGACCGGCATCCACATCACACGTAACCGCTTCAGCAACGCGACGTGGTGTGAGGTCAGATCGGGGAGGGATGCGCCATCGGCAAAGACTGCACGGATGATCGCGCTGCGGTCGGCAGGCCGTGACGGCACGGGCGCGATCGACGCAGCGCGTGCGGCCAGCATCGGCAGCGCAGCGAGGGTGGCAACGAAATGTCGGCGGGACAGGGGCATGGGTGGGGAGCGTTCGGTGAGGCAAGCGACAGAGGTACAGAGGTTGCCAGAAAAGGCTGCCGACCTTAAGCGCCTGCTCACTTCCCGATACAAAACCTGCTGAAAATCACCCCCAGCAGATCATCCGAAGTGAACTCCCCGGTAATCGAATTGAGTTGCTCCTGCGCGAGCCGCAGCTCCTCGGCAAACAGATCGAGCGACTGAGCGCGCTGCTCCGCATGATCCGCCGCCTGCGCGAGATGTTCCTGCGCGGCCCGCAGCGCGATCAGATGCCGCTCGCGCGCGAGATACACGCCTTCGGCTCCCGCCTGCCACCCCGCAATCCGCAACAGCTCGGCACGCAGCATGTCGATCCCGTCGCCGCGCTTCGCCGACAGATGCACCTCGGTCAGATCGCCCTCCGCCGCCGGATGCTCGACACACGCCGGCACACCGGTCAGATCCGTCTTGTTCAGCACACGCACCACCGGCACGCCGCCGGGAAACCGCGCCGCGATCACTACGTCATCGGGCGTCATCCCCGTACGCGAATCGAGCAGATGCAGCACGACGTCCGCGCGCTCGATCTCGCTCCACGTGCGCGCAATGCCGATCCGCTCGACCTCATCCTCGGTCTCACGCAGCCCGGCCGTATCGATGATGTGAAGCGGAATTCCTTCGACCTGGATCGTCTGCGCGACCTTGTCGCGCGTCGTCCCCGCGATCGGCGTGACGATCGCCAGCTCCGCGCCGGCCAGCGCGTTCAGCAGCGACGACTTGCCGACGTTCGGCTGCCCCGCGAGCACGACCGACAGCCCTTCACGCAGCAGCGCACCCTGCCGCGCATCGCCGAGCACGTGCGCGAGCTGCGCGCGGATCTTCGCGAGCTTGCCGCGCGCGTCGGCCGCCTCGAGGAAGTCGATCTCCTCTTCCGGAAAATCGAGCGTCGCCTCGACCAGCATCCGCAGCGTGATCACGTCGTCGACGAGCGCATGGATCTGCCGCGAGAACGCGCCGTCGAGCGAGCGCCCGGCCGAGCGCGCCGCGGCCTCGGTGCTCGCCTCGATCAGGTCGGCAACGGCTTCGGCCTGCGCGAGGTCGAGCTTGTCGTTCAGGAACGCACGCCGCGTGAATTCGCCGGGCTCCGCGAGCCGCAGCCCGAAACCGCGCCCCGCATCCAGGCAACGCTGCAGCAGCAGTTGCATCACGATCGGTCCGCCATGCCCCTGCAGCTCGAGCACGTGCTCGCCGGTGTACGAGTGCGGCGCCGGGAAATACAGCGCGATCCCGCGGTCGAGCAACGCGTCGTGCTCGTCGAGGAACGGTACGTAGCTCGCATGGCGCGGTGCAAGCTTCTGCCCGCACAACGCTTCGATCAGCGGCAGCGCGGCCGCCTCGCCGCCGCGCCCGAACGATACACGGACGACGCCGATGCCCCCCCGGCCGGCAGCGGTGGCAATGGCGACGATCGGATCGGAATCGGTAGCAAGCATGGGAATCGGATGAATCGGGTGATCGGGGAATATGGTGCGCCCGCGCAACAGTTCGGGCATCGGAACGCCGGCATTGTAGCGTGCCGGCACACACGCCATCGGTCGCCACGACAGATTCGGACGCGCCCGAATTTATCCCGCTGGGGATAAGCCAAGTATCAGTCCTGCGCAATGTCGCAGCCACCGTTTCGGACGAGTATGCCTGCTGGAGCGGCCCAACGCTGCGGCCCCAAATTCCGCTCCACGCCCTGATCGAGATTGGGATTCGTCTGAACGAGATACGTTTATCCCGAATGGTTGTCTGATACGTGGCGGTGGAATTGCACAATCTCCCCCATGCCGACATCCGAAGAAAAAGCCGCGTTCTCGGAACGCCTGAAATTCGCCCTGCGGCGCAGCCCGGAGAAGGTCACCGGTGCGACTGAGCTGGCGAACCGTTTCAATTTGCGCCACCGCGGAACGCATCCCGTTTCGCCGCAAACCGCGCACAAATGGCTGACGGGCCGCACGATTCCGACGTCGGACAAACTCGCCACGCTCGCCGAATGGCTGCGCGTCGAACTCCACTGGCTGCATTACGGCCCGTCGCCGAGCGTGATCGAACACCCGACGCCGCAACCGCTGCCGCGCGACGAACGCTATCCGCCGACGCCCGAGACGATCGAGCTCGCGTCGAAGATCGAAGCGTTGTCGCCGCATCATCGCTACCTCGTGCAGGAACTGGTCGAGCAGTTCTACGGCGACTCGGGCGACTCGAAGAAGGGCTGAACCCGCACCGGAACCGCAAAAGCAAAAAGCCGCATGGTCACGAACCATGCGGCTTTTTTTCGTGCGTCGCGGGCGGCTGGCCGCCCACGACTGCAACGGGCGTCAGGCAGGCTTCTTCTTGCCGCCGCCGAGCTTGCGCGTGATGTAGTACTGCTGCGCGATCGACAGCACGTTGTTCACGACGTAGTACAGCACGAGGCCGGCCGGGAAGAAGAAGAACATCACCGAGAACGCGATCGGCATGAACTTCATCATCTTCGCCTGGACGGGGTCCGGCGGCGTCGGGTTCAGGCTCGTCTGCACGAACATCGACACGGCCATCAGCACCGGCAGGATGAAGAACGGATCGCGCTGCGACAGGTCGTGAATCCACAGAATCCACGGCGCGCCGCGCATTTCGACCGAAGCGAGCAGCACCCAGTACAGCGAGATGAACACCGGGATCTGGATCACGACCGGCAGGCAGCCGCCGAACGGATTGACCTTCTCGGTCTTGTACAGCTCCATCAGCGCGGCGTTCATCTTCTGCGGATCGCTCTTGAAGCGTTCGCGCAGCGCCTGCATGCGCGGCGTGATTTCCTTCATCCGCGCCATCGACTTGTAGCTTGCAGCCGACAGCGGGAAGAACACGGCCTTGATCAGGACCGTCAGCAGCACGATCGCCCAGCCCCAGTTACCGACGAAGCCGTGGATCTTCTCGAGCAGCCAGAACAGCGGCTTCGCGATGATCGTCACCCAGCCGTAGTCCTTCACGAGCTCCAGGCCCGGCGCGATGCCTTCGAGCATGCGCTCTTCTTCCGGACCGGCGAACAGGCGTGCCTGCACGTCGGCCGACTGGCCCGGCGCAATCGCGGCGACCGGCTGCTTCACGCCGACGCGGTACAGCGTCGGATCGATCTTCTCGGCGTAGATGTCGCGCTTCACGCCCTGCTGCGGAATCCAGGCCGACGCGAAGTAGTGCTGCACCATCGCGACCCAGCCGTTGTCGGCGGAGTTCACGAAGTCGGCCTTGTTCTTGTCGAGGTCGCTGAAGTTGATCTTCTGGAAGTGCTTCGCGTCCGTGTAGACCGCCGGCCCGAGGAACGTGTGCGAGAACATCGGCGTTTCGACGGCCGTGTTGTCGCGCACCAGTTCCATGTAGACCGTCGGCGTGACAGGCGCCGTGCCGACGTTGTCGATCTTGGTGTCGACGCCGATCACGTAGCTGCCGCGCGTGAACGTGTAGGTCTTCACGACCTTCACGCCGCCCTTCACCGGCGACTCGAACGACAGCTTCAGCGTGTTCTGGTCACCCGTCATCGACGTCGAGCCCGCGTTCAGCTGCGTGTAGACGTCGTTGTGGTTCGGGAAATCGCCGCCGAGCAGGCCCGTGCGTGCGAGATACGTGTGGCCGGCCGTGTGGTCGAACAGCGTGATGTACAGGTCGGGCTGCTTGCCGTCGCCTTGCTTCTTCAGCGTCAGCTTCGCGAGCGTGCCGCCGCGCGTGTCGATTTCGCCGTCATAGACGTCGGTCGAGAACTTCACGAGCTGCGCCTGGGCGGCCGGTGCCGTCGTCGACGGTGCGGCGCCGGCTGCGGCAGCAGGCACTTCACCTGCGGTCGTCGTCGTCGCGCCCGTGCCCGATGCACCGCCGGCAGCGGCCGCGGGGGTCGTCTGCGTGGCGCTCGGGAAGAACATCGACGGGCGTCCATGGGACCGCTGCCAGTTGTCGTACAGCATGACAGCTGACATGAAGAAGATCACCCATAGGACGGTGCGTTTGATATCCATGCGTTGTCTCAGAGTCGATGGGACCGCGCGTCGGCTTCGCCGCTAGCGCGAGTGTCGGAGTTGGGCGGCGGGACGAGGTCGATGCCGCCCGCGGAAAACGGATGGCATCGGCACACGCGCCTGACGGCGAGATACGTGCCGCGCGCGGCGCCATGATACTGGATTGCCTCGCGCGCGTAATCCGAACAGGAAGGATAAAAACGGCAACGGTTGCCGAGCATCGGGCTCACGGCAACCTTGTAGAAGCGCAGCAAGGCGATCAATACCGTTTCCATACCTTGGGCGGCGCCGTACGACGCCGCGTCAAAACCGGCCGGGCAGGCGCGAACGCCGCACCAGGCACGGATGCGTCACTCGGACGCGGGCTTCGACGCCCGGCGGGCGATTTCCCGGACTGCCCTGTCGAGCAGTTCGCGGATCTCGGCCGCGCACATCGCCGCGAGCGGGGCGGAAGCCGCGCTCGGCAGCGCTTTCTTGTCGAAGCGCGTGTGCTGCCGCAGCAGCAGGTCGTAACCGGCGAATTCGGCCCGGCGCAGGCGAAACTGATCGCGCGCCAGCCGCTTCACGAGGTTACGTGTTACTGCACGCGGCGCATACTTCTTGCCGACGACGAGCCCCAGACGCGCGGGCTGACCGGTCGGCTTGCCGTAAATCACGAAGTGCGCGGAGCGCCGCCAGGGACGCAAACGAAAAACGGATGAAAATTCATCCGTTTTCAGAAGTCGCGCAGCTTTCGGGAAGGCGGCTTTCGTCTGCGACGGATTCGCACCCGGCTCGACGGTACCTTCCGCAGGACTGCGGACGGCGGACACAGCGCGCAACCTGCCTTAGATGGCCAGGCGCTTGCGGCCCTTCGCGCGGCGAGCGTTGATGACCTTGCGGCCACCTGCCGTCTTCATGCGGACACGGAAGCCATGGGTGCGCTTGCGGCGCGTCACGGACGGTTGGTAAGTACGTTTCATGATGTTCTCACTTGTTCGAGAATGTCGAAATTCAGGGGACCGCGTGCCCTTACCGGAGGCATTCGGGCGAACGCAATCGCCGGGAATACAGGATTGGTTTTCGCGGAACCCGCTATTTAAACCGTTTTTCTCTTGACGGTCAATACTTTAGGAGTCGATCGCCTGTGCACGCCCCGCGCGATCCGGCCCCGCGCCCCACAAAGCCAGCCTGTGGATAAGTCCCGCTGTGGCCGCGTTTGGCGGTAGAATCTCGCCTTATCTCCAAGAATCCCGCACGCCGCTTCGGCCCGCGCCTGCCCCTCCAACACTGTGATGCAGGCGTCCGAAGCACGCTCGCACGACCGCTTCGGGCCTTGTTGCGCTACCGCGACAAGGGCGCCGGCGAGCCGCGCTGTGCACGCAAAAAACGACAGTTACTTGATGAACGATTTCTGGCAACACTGTTCCGCACTGCTGGAGCGCGAGCTGACGCCCCAGCAGTACGTGACGTGGATCAAACCCTTGGCCCCGGTGGCCTTCGATGCGTCGGCGAACACGCTGTCCATCGCCGCGCCGAACCGCTTCAAGCTGGACTGGGTCAAGAGCCAGTTTTCGGGACGGATCTCCGATCTGGCCCGAGATTTCTGGAATGCGCCGATCGAAGTCCAGTTCGTCCTCGATCCCAAGGCAGGTATGCGCAGCGCCGCGACCGGTGCAGCGCCGGCCGCCCCGCGCGCGCCGCTGGCCCCGAGCGGCCCGGCCGCGACGGTCGCCGCGATCGCCGCCAACCTCGCCGCGAATGCCGCGGGTGCGCCCGCCGCGCCGGCCGACGTGCCGATGACGCCGTCGGCCGCCGCCGCGAATCACCTGAACGCCGACGACGCCGACATCGACCTGCCGAGCCTGCCCGCGCACGAAGCGGCCGCCGGCCGCCGCACATGGCGCCCGGGTCCCGGTGCGACCCCGGCGGGCGGTGAAGCCGATTCG